>NZ_KE340297.1:0-343457 GCF_000413315.1 Propionibacterium sp. oral taxon 192 str. F0372
GGTGTTGGGTTGGGGTGTGGTGATATACACAAAAGAAAATAAGCAGTGTTCCTCTACACACGTGTGTAGAGGAACACTGCTTAAAAGTCCGGCAGCGTCCTAGTCTCCCACAGAGTCCCCCCTGCAGTACAATCGGCGCTGAAAGGCTTAACTACCAGGTTCGGAATGGAACTGGGTGTTTCCCTCTCGCTATGGCCACCGAAACACTCTTCAGAATATCACCACAGATACCCTCAAAATCATACAGTGAACGCGTAACATCTTTGTAGGACAAGCCCTCGGCCTATTAGTATCGGTCAGCTCCATACATTACTGCACTTCCACATCCGACCTATCAACCCGGTGGTCTACCGGGGGCCTTACCACACAACGTGAGGGAACCCTCATCTTGAAGCGTGCTTCCCACTTAGATGCTTTCAGCGGTTATCACTTCCCAACGTAGCCAACCAGCCGTGCTCTTGGCAGAACAACTGGCACACCAGAGGTTAGTCCGTCCCGGTCCTCTCGTACTAAGGACAGCCCTTCTCAAGATTCCTACGCGCGCAGTGGATAGGGACCGAACTGTCTCACGACGTTCTGAACCCAGCTCGCGTGCCGCTTTAATGGGCGAACAGCCCAACCCTTGGGACCGACTCCAGCCCCAGGATGCGACGAGCCGACATCGAGGTGCCAAACCATGCCGTCGCTATGAGCGCTCGGGCAAGATCAGCCTGTTATCCCCGGGGTACCTTTTATCCGTTGAGTTCTGGCGCTTCCACACGCCACCAGAAGATCACTAATCCCGACTTTCGTCCCTGCTCGACATGTCTGTCTCACAGTCAAGCTCCCTTGTGCATTTACACTCAACACCTGATTACCAACCAGGCTGAGGGAACCTTTGGGCGCCTCCGTTACCTTTTAGGAGGCGACCGCCCCAGTCAAACTACCCATCAGGCACTGTCCCTGATCCAGATAATGGACCCAAGTTAGATAACCAGAACGACCAGAGTGGTATTTCAACGACGACTCCACAACCACTAGCGTGACTGCTTCACAGTCTCCCACCTATCCTACACAAATCGTCCCGATCACCAATACCAAACTATAGTAAAGGTCCCGGGGTCTTTCCGTCCTACTGCGCGTAACGAGCATCTTTACTCGTAATGCAATTTCACCGAGTCCGTGGTGGAGACAGTGCCCAAATCGTTACTCCATTCGTGCAGGTCGGAACTTACCCGACAAGGAATTTCGCTACCTTAGGATGGTTATAGTTACCACCGCCGTTTACTGGGGCTTAAGTTCACTGCTTCGCAAAAGCTAACAGTTCCCCTTAACCTTCCAGCACCGGGCAGGAGTCAGTCCGTATACATCGTCTTACAACTTCGCACGGACCTGTGTTTTTGGTAAACAGTCGCTTGGGCGTGGTCTCTGCGACCCTCAAGGCTCTTCACCCCTCAGGTCCCCCTTATCCCGAAGTTACGGGGGTATTTTGCCGAGTTCCTTCACCACGATTCTCTCGATCGCCTCAGTATTCTCTACTCATCCACCTGTGTCGGTTTAGGGTACGGGCGGCTCACAACTCGCTCACGAAGCTTTTCTTGGCACCATAGGATCACTGAATTCAACACAACATGTCTATGCATCACGCTTCACGCACACGCCAGGCGGATTTACCTACCCAACACGCCACACGCTTACCCCCGGAAACCATCACCGGGTACAGCTACCTTCATGCGTCCCTCCGCAGCTTGCCTACTACAAAATCGGTTCACACACTCACCAGAAACCAAACCCCGAAAGGAAAGGAAACCAACTCACATGCTTAGCATCATCTGATTCAACACGGACGTCGTTTCGCCGGTACGGGAATATCAACCCGTTGTCCATCGACTACGCCTGTCGGCCTCGCCTTAGGTCCCGACTTACCCAGGGCAGATTAACTTGACCCTGGAACCCTTGGATATTCGGCGGACGGGTTTCTCACCCATCATTCGCTACTCATGCCTGCATTCTCACTCGAATGCACTCCACAACCAGTCACCCAGCTGCTTCACCACACACTCGACGCTCCCCTACCCATCCAACAAAACATTGAATGCCACAGCTTCGGCGGATAACTTAAGCCCCGCTAAATTGTCGGCGCAGAATCACTTGACCAGTGAGCTATTACGCACTCTTTCAAGGATGGCTGCTTCCAAGCCAACCTCCTGGTTGTCACCGCAACTCCACATCCTTTTCCACTTAGTCACCACTTAGGGGCCTTAGCTGATGATCTGGGCTGTTTCCCTCTCGACTACGAACCTTATCGCCCGCAGTCTCACTGCCACGCTCTCACTTACCGGCATTCGGAGTTTGGCTGATTTCGGTAAGCTTGTAGGCCCCCTAGACCATCCAGTGCTCTACCTCCGGCAAGAAACACGCAACGCTGCACCTAAATGCATTTCGGGGAGAACCAGCTATCACGGTGTTTGATTGGCCTTTCACCCCTATCCACAACTCATCCGCCAGGTTTTCAACCCTGGTCGGTTCGGGCCTCCACGACGTCTTACCGTCGCTTCACCCTGGCCATGGATAGATCACACCGCTTCGGGTCTAGAGCATGCGACTCAACCGCCCTCTTCGGACTCGCTTTCGCTACGGCTACCCCACACGGGTTAACCTCGCCACACACCACTAACTCGCAGGCTCATTCTTCAAAAGGCACGCCGTCACCCCACAAAAAGGCTCCGACGGATTGTATGCGACCGGTTTCAGGTACTATTTCACTCCCCTCCCGGGGTACTTTTCACCATTCCCTCACGGTACTTATCCGCTATCGGTCACCAAGTAGTATTTAGGCTTAGCGGGTGGTCCCGCCAGATTCATGCGAAATTCCAGGAGTTCCGCATTACTTGGGAAAACACACAACGAGTGCGCAGCTTACGTCTACAGGGGTCTCACCCTCTACGCCGTACCTTCCCAGATACTTCAACTTCACCACACATTTCCACTCGCCGGCCAGTCAACAGCCCGACCACGATGCTCCCACAACCCCGCACATGCAACACCTGCCAGTTATCACACACACACGGTTTGGCCTCATCCGCTTTCGCTCGCCACTACTCACGGAATCACTATTGTTTTCTCTTCCTATGGGTACTGAGATGTTTCACTTCCCCACGTTCCCTCCAACTACCCTATACATTCAGGTAGAGGTCGCCGGACATAACTCCGGTAACTTCAAGGTTTCCCTATTCGGACATCCCCGGATCACAGCTCGTTTACCAACTCCCCAGGGCTTATCGCAGGTTACAACGTCCTTCATCGGCTCTTGGTGCCAAGGCATCCACCGATCGCACTTAGTAGCTTGTCGCCTACAAAGATGCTCGCGTCCACTGTACAATTCTCAACATACCCACAACCAAAACCCCCCAGGACACAACCATCCCAGAAAATCAAGGCCACAAGAACCCAAACCACACGGCCTGAACCCTCAAAACCCAACAGTGCGCCCCACAGCCTTCCACAAAACAAACACCACAAAACCACCACAACACGCAGCAGTCAATGGTCCTTAGAAAGGAGGTGATCCAGCCGCACCTTCCGGTACGGCTACCTTGTTACGACTTAGTCCTAATTACCAGTCCCACCTTCGACGGCTCCCCCCACAAAGGTTAGGCCACCGGCTTCGGGTGTTACCGACTTTCATGACTTGACGGGCGGTGTGTACAAGCCCCGGGAACGTATTCACCGCAGCGTTGCTGATCTGCGATTACTAGCGACTCCGACTTCATGGGGTCGAGTTGCAGACCCCAATCCGAACTGAGACCGGCTTTATGAGATTCGCTCACCCTCACAGGCTCGCAACTCTTTGTACCGGCCATTGTAGCATGCGTGAAGCCCTGGACATAAGGGGCATGATGACTTGACGTCATCCCCACCTTCCTCCGAGTTGACCCCGGCGGTCTCCAATGAGTCCCCACCATAACGCGCTGGCAACATTGGACGAGGGTTGCGCTCGTTGCGGGACTTAACCCAACATCTCACGACACGAGCTGACGACAGCCATGCACCACCTGTAAACCGACCAAAAAGGCACACACATCTCTGCATGCTTCCGGCATATGTCAAACCCAGGTAAGGTTCTTCGCGTTGCATCGAATTAATCCGCATGCTCCGCCGCTTGTGCGGGGCCCCGTCAATTCCTTTGAGTTTTAGCCTTGCGGCCGTACTCCCCAGGCGGGGTACTTAATGCGTTAGCTACGGCACAGACCACGTGGAATGTGACCCACACCTAGTACCCACCGTTTACAGCGTGGACTACCAGGGTATCTAAGCCTGTTTGCTCCCCACGCTTTCGCTTCTCAGCGTCAGGAAATGTCCAGAGAACCGCCTTCGCCACTGGTGTTCCTCCCGATATCTGCGCATTCCACCGCTCCACCGGGAATTCCATTCTCCCCTACATCCCTCAAGTCAACCCGTATCGAAAGCAGGCTCAGAGTTAAGCCCTGAGTTTGCACTTTCGACGCAATCAACCGCCTACAAGCTCTTTACGCCCAATAAATCCGGACAACGCTCGCACCCTACGTATCACCGCGGCTGCTGGCACGTAGTTAGCCGGTGCTTCTTCTACCACTACCGTCACTCACGCTTCGTCATGGCTGAAAGCGGTTTACAACCCGAAGGCCGTCATCCCGCACGCGGCGTTGCTGCATCAGACTTCCGTCCATTGTGCAATATTCCCCACTGCTGCCTCCCGCAGGAGTCTGGGCCGTATCTCAGTCCCAATGTGGCCGGTCGCCCTCTCAGGCCGGCTACCCGTCGACGCCTTGGTAGGCCACTACCCCACCAACAAGCTGATAGGACGCGAGCCCATCCCCAACCGAAAAAACTTTCCAACCCAAAAGATGCCTCAAGAGCTGAATATCCGGTATTAGCAAACGTTTCCATCCGTTATCCCAAAGTCAGGGGCAGGTTACTCACGCGTTACTCACCCGTTCGCCACTCGTGTACCCCCGAAAGGGCCTTACCGTTCGACTTGCATGTGTTAAGCACGCCGCCAGCGTTCGTCCTGAGCCAGGATCAAACTCTCCATCGAAAAAACAGAGAACCGAATCACTGACCAATCCAATCCGAAAACTGGACAATCAATCACTCAAAGAAACCCAAACGAAAGAAGAAAAACCTTCCTCCGACAAGGCCAAAAAAATGACTGTAAAGCACACTGTTGAGTTCTCAAAATTCACACCCACCAACCCCAGAACCACAAAAGACCCCAGAACCAGCGACCAAACCAACACTAGCAACTTCTTTTCCCGGTTTCAAATCGGGAGCTTCCGAGCCAATCTTGATTCGAGTTGCCAAGCGAGCGTAGCAGACCTTGATCAACTCCGCAACTTGACAAGTTCGGTGCTGCTGTCATCGGGTGACCCCGCTTCAGGCAGCTCGATGAAATGTAGTCGCACTCCACTAAGGAGTCAAATCGGCTCGCGAAGCACCCTTGCCAGAACTCAAAATGCCTAGTGAGAGGGCGAATTTGGCTGCCCGATGCGCGCAAGATCATGCGGCACGGCATCTCATCGGAGACCACGCGGCCTATGAGGCCCAAGATTTGAGGGAGCGATGCGCAAGTGACTACGTCGTCCTGGCCGGTCATCATCCAACGATTCGCAGAACTCAGTAGTGACGCATGCAGACTGCGCGTGACAGCCCAGTTGCCGGAATCCCAGCGCTTACTTACCGCGACTGTGGCATTGAGTGCCCAGGGCTGGGATGAGCGGCGGTCATGTTCTTCCCAGAAGACTCACCTGTGTCGTCGTGACTGTTGAACGCCTGCGACTGAAATCTCACCCGGTCACAGGGAGGGATGCCGCTACCAGTGTGATCGGAAGCAGCGTCTTGTAGCCGGGAACCCATCGGCCCGTCGTTGCGAGGCCCACCCCGCGATCAGGTTGCGACCTTTCGCAACCTGGGTATCTAGCACCTCACGAAACCAGCCCGGCACACTGCTTGGCTGCCACAAGGTTTGAACCGGATGACAAGACCCACGAGGAATTGCCCAACCCAGGCCAAGCGAGGGTCTGTGATGCCTATCGCGCGATTGGTAGCCCCACTCCCCCTGTGGTAACGTGTCCCGTCGCGTGTGTGCAGGTTCCCTGATCACACGAACCCAGTGCCAACGAAGTAGAAGAGGCTGTAAAAGTGGCTAACATCAAGTCGCAGAAGAAGCGCATCCTGACCAACGCCAAGGCGACCGCTAGGAACAAGGCAGTCAAGTCCGAGCTGCGCACTCACATCCGTAAGTTCCGTGAGGCCGCTGCCGCCGGTGACGTGGAGAAAGCCCAAGAGTACGCGCGCATCGCCAACCGCGCCCTCGACAAGGCCGCTTCCAAAGGCGTCATCCACCGCAACCAAGCTGCGAACCGCAAGTCCGCTATCTCGATTCGCGCTGCCGCGCTCTGAACCGGGAGATACACCAGGCAAACCTCGAAGCGCCTCGATCCAACTGGGTGATCGAGGCGCTTTGACGTGCCCGAGAGATTTCTGCTCGCCACCTTGTTTGGCGACCCATGTGCGGTCAGCTGTAGGAATGCAGTTGGCACCGGTCATCCTGACGCGACCTATGGCGGAGTGACACCCGGCGATGCCCGCCGGAGCGCAGCCGTCGATTCAACGAGTCGTCTCAGCGTTTCCCACTTCTGGCCCTCTCCACAGACAGCATCATCTGTTCCAACGCGAAGTGGGCATTTGCTGCGCCGCCTTTGACCTGCTGGTCTGCATGGGCAACCGCCAGGATCGCCTCAGCCACCGCATCCGGGCGCCAGGAGCGCACATATTTCCGGAAGTCCTTCAGCTTCCACGGCGGAACGCCCACTTGACGTGCGATGTCACCATCGGGCATGGCGGAATTGTGCAGATCAAGGTACTTCCCCAGCGATCTAAGAGAGGAAGCCAGTGAGCTTGTGACCATGACCGGGGAACAGCCCGTGTCCAATGCCCAACGCAGCTTCTCCAGCCCCTCCCCGACCCGGCCAGCCATCACATCATCGGTCACCGCGAAGCTGGTCACCTCGGCCCTACCAGCGAAGAACTTACGGACAACCTCGACGGTGATCGTTCCACCCTCGTGATCCGATCCCAACTGCTCTAGGCCTGCCACGAGGGCCCGCAGGTCATTGCCCACCGCCTCAATCAGCCCGGTAATGGCCTCCTCATCGATCCGGATCCGCGCACGTCGGGCCTCCCTGGCCAAGAACCGCGGAAGTTCCCAGGGCTTCACCGGATCAGCCTTCTCAATGGATACTTTGGCTTTCCGCAACGCGTCCAGAACACCCCTTCCCCTGGATCCACCGCCATGCACCAGGACTAGGCATAGTTCGGGGTGGGGGGCTACGGCGGCGGCGGTCAACTGCGGGACGACCTCCGTGGGAATACTTGCCAGTTCCCGCACGACGACGATGGCATGGGGAGCGAACAGACTGCCCCCGATGATGTCCGAGAGCCTGCCGTCCACCAGGTCGGTCGCGTTGACATCGTTGAACTCCGACTCCGGTTGCTCTGCACGCGCAGCTGCAACCCTGCCTGCGACTACTCGATCCGACAGCAGTGATTCGGAGCCCAGCACTAGCAACGAGGTGCCGAAGACGGATTCACCAACCACATGAACATTGTGCCATCCACCATCGGTGGCTCTGTTCATTCCAGTGGTTGAAACCGTGGCAACGATGCTCGGCAACCAGCTGGCAACCATCAGCCGATCCTAGGGTGGAGCCGAGAGCCACAACAGGAGGATTCAATGACCATCGCACGGTTTTCCATGGGTGCTGGTGACCGTTTCGGTACCGAGGGAGCAGCTCAAGTCGCGGCATTCGAGAAAATCCAGGCAGACGGTGTCGAAGTGGACATTGTCTGGAACAAGTCCAACCGTGAGCACGTAACCGTTGGTACCACTCCCGCAGACCAGCGCGCAGCCGCCGAGGCCGCCATCGCCCGCACTGGGTATTCCCGCCCCTATTACATCGATGCTGACCACGTCGGGATGGACAACGTCGACTGGTTCATCGGGCACAGTAACTTCTACACCATTGATGTCACCAACTGCATCGGACGCTCGGCGACTCCGGAATCTGCTGCGGCATTCCGGGAGCGTTCCCAGCAGCTACTAGGCAGCTTCACTCCCGAAGGATCGAACCAGTCCATTGACATCACCCCGGAGGTACTGGATCGCTTCATCACCAAGTACCTGTTTGCGGTGGAGGAGGCCGGCCGCATCTACGAGCATGTAAAGGCCAGCGGTGCTGTCCTCGGCCATGTCGAGGTGGCGATGGACGAATCCCCCGAGACCCAGGGTCCCGATGATCTGTTCATCGTGCTGGCCGAGATCAAGCATCTGGGGATTCCGGCCGACACCGTCGCGGTGAAATTCCGTGGCAGGTTCAACAAGGGCGTTGACTACGTGGGGGATGTGGATGCCTTCCTGGAGGAGTTCCGCACCGATGTTGCGGTGATTGGTCACGCGATCACCGAGTTCGGGCTACACGAGAACCTCAAGATCTCGGTGCACACCGGTTCGGATAAATTCTCCCTCTACCCTGGCATGGGTCGTATCGTCCGGGAACTCGGCGCGGGCCTGCATCTGAAGACAGCGGGCACCTCGTGGCTGGAGGAACTCATCGGTCTCGCCGAGGCCGACGGTGAAGGGCTGGCCATCGCCAAGGATATTTACCGCATGGCCCACGAGCACAGGGAGGAACTGGTTGCTCCGTATGCCGACGTCATCGACATCAACTTCGCCGCACTGCCCTCCCCCGACGAGGTCGACGGATGGGACTCCAAGAAATACGTCGATACCTTGCGCCACGACCAGTCGAACCCATCTTACGACCCCAACGTGCGTCAGCTGCTACACGTCGGATACAAGATGGCGGCAAGGATGGGTGAGCGCTTCACCGATGCTCTTGAAATCTACCGTGCCGACATCGAACGCAATGTGACCGAGAACCTTTACGAACGTCATCTGAAGCCCTTGTTCCGCGCCGACTGATTTCGGCACCTGCTGATCATCAGTGCTCACCTGCGTGAGCAGCGCTTCTGTGGCGCAGCCCACGGTCATTTGGTGGTCATGATTCCGGTCAGTCCGCAGGCAATAGCCACCGCCCCGTCGGTGTCGGTACGCAGCACCCGGGCGCCGGTGGCGCCAGCGGTTTCCAGGGCCCGTTTCGTGGGATGCCCATAATCGTTGTCGGCACCAACCTGGATGATTGAAACCTTAGGGCTCGCAGCCTCGACGAGTTCGATAACCTGCTTGGCTGAACCGTGGTGCGGGACCATGTAGACATCTACGTCCACCGGTCGCCTCTCCTCCAAAAGTCTGTTCTGCCCCGATATCTCAATATCACCGGTGACCAGCGTCGTCACCCCGCAGTTGGCGACTACCCCCACGATTCCGGCATCGTTTTCTGCGGCACTCTCCTCCGTGTCCTTGCCGACAGTGCCCGGAATCGGTCCGCTGGCCAGAGTCGTCCACTCAAGCTCACCGACGCGAACGACCTGGCCCGGCGTTGCAGGAGTCGGCGTAAGACCCAGGGTCCGCTCCACGATCAATCGGCTCTTTTCGTCGCCCACCATCACCATGCCCACCCGCCGGGTTGCTAATGCCTCCACACCCCCGATGTGATCGGCATGGGGATGACTGAGCACCAGCAACGGAACGAGGTCGATTGCCAGCGAGTCGAGACATCGGTCGAGGGCCTTCGAGTCCGGACCGGTGTCGACGAGCACCGCACTGTGATCGTCAACCCGGAACACTTGAGCAGATCCCTGCCCAACGTCGCAGGCAACCATGGACCACTGGCCGGGCCACCCGTATTGCGGGGGCGGAACCGCGACCCCCACCAGCATAATCGCCACGCTGACCAATGTCGTCCGACGACGCCCCAGGATGTGCGGTATTCCCCACTGCCCCAGCAGTAGGCAAACAGCGGCCAACAGCAGGAGAGCCGGCGCGGATGCGGGCCATCGCCAACTGGCGCCGGGAGCATCCGCCAGCAACCGCGAGGCGAGCAGAACAGGTTGCACGCACCACCCCGCACACCAGCCGATAAGCCCGGCCAGTGGTGGGCAGACCAGGGATGTCACCGCAGCACATAGCCCCAGCACGGTGGCTGGGCCGATAAAGGGTCCCACGAAAAGATTCGCGATGACTCCAACCAGCGACACTTGCTCGGACAGCGCAGTGACCAAGGGTTGGGTGGCAAGCTGCGCGGCCAATGTGACGGTCACCGATTCCCGGATCCACGTCGGCATCCTTTCGGAGGCAGACTCGGCCCAGCCCGAGCCCCACCACACAATGCCTGCGGTGGCAGCCGCCGACAAAGCAAATCCCCATGACCGGGAGAGCCAGGGATCCAAGAAGAGCAGGATCACCACGGCCACGCACAGATCTCTCAGCGATCCTCCTCGGACGCGCCCCGTGCCCGTTGCCGTGAGGGCAATCAGCCCCATCACCGCTGCCCGCAGCACACTCGGCTCAGCGCGACAGGTGATGACGAAGACCACGGTCGCAATCATTGCAACGATCCGAAGCCACCACCCACGCACCCCGCAACCACGGGCCAGCCACCCGACGAAGAACAGAGTCAGCGAAAAATTTGACCCGCTGACCGCCAGCACATGGGTGAGTCCGGTGAGCCGGAAGTCCTCGACGATCCGCTCACCAAGCCCCGATGTGTCGCCGACCACCAAGGAAGGAACAAGTCCCGCCTGATCGGTGGGTGATCGGGACATTGCATCGACTAGGCCCCGGCGAAGGGCGTTGGACAGCCGGTGCAGTTCGTTAGGTTGCCCCACAGCGGTGATCTCTCCGATCACTTTGATCGAGCCCACCGATCTAGTTGCTGGCCGAGGAGCCCTGCCGATACCACTGATCTCCACTGCAGAGCCGACAGGAGGCAACTTGGTGTCCCCTGCGACGAGGATCTCCGCTGGCAGGTTGCCGCTCCATGTTCCGTCGGCACTGTGCACAGTGCTCAATTGCACTGCGACGAGTTGTGCACCTCCACGATGGGCGTCAAGGATGACCGGCTCCGAGCGCAGTCGGACCGTCGCATCGATGTGCGCCCCAGCTTCCATCCAAACCGCAGGCGGCGTTCTGGTAAGGACAAGTACCCATCCGCTGCTGGCCAGCCCGCACATGACGGCAGCGCTACATGCAGCCAGGGCCCTGGGCCGGGACCGGAACAACCATGCCGCCACCACGACAACCACCAAGAGCGGAATCAGCCACCGCAGTTCACCAGTGACTAACCAGCAACAGCCCCAGGACACCAACGCCACTGGCGCCAACCGGGTATCCATTTCATACCTCGACGAGGTCGGCAAGTTTGGCGTAGGTCTTAGCACCCACCCCATCGATCTCCTGGAGTTGGGCAACCGAGGTGAACCGGCCGTGAGCTTCCCGCCAATCAATGATCTTTTTGGCCATCACCGGCCCAACGCCGGGCAGAGCCTCTAAGTTTGCGGCAGTTGCCATATTGAGATTCAACTTACCGCCACCGGCCGACTGTGCAGATTCCCCGACCGGCCCAGCCGGAGCCCCAGTACGCAGCTCACCACGCGGGGAATCGTGAGTACCGATAATCAGCTGGGCGCCGTCAGGCACCTGTGCGGCAAGATTGAGCTCTCCTGGATCGGCCTGCGAGCCAAGACCTCCGGCAGCTGCGATCGCATCGGCGACCCGGGAACCCTTGGGTAGACTCACCACCCCAGGACTGGCCACAGCACCAATCACGTGCACCGTGATTGATTCGACCACCGACGATGGCGTAGCGACTGGGCTGGCCGTCGATGTCACCACACTCGCGACGGCCTCAGGAACCTGGTGACCAGCGGCCCCCATGACCCGGTAAGCAGCGAAGCACAGCAACGCCACGCACAGGGTGATCACCACCCCAAGATGGACCCGGGTGAACTCGACAAGTCGCGCGACCGATCCAGTTCGCCCATTGTTGTTCATCTCCAGAGCATCGCCGATGTCCTCGCTGGTCACCAGGACATCGACCAGGTCATCCTCAAGGCCGGGTTCCGGTGACGGTTCGGCTCGCGCAGTAGCGATCCGTCTTGGGTGCCCCGGAACCGGACCATCGCCGATGATGGCGCGGATCCGGGCTTCCTGCTCCCCAGGGGAGTGTTTGCTGCTCGGTGGCTTCACACCAAGATGATGGTCGCCCGAACCCCGGAACGTTCAGCAGGTCACCACGTTGTGGAAAAGTCCTCAGTTGGCGGGAACCAAAGAGACCATCCTCGGCAGCCGACAGATCACCTTGGCCACCTCACGACCAGCCAGCGACCGCTGCACGTTGGGATCGGCCAGCGCCACAGCCGTCGCTTCCTGTTCGGTGATCCCGGGAGCGATCTCGATCTTGGCACGTACCTTGCCCTGGACCTGCACAACCATGGTCACCGACTCGGTGACCAGCAGCTGCGGATCAGGAACCGGCCATGTCGAATTGGCCACCGAGGGTTCCTCCCCGAGTACCTCCCACATCTCCTCAGCTACATAGGGAGCGACCAGACTCAGCGCCTGGGCGGTGAACCGCACCGCCTCACGAACGGCCGGGTCTGATGGACCGCAACCGGTATCGATGGCCTTGCGAGTGGCATTGACCAGCTCCATCACCCTGGCCACAGCAACATTGAATCGGCCCAGACCGATGAGCTCGGTTATGTCGCTGATGGTACGGTGAGTGACCCTGCGCAAAGCCTGGTCACCTGTGCCCGGATCCACATCCTTGGGCGAGGTGACATCGGTCGCCAGACGGTGGGCGCGCTGGAGGAATTTCAGGGAGGAACCCGGCGAGACATCGGCCCAGTCGATGTCATCCTCCGGGGGGCCTGCGAAGACGACCGTCAACCGCACCGCATCGACACCGAACTCATCGATCTGCTTGCCGAGGTCCACCCCGTTGCCCAGAGATTTCGACATCGCCTTGCCCTGGTTGATCACCTGTCCCTGGTTGAGCAGGCGCTTCATCGGCTCGTCGAAGTCAATCATGCCCATGTCCCGCAGAACCTTGGCGACAAAGCGGAGATAAAGCAGGTGCAAGATGGCGTGCTCCACGCCACCGACATACTGGGCCACCGGCATCCACGCGGCGAGGTCAGCGCCGTCGAAGGGAGCCATGACGAGGCCTGGGGAACAGTAGCGGTAAAAGTACCAGGAGGAGTCGACGAAGGTGTCCATGGTGTCGGTATCCCGCTCGGCATCCGCGCCACAGCGCGGGCAGGCCACCTCACGCCATCCAGCAGCCGCCTCACCTGCGAGCGGGGACGTGCCCTTCGGGGCGAGATCGGCCCCACGCAGATCTGGCAGTTCGACAGGAAGTTGGTCATCGGGTACCGGGACCTCGCCGCAGGACGAGCAGTGGATGATCGGGATGGGGCATCCCCAGAAGCGCTGACGGCTCAGCAACCAATCACGCAACCGATAGGTGATGGTGGCCCGGCCGGTTCCGCGTTCAGCGAGTACCTCGAGCACCCGGGCAATGCCGGATTTCTTGTCATCCAGCCCGTCCAGCGGACCGGAGTTCACATACACACCATCGCCCGCGGTTGCCACGCCAGATTCGGTGGGATCGGCCTCGCCGGTCTCAATGACCACCCGGACCGGCAGGTCGTGGGCTCGGGCGAAGTCAAGGTCGCGCTGGTCATGAGCGGGAACCGCCATGATCGCGCCAGTGCCGTAGTCAGACAGCACATAGTCGGCGGCCAGCAGTGGAATTTTCTCCCCGTTCACCGGATTGGTAGCGTACGCCCCCAAGAAGACACCGGTCTTGTCGTGGGTGGTCGACTGCCGCTCGATCTCGGTAGTCTTCTTGACCGCCTCAAGGTAGGCCTCGAAAGCCGGGCGCTGCTCATCGCTGACCAATTCGTCGGCCAGCGGGGCATCAGGGGCGACGACCATGAAGGTCGCTCCGTAGAGGGTATCGGGGCGGGTGGTGAACACGGTGATCGGCTCATCGCGACCGTCGACGACGAAGTCGACGTGGGCACCCTCAGAGCGACCAATCCAGTTACGCTGCATAGCAAGCACTCGGGAGGGCCAGCCCTCTTCAAGCTGGTCCATATCATCCAGCAGTTGCTGAGCGTAATCGGTGATCCTGAAATACCATTGATTCAGTTCGCGTTTGGTGACCGCGGTGTGGCATCGTTCGCACTCACCGTTCACGACCTGCTCGTTGGCCAGCACCGTTTGGTCTTCGGGACACCAGTTGACAAAGCCATCCTTGCGGTAAGCCAGCCCACGCTCGAAGAAACGCAAGAACAGCCACTGGGTCCAGCGGTAATATTCCGGATCCGAGGTGTGCAGTTCCCTCGTCCAGTCCAAGGACAGTCCATAGCGTTTGAAGGAAGTCTTCTGCGTCTCAATGTTGGCGTAGGTCCACTCGGCGGGGTGAGTGTTGTTGCGGATGGCTGCGTTCTCCGCAGGTAGCCCGAAAGAGTCCCAGCCAATCGGGTGCATCACCTCATATCCCTGCATCCGCCATAGGCGGGCTGGTACGTCACCCATCGCATAGGCCTCTGCGTGACCCATGTGGAGGTCGCCCGAAGGGTATGGGAACATGTCGAGGACATAGCGGTGGGGCTTGGGTGAATCGTTGCGGGCCTCGAAGGTCCGATCCCGTTCCCAGAATGCCTGCCACTTCACTTGGGCCGCTGCGGCGTCGTAACCGGCCTTCTCCGGGGCCTCACCTGATGGGCTCACTGTTCGATGCTCCTCTTTGCCGTGATCGGCCCCTCACCTTGATGGGCTCGGGACACATAGCAATCAGAGTCTAACCGTGGAGCATCCGTGACTCACACCTAGACAGATTCGTCGAGGTGATCAAGCACCTGGAACCAGAGCTGTGGCGGCAAGGCCAATGCGGTGGATTTCGCAAGCAATGCCAGCAGTCGGTCATTCGGTGCCAGTTCTTTGCCTCGTTCGAGACAGATCACCTGAAGAGCGCCCTCCCCCGCCACCCAACAGGCGATGCCGAGAACTGCGAGCACCGGCCCCTGATCAGCCACGGGCATAGCTCGAACGACCCGCTGCCACAAGGCGAGATTAGGCCATCTGCGCTCGTGGTCGAGCCTTTTCAGGGCGATGTCTCGGGTCACGGGTTGGTGCATCAGCACGCCCAGGAGGGTCAGGTCATCGTCGCTTAGGGTGTCCATGTCGACGGCTGCCCGGTCGAGGATCGCATCACAACAAATCGCACGATCAGCGGTCCCCATGGTCATCACCTCTTCGCGCGCACACTCAACCCTTTCACGTGCCCGACGCGCGGCCCATCCCTTGGGTGGTGCGATCCGTTCCCTGAGTGCCTCCCTGTCCGGTGCGACGACCATTCCTGCGATCACCGCCTCGGTGACCGCAGTGGAGTGCTCCGGAACGATGCAACGAGCGCGTTCCGGGTAACCGTGCTCCCAATGGCGTCCGGCATCCACCTGCTGACAGTTGATCACTCGTGACTCATCCAAAAGTTGCGTGACCTGGGCCAGTGCGGCCGAGACCCGCAGAAGATCGGAACCATAGCCGACAACCAGCCATCCCGCATCCGGGACCCGTCGATCGAGAAGTCCGAGGGTGCGAGCAAGATCAACCGGGTTGTCGGCCATGTCCAATGGGATGCGGGCGGTGAGTACCAACCGAAGCCGGACACAGGCCATCACGACGATGGAGTCCTCGGGTTGGAAGCCCAGCAGGTGGGGAACCATGCAGACGACATCGGCGGGCTCGGTAAGACGAACGCTGGGCTCCTGGGAGCAGTCAGGTTCCGGAGAAAAGGGGCTGCCATCGGTGTTCACGCCGGGATGATCGGCGGTCAGTGCGAAGTCGTTCAGGTTGTGCACATCCCTCGGGTTAGGCTGGAGCACATCATGAGCAACGAGTGGGGACGAGACAGCGGGCCGACCGACGACGTCTGGGGGGCATCGAACCAGGCATGGAGCCAGGTCGGGTCGGTGAGCAGGGACTGGACACTGCAACCCGCGCAGGTGGCATCGTCCACAGAGCCGGTTCCTGTAGCAACTCAAGTCGATGCCCAACCCGCCCCGGCGATGATCGAGGAATACCGCGTTTCTCGCCGCAAGGCACCAATCGTCATCGCGGTGGTCGTCGTGACAGCCGTGCTGGCCGGTCTGCTGTGGCTCTCCACCCGCACCGCGCAGGACACCGAGACCACCACTAGCAGCACACCGACCCCATCTAAGCCGACCTATACCCCGACCGCGCCCCTGCCGACGGGCGGGGAGTTCACCAATTCGATCAATTTCACCGCGTCCCAGGGCTCGGGGATCTTCGCCATCGAAGAATCCCGCTGGGAAGGCGGCACCCTGGTTGTGCGGGTGAACCTCAAGGTCAGCAGCGGCAGCTTGGAATACGGTTTCCTGTCCATGGATATGTCCAGCGGGGATGTCTCACTGCCCGACAAGACGCGGGGTGATCTCACCGAGGGAACCGTCGCTGCTGGGCAGGAGATATCCGGCACAGTGCGATTCACCAAGGCCCGGGCAGATACCCAGATCATCCTGTCGGATATGGATGCCCGTAACAATGTGACGATGCTTGCAGTGAAGGGCTGAGCCCGTAGGCCAGCCCTTCACACCTGCCAGTTATCTCGCCCAGTTCCGGTCGTGTGGCATTCAGGCGGTGCGTGCCGCCATTCGCCGGATCCGCAGCCCCTGGAGCAGCAGAGATGCAGCCATCGCCCCACCTACCCCTTCTCCTGCCCGCATCCGCAAGGCGAGCAGCGGTTCAAGACCCAGCACCCGCAGGATCTCGGCATGGGCGACCTCACGGCTACGCTGTCCGGCGATGAGAAATCCGTGCACCCCCGGTTCGGCGGTCTGCGCCAGCAAGGCACATATAGAGGTCGCATATCCGTCAAGGATGATTGGGGCACGGCGCCCGGCAGCCCCCAGCACGACGCCAGTCAGCACCGCGAATTCTGGCCCACCCAGTTGGCTAAGCAATCCGATGGGATCGTTCCGGTTGATCTCGGCACGTCCCAGCGCCCGGTTCACCACGCCGACCTTCTGATCAACCATGTCGTAGTCGGAGCCCGCCCCCAGTCCCACGGCCTGTTCCGGGTCGAGACCAATGAGTGCCGAAGCCAGACAGGCCGCCACCGTGGTGTTGCCGATCCCCACCTCACCGAGCACGACGAGTCCCCTGTCAGCTGCCCGTTCGCCAGTTTCTCGTCCGATATCCACCAGTCGAGAGGTTTCCTCCCGGGTAAGGGCATCCGTGTTCACCAGATCTCCTTGGGAACCATCAATGCAGCGGGCATTGATGGCCCCGGGGATGAGCCCTCCGGCAACACCCGCATCGACCACCTCGGCGTCAAGACCCGCACCGTTGGCGGAGAGCACCCCGTAGCTGGTTCCCGCGACGGATGCGGTCATCACATCCCGGGTGACGTGCTGCGCGAAGGCGGAGACCCCGTGAGCGAAGACCGGGTGATCAGCGCCCACCAGCACCAAACGCCCAGAGTCAATTGAGCTGCCCCCAGCCGCCACGATGCGGTCCAGGCAGCGATCCAGCACCCCAAGTGAGCCTGCGGGTGACAGCAGTTCGTCGGCGTCGTCAGTGGCTGAGACGACCTGGGCTTGACCGGGCGCTCGCAGATGATTCAGGGGCTGTGCGGGCGCGGCCTCCCGCGGCCATCTGTCATGCAGGATGACCTCGTCCAAGGGCAGCCGCTTCGACCATGCAAGACGCTGCAGACCGGGCTCCGGGGGCAGTTCATCGGGCCAACCCAGGCACAGCCAGCCCAAGGTCTCCACGCCCTCGGGCAGCCCCAGCAGATCATGCAGTTCCCCGGGATCGAAGAGAGTTACCCATCCCATGCCCAGACCATGGGCACGAGCGGTGAGCCACATGTTCTCGATCGCGCAAGCACATGACCACATGTCGGCGCCGGTGAACGATGCCCGTCCTAGCACTCCCAGGGCTGGGGTGCGGCGATCACAGGCCACCACGATGCCCAAAGGTGCTTCACGCAGCCCTTCGAGCTTAAGATCCAGCAGTCGTTGACCCCGGTCATCGGTCATCGCCGTGGCCTGGGTGATACGTTGCGCGTCGGCCATCACGGCCGCTGCCTCCCGGGCCTGATCATCGCTGACGATGATGAACCGCCACGGTTGGGAATGACCGACAGAGGGACCCTTATGGCCTGATTCGATGACCAGCCGTACCAGTTCTTCGGGAACAGGTTCGGGGCGGAATCTACGGATGTCGCGCCGGGCCGAGATGATCTCGTCGAGAGTCTGGATGGCCTGGGCATCGAAGGCCCACGAATCAGGAGCAGCCGATCTTTCACTCGCCGAGCTCGCGTCGCCAATGAGTGGGCGCGGACGAGGGTAGATCGTGTTGTCGGGTTCAGTCATGCCCGAAGGTTACAATCCTGGCCTCCTACACCGGTCAGTGGGGTCATCGAGACGTCATTACCACTGCCCTTCTGCTTGCCCATCCGGCTGCTTCGCGACCTCAATTTCCTATTGACCTAGGCTCGTGCCATGCACCTGCTGATCACCGGAACCAATGGCTTCATCGGCTGTGCTCTCGTACGGGCCGCCCATCGACGCGGGTGGCAGGTCACCGGGGTAGGCCGCCAGGAATCCGCAAATCCCGTGTGGGACACCGTGGATTCCCGCCCGGATGACTACATCCGGGCGGACCTCACCAAGCGATTTCAACTGAATACCCACCCCGATGCCGTCATCCACGACGCGGGGCTGGCTTCACCATGGGCCCATCCAGACAGTTTTCTGGCCGCGAATGTTGGCACAACGGTGCGGATGATGGAGTGGGCGCGAGCGCACGGCAAGCTGCCCTTTCACTTCATCTCTTCGAGTTCGGTCTTCTACCGCAACACCGACCAGCTTGGTCTCACCGAGAACTCCCCGATCCCCCCGGACGACGAGCAGATCAACATCTATTCACGCTCCAAGGCGAAGGCCGAACGTCTGGTGCGCCGTTATCCCGGTTCTTGGACGATTCTGCGGCCCAGGGCGGTGTTCGGACCCGGTGACCCTGTTCTGCTGCCGCGGATCGCCGATGCCGCGCAGGCCGGGCGGCTACCCTTATTCACCAGACCGGGCAGAGCTCCGGTGATCTGCGATCTCACTCCCGTCGATGTCGTTGCGGAATACGTTATTCGGGCGGTGGAAACTGGGGCCACTGGGACATTCAATCTGACCAATGGCACTCCCGTGGAGTTGCAGGAGTTCCTACTCGGTTTGTTGCGACGCATGGGACTGCCCACCCCGACCCGGCGGCTACCGGTCGGGGTGGCAATGTCTCTGGCCAAGAGCGCGGAAATCGTCTCGGCACGCTGGCGCGACTACCGGGAGCCATTGATCACCCGCTACGGGGTCTCAATGTTTGCTTGGTCGAAGACCTTCGATGTATCCCATACCCGTTCTGTTCTGGGTGAACCGTTACTGAGCATTGAGCAGAGCATCGACCAACTCGTCGAATGGTACCGGGAGAAAGCATGAAGAGATTGTCGTCGACGTTGTCCGCCATCGCGATCGGTGGCGCCATTGTGCATGCCTCAACAACCTTGGTTCGGGCGCGCCTGGCAGATCAGGCACTTGCCCGCCGGGCACCCGATGCCTCGGAATCCGGCAGGATCACCATCGTGCAGCCCATCCTGTCCGGTGATCCGGCGCTGAGCGCTACGCTGACCGAGAATTTGCGCAATGCTCCGGCCGATGTCAGTTTCTGTTGGCTGGTCGACACCGATGACGCCGAGGGACTGCGGATCACCCGCGAGTTGAGCAGCGACGACGCTCGGGTGAAGGTCGTAGTCTGCGCACCTTGGAACGGGCAGGGGAATCCGAAGGTGGCCAAACTCGTGACCGGGCTGCAGCACTGTGCCGAATTGGTGTGTGTGCTGGACGACGACACGGTGTTGCCCCCCGGTTTGCTGAATGAAGCAAGGCGCTGGTTGACTACCGGCGATCTTGTATGCGGGAACCCCGTCTACCGAGCCCGGCCGGGCGTATGGTCACGGCTGGTCGCCGCATGGGTGAACGGGTCCTCGTTGATCACCCATCTGCCGATTGCCGAGCTAGTTGCCCCACCCACCATCAACGGCATGTGGTATCTCCTGCGGCGCAGCGATCTCGAAGCTGTAGGCGGGTTCGAGATGATCGCCGAGAAGCTGTGCGACGACTATGAGATCGCCAAACTGTACCGGGACAACGGATTCCGCATCGTGCAGTCGCCGCTGGTGCACCCGGTAACCACAACGATCACCGGGGCTAGTCATTATCTGTCGCTCATGCGGCGCTGGATGCTGTTCACCCGTCGGCTACTCGCCAAGGAAGCACCACCCGGGATCATGGGGTTAGTGGTGGTTCCGGCCTTTCTGCCGCTGGTCTGCCTCACCGCAGCGCTCGCTTCCCGTCGCCCGATGGGTGTAGTGATCGTGATCGCCGAGTTGGGCTTCAAGTCGCTGGTTCTGGCAAGGCTGCGGAAGCGTTCTGGTGTCAGTGAGTTCACCGGACCGGTTCACCCCGGCGATACTGTGTTGGAAGCAGTAGCCGATCTCTCGCAACCGCTGCACCTGCTCACCTCATTGTGGCACGGTGATCGAGTGCGCTGGCGTTCGCGCGACCTGGCCCTGCACACCGATCGGGTGAGCGGACACTGAGTTCAATCGGCGACCTGGACCCGACGGCGTTTGATAGCCAGTGGCTCAACGACGAAGTCGGTACGCACAGTGTCTGGGCAGCACAGGCCCTGACGCTCGCAGAGTTCCCGCAACGCCCTATCGGCCGATTTCCATGCGGTGTGCGGGGTTACCGCCAGTTCGATCACTCCATGACGGTGGACCAGCCGGAAGTCATCGACCCCGGGAGCACCGAGGATGGCGTTGCGGATGAAGTCGGCGAATAGGATAGTTGGGATTCCCTGGGCGTTGGGGAGCCGCAGCATGTCGTCGGCGCGCCCTTCAATGGCATCGATCTGGGTCAGCGGTGATTCGCAGGCGCAAGGTTTCTCTGCGGCGACCAGCACGTCGCCCATCCGGTAGCGGATGATGGCCTGGGAGACCCTGGTGAAGTCGGTGATAACCGGGATGAATCGTCTCGGCTCACCTCCAACTGGTTCGCGTTCCACGTGCACCAAGTCGTCGTTGAGATGCAAGGTGCCTTGTGGGCATGAGATGCCAAGAAACCCTTCGGTGGCCTGATAGATCTGGCCAATGGTCACTTGGAAGGTGGCATGGAGTCGGTCCCGCAGTTGATCATCGAGCACATCGGCGACCGAATAGATGGTGCGCGGGCGCAGGCTCAACTCGCCACGGCGAACCGCGCGTTCGTAGATGTCGAGGGCTGCGGGTGGCGCTGCAAGAATTGTGGGACCGAAATCCTGGAGCTGGCGTTGCTGGGTGGAGACACCAGCAAGTAAATCGATGAACCGGAAAGCGATGCCCGGCATCGACACCGAATCGTAGAGCGGGCCTCCTGCCCGCAACACCATGGCGACCCGCTGCCGCCCACCCAATGGGCGGGGTAGCGCACGACCGATCATCGCCGCAGCCCAGTGTGCTCTTTCCATCCTGGATGTGAGGAAAACTCCTTGCCGACCGCTGGTTCCGGAGGACAGGCCGACGGAAAGACCGGCGACTTTTCCGGAGAAGGAGCGGTCTGCTTCTGCTCTGCGACCCACGGCCCGCGCCTGTTCGAGAGTGACCCCTGCAATATTGAGACCGGCGAAGTTCTCCAGCCAAGTGGCTTTATCCATAATCGGAAAATCATCCAGGCAGTCGCCGCTGATGCCGCGGTAGAAGCGGTAGCGTTTCGGGGCGCGGCGCAGAGTCTCGGCCAGTCGCGCCTGGCGCCAGTACTCCAACTGTTCCCGGTCGGTGAATCGTCCCCACCGGGATCGCCACAGGGTACCGAGAGGATTGGTCATGACCACCTCAGAGCCTTGCTGGCTCGCATGACCGATTCCCCGGCGTGCGAGGGGATGATCGTTGCCGACGGCCGTCGCCGGGCGAACTCGTCCAGTTTGTGCCAGGTGTCGAGGTAGCGGCTACGTTCGCGCATCAGGTGGCTGACCGGTGGAACCGGAGGCCGGCCGCCTGGGATGGGGGCCCACGATGCGTCGCCGACGAGCAGCATCGGTGCGGTGGGGCGCCCTTCAGCTCCGGTAGGAATGGGCAGCCACAGTCCAATGTGCCCGTCATCGTGGCCGGGCAGCGGGATGATGATGGCGGATCGGTCGCCAAAGACATCCCAGCCACCACCGAACAGTTCTCCGAGAACACCGAGCTCGCTGGCCGGAACCCGCTCGAGATCGGTGCAGGCGATGGCCCGGGAGTCCAGATCGACTGGCAGTAGTTGCGGAAAATGGGAGTGACAGGTCTGAGCCAAGGTCGCTCGTCGTCCTGGTCGGAAACCAGGCACTGGGGTCTGGTCAGTGCCGTGAATGATGCGAGCGTCTGGCAGCTCGCCGAGCCCTCCGATGTGGTCGGCGTGGAAGTGGGAGATGATCACCGTTTCCACCGATGAAGGATCGATCTCGCGGTGGCGCAGTTGGGCTCCGATAGCCTCGCCGGGTTGCAGGTGAATCGGTAGCAGGCGCTGGTATGCGGCCTCCGGCCAGCGGCCGAGGAGTTCGCGGGAGCGAGCCGAGTAGCCGGTGTCAAACAGGACGATCTGGTCGCGGTGTCGCAGCAGGGCGACGGTGGCCGGGAAGTTGACCATTCCGCGGCCAACTCTGGCGAACCGCCCCCACTGTCTGGTGTGGCCGCAGATGAGCAGTTCAACGCCGATAGATTCCCCCATTGTTCAAAACCTCACCAGTGCTGCACCGACGGCCAACCCCGCTCCGGTTCCCAGTAGCAGCGCCAATTGGCCGCGGATCAGGCGCCCAGTGCTGATCGCGTGGTGCAGCGTAGTGGGCAGTGATGCAGCAACCTGGTTGCCGTGGTCAGCGAGGATGTCGACGATCTTGCCGGGGTCGAGGCCAAGTTTGGTGCGGGCGATGGCGAGTCCGGCGGCACTGGCTTGGTGCGGGACGACGATGTCGAGGTCTTCCCGGGTGCAGCCCGCGGTTTCCAGGAAGTCGTCGAGAAAGTCTGGGACCGCGCGCACCGATGCCTTAAGGGCTCCAATGGAGTCCATCCGGAAAAAGTAATCACGTTCCGATGCGGGCGGATTGATGAGGTTCCACCTGGTGCCGCCAGCCCTGATCTCACACAGGTGAGCTCCTTGGGGAAAGGTGTCGATGCGGATGTGGGTGATCTCGGATTCGCCTTCAGACGGGCCGAGGATGATGGCCGCGGCGCCGTCTCCGAACAATGCCCCAGTTTCCACTTCGTCATGGCACAGGCCGATGGATGCGATCTCGGTGGACACGATCGCTACATGCCGCCATCGTCCAAGGTGGATCTGTGCCGCCGCTGATTCCATGGCGGCCAAGGATGACAAACATGATGCATTCACGTCGAAAGCAATGACCCGTTCCACACCCATGCGTTGGGTGAGCAGCACGGCCGTCGATGGCATCGGTTGTTCTGGCATCGCCGAAGCACAGATCACCGCATCCAGATCGCCGATGGTGAGCCCAGCCGTGCCTAGGGCCTGGATCAGTGCGGCAGCGCCCAGTTCCGAAGCCGTCTCGCCGACTGCCCAGGCGCGCTCCGTGACCCCCGATCTGGATTGGCTGAGTCCGGGCATCCTGTGGTGCATCTCGTCGAGTTCGGTAGATGTGACGATGTTGTCGGGACGAACGGCACCAGTGGCCAGTATGCGAACACGCAGCGCGGAAACCATGGTTGGACGGTAGCAGTGCCGGGCACCAGGATGGCGACACTGGCAAGCGCGACTGCACCACCGACAGGGGCAGTGATCTGGTTATGTCTTGCACCCAGCCACCCATGCAGGGGCCGAGAAAGCCAAGACGGATACTTGCGATGCTTGAGGCCCCGCGCGGTCAGCCATGCGATGGTACTGCGAGGTGGTGCCTGGTGAGGCCAGCATTGTTGCACCAAGACGGAAGCACAAAAGCCATGCCGAGGATGCTGATTCCGGCGAGCACAAGCGCAATGGCCGGCAACCCGATGACAGCTCCCAGAGCTCCACTGAGCGGATAAGTGATGAGGAAGCATGCATGCGAAAGGGAGAACTGCGCCGCGAACACCGCCGACCGGTTCCCATCGTCGCTGTTACGGCGTAGCAGGCGGGATGATGGCGTGAGAATGGCCGAGGTCGCGGCTCCCAGCAATGCCCAGATCACCAGCAGCGCGGTCCATTGCGGGGCACCACTCATCCAGCCGATGGCTCCGGCCGCGACGACCAGCAGGATGAGAAGAGCGATACCGCCGACGAACATCACCCGCCGGTCGGGGAGCGATTCGAGGAGTTTCGGCATCCCGAGCGCGACGAGCATTGACCCACCGCCGTAGGTACCCAGTAGCAGGGCGACGTCAGATTGCGGGCGTCCAAGATCGTTTTGGACGAGAACGACGGTATTCACAATCACCATCGCGGTTGCGGTCGCGACCACGAGGTGCAATCCCAACAGCCCGCGCAAATCGGAACTCGCCCAGAACACACGTGCGCCGCGAGTGAGACGATCGAAGAATCTGGCCGGGGCGGGCGGGTCGATGTACGGGAACCGGGATGCGATCACCAACGCAGCGGATGCGAGGAACCCGAGCGCGGTGCCGACGAAGAGGTTGTGATAGCTGATGACCGTCAGCAGAACAGTTGCGAGCATCGGGCTCACGAGCGACTCAAGATCGTAGGCCAGACGCGACAGCGACAGAGCACGGGTGTATTCACCTTCGTCGGGCAGCACCGACACGATGACAGCCTGGAACATCGGTGTGAAAGTCGCGGATGCGGATTGAAGCAAGAAGATCAGGGCATAGATCTGCCATACCTCGGTCACGAACGGCAGCAAAATCGCGGCAGCGGCCCGAAGGAGATCTGCGCCGATGAGTACCGGCTTGCGGGGCAGGCGGGCGACCAGTGCGGTGGTGATCGGCGACATCACGACGTAGGCAATCATCTTGATCGTCATCGCCAGGCCCATCACGATCCCGGCGTCGCTACCCGCGACTTCGAAAGCGAGGAGCCCGAGCACGATGGTGAGCAGGCCGGTACCGAGTAAGGCGATGATCTGCGCGCTGAACAGTTTCGCGTAGGTCGGGTTCCGGAGAATGGCGAGCATGAGGGGACCTAACGATCGTGGGAAACAGGCATCGGGCTACTGCTGCTGGGGCGCGTGATGGTGGGGCGGGATCTGCCCATTCGCGATGGCGTGCTCCGCCTGCTTGATCGCCTCAATGACGAGCGTGACGGCATGCTCGTCGGTAAGCCGGTAAAGCACGCTCGTACCCTCGTGGCGGGTCGTGACCATCCGGGCCATTCGCAACCGCGCCAGATGCTGTGAAACCCCTGAGGGCTTCTTCCCGACGATCTCCGCGAGGGCGTTCACCGGCAGTTCATCGGCCTGTCGCAGCGCGAGCACGATCCTGATCCGCGTCGGATCGGACAACAACCCGAGCACCTCAGCAGCCAGGGAGACGTACTCCGGCGACGGCTCAGCTCCGTCAACCTCCTTATATGCATCCATACGCAGATATTAACACTAAGATTCGTTCCGAATGCTGCCGCTGCGGTGCACCCTGCCGACGTCACTACACCCGGTGAGCTGCAGCCTGCCATCTTCCCTAACCGGAACAGGAATAACCCGCCTGAACCGCTTGGGAAGCACCAGCGTTTTCTGCCTGCTGCACCGATGCGATCCTTTTGACCCGTTCAACAGCGAACGAAACGTAACACCAGCTTTGGACCAGATCGCTGCCCTGCTCGGCGACCTGACCTGCGCACCGAAGGAACGAAGATGCCCCATCACGGACGGGGCATATGCTTTCGAACTTCTCAACCTACGTGGACCTAGCGGGAGGCTTGTCGAAACTTGCCCCGCCGGTGATCCAGATGGTGCAGCGCATCGGATCGTCCGCAGCCGACAACGCCAAGCGCACAGTAGGTGCCCCGAGTATCCGAAGAACTACTTGCACCGGGACGGAACCGCCTACCGCTCAGGCCGGTCTCGCAAGCAGTGGCCAGGCAGGTCGGCATCGGGCACCAGCACCTGTCGCGCCTACTGCGTGAGCGCGGCGTCGTGCTCCGCAATCAAGTCCCCTTCTATGGCCGAGATCCGACTGCTGGGCATCATGTACGAGCAAGGAGCATCGCTCGATCGGGTGGAACAGAGGTGAGGTACGCGGCGAGGACCGTCCGAGAGCACTTGCTTCGCGTCGGCTTCTCCATAAGAGTGACTCCCGGAGCGAAGACACCTCACCCGCGATGAGTCACCCGACGCGTCTGGTACCGACTTGGATTCACGAGCTGCCGTGGGTCTCTAGAAACCATAGAGATGTTGACGCGCGTCGAACTCTGCTGGTACTCCTTCGAGAAGATTCTCGACATGTGAACGAATAGCCACGTCGTCCAGACATCCAATCCCGTCTCTAGCTGCCCCCTGTTCTGACCATCTCCTTCGGGAGCCACGATCAACTCGGCATCACCAAGCACAGGAACGTTCGCATTGTGAGTACTCGCGATGATCTGACGCTTACCTTTCAGACTTCGAAGGTTGGTGACGATGCCGTCATAGACGAACCGTTTGTCGAGATCATCCTCGGGTTGATCGATCACGAGCGGAGCGTTCGTCGATGCGCCGAGCAGGAGAAGGAGCAAGGCGGTCGCGCGCTGCCCCTTCAACAGATCAGCCATCTTCGTGAACTCACGCGTGCCTGTTCCTGCCCGCACATCCAGCTGCACCTCCACAGCTTACCCAACCGATTGCTCCTCGAGCTGGCGAAAAGAGGCTCACCGGCCTCAAGCAGAGCTCGCACCTGCGCGCCGGTGATCGAGAACTGTGCGCTCAGTTCCGACTTTCCGTATCGCGCCGCCTGCACGAAGGCGCGCGTTGAGAAGTTCTCCTGGTCGATAGCAGCCATGATGTGATTGCGGTGGCTGGAGATGGGCTGCTCGATCAACGACTTGATGTGCTTCCGATCCGACGTGGGGACCGGTTTCACGATCACGACTCCGCCGGTCACGGCGTTCGCGGCACGAATCGCCTCGGCCAGCTCTCGTGCCCTGTCGTTCTCGTGGTCTACGGAGCTCCTGCAGCGGGGTGTCCCGCTTGGTTTGCAGGCTCTGAAGGCTTTTGGCAATGCCGACGCGGCGAAGCTCCTTGAGTTTCAATGTCTCCAGCGCTCTAGTCGCGTCGAGGTACTTATTGGGCTCCAATCCCTCCTTCTCAAGCTTGCGAAGAACCTCATTGTGCTCGTCGCGCTGCTCGCGAACTGCGTCCGACCATTCGGTCTTCGCTGTCTCGATCTCTGAGGATGCTACTTCGAGCACCACGCGGGCCTCAGCCGCAAGTCTCTTAAGTTACGGTCAATGCATCCTGCGCGCTCCTGAGATAGTCAAATCTGGGTGAGTCATCGATATTCTCGAACGCTGCCTCCAGCTTCGTGATCAGCTGAGGGTCCGTGAGGGCCGTCAACGATTCCTGAGCCGTGGTCACACGCGCCGTTGCCTCGGTGAACACCGCTTCGTCCTGGGTGAGTCGCGTTACCTCCTTGAGCCGAGTTGACACGTCCGTGTCGTTATAGCGCCGCACCTGCTCCTCAAGTCGGGGAATGTCCGTTAGCTCTTCTTTGAGCTGAGTTTGCTCCTAATTCTGCACGAGTCAGCTTTTCTCGGTTCAACTTGAGCTTGTCCAAAGTGTCGATGCGCTCGGTAGTCAGCTCGCCATTCCCTTGAAATCGCTGCAGCATGCTCGCGATCTTCGAGCTGTCGTTCTTCAGTTCGGCAAGCTCGTGCTGTCCGAAGATCTCCACGTTTGCGACGACGTCGATCGGTCGGAGGTTAGTGGCAGTACCGCTCTCGTCTTTTACTGCCGGAGGATTGTTGACGGAGCGTTCGATGGTGAATGTGCGCACGGACGGCGAAGTGGTCTCGACAAGCAGCTTCACAACAGTACCTGACTTGAACACGCTGCTCACGATGCCGTCATGGTCTCGTTTCGCCTCTGCGCCAATCGGAGTGAGGCCCAGCACGAATCGGAGACTCTCGATGGCCGTCGACTTCCCAGTTCCTCGTCCTCCGATGAGTGTCGTTAGATCTGTAGAAAGCGGGATCGTCACACCGTCCAGAAAGCCGCCAACCCATAAAATCTCTTTCAGGGTGGGGCGCGCTTGGATCGCGGGATCTTCCAACGAGACTCGGGTCTCAGGAGTTCGGACGGCGAGCTTGCGGCTGTCCACGGAAAGGCGGCTGCCCTTGAACCAGCAGCTTGCGCCCTGGCTCTGGAACGCGGCGGGCTCCGTCACGTCGTCGGCATGGATCACGGCAAGCGGGTGAGCCCTATCGCAGGGCTTGGTGCCGTTGAGGATCACCACCTGGTCGGTGCCATCTTGTTGGCTCGGCGTGATGCCGAGTCATGAAAGTCGGGGTGCTTAATCTTGGTGACAAGTGGCTGTCCAGCGCGGCCGGTCAGGAGGCCGCTGTTCGGGACCTTGACGTGGGCAGGAATCACGAGCACGCCCTGCACGGTCATCTTCTCAAGGATGTCAGTGAACGACGCGCCGGTTGTTCCATTGACGCAGCCAGGTGCAACATCGCACATCCCAATCGCAGCGTTAATCGTCGCTGCGCTGGTGCCTGCCTCGAAGATCACGAGGATATGGATGCCCTCGCTGGAGTTCGCTTCGAAGCCGGGAAGGGCAACGATGTCCCGATTGGCTGCATCATGGATGAGCTAAAGTGCCGAATCAACCTTCCAGTGATCCGTGACCGCGAACAACTCGATACCCTGCGCCTTGCACTCGTCGAGTAGCGCCGTGTTGTAGTCAGCCTCAGCACTGTACCTGGCCGACGGCGCGTTCTTCCCTTGGTACTCGTAGGGGGTTCACCTGGAGTGCAGCCCGCACCCATCGTGCTCCCGACCCTGCCTTGTCGTTCATCTCATCTCCCAATCCTTTTCAGAGCTGAGGGCCTTCATCGCCCACGCCCGCGTTTACGTCTCTATCTCTGGCGGTAGGCACCAGCCGATCAGTCGGCTGCACGCAGTATGAATTCTTCGCCATGACCTCAGCGATCCTCCTTCCTGGCTGCGCGTTCTTGCGCGCTACAGGGAACGCCAAGCAGCCGGAGAGCTTCAGATCGTACCGCCCGCTCGAGGATGTCGGCTACGATCACGAGATGCTGTGGTTCGAATGATTCTGAGCCGTGCGACAGAGCATTACGGGCTCTCGTGAGGGCGGACTGAAGCGTAAGGGTTACCTTGCCGGTGTCCTTCTGCCTCACGGCCTTGATTAGTTCAGTAGTTTCAAGCTCTTTCGAGACCACGTCTGGCAGTCGCCGCAGCAGATCGGCAAGCGCCGAGTCAAGACCCTGCTGAGCCTCCCGACGGAGATTCTTGTTGACGAATTTGAAATCGGCCTTCCCGAGAAGCTCTTGGGCACGCGCCAGTACGTCCTTCCGCTTGGCGCTGTACTTCTCATTATCGACCTGATGCTTGGCACGATTCTCGAAGCCGTACGAACCCTCCAGCGCCTGTAGTAGAAGCAGGAACCGCGAGCGGGGATGCCGGTCGGTAGCGTTCACCATCGCGCCATAGGTCTCAAAGAGGGGGTGCCTGTCGTCAATCTTTTGCCGCCAGGCACGCAGTAGGTCGAGCAGGCTTAGGTTGTCGCTCGCAAGGTTGACCGCCGAACGGATCTCCTCGACGGCAGCGCAGTTTGAGTTGACGGGCAGGTGCGTAATATCCCAGCCGAACACCTGATCACGGCACGGGCGCGGAGCGGCGCTATCGACCGCCGCAAGAAGGTACCGAACCTCACATGGAGCACCCGTCATGAGTGAGATAAGTTGGCGGAGCGGGCGCACCCACTCAAACCACCAATCGACAATCGCCAATGGCTGGTCTGAACTGAGGTGCAGGACGGGGCAAAAGACCATCCGGAACTCATATCTGCCAAACGGGTAAACTCTGTATTCGTAGTTGAAAGTCATCGACTGACCATCCCCACTCCAGGTGAATCTTGCGTCATTGTTAACGGTGACTTCGTAGATTGGCTCGTCATCGGCATTCTTCGGCATTTTGACGCACGAGATTGGGACGGCCCCCACGACCGATTCCAGTCCCTCCATCTGGAGCTCAATAGCGGCGTATTTCCGATGCTCCGAGGTACCAAATGGGTCACGCGACAGGGCCGCGAAGGCACCCATGGCTCGACCGCTTTCTGGGAGGCAGCTGAGTTCACCGTTCATCAGGGCAACGTAGGCACCGCTTGAGAGCCGACCCGTGAAGACGTTGAAGCTGTGACACTGTGGGAACGTAGCAACTCCGTCCACCCACTTGATTGGTAGGTCACCGTGCAGAATCCCAGTAGGGTACTTCCCCTGCTCAACAGTCAGGAATCCCGGAATCTCCAGGTGGCCACCCTTACGATTGGGTACCTGCCATGTGCAAGGGTACTCGCCGGTATTAAACGGAAGCCTGACTACTGGGGTGTCCTTGGCTGGCTTCATCGTGGCGCTCCGTTCGCACGCGCAAAAGCGAGCATTCGTCGAACAGCAGTCGGGAAAAGGCCCTCAACTTTCATCTCGTCGACAAGACGGGCTAGATTCGTCCAGATTTGCCCGCGGACAGCTCGGACGTCAACGCTGTAGATCTTCGCCAGGGCCTGTTCAACGTCGTCGACGGAACCTGGCTGTCTTGGCGTAGTGGATGTGCGGTCACCGGAGGGATGGTCGGTCTCAGTGAGAATCCGCTCAAGCGGGATCAGCGAGACATCGCCCGGGTACTTCATGCCTGCGGCGTTGACCGAGAACCAACAACCGAGTTCAATTGCCTTCAACGTCTCGGTCTTGCTGCCACGCCACCAGTGGAGCACGGCACCCTGAATCGGCGTACGCTCCAGCGCGTCAAGGATGCGGTCCGATGCTCCCGAACTATGGATAGAAGCAATACGCGACGTAGCCTGAAGCGCACCAAGCACCGATGTGAACACCTTCTTCTGATCAACAATGGGCACCTTTGAGCGTCCATCCAGTCCGATCTCACTCACGAAGCCCGTCGACGCGAGTAGCGAGGTAAACCTCTCAGCATTGAAACCCTGCTGCGCCTGCACCACTCCTGGATGGCAGCCAACGCCCCAGATCGTGACCTGATCACGACGAGCCATGACGGACTCGTATTCTTCCAATGACCGGGTCGCTGCGAACACAACCGCGCCGAGTCGCTCAAGGTCGGCCGGGCGGGTCTTCGGGTCGATATGCGCATGCAGATCGAGCGGGGGAAGTTGGGGTGCCATCAGAAAAGTCCCCGCAGTTCATCGACACCGCGCTGAGACAGTGCACGCGCATCCTGAGCAGGGTAACCCTCCGGCAGCGACATTGCCATCACGTCGCGTTGACGGATGCCCCGGTCAACGAAATCGCGGAGCGGCTCAACGATCGACTTCTGCCGGACGAATGTGTAATACCTACCGTTTGCATCATCGGAAAGATAGATAGTTGCATCTGGAATGCCAGCGGCGTTGAATGCTGCTCGACGAACAAGGCAGCCGAAGCAGACACCGCAAGAAGAGCCAGCCGACGCGCGGCTATAACGCGCGTCGGTGTGCGAGCAGGAGTTTGTACTGCTTAGGTAACTTGAGGCAGCATCCACGCCGACTACATCTGCCACACGGCGGAACATCTCACCCTTCGTGAGAGTCTCGAAGGGGTTCTCGATGAGGCCATGGCCACCCACGCTCTGCATCAGTGCAGACAACTCACGCAGGAAGCGGGGATGGGTAGTGTGCGTTGACAGTGCACCGCGCCGGTCGGGGCCAAGTGGCGGGTTCAGCGAGGCGAATCCGTTTTCGGGAATCCAAAGCGTTGAACCAGCACGCTCAGCGACGGCAAGACCAAGTGCAAGGAAGAGTAGCGAGCGCGAGCGGGTCGACGTCTCACTTCGGAACGATGAGCCGTCAAGACGTTTTGATAGGCGATGAAGATGGAACTGATGATGCACCTGGCGGATGCCAGGAACCAATTCCTTAATTGCTCTGACGATGCGTTGCTGCACCGGGGAGATTACGGTTGAGCTGTACTGAGAGACCAACGACTGAGAGTGATCCCCGCTCAGCTCGGATGCGGACAACAACGCGCCAGCGGCAGAGTCGGCACCTCCGCTTAAAAGCACCGTCCGGTCGTGGTGCTGCCCCTCGATCGGCAAGTCGACCCCCACAGAGACGGGAGCCTGTGCAAAGCTGAATACCCAGTGGTCACCCGACAAAAAACCGACTATGCGGGCCAACTGCTCGGCGTGCGTAGTCCATATGCCTATATCGTCTACCTCCACCGTGAGATCGAAGTCTCGGGCATTCCAGTTGGATCCCCAGGCCTTGCGATACACTGATCGATCGGCAGCCAGCACAGCAAGGGCGATACGGACGAGGTCAACATTGCGTGGATGCACCGCGCCAAGAATCGCAAGGTACGGATCGACGCCACCGGAAAAGTTAGTGCGGCCGTTACGGGTCCAGAGGAAGACCTCGTCAAAGCTACCGTTCTGCAAGGCGTTATCAGCGGTGGTCTCAGAGAGGGTAAGCAACAACCGGCTCATGACGTGACTCCGAAGATCTGCCCGATATCCCGGATGCCATTCTCGATTGCCTGCGCCATCTGCTGCTCGGTTGCGCCACCTGGGTTCAGGGTTGCTTGCGCCGCGTATTCTGCCGCGACGTCACGGATCTGACGCTCCAGGTGGCGGCGCATCTCAAAGCTGACATCCCTGGCGTAGATCGTCGCTGACACCTCGGTCAGCGCGGTCTCCGCAATCATCGTTTCGATCGATTTCCTGACGACGTCCTCTGGTGTTGGCGAATGATCCTCCGGCTGCTCCAGGATCCACTCAACGACGGTCGCGACAATATCGCGTTCCTCGGCATCCGCAAGTGTGCTGTCGGCCTGGGTCTCAAAGGCAGTCTCGACGATCTTGAGCCCGACGGCGACGGGATCGCCAAGCGACTGCAGTTCGTCGTAGTTGAGGCCAGCCTCGCGCAGGGCCTCCCGGTTGCCGGACGAATAAGCAAGTGCCAATATTCCGGCCCGCCCAGCTGCTCGTGATACCCGACCAACAGAGCGGGTGACGCCGCCCGACGGACGACCGCCCCCTCCACCTCGGGAACCGCCACCAGCACCGCCATGGCCGTCGCTATGCCCACCGCGCGAATTGATTAGGACGCGAAGCGCGGGCACGAGGTCTACTCGCGGCTGCCCCGGAGTTCCGGGGCGCGGCTTATCAGAAGGGCGCTCGGCTCCATCCGCGCTCTCTGAGTCGGTGCCGTCAGTGACTTCTGGCCTGTCCCCGGCATCAAGCCATGCCGCAATGTTATCGCGGAGATCACCTGCGTCCTTACCGCTGCTGCCGCTAAATGAGTTGCTAGTTCCCATTGCCGTTCCATGCATTCTCGACAATGCCCACGGACGTCTGAAGCTGCTGATCGTCAGAACCAGCTCGCCAGGCATCAAGCACAGGACGATAGACTTCCTGATCCAGCGGTCGAAGCTTGATGATCGTCGCTGGTGTGACGTGGGCTACAGGAAGCCCCTTCAATGCCGCCACTACGCTGGGCTGGGTAGTGGGCTGCTGCTCTGCAAAGCGGAGCAGACTTTCGACGGTGAATTTTTGCAGGCTCGGTTGGTCGCGGGTACGGCGTCCGAGATGGTCGACCAGGATCTGTGCGTCCCGTTCCGGCAGCAGTTTCAGTGTTTCGTCGGTGACGCCTGCACGATCGAGCTTGAGGCTTGAGGTCAGCGCGACTGCGAGGTCACGGAGACGCTCGGGCAGGCCGGTGTCAATGACCTCGATCTTGGCGAACGAGGCTGCGAGGTAGAGGTATCCCGAGATGGCTGAAGCGTCGAGTGCGGGCGGGAGTTTCGCCCAGCGGCGAAGGGTGTCACTGAAATCACGAGCCGATTCTGGCTCCGACCCACCGGCGACAGGCTTCTTGTTGACGCTGTCCTCCTTGGAGGTCTCATCCTCAGGAGTCTCGGACACCGGTTTCTCAGCATTTTCAGCACGACCATTCGCAGCAGCGTTGAGGTCGTCAAGCTTGTCGCGTAGCTGATTCGACGCGAGCCAACCGAGCACGGTTTCAAAATCATCGGTGAGGATTCGCTCCAGCACCATGAGCTTGGCAACCTGATCTGGCTCCAGCTCGAATCCGCGACGCTGAGCAACAGCCTGGCGTACGTTCAGGTCGTTGAGGAACCGTTTGATACGGCGCGGATTGCCGTGGAACTTCTCGTAGAGGATTGGCGTCAGACGCATGGCCGTGATGAGGTGCCTTGCCAGCGCGCTGTCCTTAACCTCCAGGTCATCCAGGCTACCGCCACCAATACGCAGTTCATCGCATCTGGCGATGAAGGCCGCATATGCGGCCTCATCACCATCCAACTCGGCCTTCGCGAGCAAGAGGAAAAGGTACGCCTCCGTGTCGAATCTGCTCAGGGCAGGAAGCGGGATGGTCGTCTGAACGATCTTGTGCAAGTAAAGCTTAGCGGGATCCTCCCCATTCTTCGGGACCTCCGTCTTAAGCTTCTGCTGGATGGCTTCGGCCACTCGATCCTCATCGGCCGCAATAACGAAAGACATGCCCTTGGCCGAAAGGAACAGCCGAATCGCCTCAAGCGACTCGACCACGGTGTCAGGGAGACAACGGTCGAGATCGTCGACGAGCACCACCACACGCGACAGGTGGGCAAGCGCGGGGTCTGACAACAGTTTCTCGAAATCTTCGCGGAAGGCGACCATGCCTTTCTCGCTGGCGAGGCTATCGGGCTCGTCACTGACGAGACCAAAGACATCGTCAATGTTCGGCAGCTGCATGGTGATAGCGGTCTTCGCGGCTATCTTGACCGCCTTCGACCAGTTCACCTTGCGGACAAGCCTCTTGAAGGCGTTGAGGCCAGCTTTACCAACCGAGTCTTCCTTGTTGAACTCCTTACTGAGTGCTCCTAGCACCTCGGCGATGAGGCTCTCCTTCGGACCAACCCCCGGATCGTAGAGCCACGGTTGCGTCGGAATCACGAGCACCCTGCGGTCACTGGCCTCGGAGCGCTCCGTGATCTCCGATTTGATCAACTCGAGCACACTGGTTTTACCGCTACCCCAGGCGCCAGAGAGACCGATCGCCACTGGGTCGAGGCCATCGTCGAAAATGGCGTCCGCGGCAGTCTCAGCTACTGCACGGAACGCCAGTAGATCCTGGGTGGCTGGTTCGTCTGACCAGAGCGGATAGGAAGGAGTCACAACATGCCCCCATCTCCGGCACCGACTGCTCTGCTGATAAGCAGTCGGGATTCAGCCCCGACGATGGACTCGTCCACGTCGTCGAACTCTAGAAGATCCAATCCTCTGAGGAGGCCAAACCACAGTCGGAATCGGGGACGTGCACCCATCGTCTACCTCGTTTCGTCTACCTCGTTCTCGGGCTATAACACAGCTACGCGAACTTGCCCAGTGCTAGAGGTTCATGTCGGTTCCAGTATCCCGCGCAAGTGACCGAGACGGGGGTCAACACGACCTATCGCGAAGGTCAGGTTGCCATCATTGGCTCACAGCTTCCGTGCTGCATGCCACTGACCTATCTGGGTGGTCCACCGTCGGGTGCGGTAGTCGACCTAGTGGCTCTGGCTGGGGCGGTTCTTCGTGATCCCTTGCCACCAGTAACGAGGAGAGGATTGTACTCATGTTCCGCCTGATCTGGCTCACCAGCATCCACACGCGTGACTTTCTGCGTCGGCACACGCCGACCAGCTTTGTGCTGGACTTGATCCGCACGCGTCACGGGCTGAAGTAGAACGCCCCGGCGCTGCTGCTGGCTGTCCCACACCTAACTATGTAGCGAACTTTTGACTGTGCTCGTCGAGGATGGGGCTCCGGTGCGGCTGCACCTGCTCATGCTGCTGTGCGTTTGGAACGCGCTGAAGTTCGTGGCGATGATGCCGGTCAGCGTCGCGCTGCTGATGAGTGCCCGCGCGGCTTAGTGGCGAAGCCATCGAACTTTGTGTCATTCGCCCATTGCACCTACCTGACCGATACCGGAGTCCTGTGATGTCCGCTATCGCCGACCTTGCTAGCGACGAACGTCGCGCACGTGTTCTGCTGTCGCTGCTGGCCGAGCCCGACGATGCGACAGCTGGTCGTCTGCCCAGCTATGTGGCGCTGTCGAAACGCTAAAATTGCGCGGCAATGACGCCGCAGTGCTGAAGCTGAACCGGGTGGATTCGCAGGCGTGGTGCGACGTCGTTCTTGGCGCGGCCGATGAACAGTTTGGTGACTGTGATGGATTCTCGTGCGGCCTCTGCGTATGGAGAGCATGTCTCGGGCGAGTCGACTGACTGTGCTCGCTGGTGGAGTGGACTGCCCCTATCTAAGCGGCAACCATGACTTGCTGAAATGGATAGGCGATGTGGGCTCGCTGGTCAGCGAGTTTACTCCCGGATCGGTGCCGACGCGGCATCGGTTCCTGGCCTGCTCCCGTGCGTTGGAGGCAATGTCTGACCCAATAGAGGTCGTTGAAGCGGGCGCACTACGGGTGACAGCCGAAGCCCACCAGCTCGGATGCCAGGTCAAGGCGGCGCTAAGGCCGATAACCAGCGCAACCAGCCACGGCCCACACGAACTGCTCCGCACCGGCTAAGCGCACATGGTCACCTCCGCCATCGATATAGAACTACTCACCACCGACCGGACTACACATCGTGCAGAGTTGTTGGCCAAGTTCTCACGGCCCACGTGGCCAGCGGATGGAGCACCCGAACGATATCTGTAATACAGATGGCGGGTTGTGGGGTCTCGCGTCATCCTCTAGAAGGTGCGAGATCCCTCTTTAGTACCCATCAATTGAGGCTGTCCGAAGTGCCGCTTCGGCCCGAGCGCGGTCGATCTTCTGAGGCCGCACCCTCGGCTTGTGCACCAAGCGGAGCCGGGTCGGTGATCTGGTAACGGTCACGGTAGGCGGCCTCGATTCGGGCACGCCGTCGCCACTGCTGTCGATCCCTTCCGATCACAGCCCGAGGGTTCCGTGATGCCTCCACGGACTCGGCAGAGGTGGATCGGTAGTCGGAGAAATGCGGAAGCGAATACAGGGCTTCCGACGAGGGCGGCCTCGGGCGTGGCGGTCGTGGATGCTGATGTCCGCGAGGAGGTGGATGGTCGAGAGAGAGCATGCATCGCGCCTCGATGTGGGGCGGGTGGGGATGCCAGTGTTCACGATGTCTCTCTGCCGGGTGGCCGACACGGCCACTACCCGACCACTCCGGGTGTGGTCCAGCGGTCGTGGCAGGCCACCCGCGCAGGAGTGGTTTTGCGGGGACGGCGGTTACATCGTCATCCCGCCCTCATGTACCCTTCGGTTGGCGGCAGTCCGGCAGGGGCTGCGGCCGGGATTGATAGCGACGTTGCGGGACTTCCTCGATCCCGACCCGCCCGCAGTGCATCGTGGCGTGGCTCGGGTCGAAACCTCTGTAGACCTGTCGCGGTTGGCAGCATGAGTCGCTGGTTTGGATGAAGGCGAGCAAAATCGGGGTTGTTCAGGCGGCCTGCACCTACAACGGCACCCACGAACCCCTCGTCGACGCCGAGATACGGCTACGCTTCCAAAACCAACCTCGACGCCGATAACGCCCGCGGAGAACGGCCCCAGAAGTACGACCACTACATCAAAGGCACCCTGTACTGCGCCTGTGGCGCCAAGCTCATGATCAAACGCATTAAATTCGTCCTTGCCTGCTGCACCGATGCGATCCTTTTGACCTACTCAAGAGCGAACGAAACGTAACACCATCTTTGGACCAGATCGCTGCCCTGCTCGGCGACCTCACGTGCGCCGGGCCTCAGCAGCACCACAGGAACAAAAAATGCCCCGTCACCAGACGGGGCAAGCTTTGATGTGCTCATCCTATGTGGAGCTAAGGGGATTCGAACCCCTGACCTCTTCCATGCCATGGAAGCGCGCTACCAACTGCGCCATAGCCCCTTTCCAGTTGCCGCCCCATGAGGCGACTCACCGAAGGCTAGTACACCTTGCAGCGGATGACAAACCGGCCCGTCATCTGCCGCACACTAGCATTGGCACTATGTCACATGGCATCGGTATCTGGCTCGGCACAGTGCTCGACCACCTGCTGGGTGATCCCATCCGCCACCATCCGGTGGCCTGGTTCGGCACCTGGGCGATGCACCTGGAGAGGCACACCTACCGCGACGATGTCGTCTCCGGAGCCAAACACACCGTGTTGGCGCTGGCTCCCGTCGCCCTGCTCGGCATCGGCGCGGAAATCGCGACCAGGAGACACCCGCTCGCGCACACCATCGTGACGGGAGCCGCCGTGTGGGCCTGCCTGGGCAGTCGCTCACTGTCTCGTGAGGGCGTCGCGATGGCCGATGAACTGGACGCTGCGGATATCACAGCAGCCAGGGACCGGCTGACCCACCTGTGTTCCCGCGACCCTTCCGAGCTCAATGCCCCCGAACTGGCCCGGGGCGCCACTGAGTCGCTCGCAGAAAACACCTCCGACGCAGTCGTCTGTTCCCTGTTTTGGACTGCGGTGGCAGGCATCCCCGGGGTATTGGTGCACCGCGGGGTGAACACCCTCGACGCGATGATCGGCTACCGCAATGAACGCTACGAGCGCTTCGGTAAATTCGCGGCCCGCCTCGATGACGTCATGGCCTGGATACCGGCCCGGCTCGCCGGGGCTATCAGTTGTGCCGTGGCCCCGATGGTCGGCGGCGATCCCATCGCCGCATGGCACACGATGACCCGCGACGCAAACAACCATCCCTCCCCCAATGGCGGGTGGACCGAGGCCGCCTGGGCGGGAGCTCTCGGCACCCATCTGGGCGGCAGCTCGATGTACCACGGGGTTACCGAGTACCGGCCACTGCTCGGTGACCCCGGCACTCCGGAACCCACCACCGTGACCATCCGGCACGCTGCCCGGATGGTCACCGCAGTCAGTCTGGCGAGCACCGCAGCAGCAGGGCTCGCTGCAGGCAGCATCCGGCTGCTCAGAAGAACAGCGAAGCATCACCCTGGTTCCAGGTGAGCAGCTTCCATTCGCCATTGCTGCGGTGCACAAGCATCGTCCACGCACAGTTGACCATGCCCGCCAGCCCGAAGGCCGTGCGATTGTCCCAGCCAAGCAGCCCAGCCACGGTCATCCGGATCACCAGTCCATGACTAACGACCAGCACCGTGCCGCCCGGATGTGCGCTGGCAATCTCGGTGACGGCCTGCGCCATCCGTGCCCCAGCCTCGGTCGCGGTCTCCCCTGTCGGCGAGCGGCGGAAATCATCGCCCGCAGCCAGTTTCTCCGCCATCCACGGGTTGGCGGCACCAACCTCATCAATGTTTTCCCCCGACCAGGTGCCAACATTGATCTCGGCGAGACGCTCATCGCGATGCACGTCGAATCCACGCGGATCGGCGAAGGTATGCGCAGTCACCAGGGCCCGGCGCAGCGGTGAGGAATACACCGCGTCGATCCGGAAACTGCCCAGCCTCTCGGCTGCGGCCACTGCCTGGGCGCGACCAATGTCGTTGAGCTCAATGTCGGCTTGGCCCTGGAACCGGGACTGGGCGTTCCAGTCGGTCAACCCGTGACGCCACAGAATGATCCGCGTCCGGGCGCTGGGGTTCATTGCTCACCCGGAATCTCGGTCGATGTCTCGACGCCGGTGATCTCCAAGCCGATGCGCGGACTATCCTTCCACAACCGCTCCAGCGCATACAGCTCGCGCTCCTCATCGCGCTGCACATGCACGACGACATCGACATAGTCGAGCAGCACCCAGCGGTTCTCCCGGTCACCCTCGCGGCGGGTGGGACGCAGCCCCATCTCGGCGATCAGCTTCTCCTCAATGGCGTCGACAATGGCACCGACTAGGCGCTCGTTGTTCGCCGAGACCACCAGGAACACATCGGTGATCGCCAGATTCTCCGACACGTCGAGGGCAACGACATCAGTGCCCTTCTTATCGCTGGCGGTCTGCCCGGCCAACCGGGCAATCGCCAATGCCTCATCGGTAGCGGTCACTGGTTATCCTCACCTCGAAGAATCACACTGGTCCGGCTTCGAGAACCGGCACATCATGGGCCGAAGTGTACAGGCCGCGCTTGGCGACGTACTGGACCACGCCATCGGGCACCAGATACCACAACGGCATCCCCGCCTCCACACGACGGCGACATTCGGTGGAGGAGATCGCCAGCGCCGGGACTTCAATCCGGGTCACCTTGTCGAAAGGCAGATGCGAGAGATCATGTGATTCGATGTCCACTCCAGGGCGCGACACGCCGACGAATTGGGCGAGATCGAACATCTCCTCCACCCCCCGCCAGGTGAGGATCGAGGCAAGCGCATCAGCACCGGTGATGAAGAACAGATCGACATCTGCCCCTCTCTCGGCCTGGATATCACGCAGGGTGTCCACCGTGTAGGTATTTCCTTCACGATCAATGTCCACCCGCGAAACGGTGAACTGCGGATTGGATGCGGTGGCGATCACCGTCATCAGATAGCGGTCCTCCGACCCCGATACCTTGCGCCCTGCCTTCTGCCAGGGGATACCGGTGGGCACGAAAACCACCTCGTCGAGTTGGTAACGAGCGGCCACCTCGCTGGCGGCCACCAGGTGACCGTGATGAATCGGATCGAAAGTGCCGCCCATCACACCCAGACGGTAGCGGCGTAAGGTGTTGCGTTCCCGCGCCAACCCGAGGTCGACGCCATGCTCGTCGTGCTGGTCAGTCATGCACGCGCCTGGCCGGTGCCGGTGACCACGTACTTCGTCGAGGTCATCTCCGTCAGTCCCATTGGTCCGCGCGCATGCAGTTTCTGGGTGGATATACCGATCTCCGCCCCGAAGCCGAACTCTCCCCCATCAGAAAATCTGCTGGACGCGTTCACCAACACCACGGCGGCATCCACCTCAGTGGTGAACCGGCGTTCGCTGATGATCGAGGAGGTGATGATGGTCTCCGAATGACCAGTGCTGTGGGCCCGGATGTGGGCGATGGCCTCATCAAGATCGGCAACCACCTTCAGCGCCAAGTCCAGGGACAGATATTCCCCGTCGTATTCGTCAGGGCTTGCCGCGACAATCCGGGGATCTAGGCCCATAGAGGCATCGTCCCCGTGGATCGTCACCCCCGCCGCATTCATCGCCTCAACCAAGTCCGGGATGAACTGCTCCGCGATTGATGCGTGCACCAGCAGAGTCTCCAAGGCATTGCACACGGTAGGACGCTGGATCTTGGCATTGAGGGCAATCCGTAGCGCCATCTGCTGGTCAGCTGATTCATCAACGAACAGGTGGCAGTTGCCGGTGCCGGTTTCGATCACCGGCACCCTGGAATTGTTCACCACGGCATTGATCAATCCAGCCCCGCCACGTGGGATGAGCAGGTCGATGAGCCCTCGTGCCGTCATCATCTCATCGGTTACCTCATGGCCGCCCTCCACTAGGTCCACTGCGTCGGCGGGAAGCCCTGCGGATGCCAACCCCCCGCGGAGCGCGGCGACAACCACCCGGTTGGTTTCCAAGGCGTGGGAGGAGCCGCGCAGCAGGCAGGCGTTGCCGGTCTTTATGCAGATGCCCGCCGCATCAGCAGTCACATTCGGTCTGGCCTCATAGATGATCCCGATGACCCCCAGCGGCACCCGGATCTGGTTGATATGTGCCCCGTTGGCCATGTCCCAGCCACGGACCACCTCATTGACCGGATCGGCCAAACCGGCCAGCGAACGTAGTCCGGCAACCATGTCGTCGAGACGCTGCGGAGTGAGGGTGAGCCGGTCGATCATCCAATCAGCGGTACCCGAGTCTCTGACCCGCTGCACGTCGACCTTATTGGCCGCAAGGATCTCCTCAGCGCATTCGACGAGCCGGTCCGCCATAGCGTGCAAAGCTGCGTCCTTCACCGCTCTGGTGGCCACCGCCAATTCTCGGGATGCGGCCTGTGCGGCACGCGCCTGGGTGTTGACGTCCATGCGGCAACACTAATGCCGCTGGACGGCGATCTCACAAGCTGTGGTCGAGGGCGACCATGACGTCACGATGCACCACCGCACGCTCGAAGCCTGCTCCCAGGTCATCGGCCATCTCCCGGGAACGGCGCCCCAGCATCGCCGGCAGGTCAACGCTGGAGAAACTCACCAAACCCCTGACAATCGCTTTCCCATCCGGGGTGATAATGTCCACCGGGTCACCGGCGACGAATGTTCCCTCGACGCGGCGAATGCCCGCAGCAAGCAGCGAGGCATTCCTCTCAGTAAGCGCTCTCACCGCTCCCTGATCTACATGCAGACTCCCACGAGCCACCGACGCATGAGCAAGCCACAGCAGTCTGCGAGGCCGACGACGGTCAATCGGGGAGAAGGTGGTACCGGTAGATTGCCCGCCCAGCACGTCGGTGAGCCTGGCCGCATTGGCGAGCACCACAGGGATTCCCGCAGCAGTGGCGATCTGGGCCGCCTGCAGTTTGGTCGTCATGCCGCCGGTGCCGATAGCCGAACCCACTCGGTGGGTGTCGACGGTGAGTTCCTCCACATCAGCCACATGGGAGATTGGCTCGGAATCCGGCTCATCGGGGTGGGCAGTGTACAGGCACTCCACATCGGACAACAGCACCAGGGCATCTGCCCGGACGAGTTGGGCCACCAGCGCGGCCAGCCGGTCGTTGTCACCGAAGCGGATCTCGTGGGTGGCCACCGCATCGTTCTCGTTGACCACCGGAACCGCACCCATCTTCAGCAAGGTGCCCAGCGAGCGCAGGGCGTTGGCGTAGGTCTCCTGCCGGGTCACATCCTCGACGGTCAGCAGTAATTGCGCGGCAAGGATTCCCCGGGCATGAAAGCGGTCGGCGTAGTGCTGCATCAGTACCCCCTGACCCACTGCGGCAGCCGCCTGCTGATGGGCCAAGTCCCGGGGCCGACGCCGCAACCCCAAGGGTTTCAGCCCTGCAGCGATGGCACCGGAGGTGACCAGCACGACATCCCGGCCGCCATCGTGGAAATCAGCCAAAGCGTCGACCAACCGACTGAGCTTCTCCTCGTCGAGCCCACCCGTCTCAGCACTCAGCGAGGAAGACCCGACCTTGACCACGATGCGCCGGGCATCACGTACCGCTGCCCGGACATCGGGTTCTGCAAGCCAGATCTCTTCCTCGCTCACTCCTCCTCCTCGAAATCGCTTGCCAGATCGGCCACCAAAGCCTGGCGACGGGCCTCACGCCAGTCGGTACTCCCGTCGGCCATGAGAACCTCGCGCGAGGCGTGATACTCAGCATCAAGCTCCCGGCGACGCTGCACCGAGGGACGTACCTGCTCCAGACGTTCGTCCCGGCCCCGGCGGGCAAGCAGTTCGGCGCCAGCTTCAATCTGCGGAACGAAGTCGAAGACCACCGGGTTCTCCCCCGCCCCAATCGCCACTGCGTCGCCGGGAACCGCACCCAGGGCGATTAGTTCCGCCTCGACACCCAACCGGTTGAGCCGATCGGCCAGGTAACCCACCGCCTCGTCGTTGCTGAAATCGGTCTGCCGCACCCACCGTTCGGGTTTGGCGCCGCGTACCCGCCACACCTTCCCGCCCATACCGTCGCCCTGGCGTTTGATGGTGAAGCCCTTGCCCTCATCAACCGGCGTCGGCCGCAACACGGTCCGCGGTGTGGGGGTTTCAGCGACCTGGGTACGGCGTTCGGAGACCAAGGCCGCCATCGCGAAGATCAGCTCGGTGAGACCCTCGGAGGTCTTGGCGGAAATCGGGAATACCCGGTATCCGCGCACCTCCAGTTCGGGGGTGACGATCTCTGCCATGTCCTTGGCGTCGGGCACGTCGATCTTGTTCAGGGCTACCAGCCTGGGACGGTCATCCAATTCGCCATGGTTGGTGAGTTCGGCCTCGATGATGTCCAGGTCGCCGAGAGGTTCACGGCCCGGTTCCCAGGTCGCGCAGTCGATGACATGCACGATCGCCAAGCACCGTTCGATGTGTCTCAGAAACTCGTGCCCCAGCCCTTTGCCCAGCGATGCACCCTCAATGAGCCCGGGCACGTCGGCGACGGTGAAAGTTACTTCGCCTGCGACGACCACCCCGAGGTTCGGCACCAAGGTAGTGAAGGGATAATCGGCGATCTTTGGTTTGGCTGCCGAGATCGCCGCGATCAGCGACGACTTCCCCGAGGAGGGGAAACCGACCAGCCCGACATCGGCCAGCACCTTGAGTTCCAGGTCGATGATCCTGGCCTGCCCTTCCTCTCCGAGCAGGGCGAAACCGGGGGCCTTGCGGGTCGCCGACGCTAGAGCCGCATTGCCCAGCCCACCCTTACCGCCCAGGGCAACGACGACTTGGTCCGCCACCCCAAGATCAGCCAGCAATTCACCGCTCTCGTGATCCGTAACAACAGTCCCGGCGGGCACAGGCAGTATGACATCCTCGCCATTTGCTCCCTGCCGATGACCACCCATCCCCGGCTGACCGTTGGAAGCCTTGCGCTGAGACCGGCGATGGTAGTCGACTAGGGTTGTCAGCCCAGGATCAACGCGCAGGATAACCGAACCCCCGTCTCCTCCATTACCCCCGTCCGGGCCGCCCAAGGGCTTGAACTTCTCACGGTGCACCGATGCGCAACCGTTTCCACCGTTGCCTGCAGTCACGGACAGCTGGGCGCGGTCGACGAAAGAAGGAATGGCCATGGAACAACTCTAATGGTCGCCCCACAGCACCAACGGGATACCGAATGGTGGGGTGTGCCCACGGCTCCCGATCCCATCGCTCTGCCAACGAAAGCTCTTCTGGGAACGTGACGAGGGGCCGGTGGAAGACCACCTGCCCCTCTAAGTCATTTGCCTGGCAATCAGACCCCGGTCGGCTCCACATTCACCACACGGCGACCACGGCGGGTACCAAAATTCACGGTACCAGCCACCAAAGCGAACAAAGTGTCGTCTCCGCCACGGCCAACGCCCTCACCCGGATGGAAGTGAGTGCCACGCTGACGGACGAGAATCTCCCCTGCGTTGACACGCTGACCGCCGAAACGCTTCACGCCGAGGCGCTGCGCGTTGGAATCACGACCATTACGAGAGCTAGATGCGCCCTTCTTGTGTGCCATTTCTACTCCTCAGCCCTTGATTCCGGTGACCTTCACCTGGGTGTACTTCTGACGGTGCCCCTGGCGCTTCTTGTAACCGGTCTTGTTCTTGAACTTCAGGATCCGGATCTTCGGCCCCTTGGTCTCGCCGAGAACTTCGGCGGTCACCTTGGCCTTGCCCAGCTTGTCGCTGGCGGTGGTGATGGCGTCTCCGTCGACCAGCATCAGCGGCTGCAAGGAGATCTCGCTGCCCACCTCGTCGGCGACGCGGTCGATCTCGACGACATCTCCCACGGTCACCTTGTGCTGGCGGCCGCCACTGCGCACGATCGCGTACACAACTGACTCACTCTCGTTCCTGCGTCTCCGCGATCTGCGGAGCGTCACTTCCAAACTGGAGAGTGTTCCTCCGAAAAACCGTGGAACACTCAATGCCTACGATGCGCACAACCCACAGGCAGTCGGCCGAAGGCGCACCGAGAACCCATGTTATGTGGCAGACCCAGACTGGTCAAACCACGGGCACATCACTGGTCAACCGTCGCCGACTCAGCCACGAGGACGGTTTGTCCCCCACCCTGGTGGGTACCGTCGACCGTCTCAGCGCCCTGTGCACCAGTCTCAATCTCAATGTGGTGCCGTGCTGCAGCCGCAGCCAGCTTCGCGGTGGCCTGTTTGGCCTCTTCCGATAAGGGTTTGACTTGGTTGGCCTGCTTTTCCTCTGATGAGGCGTTTGCGCCACCGTTCGGCTTGCGACGTGAACGGTTGGCATGGGACTTCCCGTTGCGCTCCCCACCGTCGGCCGGGGCTTGGGATTCCACCGGGTCGTCATGACGAACATAACCGCGCCCACCACAGTGGTCACAGCTGTCTGTGAAGGCCTCAGCCAACCCGGTGCCAATCCGTTTGCGGGTCATCTGCACTAGTCCAAGGCTAGTCACCTCGGACACTTGGTGACGGGTACGATCCCGTCCCAAGCATTCAACAAGGCGACGCAACAAGAGTTCGCGATTTGATGGCAAAACCATGTCGATGAAATCGACGACGATGATGCCGCCCAAGTCACGCAACCTCAACTGACGGACGATCTCCTCCGCGGCTTCCAAATTGTTGCGGGTGATGGTCTCCTCCAAGTTTCCACCCGCCCCGGTGAACTTGCCGGTGTTGACGTCGATAACCGTCATGGCCTCGGTGCGATCAATGACCAGTGAACCGCCGCTGGGCAGGAAGACCTTGCGCTCCAGCCCCTTGTGGATCTGCTCCTCAATGCGAAACTTGACGAATGGATCTCCGTCACTGGACTCCCAGTGCTCGAGTCGCTCGCTCAGCCCGGAGGCAACCGAACCGACATAGTCGGAGATCCTCTTCCAAACATCGTTTCGGCCACCGAGTCCCGAGATGACCAGCTTCGAGAAATCCTCGGTGAAGGTATCGCGGATGATCCGCAGGGTCAGGTCAGGCTCGGAGTAAAGCAGCTGTGGAGCGCTGCCTTGCTTCGACTTTTTCTCAATGGCTTGCCACTGCGCCTTGAGCCGCTCGACATCAGCTACCAGTTCCTCTTGGGTGACGCCTTCCGCTGCGGTACGTACGATCACCGATGACTCGGGGGCGACGACCTCCTCCAGGATTCCCTTCAGCCTGCGACGTTCCTGGTCGGGCAGTTTGCGGGAGATACCGGACAAATGCCCGCCAGGCGAGTACACGACGTAACGACCAGGGATGGACAGATGACCGGTCAGCCTGGCACCCTTGGCCCCCACCGGATCCTTCGACACTTGGACCAGCACGGTCTGACCGGATTTGAAAACCTGTTCCACCTTGCGGGCATCCGACGAGATGTTGAACTGGTCCCAATCCACCTCACCCGCATAGAGGACGGCATTGCGCCCACGGCCGATGTCGATAAACACAGCCTCCATTGAAGGAAGCACGTTCTGCACCCGGCCCAAGTAGATCGACCCAATGAGGGAGGTCGAGGTGGCCCGGTCGACGTAGTGCTCCACGAGCACCCCATCCTCGAGAACCGCCAGTTGGGTGTAATCCTCCCGTTGACGCACGAGCATGGTGCGCTCCACGGATTCGCGGCGGGACAGGAACTCGGCCTCGGTGAGAACAGGAGCGCGGTGCCTGCCTGCAGCGCGGCTGTCCCTGCGACGCTGCTTCTTGGCCTCCAACCGGGTGGATCCCTCGATGCCGGCGATCTCGTCGGAAAACTGGCGGGGTTCGCGGATCTTCACCGCCTCGCCTTGCTCGTCATCGCCCGATCCGGAACCGGAACGACGGCGACGGCGACGGCGACGAGTGGACGATCCGCTCGTGACGGTCTCCCCATCGGCTGCCGGTGATTCGGATTCTGTCTCTGTCTCGGTGACCGGCTCCCCAGCTTCGGTGTCGGTGCCCTCCGCGGACCCAGAGCGACGTCGCCGGCGTCCGCCACGACGGCGACGGCGACGCGGGGTGGACGATTCCTCGCCATCGGATTCTCCTGCGGCTTCCGTAGGCTCCTCATCGTCAGTTTCCGATTCTCCGGTCTGCCCGGTGGCATCCTCCTCAATCTGCTCATTAGCATCGTCACCAGCGGCGATGGCCGCGACCAGTGAAGCCAGCACTTGCTGGGTGTCCACCTCGCCGTCGGCGTTGGTGGGCATCTGCGCACCGATCAAATCCTGGGCGGCCTTCCTGGAGGCCCGGCGCGGCCTGGTCCTGGCGGCCAACTCCACCGCACTGAGCGCGGCAGCAAGCCCCTCATCGGTTTCCGTGGCCGGGGCATCGGCGGCTTCTTCGACAGCGGAATCTGTCTCGACCGGAGTGGCCGGGGTACGCCGACGCAGCCGACCGCTACTCACCCGACGGGTGGTCCGCTTGGGGGCCTCCCCGGCGGAAACATCGGATTCGACAACTGGAGCAGCTTCATCCGCACTCTCCTGGGCCACTTGCTGGGTTTCTGTGACCTTGCTGGAATCGGAAAGGTGGATGCGCAGCATGGTCTCCTGCGGGATCGACTCGGAGGCCTGTGGCGCTGCGGTTTCATCGCCATCAATCTGCGACAAGGTCTCGGCAACCGGGATCTCGGTGATCGAGGCACGTCTGGCGCGAGTGGCGGTCGTCCGTACGTGTGACCGCGTCACCCGCTTGGGAGGCTCAGTCCCTGCGCTCTCGACGGGAGCATTCGCTGCCTCGGTCATCATCGGAGCATCGCTCGGGGGGCCTGCGGGACGGGTCGAGGATCGGCGTCCCTTAGGCGGGCGCGGCAGGTCGTCGGTGAAATTGTTCGTGGAATTCGAGGTGCTCAAGACATCGTCGAGCATCATGGCTCCTACTGCACCCGTGTGGTGCGGCTCGTCATCGCAGCAGCCCTGCGATCAAAACTTCTGGCACATCCGGTGTCAGCGCATCCCCGCGCAATCGAACTCTCGTCCGTTCGCAACTGCCCTTGGCATTGCGCGTTGGGCCTCGTTACGTCGCGGTTGGATGGTATCCATCCCGGTGGTGCGCGTCCGGATGACACGCGTGCCTTCATCACATTGTGCCACAGGCGGACGCGAGTTCATTCTTCAGGCAAGTGGATCGGTGATTCGCCCATCAACCAGTGGCCCCTGGGCCATCCTGGTTGCCCGGGGCGCATCCACCACCGCCACCTCGGGATCGATGGAGATCAGCGCAGCGAAGACATCGTCGGGCCGGACCAGTGGTTCGGTGTGCCGGAGCACCACCTCGACGCCCATCTCGAGCGTCTTGGCCGCGATCAACGCGGTGCACACATCGAGTATCCGCTTGCCCTTTTTCGATGTCCTGGTCACCTCAAGCGAGGATGCAGCGAGCAAACCAGCGATCAATGGAGGAATCGATTCCGAGGGAAATCCGGGAAGTTCGATCTGCCAGGACGAGGCCTGCAACAACTGTGGCAACTTCGTAGTAGAAGCCTCCACCACCCGCACCACACGCATCCCCGGCGGAGTCACCTCGTTAAGGGCAACCAGCAGCTTGCCGGGGTCGACGACGCTGGCAAGCCCCAGCTCGACGTATTCGGCATAGGAGCCGGTTCCGGTGGGGGCCGCCCCGGCATGGGAAATCCTGGGATGACGGGAGAATCCGGAGGAATAGGCCATCGGCACCCGGGCACGACGTAGGACCCGTTCGAGTGCCCGTGAAAGATCACGATGCGAGGCGAATCGGACCGCATCAAGCTTGGTGTACTGGAGCCGCAGCCGTTGCACCGGTGGCGGGAGTTGGACCGGTTGCCTGCGCGTCATCTCACACCAGCTTCGAGTCGGCGACAGTCAAAGGCAGCAACTTCCCTCCACTGGGGCCAATCTCGATGTCTACCCCCAGGTCGGGACAGACCCCGCAGTCATTGCAGTCATCCCAGCGACAGTCACGTACCGGGGTTCCACTGACCGCGGCTTGGTATTCGTCCCACAACCAGCCACGATCCAGTCCCAGATGGATGTGGTCCCAGGCCAGCACCTCGGTCATCGGGCGTTCCCGGGTGGTAAACCAAGCGACATCCACCCCGAATTGGGTGAGCTCCTGTTCTGCGCAGCGCATCCACCGGTCAAAATCAAAGTGCTCGTTCCACCCGTCGAAGACCCCGCCATCACGCCAGACGGCTTCGATCACTCGACCAACCCGGCGATCACCACGAGCCAGTAGTCCTTCGACGAGCCCAGGACAACCGTCGGACCAGCGGATGGAGATCGCCCGGCCACAGGCTCTGTCCTCGCGAACCTTCTGCTTGAGGGCAGCCATCCGCGCATTGGCGGTCTCCGGATCGGTCTGGGCCGCCCACTGGAAGGGAGTGTGTGGTTTGGGGACGAAGGCGCCGATCGAGATGGTGCAGGCGACATCCCTGCTGCCTGCGGCTCGACGACCGGCCTCGATCACGTTGTGGGCCATGTCTGCGATGGCCAGCACGTCGTCGCCGGTCTCGGTTGGCAGGCCGCACATGAAATACAGTTTGACCTGCCGCCATCCGGATCCGAAGGCGGTAGTCACGGTGTCGATGAGGTCCTGTTCCGAGACGTTCTTATTGATCACACGGCGCATCCGTTCGGTACCGCCTTCTGGGGCGAAGGTCAGCCCGGAACGACGCCCATTACGGGCAAGTTCGGCGGCAAGATCAATGTTGAAGGCATCCACCCTGGTGGAAGGCAGGGACAAGGAGACCTCGCTGCCTTGGTAGCGGTTTGCCAGTTGAGCCGCGATATCGCCGATTTCCGAGTGATCGGCGCTGGACAACGACAGCAGCCCGACCTCCTCCAAGCCAGTGGCCTCCAGACCACATTCGACCATCTCACCGATCACCGGCAGCGAGCGTTCCCGGACGGGGCGGGTGATCATCCCTGCCTGGCAGAATCGGCATCCTCGGGTGCAACCACGGAAGATTTCCACCGAATAGCGTTCGTGGATCGTCTCCGCCATGGGCACCACCGGCGCCTTCGGATAAGGCCATTGGTCAAGGTCGGTGAGCACCCAGCGCTGCACCTGCAGCGGCACTCCCGGGCGGTTCGGGGAGACCTTGGCGATTGCTCCGCCAGGACCGTAGGTAACGTCGTAGAAGGCGGGGACGTAGAACTCACCGGTGGCGGCAAGTTGGGCCAGCAATCCGGTGCGTCCCTCGGGCTTCCCTGCGCGTTTCCATGTGCGCAGGCACCGGGAGAGCTCGGTGACCGCCTGTTCACCGTCGCCCACCACCACGACGTCGAGGAAGTCCGCCAAGGGTTCGGGATTGGTGGCGCAGTGCCCACCTGCGACAACAATCGGCATGTCCTCGCCCCGGTCCACAGAATGCACCGGGATTCCCGCCAGGTCCAAGGCATTGAGCACATTGGTATATACCAGCTCGGTGGCCAGCGAGATGCCCAGCACGTCGAAATCCCGCACCCTTCGATGGGTTTCCAGACTCAGTAATGGCACTCCCCGGGCACGCATGAGAGCCTCAAGGTCACGATCAACGCTGAATACCCGTTCGGCAGCAACCCACTCGGTTTGGTTGAGCACCTCGTACAGGATGGCATTGCCTTGGTTGGGCTGCCCCACCTCGTATAGGTCGGGGTACATCAGAGCCCAGCTCACTTCGATGTCGTTCCAGTTCTTAGCGACTGAATTGGTCTCCCCGCCGACGTACTGGACCGGCTTGGCAACGTGGGCCAGCAGGGGTTCGAGTCTGTCGAACCAAGGCTCAGGGGTGTGCTTGTTCATCAGGCACAATGCTAGCCGTGCGGAAACTTCTCACCACCTCGCGGCGCCGGGCGAGCAGGCCGATGAGGAAGGCTGTGAGCACCAAGATCCCGACGCGGATGAATATCTCCGGCCCACTTGTCCCGGCGGACCGGTCGAAGATTAAGGAGATATCCATGAACGGGAGAAATATCTCGGACACCAGGTTGTTCACCACGTGAATCGCAACCGCGGCCTCAAGCCCACCGGTGCGCCAGGTCAACCAGCAGGCGACCATGCCAAACCAGAAATAGAAGATGTTGAGCCAGATGTCCTGGGCCCCGTGGATCACCATGAACAGCAGCGAGGACAAGATACCACCAACGACCAGAGCGACAACAGGCTTGCGGAAGAAGCTGGCGACGGCCCGATTCATCAGCCCACGCAGCCCGAACTCCTCCCCCGCCGCCTGCAATGGGGTGGTCACCAGGATTCCGATGACCAGCAGCACGGTGTCCGAGTTGACACCCAGTTCGGGCATGTCACCCGCACTGCGCATCAACCACGTCTCGACCGCAGTGACGATGACCCAGATTGGCACAGTGACCGCAGTGCACATCCAGAACCATGGCCAGCGGAACCCGCCGACGACCGAGCTAAGCCATTTCGGCGACTGCTTGAACAATAGGAAACCACTCAGCCAAGCGATGGGGATGAGCAAGGCGAGGCTCAGATTGTTCGCCAGGAACAGCAAGGGGGTCATGTGATGGGCGATATCCGCCATGTCCTCGGGAGTCAATCGCCCAGTGGCGATATCGATCCCTCCGACGATCATGACGAGCACGTTGATCACGACGAAATACACCACGCAGGCCAGCAGGAGCGCCAGCAGCGGACGCCACCACTTCCATGAGGTGGTCCGCCAGAACATGTGGTATTCGGTCGAGGTCTCCGGTAGATGGGAAACCTGCGGAGCCGGTGCCACCCACTGCCCTGGGACTGGAGCGCCCCCGGGCCGACCGGCATTCCATAGTTGCCCTTGCGGCTCGGTGGGCGGGTTTCCGGGTACCGACGGCTGGGCCGGGAAGGTAGGTAAACCAGTATTCACCGGATCGGACGGTGTTGCCTGAGGATCTTGCGGGGTCGTCACAGCTTTGACTGTAGACCTCTATCGGTCAACTCCGTGATCAGAAAACGCACTTTTCCAGCCAAATGGACCGAGCCGATCACCAAGACGGTGGCTTGCTCACTGGCCACTTGGCCAAGCCCCCGAGCGGTGCGCAATCCGACCTCCACATCGGGGGCAGTGTGCACCCTTCCCGGTGGGAAGTAATCACTGGCCACCTCGGCTATCTCGTCGACACCCACGGCGCGGGGATCATCGGCCATCGTCGTGACGACGATCTCATCGAGTTCGGCGGCCAGCAGGCCCATCACCCGGTCGATGTCCTTGTCTTTCATCATCGCCACCAGTCCGATGAGCGGGCGACACGGGAAAGCCTCCCGGACGCCGACCAGGGTGGCTGCCACTGCGGGCGGATTATGTGCGGTGTCCAAGACGAGGATCGGATCGTCGTGCACGGCCTCAAGACGTGCAGGAGCAACGACGGCGGCCAACCCATCCTCAATTACCCCAGGCGCCAGCGCTGAGTCACGGAAAGCCTCCACTGCTCCTACCGCCAGGGCCGCATTGTGGGCCATGTGAGCCCCGTGCAGCGGGAGGTAAAGATCTCCAATTTGACCATCGCAGGTATCGATCCGCACCATCTGACCACCCACTGCAGGAACCCGTCCGACAAGACCGAAGTCGATGCCTTCGCGACGCACCATCGAACCGGTTTCCAGACAGCGAGCCTCCAGCACCCGAGCAGCCTCGGCCTCCTGGGCCGAGAGCACCGCGATGGTGCCCTTCTTGATGATTCCAGCTTTCTCCCCAGCGATCTTTGCGAGGGTGTCGCCCAACAGGTGAGTGTGGTCCATGCCGATGGGAGTCACCACCGCGACGCGGGCGTTGGCCACCGAGGTGGCATCCCAACTCCCTCCCATGCCGACCTCCACCACGGCAACATCAACCGGAGCGTCGGCGAAGGCCGCATACCCCATGGCGGTGATGATCTCGAAGAAGGTCATCGAAACCCCGTCCAGTGCCTGTTCGTCGACCATGTGCACCATTGGAGCGATCTCCCGCCAGATCTCATCGAAACGCTCGGTAGACAGCGGTTCGCCGTCGACGCTGATTCGCTCACACACGTCAACCAGGTGCGGAGATGAGAAGCGTCCCACCCGCAACCCCATCGATCGCAGCAGGGCATCGATCATGATTGCGGTCGACCCCTTGCCGTTAGTCCCCGCGACTTGGATAACCGGGCAGGCATCCTGCGGGTCGCCCAGCAGCGTGCACAGGGCCTCGATCCGGGCTAAAGAGGGCTGCGGACGGGATTCCGGCCACCTGTTCATCAAGGCCTCGGCGATCTCAGTGTGCGACGCGTGAACCGGGGGACGAGAGGGTGCGGTCATGCCCGCAGCCTACTGGCCCATTGGTGGGGATCACGCTGGACAAGACCTGCAACGATCCGGCAACACTCCGTAACGGTTGAATGTTTTACTTTCTTGGTCACGTATGCTGCTCACGTGAGTTCCTGGACCGGCCAAGTGGCACCCTCCCAAGTCACCCGCGAATGGCGGGACTGGGTGGGTCTGATCACTCGAATCATCCTCGGATGCGGGCTCTTCTACGCAGGAGCCCTCAAGGTGGGCAACCTGGCCGCCAACGTGGCGCAGGTCGAGTTGTACCAGCTGCCGGTTCCTTCTTGGGCCGAAACGGTCATCGGCACCATTCAGCCGTTCCTGGAGATCGCCGTCGGATTGATGCTCATCCTGGGACTATTCACCAGGGTGAATGCCATCTTGGGGGCACTCGCCATGGCGGTGTTTATCGCGGGGATCATCTGGGCATGGTCCAACGGAATCCAGATCGACTGCGGTTGCTTCAGCGTCGGCGGGAAACTGGAGCCAGGAGAGCAGAACAAATATCTGCAGGACATCGTGCGGGATCTCGGTTTCATCGCCTGTGGTCTGTGGTCGTGGATCCGTCCACGCTCGATCCTGGCAGTCGACAACTGGCTGCTGAAACCCATCGATATCCGCACCACCCTCGACGAGACTGACACCACGACACTGCACGGGAGTACACAGTGAGCAAGAAGGACAACAACCAAGCCGCCCCGGTGGGAACCTCCAAGCGTGCACAGCTGGCTGCCCAGCAGGCAGCCGAGGCCGCACACAAACGCATGATGCGCATCGTCACGGTGATCGGCATTGTGCTCGCCTTGGTGATCGTATCGATCGTGACCGTCGTGCTGGTGCAGAACCACGAGAAGGACCCGGGCACTACGGAGACCACTGCGGAGCAAATCGTCCCGGTGCGGGCAAACGCCGACGGCAACGGCATCGTTTACCACGAATCAACCAAGAACACCGATGCCCCGCTGGTGGATGCCTACCTCGACTACCAGTGCCCGGGCTGTGCTGCGGCATCGAGGATCATCGACCCGATGCTCGAGGAATTGGCCGACAACGGGAGCATCCAACTCGTCTACCACACCCTGCATGGGCTCGATGCCAGACTCAAGAACGACTCCTCCTACCGCTCTGCGATAGCCGCGACCTGTGTCGCAAACCTCGACACCGACTATTTCCCCACCTACTCGAGCACTATCTTCGCGAACCAGCCCAGGCGAGAAGGTATCGGTTACACCAACGAGCAACTGACCAAGACCTTTACTGAATCCGCCGGAATCACCGGTGCAGACCTCGAGACCTTCCAGGCCTGCTACACCGGGCAGGCCACCAAGGACTTCATTGATACGACCCAGAAGACCCTGCCAGATATGGTCACGCTCACGCCCTCATTCGTGACGAACAATAAGGTGTTGGATCTCAATGAGCAGAACCTCGCGTCGAAGGAGGCCTTGCTGGAAGCCATCAAGCAGGCCGCAGGACAGGACTGATCACAGCAGGCAACCCGCAAACCAGCGATGAAACGGCCGGTGGCCGGACTCGGTAGGATGCAAGCCATGACTTCTGCACCCAACCAGTCCGCCCCGGCCGTCGCTGATTCCTGGCAGGTGCCAGAATCCCCGAAATTGGAGGGGCTTGAAGACAGGTGGGCGCAGCAGTGGCGTGCCGACGGAACCTTCACTTTCCAGCGCCCGCAGGGAAGGGAGCAGGTCTTCTCCATCGACACCCCTCCCCCGACGGTTTCAGGCTCCCTGCACGTCGGGCATGTCTTCTCCTACACCCACACCGATATTGTCGCCCGTTACCAGCGTATGCGGGGCAAACACGTCTTCTACCCCATGGGTTGGGACGACAACGGCCTACCTACCGAGCGGCGGGTTCAGAATTATTATGGGGTGCGTTGTGACCCGTCGATTCCCTACGATCCGGATTTCATTCCTCCGGCCAAGCCGGATCCCAAGCGTCAGCTCCCGGTCTCACGGCGCAATTTCATCGAACTCTGTCACGAGTTGACCGCTGTCGATGAGCAGGCCTTCGAGGGTCTGTGGCGTCGCTTGGGCCTGTCGGTCGACTGGGACACCTTGTACACCACCATCTCGGACGAAGCCCAGACAGTCGCTCAGCGGGCCTTCCTACGCAACCTCGCCCGTGGTGAAGCTTATCTGTCGTTGGCCCCCACTATGTGGGATGTCACTTTCCAGACCGCAGTTGCCCAAGCGGAGTTGGAGGCCAGGGATTATCCCGGCTTTTACCACGCCCTCACCTTTCACCGTCCCGACGGCGGCACGGTGATCATCGAGACCACACGCCCCGAGTTATTGGGGGCCTGCGTAGCGCTCATCGCCCACCCAGACGACGAGCGCTACCAGCCGCTATTCGGCAGCACGGTCACCACCCCGGTCTTCGAGGTTGAGGTGCCGGTGCTCGCCCACAAGGACGCCGAGCCCGACAAGGGGTCGGGCATCGCCATGTGCTGCACCTTCGGTGATCTCACCGATGTCACCTGGTGGCGCGAGCTTGATCTGCCAGCCCGCACCATCATTGGGCGCGACGGGAGAATTCTGCGCGAGACCCCCGAATGGATCACCAACCAAACCCTCTGGGAGGCAATAGCTGGGAAGACAACCTTCTCCGCACGGGAGGCCACCGTGGCCATGCTGCGTGAGCGTGACGAGATGATCGGCGATCCCCGTCCGACCACACGCATGACGAATTTCTACGAGAGGGGCGACAAACCCCTGGAGATCGTCTCCACCCGCCAGTGGTATCTCACCAACGGTGGACGCGATTCCCAGTTGCGTGCCGAGTTGCTCGCCCGCGGCGAAGAACTCGAGTGGACTCCCGAGCACATGAGGCACCGCTACGCGAACTGGGTAGGCGGGCTCAACGGCGACTGGCTCATCTCACGCCAGCGCTTCTTCGGAGTTCCCTTCCCGGTGTGGTACCCACTTGATGCTTCTGGCGAACCAGACCACGACCACCCGATCATTCCCACCGAGGAGATGCTGCCGGTTGACCCGGCATCTCAGCCTGCCCCAGGGTACACCGAGCAGATGCGCGGGATGCCCGGCGGGTTCATCGCCGACCCGGATGTGATGGACACGTGGGCCACTTCCTCCCTGTCCCCACAGATCGCCTGCGGATGGGAACGCGACAAGCAGTTGTGGCAACTCACCTTTCCCATGGACATCGCTCCCCAGGCCCACGACATCATTCGCACTTGGTTGTTTTCCCGCGTGGTGCGCTCACACCTTGAAGAGCAGCAGCTTCCTTGGCACCGGGCGACAATCTCCGGTTTCGTCGTTGATCCGGATCGCAAGAAGATGTCGAAATCCAAAGGCAACGTGATCGTTCCCACCCAGATTCTCGACAAATTCGGGGCCGACGCGGTGCGCTGGCGTGCTGCCATGGCCCGCCCGGGAACCGATTCCCCCTTCGACGAATCCCAGATGAAGGTCGGACGTCGCTTGGCGATGAAAATACTCAACGCATCCCGGTTCGCCCTCAACGATTCGGCTCCGGTCGATCCCTCAGCGATCACCGAGGCCGCCGATCTGGCCATGCTGGCGTCCCTTCGCGAGGTCATTGCCCGAGCCACCGAGGCCTTCGAAGAATTCAACTACACCGACGCCCTGGAGACAATCGAACACTTCTTCTGGACCTTCTGTGACGACTACGTGGAATTGGTCAAGCAGCGTTCCTACGGGGCCCGGGGCGATGCCCCGGCTGCATCGGCGAGGGCTGCCCTCCAGTTGGCGCTGTCAGTGCATTTGCGGCTGTTCGCCCCGTTCATGCCTTTCGTCACCGAGGAAGTGTGGAGTTGGTGGCAGCCGGGATCGGTGCACCACGCCGACTGGCCCACCGTCGATGAGTTGCCAGACGGTGGGGATAGCGCGCTATTGGCAGATGTGTCCAATGTACTGATGGGAATCCGCGGCGCGAAATCCCAAGCAAAGGTTAAACAGCGCACCGAGGTGACAAGGGCGACCGTGTCTGCTCCGCAGGATAGCGTGAAACGATTGCATACTGTGCTCGATGACCTGAAGGCAGTGGGCAACATCAGCGGCGCCCTTGACCTGGTCGCCTCCGAGGGCGAGATCCATATCGACGTAGAATTGGCGCCCGCCGCTCGGTGAGACCCGGCACCATGAGGTCACCGTGTCACAGGAGAACCTCTTGGCTGTGCACCGATCAACTACTGGCGCATCGCATTACCGGTTGCCTATGGCTGTGCTGGAGTCGCAACCATAGGCAGTGTTGTTTGTTACCTTGTACCTGAGTCCGGGTTCAGCCCAGTTGTTCGATGATGTGGGCCTTGACCGCCTCGGGGTCATTGGGTAAATCAACAACGCGACGCGGTTGGTCCATGACGTCCTTGAAGCGCTCCGGAACTGGGGGCATCACCCCGACGGCCTCAATGATGGTGTCGGCGAATTTCACCGGCAACGCAGTCTCCAGCACCACGATCGGGCTGTGAATCTGTCCTGCCAGGTGATGAGCGACGTGGATGCCGTCGGCGGTGTGCGGATCAACCAGAATGCCGCAGTCACACCACAGTCCCCGGATGGTCTGCACCCGGTCGGCGTGGGTCGAGTTCCACGAGATGAATCCGTAACGCTCGGCCAGGTTCTGGAAAGCTTCGGTGCGACGCAGCGAGAACCGGCCATGAGCACTCAACTGGGTGTCGAATAGGTCGGTGGTGATCTCGGGTTTGCGCCCCATGAGGTCGTGTACGAAGCGTTCAAGATTCGATGCTTTCGATATATCCATCGACGGTGATGAGGTCGCTGCGACTTCCTGACTGGCGCGAACCCGGTAGCGACCGGTGGAGAAGAATTCATGGAGCACGTCGTTCTCGTTGGTGGCCAGCACCAGACGATCGATGGGCAGACCCATTTCCCGGGCGATATGTCCGGCACAGATGTCACCGAAATTGCCAGAGGGCACGGCGAAAGAGATCTTCTCCTCGTTGGAGCCGGTCATCTGCAGGTACAGGGCGACGTAGTAGACCACTTGGGCCAGCAGCCGAGCCCAGTTAATAGAGTTGACCGCGCCGATCGAGTACCTGGCCTTGAACGCGACATCCGCATTCACCTTCTTCACCGCATCCTGGCATTCGTCGAAAACCCCGTCGAAGGCGATGTTGTGGATGTTGGGGTCCTTGAGCCCGAACATCTGTGCTTGCTGGAAGGGAGTCATCCGTCCAGCTGGAGTCAGCATGAAAACCTGCACCCGCTCACGACCACGCATGGCGTACTCGGCAGAGGAGCCGGTGTCACCCGAAGTGGCCCCCAGAATCGTGAGGCGACGGTCTCTGCGAGTCAGTTCATACTCGAACAACTCGCCCAGCAGGGCCATGGCCATATCCTTGAATGCAGCCGTCGGGCCATTGGAAATGTGGCCGATCCACAGTTGGCCGTCGCCGATGCGCGAGACCCCCACCACTTGGGTGGAACCAAAATTTTCGGCATCGTAGGCACGACGGCAGATGCCGAGCAGATCATCGGAATCGATGTCGTCGACATAGAGGGAGATGACCCGGTGGGCCAAGGCAGCATAGCCTTCCCCAGCCAGCACCCGACGCCATTCGTCCAGCAGGTCACCGTTGACCCGCGGATAGGAGACAGGCAGGTACAGCCCGCCGTCAGCGGCGAGACCTTCGAGAAGGATGTCGCAGAAGGAATGGGTCGGTCCGTTGGATGGGGCGCGGGTCGACAAATATTTCACGTCTGCAGCCTATAGTGCTGACACGCTCTGTGAGTAGGGTGTGTCGTGTGATGGGAGGGCATCAATGATCGAAATCAGTTTCTCCCCGGCCCAGATGTCGGGGGTTGCCGAGCGTCTGCAGGCCATGTCCACAGATGCAGCCGACTCCTTGTCCCCCACTGCCCCCGAGGCCACCAAGAACAACACCACCGCGATGTCGTCGGTGACATCGGTCTATTCGACCGCTGCCCAATCCGCCAATTCCACGGTCGCGGAAGCCGCTGGTGCCCTGGTTCGCACCGCTGAGGACTATGCCCGGATTGAGGCCGATGCCGTCGAGATGATCAACCAAGTCTTGAAAGAAATGCAGTGACCGCCACCCCGCTTGTCACCGAGCTGCAACGCTGGCATGACAAGATGACCGTCGAGGTCATGCTGATCTTCGACTACGACGACCAGTGGGAAACCATCATCAAACTGGCCGATCGGCAGAGCAACGACGAGCAGGCTGCACTGGAAGCCGAACAGGTGAGACGACAATCCCAACAACTTGCCGGGTTGGCCGAGGGACTCAACCGGGTTCCGAGCGAAGTTCCCGATTGGCAGGGCGCATCCCGGATCGCGTTCGATAACACGATGAACCTGCTGAGCCGCAGGATCCGTGAGCTTGCGGAGATCGGGGAGGATTCCAACCAACTGCTGGAAGCCGCGCAGAAATCCCACAAGGCAGTGGATGATCTGTTCTTGGATCTCGTGCAGGATTCGGTGAAACATGCTGAACGGTCGCTGTCCATCGCCCGTTCCATGGCCGCCATGACCAACGGGGCCTCGCTGACCGACTGGGTTATCTCCAACTTGAACCAAGTCTCCCGCCTGGTTGGTCAGCTGAAATCGGCGGTGGCCCGGGTTGAGGACCTGAGCGATGAGGTGGACGAGTTGATGAACACGTTGTCCAAAGACACCACGAGAATCGATTCCGAACTGACGCAGTTGCGGGAGCGGCTTCACTGAAGGATCGGTTCACTGCTCCCTGCTGTGGATACGAGAACGGGTGCGAGCGATGTCTGCCTCGAAACCGTCGATGAGAGAATCAAATTCCTGGGTGCGAGCATTGCGCTCGGCCATCATGCGATCTACCGAATCTTCCGGTGCCTGGGCAATGCTCAGGGCACGGTTGACGGCCTGTACGATGCCCTCTCCTGCGGCGACCGGGTCGATGTGGGTGTCCATCCTGACATTGGTCACACGCAACGATTCGGTGACCGTGGCACGAACCATCGAATCGTCGCTGCGCCCAACGAAGGTTCGTGGCTCCGGTTGCCAGTCCGGCATCACAGACCTCCCATGAGCAACGCACGCAACTGGGGATTCAAACCAGGAAGATCCGCCATCGCACGAGCGGTCTCGTCCCGGGCCACATCCAAGCTGCGCTGCACGGATTCAGTGGCCGATGAGGACAAATCATAGGCGTCCTCGGGGTTGCATACCTCAGCATTCAGCAGACGCCCTTCGGCATCGACGCGCACGGTGACGGTCCCATCCCTGGATGTCGCTTCGTAGCAACGAGATAGAATCTCGGCCAGTTCGTCAAACTCGGCCTCGCTCTGCCGATCGGATCCAGACCTCACCGCCGTTCACCTCCCCATGCCAGACTACGCGGATAATTCGGTGCGCTGAAGCTCGTCCCTGCTCACCAGGGTGGGTTGGGCTCCCCCGGTGACTGCTTCGGCGGTCACCACAACCTGACCGATCTCGGAGTCCCCGGGGACGTCGTACATGACATCAAGCAGGGTCTCCTCCAAGATCGAACGCAGACCCCGGGCACCGGTCCCTCGTTCGAGGGCCTTCGCAGCAATGGCACTCACTGCCTCATCAGTGAACTCCAACAGGACGTCGTCGATCTCGAAAAGCTTGGTGAACTGCTTAGTCAAGGCATTGCGCGGTTCGGTGAGTATGCGCTCCATGGCGGCCAGGTCAAGCTGCGGCACCGTCGCGATCATCGGAAGCCGTCCGATGAACTCGGGGATCAGACCGAATTTGTGCAGGTCCTCGGGCTGAACACCAGCGAATGGGTCGTCACCCCGCTCGACACGCTGGGTGATGTCGGCGGTGAACCCGAGAGGACGTTTCCCGACCCGGGAGTCGATGATGTCCTCAAGACCTGCGAATGCCCCACCGACGATGAACAAGACATTGGTCGTGTCGATCTGGATGAATTCTTGGTGCGGGTGCTTACGACCGCCCTGAGGAGGAACCGATGCGACCGTTCCTTCAAGGATTTTCAGGAGCGCCTGCTGCACCCCTTCACCCGATACGTCCCTGGTGATCGACGGGTTCTCGGCCTTGCGTGCCACCTTATCGATCTCGTCAATGTAGATGATGCCAGTCTCGGCCTTCTTCACGTCGAAGTCGGCGGCCTGCAGCAGCTTGAGTAAAATGTTCTCGACGTCTTCGCCAACATAACCAGCCTCGGTAAGAGCCGTGGCATCAGCCATAGCGAAGGGCACATTGAGCAGCCGCGCCAGGGTCTGGGCAAGGTAGGTCTTGCCACAGCCGGTCGGACCGATCAGCAGCACATTCGATTTGGCGAGCTCAACATCCTCATCGCGGCGCACCTCACCGGCGCGAACCCTCTTGTAGTGGTTGTAGACCGCCACGGACAGGACCTTCTTCGCCTTGTCCTGGCCGATGATGTATTCATCGAGGAAAGCTCGGATGCCAGCCGGAGTAGGCAGATCGTCGGTGCGGCCCGAGGATGCGGGGCCCTCAGAGAGCTCCTCCTCAATGATTTCGTTGCACAGGTCGATGCACTCATCGCAGATGTACACCCCAGGACCCGCGATCAGCTTCTTGACCTGCTTCTGCGACTTGCCGCAGAAGGAACACTTGAACAGGTCACCGCTCTCACCGATGCGCGCCATCGCCCCTCCTCGTGGAAAAAGTGTTCGTGGGGAGACCACCGACTCCAACCTTATCGCGTGATGAGGCTGGAGCGGTGGTTCTGAGGTGGGTCACTTCGCGTCAGACAAAGAAGTCAGGATGTCGTCGATCAGTCCGTATTCGACGGCCTCGTCGGCCGTGAAGAATTTGTCTCGGTCGACGTCGTTGTGGACCCTGTCGACATCCTGGCCGGTGTGGTCGGAGAGCATTTGCTCCATCAGGGAGCGAATGCGCAGGATCTCATTGGCCTGGATCTCCAGATCGGAGGACTGCCCGTAGGAGCCCTCACCACCCATCGCCGGCTGGTGGATCAGGATGCGCGAATTCGGCAAAGCCAAACGCTTACCCTTGGTCCCCGCTGCCAAGATGACCGCAGCCGCTGAGGCGGCCTGCCCCAAGCACACCGTCTGCACATCAGGCTTGATGTACTTCATGGTGTCATAGATCGCAGTCATCGCGGTGAAGGAGCCACCGGGAGAGTTCAGGTAGATCGATATCTGACGCTCGGAATCCATCGACTGCAGACATAGCAACTGAGCCATGACCGCATTGGCGATCTCATCGGTGATCGGGGTGCCGAGGAAGATGATGCGCTCCTCGAACAGTTTGGTGTACGGATCGACCCGGCGCACGCCGTAGCTGGTGCGTTCCTCCCACTGGGGGATGATGTAGTCCATCACTGGATCGGCACCGGCTGTGCCGTAGGGCATCCGGGGCAGATTCGTCCCGGCAATCGGATTGGGAATCATGGTGTGCCTCACTGGTTCGGTGCGTCGGGATTGGTCATCTGCGACGCGCGTTCGAAGACATGATCGATGAAGCCGTACTCAAGAGCTTCGGTGGCGGTGAACCAGCGGTCACGGTCGGAGTCCTTGGTGATCTGCTCGACGCTTTGACCGGTCTGCTCGGCAATCAGCTTCGCCATCTCCTTCTTCAGGTGCACCAACTGCTCGGCCTGGATTGCGATGTCCGAAGCCGCGCCGCCGATACCACCGGAGGGCTGGTGCATGAGGATCCGGGCGTGCGGCAGAGCGTAGCGCTTGCCGGGGGCGCCTGCGGACAGCAGGAACTGGCCCATCGACGCAGCCAAACCCATGGCCACGGTGGACACGTCATTGCTGATCCACTGCATGGTGTCGTAGATCGCCATGCCGGCGTAAACCGAACCACCAGGGGAATTGATGTAGAGATAGATGTCGCGCTCCGGGTCCTCCGCATTCAACAGCAGCATCTGGGCACAGATGGCATTGGCGTTTTCGTCGCGGACCTCGGAACCGAGGAAAACGATCCGGTTCGCTAGCAACGACTGGTAGACGTTGTCCGTCATTCCGACACCGGAGCCGACAGCAGGGGCTGCCAGAGCAGGACTCAAGGATTGATTCACGCAGACGAATCTACAAGCCCCGGGTGCCAAACCGAAGGAGACCGGCCGCAGTTCGCCCTTGGCCGATGCCAGCCGAGCAGCTCCCGGGCCTGGGAATCGGTGAGCTGCCACCCAGTTCATCCACGCGAGTCGAGCGGGTTTTTCTAGCTCTTCTGCGGTGTTGACCGCATCGTCAAGATCCCCACCGCCCATCAGACAGCCGTGGCGGGCCAGCACCAGAACCTTGTGGCCCACAGCCGCGGAGGTGATCTCGTCGACGACTTCAGTACCTCCCGGATGAAATCAGGGGCCGGGCAGGTCATGACGTACCGGGCATTGATCGGCCTATCGCCCGGTCAAGGTCTTCAGCGATAGGTCTCCAGCCACCCAAGCCTGGCCGCGAGGGTCTACTCACAGCCAATCCAGCCGTCGTAGTGGCAGTCGATCAGCCCGGTGGAACCACTCATCCTGATCAGTCGCGGAGTCCCTCGGCTTCGGCCTCCATGCCCTTCAGGTCACTGGAGATCATGGAATCGATCCACTTGGCATCCGGGTCGATGTCGACGAGCAGCGACTTGCACAGCAGAGTCAACGGCAGGGCGAGCAGGGTTCCCAGGGCACCAATCACCCCAGTCCACAGCAGCAACGAGATGAACGAGATTGTCGGGGTGATACCCACCGATTCCCCAGTGAACCGCGGTTGGATGATCGACTGGACGACGAAGTTCAGCACCGAGTAGATGACGATGACAGCAACGGCTGTCTGCCATCCATTGGCGAATAAGGCAACCAGAGCGGGAGGAACCAAGCCGATGACGAAGCCGATGTTGGGGATGTAATTGGTGAGGAAGCTGAACAGGGCCCACACCAGAGCCAGTGGTACCCCCATGGCCGCAACCGCAATGCCGTCGAGGATCGCCACGATGAGACCAAAGATCGTCGTGACCGCCCAGTAGCGCCGCACGCCTCGGGCGAAGATGAGGAACCCTTCCAGCATCCGGGGGCGCTCCTCCTCCAGGAGCCGTAGCCGACGTTCCATGGCAGGAGTATCCATGGCCATGAAGATGATAGCGGCCAGGATGACGGTGATCACTCCGACCGTGCCAGAGGCCCCGGTAAGCAGCGAGGTCGCTGCCGTCGTGGCGGCCCCCAGCAACCGTGAGGGGTCAAAGGTGGAGATGAACTGATTGAAGGCCGAGGAATCCAGACCGAGCCTTGCGGAGAGGTCGATCACCTGCTGGTACATGACCGAGAATTGGGAAGCGTAGCGGGGAAGAATGTCGATCATCTCGGTGATCGACCAGATCATCCCAATGACGATGGCCAGCAAGATGGCGTAGACCGACAGGGTGATAATGACCGCTGACAACCAGGAAGGGGTGCCCTTGCGGACCATCCAGGTGTGCATCGGGTAGATGGTGATCATCAGGTTGAGAGCCAAGAAGGTCGGCCCGATGACACTCGCGAACTCCCGCAGGGCGAACAACAACACCAAACAGGCTGCCAGGCCGATCATGACGGTATTGAACCGTGGCCTCGGCACCCACGAGTGGGATTCGGGAACAAATATGTCGCTCATGGAGTCTCCCCTCGTCAGCATGGATCCGCAATCACCAGCGGGCCCCTGCAGATGCGCAGGAGGCCCGCTGGGTCAAGGTCATCGAGGTATCAGGCCTCGGCCTCGTCGGTCTTCTTGGCTGTCGTCTTCTTCACCGGAGCCTTCTTGGCAGGCTTGGCATCGGCCTCCTCCTTAGCAGGCTTGGTGGCCTTCTCGGCTTCGTCGCTGTCCTCGGCCGGGGCCAAGGTGCCATCTGACTGAAGCCTGGAAACGAAGACCTCCTCGCCATTGGCATCGACAATGGTGACCGAGCTCACCAGCTGGCCCAGCGCCTTGCCACGACGGGCCTCTTCCATCCACTCGGCAGCATGGTTGTGCTCCATCATGTGCTGGAGCTCCTGTTCGGGGGAGGTACCGTTCTGCTGAGCCTTGGCAAAGATCAGTTCGGTCAGTTCCTGCTGGGAGACCTGAACCTCGTTATCCTCTGCGTACTTATCGAGGATGATCTGGGAACGCAGCCCCTCCACGATGCGGTTGTTGAGAGTTTCCCAGAACTGCTCGGGAGTCTCTGCATCTTCCTCCTCGGCATCAGCCAAGTATTGCTCGAGGGTCAGCCCGGCGCGCTGCAACTGCTGCTCAATGTTCTCGCGGCGGGTTGTGCGCTCATTCTCGACCAGAGCCTCGGGCAACTCGAAGACTGTGCGGTCAACAATGTTCTGCAATACCTGTTCGCGAGCCTGGTTCGCCTGGCCGATGCGGGCCATCCGCTCGAGGTTGTCACGCAAGTCTGCATACATCTGCTCAGCGGTGTCGAATTCGGAGACCATCTGGGCGAATTCATCGTCGACCTCGGGCAGCTCCTGGTTCTGGACCTTGGTGACCTCGATCTCAATCTCGGCCTCCTCGCCACGGTTGACACCGCCGATCAAGGTCGAAGTGATGGTCTTCTTCTCCCCGGTTTTCATGCCGGTCAATGCCTCGTCCATGCCCTCAACCATGCCGCCGGCACCGATCTTGTACTGGACATCGGTGGCTTCGGCATCTTCGAGTACCTTGCCGTCTTGGCGGGCGGTGAGGTTGATGACGACGACGTCGCCAGTCTCGGCTTCTCGCTCGACGGGGGTGAGGGTTCCGAAACGCTCACGCAGCAGATTGACCCGCTCCTCGACCTCCTCATCGCTGACCTCGGCCACCGGGACCTCAATCTTCAAGTCGGTGGTGTCGGCGATCTCGAAAACGGGACGCACGTCGACCTCGGCAGTGAGCACGACGTTCTTACCGTCGTTCAACTCGGTGACATCGATCTCCGGCTGACCGAGGGGATGGATGTTGTTCTCGCTAACGGCCTCGGCGTAGAACTGCGGGAGCTGGTTGTTGATCGCTTCCTGAAGCACGACTCCACGACCGAAGCGCTGATCAATGAGACGCGGCGGCACCTTGCCCTTGCGGAAGCCGGGGATGTTGATCTGCTCGGCGATCTGCTTGTAGGCGGCCTTGATTGCCGACTCGAGTTCGTTGAAGGGCTTGTCGATGGTGAGCTTGACCCGGGTCGGGCTCAGCTGCTCGAGAGTGCTGGACACATGGTCTCCTGGAAGTTTGCGGGACACCCCGAGACGGAGTGCACGAACCGTTTGATTCTAGCGAGGACGAATAACGGCTTCCAACCCGCCCTAGCCCGGACCTCACGCGCTCGGAAGAGTCCGCGATCAAAGACATGCCTCTGCCTGCAATCCCCGGTACTAGCGTCGGAGCGGTGAGTTGCTTCCCGACGATCCGCCGCGCTATTGCCGCTGATGTCCCGACCTTATCGGAGTTGTCAGCGATCGCCTTCACCCAGGCTTTCGGGCACCTCTACGCTCCCGCAGATCTCGCGCGTTTCCTGACCGGTGCCTACAGCCAGGAATCCTATGCCGCCTTGATCGCTGACCCCACCAAGGCGCTGTGGGTGGCCGAGAGATCGGGCCAGGTGATCGGTTACGGATTGGCGGGACCCTGCAACCTTCCCCACCCCGAGGTCACCGAGGCCGACGGCGAGATCAAGCGGCTGTACCTGCTGGCCGGGCACCAGGGATCGGGAGTCGGATCGATGCTGTTCGAAACGGCTATGTCCTGGCTGCTGGCTGATGGCCCCAGAGTGCTGTGGCTCGGCGTGTGGTCGCAGAACCACGGCGCCCAGCGGCTCTACAACCGCTACGGTTTCACCAAGGTCGGCGAGTACGAGTTCCCGGTGGGTGAGCACCGGGATCGCGAGTTCATCTTCCGTCGCCCACGGGGTCAGCCCAGCGTTTGGGCGTATCCGGGAAGTTTCCACTAGACTGCAACGAGGTCGCTCGGTGACCACCGGGGCGTAGCGTAGTGGCTAGCGCGCCTGCTTTGGGAGCAGGAGATCGCAGGTTCGAGTCCTGTCGCCCCGACCATTAAATCGGCGCTCAAATCAACATCATGGAAGTCCCATGGCGTGGGTTTTTGCTTATTCTTGGTGGATCTCCTGGTAGCCAGGGCATCATCCGGCAGTCTCTGCAAACCTGGTGCTTCTTGCGCCGAGACGACGATGTCACATTGCCTGCCCGACGTGACATCGTCGGCCTGACGGAATGTGAGGCCGCCGCCAACTGCTATATCACTCGCCATTACTCTCGCTCCCAGCAGTCGTGCTTCGCCCCGCGCCCCGAGCGCTCCATCAAACGGTGGCTGGTAGCACATCGATACGCTGAGGAGGCTGGTCTCATCTTCAGGTGTGATGTAGGCCTTGTCGAAGAGCACTTGGTTGAGCATCCGCCGGATGGGGGTCGGGGGCTTTTTCCGGTAGACGGCAGCCATGTGCTGGGGGATGTCGAGGGCTTAGCCCACCAAGGCTTGCTGCTCTGTCACCTCGACATCCAGCCCTGCCATCTGCCGATCCACCCCGCGCAACTCGCGACTGATGTGGCGCTGCTCTCGCTTGAGCACGTCGAGCGGAATGGCGTCGACGTAGTGGGTGTGCAGTAGTTTCTCTCGCTCGCATTCGAGGCGGCGCTGCACGGTTTTCGCTGCCGTGAGCCGCTTGGTCGACTCCGCCGCCAGTACGTCCAGCTGCCGTCTGAGGGCGTCTCCCAGCACCTTGCCACCAATGCGTGCTGAGGTCGCCTGGCCTAGCGCGACGACACCAGCAGCGTCAGGGAGGTGGTGCCGAGGTTGCGTGAGAGGCGAGGAGGCCATCAAGCGTAGATAAACGCCACGATTGATTGTAGTTACTACAAATATTTTACTACAAACGCTCATTCACAAAAACCAATAAGTCCTGCAGGTTAACAAAACTGTCATGACTAAGCTTTCACTTTTGGTGGACATTTCATTCCGAGCATGCACCTGATAGACTTCATGCCATTCAAACAAAATTCATAAACACCCAAGAAGTCTCTGTGTATAAAAGAAAAACACCACTAGATCAACTATCCGGTAGTTGCATCTAGACCAAACTCCGATCGAAAACAACTTGAACAATCCCTTCAGATTTCACGACCCTCAACTTGCAGCGAAGCCAGATATTCGAGCCGGGGGATCTTGCTACACCTAAATCGTGGTATCAATAAATAACACCAGCAACGAGAGTCGAAAGTACCTTGTATGCATATCTCTCAAAATCGGATCAACCAAGCAGTGGCAACACGACCATACACAATGACTACCATCGCCATAGGCATCACAGCCCGCATAATACTTTTATACACTGGAGCTCAACACGACAGCGAGCAGTAAACCAGTATCGTGTTCAAATTGATGGAGTTTTGTCGGACAAATACTTGCAGAGAAACAGGGTAAAAGCTGTCCTCAACATCAAAGTTAGTTCTACCAGGAGCGCAGTGGCGCCGCGCTCCATAAACCAATATCAACGCACCCTCGGACTATCATAAAAGCATCAATGCAACTCGGCGATTACATTTGCGCCAAGTTGCGCTGATCGCTTCCTACCGTCACCAAGAAGCCATTTTAGTTCGCTGAGGTGATGCTCACCATCATCTCGGAGCCTCTTTATCTTCCAATCAGCCACACTCCACGCCACTCTTCACATACCGCATCAGTCAACGCAACGGCGAAGTCTTCATAACTAATACCGTCACTTAAAAAGACCTGCTCATGCTCCCCTGCAGGCATTTTGCTGTATCGTCCTCGGTATGGGCCGTCTGGCACATACCGAGGCGGCGGAATAAGATATGCCCATCGACATTGCTGTTCATACTGTTCCAAATAATCACGCAAATGCGCGTGGCCGATTCCTCGTGGTAAAGTGACGGCCGGGAAACCTAGCGTCTCCCAGAATCGTCGCCCATCGCCCATATGCAGGGCTCCTGCGCCGCCAACATGGACAACATAGAGCTCTCAGCTTGTATCGCGTGCAGCAACAATAGACTGATGCAGTTCGACCAGTGCTGACGCAGCGATATCCTCTCTCAGACGAATCGCATTGATCACAACGTCAATATTTTCTAGCGCGGTCGATAAACTCGTTCGGTCGTCAATAGCGACAATGCGCGAGGCATCGGCGCCGTTCGGCAATGATCGTCGTCCTTCGATATAACTCGCCTGTCGCAATCCGGCATACACCGTGACATTATCTGGCCGATGCTTAAGGACAAGACGACCAGTCCGCCCCGTAGCCCCAAGAACAAGGATGGTTTTCATGACGACAAATCCTTTCGCTGGATGACCTCAAGTGTGAGGAGCGAAATTGCTGCGATGACCAGCAGAGCAACTAACGTAAGCGTCAGAGCGCCAAACCCACCGATCACCTTACCAACCAGTGCGCCGATGCTTGCACCAATGAACAGAACGAAACCATTGATCGCCATACCGCTTCCCCGGTGCGGCGCTGCAGTCTCGCCGTACAAAATAATCATTGAGGGAATAGACAACGCAACCCCCGAAACGTAGACGATACTGGAAGCGACGATACCAAAAATCGTCTGAGCCGTGAACGTCTCTCCCAACATGCCGATCGCAGCTAGGCCGAAGCCCACCTGTGCGACACGAATTGCGCCGATGCGCTTGGCTAAAGCGCCTGCTCCTAGGCTGATAAACATCGCCGGAAGCGCAGCCAGGCGAACGAGAATGATGTTTGACGCAGCAATATGAAAACCCTCGAGATGGCGACCAATGCCACTATATAACGTCACAAACGACAACAACAGCGTAATATGGGCAACGCTGAGCAATACGATTGCCGGCCGAAACAGAAGCACGATGAGGTTACCAAACTGCTGCATCAGCGTCATCGATGGCGTGCGGTCGGGAGCTTCTGCAACAGATAAAAGGATGATCACGAAAATAATCGCGAGAGCGACGCCGCACGCAACAAAAAACCAAGACCAACTTGTACGTAGCGCTATTGTTGATGCCAGCACCTGCCCGAAAATTCCTGCTACCAAAAACGCTGCCGACATTGCGCCAATTGCTCTTGCTCTCCGCTGAGGAGCAACAGCTTCTGTTAAATACGCCAGCGCCACCGGCGCAAACCCAGAAGCAGCCACTCCTTGGAGCGCACGCAGTCCGGCCAGCATCAGAAGCGATGGTGCTCCCGAGCATAGAAGTGTTGCCATTGCAAGCACCCCGATCGACGCCGTCATCACCTTTTTACGCCCATAACGGTCTGAAATAGGCCCCCATACCAGGAACCCAACAGCATAGGTCACGCTGAAGCACGTTGATAATGCGAAGGTAGCATCAGCCCCCATCGCGATCTCGACTGGGCCAAGCAACGGAATGGCCGCATACAACTGAGTTAAGACAAATAGTGCGGCAATAACCAGGACGGAGACAGCAACTCTATCACCTGGATAGAATTCCACAGGAGAATCACCGGTTTTTTGTCCGCCTACCGCGATATGACCTCCATGACGAGGTTGTTGCTGAGGCATATCTGAAAACACCTTTCCAACGTTACCGTTGGAACTAGTGTAGTATACTAAACAATGAAGATGCAACCGCAACGTTGGAGATGAAAGTGGGAATTCCCGATGGGTTGGGATACTGAAGGCACCAAACGTAAGATCAAGGAAGCTGCGACGGCTGAGTTCGCGCAGTACGGACCTGACGGAACCACAGTCGAGCATATCGCGAAAAAGGCTGGCGTCAACAAAGAACGTGTTTACAACTACTTCGGTAGCAAACATAAATTATTCGCAACAATACTTCGCGATGAATTGGCGACAGTTGCTCAGGCGGTTCCAGCTACCTCGTTCGCGACGGAGGACATTGGCGACTACGCAGGACGCGTCTATGATTACCATTGCGAGCGACCTGAGCTCATCCGTCTTCTTCGCTGGGAAGCTTTGGTATTTGACAATGAAGTACCAGAAGAAGACCTGCGTAGAACATTCTACTACTATAAAACTGCCGCCGTCCTTGAAGGTCAGAAGGCGGGAGTAATCACCAAAGATATTGATGCCGCACAACTGATGATGTTTATACTCTCGATCGCAGGCTGGTGGTCAACTGTTCCTCAAGTCGCGCGTATGCTATGTGGGCCACCTTCCAAGGAGGAACATGCCAGGCGGCGGGCAGCTGTCATCCAAGCTGCCCGCCGCCTGGCTGCACCAGAAGCAGAGGGATCCGCAAAATGACATCACGGAGGTAGGACCTACCGAAGGATGATCGCAATGAAATTAAATTTCCTTGAAATGAGGATAATTCACAAATCCAAGGCCGCTTAACCCACAATCCAACCAACAGATCCAAGATGCGAAGCATAAAGGAAAAGGTGAGCCTCACGACAAAAAGCGTGCTGGGCACGACTTCCGCTTGCTTGCATCAACGCATATGAAAACGAGGTCAATAGCGAGCGTCGCTACCACAAGCCAGCAGTAACAACGAGCGACGCAGGAATATATCGATTACTGGCCCGGAATGCCAGCAAGCACATCAATGAATGCAGCAGCACCACCAACTACCCTTTCAGCTACAGTGGCTGAGCGATGTCCGTCAGACATCGCATACACGTATGGTGACGCTGTATCCGCGCCCTTGCCCCCCCCGGATCAAGCGCACCAACAATGAAACGATCTGGCTGAAGCAGCGCCTGATGGCCAAGCCGTTCGACGTCGACATGCGCACTATCAGTGAGCGCCTCGGGAACGCCCGCCACTCGGGAAGCTGGGGCGTGAGACAACTATCCGGAAATTCCGGATAGTTCGATCGCGGGTAAACGCCACTTAGTTCCCCCACCGTGCCACCAGCGTCCTGCGCGACTTCGCCGTACGCGGCTACGTCATCGACCGCCAGCGCATGGGAAACGCCGCCATCGGCAAGAACTACCCCATCCATGGCGAACTTGACGACCTCGATGTGAACGCCGAGGATCCTGACGAGGAAGACTCACAAGCCCACGGGTTTGATCATTTTCTCACGTTCAGGCTCGACCTGACCGTCTCCTGCAGGATACACTCGTGTATGCAAGACCGAACATGTACGACCGCAGGCTTTGGCCCTGCCCACAGAGTCTCATCCATGGTTCGGTCGGGCCGTCCCTCCGTCGGAGGGACGCATCAGGAGCAGCACAGCCCTGGAAAACCAGAGTCCCACCGTCGGCGTGGACGGGAAGGACAATAACCCCCATGGCCGCAGGCTGCTCTTTTGTGGCACCAACGAAGGGAGCTGACCGATGCCCGCAGAAAACCAAGCAGCCAAGAACGCCTTCCTGCGCAACGATGACGTTGCCTGTTTCGATGGCCCACCACGAGAGCTCGTAGGTTATGGGGAGCATCCACCGATGGTCCGCTGGGAGGGCGAGGCCAAGGTTGCCGTCAACATCGTCGTGAACGAGGAGGAAGGCTCCGAGAAGACCTATGCCATGGGTGACGGAGTTAATGACGGAATGTACGAACTGCCCTTCGAGCAGGATCTCACCAGAGACTTGGCGAAGGAGTCGATGTACGAGTATGGATCACGCGCAGGCATCTGGCGGCTGTTCCGAGTCTTCGACCAAGCAGGGATCAACGCGACGATCTTCGGCGCAGCCGTGGCCATCGAACGCAATCCAGAGGTCGGGCGGAAGATCGCGGCCCGCGGCGACGACATCGTGGGGCACGGTTACCGCTGGTCAAACCACTTCGAGATGACTCGCGAAGAGGAAAAGATGGCAATTGAGGCCGCCGTCGCATCTATCAAACGCACCGTGGGTGAGCGGCCGCTCGGCTGGTACTGCCGCGAGATGAGCACCAACACCCGCAGCCTACTAGTCGAGGAAGGCGGTTTCCTCTACGACTCCGACAACTATTCCGACGACCTTCCCTATTGGACTACGGTCGACGCAAAGGCGCATTTGGTTGTGCCCTACACCTTGGTCACCAACGACTGCCGCTACATCATGGGCACCGGTTTCGGCAGCCCGGATGATTTCTTTGCCTATGGCAAGGCCGCCATCGACCGGCTGCTCAACGATGGCGACGACTGCGGCCGGATGATGACCATCGGTGTGCATCCCAGGATTTCCGGGCACCCAGCCCGTTCCGACGGGCTGGCCCGGCTGATCGACTACGCGCAGAACCTCGACGACGTCGTCATCATGCGTCGCCTGGACATCGCCAACAAGTTCATCGAGCAAGTGCCTGCCCCGCAGGGAGAGGGCCATGAGTGACACGACCCCCTCCGAACTGACCAAAGGACTCAAGGCCCGCCATCTCACGATGATGGCGATCGGTGGTGTCATCGGCGCCGGGTTCTTCCTGGGGGCCGGTGCTGCCATTAATACTGCGGGCCCGGCGGTCATCCTGTGCTACCTGCTCGGTGGCATCGTTACCCTGCTGGTGATGATGATGCTCACCGAGATGGCGGTGGGCATGCCCGTTGCGGGTTCCTTCCAGAAATACGCGACCATCACCATGGGCCCATGGGCGGGATTCGTCACCGGCTGGACATACTGGCTGGCCTTCCTGATCGGACCCGCATCGGAATGCATCGCGGCTGGAACCTTCTTGAACCTGTGGTTTCCCCACATCCCAATCTGGGTGTTCTGCCTGGTGGTTGCCATCCTGCTGACGATCGTCAACATCATCGGTGTCACTTTCTTCGGCGAGATGGAGTTCTGGCTCTCGTTGATCAAAGTGGTTGCCTTGGTGGCCTTCATCATCTGGGGAGCAGCAGCAATTACCGGAATCGCCCCACATACCGACGTGACCTTGGCCAACATGACGAACGACAGAGGGTTCATGCCCGCAGGGATCGTCGGCTTATTCGGCGCGATGATGATGGTTATCTTCAGCTTCGGAGGAACCGAGGCGATCGGCACCGCCGCCGAGGAAAGCGCACATCCGGAGCAGGATTTACCGAAGGTACTGCGCAGCACACTGCTGCGGATCATCGTCCTCTATGTGCTCTCGATCGCAGTGCTGGTCTGCGTGGTGCCTTGGGCGACAGCCGGAACCTCATCGAGTCCCTTCGTCGATGCCATGGACATCCTGGGCGGCCCAGCCGCAGCGAACATCATGAACTTCGTGGTGCTCACCGCAGCCCTGTCATGCATCGATACTGGGGTGTATGCGACCTCTCGCATGCTGTTCTCACTGTCCCGTGATGGATTCTTCCCGTCGGTGTTCGCCAAGCTCCACCCGACGCGGAAGGTTCCGCTCGCCGCGATCCTGGTCAGCTCGTGCATGCTCTTCGTGGGAGTCATCCTCATGGTCTTGGCACCGGATTTCGCATATCTGTGGCTGGGCAGCCTGTCCGGCTTCGGTTTCCTCTTCGCCTGGCTGATGATCTGCCTGTCCGAACCCGGAATGCGAAAGCGCCTAGAGGCCCAAGGACGGCTGCTATGGAAGGTTCCCGGCAACCCCATCACCCAATGGGTGGCCGTCATCCTGATCGCCGTGATCTTCTTGGGACTGCTCACCTACGAATCAGGCCGTTACATCCTGTTGGCCGGTCTGATCTGGCTCGGGTTAGCCTCGGTCTACTATTTCGCGATTGGCCGACGGACCTACAAGGCCCAGGAGTGAGCCGCTCCACGAGCCTGGAATCACCGGATCGGGGCCGAGGAGTGTCGGCGCCAAAGCTCCCCCTCGGCCCCATCCCATCCACTCGGCGAGCACTCGGCTCGATTCCGCTGTCGATTTCGGCTAATATTCCGCAGGTCGCTTGCGACACGCGGATGTAGCTCAATGGTAGAGCCCCAGTCTTCCAAACTGGCTACGCGGGTTCGATTCCCGTCATCCGCTCCGATCTTTGGTGCTGACTACGCGGTGCACGTCCACTCGGAAACCGATGTGACCGTTTCCCATGTCCACGATGAGTCATCACCACGCTGGTCCGAAGTAGGCTCCATGAGTGAGCATCTCAGTCAGGGACATGACTCTCGACGACATCCCCGCCGTAGCCTCTTGCCAGCGGGCCGCTTTCAGGCACCCGTTCGACCAGGCGGTACTGACCCATGAGTTCCTCGGATGTCACCGCTTCAATCCCGACACTCTGCTGGTAGCGGTAGATGAGAATGACGCGGTGGTCGGGACCATCTGGGGAGCCTGGAACGGGCGCCGGGCGGTCATCTCCGGGCTGGCAGTCCACCCCAGCTACCAGGGTCACGGCATCGCGCGACGACTGATCACCACGGTCGAGGAACGCTTCCGGGCCAAGGGAGTCACCCGGTTAAGTCTTGAGATCACCGCAGACAACCACAGGGTGATTCCCCTCTACGAGAACCTCGGTTTCAGGGTGAAGGAAGGCATCATGTCAATGGGAAAAAACCTCAACGCCGAGGACGGCACTCCCCTACCCCAGTAGCCGGGAGCGGCATAGGCCGGCACCGGATCGATACCTCTACCTGCAGGAAGCCGGTCAGCTCCGGGCATCGGAGGTGTGCAACGCTGACCGGCTTCCTCGTCAGAGTCTTTGACCCGGCGGGTGGGAAGAGGTTTCCCGCCTTCCACCCGCCGAGCCTGTCCCCAAAGCATCGTCTGCCGGGGGCAGGGGCGCACCGAGCCAGATGTCTCAGGCCAGCGGGACACAGACCTCGGTCACGAGTTCTTCCGGACCCACCTGATCCGGGGTGATCAGATACCTGTTGAAGCACTTGGCCGCAGGCTGCCGTCCCGCAACCGTTGCAGTCCGTCGGCCACCATGCGCTCGGCAATCAGGTCGTGGGCCTGCGAAATTTGGTCATAAGGACCGACGACCCTGGCCACAAGGCAGTCACGCTGTGGAAGTTCGAGAATCTCCAGCGGTGGTTCCGCGGTGGTACCGGACGCAACGGGCAGGAAGACCGAAAGTTCGGCGTCGCGTTCGATGAACTCGTCGTCGTGTTCGATGACCCCACAGGGACCTGCGGGGGTGATCTGCTGGGCGCTCATAGCGGGCATCATCCGGTCCCACAATTGGCCCTCGTCGGAGTAGCTGGGGACCGTCCCGTGCAGGGCGACGACGGTCATCGCCGGAATAGTAGTGCGTTCGATGGTGATAGACATTGGTTCTCCTTGGTCGAGCATCCGTGTGATGAGGGACAACCGCGCCTTGGCAGCGCCCAGTTCCTCCACCAAAGTCCGGCGCTGAAGCTGCAACGCACTCGGCCAGGCGGGGGTACCGCGGGCTGCAAGGAGGGCTGAGATGGCGGAAACGCCGAATCCGACGTCGCGCAGGTTCCGGATGTCGGCGGCGTCCCGCAACTGGCTGGCGGCATACCGCCGGTAGCCAGTCCATGGATCCACCGACGCAGGCACCAGGACACCATGGGTGTCGTAGTGCCGCAGCATCCGCACCGACAATCTGCTCAGCGAGCTGAACTCACCAATCGACATCAGTTCAGAGGTCTCGGTCATGACCACACCCTGCCCCCTGACATGGTGACAGGGTCAAGCCCACGCACCACCCGGATCATTATCAAGACCCCAGGCGTCTGGTACGCATCCGCTCATGCCCAGCCCACCACCGTAGAATGTGGTCATGCTGGTTGCCTTCTCCATCACTCCCTCGGACTCCGGTGAGGACGGTTCAGTGCACGATGCGGTGGCTGCCGCGGTCAAGGTTGTGCGCGAGTCGGGGCTTCCCAATGAGACGAACTCGATGTTCACCAACATTGAGGGCAGCTGGGAGGAATGCTTCTCGGTCATTCACCAGGCGGTGGAGGCCGTGGCGGCTGTCTCCCCTCGCGTCGCCCTGGTGCTGAAGGCTGACATCAGAGGTGAGCGCAGCGGTGAGATGACAGGCAAGGTCGAGCGACTCGAAGCTGCTCTCGGCACCCTCCGATCCGAATGACCCGGGGCATCGGTTACCGCAGGCACCCATCACAGATTCTCATCACGACCGGCAGTCCCATGTGAGTCATCGATATCCAATACCGTCCGACAGCAACTGGCTAAGCCCTCCTACGAACGACTCTTCGGAAGTCGACTGCGATGTATTCAAACTCTCGCTTCAAGTCTTCGGACCGGGGTGCAGAATCACCGGACATCCTTCCGGTCCTCACCGGGACAACCGCTAGAGGCAAGGTCCAAGGTCATCCACGTGTGATGAACCGCACTGCAGCGGCACCTGGCCTGGTAGCCGTCCGCAGTGCGTTCACCACCCCGATTGGGGGAACGGGATCCGGAATGCCAACCGCAGCATCCACGATCGGCAACCCGGATCGACGCAGCACCGCTCACCCCAAGCACATTCGCTGACTTCTGCTGCCCGTCACACTCCTCGGAGCTGCTCGTAAGCCTGGAGCTTTGCCAGGCGCCGGGCATGGCGTTCCTCGCCGGTGTACTCGGTCTCCAAGAAAGCGCGAACGATCTCCCAGGCCGCATCGGGCTCGACGAAACGCCCGCCGAGGCTCACGACATTGGCATTGTTGTGCTGGCGACCGAGCAGGGCGAATTCGACATTGTTGGCCAGCACCGCCCGGATCCCGGGCACCTTATTAGCAGCTATCTGTTCCCCATTGCCCGAACCACCCAGCACGATTCCGAGGCTCCCCTCCTCAGCAGCCACGGCCTGAGCGCAAGGGATGATGAAATCCGGATAATCATCCTCGGGATCAACAACGAGAGCGCCATGGTCGACGACCTCGTAGCCACCCTCACGCAATCGTGCGCTGAGGAACTCCTTCAGTTCAAAGGCGGCATGGTCAGTTCCGATGTGAACACGCATGCACATATCGTCCCAGATGATCACCCTGGAGGAAACACAGGTGCGGAAATCATCGGTCCGGGCCAGAAACGGATTCCACCCCGGATGGGCCGGATTCAAGAAGCCTCCGGAAGGCCTCCTCGTCGATGACCGGCACACCCAGCTCGGCAGCCTTGGTGGCCTTCGACCCGGCACCAGCTCCGACTACCACGTAATCGGTTTTCCGGGACACCGAACCCGCTGCCCTGCCCCCCCGGACGACGATCGCATCCTTGGCATCATCCCTGGTGAATCCTTCCAAGGTGCCAGTGACCACAAAGGTCAATCCCGCCAGGGTCTGTGGCCGTGCCTCGGTCTGCGGAGGGGCATCGGCCATCCGCACCCCGGCCTGCGCCCAGCGTTCGACGATGTCGCGATGCCAGGGTTCGGCGAACCACTCAACAATGGCCTCGGCAATGATCTCACCAACTCCCTCGATGCGGGCCAGTTCCTCGACACTCGCCTCACGGATCACCGCCATGGATCCCAGGGCACCGGCAAGCGCCCGGGCAGCGACGGGACCGACGTGACGGATGGACAGCGAGTTGATGACCCGCCACAACGGCTGAGTCTTTGCCGTCTCCAGGTTTGCCAGCAGCTTTGCCCCGTTCACCGAAAGCACTCGGCCTTCCCGCACCATTTCGGGGGGATCAGATTTCTTGGCGGCCCGGGTGAACACGTACTGGAATTTCTCCTCGTCCCCTGACTCATCGGTGAGCTGGCGGCGGATGAGGTCCGCCTCGACAAGGTCATCGGCGGTCAGATCGAACAGCCCCGCCTCGTTATCCAGTACCTTGCTCGACAACAGGGCACGAGCCCCCTTTTCCCCCAACACCTCAATGTCCAGCCCATCGCGAGCCGCCAACCCGACCAGCCGCTCCACCAGTTGGTCGGGACAAGAACGCGCATTGGGGCAGCGGATGTCCTTGTCGGATTCCTTCTCCGGGCGCAACTCGGCACCGCAGGATGGGCAATGACCAGGCATGACGAAGGCGTGCTCGGTACCGTCACGCAGTCCCACGACGGGACCCAAGACCTCCGGGATCACGTCGCCTGCCTTGCGGATCACCACAGTGTCACCAATCAGCACGCCCTTGCGCGCCACCTCGGTGGGGTTGTGCAGGGTGGCCCGGGCCACCGTCGATCCGGCGACGAGAACTGGTTCCATCACGGCGAAGGGAGTAACCCGGCCGGTGCGCCCCACACCGACCTCAATGCCCAGGAGCTTGGTGTTGACCTCCTCGGGTGGGTATTTGTAGGCGATCGCCCAGCGAGGAGCCCTGGAGGTATTACCCAACCGCTGTTGGGCAGCGAGATCGTCGACCTTGACAACGATCCCGTCGATGTCGTGAGCGAGATCATGACGGTGCTCACCGTGGTAGGCGACGAAGTCCAGGACTGCGCCAACCGAATTGAGGACCCGGAAGGTGGTGGCAGTTGGCAGTCCCCAAGAACCCAGCAGTTCGTAGGTCTGCGACTGGCGGATCATGGTTCCGGCCTCATTGTGCACGCCGATGCCGTGAACCAGCATGTGCAGCGGTCGGGTGGCGGTGATTGCGGGATTCTTTTGCCTAAGCGACCCAGCAGCTGCGTTACGCGGATTAGCGAACGGGGCCTTCTTGTCGGCAACCAGGGATGCATTCAGATCGCCGAAGGCCGCCGTCGGGAAGAAGACTTCTCCACGCACCTCGATTTCACGTGGTGCGGGGTCTGCTGTCAGTACCCCGGGCAGATCACGGATCGTCCTGACATTGGGAGTGATGTCCTCCCCCACCCGGCCATCGCCACGAGTAGCGCCGGTTACCAGCCGACCATCGCGATAGACCAGGTTCACCGCGAGCCCGTCGATCTTCAGTTCGCACAACCAGTTCACTGGCTCGCCACCGAGTGCCGCCTGGGTCCGGTGCATCCAGTCGGCCAACTCGGTGGGGCTGAAAACATTGTCCAGCGATAGCATCTGGCTCGGATGGGTGAACGAGGCGAAATCGGTCATTTTGGGGGCACCCACCCGCTGGGTGGGACTGTCGGGGGTGCGCAACCCTGGATGGGCTCGTTCGAGATCGATGAGCTCACCCATCAAGGAATCGTAGGCAGCATCCGACAATATGGGAGCATCATTGCCGTAGTAGGCTTGCTGAGCCTCGACAATGCGCTGAACCAGATCGTTCCAAGCGTGACGGACGGCGGGGTCTGGCCCCTGAAATACGGCGGCGTTCACAGCGCGAACTTCGGAGACCAAGTAGCCCTGTCACGCGCGGCAGAAAAGGCTTCGAGGATGTCTTTCTTGCCCATCTGCTCCGGTCGGTTCACCAGCCAGTTAGCGACGTCACCCGGGTCGACGACAGCGACATCCACCGGGAATCTCTCGATTACCAGACGACGCTCGTTGACCGGAACGATGATTCCGTTGACATCGTAATTCCATCGGGATTCTGCAGCCAGTTGGCCGGCACTGCGCCGCGCCTCGCCACGGATCCGGGGAACGTAGTCAGATTCCTCACCATTGATCAGGAAGCGGTCACCGGTGACCAACAGCTTCGCGCCGGGAAGATGCTTGGCGTTGAGCAGGTACACCCCGCCGGGGCCGATAACCCAGTGGTCGAACTCCGATCCGGTCTCAGTAGAGCGGACCGCTTGCAAAAAGCCCCATCGAGGATCCAACCCGGACAATCTCATCAACTCAGCAGCAAGGAGTTGGTCTGGATCGACCAATGCCCGCCGGGCCGCACCCTCACTGCCCAGCAGCAGCCGATCAAGCAGCGCCCGGATCGGAGCACGACGACGGGGATGCTCCCGGACGATCGGGAACTCTTCGGTGATGGCGATCGGTAGCATCCCGGTTGTAGCGGGCTGCTGCGGGCACAGAGCCGGGATGGGTGCCAGCGTCGGCAGTTCGTTCTCGGCACGCATCGCACGGCGAGGGACAACGTGACCGGTTTCCTCGCCGGGCCCGTCGTCGATGAAACCTCGCCGGGCGGCCCGTTGCGCCGTAACTGTCAACGACACCGATCTCCTCCTGGTTGGGCAAATCCTTAGGCCATTCTAGAAGCCAGACCGACACGATCCGTGCAGCGACGCGAAACGATGTGTCGAATCACCCGCGTCATTGACGTTAGTCGAAGACCGGGCCACGATCGCGGGATCGCTTCAGCTCAAAGAAACCATCAACCTCGGTGACTAGGGCAAAGCCGTCGAACAGCCGACCTGCTTGCTCTCCTTTGGGAGCTGGAGAGATGACTGGCCCGAAGAGCGCCTTGCCGTTGATGTGGATGACGGGGGTCCCAACCTCGTCGCCTACCGGGTCCATTCCGGCATGGTGGGATGCGATGAGATCAGCGTCATGCACACCGGTGGTGGCCTGATCCGCAATGGCTAGATCGAAACCGCAATCATTGAGGGAAGATCTCACGACTTCGATATCACCCTTCGGCTCGCCACCGAGGTGGTAGCGGGTACCGATGGCGGTGTAAAAGTCGCGTAGCGCTTCCGTGCCGTATTGCTTCTCCACACCGATGGCGGCGCGCACGCCGATCCATCCGTGCTCCATGTGAGCCTGGTAATCCTCGGGCAGATCCCGGCCCTGGTTGAGGACCGACAGGCTCATCACATGGAAGACGGTGTGTACCGGGCGCACCTTTTCCACTTCAAGCATCCATCGTGAGGCAATCCAGGCCCACGGGCACAATGGGTCAAACCAGAAATCGACAGTTTGGGCGGAAGTCATGTCACTAGCCAACCAGACGCGTCAAGTGGGAACACTGCTCACCCCGGGATACAGTGGTTTCACCACTGCCCCGCACCGCAACCGAGGCGGCAATGGGCACTGACAACGATTCCATGGAGTATCGATGAGCAGCATCGTGAATATCACCCGTGATCAGGCGCGCCAGCGTTCCGAGATCCTCACCGCCGCGGCCTACCGCGTCGAGGTGGATCTCTCCGGTCGCGGAGTGGACGGGAACCCCCTCGAGACCCCGGAGACCCATTTCGTCTCGACATCCACGGCCCGCTTCACCTCGGCCAAGGGCGACACGTGGATCGATATCATCGCAGACCAGCTGATCGATGCCTGGTGCGACGGGGAGCAGATCGATGTCTCCGGTTTCAATGGCGCCCGGCTGCCCCTATCCCTTGGCGAGGGCGAACACCAGCTGACCGTCACCGCGTTGTGCCGTTATTCGCGTACCGGCGAAGGACTGCACCGTTTCGTCGATCCGGCCGATGGCAAGGTGTATCTCTACTCTCAGTTCGAAACCGCAGATGCTCGGCGCATGTACGCCTGTTTCGACCAGCCCGACCAGAAAGCCACCTTTGAATTGGCTGTCATCGCCCCAGCTCATTGGAAGGTCTACTCGAACTCCCCTGCCGTAGCTCCCACGCCCGGCCCCGATCCATTCGCCACTTGGCAGTTCGCCCCGACCAAACGGATCTCCACCTACATCACTGCCTTGGTGGCCGGGGAATTCCATGTGCAGACCGGTACCGTGGTCTCGCAGAAGGGTGAGCTCCCGGCCGATTTCGTGTGCCGCGCATCAATGGCCCAGTACTTGGAGCACGAACAGATGGCCACCACCACCCAGCGTGGTTTCGAGGTCTATGAGCAGGCCTTCGGTCAGCCCTTCCCTTTCGATTCCTATGACCAGTTGTTCCTTCCGGAGTACAACGCGGGGGCCATGGAGAATGCAGGCTGCGTAACCTTGCGCGACGAATACCTCTTCCGAGCCCAGGTCACCGCCGACGACTACGCACGTCGCGACAACACGATTCTCCACGAACTGGCCCACATGTGGTTCGGAGACCTGGTCACCATGCAGTGGTGGGACGACCTATGGCTGAACGAATCCTTTGCCGAGTGGTCCGCATATTTCTGCCAGGAGCAGATCGCCAAGCGCCACGGGGGCGATGATCCATGGATCACCTTCGCCAATCAACGCAAACTATGGGCTTACCGCGTCGACCAGTGGCCGACCACACACCCGATCGCCGCGGACATGGTGGATTTGGAGGCGGTCGACCAGAACTTCGACGGCATCACCTATGCCAAGGGCGCCTCGGTGCTCAAGCAGTTGGTGGCCTATGTCGGACGCGACCAGTTCCTGGCCGGGGTTCGCAATTACTTGGAGGCACACGCCTGGGGGAACTCCACCTTCGCAGACCTGTTGGATGCCCTGCAAAAGGCCTCGGGCAGGGATCTGTCCCAGTTCGCCACCGAATGGCTGGAGACCACTGGGGTAAACAAGGTGACCCCGGTGGTCGATGTGGATGACGAAGGCAACTACACCAGTTTCGCCATCACCCAGTCGGCGGCCGATAACGCCCCGACGCTGCGCACCCACCGGCTGGCCATCGGATTGTTCGATGTGGTGGATGACATCTTGGTGCGTCGGGACAGTCTTGAGGTGGACGTGCACGGCTCCTCGACTCCGATCGCGGTTCTAGCCGGGGTTAAGGCCGCAGATCTGGTGCTGCTGAATGACCGGGATCTCTCTTACGTCAAGGTGAGATTCGATCCGCGTTCCATGGACACCGTGAGGAGATCCTTCGCGTCCCTCGGTGACCCGTTGGCCAGGGCCATGATCTGGACGGCTCTGTGGGATACCTGGCGCGACGCTGAACTGCCCACCGTCGAGTACTTGGACATCGTGCTGGCAGGTATGAAAGCCGAGTTCCATCCCACTGCGATCATCAATAACTTGACCCAGGCACACCTGGCAGTGACCGGCTACGCTCCCATGGACCAGCGCCAAGGATTGCGAGCCAGACTGGTGGCTGCCCTCGCGGAATTCCTGGCAACCGCAGATCCGGGCTCGGATCGCCAACTCGCCATCGCCGACGCCATGATCCGTGCCATCGACTCCCCCGCTGGCGCGGAGTTGATCGAGGGCTGGCTTGCCGGCGAGGAGGTTCCTCCGGGTCTCCCCATTGACGCCGACCGCAGGTGGGCGATCATCACTACCTTGGCTCGTCTGGGTCGGATCGGCACTCCGGAAATTGACGCCGAGGCTCGGCAGGACAACACCATCTCCGGGGCCCAGTTCGCTGCAGGTGCCCGCTCAGCTCTGGCGGATCCGATCACCAAGGCCCAAGCCTGGTCGGCAGCCACCGCAGACCCCGAGATCGCCAATGCCATGCACATCGCGGTGGCGCAGCATCTCTGGAATTATGGTCAAGAAGACATCCTCGCTGGTTACCAGGACGCCTATCTAAAGCTGTGTGAGGAGATCGCCACGTCCAGCGGTTCCTGGGCCTCCCGTGGCCACATCGCCCGCCAGACCGCACTGAACCATCTGTGGCCTTCCGTGCTCGCGGACCGCGAGTGGATCGCCAAGCTTGATGCCTGGATGGCGACCAATGAGCTGCCTGCCCAGGTGCGTCAGGTGCTGGTGCAGAACCGGGACAATCAACTACGGGCGATAGCGGTACGCGAGGCGAGCAAGGATGACTGAACAAGCCGAGCAGAAAGCGTTCTCCATCCGCGGCGCAATGGATGCCGTCGGCAATATCGTCGATCTCCATGTGGCCCGGGGAGTCTTCGTCGCGGAGGCGCCGGAGGGGTCGGAACTCATTGAGGCCGACGGCCTGGTGGTGTTGCCGGGATTCGTCGATATCCACACGCATCTGAGGGAACCGGGTTTCGAGGCCTCCGAAACCATCGCATCGGGAACCGCGGCCGCGGTTGCCGGCGGCTACACCGCGGTATGCGCCATGGCGAACACCGATCCGGTGACCGATTCGGTGGAGCGGGTGGAATCCATGCGGAAGTTGGCCCGCACATCTGCCCACAATGAGGTCTTCCCGATCGGCTCATTAACCATCGATCTCGCCGGGCAACAGCTGTCCCCTATCGCGGAGATGGCGGCATGCGGGGTGAGACTGTTCTCCGACGACGGCCGGTGTCTGATGGATCCAGTGCTGATGCGCCGTGCCCTAGAACTGTCGGCTGCCCACAACGTGGTCATTGCCCAGCACTCCCAAGACCATAGGCTGGCTCCGGCCGATGCATGTGCTGATGAGAGATCCATCGCTGGCGAACTGGGTTTGCCCGGTTGGCCATGGGCTGCGGAGTCCTCAATCATCGCCCGGGATGTCCAACTAGCCGAGCTCACAGGCGGGCATCTGCATGTCTGTCATCTCTCGACGGCCGAATCGGTCGAGGTAGTCCGGTGGGCCAAGGCCCGCGGGGTCGATGTGACGGCTGAGGCGACGCCGCACCACATGCTGCTCACCTCCGACCTGTTACGCAGCGGATCAACCGATTACAAGGTCAATCCCCCGCTGCGCTCGGCCGAGGACGTGGAAGCAGTGCGAGCCGGCCTGGTGGATCGGACCATTGATCTGGTCGGCACCGACCATGCCCCGCATGAAGCACAGTTCAAGGATCTCCCATTCCCGCAGGCCAAGCCAGGGATGACCGCACTCGAGCAGGCTCTGTCCAGCCTCATGGAATCCCTGCTGCTGCCCGGTCGGATCGACTGGACCGATGTGACCCGCATCATGTCGACAGCCCCGGCCCACCGCGGGCAGGTCCCCGGGCAGGGCCTGGGACTGGGCGTAGGCAGTCCCGCGAACCTGGTGCTGGTGCACCCGGCTCGGCGACGCGTGGTCAACCGGGATGATTCTGCATCCGCCGGGCGCAACAACCCCTACCACGGCATGGATTTGCCCGATCCGATCGAGTTGACCATGGGAGCTGGGCGGATTCTGTACCGACGCTGAAGTGCGGTTTCCGGGAAACCAGATCTGGCCCCATCCCAAGAAGCTGATCGCCGACGAGCATATGCCATGGCTGAGAGAACCTACCGAAAGTTCGCCGAGAGAGCCGGATGGCCTGCAACCACGAGGTCTAGGCCCTCGCAGAACCGTATGCACGTATGGCGGAACTCAACGCGACGATGATTTCGGATAAGACGGCTGACGATATAGAGCACTGTGGACCAGCGACAATCACATGGTGTGGACCGCTGACAAAGGCTCGGAGATATCGGACGGTATCAACGCGAAATGGGCTGCCAAGACATCCGGTACGACAATCACCATCTGCATCTCGCAGATCCTCGACCAGATCCCCGAGAGCGGGGAGATACTGGCTGGTCCTGCGTTCCATCGGTCTTTAGACGCTGATTTCCAGTCGGCATCCTCCAAGGCAACAGCCTTCGAGCGGCCACAAGTTACCAGCACCTGATCATCCTCCCTGGCCGGGAGCCGGATCAGTCACGCAGGGCGAGGATCTCCTCAGCCTGCGACACGACAACATCAGCAACACGCTGGTCATGGATGCCCAAGAAGTCCAGAACGATTTCTGCGGCACTGGGTAGATCAACCCCGCAGACCTTGGTCATCAACTGACCGGAAGCCGCATCGTCAACCGGTGCCCCGACCCCACGCAAGTGGAGCAGCCACCCAGCGATGGCCCGGGTAGCCCCGGTTGCGATCTCGGCTCGTGAACCGAAAGCCTGCACGTGGGGAACGATGCGGATCGGCAGCTTCTGCGTGCCATCCATCGCGATGCGTGCCAGTTGGTCCTTCATCTGCGGGTTGTCGAACCGCGTGACCAGAGCCCTGCGGTAGGCATTGAGCTCATCATCACTGAGCGGCACCTGTTTGACTGCATCGTCCCAGTAGGCTTCCACCCATCCGCGAACCCGGGGATCATTGATAGCGTTGCAGACTGTATCGATGCCGAGCGCCGAGGCACAGTAGGCCATCAACGAATGCGACCCGTTGAGCAGGTACAGCTTGCGCATCTCGTGAGGAGCGATGTCATCAACAAACTGGGCACCCACCGATTCCCAAGCCGGACGCCCAGCCTTGAACTCTCCTGCCATCACCCATTCAGTGAACGGTTCGGTCACTACCAAGCCCGGATCGCTGATCCCAGTGAGTTCCGTGACGCGCTGGATATCCTCACCAGATACCCTCGGAGTGATTCTGTCGACCATCGTGGTAACGAAGCCGACATTTTCCTCAATCCAAGGAACCAAACTCGCATCGACGTATCCAGCCGCCTGGCGAATCACCTGTTCGGCCATTGTCCCATTGCCAGGAACGTTGTCGCAGGGGACAAAGGTGATTGCCCCGGCCCCCGCCGCCCGGCGGGCCAGCAGCCCACGAACGAATTTGGCTGGCCCGGTGAACACCGCGGACTCCAGATCGCCTGACCGAAGCAGATCCAGATCCTTGAGCACCGCATGATCGGTGAGATCCAGATCTCCCTCATCATTGCGGCAGTACCCGGCCTCGGTGATGGTGGAAGTGACGATCACCACCTGGGGATCGGCGAAGAGCCTAGTCCACGAGGCGATGTCGTGGGAGCGGAATGAAGCCGACACCGAGGAGATCACCTCGATCCTGTCCCCGCCGGGATGCTGGACGTCGAGCTGGTAAACCCCACCCTGTGCGTCCAGCGCATCGTCGCGAGGTGAGCTACGGGGTTTCAAGGTAGTGCGACCGGTGAACCCAGCGATGCCCCACTGATCGGCATCGTCAGCATGCTCGGTATACCAGGCCTGGTGAGCGCGGGTGAAATTGCCGATGCCAAGATGGATGATCCGAATCGGAGCAGCCGGGCGGCCATGTTCTGCGCGGTTCAAGTTCACAGCTTGAATACCTTCTTCGGATTGTCGACGACCAGCCGATGGGCCTGATCAATGGCCTCGTCCTCGTCGAGCCGGTGAATGACCACGAGTTGGGCCAGATGGGCGGCGTCAAGACGCCGCATCATGTCGTGGCGAGCCGGGATGGAACAGAAGGCCCGGGTGTCATCAATCATCCCGGAGATGCGGGAGAACCCGCCCATCTCGGTGACCGACTGCTTGAAACGCATGATCGATTCCGGTGCATCGATGAACCACCATGGCACCCCGATGTACACCGAACGGTAGAACCCGGCCAATGGGGCGATCTCACGAGAGTAGGTGTCCTCGTCCAAGGTGAACAGCACCAAGTTCAGGTTCGGATGGTTCCCGAAGGCATTGAGCATGGGACGCAGTGCCTTGGTCATCTCGACCGCGTAGGGGATGTCGCAGCCGACATCCTGGCCGTAGGCCTCGGCCGTGGCAGGGTCGTGGTCGCGCCACACAGCCGGGTGAAGAGTCATCGTCAGACCGTCCTCAGTCGCCATCCTGGCTTGGTCCATCAGCAGGTGACGTCGCAGAGCGACAGCCTCCTCACCGGAGATCTCGTTGCGCCGGGCCTTGCGGTACAGCTCCTGGGCTAGAGCATCATCCAAATATTCGGCGGCCAGATCATCATGCGAGTGATCAGTGGACACAGCCCCGTTGGCCCTGAAATACGCGCGGCGGTTCTCCATCGCATCGGTGTATCCCGCCAAAGTGCTGGTATCCAGGCCGGTGACCTCAGCGAGGCGGTCGATGCTGGTGTTCCAGTCGGTGCGGGCCGGTTCGAGGTACTTGTCGGGACGGAAGGTCGGGACGACGGTGTGGGCCTCGGAGAACTTGGTATCAGCGTGCAGCTTCTGGTGGAAGCGCAGGTCATCGCAGGGGTCATCGGTGGTCGCGAGGAAGGAGATCCGGAACTGATCCATCAGCTGGCGGGGCCGATGATTCTCGTCGTCGATCCAGGCCTGGATGGTGTCGTAGATGGCATCGGCTGTCTCGGCCGAGGGCCGCTGCCGCACCCCGAAGACCCTCACCAGCTGATCAGTTAGCCAGTAGCGCATGGCGGTTCCACGGTAATCGGCCCAGTGCTCGCACAAGGTACGGAATGCTTTGCGATTTCCGGCCTCATCCATCACCGGGCGGGACATCGGCACCCCAAGTTCGGATAGCTCGACACCGTTGGCGTGCATGATCCGGTTGAGGTAGTGGTCGGGGGTGATCAACAGCCGAGTGGGGTTGTCGAAGGAGGTGTTGTCGGCCAGCCACGCCGGTGGCACGTGTCCATGCGGAGAGATGACCGGCAGGTCGCGGGTCTCGGCATAGATGCGACGGGCGATCTTCCTGGTGGTGTCGTCAGGAGGGAACAACCGGTCATCGTCGAGGGTCAGTTCATGGGCCATGGGGTCATTGTGGTGTACCACTCGGGGGGCACTGTTCGAGTTGCCATTGGTTGCAGCAACTTTGCCAACCGGCACTGCTCAAGGCGCCCTGTGCAGTCGGAGGTCCTAGGCTTGGCCCAGCAGATCTTCCTTCGGACCAGGAGCAAGCAATGAAAGTCCCGACCATCGGCGGCCCGGGCTACCACATCGGCGCGACGGAGTTCGAAGATTTCGTCGCAGGACAGATCAACCAGCTCGATCTGGCGGGCAAGTCAGTGGCGCTCATCATTCCCGACGACACCCGTTCCTGCCCTATGCCCCGGATTCTGGGGGCCGTCCACCGCGCAGTGGTCCCGAAGGCCGCATCAACCACAGCGATCATCGCCTTGGGTACCCACGAGTACATGGAACCGGCGGAGATCGCGGCATGGACGACCGGTGATCGCGATACTGACGTCGTCGAGGCCTACCCAGGCATGGAGATCATCAACCACCTGTGGAAGGACCCAGCTGAACTCGTCTCAGTGGGAACTATCCCGGCTGACCGCATCGCAGAGCTATCCGGAGACCGCCTGCACAAGGGTGTTGAGGTGTTGATCAACAAGCGGGTCGTCGAGGCCGATGTGAAAATCATCATCGGCCCCATCCTGCCCCACGAGGTTGTCGGCATATCCGGAGGCAACAAGTATTTCATCCCAGGATGCGCAGCCCACGACTTGATCGACATGACTCACTGGGTGGGAGCCTTGATAACCTCTGCGGAAATGATCGGAACCACCGGCATCACCCCAGTGCGAGCAATGATAAATGAAGGAGCCAGCCTGATCGGTGGCGAGAAGTATTGCTTGGCCTTCGTCGTGAAAGCACACTCCGCCGAGATCGAGTCGGCTTCCTTCGGTACCCCGGAGACAGCTTGGGCCGAGCAAGCTGAAGTCACCGCACAGACCCACATTGAATATCTCGATGAACCGATGCCCAATGTCATTGCGGAGATCCCCGAGCGTTATCACGATATCTGGACCGCAGCCAAAGGTTTCTACAAAACCGAACCCGGCGTTGCCGATGGCGGAGAGGTAATCATTTATGCCCCACACATCACCGAGGTCTCCGAGGCCCATACCGAGATCTATGAGATTGGCTACCACTGCCGCGACTACTATGTGAAGCAGTGGGAGAAGTTCTCCGAAATTCCCTGGGGGGTATTGGCTCATTCTACGCACGGCCGCGGCTCCGGTGTCTACGATGCCGAGACCGGGGAGGAGAACTGCCGGTTGACCCTCACCTTCGCCACCGGTATCTCCCCCGAAGTGTGTGAGTCGATCAACGTGAAGTACCGCGATCCCGCTAGCATTCCCGAGCTCATGAAAGACCCCGCCTACGTGGTGGTGCCCGACGCGGGCGAGGTACTCTACCGTTTGGCTCAGCAGCAGCCCGCCAAGGGCTGAAAAAGACCAGCACCGGCCCCGGCTTGTCACTTAGTGATCAGTCGTCTATCTCAGAATAGAGCGTGACTGATTCCCCGGCGAATGCCGCCCAGAGCTGGTCTCCGTAAGACCAGTGCCACCATTCCAAGGGATAGGGTGCGCACCCGGCATCAACCAGTACCTTCCCGAGCAGACGACGCAGATCTTTGGCGAGAAGACGAGCAGGGTCTCCGTCATCGGGTACATCCTCAAAGGCGAGTAAGAAGCTCGACTCATCAAAGACATCGAAATCGCTCCCCATGGCGACCGGGACACCGTCAACTGCCAAGGTGAGATCGACTGCTCCGCCACTGACATGCGGAAGCATCCGCTGCGACCACGACGGGTCGGAAACGAACAATCCCATATCACCACCGGACAGGTCCCGGTAGTAATTCAACAGTTCTCCCTGGAAATCCCTGGTCCGCCAACCGTCCAGCACCACGATGGTGAACCCCTCGGGTAGTGCCGTCTGCGCTCGCTGAATGCGGTCGAGCAGGCCCGCACGCAGCATGGCCTGGGGCGGCATTTCGGTGAAATCAATCTCCGCGTAGCACCTTTTCACCTCCACTCCGGTGATCGGCACCAAGGGCTCACCGTTCTCGCCACGGGCCACTATGAGAGCATCTTCCTGCGAGGCAGCCGGACGCAGCGGAGGAAGATCTTTGGGGATACGGTTCCTGATGAGCAGATCAGGATCAGCTAGCCAGCGGTTCATTTTTACTGCTTCCCATCACCGGAATCGGCAGCTGAACCCGTGAGACCCGCGTTCAGTTCCGCCTTATACTCACCCAACAGTTCCGTCAAGGCCGCGTCTTCATCCATCGGCTTCGCCAAGGCGAGCAGTACCAGCCCGAGCCCGAGCCACACGGCCAGAATGATGTACTCGCCGGGCCACTGTAGCGACAGGTTCGTTCCCGGCCACAGGGCCATGACGATCACCAACACCGCACCGGCCGCACCGATCCAGGGAAGAAACCCAGCTTTGTAACCACTCTTCAGGTGAGGGTGGCGTCGGGGAAGCACGGTTGCGACGATGACCATCAGCACCCACACCATGCCCAAGTAGATGCCACCGGTGTCAAGGAACCAGATCATCGCGCCAGGTCCGAGTGCCCCCAACACCACGGTGAGCACTGCAGTCAGGACGATAGCGCGACGCGGTGCTCCTGTCTTCTCATCGACGATGGCCAAAGATCCGGGTAGGAGCCGAGCGCGTCCCATCGCCACCACGATCCGGGAAATGGCCATGAACAGACCCAGGAAGCTGGTAGCCAGTCCGAGGATCGCGATGCTCCATGCAGCCCAGCCGAGCATCGGGAAACCAGCCGCGGTGAAGGCATCGATGGTTCCCAGTTCCATAGTCGCAACTTCCCGCCAAGGATGGATCCAAGCCGAAGAGAGCAGCACCAGGCAGTAGAAAGAAGTGGCCACGATGACGGTCAGCACGGTAACCCGGCCGATCTTGCGCGCCGGAACGCTGGCGTCCTCGGCTAGCGAAGCAACCAGGCCAAAACCTGCCATGTAGGTCATCCCAGGCACGATGAAACGCAGGGTATCACCGAAAGCATTCACATCCTCTGCGTAGGGTGGCAAGAAATTCGATGGGCTCCCATTAAGCAATGCAGTGAATATGAGCACGATGCCAACAAGAATCATCACCGTGAACAGCAAAGTCTGGATCTGACCCGAAACGCTCACTCCAAACCAGTTCATGCCAGCAATTAGCAACGTCAGCAGGACACCGATGAGCAGCACCGTCGAATCGACGGAGGATTCGTTAATTTCCCACAACTGAACACCCGAAACACTGGGCCAAATGCGTTGTAAGAGCCTACCGAATGCCGTCACGTAGAATGCAGTAGATGAAAGATAGGCGCCAATCAGGAACCAACCCGTCATGAAAGACCAGCGCCGTCCCAGGCCGACGTATGAGTAGACGACCTCACCACCAGCTCTGGGAAACTGCGTTGTCAACTGCGAGTATGCCAAGGCAACACAGGCTGCAAGCAGCCCGCCCAAAGCCATGCCGAAAATCATTCCCCCGGCACCGTACTTCTCGAAGAACGCAGAGTTCGTGTAGATCCAGCTCGATCCGATGACGCCTGCCACCCCTAGGGCCAAGAGTTGGAAGAAGTTGAGACTCTTCTTCATTTCTGCCATGACGCTCCTTCACGCAATCGAGGCAGGATACATTAACAAACAGATCCCGTCGACCATTCAGGGGCCAAATCATGAAGCGGAATCGTCTGGGTCAGATCTGCACTCAACAATGAGACAATGACCGTTTCAAGTCAGTTGCGCATCTTACTGAGGCCCCCATCCGGCGTCAAGGGCAAATCGAGCTTTTTGCAAGCCGCTTGCCACTCTGATCACGTCGCAGGAAACTTTGTTGTCCGGGGAACCGAGTTCTGGCAACCATTTCCACTGACAAGCGCCAGGACTACTCCCGAGCACGACCACGTCATCGACTCACAAGGCGGAGAATAGCTCGGCAACCAGCACGCTGCACCCCACGAGTATCACTCGCAAGGCCTCATCGTTTCTCAGTTCTCAGGCAGGAAGCCTGCGGGCTGCTGTCGTCGTCTCACGCACAATGAGCCGCATCGGCAACACCGAAGGCGATTCCGGGTTGAGTTCGTGTTCCTGACCGGTGGCCATTGCGATCACCGAACGAGCGGCCCGCTCCCCCAGCAGCGACAGCGGGGCCGCGACGGTGGTGAGCCCAGGGGTCACCAGATCGGATGCGAAGATGTTGTCGAAACCGATCACCGATAGATCACTGGGGATGGTCATCCCCGTGGCTTTGGCTGCGCGCATCAAACCGATGGCGATCATGTCATTGAAACAAACCACGGCGGTGACGCGCTTCTCCCGCACCTGTGGCAGGGCCCCCATACCGCCCCTGACCGTCGGCGGGATGGGTCCTACCCGGTGATCGGCAAGGTCCAGCTCAAAACACCCTTCCCGGAAGGCCCTTGCCCGGGCGACCTCCGCCCATGAAGCGGAAGGACCTGACACATATGCAACCCGGCGGTGGCCCAGTTCGGCCAGGTGTTCCAGAGCCCGTCGCATGCCACGCGCGTAGTCGGTGACGACCGAGGGCACTCCCGGCACCAAACGGTTCAGGATGACCGTGGGGGACACCTTCGCAGCAGAACGCAGCGCGGTGTCCGACAGGCGTGAGGTGGCGATGATTACTCCGTCGACCAAAGGCATGGTCCGGTCGTAGAGACGCCGTTCCAATTCTTCGGATTCCTCGGAATCGATGAGCAAGATCGAGTACCCCTCAGACACTGCGACATGCTCGGCCCCGCGGATGATGGAGAAAAAGAACGGATTGGTGATGTCTGTCAGCGAGATGGCGAGCAACTTGGACTGCTTGGCCGCGTCGGCACGCGCCACCTGCGGCGCCCGATAGCCGAGATCCGCAGCCACCTGATGAATACGGGCCGATGTCTTCGCGCTCACCCGACCTGGGCGAGAGAAGGCACGCGAAACCGTTGAGGGGCTCACCCCTGCGGCAGCCGCCACGTCGTAGATGGTGGCTGCCTTGGTCGACGGTGATTGATGTTCCACGCCAACCAATCCTAGGGCAACTTGGCAACAAATTGCATCGGAACTCCGGAGAAGACCGGGATTCACCGCGTTCACCGGGTGTCTTTCCTCGTCGGAATGCCTCCGACCGAAGGGGCCAACTGCCCGGGTATTGGATCTGCTCGCTGGCTCATAGCTCTGTCAGGCATGATGGGCGGTGCAGATCCGACACGATGTGTGTGTCGGCGATCGAAGGAGACAAGCACCTATGACGAAACCCAAGGCCAACATCGGCGTCGTCGGCATGGCGGTGATGGGCTCGAACCTGGCCCGCAATTTGGCACACCACGGGTATGTCGTGGCGATCCATAACCGCACCCATGCCAAGACCGAGAAAGTCCTCGCCGATCACGGGCATGAGGGTACCTTCATCGGCTCCGAGTCCATCCAGGACTTCGTCAACTCCATTGACCGTCCACGCTCCATCATCCTCATGGTGAAAGCCGGTGCCAGCACGGATGCCACCATCGCCGAGTTGCTGCCCCACCTCAACGAGGGCGACATCATCATGGACGGTGGAAACTCCAACTTCCGCGACACTATCCGGCGTGAAGCCGAGATCTCGGCCAAGGGCTTCCATTTCGTCGGCACCGGCATCTCCGGCGGTGAGTATGGGGCGCTGACCGGCCCTGCGATCATGCCCGGCGGCACACCGGAATCCTACAAAACCCTCGGCCCCATGCTCGAGGCAATCTCCGCACATGTCGGCGACGAGCCCTGCTGCACCTGGATCGGCCCCAATGGCGCCGGTCATTTTGTCAAGATGATCCACAACGGCATCGAATACGCCGATATGCAGGTAATCGGCGAAACCTTCGAGTTGCTGCGCGCGGCCGGGCTGAGTGTGGCTGAGGCCGCCGAGACCTTCAGGAAGTGGAATGAGGGCGAGCTGTCCTCTTACCTCATTGAAATCACCGCCGAGATGCTGGCCCAAGCCGATCCGCAGACCGGGGCCCCGCTGGTTGATGTGATCAAGGATCGCGCAGGCATGAAAGGTACCGGTACCTGGACGGTTCAGACCGCTCTGGAGCTCGGTGTGCCGGTCAACGGCATCGCCGAATCGGTATTCGCCCGCGCCTTGTCCTCCCACGACGACCTGCGCACTGCCGCTTCGGTGCTCACCGGCCCGGACCGGGTGCTTGAAGTCGCCGACCGCGAGTCCTTCATTGAAGATGTCCGACAAGCGCTGTGGGCCTCCAAGGTGGTCGCCTATTCCCAGGGTTTCGACGAGATCCGCACTGGTGGCGAGGAGTTCGGGTGGAACATCTCGGTGGCCGATGCCGCCAAGATCTGGCGCGATGGCTGCATCATCCGCGCCAAGCTGCTCGAAGACATTCGCCAGGAGTACTCAGCCGACCCGCAGCTGGTGTCACTGATGGCTGCCCCATCCATCGCCCCAAAGCTCGGCGAATACAACGCCGCGTGGCGTCGTGTGGTGGTAGCTGCAGCCCAGGCCGGGATCGCAGCCCCGGTTTTCGCATCTTCGCTGGCCTACTACGACATGGCTCGCGCGCCCCGCAACAATGCCGCCGTCACCCAGGGGCTGCGTGATTTCTTCGGCTCGCACACCTACGAGCGCATCGATACCCCTGGGCACTATCACCTGGAGTGGTCCGGTGATCGTTCGGAGACAAAGATCTCCGAAGACTGAGACCAGAACCGAAAGGGGCAGGAGGGAAAGTTCCCGACCTGCCCTCTTTCATATAAGTGGCCTGGTATGCAGGTGCTCCAGTCCGGCATGAGGCCCAAGCTTTCACGGAACCGGGAGCCGACGAGATGATCGCGTCTTTGGTGATGTGCAGGGGGGGTTGCTCCGCCATCTCTGCGTGACCGCAGGGATTCCCAGTACCCCTTCAGTCACCTACCAACAATTCAGAAAGCGATTGCCGAGCGGAATCCGGGAGCGCCCGCTTCACGCCATCGGTCTCAGCGCACACAAGCACCGCACGGGCAGTGACCAAGATGGCTCCGCTCGCCCGGTCGATGATCTCTGTTCCCAGCACCACCGAGGAGGTTCCCACCCGGATCGGAGCAGTGAGCACCAAATAGGGTTCCGGGCGCACGGAGAGCTGAGCCATGTAGTCGATGTCCTGCCGGGCAATCAACCAGCGCAGTTCATCGCCATCCCCTGTTCCCATCCGGGCCATCGATGGATCGATCTCGGTGGTGGTAACGATCCGGGCCTGCATGACATAGTCCAAGGTCCGCACATTGTTGACATGCCCATAACGGTCGGCATCGGACCAACGCGGTTCCACCAAATAGGGCAATCCCCTGCCGCGCAACTCCACCCGGTCCAGGCAACGGATGCCAAGTTTGGCGTCACGGTGCATTTCGAACCAATCCCGCTCAGCGGCAAGCAGCCGACGTGGCACCTGAGCGTCGAAATCGAAGGGACAGACCACCGTCGAGGCAAGAACCGCTTCTTGGCTATCCTGCATGATCCGGTAATCGATGCGAATCCGCGCCCCACCCAGCTGGGCCACCCACAGTTCGATCTCCACCTCACCCCGGTAGTCCAACGCCCTGCGGTGGATAATGCGATGATGAACGACGACCACCCCGTCGGCCAGCATTTGGCTGGTGGTAGCCCCGCCCGCCTCCATAAACTGAGAGCGGGCCTGCTGCAGGTAATCGGCGATGACCACGTTATTTACGTGGCCCTGGACATCCATATCGGCCCAACGCTGTTGGACCCTGGCGGTGAATCTCACTGGGCCAAGTCCGAGTGGGAAGCATCGGAGTACATAGCCTCGATTTCCTCGGCATATTTCTCGTGGACCGCGCCGCGGCGCACCTTGAGACTCGGGGTCAGCGTGCCGTCGGCCAAGGTGAGCTCATGCGGCAGGATCGTGTAACGCTTGATCTGTTCCCATCGCTCCAGGCGATTGTTGACGCTGCGCATCCGGCGATCGATCGACTCCCGGACCTCGGGCAGCGCCACCAACTCGGCATGGGACAACCCGTCCTTGCCGCGCCGGGCAGCCCATTTGGCGAGGCTGGCCGGGTCAAGGGCGAGCAAAGCAGTGACGTATTTGCGGTTCTCGACGATCGCAACCACCTGAGAGACATAAGGGATATTCGCCATCACTGTGTTCTCCACCTTCTGCGGGGCGACGAATTTTCCGTTCGAGGTCTTGAACAGGTCCTTCTTGCGGTCGGTGATGGTGAGATAGCCGTCGGCGTCGAGCACGCCGATGTCGCCGGTACGGTACCAACCGTCCACAAAGGCCTCGGCTGTCTCCTCGGGAAGATTGTGGTAACGCTGGGCGATGGTCGGCCCCTTGACCATCACCTCTCCGTCGGCGTCAAGTTTGGTCTCCAATCCGGGAATAACCGGGCCGACAGTGCCGAAGCGAGGCCGGTCGGGCAGGTTGAGGAAGGTGATGGCGGCGGTCTCGGTGGCACCATAACCCTCAATGATCGTCAACCCTGCCGAGTAGAACCACTCCTGGACCTGGCTCGACAACTTGGCCGAACCCGAAATGAGCATTCGAAGATTGCCGCCCAACCTGGTCTTGAGCTGGGAAAAGACCAACCGGTCGGCGATAGCATAGGCGATCCGCAACAGCGGGGGCAGTGGACGCCCGGCGAGCCGGAAGGGACGCGAATCACGACCGACGGCGAAAGCCCATCGGGATATCCTCCCCTTCAATCCGTTCTGCGGGTAGGCGGTCATCACCGCGGCACGTACCTTCTCGAAAATCCGCGGCACCCCCACGAAAACCGTCGGGTGAGTAGCGCCCAGGCCCTCCACGATGCGGTCGACCCGCCCGTCGATAGCTGCCCGGAAGCCAATGGCCAACTGCACCGAGAGCAAATCCCGGCCGAAGACATGGGACAGCGGAAGCCACAGATAAAGCAGGTCGTCGGGGAAGACGAAATTCAAATATTTTATGCAGGCACCCTCGTACAACCACGCCCGGTGCAGCAATTCGACTCCCTTAGGGGCGCCAGTGGTGCCGGAGGTATAGATGAGAGTGGACAAATCGTCGAGTCCCAGCGCGGCGATCCGCTCGTCGAGGCACCCGGGATCGGCAGCCAGACGGTCCCGGCCCAGGTCGAGCAGTTCCTGCCATGTGAGCACCCGGGGATCGGATCGTTGGGCCTCGTCGAGGTCGTCGTCGATAACCACCACGTGACGAACCTGCTCGGTGAACTCGGGCAGAGAGCGGACTTTGGCCAGTTGGGCGGCATCCTCGACCACCATCAGGGAAGTTTCCGAGTCGGTGACGATGTGCCGCACGTCGTCGGCATTGGTGTTGGGGTAGATAGTCGTCGTCACCCCGGCCGCCAATGCAATACCCAAATCGGCGAGCACCCATTCGATCCTCGTGGAGCAGGCGATGGCGACCCGCTGTGTGGGTATCAGTCCCAGAGCGACCATACCTGCCCCGGCAGCATCGGCGAGAGCCCCGACCTGCCGCCAGGTGATCTCTCCCCAAGGCTGCTCCGGCTCATCGGGAGGGGTCAGGAAGGCGACTCGCTCGGGGGTATCGGCGACCCGTCTACGAAACAGGCCAGGGTAGCTGCTGGCACCACCGGCCATGATCTCGGCCGCAATGCTTGGTGCTCCGGACGTCATGTATCTCCTCAATGGGGAATGGACCCTGTGATCCACGGTGATTCTACCGGGAAGCAGCCCACAGACCTTTCTTCAGAATTCAACGGATTCGCTATATTTGGGCCATGCCCAGGGGAGAGACACCAACGACGATGCCCGAGGCGCATCAAGATGGGGAGAGCCACCACGAGCCGCAGTGGCTGAGCATGGAACAACAAGAGGTGTGGCGGGCATGGCTCACCGCAACGGCCCGGATCGATGATCTGCTCACTGCCGATCTGCGCCCGTTCAATCTCGATCTCAACGAGTACGAGGTACTCGTCGTGCTCTCCGAGGCGCCAGCCCATTCGATCCGGATGTCGGCATTGGCTGAAGGAGCCAACCAGTCCCGATCCCGGCTCACCCATACGGTGGGACGGATGGAGGCCGCTGGGCTCATCGTCCGGGAACCCGCCGCCGATGACCGTCGTGGGGTCATCGCACGACTCACCGCCGAGGGCTTCGCCCTGCTGGAGCGCGCCGCGAGCTCCCATGTCTCGGCAGTGCGTCGCATCTTCATCGACCCGGTTACCCCCGCCGACCTCGAAGCGATGGGACGTGCGCTCGGGGCAATCCTGTCGGTGGCAGACTCTGACAAGTGAGTATCGACACGACCGCTTCGGTTCTGGATGCGCTCGCCGCACGGTTGAGCGATCCGGGCATTCTGGATTCCTCGACCCTGGCCCGCGCCCTGTACTCGACGGATGCCTCGATCTACCGACTGGTGCCCAGCGTCGTAGCGGTCCCCCGGACCCGTAAGGAATTGGTTGAATTAGTGCGCGCCGCTTTGGAGGTGGGCCTGCCCATCACGACTCGTGGAGCAGGCACCTCGTGTGCGGGTAATGCGGTGGGGACTGGGCTGATCATCGATACATCCAGGCATCTGAACCGGATCATCTCCATTGATGAGGTTTCCGGAACCGCCGAGATCGAACCCGGGGTGATCCAATCACAACTCCAGGCCGCGGTTACCCCGCTCGGTTGGCGCTACGGCCCCGATCCTTCGACTGCGAACCGCTGCACGGTAGGCGGAATGATCGGCAACAACGCCTGCGGGCCCCGGGCCCTGGGATACGGGCGCAGCGCAGACAACATCGTCGAACTGGAGGTAATCACCGGCACTGGGGAATGCCTCACTCTTACCCAGGACGCCCACGGACCGACCCTTGACCGGTTACGCCAGGTGGTGGGCGAATCGCTGGGGGTGATCCGCACCGAATTCGGCACATTCACCCGCCAGGTCTCCGGGTATTCGATGGAACATCTGCTCCCGGAGAAAGGCTTCGACGCTGCCAAATTCTTCGCTGGCACCGAGGGCACCTTGGGGGTGATCACCCGGGCGGTGGTGAAGCTCGTCAAGGACGCCCCGCTGAAGCTGACAATCGCCCTGGGCTATCCGACGATGGCAGATGCCGCCGATGCAATGCCCCTCATCCTTCCTTTCTCCCCCACCGCCTGCGAGGGCATGGACCGCCGGCTGTCCGATGTGGTGGCCGAGCGTCTCGGGGCATCGGCAGTGCCGGATCTGCCCGATGGCGACGGATGGGTGTTCATCGAACTCGTGGGCGATGACATGGACGAGATGCTCACCCGCGCCCATGGCATGGTCGACGTTTCCGGATGCACCGAGGGGTGGGTGGTCACCGACCCTGCGCAGGCCGCCCGGTTGTGGACCATCCGCACCGATGCCGCTGGCTTGGCCTCGGTTGCCCTTGATGAACCGGCATGGGCCGGGTGGGAGGATGCCGCGGTACCTGCTGACAGGCTCGGCGCCTATCTGCGCGATTTCGACGCCTTGTTGGAGAGATTCGGGCTTCATGGGCTGCCCTACGGTCATTTCGGTGAAGGGTGTGTCCACTGCCGTATCGACGTGCCGTTGACCCGCGACGACGGTACTCAAGTGCTGCACGAGTTCATCACCGAAGCTGGGAAACTCGTCGCATCCCACGGGGGTTCGATGTCCGGTGAGCATGGTGATGGGCGGGCTCGTTCCGAGTTACTGCCCCTGATGTACTCGACCGGAGCCCTCAACCTGTTCGCGGCGGTCAAGCAGATCTTCGATCCGAACAACCTGCTGAACCCCGGGGTGCTGGTCGATCCGGAGCCCCTTAACCACAATGTGCGCCCATTCCTGGCCCGCAATTCGCCGTTGACGATGTCCCACCCCGAATTCGCTAAGGCTGTCCACTCGTGCACCGGAGTCGGCAAGTGCCGCTCCGATTCGACGAAAGTGGGCTCGGTGATGTGTCCCTCCTACCAAGCCTCCGGGGATGAGAAGGATTCCACCAGAGGCCGTTCACGCATCTTGCAGGAGATGATCAACGGCACCCTGATCACCGGCGGATGGGCCTCCCCCGAAGTCACCGAGGCACTTGAATTGTGCCTATCGTGCAAGGGATGCCGCAGAGACTGCCCAACCGGGGTGGACATGGCGGCCTTCAAGTCACGGGTACTGTTCGAGAAGTACCGCGGCAGATTGCGACCGACGAGCCACTACGCGATGGGTTGGTTGCCCAGATGGGGACGGCTAACCACCAGGTTGCGGATCGGGGTGCTGATGAATTTCGTGCTCCAGACCCCGGGATTGCAACACATCGCCCGCTGGGTGGCGGGGGTGGACCAGCGTCGCCCGATGCCTCGATTCCGCACTGGAGCGGCTGCATCCCACCAGCATCACGAATTAACTGGCGGCACCGCGCGTCGTGGGCGGGTCGCAGTATGGGTGGATTCCTTCTCCGACGCATTCGAAGGCGGTCAGGTGGTCGCCCTGCTCAACCTGCTGGTATCGCTTGGCTTCGAACCGAAGGTGGTTTCCGGCGATGCCTGCTGCGGGCTGACCTGGATCACCACCGGGCAATTGGACGGGGCCCGCCGCCAGCTGCGACATGCTCTGGAAGTGCTTGCCCCGATCGCCGAGCAGCAGGTGCCGATCATCGGCCTGGAGCCCTCCTGCATGGCGGTATGGCGTTCAGACGCCGCTGAGCTGCTGCCCGATGAACCCCGAGTGGCAGTGGTGCGGGATGCCATCACCACCTTGGGTGAGTTGTTGGATGGACTCGACGACTGGATACCACCGGATCTGAGCGGGCTCACCATCGTCGCCCAGCCCCACTGCCATCAGACCTCGGTGCTCGGTCATGCCGCCGACAAGCGGGTGCTGGAACGCACCGGGGCGAAGGTCATCATCTTGGGAGGGTGTTGTGGGCTGGCCGGCAATTTCGGTGTGGAGCGCGGCCACTACGAAACCTCGGTGAAGGTCGCCGAGCACGATCTTCTGCCCGCAATCCACGAGGCCGGGCAGCAAGCGATCATCCTGGCCGACGGTTTCTCCTGCCGCAAACAGGTCAAGGACTTGGAAAACCGCACTGCGCTCACCCTGCCCGAACTGCTCATCAAGTACATGGGGTGAGCCCCCAAAAAACCGGGCGCCGATGAACTCACGGAGCCGGTGGAGAGCTCAGTCGCGCATCAGACGGCGGTGCTTCGATGCGTGCGGCCGCGCGGCCTCTTCACCAAGACGCTCCACCTTATTCTTCTCGTAGTCGGCGAAGTTGCCCTCGAACCAGAACCACCGAGGCACCCCGTCGGCATCCTCGCCCTCCCAGGCCAGGATGTGGGTGGCGACGCGGTCCAGGAACCAGCGGTCGTGAGAGATCACCACGGCACAACCAGGGAACTCCAGCAAGGCATCCTCCAGCGACTGCAAGGTCTCGACGTCGAGGTCGTTGGTCGGCTCGTCGAGCAGTAGCAGGTTGCCGCCCTGCTTCAGGGTCAGTGCAAGATTGAGTCGGTTGCGTTCCCCACCAGAAAGCACCCCCGAGGGCTTCTGCTGGTCGGGGCCCTTGAAACCGAAGGATGCGACATAGGCACGCGAGGGCATCTCGAAATTGCCGACCTTGATGTGGTCGAGCCCATCGGAGACCACCTCCCAAACGGTGCGATCTGGATCCAACCCACCACGACGCTGATCGACATAGGAGACCTGGACCGTCTCACCAAGCTTGAGTTCACCGGCATCCGGGGTCTCCTCACCAACAATCATCTTGAACAAGGTGGTCTTGCCCACCCCGTTGGGACCGATGACACCGACGATGCCTGCCCGTGGCAGGTCAAAGGTGAGTTCTTTGATGAGCACCCGCTCGTCGAAGGACTTCGACAGCCCGTTTACCTCGAGCACGACATTGCCCAAGCGCGGGCCAGGTGGGATGTTGATCTCGGCGGTGTCGATCTTACGGTTGCGCTCCGCCTCGGCCGCCAATTCCTCGTAGCGAGCCAAACGGGCTTTGTTCTTGGCCTGCCGGGCCTTAGGCGAGGAACGCACCCATTCGAGTTCACGCTCCAAGATCTTGGCCCGCTTGGCATCCTTCTGGCCCTCAATGACCAGACGCTTACGCTTGGTCTCCAAGTAAGTGGAGTAGTTGCCCTCATAGGGGTACAGCCGCCCGCGGTCCACTTCACAGATCCAGCCGACGACATTGTCCAGGAAATAACGGTCGTGGGTAATGCACAGCACCGCACCCGGATAGGTCCTGAGGTGGCCCTCCAGCCAGTTGACCGATTCGGCATCAAGGTGGTTGGTGGGCTCGTCGAGCAGCAGCAGGTCGGGCTGCTCCAGCAGCAGCTTGCACAAGGCCACCCGTCGGCGCTCACCACCCGACAGCACGTCGACGACCGTGTCCGGCGGGGGACATTGCAGGGCGTCCATGGCCTGGGAAAGTTTCGAGTCGATATCCCAGGCGTCGCGGGCATCGAGCTCGGTCTGCAACTCTCCCATCTCGGCGAGCAGTGTATCGAAATCGGCCTCGGGATCAGCCATCGCCTCAGAAACCTCGTTGAACCGGTTCAACATGCCCTTGGTCTCGGCAACCGCCTCCTCGACGTTCTCCAGGACGGTCTTACCCTCGGTCAGTGGAGGCTCCTGCAGCAGGATCCCGACACTGGCGTCCTTGGCCAGCATCGCGTCGCCGTTGTTGATCGGCTCCAGGCCGGCCATCACCTTGAGCATGGTCGACTTGCCCGCGCCGTTGGGGCCGACGACACCGATCTTGGCCCCGGGAAGGAAGGACAGGGTCACGTCATCAAGGATCAGCTTCTCACCGATCGTCTTGCGGACGTTGTGCATTGTGTAGATGAACTCTGCCATTGCGGCGCATGCTCCCTTGAGTAGACCGGACAATCCTCGTCAATTATGCCGGACATCTGTTCACTTCCCCGCCGCGACGATGCCATCACCCGGTGCCCGGTCGGGCCCAACCAGCATGGGTGCCATCCGGATCACGGCACTGGCAGCCTCGTATCCCTTGTCCTCGCTAGATCCCGGCAATCCCCCAGGTTCAATGACGTTCGTCGGTGTTGCTGGCAAACAGCCCGCTACCCACCGGCACAGATGTGAGCGGGAGCTCTTCGATGGTCACGTTCATCGGGCGCCTCCAACGGCCAGCAGACGTGCGACGTATTTGGCGAGGACATCGGTTTCCACGTTGACCCGATCGCCCACATGAAGCCCACCGAGCCGGGTGGAAGTCAAGGTGACCGGAATCAGCCCAACCTCGAACCATGCGCTGGTCCCTGGTTGGTTCACTGCGGTGACGGTCAGAGAGACCCCATCGACGGTGATTGATCCTTTCTCGGCGATCTGATCAGCCAATCTGTCAGGTACCAAGATCCGCATCCTGGTCCATTCCCCTTGTGGCTCAATGATTTCCACCATTCCCGTGGCATCCACGTGTCCTTGAACGATGTGTCCATCGAGGCGTTCGCCAAGCTTGGTGCAACGCTCCAGGTTGACGACATCACCGGGGCTCAGGGAACCGATGTTGGTGCGTTCAAGGGTCTCCCCCATCACATCGGCGGCAAAACCTGCAGGCAATCCAGGATCGCTGAGCGCGGTGAGGCACACCCCGTTGACGGCCATCGATCCTCCTGGGACAAGATCGTCGGCAGCATGATCCGGGTCAATATGCAACCGGGTAACTCCGGGGGTATGGTCGGGCAGCACGGCGACGACCCGGCCGGTAGCGGTGATTATTCCTGTGAACACTGGTGTTTTCCTTTCCCAGGGTGAGCCAGGGCACGACATCAGTGCCGTGTCTCGCGAAATGGTCAATCCGGACATCAAGAGAGTGCTGCACAACGCCAGCCCCGATCCCAACCCAGATGTCTTCCCCGCGCAGGATTCCGACGCCGCCGGATGCGCGGATTGTCAGCCCGCAGCTGCTCGCCTGACGCGTGACCGACCTTCGTGGTAGCGGGTCAGCTCGGCGTTGATCGGAGCGATCACCAACTCGTCGGATACCTCGGCCATCGCCTTGGTGAGCACACGCTCGGCACGCAGTGCCTTGGCACGGGCCCCGGCCTCCACGCCAATCCGGGCCAATCCGGCAGTCGCCAGACCGGCGATGACCCCTCCGATGAGCAGCACGGTGGGCAACGGGACCTTGCCGATCAGTATGCGAGGCAGATGGGGCAATTGCATGTATGCCAGCAGCGCGTCAATCAACAGCCACAACCCACCGAATGCGGCGGTGAAGAAGATGACCCATTGCAGGATCCTCACCGCCGACCACCAGTTGTGTCCGCTGTCCATCGCTAGATCGGCGGTCGCGACGGCCGTGTCCAATTTGTCGGCCAGCACCGCCCGGTTCGTCAACGACTTGGCCCTGATCTCATCAACCCAGCCCTGGGGCAGCCCCTGCGAGGCAACTGCGGCGAGTTCTCGTAGTGCGGTGTCCACCCGCGCATCCTGCACTCCTTGGGCACGTCTGGGCAGGGAAGTGCGTTGCACTGACACCGGAGCGATCTCTCCAGCCCGGTCTGCCTTGGTCACCCCCTTATCCAGCCGCAACATGCGCAACGGGTCGGGGCGGAAGCGGTTGATCCAAGCCAGTACCGGCCACCCGGTGGCGCTGACTCCGCGATGCCGCATTGAGCGAAGCACCGCCTCCCGCACAAGACCGAGCCCGGCCGCCTGGGCCAAGGATTCGTTGAGAGCCCGGGCCCGGGCTTCCGGCACCTTCTCCGCCACCTTGGCGTTCCCGTAGGCTTGGTTGAGACGATCGGCGACGCGATGCACGTCGGCATTCAGCCGGGCCGCCACACTGCGCTTCGACTGCACGGCCCGGGAAATGGCCTTACGTAGACCCTCAACGCCCTGCCCGGTAAGAGCGGAGACTCCCAGTAGCTTGGCCTTGGTGAGTCCCTCGGAATCGAGCAGCCGCCGTAGATCGGCCATCGCATCGCAGGCCTGATCCGAGGTGAGCCGATCGATCTGGTTGAGGACGACCAACATCACCTCGGCATGGGCGGCCATGGGCTTCAGGTACTCGTCGTGCAGCATGGCGTCGGCATATTTCTGCGGGTCAACCACCCAGATGAACATGTCGACAAGTTCCAACAGCCGGTCGACCTCCAACCGGTGGGTGACGACGGTGGAGTCGTGATCGGGAAGGTCCATCAAGATCAACCCGTCGAGAGCGACGTCATCCCCCTTCACTTGGTGGCGGCGGGGCACGTCGAGCCAGTCGAGCAGGCCGGCAACATCACCACCGGATCCCCAACTGGCCGCCATCGCCCTGGAAGTGGTCGGTCGCTTCATGCCGGGTTCCGCCAGCCTGGTACCAGAGATCGCGTTGAACAGGGAGGACTTCCCTGATCCGGTGGCCCCCGCCAAGGCGACGACGGTGTGGTTTGTGGAAAAGGCCAATCGCCGGTCGATCCGGGAGGCCACTGCCAAGGCTTCGTCTATGAGGGTGGCGTCAAGCCGCCATTGGGCGAACTCAGCCGCCTCCTCCAGATCGGACACCCGATCATTGAGCGAGTCACGCCTGCCCATGGTTGTCTCCTTCGACGAACTCGGCCTCGTACACGACTGTTTCGGATCGGGGCAGATCACCAACAACGCCGGGCTCCAGCTCGGCCTGCCCCACCGGCTGGTCGGCTGCCCCACCGGCCCCCAGTTCTGCACGTGCACCAATGATCCCGCGCTTCGGCTCCGTGGTCGACCCCTGATTTTCCGGAAGGAGTTCCGCATCCCGCTCAGCTTGGACCATGGTCACCGCCGAGATGATGGCATCGGTGCGTTCCGGGGCCATTCCGAAGTCGGCGAGCACCTTGGTGTACCTAGCAAGTTCGGATGCGAACAGCCCCTCAATGCGAGCGTCCAGGGAATCCTTGGCTGTTTTGGCCAGCCTACGCACCGCCTCATCGCCGAACACGGCTTCGAGAAGACGCTGTGCCACCACTGCCGAGCCAACGGCGACCCCGCCCTCGGCCCCGGTGATGCCACCGGTGGAGAAGAAGATGAACAACATCAGTGCGGCCCCCACACCGTTGACCCCGAAAGCTGCGATGCGGGCAGCGGAACGCCGACCCCTGCCTTCCTCGGATACCAGATCCAAGACGTCAGACTGCCACTGCCGAATGGTCCGGGCCACGGCCTCGGCGAAGTCCGGGGTAGGAGTGGCCAGTTCGGGATGGGCGGCCATCAACTCACGGCCAGCGGGATGGGATCGCCACACGGATGCGACCCGCTCGGCGGCCTGTTGGCCCTCACCGTTGGTCAGGGCTTCCAATCCGTTGCCGACGGCCACACCGACCTGCTCTCCGCGTTCTGGATTGCCGGTGAACCAGCCGACGATCCGGTCACGGATCATGCCGACCCGCTTGTCCAGATTCCGCATGAGATCGCCGGTGCCCACGTAGTCATGCCACCGGGTGAGCACCTCGCCGCGCAACAGGGTGCCATCGGCGGAGGCAACCTGCACCGCGCGGGTTGCCTCCGCCCAAGTGCCTGTGGCGTCCTTGTCGAGTTGCATGAGTGCGGAGATCTGGGATCGCAGGGCACCGGTCACCTGAGGGGTGCGTTCGATCACCGAATTGATCGCCCCGTCTAGGGTCTTGCGCACCACCTGTCCACGTGCCTTGTTGTCGGCGGCTAGACCGGCCAAGAATGAACGGATCGGCGCGACCGCCGTGTCCGGCAGGAGACCTTCGGCATCAACCAGGGTCTCGGGGACGGCAAACAGCGGTGCCTGGGCCAGGCCTTGTTCGATCATCATGCGCCCCAAGTCGGCGGGTATCACATGCATCGCACCCGGCGGTACCCGATCACAGATCACAGCGATGGAAGCCCCTCGCTCGACGGCGGTCTGAAGGAATCCCCATGGCACGACGTCGGCGTAGCGAGCAGCCGACGTCACGAACAGCCACAGATCTGCGGCGTCAAGAAGTTGGGTTGCCAGGATCCGATTCGCGGATTCAACCGAGTCAATATCGGGGGCGTCGAGAATGGCCAGCCCTTGCGGGAGGGTGGGTTCGACCACGAGTTGGAGGGTTGCCCGGTCGTTGGCGACAGTGCGGGTACGTACCATCCCAGGCAGGATCCGGTCGTCCTCGAACCAGTGGGCATCTTCTGGGTTGTGCACCAGAACCGGTGACTTGGTGGTGGGCCGGATCACCCCGGGACGGGTGACGACCCTCCCAATGAGCGAACTGACAAGGGTCGATTTTCCTGCTCCCGTGGATCCACCGACAACCGCGAGCACCGGGGCCTCAAGATTGGCCAGACGCGGGAGGATGTAGTCGTCGAGTTGGGTCACGATCTGGCGGGCCGTGTCCTGCCCTTCCTCGGCATCAGGGAGCCGAAGTGGGAATCGTGCCGCGCCCAGTGCGTCACGCAGCAGCGTCAGGGAATAAGCCAACCCCATGTGTCCTCCCGAACATCGATGTACGGCACAACTCTGGCACGGATCGACCCGAGGAGACACCCGGGTGGGAGTCAGGGACGTGGCGGAGCCCAAGCACCGGCCGCCACAGGCACCCCGACCGGGGGCGGCAACTGCTGGCCGGTACCCTGGCGACGCCGCATGCGCCAGGCTTTCGCTTTAGACATCTGAGCCTTGATCCAGGGTCCCCAGGTCTCGGGAATGACCGGCACCCCCTTGGTGCGGCACACGGCCTTCGAACGGGCCTGATCTGCCTGAATCACCAGCTCACGCTCACGTTCGATTGCCATCGCATCAACCAGCCCCCGTAACTCCGCGCCACGCAAATAGGCCAGCTCGGTGAGAACCCGCTGCATGTGCAAGGTGGCTGCCAAGGTGCGTGGGCCACGCAGCAGCGCACACAGCGCCATCCGCCAGCGCCCGAAGAATTTGGAGAACTCGACGGGGTCGGAAGGCTCCAGCCATCCCATGTGAACAAACTCGGTGAGTCGCACCTTGATGGTGCGCACTTGGGTGACATAGCGCAGGACCGAGTAGATGGTGAGTGCCAAGACGGCCCCCCAACCGACGACCGCCATCACGATGGATGAGGCACCCACGGTCGCGAAACCGTTGAATGCCATGTGCCCGAAGCAGGCCATCAGATAACCAGCTGCCGGAGCCAGCACCCGCACAAATTTTGACCGGTTCGACAGGGCCACGATGAGCCCCAAGGCAGTGAAAGTGGTGAACAACGGATGTCCGAAAGAGGTGAGCACCCCGCGCAACAACACGAGCGACGAGAGCTCGGCGTCGGCATCGGTCTGGTAAATCGAAACCGCGTACATGTAGGTACGCACGTAGTAGACGATGTTCTCGCAGAATGCGAATCCCAAGGCGGACAGCGCAGCAAGGGTCACCATCTGGTGCATGGCCGCGATGCGGCGCCTCATCCACACCGCCAACCAGAACAACACGGTGGCCTTGGCGGCCTCCTCCACGAAGGGTGCGGAGTAGATCGCAGCCCGGGCCGATGTCGCGGCATCAACCGGGCCGTCGGCCTTCATCAATTCTCCGGCCCACGTGTTGACGTGCAGGGATACGAAGATGGCAACAGCCCCTCCCCATCCCAATGCCAGCCACTTCATCGACCACGTGGTGGGACGGAGCCGATCGAAGGCGATGAGCGCCACCACGTACACCCCTAGGGTGATCAGCGCCGGTTTGCTGACGGTGATGAATGCCTCGTTGAGCTGCGGCCATGTCAGTTTGGTGGGGGTACCGTAGGCTTCCTCGGTGACCGCTGCGACCTCGGCGATCAACGAATCACCGATGTTGCGATACACCATCCAGACCAGCCCGCCGTAGATCAGGGTCATCACGGTGACCACCCAGAAGCGCCGGGAGCGCAAAACATTGCGCTGCCACCAGCCCAGGGACATGTCACGCTTGATGGCCATCCCGTTGCGGTAGCGACGCCGCTGCGAGGCATGGTCCACCCCAGCTCTTCCCTGCCCCTCCGGCGTCCTAGCCAACCGGTCAGCTGCACCTCGCCCCGTCGACGCGACGACGCGGGCACGCCGGGGTGTCTCGGCCGCGGGTGGACGCCAGACCTCCGCATCACCACTCATGGCCGCAAGACTACCCGGCACTGGTCAACACCCTGTTCATCCGCGGCCACGCACGGCAACCATCCGATGGCTGTTAGCGCCCCCGGCGAGGATCGAACTCGCGACCAGCCGCTTAGAAGGCGGATGCTCTATCCACTGAGCTACGGAGGCAGGTACACACTACAGTGCCCTGCCCCATGCCTGTCACCGGTCATCGCAACCGATCGATAGACCTGGACCCCGGTTGGGTGACGAGGAACGCCCCGGCCCCTGATCCGCTCAGGACCGGGGCCGGTGGGGTGTGAGGTGTCTCTCGTGTCACAAAGTGCCGGAATAGAGATAAGTGGTCAGATCATGCTGTCCACGACGCAGGTCCATCGAAAAACTGTCCGAAACCTCACGGTCCATTCCTCGTGCCTCGTAGAACTGCCAGGTGCAGTCGGTGTCAGTGATCAGGAAGAAGTTACGCGCGCCGTGCTCCTTCATATGTTCCTTCGCTTTGGCGAAAAGCTGGCTTCCGATGCCCTGGCCTCGGTGAGCGGCAGCCATCATGAACAGCGTTATCTCGTGTTCCAGCGAAACTTTCGTCCTATGCCGCAGTCTGGCGTAGGAAGCTTCGTAACGAAGATATTCCTTCCACAGTTTTGCGTCCGAGGTGTCGACGATGAACAGCCCCAGCAACCGTCGGAGGATTGTCGCGACGTCGTCGAACGGGGATCGGATGCGAGGGCGGTCGTTGACCCGGAGCATGATCGTGCCGATGACCTCCTCGTCCTTCTCAACGACCAAGGCCAGAGTCGATGCGATGATCTTCCCTCGCAGGTAGATTTCAAGTACAGAGTCCAGCGGAGGCGTGGATGTGACGAACTCATCGACGATGAAGGACTCATCGAGGATCCGTTTGAGGGCTTCTGTGTCCGAAGGAACGAACTCCCTGATGATCAATTCAGACATGACTACTCCTGGGGGCCGATAACGGCAGACAGTTCCATGAGTACAGAGCACACCCGATATACCCCGATACACCCCGTAACTCCCGATACATCAAAGCATCCCAGTTCGTGAGTGAATCCGCCACACCTTACGACAAATTTTTTGTATCGCGAAGCAGCGCCGACTTCCCATAACGGCGCTGACCGGGCGGCTACTGCGACGCCCTACCGAAGCTGATCAGCGTGGCGGATCAGGATTCGGCGGCAGGGTTTCCGGTCTCGGAGCTCTGCCCGGCCTCGGCCACCTGTTCCCCAATGACCGGAGGCAGGTGTCCCATGAAGTCGTCGCAGACCTGCAGGAAGGCCGTCAGGTCATCGCGGTGGACAACATGCGAAGCGCCGTGGACGACGGCTGTGGTGATCATTGGGTTCGCCTCGCGTGCTGCGGTCAGTGCGGCCTCGTCGAAAAGACAATCGGCCTGGTCGCCGGTGACCAGTAGGGTCGGCATGGTCAGTTTCATCAGCAACTCGCGCCCGGTGATACCCACCTTGCCAGCATTGGTGAAGGCGGGATCGAACTGTGCCTTCGCCTGCAACCATCCCCCCAACTCTGCGGTGGAACAGTTCGGGTGCTCGGTCAGCTGGACACGCGCCTCGGCGATCGGGTCGGCCAGAGCACGAGCGTTGCGGGCACTGCGCTGGGCACCCTCGGCCCGGTACCGCTCCTCCTGCTCGGGGGCGAGAATCGCCGGATCTTCAAGCACCAGTCCCCGCACCCATTGAGGATGCTTGATCGCCAACGCCGTGGCGATGGCACCTCCCATGGAATGTCCGTAGAGAACCACTTGGTGATCGCGAGACCAGTACAGCCAGCGGGCCACGACACGACGCACCTCAGCGACCGCCGAACCAATCGGATCGGCCAACGCTTCGGCGTCGAGCCTCGGGGACAACCCATGGCTCGGAAGGTCGACGCAGATGACCTTCCATCTCGATCCCCAGTGGGCGGCCAGATCGGCCATGGTCGCCGCCGAATCCGTCACCCCATGGAGGGCGATGACGACTCCGTCGACTTCGGCGCCACTTTCGACGATTGCCAGATCCACGATGCGCTCCTTCGCACGAGACTGCGGCTCCACCCTAACCGAGCCCACCCGCCATGCCACGCAGGCGAACAACGCGGGTCGCGCCTTGATCACACGATCCATTTCATGCGGCGGGTGGGAGAATCGACAGGTGAGCCCAGCTGATTCTCCAGGACCCCGGCGCACGTGGTTTCCTCTCATCACCGCCGTCTACGGCCCCACCCTGCTGGCCTCAATCGGGTTCGGTGCGGTGATTCCGATGATTGCCCTGCGAGCCATCGAGCTAGGGGCCGGTGCTGGACTCGCCGCATTCATCACCTCCTTGTCCGGCCTTGCCACGCTGGCTTTTGATCTTCCCGCAGGAGTGATCGCGGCGCGTCTTGGTGAGAAGCGCTCCATCGTCGCCGCATGCCTCACCGATGTGGTGATCTTCGGAATCGTTTCGGTTTCCCACTCCCTGGTACTGCTAGGGGTTTGCGTCTTTGTCCACGGGATGACCGGTTCGGTTTTCGGCCTGGCTCGGTCCACCTATCTGACGACCGTGTTGCCGCTGCGCCACCGGGCACGCGGCATGTCCTCGCTGGGTGGGGTGTTCCGCGTCGGCTGGTTCATCGGCCCACTCGCTTCGTCGGCGATCATCGCCCGCGGTGAGATCCAGCATGCCTTTATCTTCGCCGCCATCATGTCACTGACCGCGGCCCTGGTCACTCTGGCGACGAAGGATTTACCCGGTGAGCAGAATCCCTCGGACAAAAATGCCTCCGCCAAACCCCGCACCCTTCATGTGCTGCGAACACACCGCCATTCCTTGTTGACTATCGGGCTGGGCTGTTTGGCATTGATGGTCATCCGTTCCTCGCGGCAGACCGTCATTCCGTTGTGGGCGGAGGCATCCGGGCTCTCGGCCTCAACAACCTCGCTGATCTATGCCATCTCCATGTCTTTCGACATCCTGTTGTTTTTCCCCGGCGGGGCGATCATGGACCGTTTCGGACGATGGTTCGTGTGTGTGCCGTCGATGTTCGTGATGTCGGTGGGAGTACTGGTGCTGCCTCTCACTCACACGCAACTGGCGATCACCTTGGTGGCCTGTCTCATCGGGTTGGGCAACGGAGTGTCCTCCGGCATCGTGCTGACTCTTGGGGCGGATACCGCCCCGCGTTTCGGCAGGACCCAGTTCCTCGCCGGTTGGCGAATGCTGGCCGATACCGGCAGCGCGCTGGGCCCCTTGATGATCTCGCTTGCCAGCACGATAGCCGGGCTCGGTGCCGCAGCCCTGGTCGTGGGAAGTTTCGGCATACTGGGCGTGGCCTGGCTATCCCGCTGGGTGCCGCGCACTCCAGAACAACTGGCCACCTTGGCCCCCGACGACTGAATTCCACACGAGATGCACCGGCCGTGCGACGCGATTAGGGTGGAGAGTCGTGAACGACATGTTGGTGTGGATCGACTGCGAGATGACCGGCCTGGATCTCGGAAAGGATGCCCTCATCGAGGTGGCCGTGCTCGTCACCGATGGTGAGTTGAACATCAAGGATGAGGGTTTGGACCTGCTGATCTCTCCCCCACCAGAAGCCCTGAAGCAGATGAGTGACTTCGTGCGGGAAATGCACACCACTTCGGGGCTGCTCGCCGATCTCGAATCCGCGACCCTGACGGTAGCCGAGGCCGAGAAGCAGATCCTGGCCCATATCCAGCAGTACGTGCCCGGGCCCCGCAAAACCCCGCTGGCCGGAAACACGATCGGCACAGACCGCTCCTTCCTCGCCCGGGACATGCCCACATTGGAGCAATGGCTGCATTACCGCAACGTAGATGTCTCAACGATCAAGGAATTGGCCAAGCGCTGGTATCCGAAGACCTACTACAACGCTCCCAACAAGAACGGGAACCACCGTGCCCTGGCCGACATCCAGGAGTCGATTGAGGAGCTGCGCTACTACCGAGAGGCCGTCTTCGTCACCGAGGCACCGAGCACCGACCAAGCCCGTGAGATCGCCACCCACCACCAAGGTGTGATCACCGGCTTCGGCCACCAAGACTGAGATTTCACAAATCAGCGCAGATGCCGTTAAGCTACTCGGGCTGCCCAATGGGCATGCAATGGTGGCTGTAGCTCAGTTGGTAGAGCCCCTGGTTGTGGTCCAGGTGGTCGCGGGTTCAAGTCCCGTCAGCCACCCCACGCGTGCCGGATTCACCGCACGCATCATCACCATCACGACTCCAAAGACCCACAGACGCCTTCACTGGCACTGCAGCTTCGCACGGCCGATACCTGGGAGTCGCTCCGCTCGGTACAGTAGTGAGCACCGAACACGCGCTCTGGTTGCGCGGTATATCCGCTGCGGTCGTCGTCAACTGCCGAGACGCTCCCGGCATTGCGGGTCAGGCGGCGGAACTCCGCTCCGGGACGACGGCAAGATCGCCACCCAGAGTCCTCCGCATGTCACCAGCTTGTTTCACGCACATGCCGATGAGCACACGTAGGGAATGTCTGGTCGAAGATGGGCCCCGCCTCGTTTGGTTCGTAGGCTCGTGATGTGCGGTTGTTGTTGACGGAGAGCGCTAGTCTCACGTGCCGGGAAACGTTGACGGTGCTGGGTCGTGGTGGCCTTGGCGCGGACGTTGTGTCCACTGGTGAGTTGACCATCGGGCGGTTCAGCAGGTGGCGTCGACATATGATGGCGTTACCCGCTCCGGCCACCGATCCACTGGCGTATCTACACGCATTAGGGGAAATTGCCTCGGATTATCACGTGATTCTTCCCACTCATGAGCAGGCCTGGTTGATCGCTGCAGGGCTGGAGCTGCTCGGGACCCGGGTGCCGATCGCGGTGGCCGATCTGGCCGCGTTTGACCAAGTACAGAGCAAGATCGCGTTCGCACGGCTACTAGACGATCTCGGCTTGCCGCAACCGGTGTGGTGGCTCCCAGATAGCCCACCCACGGTGGTACCTCCGACGTTTTGGGTGAAGACCGAGTTCGGCACGGCTGGGCGGGGTGTCCGGCGCGCTCATTCACCGGAGCAGGGTCGTGTGCTGGTCCGCGAGCTGGGCCGGGATGGATCGGCGGTGATGTGTCAGGCGCCCGCGCCGGGAGAGTACGGACAGGTGCAGGCGTTGTTCGATCACGGCCGCATGTTCGCCGCACACACGTGTGTGCAGACCGGAAACGGGATCGGTGGCTCCGCAGCCTCCCGGGAAAGCGTCGACCACCCGCTCGCTCGTGACGCCGCGCGGACGATCGGTACCGCGCTGAACTGGCATGGCGGATTGACTCTCGACTACTTCCACCAGGACGGCTACCCACACTTCATCGAGTGCAATCCGCGCACCGTGGAACCGGGTAACGCGGCCGGGGTCAACTTACCCGCATTGACGATCGCGCTCACCCTGGGTGCAGACCTGCCGGTTGACTGTGTGACCGGCATCCCGGGGGTGCGTACCCACAGCAGCCTGGCCCTGGCACTCGGGGCAGCCGCAACTAGTTACCGATGGGGAATCGTCGCTGCGTTGAGCAGCCAGGGAGGACCCGTGGTCGGCTCGGAAGTGCTCACCCCGATCCGAGAAGACCCGCTCAGCGCGATACCCATGGCCGTCACCGTGAGTAAAACACTCGTGCGCCCACGATCGGCAGAGACCATCGCAGCCACCGCAGTCGACCAATACGCCATCACCCCAGCACTCATCGACCGAGTCCGCGAGGCGACTTCCTAGGCCCATCGGCTGCCTATCGGCGCACGCTCATGCCGCAGGGACTGTACGGCTAACGATGTTAGTGGCATATTTTTACTACTTGTGTTCGATTGTGGTGGGCATGCGGTCAACGAAGGTGATCGCGAACGCGTTAAATGCTGGCTTTCATCGCACGGCCCATCGTGTCTGACCGGTGCCCTTGGGGTCCAGTGATCTCGTCACGAGTAGAGGGTCTTCATCGCTGCCTGCTCGTTGGGGAAGTGGCCACACGCTCTGATGGCCCGCCGGTACATGGCTTTCAGCGACTCGATCGCGTTCGTGGAGCGCAGCACCCGTCTGATTAGTCGAGGAACGGGGTGAACCCTTCCCACGCGTTCAGCCACAACGTTTTGATGGGCGGGTAGGCAAGGCCCCACTGGTTCGTGGACTTGTCCCGGGCCGCGATCGCGGCCATCACCGAGAGTGCGGTGTAGACGGGTTTGAGGTCACGGCTGATCTGGTCAGAGTATTTATCACGCGTCAACCCATCTGAGTTAGCACGTATAGGAGGGCTTTCTCAGCCACTCTTCGCTAAGCTTAACACTTTCAGTCTTTCAGACTGGGCCCGCCGGGTCAGTCAGAGGCAAGTTATCGGTGCTATCCACAATGAGCCCAGCTTCGGCCAGCGCCGCCCGCATGTTGCGGTCCACTCCTGTCCGACGAGTGATCGCCCGCATCGAGACACCTGCTCGGGCCAGCCGCACCGCCTCCGCCTTCTCGTCTAGCCCCAGCCTCGGCCGTCGGCTCGGCACATTGCACCGACGAAAGTGAGAGAACACCGTGACACGGTGGATGCCGTACTTCTCCGCAAGTGACTTCACGCTCATCCCAGCCAGATAATCGCCGACCAGCGCGTCCACCTCGACGGCGGTAAGAACAGTTTGAGCCGTCTCGACGATCCGCACAACAGGACCCCCGAGCATCCCTCACAACACCACGTAAACCCCACGATTCAAGCAGTCAGGGACTTCGTCTTGGAGGCAGAATTGCCGAACGTGCTACTCAGCCACCCGGATGAACCAGCCTCGGGCGCGTGCCCAAGGCTGGTCCTACTTCGGCACAACTAGACGGGGCCTATGATGCACCAAAGCGCGAGCTACCGGATAAGGGCAGCTTGAGGCTGTCGGCATGCTGGTCCTCAGGTTCTTTGCCTCGCTAGGCGAGTGACGCCATGGGCGACGGTGAGCCCCAGGACACAGGTGTGCGATCGGTCCGTCCACCCCGAAGATGAGGCCGAGCGAGCAGGCGCCGGTGATGCAGGCCACGGCGAACAACCAGGTGGGTGAGGTGCGGGCGGCAGCAGCCTCGTCGAAACGATCGTTAAGGGCTGCAAGGTCGTCCAGGCTGCTGACCGTTCTGGTGGGCAATTCATCGATGGCGTGAAGGGTACGGTTGACGCGAGTCATGTTGACATTTTCGGGCTGCACGTCGACGGTGGCGAGTACTCGCCCGTCCGGCGCGAACAGGTGGTATGGCCTCACTGAACGATGCAGCGCACAGGACGTTCAAGTCGTTGACCGAGATCCTCAACGACTTTGATGGTGTTAGTGGTCAGGTGCCCGTGACCGATCAAAGTGCGGGATGTGGTGGTGAGCACCTGTGTTTTGGGATCGAGCATTCCGGTCCCACGCCGGGAGTGGGCGTGTGAGGGTGCTCGGCACGGATCGCGCCGGACACCCGGCTTGAGGTCGTCAGGCGACCGAACCTTGGTAGATGGGCTGCCACATGGCGTCCTGAACGAGTTGGACCCAGTTGCCGCCCCTCTTGGTGGCAACCCCGTCGGCCTCGGCCTGCTTGGCAACTGCAACCGCCACAGTGGCCGAAGATGCGCGAAGGTTCTCCACGGGGGGTAGCAGCGCTGATCCGAGGGCTGAGGAGTCGGTCTGTCCGGCGACCGCAGTGGCGGCTGCGAGCAGCATCCCGTCGGTGACGTGGGTGGCGCCCGAAACAATCACGCCGAGACCAAGGCCGGGATAGAGCAGCGAGTTGTTGCCTTGGCCGATGGTGAAAGTAGTGCCGTCGTAGTCGAACGGATCCGTGGGGATGCCGACCGCGACCATGGCTTTGCCCTTGGACCAAACGATGACGTCCTGCGGCATGGCCTCGATCTTCTCCGTCGGGTTCGACAGCGGAAGGACCACCGGACGCTCGACACCCTTGCACATTGCCTCAATGATTTCCTGGGTGAAGGCCCCGTGATCGGTCGAGGTGCCGATGAGGATAGTCGGCTTGGTCTGCGTGACGACCTCCAGGAGGCCAATCTTGTCATCGTGGCGTCGCCAGTTTTCTACCTCCGACGCCTTGCGTGCGTAGATCCGCTGGTAGTCGGGTAGGTCGGTCACATCATCGGTCACAAGGCCGTTGATGTCGATCAGCCAGACGCGGTCCTTGGCATCTTGCTCGGACAGGCCGGCACGCACCATGCCGGCATGGATCTGGTCTGCCATCCCCGTGCCTGCAGTGCCAGCGCCGTAGACGACCAGGCGTTGGTCGGCGAATGTTTCTCCCTTGGCCTTCATTGCCGAAATCACCGCGGCCATGACGATAGCGCCGGTACCCTGCATATCGTCGTTGAAGATCCGGTAAGTGTCGGCGTTGTCCACCAAGATACGGCGGGCGTTGCTCGGGCCGAAGTCCTCGAAATGTAGCAGTGCGTGAGGATAGAGCTTTGACGCCGTTTTCAGGTACGTGGCAATGAAGTCATCATACTGCTTGCCCCGGACGCGAGCGTGACGATTGCCCAGGTAAGACGGATCGTTGAGCAGTGCCTCGTTGTCAGTGCCGCAGTCGAGGTTCACCGCGATGGTGCGGGCGGGGTCGATGCCGGCTGCTGCAGTGTAAACGGCGAGCTTGCCGATGGAGATATCAGTGCCGTTGACGCCCCAATCACCGATGCCCAAGATCTCCTCCGCATCGGAAACCACGATGAGATCGACATCGTTCGGCCCCAACCCCAAGGTCTTGAATGATGCCTCGATCTGGTCGATGTGGTCGATCGACAGGTATAAGGCGCGGGAGCGGCGGTAGTCATGCGACCACTGCTTGATAGCTTCGCCGACCGTCGGATCGTAAACGATCGGCAAGAGCTCGGTCAGGTGATCGGTGAGCACCTTGTAGTAGAGCACCTCGTTGCGATCGTGGAGCTGGTCGAGGAAAACATACTTGTGGAGGTCCCTGTCGAAGCCGCTCAGTTGGCGGTATGCGCGGGCCGCCTGCTCGTCTAGGGTCTCGACGCGGGCGGGAAGCCGACCGGTGAGTCCAAGCTTGGCGCGCTCCTCTGCGGTGAATGCGGTACCTCGGTTGGTCAGTGGGTCTGTCATGACGGTCGGGTTGTGAGCCATCGGTCAGTCCTTCCATCGGAGATGATGTCAGAATAGTGACAGTGTACGTTAATTGTCACTATTATCACAATCCTTCACTGATCAGAAGTCACGGGCGGGCGACGACTTTGGCTTCAAATACCGGTCTGTAAGCACGTAGGGTGGATCTGTGGCCTCTCTCTCGACGAAACACCGGCCGGGTCCGGGTTGCATCCTCGCTGAGGTGCGGGCACGCATCAACTCTGTTACGGATTTCACTCCCGCGGAAAGCAGGGTGGCAGAATTCTACCTGAGTTCCCTACCAGGGGCAGCCTTCCTCAACTTGGCACAGACAAGTCAGGCCAGCGGCGTCTCGACGGCGACCGTCACCCGCTTCGCCAAGCGCCTGGGTTTCGATGATTTCCGTGCCTTGAGCAACTGGCTCATGGAGGGTGCGCGCCGGGAGTTGGAAAAACCTAAAGACCGCCGAATCAGTGCTTCGATCGCCGACCATCCTCTCTCGCATACGTTCACGCGCGCCGAGAGTGACTTGCGCACATCTCTGGCGAGCTTGAATGCCGTGAGCTTCGAACGGACGATTGACCTTGTGACTGATGGGTCGCGACCGCTCTACCTGGCCGCAGTCGCATCCGGCCAGCCATTGATGGAGCACTTCGCACTCCTTCTGGGCTACCTGCGCGGCAATATCCAGGTCCTTGACGGCGTTGACCGCTGGCCACATCAACTCGCCGGCCTCGACGAGCACTCGGTAGTGCTCGCCGCCACTTATGACCGAGACCCGCTGCCGGTGATTGGCCTGCTGCAAATGACCGGCGAAGTGGGCGCGACTAGTATCATCATCACCAACCAACACCGCAGCCCGCTCGTTCGTATGGCCGACGTCAACCTGACTACGACCACAGAACGCGGCTCCATGTTCGGCAGTCGCATTGCGACGCTATGCGTACTCGAAGGCATTCTCGACGCAGTATCCCGCGCTATAGATGGCGTGGAGAACCGTGCGGAAGTGATCGAAAGGATGTTCAGCACGCTGTCGATACACCCGCAGGGACACCATTGACCTCATGCCGAACCGAGCTCGACGATCAGGACGCCCGCCATGCTGTTTGGCACCGACACCCTCATCCATGGTCGATCACGTACACTTCCACCAACGATCGCCGCCCGCATGTTGCGGTCCACTCCTGTCCGACGAGTGATCGCCCGCATCGAGACACCTGCTCGGGCCAGCCACACCGCCTCCGCCTTCTCGTCTAGCCCCAGCCTCGGCCGTCGGCTCGGCACATTGCACCGACGAAAGTGAGAGAACACCGTGACACGGTGGATGCCGTACTTCTCCGCAAGTGACTTCACGCTCATCCCAGCCAGATAATCGCCGACCAGCGCGTCCACCTCGACGGCGGTAAGAACAGTTTGAGCCGTCTCGACGATCCCCACAACAGGACCCCGAGCATCCCTCACAACGCCACTCCCGGGCCGCCGGGATACCTCGTAGACCTCACGAATCAAGCGACTGACCAGGGGCTTCGTCTTGGGGGCAGAGTTGCCGAACGTGCTACTCAGCCCCACGCGCGCCGGATTCAGCGCACGCACCATCACCATCGCGACCCGCGGGAGGATACCCCGCCTGACGCATCGACGGCGACCCGTCGACCTGGGCAATCTATATATCCGTGGCCTCGGCAGCACCCGCGTCGGCACCCTCCGCGGCATGGAAAACAACTCAGTACCGATCCGGCTTCACAGGGACGCCCTGAACTAGTCAAGTTGGCGACCTTCGATGCCGAGCATACCCTCTCCTAGAAGTCCGGCCCTGGCCGCTGGTCTGCCCAGACCACAGAATGACTCTCAGTCCAGATCGCAGGTGCGATGCCCACCTACCACCGATTTCGCCCAGCCATACCCGTAAACCGACTCAAGCGGCAGCTCTTCGGTAGGTTCGCGATTGCTGGCTTGTTTGGCCAAGGAGCGAGGGGTAACCAACGTGGCTGAGCCTTGGCTGTCCGCAAACGGCATCACCGCCCGGCTTGGGATCACCAAAGATATCGTCTATATCTGGATTGCCGAGAAAGCCATGCCTGCCCACAAGGTCGAGCACCTCTGGAAGTTCCATGCCAGCGAGGTCGACACCTGGGTCTGGGCCGGTGCAGCAGCTAGTAACGCGAAGCCCTCGAGCGATGACTGTTCGCCAGATCGTCGAGGCAATCCCGTGATACCTGCACCCTTCATCGTGCGTGGGCACAACCCGGATATCCTGACCTACATCGAGTCGAGCAAGGGTCTATACCGCTACGGCCTCTACGACACCGTGGTCGCCATCGATGAACAGACCACCGCCTGACGTCCGTCAGCCTGATCGAGTAAAGAGACCACATGTCCTTCCAGACCCCGCGCAGCATTGAGGAGATGCTCACTGCCATCCACAAGCGTGAGTATCTGATGCCTGCGATCCAGCGTGAATTCGTCTGGGGTGCCGACCAGATCACCAAGCTCGTCGACAGCCTCATGCGCGGGGGTACCCGGTCGGCTCGTTCCTGCTCTGGGACGTCAAGCCTGAGACCGCTCAGTCCTACACGTTCTACGAGTTCTTGACCAACTATCACGAGCGTGACAACCCCTACGCAGACAAGGCAACGGTGCCTTCCGGGAATGGCACCACCGCTGTTCTCGATGGGCAGCAGCGACTCACTTCGTTGAACATCGCCTTGTACGGCAGCTACGCAGAGAAGAAGTACGCGTGGTGGAACAGCGCGGATGCGTTCCCCGTTAAACGTCTCTACCTGAACCTTGTCGATGACCCCGATGACGAAGAACTGGGGACGAAGTACGACCTGCGGTTTCTCACAGACCAGGAGGCAACTCCTGCCGAAGGTGATGCCAACAAGTGGTTCCGTGTCGGGGCGGTGCTCGACCTCGCTAACGCGGGCCCGGCGATCATGCGAGAACTGGAGCAGCGTGGGATCGCCGGTTCGGCCGACGCCTTCCAACGGCTCTACGACCTGTACGAGGCAGTTCGAGTCCTCAAGCCGATGAACTACTTCCTGGTCACCGATCAAGATGCCGACAAGGTGCTGGAAATCTTCGTCCGGGTCAACAGCGGCGGCACCACCTTGTCGTATTCCGACTTGCTGCTGTCGATGGCGACGAACCAGTGGCAAGAGCTGGATGCCCGCGAGGAGGTCCGCTCGTTGGTCTCGGAGATCAACAGTAACGCTGGCCGACAGTTCTCGTTCTCCAAGGATGTGGTGCTGAAAACGGCGCTGACGATCACTGACGTTGACGTGCGGTTCAAGGTCACCAACTTCACCCAGGAGAACATGGCCAAGGTGGAGACTGCCTGGCCACAGATCAAGGGTGCCCTGCTCCGGGCCGCCACCTTGCTTCAGCAATTCGGTTACAACGAGCGCAACCTCACCGCTAACAGCGTGATCGTGCCGGTCGCGTACTACCTACACCTGCGAGGCGCGGGCGATTCATATCTCGACTCCACCGCAGACGCGACCGACAGGCTCGCGCTCCAACGATGGGTGACTCGCTCGCTCCTCAAGCGTGGAATCTGGGGGGGCCGGGCTCGACACCCTCCTCACTCGCATCCGAGATGTCCTCCGCACAGACTCCGAGGGCAGCTTCCCGGTAGCCGCGATCGAAGAAGCGATGGCAGTGGGCGGCAAGAGCCTGAGGTTCAACAGTGCTGAGATCGACGAACTGCTGAACCTCAAATACGCCGGTCAGCGGACATTCGCAGTTCTTTCAGTGCTGTATCCGGGGCTGGACTTGAGCAAGAAATTCCACGAAGACCACATCTTCCCAAAGTCCCGGTTCACCGATAAGAAACTCACCGAGGCGGGCATTCCCGCCGACAAGATCAATGACTACCTGACGACCGTAAACCTCCTGCCCAACCTCCAGCTCCTCGCAGGAACCGCGAATATCGAGAAACAGAACAGCCTTCCTAGTGCGTGGATCGAGGCCGCGTTCCCCAGTGAAGACAAGCGGGCGACATACCTGGCCGAGAACGATCTCGACGGGCTCCCACTCGACCTCAGCGACTTCATGGCGTTCTTCGAGCAGCGCAGACAGCGCATCCGAACCCGCCTGCTCGCCGCCCTCGCAACGACGCCGAGCATACCGGAAGATGAGCCGTCAACGTAGTCACCACCCGGTCAGGCAGTGAGCATCAAAAGCGCGACGCACGCCTGGACCTCGTCGAGTTGACGACCTTCACCGCCGGGCACACGCTCTCCTGGAACACTGACCCTGGCAGGCCACGATCACCCCCTGGCTCCGGGCTCGCATCTCGGGTTGATGATCCAAGAAGAGGCTCCGCTCGACACTCACTTCATCCGGCCACACCCGGACAAACCCAACTCAAGCCACACCTGTGTCGGTATCATCAGAAGTGTTGGCCTTATCTGGGCCATCAGGCGAGGGAGGACCAACGTGGCTGAGCTGTGGCTGTCCGCAGACGACATCGCCACCCACCTCGGGAGCACCAAAGCCACCGTCTACACCTGGATCGCCGAGAAAGCCATGCCCGCCCACAAGGTCGGACGCCTCTGGAAGCTCCAAGCCAGCGAGAACGACGCTTGGAATGGGTTCGCCGCGGCGGTGCGGGAAGCCGCTGCCCGACAGTCGAAAGCAGACGGCAAGGACGTCGGCCTGATCGACATCGCCTGGGCACCTCAGCCTGCGACCGACAGCGACGAGCCATCACCGATCGAGTTCGCCCTCGAAGCAGCACTCACGCGCTTCTTCGGCTCTGTCAAGATCGATCCCGACCGTTACTCCCGCGACATCGGCAACGTCACCCGCGAAGTCATCGACCGCCTTGCGGGGGCGAGCGCACACCTAGAAATCACCATCGACATCCAGGCCGTCAAACCCGAAGGGTTCGACGAATCCGAGATCCGCACGATCAGCGAGAACGCCCACGTCCTCAAGTTCGACCCCAGCTCGGGCTTCGAGGAGAGCTGAGGGCGCCGATGGCTCGATTCGGAAACGATCAGACGAACATTGGTCACCTCGACGTTCGCACAGTAGGTGAGGGTAGTCGAGTTGTGGCTTTTTTCGTTCCTACCGAACTACCGCATGAAGAATCCTCGGCACGTCGGCGTTTGGCTGAGGGTGTGAAGCTCGTGGAGTTCGACGCTGAGACAGGTATCCTGAAGATACATCCTATTAACACGCTCCAGGGCCATGGTGACTATCTCGGTCCGAAGTACACGCGAGTGCATACCCTCACCTTGAATGTCGCGTTGTTGGATCACTACAGCTCTGGGTTATTTGATAGCTCTGAGTTATTCGATAGCTCTGGGCTATTCGATAGCTCTGGGCTATTCGATAGCCAACTAGACGACCACGACGGAGACTACCAGTTGGAGTTGGAGTCAATCTTCGAAGCACTGCCGTATGGATTCGTGAAAGACTTCAATTACGGTTTGGGCCTACTTAAAGACCTCAACCGGATCGTTCGCTTGGTCGAGGACAACACTGCGTGCGACGAAATAGTCTTCGTCGATGGCCGAAGTGCCGCCGTCGATCACACTGAGTTCCATCTTGGACTCGCACGCTTTGCCGATATCTGGGCGGAAATACGTAGGATCAGTGACCGAGGGATTCGCGCAACAGCTCGGGTGAAGGATGCCTTCGTTCACAATAATCTTTCTGCTGACCTGGACCTCATCCTTGCGGAACCATCGCTCGGAAGACACCCCAACTCGCGCACGATAGCGAAAGCCGCCAGCGGCATCGAAGAGCTGAGTACAGTGGAACGCGAGGCGCTGGTCGACACGGTTGCTTCCGAATCAGCAAGCCTAGCGGCGCATTCGCCCCAGAAGTTCCAACGACTCAAGCGCGACATTGAACTCGTCAGTCTTGATCGACTCATCAAGACATACGAAGACTCCCTGAGTCAGAACAAGCCTGAGTCCTACTGGCAGTCCTTCTTTGATGACAACGCCTTTGCGTTGCAACAGGTCTTCGGAGCCCCGATGGTCAGTGTCCGCTCTAGCGCGAATGTGGGTGGTACAGGGCTGTCGGGTAGCGGCGACAAGATCGCAGACTACCTGTTCAAGAACTCGCTCACGAATAACGTCGCTCTCGTTGAAATCAAGAAGCCGACCACGCAACTACTCGAGGGCCGAGAGTACAGGCAGGGCGTGTTCGGCCCATCGAAGGAGTTAAACGGCGCCGTCGCTCAAGTGCTGGACCAGGCGTACAGCCTGACGAAAAACCTCACTAGTCTGAAGGAGAGTTCGCGACAGTGGGACCTGGAGTCCTACGCAGTTTCTTGCTTCGTGGTTGCTGGACGCACCCCCTTAGCCAGCGACCCAGCGAGACAGAAGTCGTTCGAGCTGTATCGCGCGAACTCTCGCAGCGTGACGATCGTGACCTACGACGAGATTCTTGAGCGACTGAGACTCCTTCGTGAGTTCCTCACACCGGCTTCTCCATCAGCCGAGGAGGTCTGATTGAGATGGCACGCCCACCCGTGTGGAGGCACACGCTCGACGAGGCTCGACGACAGGCACTCGTCGCGATTGACTTTTACAACCGACCCGGCGATCGGCGTAGTTTCAGCGACTTTATCGTCCACATCCATCTTGCCTGGCAGAACTTGCTTCACGCTGACCGGATGCGCCGAAAAGCAGAAATCTTCTACCGTGAGTCCAGCGGTCAGCGTCGCTTCAAACGGAACCGGGATGGCTCCAAGAAGACCTGGGACCTGAGCCAATGTCTCAAGCACGAGTTCAACGACAACGACCCAGTCAGGGCCAATATTGAGTTCTTCGTGGGACTGCGAAACCACGTGGAGCACCGTTTCCAGGACTCGATCCTGGTAGTAACTGCCCCACAGGCGCACGCGTGCATCATCAACTTTGAGTCAGAACTCGTACGCAGGTTCGGCTCCCACGAAACCCTGGGTTCGGAAATGAAATTCCCAGTCTTCGTGCAGTCGCTCAGCCCATCGAGATATAAAGAACAACGCAACCTCCGGCGTGACCTGCCGACCACCGTCTCGAACTTCATCACCGAGTTCCAAGTCAGCCTATCTGACGAAGTGCGCAGCGATGAGCGATTCGCCTACCGCCTTCTGCTACTTCCGATGAAGGGGCCAAAGACGGATGCGGACCTCGCGCTCAACTTCGTGCGACAGGAAGACCTCAGTGAGGAGGAGCTTCAGGCACTCTTGGGGCAGGAGGGCAGCGTGATCATTGCCGAAAAGTACCGTGAAGCGATCCACGTCGATGAAATGCTCCCAAAAGCGGCAGCCATGGCCGTGGAGGCACGAATCGACTTCAAGTTCAGCGTCAACGACTTCACCAAGCTCCGGAAAATCTGGCAGATTGGCCCGGCCAAGAGCGGCGCCATGAAACAGTTGCCAGAGTCGGATGGTTACTGCGTCTACTCGCCCGCGTTTAAACAGTTCGTTTATAGACCGAAACTCGTAGATCGGATCGTGAACGCGGTCGATACAGCAGAGAAATACCAAGCGCTACTTGGCCACCCACCGACTCTGAAGAGTGACGACAGAAGCTGAGAGGGCACCCAGATGCGGTGCCAGCATGGCCTGAAGGGCAGGACTCCGTTGCTGAGTGGTGGAAGAAGACGCAGGCGATGGGCTCGTTGAGTTCGGAGAACCACATCGTTCTGGAGTAGAAGACGTGCTCGGCGGCGAGGTCGAGGCTCTTCCTCAGGTCTTTGCTCCGACTTCCTTCCGCCGCCACACGCCTCTTGCAGATCAAGGAGTGGCGGGTGTGGAAGTCGCCGGGTACAGGCGCTCACCTGCCGAGTGAAAGCGGAGGCAGGTGTGACGGTTTCGGTACGGGTGATATAGGCAGGCGACGGTTACAGGTACCTGTTGAAGACGGTGGTTGATGACAACCCTCACGGACGCCGAGCCGTGTGACTTTGGGAGAGAGAACCAAGGCAGGCAGTGTGAGCGGGGGTAGGAGCTATACCTGTTTCGTTTCGCCACCGCACCTTATCGTTGCAGACATGGACAACCGAGTTGACGTGCGGAACTGGCTGCCGACGCTGACTCGGTTACCCGCGCCTTCTTCGGCTACTACCGTCAACGAGAAACCACCATAGATAGGGCTCACACCATGCATTACCTGGGAACCACCATCAGCAGGCGCACCATGCTAGGTGGCGGGATGGCTGTGGCCAGCGCGGCACTCGGCCTGGGAGGATGCTCGGCAACCAAAACCCCCTCCGCTTCCGCCCCGGCTTCCGACGACGTCAGCCACGTGCCAACGACCAGTTCTGTGTCCACGCCCCCGGCAACAACCCCCGGTTCGGTGGTCGTCGAGGAACATGGGTTCACCAGCGCGGGCAACCGCATCTTCGGGAAGCTTCGCCGTCCCGCGGGCGACGGAGAGCATCCAGTTGTCATCTTCAGTCACGGCTTTGGTGGCAACCACGAGCAGAAGCTGCACCTGCAGGAACTGTTGGCCCAACACGGGGTGGCGGTCTACAGCTTTGACTTCGCCGGCGGCTCGGGCTATGGACTCGGCCGCAGCGAGGGCAACATGACCGATATGTCGGTGCTGACCGAGGTCCAGAACCTCCAGGACGCTCTCACCTTCGTCAAAAGTCTCGAAGGCGTAGACCCCACCCGCATTACCCTCATCGGGGCCAGCCAGGGAGGTACGGTCACCACCCTCGTCGCCGAGCAGAACCCCGTCGGCGTCGAGCACATCGTGCTCTTCTACCCTGCCTTCTCACTGTTCGACGACGCCCGCCAGCGCTTCGCCACAGCCTCGGACATCCCTGAGACCGTGGACTTCATGGGCCTGACCGTCGGCAGGCGCTACTACGCCGACATGCTGGACATGGACATCTATGACCACATGGCGGGCTACCACGGCACCGTCACCATCTTCCACGGCACGGACGACAACCTCGTTCCCCTGTCCTACTCTCAGCGAGCCGTGAACACCTTCTCCCACGCCACCCTCACGCCGCTGGATGGGGAGGGCCACGGTTTTTCCACCGCCGCGCAGGAGACCGTGGCCACCGCCATCCTGCCGACGATCACGTCCTGACCACCGGCTTAGCCCAAGGAGCCCCCATGTCATTGACCAACGATGGTTGAACCGTACTGTTCCTCTGACGTCCTGCTCAGCGGCTACCGGCTACCAGGCAAGAGGTCACGGACCCATCATTCCTCACACACCGGCGGGCAGGCCGGTCCCGGCGCCCCGACGCCTAAGTCGCAACTCGCCAGCGTCGGCGATCGCATCGGCCATCGCCTGGTTGTCTCCCGCGCATACCTGACCGGCTTTGCCGGATTCCAGTTCCTCCACCACGAAACCTGCATCAGCGATCATCGCCAAGTCCACATCACCAGACTGCCCTTCGCTGGTCAGGTAATCACCCAAGAAGATAGAATTGCAGATCTCCAAAGCCAACGGTTGAAGACTCCGCAAGTGATACTCCCTGCCCGCCGCCGCCCGCACCTCAATATCTGGATGCACGAAACGCACCATGGAAAGGATCTTCAAACAACGCTGAGGAGAAAGACCGCAGTACCCATGCAAAGGAGTACCTTCAAAAGGCAACAAGAAATTCACCGGAACCGAGTCGGCACCCAACTCCCGTAACCCAAAGGCAACATCAACGAGTTGCTCATCACTCTCCCCCATCCCAGCAAGCAATCCCGAACAAGCCGATAACCCACTAGCATGCACCGCCTGCACCGTCGACACCCGATCAGCATGCGTATGGCTACTACAGATGCTCGGATAAAAGGATTCAGCCGTGTTCAGGTTGTGGTTATACCGGCTTACCCCGGCCTGCGCCAATCGTTGCGTCCCAGCTTCGTCGGTGATGCCCAAACAAGCACAAATATTGACCGCGGGATATTGCTCACGAATACTCTCAACGATTCCAGCCACACGATCCATCTCACGCCGCGATGGACCCCGGCCAGAAGCCACCAAACACACCGTCGAGGCTCCCCGCCCCACACCAGCACGCACCTGCTCGATGGCCTCGGCTTCATCCAACCACGTGTAGCGCAACACCTGTGCGGTCGCTCCTAGGGCCTGCGAGCAATAGGAGCAGTTCTCCGGGCACATGCCGGATTTCAGGCTCACCAAGTAGTTCAGTTTCACCTTGTTGCCGAAGAAGTGCCGACGCACCCTACCCGCGGCGGCGACAATGGTCATCACCTCCGCATCCGGGGCAGCGAGCAACTCCGCAGCCTCGGCACGGCTCACGGACATACCTTCCAAGCCACGTGCCACCATCGACTCGAGATCCATCACAACCCCTTCCTGCACACGACGAGCATCCCTCGCCGATGACCTCCGAGTGACACTCTACCAACAGAATTGAACGATGTTCAGCTAAAGATGCTCAATGTTCACCGGTGGGGTGGGTCTTAAACTCCTGCCATGGCCCTGACCCGTTCCCAGATCCTCACCGCCGCTTTGGCAATCCTGGACGCCTACGGTCTGGCCGACATGACCATGCGCCGGGTAGCAAGTGCCCTCGACGTCCAGCCTGGGACCTTGTACAACTATTTCCCGGACAAGCAATCACTGCTCGCCGGAGTCGCCGACCAGATCCTCTGCGAGGCCCTCGAACCCTTGGGCACCTGGCGAGAAGCCATCGAGGCCTGGGCGCACAGCCTGCGTCAGGTGCTACTAGCGCATCGCGACTCTGCCGAACTCGTCTCCGCGGCCCGCGGGTTCCAGCTGACCACGCACGACACGACGAGGCACCCGGCCACATTGATCGCCGCAGCAGGCCTATCCCCGGCCGAAGCGATCATTGCAGCCACCACCTGCCTGCACTTCATCTTGGGTCACGTCACAGAAGAGCAGGCCCGGCGCGACCGTGAGGAGTTTGGCAGCACACCAAAGCCCGTTGCGTCGCTCACCGATCCGGACACCAGTTTCAGTTTCGGACTGGGGCTGGTGCTTGACGGCATCGCGAGCCGTCTGTGAATGCCCAGTCGGCTAGAACCCAAAGCCTCCCGATAGCGTGACACGATCAGATCGACGAGTGTGGGATGCACTCCAATGGGCCCGGCCACCACGTCGGCCCCCAGCCCGTCGAGGATCTCTTGGTACCTGCCTTGGGCAAGGGCATGGACCGCAACGCTCACCCGCAGGTAGCCCTCCGAACGCAACCGGGAGAGGGCTTGTGTGACTCTGGGAGTTGCGGCATACATGAACCCGACCCGAACCGGCACGCCGATGACCTGCTGGAGCGCCCGCGCCACCTCGTGGACTTCGGTATTCGATTCTGGGCGTGACGACCCAATGGAGGCCAGCACGACGGCATCGCCGGGGCCGCCGGCCTCCCGCAACCTGTCGGCCAGCGCTCCCACGAGTTCCCCACCCAGATGCGCAGTAGCCACCGCACGGCCACCAGCGTTCCCTAGAGCCGCAGGAATGTCATTGTCAACGTGATATCCCGCGGTGAGGAAGGCAGGCACGACGACGCAATCCTCCCGGGCAGCGACCACGTCGGCCAACCGCATGTCATGGACGTCCACGAAACCGGTCACGACCTCGGTATCGGGCAGTCGTCCGGCGACTGCCCGGCGCAATTCTTCGGCCGCATGAGTTCCCTGCCGGCTGCGGGTCCCGTGCAAGGCGATGACCAGATCACTCATTGCCCACCCCCACCAGCATCCGGGGCGTCTCGGCGGCCGAGGAAACCCGGCGGTGCACACGGATCACATTGCCCACTAGCCCCGCCCAAGCAACAACCATCACAAGGATGACCACCTGGTGCACCCCACCGTGGAAGCCAACCCCATCAAGAATCACCCGCAGATTGACGACGACGATCATCCCGCCGACGATGACGCCCATGATCCGCGCAGGCACCTTGGACACCACCAGGGCGGCAAGCGGTGCGGCCACTACTCCGCCGGCCAGCAGCACCAGGACGATCCCGAGACTGATCCCCGACGTACCGAGTCCCAGGAGAAAACCTGCGGATGCGGCCGAGGAGACCAGGAACTCTGCGGTGCTCACCGAACCGATCACTCTACGTGGTGTGGAGCGCCCGGCCGACAGCAGGGTGGTCGTGGTAACCGGTCCCCAGCCTCCGCCTCCCGTGGCATCCACGAAACCACCGATCACACCCAGCGGGGCTAGGAACCGGGCACTGTGCCCGGTGGAACCCAGCAAGGTGGGCGGACGCCAGGTGAAGCGGACCAGAATGTAGCCGCCCAAGCAGGCGAGTAATCCCGACATGATGGGCGCCCCGGCATCGGTAGGCACCGACGACAGCACGGTTGCCCCCAGAAAGGCACCCACCGCCCCGGGTACCCCGAGCCAGATGACCATCGCCCGGTCGACATTCCCCAACCGCACATGGGCGAGGGCCGATGCAGCATTGGTACCGATCTCCGACAGATGCACCGAGGCGGATGCAAGGGCCGGGGACAGCCCCACCACCAGCAGCATCGACGAGGAGGTCACCCCGTATCCCATGCCCAGGGCGCCATCAACGAATTGAGCCACCAGGCCTGCCATGCCAAGAAGCAGGAGCTTGCGCATCACAGTCCTTCCTCATCGAGCCCGACGGCACCGGTGCCGTCGATCATCCCGGCCGCTAGATTCGCCCCTGACTGGGAATCCACCAGCAGCAACGATCCCGTGCCGCGGTTTTGCTCATAGCTATCGGCCATCACCGGATTGGATAACCGCAGGCGCAGGCGCCCGATGTCGTTGAGTTCCAGTCGCTCGGCGGGCCGCGCATCCAGCGAATCGAGACCGAGGCGGCCGTCGATGGACGTGACGATTCCCTGCACCGTGCGGGTGGTGTGCTTGACCAAAACCTTGGCCCCCGGGGTGAGAGCCCGCTCGTGGAGCCACACGACGGTAAGCCTCAGATCCTTGGTCACCACTGGGGCATCCTGTGCGGAGGCAATCAATTCACCTCGCGTGATGTCGATCTCGTCGGCCAGCCGCAGGGCCACCGACTGCGGAGCGAATGCCTCGGTCAGTTCCCCGGACGCGGTGTCGATTCCCACGACGGTGGTGTGCTTCCCGCTGGGCAGCACCACCACCCGTTCACCCCGGCGAATCACTCCGGAACTGATCTGACCGGCATAGCCCCGGTACTCCCCCAGTTCCTCGGCGACGGCCGCGCCCTGGGGACGCAGGGCCAGCTGCACCGGAAATCGCAGCGGACGGTCAACCTCACCTGTCTCGGTGTGCCGGGTGGAAGGATCATCGGCAGGCAGGGTTTCCAAAAATTCCAGCAGGCTCGGTCCGGTGTACCAGTCCATCTGCCGCGATCTGGACACCACGTTGTCACCGATCAGCGCCGAGACCGGCAGTACCTGGACCGATTCGATGCCTAGATTGGTCGTCACCCGGTGCACTTGGGCGGCCACCTCGGTGAACCTCTGTTCAGACCAGTCAACAAGGTCAATCTTGTTGACCGCGACGACGACATGTGGCACCCGCAGCAGGTGTCCGACAGCCAGGTGTCGCCTGGTCTGCTCGACAACGCCGTGCCGGGCGTCAACCAAGACCACCAGCACATCTGCGGTGGATGACCCGGTCACGGTATTGCGGGTGTACTGCACGTGCCCGGGGCAATCTGCCAAGATGAAAGACCGCTTGGCGGTAGCGAAGTACCGGTAAGCGACGTCGATGGTGATGCCCTGTTCCCGTTCGGCGCGCAGGCCGTCGGTGAGCAGGGCCAGGTCAACGTGGCCCAGACCCTTGTCCCGGGAGACCCGCTCAACGGCTTCGAGCTGATCGGCGAGAACCGCCTTGGAGTCGTGGAGCAGCCGACCCACCAAGGTGGATTTGCCGTCATCCACCGATCCGGCAGTGGCCATACGCAGGAGCGTTGCCATCAGAAATACCCTTCTTTCTTGCGATCCTCCATGGCGGCCTCGGTGAGTCGGTCGTCGGCCCTGGTGGCGCCACGCTCGGTGATCCTGGTCAGGGCCACCTCCTCGACGACCCGGGCCACGGTGTCGGCGTCGGATTCGACGGCGCCGGTGCAGCTCATATCCCCGACGGTGCGGTAACGCACCCGACGACGCTCGACACGTTCACCGGCGCGAGGTTGGTTTGCCTCCCCAACAGCGAGCCACATCCCGTCGCGCCGGAAGACGTCCCGGTCGTGGGCGTAGTAGAGGGAAGGCAGTTCGATGTTCTCGGCCTCAATCCAGCGCCACACGTCGAGTTCGGTCCAGTTCGATAGAGGGAAGATCCGCACGTGTTCGCCCACCCGGTGGCGGGGGTTGTACAGATTCCACAACTCGGGGCGCTGGTTGCGTGGATCCCACTGACCGAACTCATCGCGCAGGGAGACCACCCGTTCCTTGGCCCGGGCCTTCTCCTCGTCGCGCCTGCCTCCTCCGAAGACGGCGTCGAACCGCCCGGCCGCGATCGCATCGAGCAGGGGCAGGGTCTGCAAAGGATTGCGGGTCCCGTCGGCACGCTCGGCCAGACGCCCGTCCTTGATGTAGTCCTGCACCTTGGTCACCACCAGTCGTAACCCGAGCCGTGCCACAGTGCGGTCACGGTAGTCGATGACCTCGGGGAAGTTGTGCCCGGTATCGACGTGCAGCACCGGGAACGGCACCGGGCAGGGCCAGAACGCCTTGGCGGCCAGGTGCAGCATCACCACCGAATCCTTGCCGCCGGAGAACAGCAGCACGGGGCGTTCAAGCTCGCCGACCACCTCCCGGAAGATGTGGATGGCCTCGGATTCGAGCATCGCTAGTTGATCCAATTGCCTACTCATCGTGTTTCCTCCACCCCAGGCAGTTGGTGCAGCCCGCATTCGGTCTTCGCATGCCCGGCCCAGCGACCGGACCGGGGATCCTCACCGGGTGCGACGGGTCTGGTGCACGGTTCGCAGCCGATCGACGGATAACCCTCATCGAGCAGCCAGTTCACCGGAATACTGTGACGGTCGGCGTACTCCCGCACTTGCTCATCAGTCCATGCCACGATGGGGTTGATTTTGACCATCTGGTGGGCCTCGTCCCATTCGACGAGCCCGGAGTGCGCCCGCAGCGGGTTGTCCACCCGTTTCAGTCCGGTCACCCAAGCCTCGTAGGAACCGAGTTCCCGATTGATCGGTTCTACCTTGCGAATCATGCAGCACTTAGCCGGGTCATGTTCAAAAAGCCGAGGTCCCCATGTGGCCTCCTGTTCGTCGACGGTGAGTCGCGGCAAAGCCTCCACCAAGGTGATGTCCAGAGAATGTGCCAATGCGTCGCGGGTGCCGAGGGTCTCGGCAAAGTGGAACCCGGTTTGCAGGAACAACACGTCCACACCCGGAATCCGTTGGGCGAAGAGGTGCGGGACGATGGTGTCGGCGGCCATTGAGCAGGCGATGACCAGATTGCGTCCGAAGGTCTCGGCAGCCCACCGCACCACCTGCTGAGCGGTGGCACCCGCCAGTTGCCCGGCCCCCCACTCGGCGATGCGACGCAGTTCTTCTGGGCCGCGCACCCGGCCCGGTCCGTGGGTGAGTGGTTCGATGCTCATCGCAGTGCCTCCTCATTAACCCGGTGCACCCACCGGGCGAAGCTCTCCTGGTCGTTTCGTTCGCCGAGGAATCTTCGGATGACTCGTTCCAGATAGTCGGGAAGATCAACGGCGTCCACTTTGAGGGCCCGCAGAGTCTTTCCCAGACCGGGGAGTTGCCGGTTCCCGGAGGTCAGCCCACCGCCAAGATGCACCTGGAAGGTCTCCACCTCTGACCCATCGGCGCCCTTGGCCAGCTGACCCTTGAGGCCGATGTCGGAGGTCTGGATACGCACGCAGGAGTTGGGGCAGCCGTTGATCGCAATGGTGATCGGCACGTCGATGTCTACCCCAGCGAAGCGGTTCTCCAACTCGGCGATGACCGTTGCAGCGGTGTCCTTGGTGTTGACGAAGGCCATCTTGCAGTACTCGATACCGGTGCATGCCATGGTGTGGCGGCGGAATCTGGACGGGGATGCGCTGAATCCCAGCTTCTCGGCGCGGGCGATGAGACCGGCCACTTGGTGCGGGTCGACATCAATGACCAGGATTTTCTGCAATGGAGTGAGCCGCAGCCTGCGGGAACCGGCTGCCTCGGCGGCCTCCGCGAGGCCGATTAGCGAGCTGCCGCTGGTGCGCCCGACGATCGGGGTAAGTCCCACCCAGCGGCGTCCGTCAACCTGCTCGTGCACCCCAACGTGGTCTGGCTCTCCCTGGGGCACGACGGGGATGCCGTCGGCGAGCCGGTAACCGAGGTAGTCTTGTTCCAACACCTTCCGGAATTTCTCCACACCCCAGTCGGCGAGTAGGAATTTCATCCTTGCCTTGTTGCGCAGCCGCCGATATCCGTGGTCGCGGAAGATCGAGATCGTCGCGTGCCACACTTCGAGGGCCTGGCCGGGGGCGACGAAAACCCCCAGCCGCTCCCCCAGCTTCGGCGAGGTGGACAGCCCGCCGCCGATCCAGATGTCCCAGCCCGGGCCAAGTTCGGGATGAACGACCCCGACGAAGGAGATGTCGTTGATCTCGGGCAGCACGTCCACCGAGGGATGCCCGGTGATGGCGGTCTTGAATTTCCGGGGCAAGTTGGCCAACTCCGGATCGCCGATGTAGCGCTCCCGGATCTGCTCAATCAGCCCGCTCGGGTCGATGACCTCGTCGGCGGCTATTCCGGCAACCGGGGAACCCAGGATGCCGCGTGGGGTATCTCCGCAGGCCTCGGTGGTTCGCAGCCCGGCGGCCTCCAGCCGCCGCCAGATCTCCGGTACGTCGGCGATGTCGACCCAGTGCAGTTGCACGTTCTGCCGATCGGTGATGTCTGCGGTGTTGCGGGCGAAGCGCCGGGAGATCTCGCCGACCACCTTGAGTTGTCCGGTGGTGATCGCCCCGCCGTCGAGCCGGACTCGCAGTAGGAAGTGTTCCCCGGACAGTTCCTCCGGGCTCAGTGAAGCGGTCCGGGAGCCGCCGATGGACTGGTCACGCTGGGTGTAGAGCCCCCACCAGCGGAAACGGCCATGCAGATCGTCGGCGGGAATAGAACCGTGACCCGCAGCGGCATAGATGGATTCGATGCGTTCGCGCACCCTGAGCGGATTCTCGACGGCTTTGAACTCCTCATTGGCGTTGAGGGGCGTGCGCCCGTCGACGGCCCATTGGCCGTTGGACTTACCGGATGACGATGGACGAATACGTGTGGTGTTGGCGTTCATGAGGCCTTCTCAGTGAGGGTGAGGGCCTACGCCTGCCAGAGGTAAGGTGATGTCCGGGATCCGGGCGCGCAGGCCCGGCACGGATGGGTCGGGCTAAGTTCAGCGGACCCGACAGATGGCGGCAGCAACGTCGGCAAGATCGACGTGATGCCGTCTCACCAGAATGTCGCTCTGCGCCTCGAACATGTTGTGCAACATAACCCACGACCGGCATCGATTCACAACCGGATACATGAGATTTCAACAAAGGTGACCCTAAATTCATCGCGGTGACGAGTGATTTCCTCTCCAGGAAAACATGGGACGGCACAGGGCGGCTCTGCTCCTCCCCGGCCACTGGCCATTGTGGCAGATCGGCAGGTGATTCCTCCCACCGATCTGCCACAATGGCGAGGTGAGAGCATCGATCGTCGACACCATCCGCCGCCACCTCGCCTTCGGCTTAGGTAACGCGGCAGCGTGGGCCTCCCGCATCGCCGGGCGCGGGTCCGGCGCATCCATCAAGGGGATGGTGATGCGCAAGATTTATCCGGAGCTATTCGATCGCCTGCTCACCGGCAAACGGATCGCCGTCGTCTCCGGGACCAATGGCAAGACCACCACCACCCACCTGCTGAGTGCCGCCATGCGGGAAGCTCTGGGGGAATCCCAGGTGGTCACCAACCCCGACGGGGCAAACCTCCGCGAGGGAATCACCTCCGCGCTATCGACCAATCCGAGCGCTCCGGTGGCGGTTCTCGAGGTGGACGAGCAGGTGGTGCCGGACGTCATCGCCAAAGGGCATCCCGAGACGCTCATCATGCTCAATTTCTCCCGCGACCAGTTGGATCGCCACCACGAGATCAATGCCTTGGGCAAGAAGTGGCGTCGTGCCCTGGAGCAGGCGGGACAAAATGCCCCGGTCGTCATCGCGAATGTCTCGGACCCCCTCGTGGCGTGGTCGGCAGCCCCCGCCCACAAGATTGTTTGGGTCAACCTGGGCACCGACTGGTCGGCGGATTCCGCGCTGTGTCCCGGCTGCGGAGCGATGCTCACCCATCTGGACGGCCGGTGGGACTGCCCCGGCTGTGAACTGACCGAGCACCCGGCCGACTACTGGGTCGATGGGGACGAGGTGGTGGCCGCCGATGGCCGTCGCTGGCCGCTGCAGTTACAGGTGCCGGGGCGGTTCAACCGCGGCAATGCCGCCTGCGCCTTGGCCGCGGCGGTGGAGATGGGGATCGATGAGAACGCCGCGATCACCGGAATGCGCCGGGTCGAGTCTCCTGCGGGACGTTTCGCCATCGGGGTCTTCGGCAACACCCGGGCCCGCCTAGTGCTGGCCAAGAATCCCGCTGGGTGGGCAGAATCGCTGCTGGTGATGGAATCCGACCCGGTGATCCTGGCCATCGATTCGTTGATTGCTGATGGCACCGATGTGTCATGGATGTGGGATGTCGAGTACGAGAAACTCGCCGGGCGCCGGGTCATCTGCACCGGGCCGAGAGCAGCCGATCTGGCCATCCGGTTGTCCTATGCAGAGGTGGACCACGAGGTAATCCCAGATATCTCCGAGGCACTGAATGGCCCCTTCGACGGAACCGTTGACGTGCTGGCCACTTATTCGGCATTCCTGCGGTTGTGCCGCTTGGGAGGAATTGAACTGTCATGACCCACAAGATCGTCATCATCTACCAATCCCTGCTCGGCATCTACGGGGATGCCGGGAATGGCAAAGTGCTCGCCAAGCGGCTCCAATGGCGGGGCGAACCCGCCGAGGTGGTCACCGTGGAACCCGGTCAGCCGGTGCCCAGCGATGGGTTGGTCTATCTGCTCGGCGGAGGTGAAGACTGGGCCCAGGTGGCCGCGGTCAAAGCCCTCAGCGCCACTGAGGGCGATGGCCTGCGCACCGGGCTAGATCGCGGCGCGGTACTGCTGGCGGTGTGCGCCGGATACCAATTGTGTGGCCGGTCATTTACCGTAGGCGACGATGAATTGGTCCATCCCGGTTTGGGGCTGCTCGATATCGAGACCCGTCGTGGCAACGAACGAGCAGTCGGTGAGGTGCTCAGCACGGGCACCCTGCCAGACGGTTCCACCACCACGATCACCGGTTTCGAGAACCATGGCGGGTTCACCACTCTTGGCTCCGACGCAACTCCCTTCGCCAGAATCGAGATAGGTGTCGGAAACGGCACCGACGGCTTCGATGGGGCCATCCAGGGCCGGGTGCTGGGCACCTACCCACACGGCCCCCTGTTACCCCGCAACCCCGAACTCGCCGATGGCCTGCTGGAATGGGCCCTCGGACGCAAGCTGGAAGCCCTGCCCAAGCAGGTGGTGAACGCCGAACACGAGACCCTGCGCGCCCAGCGGTTTCAGGTCGTGCGCACGACGAAGAACCGCGCCGAACAGACCCGCTGAACAATCCGCATCCGAGGGGGTCCGGCTGAATGAGTGAGGTGGAAGCCTTCAAGAAGGAATACACTGAATTACTTCGGTGCTGCAAATACCCGAAGCATCGCATACAGCTTTGAGAAAGATCATTATCTCCATATTGATGGGCCGCAGCTCACCAGTGCAGCAGGGGAACCCTGCTGGGTATCGGCTGGGCTCATCTCATGGGACGCGTCTTTCACGCTGTTCCCCATATCCTACGATGCTCTCGTCGCCGAGAATCTCCCGACGGCACGGCGGCTACCTTCCACCTCGACGACTCTGATGCAGCAGACATCGCCAACATCGTATCCGCGATAAGCAACAATCCCAACCTGAACAAACAGGACGGGTATGCGGCGAAGATCACGCAACGGATCGGACGAACCAAGACTATTGAAGCCACTGATAGAAAGCCTCCATGGCGCGGTGGTACATATCCATGCCACGATCAGCGCATTGGCCCACAGTTCATCTAGAAAAAGGTCGATGTTTGCCGCAAGAAGGCTAACCAATCACCGATGGTCAAAAATCAGTACACCCGCACCTGCAGTTGCCCGGGCACGATCCGGGCCCGCAGTTCCACCACGTCGGCGATGACGTCGCCATCCAGTTGGGTGGCCTGCGGCTCCTTGGGATACACCACAACCTCACGGGCATCGTCATAGTCGAGCACATCGGTATTGCCCCGCGGGGTGATGAGGCCGATGCGAGCTGCTTTGACCCACTGCCAGGGATGAGTGATCGGCACTCGCAGCACGTGCAGCAAGCCGTCATCCAACTGGGCGTCCGGGTAGACAGTGAGCCCGCCAGGGGTAGATGGGGTGAGCCCGATGAGCACCGTCCAGGTGGTCACCGGAACCTCCGGGGCGCCGTCGAGTCCGACCTTCATGTCGAGGGCCGGGCTCAGCGCGGCCTTCGCCCCCTGGGCGGCATAGGCCACCCAGCCGATAAAACGCTTGGTTTCGTAGCGGGTCGCCTCGATGGCCTCTGCATCCCGGCCGATACCCACCATCGTGGTGAAGATCTCCTCACGAACCGTCCCATCGGCGATGGTCAACTCCACCCGTCCGACATCGATCATCGCCACCACCCCGGTCAGCGCCACATCAACCTGGCGAGTCAGATCCAGCTGGGTCAAGCGCAGATTGTGGGCCAGCACATTGCCGGAACCGCGCGACAGGATTCCCAACGCGACATCGGTGCCCATCAGTTCCTTTGCCACCTCGCGCACCGTGCCGTCACCACCGACGACCACCACCAGATCGGCTCCTTGGTCTAAGGCTGCCCGGGCCTGTGGGGCGCCTGGCTCAGATTCGGTGGTAAATAACGTCACCGGAGCCCCGATGCCCAAGTCTCGGCACTTGGCGCCGACCGAGGCCAGCGCCTCGTGGGCACGGCGGGCGAATGGATTGACCACCACGGCAACTCGCGAAGGCGGCGGGATCGTCACGGCTGGAACACAAAGCGGCACAGCGGGATTGTTCACCCTTCCATTGTGCCCGCTCCGCCGAAGCCCGGTCCCAAAGATGCGGTGACTGGCGACGGGCACTTATGCCCCAGAGCCCGCCAGATCCGCCAGCTTCGGCATGTCACCTCCACTTAGGAAGCCGGGATTGAACAGGAAGCAATAATCTGATATCACTTTAATATCATTCATTGAAAGGAGCCACCATGGCAACCGAGCACGACATCGCCGAATCGGTCGGCGGCGACCCAGCCGGGCACCCCGTCGGACTCGACGGGACCCGCGTCGACATCAAGGAGAAGCCCGCCTGGGCAATCAACGGCGGGCTGGGGCTGCTTCTGTGTCTGGTGCTGATCTTCGGCGGCATTGCCTTGGCTACCGTTGGCATAAGTCACGCAAGCAACAACGCCGGCGGCGGGGGGATGATCTTCGGCGGCACCGTGGCATTCATCCTTGGTCTGCTCTGGTCATCAGCCTTCGCCATCGTCTCCCCCGGTGACACCATGGTTTTGTCCTTCTTTGGGTCCTACATCGGCACCGTCCGCAAGGCCGGTCTGCACATGATCATCCCCTTCGCCGGTCGCAAGAAGGTCTCGGTCAAGGTGCACAATTTCGAGACCAACGAGCTCAAGGTCAACGATGCCGACGGTAACCCGGTCAACATCGCGGCCATCATCGTGTGGCAGGTGGCCGATACCGCCAAGTCGGTGTTCGCCGTCGAGGACTTCTCCGAATTTGTCGCCGTCCAATCAGAGGCAGCGCTGCGGCACGTCGCCACCGCCCACCCCTACGACAACCCGGCCCCCGGCGAGGAATCGTTGCGTGGCTCCACCGAACTGGTAGCCAGGGAACTCGCCCACGAGGTGGCCGACCGCATCGCCATCGCAGGTCTGGAGGTCATTGAGGCCCGCATCTCTTCACTCGCCTACGCCCCCGAGATCGCTCAAGCGATGTTGCAACGCCAGCAGGCCTCAGCCGTCATCGCGGCTCGCGAGCAAATCGTCGAAGGAGCGGTGTCGATGGTGCGCTCAGCCCTGGCCCAACTGGAAAACGACATCGTTACCCTCGACGAGGAACGCAAGGCAGCAATGATCTCCAACCTGCTGGTCGTGCTGTGCTCTGATTCTCGGGCAACCCCCGTGGTGAACACCGGCAGCCTCTACAGTTGAGATGGCCGAACGTAAGCAGGTCTTGCTCCGTCTCGACCCAGCGGTTCACGATGCCGTAGCCCGCTGGGCCCGGGACGACCTGCGCTCGGTGAATGCCCAGATTGAGATGCTGCTGCGTGAGGAACTGAGACGGGCCGGTCGATTGCCCGACAAGATCACCCCTCCACCCAAACGGGGACGGCCCGCCAAACCTAAGGCTTCCGAGGGCTAGGATTCACCCATGAAACCCACCGTCGCCATCATCGGGGCTGGAGCCATGGGCGCGATGTACGCATGGCACTTCGCTAGCACCGGGCATGGCGTCGTACTTGCCGCCGACGAGCAACGCGCCGAACGACTCCGCCAAGGGCTGGTCGTCAATGGGGAACAGTTGATGCTCCCGGTACTCTCCCCCACCGATGAATCCGCTCCCGTCGATTTGGCTATCGTCGCCGTCAAGGATCGCCACCTGGCCTCGGCCATGACCGAGGCCAGCCGGGTGGTCGGGGCGCACACGACGGTCATCTCGGTGATGAACGGTCTGGATTCCGAGCACGAACTGGCCAGCCAATTTGACCCGGGCCAGGTGCTGTTGTGCGTCGCCGCAGGAATGGATGCCGTACGCGAGGGCTCATCCATCCGCTGGGCGCACCCCGGGAAATTGTTGATCGGCACCCCCGATGGCACCATCACCCCGCGTTTGACCACCCTGGCCTCTTGGCTCAGCGCCGCAGGACTAGCCCACGAGATCCGCGATGACATGATGCACCAGATCTGGTGGAAATTCATGGTGAACGTCGGAATCAACCAGGCGTCTGCCGCGATGCGTGCCGATTATGGGGCGTTCCAGGCCAAGACCGGCGCGCGTAGTCTCATGCTGGGGCTCATCGACGAGGTTATCGCTGTGGCCGGTCCCGAGGGCGTCCATCTCGACCAAAGCGATGTGGATCGCTGGTTGAAGGTGCTCGCTACGATGGCACCTGATGGCCGGACGTCGATGTGTCAGGACACCGACGCCGGGCGTCCCACTGAGGTGGAATCCTTCGCAGGAAGAGTTATCCGTTTGGGAGAGCGTCACGGCATCAGCACACCGCTGAACCAGGCGATGTACTGGATGCTGTCAGCACCCACCACACCACATTCGACCAACACTGAACAAGTAACCGGAGAGCAGTAATGACCACCAACCCATACGGACAATCCGACTCCTATTCATCGGATTCACCAAACCTCGGTCAGGATGCCTGGTTGCAAGGAGCCCAGGCAAGCCCGCAACCGTGGGATGATCAGGCCACCTTCGGGGGAATTCAGTCCGGTTCGCAGTGGCAATACGCCCAGCCGCCGGAGCCGAACACCTCCGGAGTGCCGTCCTACGCCCAGCCGATGACTCCCTCGCCGCGCCAAGCGATGGCCCCCTACAACCCGGTTTACGGTCGTCCTCAGGTCTCCCGCAAGGAACCGTGGTTGTCCTTGGTTGCCTCCTTCTTCATCCCCGGACTCGGGTCGATAATCAACGGCGAGACAAGCAAAGGCATCGGAATCCTCGTCGGTTTCTTCGCCTGCATCTTCACCTCATTCCTGATCGTCCCGATCATCGGCATCATCGCCTTCTTCGTCTGGGGCTTGGTTGACGCCTACCAGGGCGCCGAGAGATTCAACACCTATCACGGGCTGCGCTGAGATGCTTTTCGCCGCTGCGCTGACCCTGCTCGCAGGGTTGGCCAGTGGGTTGGGCGGGATGGCCTCGATCATCCGAAGCCCCGGTGGGCGGTCCTTCCTACCTGGTTCCCTCGGTTTCTCTGCTGGGGTGATGATCTACGTCTCGATGGTCGAATTACTGCCCCAGGCCACTGAAAACCTGACCGCCACGGCATCGGGCCGCCTCGGCGCCTGGTGGGCGGTGGGCTCCTTCTTCGCAGGAATCGCCCTCATCGCGGTCATCGACCGGCTGGTGCCCGACCGAATCAACCCGCACGAACCGAATCTCGCAGCCCACACCACCCCACGCAAAGATGCCCTAGTCAGAACCGGGCTGATCACCGCGGCCGCCGTCGGGTTGCACAATTTTCCCGAGGGTTTCGCCACCTTCATGTCTGCCCTCGACGATCCCGGTCTGGGCATCCCCATCGCCGTCGCGATCGGGATCCACAACATTCCTGAAGGCATCGCCGTCGCCGTTCCCATCCATGAAGCCACCGGATCACGCACCAAGGCAGCCCTGGCAGCCTGGGCGTCAGGACTCGCCGAACCGCTCGGGGCGCTAATCGGTTATGCCCTGCTCAGGCCATGGATCACTGACACCACCCTGGGTGTGGTACTCGCCGGGGTCGCCGGAATCATGGTGTTCATCTCCTTCGACGAGCTGCTGCCCACTGCCCAGGAGTACGGACAGCATCACACCGCAACCTACGGTCTGATGGCCGGAATGGCGGTGATGGCCCTCAGCCTGCTGTTGCTGGGCTGACAGCCCCCGTGCCTCGACCAGCACCCGAGAGAAGCAGGCATGGCGACGGCCCCGAACACCTTCTGCCCGGGGCCGCGATGCAGGTATCTCAATCGGGTTGTGCCCAATCCAAGGACGGAACCTGGGCCGCAAAGACCCGCAGCAACTCGCTGGAAGCGTCCAGGGCGCTGGTTTCACCGGAGTCGACGGCTTCTTCCATCCGATGAGCCAGTTCCCTCATCTCGCGGGTTCCGTGCAGCGAATCGAGAACCGCGGCCTCGGTCTGTGACCACATCCACGACACCTGCTGGGCACCGCGATACTTGGCCAGACCGTAGGTCTTCTCCAGATGCACACGGTGGTCCAGCACCGCCTGCCACACCTCGTCGAGGCCACTTTTCTCCAAAGCCGAGCAGGTGAGCACTGGAACCCGGCGTTCGTTGGCCTGGGAACTGACGAGCTTCATCGCGATAGACAGGTCGCGGGCGGTCACCCGGGCCTCGGCCGCATTTTCGCCATCGGCCTTGTTAACCGCAATGACGTGGGCGAGTTCCAAGATGCCCTTCTTGATGCCCTGCAGCTGGTCGCCCGAACGGGCCAGCATCAACACCAGATAGGTGTCGACCATGCCCGCCACGGCAACCTCCGACTGACCGACGCCGACCGTCTCGACGATAACGACGTCGTAGCCTGCGGCCTCCACCAGCAGCATCGCCTCACGGGTGGCTCGGGCAACACCACCCAGGTGCAGCCCGGTGGGTGAGGGGCGGATAAAGGCGTCGTCGGACTGCGACAGTATTCCCATCCGGGTGCGGTCGCCCAGTACCGACCCACCCGACACCGATGAAGAGGGGTCGACGGCAAGCACTGCGACCCGATGTCCCTGGTCGATGAGGCGGCAGCCGAGCGCATCGGTGAACGTGGATTTCCCGGCGCCCGGCACACCGGAGAGACCCAGTCTGATCGAGTTCCCCGAAGACCCCGCAAGCTCGCGCAGCATCTGCCGCGCGAGCTTGCGATGCTCCGGCTTGCGTGATTCGACGAGGGTAATGGACCGGGCCAGAGCGACCCGGTCCCCACCCCTGACGCCGTCGATCAGTTCGGCGACATCGAAACGCCTAGGCATTGTCCTCAGCGGTCTTGATCAGCGTGCTGAGCAGATCCTTGGCCGACTCGACGATGTTGGTACCCGGCGGGTAGATGGCCAAGGCACCGTCTTCGCGAAGCTCTTCGAAATCCTGCTCGGGGATCACACCACCCACGACGATGCCGATGTCCTGACGGCCGGCCTTATCGAGCTCGGCGCGCAGGGCGGGCACCAAGGTGAGGTGACCGGCAGCCAGCGACGAGACACCCACGACGTGGACGTCACCCTCAATGGCCTGACGTGCAGCCTCCTCCGGGGTCTGGAACAGCGGACCGACGTCGACGTCGAAACCGAGGTCGGCGAAAGCGGTTGCGATCACCTTCTGACCACGGTCGTGACCGTCCTGGCCCATCTTTGCGATGAGAATACGAGGACGGCGGCCCTCAATCTCTTCGAACTTCTCGATGAGGGTCTTTGTCTCGTCCATATTCGTCGAGGTTCCCGATTCCTTGGAGTAGACACCGGAAATAGTACGGATCTGGGCGGTGTAACGGCCGAAGACCTTCTCCAGTGCATCGGACATCTCACCAACGGTGGCACCGGCCCGGCCTGCGTCGATGGCCAACTTGAGCAGATTGCGCTCGGGATCGGAGGAATCCGGGTTCCCGGCGGCCCAGGTCAGTTTCTCCAAGGCGGCATTCACCGCGGCGGAGTCACGCTCGGCACGCAACTTCTCCAGCTTGGCGATCTGCTCCGCACGAACCGCGTGATTGTCAATCTTCAGGGCCTCGACGGGATCGTCATGCTCAAGCACGTACTTGTTCACGCCGATCACCGGCTGACGACCCGAATCGATGCGCGCCTGAGTGCGAGCAGCCGCCTCCTCGATGCGCATCTTCGGGATGCCCGCCTCAATGGCCTTGGTCATGCCACCGGCTTCCTCGACCTCCTGGATGAGCGCCCAGGAACGCTCCGCCAGTTCACGGGTCAGGCTCTCCACGTATGCCGAACCGGCCCACAGATCAACCGAACGGCAGGTGCCCGACTCCTGCTGCAAGAACAGCTGGGTGTTACGGGCAATACGAGCCGAGAAGTCGGTCGGCAGCGCGATGGCCTCGTCGAGGGCATTGGTGTGCAGCGACTGGGTGTGGCCCTGGGTCGCCCCCATCGCCTCGACGCAAGTGCGCACCACATTGTTGTAGACGTCCTGGGCGGTTAGTGACCAACCGGAGGTCTGCGAGTGGGTACGCAGCGACATCGACTTGGGATTCTTCGGGTCGAACTGACGGACCAGGCGGGCCCACAGGATGCGCGCTGCACGCATCTTGGCGATCTCCATGAAGAAGTTGGTGCCAATTGCCCAGAAGAAGGACAGCCGCGGCGCGAACTGGTCGACCTTCAGGCCCACCGATTCACCGGCGCGGATGTACTCGACACCATCGGCCAGGGTGTAAGCCATCTCAATGTCGGCGGTGGCACCGGCCTCCTGCATGTGGTACCCGGAGATCGAGATCGAGTTGAACTTCGGCATGTTGGCCGAAGTGAACGCGAAGATCTCCGAGATGATCCGCATAGAAGGTGAGGGCGGGTAGATGTAGGTGTTACGAACCATGAACTCCTTGAGAATGTCGTTCTGGATCGTACCGGCGAGTTGTTCGGGCTTGACGCCTTGTTCCTCGGCGGCCACCACGTACAAGGCCAGGATGGGCAGCACCGCACCATTCATGGTCATTGACACCGACATCTGGTCGAGCGGGATGCCGTCAAACAACTGACGCATGTCGAGGATCGAATCGACGGCCACACCGGCCATGCCGACGTCACCGGCCACGCGCGGGTGATCGGAATCATAACCACGGTGGGTAGCGAGGTCGAAGGCGATGGACAGGCCCTTCTGACCGGCCGCGAGGTTGCGACGGTAGAAGGCATTCGACTCGGCGGCGGTGGAGAATCCGGCATACTGGCGGATGGTCCACGGACGCGAGGTGTACATGGTCGAGTACGGACCACGCATGTATGGCGCGAGGCCGGGCATGGTGCTCAGGTGGTCGAGCCCTTCGTAGACATCGGCCCCGTAGAGGTGGGCCACCGGAATCTGCTCCGGGGTGGTCCACTCAACGGGATTCGACTCGCTGAGCAGCTTGTCAAAGGTGGCCTGGGCGTCCGCCGCGATGGCGGGGGTGCCCAGTTCGATGGTGTCGAAACGTGGCAGGTCGTTCACTTGTTCACCCCCAGGGTGTTCAGGACGTCGGACAGGCCAGCGACGACATCCATGCCCAAGGCGATGGTTCCGTCGATGACGCCGTCGGTGGAGACGTCTCCCAGTTCCTTGATGTTGCCGGCGAGGATGACCTTCGCAGCTCCGGCTTCCTTGAGGGCCTTAGCCACCTCGAAGCCCTGAACCGCGTACACCTTCGCAGACGAGCACAGGGCGACGACCGGAGTACCGGACGCCTTCCATGCTGCGACGATCTCCTCAGTGGTTCCGCCTTCCACGCTCGGGGTCTCCAAGCCTGCGATGTGGAAGTAGTTCGAGGCGAACCCTTCACGACCTCCGAAATCGCGGCGGGTTCCCAAGCAGGCCAAGAAGACCTTCGCGCCGGAATCCTTGGTGGCATCGCGCAGTTGCTCGAAGACCTCGGAATCGCGGCGCCAAACCAGACCCCCATATTCGGGGGCCGCCGGGCGGGCGAGCGCGGTGGTGACTGCCGCCTCGGTCGGGTTCGGGAATTCCGAGACACCGGTGATCGGCTGCTTGCGGGTAGCGAGCAACTTGGCACGCTTGGCGTTGAGATCCTCGAGTGTCTTGGAGATCTCGCCGGAAGCGAGATAGGCGGCCATGCCACCAGCGGCTTCGACGGCTTGGAACTGGGTCCATGCCGCCTGAGCGATCTGGTTAGTCAGCGACTCGAAATACCAACCACCGCCAGCTGGGTCGTTGACTCGGCCGATATTGGACTCTTCGGCGAGAACGACTTGAGTGTTGCGAGCAACGCGACGGGAGAACGCTGCCGGGAGGCCCCATGCAGTGTCGAAGGGCAGCACAGTGATCGCCTCCGCGCCACCGATGGCGGCAGAGAAGGTCTCGATCGTGGCTCGCAAGATGTTGACATAGGCATCGTCGCGGGTGATCTCACGCCACGACGTGACAGCGTGCTGACGAGCACCGCGCTTAGCCTCGGTGACACCGAAGACTTCGCCGACACGGGCCCACACGGTGCGCAGGGCACGCAGGCGGGCGATCGTGGCGACTTGGTCGGTGGTGGCCGAGACCCGGAAGGAAATCGCGTCGAAGGCGTCGTCGACCGAGATACCCTGGGCGACCAGGGCACGCACGTATTCGACGGCGGTGGCGATCACCCAAGCGACCTCGTGCACGTCGCCGGCACCGGCATTGTGGTAGATGGTGCCGTCCACGACGAAGGCCTGGGAATCCTTGAAGCCCTCCAGATCAGAGACCCAGTGGGCCAGATCGGATAAGTCAGCGGCAGTGCCATTGAGCGCCGCGACGCCGATCGGATCAATACCCAAGTTCAGCGACAGGTGATTCTTCGGCTTGTCGGAAGCGCCATAGTAGGCCAGCAAGGCATTCGCAGCCGCGGCCTGATCGGTGCGGCTCGACACCTCCACCTTGGCCAGCTCCAGCAGGACGTCCGCAAGAACGGTGCCCAGATCGGCAGCGTCCACGGCATCGGGGTCGACACGCAGCCAAATGCTGGTAGCACCGCGCTCCAGATCGGTGGCGATCGCCTCGCGGGTGCGCGCAGCATCGGGATCCTCGTGCAGGGCGCGCACATCCCAAGCGTCCATCTCACCACTGCGCACCGTGGTGCCGCGGGTGAACGGGACCGTGCCGGGAGCACCCAACTCTCCGATTGCGTCAGCCTCGGTATAGATTGGCTCGATGGTCAAGCCGTCAACCGTGTGCACGCGAAGCCGGTCAATGGCCTGATCGGCACTCAGCAGCTTGTTCTCCGGACGTCCCTTGTTCAGCACCTTGGCGACTTCGGCTGCCCACTGGTCGTAGGTCGGAATGCCGAAATCACCGGCGAGAACGAGGTCTTCCGCTGACGATCCTGCTGGTGGAGTAGGTGTCGTCATCGGTTCACTCCTCCCAGTGTTCGGGGTGGGGGCCAGTTCGGTCCCTCATGGTCACCCGCGACCCTCCATAGCCGCGGACAAATGCTCGCCGGATCATCCACCCGGAGCCACAAAGCCGGGCATTGGATGATTCGGCTATCAGCTGTTCCAGCATAACAACGGGCTTGGGGGAACAAGACGGCGGGTAGGTATTCGGAACGAAGCATCCACCCGTCGTCCACAATTCGTCACAAGATGTCAGTTCCCGGAGACCATCTCGATTCCATTCAGCTTGGCTGCCGCTTTGATCAGCGCGGGGTTGAACTCCTCACCGAAGCTCAACGCCGACGCCACCACCAGGGCCTCGTGAACACCCTCACCGACGACCGCAGGAACCCCGAGTTCACCAGCCATCCGAGTGTAGTAGCGCACATCCTTGCGAGCATTGTCGAGTTGGAACTGCAGCCCGGTGAAGTCGCCTCCGAGAGCGGCACCCATAATCTTCAGCGGCCCTCCGGTGGCGAACCCACCAGCGGACATCACCTCAATGAGTTTGGCCGGGTCGACGCCGGCCTTAGCGCAGACCGCCAAGCCCTCGGCGAGCATGGTGAGGGCCGACTGGAAGACTGTGTTGTTGACCAGCTTGATTGTATGACCAGCGCCCAGCCCCCCGACCCGGAAGATGCCCTCGGCGAATGCCTTGAGCACCGGCTTGATCTCAGCAAACAACTCGTCGTCGGCACCGACCATCACGTTGAGGGTGCCCAGCTCGGCCTCGACAGGGGTCTTGGCGAGCGGGATATCGGCAAAGCGCACGCCCTTTTCAGCAGCCATCCCGGCGAGGCGCAGGGTTGTTGATGGCTCGGATGTGGAGGCATCAAGAATGATCAGGCCCTGCTTGGGGTTGGTGAGCAAGCCATCCACCACCGAAGCGACGTCGGCGGCGGCAGTCACGCAGATGATGACGATGTCGCTGGTGAAGCCCAATTCAGCATGGTCAGCGGCCCTGGTGGCACCCAGCTCGTCGAGGCCCTCGGGAGCGCGAGTGCGCATCGTGTAGCTCAGCGGGAATCCCTTGAGCAGCAGGTTCTTGGCTATCCCATGGCCCATCATGCCGGTGGCGCCGACGAATCCGATCCGGGTGTCGTTCATGGTGTTCCTCTCAAGACATCGTCGTAGTAAATGAGTTTCATCCTGCCACTGGCCGATTCGAGAGTCCGTCCAAAGGAATTCGTTGCCCGGGTTGCCGTGGGCATCGCACGAGACCACCCGTCACGGAGTGAGAATGACGCCATGGCCTTGTCGACGAATGTCCACGACACTGCCCTCATCTTCGAAGGCGGGGGCATGCGCGCCGCCTACACCGCGGCTGTGGTGGTGGAGTTGCTGCGTCAAGAGATCCACTTCGACTGGGTTGCTGGTATCTCGGCAGGTTCCTCGAACACCGCCAACTACGTCTCCCGTGATGCGGGCCGAGCCCATCGGTGCTTCGTTGACTTCGCCGCAGATCCCCGGTTCGGGGGCTGGCAGCATTTTCTGCGACGTCGCGGGATGTTCAACGCCCACTACATCTACCAAGAAGCCGGACTCCCTGGGAGAGCGCTTCCCTTCGACTATGACACCTTCATGGCCAATCCGGCCCGGGCGAGTTTCGGGACCTTCGAGGCGGACACCGGCAGATCCTTCTACTGGACCAAAGATGACGTCGCCTCAATGCAGGACCTCATGGTACGGGTACAGTCGTCGTCGACCCTTCCGATCCTCATGCCCATCGTCCACATCGGTGACCATGCCTATGTTGACGGAGCGCTGGGGCCCAGCGGCGGGATCGCCCTCGATGCCGCAAAGACCGCCGGGTTCGAGAAATTCCTGGTGGTGCTCACTAGACCACGCAGCTATGTCAAGAAACCGACGAAGTTGACCCCGGCTCTGCGCGCGGCCTTCCGCAAGTATCCAGCCATCGCCGACGGGAATGCCGCCCGAGCCGCCAACTACAACTCAACCCGCACCGAGCTGCTGGATCTTGAGGCGCAAGGCCAGGCCAAAGTCTTTTTCCCCACCGGCGAACTGGTTACCCAAGCAGAACGCGACGTTGCAACCCTGGAACGCAGCTTCCAATGCGGTGCCGCCCAAATTGCCCAAGAGATCGACTCATGGAAGGATTTCCTTTTTTGAGCGCAGGCTTTTCCAAAAGTGCGCACTCAGGGAACAAGACTCGTGCGCTGTTTGCCCTCTCATCAGCCAAACCGCCCCCTTCTTCGCGCAACGTGACCTTTGAGCACCCAGACATGGGCTGAAAAGGCACATTGCGTGAAGGCAGGGTCGCTCTTCGATCATCCGATCAGGCCTTGGCGGTATCCCCGGTCGTAGTCTCGGCCTCGACGGCCTCTTCCTCGACCAGGTCCTCAGCGGTGGTGGGATCCTCGGCACCGGGCTTCGGATTGTCGGCCTTGGTGGTGTCCTTGACCTCATCCTTGGTTGCCTTGGCCGCAGCAGCCTTCTTGGCCACGGGTTCGGTCACGAGTTCGATGACAGCCAGCGGAGCATTGTCGCCCTTGCGGTTGCCGATCTTGGTGATACGGGTGTAGCCGCCCTCACGACCTTCCATCATGGGAGCGATGTCGGCGAACAAGGTATGCAGCACGTCACCGTTGGTGATGGTGCGGCGAACCAAGCGACGGGCGTGCAGATCGCCACGCTTGGCTTTAGTGATCAGAGTCTCGGCCAGCGGCTGGACGCGGCGGGCACGAGTCTCGGTGGTGGTTATGCGGCCATGCTCGAACAGCTGGGAAGCCAGGTTCGCCATGATGATCCGCTCGTGAGAGGGGCTGCCGCCGATGCGGGGACCCTTGGTTGGCTTGGGCATTTCTCAAATCTCCAGGTTTGGTGCCGAATCAGTACTGCTCGGTCTCGATGAACTGGTCGTCGTCATCGCCCTCGACTGCACCGAACTGGTCGGCGGCAGCCAGCGGATCAAAGCCCGGGGCGCTGTCTTTGAGGGCCAGGCCAAGCTCAGCAAGCTTGGCCTTGACCTCGTCAATCGACTTGGAACCGAAGTTGCGGATGTCCAGCAGATCCTGCTCGCTACGGGAGACGAGCTCGCCCACCGTATGGATACCCTCACGCTTCAGGCAGTTATACGAACGCACGGTGAGGTTTAGGTCCTCGACCGGCAGTGCCAGGTCGGCAGCGAGTTGCTCATCGACAGGGCCTGCACCCATCTCGATGCCCTCGGCATCGACGTTCAGCTCACGAGCCAGTCCGAACAGCTCGACCAAGGTCTTGCCAGCCGAGGCCATGGCATCACGCGGAGTGATGGCCGGCTTGGTCTCGACATCGACGATGAGGCGGTCGAAGTCGGTGCGGGTCTCAACGCGAGTGGCCTCCACCTTGTAGGTAACCTTCACCACTGGCGAGTAGATCGAGTCAACCGGGATGCGGCCGATTTCGGCATCCGGGTTGTTGTTCTGCTGAGCAGACACGTAACCGCGGCCGCGCTCGACGATGAGTTCCATCTCAATGGAACCCTTCTCGTTGAGTTCGCAGATGTGCGCCTCGGGGTTGAGGATGGTCACACCGGCGGGAGCCGCGATATCGGCGGCAACCACCGCGCCGGCACCCGATTTGCGCAGATACATAGCGACAGGCTCATCCTCCTCCGAGGTCAGCACGAGCGACTTCAGATTGAGGATGATCTCGGTGACGTCCTCGACCACACCGGGGAGGGTCGAAAACTCATGTTGGTTTCCCTCGATCTTGATCGAGGTCACTGCTGCCCCCGGGATAGACGACAACAGGGTGCGACGCAACGAGTTACCCAAGGTATAGCCGAATCCCGGCTCCAAGGGCTCGATGACGAAGCGGGAGCGATGTTCCCCGAAGACCTCTTCGGTCAGGGAGGGACGCTGTGCGATGAGCATTTGGTTTTCCTTTCGGCGCCGCCCGCCATATGACGACGCAGTGAAATGGGATTACTTCGAGTAGAGCTCGACGATCGCCTGCTCGTTGACGTCGATCACGATCTGCTCACGGGTGGGCAACTGATGCACCAGGATGCGCATGCGGTTGATCTTGACAGTCAGCCAGCCGGGAACATTACGCTCGCCGAAAGTCTCGCGTGCGATCACAAAGGGATCGAGATCCATGGACTTCGGGGCAACGTCAATGATGTCCAGCGGGGACACCCTAAACGACGGGATCGTGACGCGCTGACCGTTGACCAGGATGTGGCCGTGGGAGACCATCTGACGGGCCTGGCGGCGGGTCGAGGCAAAACCAGCGCGGTAGATCACGTTGTCAAGACGCGACTCGAGGATCTGGAGCAAGGTGTGACCGGTACGACCGGGCAGACGGTCGGCCTCCTCGTAGTAACGACGGAACTGCTTCTCGAGAACGCCGTATGCGTAACGAGCCTTCTGCTTCTCCTTGAGCTGCTGAAGGTACTCGGAATCCTTGCTGCGTCCACGGCCGTGCTGGCCGGGAGGATAGGGCCGATGCTCGAAGGCCTTGTCGTTACCGACAAGGTCAGTCCCGAAGCGGCGGGACTTCTTGGTGATGGGTCCGGTGTAACGGGCCATTGTTTCAGTCCTTTCTGATGACTCGGGCGACTAGACGCGACGACGCTTGGGCGGGCGGCAGCCATTGTGCGGCATCGGGGTGACATCAGAGATGGTGCCGACCTCGAGGCCAATGGCGCCGAGCGAGCGGATCGCGGTCTCGCGGCCGGAGCCGGGACCCTTGACGAACACGTCAATGCGCTTGAGTCCGTGCTCCATCGCACGGCGGCCAGCGGCCTCGGCGGCCATCTGGGCGGCGAACGGGGTGGACTTGCGCGAACCCTTGAAACCGACGGTGCCTGAGGAGGCCCACGAGATCACGGCGCCGGTCGGATCGGTGATGGTGATGATGGTGTTGTTGAAGGTCGACTTGATGTGGGCCTGACCGGCGACCACATTCTTCTTTTCCTTGCGCCGCACCTTGGTCTTTGCGGCAGCCTTGCGGCCTGCAGTAGCCATAAGTTCTTTGTCTCCTGACAGTTGGGTTCAAGCTGACGAAGGTCAGCGGGCCTTCTTCTTGCCCGCGACGGCCTTCTTCTTGCCCTTGCGAGTACGAGCATTGGTGCGGGTGCGCTGGCCCCGGACGGGCAAACCGCTGCGGTGACGACGGCCCTGGTAGGTGCCGATCTCAATCTTGCGACGGATGTCGGCTGCGACGGTACGACGCAGATCACCCTCGGTCTCGTAGTTGGCGTCGATGTGGTCACGCAACGCGACGAGCTGCTCGTCGGTCAGTTCCTTGACGCGGATGTCCCCACTGATCCCAGTGGCTGCCAGGGTTTCGGCGGCACGAGTCCTGCCGATGCCGAAAATGTAGGTGAGTGCGACCTCGAGGCGCTTCTCGCGCGGCAGATCAACACCTTGGAGGCGTGCCATGTGGCGGTTACCTTTCTTGGTTGTCGCGACGAGTTTTCAGTTCGTCACGCGAAGGTGTGTGGCGTGAGGCGTTCTCGATTCGCCAGTCGGATTCACCGACCTCGAGACCCCGGCCTTCGTCCGGGGGTGGGCGCCGATCCCTCGGCTTGCCGACCCGCGAAGGGCCGGTGTGCACTCACGTTGTCATGTTCAGTTGTGTGCTGCGCGTCTCAGCCCTGACGCTGCTTGTGGCGAGGATTCGTGCAGATGACACGAACAACGCCACGGCGACGGATCACCTTGCAGTTGTCACAGATCTTCTTGACGCTCGGCTGAACCTTCATTCGAGCTTCTCCTTGATTACTTGTGGCGGTAGACGATGCGCCCACGGGTGAGATCGTACGGAGACAACTCGACCACCACCCGGTCCTGCGGGAGGATCCGGATGTAGTGCTGTCGCATCTTGCCGTTGATAGTGGCGAGCACCTTATGCCCATTGTCCAACTCAACGCGGAACATCGCGTTGGGTAGGGCTTCTACGACAGTTCCCTCAAGCTCGAGAGCTCCTTCTTTCTTCGCCAAAATCACTCCAGATGGATGTAGGTATGTTCCTCGGACGCCGTCTCCACGCGAGCCTCCTTCCCCGAGCGCACGCAAAAACGCCCACGGGCACGATCTACCCACGTGACCGACGATCAACCATAGCCCGGCAGGGGCATAGACCCCAAATCTGGATGCCGTTGTGGCCATCAACCCCATCCCTCACGCAACCCGCCACGCCACACTACTAGGCTCACCCCATGACGTACTTCGCCGTTGAATACCTCTACCGCGCCGATGCCGATGTGGCCGCCATCCGCCCCGAGCACCGCGCCTACCTGGCCACCCTCAAAGACTCCGGCTCGCTGAAGGCATCCGGTCCTTATGTCGGCACCGACCGTGATCGCGCCCTGCTGATTTTTGAGGCTGCCGACCAAGCCGCGCTCATCGCGCTGCTCGACGCCGACCCGATGTCGGTCAACAACATCATCGAGACCCGCACCGTCACTGAGTGGAATCCGGTGATCCGCGTCTTCGAGTGACCCTGGAGTAAGTTCAGGCCAAGACCCAACCTGCCGCTCGAGTTCGTTGTTCCCAGAAGTCACGGTAGGGTCCGTCAACCCCGACGAGGTCTTCGTGGCGTCCCTGCTGCGCGACGTGGCCATCACCGGAGAGCACCACCACTTGATCGGCGGCTGCAATCGTCTCCAGTTTGTGAGCGATCACGATGAGCGTCGAGGTGCGCCTGAGCTGCTCCATCGCCGCGATGATGTGAGCCTCATTCTCCGCATCCAGAGCGCTGGTGGCTTCATCGAGCAACACGATCGGGGCACGCTTCAACAAGGCCCTGGCGATGGAGACCCGCTGTCGCTCACCACCGGAGAGCGCACGTCCGCCCTCACCGACCCGGGCCTGCCACCCATCAGGGAGCCGCTCGGTGATCTCGGTCACCCCGGCCAGGTCTGCGGCCCACCGCACCCGGGCATCCGAGGCCGTAGGGCCGCCTACTTTGATGTTTGCATCAAGCGTGTCGTCGAATAGGTAGACGTCCTGGAAGACCATGGACAGTTGTTCCATCAGTTGAGCAGTCGGCATCTCCCGCACATCGGCCCCGCCGACCCGTACAACACCGGAATCCACATCCCAGAAACGTGCGACCAGCCGGGCCAGCGTCGTCTTACCACTACCCGAGGGCCCGACAACGGCACACATCGACTTGGCAGGTACCTGGATACTTACCTTGTCCAATACAGGTTCACCGGCCCGGTACCCGAAGTCGACGCCGACCAACTCAACAGCTCCCGGTTCGGTGAGTTCCGCCCGGTTCGTCGGCTCGTCCATGATCTCGGCGTCCATCACATCATCAAGGTGGTTCATCATCTGACGACGTTCCTCCAGCCCGAAAGAACTGGATCCGATGTCCTCTAGCATCGTCGTGAAACGTAGACACATGCCGATCGTCGCAATCGTCGGAAGAGCATCCATCGCCCCAGAGACGGCCAAGGACGCGGTCAGCATGATCATTGCGACGATGATCATCTGGGTGAGAGCCCCGGAAATCAGGTTCCCGGCACTTTCCCACCACAGAGCGCGCCAGGAAATCCGGCGAGCCTCAGCGAAGGCATCTCGCAGTCGCCCGAAGCTGCCTGCCGCATGGCAGGCACGCAGCGCACCTTGGCAGCGCGCGAATTCAACAATGCGGGTGGCAATCTCGCGTTCTGTCGGTTCGGCGAGTGCCTTGCCGTGGTCCACCAAGCGCTTGGCAAGCCCTAGGAGCACCACCATGACCGGTGCACCCAAGACCAGCAGCAGCCCCAGGCGCCAGTCCCAGAACCAGGATCCGAGGCCGATGACCACGCAACCCGCGGTGTTCGAGGCAATCCGGTATAGGAAATGGGCAGCCGACTCCCCCAGTGACACCATTTCCTGACTGACCGCGCGGGACATGACACCTGCGGTCTGTGAGGTGAACCAACGCAGCGGCAACCTGGCGACCTTGTTCCCGATGGCATGATGAACATCGCGCATGAAACCAAGGGCTCCGGTCATGCTCTGACGCTTGCCAACGAAATCCGATACGGTCGCGGCAACTGCAGCGACGCCCAGCACCAGAAGCCAGCCGCCAAGATCAAGCCCCCAGCAGGTGCCGCCGAGAGCCAAGCAAACCGAAATGGGCAGCAGCACCAGCAACGCGATCCCCGACACGGCGCCGTTGAGCGCCCCGAGACACAGTCCCCTGAAGAGCCTACGCCAGGAGTCATCGCTCATCAGGCGATGGTAATGGGCCAACATGGACCGAGCGACCGTGCGGATGCCCACCGGCGAATCCGGTCTGGGTTGTTCCTCCAAGAGCTGGCCATCGTCTTGCTCCCCGGGTTCTTCGGGAACCGCCCGGGGAACGGTCACCGGCTCCGCATCCTCTCCAGCCAATTGTCCCGACTGCCGCAGCAGCGCCCGGTAGTGCGGCTCGGTCAGCAATTCCTGATGGGTGCCGACCGCCGCCAGCCGACCCCGTTCCATGACAACGATCTGGTCGACGCCACGTACCGCCGTCGGCCGATGAGCAATGACCAGCACCGTGCGTCCTCGGACCAGGCTGCTTAGAGCCTTCTGAATCTCGGCCTCCGATTCGGGATCGGCCATGGCCGTCGCCTCGTCCAGGATGAGCACCGGGGTGTCTAGCAGAATCGCACGCGCAATGGCAATGCGTTGCTCTTGCCCTCCTGACAAGGAGGTCTGCGTACCGATGACCGTGTCATAGCCGTGTGGCAAGGCCATGATCTCCTCATCAATGCAAGCCGACCGGGCGGCTTCCCGGATCTGCTCCTCGCTGGCATCCGGGCGGCCAAGGGCGATGTTCTCCCGCACCGTGGCGCTGAGCAATTGAGCGTCCTGCAACACGAAGGAGACCGTCGAGTACAGGGTCTGCTCGTCCATCTCACGAAGATCAATCCCACCGATGCGTACCGCTCCTGTATCGGGATCCGCGAATCTGGCGATCAGGGTGGCCACGGTGGATTTCCCGGACCCTGAGGGACCCAGCAGAGCGGTGACGGTTCCGGGATGCAGGCTCAGCGTGACATCGTCGACGGCGAGAGTTTTGCCGTAGGAGAAGCAGACATGGTCGATCTCCACCAGTGCTCCCCGTGGATGACTGGTCTCCCGGGGTGCGGGCAGGATGGGAGCGTCAAGAACATCACACAGCCTCAGGGCAGCGGCCCCGGCCACCTGGTAGGACCAGGAGACCGACACGATGGTCATCAACGTCGTGGGCAGGACCAGCGCTACCAAGGTCGTGGCCAGTACCTGCGGCAGGGTGACTGCGCCCGAGTGGATCATCAACGACCCCACCCCGAGATTGATCAACAGGATCACCGGGACTGACACCCATGCGAATGCCGCACAGGCGATATTCACCAGCGGCATCGCCCAACCCCAGTAGAACCGCGAGAACCCCTCCGCGGCATCAAGGTATGCACGATGAGCACGCCCTACCCTGCCGAAGGCCTTCACCACCGAGATGCCTGCCACGAATTCCACCATGGTGGAGGAGACATCGGCGAGTTTGCGATCCATCTCAACGGTTTTCTCATTCATGCCCCGCATGGAGATCGCATAGGTGAGCACGTGCAGAGGGACGGTGGCGACGGCCAGCAACGCCAGTCGCCAGTCGATCCACAGGGCGCAACCAAATAGTGCGAGCGGGGAGATGATGGCATTCAGTTGATCTACGGGGCCATGGGCGATCACTACGTGCACAGCGGTGGTGTCGTCTTGGAGCGCATTGCGAACCCGCCCCGATGTGATCTCGGAAAACCATGCGAGCGGCGTGTGCCTGACCCGGTCGACGATGCCGCGTCGCAAATGATCACGCAACGCTAGATCGGCGAAATGCGTGACAGACAAAGCGATGAAGTACAGCAGAAGCCGTCCGGAGTATGCACTGACCATGACCAGGATGATGCTGCGTACCTGTCCGGCATCTGGGGTACTCCCCGAATCGTGCGCCGCCAGCAGGATCTCCCCGAGTTCAACCAGAGCCACGTAGGGAGCCACCGCCAGCAGCCCCGAAATGACCACCAAGAACTGCGCGAACAGAACTCGGCCACGCACCGGGGCACCCAGCCGTTTCAGCGCCTTTTGCCCCTCGACAGATCGCCGTTTGTCGCGGTTGTCTGCCTGCTCCACCTGATCTGACCCGGATGCCACTGGTTGTGTCATGACGCTCCTCCTGCATCGAATAGAGAACATCATTCATTAATAGCTGAGGGCAACCTTATACACACTCACTGCTAAGCAACAACATCCCTGCCCAACCGGGCTATCGTGATCCCATGACACGTCCGGGCCGCCCCACCGGTCCCAAACCGGGATTTAGCCGCCACCAGGTGGTGGAGACTGCGCTGGAGTTGGGCATCGCGGATTTCACGCTGGCCTGCGTCGCTTCTCGGCTCGGGGTAGCGACATCAGCCCTCTACCGCACGATCACCTCCCGCGACGATCTGCTGCGGGCTTGTCTGGAAGAACTCGCATCCCGGATCGATTTCATCGCGGATCCCGCAGACTGGCGTCGTACCGTGCGGGCCCAAGCCGAGTGTTTGTGGGTGCTGTTAGAGACCAATCCCGGACTCGACCGGGTATTGCAGATGCTTCCTTGGGCAGCCGAGTGCTTCGCGACGACGATCGGTGCCGCGTACCAGGCGCTGGTGGAGGCCGGGGTCGGCGAACACGATGCTGCGCTGATGGTCGACATGGTGGCGGACACCACGATCGCAACCCACCTCGGAATCGTCGCGATGCGCCGTCGACCAGTAGACGACGCCGCACCGGAGCCTATGTTCAGCAGTCTGCCGCGCCCCTTCCACGCGGAACAGTCATGGACCGATCGCGGCTGGCTCGACCGCAAGATCGATCTCATCATCGACGGCTTGTCGACACGCATCAACTCCTGATCCGGCTCGCGCGGGTCCCAGATCTCTTCCGTCAGCCCTGGCGCCCGGATTGCTGGGCTCGCCAAGCGAGAAACTCAGTCGAGTGACGCGATCCGCACTCCCCTGGCGGCTAGTTCTGCTGCTCCCCCGTCAGGCTCGGTGAGCACGAAAATACCGTCGGCGAGCACCGCCACCGAGTTCTCCCAGTGGGCTGCACGTGAACCATCACAGGTGACCACTGTCCACTCGTCGTCAAGTTCTACGTTCTCGGGCGAACCGAGGGTGAGGATCGGCTCAATCGCCAAACAGACACCCGGGACAATGCGAGCACCGCGGTGTGGACGCCCTGAATTGGGCACATCCGGTTCCTGATGCATCTCGGTACCGATGCCGTGCCCGGTGTACTCACGCACGATGCCAACTTGCAGCCCGGAGGTCTCGACACTGCGCTGGATTGCGTGGGAGATGTCCCCCACCCGTTTGGCGGAGGCCACCGCGGCGATCCCGTCCCACAAGGCATTCCTAGTTACCTCGGAGAGCCTACGGGATTCATCATCAACCTCACCGACCATGAAGGTCCGCGCTGCATCGCCGTGCCAACCGTCGACGACCGCACCGAAATCGATGGACACGATATCCCCTGCGACCAGTCTGCGTTGATCGGGGATACCGTGGACGACAACCTCATTCACCGAGATACAGGCTACCCCCGGATAGGGTGGGTAACCCCACTCGGCTCCATAACCCAAGAAATTCGAGGTAGCACCGTGCACGGCGAGCACGTCGCGGCCCACGGCGTCGATCTCTGCCAAGGTCGCCCCAGCAACAGCGGCGGCCCCCATTTCGGCGAGTCCTTTGGCAACTACCAGCCCGGCTCGGCGCATCATCGCGATCTGAGCCGGAGTCTTCAACTGGATGCCATGACGGCTCACTTGGCCAAGTGCTCCTTGACCGCGGCCTGGATACGGGCATCCACTTCTTCCACCGAACCGATGCCGTTCACGTCGACCAGCAGCCCCTTGGCTGCGTAGTGATCAAGCAACGGCTTGGTCTCAGAAGAATAGATGTCCATACGCCGCCGGATGGTCTCCTCGTTGTCGTCGGCGCGGCCCTCCAACTCGGCACGACGCAGCAACCGTGTGATGAGCACCTCGGGATCAACATCCAAGAAGACAACGGCATCAAGCGCCTGTCCTTTGCTCGTCAAGTAAGCATCCAGGGCCTCAACCTGATGCATGTTGCGCGGGAAGCCATCCAGCAGGAAACCATTCGCGGTATCGGGCTGATCAAGACGATCGGCGATGATCTCCTCGGTCAGCGAATCGGGGACAAGATCACCGGCAGCCAGCAGAGCCTCGACCTTCTTGCCGAGCTCGGTACCACTCTTCACATTGGCGCGGAAAATATCGCCGGTGGAAATCGCAGGAACACCATGATGGGCAGCCAGAGCAGGAGCCTGGGTCCCCTTTCCGGCGCCGGGGGCGCCCATGATGAGCAGTCTCACTTCAAGAACCCTTCGTAGTGACGCTGATGCAGTTGGCTCTCGATCTGCTTGACCGTGTCAAGACCCACACCCACCATGATCAGCAACGACGTGCCACCGAACGGGAAGTTCTGGTCGGCATGGAAGGCCATGATCGCCACTGCGGGAATCAGGGCGATCACCGCCAGGTACAAAGACCCAGGGGCGGTCAAGCGCGACAGCACATAACCAAGATACTTCTCCGTCGGCTTCCCCGCGCGAACACCGGGAATGAAGCCGCCGTACTTTTTCATGTTGTCCGAGATCTCGACTGGGTCGAAGGTGATCGACACATAGAAATAGGCGAAGAAGATGATCAGCACGAAGAAGATGGCGCTGTACCAGCCCCCGGTACCGGTGGCCAGGTTCGCGGCGATCCAGTCGGCGACCGGGCCGTCGGTCTTGAACATGGTGAACAGCACCGGAAGGTAAAGGATTGAGGATGCGAAGATGACTGGGATGACACCGGCCTGGTTCACCTTGAGCGGGATGTAGGTCGAGGAACCGCCCATCAAACGGTTGCCCACCATCCGCTTGGCGTACTGCACCGGAATGCGACGCTGGGCCTGCTCGACGAACAACACTCCAGCCATCACCAGCAGACCGATAGCGATCACCGCGAGCATCACCATCGTTCCGGTGCGGACATCCGACTGGCTCTGGCGGATGTTCCACATTCCCGAGGGGAAGGTGGCCACGATCTGGGTGAAGATCAGTACGGACATGCCGTTTCCGATACCACGGTCGGTAATCAACTCGCCGAGCCACATGATGATGGAGGTGCCTGCGGTCATGGTGAGGATCATCACGACGATGGGGAAGATATCGGTGGAGTGGACCAGATTCTCGCTGCAGTCACGGAACAACTGACCATTTACCGCAAGCATGGTGAACGAGGTAGCCTGCAACAAACCGAGCACGATGGTTAACCAGCGGGTGTACTTGGTGATCGTCTGCTGGCCGGAGGCTCCCTCCTTCTTCAACGCCTCCAACCGTGGGATGACCACCGTGAGAAGCTGAAGAATGATCGAGGAAGTGATGTAGGGCATGATGCCCAGCGCGAAGATCGACAGCTGCAGCAACGCACCACCAGAGAACAAGTTGATCATCGAGTAGACCCCGGCCTGGGAACCGGTGGTCGCCTTGGCTGCGCAGGTGTTGATCGCAGCGGTGTTCACATTCGGCGAGGGGATGGTGGAACCCAGGCGGAACACCACGAGGATGCCCAGAGTGAACAGGATCTTCTTGCGTAGATCCGGCGTCTTGAATGCCGTGAGGAAGGCGGAAAGCACCCGGTCCCCTCTTTCCTAGTAGATTGAATTGCGGGCGTGCCCAAACAGACGCACCACGCGCAGCTCGGCCAGCCTATCAAGCACCAGGCCAACAACCCAGTTGTCGCGGCAAGGACGGCATTGACGACGCAATCCGGCCATCCGTGACCTGTGCGAGGTCGCAGTTGGCTTCGGTCAACGCCTTCGGCCCACCAACTCCCTGACCTCTCCCCGGGAAGCCCACCGGTGCCCGGTGCGTAACAATAGTCATCAGCCACGATGGAAAGCGCCACATTCACAACATCGAAAGGATGGATACATGGCCCACTGGTTCGCACCAACCGGCCCGGCACCGCTGGCCGTAGCCGCGTCGCTGCTCATCGCAGCTTGCTGGTGGGCCTTGATACACATTCCCAGACATCACACCAGAACCGTTTGGGGATCAATCCTGCGCCAATTCATAGCATTTCTCACCACTTTGGTATTCGCCATGTTGGTGATCGCCCTGGCCTTGAACCGAGCCAACGGCTGGTACGGAAGCTGGACCTCGCTGCTCGGTTCCGGAGCCATCATGGAACAGACAACCGTCGGAGCCGAGACCCCCACCAATCCTGATGCTCAGACCCCGGGAGAACCCGATGCGCCCCCACAGCAAAAGGAGGCCACCGCAATCCAAAAGGACCCCACGACCAATCCAGCCTTTGGTACCCAGGACTGGTCGGATCCCACTAAGGGAAGGTACATCACGGTATCGATCCCCGAGTCAGGAACCGAGCGCACCCACAAGGCGTTGATCTGGCTGCCTCCAAACTATCTGAGTGACCAGAACCGCTTCCATCCGGTGATCGTCGCCTTCCCCGGGGTTCCCGGGTCGATCGAAACCTACCAGAACCTCAAGATCGGCGAAACCATCAATGGCCTAGTTGACGCTCAGAAGATGCGTCATGCCATCGTGGTGATCCCCGACGTCTTCGAGAACAACGGCGACACTGAATGTGTCGATTCCACCGACGGTAGCGTACGCACGGAGACATGGGTCACCAAGGATGTCACTGAATGGGTGAAGACCAATCTGCGAGCAGCCGATGCTCCCAGCGGCTGGACAACCCTCGGCTACAGCGCCGGTGGCTGGTGCTCCACGATGCTCACTATGCGCCATCCGGAGCTGTACTCGAGTGCAGTTTCACTAGCTGGTTTCTTCCACTTAGCCTTCGACGGTCCCGCGCTACGCCCACTTGATGACCCCGCCTACAACTTGGATACAGTTGCCGAGACAACCGCACCCGACGTACGCCTGTGGTTCTGGGTAGCCGTCGACGATGCCGCGCCGTACCAGTCGATGCAGCGTTTCGCCCCCCACGTACGAGCCCCCACCTCACTCACCCACACCACGCTGGCCAGCGGCGGACACTCCGCCGAAGTATGGACCACCGGCATTCCGGTCGGGCTGGAATGGCTGGGCACCACCTCACCCCAGTTCGCCTGGACGGAGACGAAATGAGCCTGCGCAAGCAACGCGTCGCCAACCTGCTGTGCTGGTACTACGCAGCTGCCGTACTCCTTTCCGCATGGATATGGCTGAGTTATCGGCTGGTCCACGAACTGCACGACCAGCTATGGCTCGATCTGTTTTTCTTGGCGGGCAACGCACCGGCCGGGGCATCGCTGATCTCGGTGGTGCTGTTGGCCGTTGTCACCCACGGCTTAGCCCATCGCAAACGCGCCGGGCTGGTTATGGTCCTGCTGTTCCAGATATTCGGAGTGCTGAGTTCCACCGTCATTGCTGTTCCCAGCATCACCGACCCTGCGACCCAGGATTTCATGCTTACCGCGATATTCACCGGTTGGCTGCTTTTCTCCCTGTTCGGGATATGGCTGTGCTGGTGGCTGTGGCCTGTTTTCCCGGCCAAGCTGGTACGCGGCTCATGGCTGCGGGCATTTCTCGTGCTACTCAGCGGCTCAGCCCTGGCCACCGCGATCGGTACGCTGATCATCCTGGTGTACCGGAGCCGTCCCTGGACGGTCTGGGAACAAGTGCAGGTCGTGCTCATGCAGGCCATTGGCATGACCAGCGACAACGGCTGGGGAGGTGTTCATCCGCCAAGGCCCGCCACAATCGTGGTCTCCGTCCTTCTTAGCCTCACCCTCATCGCCACCGTCACGGTGTTCACCCGCAGCGTGCGGCCCCAGGATTCCTGGAATCCCAGCACCGAACTGGCCCTGCGTCACCTGCTGAACGACCACGCCGAGGACGACTCCCTGGCATATGTTGTCACCCGCCGCGACCGGCTCATCCACTTCGATGCGACGAGATCAGCCGCCATTGGCTACCAGGTGATCGGCTCGGTCGCCCTGGCCTCCGGTGATCCGATCGGAAACCGGGAGAAATGGGACGATGCCATCACCGAATGGCACGACACTGTCCGCGAGTACGGCTGGACTCCCGGAGTGATCGCTTGTGGCCCAGACGGTGCCCGCGCCTATTCCCGGACCCTAGGCTTCGAGATTCTGCGGCTTGGCGACGAGTCGGTGCTGGAGACCGCATCCTTCGACCTCGGTTCAACGGCCATGACCGAGGTACGGCGTGCCCATGCCCGTAGCCGACGCAGTGGTCTGACTGCCGAGATCGAGTTCCAGTCCGAGATGACCCCCGAAGCCATCGACGAGACCCGGACGCTGACCGCACGATGGCGCATCGGGGATGAACGCGGTTTCTCCATGGAGGTTGGGCGAATCGGCGATCCGGCCGACGAACGCATGGTGGTGGCGATGGTCCGTGACATAACCGGCCACCCGGTGGCGATCCTCACCTTCCTGCCCTGGGGGCGTCACGGTTTGTCTCTCGACCTGATGCGTCGCAGCCCGCAAGCCCCCAACGGGGTCAACGAATTCTTGGTCGCCGAGGTGATGGCCTGGGCTGCTGACCACGGCATTGAGCGAGTCTCGCTGAACTTTGCCTTCCTGCGCCATATCTTCGCCCGTGCCGAAGACGTCGCCGCAGCTCCCGGGGAGAGGTTCAGCTCCCGGCTGCTGGGCGCCCTGGACCGCTACTGGCAGATCCAGCGCCTCTACCGTTCCAATACCAAGTACCGCCCCGACTGGCGACCACGCTATTTCGGGTTGCCCTCCCCGTTGATGCTCGTCCCCGTCGGCGTGGCCTCGATGCTCGCCGAGGGATTCATCCCTGACTGGTTCCATATGCTGCGCTCTGCTCCTGCGGGGGCCGGGCTCACATCTGCCGAGCTGACCGAACTACGGGAGACCACCCGGGCGCTTCCCCCAGGCAGCGATACGGTCCCCCGCTCCGACCAATCCCGTCACCGCATCCGGCACCTACACGAGCTGCAGGATGCAGGGCAGCCGGGTTATCCGGTTGCCTCACGAACCTGCGTCGAATTGGCCGATCTCGCCGAGGACGCCACCGTAGATCCATCGATCGAGCTCGTCGGCCGGGTACGTTCGCTGCGTGACCATGGCGGAGTCTGTTTCATCGACCTGGTCGACGGCATGGCACACCGCCAGCTGGTGGTCGAGGCCGAGGCCATCGGTCGCGAGAGCCTGCGCCGGATGGCCAGGCTTGTGGACAGCGGCGACCTGCTCGGGGTGCACGCCCACAGCGGAGAATCCCGCAACGGCACTCCATCGCTGCTGGTTGACTCCTGGCAGATTCTGGCCAAAGCCCTGCAGCCGATTCCCTGGTGGGGATTCAACGATCCCCGGGCCCGGGCTCGGTCGCGCAGCCTTGATCTGCTGGTGCACCCCGAACAGATGGATCTGCTGGCTGCCCGCAGCCGGGCGATCACATCAGTGCGTCGCACTTTGGTAGATGCCGGTTTCTGCGAGGTGGAGACGCCGATGCTGAACACGGTGCATGGTGGGGCCAATGCCCGGCCCTTCCGCACCCATATCAACGCCTATGACACCGATCTGGTGCTGCGGATCGCCCCAGAACTCGCACTCAAGCGCCTAGTCGTCGCAGGGATGGGAGCCATCTTCGAGATCGGTAAGAATTTCCGCAACGAGGGTGCCGACGCCTCGCACAACCCGGAGTTCACCGTCGTGGAGGCCTATCAGCCTTATGCTGACTACACCACCATGCGGCTACTCACCCAGCGGATCATCCAGGAAGCCGCGACTGCGGTCCACGGACGCCCCGTCATGCCCCTGCCCACCGGACCCGATGGAAAGCTGGAACTCACCGACATCTCCGGAGACTGGGCCGTGGTAAGCGTCTGCGATGCCGTCTCCGAGGCAGTGGGCACCCGCATCGACCCGACAACCGACCTTGACGAGTTAATCGGGATTGCCCAGGAACACGGCATCCATATCGGCCCCGACTGGGGTGCGGGCAAGCTGATCGAGGAATTGTACGGGGAACTGGCCGAGGCCACCACAGTGGCGCCAACTTTCTACGTGGATTTCCCTGCTGAGACCTCACCGCTGACTGCTCCGCACCGCACCCAACCGGGCCTGGTGGAACGGTGGGATCTAGTGGCCGGAGGGATGGAGTTGGGAACCGCTTATTCGGAGTTGACCGACCCGATCATCCAACGCCAACGACTCGTGGAGCAATCCTGGCACGCCGCCATGGGTGATGCCGAAGCCATGGAGGTGGACGAGGACTTCCTCACTGCCCTGGAACTGGGCATGCCTCCCACCGGCGGGCTGGGTATCGGGTTGGACCGGCTGGTGATGGCCCTCACAGGTTCCTCCATCCGGCAGGTGCTGACTTTCCCCTTCATCCGTCCACAGCGCTGAACGAGCCGCTGCGGCCCCGGTCCCAGTTGGTGGCGGGGCCGCCGGTTAGGAGACTCAACCGTTGGCACTGTGCGCGTCAGTGCGCAGCGCCCTGATCCGTTCCTTCGGCACCGCGGCCACCGCGGCCAGCGGGATCGACTGCGGACACACCTTGGCGCATTCCCCATGCAACGAGCAGGGACCGAAATTGGCGTCGGCGACGGCCACCATCGTGCGTGCCCGCTTGCGGGCCTCCGGCTGGGAGATCGGCAAGGTCGCCAAGTGGGCAAGTTTCGCCCCGACGAATAACTGGGCCGAGCCGTTGGGACAGGCCGCCACGCAGGCGCCGCAGCCGATGCATGCGGCAAAGGTGAGGGCCCGTTCGGAGACCTCCGCGGTGGTGAGCACCGTATCCGCGTCGGGAGCGGTGCCTGCGTCGATGGATACCCAGGCACCGGACTGCACCACATCATCGAGATGGTCCCGGGCAACGATCAGATCACGCTGCACCGGAAAGGCCGCCGAACGCAAAGGCTCCAAACGCACTGTATCGCCGTCGTGGAAACTCATCAGACGCTGGTGACAGGCGGTCATGTTGGGGGTTGGGCCGTGTGGCCGCGAGTTAACGGTCAACCCGCACACCCCACAAATGCCCTCCCGGCAATCCGATTCGAAGGCGACAGCCTCTTTGCCGTCACGGACCAGTTGGTCATTGAGGGTATCTAAGGCGTCCAGGATCGACATCGTCGGATCCAGTCCGTCCACTTGATGACTCTCAAAATGACCAGCAGCATCAGGGGATGCCTGGCGATAGACCTCAAGTGTGAGCTTCATGCGTAGCTCCTTGTCGTCATGTGGACCGTGGCAAAGTCCAGTGGTTCAGCATGCCGAGTAAACTGTCTCGGCCCGGATTCGGTGGGGTTGGATTCCCACACCGACACGAAACTCCAGTTGTCGTCGTCACGCACGGCTTCACCATCCTTGGAATGTTCCACCCGGAAATGGGCACCGCAGGATTCTTCACGGTCCAGGGCATCGACACACAACAGCTCGGCCAAATCGAGGAAATCGGCGACACGACCCGCCTGTTCCAAAGTGATCGATAACCCATGCCCGGTCCCGTTGATCCGCAGATCTTTCCAGAACTCTTCACGCAACTCCACCACCTCGTCGCGAGCGGTGGTCAGGGATTGCTGAGAGCGCTCTACCGAGCATCCTCGGTAGAGGATCACCCCCAGTCGGCGATGGAACTCACGTGGCGGAGTACTTCCCGGCACCGCCAGCAGCGCGGCGGTACGCTGCTGGGCCCGCTCAACGGCCGCAGCGACACACGGATCGCCGGGGGTCAGTGGAGTCCGGCCCAACCGACGAGCCAAGTGATCAGCCACAGAATTGGGGATAGTGAACCAGCCATCGACACAGGCCGACAACAACGAATTCGCACCCAACCGGTTAGCCCCGTGATAGCCCCAACCCGATTCACCAGCGGTGAACAGCCCGGGCAGGTTGGAGCGCAGGTCATAGTCGGACCACAACCCGCCCATGGTGAAGTGGGCGGCCGGGGCGATGCGCATCGGTGTGGAATAGGGATCCTCTCCGGTGGCATGAGCATACATCTCGAAGAGATTGCCGTAGCGACGCTCCAACTCATCATGACCCAACCTGTCCATCGCATCGGCGAAATCCAAGTAAACCGAGTCGTGTTGGGGCCCCACTCCTCTGCCTGCGGAGATCTGCGCGGTAGCGGCCCGCGAAGCGATGTCGCGGGGAGTCAGGTTACCGAAGGCCGGGTACATCCGTTCCAGGTAGTAGTCGCGTTCGGCTTCAGGAATCTGGCCTGGATCACGATCATCTCCGGCGGTACGCGGTACCCAGATCCGCCCGTCATTGCGCAGCGACTCACTCATCAAAGTGGTCTTCGCCTGTTCGGGGGTTGGTGCGGGAAGTGCCGTGGGATGGAATTGGATGAACGAGGGATTGGCGAACCAGGCACCACGCTGGTGCGCCCGCCAAGCGGCGGAAGCATTGGAGGAGACCGCCAGGGTGGACTTGTGGAAGATCGACCCGTAACCGCCGGTGGCCAGCACCACTGCGTCACCCAGGATCGGAGCAATCACCCCGGTTACCAGATCGCGCACCACCACCCCACGGACCTCACCAGCGTCATCAATGACATAATCAAGCACCTCGGTGCGGTTATGCAAGGCGACCCGTCCGGTGTTCACCTGACGCAGCAGGGCCTGTGCCCCGGCCACCTGAAGTTGCTGGCCGGTCTGGCCCCGCGAGTAGTAGGTACGAGAAACCTGCACCCCGCCGAATGACCTGGTAGCCAAGGTCCCACCGTATTCGCGGCCGAAAGGTACAGCCAAGGCGTTCATGTGATCAATGACCCGGATGGATTCCTGAGCCAGCCGGTAGGCATCGGCCTCCCGGGCCCGGAAGTCTCCGCCCTTGATGGTGTCCACGACGAAACGACGGATGGAATCGCCATCCACCTTGCGGCCCCGGGCAGCGTTGATACCTCCCTGCGCGGCCACCGAGTGGGCTCGCCGGGCCGCGTCGTGGTAGGTGATGGCAACCACGTTGAATCCAAGCTCGGCAAGCGAGGCCGCCGCACCGCTTCCCGCGAGACCGGTGCCCACGACGATGACCGTGAATTTACGACGGTTGCCGGTGGACACCAGTTTGTAGTCGGCCCGCCTGCGCTCCCAGGCGGTACGTGGGTCCCCCTCGGGAATGTGCCCGTCGACGATCTGTCCAGGACTCACCCCCACAACCCGCGAGGTAGGAACGACGAAGCCAAGAGTTGTTGTCTGCTGCTGGATAGTCATCGGATCAGCCCTACCAGAATCGCTACCGGAATGACGGCATTACCCAAGACGATGGCTACAGCAACGCATCCAGCAATCACCTTAGCCACCGCCCGCCACCGCTTCGAAGTCGTGCCGAGATCGTTGAATGCCAACACCACTCCGTGCCACAGGTGGGCCGCGACCAGCACCATGATGAGGGTGTAGAAGATCCCCATCCATGGCCGCGACAGGGAGGCAACCAGATTCGCGTAGGCACTACCCTGCGTGAAGTGATCGGATGCGACACCGGCGCCAACGGTGAGATCAAGCACGTGCACCACGATGAAGACCGCGATGAGGATGCCAGTGACGGTCATCCACCGCGAAACCGTGGGCGCTGCGGCCGCCTTCACCGCCCCGCGCGCCCGACGCGACTTCGACCGTAACACTAAGGCCGCAGTGATGTGCACTACCAGGCACACCAGCAATACCACCCGCAGTGCCCACAACACCGACTGATGCGGCACCAGTGGATAACCCACTTCGCGCAGCCAGTGGGCGTAGCCGTCATAGGCATGTGCACCCAGGTAGACCTTGAGATTACCGAACAGATGAATGAGAACAAACAAGGCCCAGACACCACCGGTGAGGGCCATGGCTACCTTCCATACCCACAACCCCATCTCGCGAGAGGGTGCAGGCACAGGGCCGCAACGGGGTGGTCGAAGAGTCGGAGCTGAAGTCATCGCCGTCTCCTGCGTGGATCCCTGACCCGGCACCGAGCATCGGCGCTCCGTGGAGTCCAAGTCACCCGAACCGCAGCGATGCGGATGCGGGTTCACACCAACGACGTGGGCTCCACCTGCTGGGTCCTTATTTCGACCTTAACAAAGCCCAGCAGCTCCCACAGCCACTAGCCGAAATCGGTACCGGTTTGTTCGACGCGATTCCCGCCAAACAACAGATCGGTCAGTTCCACCTGAACCTGTTCCACCTTCGGCACGTCCTCCAGTTCAAGGGGATCATCGGCGCTGGTCTGCAGGGTCAGCGTGCCGCAACCAAACAGCCGGTCGATAAGCGACTTCTCGTGGGTGACGTCAGAGATCCGGGTGAGCGGCAGGTCGTGACCGGTTCGGGTGAGGATGCCTTTGCGGGTGATGATCCGTCGATTGGTGAGGGTGTAGCTGGTGGTGATCCACCGCAGCCAGGGAAACACCGTCAGCGGCACCAAGCCAGCCACGACAACGGCCCACACCACGGTAAGAACCCAGCCGGGCCAGTTGTCAGGTAGCCGAGTGCTTGCGACCGCGCCGATGCCGATCAGCAGCACCCCACCAAACACGGGGAACAGCAGGATTTTCGGATGGGTGCGCATGCGGCGGACCTCGACCTCGTCGGCACCCAAGAGTTTATTCGAACCCACTGCCCCATCCTGCCACGGAACCGATGTCCGGGTCCGCCATGACGAACCGTTCGCTACATGAAGCGATGGGCGGGCCCATGACGGGACCACCCACCGCTGATCAGTTATCCGACCGGGATGCTCAGTTCTGTGAGACCGAACCGCCAGCGGCCTCGATCTTTTCCCTGGCAGAGCCCGAGAAGGCGTCGGCAGTGATGTTGAATTTCACGCTCACCTCACCTGCACCGAGCACCTTTACCAGTTTGCCCTTACGCACCAAGCCTTTGGCCACCAAATCGGCAACGGTGATCTTGCCACCGGCCGGGAAGGCCTCTGACAGCTTGGCCAGGTTGACCACTTGGTAGCTGACCCGGAACGGGTTCTGGAAACCACGGAGCTTCGGCACACGCATGTGCACCGGCATCTGGCCTCCCTCAAAACTCTCGGGGACCTGAGAGCGCGCGCCCGTGCCCTTGGTGCCGCGACCGGCGGTCTTGCCACCCTTGCCGCCCTCACCACGCCCGACGCGTTTACGTGGACGGTTAGCGCCGGGAGCCGGCTGGAGATCATGAATCTTCAGTGCTGCCATGCTCACTTCACCTCTTCGAGAACAACCAGGTGACGGACCGCACGCACCATGCCCCGGATCTCGGGACGATCGGCATGGGACACCTGATCACCAATGCGCTTGAGACCCAATGCTCTCAGCGTTGCCCGGGCGGACGGTTTCTCACCGATCCCGGACTTGACCTGGGTCACCTTCAGCTCAGCCATTGTCGGCCTCCTTACGAGCCTTCAGAATGGCAGCCGGAACCACGTCGGCCACCGGCTTGCCACGACGAGCGGCAATCGCCTCCGGCTCCTCAAGCGACTCAAGAGCAGCCACGGTCGCATGGACCACATTGATGGCATTCGCCGAGCCCAGCGACTTCGCCAGCACGTCAGAGACACCAGCGCACTCCAGCACTGCACGGGTCGATCCACCAGCGATCACACCAGTACCTGCGGAGGCCGGACGCAGCATGACGATGCCTGCGGCACGCTCACCCTGAACCGGGTGCGGGATGGTGCCGTTGATCAACGGCACCTTGAAGAAGTGCTTCTTCGCCTCCTCGACACCCTTGGAAATCGCGGTGGGGACCTCCTTGGCCTTGCCATAGCCGACGCCGACCGTGCCCTTGCCATCGCCCACCACCACGAGTGCGGTGAAGGAGAACCGGCGGCCGCCCTTGACGACCTTGGCAACGCGGTTGATGGTCACAACCCGCTCAAGGTACTCATTCTTCTTATCTTCATTGTTGCGGTCACGGCCACGACGATCATCACGGCCGCGACGCTCGCCCTGGCGGCCATTGCCGCGGGGGGATTCAGTCATCGCTTCTTACCTTTCGTCGTGGATTACAGGCCCAGACCGGCTTCGCGGGCGGCATCCGCCAGCGCAGCGATCCGACCGTGGTATTGGTGACCGGCACGGTCAAAGACCACCTGAGTCACGCCAGCATCCTGAGCGCGCTTGGCGATTAGTTCGCCGACCTTGACAGCCTTGGCAGTCTTGTCACCCACCAGCGCCCGCAGATCAGCCTCCATCGTCGACGCCGAAGCAAGAGTCTTGCCGGCGACGTCGTCGATGACTTGGACCAAGGTGTGCTTGGCAGTCTTGGTGACCACCAGGCGCGGACGCTCCGGGTAGCCAAAAACGCGCTTTCGACCACGAGCTGCGCGACGTCCGCGCGCGGCCCGCCTCGCAGCGGTGTGCTTGTTGACACGAAGTCCCATGGCCATGATCACTTACCAGCCTTTCCAGCCTTGCGCCGCACGTACTCACCCTGGTAACGCACGCCCTTGCCCTTGTAGGGCTCGGGCTTGCGGATCTTGCGGATGTTCGCAGCGACCTCGCCCACGACCTGCTTGTCGATGCCGCGGACGTGCATCCGGGTCGGGGTCTCGACCTCGAAGGTGATGCCTTCAGGGGCGTCAACGATCACCGGGTGCGAGAAACCGAGGTTGAACTCGACCTGGCCCGGGCCCTTAGACACGACACGGTATCCGACGCCGACGATCTCAAGGGTCTTGGTGTAGCCGTCGGTGACGCCGACGACCATGTTGTTGACCAGGGCACGAGTCAGGCCGTGTAGCGAACGCGAGACACGCTCATCGTCCGGACGCTCAACGACCAACTGGCCCTCATCGTTCTTGGAAATAGTGATCGGCTCGGAGATGGTCCGCTCAAGGGTACCCTTTGGGCCCTTGACCTTCACATCGCGGCCGTCAATGCTCACATCGACACCGGACGGGACGGTGATCGGGAGCCTGCCAATTCGTGACATGTGTGTTCCTCCTTCTCAGTTCCGTCCGCTCACCAGACGTAGGCGAGCACTTCGCCGCCCACGGACTTCTGGTATGCCTGCCGGTCGGTCATTAGGCCCTGGGAGGTGGAGATGATCGCAATCCCCATGCCGCCCAGAACCTTGGGCAGGTTGTTCGACTTCGCGTAGACCCGCAGACCCGGCTTCGAGATCCGGCGCAGGCCGGCAATCGAGCGGGTGCGATCCTCGCCGTACTTCAAGGTGATGGTCAGTTTCTTACCAACCTCACCTTCAGCAGGCTCGGAGATCTTGAAGTCGGTGATGTAGCCCTCAGACTTCAGGATCCCGGCAATTCCTGCCTTGATCTTGGAATGGGGCATAGTGGTCGAATCGTGATGTGCCTGATTCGCGTTGCGCAGACGCGTGAGCATGTCTGCGATCGGGTCAGTCATCGTCATGGCTTGTCAGCCTCTTTCTCGCAGCGGTTTCCCCGGGGGACCTGCCACGTCGTTGGAATCGGAGGTGATCAAGATCACCAGGAGGACTTGGTCACGCCGGGCAGAGCACCAGCATGGGCGAGTTCGCGCAGGCAGATGCGGCACAGGCCGAAAGCACGGTAAACCGACTTCGGACGACCACAGCGCTGGCAGCGGGTGTAGGCGCGCACAGCAAACTTCGGCTTGCGGCCCTGCTTCACCTTGAGAGCAGTTTTCGCCATCTTGGAATCACTTCCTCTTCTTGCCCGGATACACCGGACCGCGACGCTTCGGAGCCTTGGGATCATCCTTGGCCTTGAATGGGAAACCGAGATGCTTGAGCAGGGCCTTACCCTCGGCATCGTTGGTGGCCGACGTCACAAAGGTGATGTCCATGCCACGCAGGCGATCGATCTTGTCTTGGTCGATCTCGTGGAACATAACCTGCTCGTTGAGACCGAAGGTGTAGTTGCCCCGACCGTCGAACTGGTTGGAATTCAGACCACGGAAATCACGGATGCGGGGCAGCGCAGTGGTCAGCAGACGGTCGGCGAACTCCCACATCCGGTCACCGCGCAAGGTGACGTGGCAGCCAATCGGCTGCCCTTCACGCAACTTGAACTGCGCGATGGACTTGCGTGCCTTGGTCACCTGTGGCTTTTGACCAGTGATGGCAGTCAGATCACGAATGGCACCATCAAGCACTTTAGAATCGTGGGCGGCGTCGCCGACACCCATGTTCACCACGATCTTCACTAGACCGGGGATTTGCATGACGTTGGCGTACTTGAACTCCTCGTTCATCGCCTGACGGATTTCATCGCGGTAGCGTTGCTTCAGACGCGGGGCGGTACCTGCGGACGCGCGAGCGACCTCAGCCACCTGCATCGGGGCATCGGACTTGCGAGCCATCAGATCTCCTTCCCGGTCTTGCGAGCGATGCGGACACCGCGGGTGCTCTTGCGTTCGGAGCCATCGGCGCGACGCTTGGTCACTTCAACGCGGTCGTACCCTACGCGGGTGACGACCTCCTTGCCCTTGCTATCCTTGGTCACCAACTGCACGTTCGAGACGTGGATCGGCGATTCGGAAGCGATGATTCCGCCCTTGGTGGTGCGTCCGGTGCTGGGATCACCGGTGTCACGCACGTGGCGCTTCATAATGTTGACGCCCTGCACCAAGACGCGATCACGCTCGGGATACACAGCGATGATCTCGGCGACCACGCCCTTGTCCTTGCCAGCGATGACCTTGACGCGGTCACCCTTCTTGAGCTTCATGGTCAGATCACCTCCGGAGCGAGCGAAACGATGCGCATGTAGCGACGATCACGCAGCTCACGGGCCACCGGGCCAAAGATGCGAGTGCCCCTGGGCTCTCCGTCGTTCTTCACGATAACTGCGGCATTCTCGTCGAATTTGATGTAGGAACCGTCCGGGCGACGGGACTCCTTGACGGTACGCACGACGACAGCCCTAATGACCTCGCCCCTCTTCACGCTGCCGCCGGGAATGGTGTCCTTCACCGTTGCAATGATGGTGTCGCCGAGACCGGCGTAGCGACGCTTGGTACCGCCGAGCACACGAATGCAGAGGATCTCCTTTGCACCGGTGTTGTCGGCGACCTTGAGCCGCGTCTCCTGCTGGATCATTCTTCTCCTCCGTCCCACCGGTTCCAGACATCTGGCCTGGTGAAACTAGAAACGTTCCCCCTGGATTTTGCCAGGAGGCAGCCTCCTGCCCGCAGGCACGAGAACCATTGTGCTGTCCGGGAGAGGTCCCCTGTGAAGGGCACAGACCCAAGACAACTTTGATAGCCTAACGCATCGGTCAATCAACCACGTAATCGGTTCGGCAATGAGGGGCACTCTCCCCACCGGTGGATGCCCGTCCCGCAACCCGCTCTGCGCGTGGTGCGGCAAAGCACCCCGATAGTGGATGCCTGCACGCACGACGATGGCCCGCTCCCACCGGGAACGGGCCATCGCTGCTCGCAGCTGCACGAATTACTTCGCGCGCTCAATGATCTCCATCAAACGCCAGCGCTTGGTGGCGGACAGCGGACGAGTCTCCATGACTCGCACGGTGTCACCGATACCGGCCTGATTGTTCTCATCGTGCACGTGCAGCTTGGTCGACTTGCTCATGACCTTGCCGTACAGCGGGTGCTTCACGCGGTCAGCGATCAGCACGACGATGGTCTTGTCCATCTTGTCCGAGACCACGATGCCTTCGCGGACCTTGCGCCCCGCACGCTTAATTCCAGTTGACTCGCTCATTCCTCAACCTTCAGATCGGGGTCTTCGATAATGCCCAGGTTGCGTTCCTGCAGCACCGTGTAGATACGGGCGATGTCCTTGCGGACCTCACGCAGCCGAGCGGTCGAGGCCAGCTGACCGGTGGCTGACTGGAATCGAAGGTTGAACAGCTCCTCTTTGAGAGCCACAACCTGCTCGTTGAGTTCCTTTGCGGAAAGACCGCGCAGTTCCGCGGCATTCAGTGCCTTGGCCATGATCAATTCTCACCTGCTTCGCGCTTGATGAAACGAGCCTTGAAGGGCAGCTTGTGGATGGCGAGGCGCATGGCCTCGCGGGCCACGTCCTCCGCAACACCGGACAGCTCGAACAGCACACGTCCGGGTTTGACATTGGCAACCCAGAATTCCGGGGAACCCTTACCGGAACCCATACGAGATTCGGCGGGGTGCTTGGTCAGTGGGCGGTCCGGGTAGACGTTGATCCACACCTTGCCGCCACGCTTGATGTGACGGGTCATCGCGATACGAGCTGCCTCAATCTGACGGTTAGTCAAATAGGAGGACTCGAGCGACTGAATGCCGTAGTCACCGAAGGCGAGCTGGGTGCCACCCTTGGCCAGACCATCGCGATGCGGACGATGCTGCTTGCGGTGCTTGACTCGACGAGGGATCAGCATGCTCAGGCTCCTGCGTTCTCGTTGACGGGAGCAGCCTCAACGGCCGCCTCAGACTTGGTCGCCTCGGCACGCGCGTCGTCGGAACGACGGCGACCGCCACGATCGGAGCGCTCACCGCGGCCAGGGCGACGGTTGTTGCGCTGGCCACCCCGGGACGGGGCGGCATTGCGAGCTGCCTTCTGAGCTGCGCGCTCGGCACGGGTGCCAGTCACGTCACCCTTGTAGATCCACACCTTGACACCGATGCGACCGAAAGTGGTCCGAGCCTCGTAGAAGCCGTAGTCGATATCGGCACGCAGGGTGTGCAGTGGCACACGCCCCTCACGGTAGCCCTCAGAGCGGGACATCTCGGCGCCGCCCAGACGACCAGAACATTTGATGCGAATACCCTTGGCACCGGCGCGCATGGCCGACTGCTGAGCCTTACGCATGGCGCGACGGAAAGCGACGCGGGCTCCGAGCTGCTCGGCAATCCCCTGGGCAACCAACTGGGCATCGGTTTCGGAGTTGCGAACCTCAAGGATATTCAGCTGGATCTGCTTACCGGTGAGTTTCTCCAACTCGCCACGAATGCGCTCCGCCTCTGCACCGTTGCGACCGATGACGATGCCTGGACGAGCGGCATGCAGGAAGATGGTCACGCGCTCGGAACGGCGCTCGATCTCAATGGACGAGATGCCGGCGCGGTCCAAGTTCTTGTGCAGGAATTTGCGGATGCGGTCATCCTCGCCGATGAACTCGGCATACTGCTTATCCACATACCAGCGAGATTTGTGGTCGGTGGTCACACCCAGCCGGAAGCCGATCGGGTTGATCTTCTGCCCCATGCTCAGGCCTCCTTCTCGGTCTTCTTGGTGGTTGCCTTGTTCTCACGGGGCTCAACGACCACGGTGATGTGCGAACCGCGCTTGAGGATCTGCGAGGCAGAGCCCTTGGCACGCGGGCGGATGCGACGCATGGTCACACCCTCGTCGACATAGGCTGTCGACACGTACAGGTCATCGCGACGCAGGCCTTCGGCATTCTCCGCATTGGCGATCGCCGAAGCCAGCACCTTGTAAACCGGCTCTGATGCGGCCTGCGGGGCAAACTGGAGAGTGGTCAGGGCGTCGTTGACGTCCATCCCACGAACCAAATCGACCACTCGGCGCACCTTGGTCGGACTCATCCGCACGTGGCGGGCGATGGCATACGAGCCGGGCCGATCCCCGAGCAGGGCAAGGCGACGGCTGGGTCGCTCGTTGTTGTTGCTCATTGTTGAATCAGTTCCTTGTCTGCCCGGGCGTCAACGCCGACGGCTTTTCTTGTCGTCCTTCACATGGCCGCGGAAAGTACGCGTGGGAGCGAACTCACCGAGCTTGTGACCGATCATCGCCTCGGTGACGAACACCGGGACGTGCTTGCGACCGTCGTGCACCGCGAGGGTGTGGCCGAGCATGTCAGGGGTGATCATCGAGCGACGTGACCACGTCTTGATGACATTGCGGGTCCCGGCCTCATTCTGAGCATCGACCTTCTTGGCCAGATGCTCGTCGACGAAGGGGCCCTTCTTCAGGCTGCGTGGCATCTCTCAAACTCCCAATCAGCGCTTCTTGCCGGTCTTGCGGCGACGGATGATCAACTTACTGGACGCCTTGTTCTTGTTGCGGGTACGGCCTTCGGGCTTGCCCCACGGCGAAACAGGATGACGACCACCGGAGGTGCGGCCCTCACCACCACCGTGCGGGTGGTCGTGCGGGTTCATGACGACACCGCGGACGGTCGGGCGCACACCCTTCCAGCGCATGCGACCCGCCTTGCCCCAGTGAATGTTCGACTGCTCGGCGTTTCCGACCGAGCCGACGGTCGCACGGCAGCGGACATCCACCATGCGCATCTCACCCGAGGGCAGACGCAAGGTGGCGTGGGCACCCTCACGAGCGACCAACTGCACCTCAGAACCGGCCGAGCGGCCCATCTTGGCACCACCACCGGGACGCAACTCCACAGCGTGCACCGTGGTACCAACCGGGATGTTGCGCAGCGGTAGGTTGTTGCCGGGCTTGATGTCGGCCTCAGGGCCGGATACCACGGTCATGCCTTGGGTCAGATTCGCCGGGGCGATGATGTAACGCTTCTCGCCATCGGCGTAGTGCAGCAGCGCGATACGGGCGGTACGGTTCGGGTCGTACTCGATGTGAGCGACCTTGGCCGGGACACCGTCCTTGTCGTAGCGTTTGAAATCGATGATGCGGTAGGCCTGCTTGTGACCACCACCGATGTGGCGGGTGGTGATCCGGCCCTGGTTGTTACGTCCGCCGGTCTTCGGCTTGGGAACCAGCAGCGACTTCTCGGGGGTCGAGCGGGTGACTTCGGCAAAGTCCGAGACGCTCGATCCGCGCCGCCCGGGAGTGGTCGGCTTGTACTTGCGAATGGCCATTAGTCTCTTCGTCCTTCTGGTGGTCAGGCCGCGGGGCCCTGGAAGATGTCGATGCGCTCACCGGGGGCCACCTGAATGATGGCGCGCTTGGTGTTCGCACGCTTGCCGATACCGAAACGGGTCCGACGGGTCTTGCCCTGACGGTTCAGAGTGTGAACCGAGAGTACCTTCACCCCGAAGACTTGCTGGACCGCGATTTTGATCTCGGTCTTGTTGGCCTTGGGAGAAACGATGAAGGTGTATTTGTTCTCATCAATCAGCGCGTAGGACTTCTCGGAGACGACCGGCGCCAGCAGAATGTCACGCGGGTCGCGGATCTTGACGGTGCCGCTCACTTCTCCTCCTCGTTGGTCTCAGCGGACGTTCCCTTGGCCGGTCCGGCAACGAAAGCGTCCAAGGCCGCAGTGGTGAACACGATCGCGTCGGCGACCACCACGTCGTAGGCGTTTAACTGGTCGTAGCTCAGCACGTGCACACCCGGCAGGTTTCGTGCCGACAGCCAGCCGATCTCATCGGCGCGGTCGAGCACGACCAAGTGACGCTTGAAATCACCCAGCCCAGCGAGCAGGGTCGCAACCGACCTGGTCGACGGCTCGTCGCCGGTGACCAGGGCCTCCACGACGAAGACCTGCCCCTCACGGGCGCGGTCGGACAGGGCACCACGCAGGGCGGCTGCGATCATCTTCTTCGGGGTGCGCTGGGCGTAGGAACGCGGCAACGGACCGTGAGAGACGTAACCACCAGTGAACTGCGGACCGCGCAACGAACCCTGACGGGCACGACCGGTACCCTTCTGACGGAACGGCTTGCGTCCGGTACCGGATACCTCGGAGTGGCGCTTGGTGGAATGAGTGCCCTGGCGGGCGGCGGCCTGCTGGGCCACCACAACCTGGTGGATCAACGGGACGTTGGTCTCGACACCAAAAATTTCGGCAGGAAGCTCGGCAGAGCCAGATTTCTTGCCGTTGGCGCCCAGAACGTCAACCTTGGTGGACTCGCTCACTTGGCATCACCCTTCTTGGCTGCGGAGCGGATGACAACCAGGGAACCCTTGTTGCCGGGAACCGCACCCTTGACCAGCAGCAGACCCTTTTCGACGTCGACCGCGTGGATGGTCAGATTCTGGATGGTGGCGCGCTCGGCGCCCATGCGACCGGCCATGCGCAGGCCCTTGAAGACCTTGCCGGGGGTCGAACATCCGCCGATAGAACCCGGCGAACGGTGCTTGCGGTGCACACCGTGGCTGGCACGCAGACCGCCGAAACCATGGCGCTTCATGACACCAGCGGTGCCCTTGCCCTTGGTGACGCCGGTGACATCGACCACGTCGCCATCGGCGAAAACATCGGGGCCGATCTCCTGACCGACGGCGTAGTCAGCCGCATTGGAAGTGCGTAACTCGACGAGATGCCTGCGTGGGGTGACCCCGGCCTTCTCGAAATGACCGGCCTCGGGCTTGGTCACGGACTTGGCGCGTACGGCACCGAAGCCGAGTTGGATGGCCGAATAACCGTCAGTCTCGGGGGTGCGGACTTGGGTCACGACGTTCGATCCGGCGGCAATGACGGTGATCGGGACGACGCGGTTGTTCTCGTCCCACAGCTGGGTCATGCCGAGCTTCGTGCCCAACAGCCCCTTCACGTTGCGTTCAGTAGTCATGTCAGCAGACCTCACGGAAGCTTGATCTCGATGTCGACACCAGCCGGCAGGTCAAGACGCATCAGCGAGTCAACCGTCTTGGGGGTCGGGTCGAGGATGTCGATGAGCCGCTTGTGAGTACGCATCTCGAAGTGCTCGCGGCTGTCCTTGTACTTGTGGGGTGAACGGATGACGCACCACACATTCTTCTCGGTCGGCAGCGGCACAGGGCCGGCAACCTTGGCACCCGTACGGGTGACGGTGTCGACGATCTTGCGCGCCGACGAGTCGATGACCTCATGGTCATAGGCCCGAAGCCTGATGCGGATTTTTTGTCCCGCCACGGTTGTTCCTTCTACTCGTCCCTGTCACCTGGGTGACCGGTTGGTTTTGGGTGACAGTTGGATGCGTTCACCTGGTTCTCGCGGGTCACCCTGCGGCGTCAACCGCGAAAATGCCCATTTCGGCGCCCATATCCACTTGTCAATGCCGTGTTGCTCGACCCCCGAGGTCGGGCGTGTCGTATCAGGTTCACCGCACTACTCAATCCCTTTTCAGCATCGTACGAGCCCGCAGGGAAACCCCGGCGCAGTGGGCTGTACCCACGTCCAGCTCGGTGCGGCCCGCCTGATCGACATGCAATCACGAGAGCCTACTCCGGAACCTTGCATCCGAGTTATGCATCGGGTCAGACCACCGATTTCCGCCACTCAGACGCAACACCCCAAAGGAGCAACCTGAGAATCCTCTCACCATCGCAGCCAGGAATCAAATTGGCGCACCGACCGCTACCGTGTTCCCATGATCCAGACCGACGATTCCGGCACACCGGTTACTCCGGCATTGTCCGCTGCTCTCGATGCTGCCCTCAGTTGCTCACGGACCTACCGGGCACGACGAGTGGATGCGGATCAGGCTACCGGCGACTTCCATCACCTGGCCGCTGACCTGGTCGATCCGAGCACCGGGGCTGCCCGCGAGGTGATCGCCCGCCAGTGCGAGCAACGCGGTCTACCCTACGGACGCCACGGCGCCTCGCTCATTTTTCAACGTTACTCCCACCGGATCTGCGGGCTCGGAATCAGCGCCGCGGTACTCACCTCCGGGATGCCTGCCCTCAATGTGACGAGTACAGTCATGATCATCGAGAAACCGAATCCCTCGGAGATCCTGTTGCTCAGCGACGAGATGATCACCGATCCCTCCCCCGGGCAAATCGTCCAGGCTCTGGTGACCAACCATCTCGAACCGCTTGCCGAAGCCTGGACCTCAGTGTGCCGGATGTCCCGGCGCGGGCTGATCGGCAACATCGCGGCTTCGTTCGGTTCGGCGGTGCGACGTCTTGAACCCTTCATCGGCACCGAGGCAGCCTTGGCCTGGGGGCACCGATTGGCCGGGACCCATCCTGCCCTGGGTTCCTTGGGAAATTACCTGGTGCTGGAACATGACGGCAGAAACGGACTGTTTTACGAACGGCGTACTTGCTGTCAGTGGTATGTGGTACGAGACAAGTACTGCTCCTGGTGCTGCCACCACGATCACGAGGAACGGCTAAAACTGTTCCGCGGCCAGTTGACCGGGACCCGCGACGATTGAGAAGCGGAAACCACACCAGTTAGTGGTTTCCCGCTGCTCAGCCACGCAGGGTCTCGGTCAACCGGTCGATACGGCGCAGGGTTGATTCCCGGCCCAAGATCTCCAGGGATTCGAACAGCGGCGGGGAAACTTGGGTTCCCGAAGTGGCTACCCGCACCGGAGCGAAGGCGAATTTCGGCTTGAGACCCATCCCCTCGACCAGCGAGGAGCGCAGCGCCGCCTCGACGGCTTCCGCTGTCCATTCCCCCACCTCGGCAAGGGCTTTCCGTGCGGCTTCGAGTACCTGGACAGCATCGTCGCGCAGCTTGCCAACAGCGATTTCATCAAAATTTAGCGTCTCGTCATCGGCGAACAGGAAGTTGATCTTGTCCCAAGCCTGGGACAAGGTGGTGAGCCGCTCGGAGATCAGCGGAGTTGCTGCAGTGACAATCTCCCGCCCCCGCTCGGGAACCTCGTGCCATATCCCAGAAGACAACAGGTGGTCGATGATCCGGTCGGCGAGATCCGTAGTCGGCAGGGAACGAATGTACACCCCATTGAGCCAGTCCAGTTTCTTCACATCGAAGACTGGGCCCACGGTGGAAACCTTGCCCCAGTCAAAACCGGCAGTGAACTCCTCGAAGCTCGATACCTCTTGGCCACCCTCGACAGGCGGGTAGGCCAGCAGTTGGAGGAAGTTGCGCAGCGCCTCAGGCAGATATCCTTGCTCTTTGAACCACGTCAGCTGGGCGGCTGGATTCTTGCGTTTGGAAATCTTCGACTTGTCGGCATTGCGCAGCAGCGGCATATGGGCGAACTCAGGCTCTTGCCAGCCCAGCCATTTGTAGAGCAGGCGGTGCTTAGGGGTCGAAGAAATCCATTCCTCGCCGCGCACCACGGTGGTGATCCCCATCAGGTGATCGTCGACCACGACAGCCAAGTGGTAGGTGGGAAAGCCATCAGCCTTGAGGATCACCTGGTCATCCGGACGCGGGGCATGCACCTCACCCCGGATCAGATCGGTGAAGGTCAACTCGGCATCGTCGGGAATCAGCATGCGTACCACCGGAGTCTCCGAGAAACCGGGAAGTCCGGCACGCTGTTCGCGGGTCATCCCTAAGCACAGTCTGTCATAGCCTGTGTCGGAACGTTTGTCGGCTTGTTGCTGCTCGCGCATCTGCTTCAACCGTTCCGCCGAGCACCAGCAGTGGTAAGCATGCCCGTCGGCGATCAACTGGTCGACAAAGGGACGGTAGGTATCCAACCGCTCCGACTGCTTGTAGGGGCCGTAGGGCCCACCCAAGCTGGGCGACTCATCAGGGTCGAGCCCTAGCCAAGCGAGGGTCTCATTGATCTGTTCCTCGGAACCGGCAACCAGCCGGTTCCGGTCGGTGTCTTCAATGCGCAACACGAAGCTTCCCCCGGTCAGGTTCGCCCAGGCCTTGTCGAACAGGGCCATATAGGCGGTTCCGACGTGCGGGGCTCCCGTGGGGCTCGGGGCAACACGAGTACGAGCTGGATTGATCACAAGGCCTCAGCCTACCCGCACCCCTTGAGTCGGTGAGCTTTGGTCAGCCGACGAGCAGCCGCCAGATCATCCATCCCGTCCATACCACACCGGCCACCAGCAATAGCGCTGTGCCTGTCAGGAGCGCTGCCGCCCCGAGCAGATAGCCCACCGAGTTGGAGCGGGCCCGGTCACGATCGGCGACCACCTGCCTCAGCAGCCGGTAGTTTCGACGATTGGCGCGATGGGCTACATCGGCCAGATCGCCGATCACCGGGATCGCCCCCAAAGCAGCGTCGATGGCAATGTTCAGACCCATCCTGGCCAGTACTGGCAAGGGCACCCGCAACCGAACTGCGTCTGCCATGATAACCACAGCCACGACGGTGGTGGTGGCGTCCCCGGCCAGCGGGATGAACCCCAGCACGGCATCAAGACCAATCCCGAATCCGGTGCCCGGCACCCGCACCAGATCATCCATCCACCACGCCACTGTGCGTGACCACATCACCTCACGGCGTACCTGGGCCCGGTCAGTGGTCGTGAGGACTTCACCAGTGAAGGTGGGAATCCCATGATCAACCGGATGCTCAGAACTGGTCATACCCCAACCCTAACCACCTCGTCCCGAACCACACCTAAATGGTGAGGCCTTCTGCAGGACAGCTGAGAATTCATCGTGCCTTTCTCTGGGCAGCCGACAGAACCGCATCATCATCTCGGCACGTCCGCCTGCTGTCTCCAAGAGCATCCACGAACGATGTGTTTGTGGATGCATCCGCAGTGAACACCACACACCAAATCGAAGCAAGGTTCGACCGTCATCAAAGACGTGCACGCCAAAACGACGGTTCTCGGATCCGGCACGGCCTCGGGCTGGAGCCTCAGGAGACACGGTTCCGGTTGGGAGCGGCAACCAATGGACATGACAGAACTGCCCGCTCCGGTGACCGGAGCGGGCAGTTCTCGTTCGATTCAGTATGTCACTTGTTGATCTTGGTGACTCGGCCCGAAGCTACGGTGTGGCCCCCCTCGCGAACGGCGAAACGCAGGCCCTCCTCCATGGCAATCGGCTTCTGCAACACGACGGAGATGTCGGTGTTGTCGCCGGGCATCACCATCTCAGTGCCCTCCGGCAGTGAAACGGTGCCGGTGACATCGGTGGTGCGGAAGTAGAACTGCGGGGAGTAGTTCGAGAAGAACGGCTTGTGACGACCGCCCTCCTCCTTGGTCAGCACGTAGACGGAACCCTCGAACTCGGTGTGCGGAGTGGTGGAGCCGGGCTTCACCACAACCATGCCACGCTCGACGTCTTCCTTCTTGGTGCCGCGGAGCAGCAAACCGACGTTGTCGCCCGCCTGACCCTCATCAAGGATCTTGCGGAACATCTCGACACCGGTGATGGTGGTGGTCTGGGTAGGAGCCAGGCCCACGATCTCGACGGTCTCGCCGGTCTTGATGATGCCGCGCTCGATACGACCGGTCACCACGGTGCCGCGGCCGGTGATCGTGAAAACGTCCTCAACGGGCATCAGGAAGGGCTTCTCGGTCTCGCGAGTCGGCTGCGGGATGTACTCGTCGACAGCCTTCATGAGCTCCATGATGGAGTCGGCCCACTTCTCATCGCCTTCCAGAGCCTGATAGGCGGAGATTCGGACGACCGGGCAGTTGTCTCCGTCGAATTCCTGCTCGGACAGGGCCTCGCGGACCTCCATCTCGACAAGCTCGATGAGCTCCTCGTCGTCGACCATGTCGCACTTGTTCAGAGCTACCACGATGGCGGGGACGCCGACCTGGCGGGCGAGCAGGATGTGCTCGCGGGTCTGGGCCATCGGGCCATCGGTGGCAGCCACGACCAGGATGGCGCCGTCCATCTGGGCAGCTCCAGTGATCATGTTCTTGACGTAGTCAGCGTGCCCCGGGCAGTCCACGTGAGCGTAGTGACGAGCCTCGGTCTGGTACTCGACGTGAGCGATCGAGATGGTGATGCCACGCTGACGCTCTTCCGGTGCCTTGTCGATCTGATCGAACGCAGACACCGCGTTCAGCTCGGGGTACTTGTCGTGCAGCACCTTGGTGATCGCCGCCGTCAGCGTGGTCTTGCCGTGGTCGACGTGGCCGATGGTGCCGATGTTGCAGTGCGGCTTGGTCCGCTCGAACTTGGCCTTTGCCACTCTTGGGCTCCTTCTGATTTGTCGCCACGCGATCTACGTGGCCGAGCTTGTGTGCCTGTGGGATTTCCCCGCAGCTGAACCTGTCTGCTGACAGGGCCGCGGGCACGCGCCCACGAACTTTTCCAATTGTTGTCATCCGGCCGCCGATAGTCAAACCGGACGGCACGCGTTCTCCCTGTCGGCAACCGATGGCAACGGCCCCGGAGGAAATCCTCCGGGGCCGTTGATCTGGATCAGTTGATCACTGCTCGCCACGAGCCTTCGCGATGATCTCCTCGGCGATGTTCTTCGGCACCTCACCGTAGGAATGGAATTCCATCGAATAGGAGGCCTGGCCCGATGTCTTCGAGCGCAGGTCGCCGACATAGCCGAACATCTCGGCCAACGGCACCAAGGCACGCACGACGCGGTTGCCGTGTTCCTCGTCCATCGACTGCGTCTGCCCACGACGGGAGTTCAGGTCACCGATGACGGTGCCAAGGTAGTCCTCCGGAGTGGTGACCTCGACTGCCATCAGCGGCTCGAGCAGGGCCGGGTCTGCCTTGCGTGCGGCCTCCTTGAAAGCCATCGAACCGGCGATCTTGAAGGCGAGTTCCGAGGAGTCGACGTCGTGGTAAGCACCGTCGGAGAGAGTCACCTTGACGTCCTCGACCGGGTAGCCGGCCAGAACACCGAACTGCATGGCCTCCTGGATACCAGCATCGACAGCTGGGATGTACTCGCGCGGGATGCGACCGCCGGTGACCGCGTTGACAAATTCGTAGGCTGTGCCCGGTTCCTGTGGCTCGACGGTGATGATGACTTTACCGAACTGGCCGGAACCACCCGATTGCTTCTTGTGGGTGTACTCGACATTTTCCACCTTGCGGCGCAGGGTTTCGCGGTAGGCCACCTGGGGCTTGCCAATGTTGGCCTCGACGTGGAACTCACGCTTCATGCGGTCGATGAGCACCTCTAGGTGCAACTCGCCCATGCCTGCGATGATGGTCTGTCCGGTTTCCTCGTCGGTATGCACCTGGAAGGTCGGGTCTTCCTCGGCGAGCCGCTGGATGGCGGTCGACAATTTCTCCTGATCGGCCTTCGACTTCGGCTCAATGGCCTGCTCGATGACCGGGTTCGGGAACTCCATCGACTCCAGGATCACCGGAGCAGCTGGATCGCACAAGGTATCACCGGTGCCGGTATTCTTCAGGCCCATGACCGCGCAGATATTACCTGCGGGGATGGCCTCCACCTCTTGACGCTTGTTGGCGTGCATCTGGTAAATCTTGCCGATGCGCTCCTTCTTGCCGGTGGTTGCATTGAGCACCTGGGAACCAGCCTCCAATACACCGGAGTAGACCCGCACATAGGTCAGCTTGCCCAGGTGCGGATCGGCTGCGATCTTGAAAGCCAGGGTCGCGAGCGGCTCGGACTTGTCGGGATGACGCTCGATCACGGTGGACTCGTCGCCCGGCTTGAAGCCCTCAATGGCCGGGATATCCAGCGGAGAGGGCAGGTAGTCGATAATGGCATCGAGCAGAGGCTGCACGCCTTTGTTCTTGAAGGAAGTGCCGCACGTCACGGCGGTGAAGGCATTGGCCAGCACCCCGCGACGCACTGCGGCCTTCAGTTGCTCGACGGTGGGCTCGACGCCCTCCAAGAAGAGCTCCATCAACTCGTCGTCGTTTTCGGCGACAGTCTCGATCATCTCGGCACGTGCGGTCTCGGCGGCTTCCTTCATGTCGTCCGGGATCTCCTCGGTGGCGTACATCTCACCAAGGTCGGTCTCGCCGCGGTACATCTTGGCGTTCATCTCGACGAGATCGACGACACCCTGGAAATTCGCCTCGGTGCCCACCGGCAGCTGCAGCAGTACCGGGATAGCCTGCAGCCGCTCGCGGATGGTCTTGACACAGTGCTCGAAGGAGGCACCTGTGCGGTCCAGCTTGTTGACGTAGCAGATGCGTGGGACGCCGTATTTGGATGCCTGACGCCACACGGTCATCGACTGCGGCTCCACTCCGGCCACACCGTCGAAGACGGCGACGGCACCGTCGAGGACGCGCAGCGAACGTTCCACCTCGACGGTGAAATCTACGTGGCCAGGAGTATCGATGATGTTGATCTGGTAGTTGTTCCAGAAGCAGGTAGTGGCAGCCGAGGTGATGGTGATGCCCCGCTCCTGCTCCTGCTCCATCCAGTCCATGGTGGCGGCACCGTCGTGTACCTCACCAATCTTGTGAGTGATACCGGTGTAGTACAGGATGCGCTCGGTGGTGGTGGTCTTGCCGGCATCAATATGGGCCATGATGCCAATGTTGCGGACCATCTTGAGGTCGGTTTGAAGGTCGATAGCCACTTGATCCCCTAATGTCTCGGGCTTTGATGGTTTTTTGGGGATGACCTGCGTTGTTCACCGCGGGTTCATCTGCAGGCGATGTTGTGCTGACATGGCGAAGGACCGCCCCCAGTCATGAGGGCGATCCTCAGCAGATCACCAGCGGTAGTGGGCGAAGGCGCGGTTGGCCTCTGCCATCTTGTGGGTGTCCTCACGCTTCTTGACCGAGGCCCCCAAGCCGTTGGAGGCATCCAGGATCTCGTTCATCAGGCGCTCGGCCATGGTCTTCTCGCGACGGTCGCGGGCGTAGCCGACGAGCCAGCGCATTGCCAAGGTGTTGGCCCGGGCGGGCTTCACCTCAACCGGCACCTGGTAGGTGGCGCCACCGACACGACGGGAGCGGACCTCAACGGCCGGACGGATGTTATCCAAAGCCTTCTTGAGGGTCTGGACCGGTTCGATACCGGTCTTGTCACGGATACCCTCAAGGGCGGTGTAGACGATGGACTGCGCGATGGTCTTCTTACCGTCCAGCAGGATCTTGCTGACCAGCTGGGAAACCAGCGGAGTGCCGTAGACCGGATCAGCGATCACGGGGCGCTTGGGCGCCGGACCCTTGCGAGGCATTACTTCTCCTTCTTCGCGCCGTAGCGGCTGCGAGCCTGCTTGCGGTTCTTAACACCCTGGGTGTCGAGGGCACCGCGGACGATCTTGTAGCGGACACCGGGGAGGTCCTTCACACGGCCACCGCGCACGAGCACCATCGAGTGCTCCTGCAGGTTATGGCCGACGCCGGGGATGTAGGCAGTGACCTCAATGCCCGAGGAGAGGCGAACACGGGCAACCTTGCGCAGTGCCGAGTTCGGCTTCTTGGGGGTGGTGGTGTACACACGGGTGCAGACACCGCGGCGCTGCGGGGAACCCTTGAGCGCGGGGGTCTTATTCTTGCTAGCCTTGTCGGTGCGGCCCTTGCGGACCAGCTGCTGGATTGTAGGCACCTGCTGGTATCTCTTTCCGGTTGTTCGGCACGCCGTGTGGCGCGACCATTCGTCATCTTTCCCTGGCTGCGACTCCTGCCATCCTCCGACCGGACCACCGTCATCCGGGCATCGAATCGGTGTCGCCGTGCGAACTCCGCACTTAGCCGTCAGGTTCCCCCAGCAACGTTTGGAGAACCCGGCTCAACGCCAGGGCACGCACATGGTCTCGGCGCAAGCCGAGCACAGAGGCACTTTACCTGTCTAGCCCAGCTCGGTCAAAACCCGCGTTGTTCATCTTGGATGGCCACGCGGACTGATGCCCACGCTGACTGTCTCGTTGACTCCTACCGACAATGCCCATGTGGTTCCACGCTGGAGGGATGGATGCCGCCACCGGAGCAACGCAGATGGGCCCAATACACCATTACCGGGATTACCGGGCCTCGGACCGGACAAACAACGCGATGCCCGCCGCGACGGACACGTTGAGAGACTCGACACCAGTCCTCATCTGGATGGATGCGGTGAGATCCGCGGCCGCACCAAGTTCCGAGGACACGCCTCGTAGTTCGCTGCCCAACACCAATGCAAGCGGGGACCTGATGCTGGTCAATTCGCTGATAGGTACATCACCATCGGCCGCGAATCGTACAATGCGGCAACGCGGCTTTGCCCAGCGCACGACGTCGGCCGCATCAGCAAGCACGACGGGAAGCGAGAACACGAAGCCTCTGCTGGCCCGAACCAGCCGTCGGTCCATCACCGTCGCAAGCTGGCTGTCGCACAGCACCACTCCCGATGCCTTCAGGGCCAGAGCCGACCGCACAATGGCACCAATATTGCCAACGATCCTGACACCGTCGAGAATCAGTACGTCACCCGAGTCCACGTCTATTTGCTCAAGTCGCGCGGGCCGCGGAGGAACGGCGACCCCCACGACATCCGGACGTCGGCCAGCTTTGAAGATGCCCGACATGAGAGACGCCGAGATGAACCTGAAAGGGACGCTCCGGGATGCGCAGAGTTCCATGAGTTCTCGCGGCGAGTGGTTCTCATCTGCATAGACCTCGACGACTTTGGCTCCTGAAAGGATCGCCTCTCGGACAGGGATCTCATCCTCAAGGAACATGATCGATCCCGGCTTGAACGCTGGCTTCGAGATATCCATCAGCCTCTGGATGGCTGGGTCGGAACGGGACGTGATGATTTCGGGCTGACGCATCCGGGCAGTGTACACCTCGATCAAGGTTTTCTCTTGGGGACTGTCCGGTTTTGCTGTTTCTAGGTTCGCCTGATTGTGAGGAACGCGATGGGCACCGTCCCACGCCGAACAGTGATCTTCCCGGCGAACAATGTATGAGTTCGGTGGTTTTCATTGGTGAGGCTGTCCTTGCGCCATCCCTCAAAGGTAATGACGAACGCGTTGAGTGCGGACTTCCGCATCGTCATCCGCTTACCCGGCCCCACTCGCAATGACGGCCACTTCCGGAATGAGCCCATCTTTTTATCTTCAGATCACATTTTTAAAGGCATGGAAAATTCACAAAACGATCCCATTCTCAAGCCCGTCATACTGATGATTCTCTACCGAATAAATTCTTGCGGGAGGCCGGAGCCAGCCGTGGAAATCTATACGCCACGCTTGGCGGTGCACAATTGGGAAGTGTTTTTGCACATTGCATGCATACGAACGACAACCGGCTGAAGTTGCGCCCGGGCCAGGAAGCAGTAGTGCCCGGCTTCTTGACCGCGTCCTTGAGGCAACCAAACCAGAAGCCACCTGCAGCGGAGGTCTCACAGATAGCAGGACCGATAGCCGAGTTCACTGAGATGGCGACGGGTCTCGACGGTGATCTCATCGGCGGATCCGTTCGGCTCGGTGGGCAGGGTCGTGGCCTGTTGCAGGCTACGCAAATCCATCAGATCGTCGATCCCGGTACCGGTGGCCAGCCCGAGGTGGGGCGAGACCCGCCAAATAACCTGCTGCCAGCTGAGCGGAGATTTTCGTACCTTACCGAGGACCGCCGACAACAGCTGGGCCTGGCGCTCCCGGCGTGCCTGCTCCCCCTCCGGCTCCGGAACCCATTGCCCGTCGATGAGGGTCTCTCCGAGCCGGGAGCGCACATAGCTGAGGGCATGCACCCCATCCAGGTGTATCCGTCCGGCCGGGACGTCGAGATCGACCTGTGTATCACGCAGCGCCCGCGGTACCTCCACCTCAACCCCACCCAAGACATCAACCACATCGACGAAGCCCTGCAGATCGATGGTCACCAAATGATCGACTGGGATCCGCAGGCCCACGCACATGTTATCGACGAAGGTCTGCGGCGAGACCTGCCACTGGGCCCCTAGTCTGGCGGTCGCATCCAGGTCCTTGAGCACTCCCCCGTCCTGGGCGCTGTTCGAGTGGAACCACAGATTGCGCGGGATAGCGGTAGTCACCAATCCACGGGGAGTCTCGGTAACCAAGAGGATGACATCAGCCCGGGTCCCTGGTTGGGTGTCAGCTTCCCCGGTGGTCCGGGTGATCTCGGATGATGCGGCCGCGCGGTCATCGAGGCCCACGATCACCCAGGTGCGCGGCCCAGCGCTGGCGGGCATGAGAAGATCCACTCGCTGGAATCTCGCGGTGATCATCACCAGATTCCCCACCATGGCGAGCAGCGCCACTGCGATGACACCCAGCACTATCCACCACCGACTCTGGTGAGGTGATTTCACGATGGTGGGCACTGAGCCTCCTGATGATGCAACTCGGGGGGCCGTCCACCTATTGTGGACGACCCCCGAGGGTTGGATCAGTTACCCGTCTTCGGCAGCTTGGTGGGCTTAGGAGCAACACCCGGATCAGCGGTGCCAGGGTTCATGGTGCCGGGGTTCACAGTACCCGGAGTGGAATCATCGGCCTTCTTCGCCACCGAGGAGTACTTGTTGAAAAAGACCGCTGGCGCACCATTGCGGGTACCGGTTGCGAGAACCTCGTAAGCCCCGTCCTGGCCGTAGGGCAGTACCAGCTTGGCGTCCAAGTAGCCCTCGGCGGTGGCCCTCAGATCGAAGGTAGAGATCTCACCGTTGGGAGCTTTTACCTCAAGTTTGACCTGCGAATCAGGATCGAAGGGAGTCAGCACATTGTCATCGAATTCGATCAGCGGAACCGACACGACGACCTCCGAGCCCTCGAGCCAGGTATCGGTTTCCACACCAGCCAGATCAAGCACACCGCGCTGGACCGTGACCGCCGACAGCTCGGCCTCGGCCTCGCCATTGGCGGTATAGGTGCATTGCACCTTGATGGTGACATCGCCCGGGTGGGAGATCACCTCGTTGATGGTGGCGGCCCCGGTGGCGGGAGCTGCAACAGTATTGTGCTCAAGCGGTACTACGACGTCACCCTCGGTCCAGATCTGGTACTTGATCTCAGCGGCGCCCTCGTCCACCGAGCAGCCGTCAACCTGGAAGGTGAACTCCGGACCCTGCTGCGGGTCTGCCGCTTTGACGAAGGGAATCGGCGTGGCATTAGCGGAGGTGACTCCTGCGAAGGAACCCAAAAGAGCCAAAGCGCCCACCGCGGCACCTAGTCTGATTGCCTTGTTCATCTTTGTCCTTGATCCTCATCAGAGGACGACCCGTGTCAGATGCTCCACGCGTAGGAGTCCGCAGCCGTCCAGGTTCACACCTGGTATTTTTACCATATTTCCCGTAGCCAAAGGAAATTGCCCGCCATCTGTGGCTACCCATAGCCCCCAGGCTTAAAGACTCTTCGGCACCGGACGACTTGAGGGGCCGCCCCACGGCCCACGTGGTGACGGCCCCTCAGAAGCAGCGGCTCAGCGCATCTCGCGGAAATCCATGTCATCCAGCGGAACCGCGGCACCAGTACCCGACCCGAAATCGTAATCGAAGGCGTCGTAGCTCAGCGTGTAGGCATGAGCGCGAGCATCGGCGGTAGGCTCCACCCGGATGTTGCGATAGCGGTCGAGACCGGTACCGGCCGGAATCAGCTTGCCGAGGATCACATTCTCCTTCAAGCCCATGAGCTGATCCGACTTGCCGTTGATCGCGGCGTCAGTCAGCACCTTGGTGGTCTCCTGGAAGGAAGCAGCCGACAGCCAGGAATCGGTGGCCAGCGAGGCCTTGGTGATACCCATCAGCACCGGACGGCCCTCGGCCGGACGACCACCCTCAGTGATCGCCACCCGGTTCTGGGTCTCATAGGTGGAACGATCCACCAACTCGCCAGGCATCATCCCAGTGTCGCCCGAGTCGATGACCGTCACTCGACGCAACATCTGACGGATGATGATCTCGATGTGCTTGTCGTGGATCGGTGCGCCCTGGGTGGCATACACCTTCTGTACCTCAGCCACCAAGTGTTCCTGCACCTTGCGCACGCCCTGGACGCGTAGCACGTCCTGCGGGTCGATGGTGCCCGCGGTGAGCTGGTCACCGACCTGGACATGGTCGCCGTCATGGATCGAATGACGTACCCGGTCGGAGTCCTCGAATTCCAGGCGGGCCCGCTTCGGAACGAGGTACTCGACATCGGCCTGGCCATCGTCGCGGACGATAATCAGCTTGCGTCCACGGTCGGTATCCTCGATCTTGATCCGACCGTCGGCCTCGGCGATCGGGGCCTTTCCCTTCGGAGTACGGGCCTCGAAGAGCTCGACAACTCGCGGCAGACCCAAGGTGATGTCGTCACCGGCCACACCACCAGTGTGGAAGGTACGCATCGTCAGCTGGGTACCGGGCTCACCAATGGACTGGGCGGCCTGGATACCCACTGCTTCACCGACGTCGACCAGCTTGCCAGCGGCCAGGGAACGGCCGTAGCACATTGCGCAGGCACCGGTGGCGGCGTCGCAGGTAAGCACCGAACGTACCTTCACCGATGTGATTCCGGCCTTGACCAGGGCTGAGACAACCTCATCGGTGACATCGGCCCCGGCCGATGCGATCACCTCACCTTCTTCAGTCACAGCATCGGTGGCCAGACAACGGGAGATCACCGAAGAGTCGATGTTCGGCACCATGCGCAGCACCCCGGTCTCGCCAGGCTTGGCGATGATCTTCACCAAGCCACGTTCGGTACCGCAATCCTCCTCACGGATAATGACGTCCTGAGAAACATCCACCAGACGACGAGTCAGGTAACCCGAGTCGGCGGTACGCAGTGCGGTGTCGGCCTGTCCCTTGCGGCCACCGTGAGTGGAGATGAAGTACTCCAGAACGGTCAGCCCCTCGCGGAAGTTCGACTTAATCGGGCGCGCGATGATCTCACCCTTCGGGTTGGCTACCAAGCCACGCATCGCCGCAATCTGACGCATCTGGGTCATGTTTCCTCGAGCACCCGAATTCACCATCATGTAGATGGGGTTGGTTTTCGAGAAGTTCTTCTCCATCGCGTCGGTCAGCTCGGAGGTGGCGTCGGTCCAGATCTGGATGAGCTCCTGACGACGCTCGTCCTCGGTTACCGCACCACGCTCATAGAGCTTGTCGATCTTGGCGGCCTTGCCATCGTAGGAGGCCATGATCTGCGGCTTGTCGACCGGGGTCTGCACGTCACCGATCGATACGGTGACCCCCGAGCGGGTACCCCAGCGGTAGCCGAGATCCTTCATGCTGTCGAGCACCGCGGTGACCACCGTCTTGGGGTAGGACTCCGCCAAGGTGTTGACGATGTTGCCCAACTGCTTCTTGCCAACGTGGTAGTCGATGAAGGTGAAGTCGTCGGGAAGAATCGAATTGAAGGTGATCTGACCCAAGGTGGTATCCAGCAGGATGCTGCCGTCCGGACGCATCTGGTCTTCCTTGCCCACGGGAGCCACGATGTCATTGAGTCGTACCTTGATCTTAGAGCGCATGTCGATCTCGCCGAGGTCGAAGGCCATCTGGGCCTCGTCCACCGAGGAGAACACCCGGCCCTCACCCTTCAGACCATCGAGCTCGGTCGTCAGGTAATACATGCCGATGATCATTTCGTGCGAGGGCAAGGCGACGGGTTTACCATCGGCCGGCTTGAGGATGTTATTGCTCGACAGCATCAGCACCCGAGCCTCGGCCTGGGCCTCTGCGCTCAGTGGCAGATGGACGGCCATCTGGTCACCGTCGAAGTCCGCATTGAAAGCGGTGCACACCAGCGGATGCAACTGGATTGCCTTGCCCTCAATGAGCAGCGGCTCGAAGGCCTGAATGCCTAGACGGTGCAGGGTTGGCGCACGGTTCAGCAGCACCGGGTGTTCCTTGATGACGTCCTCCAGGACATCCCACACCTGCGGACGCTGGCGCTCCACCATGCGCTTGGCCGACTTGATGTTCTGCGCGTAGCTCTGCTCCGCGAGCCGCTTCATGACGAAGGGTTTGAACAACTCCAGTGCCATCTGCTTGGGCAGACCGCACTGATGTAACTTGAGCTGCGGGCCGACGACGATCACCGAACGACCAGAGTAGTCGACACGCTTACCCAGCAGATTCTGGCGGAAACGGCCCTGCTTCCCCTTGAGCATGTCGGAGATCGACTTCAGCGGGCGATTACCCGGTCCCGACACGGGACGGCCGCGACGACCGTTGTCGAACAGCGAGTCAACGGCCTCCTGGAGCATCCGCTTCTCATTGTTCACGATGATCTCGGGGGCCCCGAGATCAAGTAGGCGCTTCAGGCGGTTGTTGCGGTTGATCACCCGGCGGTAGAGGTCGTTGAGATCCGAGGTCGCGAAGCGGCCACCGTCGAGCTGCACCATCGGGCGCAGATCCGGCGGGATGACCGGGACGCAGTCCAGTACCATGCCCAGTGGGGAATTACCGGTGTCCAGGAAGGCGCGCACTACCTTGAGCCGCTTGAGGGCGCGGGTCTTGCGCTGTCCCTTGCCCGTCTTGATGATCTCACGCAAGGACTCAGCCTCGGCGGCGAGATCGAAGCCCTCCAGGCGATGCTTGATCGCCTCGGCGCCCATGTATCCCTTGAAGTACTTGCCGAAGCGGTTCTTCATCTCGCGGTAGAGGATCTCGTCGCCCTCCAGGTCCTGGACCTTGAGAGTCTTGAAACGGGTCCACACCATGTCCAGGCGGTCGAGTTCACGCCTGGCGCGCTCACGACGCTGCTTCATCTCCTTCTCAGCACCGTCGCGCACCTTCTTGCGCACATCGGCGGCAGCTCCCTCGGTCTCCAGGGCCGCGAGGTCCTCCTCCAATTTGAGGGTGCGAGCCTCAATGTCGGCGTCCAGGCGCTTCTCGATCTGGGAACGCTCAACACCCACCTTGGCTTCCAGAGAGGATAGGTCGTTGTGCCGGGCCTCCTCGTCAACCTCGGTGATCATGTAGGCCGCGAAGTAGATGACCTTCTCCAGGTCCTTGGGGGCGACGTCGAGCAGATAGCCGAGCCTCGAGGGAACGCCCTTGAAGTACCAGATGTGGGTTACCGGGGCGGCTAACTCGATGTGCCCCATCCGCTCACGCCGTACATTGGACCGGGTCACCTCGACGCCACAGCGCTCACACACGATGCCCTTGAAACGGACCCGCTTGTACTTTCCGCAGTAGCACTCCCAGTCCCGGGTGGGGCCGAAGATCTTCTCGCAGAACAAACCATCGCGCTCGGGTTTGAGGGTTCGATAGTTGATGGTCTCCGGCTTCTTCACCTCGCCGAAGGACCACTCCCGGATCTGATCGGCGGTTGCCAGGCCGATCCGGAGCTGATCATAGGTGTTGACATCCAGCACTTGTTGTCTCCCTAATTGGGTCGAAAAGGTGTGTTCTCAGGGAGTCTGTGATCAGACTTCTTCGACGATGGCGAAAGAGTCGCTACCGGGGCGACGTGACAGGTCGATGCCCAGATCCTCGGCGGAACGGTAGTCATCCTCCGAGTCCCGCAGCTCCACGACTGAGCCATCGGAACTGAGCACCTCGACATTCAGGCACAGCGATTTCATCTCCTTGACCAGCACCTTGAAGGATTCCGGGATGCCAGGTTCGGGGATGTTCTCTCCCTTGACGATCGCCTCGTAGACCTTGACGCGACCGGGCACGTCATCGGACTTGATGGTGAGCATCTCCTGCAGGGTCCAGGCCGCACCATAGGCTTCCAGGGCCCACACCTCCATCTCGCCGAAGCGCTGACCGCCGAACTGCGCCTTACCGCCCAGCGGTTGCTGGGTGATCATTGAGTACGGGCCGGTGGAACGGGCGTGGATCTTATCGTCGACCAAGTGGTGCAGCTTCAGCATGTAGACATAACCAACGCCGACCTTCTCCGGGAAAGGCAGACCGGTGCGGCCGTCGAAGAGAGTTGCTTTGCCCTCGGCGTTGACCATCCGCTCACCATCGCGGTTCGGCAGGCCGTGGGCCAGCAGACCGTCGATCTCGGCGTCATCGGCGCCGTCGAAGACCGGGGTGGCCAGCCGCGACTCGGGGGCCACCTTGGCCAGCCCGACTCCACGCAGCCGGTCAGCCCATTCGCCGGTAGCTTCGGTGATGTCCCAGCCCGAATGGGCGATCCACCCCAGATGCATCTCCAGCACCTGGCCGATGTTCATCCGGGAAGGAACACCCAGCGGGTTGAGGATGATGTCGACCGGGGTGCCGTCCGGGAGGAAGGGCATATCCTCGGCAGGCAGGATCTTCGAGATGACACCCTTGTTACCGTGACGGCCAGCAAGCTTGTCACCCACCTGCACCTTGCGCTTTTGGGCGACATAGACCCGCACCATCTGGTTGACCCCGGGAGACAGCTCGTCACCGTCCTCATCGCGGTCGAACAGACGCACGCCAATGACGGTGCCGGATTCACCGTGGGGCACCTTCATCGAGGTGTCACGCACCTCGCGGGCCTTCTCACCAAAGATGGCACGCAGCAGACGCTCCTCGGGGGTCAATTCGGTCTCACCCTTCGGAGTAACCTTGCCAACGAGGATGTCACCGGGGCCGACCTCGGCACCAATGCGGATGATGCCGCGCTCGTCGAGATCGGCCAGCATGTCGTCGGAGACGTTCGGGATGTCCCGGGTGATCTCCTCGGGACCCAGCTTGGTGTCACGAGCATCAATCTCGTGCTCCTCAATGTGGATCGAGGTGAGGATGTCTTCGGAGACAATCCGCTGATTGAGGATGATCGCATCCTCGTAGTTCAGACCCTCCCAGGGCATAAAGGCCACCAACAGGTTGCGGCCCAAAGCCAATTCCGCGTTGTCAGTACAGGGACCGTCGGCCAGTGGGGTGCCCACATCAACGCGGTCGCCAGGGCGCACCATCGGTCGCTGGTTGACGCAGGTGCCCGCATTGGAGCGACGGAACTTCTCAAGCCGGAAGACATCGTATGTGCCGTCGTCGTTCGCGGTCTCGATGAGATCGGCGGATACCGAGGTGATGACACCCGCCTTGCGGGCCAAGGTGACATCGCCGACATCGACCGCGGCACGGTACTCCATGCCGGTGCCCACGTAAGGGGCTTCGGAACGCACCAGCGGCACGGCCTGGCGTTGCATGTTGGCACCCATCAACGCACGGGATGCATCGTCGTGTTCCAGGAAGGGGATGAGCGCGGTACCCACCGACACCATCTGGCGCGGGGACACATCCATGTAGCCCACCTCGGATGCGGGAACGGCATCTACATCGCCGAAGCGCACGCGCACCACGACCCGGTCGTCGACGAAATTGCCCGCCTCATCCAGGGCGGAGTTGGCCTGGGCGATGTTGTAGCGATCCTCTTCTGATGCGGTGAGGTAGTCAATCTGATCAGTGACCCTGCCATTGACGACCTTGCGGTACGGGGTTTCGATGAACCCGAAAGCATTGACCCGCGCAAAAGAAGCCATATTGCCGATCAGACCGATGTTCGGACCTTCAGGGGTCTCAATCGGGCACATGCGTCCGTAGTGCGAGGGGTGAACGTCGCGGACTTCCATACCAGCACGGTCACGGGATAGACCACCGGGTCCCAAGGCCGACAGCCGCCGTTTGTGAGCAAGCTCGGCCAACGGATTGTTCTGATCCATGAACTGCGACAGCTGGGAGGTTCCGAAGAACTCCTTGAGGGCCGCGGTCACCGGTCGGATGTTGATCAAGGTCTGCGGGGTGATCGCGTCGACCTCCTGCGTGGTCATGCGATCACGGACCACCCGCTCCATGCGCCCCAGGCCCGTGCGCAGCTGGTTCTGGACCAACTCACCGACGGTACGCAGGCGACGGTTACCGAAATGGTCGATGTCATCGGGCTCGACGATCACCGAAGGACCATCGGCACATTCAAGTTCAGTGCGGCCTTCGTGCAGGGCGCAGACGTACTCAATGGCAGCGGCGATGTCGTCGATGGTCAACACCTGGGTGTCGAAAGGCAGATTCAGACCCAACTTCTGGTTGATCTTGTACCGGCCAACCTTGGCCAGGTCGTAACGCTTCGGGTTGAAATAATAGTTGGTAAGCAGCTGCTCGGCCGCCTCGCGCGCCGGCGGCTCACCCGGACGCAATTTACGGTAGATGTCGAGCAACGCCTCGTCCTGGGTGGTGACCGAATCCTTCTCCAGGGTCAGCCGCACCGACTCATACTCCCCGAAGCGCTCCAGGATGCGATCCTCGCTCCAGCCCAATGCCTTGAGTAGTACGGTGACCGACTGCTTGCGCTTGCGGTCCAGCCGCACCCCGACCTGGTCACGCTTGTCGATTTCAAATTCCAGCCATGCGCCACGCGAAGGAATCACCTTGCAGGTGAAGATGTCCTTGTCGGAGGACTTGTCGGGAGTCTGCTCGAAGTAGACGCCCGGGGAACGCACAAGTTGCGAAACCACGACACGCTCGGTTCCGGAGACCACGAAGGTGCCTTTGTCTGTCATCAGCGGGAAGTCGCCGATGAACACCGTCTGTGATTTGATCTCACCGGTCTCGTTGTTCATGAACTCGGCGGTGACGAACAGCGGCGCTGCGTAGGTGGTGTCGCGCTCCTTGCACTCGTTGATGGTGTGCTTGGGCTCCTCGAAACGATGGTCGCGGAAGCTCAGCGACATCGTCTGGTTGAAATCCTCAATCGGGGAGATCTCCTCGAAAATCTCCTCCAGACCCGAACGGGTATTGATATCGGTGCGCCCTTCGGCGAGGGCCTGTTCGGTCTTCGCCTTCCAGGCATCGCTGCCGATCAACCAATTGAAGGAGTCGATCTGGAGATCCAGTAGATTCGGGACCTCCAGCGGTTCGGCGATCTTCGCGAAGGAGATGCGGCCGCTGTTGGAGATGACGTTGGTGTTCTTCGACGCAGTGCGCGAGGTGGCCAAGATGTGGTCCTTCCAGAACTCGCCAGTTGAAAGCATGGCAAACGACCCATGTCAAATCATGGGTCGCCAAACGCCAAGGGCAAAAAGACACATTAGAAGACCATGGCAAGCAAAGCAAGCCGGTTGCACAACACCGGAACGCACCTGCGCCGGGAAGCACACTGCCTCAACAGCATCGTTCCCGTCAAGCAGCAGCACCGATGCTACCCCGGGGTGCCCACGCATACAGCATCCGTCCAGGATACGACGGGCGGGCCGCACTGAACCGCTCCCATTCATCCGGATCAACAGTCCGAACCGGTAGAAGCGTGTTGCGTGCGACCCGCCCATGAGCCACCGGATCTCAATGGATCCGACGGTCAGCGATCACAGATCACTTGAGGGTTACAGTGGCACCCTCGGCCTCAAGAGCCTCCTTGGCCTTCTCAGCCTCGTCCTTCTTAACGCCCTCCAGAACCGGCTTCGGGGCGGACTCGACGAGGTCCTTGGCCTCCTTCAGGCCCAGCGAGGTCAGGCCACGAACGGCCTTGATGACGCCAATCTTCTTGTCGCCAGCAGACTCAAGGACGACGTCGAAGGAATCCTTCTCCTCGGCAGCCTCGGCCTCGGCCCCGGCAGCAGCAGCCGGGGCGGCGGCGGGAACGGCAACCGGAGCGGCAGCCTTGACGTCGAAGAGGTCCTCGAAGGCCTTCACGAACTCGGAGAGCTCGGTCAGGGTCATTTCCTTGAACTGCTCCAGCAGTTCCTCAGTGCTCAGCTTCGCCATGATGGGCGTCCTTCCTTACTCGTTCGATGCAGCGTCAGCCGCCGCGTCAGTGGTGGCCTCAGCAGCATCGGCTGCCTTGGATGCCGCGTTTGCGGCGTTCTCGGCCTCGGCCGAGACAGTGCTGTCCGCATCAGCGGCAGCGTCAGACTTCTGATCGGCAGATCCGGCCCCTGCAATGACCGAGGGGTCTGCAGCAGCCTTGGTCTCCAAGGCACCCAGCAGCTGGGCGGCTTGGGTGAGTGGGGCGGCGAAAGTGCCGACGGCAGTCGAGAGCGACGCCTTCATAGCACCGGCCAGTTTGGCCAGCAGAACCTCGCGCGACTCAAGGTCGGCGAGTTTCTTGACCTGGTCTGCGTCGAGAATACGTCCCTCGAACACACCACCCTTGATGATCAGAAGCGGATTGGCCTTTGCGAAATCACGCAGGCCCTTGGCCACCTGGGCCACGTCGCCAGAGATGAAGGCGAACGCGGTCGGGCCGGTCAGCTGGTCGTCAAGACCTTCGACACCAGCCTGGCGGGAGGCGATAAGGGCAAGAGTGTTCTTCGCAACGGCGTAGGTGGCGTCCTCACCAAGGCTCCGACGGAGGTCCCTCAGATCCTTGACGGTGAGTTCGCGGTACTCGGTCAGCACGACTGCATTCGAGCTGCTGAACCTCTCAGTCAGCTGCGCAACAGCTGCTGCCTTGTCGGCCCTCGCCATTGGGTCTCCTTCCCACTTCTCTTGGACGCCGACGACACCGGAGGCGATGCGGGAAAGAAAAATCCCCGGACTCAGGCGACCGGGGCGACCCATGCGGATCTGTTCCATCACCTGCGCTGGCACCCAGTGGGCATTCAGACATCGTCACCAACGGTCTTCGGCCCGACCAACTGTAGTCCCCCTGACTAGCAGGACAAAATCGCGCCCCAACACCACTTTCACCCGGTATTTTGCGGGATTGCTCTGGGCGTGGCCATCCCGTGGGAAACAACCGCCCAACCCGGGCAGGGGCTCGAAGCCCCCAGCCCGGACATCGGGACAGACTGGGAGCGATCGGCCCTCAGCGATAGTCGCGGTGGAAGTACTGCCCGGTGGAGTCCCCGGAAGCCACCCGGTCGGCCTCGTTGTTGCGCAGAACTACCCGACGGATCTTCGCCGAAATTGTCTTCGGTAGCTCCTCGACGAATTCGATGATGCGCACCAACTGATAGCCATTGAGGTGCTGGGTGCTGTGGGCGAACAGCGAACGGGCCACATCCGGACCGGCCTGCAGACCCTGCCGCAGATGGACGAAGGCTTTGGGCACCGCCCCACGGACCTCGTCCGGGCTGGCTACGACGGCACATTCCGCCACCGCATCATGCATCATCATCACTGATTCGAGTTCGAAAGGCGAGATCTTGTAATCGGAGGCCTTGAATACGTCATCAGCCCGCCCGATATAGGTGAGGTAGCCGTCGGCATCCCGGGATGCGAGGTCACCAGTATGGTAATAACCATCGCGGCACGCCTCATCGGTCAGCGCCTGGTCGTGGTAGTAGCCATTCATCAAAGCGATCGTCGGAACGCTGAGATCCAGGCAAATCTCCCCCTCCCCTATCCCGGTGACCAGTTCACCGGAATCTGGGTCAACGAGCACCACCGCATAACCGGGTGTCGGTCGGCCCATCGCACCGAGCTTGATGGGTTCGCCCGGACCATTGCCGATCGCACAGGTGATCTCTGTTTGACCGTAGCCGTCGCGAATGGTGTTCTTCCAGGCAGCGCGCACCTTCTCGATGACCTCGGGATTGAGCGCTTCCCCCGCCCCAACGATTTCTCTGGGCGGATGGGAAAGTCTGGTCAGGTCGGCCTGGATGAGCATCCGCCACACAGTGGGCGGGGCACAGAAGCTGGAGACCTCGTGGGAGTCCATGATCCGCATGAGGGTATCGGCATTGAACCGGGAATAGTTGAAGATAAAGACCGTCGCCTGGGCCAGGAAGGGGCTATAGAAATTGCTCCAGGCGTGCTTGCCCCATCCGGGCGAAGAGATGTTCAGGTGCACGTCACCGGGGCGCACCCCAAGCCAGTACATAGTCGACAGGTGCCCGACGGGGTAACTCACATGGGAGTGTTCAACCAGCTTTGGGCGTGAGGTGGTTCCCGAGGTGAAATAGAGTAGGCAGGGATCTTTCGCCGGGGTGGGACCTTCGGGAATGAATTCTGCAGGCGCCTCATCGACTTCTGCATAATCAACCCAGCCCTCAGCACGTACCCCAATGCCGATGCGGGTGACCCGCGGATTGATGTCGGCCAATTTGTGGGCCAAATCACCAGCACAGACGGTGAAACCGACACCGGCCGTCTCGACACGCCAAGCGAGGTCCTCGGGGTTCAGCAGGGTCGAAGTGGGAATGGCAACCCCGCCCATCTTCGTCACCCCGAGCAGGACTTCCCACAACTCGATGGTGTTGTGCAGCATGACGATGATCCGGTCGCCCCTGTTCATACCGAGACCCACCAGCCAGTTCGCCACTCGGTTGGAGCGCTCGGCGAGTTGCCCGTAGGTCCACTGCGACCAGCTGAGATCATCCTCGACGATCTTGACGGCCACCCGGTCAGGATGCTCCCCTGCCACGACGTCGAACCAGTCGAGACCGAAATTGAACTGCTCCAACTGGGGCCAGCGAAAGCCCGCACACACAGCATCGAAATCGTAGGTGTGGGCGAGAACAAAATCCCGCATCTCACGGACGGCCTGAGTGGCAGGAGTATCCGGACGTCCTCGATAAACCATGGCTGTCATGCTACACGCTTGGTTACGCATCCGTAGGTTACGACCATCTGATGATCCCAAATGAACCTGGCCGGAAACTCCCTCACCTTGTGAAGGCGGTATCAGCAGTGACCGGAGGATGGAAAAACCGCGCCCCCGGCCAGGTGGCCGGGGGCGCGGAGCAGCGATTACGCGGGAACTATACGTTCTCACCGAGCTTGGCAGCAGCGTCGATCTGGACGCCGGGGCCCATGGTGGTGGACACGGTGATCTTGCGAATGTAGCGGCCCTTAGAGGTGTTCGGCTTGAGACGGGCGACCTCCTCAAGGGCTGCGGTGTAGTTCTCCAGCAAGGCCTTCGCGGAGAACGAGGCCTTGCCAATGATGAACTGCAGGTTAGCGTTTCGATCGACCCGGAAATCGATCTTGCCACCCTTGATATCGCCGACTGCCTTGGCGACATCCATGGTCACGGTGCCGGTCTTCGGATTCGGCATGAGACCGCGGGGACCGAGCACGCGACCGAGACGGCCAACCTTGCCCATCAGATCTGGAGTCGCCACGACGGTGTCGAAGTCCAAGTAGCCACCGGCCACCTTCTCGATGAGCTCGTCACCGCCGACCTCGTCGGCGCCGGCCTCCAGAGCCTCGGTCGCCTTGGCACCCTGAGCGAAGACGAGGACCCGTGCCGTCTTGCCAGTGCCATTGGGGAGGTTGACCGTGCCGCGGATCATCTGGTCGGCCTTGCGTGGGTCAACACCCAGCCGCATAGAGACCTCGACGGACTCGTCGAATCCCCCGGTGGGGAACTGCTTGATGATCTCGAGAGCCTGTTCGGCAGTGTAGAGCTGGTTGCCGTCACGCAGCTCAGCCGATGCGCGGTAGCGCTTGGAGTGCTTCATGTTCTGGTTCCTTCCATGTCAGCCTCGCGGGCCGATCCACCAGTTCTGGTACGGGCATCTGCCCTGCCAGGATCGTTCTTCGATTGCCACTTAGGTGGCTGGGTGCAGGTGCACCCGGGAGCGTCACTCGACGGTGACACCCATGGAGCGGGCAGTACCCTCGACGATCTTCATCGCCGATTCAACGTCATTGGCGTTGAGATCGGGCATCTTGGTCTCGGCGATCTCGCGCACCTGGGCTGCGGTGATCTTGGCGACCTTCTCCCTATTCGGCTTGCCAGAGCCCTTGGCCACACCGGCGGCCTTCTTGATCAGCTCGGCGGCAGGCGGAGTCTTGGTAATGAACGAGAACGTGCGGTCCTCGTAGATCGTGATCTCGGCCGGGACAACGGTTCCACGCATGGCCTCGGTTTGGGCGTTGTACGCCTTCACGAATTCCATGATGTTGATGCCGTGCGGGCCAAGGGCGGTGCCAACGGGCGGAGCCGGCGTGGCTGCGCCAGCCTGGATGGCGACCTTGACGATCGCCGCTACCTTCTTCTTGGGAGGCATTATCGGGTCCTTATCGATTGATGTGTTTGTTGCTGACGACGTCGCTCATACGGCAGTTCGAGCGACGTCCCCCACCACGACAGGATGAGGCAGATCCGGCATCAGCTGACCTTCTGGATCTGGGCGAAGGTCAGATCCACCGGGGTCTCGCGACCCAGGATCTCGACCATGGCCTTCACACGCTGGTTGTGCAGGTTGATCTCAGTGAGCGTGGCGTGCACCCCTGCGAAGGGACCATCCACGACGGTGACCGAATCCCCCACTGCGTAGTCAACGACCTCGATCTTCTTACGACGCCTGGCAGCTGGGGCCTGGGACTCGGCGGCTACCCTCGCGGCGACCATCGGGGTGAGCATCCCCTCGACCTCTTCAAGAGACAGTGGAACGGGCTGGTTCGCGTGCCCCACGAAGCCGGTAACCGATGCGGTGTGCCGCACCGCAGACCAGGATTCGTCGGTCAGTTCCATGCGCACCAGCACGTAGCTGGGCATGAAGGTGCGGGTGACATTCTTCTTCTCGCCCTTGCGAATCTCGACGGCTTCCTCGATTGGCACCAGGGATTCGAAGATGTAGTCCTCAAGGTTCAGCGCCACGACGCGGGCGTCGATGTTCTGCTTGACCCTGTTCTCCATGCCGGAGTAGGTGTGCACGACATACCAATCGCCGGGCTTCGACCGCAGATCGGCACGCAATTCCTCAAGGGCCTTCTCCAAGGCCTCGTCGGCCTCCGGAACATCCGAGTCCTGTTCGCCGGTGTCGTCGTCGGCGAGGACCTCAAGGTTGAGCTCGGGGCCGGACTCCGTGGTCTCTTCGGTGTCGAAGTCGGCGAAATCCAAGTTGATGCCTGCATCGTCACTGGTTTCGGGGGTGTCCCCGAAGGCGGCATTCAGGTCGATCTCGACCCGGTCTTCCTGCTCGAATTCGTTGGAATCAGTGGACATGGTTCTCCTTGGGGACCGATCAGCCGAGCCACTTAAGCAACAGCCAGCCGAACAGTGCATCAAGACCGGACACGAGGGCCATGAGGACCAACACGAACACCAAGACCACGACGAAGTACTGGCTCAGCGTGGAGCGCGTGGGCCAGTTGACCTTCTTCAGTTCATCAATGGATTGCTTGGCAAACGTCACCGGTCCAATACGGGGGGTTTTCTCGACCTTGACGGCCGCAGACTGCTTGGGGGTCGGGCGACCCTTGCGGACCGGAGCGGTCGTGCGATTGCGCTTAGGGGCAGCGGGAGCCGACGACTCGGTGGTGGCTGCTTCCTCGGCTGGTTCCTTGATCTCTGGGGTCGACGAGGTCATCTCGTCGTCCTCATTGCCCGAAGGCTTGATCTCGTCAACCACGTGTGCCCCTTCACCGGTGTCATGCTTTGAACCGAGCAGTCCCAGCCATGACCCCTGGGACCTCTCCTGCATCCCGACCAGTGCCTCGCACTTCAACTCGGGTTCGCAGGGCAAGAGGGACTTGAACCCCCAACCTGCGGTTTTGGAGACCGCTGCTCTGCCAATTGAGCTATTGCCCTTCGCTGGCAACATCGCGATCCTGCACATGCAGGAGCCGCGGTGAAGCCACCAAGACCCGAAGCATACCCGGTTCGGACACACAATGGAAAACCGGTAGCCTTGTGCGCTGAGCGAAAGGCAACGGATATGACCCTGTTCAGTGAACTGACCCAAGCACCTGCGGACCCGATTCTCGGGGTCACTGAAGCCTTCAAGGCCGATGAGCGTACTGGCAAGGTGAACCTCGGGGTGGGGGTTTACCTCGACGGTGAGGGCAAGCTGTTGCTACTGGGTTGCGTCGCCAAGGCCGCCGACCGAATCGCCGCCATTCACGCACCACACGCCTACCTACCCATCGACGGGCTCGGCGACTACCTAGACCAGGTGCGAGAACTCGTCTTCTGCGCCGATTCCCCGCTGCTCGCCGACAAGCGCGTAGTGACAGTCGAGGCCCTGGGCGGCACCGGTGCCCTGCGCTTGGGTGCTGACATGCTGCACGAGGTGGCCCCCGGCGCCAAGGTGTTGGTCTCCGATCCCTCCTGGGAGAACCACCAGGCCCTGTTCGCCCGGGCCGGTTTCGAGGTGGGCACCTACCGCTACTACGACGCCACCAACCGCGGCGTGGACGTCGAAGGGATGCTGGCCGATCTACGGGATGCCGAAGCAGGCACCATCGTCGTCCTGCATGCCTGCTGCCACAACCCGACCGGCTACGACCTGGACCACGAGCAGTGGGCCAAGGTGGTCGATATCATTGCCGAGCGCGATCTGGTCGCCTTCTGCGACATGGCCTATCAGGGATTCGCCGAGGGGCTGGCCGAGGATGCCTTCCTGGTGCGGTTGTGCGCCGGAAAACTGGATAATTTCCTAGTGGCCACCTCTTTTTCCAAGTCGCTGACTCTTTACGGGCAGCGGGTGGGTGCCCTGTCGGTGGTCTGCGCCGATGCCGCCGAAGCCGAACGGCTACGCTCCAGGCTCAAGATCGTGATCCGCACCAATTACTCCAATCCGCCCATCTTCGGCGCCCTGGTGGCCGCGACCGTCCTGAGCGATGAGGAACTTCGCACAGACTGGCACGCCGAACTGGCTACCATGCGGGAGCGAATCAAGGCCATGCGCACGGCCCTGCTTACCGAGTTGCAAGCCAGGGGAATCGATGACATGGGACACGTCGTCGTCCAGCGCGGCATGTTCTCTTACACCGGGCTGACCGCCGACCAGATGCGAGCCCTGCGCACCGATCATGGGGTCTACGGCACCGATGCCGGCCGCATCTGCATTGCCGGACTCAACGACACCAACCTGGCTAAGGTTGCCGACGCCATTGCCGCGGTACGCATGATCCGCTGAGCCCAACGCATCGCGCCGTCCCTACTCTGTTCACGGGCACCCAGCGACCACGTTGAGCGTGAGAGGTATCAATCGATCGGCGCGGTCTCAGATCGTCAGCCCGACGATGACCGGCTCGGGCACCAACTCCACCCCGAATCGGTTCTTCACCCCGTCACGAACCGTGCGAGCCAGTTTCGCGACCTGGGCCGCACTCGCGTGGTCATGGTTTGTCAAGGCGAGCACATGCTTAGAACTGAGCCGAGCGGCACCAGCTCCCGGAAAACCTTTTCCAAACCCGGCATGGTCAATCAACCATGCTGCCGAGGACTTGACTCGTCCGTCGCCGATGGGGAACCTCGGGGCCTCGGATGGCAAGGCATCGGCGACTCCAGCCGGAACGATCGGATTGGTGAAGAAGGAGCCTGCCGAACGGGTGTCGGGATCGGTAGGGTCGTGGACCATCCCCTTAGACCTGCGCAATTCCAAGACGGCCTCGCGAACTTCCCTGGCATCCACCCGGTCACCTATCCCAGCACCGAGGTGAGCGGCCAGCTGGGAGTAGCCGATGGGCATTGAGCGGGATGCGTTGACGAACTGGAACCATACCTCGACCACCACATAGCGTCCGGTGGGCTCGCTCTGAGCGCGTGAGCACTTGAAGATCGAATCGCGATAGGAAAAACCGCATTGGTCAGCAGTGAATGTGCGGTATTCCCCCGCCTTCCGATCCCAGGTGCGCACCCGTGCGATGGTCTGGGCGACCTCCTGACCGTAGGCCCCGACGTTTTGGACCGGCGTGGCACCAACCAGGCCGGGGATCCCGCTTAGCGCCTCAATCCCGGCCCATTCGCAGTCAATGGTGTGCGCGACGAAATCATCCCATCGCTCCCCTGCTGCGGCCCGGACCAGGGCTCCGCCGCAGGAAGAGACCTCGGCATCCAGGCCATGATTGTCGACGAGCACCACCCGGCCGTCAAAACCCTCATCGGCGATCAGCACATTGGAGCCACCGGAGAGCACCATAAGCGGCATCCCGCTCTCATCGGCGTCACGCACCGCATCCACGATCTCAGAAGTCGTGGTGGCCCGCACCAGTTCAGCAGCAGGCCCGCCAATACCGAAAGTGGTGTGGTGTGCCAGCTTGCGGGAATCCTGGTTCCCGGGGAGCCCGATCGACTGGGAGAGCCATTCGGCATGACATGCTGCGACGGTAGTTTCGTCATCCTGGGGAATCGATTGATCAGCCATTGCTCCTCCGTACGACGGCCTTAGCAGCCCCCAGAATCTTCTGACCGGCACAGGTGGCCTCAATCGAGATCGTCACCCGTTTGTCGTCGACCGCGGTCACTGTCCCAGACACCTCCAGGCGGGCACCCATTGCGTCGTCGGGTACCAGAACCGGGTTGATGAAGCGCACGAAATACTCGCTCACCTCGTCAGGGTCGCCCACCCAATCGGTGACGACGCGCAACGCAGCAGCCATGGTGAGCATCCCATGAGCAACCACCTGCTCAAAACCGAGTTCCCGGGCGGCATGGTCCGAGTAATGGATCGGGTTGAAGTCGGTCGATGCCCCGGCATAGCGCACCACGGTAGTGCGGGTGATGGGAATGGTGATCGGTGGAAGCTGGAAGCCCACCTCATGCCTGCCGGGATCATGATGCCTGCCTGTTGTGGATGAGCTGTGATATCGCCGAGCCGAGATCCTCACCGTCGGCACCGGTCAAAGCGACATCAACGGTGATCATCTCAGTATTCCCACGTATCCGCACCTTCTCGATGGTGGCCGTGGCGCTGACCAGATCGCCGGTGCGCAGTGACCGGGTGATCCGGAAACGCTGGTCGGCGTGCATCGTGCGGTGCAGGGAGATCTCAAGCTCCGGGTCATCGAACAATGCCCCCCAGGCTTGGGCCGCGATGAGGGTGGAGAAGGTGGGCGGGGCAATCGGCTCTTCCCCGGTATAGGCGGGGTTGTCATCGCCGATGGCCGCCGCGAACTCGGCGATCCGCGCGGAGGTCACTAGGTAGGGCTTCGTGGCCGGATACCTGCGACCGGCATGTTCTGCGTTTATGGGCACTCCGCAACGCTACCAATCCCGCATAAGCATCGTATGCAAAGCAATCGGGACCACCCTGAGGTGGCCCCGATCAAAAGATTCAGTCGTGCCCGATCAGCGGGTCTCGCGGTGCAGGGTGTGCTTGTTCTCGCGCTTGCAGAACTTCATGACCTCGAGACGATCCGGCGTGTTGCGACGGTTCTTCTTGGTGATGTAGTTGCGGTCCTTGCACTCGGTGCACGCCAAAGTGATCTTGGGACGAATGTCCGCCGACTTCTTTGCCATTATGGTCTCTCTCCAACTTGTGCCCGGTGTTCTTCGTAGCGGGAACGGGACTCGAACCCGTGACACAGCGATTATGAGCCGCTTGCTCTACCGCCTGAGCTATCCCGCCATGGCATCGACCCGGGCTTGTAACCGCTGCGGTGGCGATCTATTCCCGGATCAACCGAGCCCCGAGGCGGATTTGAACCGCCGACCTCGTCCTTACCAAGGACGCGCTCTACCACCTGAGCTATCGGGGCCAGCCGACGAATAAACATAGCGGATGAATCCCGTAGTACAAAATCTGTCCGCCAGACCATCGCAGCCCTACTGCCTGCTCCGGTCGCGGGTCACAATCTAGTGGACGCCCACCTGTGCAGGAAAGTCCGAGCGATGGAGGAACCATGAGCATCCGCTTCAGCCCACTGGTCCGTGACGCCCTCGACCATGGGGAACCGGTCGTCGGCTTGGAAACCGGCATGATCACCCATGCCCTGCCGCGCCCGCTGAACCTGCACATCGCCCTAGGAATCGAACGCGAGCTCCACGATGCCCAGTGCGTCCCAGCAACCATCGGGATGATCAAAGGGGAGGCAGTTATCGGGCTGACTGCTGAGGAACTGGAGCACCTGGCAGGCGCGGAGGACATGCACCGGATCACTGTCCGTGATCTACCCTTCGCGAAGGCCAAGGGGCTCACCGGCGGGGTTTCCCTGGCAGCTGCAGTACACCTGGCCCACCAAGTGGGCATCAAGGTATGCGCAACTACCGGACTGGGTGGGGTGCACCAGACCCATTCGGTGGACACCATCCTCCAGGAATCCAGCGATCTGACTGCACTGGCCGATCACCCGATTGTGCTGGTCACCTCCGGTGTGCGTCCCATGTTGGATGTTCCCGGCACCCTGCAGCGCCTGGAGACCCTTGCGGTGCCGGTACTCGGTTATCGCTCGGATGCTTTCGCCGGGTTCTACGTCACTGATTCGGGCTACAAGACCGATCACCGGGTGGATTCAGCCCGAGAGATCGCCGACGTCGCTAAAGCCCGCGATGAACTGGGGCTCGGTCAAGCACTGCTCATCTCGAACCCGATCCCCGAATCGATGCAGATCGAAGATTTCGCCGAGCACATGTCAAAAGCCCTGGTCATCGCTGCAGAAACCATGCCTGCCGGGGCCGACGAGACCCAAGTGCTGCTCGCCACCTTGGAATCGGTCACCGGCGGTGAGGCCTGGCGGGTCAATACCGAGCTTTACCGGCGCAACGCCGATCTAGCGGCCCAGATCGCCAAGCTGCTGGCCACCACCCCGTACTACACAGACTGACCCGGACACGATAAAGGGCCTCGCCAAGAAGGTGTTGGCGAGGCCCTCGTGTGGTGGCAGCTGATGGATTCGAACCATCGTAGGCTGAGCCGACGGTTTTACAGACCGCTCCCTTTGGCCACTCGGGCAAGCTGCCGCGCTGTCGAACCAGCGTTGAAGAACATAGCAGACCAGGCTCTCACGCGAAAATCCCACCCATTGATCTTCCAGGCCTGGCTGGAACCTTCGTCGGTGCGACTGGCAGGATGGGATCATGGCTTCTGATTCCTCCTTCGACATCGTTTCCAAGGTCGACCGGCAGGAGGTCGACAACGCACTCAACCAGGCTGCCCGCGAGGTGGGTCAACGCTTCGACTTCAAGGGCACCGACGCCCGGATCGAGTGGTCCGGCGAGGAGATCGCCATGCAGGCCTCCGGCGAGGAACGGGTGAAGGCGGTGTGGGACGTCTTCCAGTCCAAACTGGTACGTCGCGGTATCGACCTGAAGTCCGTCCACGCATCCGATCCGAAACTCTCGGGCAAGCTGTGGAAGATGACCGCGACAATGCAAAACGGTATCTCTCAAGCAGACGCCAAGAAGATCTCCAAGCTGATCCGCGACGAGGGTCCCAAGGGAGTCAAAGCACAAATCCAAGGCGACGAGTTGCGCATCTCCTCAAAGAAGCGCGACGACCTTCAAGCGGTGCAGCGCCTGATCAAGGAGCAAGACTACGACTTCGCAGTGCAGTTCACGAACTACCGGTGAACCTGCTGGTCGGGATGACGTGGGAAGGATCAGGCTGGCCGATTATGAGCAGTTCGTAGTGCCGCAACTTCGCTGACAGTAGCCCGCATCATCGGATTGGGGACATCAGCAGGAGTTCAGCTGGACCTGGACCCGGACCCACACCGGGTCGCCGACCTCGACGAGTTCACCGCCGTGCAGTTGACGCCCTCTGCGCTTCTCAGGCTGCCCATCGACCGCCACCAGGCCCTCCTCAAGAATCTCCTTGGCGTGCGCCCCGGATTCGGCGATGTTCGCATACTTGAGGAACTGTCCTAGCCGGATCGTCCCACCAATCCCGATCGTCTCGATCTCCACCGCTCCCCCTAGTGTCCGAGCCGCTCTGGGGGAATCACCAGCAGGGTGGCGACGAACAGCAGGATGCCGCTGACTACCAGCCACAGCCCCCCCAGGGGCTTCGATGGGTCAATCATCGCCGATGAGATCGCCGCCCAACCGAAGAGCAGGGCGACGATCGGCATAGCGACCAGGCACCAGGCCCCGGCCCGGACGCGGCCCACGTCGTTGAGCACCGCACCGATGGATGCGCCCCAGCCGATGACCGCACCCAAGGCGGCCAAACCTAGCCCCCACACGCCTACTCGGATAAGCCCATCAGAGCCCTCCAGCCCAGCATCGATCAGCCGCCAACCAACAGCCCCCAGCACGACGGCCGACCACCAGGCGATCAGTGCGGTGATGATCGCCCGGGAGCGGAAACGTGGAGCAGAGCTCGATGCCATGAACCAAGCCTAGCCGCGTCGGCAATGCTCAACCGAGTAGCACGGTGCCCACCACCGATGCGGCGACGATCGCCACGACCAAGGTGATGGGGACAAAGCGAGCAACGAATCCTGCACCCCAAGCCCCGTACTGCATCGCTATCAGTTTGATATCGATCATCGGACCGACCACTAGGAAGACCAGTTGCGCGGTAGGCGAGACCTGGACGAAGGAGGCTGCGACGAAGGCATCGGCCTCCGAGCACAAACTCAGCACCACCGCCAACAGTGCCATGACGAGCACGCCCAACAACGGTGTGCCGTTCAGGGCGTCGAACCAGGCGGTGGGTACCGCCACCTTGACGAAACCAGCAACAATCGCGCCGATGACCAGGAAACCACCGGCACTCATCACATCATGGACCACCGAGACGCGGAATCGTTCCGCGCGATCCAAGCCATGGTGTTCGTGGGCGTCGTGGGACTCCAGCCCCTTCAGTCCCCCGAAGGCAATCCAAGCCCAGCCAACGAGTACCGCGGCGGCCAGGCTCGCGATGAATCTGGCCCAGACCATCGCCGGGGTTCCGCTGAAGGCCACGGCCGTGGAGACTAGGACAATTGGATTGATTGCCGGGCTGGCGAGCAGGAAGGCCAGGGCTGCGGCATCCGGTACCCCACGCCGCACCAGGGATTGGCTGACCGGCACCGAGCCACATTCACAGCCGGGCAGCAGCATTCCGCAGGCAGCCACTGCTGGCACGGCGACGAACTGGCTGCGAGGTGTCATCCGGCGTACCAGCGATTCAGGTAGCACCACGGAGATGATTCCGGATACCACAACCCCCAGCACCAAGAAGGGCAGTGCCTGCACCGCAATCGCGATGGTGATCGCGGCCCAGGCCTCGGCGATTCCGTCGAGACTCAGAACCGGCCCACGGAGTTGCTGCCCAGCAACCAGAACGGCACCCAGCACCAGCATCACCACTGGCCCCCACCAGCCGGCAGGCAGGGATGGTACAGGCGTGGTGGGGTCACCGGGCGATCGGCGGATACTCATCGTCGGCTCACAGATAGGGGGTCACAGGTTGGTCGATGGCGTTCAATGAGGTGACCTGGATGGCCGGCAGCGCACCGGTGGTGTCGACAACCCCGGTGACCTGGTACCACTGGTCATCGACGAGATCACTGGTCCCACGCAGCTGGGCTCGATAGCCGATCGCATCCGCGGCGCAGCAGACGATCCTGAATCGCCCCAATCGCCAACCCGTCTTCGGATCAAGGCTGGCGAAACCGATGACGCTCACCGTTCGGCCCTCCAAAGCTGCCGGATCACCCTCGGTGTGGCGCAGCACCAACTCCTCAAGGGTCATCTCATTGATGCCGGTCTGTGACAAGGGAGGGTAGACAACGGTCCCGCCGGGATTGCGGGGTCTGGCGGAGGGTGACTGGATTCTGGCCCGGGGACGACGGGTGGTAGTCGTGGAGGTCTCCTCGGAGCCCCCAGCTGCCTGCGAGGTGAGTAGGGCACTGCCCAGCGGATCGGGGGCCACCAACACCACCAGTAGCACTGGGACGAGCAGCATCCACGAGGTGCGACGTATCGGCGAGTGCCGTTGATCCGGGTGTCCTTGTCCCAGATGCCACGGACCCGGCTGGCGGATGGTGGCGACCGCACTCCAGATTCCTAATCCCAGGAGCACCACGCCGGTCACGGCCAGCAGCGGCGAGAAGGCCGGGCGCAGATAATTGTTGAGTTGTCCGGTGACCACCAGAACACCGATCATGATCCCGAGAAGCACCAGAATCGCAGCGGACCACAGTTCGTGCAGGCGAACCGTGGTGGTGCTGGTAGTTCTGCTCATCGTGGCCTCTCCTCAGGAATACCTGCACCAGTACACCACTTTTGCATGCCCGGCGCCGTTCGGGTGCCGGGCTATCGTCGGAGCATGCACATCGCATCACACAATGTCAACGGCATCCGAGCCGCCCATCGGCGTGGTTTCGCAACGTGGCTGTCCGAACGCAATTACGACGTCGTAGGTCTCCAGGAGGTGCGCTGCCGGATCGCTGACCTGCCCGAGGGAGTCTGGTGCGACCGATATGCCACCTATGATCCCGGGGAGTTGGCCGGGCGCAACGGTGTGGCCCTGCTCACCCGCACCCCACCTGTCGAGGTACGTTCCTGGAGCGGGGCGGCCGTCACTTTCGCCCCCAGCGGATCGGCCACCGTCCAGACCCTGGTGCCTGCACTCGCCCGGGAGCTGACCGTGTTTCGTACCCACGGACGCTACATAGAGGTGGATCTGGCCGAGGCTCCACTCACCATTGCCTGCGTGTATGTGCCAAAAGGTGATTCCCCGCTACTCGCCCCCGGTGACGAGAAGGTGCAGGGTCGTTATGACGCGAAGATGGCCTTCCTGAACGGTTTCGCTAAACAACTAGACCGGGCACGACGGGATGCGAACCGGAAAGGGCGCGAATTCTTGGTCGTGGGCGACTTCAATATCGCCCACACCAATCTTGACCTGAAGAACTGGCGCTCCAACCAGAAGACCTCCGGCTTCCTTCCCGAAGAACGTGAATGGTTGTCGACGGTGATCAACCCACGCACCCTAGTCGACGTCACCAGATCGCTGCACCCACAAAGCGACGGCCCCTATTCGTGGTGGAGTTGGCGGGGCCAGGCCTTCGCTAATGACACCGGTTGGCGCATCGACTATCACCTGGCTTCCCCCGCCCTGGCGAAGTCGGCGGTTTCTGCCCACGTGGACCGGGAGGACAGCTACGACGACCGCATCTCCGACCACGCTGCGGTGGTCGTCAACTACGCGATCTGAGCGCCCCAGACCACGCCGGTCAGGCGATTCACCCAACCCAGGCGATGACCTCCGCAGGGTCCACCTCGGCCAGCGATGCATGACGCCAGCGGGGCGATTCGTCCTTGTCGACCATCTTCGCCCGCACGCCCTCAATGAAATCCGCGGGATTGGCGGTGATTGCCTCGGCCAGGCGCAGGTCCTGGGCGAGCACCGTCGCCACGTCGGGGGCGTGGCGGGCATTGCGCACCGCGCGCAACGCCACAGCCACCGACATCGGACAGCGTTGGGAGATGGTCTGCGCGGCCGCCCGGGCCTGCGGATCCGGATGCTGGGTCAGGGATTCGATGATTGTCGTCGGTTCCTCGAGCCCGAAGCATTCGTCGATCCACCATGCGGCCTTGGCCAGAGCACTGGTCCCGGGATCGGCGCCGCGGCATTCGTCGAGTAATCCGGCCCAAAGCGCCGAGGCGCCATCGATACTTTCGCCGCTCATCGCCAGGTATTCGCCGACACGCCCCGGAGTACGGGACAGTTCCCAGCACATCCCGACATCGGGCCACAAGCCGATAGCCGTCTCCGGCATCGCCATCCGGGTGCCCACTTCGCCGATCCTGCGGGTGTTATGCATGCCGATACCCAGCCCCCCACCCATCGAGATTCCGGTCAGGTAGGAGGTGATCGCTTTGTCGTAGTTGGCAATCAAGGCGTCGACTGCGTATTCGGCGGCCAGGAATCCGAAACACTCTTCGGGGCGGCCAGCAATGATCAGGTCGCGCAGCACCTTGATGTCGGCTCCGGCGCAAAAACCTCGTTCCCCCGCCCCTGCAATGGTGATCTCCTGCACTCCCGGGTCGTTAGCCCACCGTTCCAGTTGGACGCTCAATGCATCGATCATCGCCCGGTTGAGGGCATTGATCCGCCTGGGTCGATTGAGGACCACCCGGCCCACGCCATCGCGAACCTCGAAACAGATCTCGTCGTTCATCGCTTACCTTCCATATCGTCAAACAGGGATTCCGGGAGTTCCCGTCCTACGCGGCGCCGACGGGAGGAGCGCAGGTGCACGCTGGTCAGCCACCACAGTCCGGCAGCCGCGGCGATACCCAAGGCCATCACATTGTTGCGCCAGGCCATGTTGATGCCGTTGTAGCAGAGCAGCACGATGGTCACCCAGGTGGCGATTTGATACATCCGTCTCGACGGATTGGTCAACGGCAGCAGCAGCCCACCCCACAGGATGTACCAGGACCGCACCGCAGGCAGGGACAGGGCTACCACCAGGTAGCCGATGGACAGGAAACGCATCGGGTGGCGACGGGCCACGGTCACCGCCATCAACGCGACGACCACCGCGGCGAAAACAACCCCGAAGGTACGGGCCGCGGTGATGGCCGCCCAGCCGGTCGGATCGGCTCCGAAGTGGTTGAGCACCAACTGTGCCCCCTGTCCAAGCACTGTAAAAGGAGCGATGGTGATCACCTTGCCGGGAACGTTGACCGCATTCAGCCAGCCGAATCCCAACCCGGTGGCCATTGAGACCACCACAAAGGTTCCGATAGACACCGCGATGCTGATCACCGAACGCAAAATGACAACAGCCACCTCCTTGATCCGCCACGACAGCCACGGATGGACGACCAACGGGAGGGCGTAAGCTGCCATGAAGGCGGGCTGTTTGATCGCAGCCCCCAATCCGACAAGCACTGCCCCAGGAATCCACCACAGCGATCCCCAGCGATGCGGGTTGAAGCTGCGTCCGCGCATGGTGATCGGGCGTTTAGGAAGACCGGTCGCCCACAAGCCTGCAATGACGAAGGCCATCATCAGACAGTCGTTGTGGGTCCCACCGATGAAGTCGATAATCAGGATCGGGTTGAGGGTGGCGAACCAAGCAGCCTTGGCGACATCGGCCCCGCGACGTTCTGCGATGCGGGGAACCAGCAAGCCAATGATCCCGACCCCAAACAGGGCCAAAAGACGCATCATGACCGCCGAAGCATAGGGGCGGAAACCTGATAGGTCGACGATCATGTGCTGGAGCTGCAGGGCCAGCGGGCCGTAGGGAGCCGGGGTGTCACGCCACACCCAGGAGACTTGGTCGGCGAAAGCTCCGGGTAGCACAGCCGGACCCACCTCGTAGGGGTTGATGCCGTTGTGCACCATCCAGCCCTGGGCAGCATAGGAGTAGGCGTCGTGGGAGAAGATCGGCGGGGCGAAGAAGAAGGGCAATCCCCAGATCAGCAAAACGGCCCAGTGCCGCACGTGCAGATAAGCATGCACCTCGCCCGCAACCGCTCCGGAACGCGGCCGCAACCTCAGCCAGGCGTCGAGCAGCAGGACCAGCCCGAGCATGGTGACCAGGGTTCCCCCAAGCTGAGAGGGCCACCCACCTACCTTGTCCTGGATATGCCACAGCGCTGAATTGCGTGGTAGATATGCAGGCGAAAGGGCTCCCAGGGTGATGAGTGCGGTGCCGATCAGGCCACGGCGCACAATCCGCACCGACCATGCCTCAACGACGGCATCCCACTGCACACGCCACCAGGGAGGCGGAGAAGGAGCCGAGGTCATGGCACGAGCCTACGCTGGCAGCTGAACCTCGCACGCATTCCGGGGCGTCGTCACGGGTGTTCCCAGTGGTCATCCGCGCTCTCGTAGGCAAACAACCGACAACCACGCTCCGATCCATCTTTGTAGGGCTCCGAGGGCGGGATAGGTTATTTTCGCATCCCATATGTAGTTGAACATTCATAGGAGGTCGCCGTGGCCGAGCATGTCAGCCGGGCGGTTGTACGATTTGCCGGCGACTCCGGGGACGGTATGCAACTGACTGGCGACCGCTTCGGTGCCGACGCTGCTCACCAGGGCAATGACATAGCCACCCTGCCGGATTTCCCGGCCGAGATCCGGGCCCCCCAGGGATCGCTGGGCGGGGTGTCTTCCTTTCAGGTGCACTTCGCCGACCGCGATATCGTCACCCCCGGCGAAGAACTGGATGCCTTGGTCGCGATGAACCCGGCAGCGTTGAAGGTGCATCTGAGTTCCCTCAAGCGAGGGGGCGTGGTGATCATCGACGAATCCCAGTTCACCAAACGCAATCTCACCCGTGCGGGTTACCAGGTTAATCCGCTGGACGATGGCAGCCTGGGCTCCTACCAGGTGGTCAGCCTCGACCTGACCGTGGCCACAAAACTGGCGGTGGCCGATTTCGGACTGGGCCGCAAGGCGGTCTCCCGCACCCGCAACATGTTCGCGCTGGGGCTAGTCTCCTGGCTCTACTCCCGCGAATTGACCCCAACCCTGGAGTGGATTGCGGCGAAATTTGCCGACAAACCGCAGATCCGCGACGCCAACACTGCGGCCTTGCGTGCCGGATGGAACCACGGCGACACCACCGAGATATTCGCCGTGCGCTACGAGGTGGATCCGGCCGAGGTACCAGCCGGATGTTATCGGCAGATCGCGGGTTCCCATGCTCTATCCTTGGGGCTGGTGACGGCAGCCCACCTGGCGAAGGTGCCGTTGTTCCTGGGCTCCTACCCGATCACTCCGGCCTCCGATCTGCTGCACCAATTGTCACGGATGAAATCCCATGGTGTGCAGACCTTCCAGGCCGAAGACGAGATCGCGGCCATCGGCGCAGCTTTGGGAGCCTCCTTCGGCGGTGCCTTGGGAGTCACTACGACGTCTGGACCAGGTTTCGCCCTGAAACAAGAGATGCTCAATCTGGCAGTGATGACCGAGCTGCCGCTGGTCGTTGTCGATGTGCAGCGCGCCGGGCCGTCGACCGGGATGCCGACCAAGACCGAGCAGACCGATCTGCTACAGGCTCTGTTCGGCCGCAACGGCGAATCGCCGCTGCCGGTGCTGGCCCCCCGCTCCCCCGCCGATTGCTTTGATGTGGCCATTGAGGCCGCCCGGATCGCACTGACCCACCGCACTCCGGTGGTGGTGCTCTCCGACGGCTATCTATCCAATGGCGCCGAACCCTGGGCGATCCCCTCGGTCAAGGAAATGGAACCGATCAACGTCGGTTTTGCCACCACCCCGAATTCCCCCGACGGCACTTTCCTGCCCTATCTGCGTGATCCCGAAACCCTGGACCGACCGTGGGCCGTCCCCGGCACCCCCAGGCTGGAGCACCGCATCGGTGGACTGGAGAAATCCGACCGCAGCGGCAGTGTGTCCTATGACGCCGACAACCACGACACCATGGTGCGCATCAGGGCAGAGCACATCGCCCGCATCCCGGTGGCCGATGCGGTGGTCGACGACCCCTCAGGTTCAGCCCGGGTATTGATTGTTGGCTGGGGCTCCACATGGGGCTCGATTACCGCCGCGGTGCGCCGGGTCCGCGAACAAGGCCATGCCATCGCCAAGGTGCACCTGCGTCATCTCCATCCGATGCCGGCGAATCTGGGGGAAATCTTGCACGGCTACCAGAAGGTGATCGTTCCGGAAATGAACCTCGGTCAGCTGACCATGCTGCTGCGTTCCGTCTATCTAGTCGATGCACGGTGCTGGTCACGGGTGCGAGGGATGCCCTTGCCGGTCGGGGAACTCACCGATCACCTGGTTCACGAGATCAAGGAGACAACACGATGAACGGCCTGTCCTTGGTACCCGCACCCAGCACCGAACTGGCCCGCAAGGATTTCATATCGAGTCAAGAGGTGAAGTGGTGCCCGGGCTGCGGCGACTACACAATTCTCGCTGCGGTCCAGGGGCTGCTGCCGCAACTCGGCATTGCCCGGGAGAACACGGTGGTGCTGTCCGGTATCGGCTGCTCGGGGCGGTTCCCCTACTACGTCGGCACCTACGGGATGCATTCCATCCACGGCCGGGCGCTGACCATCGCCACCGGGTTGACGATCACCAGACCCGATCTAGCGGTGATGGTGGTCACCGGCGACGGTGATGCGTTGTCGATCGGTGGAAATCATTTCATCCACACCATGCGGCGCAACCCCAACATCACGGTACTGATGTTCAACAACCGCATCTACGGGCTTACCAAGGGCCAATACTCCCCCACTTCGGAACTTGGCAAGATCACCAAGTCCTCACCCACAGGCACCGTTGACACTCCGCTGAACCCGTTGTCGCTGGCCCTGGGCGCGGAGGCCAGTTTCGTGGCCCGCACCACCGACTCCGACAAAACCCATCTCACCGAGACGATCCGGGCAGCCTTCGCGCACAGAGGTGCGTCGTTCGTGGAGATCTACCAGAACTGCTCGATATTCAACGATGGCGCCTACGATTCCCTGCACGCCGAGGATGCAGAGGGTTTCCTGTTGCTGGAGCACAACCGCCCGATTCTCTCGGCTTCAAGCAGGCTCGGGGTAGTGCGCGCCAGCGATGGCGAGTTGGTTGTGGCACCGGTCGATGAAGTCGGCATGGAGTCGGTGCTGGTGCACGACGCCCACCGCCTCGATCCGACCCTGGCCTTTGGTTTGTCCCGGCTGACCGACACCGGAATCATCCGTCGGGCTCCCATCGGGGTGCTACGTCAGGTAGATCGGCCTAGTTTTGATGACATGGCGCGAGCCCAAGTGGACACCGCCATGAGCAACAATGGAGCATCGACCGATGAATCGATCCAGCGCCTGCTAGCCGGGGAGGACACGTGGCAGGTGCACTGAGACCGGAGGAGTTGCCGTGGGTGAGCCGCCAGAAGATCCCGACGCAACGGTGCTGCGCCCGCCCCGGAGCATCCCATCCCGGCGATGGAATCCTGATGACGAAGAATCCACGGTCATCCGGGACACCCCAACCTCAATGCCTCATCCGGGCCAGTCACAGCCGGTGATCCCGGCCCAGCAGACAAGCCCAGATCAACGCATCACCCCACCCCAAAAGCCGGTTCCCGCCCAGCATCAGAACCCAGCCCAGCCGCAGCAGTCCTTGTCCGCCCACGTCCAGCCCTTCTCGATCCAGCAGGAACTCAACGACGACGCAACAGTGCTGCGCGAAACTCCCACCACCCCCACCAGCGTCACATCCCCGTCCAGTATCACGGTCCCGTCCGGCGATCCCGGCTCCATTTCCACGCCCGCCAGCCGCAACACCGACACCGGCACCACCACACCCAGTTGGATCTCTGGGGTGCCCCGAGTTGGTGGCTATGCCCGCCCGGTCAACCGCTACGTGGCCCCCGTCGAGGTCGTGGAGCAAGAGACCCCACCAATCAACTGGAAACGGATGGCCACCTTGGTAGTCGCCACTGTCCTGGTGGCGGTGCTTGCTGGATGGGCCTACGTCACCTATCTGCACCATCCGGCCCCGCCCCCCGAGACCCAGATCTCCCAATCCGGAAGCACCGGTCCACGATTCGCACGAGCCGACCAGTTGGTGCGTGAATACCTGCAGGCCCTGTCCGAGGGCAATACCCAGCTCGCCATGTCGCTGGGAGCGACAGGAACCAGCAATACCTCGATCATCACTCAGGAGGCCTATGCTCGTTCCCTGCAGACCCACCCGATCACCGACATCAGGGTGCCCAATGCCCCGGACAACGCCACCTCGATTGAAGCCCACTACCGACTAGGTGACCAGCAGGTGGATACCCAGATCAGGGTGGTGCGCGATAGTACTGGGTCGTGGCAGCTGTCCCATTCCACGGTAGAGATCACCCTGGCCAGTCCCGCCGACGACAGCATGCCGATCGTGTTGAACGGGGTGGTCCTCACCTCTAACACTGTCCAACTGCTCCCCGGCCATTACACCGTGACCAGCGGATTGCCATTCATCGACTATCCAGCCGACAACTCCCTGACCATCACGAACCTGGAATTCGATGCCCAGGTGCAGCGTTCCCTCACCCCGATGATCACCGAGCAGGGCCGCACAGCCCTGATCCAAGCCGCATCGGCCGCACTGAACAGTTGTCTGGCGGCCAAGACCCTCACCCCCACCGGCTGCCCCAACCAGCTGGGCACTAACACCCCATATGACCCATCGTCGGTACGCTGGTCCTTGGCCAATGACCCCTTCTCCAATGCTCCTCCGGCCCTGGACTCCAGGGATCCAAGCAGAGGCCAGATGTCGGTGCTGCTGAAGTTCTCGGTGTCGTTCACCTACACCGATGGATCCACCAACGGCGAGCAGAACCTGAACTCGGTGTCCGCCTCGGTATCCGCGTCCCTGGTGGTGCAGAGCGCCGACCAGCTGCAGATCGCCTGGGCCACCTGAACAGGCGATTCGGAAGGGCAGGTAACGTGGGCTCGATGAGCCATGAAGCCTTGGACCTGAACTCCTTCGACAATACCGTCAGCCCAGCCACCGATCTATTCACGCATGTGAACGGCGTTTGGGCTGCCACCACCGAGATACCCGACGACAAACCGTCGTGGGGTTCTTTCCATGAACTGCGCGAGGCCTCAGAGAAAGCGGTCAAGCAGATCGTCATGGATTCCGCACAGGTCACAGATGACCCGGACGCCAGACGCATCGCCGACCTCTACGCATCTTTCATGGACACCAAGGCCATCGAGGCAGCCGGGATCACCCCGCTGGCCGCACCGTTCAAGCGCATCGACGCGATCGATTCGATAGGTGACTTGGCTGAGTACTGGGGATGGGCTACTCGTCACGGGGTAGGCGGCATTTTCGACATGGACAATGACGCCGATCCCGGTGACCCGTCCCGCTACCTGGTCTTCGTCGGCCAGTCGGGCATCGGGCTGCCCGATGAGGAGTACTACCGGGCCGAGGAACACGCCGAAATCCGCTCCGCCTACCGCACCCACCTAACGAAAATGCTGGAGCTGGCGGGCGTGCCCGATGCCCCTGCTCAGGCCACAGCAGTTTTCGACCTGGAGACCAGGATCGCCGCCTGTCACTGGGACAAGGTGCGCACCCGCGACATGGTGCAGATGTATCATCCCCAAACCTGGGAGCAATTTGTCGCTGACACCCCCGAGCTATGCTGGGACCGCTTCCTGACCGGGGCACGGTTGCCGGTTTCTACGGTGGCCGAGGTGGTCAATGCCCAGCACACCTACGGCCCACAGGTGGCCGGACTGGTGACCGCCGAACGGCTGGCCGATTGGAAGGCATTGTGCCGTTGGCAACTGGTCGACGCCCTGGCCCCTTACCTCACCGAGGAGATCGTCGAGCAGAACTTCGACTTCAATGGCCGCACGATGCAGGGCATCCCGGTCATTCGGGAGCGCTGGAAGCGAGGCGTCTCGTTGGTGGAGGGGGTGCTCGGTGAGGCCGTCGGGCGGGCCTATGTCGCCAGGCACTTCACCGCACCGACCAAGGCGCGCGTTGACGAGTTGGTGAACAATCTTCTCGAGGCATACCGGATCTCCATCTCCCGCCTGGACTGGATGACTAAACAGACCCGGGACGAGGCCTTGGCAAAACTGGCGAAGTTCACCCCGAAGATCGGCTACCCCGTCAAATGGCGGGATTATTCCGCTCTGGAGATCTCGGAAAATGACCTGATCGGCAACGTGTTGCGCGCTGATTCGTTCGCCTTTGATCACATGATCACCCAGCTGTCCGGCCCCATCGATCCCGACGAGTGGTTGATGTACCCACAGACGGTCAATGCCTACTACCACCCGCTGCGCAACGAGATCGTCTTCCCAGCAGCCATTCTGCAGCCACCGTTCTTCTCCCCCGAGGCCGATGACGCGGTGAATTACGGGGCGATCGGGGCGGTGATCGGCCATGAGATCGGGCATGGCTTCGATGATCAAGGCTCCACCTGTGACGGCGATGGTCGGCTGCGAAACTGGTGGACCGACGAGGACCGCGACGCTTTCGAGGCTCGTACCGGGGCCTTAGTCGACCAGTACTCGCAGCTATCCCCCACCGCAGCCCCCGAGGTGAAGGTGAACGGGGAACTGACCCTCGGGGAGAACATCGGCGACCTAGGTGGGCTGTCGATAGCCTACGATGCCTGGCGACTGGCCGTCGGCGACCAGGAACCAGAACCGATCAACCAGATGACCGGTGCCCAGCGCTTCTTCTTCGGCTGGGCGCAGACCTGGCGATCCATCACCCGACCCGAAGCTGCCCGGGAGCGGGTCGCTACCGATCCGCATTCTCCCGATGAAGTCCGCTGCAACCAAACCCCGCGTAACTTGGACGCCTTTCACGAGGCTTTCGGTACCACCCCCGGTGACGCCATGTGGTTGGACCCGCAACAGCGGGTGCGTATCTGGTGATACCCCCACCCTCGGGCCAGATCACGCCCGGGTGTTGGCGGTTTTTCCCGGACCGATCCCTCAACAAGATTGCCAACAACTCGAAGGTGGCCTCCCCCAGTCACTAAGGTTCATTTCACAAGATCAATCACAAGGAGTACAAACACATGAGCGTGACCGATTCTCTCAAGAGCACCCTGTCGCAGTACGCGACCTTCACTGGCCGCGCATCCCAACGTGAGTGGGCCGTCTGGTTTGTGGCAAACTTTGCCATCGGTATTGTTCTTGGCGCACTGACCAGCCTCACCATGTCCGAAACCGGTTCCTCGCCCGTCAGCATCCTGTCCGGCATCTACGGCTTGGCCATCTTTATCCCGAACCTGGCCGTTATGGTCCGTCGTTTCCACGATCAGGATCGCTCCGGTTGGTTCGTCCTGTTGGGTCTGATCCCCTTTGTTGGCTCCCTCATCGTCCTGGTGATGCTGTTCATGTCCGGAAGCCCGGGCCCGAACAAGTACGGTTTGGCCCCAGCCGATCAGGCCTGACCAGTCCGGTACCAAATCACGCCGAGGGTCGACCCGCCACGGGTCGGCCCTCGTGGCATTTTCCGTTGGCCCATCCGCGAGAAACCGCTCAGGCCGAGCGACGCACCACCTCGTCGCACAGCTGTGCCAGGGCATCCTTGGCGGGGCCATCCGGTAGCGGGGCTAGGTGGGTGCGAGCAGCATCAGCCCGCTCCGCAATCTGAGCCCGCACCTGATCAATCACCTTATTCGACCGAAGCTCGGCAAGCACCGATGCGAGCACCGCATCGTCGCTCAAACCGTCGTCAATCTGAGCAACCAGTGCGCGGTCGGCAGGATCGTTCGAGGCTCTCAGCAACAGGGTGGGTAGGGTGGGGATTCCCTCACGCAGATCTGTTCCCGGGGTCTTCCCGGCGGTGTCGGAGATCACATCGATGAGGTCGTCGGAGAGCTGGAAGACCATGCCGATCTCCCACCCGTAGGCGGCTAGCGCATCCAGTTGGGTCGGATCAGCACCAGCGACCATTCCCCCGAACAGTGCCGAAGTGCGGATTAGCGAAGCTGTTTTGCCGCCGATCACCGCCAGATGGTGCTCAATGGCATCGACACCATCGGCGGGGCCGACCGTCTCGGCGATCTGTCCAGTGACCAGCTCGGCGAAGGTGCGGGCTTGCAGGTCGACGTAGACCGGGCCCAGAGCCGCCACCTCGGAGGAGGCCCGAGCGAACAGGAAGTCACCCACCAAGATGGCCACGGAGTTCCCGTAGGCATTGTTGGCGCTGGACACACCACGACGTAACTCCGCCTCGTCCATCACGTCGTCGTGATACAACGATGCGGCATGAGTGAGCTCCACAACCAATCCAGCCCGCAGCACCTGTTCCGGGTCGCCCCCGCCGAACAGCTGGGCAGCGGTGATCACCAGTCCGGGGCGAAATCTCTTTCCTCCGGCTGACGTGGTGTGCCGGGCTACAGCGTCGACAAAAGGATTGTCGCTGCGCACCACCGCATCAAGACGTTTCTCGAAGGTCTCCAAAGCGTCAGAGACCAACGTCTCGAATTGCTGGTCGGTCATGTCGCTCCGTTCATCGCTCACGTGCAGAAAGCCGCACACAGCACAGTACCCGTGCGCTGGTCCCCTGCCGAATGACGAGGCCGCACACGGGTACGCGAACTGTTCTCCTGCGCTTAGCGCAGGAACACCGCAGCGTTGTTGAGTACTTCGAGCAGCGGTCCCGGGCAGACACCCAGCACAAAGGTGCCGATGATCCCGGTCCAGATGACTGTCCACGTGCCCGCACCGGGCTGAACGACCGCGGTCTGCTCGCTGGGGGCTTCGCCGAACAGCACCCAGATGACCCGGAAGTAGAAACCCGCGGTGACCAGCGAAGCGACGACCGCCACAACAACAAGCCACTGGTAATGGCCCTGCCAGGCGGCAGCAAAGACCATGATCTTGGCGATCAGCCCGCCGGTTAGCGGCATGCCTGCCATGGACAGTAGGAAGATCGTCATCGCTACGCCCAGCACCGGTCGACGGCGCCCCAACCCTGCCCAAGCATCGAAGCCGGAGGATTCGGCACCGGAGCGGCGTACCAGGGCGATGATGGCAAAGGTACCCAGGGTGGGCAGGCCGTAAGCGGCCAAGTAGAACAGCACCGAGGCAACCGATCCGATGCGTCCCTCAGCCAGTCCGGAGATAACAGTGGTGGCTCCCACGACGCCGGTCAGGATGAAACCTGCATGGGCGATTGAGGAGTAGGCCATCAGCCGCTTCACATCGGTCTGCATCAGACCGATCAGACCACCAGCCAGCATGGTGAGTACCGCGATCACCGCGACGTACAACTGCCAGTCCCAGCGCATCGCGCCGAGGGCGACGTAGAGGATACGCAGTAGACCCACAGCGGCCGCTAGCTTGGTGCAGATCGCCATGAACCCGGTGACTGGGGTCGGCGAACCGGTGTACACATCAGGTACCCAGTTGTGGAACGGCACCGCACCCAGCTTGAACAAGATGCCCACCGACACCAGCCCCATGCCCGCCAGCAACAGCGGCTCGGAGCCGGCACCAGAGGTAATGGATGAGTCGATGTCACGCAGGAAGAAGGAACCAGAAAAGCCGTAGAGCAGGGCCAGACCATAGAGGAACAAGGCCGAGGACAAAGCACCCAGCAGGAAATACTTGAGCGCTGCCTCTTGGGACAGCAGGCGACGACGCCTGGCCAATGAGGCAAGGATATACAGCGGGAAGGAGAAGATCTCCAGCGAGACGAACATCGTGATCATGTCGTTCGCCGCGATGAAGGACATCATGCCCGTCAAGGAGAACAGCAGCAGCGGATAAACTTCGGTCTGCTCCTGCCGAGCCGCGATGGCATCGCGCTCGGCCTGGGAGGCTGGCACCGCCGATGCGGATGCGACGAACGGGGACTCCCCGCCACCGACCCGGTGATCAGCGAACAGCAGCAGGGACAGCAACCCAAAAAACAGCAGCAGGACCCAAGCGGCCCACGTCGGGCCGTCGATCGCCAAGGAAGCCTTGGCACTCAATGTTCCCTGCCCGCGATTCCAATCCACGGCGGTCCAGCCGAGAGCGGCGACAATCACCAGGGCGGTCCACCAGGACTGGATCGTCGGACGGTGCAACCTGGGAACCGCGCCTTCCATAGCGACGCCGATGATGGCGCCGATGAACACCACGAACAGCGGTGCGGCGGGAATAAAGGCTTCCATCACTTGCCTCCGATCGACCCGTTGACGGGATCATCGATACCGAGCTGCGACATGGTGGCGGTCGCCGTCTTCTCCGACACACTCGCCCCGAATCTGGGAATGAAGCCGAAGAACAGCAACAGGAAGATCAGCACGCCGATGATGGCACGTTCCCTTCCGCCCAGATCATCGGTGATCTTCTCCCGGACCTCCTCGGTGGGCTCCCCGGTGAACACCCGCTGATAGGCCCACAACACGTAGAGACCAGCCAGCACCGTGGCGATCACTGAGACGAAGACCATCACTGGAATTACCCGGAAAGCACCCACCATGATCGAAAACTCACCGGCGAAGTTCGCGGTGCCCGGCAGGCCCAGGGTTGCCAGTCCGGAGACTAAGAAGGTTCCGGCCAGCACCGGGGCGAGCCGCTGAACCCCGCCGAAATCGCTGATCTCGGCGGAGCCGCGACGGTTCACCAAGAATCCAACGACGAAGAACATGGCCGCCGAGGAGAACCCGTGGGCGAGCATGTAGAAGATCGAACCTGCGATCGAGGTGATGGTGAAGGCAAAAATGCCCAACACCATGAAACCGAAATGGGACACTGAGGTGTAGGCGACTAGGCGTAGCAGGTTCTTCGAGGTGATCGCCATGAAGGCGCCGTAGAAGATCGAGACCACCGCCACGATGATGACCAACTGGGAGGCCCATTGGGATGCCTCGCCGAACAGTCCCAGACAGAACTTGATCATTCCAAAGGTGCCGATCTTGTCGAGCACACCGACCAGCATCGTCGAGGTTCCGGGAGTGGCCTGTTCGGCGGTGTCGGGCAGCCAAGTGTGCACTGGCACCATCGGGGCCTTCACCGCGAAGGCGAAGAAGAAACCGGCGAACAGCCACCGGGCCAAGCGGGGATCGATCTCGATCGCGGCGATCTCGGAGACTAGGAAGGTCGGATTGCCCGCCGCGGAGGTGGCGGCATAGACCCCGATCAGGGCCACCAGCATCACCAGGCCACCGGCCAAGGAGAACAGCAAGAATTTCAGCGCCGCGCCCCGGCGTTTCTCCCCACCCCATCCGACAATCATCAGGAACAGCGGGATCAGTGAACCTTCGAAGAATAGGTAAAACAGCAGCACGTCGGCGGACATGAACACGAACAGGGCGAAACCCTCGACAAGTAGCGCCAGGGCCCCGAAAACGTTCACATCCCACCGTGGGGTCTTGTGGGCCGCCAGGTGTGGGGTGTCGTTGTTCCACTCGAAGGCGAGTACCAGCGGGGTCAGGATGACGGTGAGCAAGACCATCGCCCGGGCCATCCCGTCGACCGACAGCGCGTAGTGTGCGCCGATCTGTGGAATCCAGTCCACGGTCTGGGCTAAGTCGCTATGAAGCGACATATGGAAGACCGCGAACCCGACCGCGAAGGTAAGCAACGAGAACCCGAAGGCTACGTTGCGTCCGGCGCGACCCTTGACCCCGAAGGCAACCAGGGCTCCCACCAGCGGCAACAGGCCGAGGATCGTGAGCATCGGAATGTTCTCCATCGGTGTGCTCCCCTCTCAGCCCAACCGGCCGAGGATCAACACGGCTGCGATGATGACCGCACCCAGCACCATCGTCAGGCCGTAACTGCGCGAATAACCGGTCTGGGTGCGGCGCAATACCCCGCCCAAGCCCTTGGTGCCGCCTGCGAGCGATCGGACCGCACCGTCGACGATGACGTCGTCCACCAAAGCGATGCCCGAGGCAAGCGCCCCACCACCGCGGACGAAGACCAAGTGGTTGAATTTGTCGGCCAGCAGGTCGTTGCGCCCGATGTAGACCAGCGGATTGACCTTCCCGGGTGCATCGAAGGCAATCGGACGGCGGTATACCAAGTAACCAACGGCCACACCCAGGATGACCAGCAGGAGAGTTGCCCATCCCTGCCATGGCACGTGGTACCAGGCGAGTTCGTGCGGATGGTGACCTGTCGGCGGGGCCAGCCACACCTGGATGGCGTTGTTCAGCACCACACCCAGCACCGCCGAGCCGATAGCCAGCACGACGAGCGGACCGACCATGATCGCCGGCGATTCGTGGGGATGAATCCCCTCGGCCCACCTCTTGTCTCCAAGGAAGGTCATCATCATCAGCCGGGTCATGTAGAAGGCAGTGATCGCGGCACCGATCATGGCCAGTACCCCGAATACCGGGCCACGTTCCCAGGCCGCGACGACGATGTGATCCTTGGAGTAGAAACCGGCCAGCGGCGGGATGCCGATGATGGCCAGATAACCCATGGCGAAGGTGCCGAAGGTCCACGGCATCACCTTGCGCAAGGCACCGAAATGACGCATGTCGGTGTCATCATCCATGGCGTGCATCACCGAACCTGCGCCCAAGAACATGTTGGCCTTGAAGAAACCATGGGTGAACAGGTGGAAGATCGCGAAGGCCCCACCGGCTGGGCCGATGCCCGCGGCCAGCATCATGTAGCCGATCTGCGACATCGTGGAACCGGCCAGCACCTTCTTGATGTCATCCTTGGTGGAACCAACCCAGGCCCCGGCCAGCAGGGTAACGACGCCGACGACCATCACGGCAAGCGATGCGGCATTGGTCAGCTCATAGATGGCGTGGGACCGAACCACCAGGTACACACCTGCGGTGACCATCGTCGCTGCGTGGATAAGGGCCGACACCGGGGTCGGGCCCTCCATAGCGTCAAGCAGCCAGGATTGCAGCGGCACCTGGGCAGACTTGCCGCAGGCCGCCACCAGCAGAAAGATCCCGATAGCGGTGATCCACGTTGCCGGAGCCCCGGAAATGGCGTGGTTCACCTGGTTGAAGTTCACCGAACCGAATAGAGCGAACATGGTGAACATTGCACACAGCAGCCCGAGATCACCGACGCGGTTGACCAAGAAGGCCTTCTTGCCTGCCAGCGCAGCGGAGTTGCGGTGCTGCCAGAAGGAGATGAGCAGATAGGAGGCCAGACCCACACCTTCCCAGCCGATGAACAGCAGGGCGTAGTTGTCGGCTAGGACCAAGGTAAGCATCGCCGCGATGAACAGGTTCAGGTAGGCGAAGAAGCGACGCCGGTTCGGGTCGTGGGCCATGTAGCCGATCGAGTAGCAGAAGATCAGCGAGCCGACGCCAGTCACCAGCAGGGCGAAAAGAATGGACAACTGGTCTACCAGCAGATCCGCTCGCACCGACATGGTGCCAATCGTCATCCACTCCGTCACCGGCACCTTGACCGCACGATTGGGAACCTCGGTGCCGATCATCTGGATCCACAGCACCACAGCCAACACGAAGTCGCCAACCGCCCCGGCCACCCCCAGCAAGTGACCCCAAGAGTTGGAGGCCTTTCCTGCGAGCAACAGGATCGCGGTGACCAGCAGTGGCCAGGCGATAAGCGCCCAGGCGAACTGGAAGATACCGGTGGCAGCCACCGGATCCACGATTTCCATTTCCATTGGGTACACGCTTGGCTCCTCAGTACTTCAGCTGACTCTGGTCGTCGACCGAGGCAGAGCGCCGGGTCTTGAAGATGATCATGATGATCGCCAGTCCGACGACCACCTCGGCGGCGGCGACGACCATCACGAAGAAGGCGCCGACCTGACCGTAAAGGTTGCCGGTGACATGGCTGAAAGTGACCATCGCGAGGTTCGACGCGTTAAGCATCAGTTCCGCGGACATGAAAGCGATCAGGGCATTGCGCCGGGTCAGGAATCCGACCACACCGATCGTAAACAGGATGGCCGACAAGATCAGGTAGGCGTTGGGATCCATCACTGCTCTCCTTCGCCGGTGGTGGTCAATTGATCGTCAGCCGCCTGTGCCAGATCATCCAGTTCCTCAGCGACCGCCTGGGCGGTATTCGTGCCGATGATCGCGTCACGGTCCTCCACGAAGCGGGTGATCGCCGCGCGGTGAGCCGAACGCAGCCCATCATTGGAGACAACCGCCACACCCCGCACGTTGAGGGTCGGGGAGATCGAGGACGCAGCGACCGACCCATCGGGCAGCAGCGCCGGCTGATCGATCGAATTCTTGCGGGCATAGGTGCCAGGGGCGGGCATCGGGCCGGGATCGGCGCCGGTGGCCATGAAGGCCTCGTTGCGCGCCCGGGCACGTTCGATCTGGCCCTGCTTGGGGGTCAGACGCTCGCCGTGAGACAGCACGATCGCCGCCATGGTGGCGATCATGATGAGCGCCGAGGTGGCGAGGAAGGGATACAGGAAGGGACCGAAGACGATCCGGGCGATACCCTGCACATTGCCCGCGCCGTTCGCCTGTTCAAGCCCGGCAGCAGCCCCACCGACGGCTCCTTGGACGACCCCAATGACCAGCATGACACCAAAACCCGCGGCGATGAGGAAGGATGCGACGCGATGCCCCTTGATCGTTTCGATCATGGAATCGGTGGTGTCGACGCCAACGATCATCATCGTGAACAGGAACAGCATCATCACCGCACCGGTGTACACGATGATCTGCGAGACAAATAGGAAGGGTGCATCAAGGGCTGCGTAGATGCAGGCCAAGGAAACCATCATCCCGGCCAGGCACAGCGCCGAGTGCACGGGCTTGCGGCAGGTAATCATTCCCAGGGCACCTGCCACGGCGAGCACCGCGAAGATCCAGAATGCGACCGCCTGGCCTGTGATCAGTGGAATCACTTCTCGGCCTCCTTACCAGCGGTGACCGGACCACGGGTGTCGAGTTGGCCGGTGGGCGGCAGACCGAGGAAGTAGTCCTTCTCGTCGTCGCCCAGACGCCGCGGATGCGGCGGAGCCTCCATGCCCGGCAACAGCGGGGCGAGAAGCCGGTCTTTTTCGTAGATCATGAGTTCACGGGTCCGGTCGGAGAACTTGAACTCATTGGTCATGGTCAGTGCACGGGTGGGGCATGCCTCAATGCAGTACCCGCACAGGATGCAGCGCAGATAGTTGATCTGGTATACCCGCCCGTAGCGCTCACCCGGGGAAAAACGCTCCTCGGATGTGTTATCCGCGCCCTCGACGTAGATCGCATCGGCCGGGCAAGCCCAGGCACACAGCTCACAGCCGACGCACTTCTCTAGGCCGTCGGGCCAGCGGTTCAGCTGGTGGCGTCCGTGGTAGCGCGGGGCAGTGACCTTCTCCTGACCCTTCTGCGGATAGCCCTGGGTAAAGGACTTCCGGAACATCGTCCGGAAGGTGATGCCGAATCCTGACCAAGCTCCCATCAGACATCAGCTCCATTCATGCTGGCGGTGCGTGCTGTGGAATCGGAAGCCGGGACCACCACTCCCTCAATGAGATTAGTGCCCGGCATCGGGGGTACGGGGTAGCCATCGGCGAAGGCATCAAAGACCTCACCGGCTGCTGCAGGAACCGACACGACGGCGGGTTCACCTTCGTCACTGGCCCGGAAGACCGCCCACACCGCAATCACCATGATTACGACGACCCCGACCCATACCAACGGTGAAGTCCAGCGATGGATGAAGGAGCCGCGGGTGAGAGCGAGAAGGGTAATCCAGCCCAGGGAACCCGGGATGAGAACCTTCCATCCCAGGCTCATCATCTGGTCGTAACGCACACGGGGCAGCGAACCACGGACCCAGGAGAAGAAAAACATCATCGCCTGCACTTTGAGGACAAACCACAACAGGGTCCACCAGCCCTCGTTGAGGAAGGTACCGTTGAATGGCCACGGGGCCCCATAGCCACCGAGGAAGAGGGTCACCGAGACCGCCGAGACGGTCGCACAGTTGATGTACTCAGCGAGGAAGAACAAGGCGTAGCGGAAACCCGAGTAATCAGTGATGTGGCCCGAGACGATCTCCGACTCGCATTCCGGCATATCGAAGGGCTGTCGGTTGGTCTCGCCGAACATCGCGATGACGTAGACGAGGAAACTCGGGAACAACAGCAGGCCATACCAACTGGGCAGCGGGGTATCCACACCGAACATGGAGATCGTGACCCCTTGCGCTTTGACTATCTCGGAGGTGGACATCGTCGATGCGTAGAGGAAGACCGCCACAAGCGACAGCCCCATCGCGATCTCGTAGGAGATCACTTGGGCGGTTGCACGCATTGAGCCCAGCAGCGAGTAAGTACCATTCGAGGCCCACCCGGCGAGGACGAAACCGTAGAAGCCGACACCTGCGATGGCCATCACCAGCAGCGCTGCGACCGGGAAATCTGTCAACTGCAGGTGGGTCTCGTGACCAAACATCCGCACCGTCCCGCCCAGCGGGATGACTGCCCACGACGAGAAGGCCGCCACTGCAGTCAGTGCTGGGGCCACGGAGAACACCACCGCATCGGTACGGGCTGGCCGGAAATCCTCCTTGAGTAGCAATTTCACGCCGTCGCCCATGGCCTGCCCAAGACCAAAGGGACCGTTCATGATGGGGCCCTTGCGGTTCTGCATCTTGCCCAGGATGCGCCGCTCAAACCAGACGTTGAAGATCGTCCACACCAGCAGCAGGGCGAATACCCCGATGACCTTGATCAAGACGATCCACCAAGGATCAGTGCCGAAGACGGCTTCCAATGGGGTCATGCCACACCTCCAGCGGCCTCGTCGGGACTGACCCGGACCCGTTGCCCGGGGAGGACCCCGACTGTTGGGATCACCTGGATGCCGGAGTTCAGCGGCACCCATACGACATCGTCGACCATCCGGTCAGTGATCATCAGCGGCAAGGTGATCTGCCCCGCATCGCCGGTGATCGTCACTTTCTGGCCGCTCACCGCGTCTAGCGCCGCAGCGGTGGTCGCAGACATCCGAGCCACCGGCGGCGGGGCGGTCTCCCGGACCGTCTCCGCGCCATCCAGGCAGCGGCTGTCGTCCAAAGCGGTGCGCCATCCGGCAAGTATCAGGCCCTCACCAGGGGTGATTCCGTTAGCCGGGGTCGGATGGAAGTCACCGCGCAGCCCCTGCCAGTCGGCAATCTCGTGGTAGGCGATACGGGCCTCGACAGGGCTGCGTACCCCCAGCTGCGAGCCCATGGCATCGGCCAGGGCAGCCAGCACCCGGACATCGGTCATCGCGGTGTCGGTGCGGGTATTGACCGCCACAACCTCACGCAGCCGGTGCTCCCAGTTGATGAAGGTGCCGATCTGCTCTTCCAGCAAAGCGACGGGGAATACCACGTCAGCGTGCTCGGTGAGTTCGCTGGCCCGCTGCTCCAAGCAGACGACGAAGACCTCACCGGCCAGCGCCCGGCGGGCGGCAGCGGCCTGGGGTAGGTCAGCCAGTTCGATGCCACCGGTGACCAGCGCCTTGACCGACCCGTCAGCCACCCCGGCCCAGATTCCCGCAGCATCCAGCCCTTCGGCCTCCGGCAGCTTCCCGACTCCCCAGGCGGCCTGCAGGTCGACGCGGGCGGATGCATCGGACACCAGCCGGGAGCCAGGCAACAGACCCGGCAGCAGTCCGGCCTCCAGCGCAGCTAGCTCCCCTGCCCGGCGTGGGATCCAGGCGAAACGAACTCCCTTGCCGGCAAGGTCGGAGACAGTACCCAGTAACCCTGGAACCAATCCGGCGCGCTCACCAACGAGCACCACGCTGTCAGCATCGAGTTCTTCGGCGAGCGTGGCCAGTGCTGCGATCTCACCTCCAGGGGCAGTGAGAACCGTCCGGGCTCCCATCTTCCTGGCGGCATCAGATACGAAGGGGGCGATGTCGATGATCTCTACCCCGCGCTTGCGCCATGCCTTGCGCAGCCTCAAGAAGGTAACCGGTGACTCGTCCTCAGGGGCGAAGCCAACCAGCACGATCTTCTTCGCTTTCTCCAACCCGGCCAGGGTGACCGAGTCCTCGACGTCGCGACCTGCCACATGAGCTGCAAGGAAATCGGCTTCCTCAAGACCGTAGGCACGGTTGCGGAAGTCGACCGAGTTGGTGCCGAGTACCACGCGGGCGAAACGCGAATAGGCGTAGGCGTTCTCGAGAGTCAGCCGTCCGCCGGGCAGCACGCCCACCGCGGATCCGGCCGCCTTGAGTCCGCGCACCGCGACGTCGATCGCCTCTGGCCAGGAGGCAGCCACCAAGGCACCGTCGCGACGCACCAGCGGGGTGGTCAGCCGGTCGTCGCGGTGCCCCGAACGGAAACCAAAACGACCCTTGTCACAGTTCCATTCCTCGTTGACCAGTGGATCATTTCCGGCCAAGCGACGTTTCACCTGGAAGTGCCGGTGATCGGTGCGCAGTTCGCAGCCGACAGCGCAGTTCTCACAGGTGGTCGCCGTCGACACCAAGTCGAAGGGGCGGGCCTGGAAGCGGTAATCGACGCTGGTCAGTGCACCCACCGGGCAGATCTGAACGATATTCCCGGAGAACACCGAGTGGTAGGGATGCTCGGTGTAGGAGACGATCTGAGACAAGGCGCCGCGCTCGGCCAGGGAGATAAAGTCATCGCCGGAGATCTGTGCCCCGAATCGGGTACAGCGCTGGCACAGCACGCAGCGTTCCCGGTCGATCAGCAACTGGGCAGAAATGTTCACCGGCTTCGGATAGGTGCGCTTGACACCCTCATAGCGAGACTCTCCCGGCCCATGGCTCATCGCCTGGTTCTGCAGCGGGCATTCACCGCCCTTGTCGCAAATCGGGCAGTCAAGCGGGTGGTTGATCAGCAAGAACTCCAGCATCCCCGACTGGTGCTTGGCTACCTTCTCGGAACTAGCCCCGGTCTCAATAACCATGCCCGGCATCAGGGATAGCGCGCAGGCCGGCTGGGGTTTCATCCCACGTCCATTGCCCGCGTCAGGTACTTCCACGATGCAAGCCCGGCAGGCAGCCACCGGGTCGAGCAATTCGTGGTCGCAAAAGCGCGGGATCTCGATGCCGATCTGCTCGGCGGCACGGATCACCAAGGTGCCTTTGGGCACGTGGACCTCAATACCGTCGATGGTGGCGGTCACCAACTCGGGATTGGCCTGTGTCTTCACGTCGGTGCTCACTGGTCAGCCACCTCACTCACCGTGATCTTCTCCCGGTGATCCGGGAAGTACACGCTCTTCTCATAAGGGAACAGCTCCCACGCCGGGGTGTGATATCCCGCCTCAAATTCCTCACGGAAGTGCTTGATGGCGCTGGTGATGCAGGCCACAAAGCCATCGGCCAAAGTGCAGAAGGATTTCATCGACACGTTGTCGCAGACATCCAGCAGCTTGTCGACATCGCCCTCCCGGCCCTTGCCGGCTTCGAGATTGCGCAACGTCTGGACCAGCCACCACGATCCCTCACGACAGGGGGTGCACTTGCCACAGGACTCATGCTTGTAGAATTCGGTGTAGCGCAGCGTGGTGCGCACCACCGAGACCGTCTCGTCATAGGTCTGCAGGGCCTTGGTACCCAAGATCGACCCCGCCGCCGCAACGCCCTCGTAGTCGAGGGCCACGTCAAGATGCTGGTCGGTGAGAATCGGGGTAGATGAACCGCCAGGGGTGAAAAACTTCAGTCGGTGACCGGGGCGGATGCCACCGGCCAAATCGAGCAGCTCCCGGTAGGTAATACCCAGCGGGGCTTCGTACTGACCGGGGCGCATCACATGCCCGGAGACCGAGTAGATGGTCGCCCCCGAGGACTTCTCGGTGCCCATCAGCTTGTACCAAGCGGCACCGTTATTGATGATCGCCGGAACCGAGGAGATCGACTCGGCATTGTTCACCACCGTCGGCGATGCGTACAAACCGGCGACGGCTGGGAAGGGCGGACGCAGCCTGGGCTGACCCCGGCGGCCTTCCAAGGAGTCAAGCAGGGCGGTCTCTTCACCACAGATGTAGGCTCCTGCCCCGGAATGGACCACGATGTCGAGATCGTAGTCAGAACCGAAAATCCCCTTGCCAAGGTAACCGGCTTGGTAGGCATCGGCGACGGCCTTCTGCAGGCGGCGGATGACGTGCAGCACCTCACCGCGCACGTAGATGAAGGCCTGGTGGGAGTTCACCGCCTTGCACGCGATGATGATGCCCTCGACCAGGGTATGCGGGGTGGCCATCAGCATCGGGACGTCCTTGCAGGTGCCCGGCTCGGATTCATCGCAGTTGACCACCAGATACTTGGGTTTCGGGTTGTCCTGCGGGATGAATGACCATTTCATGCCGGTCGGGAAGCCCGCGCCACCACGACCGCGCAGGCCCGATTCCTTGACGACGTCAATGATCTCGGCAGAGGTCATCTCGAACAATGCCTTGCGGGCTGCTTTGTAGCCGCCCCGGGCTTCGTAGTTGGCGAGCTTCCAGGACTCAAATTGGTCCCAGTTGTCCGACAGGTTCGGGGTCAGGGTGTCAACGCTCACTGTTCCTCCCCTTCGATGGCAGGAGTCTGGGGAACCTCAGGTGCCTTCCACCCGCGTTGCCGGGCGATCTCCAGCCCGGCCAGCGAGGCACCCGCAGCCGAGGGGCCCTCGTCGGCCCGTCCGTCCGGGAAGCCGGCGAGAACACGTTCGGCCTGTTTGAAGGAGGTGATCGTCGCACCACGAGTGGCGCGGACTTCCTGGCCGGCTACCAAGGCGTCGATCAGCTTGTCGGCCTTCTCCGGGGTCATCTGGTCCATGAACTCCCAGTTGACCATCATCACCGGAGCGAAGTCACAGGCGGCATTGCATTCCAAGCGCTCCAAGGAGAACTTCCCGTCGGCGGTGGTCTCCCCCTCATCGATGCCCAGCTTCTCCTTCATCTGGTCGATCAGGGCGTCGCCGCCCATCACCGCGCACAATGAGGTGGTACACACCCCAATGTGGTGTTCCCCGGCTTCACGGCGCTTGTACATGGTGTAGAAGGTCGCGACGCCGTTGACCTGAGCCTCGGAAATACCCAGCAGATCCGCGCAGATCTTCACCGCACCATCGGTGACACAACCGTCGATGGACTGGGCGAGATGGAGCATCGGCAGCAGGGCGGAACGTGGCTCGGGGTAACGAGCCATAATCTCACGCATCTCCGCGATCGTGGTCTCGGTGATCGCGGTCGGCTTCCGGATGGAGTCGATGGCCTGGGCATCGTCGTAGTGCGACGCGAATCCGTGTCCACTCATCGATTCATGCTCCTTGTCAACTGGGAAATCATCGGTCGACACCACCCATCACCGGGTCAAGGGAGGCCAGTGCCATGAACACATCGGAGAGCATCGCTCCCTCGGACATGATCGGCAGGGTCTGAATGTGGTGGAAGCCTGGGTCGCGCATGTGCATCCGGTACGGACGAGTACCGCCGTCGGAGACCAGGTGCATACCCAACTCGCCTGAGGGGCCCTCAATGGCGGTATAAACCTGGCCAGCCGGAACGTGGAAGCCCTGGGTGACCTTCTTGAAGTGGTGGATCAACGCCTCCATGGATTCACCCATGATGTGCTTGATGTGCTCATTAGAGTTGCCCTGCCCGTCGGCGCCCACGGTGAGGTCGGAGGGCCATTCGAGCTCCGGATCCTGGATACGGTAAGGCTCCCCCGCCGATTCGACGAGTTCGTCTCGCACCTGCTCGACGATGCGGATCGACTGCATCATCTCGTCGCAGCGGATCTTGAAGCGGGCGTAAGCATCGCAGCTTTTCTCGTAGCAAACCTCGAAGTCGTAGTGCTCATAACCGAGATAGGGCTGGGCTTTGCGCAGATCCCATGGATATCCGGCGGCCCGCAGTACCGGACCGGTTGCCCCGAGCATCATGCAGGTGGACAGATCCATCACGCCCACGTTCTGGGTGCGCAGCTTGAAGATGGGATTGTCCAGCATGAACCCGGCGATCTCGGGGATGTTGATCTTCATTTGCTTGATCAACTCGTCAAGCAGTTCGATGCCATCGGTGGGCAGGTCGTTTTGCACCCCACCGGGGCGGATGTAGGCGTTGTTCATCCGCAGGCCAGTCCAGGCCTCGGTGAACTCCAGCAACCGCTCTCTTTCACGCAGGCCGACCTCTTGGGGGGACGTGGCACCGAGTTCCAAGCAGTTGGCCCCGACAGCAGTGAGGTGGGATGCAATGCGGTTGGTCTCCATGGCCAGCACCCGAAGCTGGGTGGCCCTGCGCGGCATCCGGTCGGTGATTCCGAGCAATTCGTCGACGGCCAAAGAGAAAACCGCCTCGTTGTGAATGCCCGAGACGTAGTTCATCCGGGTGGCGAAGGTAGAGCCCTGAGTCCACGTGCGGAATTCGGCCGATTTCTCAATACCGGTGTGCAGATAGCCGATCGCCGGGCGCAATGAGACGACCGTCTCACCGTCCATCTCAATGACCAGACGCATCACGCCATGGGTCGAGGGATGCACCGGCCCCATGTTGACGACAATGATCTCGTCGGCCCGCTCGCGTTGCGATTCGATGATCTCCTTCCAGTCACCGCCCTGGGCCAGATAGGCCTGGTCAATGGCGGGTTCACCGGGAACGGCGAACAGATCCTGGTCGGCGGAGAAACCCACGGTATCAGTCATTGCTGGTAGCTCCTGCGTTCGTTGACCGGGGGGACGACCGCACCCTTGTACTCAATAGGCACCCCACCCAGCGGATAGTCCTTGCGCTGCGGGTGACCAGCCCAGTCGTCGGGCATGAGGATGCGGGTGAGACCTGGATGCCCGTCGAAGACGATGCCGAACATGTCGTAGGCCTCGCGCTCGTGGTAATTCACCATCGGGTACACCGAGGTAACCGATGGGATGTGCGGATCGGCCTCGGGGCAGCTGGCCTCCAGGCAGATGCGCCGGTTGTGGGTGTAGCTGAGCAGCATGTATACCGCGTGCAATTCAGCATCCACGTCGTTGGGATAGTGCACCCCGTTCATGCCGACGCACACCTCGAAGCGCAATTCCTCGTCGTCGCGCAGTGCCTTGCACAGCTCAACGAGCTTGTCGGAAACGACATGGAAGGTGATCTTGTCGCGCCACACGGTGACCCGGTGGGCAAAATGCGGCACAAGTTCAGCCATCCGATTGGCGACTGCATCAAACCAACCGCCGAAGGGGACGTTTACCTCGCCACCCAGGCACACCTGGCGAGTCATATTGTTGAACCCGGAGGTATCCGAGGAACCGCTACCCGAACCCCACATGCCCTTACGTTCGCCGATCACCGGAGCCGGGGCAGGGGCACCGTCAACGAAGACCTTGGACAGAAAGGGGAACTGGAGCGCGGCGGTCTCCGATGCGTTGACGACCTCCCCAGCGGGGGTGGTCTCAGAGGTCTCGGTCATCGCATGAGTCCCTTCTGCTCAACCAGTGCGGGTGCGGCCAGGGCCGCAGCCTCGTTCTCCTCAATCGCCTTGATCCGATCGGCACCGATCGGAGCCCACTGGACTTCCTTTGCGCGCAGCTTGAAGATGGCGTCAATGAGCATGTCAGGCCGGGGCGGGCAGCCGGGGATGTAGATGTCGACCGGAACGATGTGGTCGACGCCCTGGACTATCGCGTAGTTGTTGAACATGCCACCGGTGGAGGCACACGCACCCATGGAGATGCACCACTTGGGGCCGGGCATCTGGTCCCACATCTGACGCACCACCGGCGCCATCTTGTGTGACAGCCGACCGGAGACGATCATCAGATCAGCTTGTCGCGGGGACGCGCGGAACACCTCCTGACCCCACCGGGCACCGTCGTGCCGGGGGCCGCCGAACTGCATCATCTCGATGGCACAGCAGGCAAGACCCATGGTTAATGGCCAGAAAGAGGCCTTGCGGGTCCAGCCCGCAATGGCTTCCACTGTGGTGAGCAGGATCCCTGCCGGAACCTTTTCCTCGATACCCACGAATGATCCCCTTCCTCAGTCCCACTCGAGCCCGCCACGGCGGAGCACGAAGTAGTAGGCGACAAAGACGGTGATGATGAAGTCGATCATCGCGATCACCCCGAGGTTGTCGAGGTGCCCGAAGGCAACCGCCCACGGGTAAAGGAAGACAATCTCGATGTCGAACATGATGAACAGCATCGCGGTGACGTAGTACTTCACCGAGAACCGGCCACCGCTGGCCGGAGCCGGGGTCGCCTGGATGCCGCATTCGAAGGAGTCGTACTTCGACTTGTTGTACCTCGCTGGCCCGATGATGGTGGACAGCGGTATGGCCGCCGCACAGAAGACGATGGCGAGCACCATAAGCCCCGCCAATGGGATGTATGGGCTCATCGTCGCCCACCCCTTCCGTTGATCATCTCTCGGATGCGTTGCGACCCGGAATCACCGCCGATTCCCGTCGACACATCACTATTGTGGTCCAACCAGCCCCAAATCTCACCCAGATGGTGCCAATTTCTCCAACGAATTGATGATTTTGTCATAGACGTCCCCGTCATGGCGATCCGTCAAATTAGCCAACAATTTGTTTACTAAAATCATCAATCTGCGATTCGACAAGCCATAGTGTACACACAGATGCATGATCCTCGGGTTCCCGATCAGCTTCACGAATGCTTTGCCAAGCCGGTAATGGCTACCCCAGGCTTCCTTGACAACCACGCCGTAGTTGTTCAGGGCTAGTTCGGCCCCAGAAGTGCCGAAGCCGCGGGACTTCGCGTCGACGATCGCCGTCGCCGCGTACTGTCCCGCCTCCATCGCATAGTCGATGCCCTCACCGTTGAAGGGGGAAATCATCCCGGCCGCGTCCCCGACGAGCAACAACCCGTCAGCGTACAGGGGCTGCCGGTTGAGACACATCGGCAGAGCGGCCCCACGAATCTCGGTAACCCGGTTAACTTCGGTGAACCCCCATTCCGGCGGGGTGCTGGCCAGCCAGCGTCGCTGCAATTCGCGGTAATCGGTATTGCCGAAAGCCGCCGAGGAGTTGAGCATGCCCAGCCCGACGTTGACGGTCCCTGCTCCTGTTGGGAAGGCCCACCCGTAGCCGGGCAGCAGATCGGTGCCGTCGCGCAGTTCCAACCAGGATTCGATCCACTCCATGTCGTGTTTCGGCGATTCGTAGTAAGCACGCACCGCTACCCCCATGGGAGCCCTGGTGTCGTGCGAACGGCCCGCATTGACCGCCAGCCGCGCCGAATTGCCGTCGGCAGCCACGACGACGGGGGCTGACCAGACACGTCCGGTGGCGTCCTTCACCCCCTTGACGTGTCCGGTGGCGTCGATGACTGGCTCGGTGACCCGTACTCCGGTGTACAGCTTGGCTCCGGCCTCCACGGCATTGCCCGCCAGCAGGTCGTCGAGCACGATGCGCGGGCAGACCAGCCCGTAGTTGGGGAAGTCCTTGAGCACCGGCCATTCCATATCGAGTTGACCGACACGGCCCCCATAGACGCGCAGTCCCTTGAGATGATGCCACCCGGCCTCCGGACTGGTGTCGATGCCCAGCCTGGCCAGCATCCGCACCGAACGCGGGGTGAGTCCGTCGCCGCAAATCTTGTCGCGGGGAAATCTCGCCTTATCGAGCAGGACGACATCAACCCCGTAGCGGGCCAGGAAAGTGGCCGTGGCTGATCCGGCAGGCCCTGCACCGACGACGATTACCTCGGCCTGCTGATCGCCTGTGGGGGTCTCGGTGTCGAGCAGCGACGCCCGGGGGCCCCTGACCGTGGATGTCACCTGTGACACATCTGTCCCCTTCGCCGCTCCGCCCGGGCAGTCTACCCAAGGGTTCCAGTGAAGTCGACGTAACCCGGCAGTGCCGCCAGGTTGCCCAACCACAGGGGCGTTCATCTGCCGATTCCGGTAGCCTGTGGCCCGTGATCGTCAATCCCGGCTCATCTCGACTGCACGCCTCCACGGTGAGCATTGATGACCCTGGGTCGCTCGTCGATTTCCTGGGGCCGCGGGATGCGGCCTTCCTGCGTGGCAGGGACGGATTCGTCGCCCTGGGCGAGATAACCCGGTTCGAGACCTCATCAATCAACGATGCCGAGGCTTGGTGGAAGGAATTCGCCGGGCAGATCGAGGATGAGTCGGAGATCCCCGGCACCTACGGCACTGGCCCCATCGTTCACGGGTCTTTCTGCTTCGATCCCTTGCACAGCACAACCACATCGGTGATGGTGGTGCCCCGTACGATCATCGGACGCCGCGGCGGAGTGTGTTGGATGACCCAATTGGGTCTTGACCGGGTGACCCCGAAGATGCCACCTCGCGCACCGGCCCCACAACCCCCCGAGGAAGTCACCTTCTGTGAAGGCTCGTGCTCTGAACAGGACTGGTTGGACTCGCTGCGCGAGATCATCACCAGGATCCAGGCCGGCGAGGCGGAGAAGGTAGTACTGGCTCGCGATGTGGTGGCCACTACCACAACGAGCTTCGACCCACGTTTCGTGCTCGGCAACCTGGCGCAGAACTTCGGCGGCTGCTGGAACTACCTGATCGACGGGCTCGTCGGATCCACCCCGGAGATGCTCGTGCGCCGCTGCGACGGGATGACCACATCCCGGGTGCTAGCCGGGACGATGGCCCGGCTGGATTCCATCGACGACGCCTACCAAGCCTCGCGTCTCATCGCATCTACCAAAGACCTGGCCGAGCACGGCTACGCGGTGGCCTCGGTGATCGACACTCTGGGCACTCAACTGCGTGGCCTGCACGTACCGGAGGCCCCCTACGTGCTGACTCTGCCAAATGTGATGCACCTGGCCACCGACGTGTGCGGGATCTCTGATCCAGAGGTCTCCACTCTGTCGCTGGCAAACACGCTGCATCCCACGGCCGCGGTTTGCGGTACGCCGACGGATGTGGCCCGCGACCTGATCGCATCCTACGAGCGGATGGACCGCGGTCGTTACGCGGGGCCGACGGGGTGGATGGACACCCGCGGCGACGGGGAATGGGCCTTGGCCCTGAGGTGCGGCCAGCTTGATCCGGACGATCATTCCCGGATGACGATCTACGCCGGTGCCGGAGTGGTGGCCTCTTCCGACCCACATTTTGAGTTGGTGGAAACCGACGCCAAGATGCACCCGATGCGCATGGCCATCACTGGGAAGTACTGAACCCAGTAGCCATCAAGTGCTGCGTCGGCTTGCGGAGTAAGGCCGGTATTTTCTTGTCATTGGTGGCCCCTACACTGCTGTTCATGACGAGCATCGTTCACCCCGACGAAATCCATGCTTGTGGCTCGGCCATCTGCGACGGTGGAAGCACTTGGCGCGAGGATCTAGCGAGGGTCCGCCCGATGGCCGACGAGACCGATTGCTATGGCGACGACGATCTCGGCACTGCGCTACTGAAGATGCATGAGAGTTGCGTCGCCCCATCCCTCGACTACATCGACCGGACCGGTCAGTGCATCGCGGAGACCGGTTTCGTCGTCCACGAGATGGCCAGGGCCTACCGCAACACGGAGTTCGACAACCTTGGCACGGTACAACAGATCAGCGAGCTACTCCTCTCCCTAGGATTGGTCTGATCATGGGACTGCCACTTCCCAGCTTCCTTCGCCCGGCCTTGGGCGCAGTAGATGTGACCTGGCCGGAGTGCGACGAGACCCGGATCGCCGAGAAGGCTCGTGCTTGGCACGACTTCAACTCCGCCGCCGGTCTCAACCAGGCCACAACCAGCGCCGCAGTGGTGACGATGATGGGCACAAACACCTCCCCCGGGTTGACCGCCTTCTCAGCATGGTGGCAACGCGTGGGCGGGGCCGGTGGGCACATGCAGCTCTCCGCACAGTTGGCCCTGGTCCATTCTGTGTCAAATTTCTCGGCTGCTGCCTATCTGGTCACCTACAAGCTGACCATCTACTACCTACTCGTCCAGCACTACTGTCTGGAATACGAGGTTCAACTCCTCATCAATGCCGGCTACCCGGAGGCAGCGCTCATCCTGCAAGAAGTCACCGAAAAGATCCGCGTGCTATGCCGCGAAGCCCATGATCTGGTGCTCTCTCTGCTCAACGGGCTGGGGGTTGACGCGGCAGGATTCGTTGGGCAGCTTTGCCAAGCAGCCATCGAGTTGCTGGATGCCCGACCGATCCACAATTCCCCCGATGGGGTGCACCTGCCCGAAGACACCACCCCGATCACAGAGCGGCTGGCGATGGCCCAGGAAAGCCCACGTGGGAGACGACAGTTCCCGCCCCAGGCCGACCCCGGAACGGTCTATGTGCACACCAATGCGCAGACCGGTGAGATGAGTGGCTATGCCGTCTACGGCGCCGACGGATACATCACCAAGCGCGTCGACCTAACCGGGCGGGCCCACTACGACAAGAAGCTCGGCAGGCATATCGAGACCCCACACGTCGTCTACTACACCAAGAACACCAACCCCACCACTGGGGTGACCCGTACACGAGAGGACAGGTCCACCATCCGCGAGGCATACCCCGAGGAGATTCCATGAGCATTACTGACCCCGACTGGGATACCAAAGTCGCCCTGTCCTATCAACGAGACGAAGACCTACCGCGCCTAGCCAACACCCCCGGCGACCAGGCCCGCGACGAATTGCTCGCCATGCTCGACGACGTCGACCTCGGCGTCATTGAGCGAGCCTCCATCATCCTCGCCAAACGAGACACCGAATCCCTCGACCGCCTCATGGAAATCTGGCACCAAGAAGAAACCCTCCAAGAAGGCGCCCAGATCTACGGCATCATCCAACTCGAGTTCGATGGACACGACCTCGAAGAAATCCTGCTCGACCGGCGCGAACACGGCCGCCCCACAGTCCAAGCAGCAGCCCAAGACATTCTGGAACTGTACTTCAACTACGAACCCCAACCACGCACCCCCAACCCCACACCGGAACACCCATGAGCATCACCGACCCCGACTGGGATACCAAAGTCGCCCTGTCCTATCAACGAGACGAAGACCTACCGCGCCTAGCCAACACCCCCGGCGACCAGGCCCGCGACGAGTTACTCGCCATGCTCGACGACGTCGACCTCGGCGTCATCAAACGAGCCTCCATCATCCTCGCCAAACGAGACACCGAATCCCTCGACCGCCTCATGGAAATCTGGCACCAAGAAGAAACCCTCCAAGAAGGCGCCCAAATGCACGGCATCATCCAACTCGACTTCGACAACAACAACCTCGAAGAAATCCTGCTCGACCGGCGCGAACACGGCCGCCCCACAGTCCAAGCAGCAGCCCAAGACATTCTGGAACTGTACTTCAACTACGAACCCCAACCACGCACCCCCAACCCCACACCGGAACACCCATGAGCATCACCGACCCCGCCCGAGAAGACACCTTCCCGGCGTCGATTGGCCCCAACACCCACCGAAAGGCATCCATGATCTCGGAATCGAAGGACCGGACCGTCGCCATTGAGATAACCGACGGCAAGGTCACGAATGTCGACATCGACCGGGTGACCTACGGGCTCATCAAGCCCGATCGTCTGGCAGAGGCCGTCGCCCAAGCCGTGCAGGGGGTGCTCGACGAAATCGGACGCCCGAGAATGGATGTCGATGCCGTCAGGGCACGCCTCGATGAGGTCACCCAGCACGTCAATCAGCAATTAGGCGCCATCTACTCCGACCGAGAGCAGATCATGTCGCAGATGCAGGAACGCGTCGATGATTCGATCGCCCAATGGCGTCGCGTCAAACAGGCCAGTGACCATGTGCGCTGAGGCGGCGCGCTCCGAGTCCTAGAGGACGACGAACGGGTGGGGGAGCACTGCACTCCCCCACCCGTTACGATCTCAGCGGGCAGCCAGCCAGGCCACCACCGCGTCGGCGAAGCGATCGGCGACCTCCGGGACGATGTCGACGAAATACGCTGGCTCGAAGGCCTCAATTTCCAGAACCATCGGATCGCGTCCCCCAGCGAGCGCCAGGTCGAGCCTGGCATAGAGGGGATGGCAGGCATCCGGCGGCCATCCCTTGGCCGCACCGATGCTGGCGAGGGCAGCCATCACCTGTTCGCCGAGGGCCATCTCGGCATCGCTCGGATGCCCCCGGGTGATGTCCTCGGTGTAGCTGCCACCGATGTAGCCACCGCCGTGGGTGAGGATCGGTCCCTTGTGGAAGGAACCGGCGAAGGCCCCGTTGAAGAAGATCAGGGCATTCTCACCACCCTGCACCACGTCGGCGATCGCGGGTTGAACCAGCACCGCCTTCCCGATGGCCAAGATGTGCCCGGCCAATTCAAGTGCCGCAGGGTCATCGGCCGCGAACCACCCGGTATTCGCCGAACCAGCCGAGACCGTCGGCTTCACGATGGCATCGCTGCTCCCCAGCTTCCCAAGAGCCGCCACGACGGCATCGCGGGTTTCGCAGATCTCGAAAGGGGCACACGGCACCCCGGCCTCGGCAAGATCAACCAGGTAGCGCTTGTCCATGTCCCAGCGAATCAACTCGGGCGGGTTGAGCACGGGTACTCTGGTCGAGACGTCGTCGAGCCAGGTCATGAACTCCTCAACCCGGCCTGGGTAGTCCCACGGAGACCGCATGATGGCCACATCGAAGTCCTCCCAGGCCACCGCAGGATCATGCCAGATGGGGGTGCTCACCTCCAGGCCGCGGTCGCCCAAGCGATCAGCCAGGATGCCGATATCGCGTTCCTGATCACCGAGAAACCGTGCGTCGGTGGTGACCAGGGCGACGCGTTCAGCACTCATGTCTACCTTCCGGTGCTCACAGCCGTGCTAGTACCGGCGTTGCGGCGCCTGCGGGAGTGGATGAGGTAGGCAACGATGATGAGCAAGAACCAGATCGGGGTGACGAAGACTGCCCTGCGGGTCTCCTCCTCGAAGCACAAGATGACGACGCTGGCGAGGAAGAAGAAAATGACGATCCATGCCATGACCACCCCACCGGGCATCTTGAAGGTGGACTTCTCGTGCAGTTCGGGGTATTTGCGCCGGTAGACGACGTAGCAGATCACGATCAGACACCAGGTGAACAAGAAGAGCAACGAGGCAACCGAGGTGACCAGGGTGAAGGCCTCGATGATCGTGTCGGAGGTGTAGAGGAAGACAACACCGCCGAACAGCATGATGCAGGAGACGATGAGCGCGTTCTGTGGGACGTCCCGCGTGGAAAGTTTCCCGAACCCCTTCGGCGCCTGTCCATCACGGGCTAGGCCATACATCATCCGGGATGTGGAATAGATGCCGGAGTTGTCCGAGGAAGCTGCTGCGGTCAACAGCACGAAGTTCATTACCGAAGCCGCAGCACCGAACCCTGCCAGGCCGAAGACCGCAACGAAGGGGCTCTCGCCGGGAACCACCGAACGCCACGGGATGACAACGCAGATCGCGGCTAGGGCCAGCACGTAGAACAAGGCGAGTCGCACCGGGATGGCATTAATGGCCATGGGCAGGTTCTTCTCCGGGTTGCGGGTCTCGGCAGCTGCGGTACCCACGACCTCCAGGCCGACGAAGGCGAAGAAGGCGATCTGGAATCCGGCGAGGAAGCCGAGCGGACCGTTGGGGAAGAAACCGCCATCGTTCCATAGATTCGCGAGCTGGGCTTTGTCACCGGTGGGCCCGACAAAACCGGTGGCCAGCAGCCAAGCTGCAACGATAATCAAGGCACCGACAGCAACCAGCTTGATCATCGCAAACCAGAACTCGGCCTCACCAAACAAGCGCACGGCCACGACATTGAGGATGAACACCGTGAAGGAGAGGATCGCGGCGGGCAGCCACTTAGGCACATCGGGCCACCAGTACTGGGCGTAGCCGGTGATGGCCGCCAGGTCACCCATGGCAGCCACAATCCAGCCGAACCAGTAGGTCCATCCGGCGATGAAACCACCCGCCGGGCCGAGGATGTGTTCCGCAATGTCCCGGAAAGATTTGTACTTCAGGTTCGACAGGAGCATTTCTCCCATGGCCCGCATCATGAAGTACAAGAACATGCCGATGAAGGCATAGACCAGCATGCTGGAAGGCCCGGCGACGTTGATGGTTCGGCTGGAACCCATGAACATGCCGGTGCCGATGGCTCCGCCCAGTGCCATCAGCTGAAGATGGCGGTTGCTCAGACCGCGTTGCAGTTCGCGGTCCTCATCCGAGGTCGCAGTGCTGGTCGCGACGTGAGGATCTGTCTGACTCACAGGGTACTCCCTTGTACGTGTGTGAACATCGAATTGAATCTCGGGGGTGGGGTCTGCTGCCTCCCGACGGGGGCATCGGCGACAAGCGGTGGATCTGATCGCTGCACTGCCGATCAGGGTTCGCGGGTGTTGGGACGGCCGATATCGAATGAGGCACAGATTGCCGACGCAACATGGTTGGGCCTCACCCTGGTGGGCTGTTGGGCCATGGCTGGGCACGCCAGCCGATGTGGGATCCTCTCGGTGGGTGGAAGCTCATGATCCATTCACCGCCACGGTGTGCACATGAATCGAGGTGCTAGCCGCCAGCAGGGCCGAATACTGCGGCCAGAACCCGATCTCATCGCCCAGATGCACCGGTGAGGCAGCATCGGTGACATCAAGGATGAGGTGGTCGCTGCTGGCACCCAGCACGATGATCCCCAGGTCAGTGGGGGTGATAGCCTCCGGCACAACGTCCTGACGTCCCAGATTGCAGATCGCCCTGGTTCGCACTCCCCGGTCGACGAACTCGGGATGGTTGCCGAAGGCATCCTGACCGGTTTCCCCGAGGGGCACCGAAGGCTTCCGGGCCACCTCGATGACCTCGCCCACCACACGGACCGTGTCCTGGCGGGTTCCCACCCAGGCCTCTCGATCGAGGGTGTTGCGTCCCAAGATGATCGATTCACCAAGCCGCAGCTGGTTGATCCCGGCAGGCATGTCCCCGCTGGCCATCAACTCCAGATTTGCGCTATTGCCGCCCGACACGATTTCCAGCGGCAAACCAGTCGCCTCGCAGCACTGGTCACGGACTTCCAGGAGTTTGGTCATATTCGTCACCGAGGGCAGCACCCCGCCGTAGCAGGCCAGGTTCGTACCTACCCCGACGAGTTGCACATGGGGAAGTCGGCTCATCGCCACCGCCTCCTCGACGGCGCGATCAGGCCATACCCCCTCGCGGAGATCGCCGACATCGATCATCATCACCACCTGGTGCTCGACTCCGGCGGCCTCGGCGGCCCGGGATAGTGCGGCGACGGTACTGCTGGAAGAATTCAGCGAACAATCGGCCCACTGGACGGCCTGGGCAGCGCTTCGCGGGGTCGGTGAGCGCAGCAGCAGGCGTGGCCCCGCGAAACCCGATTCGGTCACCCTTTTCAGGTTGTCGATGCGGGAATCTGCGATCATCGTAACCCCCGCCTGCATCAAAGCCCTCAGCAGTGCCGGGTGAGCGTTGAGTACCTTCGTCACCGCCGCTACTTTGATGCTGTGATCGGCACATTGCCCGATCAACGCTTGAGCATTCTCGGCGATGCGGTCGACGAAAATCTCCAGCCTCGGTGTGGGCGCGTACATGATTTCTCGCTGTCTACTCGGGGGCCCGGACGGTTTCGCCGGGGATCACATCAGCGCTGGCCACCCATGCCGAGAAGGTGGCCGCGACTTCTTCGGGATAGGACTGGGCTACCGTCCCCAAGGCGGAGAAACGGTAGTCCCGGTCAATGAGGATGGCGGCCTCCGGGGGTGGCAGCAGTCTGGCCCCTGCACCCAGCCGGATCCCGGCCAGAATCTGGGCCCCACCACTGACCTTGGTCAGAGCCCCGCCGGTACCGACTACCCACTGCACCGAGGTGAGATCTTTACCACGCACGATCTGCTTCTTGCCGGTGGGGGTGAACAGATCGGTAACCGAACCTGCGTGACGACGGATCCCAACCTCCACGGCCCGTTCGGCAAGCCACCTGGTGAGGCTCGACTCCTGCTCGTCGTTGGGAATCGCCCTCAGGAACTTCAGCCGCTCCTGTTCCTCCGGGTCACCGACCATCGCCGTGATCTGGTGGGCGTTGACATACACTCCGAGATCCCCCTCGACGGTGCGCTTGGCACGCGGCTCGGGATCCAGTGAGCGACTAGTCCACTCGGCGCTGCCATCGGTGACCGAATGGATGTCGGTGGTGGCGCCACCGACATCGATCACTAGGGCATCGCCCATGGTCCCTGCGAAGATCTCGGTGGCCAGCAGTACGGCTCCCGGGGTGGGCAGGATGTCGTGATCGGACACCTCGGCAAGGGCCGCCATTCCCGGGGCCTTGGTGATGTGCTCGTTGAAGACCTCGTGAATCAGGGCGCGAACCGGCTCGATCTGCAACACATCGACGTCGGGGAAGACGTTGTCCGCGCACATCAACTGCACGCCCGCTTCCTTGAAGATGTCCTGCACCCGTCGGCGCACCGCGGCATTTCCCGCATAGACCACCGGTGCCGACAGCCCTGCCGAGGCAAGTTTCCTGGCGTTGTCCAGGATGATCTGTTTCTCCCCGTGATCTACCCCGCCGGCCAGCAGGACGATGTTCGGGTCGAGTTCGTGCAGATCCTCCAGGTCGTAGGAGTCGATCGCCCCGACGGTCACCTGACCGACGATGGCGCCAGCCCCCAGGGCCGCCTCCTTGGCGGCCCTGGCGGTCATCCCTCGAGTCAGTCCGTGGACACTCATCCGCAGCCCACCGGCAGCCGAGCTGTTGACGAAGATCTCGGCCGCGTCCAGGTCGAAGACCCGGCCGTTGACCGTCATCTGCTCGTGCATCTGCTCCAAGGCCGCCTGCACACCCACCCCGACATCACCGTCGGATACCGAGGTGGGTGCGAAGCCCTGGCCGACATGGTGCAGCAGACCATCTCTCAGCTCGAAGGCATTCGCCTTGGTGATCGTCGAACCAATCTCGAGGGTGACCACGGGCTTCATGCGTCGGCAGCCTCCTTGACCAGGTGCCGCTCCCGCATGGTGCGCACGATGGCGTCGAGCACATCGATGCCCTTGGTGCCCCGGCCGAAGGTGGCATCCAGACCGGTTTCAGCTGCCATTTCGCGGCTCACCTGGGTGCCACCGGCGATCAGCACCATCTTGTCGCGGATGCCGCGCTCGACAGCCAGCTCAGCCAGCTTCTTCATCATCGTGCGGTGCACCTCGTTGTGAGAGATGACCGTGGAGATAAGAATGGCATCGGCACCAGATTCGATAGCCGCGTCGACCATCTTCTCCACTGGCACAGAGGTTCCCAGATAGCGGTACTTGACGCCGTATTTCTCCAGGCCACCGTGCTTGATGTCGAGAATTTCACGCAGCCCGACGCTGTGCTCATCCTCGCCGACCGTACCGGCCACGACGTTGATCCCGTTCTGGTTCACTACCTGGCGCAGTTCCTCCTCGGGCAGCAGTTCGACCTTCTCCGGAATCTTCAGCTGGGTCTTGTCGATCTCGAAGCCGACGTGGCCCTTCACCTCGACGAAACATCCCTCGGCGGGCTGCAACACTTGCAGATTGACGACCTCCGGTTCGTTCAGACCCATCCGCTTGGCGGTCTCCAGAGCCGCCTCACGAGCGATGTCCGCGTTGTCGGGGAACATCAACTGGAGCAGCGCCACTCCGTCACCAGCCCACTCGGCCTCCGGGCGCAGCATGGTGCCGGAACGGTAGGGAGCGGTACGAGCCAGGCGTGCGTCGACCGAATCCTGCGGATCAAGCTCGTCGATGTAAACGATCTTCTCCGGGTTGGTCAAGGTGTCCCCACCGATCAATTCGCTGGGATCGGTGACACCTTCGGGCAGATTGTTGTACCCGAAGTGGTCACTGACCGGAGCCAAGTAGTCGGGGTCGCGCTCCACGACGGTGTCGGCGGCCACGCCACCCGACCCGTCACGGGCAATGCCGTCGTGGTTACGCTCTGGGAACAATGCAGAATCGACGAAGAAGCCCTTCTCGACGGCGGCGAAGTAACCACCCGCGTGGACCATCTCGGCAAGGAAGCCGATGGCGCGTTCCTTGATATCGCGCACCATGGTGCCCAGCGGGCCTTCCCGGTTGATGGTCAGCAACTGCTTGATCCCGTCCAGAGCCGCCCAGGTCTGTTTCACGGTCTGCACACCGCGCACCGAGTTGTAGTGCCACGGCAGGTTGCGGCCCTCATCCGGGGTAATGGTGGACTGGATGTCCGCGCTGGTCAGCATGGAGATCATGGTGTCCACGACATGGGTGCGGATGGCTTCTTCGATATCAGACTCGATATAGCGGGTGTTCTGCTGGGCTCGCATCCGGTACTCGGAGAAGAAATCGCGTAGGGCAACCGCGTAGGGCAGGTCGTACCACAGCTTGGGAGCCGGTGGGGCACTCGGGGGGACCGTCGACAGACCGATCAGATCGGTGGGCATCCCGACGAGCACCGAGAACATTGAATTCAACCCATGCTGCACCATCAGCTCGGGCATCACCTTCCAGCCGTGCCGGGCAGTGGCATTGGCGTTGTGGGCACCGTCGATCTGGAAGATCCGTGCCCCGCTCATCACCTTCTTGGCCTCGGCTGCATCGACGAAGGAACGATACATGTTGATATTGCGGTACAACACGTTGTACTGGGGATCCTGATGGGCCCCATTGACGCCCTCCTCGGCGAAGAGCACCGCAACCTCAGGCCCGGCGACCCCGGACACATAAGAGTGGAAGTTGATCGGCCGCCCGACCTCCTGCTCCACCAGATCGCATGCCTTGCGGGAGGCACGCAACTGCTTGCGGGTGATCGGTACCCCGCCGATGCCCTCGGGAGTGCCCTCCATCAGCCCGTCGATGTGGGACTGGCCGGTGGTGCGGATCACCATGATGTGGTCAGCACCATTCCACGCGGCCATCCTCATCCGCCGCAGGTCGTCCTCGAAACGACCGGATGCGATCTCCGAGGTCACCACCGGGGAGGGCTGTGGATCGACACCCTCGAAATACTTCGCGGCAGGCATCGGCACCGAATTGGTCAGCGGCTCGGACATGTCGTGGTAGTGGAAGCCACCCATGTCGACGCCCTCGTCAGGACATACCCGCCAAGTCCAACCCTTGCGGGGTGGGTGATAGTCGGCCAGGTCCTGCATGATGAGGTCGATGTCGAGCTTCTCGTTGGGGTCCAAACGATCAGTCATTGCGAGCTCCTTCGAACAGACCGGTCAGCACACCGGCATCGGCGGCAATCCGGGTGGCGGCCTCGGGGATGGTGATCTGGTCGCGCTGCGAGACCCGCAGTACCGCGTGCCCGGCTCCCTTGCCGAGTAACCCGGCCTGCAGCACGTTCTCGACCACCGCGTGGGTGGTCACCGAGTCAACCCCCATCCGCAGCAGCACGGAGCGCTCGATCGAGGGTGAGGTGTGGGTCCGGGCAAGCTCGACGATGGGGGTCATCACCTCCTTGCACAGCTCCCAGAACCGGGCTTTGAGAGCCTCGTCGTCCATCGTCGCCAGTTCCTGGCGCAACACCTCGAAGCGAGCTTCACGCTCCTGCTCCTCGGTCGTCGGGTCGGTGTCTTCCATGTCAGTTCCGTCCTGTCGATGTCGCTCCACCGGCACCCAGGCCGGCTGCGATCTCCTGCACATGTTCGGAAGTGGTGTTGGCATCTTCCGCAAGGAAGTTGATGTCAACCTCACTCCACTGGTCGACGGGCAGCACCGATGCCGCATGCTTGATGTAGCTCGCGCGCATCCGCTCCAGATCGAGAGGTTTCCCAGCCACTTGGTCCAGCCTCTCGGGGATGACGATGGTTCTGCCCGGGACGTTATCCGCGGGGTCCCCGCGGCGCACTTCAATGCCCCGGCTGCGGGCGAAAGACAACTGGGAGTTGTGGTGTTTACCCGCCCCGGTGTACTCGGTTTCCTGCACGACGATGATCTGATCCTCATCCATCTGACGGGCTAGAGCCACCGCCGCAGTAAGGCTCGTGTTGCCGGCAGGGCCGCGCTCCAGCCCTTCCATCTTGGTAAGCAACTCGGTCAGGTAGAAGACCTCACCCTGAGTCACCAAGTGGTAGCCGTCCATGTAGCGCAAGGCACGAGCCGCATTGCGGGGCACATCCACTCGGTCAGGCCAGGTGGCGAAAGGAACCCCGAAACCGGTGTGACCGGTGGTGAACGACTTGTTGTTGAAAGCGGTGTCGGAGGCCATGTGGAGTCCCGACAGATCCACCGAGACCGCCATCACCGTGGTCTCCTCGGCGCCCACCCGGCGCAGGCCGCGGGCTGTGCCGGTGAGGTTACCGCCGCCTGCATTGGTGACCACCACCACATCGGGAGACTTGCCGTACCTGGCCTGCACCTCCTCACCGATCTCCGCACCCAGGGTCTCCACACCCAAGATCCCGAAGGGCGTGTAGAGGCTGGCATTGAAGAATCCGGTTTCCTCCAAAGTGCGCAACAACACGTAGAACAGTTCCGGACCAACGGTCAGTTTGAGTACTTCGGCCCCATAGGCCTCGCAAGCCCGGGACTTCTCGACGATCTCGGGCTGCCCAATACGCTGGGAATCGTAGACCTCCTGAACGACGATGCATTTCAGGTTTCGCTGGGCTGCCTGGGATGCGACCGCAGCACCATAGTTGCCGCTGGTGGCGGTGACCATCCCCTTGAAGCCTTTGGACTGGGCCTCGAAAGCGCTGATTGAGGCGCGCCGAGCTTTGAAACTGCCGGATGCATTGGCTGCCTCGTCCTTCACCAGGATCCGGGCTCCCTTGCCAGGCTCCGAGATCCGGCGCACCGCCTCGGTGAGACGCCGCAACTCGTGCAGCGGCGTCCCACCGACTTTAGTCTCGCGCTGGATGGCGGTGATCTCCTCCAAGGAGTATCCCGAGGAGTTCATCATGGCTTCGTAGTCGAAGGCGATCGGGCTGAGGTTGAACTGATCGTAGTCCAGCCCCAGTGATGACCTCATGATGTCGTTCTTGCGGGCCATCACGGCCTGGTAGGAGTTGTCCGTCACGACTCGTACTCCGTTCCGATGGTTAGGATTTCTGGGACGGTGTCACCGAAGCTGTGCGTGTATCCGGGGTTCACCCGGTTGAGGACACCGGAGTGCTGACGGCCGATGATGGTGTTGATCACGACCTCATCACCCACCTTCGCATCCGCATCAAGGAACCCGTCGATCCACTCCAGCAGCGGAGTACAGGCGGTTTCCTGGGGAAGACCGGCCGCACGTTGGTCGGGGGTCAGAACTGTTCGTTGGATCTCGACCCAGGTGCCGGCCGGCACCAGATCATCCGTTGTCCCCTGCATCGGGACTCCTCCTATTCCTGAGCTGTGATGGCCCGGCGATTCACCGGCGGACGTAGGCAGACGGCCCCATCAGGGCGTTGGGCGAGGGCAGGTCGATGACACGCTTGAGGCCCGGGGTCGCCTGGAAGATGCGCGGAATGGTGTTCACCGCCATGCCCGCGGTAGAGATGCCGCCGGCAATCTCTGGGCCAGTGGACATGTGGATCTCCGGCACACCGAAGATGGTGATGTAGTCACCGGTCGCCTGATCCTCAGCCTCGGGCGCGACCTGCTGGGGATGGTTGAGCCGGATCACCTCGGTGTCGCCACGGTAGCCGATGGCGACATGGTTGCATCCGGCGACCATGCCCGGCTCGATGACCCGGTCGCGAGCCTGACGGGTGACCTTGCTGACGATCGGGTCGATGGTCTGTTCCAGGCGATCCACGCCCAGGCCCAGGGCGTCGCTGATCAGCCGCACGGATTCAGGGAATCCGACGTGGCCGACAATCGAGCCATCCGCCACACCGGCCCGGAATTGCTCCGGAGTGGTCCCCACACCCTGGGTGCGCAGCACCGTCTCGCCGTAGGGGCTGAGGTCGTTGATCCGGCTGGCCTCGATGCGCTCGACCTTCTGGCTGCCGGAGGTCAGCACGACGATCAGATGATCGAGGACGAATCCGGGGTTGACGCCGACGCCGACGATGGATACGCCGTGCTGCTTGGCCAAGGCATCGATCTCCTCGGCGATTTCGGGGTTCTGCGCCTCGGGAGCAGCCATTTCCTCGGCGATGGAGACAACATTCACCCCGGCCGACAGGATGGTCTTCAGATCGGGCAGCTGCTGTTTCACCCAGGAAGTGGTGGTGATGGTCACCACGTCGGCATTCGTGCTGGCCAACAACGCTGCTGGATCGGTGGTGATGGTCACCCCGGTGGGTTCGCCACCGATGACCTCGCAGATGTCTTTGCCCTCCAGGTCCGCCCGGATATCGACGGCGCCTACCAGTTCCAGCCCCTCCTTTTCGAGGATGAGCTTGGCGACGCCCTGGCCCATGGCACCGAGGCCCCACTGGACCACCCGGATACGGTCACTGTTCTGGTTCATTTGCTCCTCCTTGAGCGTGTGCACTCGGCGTTTCCGGGCGCACGGATGTGTCAGAACGACCCCATGTGGGTCTTCTGCTGGATGAGTGTGTTTGGGTGCGCGAACAATCTGTCAGAGAGGCCAGACCTCGACCAATCAGAAGCGAAGCTGCTCCCACAACGGTGGGCGCGGACACGTTACGGGGATGATTCCAGTCATCGCACAACTCTCCCTCAATGACTCATCCATCGACTGGGCCAGCCAAACCCTGTGCCGACGAATGTTTGGTACGACATCTTCGTCACGACCAGAATTGCACGTTGTGCAGTACCAATTCCTCCATACCGAAGGATCACCACTTCTTGGCATCCCAGAGACGCGAATCGCCCACATATCATCATTCCAACGAAGGAGTTTCCCAGATCGGGAGGTGCTCAGATGAACAAGGAGATTGACAGTGCGGGCGGACACAGCACATGCAACCGCTGGTGGGACCCGCACGGGAATCCGGTACCGTTGGGCACCGCCATTTGGTGGATGCGGTTAACCCCCACCTCGGATTCCTGCTTCACCCGGGAGGTCGTCCATGGATGAGACCGATCTGAAGATCGTCAACCTGTTGCAGATTGATCCCCGGATACCCTGGGCCCAGGTGGGACAGATCCTCGGCATCTCCCCGACCACCGCATCCCATCGGTGGGCTCGGCTGAACGCCGAAGGCCTGGCATGGATCACCACCCTTCCAGCCCTGGACCAGCAGCTGAGCGCCATCGTCGAGGTGGATTGCATCACCGAGCGGCTCCCACCAGTGATCAGCGAATTGTGCCGTCACCCGATGATCCTCAGCGTCGACGAAACCACCGGGGAACGCGATCTGCTGCTTACCATCAGCGCCCCGGACATGCCGACCTTCACCACGCTGATCATTGACTGGATCGGCGGGCTCGACGGGGTACATGGCACCCGAACCTCCCTGATCACCGACGTCATGGTCGGCACCGAGTCGTGGCGGATGAATGCGGTCAGCCGAGACCAAGCCATGCAGGCCGCCAAACAGGTTCCCAGGGAGCGGGTGAACTCCCAGGACCTCGATCTGGCCCTGGCCCAGGCGCTGGCCACCGATGGCCGACGCAGCGTCGCCGCGTTGGCCACCGACCTCGACAGCCCCACCACCACGGTCCACCGCAGGCTGCAGCGGCTACGAGCCAGTCACCGAATCGCCATGCGCTGCGATGTGGCGCCCGAATTCACCGGATGGCTTTTGGAGTGCACCTGGCTCACCACGGTCGCCTTCTCCCACAAGCCCAGGATCATGGAATTGATCCGTGGCCAGCGGACATTGCGGTCGTGCATGTGGTTGACCGGAGCGAACAATCTACGGCTCAACCTGCGGGTAGCCCACCACAGCGCGATCTCGGATGTCGAGGCCTCCATCGCCGCAGCCATCCCGGGGCTGGCCCCCGCGGAAACAATCGTCCACATGCGAAGCCACAAGTCGATGGGGTGGCTGTTGGATTCCCGGGGATGCTGTTCCGGTGAACTCATCATGCCCTATTTCGACCATGAGCCAAGGCGGAGTAGCACCGAGTGAGTCAGCGCCGGGTGCGGGTGTAGGTGATCTTCTGCTTGCCGGAGGACTGGGAACGCAGCGCGGCGAGTTCCTGGCGGGCCTCCAGGTTGCGTTCCATCAGTTCCTCGGCATTCAGATTGAGCTGTCCCGAACGCAGCACCAGATAGGCGATGACGGCAATCGCCACCGAGATCAGCGGACTCCAGCCAATGATCAGCGGCAGGGTGATGATGGCGACCATGTCAATGCCGCGGAACATGTTGAACATCAGCCCCGGTGGCATGGCGCCCATGCCGGTAGCGACCATCGGCATGGAGTAGTCGGCCGGACGGGCACTTACCCAACGAATCGCCCCGACGTACCCGGCCATTGCGGTGACGAATCCCTGGGCCGCCCCTATGGGTCCCATCGGGTGGGAACCGAGCAGGACGAAACCGGGCGTGACAAGCAGGGCCCAGCCAATGGCAAGTGCACCGGGAAGCGTCGTCAATGCGGTATTCAATTCGGAGGCCGACATCGGGAAGCACCGGGCGAGACCCTTGGTCCGGTTCACCACGCGCATCGAATCGAATAGCGGAATCATCACGAAGACCAGCACCAGCCCAGCCAGAGCCGGGGTCAGATTGCCCAACCCTATGGACAACAGTGCATAGGGCACAATAATCGACAATCCCAGGGTGACCAGTCGCCCCGGACTACGTCGCAGTTTGCGGATCTCACGTGACACGATGGCCGCAGTTCCCACCGCCCGGCCACGTTCAGGGGTGACATTGCCGTGTTCCATCCAGCGGCGTTCGACCAGGATGTCGCGCATCAGGGCGAAGTCCAAGGCGAAGGCCGCGCCCTGCAAGCCGCTGAGCAGGTCTCCCCCACTAACCAGTCGAGCCCGGCCGACACCCCCGAGGTGTATACGTCCCGCCAGGGCACCACCTACCGCGCCGGTGATCCCGATCCCCAGCACGATCCACCCGGCAAATTCGGTGTGCGCCAAGTCCAGGGGAAGGTTCAGCCATCCGGCGGATACCGCAATCATGGCCAACAGGGTGGCTGTGGCGACAATGATCCAAAAGGACTGCACCACCCGGACGAAGACCATCCGGTCGGCCGCCTGTTCCTGGGCGCACAGCCCGACGATCCCGGCTGCGAGTCCTCCGGCACCCAGCGCCCACAGAACTACCGCATACCAAGCCAGGCCCGACAAAAGCAGCACCAGGGCGCTGACAGCCGCACCACCGGTAAAGGCAAGCGCCACGACCGTCCAAAGTCGACGGTTGAGCACCCGGGAACGCCGGATCGGAGCATCAAGCAGCCAAAATCCTTCCGCCGCGGAGGCAGTAACCGGGCCGAAGATGCGGCACAGGCTGACGGTGGTCGTCGCCACCGCAGCAGTCATCAGCCATGGCAGCAATCCGCGGGAGGTTGTGCAGGCCTCGGTGCCGCAGCCTGCCGAGGACTGCTGAATCGACATGATGCCCGAAACCACCATGGCAAGGATCATCACTACCGAGAACAGGGCAACGTAGGAGTCGGTCACCATATCCCACAACGACCTGGTTGCCCGACCGCGACGCCAGTCACGCATCAGCAGCCGCAACTGGCGTTCGTCAGTCTGGGCGACCTCGTAGTCCTCGACATCGGCAAAATCACCCGCGGGCTCCCACTCGGAGCTGGACAATTCCTCCTCGACCGGCTCCGGCAGCGGAGGATTCTGCGGCCGGTTGGGTTTCGACTGGCGTCGGCGCCGTTTCGAGTTCGCGCTCACAACGCCTGCTCCGGTTCGACCAGGGATTCGTTGGTCTCGGATTCGTCGCCAAGGCGCACGATGCGGGCTCCCATGGCCTTGACCAAGCGTGGTTCATGGGAGGCCATGACAATCGCCAGCCCCTTGGTCATCTCGTGGGCGAGTCGTTTGCCGAGCCAAGACACTCCCTCAACGTCGAGACGTTGCTCGGGTTCGTCCATGATGAGCAACTTCTTCGGCCTCACCAACGCGGTAGCCAATGCCAAGCGGCGGCGCTGCCCCGACGACAAGGTGCCCGGCAGCTGCCCAGACTGAGGAACCAACTGCACTTCGGCGAGAATCTCATCAACCAGGTCATCCGGATCCACCATGCCATGTGCCCGGGCCAGCAAGTCGAGGTGCTCCACCACCGACAGGTCAGGGAAAAAATCGAGATCGTCGACAATGGTAGCCACATCGGTACGGAACTGCGGGTCGGTCTCCGAAGCCTTACGGCCCAGCACCTCAACCCGTCCGGAGGTGGGACGATCAGCGCCAATCAGGCACCGCAAAACGGTTGACTTCCCGGATCCGTTGCGCCCGGTAAGGGCAATGGCTTCACCGGCACGCACCGTGAGGTTGAAACCGTCGACGACGACATGGTCACCGTATTTCTTGGTGAGGTCCGAGACCTGGAGAACCTTCTCGCGTTTGGCCATGTCCTCCATTGTGTCCCGGTCACCGGCCGGACGCACCTCAAAGGCATCCTCACAGCCGTCGGTTGCCGGGTCGGTCCGGGACCACCGTCGCGGTCCCGGACCGAACTGCCGAGTGCGCGAGGCGGCCGCGTGTGGCTGGTGGATGAGGGAGGTCATCCATCGCGACCTGCCCGAACCGCAGACCGGACCAGGACCGTCCCGTCTGCGGCCCCGTCGGACGACTCCGACACACGCATGGACGACATGACCATGAAGACTTCTTCTCATGAGTCCATACCCGGGCCTCGTTGACCCGCCCCGACGTCGGGCTGCCCAGATGGACAATCCAGACCCGATGACCACGGCGAGCCGGTGAGCAACGTCGAGTTTCGGTCCGGCTCCTGGTCTCCCAGTCACGGTTGCGGGTCAGCCCGGGAATCGCACCCGGTTCTCCACACGACGTGGTACAAGCTTAGGCCTAGCGGCGGACTGTGGCAAGGTATGCGGGTGGCCCAACGCGCAGACCTGAACAAGGAACCCGAGGATATCGCCGGCATGTTCGATGACGTGGCCCGGCGCTACGACCTGATGAATGACCTGCTGACCTTCGGTCAGGTACGGCTGTGGCGCAGAGCAATGTTGCACGCAATCGCGCCCTCACCTGGTGAATTGATCCTCGATTTGGCAGCCGGCACCGGCACATCTTCGCTGCCGCTAGCCAATGCCGGGGCCGTGTTGTTCCCCACCGATTTGTCCTTGGGGATGCTGCGCCAAGGCCATCGGATGCACCCCGGGCTGCACTTTGTCGCCGGCGATGGGCTGCAGTTACCCTACAGGGATGATTCCTTCGACGTGGTCACGATCTCCTACGGACTGCGCAATGTCCACGACACCACCGCCGCGCTGCGCGAGATGCTGCGGGTCACCAAACCGGGTGGCCGGTTGCTGATCGCTGAATTCTCTCGTCCCACCTGGACGCCATTCCGCGCGGCCTACACGTGGTACTTGGGCAATGTCATTCCCCGCTTTCAGCGTGCCTCCTCCAACGCCTTGGCCTACGACTATCTCGCCGAGTCGATACTCGCTTGGCATGACCAACCGGCCCTGGGTGCCATGATGCTCGACGCCGGGTGGGTCGACGTCGTTTGGAAGAACCTCACCGGTGGCATCGTCGCGATACACCGCGGATGGGCCCCGAAATAGACATGGATGCAGACCCAGGCCCCGAGCAGGCCATCCTGCTCGACGCTCATGCAGCGATCCGTTGCCCGGTCAAGGTACACAACCACCACGACCCCACCATCACCCGCCAGGATGACGAATCCCTGGCCGCACACGACGGTGCCCAGACCGCTCAGGCCTGGATGACCAACCATGAATTCGTTGACAAGGTGCTAGACATCCTCGCCTTGACCCCCGAGGCCGTCGATCTGCGCGACCTAGCCTGCGAGGACCCTCAGGTGCGCTCTGCAGCAACCCGTGATGCGGTGGAATCCGGGGTCTCAGTGATTATCGCACCCAGGCTTCCGGTCGACCGGGCAGGGGCACGCCGCGGTTCACCCCCGCTGCTGGTACGCGGCGCCGACACTCCCGAGGGGGAACCTGGTTACCTTCCCGTCCAGATCCACGATCACCGGGTGCTGGAGCGACACAACCGTTCTTGGACCATCTGTGTCTCACCGCTCACCACTCCCCTGCACACCGACCGGATGGGGATGATCGATGCCCGAATGCGCAGCGGGCGGGAACAGGACATGATGTTGATGGCTCACTACTGGCGGATGCTGGAGGCCGCCGGGTGGGCTTCCTACGGGGTGCCGTGGGCAGGGCTGATCGGCCAGGACCAGTTGGTGCGCACCATCGTCGCAACCCGCCGCCACGAGGGCGAGCCCGCACTACGGCTGAATACCTCGCATTGCTCCTCGGTGGTGCTGGGCATCGTGTGGGTGGATCTGGTGGCCAAGCAGATCCGTACTTTCGCCCGCTCGTCGAAGACTGGTTGGAAGTCCCGCTCGGCCTTGGAGCGCTACGACCACGAACATGCCTTCCGAGTCTCGGTGGCCCGCAACGCGCTGCGTCGTACCGGAGCCCCCGATGATCCGGCGCCGATGGTTTTCCCGATTCACATCAAGGAGTGCGCTTCCTGCCCGTGGTGGCCGGTGTGTGCCCCGACAATGGGTGCCGACGATTTGAGTCGCAGCATCGACAAGTCACCGCTGGACGTACGAGAAATCACGGTACTGCGTTCTATGGGCATCTCCTCGGTGAATGACCTCGTCGAAGCCGATCTGGAAGCGCTGATGGGGGATTATCTTCCGGAGGTCTCGCACCGCGACGGGGCTGAGACCAGGCTGCGTCTGGCAGCACACCGGGCAAACCTGATTGCCTCGGGCATCGAACTGGAACGCACCAATGACAAACCGATGCGCCTGCCGGCCAGCCGCATCGAAATCGACTGGGATATCGAGGCCGCCCCAGGAGACCGGATCTACTTGTGGGGCTTCTTGGTACGTGATCGGGAATGTCTCGACGACCACGGTCATTACGTGAGTTTTGCCCGTTTCCGGGAGATTGATTCCGAGATCGAGAACGAACTGGCCATTGAAGCGATGACCTGGCTCAACCAGATACTGGACGCGCATCCCGATGCCAGGATCTACCACTACTCCGACTACGAGATGGTGCACCTGACGAAGGTTGCCCGCTCCAGTGGGCATCCACAGGTGATCCGCGGGCTGGAACGAATGCGCCGGGCCCATTTCGACCTGTTCTCGACGATGCGACGCCACTGGTTCGGCGTCCACGGATTGGGGCTGAAGAGCGTGGCCCACGCTGCCACCGGCTTCGACTGGCGCGATGAAGCCCCCGGGGGTCTCAATTCACAAATGTGGTTCCTGGAAGCGCTACGCACCACCGATCAACAAGCCCGTTCCGAGACCATGCAACGAATCCTCGACTACAACGAAGACGACGTCCGGGCGACGATGGCGCTGCGGGACTGGCTGCGCACCCAGGATTGATGACTAATCCACGGCTTAACGCCCGGTGGCATCCACCACCACGACACCTCGTTCCGGCAGACGACCAGCGGCAACCGCTCCGGCGGCCTCGTCGAGACCCAGTCGCGTGACGGGCCACTCAAAACTCTCGGCGATGGCTCCCAGGTCGCGGCGGTGCGGCATCGCGAACATGGTCTCGAAACTATCGGTCTCGGCGACCTCCAAGTCGGAGAAGATTGCGCCTCCATCGTCGTCGATGACGATGAGCCGCACCGGTGGGAGTGGTTGACCGGAGGGGATATGCAGGGAACCGATGTCGTGCAGGAAGGTCAGATCACCCATCACCGCGGTGACCGGCTGGCCGGTGGCCAAAGCGATACCCATCGCGGTGGCGATGGTGCCGTCAATCCCCGCCAGGCCACGATTCGCCCAGCATCGGGTGGTTGATTGGACCGGAATCCGGGCCAGATCAGCATGCCGGATGGTGTTCGATGCACCCCACACCAAGTGGGCAGGCTCGGCGGCAACCACCGCCGACATGAGATTCCGCAGCCGTTCTGCGATCCCGGTTCGGGTGGCGAGTTCCTGCTCGGTACGGCGGTCAGCCTCCTGCCAGGCGGTCAACCAAGCGGTATCGCCTTCCGGTATCTGCACGGCATGGGTGACCAGCGACACCCGGTGTCCCGGATCCACCCAGCGAGCCCGGTCAGTGACCGCGATGATCTCCACATCGTCCCGGCACAGCATTCTGTTAACCGGGCGCGACAAGGTGGGATGCCCGTACACCAGGACACGGCGGATGGCGTGGCCTAGATCGGTATCAAGCAGTTCTCGGTAAGTGCTGATGGCATTGTCGCCAACTCGGGCATTGGATGAGGGTTCGGCCAGCAGCGGCAGGCGTGCCCTTTTGGCCAGTTGCCCGGCTGCTGCCCCGGCGGTAGCAGATGCGTCACCCACCAGTACGACGGTCTCGTCCACCGACTCCAGCATGGTTGGCGGAGCGGGTGGACCGGGAACGATTCGTGGGGCGACAGCCCGATGGTGAGCGGTACCCACCAGGGGGAGGCCGAACATGGCGTTGATCTGAACCGGGCCAGGGTCACGGGTCAGGGTTCCCAGCGCGGAGTGAACCACCCTGGCGATGGCTTGCGACCAGGCCGCGGGGGTGGCGTCGGTGGAGGACAGGAGAGCGGCATCAACCAGGCAGTTACCAAAGATCCCGGTTTGATCGGTGGTCTGGTTCGCCCCGGTGCCGATCAGGGGCAGCGGCCGGTCGGCGCTCAACACCACCAGCGGAATCCCGCTGTGGGCGGCCTCCAGGACGGCCGGGTGAAGATTGGCGACGGCAGTACCTGAAGTAACTACAATCGCGGCGATACCTGCTGCCCGCGCCAGGCCCAGCCCCAAAAATCCGCCGCTGCGTTCGTCGGTGCGGGTGTGGACGGTCATCGTAGAGGCCGCAGCAGCCAGGGCAATTGGGGCGGAACGCGATCCGGGGCAGACCACCATGTGGCGGACTCCCACCGCGGCAAGAGTTTCCACGATGACCGAACCGAGCAGTGGAGAACTCACGATTCCTCCTGTTCCGCGGAATTGAACTGTCTGGCGAGATCAAGGCAGCGTTCCAACCGGTCACGCCACCAGCGGGTCGTCGTCCGGTCGGCTTTCAAAGTAGCGGCCCGCTGGTGGTCGACGACGGGTCTAGGCCCGATCTCCAGGTGACCGTCGCGGGCAATCAGGGAAGAGGTGACGACATCGTCGGTGAACAACCGGGCGGTGTTGATGCCGCAGGCATGGTCCAGCACCGGCAGCGCTGCGGCCAGTCTCAGCGAATCGTACAAGCCGATGCTGGTCTCCAGCGCCGAGGAAACGACCATCGGTAGTCCAAAGTCGGCGAGTTCCAGGCAGCGACGCCACCCTCCCAAGGGTTGGTTCTTGATGACGAGCAGATCGGCGGCATTGCGAGCCACCACCAGGTGTGGGTCTGCGGCCCTGCGCACGGATTCATCGGCGGCAACCGGTACACCAACCCCTTTATGAGCGAGCATCTCCCGGAGCTCGGCGAGTTCGTCGACGCTGGCGCAGGGTTGTTCCACGTATTCCAGGCCGATCCGGGCCATGGACGTGATCGCCTCGGCAGCACGGATCGGGGTCCAGGCGCCGTTCGCATCAATGCGGATGCGACCCGATGCCCCGAGGGCATTACGCACCGCATCGAGCCTGGCAAGATCATCGGCTTGGCTGCTGCCTGCCCCGGCAACCTTGACCTTGGCAGTGGTGCATCCGGCTGCGCTCACCAGTTCTGCGGCCCGGGAAGGGGACACGACAGGGATTGTGACATTGACCGGGACCCGTTCGCGCACGATGACGGGATCGTCGGTGAGCAGGGCTGCGCACAACCACGTGGCGGCCTCCCGGTCGCCATACTCCGGGAAGGGGCTCCACTCGCTCCAACGATCTCCGCGGCGCAGCAGCATCCCGTGGCGCACGTCAATGCCCCGGAAGCGAGAACGCATGGGGATGGCATAGACGATGATCTCGTCGAAGGGCTCGGTCATGCTCCGATCAGCGCCCCGGCATATAGCCCGATTCCGGCGGCGAGCTCAGCGAAACCGGTGAGTTTGAGGGTGCGCACCAGCGCCATGCCCATCGCTCCGGACAGCACATTGCGGATGGCAGGTACCAAGAAAACCAAGGCTCCCAATCCCAGCAGGGTCCACCAGCCCATGACGACGGCATGCGCAACTAAGCACATCACGGCAACGATGCCCAACACCAAGTACAGCAGCCGTGAGTTCCCATCTCCAAGCATGGTCTCCAGGGTGCATTTGCCAGCCTTTGTGTCGGTCGGGATATCGCGCAGATTGTTGCACACCAGCACCTGGCAGGCCATCAATCCCATGGCCGTGGCAGTGGCCCAGGTGATCGCGGGGAGTTCGCCTAGCTGGGTCCACGTGGTACCGCAGGTGGCGGCCAAACCGAAGAAGATGAAGACGAAAACCTCGCCCAAACCGCGATAGCCGTAGGGATTGCGGCCCCCGGTGTAGTACCAGGCAGCCAGAACGCAGGCCACGCCAATGGCAAGCCACCACCACTGGCCGCTGAGTACCACCAGCCCGCTACCAAGCACCATGGCGATCCCGAAGCAGCCGAAGGCGGCTCGCTTCACCTGAGCAGGGGCAGCCGCTCCGGAGCCCACGAGTCGTTGCGGGCCGACGCGGTATTCATCGGTGCCCCGGATCCCATCGGAGTAGTCATTGGCGTAGTTAACTCCGATCTGCAAAGCCAGCCCCACGCCCATGGCGAGCAGCGCCCGGACCAGAACGAAACCGTCGTGGCCGATGGCAACCGCGCTTCCCGCAAAGACCGGAGCGATGGCTGCCGGTAAGGTCCGCAGGCGAGCCCCCTCCACCCATTCGGCGACGCTGGCCACCCAATCCTCCAATCACACCCCCGACGCCCGTGCGGCATCGTCACAACGATTCATCCTGCCAGATGATCGCTGGTCATTCCCTCCCGGGTGGCGGCCCGCTCAACCAGCGCCCGGCGATTGATCTTCCCGCTGCCGGTCAATGGAAGGGCTCCGAGGAGGAGTTGACGCGGCAGGGCTGGGGCACCGAGGTGGGGCCGTAGTCTGTCCCGCCACTCAGCCAGAGTGCCGTTCGGGGCTGCCAGCACGACGCGTTGCCCCCATTCGGCATCCGGCACCGCGACCACTGCCAAGCCAGGACCGATCCCATCAAGCAGGCGCTGCACCTCACCTAAGTCGACATTGACCCCACCGGAAATCACGACATCGTCAAGACGCCCAAGCACCTGCAAGCGCTTTCCCTTGGGGCCGCAGACCCATGCTCCGCGGTCGTTGGTGATCAAGCGGCCATCAACGAAAGTGCGGGCGGCAAGATCGGGGGCGCCAAGGTAACCGGTGGCCAAAGCGGGAGTGGCGATGGTGATCCGGCCGTCGACGATGTCGATGTCCACTCCAGGAAGTGGTTCCCCACTGTAGGCCACTCCCCCGCAGGTCTCACTCATCCCATAGGATGTGACCACCTGAACCCCAGCTTGACGAGCATTTTCCAGCATCCATGGCGGGCAGCTTGCTCCACCAGCGATCACCATGTCGAACGCGGTGAGCACCTTGCACAGCGCCGGATCCGCGAGTCCCCGGCGCAGTTGAGTGGGCACCACGCACAGGGCGTTACGGCCCGGGGCGGGTTCGAGATTGCTCAGGTCCGGAGATGCGATGCGGAATCCCCCACCGTGAAGGTCGTCGAGGTGCCCGCGCACCAAGGCCATAATCCCCGCCACATAGTGCATCGGCAGCGCGCAATGCCAGGTGAAGGAGCCGTACTGGGTGCGGAATCCGTCGGCCGCTGCGATGAGCGCCTCGCTGGACAACACCACCAGCTTCGGCTGCCCGGTAGATCCGGAGGTACCGACCACCACCCCAGAATCGATGGGTGGTTCCTCATCGACCCGGTCGAGAGCGGCCGCGGTAGCCTCATCACCGATCGGCGCCAGCACCGTCTGGCCCGCTAGGACCCCGCCGAGTAGTACCGGTACTTCCTCGGGACGGCATCTGGTTAGCACATCGCCATCGTAGCTTTTGGTGACCCGCGCACCGACGCTGACTATGCTGGTCGGTGTGGCACGCTTCATTCCGGTCATCGTCCTCATTGCGCTGACCATCTACTGCACCATCGAGGTGGCCCAGTCTGGGCAACTCGACGTGCGTGTCATGCCGCGTTGGCTGTGGGCGGTGGTCGTTATCACTCTGCCTGGGCTGGGCCCGCTGGCTTGGCTGATCTTCGGTCGCCCTCGCCCCGGTGCATCCGGTCCGACCCAACCACGAGCCCCCGATGACGATCCCGATTTCCTCAGGGGATTGTGAGGGCCATTCCAGGCTCCCAATACTTAGCGTCTACTTAGCGTCGCCGAACTTGCACCACGGCACCCCGCCGGGTCATTCCCCGGAATCCGGTTCGCCTAGAAGGCTTCAAGCGTAGGCTCCCAGTGATGTCAGCGATCTTCTCGTCATTGGCTGTTCGCAACTATCGGATCTACTTCTCAGGGGCTCTGGCCGCCAATATCGGTTCCTGGATGGGCCGCACCGCGGTTTCCTGGCTGGTGCTGGTGGAACTCACCGACAACTCAGCCTCTGCCCTGGGCTGGGTGACGGCGATCCTCTTCCTCCCCGGGCTGGTGCTCGCCCCGCTCACCGGGTCGCTGGCCGACAGATTGCCGAAGCTGCGCATCTTGATGACCACCCAGATGCTCTATTCCCTTAATTGGGGGCTGCTCAGTCTGCTCGTACTGACTGGACGCATCGAATTGTGGATGGTCTATGCGATGACTGTGGTGGACGGGCTGGTGACGGCCTTCGATAACCCGGCCCGGCAAGCCTTCGTTTCCGAGATCGTGGATATCACTGATCTGCCCAATGCGGTGGGGCTCAATTCCACTTCTTTCAACACCGCCCGGCTCATCGGCCCGGGACTCGCCGGGGTGCTCATTGCCTTGACCGGGACGGGGTGGGTGTTGCTGCTGAACTCCACCACCTTCGTCGCGATGTTGATCGCCCTGGCCTCAATGCGCACTGGCGAACTCCATCCAGCACCGGTCAGCAGGGGGCGAGGCAAGGTCCGGGAGGGACTACGCTATATGCGACGGCGCCCCGATCTGCTGATTGTTCTGGCCTGCGGGGTTGCGGTGGGGGGCCTCGGTTTCAATTTCACAATCACCAATGCTGTGATGGCCACCTCGCTGTACGGGAAGGGACCCGGCGAGTACGGGATTCTCGGTTCGGCAATGGGCTTGGGTGCGCTAGGGGCGGCCTTGTGGTCGGCCGGGCGCGGGACACCACGGCTACGCTACGTGCTGGGCGGGATGGCTGGGTACGTCGTGTTCAACTTCGCCGCTGCCATATCGCCCAGCTACGAGCTCTTCGCCATCCTGCAGGTGCCCGTCGGACTGGCGGCCATCACGACCCTGGTCACCGCGAACACGATGCTGCAGGCGGGCACGGCAGAACAGATGCGTGGGCGGGTGATGGCCCTGTGGTCGGTAGCCACCCTCGGCATGACCCCACTCATCTCCCCGGTGGTGGGCTGGCTGGGCGACAATGCGGGACCGCGGTGGACGGTGCTGTTCGGAGTGATTGCAGTTGCCGTTTCGCTCGTGACGATCTATTTTTACGTAACCCGGCACGACAAAATCCGGCTGCGTCTCGACCGTCGTCGGCGGGGATGGTTGCGGTTGGACCGAAGCTAAGGCACTGAGAACATCCCAGCCGTACCGCCCCTGTGATCGAGTTCCGGGGGCCCGGCACGGTAACCTCTTGCGTGGAACGCCTCACGGGGCTGTAGTACGAGAAAGGGATGCGAATGGCGGACAACAGCTACGATGATCTTTTCGATGCCGATGTGTTCGACATGCACGGCACCCGCATCGGCCCGGTCGGGCAGGTGTACCTGGACGACCAGACCAAGATGGCCACCTGGATAACGGTCAAGACGGGACTGTTCGGGCTGAAGGAAACCTTCACGCCATTATCCCGGGCCATCATCGAACGTGGGAAGGTGACCATCCCCTACGATGCGCAACTCGTTAAAGGTGCCCCACGAGTCGATCCGGACAAGCACCTTGATGCCGCCGAGGAGGCGGAACTCTACGCGCACTACGGAATCACCAATGTCATGGCGGTGGAACCGAGCATGCTCGACGAACCGGAGACCGCCCCTGTCGTTGACTCGGCGACCGAGGCCGTCATCCCTGTCGGCGAGCCCGGACCAGTGGAGGAAGACGCCGGGATGGCACCCTCCCGGGGCATGACGGGTGACCCCATTACTTCGGTCGGTACAACAGCCGACGCCGGGGCTGTCGGCATTCCCGAGGCTTTCGTTCCGGATGTTTCCGGATCCGAGCCTGCTGCCAGCACCGGCACCGGGATTGGCAGCGACTCTCTGCTCGACGGCCCGGTTGCCGCAGATTCCTTGACCAGCGAACCACTGGCCGGCGGACCCCTGATCGAAGAATCGCTGGAGGAAACCGCCGTCGCGATTCCGACAGTCACCGAGTCACTGGCAAGCGAAGCACCTTCTACACCGATCCCGGCCACCGAGGCCACCGTCCGCCATTCGACAATCGAGAAGCTGACCAGGGCCATCGACGAGATTGAGGACAGCCTGGCCGATGACACAACCGAGCACGTCGCGGTCGAGGACAGCCTGGCCGATGAAACAGCACAGCGCAGCGCGGTCGAGGCCCACGACTACTACAACGAGGCCAAAGAAGATTGATCCCACGCCGCGCACCATGTTCCCCGGGGAGCTCACCTCACGCAATATGGACCGATGGGATCCCGTCTTCGAGTACCCAGCAGCCACACTGCAGGGGCCAGTCTCAGAAGTCGTGGGCGTCCTCGTAAGAGCGTGGATCCTCAATGGGCTCTAAATGAGCACCGATGCGCAGGTCGGGCGCGATTTCCACTAGCCGGTCGATGAGATCCTCGGTGAAGTCGTGTCCCTTGCGCACCGACCAATCACCGGGCACCAGCACATGGAGATCCATGAACTGATGGTTACCGGCCTGCCGGGTGCGGATCGCGTGAAACTCGATCTGACCAGCGACCCTGGTGCGATCGAGTTCCGCATCAAGAGCCTCGAAGATCTCCGACGGCAACGCGACGTCCATAAGTCCGTCCACCGAACCTTTCACCAGCCCGAAGCCGGTCCACAGTATGTTAATCCCAGCCAACAGGGCGACGATGGGGTCGAGGATAGGCAGGCGGGTAACTGCGACGAGCGCGACGCCCAGCAAAACGGCCCCTGATGTGATGACATCGGTAAGCAGGTGGCGTCCATCGGCAACCAGGGTGGCCGAGCCGTGGGTGCGTCCGGCTCGGAGGATGACGAACCCGGCGGCACCGTTGACCACCGCCGCGACGACAGAGATTGCCAACCCAATACCGAGTTGTCTGGGCATCGCCGGGGTGATGATCCGCTCGACGGCTGTAGCGATGATGAGTGCAGCTGCGACGAAAATCATGACGCCCTCAACCGCCGCGGAGAAGTATTCCGCCTTGGAATGCCCGAAGGGATGACCATCATCAGGTGGGCGGACCGCGATCTTGAGGGTGATCAGCGCAATGATCGCGGCCACCAGATTCACTAGGGATTCGGCTGCATCGGACAGCAGACCCACCGATCCGGTGATCCAGGCCGCTCCCGTTTTGAGGACGATGGTCAACAGCGCGACAGCGATGGACAACCACGCATAACGGCTGAGGTCGGTGGGCGGCGCGTAGCGGGGAGAAACCGGCGAATTGGGAGTCACGTCATCAATTGTCGGTCGCAGGCGACGAAGCCGCGAATCCTGGGAGTCAGATCCGTCATGAGCTGTTCGCGGTGACACCGTACGCGCCTGAGCGGTCCCCTTCCACCGAGGCCGACATCCTGGCATGACCTGTTCCAGCATCCCCACAAGGCCGCCCCAGTGCGATCGGGCCGATGAATGCCGCTGATCTCGTGCCGATGCAGCGCCATTGCGAGCCGCAGCCGAGGAGTACATCTTTTGTGTACACAATCACGACCGGGCTGACCGAGATCCACCAGTGATGGAAGTCTCCCTGCACCAGAACAATGGTGCGCCCACAGGGGCTCGAACCCTGGACCCGAGGATTAAAAGTCCCCTGCTCTACCAACTGAGCTATAGGCGCGCGCCCCACAGTCTAGCCACAACGGAGGCACCTTCACCTCCACCGTTTAAATCCCTCAACCTCAAGTTTCAGTTGAGCTGAATGAACCTTCTAATATCCCCTTGTCACTGGCGATTTGAAGGGTTGGGCGCTCTCAGTTGGGCTCGCGTTCTGCGGCTCACGGCACCTACCGTCGGCGTCGTTGGCCTGGGACAGTGGGCGTGGTCCGATCGACGGATCGAGTTCGACGGATCGAGGAAGCCGCCCATCCTCCCAGTGCCGGAAAGGACGACAACCGTGCTCCAGTTCAGAGCCAGGAAGACCCTTGCTGCATTCACCGCAGCAGGAGCCCTCGGGATCGGCGCCATCGCCGTTCCCCAACTCGCAGTTGCCAATTTTGGCACGCTGTCGGCAACCACATCGGTGAACGTGCGTGTGGAGCCGGCCATGTCCGCTGAGATCATCGGTACCTTGTCGGCAGGTGAGCAGGTTGAGCGCCGCGGTGATCCCAAGGGTGATTGGACGCCGATTACCTACAAGGGCCAAGACGCCTGGATGTACACCGAGTACGGGTCGCTGGGCACCACCAACTCTGCATCACAGGGCACCTCGACGGTCAACACCGCCGTCAATGTGCGAGCCGGCACCTCCACGCTGACCACGGTGCTGGGCACCCTGAACGTGGGTGACACCATCTCTGTGACCGGCGATCCGGTAGGCGGCTGGGTGCCAGTGTCCTACCAGGGGCGCCCGGGCTGGGTCTACGGCGCCTACTTGTCGACCAACACTTCAACCGATGTGGCACCAGTGGGCAACGGGGCCGACGCTGCACCCACCGAGACCCCTGCCCCAGCATCTGAAGCTCCCGCGGCACCGGAGCCCGAGAAGTCCGAGGAGGCTGCTCCCAGCACTTCTGTCGCGACCGGCACCGCCTACGCAACCACCGCAGTCAACGTCCGCAGTGGTCCTTCGACCAACGACCGGGTGCTCACCGTGCTGAACACCGGTCAGTCCATCGAGACCCGTGGTTCTGACCAGAACGGTTGGACGCCGGTGCTGTGGAATGGTACCGACGCCTGGATCTCTTCCCAGTATCTGACCGACGATGCATCGTCGATCGACACCGGTTCCGGACAGACCACCACTGGTTACACCACCACTGCGGTGAACCTGCGCACCGGCCCGTCCCTGGAATACCAGATCATCCGGGTGCTGGATACCAATACCGAACTCGCCCTCACCGGAGTGACCCAGGACGGTTTCTCCCAGGTGGATATCGATGGGCAGAAACGGTGGGTGTCAACCGCCTATATCTCCTCCTCCAAGACCGAGAACGTCCCGCAGCCCCAAGGCCTGGCCTCAACGGTGAACGTCAACTCCTCCTCTGGGGCCGCCCAGCAGGCGCTGCAGTTGGCACTGGGACAGGTGGGCAAACCCTATGTGTGGGGTGCCACCGGTCCGGACAGCTTCGACTGCTCAGGCCTAATGGTGTGGGCTTACAGCCAGGTAGGGGTCTCGCTGCCCCGCGTCACATGGTCGCAGATGAGCTACGGCACCGAGGTCTCGTTGTCCGATGCCCAGCCCGGTGACCTGATCATCACCAGTGGTGGCGGTCACGTGGGTATGTACATGGGCGATGGCCAGATGGTCCACGCTGGTAACCCTGCCGTCGGCGTGCAGATCACCAGTGTCTCCTATTTCTCGGTGGTCACGGTTCGCCGCGTCGCTTGAGATCAAGACCGGGGCAGGGATGGGTGCACTCCCTGCCCCGGTTTATTCACACCCACCAAGCCCCGAAAGTACGCAACGGCGGTCATCGTATCTTCCCTGGCACCGGACCCGAATAGCACCAGCCGCCGGAAACAAGCAGGGTTGATCTGATTGGTGCACCCGGTAGGGGTCCGCTACCATGAGCTTCGCGTCCCCATCGTCTAGCGGCCTAGGACACCGCCCTTTCAAGGCGGCAGCGCGGGTTCGAATCCCGTTGGGGATACCAGAGATCAGGGGTTGGCTGGCAAGCCAACCCCTGCATCGTTTTTCCCCACGAGCACTCTGAGCCAACACCCCGTACAGGACAGCGCACTAGTCACCGAGCGAGGCGACACACTTTTCCCGTAGCGAACAAGACCTCTTGGCGCCCCTCTGCGCAGCATAGGGTGGAAAAACCCTACCGAGGAGAACACCATGAGAATCCTCCGAGTTTTGGCCGCGGCATCCGTCGTCGCGGCGCTCACCCTGACAGCCTGCGGTTCGGCCGAGGACCAGGCACCCGGCAGTGACTCCACCACCTTGGCCGTCGGATCGCAGGCCTACTACTCCAATGAAATCATCGCCGAGATCTACGCCCAGGCCCTCGAAGCCAAGGGATACGAGATCTCCCGCGAATTCCGGATCGGCCAGCGCGAGGCTTACCTGCCCGAGCTGGAATCCGGCTCGGTCGACATCATGCCCGAGTACACCGGCAATTTGCTGCAGTATCTCGACCCGCAGTCCACCGCCACCACCGCCGAGGAGATCCAGACCGCACTCGGTCAAGCCCTTCCCGCAACCTTGACCGCCCTCACCCCGGCACAGGCCACCGACCAAGATTCCTACACGGTCACCCGGACTACCGCCGAGCAGTACCAGTTGACTTCCATCGCAGACTTGACCAGGCTCCCCGCGCCCGTGGCGGTAGCCGGGAATTACGAACTGGAGACCCGCCCTTATGGAATCCCGGGACTGAAATCTGTTTATGGCGTCGACGCGAAACTCTCCCCGGTTGATGACTCCGGGTCCACGCTGACCGTCAAGGCCTTGGTCGACGGGCAGGTGCAGGTGGCCAATATTTACACCGCATCCCCCGCGATCAAGGCGAACGATTTGGTCACGTTGGAAGATCCCCAGTCGATGATCTTGCCCCAGCAGGTGATGCCGATCGTTTCGTCCAAGGTTGACGAAAAGGCCCGCGAGACCTTGAACGAGATCAGCGCTCAGTTGTCCACTACCGAGCTCGTCAATCTGAACGATCGCAGCGTCAACCAACAACTGTCTCCCGGAGTCATTGCCGGGGACTGGCTCAGAAGCAAAGGACTGGCATGATTCCGCACCTCGAGTTGATCGCCGATGGTTTCAACCGGCTGGCCACCGAGTTGCCGACCTTGCTGGAGGGCCTCACCACCGAACAGTTGATGTGGCAGCCCTCCCCCACCGCAAACCACATCGCCTGGCTGGCCTGGCACATCGCCCGCGACGAGGATGCCCAAATGGCGGTGATCACTCACCGTACCGAGGTCTACCTTGATGGCTGGGTCGAGCGGTTCGCACTGCCCTATGAGCCCACCGAGATGGGTTATGGCCAGACCATCGAACAGGTTCGCGCTTTCACCCCACCCACCGTCGAACTGCTCGTCGACCACTACTTGGCGGTGGCCGCTCGGACCTCGGAGATCCTGTCGTCACTGAGCACCGGAGATCTCATCTCGATCATTGATGACCCCTATCGGGTCACCGTGGCCACCCGGCTGGTCTCCATCTTGAACGATGGTCACCAGCATCTCGGCCAGGTCGCCTATCTGCGTGGATTGCTTGGCTGAATTACGCCGAGGAATCTACACACAACACACGACGGGTGGTGAGATGATCCCACCACCCGTCGTGTGTTTGTCGTGTTGGCTCAACCGAGCAGCGAGTCAACCATCGATTGGGAGGTTTGCGCCCAGTCCTCTACGAGGGCCTCCCCGCGGGGATCTCCCGCATCCAGCATCAGGGTACACAGGACAAACACGCTGTCGGAACGTCTGACACCAATCAGCGAGACCAAGATGATCTTGGAAGACCCCGATCCGCTAGCGTACACGCCCGATACTCCGCCCACTGCGGCATTACCGGTAGAGGTCGTGGTGATCTCCTCGACATCCATGTAGGTAGGGTTCTGGATCTGCGCGCCCTGCTCCTTCAGGTAAGCGCCCATCAACGAGACTGCGTCATCGCCTGATTGACCCTCCGCAGCCTGGAGCGTCATCTTCGCCGATTTGTCCTCGTTCAGTACAACGACAGCCTGCTTGCTGTCGTACCTCTTCTCGACCGTCCATCCAGATGGCAGGGTCGCGGTGATTCCCTCCCACAACTCAACCTTCTGGCTCCCAGTAGGTGGTTTGCTCGGTGATGTGGGGGACGGGGACGACGACGGGCCCTTGGATGGACTCCGTGAAGGATCCGACGACGGGTCCTTAGATGGACCTCGCGAAGGATCCGCGGACGACGATGAGGAGGAACTCGACGGGGTCGGCAGCGGATCTTTGTCCCCACCGCGGCCGAAGATGGCCCAGCCGATCACACCGATAATCAGCAGGGTAACGAGCCCGATTACACCGAAGGTGACAGCATTCTTGTTCGACTTGCGAACAGGACCCGACGGCGGCATTCCACCCGGCATCGATGGACCGGAGAACTCTACCTGCCCCGGGGGGCCTCCCCACTGCTGGCCAGCCTGCGGGGCCTGAGGACCTTGCCCAGGCCGCTGCTGTCCCGGCTGCGATTGCTGGTTCCGAGGTGGCGTCAATCCTGGGGAGCCCCCTTGCGGGAGACCCTGCGAGTAACCGCCCTGCGGAACCTGGCCCGGGGAACCTCCCCACTGCTGGCCAGCCTGCGGCTGGCGGCCCCACTGGGGCTGGTTCGGTTGCTGGTTGCTCATGACTGCTCCTGTTCGCCCGTGGGACCGTCTTGTGGTGCGGATGTCTCCTCGACCGTCACCTTCTCCGGCGCGGGTGTTTCTGCCGTGCCCTGCACCGCGCCGACACCCAGGCCGCAGCTTGAACAGAAGCTCGCTTGGTACAGCAGGGGCATCTCACAGGCCGCACAGAACTGGAGCTCGCCCTCGGCTCCAATCCCACCTTCACGAGCGGCTGCCTCCAAAGCAGCCTCCATGAGGCCGGTGTGCAGCGCATTACGCGCCAACAAGGTCAGGCCGAATAGCACAGCACCGCCGACGAGCAGGGCCAGCACCAGCCCGGTGGCCGGATTGGCGACATGGCTGGCCAGGAAGGTGCCGAGGCTGAACACCGCGACGGCAGCAATGGCGATGCCCACTCCGCGTGCATAACGGGAGGTAAAGCCGTCGTAACCGGCGCCAAGCCCGGAAAATTCCGCTCCGGCAACGCCGGATGCAGTTCCGTAGACAATCGGCTTGCAGAAGCCGTGCAGCACCAGCAGGGCGATCATCTGCAACGAATCCACCCCGTTGGGCCCGGCGAAACCAATCTGCAGCATTGACCAGTAGAGCACAACAGTTTCTGCCGAGGCGTAGGCGACGCCGGCGATAACGCCGAAGGTGAACCCGTCCATCAGGTCGTCGAACGCTGGACGCGAGGCCAGCACAATCGGGCCAATCTGGCGAATCACCTCGCCGACGACCGGGACAAGCAGCACCGTGATAAGCAGCCCCGGAATATCCAGGACGCTGCCCTCAAGGGTCGGGGTGACGATACCTTGATTGCCCCGCAGCATGACAGACAGCACGGTCCATCCCGCACCAAGCAGGAAGGTGAGGACGAAAGCCAGCATGACAACCGGAACGGGTTCGTCCTCCCACATATTCACGTCGTAGAGGTAAACGATGTAGACCAGCGGGACGGCGAAGGCCGCCACCGACAAAGCGAGAGGCGCAGCACCGAGGGCTGCGCTGACGACCATGATGAGCAGAGCAGCCACCAAGACGAACTGGTAGGTGCTCGGGTGACCAACGATGCCTTTTGGCATGATCGTCCCTACCGGTGCGAAGGTTGTGACAGCTTGATCAGGTCGGGCGGCGTAGGAACGCCGACGGGTAGCATCCGAGCCCATAACGTCACCACCGCAGCGGTAGCAATAGTGCGACGCCGGAGGCACTTCGGTGTGGCAACGCGAACAGCCCACGTCTTTCTCCTGTCTGATCGGAACCTCTGCCCGACCGATAGTTGACCCTAGACAGAATCGGGGTCATCTGAAGCCCCATCCCCCACCGTCGTTGGTCCGCCCGGCGACAATCGTGGACGGCTCAGGAGATACCCCAATCCTCCCCGCCACCATTCGGACGCTGGCAGGCCTCCGCCGAACACCCCGACGCATTCCATTCTTACAAGGCGATTCACCCTATTTTGCTTTTCTTACGAGCTTCACGCTATGCTTTTCGAGCTGTCTAAGGAGGATAGCGGTAAGGCACCTGGCCCCGTAGCGCAGTTGGTTAGCGCGCCGCCCTGTCACGGCGGAGGTCGCGGGTTCGAGTCCCGTCGGGGTCGCCACGGCCAGGTAGCTCAGTTGGTAGCAGCGTTCGCCTGAAAAGTGAAAGGTCGGCGGTTCGACCCCGCCCCTGGCCACCATGGGTTCGTTCGTCTGCAACTCTTCAAAGAGCGTCCGTCACGGTGTTGTCCTGGGTTGTCTTGATTCTGCCGTCCATCCGACCAACTTCATAGCAGGCAAGGGTGGCACGAATGCTCGCGATCGAGATGCGATGCTCGGTCTAGACCCGCGATGCACCCGGTCGGATCGGAGCTCTCGGCATTGTCACGAAACAACCTCCGCATGGCATCGATCGCATCCGGTACTGCCACCTGCCGTTGAACGGGAGTGCCTCCTGCGGTTTAGAATTGACTTCTGCCGGATGAATTTTTACCTCCGGTGTCGAGCCGCCGCCCCTGAAATCTTCCGCTTTTCATGAAGTGGAATGCCTGAAAACCGAGCACTCCACTCCCGTCTCTCAGCCATCGAGGCAGAATCATGCTCCTTCGCAATGCTCTGCTCCAGTGCTGCCTGCCGGGTGGCTACACCGGGACTCAGTCGACGTAGGCCGCAACCCAGCGGCGCATCTCCTCATAGACCTCGGTGCGCACCGGCTCGGGTGACAGGATCATGTCGTGCAGCGCGCCGGGTATCCGGATGATCGTCACGTGGTTACCCAGCCGCCATGACACCGCACCCAAACGCTCAACGTCCAAGACGATATCGTTCTCCCAAGCCGCCGATGACCACTCCGCCAGGTCCACCTGGGAGGATGCACTCATCATCGACAGGATCGGGGTGTTGATACCGAGCCCGGAAGCCACTTTTGCCTGTCCTGCCATGATCGCCCTACCCCACCCGAACCGCACCACGAAGGCCGGATTCGATTTGTAGTCGAGGTCGTAGTCCCATTCACCATCCATCGCCGAACTGATCGACCGGGCATAGAACTGCTTGCCGGAAGCCTGCAGGGCAGTGGTGGGGCTGACCGAGGCCATCGACTTGACCAGCGGAGTCAGCGTTTTCATCAGGGAACTACGAGCATTCATATCGAGCCACGGCGAATTCAGCACCAGCCCGTTCAACGCGAAATCTGTGTGCGCTGCCCACAGGGACAGGATCAGTCCACCAGTGGAGTGCCCGGACAAGGTCACCCGGTCGTGTCCTTCAGCAAGAACCAGCCCGAATGCTTCGTCGATCTCCGCCTGGTAGTCCCGCAGCGAGGAGATGTATCCCGCATACAGACCCCGTCGCAAGTTGCGGCCATAGCGACGCAGATCAAGAGCGTAGAAGTCGAAACCGATGGACTCCCAGAAATCGGCCAAGTCGGTCTGGAAGAAGTAGTCGTTCCAGCCATGGATGTACAGAACCGCACGCCCGTGGCACGGCTCACCGCGCCGGACCAAGGTTGCAGTGATGTCGACCTGGGGCTCACCATCGGCACGCTCCGCCCCTTCAATCACCCACGTCCGGGACTGGTACCCTTCGATCAGTCGATCAGGACCCCAGCCGGGATCATCGGCCCTCGTCCTCATCGTCGTAGGCGACATCAGCATCCTCCGCGTAGCGGGCAGCCAGATCTGCGTATTGGTCGGGGATGTCGTCGTAGCGGTCGTCCTCATGGACGGACTGACCTTGAAGTTCTCTTTCCAGTGAGGCGAAATCCGTGGTCACCGAGCGATACTTCAGATCGCGGGCTACCTTCGTCTGCTTCGCCTTTGCACGGCCGCGCCCCATATGGGTCGACCCCCTCGCTCTGTCCCTCGCGGCAGTGCCGCGGCATGATGAATGAAAAATGTCGTGGGTACAGGCTACCCAATGGTGGGCACCCCTGCCAAAGATGCCCGCCCTGTGGTTGTGAATCTTCCCAAGAATCAGTCCTGGTACTCGCCCACCATTTCGACCCGGTGCTCTGTGGCCCCGAGCGCCTCACCGCAGACCCAGCTCGGAACCCCCCTGGCACCCAGTAGTTCCACCACCACATCGGCGTCTTGCGGGGCAACCATCGCCACCATGCCAACCCCCATGTTCAGAGTCGCCTCGATATCGTTTTGGCTCACCCTGCCGAGGCCGGCAACCATCCGGTAGACCGCAGCCGGCGCCCACGTCGATCGATCAATGCGCACGGTCACCTCGTCGGGAATTACCCGGGCCAAGTTGCTGGCTAGCCCGCCCCCGGTGATGTGACTCATCGCGTGGACTTCGGTGGCCCGGATCGCGGCCAGCGCATCGACGGCATAGACCCGGGTGGGGGTGAGCAGTTCCTCCCCCAAGGTTTGCGCGAATTCTGCAACATGTGTTTCCAGCCCCACGCCTGCATTCGCGAACACCCTTCTGACCAAGGAGTACCCGTTCGAGTGCAGTCCAGAAGCCTCCATGGCAACCGCAACGTCGCCGGGGCGCACCAGATGGGCTCCAAGTATCCGATCGGCTTCCACCACCCCGACGGTTGCCCCGGCCATGTCAAACTCGTCGGGTTCCATCAGCCCGGGGTGTTCTGCCGTCTCGCCGCCGATGAGCGCGGTACCGGATGCGGCACAGGCAGCTGCAATACCCTCGACGATGGCTGCAATCCGCTTAGGGATGACCTTGCCACATGCGATGTAGTCGGTGAGGAACAAGGGCTCGGCACCGCACACGACGAGATCGTCGACCAGCATGCCCACCAAATCCCAGCCAACGGTGTTGTGAATGCCGAGCGCCTGAGCAATGGCCACCTTGGTGCCCACCCCGTCGGTGGATGTGGCCAGCACCGGCCTTTCGTAGGCCTTCAAGGCCGAGGCGTCGAAAAGTCCGGCGAAGCCACCGATCCCACCCATCACCTCGGGACGCCGGGTGGATGCCACATGGGCTTTCATCAACTCGACGGCCCGGCCACCGGCCTCAATGTCGACTCCGGCGCGGGCATAGGCCGATTCACTCATGTGTCCTCCTGGTCAATACGGTGATCCGCTCGCCGTCGCCAACGGCCATGCCCGCAGATTCCTGGCCACGGTGCTGCAGGGCAAACAACCCGTAGTAGGTGAGCTTGGAGACGACCTCGCCCGGTGCGTATACACCGAAGACGCCGCACTCCTCGTGAGGACCGTCATCGGGCATGCAGGAAATCACACAGCAATCCTAAGCCACCAGCAACGATCAAAGATTCTCCTCCATTCGGAATCGGCCTGGGGGCATCGCTACCCGCTCCGAACAATGCCGCTCACTAGTAGCAGTACCCTCATCACCGGGTGCATCTGATAGCGCTTCGGCAGGAACTTGGCATCGGTGTAGAACATCGCGATGGCCCACAAACCAATCGACAACACCCCACCGATCAGCGATCCAAAGGAGACTAGGGTCTCAAATTTGAGACCGGTCCACACCAAGATCACCCCGCCACCGGAATAGATACACGCAACGAGCAACCGTAACTTAAACCAATCCATGGTACGGACCATGCGGATAGCGGGAGCGAAGCATTCGTAGAAGGTGTGGGCATACATCACGGTGCCCGAACAACAGAGGCAAGCTCCTCGGGTGTCGGTCCACACGGCCAGGGCAGTCGGACCGTTGCCATGCTCGCGGCCTCGGGAGGGGCGGCCCGGCGCAGAGTGAGGCTCGCGGGGGTGGGCCCGACGAACCACGTGACCGAGTGGGTGGAGATTGAACCTCTCGGGGCCGGTGAATGCGTCTAGGAGGATGACCAAGGCCCCGGACGCAGTCAGCATCACGGCCAGGGCGACTGGCGGTGAAGATCGGAAATTACAAGGCGAAGGAGAGCGTGAGGGGAGGACGACGACGGCTGAGGCGCGTAAGCCAGGCAGCTCCGCAGCCTCATTCAGCGCTCACTGCGCGTTGACAAGGACATTCTCGGCCGTCTCACGCTCCTCCTCCGGTCGCAGGTCCCAGGCGGGCTTGCGCAGCGCGTAGAACACGAGCGGTGGTGCCCCGAGCAGGAAGACGACGACGGCGACGACGAGAGGGTAGCTAACGGCGCTGAGTCCGGTGAACCCGGACGGCCGCACGAAGGCCATGACGAAAGCGGCGGCCGAGGCCCCGAGCCCGACGCTGGCCGTCAACTTGATGGCGGGTGCCCGGTAGCTGCGGCGAACCTCAGGGTGGATCCGACGCAGGCGCAGGGCCGAGGCGAACATGAGGACGTACATGATGAGGTAGAGCGCCGTCGCCATGTCGACTAGCGTTACGAAGGCCGTGTTGCCGTTGGGGATGATGATGAAGAGCAGCGCCAAGACGGTGACGATCGTGCCCTGCACCATGAGGATGCCGACCTGGACCCCTGCCTTGTTCCTGTACTGGAGCGCCGGGGGCAGGAGCCCGGAGCGCGCCGCCGCCAGGAGACCTCGGGATGGACCGGCGATCCACGTGACGACAGAGGCGAAGGCGCCGAGGGCGATGAGAAGAGAGATGACAGACGTCGCCCAGCCGAGGTGCCAGTGCGTGAAGAACTGGTCGAAGGCGAGATTGATGCCGTTGATGACGCCCAGCTTGGAGCTGGGGACGGCGACGGCGATGGCGACCGTCGGGAGGATGAAGACCCCGAGGATGAGCAGCGTAGAAACCAGCATGACCTTGGGGAAGCCCCGGCCAGGGTCCTTGAGGTCATTGGCGTGCACAGCGTTGACCTCCATGCCCGCGTAGGCGAGGACGTTGGAGACCACGAGGACGATCGAGGCGACGCCCGTCCACGCGGGCAGGACGGCGCTGCCAGAGAGGGAGGTCTGGGAATGCTGGCCCGTGGCGAGCCAGACGGCGCCAAGAATGATGAGGAGAAGACCTGGAAACAGCGTGCCGATGAGGCCACTCCAGGATCCAACCTTGGCGAAGAGGCTGCCGCCGCGCAAGCTGATGAGGGTGGAGCCCCAGTACAGGACGATGATGACGACAGCGGTATAGAGGCCGCTGGAGGAAAGCTGACCGTCAACAACGTAGGACAGGCTCACGGCGATGAAGGCGATCTGCGTCGGGTACCAGACGACATTTTGGATCCACTGGAGCCAAATCGCCAAGAACCCCCAGCGCTGGCCGAAGGCCTCGCTGACCCAGACGTAGATGCCACCCTTCCAGCCGGTGGCAAGCTCGGCGGCGACGAGTGCCGTCGGGAGAAGGAAGAGGACCGCTGGCACCACGAACAGGAAGACCGAGGCGAGCCCGTACCCGGCCATTGCCGGGAGCGAGCGGAGCGAGGCCACGGCCACGACCGTGAGCATCGCCAGCTGAAAGACGGACATGTGGGTTCGTGGCCCCACGGCAGGTGCACCGATCGCCGGTCCGGTGTGACCCTTGGGGGTGCGCTCGCGCGGGTGCCCGAAGGGGTGGGGGGCGACGTGCTCCGGTGAGGGGGCGACGGTTCCGTCAGCACGATAGTGAGTCATGCGCTAGGCCTCCTCAGTGGTGGAAGCCGGCGCCGGCGCTCGGCGAGGGGAGCGGCCCGTCGAGGGAGTCAAGGTAGGCGACCTCGGCGCGCAGGTCCTCAAGGAAATCCTCGGCGAGGTCGTGACTGAAACCGTTGCGCACGACGATGCGCTGGACGGTGAGGTCGGTGAGGTCGTCAGGCATGGGGTAGGCGGGAACGAGCCAGCCCTTGGTGCGCAGACGCTCCCCAAGGTGGTAGAGGTTCCAGTTGCTCGTGTGCCCCTTCTTGAGCCGCCAGGCGAAGACGGGGATGTCGGTGCCGTCGTTCCAGAGCTCGAAGGCGTCCATCTTCGCGATCTCACTCGAGAGGTAGGTGGCGACGTCCTGGCTGTTCTGCTGGACACGTCGGTAGCCCTCGAAGCCGAGCCGGAGGAAAAGATAGTACTGGAGCAGAACCTGGGCGCCTGGGCGGGAGAAATTGAGGGCGAAGGTGGGCATGTCACCGCCGAGGTAAGACACCTTGAAGATGAGGTCCTCGGGCAGGTCCTCCTCGGTGCGCCACACGACCCAGCCCAGACCGGGGTAGACGAGCCCGTACTTGTGGCCGGAGGTGTTGATGGATGCGACGCGCTCGACGCGGAAGTCCCACTCAAGATCGGGCTGGATGAAGGGCGCGATCATGGCTCCGGATGCGCCGTCGACGTGGATCTTGATGTCGAGGCCGGTGCTCTCCTGGATGCGATCGAGGGCCTCGGCGATCTGCTTGACTGGCTCATACATGCCCGTGTAGGTCACGCCGAGGATGGCGACGACACCGATGGTGTTCTCGTCGACGTAGTCCTCGAGACGGTAGCCATCGAGAACCTTGTGATCCTCGCTGATGGGCACGTAGCGAGCCTCGACATCCCAGTAGTTGCAGAACTTCTCCCAGCAGACCTGAACGGCGCTGGACATGACAAGGTTGGGCTTGTCGGTCGGCTTGCCGACGGCGCGGCGCGCCTGCTGCCAGCGGCGCTTGAGGGCGAGGCCGCCGAGCATGGCCGCCTCGGAGGAACCGATGGTCGAGGTGCCGATGGTGCCCTCGGGACTGGGGGCATGCCAGAGGTCGGCGAGCATCGTCCAGCAGCGGGTCTCAATCTCCGCAGTCTTGGGGTACTCGTCCTTGTCGATCATGTTCTTGTCGGCGGCCTCGAGGTAGAGGCGCTGGGCATGGTCGTCCATCCACGTGCCGACGAAGGTGGCGAGGTTGAGGCGGGCGTTCCCGTCGAGCATCGCCTCGTCGTGGACGATCTGGTAGGCCGTCTCCGGTAGTGACTCCTCCTCGGGAAGCCGGGTCTTGGGGAGGGCGGTCGCCTCACCGGGGCGGGCGAAGATCGGATTGAGCTCGATCGAATTCGGATCGGAGGGCTGGTTCTCGGGAGTCATTGTGTGCTTCCTTTCAGTAGCTTCACAGATCGACTTGAGGGGCAACCTTGTCAGGCCCGCCACAGCTAGTTTGGCAGGCGTCCCCGATAAAACGAAGCGTTACTTTGCGAAAGTACTCTTCATTGCTCACCAACAGATCGATCCGTGGTTCGAGCGAGGACCGCATACTGACACCAGGTCATGACACGTGACTTGTAGTCGGTTAGGAAACAAGGGCTCGGCGCCGCACACGACGAGATCGTCGACCAGCATGCCCACCAAATCCCAGCCAACGGTGTTGTGAATACCGAGCGCCTGGGCGATGGCCACCTTGGTGCCCACCCCGTCGGTGGATGTGGCCCGGCCACCGGCCTCAATGTCGACTCCGGCGCGGGCATAGGCCGATTCACTCATGTGTCGTCTTGGTCAATGCCGAGCGTGGTAGCTACCTTCTCGGGTATCCGGATCGGGTACTTACCGTCGAAACACGCCGAGCACAACACCTGGGCCGATAAGCCGACGGCCTCCTGCAAACCGGTTAAGGAGATATAGCCCAAGGAGTCGGCGCCGATCGCCTGGCAGATCTGTTCGATGCTCATCCCGGGAGCGATCAGCTCGGCCCGGGTGGCAAAGTCAAGACCGTAGAAACAGGGCCATTCCACCGGCGGGGATGCAATCCGGACGTGCACCTCGGCCGCCCCCGCCTCGCGCAGCATGCGGATCAGCGAGCGGGTGGTGTTACCGCGCACGATCGAGTCGTCGATCACCACCAGGCGTTTGCCTTCGATGACCTCACGCAGCGGGTTCAGTTTCAGCCGGATGCCCAACTGACGAATCGTCTGGGTCGGTTGGATGAAGGTACGGCCCACGTAGTTGTTCTTGACCAGGCCCAGCCCGAAACGAATGCCCGACTCGTGGGCATACCCCAAAGCCGAGGGAGTGCCCGAATCGGGTACCGGGATCACCAGGTCGGCGTTGATCGGGTGCTCAACGGCAAGCCTGCGTCCGATTCGTTCCCGGGCCGCTTGCACCGATTTTCCTGCGATGACTGTGTCAGGGCGGGCAACGTAGACATATTCGAATAGGCAGCCCTTGGGGGTAGGCTCGGCGAAACGCCGTGAATGCACTCCGGCCTCGTCGATCGTGATGAGTTCTCCCGGTTCCACCTCACGCACGAACACCGCACCGACGATGTCTAGGGCAGCCGTCTCGGAGGCAACCACCCAGCCATGCTCCAAGCGACCGAGCACCAAGGGACGCACCCCATGCGAATCGCGGGCACAAAACAGCGAGTTCTCCGTCATGAAGACCAATGAGAACGCCCCAACGAGTTTTGGCAGCACCTCAACAGCGATCGAAGTGATGGAGCGACCGGGGTCGTGGTAGCCGATCGCGGCCATCAACGCGATGATCAAGGCGGTGTCGTTGGAGGAGTCCATCCGCAGTTTGCGCGGCACCTCGGAGTCTCCCGAGACGGCCATGACCAGCCGTTCCAACTCGTCGGTATTCGTCAGATTACCGTTGTGAGCCAAGGCCAGCGACCCGCCGGCCACCTCCCGGAAGGTTGGCTGGGCATTCACCCATTCCGAGGAGCCAGTAGTCGAGTAACGAGTGTGCCCCACCGCAAGATGACCGGTCAAAGAGTTGAGGGTGGCTTCGTTGTACACCTGGGAGACCAGCCCCATGTCCTTGAAGACAGTGATCCGCTCGCCGTCACCAACGGCCATGCCCGCAGATTCCTGGCCACGGTGCTGCAGGGCAAACAACCCGTAGTAGGTGAGCTTGGAGACGACCTCGCCCGGTGCGTATACACCGAAGACGCCGCACTCCTCGTGAGGACCGTCATCGGGCATGCAGGAAATCACACGGCAATCCTAAGCCACCAGCAGCGATCAGAGATTCTCCTCCAGCAGCTGCACCGCCTTGGCGTTTCGCCAAAACAGCCAACCGGCCCCAGCAGCAAACGGGCAGATGCCCAGCCCCAAGGCGATGTTGCCGAAAACGACAAGGACGAAGGCTACGGCCCCGGATAACAGGATGAACAGGCCACGAGTGAGCTTCATTCTGCTGCGGTACTCGACGAGGGAACCCTCGAGTTCAGCACGCAGGGCCGCGGTCTCGGCATCATTCGGAATCGGCTTGGGGGCATCGCTACCCGCCCCGATGCCCCTTCGGCGTCCCTGCGCGACCGCCTTCCAGACGTAGAGCACTCCAACCCCGGCGACGACCCCGCCGACAAACAGATTGTGCCGGGAGAAGAAACCGGCCGAGATCACCATGCACGACAGCGCGGTGATCAAGTTGACGGCATTCCTCATGGTTTCCTCCGTTTGCAGTTGGTGTGCGGTACGCGGTTCACCACCCCACACACCAACCCGGCAGATTGCTCAATATCATCCGGATAACCCGACGATCAGAAGACACCGAAGAACTGCAAAGTGGCGACAACACCCATGGCGGTCATGACAATGCCGCTCACTAGTAGCAGTACCCTCATCACCGGGTGCATCTGATAGCGCTTCGGCAGGAACTTGGCATCGGTGTAGAACATCGCGATGGCCCACAAACCAATCGACAACACCCCACCGATCAGCGATCCAAAGGAGACTAGGGTCTCAAATTTGAGACCGGTCCACACCAAGATCACCCCGCCACCGGAATAGATACACGCAACGAGCAACCGTAACTTAAACCAATCCATGGTACGGACCATGCGGATAGCGGGAGCGAAGCATTCGTAGAAGGTGTGGGCATACATCACGGTGCCCGAGGCCTGCATCGAGCCAAAGAAAGCAGCCCAAACTGCCAACTTATAGAAGTACACCAGAGCCGGGGTGATCTGAGAGAAGAAAGAAGCCTGGTTCTGCATGATGGCGTCGTTGTCGGGCAGTGCCTGCAGTCCATCAGCACCCAAGATCACATTTCCCAGAATCATGAAGGCCGCAGAGAAAACAAAAACAGCAACGAAGGAAACTACGGTATCGAAGACCGGAGCCCGGTTCCAGGTCTTGACCTCGACGGCGTTCTCCTCGGAAACATCCATGGGGATACGCTCCCCGGCCTTGAGAGTGATTAGCTTCGCACGCAGTTCCTCAAGGTCAGGGGTACCCAACATGCCCCATTTCTTCTCGTTGTACATGCCAATGTAACCGATGTAGTCATAGGTGCCACCGCCGATAGCGCCCAAGTAGGAGATGATCTCCAAGGAGATCGGTTTGGCCGCCACCTTGGGGTATTTCTCCTGCACCCAGGCTTGGTAACCGTCGGGGATCGACGGGACCAGGCCGCGCAGCACATCAAGGAAGTCTGGGTTACATACGACCACGGCAATGAGCACGAACAGCACCATGGTGGCCACAACCACGGTCTGGAATCCCTCAATGTACTTGTAAGCCCCAATGAACAGGGAGGAGAAGGCGAGCAGGATCCAAAACGTCGCCCACACCTTGGGGTATCCGAAGCCGAAGGTCCACACACTCCACTGTCCTAGGAAGGATGCGAAACCACCACACCAGGAGGGGAAGGAAACCACGGCGAAGACGCCCAGCAAAACTGGGAACCAGTTCTTTGGCCCCGGCAACACCTGGCCGAAGCGGGCGAAGGGTGATTCGCCGGTCAAGGTGATGTAGCGAGTTCCGGAGTAGACCACCACTCCCTTGAGCATCGCACAGGCCAGGAAGGTCCATAACAAGGTATAGCCAAAGATGGCCCCACCCCTGGAGGAGAAGAACAACTCACCAGAACCGATCGAGGCCGAGGCCATGATCAGGCCCGGGCCGAGGTACTTGAACATACCCGCCTTGGAGCGAAGGCTCTGCGGGGCCTTGGGGATCACCAGGGAACCCGGCACTTCAGCCCTGGTTTCATCAACCGGGGTGTTGCTCATCGACATACCTTTCGCGTTTCATCAGATCCGATACCGCCATGGTGTCGGCAGACTGCGGGCACGCCACCGTCAGCATCGACGGGATCGGGGCGTGTACACGCTGTTGTCGGGCGACACACTACGCCCACGGCAACTGCTCGTCCATGCTGGCGGCCTTGTTGCCCGGGAATGGCAACCGCATTCGGGGCGTATCCCCGGCCGATACCATGGTGGCGATTTGAGCCACAACCGTTTTGAAGGGACCGCAATGCGTCTGACCATCACCGATCTTGACCACGAAAGCCATGACATCGAGAAGGAGATCTGCGCAAACGAGGGTGTCGAGCTGACCTTCCTCGATGGGGATCGCGGTGCCGGTTTGGACCCGCGCGCGAAGGGCACCGACGCCATCGTCGCCCAGTACGCCACCATTGATGCCGAGGTGATGGATTTTCTCCTACCGGAGTTGAAGGTCATCGGCCGGTACGGTGTGGGCCTGGACACCGTCGACCTGGCCGCTGCCGAGGAGCGCGGCATCACCGTGGTCAATGTGCCGGATTTCGGCACCCATTCGGTCTCTGATCACGCGATTGCCTTGGCCGTTTCCCTGGTCCGTAATCTTCCGGGCTTGGAGAAGGTGGCTCGTGCATCCTCAGCCGATGTCGCGAAGGCCGCACCGATCCGCCAGTTCCGCAACCAGACTTTCGGTCTCATCGGCTTCGGACTCATCGGCCGCGCCACCGCCGAGAAGGCCCGCGGGCTGGGCTTCAAAGTCATCGCCTACGACGCCCTGATGGCACCGGGTACCGAGATCGACGGGTTCACCACCACGACTCTTGAGGAGGTGCTGGCCAATTCCGACGTGCTGTCCCTCCACGTACCGCTGCTGGAATCCACCAAGCATCTGATTAACGACGAGACCATCGCGACAATGAAGGATGGCGCTATCCTGGTCAACACCGCTCGTGGCGGGGTTGTCGACACCGCGGCGGTACACCGGGCGATCGCCTCTGGGAAACTGCTGGGGGCGGGGCTCGACGTGCTGGAGACCGAGCCGCTCGACCCGAGTGACCCGATCGCATCCTGCGAACGAGTCATCATCACCCCGCACGCCGCTTTCTACTCGGAGGAATCCTACGCCGAGCTGAAGCGCCGCACCGTGCAGAACCCGATCGACGTTCTCAAGGGACGCAAGTGCGAGAACATCGTCATCCCTCGTGTCAAATGAACTGACGGATCGTTGAACGGCCCCGGACCGCTCCGGGGCTGTTCGCTTCGGATAGGCCCGCCCGCCACCCGTGAAGGAGTCGGCCTATCATGAGGGCGTGAGAAGGCTGGCTGATCAACGCAAGAACTACGAGCGCGGGGAACTCGACGAATCCGAGGCCACCAGCGCCCCACTGCAGATGTTCGAGAAATGGTTCACCCAAGCCGAGAAGGCCAAGGTGCCCGAGCCCAATGCCATGACCTTGGCCACTGTAGGCGCTGACGGCCGACCCTCAACTCGCGTGGTACTCATCAAGGACATCGACGAGCGGGGAGTCGTTTTCTACACCAACTACAACTCCCGCAAGGGACAGGAACTTGCGGCGAATCCGATGGCAGCCCTCCAGTTCCACTGGGTGGAACTGGAACGGGTGGTGCGCATTGAGGGCCGGGTGGAGAAGGTTTCGCCCGAGGAATCCGACGCATATTTCAACGTGCGTCCACTCGATTCACGTCTGGGCGCCTGGGCCTCCCCGCAGTCAGAGGTGATCGCCAATCGCGCGGTGCTAGTGAAGAACGTCGCCACGCTCACCACGAAATTCGGACTGAATCCCCCACGGCCCGAGCATTGGGGAGGGTTCCGGCTGGTGCCGGATACCTGGGAGTTCTGGCAGGGCCGCACGTCACGGTTACACGACCGGTTGCGTTACCGGCTGGTCGACGGGAATTGGCACAGGGAACGTCTGGCACCATGAGGGGTGCTGAATACGGCAATACGACACTGGGAGCGGCAATGAAGGTAGGCATTGGCAGCGACGGCTCGGGGTTCGAGCTGAAGAAGATCGTCAAACAGCACCTGGCCGAGCAAGGGCATGAGGTCATCGACTATGGTCCTGCCGAGGACGAAACCCCCGAATACTCGGCCACCTATGCCCGTCGTGTGGCCCACGCGATTCGTGACGGCGAGATCGAGCGTGGAGTACTGATTTGTGGCACCGGGATCGGCATCTCGATCTCGGCGAACAAGGTGCGCGGTATCCGGGCTGCGGTCTGCTCAGAGCCGTTCACCGCGCGGCACACCCGGGAGAACAACGGCTCCCAGATCATCGCCTTCGGGGCCTTCGTCGTGGGACCGGAGATGGCCAAGGCAATCTGCGATGCCTTCCTGAGCGCACGCTTCAAGGGCGAGACCGACGAAGAATTCAAACAACGATTCGCAAAGATCGCCGCGATCGAGAATGAGGAGATCGCCCTCGCCAATCAAGGCTGAGAATGCCAAGGACCGAGTTCAGGCTTGCCTTAGCAAGGGGCAACTTCCCTCGCCAAGGCTGCCCTGAGTTTTGTTGCCAGTCGATTCGGGACGGTTTAGCGTCGTGTTCATCGAGGTGGTTGACCGCCACCATGAACACATCTGAAAGGTTCTGATCTTATGAGCACCATCACCGCAGTTAAGGCTTGCGCCGCCACCAAGTGCGCCTTCAACAACAACGGTTGCACCGCCGTCGCCGTTACCATCGGAGGCGCCGAGAAGGCAGCCTGCGAAACTCTCACCATCATCGACGCCCGCGCCGGGCTCTCCTCGGCCAACGGTCAGGTCGGTGCCTGCAAGCGTCTGGAATGCAAGCACAACTCCGACCTGCTGTGCACCGCTGCCGGTATTAATCTCGACGACGTGGCGAACTGCGCCTCCTACGAGGCACGCTGATCCCGGGGGGATCGGGCTCACAGGAGTTCACCCCCATCGCAGAACCTTCAAGGGCCGCACCCATTCGGGTGCGGCCCTCGTCGTGTCAGCTGATGCCTGTTCCCATACTCACCGCGGCGAATAACCGAAACGACGTGGTTTCTGGTTCACCTCGGCATCTGTACGTCCACATCGTGAACGACTTTGACACATGGCGTCGAGCATCATAGATTGAAAATTGTTCATACCCCAAGGAGGCATCATGCACGCATCTGCAGGCCTGGCCATCATGGTCGATCAGGGCCTCACCATGTGCAGCTGTCCTTGTTGTTGTCGCTGCTGTCGTTGATCTGACCAGCGCGTATTCACTCCCCGGCCCGTCATGGCCGGGATGACAAAGGTTTGAGTCACCTCCGTTAAACGACTTTTCCCTCCGCTGGCAGTTCCTTGCGGAGTTGTCGTCGGATGTCATTGTCATTCACCCGAACACAGGATCACCCATGCCCGCATTCAGCAAGAAATTGATGGCTGCCCTGGCCATTTCCACACTCAGTCTGCTCGGGGCCTGCTCGGCCACCAACGGTTCCTCATCAAATTCCTCCGGCAGCGATAACGTGCGCTTCGGGGTGTCCGGTCCCATCACCGGACCCAGCGCCGAGTACGGCACCTACTGGAGAGAAGGCTTCGATCTGGCCCTCCAGGAGATCAACGCCGACGGCGGCATCAATGGCGTCCCCCTGGAATTAGTTTGGGAAGATTCCCAGTCAGACCCGAAGCAATCGGTGCCAATCGCGCAGAAATTCGTCGCTGACAAGACCATCGTCGCCGAACTTGGGGATTTCAGCTCGCCGGCCTCAATGGCGGCCTCGGCAACCTACCAGCAGGCAGGCATGGTGCAATTTGGCTTCACCAATTCGGCGGCAGGGTTCACCCAGGGCGGTGACCACATGTGGAGTTCCATCCTCACCCAGGCCTATTACCAAACCAAAGCCGCAGAACTCGTGAAACAGCACTCCGATAAGGTGTCCGTCGTCTACTTGCAGTCCGACTGGGGCAAGTCCTCCTTCGATGCCTTCAAGCAGGAGGCCGAAAGAATCGGTCTGGACATCGCCTACGAATCAGCAATCCAGGCCGATTCTGAAGACTACCGCCCCGTGCTGATCAAGGCTAGAGACGCCCAACCCGATGCCATCGTCCACATCGGTTATGCCCCCGACGGCGCACGGGTGGTGCGTCAGCTCCGCGAATTGGGTTGGGACAAGGAGTTCTTCGGCGGACAGTCAACCCCGCAATTCATTGAAGCGGCCGGGAATGCTGCAGAAGGCACGATCATCAGCGAGAACCTGTTGATCGGCAATGACTCGGCCACCGTCACACAGCTGTACCAGAAGTTCCGAGACGCCTATGGTCATGACCCTTCGGTGTTCTCCGTCTACGCCTACGATGCCTTACGCATCCTGGCCCAGGCCGCCGAGCGCGGCGGAGCCACTCGAGAAGGCGTATTCCGAGGACTCAACGAGGGCGGTAGTTTCACCTCCGCCCAGTTCGGGGAGTTCACCTTCGGCGAGGACCGGCGTCCCAACAATGTTCCGCTGTTGCCGCTGGTGGTCCGCAACGGCGCCTACGAAAAGTTGACCTAATGCTTGACACAATCATCTCCGGACTCGTCCACGGCAACGTGTACGCGCTCGTTGCCGTGGGCATCTCCTTGATCTTCGGCGTCACCAACGTCGTGAACTTCGCCCAGGGCTCCATCATGGGGTTCGGGGCAATGCTCGGCTGGTGGTACATCGGAGTGCTTGGTTGGCCATGGTGGCTCTCTCTGGTGGCCGTGGGCGTCTCGGCTGCGGTGATCGGCTGGTTGGTCAATCTCACGACCGTGCGCCCGCTCATCAAGGCGCCCCCGATCGCGGCCCTGCTCACCACCTTCGCAGCCTCCATGGTTCTAGACAATTTCTCGCAGATGGTGTTTTCCACCGAGACCCGTGCCTACCCCGAGCCGCTGCCCACCGATAACATCCAACTTGCTGGGCTGTCATTGGGCACCAGCGACCTGGTCACTTTCGGCTTCACTTTGGTGACGATGCTGGCCCTGGGCGCCTATCTCAGGTTTGGCCGCGACGGGCGGGCGATCCGAGCCTCCGCAGCCGATCCGGACGCAGCCCAGCAGATGGGGGTGGAGGTGCGCCGGGTGCAGAACCTGTCCTTCATTCTGGCTTCAGTACTCGGTGGGATCGGCGGGGTCTTCTTCGGTATGTACTCGGGAATAGTCACCCCCACCTCGGCCTCGTTCACCGGCACCGTCGGATTCGTCGCGGCCGCCCTGGGCGGGCTGGGCTCCATCAGCGGCGCGGTGGCCGGTGGGCTGCTCATCGGGCTGCTGGAAGCCTTGGGTATTTACCAGTTCGGCGGAGGTTTTCGTGACGTTTTCATCTTCGGTCTGTTCCTCGTCGTGCTGCTGGTGCGCCCGCACGGGTTGTTCGGCTCACGCAGGACCGTGACTACCGAACCAATGACTGGGACCTTCTTGGGAGCGGGTCGGTCCATCCCGATCGGCAAGTGGGGATGGGCCGGTCTGGGAGCCTCAGCAATCGGGTTGCCATTCGTCGCCGGACCGGTGGTCGCTTCGGCTGGTTCACAGGTCGCCATTTACGCGATCATGGCCATTCCGATGGTTCTGCTTGCCGGGTCGGTGGGGCAGGTCTCGCTGGGGCAAGCGGCACCCGTGGCAATCGGAGCCTATGCCTCAGCACTACTGACGACCGAACTTGACCTACCATTCGCCATGGGCCTGCTGGCTGGCGGAGCAGCTGCGATGGTGATCTCCACCCTAATCACTCTGCCGATCTGGCGGCTCAACGGGCACTACGTTTCCATGGCGACGATGGCCCTGGCTTATGTCGTCGTCGGGGTGATCCTGAACTGGGAACCAGTGACCAACGGCGCCTATGGGATCGCTGGGATTCCGGCACCGCAGTTCTTCGGTACGGTACTGATCACCCCTGTCCAGCACTATCTGCTGGACTTAGTGATCGTGATGCTGGTGCTGTGGGTGGTGCTGCGCATCCAGCACTCTCACTTGGGTACCGTGTTAGCCGGGGTGGGCTCTGATGAGACCGCATCCCGGTGCCTGGGAATCCACACCCGGGACTACAAAGCCTTGGCCTATGCAGTCTGCTCCTTCTGCGCGGGTGTCGCAGGCGCGCTGCTCGCCCATCAATACAACTACATTGATCCCACGGTATTCACCATTCAGATGTCGATTCTGGTGTTGACCATCGTCGTGCTCGGTGGACTGAACTCCCCCTTCGGGGCGGTCATCGGGGCCGTTGTGCTGGTTGGATTGCCCGAGGCGCTGCGCATAGCCAACGACGTTAGGATTCTCGCTTATGGGGTAATCATGATTGTCATGATCCGCTTCCGCCCGCAGGGACTGTGGATGAGGAGGGCATCATGAATGTGCTCGAGATCACCGGACTGAGCAAATCCTTCTCCGGGTTGAGAGCCGTGAACGGGGTCGGCCTGCGGGTTGCCGAACATCAGACGGTATCAATCATCGGCCCCAACGGGTCGGGCAAGACCACCACCCTCAACTTGGTCACCGGGGTGCTGCGCCCCGACGCAGGAACGATCCTGATCAACGGACACCCGCTGCCTGCCAGGCACCCGGAACAGGTCGCAGCCTCGGGAATACTGCGTACTTTCCAGAACGGGCGGGTTTTCGGCAATCTGAGCGTCAACGAGAACATTGAGATCGGAACCCATCTGGGGCTACGTGCGAACCGTCCGTTCAAGGTCTTCGCCGCCCACCCGCTGATGGCCTGGCTGCCAATGCTCGCTGAGGTTCTGCTCGCCTGTTTTCCGACCCCTGCTGCACGACGAGAACTCGCCGAGGCCCAAGAACGTGTCAACGAACAGGTGAACCGTTTCCCGGAGCGGCTCGGCCCCCGGCAGAATCACTTGGCCCACACCCTGTCCTATGCCAATCGTCGGCGCACCGAGATCGCCCGATCGTTGGTCGCAGGCCCCGAGCTCTTGGTGCTTGATGAACCGACCGCCGGGATGAACCAGTCAGAGACTGCCGAGATGCTCAAACAGTTGCTGGAACTGAAGGCATCAGGGCAGGCGATGCTACTCGTTGAACACAAGCTAGATCTGGTGATGACCCTGTCCGACTGGGTCTACGTGATGGATGGGGGTCAGGTGATCGCTTCCGGCCCTCCGGCCCGGGTGCGCACAGATCCTGCGGTCATCGACGCTTATCTGGGGAGGAAGTCATGAGCCTCATCGAGTTGAACCAGATCAAGGTCAGCTACGGGATGGTCAAGGCACTCAACGGCATCGATCTGATGATGAATTCCGGAGAGATCGTCTGTTTGCTGGGTGGCAATGCCTCAGGCAAATCAACGACCATGAAGACCATCCTGGGCCTGGTGCATCCCACATCGGGAGCCATCAGGTGGGATGGTCATGAGATCACCACCTGGCCCACCCCACGGCGTATCGCTTCCGGTATCGCTTCGGTTCCCGAAGCCCGTCGGATCTTCGGCCCGATGACTGTGGAGGAGAACCTGCTGATAGGCGCCTACACTTGCCGTGACCGGCACCTCATCCGACAGCGCCTAGCCGAGCAATATGACCGCTTCCCCAGGCTCGCCGAGCGTCGCACCCAGACAGCAGGAACCATGTCAGGCGGTGAGCAGCAGATGCTGGCCTTCGCCCGCGCTCTCATGAGCGGTCCCCGACTGATCTGCATGGATGAGCCGACGATGGGGTTGTCCCCCAAGCTCGTCGACGAGGTGCTCGCGAGTATTGCTGACCTGAACCGTGATCTGGGTATCACGATCCTAATGGTCGAGCAGCAGGCTGAACTCGCCCTGTCCATCGCCCATCGAGGCTACGTACTGGCCACCGGGGACATGGTGCTGTCCGGTGAAGCCGCAGAACTGCTTGACAACCCTCGGGTCCAGGAGGCTTACCTGGGCCGCACGATTGCGAACGGAGAAACAGAATGATCACCAGGCGTGAACGATTCCTCAGTGCCGCCAGCGGCCAGCAGGCCGACCGGCCGCCGGTCGGTGGGTGGATCCACCACGGCTCCTCATTCTGGGCCCCGGAGCAGGTGGCCGAGGCCCACTTGCGTTTCATCCGCCACTATGACTGGGACTACATCAAAGTGATGGATGATTTTCGGCTGGAAATTCCTGCCGGTCTCACCGAGATCACCGATCCAGCACAGTTCGAGTTGATCAGTCCAGATCCCGAGGCGGTTCCGGCCAATCTGGTCAAGCAGTCCGAAGTACTGCGGATCATCCGGGCGGAAGAACCCGACAGGGCCATCATTGAGACGATCTTCTCCCCGAACCAGACACTGGTGCGTGCTCTAGGTGATCGAGTGGTTGATTTCTTCAGAGCCGACCCGCAACTGGCTCATCGCACCATCTCGCGGGTGGCCGCCCAGTTGTCAGCCTGGGCCGTACAGCTCGGCAAACTTGAGGTGGATGCGGTCTTCCTGGCGGTCAACGGGGCCTCAAAGGATCCGACCAGTTGGGGGTTGTCCCCCGAAGAATTCTGTGACTGGATCGCCCCTTACGACAAGCAAGTCCTTGAGGCTGCGGCCCCATTGGTGCGCATCGCTCACCTGCACGGGATGGAGGCTGATCCCGAGCTGATCCGCGACTACCCGGTGGAAGTACTGAGTTGGTCGGACAAGGACTCAGCTCCGACAATCGCCACAGCAAAAAGCGATTTCGGGTGGATCCCGATGCTCGGCCTCGACGAGGTGACATCCTTGTACTGGACTCCCAGCCAAGTCTTTGAGCAGGTGCTGGATGCCCGCCGTCAAGCCGACGACCAACTGATCATCGCGCCGAACTGCACCTTGCACTCGGATGGTTCACCATTGGTGCTGGAAGCGCTGCGCGCCTCGGCAGATCTGGTGCTCGATTGAGCATCACGTGGGTGTGAGACTCGGCCCTACACCCACAGGGTTGAAGCACATCATCCTGCCTGAGGCATGTTTCGTGCCCGCCATGGGGCCGCCCATGACGGCTCAGACAACCCCATCGTGTACCACGGCAACGAGCAAGAGCCGGTCGAGTTGCCCGGTGAGATCCTCCAGGGTCGTGACGCCCTTGTCGAAGGCTACGAAGATCGAGGTGGTCGCCTCGGGAAGCACTTGCAGCCACGTGATCCCGGTGGCGTCGATGTCGGCGCAATACATCTGCCCCCACACATGCGCGCAGTCGGTCCGTTCGGCGCTGTGGCTACGCACCCTGCCGGTCAGCTTGCCGGTGAGCACACACCGGTGGATCGCATGAACCGCATCGGTGCCCATGGCTTGCACCATGTGGAATGCCTCAATCTGGTCGACTCCCTGCAAGAAACGAGGAGAACCGAGCATGCCATCGGCACGCAACAGCTCATGATCAAAGGAGCGCACTCCCTCGGCGTCATGCAACAGCAGTCGCGGTACCTCAACCAATCCGAGTCGCCCGTTGGGCAGGGAGGCAACCATCTCGACCTCCGGAGGAAGGATGTTGCCCTCGATCATCGCGGTGCGGGTGGCCTCGGGGGCCCAGCGCAGCACCCCCAACCCGTGCAAGGTCGCGACGATCATCTGGAGATCGGGCTCGGGCGATTCCTTGGTGATATCCAGACGGACATCAATGCCCTGGGCGAAGGGCATCTCATCGACCGGATCGCCCGGCTGTGGGCTGACAGCCACGACGAGCCGCCCGTCGCACGTCATCCCGTGAACCAAGGAGTTGATGGTGATCACCTGTCGATAGTCGATCAGCTGGGCAAACCCATCCCCGTGCAGCATCCGCAGAACCATCGACAAGGCGGTTGCGTTCGCATTCAGCCCATCGCACCCGACAACGTCGTCCATGTGCAGCCTCCCACTATTCGGTGAGGCTACCCTAATGCCTTCCTGCCGGACATGTCCATGGCACCGCGGCGCCAGATGCGATTCATTCCCCCAGTTCGGCCAGGAGCAGCGCCTCGGCCAGACAGACCTTCTCCCAGTCCGGCACATGCAACGACTCGTCGATGCCATGCATGCGACAGTCGGGGTCGGACACGGCGGTGCCCAAGACCCCTGCATCGGGAAAGGCGGCCTGGAACTCGGCGATCATCCCGATTGTTCCACCAGTACCGATCAGCAGCGGGTCCACGCCGAAAGCAGCGCGCCAAGCACGATTAGCCTTCTCCTGCAGTCCATGCTCCAGAGTTATCAGGGCTGGGGAAGCGGATTCGCCATTGGTGACGGTGAGCTGGGCATTCCAACTGACATGACTTTCCAGGTGGGTTTTCAGGCAGTTCCAGGCATTGGCCGGGGTGTCCCCGGGGGCCACACGCAGCGAGATCCGTGCCTTGGCCATCGGAATGAGGGTGTTAGAGGAATCGGCGATCGAAGTGGTGTCCAAGCCAATGATCGAGATCGACGGCTTGGTCCAGGTGCGCGAGGTGAATGCCCCGGTGCCGATGAGCTGTACCCCGTCGAGCAGAGAGGATTCGCTGCGTACGGTGGCCTCATCCTGGTCGACAGCCACCTCGTCACTGGATACTAAGCCTTCGACGGCAACGTTGCCCTGTTCGTCGTGCAAGGTGGCGAGCAGGCGGCACAGGGTGGTGAGAGCATCGGGGACGATCCCACCGAACTGGCCGGAATGCACCGCGTGCTCCAACGTGCGCACCTCGACAACACAATCGACAACACCACGCAACGACGTTGTGAAAGCGGGCTGGCCGATGGCCCAGTTACCACAATCGGCAATGATGTAGAGGTCGGCCGTAAGTTCGTCACGGTGCTCGGCGAGAATCTTGCCCAAGGTGGGTGAGCCCATCTCCTCCTCACCCTCGACCAAGACGATCACATTGACCGGCGGCTTACCGTCAAAGGCTCCCAAGGCAGCCAAGTGGGCCGCCACACCGGCCTTGTCGTCGGCGGTTCCGCGGCCATACAGCCGGTCCCCGCGCCGAGTGGCTTCGAAGGGCGCGGAAGTCCATTGGGAGACCTCGCCGGTGGGCTGGACGTCGGTATGCGCGTACAGACAGACGGTGGGCAGTGCGGGATCAACGTCGAAGTGGGCAATCAACGCAGGATGCCCACCGGCGGAGACGACATCCAGCCGAGTGGCACCCAGTTCGTCAAGGTGAGCAGCGATGACGTCGATAGCCCGGGCCACCTCGGCGGCGTACTGGGGCTGGGCGCTGATCGAGGGGATCGCAACCAACTCGACCAACTCGTCGGTGACCTTGGGGAGAACCGCGGTAAGACGTTCACGAATCGCTGCTGCATCAACCATGATCCAAACCTATCGCTGCCCTGTCACCAGACATCATGAGGGCACCCGCAATGCATCGAAACGATCGCGACGGATGTCCCCGATATGAGAAGAACTGCTGCGAGAACGCACGTACGCCACAAGCCCAACATGCCGCGGGGCGGGGAACCAATCGGCTCCCCGCCCCGCGGGCTTACAGTGCTTCGGATCAGTACATGCCGTCCATGCCTTCGGCACCACCCGGCATCGCGGGAGCCTTCTCAGGCTTGTCGGCGATGACCGCCTCGGTGGTGAGGAACAGTGCGGCGATGGAGGCCGCGTTGGCCAGCGCGGAACGGGTCACCTTGGTCGGATCGAGAATACCGGATGCGACCATGTTGGCGTACTCACCGGTGGCCGCATTCAGGCCCTCACCCACGGGCAGGGACTTAACCTTCTCGGCCACGACGCCACCCTCGAGCCCAGCATTGGTGGCGATCTGCTTCAGCGGGGCCTCCACAGCAGCCAGCACGATCTGAGCACCAACGAGTTCCTCGGCGCTCAGGCCGGAGATGTCGGCCTTCCCTGCAGCCTGGAGCAGAGCTACACCGCCACCAGGCAGCACGCCCTCCTCGACAGCCGCCTTGGCATTGCGCACGGCGTCCTCAATGCGGTGCTTGCGCTCCTTCATCTCGACCTCGGTGGCGGCACCGACCTTGATGACGGCCACGCCACCAACGAGCTTGGCGAGACGCTCCTGGAGTTTCTCCCGGTCGTAGTCGGAGTCGGAATTGTCAATCTCGGTGCGGATCTGCTTGATCCGTGCGTCGATCTGCTCCTTCTCGCCCGCGCCCTCGACGATTGTGGTGTCATCCTTGGTGACGGTGACGGTGCGGGCACGACCCAGCAGGTCAAGCTCGGCGGTCTCCAGAGACAGTCCGACGGTCTCGGAGATGACCTGGCCACCAGTAAGGATGGCGATGTCAGCCAGGATCGCCTTACGACGGTCGCCGAAGCCGGGGGCCTTCACCGCAACCGACTTGAAGGTGCCGCGGATCTTGTTGACGACCAGGCCTGCCAAGGCCTCACCGTCGACGTCCTCGGCAATCACCATCAGCGGATGACCGGTCTGCTGCACCTTCTCGAGCACCGGCAGGAGCTCCTTGAGGGAAGACACCTTGCCGTCGACGATCAGGATGTAGGGGTCGTCCAGGACGGCCTCCATCCGCTCAGCATCGGTGACGAAGTAGCCGGAGATGTAACCCTTGTCGAAGTTCATGCCCTCGGTGAGCTCCAACTCCATGCCGAAGGTATTGGACTCGTCGACGGTGATGACACCTTCCTTGCCAACCTTGTCCATGGCCTCGGCGATAATCTCGCCAACCTGGTGGTCACCAGCGGAGATGGACGCGGTCTGGGCGATCTGCTCCTTGGTCTCCACCTCGGTGGACATGGCGGCCAGCTGATCGGAGACAGCGGCCACAGCCGCCTCAATGCCGCGCTTGAGTTCCATCGGGTTGGCCCCTGCGGCAACATTGCGCAGACCCTCGCGAACCATCGCCTGGGCGATGACGGTCGCGGTGGTGGTGCCGTCGCCAGCGATATCGTCGGTCTTCTTGGCGACCTCCTTGACGAGCTCGGCACCGATCTTCTCGAAGGGATCCTCGAGTTCGATCTCCTTGGCGATGGACACGCCGTCGTTGGTGATCGTCGGGGCACCCCAGGACTTTTCGAGCACGACGTTGCGACCCTTGGGGCCGAGGGTCACCTTGACCGCGTCGGCCAGGGTGTTCATGCCCTTCTCGAGACCCTTGCGGGCCTCACTGTCGAATTCAATGAGTTTTGCCATGGTTCTTGGAAAATCCTTTGGCATTCAGGGGCCAGGCCCCGTTGGATTGTCTTGTGGTTGTGGCCGCTCGGGCCCGCCCACTCGGCGGCTGATGCCCGCGACGGACGACCCTTGGGTCTCACCGGCTGCCAGTGAACGTTGGCACTCGTTGGCTCGGAGTGCCAGATCAATTATTAGCACTCACCCAAAACGAGTGCAAACATCTGCGCCCTGGCAAGCGGGGCCCACAGCAGTGACCACGTTGTTGAAGTTGCTGATCAGCGGGAGGTGAGCCGCGATGCGGAGCGCTCGCGCTGACGCTGCTCGCGCAATCGGCGAAGCCGCTTCACCAACAGCGGATCGTGACACAGCGCCTCAGGGCGATCGAGCAGAGAGTTAAGAATCTGGTAGTAACGGGCGATGGTAATGCCGAAGCGGTCACGTATCTCGGTCTCCTTGGAGACCTTCGCCTGCCACCAGCACTTCTCGAAATCCAGAATGGCCATCTCCTGTTCAGTGAGCGGAGTGGATGGGGGGGTCGTCGTGGACTGAAGTGCCTGAGCCATAACCCGCAGCCTACTCGGCGCATCACGGCAACGTCATTGTGACGCCTCGCCCTGTGCGCAACTCCGGTTATCAAGTGCCCTGCCACGCGATGCAGTGGTCAGGAAGGCCACGACGGCGGCAGTACCGGTCCCCCGGTAGTACCCAGCCTTCTGCGAACCCTTAGGCAGACCGCAACAACGGCTCCGTTGCGGTTGCTGCGGACCCGCTAGTTGGCACGGTGGAACGGCTATGCTTGTTCGGCATCGATTCCGAACCGAGGGGAACCCTGCATGCGTCCGCTGATGGGAAAATTCCGGCACTACGACTGGGGATCGCGCGATACGATCCCCAGGATCCTAGGGTTGGAACCCACCGGGGAGCCGGTCGCCGAGTACTGGCTTGGGGCTCATCCCTCGTCTCCGTCGACCCTAGACGACCTCTGCCTAGACGAGCTCATCACCAATGACCCCTCGGTGGTCGGCGATAACGCACGCACCCACTTCGAGGGACGACTGTCCTTCCTGATAAAGCTGTTGTCCGCAGCACGCCCTCTATCGCTGCAGGCCCATCCCACACTTCCCCAGGCCCAGGCGGGTTACGATGCGGAGAACGTCGCCGGGATCGCTCTCGACGCCCCAGACCGTACCTACCGGGATCCGTGGGACAAACCCGAACTGCTCATCGCAGTCACTCCCTTCGATGCCCTGGTCGGCTTCCGGGATCCGGCCCACAGCATCGAGTTATTCGAGGCGTTGGGAGTCAGCTCGGCAACGCTGTCGTTGCTGGACGCCCTGCGACTACGCAGCGGTTCGGCGGCGATGGCAGAACTCTTCCTCAATCTGCTTGTCCCTGACGAACAGCGTCAAGATGCGCTAGTGGAGGTGGTCTCCGCTGCGGTGACCCACGTAGATGACGAGGGCGAGGTAGGCCTGTTCGCCCGCACCGCCGTCGAACTCGATGAGCACTTCCCCAATGACACCTCGCTCTTGGCGGCCCTGTTGCTCAACCGGGTGCATCTGGAACCGGGCGAGGCAGTTCACCTGGAGCCCGGCACGATGCACGCATATCTCAGCGGCACCGGGGTGGAAGTGCTGGGCAATTCCGACAACGTGCTGCGCGGTGGGCTCACCAGCAAGTACATCGACGCCCCCGGGCTGGTCCAAGTGGTTGACTTCACCGCTGTCGAGATGCATCCAATGAGCCCAGTGCCCCGCGGCGATGGCCTGTGGTATTACCCTGCCGAAGAAGCTGCCTTCGCTGCTTGGCGTCTCGACCTGATGCCCGGCCGTGAGGTCACCTGTCCGGCATACACCTCGGCGAGGATCCTGTTGGTCACCGAGGGCGGGCTCACCCTGACCGATGGCACCGGGCACCTCACCCTGGCCCGCGGGCAGGCCGCCTGGCTGGCGGCCGGTGAACAGGTGAAGATAACCGGTGAAGGCACCGGTTTCCTGGCTGCCACCGGCCTGGATGCCTGAGCTGACCGGCGTCCCGGTATCGGCTGCATACCAACGGTCAGTGGTCAGTAGAGCCGCTGGTGATGATGGTGCCCACACATCCGCCACATGTTCTACGTCACCACGCAGGTATTGCTAGATGGATCATCTTGACCATGTGGAACCTGTCCGACACCCACATGCTCAGCCGGGTCGCTGCCCTCAATCCCTTCCGGGAACCCGGTACGTCGAAGAAATCCCGTTCCTCGATCACCGAGGCAGACACGTCGAGACGCGTAACAAGTTCGTACGCGTCATCGACATGAAAAAACATTGATGCGTCCTCGTGACCGAGTCGCTTCATATAGGCGTGCATACGCCTCAGGCCTGCCGAACTCACCGCGTCGAAGATCAGTTCGCACCCACCGAGCTCACCCAACCGATTCATCAGCTCGACGACCTTCGGTTCATGGAAGTAGTGGAACAGTCCGGACGCGACTACCAGAAATGGATCACTGGCATGGTTCCTTACCTCGTCAATCCACGCAGGGTCAAACATCGATCTGGCGAGATACACCTCCCGCTCCCCGGCTGGCAGGTATTTTCCACGCATCTCGATGATCTCGGGAAGATCGATCTCAAAGAAGGTGGCCATCCCGTTGTCGGTCCGGTTCGAGGTGGTGTCGAGGCCACAACCCAGGTTCACAATCGAGCCGGCTGGGTGCTCGGCCAAGAACCTTCGCACACAGCGATCAATGTTCACCGATCTGATTGCCGACGCCATCAAGGTGTACTGACTCTGCCGGGACATGTCCATGAGGAAGGGGTCGAGTTCGTCGGCGATCCTGACTGCCTTCTCATCCTCCAGGATGTGCGGGAATCGACGGGTCGCGTACACACGTCCTTGCAGCGGCACGAACAGGGTTGACTCGACGGGGTTCAGATCAGTCATATGTCTCCCTCCGCAGGTATCAAACCGATGGCCGGTACCGGACGCTGGGGCATGCCTCGCTGCAGACAAACCGTCGGGGGCCGCACCATCGGCGCGGTCCCCCGACGCATCTCATCCCAGTTCCTCCGCTTGGGCCGGGGTGGTCGCTAGGGGCAGCTTCACTCCGGTCGCGGGCAGCTTCCCGGGTTTCCTCGGTCGCTCGGAGGGGACCGAGCTCGGGGTGCAGATCGCGTTCTGATAGGTCAACCCGTACCCGTAGCCGAAGAGCTCCCCACCCGGGGTTTCCGGATAGCCCGGGACGTTGGAAAGATTGTTCTCGATCGCCTGCCGACTGGAAGCCAGTGCGAAGGGCATCTTGCCCTGGGGGGCGAATTTGCCGGTGAGCACGTCCATCAACGCGGTATCGGAAATGCCGAAGGTGGCCATGATGGCACCGGCATCCAGCAACCCGGAAGCTTGGTCAAGGACAAAGGGCTGACGGAAGTAGACATTCAGCACGACCTTGTTCGGATCGCCCACCTCGGCCATCGCCTGCTGGACGGTACCCAGTGAAGGAACAACCTGCCAGGATTCCGAAGATTCCATGCCGGAAAAATCCAAGGTTGACGACTCCCACGGATAGGACCCACCAAAGATCAGCCCGTCATCTGTGCATTCGGCGGCTCCGTAGGCATTGCAAGCATCCGCAGCACCGTAAGGCGACTTGCCATCAAGCCCGTTCACCCCGGGGAAGACGATCGGTGAGGTATGCGCCGGATTAGCCCCAGTGGCCGGATCCTTCGAGCCGTAAGCCCGGGTATTCTTCGTCTTGGCGGTCATCGACACCAGGACGTAGTCGGCGCCGGCAGCGGATGGGCGCGGGGTTTGATTACCGTCGATGACGGTGAATCCGGCGTTGTCATAGGCGCGGATGGTGTCGAGATTGAAATCACCCAGCAAGTACAGGGTGCTGTTGGCTTTCAGCGGGAGCACCTTGTCACAGTCATCGGGATTGGTGGTATCCCGGTTCTGCAGCAGCACCGCAGACTTGCGCTGCACATCCAGGCCGACGGCCCGATTGTCCGCAGAGCCGACAACGGCATCGGCAGCGGCCTCGTCGACATAGGGGTTCTCGAACAATCCCATCTGGAACATCGGGGTGAGCAGGCGGGTCGCGGCCAGATTGATGCGTTCGGTGGTGAGCAGTCCATCATTGACCAAACTGGTGATCGTCGCAACGTCGTGGAATCCGGACAAGGTGTCGGTTCCCGCATTGACGGCCGCCGCCACTCGCTGTGGGACAGTCAGCGTTTCCAGCCCCCAAGCCCGGTCGTTGATGATGCCGGTGTCGGAGTTCACATAGCCCTTGAAGCCCAGGTCATCGCGCAGCAGACCATTGACGATTTCGTCGGAGAAGGCCATCCCGGTCTGCTTGTAGGTGGTGCCGTTATGGGTGACGTTCATCGGGACACCGTAGTAGGGCATGATCGAGGCAACGCCCGCGTCGATGGCCGCGGCAAAAGGTTTGAGGTGATAGCCAAAGTGGTTGTCACCATCGTGTTCCGGGTAGACCTGTGTCTTGCCGAAGGAGTAGTGCGGGTCGAGGCCGAGTTCTTGGGGCCCGCCTCCCGGGAAGTGCTTCATCGTCAGGGCAACGTCGGTGTTGGGACTCAGCGATACCCCGTTGGCATCGACCGGACCCTGCAAGGTCTGCACCAAAGTGGTCATGATGTCGGCGTTGAGGCCGGAGTTCTCGGTGAAGGTCTCGTGGTCACGGTACCAGCGAGGCTCGGTAGACAGATCGGCCATGTAGCCATACATGCCGCGCAGCCCGTAGGAAGACCATTCCTCACCCATCACCCCGGCGAAATCACGCACCACATTCATGCCGTCGCCACCGTTACGGGCGGCATCGCCCAAGGCAGCCGCAGCGATGCCTGCCTCCTTGGGAAAGGCAGTCATGGCACCAGCCGATTCGTTGATTCCCGCCCGCGCATCGGGGTCAATATGGTTGCGGGCATTCGACTTGTAGAGCACCGGGATGCCCAGCCGGGTCGATTCCCCCAGTTCCTGCATGGAGTTCATGAATTTCGCTGCCTCGGAAGGGGTCACCGAGGAGCCGGCACGGAAACCCGTGTCGGGTCCGCAGGTGGGATTTCCGGTCACCGTATTGCGGAAGATGAACCGATGCATCTTCTGGGTGTTGACATAGTCGTTCGCCGCTGGCAGCAATGATCCCTGGCACCCAGCGTTGAGGGTGTCGATGAGCATCAGCCCAGCCTTCTCCTCCAGGGTCATCTGGTCGACTAGATCAGCGGCACGCTCGGTGACGTCGCGACGCCAATCCTCGTAAGGATCAAGCTGACCGTTGGCATTGAGATCACGGAAGCGGAGTCCGTCGGCATTGATCACGGCCTTAGTCCGGGTACCGAGAGCCGGCTGTTCCTGGGCGACGGCCGGGGCAATCAGCGCGCCGGGGGCGACCATGGCCATGCCGATGACCACGGCCCCCAGCACAGTTCTGCGTGGGTTGCGCATGCATTCCTCCGAGGGGCAGGACCGACACGAGGGGAACTCCGCTTCCTTGCGGACGTGAACGGCCACGATGAGCCATATGCAACCGGTTCCCACCGTGATCGGTCAAGGGCATCGACAACCATGTGCAACTTGGGAAGCCTGCCCAGTACTACTCAGGGTCAGCGCTATTTGGGGGTGAGCATCTCTATCGGCCGACGCTCCGCCCGGAAGTCATTGATCCGCTCGTCGGAGGCGTATCCCAAGGCGAATCCAGTGATCAGCTTGTAATCCTGAGGCACCTCAAATTCCTGGTCCGCTGGGCTACGCCACACCGCAAGATTACCGATCGGGCAGGAGTCGACACCATTGGCCTTGGCCGACAAGAACAGGGTCTGCAGCATGAGTCCAGCGTCCATGGCCGAGAATGGCAGCATCCCCTCCTGCACGAAAACCAGGCCGATGACCGGGGCGCCGAAGGCCTCCGCATTGCGACGAGCGTGCGCGGACCGGGCCTCCCGGTCCTGACGCTCAATACCCAGGTGCTTGTACAAAGCCTTGCCGATGGCGATCTGGTGGGCTCGTTGTGCGTCCGGGTAACGAGCCTGGACATCAAAGTCACCGTCAACGCCCGCGCCATCACCTGTCAGGGTTCTGTCAAAAGCAACACCATAGGCAGCCCGCAGACGCTCCGCACGATCCCCAGCAGCCAGAGCCAGTTTGAAGGCCCTGGTGTTCGACCACGATGGGGCCGAGGTCGCGTCGACGAGGATCTTCACCAACACGTCCTGGGGAATCGGATCTGGGAGAAAGCTACGCACCGAATGTCTGGCGGCGGCGAGTGCCGAGAAATCAGCAGCATCCATGGAGGGATTCTATCCATCCGCACCAGAGCACCACCATTCCCGAGTGGCAAATGGGCTCCAACACTGATCCGTCACGAACAATGAGAGCACGATACGCAGGCACATGGCCGGGCCCAGACGATGATCCATCTAGGCCCGGCCATGTGCTGTCATTCAGCGGTGCTGAAAGCGCCGAAAGCGCCACCCGCCCCGACCTTGGGACGGTGACCACCGTGGACCCGCGACTTCTCGGGGCCGTGGATGATGGTCTCCGGGTTCGCATGCCATGCGCCACCGCCCTGTTCTGGCTGCCCGGCCCTGGGCTGCTCCTGCTGGTCAGCAGAAGCCTTGTCGGTCTTCTCGGCCTCAGCTTCGTCAGACTCGGCCTGGTTGACCTGCTCCACGACGGCCTGGTCACCCTGCCCTGACGAAGGTTTATCCTGCTTGACGGAATCCTGCGCCTGCTGCTCAGCCTTCGAGGTTTTCTCCTGCTCCATGTTGGTCTGGTTATCTTGATCAGCCACGACCTGAACCTCGGCGGCCTCCTGGTCGTTCTGCTCGGCGGGACGCTTATCCGGCTGCTCGGCTGCCGCTTGCTGCGGTTTGGCCTCCGATTCCTCCTGCTTGGCAGGGCTCTGCTCAGCCTTGGTCTCCTGTTTAGCGACAGCCTTGCCTGGTTTGGCAGAGGTCTGCTCAGCCTTGGTCTCCTGCTTGGCGACAGCCTTGCCTGGTCTGGCCTTCGGAGTCTTCTCCTGCTTCGCAGTGGTCTTTTCCGAGTTGTCCGATTCAGTCTTTGCAGCTTGTTCAGCTTTCGGAGCCTTCGCCTGCTCGGCGGCCTCCTCGTCTTTCTGCTCAGCAGAAGCCTTGTCCGCCTTCTTCGCATCGGAGTTCTGCTCGGCCTTGGCGGTCCTAGCGGCCTTCTCCGAGGTCTCCCCGACCCCATCCTCCGCGGGCTCTTCTAGCCTACGCTTCTTGCGAGTACGAATCACTGGGCCCTTGCTCGCCAGCTCGGTCTCCAAGCTGATCCGCTTGAGCTGTTCGAGGTTGAGGTCTGCGCGCTGCATCTCGATGACGACTGCACCGTCGCGCACCACCAAGGCTCGGTCGGCAAGGGCTTCGATCTCGGTTTCGTCACCGGAGAACAACAGCACCCCGGCGCCGCGCTGAGTGGCAGCCTCCATGATGCGCACGAAACGCTCCCGGGCGGAGGCATCCAAACCCTGCATCGGCTCCACGAGAACCATCATCCGGGCATTCTCGGCGGCCAGTTCTTGAAGCTGGAGCCACCTGCGCTGGCCGGTGGAACGCACCGGGCGCTTGAGAATTCGGTTGCCCTTCTCTTCCAGAAAACGCAGGGTCTTGAGAATGTGGATAGTCTCCTCAATCTCCGACTCGTCGTCCTCCTGTTCCTCGTTGAGCATGGAAAGGTTCCAAGCAGCATGGGTGTCACCGGTGGGGATGGTCGAACTGGACAGCACTGCGATGCGGTTGCGCGGCAGATCCGATACCCCATTGATGGCCATCGGGATACCGAGCATGCGCATCGCATCGGCCGGGCATGGGCTCTCGCCGGTGAAAGCAGCCATGAGCTGCTTCACCCCAGAGTTGCGAGCCCCGCACACCGCCAGGATCTCACCCTTGTGCAGGGTGAAGGAGATCGGTTTGCAGTCGTCACAGCGCAACCCCTCGACCTCGAACAGTGCGTCCTCGGTGGTATTCACGACACGCGGCGTGGACTCGACTGCCTGACCGAACATCGCCTCGCTGAGGTCATCGACGGTGGATTCCTTGGCATTGAAGATCTCGACGATCCGGCCCTCGCGCATGACCGCGATCCGATCGCACAAAGACAGCGCCTCACCAAGACGGTGGGTCACGTAGAGCACACCACGTCCGGCTTCGATACTGCGGTTGAGTGTGAACCGCAGGTCCTCGACTTCGCGAGCGTTCAGCGTGTTACTCAACTCGTCAATGACGATGACATCACGAGGATCCGCCAGCATGCGCACGACCTCGACCATGCGCTGCTCGGAGCCCGTGAGATCACCGAGGCGATCAGCCGCCATGAGGGCGACACCGGATTCGGCGAGCACCTTGCGAGCCTTCTTCATCATCTCGCCGATATTGGGCTCCACCAAAGCATGGCGAAACATGGCCCTGACCACAGTCAGGTCCGGATCCAAGGTGGCCTCCGGATCGATCAGCATGACGCGATCCGGGTCCCACGGTCCACCCTCCATCGACAGTTCGCCGCTCTCAAATTCCGACTCGCCGGCGAGCAGGGCCGCTAGCGTCGACTTGCCGACGCCATTGCGACCGACCAGGCCCAGAACCTCACCCGCCTTGAGATCGAGATCAAGGCCCTGCAAAACCTCCAGGTCCCCGAAGGACTTGCACAGACCGCGCATGGACAGCAGAGGCGCTGCACTCACTTCAGTCATCTCCTATATTGTTCAGTTGGACTGCTCGGGTGGCAGCAGAGGCCCACGCGGCTTCTGCATCCGATCCAGTTCCAGCGCCATGCTTTCCAAATTGTTCCGCGCCTCGCGGAGGGCAGTGGCCAGACGACCGTTGTCCTCACGAAGCTCGGTGATGGTCTGCTGGAGACTGGGCACCGTGGTGTCCCAAGCGGCAGTGGCGCCGGTCTCCAGCCTCATCATTTCCACGTCCTTCTGGACGATCTGTTCCTTCAGCGCGGCGACCTGCGCACGCAGGTGCCCAATGTCGGAATCAGCAGATTGTTCCGGGTCCCTGACCGCCGCGATGGTCTCGGTTCCCCATTCGTCGTAGAGCTGTTCATAGGTGACGAGCCGCTTAACAGTTGCCTTGGTGCTATTGAGCTCGGTCTGAGGTTCGGTCTCATCAGACGCAAGCCCGGGCTCGACCACCTCGGCATCGGCGACGCCGACAGCTTCTACCGATTCGTCAAGAGCCTCCTCTACGGAGATCTCGGCGCCCTGCCCGTCTCGTTCATCAGAGGCATCGGCGGTGTCCGTCACAGCAGGAATGATCTCAGAGTTCTCCATCTCCAAGCGATCAGGATCCCCAGCCTGCTCAGTTGCAGCCTCGGTGTCCTCCATCCCGACGCCCGGGATCCCGTCGCTCGAAGCTTCGGCATTGATGGGTTGATCTGCCGATGCGGCAGCAACAAGTCCAGCCGCAACTACGGCGGCGGGAGCTGCCAGACCCGAGGCGATTTCCCCGGATCCGGCGAGCACGCTGGCCTCTGCGCCGGGATCATTGAGTCGTTCACCGGCACTTCCGGTGACCGGGGAATCCGTTTCGTGCGCCTCGGATCCGAGGTCCCCGGTCAGGAAATCAACAGGCGGGTCATCAGCCTCGATAGCAGCCGACGTCTCAGGACCAGAAATCTCATTCCCGGGCTCAATGGTGGGCATCTCACTCGGCGCAAGGCCCTCTTCCGTCACCGATTGATGATCTGCAGGAGTCGCTCCTTCGCTCTCGTCAAAGTGCTTGTCTGCGACAGAAGCCGTCGCATCAAAGGGTTTCTCACTGGTAGCTGTAAAAGTGTCGGACCCTGATTCGAAGGCACCGGGGTCCGGCTCGGGCTCCGGGACCCCGCCCGGATCTACAGCAACCGTCGCCACGTCATCGACCGGCGCCGCAAAAGGCTCGGAAGCGAAGGGGCCGTCCTGCTCAGGTTCGGAAATCCCTGCCTTGGAAAGGTGACCGAAGCGGTCGTCGCTCTCCTGGTCAGGCGTGGTTGATGGGAAGAGATCCTGGCTACGAGCCTCATCGAACTCGGCAACAGCATTGGCTGTGGGGAACCGGACGACGGGCTGCATGGAACCCGTGTCGATGGGGGATGGCCAAGTTGCGGGATCGACCTGTGCATCAGTATTCGTCATGTGCTCAACATTCGTTGCGGGATCGGCCTCGGACTGCGCATCGGCAGCCATGTCGAGGGGGGACGGCCAAGTCGCGGAGGCGACCTTCCCGCTAGTGTAGGGAGCAAGGGTGTCGGAATCAGGGGTTTCGCCCCCATCAAAATCCAACACTGAATCCGGGACATCCCCGCCTAGTCCCTCCGGACCGCTTCCCACCACGGCAGTTGCCTCGAAGAGCTCGCCAGTTCCGGTGAAATGCGAATTCAGATCCACATGTGTATCGAACTCGTTGTTGTACTCAGCCAGGGAATCCGGCCCCAACAACTCATCCGTTGACCGGTCGTCTTCCGCACCCAAGCGCACCGCAGAAACGCCGGGCTCATCGATCCCATAGGTGGCCGGAGCAATGACCGGGGTATTGGCCTCAGCGGGCAGCGAAGGCCACAGGTTCTGCACCTCGGGTGCCAGACCGGCATCCGACTGAGGGACCACCGCATCGCCAGAATCCGGGAGCAGATGCGTAGCCCCGAGATCGGTGAATTCCGAGCGCGTCGCAATGCCCGTGGGCTCGATGGTCTCCGGCGACAGCTCCGAGCCCCCCATCAAGGCAGACTCAATGACCTCATACGAAACCTCCGACGACAACTCCGATGCACCCATCAAGGCAGACTCGGCGGACTCATACGAAACCTCCGGCGACAGCTCCGAGCCCCCCGCCAAGGCAGACTCGGCGGACTCATACGAAGCCTCCGCAGTACCCACTGCCATGGACTCAATGCCCTCATGCGGTACCTCCCGGGCATCCGTCAGCGTGGCTTCGATCGCATCCCCCGACGGTTCCACCGGAGCCAGCGGCACAGGCACGACCTCATGCTCCGGGGACTGCATGGGAGCGACCATCCTGACCCTGAGGTCTGTACCTTGATCTTCGGCCTGATTATCCGCTACGCCAGCCGCCGGGGCAGCAGTCTGCTGATCCCCGGTCTCATTCACGGCCAGGGAACGTCTGCGGCGGCCCCTCCCGATGACCCAACCGAGCACGCCCCCAGCAAGAGCCGCTACCGTGATGACGATGGCAAACTGGACAATGACCAAATTCAGGGCATCCCTCATCTACCTGCAACCTCCAAACGAATCGACACACGCCGGTTGAGCGCGAGGCCTTCCTCAGTTGCATTGTCACCCAGAGGATCCCGATCACCGCGGTTCTCGGCCGTGAGTCGATCAGCCGATATTCCTCGGGAAACCAGTTGGTCCTTCACAGACTGGGCACGCGCGAGCCCAAGAGCATCGCGTCGTTGCTGGGTGAGACCGTTGTCGGTATGACCGGTCAAGGTCGCAACGAGTTCCGGTCGCGAGGTGAGGATCGCCACCAGTTCGTCAATCCTGGAAGCGGCCGAGGCAGGGACCCGTGAGGAACCTCCTTCGAAGAAGATGGGGTCGAGTTGCGGAACTGGTTGCACAGAAGGAGTGGGGGTCGCCGAAGGCAAGGGTGAAGTTGAGGTTGATGCGACCTCAGGGGTTGGCGAAACGCTGCCCGACGATTCGGAAGAGGGTTTCTCGGCAGCCTGCGAAGTGGTCACCCCAGCCACCCCCGGAACCCCACTAACCACCGACGAGGCCTTCTCCGCGTTGGCGGAATCGACCTCTTCAATGGTCGCAACGCGACCACGAACAGTAACCGTCGCATCGACGTTTCTGCTTGTCAAAGCCTGATTAATCTGGCTGAGCAGAGCTTGATCCTGTTGCTGTGTGAGCCATACGGCACCTGGCCCCACACATGCAACCACGACCATCCCCGAACACAGCCCAGCGAGTTTTGTCCCCATATTTCATCCCACTAGTGAGTTCTCTCGGAGCAGGGTCAATACTGACACAGTCAGTGCACAACTGCATCCATCTCGTTGAACTGATGGGCAACCGATAGCTATCTTGGTCCCGCGCAGCCCACCGCGATTCCGCTCACGGACGGCTCGCACAATCACGATGAACACTGGGGGAAATAATGACAATCGGCGACAACCAGCTGAGTAAATCCGCGCAGCTTGACCAAGTCATCGCCAACATGCGCCGGGCCATCCCGGAACTGCACGGCATGATGATCGCCTCCGTGGACGGCCTCGCCATCGCCCACGACTTCTCGGAGGGCGACGCCGACCGCGTCGCCGCAATGGCAGCCACCGCATTGGGCCTGGGCACCAGGATCACTGAGCGCACCAATCTCGGGCAGCTCGCCGAATCGGTCATCCGCGGTGACCGTGGCTACTTGGTGGTGTACTCCGCCGGCGACGAGGCCGTGCTGGTTCTCTCTGGGCCGATCAACTCGAACCTGGGACTCATGCGGATCGAGGCACGTTTGGCCGCCGTCGAGATCAAGCGGATTCTCGGCGATTGATCACTGTGCCCGGACTGCATGACAACCGTGTCGGGGAGGTAGTGCCGTCCGGGCCCGAATGAGCGTGGAGGACAGCTCAATGAACATGAGTTCCGAGGGTGCAGCGAGAAGCTACACCACGACGATTCATTACTACGATGGTAGTTCCAGGGAAGCTCTGGTCACCGATCAGGAGACCGTGTTCCCACGGGGCGAGTTGATCGTCTCACAGACCGACGCACGAGGAATCATCACCACTTGCAATGATGCATTCGTCTTGATGTCGGGGTATTCGAAGGAGGAACTGATCGGGGCACCGCACTCGATCCTGCGTCACCCGGACATGCCGGCCGTGGCCTTCGCGGATCTATGGGAGACCGTTCAAGCAGGCAAGCGCTGGCATGGTTATGTGAAGAACCTCCGCAAGGACGGGGGCTTCTACTGGGTGCATGCCGTTGTCATCCCGAAGATTCGCGATGGGGTGATTATCGGGCACACATCGGTTCGCCGCGAACCCTCACGTGAGAAGATCGCTGAGGCCGCAGCCGCATATGCCGAGTTGCGCGCGAAGAGAGGGATGGACTGATGGTGTACCAGTTGGCCATTGGGCCGGACGTCAACGTCCAGGACATCTCCGAGTGGTATGTCTTCAACACCCGCATTCAGCGGATCACGGGGGAGGGCTTCCATGCGACGTCCTACTCTGACTTCGCCGACATGCATGCCGCCTTCGAGACTGACGGAGTCGATCTCGTCTACGCGAATGCGGCCGATACCTCTTGGCTGGTACGTAAGAGGGGTTTCATCCCGGTGGCAGCTGCTGCGGGCATCTCGACGGAGATGACCATCGCTGTCGCCAACGATAGCCCGTTGAGTTCGGTGAATGACATTGGTGACAGCCTCACCGTCGCAGCCACCGATGCTCCCGATGTGGAACGCATCGGACGTATCCTGCTCGAACCCACCGATCTGTCTCCCGAGGCGATCAAGGTGGAGCACCGGCCCAACCCGGTTCTCGTTGCCAAGGCGGTTATCAATGGAGAGACCCAGGTGGGCTTCTTCCCGCAGGACGCCTTCGAGAATCTCTCGAAGCTGGTGTCTCGCGAGCTTCGCGTGCTGATCGCCAGCCATATCTACGTCATCCACCACAACTTCTTGGCAAGCCCCAAGATCGCGCACTTGGTGGAACCACTATGGCGTGGGCTCGAGGCGATGAACACCAGCCCGGTGGACCAGGACCTCAACGAGGCTCTCGGCGCCCCGAACGGCTGGCGCAGGCTGGAGAGCGAGGAAGTTGAGTTCCAGATCGACATGATGGATGCTCTCGCAGATCTGTGATCCCATGCACAATGCAGCGGCACCCTTTCCCATCCGGGGATGGGTGCCGCTGCATGTGAGGTGCACGGTATGCCGTCGATCAACTCAGCGGCCGCAGCACTGCCATCGACAGCTGAGAAATCCATTGGCGCAGACTCATTACCTGCCTGAGGTTCTGTACTGAGGGCTTGGCATCTTGAGCAGGTATACAGGACCTCTTGGCGATGTCCCAGTGGCCTTGGCTACCACAGTCGAGGTAGCCAACTAGGTGGAGCCTCCACAGGGAGTCGAACCCTGGACCCTCCGCTTACAAGGCGGATGCTCTGGCCGCTGAGCTATGGAGGCACGCGACAACCCCATTCTGCCTGGAGTACCCCCGATTCCGGAAACCGGCGCGTTGACTCCTTCCAGGATGCCCGTGCGGACTCACACCGGAGGCAAGGAATTGCTCATTGGCGTACCCCAGACGATCTCGCTACCACAGATTGGTTATACGTGACTGCCTGGCAACTCATTGGCTCGATGGAGACGAGCATGAGTGCGAAAAGGCAGCCAGTGGCCAGCTGCTTGTCCGGCGCACCATCCAGATGCCAGGTAGTTGAGGTCGGCAGGCAGGATCATCTCCAGCCAAGACACCGAGGTCGTGGAATCATTGTGGCTCTCCATAGACCGCAAGCTCCTCGGCCACAGGTCGTGGACCTCAGGAAGGTACTGGCCTCGGCACTACTGCAACACTATTGCGCGTGGATCGAGGGCTGCTGCGCCCGCTCAGAGACCGACCACTCGTCCTTGCAAGAAGTAAAGCCTTGTCACACCTTCCAAGACCACGGTGTGATCACCACACGGCATCCGCTGTCTAGAAGACCGGAACAAACTCCGGGGTCTGGTGGGGTGGTTGTTGCCGTTTGGGTGACGTAACATTGTGAATGTTAGTGCTTTTGTTGTTGGTTCGATCTTGAGGAGTATGGAGATTTTTCCCCTGCCGACTTGGGTGTTTGATGTAGGCGCGCGTGGTTGCGCTGATGGTGCTTCAGTCTTGTGGGATATCTACCAGATAGTTGGTAGACAAGGGCAGATACATCAGGCCACCGGCGGCATGCACGAAGCGATGAAGGCTGGCAGCGCCGGATTTCATCGATCATTCATAGGTCTTGCGAGAGCAGCGAGATGGGTTTGACGTGTCAGGTTCGTTGCGTACTGTATTATTAGCTGATTGCGCGATTGGCAATTACGCAGTTAAGTCGATCACGAATGGAGTACCTGGGTGGCAAAGTCGAGTAAATTCATTAGCGATGTTAATGGCGGGCTTTTTCGGAGATTCATTGCAGATAAGCTTCATTTCCCGAAGATCGACGCGAAGGACCTAAACGAATTAACCCAAAAGGCGGCGACCAAGCTTGACGGCGTGCCGAAGAAATTGCGCCCAAAGCGAGCCAGGCGGAAATACCTTGGGGCAAATCCTTCGCGAAGCAGCGCGAAAGGCAAAAAGATAGAGCAGGACATCCTTAAGCGGATGGAAAGCGAAGGCAAAGCCAGAAGAGTCAAGAAATTGAACGGCAAAGAGGTGTGGGAAGTAAAAAATCCTGCCTACGATCCAACATCAACCGACTCGAAATTCAAAACCGAATGGGTGAACTCTAAGAAATGCGATTTTGGGCATCATCCGGTGGATGCGGTCGATTTCTGGAATAACGAGGGACGTTTCTATGGCGCACGGTCCCAGCACGTCAGGGATTGGATGAACAACCCTGACAACTACGAGATGCAACCCAAGTGGTATAACCAAGCAGAAGGAAGAGACCTCGGCAATTCTGGCGCCCGGTACCAGCCCGATGCAAGCGGTGTCGACCCAGATACACTGGACAAGATCTTTGGTGACGGAAATCGGAAGATCAGACCCACTACCACCCCCACCGGGGCAACTTCAACTCCGAATTTGAACCCTTTCGACAAGTACCGACCCAACCAGCACAAGCCCTGAGGCAGCGCGGGCGGGGATTGATGATGTCTGAGCAGGCTGACAAGATTCTCAACAAGACAAGGATCCACAACAAGGCAAGGATGGTGTCATGATCGATTTTGGTGATGTTGACCTGAAAGCACTCGACGACGATGCCAGGACCGCGATCGTCGATGGAGATATCGATCGTGGCCTGGAGTTGTTCGAGCGGTTGTGGCAGGCGGCATGGCCACGCCGAGGCGAGGAAGACGCCCGCTTCTACCTCGAAGTCGGGTGCCGTGACTTGGCCGAGTACTTCCTCACAAATGGTCAGCCTGCCCGTGCCCGGGTGTGGGTGGAACGCTACCACCAGGTGTTGGGCACCGACCGGCCAATGGACCCGACATCAGCGATCTACGACATCGCATTGTCCTATGAATCCGGTGACCTCGAAGGGGCCTACCAACGCGCCAAGGAACTCTACGACATTCACGGCGCAGCACTGTTCCATGGCGACGAATTCGAGGAAAAATACGAAAAGTGGTTCCGTAACTACTCCCCATCGGGGCCCGCTCATCCACGCATACCGGTAGTGAACTCCGGATCTGACACAGCACTGCCCGATGAATTACCAGACGATCTGTACCAGCGCATCACCGCCTTGTGGGACCGGATGGAAGCCCTCGCCGACCAAGAAGTGTACGTGGATGTCATTCCATTGGCGATCGAAGCACTCAACCTCCTGCCACAACCGCTCTCCCACTGGGAAGTCGCCACACAACTGTATGGGCTACTCGCAGAAGCTTGCTATCGCGAAGGCCAGCTCGAAGAAGCCGAGCGAGCTTCGCGCGAAGCACTCACATGCCCCGGAGGAACCGACAACCCCATGATATGGTGCGTATTGGGCATGGCCCTCAAAGATCAAGGCGGTCGCAAGCCCCAGGCACTCGATGCACTCATGAGCGCCTACATGCTTGATGGTACCGACGTCTTCGAAGAACTCGGATTCGACACAGGCCTCGACGCACTTAAAAACGACAACCTCATCTAAACTACCCACCAGTCACGGTATAAGTGACTGTGACACATACCACGATCCGTACCCGGAAGACCATAGGAATGTCCTTTCGGGTACGGATCGGGTCTTTTCTCCTAGCCCTTCAGAGAAAAGCAATGGAAGTTTGTGCCGGATCTTCCGAACAATGCGGTCATCCGATACCCGCGCACGAGCATCTGACCAGCGCGCCAGGGCGAGCCCGGATTAGACAAACTAGAACTTTAGAAGCAAAGGGATTAGGTTCTGGGATCGGTGTAGCAGCGTATCCGTCCACATCGGCGAGAGGAAACCATGTTCAACCGGTTGGGTCGCATCACCACCCACCATCCGTGGGCGGTGCTGTCTACATGGGCCCTGATCACGGCTCTCGGATTGATGGCGAGTTTCTGGGGCTTCGGGCACGGCGACCTGTTCTCCCGGCTAGCCGTCACCGCCCCATCCACTCCGGGCAGCCAATCCGACCGCGTCGCTCAGCTCATCGCCGACGAGGACACCGGCCCGGTGACCACGGTCGTCGTCTCCGGCATCCCCATTCAGCACAACCTCCCCGATCTCGTCGCCTTCACCGCCGAGCACCGAAGCAACTTCTCTGAAATCGACCATGTGGTCTCAGTCATCGATCCGTTCATTACTAGCCCGGCTCATCCGGTTCCCGACCTCACCGATCCGCACAACCAGGCCCTGCTATCGACTAGCGGGGATGGGTTCGCCGTAGTTATCACGGCCGAGAAACAGACGAGCGATGCCGATGCCAAGGCCACCAAGACCAAGATCGATGAGGCAATCAGCACATTCACCGCTGCTCTCACCGAGAAATTTCCAGATGCCCAGGTAAACGCCATTTCCCAGGCCTTGGTCTCCGATGGCATCATTGCCCTCATCCAGTCCGACTTGGTCCGGGGCGAAACGATCGGGCTGCCGGTCGCACTGGTGCTGATGCTTGTGGTGTTTGGCGGGCTGGTGGCCGCCGGGCTGCCGCTGGGTGGAGCGGTCATATCGATCCTGCTCGGGATGGCTGGCATCTGGGCCTCGACCTTTTTCATGGATTTCAACTCGTTCATCTTGAACGTCGTCTCCATCATCGGCCTGGCCCTGTCCATCGACTACGGCCTGCTCGTGGTCAGCCGCTGCCGCGAGGAATTCGCCATCGAATTGACCCGGCGCGGCCTTCCTGCCGACGGTTCCTCGTTGCCGGATCGTGCCAGTACACACACCCTGGTACGTGCCGCCGTGGAACGCACCGTGCGTACCGCCGGACGTACCGTCTTCTTCTCCGCCCTGACCATCGCCTGTTCCATCTCCGGTCTTCTGGTCTTTGACTCCCCCACCCTGCGCGGCATCACCATCGGCGGAATGTTGGTCACCATCTTGGCCGTGCTCACCTCGATCAGCGTCGTACCAGCATTAATCACCCTGCTCGGTGTCGTGCTGATCCGGCCCTCCCGCACCTCACGGGTCCCCGGTCTCGCCCAGCTCACCCGGTTGGTCGGGGATTCCTCGGCCGAAGAGGGTTTCTTCTCCTCGGTTGCCCGCTGGGTGCACCGCATTCCATGGGCGATGATCCTGCTCATCGGGATGATGCTCGCCGTCATGGCCTCCCCACTGAGTGGATTGCGGATGAGGTCGTCATTCATCGAATACCTCCCCGACGATTCCCCGGCGTTGATCGCCCATTACCAACTCCAGGACGGCTATCCCGCCCTCGCCACGCCACAGATCATCGTGGCCGCAAAGGTGAACCAGGCTCAATCCGCACAGCTGGTCCAGTACCTGACCGCGCAGGACCACGTCGCCCATGTCCTTCCCGCCGAGAGACCGCTGGCCGATGGCATGACTGAGTTTGGTGTCCACATGGATACCAGTGACCCCACCGGTGCCGAGGTCTCATCCCTGGTCCACGAACTGCGTGACCACGATCCGGGGTATGAGATCCTGGTCGGCGGTGCGGCAGCCATGCAGGAAGACTTTGCCGCATCCTTGGCCGACGGAGCACCGCTGGCCCTACTCGTCGTCGCGGTGGCCGTGTTCATCTTGTTGTTCCTGATGACAGGCTCCCTGGCTATCCCGCTTAAGGCATTGATCGTCAACTCCTTGTCACTGATGGCCTCGCTGGGTGCAACGGTATGGATCTTCGAGGGAGGCCATCTGGGAATGACCCCGACCAACGGCCTGGAGACCTATATTGTCGCTATCATGATCGCCTTCGGGTTCGGTCTGTCGATGGACTACGAGGTCTTCCTCGTCGCCCGAATGAAGGAGTACTGGGATGCCGGGCTGCCCAATGACCGGGCCGTCGCGCAGGGGCTGCAACGCTCCGGGCGCATCATCACCTCAGCGGCAGCGATCATCGTCGCAGTATTCATCGGTTTCATCTCCGGACAGATGATCGCCATCAAACAGATCGGAGTTGCCTTAGCGATCATGGTCACCGTCGACGCCACCTTGGTGCGGTTACTGCTGGTTCCAGCGACCATGGAGGTTCTCGGCAGGTGGAACTGGTGGGCACCGGCCCCTCTGCGATGGATTCACGACAGATTCCGTATCGAACACTGATTCAGCCGATGGCGATTACTTGGCTGCTGGCGTCGTCTTCTTGCTGCCACGCATGAACGAGACAACGATGATCACCACGACCAACCCGATCGCGACGTAGTTGGCGAATTTCGCGTAGATTTCCAGCACCCGAACGGCTGGTTCACCGATCATGTACCCGCATATGAAGTAGCCGATCAACCAGGTGAGCGAGGCCAGGAAATCGAGCACCAGGAAGCGGGTGATCTTCATTCCCTGGGCCCCGGCCAGCACGAAGACCACCGCCATGATGGGCAGCGGAATGGGCACGTAGGCGACGAACATGCCAACCCATCCCATCTTGTCAGCCCAGCGCTCAACGCGGGTGTAGTTGCGTCTGGCACGTTCCGATTGGGAGGCCCAGACATCAATCATCCCGCGTCCCCACAGCTTTCCAGCCCACCAGTAGACCCAGTCGAGTTTCACCGACAACAGGGCCCCCACCAGGATCGGCCAGACCCAAGGCAGGCCGGTGCCGACGGCGATGTTGGAGCCCAGCGCCGCAGTTCCGGACCGGGAGCCGATGAAGGTAACCAGCCACGGGAGCCGCTCGGGGGCACCCAGCAGCCAGGCCCGCACCGGCATCATCCCTAGGGAAAACAGCCCGGCGAAGGCAAACCAGCCCATGCACAGGTAGTCGCTGCGGCCCGGTTTGCGTTTCCAAGGCATCGACGGGTCATCCCACCACTCCTTGCCATCGGCCGCGGAGTCCTCGGTGGTGCTGCGCACCCCACCGATTTCGGTTGTCTGCGTTTCATCGGCGATCAAGGCCCCGGCGGTGTCCCCATTGGCCTCTGTGCGGTCAACGGCGCTCTCGTCGGTGGGTGCGATGCCGGTCTGGTCGTCACCATGGTGTGGGCTCACCGCGTCATTAAGGCCTGGAGTCACGCGATGAGCCTACCCTGACCCCACAATCGGCCCCTCATCTTGCGGAGGCCCTTGCCATGCGGCACGGTTCTCACACCGGACGGTTGGCTAACCAGCCCCGGATGGCGTCGGCGACCTCGCCTAAATCGGGATTGGACAAGTCGATGTGGGCGAGCACCTGGCCCAGCACCCCGGCGGCAGCCTCATGACCGTTCCAAGCCGATTTCGGTAGCTGGAGCACAGCCATCAACAGGTCGCCCGGGTAGTAGTCGCCTTCGGCCAGCGGGCTCACCGCCAGCATGCCGACGGCCATCGGCAGCAAGAACTGGGTACCGATCTGCTGGCTGAGCATGATCCGGACATCCTCGACCCCGAATTGCCCCAACGGCACGCGTCGCAACTCATGGCAGCGCCGCTGCAGATGCCCCGCACCATCGGGTGGTGGGGGCCAGGTGGTCTCCTCCAGTTCGTCCAGACTCGCAGCACGCATCGCCTCCAGCGATGCCATCGTCGCTTCGTCGGTCATGGTTTGCCTCCCGTCATGGGACATACCCCTTCGAATGATCCAGTAGCCTGCTTGCTTCGCTGAGTTCGGCTTGTGCTTCGTTACGCTGGGCTTCAGTCAACCGGGTGTCGCCGATTCTGCGCTTGAGTACCTCGATTCGATTGCGCAGACCATTCTGCGCATCTCGAACCTCGTGCACGTGATTCCACGGAGTCCCATCTGGCTTACGCGCCACGACTTCACCATCCAGTTCTCTGCGAGCAGCATCGAGATCTTTTTCAGTCAAGTGTTCCTTGAGCCGATCGGTCGGTCTGCCTGCTCTTCCGGAAGCGCCGGGCTCGGAGGGACCAGAAACGTGACCGGGCTCGACCGCCTCCACGGCATCCTCACCCGCAGCATGGTGACCTGCGTCAGCGAGAGCAGCCATCAGGAGCCCCCCAGAAGCCGCAAGACCTGCACCACTCGCGGCGGTTACCGGGACTCCCGCCACTGCGCCCAGTCCGGTTGCACTGAGTGCAAGCCCTCCGGCTTCACCTCCACCGGACACCAATATCCCAGCGACACCCATCGCCATCATGACGACATCTTCAGGGTGGTGAGCCAGTGCATTCAGGTATGACAAGGTCCCGTTTATGATACCGGCTCCGAGTTGCATAGCTCCGTTGGCCAGTGCAGCACCAACTGTTTGCAGACCGTTCAATAGACCAGAGCCGATCTGTTCGAGCAGTCCGGGTTTCTGCGGCGCGCCTTCGGTCTGGGCACGGAACACGCTCGCAGCCTTGTCCCCAGCCTCTTTCAGCTGTCGGCGGGCATCGGCCAAGTCTTCCCTGGCTGCCTGGCGAACCGATTCTCCCGGGTCGGTGAAGGGCGGGATGGGGTTCGTACCGCCACTCTGCTTGTTCCGTTTGACATCCTCGTCGTATTTGTTCCTCGCCTGTGTCGTGAGATCATTGCCCCGCTGGTATTCATCGATCGCTTGCTGAGCCTTGGATTGCGCCCACCGGAGCATGTCGGCATAACTGTTGATCTCCGTGGAACTTGTTGAAAAGGAATCTGCCGCCTTCAGCCACTCCTGGGGGTGCCCCTCATACACCTTTTGGAATGCCTCAGCCGCCGGCCCAGCCCAGCCAGCTGAGGTATCAATTTTCGACAATCCTCTGCCAGCGGTCTCCAGATCGGTGGACATAGCCGACAGATCCCAGTACAGGCCCGCGCACTTGGCAGGGTCTCCTGGCACGAGCTGCTTAGGATCAGTTGTCTCTCCTAGCTCAGCCATATCAGGCCGCCGGATCCGAGGAGCCGGTCAAAAGTTGACCTGCCGCGAGTTCGTTGACTTCTTCTGTCGCGGCGTAGGCGCGGTAGGAGAAATCCAGTCTGGAGGCAACCTCATCGGTGGTTTTTTCCAAGTTCTCTACACCGATCTGCCAGCGGTCGCAGAAATCTTTGACGGCCGCAGCCAGATCGTCGTGCCCCACATCACCACTGGATGGCGCCATATCTTCAACCGAACGCGTCTTCATCGAGTTCATGGTCGCGTAGACGCCGTCTCTGGCGTCACGCAGTGCGTCAATGTCTACTGAAAAAGATGGCATCTTCTTCTCCTCATGTGTTGGGGTGGCTGAGGTACAGCACGCAGGCTCGAAAGAATAAGCAACTCAAACGAAAGAGGCCCCCGATATCTGAGTCACTTTATGCTCAATTATATTACCCGTTAGGTTCACATCGATGGTACTTCCGCAGTCCACTTTCTCCCTGGCGAATAACCAACCACAGTCTTCCTGCCACGGGAAGAACTCGTCAGCAGATGAAGCTGCCAGGCGGAGCCCTCCACATCCCTTAGAGCATCACACCAGCCACAGTGCCGGGCACCCAGCCCATAAACTCTGGTCGCGACCGAGGTCTTCGAGACCCTGACCCGGATCCCCATAGAGATCGGGGAAGTAGAGAACACCGGCGCCAAGTATCTCGCCCGGCTGTCGCACGAGCGCTTCACCATGCGCAAGCCGAATGGTGAAATGGCCACCAAGCCCGGGTTCATCGCCCCTGCACACCGCTGCCGAGCGCGAGACCGTCATCGAATCAATCCGTGTGGAGGCCAGTTCATGGCCACCGCCTCATCATCACCCGCAAATGTGACCTGGCCTGCCTCTGAGAAGGTCGTCTACTTCGACAATCTACGGTTCTTCGTCTTCACCGACGACCGCTGGCAGTTACTCTCCTGGTTCGCCGGACCGCTCGGCTAAGAACACGCCTTACTCCAAGATCAACCACCCGCCTCATTCACGTGGCAGGATGGGGAGGGACGACGTTCGTCCCGCCACAATGGATCGTTGGGCACGTTCCTGCCCATGGAGAGGATCGGCACATGGCCTCTGTCACCTACATGGACGCCACCCGCGTTTACCCCGGCGCGGACCATCCGGCGGTCAACAAGCTCCATCTCGAAATCGGCGACGGGGAGTTCATGGTGCTCGTCGGCCCATCGGGTTGCGGCAAGTCCACATCATTGCGGATGCTGGCCGGGCTTGAGGACGTGAACTCCGGCTCGGTGTGGATCGGTGACCGCGACGTCACCGACCTGCCCCCTAAGGATCGCGACATCGCGATGGTTTTCCAGAACTACGCCCTTTACCCACACATGACGGTCTCAGAGAACATGGGCTTCGCACTCAAGATGGCCGGGCTCAACAAGGACCAACGCGACCGTAGAGTCAAGGAGGCAGCAGAGTTGCTGGGCCTCACCGATCTGCTTGCCCGCAAGCCCAAGAATCTCTCTGGCGGTCAGCGCCAGCGGGTGGCCATGGGCCGCGCCATCGTGCGCAACCCGCAGGTCTTCCTGATGGATGAGCCATTGTCGAATCTCGACGCAAAACTGCGTGTGCAGACCCGCACCCAGATCGCTGCCCTGCAATCCCGGCTCGGGGTCACCACCGTCTACGTCACCCATGACCAGGTGGAAGCAATGACCATGGGCGATCGGGTGGCGGTGATGAAGGACGGCCTGCTGCAGCAAGTGGCCTCCCCGCTGTCGCTCTACGAGGAACCCGCGAACCTCTTCGTCGCCGGGTTCATCGGCTCCCCGGCCATGACCCTGCTGAAAGGAACCGCCGTCGACGGCGGGGTGCAGATCGGTGACACCCTGATCCCAGTGGCCCGCGACGTGCTGTCAAAGGCCAGCACCGCCAAGGTGGTGCTGGGTGTGCGTCCCGAACACCTGGCGGTGACCGAGGATGATGGGGTGGTCGTCAATGTCACCACGGTGGAACAGACAGGTGCCGATGCCTTCGTCCACGCCACCCTTCCTGGCTCCAGCGACCAGCAGGTGGTGGCCCGGCTGACCAACCAGACCCCCCCACCTCGTGGCGCGCAGATCCGTCTGACAGCTGATCCTGCGAAACTGCACGTCTTCGATGCAGCCACCCAACAGCGAATCCCCTGAACAGACATCCGATGAGCAGCGGACGCGGTCGCTGCCTACCGGATGCATGCGACGGTTTCCCTGCGTCACAGCATGATCACTACGAGGCGCTGCGGTAGTTTGGGGCCATGAGCCCTGATTTCTCCGCCTTGGCACGTGGCCTGCGCACCGGTTTGAACGCCGACCCGCGCCACGCGGCGGTGGTCCCCCCGATCTATCCGAGCACGACCTTCTCTTTCCCCGACGGAATCGGCCCCAAACCCCCCTATGACTACTCACGATGCGGCAATCCGACCAGGGATGTGCTGGGTGATGCGATCGCCACCCTCGAAGGAGGTGCAGGCGCGGTGATCACCTCCTCGGGGATGGCCGCGATCACCGTAGCTATGCTGGCTTTGGTGACCGACGGCGGCACCGTGGTGGCTCCGAAGGACTGCTACGGCGGCACTTGGCGGTTGCTCAACGAATTGGCGAGCCGCAGGGTGTTGGAGGTCGTCTACGTCGAGCAGCGGGACTTCGCCGCGCTGGAAGCTGCTCTTGACCAGGCTGCTGTGGTGCTGATCGAGACCCCGACCAATCCCCTGCTGCGGCTGGTCGACCTGGAGGCCAGCATCGCCGCGGCCCATGACCGTGGGGTGATCGCCGTCGTTGACAACACCTTCTGTTCCCCAGTCCGGCAGCGTCCCATGGATTTCGGTGCCGATGTGGTGATTCATTCCACCACTAAATTCATCAACGGTCATTCCGACGTGGTGGGTGGGGCGGTGGTCTCGGCCACTGGAGAAACCCACGAGCACATGGCCCACTGGGCCAATGTGATCGGCACCACGGCCTCGTCCTTCGATTCGTGGTTCGCGCTGCGCGGGCTGCGTACCCTTGATGCCCGGGTGCGGGTGAACGATGCGAATACTGCCCGGATAGCAGAGGTTCTCCAGTCCCACCCCGCAGTGTCAGTGGTGTACTGGCCTGGCTTGACCAGCCATCCGCAGCACGAGTTGGCCACGCGCCAGCAGCGTAGCTACGGCTCCATGGTTTCCTTCGAGTTGATCGGTGGGCTTCCTGCCGTCGAGGCCTTCGTCGGCGGGCTGGAGTTGTTCATCCTGGCCGAATCGCTGGGCGGGGTGGAATCCCTGGTGGCGCATCCGGTGACGATGACCCACACGTCGATGACTCCCGAGGCCCAGTTGGCGGCTGGGATCAGCGAGTCACTGTTGCGGTTGTCGGTGGGCATCGAACCGATTGATGACTTGGTGACCGATCTCACCGCGGCTCTTGACCGAGCGGTCGCCGTATCCGGGAACTGAACCATGCCCCGTTTCCTTTCCACAAGCCCGAACGCCCAGCTGCTGCCGATGCCGTGGAGCACTCCCCTGGCGCAGTGGCCGGAGGAGCACCTGGTCGCCCTGCCACGGGGCATCTCCCGCCACGTCGTGCGCTTCATCCGCGTCGGCGATGAGGTCTACGCGGCCAAGGAGGTCAACGAGATCTTGGCCGTGCACGAGTACCGGATGCTGCATGATCTCAAGCGACTGCATACCCCGGCCGTCGTCCCGATCTCGGTGGTCAGCGGTCGAATGGACGCTAATGGCAATCCGCTGGACCCGATCCTGCTCACCAAGCACCTGCACTTCGCTCTTCCCTATCGTTCGTTGTTCACCCCTGGTGTGCGCGCGGAGACGGTGTGGCGGCTGCTCGACGCGATGGTCGTGCTGCTGGCCCGGCTGCATCTGGCCGGCTTCATGTGGGGCGACGCATCGCTGTCCAACCTCTTGTTCCGGCGGGATGCCGGTGAATTCGCCGCCTATCTGGTGGACGCCGAGACCGGAGAACTGCACGATGCGCTCTCCGACGGCCAACGGGCCCAAGACCTGGACATCGCCCGGTTGAATATCTTCGGGGACTTCTGCGATTTGGAGGCCGGTGGGCTACTCGACGAGTCTCTAGATCCGATGCACCTGGTGGATACCATTGAGGCGCGCTATGCCGAGTTGTGGCACGAACTGACCGGCGTCGAAGAGTTCTCGGGCACCGAATTGCATCGTATCGAGTCCCGGGTGCGGCGGTTGAATGCCCTGGGCTTCGACGTTGCCGAATTCGACATCGACACCTCCAGTGACGGAACGACCGTCCGCATCCGCCCGAAGGTCGTCGATGCCGGGCACCATTCCCGGCGATTGTTGCGGTTGACTGGTTTAGACACCGAGGAGAACCAAGCCCGGCGGCTGCTGAATGACATGGATGCCTTCATCGCCCGAGGTGATTTCGGATGGCTCGAGGAATCTATTGCGGCGCACCGGTGGCTCACCGAGTGCTTCGAGACCGTGATACGCAATGTGCCCCACGAGCTACACGGGAAACGTGATCCGGCCCAGATCTACCACGAGGTATTGGATTACCGGTGGTATGCCTCGCAACGCGAATGTCGGGAAGTACCGCTGGCCGAAGCCACCACCGGTTATGTCGCGGATGTGCTGCGCAATCTGCCTGACGAAGTGATGAGTTCGATCGATGAATCCCCCTACGCAGACCGGCTTCCAGTCGATACAGGTGATCCATCCTCAGGTGATCAGGAGAATACCGAGGAAGATCCCGGGGAAGAGGCCGATGAATCGGCAACGGATTTTTTCGAGACGCTGCGCAACAAGGAATTCTGAACGCCAACTCCGGTCAAGAACAGTTCCCGGGGGTGCTTGGCACCCCGAACCGTGCGGTTGTTCTGGGATTCCCGCCCAGAAGCGGTCTGCGGGATTCAATGCGAGGCTGTCACGGCCCCGATGTGAACCATGAGCGATCAAGGCATCCTGGACAGGATTCAGTCCTCGTCGTTCTCCTCGTAGTCGTCGAAGTCCGCCTCGTCTTCATCGGCGCTGGGCATCGGGACCGGTTTCCGGTTGGCCGCTTTGAGCACCTCGACGGCATCGTCACCCAGGGAGAACCAGCCGTGGGTATTGAACGAGGTGGCTGCGAATCCACTGTCTGCCACGCTGACCCCCTGGTCAGCCTCCGCGTCCACATAGGGGTCGAAGACGGGACCCGGGACCGAGCCCGGCTCGACTGCGTTCGGACCGGTGGGCACGACGGCGCGAACCTGGTCGCCGATCGAACCGGCGCTGTGAGGACGGTGCTTGCGGACCTCGGCCATTGTTTCTCCTGTCGAAGGGGTCGAATTGGATGATGCCACACCCGGCGGGAACGAAGGTCAGTCCGCCCCGAACAGATCGCGGGTGTAGACCTTGTCGGCGACGTCGGCGAGCTCCGGCGACAGCCGGTTGGCGAGGATCACATCGCAGGCGGACTTCAATTCCGCCATGTCATGGGTGACCCGCGACCCGAGGAAGGTGGATGCCTCCAAGGTCGGTTCATAGACCAATACCTCGACCCCGACCGCCTTGATGCGCATCATGACGCCTTGGATAGATGAGGAACGAAAATTGTCGGAGCCGGTCTTCATGGTCAGCCGGTGTACCCCGACGATTTTGGGCTTCCGAGATAAAACGTCGTCTGCGATGAACTGCATGCGAGTCTCATTGGATTCAACGATTGCCTTGATGAGGGTCTGCGGTACGTCGCGGTAATTCGCAAGCAATTGCCTGGTGTCCTTGGGCAGGCAGTATCCGCCGTAACCGAAGGAGGGATTGTTGTAGTGCCCCCCGATCCGAGGATCAAGCCCGACCCCTTCGACGATCTGGCGGGCATCCAGTCCGCGCTGGGCCGCATAGGTGTCGAGTTCGTTGAAATAGGCCACCCGCATGGCCAGATAGGTGTTGGCGAACAGCTTGATCGCCTCGGCCTCGGTAGGCCCGGTGATGAGCACCGGCGTCTGCGGTTCGAGGGATCCTTCTAGCAACAGCTGGGCGAAGACCCCGGCCCGGGGGCCGCTGCCGCCGGCAACGATTCGCGACGGGTGCAGATTGTCGTACAGGGCCCGGCCCTCACGCAGGAACTCCGGGGAGAAGATGATTTCGAGATCTGGGTAGCGCTTGAGCAACACCTCGGTGTGGCCTACCGGCACCGTCGACTTGATGACCGCGGCGGCTCGTGGGTTGGTGGCGGCGATCCGGTCGATGATCTCGTCGACACTGGAGGTGTCGAAGTAGTCGCGGGTCTCGTCGTAGTTGGTGGGGGTGGCGACGACAACGAACTCGGCACCATCAAGTCCTTCGGTGATATCCGTGGTGGCGCGCAGGTCGAGAGAGCCGGTAGCCAAGTGCTGTTCGATCTCCGGATCGCGTACCGTCGAACGGCGGGCGTTCACCTCAGCAACTCGGTGTGGGTCGGTATCGACTGCTACGACAGGGTGACGCTGTGCGAGAAGCACGGCATTTGCCATGCCTACATAGCCGAGGCCGATGACGCTTATTTTCACCTGCTCCCCTCCCTGGGTAGCTTGTCACAGCAGGAACGCTATTCCTGATTGGATCATTATGGGCCAAGTGGAGCCTGCCCGTGAAAACCGCAGCCCTCGCCGGTTCGTGGACACGTGCCCACCCGGCCTCGGATGCCTGGCATTGCTTGACAAAGCCTCCACAGCGATCGGCAAAATCGTGATCGTTCTGCCCTGCGCCACGACGTCATCGGGCCAATTTCTCTCAAGCTTCATGAAATCTGCACAACCGGGATATCCATGCTTGATGATGCCGCTTCGGAAGCAGGCGACCTGTACACAGTAGACTCACGGTCCGTGAGCTTCCATCTCTACGACGAGCGCAGCGGCACCGTGACCGAGTTCGTTCCCCTGATGCCCGGCAAGGTGTCCATCTACCACTGCGGGATGACCGTGCAGGCCGCTCCGCACTTGGGCCATATCCGCAAGGAGGTCGTCTTTGATGTGCTGCGCCGCTGGCTGAGCGTACAAGGCTTCGACGTGAAGGTGGTGGCCAATGTCACCGACATCGACGACAAAATCCTGGCCAAATCCGCAGCCCAGGGCATCGAATGGTACGAACTTGCCTATGCGGTCGAGCTCGAACTCCATCGCGCCTACACGGCGCTGGGATGCCAGCCGCCCAGCTATGAGCCGCGGGCAACCGGCCACATTCCCGAGATGGTGGCGCTGGTGCAATCTCTCATCGAGCGGGGACACGCTTACCAGGCCACCGACGGCTCGGCCGACGTCTATTTCGACGTACGCTCCTGGCCGGACTACGGTGAACTGTCCAACCAGCGGGTCGACGACATGGTCCCTGCGGCCGATTCGGACATGAGTGGCAAAAAGGACCCGCGCGACTTCGCCCTGTGGAAGGCAACCAAGCCGGGGGAACCGCTCACTGCGTCGTGGCCCTCGCCATGGGGTCCCGGACGCCCGGGGTGGCACCTGGAGTGCTCGGCGATGAGCTTGAAATACCTCGGGGAGTCCTTCGACATCCACGGCGGCGGATTGGATCTTCGTTTCCCGCACCACGAGAACGAGCTGGCCCAGTCACGAGCGGCCGGGTACGGTTTCGCAACCTACTGGATGCACAATGCCTTTGTGACAATGGCCGGTGAGAAGATGTCGAAATCACTGGGCAATAGCACGGCAGTCACCGAGATCACCAAGCAGCATCCGGCACGAGCCGTGCGGCTGTATCTGGCCCAACCGCACTACCGTTCGGCGATCGAGTACTCCCCCACCTCGCTGGTGGAGGCGACGGCCCAACTGGAGCGCATCGATTCATTCCTGGAACGCGCAGGCGCCACCGATGCGGTGGACTTTCGTTTCGAGGATCTCCCCGACACTTTCGTGACTGCGATGGATGATGATTTGGGCACCCCAGCCGCCGTCGCGGTCATCTTCGATCACGTCAAGCAGGGGAACCGGGCCCTGGATGCGGGTGATACCGACCAGGTAGCCCGGGTGCTGAAGCAGGTCAGGGCCATGTTGGATGTACTTGGCCTGGACCCCTTCGCGCCCGAATGGGCGACTGCCCCATCAGCCGGTCTCACCGATGTCGTTGATGGCCTGGTGCATACGCTGCTCGACCAACGCGCAGCCGCCCGGGCCCGCAAGGATTGGGCCGCGGCCGACGCGATCCGCGACCAGCTGACCGCCCTAGGCCTGACCATTGAGGACACCCCCGGTGGAGTGCGCTGGTCGCTGTAGGACACCCCACCGGTCGCGGGAGCTCACTGCGTGGCGAGTAAACCCGCTGAGCAGTGGCGTGGCGCACGAGCATGGTGGATGATGGTGTAGCGGCGCAGCCTCGCTCACCCACGATGAGTCAGCACCACTCATCACCTCCCGAGGCCGTGCTGCGTTTTTACCGGCATAGCCGAATATCACTCCTGCTTCGCAGGGCCCTTGGGAGGACAACATGGGTACAACTGGTCAACCACGCGCCAAGCAGCGATCACGGAATTCGCTTCATTCCTGGGAAAGTTTCATCTCTATTCTTCTCATCATCTCCGGCACCCTTGTCACCGCACTGCTCGGCATCCTCATTCCGCCCGGCAGGTGGTACTCGAGCTGGATGAGCCTATGGATTGTCCTATTCGCACTTGCATTCTTCTTTATGATCAGAAATCTTCTCAATGAACGTCAGAAAAAACGCGGAACCCTGTACTATCTGCGTTTCCTCGACAGTTCCATGTCTGATGTCCATGAGTCGACCCTTCGCGAAGCGAAGGATAAGTACATGGATCTTCGCACCATCACGTGGAGCTTCCCGCCATTTGACGAGATGTATGAGGAAACCAGTTACCGGCCGCAGATGCGGGACATATCCACTGGCGTCACTGGTTGCGCTCATGCCCTTGAGCAGGCGATGAGCAACGACACGTTGGACACGCAGTTCACCTATGCCCCCAATGCGATCTTCCCTGCAGGGCTGGCGATTGGTTATCAAACCTATTTCATGGGCAACACTACCTTCGTCGAGCTACCCGACGGCAGGGAGAATAAGGATCTGGGACAGTGGGAATTGCAACCGTGGGCCGTCTTCGAGGACGCCCCGACCGTGTCCACCAATGATGATGAAGACGACGGCATTATCAGCTGGCCACCCGTGAAAGGCTGGTATGCACCACCGCAGCCAACTGGCGACGCCCCCGTGGCCCTCACATGGACAACGAAACCCAAAGAACCCCTTCACCCTCTCCCGGAGTGCTGGAACATCCCGGAATCTAACCATTACGTGCTGGAATGGGCAGAAGACAGTGGATGCACGATACCGAAGGATCAATCACCCAAGAGCAACAGGCAGATCAACGAATTCGCCGCCTGCTGCGCACGTTCCCTGTGGGAGGTCTCACAAAAACATCCTGATTCTCCCATCGTCTTGTGCACTCGATTGCCGAAGTCAGTTCAACTTGCCATCGGCTGGCGTCTGGCTCAGAAACTCGACAGACCTGGACCCCAGCGCGTGCCGTGGAATCCATGGAAGAACCTGATCACCGTACAGTTCGAGAAACCAGACCCAGGCAGAGGCTGGATCATCGTCCGGGCTCATCCTGCCCAGCCGCCCCTTGACGAGGTGGCCTTCATGCTCGACTTCGAGTCGACCACCAACGAGATGTTCGAGGAACCACCGAAAACACTGAAGCTACTGAGCCCACTAATTTTCTTTTGGATGATGTTGGGCTGCAGCCCGGTGTCGCGGCTGATGGCGTATCCGCGTCCAACACGGCTTGCTACTCGCAACCCGGTGTCACGGCTGATCGACTCTGTAGTGAGAAGAAGGAGACGCTGATCTTCCCACCGGGGCTGCGCCCAGCAGCAGTGCACACATCGGAACGATAACGATGTTGGTATCAGCACACGCGGGCGAGCCATGGCGATAATGTCATCCCAAGCCGGTTGTTGACCCGACGAGCAGCGTCCGCCGTCGGAGCACAACCACTTCGGGGGGCGCCGTGCACGTTCGCAAGCTCATCAACTTGACACCGCACGATGTCGCCGTGTCCGCTCCCAGCGGCAAGTCAGCAGAACCTGCCCGATACCCGGCTCGCGGCACGGTGACCACGACGCTGATACCGAAGACGAACACCGCCAACAAGAAAAACCTGTTCGCCCGGCAGATGACCGAGAGCAAAACCGCCTTCACTGGCTACATCGTGGTGCCAGATAGCACGGACACGACGATGCTGGAGAAGACCGACCTGGTCTATTTCGGCGAGTGTGGCTCGGTACATGGCCTAGCGGATGCGCCCGAAGTTAGGCAACTGCTGACGATGCCCAACCCGGTGTGCAATGCCTCGGTGTCCCCATGTGGGCGCTAACAAGCAGATTAGATACTCCTCGGGACCCGTGACCCCACAGCCCCAAAATTGCCGGTGCCTTCTGCGAAGCTTTGACCATGCATCCGGAGTCGTGGGTGATCAAGGTGGCACCATCCTCGCCACTATGTCTACTGCTCAGCCCGCACCACGAGAGGAGGACAAACGATGAAAACCCTTGATTTCGGCACCTTGCGTGAAGCGGTCCGGGCCAGCCATGTGGCGATTCGCTGCCGCATAGAATTGCGGCCCGCCGACGGAGTCAACGACAAGGTCTTCCCTTCTTCCTTCACACCTTCTGTCGGCTCCCCCACCGGGTATGCGATGGAGGCCTACGTCGAGGATGGCGTGGAAAAGCTCAGTGTCCTGCTTGATTCGGTGGCCTCCAGCACCAGCCGTCATCATCTGGCGCTCCAAGAAGGCTTGGCCTCAAGAGAAATCACTTTCCCGAACCCCTATGTCGATTTCACCGTCGACGAGGAACTCGTGGACATCGGCAGGGTCACCGCATTGCAGGCACCATACGGGCTCGCCGATGCCATCTTCGGTGACTCGATGCTCGACGGCACCCTGTTCCGGTTCAGTGAGCTGGGCCATCGCATCACCGACGCCACACCGAACTCCGCCACCGCCTTATTCCTCGCCAATCCGGTCGCGTTGCTCATGGGCATGTGGGATTCCACAGACCCCAAAGGTGGGGTGGGCTCGAAATTTGAACGGGCTTTCGTCTCCGAGATCGTCGGATTGGGGGCACGGCTGGGGGCCAAGGTCGCGGATTCAAGCAACCCATCGGGGGCCCATCACGAAAGCATCGCCTCGTCGATCAACCACCAGGTGGGCGAGATCACCATCGAAACAGCCATCCAGACCACGGTTATCTCCTTGGCTGCGCTTCGCAAACTCCACTTCCCCACCGATGCATCTGGTGCGGCACTCACGGGCTCGGCACGCATCCGCGCCGAGATCGCTGCCCGCACCGCCATCGCAGCACTCGGGGTGGCGGCAATCGCTCATCAACGCGACTTCGGCTATGACCTCGGCTCCCGGTGCCTGCTGGTTCCTACCCAGGAGGCACACATGGAACTGGTGCCACGTGATGGCTCGACTCCGCCGGTGTTCACCATTGACCGGAAGGCCGCCAATAAGGTCTTGGAGGAGGCCGCGCTGGAATGCGCCGAAGCTGGGATGGCTTGGCCGGTTGATGAGATCCGGTTGGTTCCGGCGCCCAAGCTGTGCGAACTGATCAAACGAAGTCGTGCCCAGTCTCGCCAGTCCCCCACCAGCGGCCAAGGCGAATGATGCTGACCATCGAAGTCAACTTCTTGACCGGACGCTATGTTGCCTCGGCCCACGATGACCGGGATGAACCCGAATGGCCGCCCCACCCTGCACGGCTGTTCTCGGCATTGGTCTCGGCGTGGGCCACAGCGCCCGCGGTATCCGACGAGGAAGAAGCCTTGCTGCGTCACCTTGAGCACTGCGGTGCCCCACGGATCGGCGTCGGCGAGGCACGAGAGGTTTTTTGCCTTGTTGATGCCAAACAGGCTGAGAAGACCCCAGCCGTGCCCAACCTAGTACCGGAAGTGATGCCGCAGGGCAGACCCAGGCAATCTCGTATGTTCTGGTCAATAACCCTGATCCCTGACCGCGACGGGCGATGCATCGTCACCTACACGTGGGCAGACACCGAACTGAGCGACGCCCAACGCCATGTTCTTGACGCATTGTTGATGCGGGTCACCAGGCTCGGGCACTCGTCGTCGCTGGTGAGCTGTCGGCTCCTGGACAATCCCGTCGCAGCGACCCACTGGCCCTCAGGTGCCACCGAGCTGCTGCGTACCGCCGGGGCGGGCCAACTCGACGCGCTCATCGAACATTTCCGGCGTCATCAGGGCTACCTGCCCCGTGCACTGCCAGCGGTCTCCACGCCGTATACGCCGACGACCACGCCGCCCAAGCCTCCAACCAATCGCGATCTTGGAGGTCACTGGTTCGGTTTCGAGATCCGGCCCCGCATCGGCGCCCATGGGCTTGCCAACCTGACCGGTACCATCCGTCAGACTCTCCTCAAGGCGTGTGCCGTGACCGGGGCGACGCGGGGGCGCGATGTGTTCGTGCTGGGGCTGCCTAATGTCGGGAATCCCCACGCAACCGGCGACCTGCTGGGTGGTGCGGTGATTCTTCCTCGCGACCTCACCCCCACGGAGCGCACGCCCCTGCTGCGGGCACTGTTCGCAACCCTCGACGGGGTGTCGCCGGTCACCGGCGCGAGTATGCCGCGCATCACCCGGGCAGGTGAGCAGACCCCGGCAACTTTGCAGAAAACCAGGTGGTCGAAGCCCTCCCGATACTGGTATTCGGCCATTCCGCTGGTGATCGCAGGATCGCCTGATCACAAACTGTCCCCGGCCGATTACGACATCTGGCTCACCGAATGGCTTACCCGATCGTGTACTCGGGCCGGGTTGCCCGCCCCTGTGAGCGTTGAGACCACCGGCCAACCGCTGCTCGTGGGGGCACGACCGGTCGGTGGTTTCCCGAAGGTCGTTCAAGCCGGGCGCCCACGCAGGCTCGTGCATGCGCGTATCGAGTTCGCTGATCCGGTCGCAGGCCCGTTGCTGGTCGGAGGCCAGCGCACCCTCGGTTTTGGGCTGATGGCTCCCACGGAGAGATGCCATGAGTGACGTCGCATTGCGATTTCGCTGCCTTCTTCCATCAAGTACGAGGCTTCACCCTCCTCGGTTGGCAGGTGCAATTGGTGAGCACCTGATTCATTGCGCCACATACGCCGCAGAGACCAAAAGACCAGGGTTCGTTCTCTCCTACGCTTATGGCGTGGGATTCCACCATGTCTCGGAGGTATCGCATGAGCAATCTGCATGAAGAACACAGACCATCGGGTGTCGAGGCGTTCCGCTGGCGCTTGGTCACACCCCGCGGTTTCCGCGCGAAATATGCGGTGTTGGCCACCGACCGATTGAGACAGGCGGTGGTGCACGGGCTCGATACCTCCACTGACCCGAACGATTTCCTTCTGGGCGGGCATAACGCCGACGAGCGAACCCGGCGACGGTGGGGGCGGCATGCGCACGCCCACTGGTTATGGACCGAGGACCGCGGTCGGATCAAAGATTTGGTGCTGTGGTCACCCACTGGTTTGCCGAATGCCCAGGTACGCAGGGTGCTGTCGGTCAGCAAGCTACCTCGCTGGCCGGAGGAACCTGATGGGTATGTGGGAGGTGAGTTGCATCTGTACCAAGTCGGGCCCGGCAAGATGGTGCTGATGGACATGGGGCACTCGGTCGTGAGCAGTTGCTGGGAATCAGCGACTCCCCTGCTCACCACCTGGCATTGCAAGCCTCACCAGGATTGGGGGGAGTTGATCGCTGCGTATCTCACCAGGGAGTTGGCGCACCGTTTCGGTGACGATGCGCCGCACCTGGTCGATCTTGAACTGACCGAGGAGAAGGGCTATTTCACCCGAAGATGGGACCCTGCAATGCCTGCTCACAAAGCGTTTTGGGTGGATCGGTTGGTATTGGATAATCCAATACCAGGCATCGTGTGCCTGGGTGCGTTGAGTCATTTCGGCTTTGGCAGGTTGATGCCGTATGAATGAGCAGATCGACCTCGTACCGGCGCGGATGGTCAACGAGTATGTCTATTGTCCGCGCCTGTGCTACCTGCAGTGGGTCCAGCAACGCTGGGAGCACAACGATGACACCGCCCTCGGCGCCTTCCGCCACCACAGCGTCGACGGGAAGGGCGGGCGAATGCCTGCCCCGGGAGAAGAATCTCCACCGGATGCGACCTTTTCGGTTGCATTGTCTGATCCTGAATGGGGGTTGAGCGGTGTGATCGATCGTGTCGATCACACTGGTGGCCGCGCGATACCCGTGGATTTGAAGAAGGGCCATCCACGGATGGATGGCACCGCGTGGCCAGCAGACCAGGCGCAGATATGGTGCTACGCGGCGCTGCTGGAGGCCGCAGGATTCCTCGTCGATGAGGGTCATGTCTCTTACGACGAGGGGCACACCAGAATTCCGGTGGTGTGGGATGACACGGCCCGGGTGAGCTTGCGTGCGATGCTGTCGGAGATGCGAGTGGCCATGGGCCGCACGGAGGCACCCGCTCCATTATTGGATGATCCCCGGTGTCCGAGGTGCTCATTGGCAGGTCTGTGTCTACCGGATGAGATGAACGCGTTGCTGCATCGCAGTCAGGCGGAGCTTCACCGCATTCTTCCTCGTAACCCAAATGCCAGGCCGTTGTACGTGGTGGAGCAGGGATCGGTGGTCCGGGTGAAGGGCGGGCGCATCCAGGTGACTCTCAAGGATGAGGTTGTGGCCGATCTGCGCCTGATTGATGTGCAGCATGTGTGCGTCGTCGGTCATGTGCAGATCACGACGGAGGCATTGACGAGGCTTTGGGCCGTGGGTGCGACGGTGATCTGGCTGAGCTACGGCGGATGGCTCAATGGGTGGTCGCAAGCTCATCCCGGAAAATACGTTGATCTAAGACGTCAGCAGGTTGCACGAGCCACCTCAGGGGGAGCTCAGATCGCGTCGGCGATCATCGCCGGAAAGATCCGCAACCAGCGGACGATGCTCATGCGCAATGCGAAACAGTGCGTGAGTACCCACGTGCTTGCCAGCCTGAAACAGTTGGCGATGGATGCGTCGGCCTGCGACGATACGGCATCGCTTTTGGGTTACGAGGGCACAGCAGCCAGGATGTATTTCGAGTATTTCGCGATGATGTTGTCTGACCAGCACTGGCGGGATTCGTTCCGGCAGGCTGGCCGGACCCGGCGTCCACCCACCGATCCAGTCAATGCCCTGCTCAGTTTCTGCTACTCGCTACTGGTCAAAGATCTTGTGGTGGCCTGCTTGGCCGTGGGTCTTGATCCTTACCTGGGAGTGCTGCACCGTTCACGCTATGGTCGTCCTGCAATGGCTCTTGATCTTGCGGAAGAGTTTCGCCCGATCATCGCTGACTCCGTGGTGATCCAGGTGCTCAACAATCACGAGGTCGACGAGAAATCATTCATTGAACGCAATGCTGGTGTCCAGTTGACCTCAGCGGGACGCAAGGCAGTTCTCGAGGCCTATGAGCGACGAGTGCAGCAGGAGTTCAAGCATCCCACATTCGGGTATCGCATTAGTTATCGTAGAGCATTGGAGGTACAGGCCCGTATCATGGCTGCGATGTTCGTCGGTGAACTGCAGGATTATCCTCCCGTGGTGACGAGGTGACCGATGAGCAGAACTCGTTATCTGATTGCTTACGACATCTGCAACCCACGCAGGCTCCGCCGGGTTGTTAAAATCATGGAAGCATACGGGCAAAGATTGCAGTACTCAGTTTTCTTGTGTGATTTGAGTCAGTCTGAACTTCTTTCGTGGCGCAGCGAGATTGTGCCCGAGCTCGTACAAGTGGAAGATTCTGTGGTTCTCATCGATCTCGGACCTCCCGGGTTTCGTCCGGTGGAGACTATTGGCACCCCACGACATCTGCCCAGTTCGGGAGCGGTGATCGTGTGATGCGAGGTCTCCACTGCTGCGAGTGCTACGCGGGAGCGCTCGACCCCCTTGCCACGCGGGGATACGAGGCACATACAGCCGATGCATCGGCAACACTTGTGGGTACTGGCGCGCGACCCCTCGCAACAGCTGCTAAAATCGCTAGTGCTTGCCCGCGTGTCGAGCGAGCCGTATCGCCCTCTGATTTAGAGGGCCCCTATTGAAGC
>NZ_KE340297.1:344617-507183 GCF_000413315.1 Propionibacterium sp. oral taxon 192 str. F0372
GTATCGCCCTCTGATTTAGAGGGCCCCTATTGAAACAACCACCGGAGCACATCGATGAGTTTCTCGAAACCGGGGTATCGCCCTCAGATTTAGAGGGCCCCTAAGTAATAGATCGCTGACTAAAGAAGTCTCTCTAGTGCAACGTGACCGTCTGTCGCCTGACTCGATTTCAGGCAGCAGGCAGTCACGCTCTGCGGACGAGCAGCATCTCGGCTGCCCGAACACCGGCGAAAGCAGCCGAATCCGTCCATGGCCACGCCACAGAATCTCCTGCGAAAAGAATTCTGCTGCCTAGCTCTTCCTCACGCAGGGCAGCGATACGCGCCAGACGACCAGGTGGGCTCATCGGCATGGCGTGCGGTATGGATTGCACCAAACACGAAGCAGGATCATCAATCAGTGCATCGGCCAGGCTCGGGGCCCACGTCAGCAGGTGTCTGCGAGCCGCCTGCAGGATTTCCTCGGTTGGGGTAGCATCAAGCGCCCGAGCTGCCTCGGCGGTAAACATGCAGGTCACAACATCGCGATCCCCAAAAGCATGACCCGCGCGGGATGCGACAGCCAAGGCAGCAAGATCAGAGCCGCCAGGTTCAAACAAGACACCATATGCCCCACCGAGCTCATCGGGATGCAGATACCGATTGACCCCCAATGCGACGAGCAGCCCGGTGCTGTACGGCACATCGGCGACGGCACGCTGCACCGGATCCAATTCCATGATCCCCGGCAGAACCGTGCCGGGAACCGCGACAATCACCATCGGTGCCCGATGGACACCCGACGCAGTGTGCACTGCAACACCAGTCGCACACTCCTCGATGCGCACAACCGGCTCCCTCAACCGGACATCAAGACGAGCAGCCAAAGCATCGGTGAGCGTGGAAAGCCCACCGACAATGGTCAAGGTCTTCTGACGCAGCCCGTGAGCAGCCATCGCTGCCACCCCGGCAGCCGATGTGATAGCGGCATCCTGGAAATAGAAACCGTGGTACGCCGGTCGCCAGCTGCGCTCAAACAAAGTCCGCAACCCAAGACTGCGAGCCCACGAGAAAGCGGAGACCTCGTCAAGATCCACCCAATCCAGTGGATCAACGGTTCCACGATGACGCCGAAGCGCCGCAAATCTGCCCAGCCCGGGAACCAGGGACAGCATCGCGCTCCACGGCATCAGACCCGAGCCGAAGGCAGTGAAAGGTTTGCTCGCGGTAAACGAGTGAAGCCTTCCGCCGACAACAATCCCGCTGTTATCGCTGACCGGACGCAACTCGGCCCCTACCTCGTGGGCCAGCCCGGGAATAATCCGGTACGCGTCGGTGATGAAATTCGCCCCCACCTCGACGGTGCAGCCGTTCACCTCAACCGAATGGATACGCCCACCCGGGCGGTCCGCTGCCTCCAACACGACCACGTCGACATCTTGTTGCTGCAGCCGCCACGCGGCCACCAGCCCGCTGATCCCGGCTCCCACGACGATGACCTCTGGCATGACACAAACCTAGCTGCATCGACCGGGCGCGTTCGGCACGAAGCAAAAGTTCGGCCAAACCAACAGCACGGCGATGCGCCGAATGACACGCTACAAGCCCGCCAGGATTCCACATATCACCCCATCACGTGGTTCCTTAGCCGACGACGACTGCTTCAAATTCGGCGATTTCGAGGGTGGTGTTCGCGGTGCTGGTGAGCGGGATATCACCTGCTTGGCCTTGAGCCCACCACGTGGCAATCCAGTTCCCGGTGACCGTGATCGTGTACACCGCGGGGTCTTGGTAGACATGGCCGCAGGTGGGTGATTTCTTGCGGGGGTCTATGTTTGGTGGGCGTTGAGTGGTTGAGGTACAGGTGATGACGGTACCGTCACCCCAATCGACGGTGAGGCTGTCTTGGTGGGCGCTCAACTCGATGGCGATGCCATCTTCGGTGGTATGGGAACTCGTGTTGAACGCGTTAGTGACGTGCAGCCAAATCGGCATCCCAATGGCCAGGGCATTCCACTGGTTTTTCGCTGGATCCGGACCGATCACGATGGCCGGTGCCGGAACCTGCAAGCTGGCAGCCGCCTGGGCAGCAGCCACCGAAGCAGGAATATGAGGGTCGGCTTGGGTCTCGGCAAGCTTGCATCGCGTCACACCAGGTTCCGGCACGTAGCATCTGCTGAACGGCAACGGTTTCCCGGTGGCAACCGGCTGGGGCGGACCAGCAGCCCCGCCACCTTGCCCAGCCCCACCGGCACCTCCACCCGAGGTGGAACGGGTGGAAGCGTTCACCACCGCGGTATCCCCCGAACCACGGGTCGAGACATCACCGCGAGGATTCCGCTGAGCAGCCCCGGGGTCCTCGGCCTGTGCAGCAACAGGCAACACCAAAGCCAACAGAACACACCACGCGCCGAACAATGGCGTTATTCGGTGGGACATCGAGGCACCTCCTGGTCATCACGTGCGGTGAAGATCTTGAGCTTTCCTTGATCTGGTTTGAAGAAATGGACCGATGTCCAGATGCCGCCCTCCGACACCACAGCACCGCTCGAATCAAGAACCGGAGCATCACGGGTGTCGAGACAAACAAGCAAGGCCGCAGTGGAGTCCTGGTAGAACAGGCCCGGCTTAGGAATCACAGAGACCTGTGCCACGGTATCGGGCGATCCGCGCCATCCAGCTTGCTTCGCGGTCTCGAAGGAAGCCTTGCTAGCTGTGAGATAGTCGCCCATCAGCAACTCCTCCAACTCCGGCGGATACTGAGAAAAATCACCGCTCACCAGCGGATAATCCTCCAACTCGTAGACGCGCCGGAGCACTCGTTCTGCTTCCTGCATGCGTAACTGCACCTCGTCAACGCTGGGCGACACAGACGCAGACGGCATCACAGGGGTGCTGGCCACAGAATACGGAGCCTCACTCAGCCCCGGAGAGGCCCCATCACCGGAAGAACACCCGGCAACCAGCACGAGAAGAATCACCAAGACCAACGACGTCGAACCTCGCATAGCGACTCCCAAGGGGTGCGGAATCCCGATGAACCGATTCTGTCAGCCCAACACCACCCGCAACACCCCACTCAACAATCTGTGAACAAAACGCAGCCATACCAAGACCCGCACCCGACGACCACACCAACCCATGAACTCTTCCGACCGCCCTCAGATGGCCAGCCCACCGCCGACGAGCAGCCACGAACTTGCCCGCAGAACCGGTCCGCGACGAGCGATCCCACTAAGCTTGAAGCCGACCAGATGGCAACCGGCGCAAATTGCGGAAGGAATATGTCGATGGCAGGACGCAAAGTGGGGTCCGGTGGCCACCGCAAGCGCGGGCTCGCCGGGCGCGGCCCCACCCCCAAAGCGGAAGACCGCGTCTATCACAAGGCCTACAAGGCCAAACAGGCAGCCCAGTCGCAGTCAAACCAACGCGGGCGCACCCAGCGCACCACCTCACACGGCAAGGGAGCAGGTGCCGACTGGGTAGTCGGGCGCAATCCCGTCCACGAGGCCCTGCTGGCCAAGATGCCGATCAAGGCCGCCTACGTCGCCGAAGGAGCCGAACGCGACGACCGGCTGCGCGACATCTTCCGGTACGCAGCCGAACACTCCATCTCTTTGATGCAGACCACCCGGACCGAACTCGACCGGCTCACCGGCGGTGCCGTCCATCAGGGAATCGCCATCCAACTGCCCTCCTACGAATACCTCCACCCCGATGACCTGATGGCCGACGCCCTGCACGACGAAACCCATCCGGGTCTAGTCGTCGCTTTGGACGGAATCACCGATCCGCACAATCTGGGCGCGATCGTCCGCTCCGCCGCGGCCTTCGGTGCCCACGGGGTGATCATCCCCGAACGTCGTTCCGCCTCGGTCACGGCCGTCGCCTGGAAAGCCTCGGCCGGAGCACTCGCCCACACCCCCGTAGCACGCACCGTCAACCTCAACCGCACCCTGAGCGACTACGCCAAGGCTGGATTCATGGTGGTCGGGCTGGCCGGTGAGGGCGACACCGATATCTCCGGGATTCCCGGCGTCGACGGCCCACTGGCGCTGGTTGTCGGTTCCGAGGGCGACGGGCTCGCACGCCTCACCCGAGAACGCTGTGACGTGCTGGCCACCATCCCCATCACCAGCAATACCGAATCTCTAAATGCCTCCGTCGCAGCATCCATCTGTCTCTACGAGGTGGCACGCTGCCGCGGGAACATCGACCGGAACTGACTCGCAATCTGCCCGATATCCACCGCACCGAAGCAAACCGAAGGAGAATCGCATGACCCAAGACATCTCGGCCACCTACAAGTCATTGCTCGCGCAGGTGGCAAGCGTCGAGCCGCGCATTGCCGAAGCGATCGCCGCCGAACTCAATGACCAGCGTCATTCCCTGAAACTGATCGCATCTGAGAACTATGCCTCCTTGCCGACCCTGATCTCGCTGGGCACGTGGCTGTCCGACAAATATGCCGAGGGCACCATCGGGCACCGCTTCTACGCGGGGTGCCAAAACATCGACACCGTCGAATCGGTGGCCGCCGAACATGCCCGGGAATTGTTTGGCGCCGACTATGCCTACGCCCAGCCGCACTCGGGCATCGATGCCAACCTGGTCGCCTACTGGGCAATTCTCTCCCATGTCATCGAACGCCCATCCTTGGAGAAATTCGGTGCCAAGACCGTCAACGATCTCTCCGACGCCGACTGGAACCAGCTGCGTGCCGATCTGGGCAACCAGCGGGTGATGGGCATGAGCCTGGATGCCGGCGGCCACCTCACCCACGGTTTCCGCCACAACATCTCCGGCAAGATGTTCAACCAGCGTTCCTACGGCACCGACCCGGCCACCGGTCTCATCGACTACGCGGCCCTGCTCGCCGAAGCCAAGGAGTTCAAGCCGCTCATCCTGGTTGCGGGCTACTCCGCCTATCCGCGCCGGATTAACTTCGCCAAGATGCGCGAGATCGCCGACGAGGTGGGCGCGGTGCTCATGGTCGATATGGCCCATTTCGCCGGTCTGGTCGCCGGAAAGGTATTCACCGGCGAAGAGAACCCGGTCGCCTACGCCGACATCGTCACCACCACCACCCACAAGTCATTGCGCGGCCCACGCGGTGGTCTGGTGCTGGCCACCAAGGATTTCGCCGACGACGTGGACCGCGGGTGCCCGATGGTACTCGGCGGCCCGCTCGGCAACATGATGGCCGGTAAGGCCGTCGCCTTGGCCGAGGCCCGGACCCCTGCCTTCGTAAGCTATGCACAGCAGGTCGCCGACAATGCGCAGGCCCTCGCCGAAGGCCTGCGCAGGCGCGACGTGACCCTGGTCACCGGCGGCACCGACAACCACCTGGTGCTCATCGACGTGGCCTCCTCCTTCGGACTGACCGGCCGTCAGGCAGAAAATGCCCTGCTGGATTCCGGGGTGGTCACCAACCGCAACTCGATCCCCCGCGACCCGAACAGGGCTTGGTACACCTCTGGCATCCGGGTGGGCACCCCGGCGTTGACCAGCCGTGGTTTCACCACCGCCGATATGGATGTGGTAGCCGAGCTGATCACCGAAGCCTTGAAGGCCACCACCCCTGCGTCGACCGCTGCAGGAACCCCCGGCAAAGCGAAATACGTCATTGCCGATGGCGTCGCCGAGCGTGTTCATGCCCGCGCCGACGAACTGCTCGGCAACCACCCGCTCTACCCCGAATTGCAGTTGTGAATACAGCAGCGTGACCGGCCACCACACCAGTTCGGTCACGCTGTTGAACAGGAACCGCACCAGCAGCAGAAACCTGTTCCACAACGTGATGAGGGCCTCCCACCAACCAGCAGGAGGCCCTCATCACGTTCCAGCAGCGCTCAGCCGCGGGAGAACAATTTGCCCTGAACAGTAGTGACGAAACCATCGATCGAAGACGGCATGTCACTGAGCTGCCATGTGTCTGGTGCCCGGTACCACCCCAAGTCGTCGGGATCGGGCACACCCGGATCATCATCGGCATCCACCAAAGCTTCCAGCCAGCGCTCGAAGGAGCCGAGCACGATGGCATAGGGCAGCACCCGGGAGATCTCGGCGTAAGCATCGTCTGGGGGGACGTTCTTGGTGGGTTGGGTGGCCAGGGTCAACGACAACACCTCAAGGCCTTTCAACAGCGCGACGCCCTTATTGGTGCGACGCGGCATCTCCTGACCGATCCAGTACAAGGCGATCGCCAAACCGACCAGCACCAGGCCCAGCAGGCCGAAACTAGTGAAGATCACCAGCAACACCAAGACTGCCAGCGAGGCGATGATGGCACCGAAACCGATGCGCGACCAGTTGCTGCGCACATCGTCGGGGCGGGCAGCAAACAGCCCCTCCGAAACCACCTCGGCATAGATTTCGTCCTGCATCTTGGCAACCACTGGGTTGATGGCCTCGTTGACCTTGGACAGCACCACCGGCGCACTGTCAGCAGGAGCCAAGGCATCAATAATGGTGCGCTCATAGTTCTGCAGGCCCTCCATCGAGGAACCACGCTCGAAGGTCCAGTCGATCATCTGGTGATTGTTCTCGCGCGGGATCTCGATGATGGTGAGGTAGCCGCGTTGCGCCAAGTCGATGATGGTCGCGGTGATATCAATCGGGTCGACGCGCTCGTCGGCAAGGGTTCCAATCTCCCCGGGCCGCAACTTCTCTGCGAGGGTGAAGCTCTCCTGGCCAGCAGCGATCGGCTCGAAGCTGGCCACCAGGGCTGGCTTGATGTTGGTGGCATCAGCACCCAGCCTGCGATGCATGAAGTACAGGCCGAAACCACCCAGCGCCAGCAGCCCCAGAGCCAGGCCGAGCGGCAGTGGCCTGACAGAAAAGGCCCGGTCCAGTGACCAGTGCTCGGTAATCACCTGGTTGGGCTTGACCGCATCGGCGGAGGTGACGGCGGTGATCTCGACCACCTCACCCGGACCACGCGCACCGTCTTTGAAGGTCGGATGTGGCGAATTGAAAGTGCTTGCCGCATAGGAGCTACAGGTGCTCGTCGAGACCGGCGGGCCCGATTTGCAGCTCACGTCGTTCACCGGAGCACCCAACGGGAGGGCCATGCTCCCGCTCACCTCGCGGGCGCCGACGCTGAGTCCCTGCAACAACCGCCAAGAAAGCTCGGTGCGGGGGCCCTGGCCCTCAACCTGCTGCTGAGCCACGGCGGCACCGACGACCTTGTAGGAGATCTCCACGACCTTCGCTTTGGAAGCATCGACGCTCACCACGGTGTAGTCGCCATCGGTCTCCACCTTGGGCTTCAGGTCAGATTTCTGATCGCTCACCTTCACATCGCTGATGGTGTAGTTGAGCTGGGTTTTATCGAGCAGCTCACGGCTGTTGGCGATGCGCTGGGTCAGATCTGATGGCCCCGACATGGCGAAGGTGATCGTCTCGACAACCTCCATGGAACCATCACGAGCGACAGTTCCATCGACAACATAGGAATCAGCCATCTCGCCACCAGCATGGGCGACGGCGCCGAAACCGAACATCCCGGCGGCCACCGCAGCCGCCACGGCAAGCCCCACCAGGGGATTGGACCGCTGGAAACGATTCAACATGCACCTCTATTTTCCGAGGCGGGCGCTCCCCCGCCACCCGATGTGACGGAACCACCCGCGCAAAATTCACGACACCCGAGCTGGGGGAAGAACTGGATGCCCTGCCAAGCTATCGCACCCGCGGGCTAATGCCCAGTCGAGCCATCCAGTAACCATGAACCGGTCACCAGCTATGAACCAGCCACCAGCTATGGTTGGGCTCGTGAGTCAATGGGGTCAGCAAGGATATCGCCCTGCACCGCAGGGTTATCAGAACGCATACCAATGGGGCCTGCCGCGCAGCCAGGCTCCCCAGGAGTCGTGGGGCCGCAGGACCGGCCCGAGTTGGAGCGCGGCACCCACGACAAGCACGTGGAATCCGAACGTCGGCGCTTCGCCCACGCGGAGGTGGGCCCCACCCCAGTCTCGTCCGGAAGGTGGCGGGAAGACTCCGATCATATTCGCCATCCTTGTCGCACTGGGTTTCATCGTAGCGGCGACGGTGGTCATGCTGCTCATCCAGGGAGGTGGGCAGGCCAAGCCATCGGTTCCCACCGGGGGCTACCAGAACGAGGACTACCAGGTGCCGGAGGCCACCAAGAATCCCCCGGAGCTTCCCATCCCGGATACCTATGAGGAAGCCAAGCAGTGGATGCAGAGCAACGCCATCTACCAGGTATCACTGCACCAGCCGGTGGAGTGCACGGCGACCCCGATCGACCTGGAGAATGCCTCCACCGAAGCACTCGAGAAACACTTCAACGAGTTCACCGGTTGCTTGATGAAGGTTTTCGGCCCTGCTCTTGAGGAGGCCGGGTATACCCCGGTACGCCCGACGGTGACAATCTACAGCTCGGAGATCACCACCAAATGTGGTGAGGTTCCGATGCAGAATGCCGTCTACTGCGGAGCCGATCAGCAGGTCTACTACGCCGTCGATCTTCCCGATGTGATTCCTTCTAATCTGAAGAACACCAACTACATCGTGGAATCCGTGATCGCCCACGAATTTGGGCATGCCATCCAGGCCCGCACCGGGATTCTGGTTTCCGAACTCGCCTGGGAGCAGGAGTCTAGCGAGTCGACCGCGCTCAGCCTGTCTCGTCGTCTTGAGACCCAGGCCGATTGTTTCGCCGGCGAGTTCATCTCGACCGTCGCCCAGTCGGTAAGCATCGACAATCAGGGGATCGCCGATATCTCCAATTTGTTCTACGCCATCGGCGACGATCAGTTGAGCGGCGACCCGAACTACGAGGGGAACCACGGCCACGGCGATTCCCGTCAATCCTGGTTCTGGAAGGGATCCAGCAGTCCCAATATGGGAACCTGCAATACCTTCATCGCGAGTGATTCAGAGGTGAAATAGCCCTCACCAGCCATGATCATCCGGGCGAGGCGTCTTCGCCCGGAATCAGGCTGCCACAACCAAGGCCGTAGCGATCGCCGCGACTCCCTCGTCACGGCCAGTAAACCCGAGGTGGTCGGTGGAGGTCGCGGAGACCGACACCGGGGCACCCAGGGCTCGGCTGAGCACTGCCTCGGCCTCGGTACGCCGAGCGGCCATCCGGGGGCGCTGCCCGATGACCTGGACAGCAACGTTGCCCACTCGCCACCCGGCGGCCTCAACACGACGCCGGGTCTCGGTCAGGAAGGCAACCCCCGAGGCGCCAGCCCATTGAGGCTCCTTGGTGCCGTAGTTAGATCCCATATCGCCCAACCCGCATGCCGACAGCAGGGCGTCGCACATGGCATGGGCGACGACATCGCCATCCGAATGACCAGCGAGCCCCATTGGTTCTTCCGGGAAATACAATCCAGCCACCCACATCCCCACGTCGGCCACCAGCCGGTGGACATCGGTGCCGATACCGGTGCGGATGTTCACGGAAGTCTCCGCCTGAGCCTGCGACCCGAGTGGTGCCCAAGGGCCGAACGCACCTTCCATAGGGCCTCAGCGACGGTCATATCGGTCGGCTCGGTGATCTTCATCGATAACCTGGACCCCGGCACCAAGGTCACCGCGTGACCAGCAAGTTCAGCGCAGGACACATCGTCGGTGAAGGGTTCAGCAGTGCTCGCCATTCTCTCGTGGGCCTCCCAGATGACCTCCATCGGGAATCCCTGGGGGGTCTGGACGGCACGCAGCCGATCGCGGTTGACCGGGGAATTACCTTCGTCTTGGACCATCCGCATCGAATCGGTGACCGCCAGCGCGGGAGCCACCGCATCGGCACCCTCCTGTACGGCCTTGATGACCGAGTGAACAACTGATGCGGGCACCATGGGGCGTACCGCGTCGTGGATCAACACAACATTCGCAGCAGACATCTCGGGATCAGAGCGAACCGCCCTCAGGCCATTGTGGGCTGAGGCCTGACGCGACGCTCCACCAAAGGCTTGCACGACAGGGATCGGCATAGCTGACAACTCAGGCCCCAGTTCCCTAGCCACCTTCTCGTTGACCACCACGACGGCGTGGGTACATCCCCCCGCGGCCATCGCCTCGACGGACATCGCCATCAATGCCCGACCGGTGAGCTTCAGGGCCGGTTTGGATACCGGCCCACCGTAGCGAACACCGAGGCCAGCCCCCACGATCACGGCAACGACTGGTTCGGACATGCACATGAGTTTGCCATAGCTCTGAGTTGTCACCATCGTCGGGGGCTCAGCATGCCGTGACCTGCACAGATTCGCTCTTGCGGAACGGATGTGCGTGTGCAAGGATCGATCCATCACAAGAATTCTCATCAACATGCACATATGTGCACTATCCAATGGAGGATGGTTTCAGATGGGCAAGCAGGACAGCTTTACCGCACCGTTCCTCATCGTCAATCCCAAGGCGTACCTGGGCAGCGCGGAAACCCTCGAATTGGCCCGGCTGACCGATGAACTCGCCGCCCAGTTCGGGATCGACGTCATCTTCACCGCCCAGCACGTTGATCTTCGCATGGTGGCCGAGGCTACCGAGCATGTGACCGTCACCGCCCAGCACATGGACCCGATCCGCAAAGGCCGCGGAATGGGCCACATCCTCCCCGACTCCCTAGTCGAGGCCGGAGCCCGGGCGGTGGTGCTCAACCATGCCGAACACCCGCTCCAGCTAGCAGTCCTCGACGAAACCATTGAGCGAGCCAAAGAGGTGGGACTGATGACCATCGTCTGCGCCGATTCCGAGGCCCAGTGCCGCGCCGTCGCCCATCTGCATCCGACGATGATGATCTGCGAGCCCACCGCGAACATCGGCACCGGCCGGATGGACGCCAGCGACTACATCAAACGCACCACCAAGGTAGTCAAGGAGGTCGACCCATCGATCCTGGTCATCCAGGCCGCCGGGGTAACCGGCGCCGATGACATCATCCGGGTGCTGGCCCAGGGAGCTGACGGCTCGGGAGGCACCTCCGGAATCGTCAAGCATCCCGACTGGCGTCAGGTACTGACCGAAATGATGACCGTCATCGCTGCTCACAAGGCCTGAATCAATCCACAGGAGAACACGCATGATCATCGGACTCGACGAGGCGCTGGCCTTCGCAGAAAACAAGAACATCGGCCTAGCGGCAATCAACACCCCCTTCTTCGAGGGGCTGCTGGCCACCATCGAAGCCACCGAGAGGGTCGGGGTACCTGTCATCCTCCAATTCGCCCAGGTGCACGAGCCAATCGTTTCCATCGAGGACATGGGCCCGGCGATGGTCGAACTTGCCAAGCGTTCCGAAGCCCCCTTCGTACTGCACATCGACCACGGTGCCGACATCGACTACATCCGCACCGGCCTAGACATCGGCTTCAACTCAGCGATGATCGACGGCTCCACCCACGACTACGACACCAACGTCGCCATGACCCGCGAGGTGGTGGAGATGGCCACCGAACGCGGAATCAAGGTGGAAGGCGAGATCGGGGTGATGACCGGCAACGAAAACGGTGATCCCAGCCAGGGCGTCGCCGATTCCACGCTGTACACCGATCCCGAGGTCGCCGCCGAATTCGTCAGGGCCACCGGGGTAGATTGCCTGGCCGCATCCTTCGGCACGGTGCACGGGGTCTACCGCCAGAAACCGGAACTCGATTACGCCCTGATCGCCGAGCTACGCAGAGCCACCGGGGTTCCGATCGTCATGCACGGCGGATCGGGGCTCAGCAAGCAGGAGTACCACGAATGCATCCGCCACGGCGTGCGGAAGATCAACTACTACACCTATCTGGCCAAGGCAGCCTACGACGCGGTCCTTCCCCTGGTGGATGATCCCGGCATCATCCTTTTCTCAGACCTCGCCGTCGCCGCGCGCACCGGGGCCCTATCCAATGCAGCCGAGTTCATCGAGACCTGCGCAGCCGTTTGACACACAACCACCACACAGATCGGAGTGGTCACCGATGACCGTCTTCCACAAGACCTTGGGGCTTACCTCCCACGGAGGCACCCCCAGCTTCCTCGACATCACCGAGCAGGTCCGCGCGGCGGTAGCCGAATCCGGCATCGCCAATGGGATCGTCGCTGTCATGTCACCACACACCACCTGCTCGATCTACTACGACGAATGGGTGCACGATGAATACCCTGACGGCACCGACTACCTGCAGCACGACCTCGGCATGGTGCTGGAGAAGATCATTCCCGCCCAGCAGGATTTCCCTCCTGCCGACGGCTATTCCTACCCCGGCATCAAACACTTCGAAGCGGTAGAGGCCTGGCCATCGGCCCCCGAATACCTGCCCGGTGGCGACCGTCGCAATCTGCTCAACGCCGACGCCCACCTGAAAGCCTCGGTGATCGGTTCCTCCTCAACCTTCCCGGTCATCGACGGGGCGCTGGGCTTCGGCGTCACCGGCTACATCTTCTTCGTCGACTGGGACCGTGCGCGGGAACGATCTCGCAAGTGCCAGCTGACCATCATCGGCGAATAAAATCCCACCACACCTGGCAGCCGACCACCAGCATCGGCCCGGAAGAATCAAAGGAAAAGAGGCACGACATGCCCAGCATCGAAGCAACCGTCCGAGCCGCAGAAGGCCTCCATGCCCGTCCCGCATCCCTATTCGTCCAGGCGGCCAAGAAGGCTAAGGTACCGGTGACGATCTCCATGGGCGACAGCGAACCGGTCTCCGCAGCCTCAATGCTGCGGGTTCTCACCCTGGGCGCAAAATGTGGCGACACTGTCACGCTCAGCGCCGAGGGCGAGGGCGCCGAGGAGGCCCTCGCGGAACTCGCCAAGGTGTTGGCGGAGGTCGAATGATGACCGTGCTCACTGGCATCGGTGTCGGTTCAACAGCCGCTGCGGGGCCCTGCGTGCAGTTCACCCCGCCGGTTAACGCCCCCACCGACGAAGCTGTGCCTTCCGGACCTGAGCAATTGGCCACCGCCACCGAAGCCATCAGATCGGCTCTCGGCAAGGTCTGCGCGGAGCTGTCGGCGGCAGCCGAAGTGAATGCGGGCCAGACCCTGGGTGATGTGCTGGCCGCTACCGCCGAGATGGCCAGTGACCCCGAATACGCCGAACTGGCCATCGGCCACCTGGCCACACATGGCCCGGCCAATGCGCTCACCGTGGCCACCGAGGAGTTTGCCACGATGTTCCGGGCGATTGGCGGGTACATGGCAGAACGAGTCGCCGATCTGAACTCGGTCCGTGACCGGGCCGTCGCCCACATCCTGGGAGTCGAAAGCGGTGGCCTCGCCGAGCTCACCGAACCTGCGGTGGTCGTCGCCCACGAGCTAACCCCGGCAGATACCTCGGGGCTGGACATGTCGAAGGTCATCGCCTTGGTCACCGAGGTCGGCGGCCCCACCTCGCATACCGCGATCATTGCCCGCCAGCTCGGGCTGCCCTGCGTGGTGAAGGTAGATGGGGCGACGACAGTACCTGCCGGAACCGTCCTCGCCGTCGATGGGGCCCGTGGCCAGGTGATTGTTGATCCCGACGAGCGCACCCTGGCCGCGATCCAGGAGCGGATGGAGCGCTACGCGAGACTGCTCGACGACGATCGCCCGGGAGCGACCAGCGACGGGCATCCGGTTCAGTTACTGGCAAATATCGGTACCACGGCAGATGCCCGGGCAGCGGCAAGCCAGCCCGTGGAAGGAATCGGGTTGTTCCGCACCGAATTCATGTTCCTGGATTCAGACCAGGAGCCCTGCATCGAGGTCCAAGCCGAGGCCTACCGCGAGGTGTTGTCTGCCTTCGCCGGACGCAAGGTGGTGGTGCGCACCCTGGATGCCGGGGCAGACAAACCACTGGCCTATGCGAATCTGAGCATTGAGGCCAATCCGGCCCTCGGGCAGCGGGCCTACCGGCTGGTCCGCAGCGTGCCACATCTGATGGCTCATCAACTCACTGCCCTGGCCCAGGCCATTGATGCCTGCCCCAACACCGAAACCTGGGTCATGGCCCCGATGATCTCGACCGCTACCGAAGCAGCCGATTTCATGGCCAGGGCCGAGGCCGCGGGCCTGGGAGGCAAGGCACGCATCGGCATCATGGTGGAGGTGCCAGCCGCCGCGCTGTGCGCCGACGAGGTGCTGTCCACGGTGCAGTTCGCATCCATCGGCACCAACGATCTTGCTCAGTACACGATGGCCACCGACCGTGAGCTGGGCGCCCTCGCTGATCTCATCGACCGTTGGCAGCCCGCGGTGCTGCGGCTGGTAGCGCAAACCGCCGAGGCCGGGCAGCGCACCGCGACCCCGGTCGGGGTGTGCGGCGAATCGGCATCCGACCCACTGATGGCCTTGGTGCTCGTCGGAATGGGGATCACCTCCCTGTCGATGTCCACCGCATCAATCCCCGCCGTCCGCTTCGCCCTACGGCACACCTCCTTGGAAACCTGCCAGCAGATGGCCCGAGCAGCGCTGGGGGCTGCCGATTCCACCGAAGCCGTGTCCGCCGTCCAGAACCTGCTCAACGAGGAGGTGAGGCAGGCTATGGCGTTGGAATGACAGGCCGGTCGGCCTGTCATCCGGTCACCGGAGCCGAGGGGCTCCGCGACCGGGCACCCGCGAAGGAGCCGATGGCGCACTCAGCGCCGGATGCTCCGGATGCACTTGGCCGGGGCCACCGTCCCGGACGATGATCCTCCGAGACCAAAGGAGTTCTCATGGGTGACAATCCCGTGATGCGAGCCATCACTTGGTTCGCCGAACACTTCATCGGGCTGTTCAACGAAGCCGCGAAGTCGTTCACCTCTCTCGCCACCGGCATCATCCCGTTGCTGATGGTGATGCTCACCGCGATGTACGCAATCACCACATGGATCGGCGAGGAACGCGTGAACCACGCCATGCAGTGGGCCGGGCGATTCGCCATCACCCGCTACACCGTGATGCCTTTCTTGGCGATGCTGCTGCTAACCAATCCGATGGCCTACACCTTCGGGCGGTTTCTGCCCGAGCGTTACAAGCCTGCCTTCTATGACGCCACCGTCTCTATGTGTCACCCAATCACCTCGCTATTCCCGCACGCCAACGCGGGCGAGATCTTCGTGTGGACGGGCGTATCGGCCGGGGTAATGCAGGTGGCTCCCGGCAAATATGCCACCTTGACGATCTTGTATTTCCTCGTCGGATTGGTGGTCATCGCTATCCGCGGATTCGCCACCCAGTGGATGACCGCGATCCTCATCAAGCGTGGCGGCCACGAGGATATCTTCAAGAAATATGACGAGGCCTACGCTTCCGGCCACATCCAAGGAGGTGTCGCATGAGCTACCAGAGCGTGAAGATCGTCAAGGGCAACGGCGGCTGGGGCGACGACATGATCCTCACCCCAACCGACGAGAAGAACGTCGTCTTGTCGGTCACCAACGGCGGCATCCACCCGGTGGCGGCGCGCATCGCCGAGTTGTCGGGAGCCGAGGCCGTCGACGGGTTCAGCAACCATGTCGACGATGCCCGTGTGATGGCCGCAGTGATCAACTGTGGCGGCACAGCCCGCATCGGGGTATACCCCAAAAAGCGGATTCCTACCGTCGACGTCTACCCGGGTTCTCCGACAGGACCACTCGCCAAATTCATCACCGCCGATATCTTCGTGTCGGCCGTGGGCGTTGACCAGGTAACCACCGCGCAGGCCACGGAAGCCACCACAACGGACGTCACCGAGGCCACCACCACACAGGCAGAGCCCGAGCCCGTCGCTGAGCGGCCGAAGACCGTCTCCCAGACCCAGCTCGAACAGGGCGGTTTCATGAGCCTGGTGGTGCGCTTCGGCAATGTGATCGGTTACCTGATCAACACCCTGCTTTCCTCGGGTCGTCAGGCCCTGGACATCATCTTGAAGACAGTGCTTCCGTTCATGGCCTACGTCGCCCTGCTCATCGGCATCGTCAACTACACCGGTATCTCGAATGCGCTGGCCACCTGGGTAACTCCGCTGGCCTCAAATCCGATCGGCCTGGTGCTGCTGGGTGTCATCGTCGGCCTGCCATTCCTGTCACCGGTGCTCGGCCCGGGTGCAGCCATCGCCCAGGTGATCGGCGTGCTGATGGGCCAGCAGATCGCGGCCGGGGCGCTTCCGGTGCAATACGCCCTGCCGACGCTATTCGCGATCGACGGTCAAGTCGGCTGTGACTTCGTTCCGGTGGGGCTGTCCCTGGGCGAAGCCCAGCCCGAGACGGTGTCGGTGGGTGTGTCCGCGGTACTGTTCACTCGTCTGGTGACCTCACCGCTCGCGGTGTTGATCGCCTACCTGGCATCCTTCCTGCTCATCTGAACCCAGCCTCCAACCAGAGGAGACACACATGACAACCCTATGGAAAGCCGATGTCACCAAGGTCGGCCCCGACGCCGCCGAGATGCTTGAGGCCGGAGTCATCATCCTGTTCGGCGAACCCGTTCCCGAGGCCCTGGCCGACGTGAGCGTGGTTCACACGAACGCCACGGAGTTGATCCGCCCCATCGCGGCAGGTGACCAGCTACACCTGGCTGGAAGCACCTGGACGATCGACGCGGTAGGTGGACGAGCCTGCGAAAACCTCACCGAACTCGGCCATATCGTGGTCTACATCAACCAGCCCGAACAAGAATTGCTCCCCGGGGCGGTCCTGGCGAGTGGGCCGGATCCGACCGCACCGGCCCAGGGTTCGGCCATCGAGTTCACCGGAGCCTGAGATGAACGGTGTCGACTGGCGATTCCCCGCGATTCTCGTCGCGGCGATGCTCATCGGAGTGGCGCTCACCTGGCTCCAGATGCGCTCCTACAACGCCGAACTCCGCAAGGCATCGACTGCCATGACAGGCGAGCACCTGATGCTCGTCTCTGGCCGGGGGCGGTCCATGGCCGGAGGCGCGATCCTCATCGCCATCGTCGACACCGCCACCCGGCAGGTCGTCTGGGCCCGGGCCATGTCCGGGGCGACGGTCTTCGCCCGCTTCCGTGACCGGCCCGAACTGCTGGGGTCGGTCGACGGGGCGGCGGAGCGGGTTCATGGCCGCCAACTGAAGGCCGCCGTCGAGATGGCGATGGTCCAACTCAATCTGCACAAGAACATAACCCAGCCCGCCAGAACCGCTTCCGGGCTGACTCGAAAAGCACCGGCAACCGCCCCTCGGCCCGATGCGCAGTGATTGAAAGGAATGACATGGGTTACACGAAGGGACTGCTGGCCCGCCAGGCCGAACTGGGACGCCCGGTGCGGGTAGGCGTTGTCGGTGCCGGGCAGATGGGTTCGGGGCTGGTCGCCTCGATCCAGAAGGCACCAGGAATGGCCGTAGCAGCCGTCGCCGACATCGTGCTCGACAAGGCGACATCCGCGCTACACAATGCCGGGCGCGACGATGTCGTGGTCGCCGACACCGATCTCGGCGCTGCCGCCGAGGCGATTGCCAAGGGCAAATCGACGGTGATCTCCGACGGGCTCAAGATGCCCGAGCTGCCGGTCGACATCGTGGTGGAGGTATCGGGTGTGCCGGAGATCGCCGCACAGATCGCCTACACCTGCATCACCCACGCCAAGGATGTGGCCCTGATGACCGTAGAGGCCGATATCACCGTCGGTCCGCTGCTGTCGCAGATGGCCAATGCTGGCAACTCGGTCTACACGGTGATGCGCGGCGACGAACCGGTCGAGTGCCTCAAGCTCGTCGAATACGCCGAGGATCTCGGGCTCACCGTGGTGTGCGCTGGCAAGGGAAAGAACAACGTCAACATCCCACACTCGGTGCCCGAAGACAACGAAGCCGAGGCTGCACGCAAGAAGATGAACCCGCGCATGCTCACCGAGTTCACCGACGGCACCAAAACCCAGCTAGAGATGGCGGCCCTGTCCAATGCGACGAATCTGCCGGTCGAGGTGGAGGGCATGCATGGCCAAGAGATCCCGCTCAAGCAACTCGCCGAAAAGCTGATTCCCGCAGCCGACGGGGGCATCCTCGACTTCGGGAAGGGCGCAGTGGTCGAATACGTGACCGGCGACGTGGCCCCCGGAGTCTTCGCCATCGTGAAATCCGATTCCGAGGTGATCACCGAGGAACTCGACTACCTGAAGCTCGGGCACGGGCCCTACTACCTGTTCTACCGGCCGTGGCATATCGCCTCCATTGAGGCACACCTGTCCATCGCCGAGGCGGTGCTGAACCGTCAGGCTGATTTCCAGTCCACCTATGTGTGCACCGAGGTGGTGGGCCGGGCAAAGGCTGAGCTCAAGGCCGGAACGACCCTGGAGGGCATGGGAGGGCACCACTTCTACGGGTGGGCCATTCCCGCCGAACGCGCCCGGGAACTTAACGCGGTGCCGATCGGGCTTCTGCAACACTCCACGCTGATAGTGGACAAGCCGGTCGACGAGATCATCACCTACGACGACATCAAGATCGACGAGACCCGTCCGCTGGTGGCGATGCGCCGCCTACAGGATGCGCTCGTCGCCAGGGGGGTCCTGGGCTGACGATAGTTCCGGATTGTCACGCGGTGGAGTTCCAAGAAAAGCCGGGATTCCACCGCGTGATATCACGTCGTGGCCCTGGGCTCGCAGACCGGAGTCGATGCGACGGGGTGGACCCCATTCGACGATCATCGCCAGCCCAAGCACCGAAGCAACTTGCAATCCTGTGCTGCGGGCCCTCACCATTGCTCATGACCCCCAGTCCCGAGCAGGAGGAGCGTCGTGTCGACACGTCGTGACAGGCAGCAGCTGGTCGAGGCAGCTCGGTTGTACTACCTGGAGGGCATGGACCAGGGCCAGATCGGCAAACGGCTGCAGCTATCAAGATCGACGGTCTCCCGGATGCTGTCGGAGGCCCGGGAATCCGGCCTGGTGAAGATCACCATCGCCGGAGTCGAGCACATTGACCGCAATCGCGACCTTGAATCCGCTTTGATGAGCACCTTCACCCTGAGCGAGGCGCTGGTCTGCGAAACCCAGGCCCCAACACCCACCCTGCGCGACGTCGCCAGGCTCGGCGTGCGGGCCTTCGCCCACCGCGCCCCGCGGGCCTCCCGGATCGGCTTCAGTTGGGGCACCACCGTGGGGGCACTCATCGACGAACTTCCCGAGATGGAGCTGCCGGAACAGACCCGTCTGATTCCTCTGGTGGGCGGCATGCCGACCTTGGACACCGCCCCATCGGGCAATACGAATATGGAGGTCGTCGCCGCGAAGTGTTCGGTCACCGCCGACCACTTCTACGCCCCGGCCATCGTCGAATCACCGCTCACCCAGCAGGCAATGATGAGCGAGACCTCGGTGCGTGAGGCCCTGGAACGGGCGGCCAGTTGTGATCTGGCCTTCGTCGGCATCGGAGGCTACCAATACCAAACCTCCAAACAAGTCGTCACCGCGATGAAACTCGCCGAAGACGAAGTAGCGACGCTGGCCGCCAGCCAACCAGTCGGCGACATGCTCGGGCGCTATTTCGACATCCAGGGATGCCCCGTCGGCGCCCCTACCGCAGACCGGGTGATCGGCCTCGACCTGGAAGCGCTGGCCAGGATCGACGTCGTGGTGGGCCTAGCCTCGGGCAAGGAGAAGGCGGCTGGAGTGCTGGGCGCCCTGCGTACCGGGGCGCTCGATCTGCTCATCGTCGATGAGCAGTTGGCAGCCGCAGTGCTGGCACTCAATTCCCGATCCCCCATCCGGTCTTGCTGATTGGATGCTGCATCACTAGATCGTGCGACGCCCAGACCTCATGCCTCGTACCGGTAGCCGAGCCCGCGCACGGTGAGCAGCCGGGTGGGGTTGCCGGGATCGGGTTCGATCTTCGCCCGGAGCCGCTTCACGTGGACATCCAAGGTTTTGGTATCCCCCACGTAACCGGCGCCCCAGACCCGGTCGATGAGCTGGTCCCGGGTCACCACTCGCCCGGCATTGCGCATCAACACCTCAAGCAGCTCGAATTCCTTGAGCGCCAGCCGCACCACGGCACCATGCACCGAGACCTCGTGACGATCGATGTCCATCCGGACCTCCCCCACCTCAATGACACCGGGAGGAATCGCCGGATCCTGCCCGCGCCGCAGCACGGCACGTATTCGAGCCACCAGCTCCCGCTGGGAGAACGGCTTGGTGACATAGTCGTCGGCGCCGATCTCCAGGCCCACCACCTTGTCGACCTCGGAATCCCGGGCGGAAACCATGATCACCGCAACATTGCTGCGGGCCCGCAATCTGCGGCACATCTCGGCGCCATCCATCCGGGGCATCATCCAGTCGAGCAGCACCAAGTCGGCTCCGGTGCGTTCGTATTCCGCCAGCCCGGCAACCCCGTCGGCGGCCTGGCTCACCTCAAAACCCTCCTTGGCGAGCATGTATGCGATGGCCTCACGATAGGAGTCCTCATCCTCGACGACCAGGATGCGGCTCACGGCTCACCTTCCCCTGCAGTGACTTCGGGCTCGGCGGCCAAGGCAGGCAGCAAGATGGTGAAGGTTGAACCCTGGCCAGGGCTGGACCACAAGCTGATGGTTCCGCCATGAGCACCGACGATGTGCTTGACGATCGCCAGGCCCAGACCGCTGCCGCCGGACGCCCGGGAACGGGCGTCGTCGACCCGGTAGAAGCGCTCGAAGACTCGCTGCTGCTCCTCGGGGCTGATGCCAATGCCGTTGTCGGCGACGCGGATCTCGACCATGGACTCCTCGTCGACGACCACCATCCGCGTCGTGATGGCCACGCGCGCCCGGTCCTCGGAGTAGGTGATGGCGTTGGTAACGAGGTTCTCGACGGCGGAAACCAGTTGCTCGGTGTTCCCAGGCAGACAAAGTCCTGATTGCCCGGACACATTCAGCATCATCTGCCGGGCATCGGCCAACTCGCGGCAATGATCGATGGCAGTCGCGAGCACCTCGTCGAGGTTGACCGGGCCCGGCAAGAACAGCGGATCGTGGGACTGCAGCCGCGACAACTCGATAATCTGGGCAACCAGCCCATTCAACCGATCAGCCTCAGAAATCATCCGCTCCGAGAAACGCTCCACCGCCCGCGGATCATCGACCGCCTGTTGCACCGCTTCGGCCAGCACTCGCATGGCCCCCACCGGGGTCTTCAGTTCGTGGGAGACATTGGCGATGAAATCTCGTTTGATGTCGTCGGTGCGCTGTCGCACGGAGCTATCGTCGGCGAAGACCAGCACCATGCCGTCGATCAGTGGGGCGATCACTGCACGTACCTCTAGCACCGGCACCCCGATCTCTTGCCGCACGCTCAGCGGGATGCGCCGGGTTTCGCCCGATTCACGCACCGCACGCACCTCGTCGAGCAGCAAGTCCGGGGCGATCCTGGTGCCACGGGCAACTCCGAAGGCCTTCGCTTGGGCGTTGGCGTGGAAGAGTTCGTCGTGCGGGCCGACGACGACGGCTGCGGTCTCCTCTAACACGTCGAGGGCGACGGCAAGCTGTTCGTGGACCCTCGGTGGTTCGGTGTTCAGCACATCCTCGATCCCGGTTCTGCGTCTCAGCCATGCCACGACCGGCGCATGGGACAAGCCGATAGCCAGCGCGATGAGGGCGACGAGGATGATCTCCACATCTCGCATCATAGGGCGCCCAGCGCGAGGCTCCACGGGTTGAGCACTGCGCCAGCTTGCACGACACTGGTGCTGGCAGCCGGATGAAGGAGTGACAATGCGCGAGTTCTACCGCAATGACCTAGAAAGCGTCGTCAATGAATTGGCCTCCATGTCGGACAGCATCCAAATCGCTGTGCGCGACGCGACGAGGGCCCTGCTCAACGCCAATCTTCAGGTGGCGGAGCGGGTGATCGGTGGAGATCTGCGCATCGACGCCGCCCACGATGCCCTGGAGCAGAAGGCCTTCACTATCCTGGCCCGCCAGGCACCGGTTGCTGGTGATCTGCGCACCCTGGTGGCGGTGATCCAGATGAATGCGGCACTGGGGCGGATGGGTGATCTCGCCGCGCACATCGCCAAGATCGCCCGGATGCGCTACCCGGAGCGGGCAGTGCCGGAGACCCTGGTGGGAAATTTCGAGCGGATGAGCACCGTCGCCCAGGACATGATCGGCAACGTCGGGCGGGTGCTCGCGGAACGAAACCTGGAGGAGGCCCGCACGCTGGCCGCTCAGGATGAGGAGATGGACAACCTGCGCACCAGGCAATTCCAGGTGATCCTTGGTGACGACTGGGAGTTCGGGGTGGAGGCGGCCGTCGACGTGGCCTTGCTGGGTCGCTATTTTGAGCGAATTGCTGACCATGCGGTGGCTATGGGCCGACGGGTGATCTACATCATCACCGGCGAGTTCCCCGAGGGCGAGGATTGGCCGACAACCTGAGTGTGGCGTTGATCAATATTGCCGTCCGCTATCCAGAGGCTTCAGGACATGGTGAACACATTCCAGCAAACCATGCACAACACATTTCGAGCTAGGAGCGCACAGAATCTCAGAAAATGACCGCAAGCAACCATCGAGACACCACGCCAGCGCAGGATCAAATGATCAAGGTTCATTCCATGGACCGTGCTGGGCTGAGCTATGCCGTCGCAATGACCTTCTTGAGTCTGCATTTCATCTTGACTACGGTGTACTGCATTCAACACGAACGTACGTTCTGGGCTTTTGGTGCTGGAGGCGGCGCCTTGATGTGGGGGCTGCAGGCGATGGTGTGGTTCGCCAAGTACCGGGTCGATGCAGTGGTGGGCTCTGAGTCAGTGACCAGAACCGGTCGCTTTGGCTGGACGCTGACACACGACATGGTTTCTTCGTGCACCGTCGCCGACACAAAGTCGATCCTGGGGAAGCAACCATGCCTGCTGCTCAAGCTTCGTCCGCAAGCAGCCACGGGGCGGTTGCGTAACCAGATGAACAGTTCGAGGATGGCTCGTTGGGGCGGCTTGGACCGCATGACCATGGTTCTGCCCCTGGACGAGCCAGCGGCTGAGGCCATCGCTGCCACCGGTATCACCAGAACAAGGTGACGTTCTCCCGCAACAGTGGTTCTGCGCCTGCAGGAGCCTGTTGGCTGGCTGTGCTCAGAAAGTGCAGCCAGCCAACGGTTTGATCCAGCATGGTGGCCGGTGACGCGGCGGATGGCAGCTATCCCACAGCAGAGGTTTTTGCTTGTTAAAAGCACATTGCAGGGTTTCAATACAGTAGTGTATTGATCTTGGTGGTTAGATTTTTCTCCGGATTTTGTTTGCTTTTCCCGCATAAGTGCTCCTGTCGGCGGCTATGTTCAAAGCCAGCAGCAAGCGACCGGTCGGGTCGTGGCGAGGTATCACGTGGAGGTGTGTGGTGGTGGATTTTGGGGAGCGGTGTTTGCGGGTTGCGCCGGTGGATGAGGGTGGTTATCGATCAGATACCGATGATGTGGTCAATGATCTTGAATTGATTGAAGAAGACATCAATCCAGGCGAACAACGCCACCGAAACCAACACACCAGCGGACCCACCACAATGATGCCGCCTCCTATGTGGGGTGGGCCCGCCAACCCGGCCACCGCTGCTAGTGCTGGCCGGATAGGTGCCGGATCCCCAGGGCTTGCTAGCGGTGGTCCGTTGACCACCAGTAGTACAGGAACCGGGGCCGGACCCCTGGCTAGTGGTGGGGTGTTGAGTTCACCCAGTGGGACTCTAGGTGCTGGCGGTATGGGTGCTGGCGGGTCAGGCACCGCGGCTGCCGGTGCTGCCGGAACCGAGTACGGGTTTGGGATCAACCCAGCCACCGGACAACCATGGCATCCTTTGGATCCAGGATTCAGTGAACACTTCGGCACCTGGAACCCCCACACCCACACCTACGACAACCCCCTCACAGGACGCTCCTACAACCCAACCACCGGCAGATGGACAACCACCCCCACCCCACAACCCGGCACTACACCCACCACTCCCGGCAGCGGGATCCCCGGTACCCCGCCCGAGGTGGGTGGTCACACTCCAGGCATCATCCCCACACCCACACCAGGTATTACACCTTCACCGGGGACAGCACCATCACCAGGAACACCCACCACTCACCCAACCATCGGAGGAACAACCACCCCGATGCCTACTAACGGCGGGATGACCCACGCCAGCGGATCAACCAGCGATTTTCACACCTCCCCCGCCGACATGCACACCTCCTCCAAACGATGGGACGACCTCTCCACACGCATGACAACCCTCGCCCAGTCAATGAGTGGTTTGGATCAGGACATGCGCTTCGAGATAGTGGCGCATGCCTCGGCCACCTACCAGTCGATGCAGGGCTCTGCCCAGCAGCAAACCACCGAAGTGTCGTCGAATTACCACGGGTCTGCCGATGCGCTGCACCGAAGCGCCAACGACTACGAAAACACCGAGACCGAAAACACCTCAACAGCCTCATCCACAGGAGACCACAAATGAGCACACCAGTTGATGAAACTCAAGGCGAAAAGCCGGCCCCGCGATCGGGGGTAGCCCCGACCGATACCCACGGTGGGGTGCCGTTCTCCAATGGCAAGGACATCCAGGACCTGATGGATCAGCTGCGTGGATTGATGGACACGGCGATCGCCACGGACCGCGCCGAGGTGGAGATCGCCAAATCCTGCGTCCCACGCACCTGGTACTGCACCGCCGGCTACGACGCTGCCACGACGATGGAGCGATTCGGCGGCCTGGAGAAGCTGACTCAGGACAAATTCGCCGAGTTGCAGGGGTTGGTGGAGCCGTATGTGCGAACCGCCGATGTGGTAGAGCACAACATGACCAGCCCGTTTGCCAGGTGGAAGGCGGCTGCTGCCGAGTTGGCCAGCATCGCCGAAGAGGTACGGGCCATGGTGCGCATACCGGAATGGTCCGGACAAGCAGCCGACGCCTACGCCGCCAACACCTTCTACCGGGCAGACCAGGCCCGGGCGCTGGCCGATCTGGCAAGCAATGCCAAGGGAGCCGTCGAATCGGTGTGCATCATCCAGGCAACCCTCGGCAGCACCACAGCAGACGAAATTTTCGGCGCCATCAATGATGCTAAGAGAAACTTAGAAAAGTGGGAATTCCATCCTGATAAGATTCGATCAAAATTTGATAAAATGTCTCGGAACGAGTTCTTTGCCTGGGATTTTTATATTCGAACTTCGATCGTTGAGTCACATATTCAGTCTGCGATTGCTGGGGTGGAGTCGATTGGGCATAAGAGCCAGGAGTGGCAGAAGGTTTCACAGGACACCAACGAGAAGCTGGCCGCCGCTTTGGCTGAGGCCCGGCGGTGGATGGGTAGCCGGGCCGACTACATCACCCAGACCACCGTGGAGACCGCAGATGTGTGCGGTACCGGATTCTCCGGGAAGAACACACATTTCGAGAAGAGCTGGTGAACCACATGAACCGGTTCACACGCACAACAGCAGTCCTCACCACGGCATTGGTGGTGCTGGTGGTGATGACTGGGTGCTGGAGATCTAAACCGGGCCCTGGGTTGCCGTTAGATAAACAACTGGACAAGATCATCGCCGAGACCGGCATCACCCAGGCCCACGAAATAGAGGTTTTTCTGGACACCGTCATGGTGCATACCACCTATCAAGGAACACCACATTCTCTGAGTCTCGACAACAAGGAACTCAGGGTCACCGAACTCACAGATGCGTCGTCCTATCTCCATTTTCGGGGATCTGCCCCATTATCTGATTTCGACGTACCAGCCCTGATCGAACGCTATGAGCAGACGAAGCAATCAGGAAACTGCGAGAAACCCGTGGCCACCAAGCTGATTTCCCTGATGGGCGCCCACATAGAAGACATGCACTGCTCCGCCCCCGAGGGCGACGATCGCTACCTTCCGGGCAGCACGACAATCGACGGACAGCCAGTAATCGACTCACCCGACCCGTTCAATCCCCACGACGTGGCCACCATGGCCACCGACCGCGCCAAAGTCATCCCCAACAACGGAGCCATCACCACTTGGGTGATATGGCTCCACGAGGTTAGCGAAACAGCTTTTTTACCCCGAACTACCACGATCTTCGGCACAGTCTGCATCCCATATCTGAGCACCTCAAGCGTCCCTGCAGCGGCAACAGATCTCAACTGTTACAGAACCTCCGAAAACGACACCCCGCTCGATCAGAACACCCCGAAACCGCCCACCTTCCGGCTGTCCGACTACGACCCCAACCTAGTCAACATCGCCGCCCAACACATCAAAGAAGAATCCGGCATCGACATCACCCAACCCATGCCCAGCGGCTCCAACCTAGAATTCAACCCCAACCCCGACGGCAGCAACACCATCACCTGGCGATTCGCATCCATCCTCCTAGGCACCCGAATGCAAATCACCGGAACCCTCACACCCATCACATGATCAAGGAGTACCCAATGGATGGATCTATATGGCACTTCGATGATGTCGATGACGAGTTCCTAGCAGCACCGAACTACCCACAACCAGAACCCGAGCACGACGACCACGACCCCCTCGACCCCACACAACCCATGCTCGGTGGCCACCACACACCCACCCACCAAGAACACGACACCAACGATGACGAGGACACCGGCGATGATGAGGACACCGAGCACTGGTCCCCAGACAAAGGCTTCCCCGACCCCACCGGAGCCGTCCGAGTATGGATGACCCCCACCTTCGACCTACAACGCGTACGGGTATCACTCAACTGGCGCCACAAACTCACACACTCCAGCCTCGACGAAGCCTTCGGCATCATATTCATGGCCATCAACGCCATCTACCACCAAGGCGGACACCGGCTCCCCTCCCCCGACCCGTTACCTGCCGAACCCTACCCCGGCCCCTTCGGATGGCACACCCTCCAACTAGCCGACCGCGAACACGCCAAAGTCGACGCCGAACTCACCGCCCTCGGCGACACCGAACCCACCACATGGATCGGCCACCACACCACCGCCACCGCCTACGACAACGCACTCACCATCACCCTAGGCATCTTCGGCCAACCCATCAGCGCCACCTTCGACCCACAATGGCTAGCAACCAACATCCGCTCCAGCGACATCACCAAAGCAGTCAAAACCGCCTACAAACGCGCCCGCACAAAACACACCCCACCAACCGTCACCTTCGGCAAACGAGAACTCCTCACCCGCAAACACGACCAAATCACCCGAAACCTCCTAGCCACCTTCCGACACGGTATCGAGCTTTGATCCACGACATCAATGATGTGTGGTGAGCAAGACAAGAACTATTCCTGGGCGAATGCTGAACGCGATCCGTGACGGGTGCGTGTTTGCGCTCTTGGTAGGGCCGACTGACCGGTTGCAGACCCCGCACCCTACCAACGCCGACACCTACTGTGCCGACGGGTGAAGCGCCCGGTACAGGGCAAGCGCCAGTGCAGTACGATCGGGCGCAGCCAACTTACGCAAAAGCGCGGAGACATGATTCTTGATAGTGCCCTCCGCCAGAACCAAGCGGGTGGCGATCTGCCCATTCGTCATCCCCTGGGCAACGAGTTCACCGACCGCCCGCTCAGCAGGGGTGAGCACCGCCAACTCGGGCGGCCCAGATTCGTCGACGCCCTGCTGAGCCGCGAATGCCAAACGCGCCACACGCGGGTCGATGACCATGCCCCCACGATGCACAGCCTGCACCGCCTCGGCAAGAGCCTCGATAGAGGTGTCTTTGAGGAGGAAACCGGCAGCCCCCGCAGCAATCGCTCCCTGGACAATGTCCGGCTCGTCGAAGGTGGTGAGCACCAGCACCGGCAGCCCCGGGTGGTGCTCTGCGGCCCGGCGCACCAAGGTGATGCCGTCCATGGTGGGCATCTTGGCATCGGCCAAGACCACATCCACCTCGCGGGAGGCCAGCACCGCGAGTGCTTCCTCGCCGTGAGCGGCCTCGGCGACAACCTCCACCTCCTCAATGGTGGAGAAAAGCATGATCAGGCCGCGGCGCAGCAGCTGCTGGTCATCGACGATGAGGACACGCACGGCATTCATGCGACCTCCTCATGGGCTGCTTGCAGGGCGGTGCTGGCGGGGAGAGTCAGGCACAGACGGAAGGCGTCACCGTCACGTCCGGCGGTGGCCGTGCCGCCAAGCTCGGCGGCACGCTGCGCGAGTCCGCCGACACCGAAGCCGGGTGTAGGCCCACCGTTTTGCCCCACGGCCGGGATAGGGATAGCTTCGCGACGCTCGGCGGGTATCGGGTTGGTGACGGTCAGCTCAATGTGGCTGGGCCGAGCGCTGTTCTCGCGAGCCTCGTTGGCTGCGCTCGTCAGGTGAATGGTGATGACACGGGCACCTGAATGTCGTAGGGCATTGGTCAACCCCTCCTGGACGGCTCGATGGACGAGAAGTTCAGCCTCCTGGGTGAGCACGCCCGGCCCCACCTCATCCATGACGTCGACCTGTACTCCGGTGCCGCGAAAAGAGGCTGCGACAACGTCGAGCCCTGCAGCCCCCACAGCATCCGTAAGGTTCGCCGCTCCCGCGCTCTTCTCCCCGGAAGCCTGCAAGACACTGGGGTGGGCAGGGCTCAACGCCCGCACCCAGGTACGCATCTCACCGACGGCCTCGCGGCTCGTACGCTCGGCAACGGCGACCTCCTGCCAGGCGGCCTCGGGGTCGCGCTCGCGCACGCGGGCAGCGAATTCCAAGCTCATGCCGATCTGAGTGAGGCGATGCCCCAAGCCGTCGTGGAGTTCATGGGCTGCGCGGGCCCGCTCTTCGGCGAGCATGAGTTCCTTTTCCACGGCGGCCTGACGCTCGGCGCGTCCCAAGGCCGCGTCGCGCTCGGCCAAGGTCTGACGCAGATCGGTCAGGACAGCATCGTAGCGAGCCAAAACTAAGCCCAGAAGGATACCGGAGCCCAGGAAAATGAGAAAGTTGATCCCCACCAAAGCGACCTCCAGCGGGTCCCGATCAAGCATCAGGGTCACGATGGATGCCGCCCCAACGAAGATCAGGTTGGCAATCAGCCCAGCTTTCAAAGACAGGTCCACCACCAGCAACGCTACGGCGACCATGAGGGTCGGCGCTCCAAACCCCAGCGTGCCCACCGAGGTGGAGGCAGCAGCGCTCACGAAAGCGACGAGGGAACATACGGCTCTCACACGTTGGCTGCGCGTACGGTAACGGACGGTCCAGGCAATGGCTGTGACCACCGGCGCCATCTGAACAGCACCGATCAGTACCGGGGCGGCCTCCAGGTGCTTCAGGAGCTGAAGCCCGGCGAGCACCTGACAAGCCACGGCGACGGCCTTGAGCCCGGGTATGAAGAACCCTCTAGTGGGGTCGGGCCACCATGAACCGGCTGACATCCTTGGGTGGCCGTCGGCGGTGACGTCGTGCCGTATGTTCATACCCCCAAGGTAGGCGGCGGATGGGGTCCACGTCCCATGACCGGGGTCATGGGTGGGCAGCGACCCGGGTCATGATGCGCGACCCATAGTCCGGCCCACGGTCACGCGAAACCTCCCCACCCCGCTTCCTACCGTCGTGGCATGAACACTTTGACACGCACCGTCGCTCCGGAACTCCAGTCCCTCACCCACACAACACATGCCCCTGCCTCACCCGAGTGGCAGGCCCCACCGCGCGCACCCGAGTGGGTCCGCGTGGTGCTGACCATCGTGGCCATGATGGTCTCCGCAACCTCCATCATCCTCATGAAATACGTCCCCGGCCTGGCCGAGCTGGCGAAAAGCAAGGATATGGCGACGCAGATATTCGTTGTCGTGATCTTTTACACCCCCGCCCTGCTCTGTTACCTGCTGCTGTCAGTCCTGCTCACCCGCTTCCTAGACCGGCGCCCGGTGGCTGCGCTGGGCCTGCGGATCAACGCCCGGTCGATGGCCATTCTGGCCTGCGCCACCGCGCTGTCGGTGACCGTGATGGTCCTGGTCAGCGCAGTGATGAACCAGATCGGAAATAACCAGGCAGAAACGAGCAACAACCTCGGTACATCTGTGGCGATGTTCATCATCACCAACCTCGCACTGGCATTCATCCTGCAAGGAATTGGCGAGGAAGTGCTGTGGCGCGGCTACCTCATGCAGTCCCTGTCTATCCACCCCAAGCGAGCCCTGTGGGTGAGTGCCACGGTCTTCGCCGCCATGCACCTGATTTCCAATGGAGGCCAGAACAACGCCCTCGACCATGTCCTATACGTGGTGGGGACCTTCGGCATCGCACTGCTGGCCGGGTACATGGCGCTGTGGACGCGCAGCGTGTGGGCAGCCGTCGGCATCCACGGCGGATGGCACACCGGGCACATGATTACCCGGCTGCTGGGCCTGGGCAACGCATCGATCATCACCATGGTGGTTGTCGGCCTGGTCATGATTGCTTTGGCCTTGGTGATCGCCAGGCGGATCACGCCACAACGATGGGAGGAGATCGCCCAGCGCGGGCCCTTCGCCCTTCCCGATGGGCGGTGAGAACAGCTGGGAACCTCCTCCCAGTGGCTGCTGTTATCCGAGCAGCAGCCACTGGATGACCCGGACCATTTCCACAGGGCGAACATCGCCCACCACCCCCACATGAACGATGCCCAGTCATCCCAGCAGGAAACAGGAGAAGCACGATGAGCACAGCACCGACAGTGCACGCCCACCAGGTATCAAAATCCTTCTCGGTCGACGGGAAAGACCTCCCCGTTCTGCACGAGGTGTCGTTGCAGATCATGCCGGAACAGATGGTTGCCATCATGGGCCCCTCGGGCTCCGGCAAATCCACTCTCATGTACTGCCTCGCCGGACTTGACCAGCCGACGAGCGGTCAGGTCAGCTTCAACGGAACCGACCTGGCGGGCCGGTCTCGCAAGGCGCTAGCCGAGATGCGCCGGGGCGAGTTGGGGTTCGTGTTCCAGTCATACAACCTCGTCCCAACGCTCACCGCCTACGAGAATGTCGCTTTACCGTACCTCCTGTCAGGCAAGAAGCCCCCGAGGGAGCAGCTCGTCGCCATCATGAACGAGGTGGGTCTTGAACATCGCGTCGACGCCAAAGTCCCCTCGATGTCCGGCGGTGAGCAGCAGCGGACTGCTCTGGCGCGGGTCTTGGCGCAGCAGCCCCAGATTGTCTTCGCCGATGAACCAACCGGTGCGCTGGATTCACGCTCAGGTGAACTGGTGATGGCGAAGCTGGCGGAGGTTGCTCGTGAGCCGGGACGATCTGTTGTTGTGGTCACCCACGACCCGGGTGTGGCGGCACGGTGCGACCGTGTGGTCTTCCTATTCGATGGGCGGCTGACCGGCGAGTTGCGTCCGCAAAATGTCGCGCAGGTTGCTGACGTACTGACCCAGCTCACGGAGAGGGCGCAGGCATGAGAACCATCATGTTCGCGGAGTTGCGCGGGTCTCTTCGAACCTGGCTCGGTGTCAGCCTGGCCTTCGTCGCAACGAATTTCGCCCTATTGCTCCCAGGGCTCGTGTGCGCCTCTGTGGCCGCGGCAGGTGGTGAGTACGCCGCTGCATTGATTTCCATAGCAGGCAGCAACATGGTGTTCTCGGCTATCGTCAGCCTTTCGGTTCTGGGAACCGCGACGAACCTGGCGCTCGGCGCGCGGCACGGCTCCCTAGCCAGGTTGGCTCTGGGTGGGGCCACCCCGCAACAGATCGTTCGGACCGTGGTCGTGCAATTGGTTGCGATGAGCCTGTTGAGCTCGGTCCTGGGAGCTGCTTTGGCCATGCTCATGCTGCGTCCCGCGCTCAACTTCCTCGTCGAGTGGCGACGATTCGAAGCTCACGAGGACATAGCAACGATCGAACCCCTGTACTCGTTTCCCATGGCCTTGGCCATCGTGGCCATAGCAGTTGTTGTGGCCGTCGTTGGCGGCCTCCGCCAGGCACGCCGGGCCAGCAAGGTACCGCCCGTCGAAGCGGTTCGGCAGCACGCCAGTGGATCCGAGGTGGCGAAGATGTCACGCCTGCGCATCGTGGTTGCCATTGTCGTCGCTATCGCCGTGGTGGGAACGTATGTCTCAGTGTTCTTCACTACGGCCAATATGAATGAGGACACGTTGTACAACCTCGTGCAGACGGGTGTGTCCACGTTGGTGCTGTTGGCCGTTCTGTTCTCGCTGCTAGCCCCGGTCCTGATCCAGCCACTCACCTTCGCCTGGGTCAGGTTGCTGCCACTGACGATTCCCAGCTGGCAGCTTGCGCGACGCACCGCACATGCCCGGGCTCCCCGGCTGTTGCGTTCGATCATTCCGGTGATGATGACCATCGGCCTATTCCTGGGGATGGCCTGCACGGTCGGTTCCCTGCAAAGCAGTTTCGACGCGAGTGGATACACCAAGGACATGGTCGGGACCGGGTGGAGAGCGATGATCGCCCTTCTAGGCCTGCCGTTGCTGGTGTCCCTGTCGGGTGGTGTCGGGTCGCTCATCATGATGTCGAAACAGCGGGACGCGGAGCTTGCCCTGCTTGGCATCGTGGGCGCAACTCCACGCCAGCGGGTGCTTGTTCCCCTCTTTGAGGCGGTCATCATCTCGGTGACGGCCACGATTCTCGGGCTCGCCATGTCTGTCGGTGCATTGGGGGTGTTTGCTCTCGGTTTCCCGCTCACACACAGACTGGTGTTCGCATTCGAACCGCCGTATGGGATCTTCGTGGGCACGATTCTCGTGACTTTCACCATCACCATCGCGGCCACCGTGGTGCCGACCCTGCGTGCGGGTCGCATACCCGAACCCGCAGTCATCGCTCGGCTGATCGCCGACTGACCCTATGGCGGCTCGGCGATGACGGCGGCCCGCTTCCCCAAAACTTGTTGGCCGCCTTCCAGCACGGCACCGAACTCTGGCCCCACGCCATCGCGCGGAGTCAGAGTTCGGGTACGAATCAGTTGCAGCCCTTCGATGCCAGCCACTCACGAGCGGTGGTGGGAGCCTCGTCGAGGCTCACCACCTCATCTGGATCGATCGGTATCTCGCCGAAATGTTCGCTGGTCCGGGCGATGGTCTCGCCCACGGTGAGCTGCATGAGCAGCCCACCGTAGAGAGGGAAACCCTGATTGACCGAGGCATAGCCCGCGCTCGGCTGGCCGAAGACCCGCACATTGTCCAGGCCGCGGAAGGCCAGCAGAGCCTGTTCCCCAGAACTTGCGGTGTCTGCGCTGGTGATGATGGCCACCGGTATGTTCAATTTCGTCGCCCCGGCATCGGTCTTGGTCGGGGTGCCGCCGCCCTTCACCGAGCCGCCCTCAAGGGTGACCACCATGTCACCGAGGGATGTGTTGAAGGTGACCACCTCACCATTGGGCAGCAGTGGCGATAGCCCGGCGAGCATCGGCCCCATGTCTCCGCCATCGTTCATCGTCAGGTCAATGATGGCACCGCAGGCCCCGGATGCCGTCAGTGCATTGGCCACGGTGTCGGCATACTGCTGGCCCTGCTCGCTCGTGCCGGAATATCCGGGCAGGTGCACCGTGACCACTCCACCATCGGCCTGGCTGGTCGGCAGCTCGAATAAGGTCTCGTCTTCCTTACGCTGCTCATCAGTCGTCAGGAAGGAATGCTTGCCCCCGGCCACTTTCAGAGCGTCTTCGATGATGGGAGTCACCTCCTCGCGGCTACGTGCCTTCCCGATCGCATCCAATGCCTCGGCCCGTTTGGTCTGCCATTGCGGAGTATTGGCGTGCAATCCGCGGTCCATCAGGGAGATTGCGTATTTACCATGGGCCTTCGGTGAGGGCGGGATGAGCCAGAAACCGAACAGCGGGCCGATAAAATGCACCGCAGCCAGGATCACGGCCAACAAGACGATGCCGACCGATGCGATGATGATCTTTACCTTGCGGGTTTTCTTGATGGGGTTCATCGTGTGTATCTCCTTGAAAATGTGGGGTGACGTGCAATCGGAATGTTGACGTGCAATCGGAATACGGATGGTCAGTGGTATTCGACACCCAACAGGTCACCGGGAGTGCACTGGAGGGCCTTGCAGAGTGCGGCCAAGGTGGTGAATCGAATCGCCTTGCCACGGTTATTTTTGAGTACCGAAAGGTTCACGACGGAGACATCGACCAGTTCAGAGAGAGCGGCCAAGGTCATTCCCCGATCGGCGAGAACTTTGTCCAAGTGGACGACGACGACCGGCTCGTTCATCAGATGATACCTTCCAATTCGTCCTCGGCAGCCCGAGCCCGAGAAAGCGCGACGCGGAAGATGAACAGCAGGGCCCACAGCAGGTAGCCCCACACGCATCTCGTCAGGTCGTAACTTGGGATGTCACGGCTCAATCCGAGATTGTTGAGTACCCAGTTGTTACCCATTGTGACTCCCACGAAATCGACGATGATCCACACGAGCATCAGGTTCGAGACGTGGCGTGCTGCGCGCACCGTCGATTCGGCGAGCAGCCTGCTCGACAACGCGTTGCTCGCGACGATATACAGCATCCAGCAGACCAACAGCCCGATGACAGTTGTGAGAATCGAGGTGCCCCACAGCGTCCAGGCAGCATCGGGAGCTAGCGCCTCGGGTTTGATACCCCTGCCGTCTGGCGACATGGCCTCACCGGCGGCTACCGCGAGCTTGGTGGGCACATAGGGATCGGGTCGCAGCAGCCAACTCAGCGATTCGACGCAGTGGATCACTGCAGCAAACCCGATGGCGATCAGGGTCAGGTTGCTCCTGGTGCGTTGCGTAGTATCCATCGTTGCTCCTTATCGAGAGACGATATTATCGAAAATCGTTGCTAACGTTTCTCGATACTAATGCTTTTCGATATGGCGCGCAAGGGTGGGCACCAAGATTTCTCGTCACCATGCGACGAGGGCCAGGAGCCCTAGGCTCCCGGCCCTCTTGCCAGAGTGATGAAGGTTACTTCTTGCCCTGCGATGCAACGGCCTTCTGGCCTGCCTCGGCTGCCTCCGGGTCGAGGTAACGCCCACCCGGAGTCACCGGACGGAAATCGTCGTCCAACTCGTAGAGCAGCGGGATGCCGGTCGGGATGTTGAGGGCGGCAATGTCGGCATCGGAGATCTGGTCTAGATGCTTGACCAGGGCACGCAGTGAGTTGCCGTGGGCGGTCACCAAGACCACCTCCCCTGCGGCCAGATCCGGTTTGATGGCGGATTCCCAGTAGGGAAGCATGCGAGCGACGACGTCCTTGAGGCACTCGGTCACCGGGCGCTCGTCAGCGGGGATATCGGCGTAGCGGGGATCATTCCACTGGGAGTACTCGGCGTCGTGTTCCAGCACCGGCGGCGGCACGTCGTAGGAACGACGCCATGCCATGAACTGATCCTCGCCGTACTTCTCGAGGGTCTCGGCCTTGTTCAGCCCCTGAAGGCCACCATAGTGACGCTCGTTGAGCCGCCAGGAGCGCTCCACCGGAATCCAGTGGCGGTCGCAGTTGTCTAAAGCGATGTAGGCAGTGTGGATGGCGCGACGCAACAGCGAGGTGTGCAGCTTGTCGGGCAGCAAACCCTGCTCGGCAAGCAACTGGCCGCCGCGCCTAGCCTCCCCCTCGCCCTTCTCGTTGAGATCGACATCGACCCAGCCAGTGAACAGGTTCTTGGAGTTCCACTCGCTCTCGCCGTGGCGGAGCAGGATGAGCTTGTAGGTCATGAGTCAAGCCTAACCGGCAGGATACGGCAGGCACAGTGGCCAGGGTGCCGTTTTGCGGCGATCACCCGGCGTCTCCTCTTCTATCACCCCTGCCGCAGAACTTAGGTTGGAGTCATGCGTCACGACATCCGCACGATCACCACCGACGACCACCAGCAGCTGTTTGTCGAGCAATGGCTGCCCGACACGGAACCCACCGCGGTGGTCCACGTCATCCACGGCATGGCCGAGCATGCCGCCCGGTACGAGCATCTAGCAGAAACGCTCACCGCCCGGGGCTGGGCGGTGCGAGTCGACGACCACCGGGGGCATGGCCGCAGCGTGTCCGCCAGCGGAACCATCGGGCATTTCGCCGACGAGGACGGCTGGGAAGTGATCATCCAAGACCAGCGTGCCCTGCTCGACGCGGACCGCAGCGACCATCCCGGGCTGCCGATCGTCGTGGTAGGCCACAGCCTGGGAACAGCCATCGCGCGCGACGTGGCAATCCGCTGGGGTGGTGAGCTCGCGGCCCTGGTGCTCTCGGGCACTCCCGCGGGGGTGGGGCGATTGACCCCAGTGGCCCGCGCAGTAGCTAACCGGGAAGCCGCCAAAGGCCCCAGCCGACCTTCACAACGGCTGCATGATTTAGCCTTCTGGGGATTCAACAAGCCATTTCATCCGAACAGGACGGAGTTCGACTGGCTAAGCAGGGATCCTGACCAAGTCGATGCCTATGTCGCCGACCCATTATGCGGCTTCGTATCCTCCGCGGCCTTCTTCCGCGATGTGGTAACCGGCCTGGCCAGAGTGGCGGATCTGGGTCTGCTGCGCCACATTCCCGCAGACCTTCCGGTTCTGGCACAGTCGGGCGGGAAAGACCCGGCTGGAGCCAATGGCCGGGGCGCCCGTGCGGCCACGCTCGCATTGAGCGCAGCGGGTATCCGAGACGTGACCTGCGTCATCCACGAGGGCGGACGCCACGAGATCTTCAACGAGACTAATCGCGACGAAGTGATGGAGCTGACCACCGGCTGGATCGCCCGGCACTTGTGAGAATAGGCCTCGGACCCGCACGAATATCCCGGAAAAGAGCGATAACCCTACCCATCCCGCGCCCACGAGATAGGGTTAAGCTCATCTTCTGGTCGCGAGGCAGGGGAAGGGCCACACGACCAGACCGACAAAATCGAGCCTACGGGAGGCTGCCGTGCCCATGCCCGTCAACGACTTCCGGGGAATCCCGACCGGCGATATGCCCGGCGACAGCGTGCAAATCGACCAAGGGCACGTCGACAAGGCCGAGGTCATCCTGCCGACGCTCACCAGGATGCTCTCCCCCCTGTTGGAGCACGACCCACACCGGGCGGTTGTCGCCGTGCACGGCGGGTCCGGGGTGGGGAAGTCGGAAATCGGCTCGGTACTCGGCGAACTGCTGCGTCGCGACGGAATCGGTTGCTATGTCATGTCCGGGGATAACTATCCACGGCGCATCCCCGCAGCGAACGACGCCGAACGGCTGCGCCGCTTCCGCATGGCCGGGGTGCGTGGACTGGCGGATGCAGGCCTGACCACGGTTGATATTCGGGGCGACCTAACGATGCTGCAGCAGAGCGCCGCCGACGCCGACCCTGTCGCCGTGGAGGCCTACCCTTGGCTGGCTACCTACCAAGCAGCCGGACGGGCTGCCCTGGAGGCCTACTTAGGCTCCGCGGAAGAGGTCGACTTCGGCGAGGTCAACGACATCATCGCGGCCTTCAAATCGGGGGCCGAGTTGTTGACGCTGAAACGGATGGGCCGCACAGAGGGGGATGTCTGGTACGAACCTGTCGACGTGCACGACGTGGGTGTATTGCTCATCGAGTGGACCCACGGTAATAACCCCCTGATAAAGGGGATCGACATCCCCATTCTGCTGAACTCCACCCCGGAGGAGACCCTCGCGCACCGACGATCCCGGGCCCGCGACGGGGCCCCAGACAGTCCCTTCACCATGATGGTGCTCGGCCTGGAACAAGCGAAGCTGCACTCCCAGGCCCCCACCGCCAGGATCATCGTTTCGAAATCCGGTGAACTGCTGAGCCATGCGCAGTACCGGGCAGCAATGACCGCGTCCAGTGAACAAAATGCACGCCCGATGCTCAACCTCTACCCAGACTCCCTGGGCGGGCACGTCCACGACGTCGTCGACTTCCTCGACCGCCCCGAACTGAGCGAAGTCTTCGGTTCGGTATACCTGCTGCCCAGCGTGTTCAACACCGATCTCGACCGTGGTTTCTCCGTCATCGACTACGAGTTGTCCACGCGCTACGCCACCCAGGGCGACATCGACGCGCTGACCCGCAGTGTCGACCTGAAACTGGACTTCATCCTCAACCACGCCTCGGTGCTATCCCCCCAGTTCCAGGATCTGCTGGCCAAGGGAGACGAATCGCAGTACGCGGACTTCTTCATCGACTGGAACACGTTCTGGGACGGTCACGGCACGATGACCGAAGCCGGGTACCTCCGGCCCGATCCAGAACTGACCAAGGACATGTTCTTCCGCAAACCGGGCCTGCCACTTCTCATGGTGCCGATGCCCGACGGGACAAGGAAGCCGTACTGGAACACCTTCTACCAACAGGTGAGCTACCCCACCCCAGATGTCCAGGACCTGATGCGCGCTTGCGGTCTGCAATACGGGCTGGCCTCACTGGCTCTCGAACGGGTGAACCGGGCGTTGGCTGCCGACGGATCCCCTGCCGATGCCGACCTTGGCGAGCTGCCGTCCGCCCAGCGCGCTGCCGTCGTCGACTACTTCGAATCCCGTCGGCACTTCCTGGGACAAATGGATCTCAACATCAACTCGGCGAAGGTCTGGGAGTTCTACGCCGACACACTGACCACCTTGGCGGGGTATGGAGCCCAGATCGTGCGTCTCGATGCCTTCGCCTACGCGTCCAAGAAACCGGGGGCCAGGAATTTCCTCAACGATCCCGACACCTGGGAGCTGCTGGCGAAGGTGCGCAAGCTCGCGGATGAACGCGGCGTCAAATTGCTGCCAGAGATCCATTCCCGCTATGAGGAACGGATCCACGAGGAGATCTCGGCGAGGGGATACCTGACCTACGACTTCTTCCTGCCCGGCCTGCTCATCCACTCGCTGGCCACCAGGGATACGGGTGTGCTCAAACGGTGGATCGGTGAACTGGTTGACAAGGACATCCGGACCATCAACATGCTCGGCTGCCATGACGGCATCCCGCTGCTTGATCTCAAGGGATTGCTGAGCGATGACGAGATCCAGCAGCTGATCGGCCTCGTTACCTCACGCGGAGGTCACGTCAAGGACTTGCACGGTGACACGACCATCTACTACCAGGTCAACGCCACCTACTACTCTGCCCTCGGCGAGGACGACGATGCCATGGTGCTGGCACGGGCCATCCAGATGTTCGTACCGGGCAAGCCCCAGGTCTGGTACCTGGATCTGTTCGCCGGACGCAACGACCATGCCGCGGTTACTGCGGCGGGAGAAGGCGGGCACAAGGAGATCAACCGCACGAACCTGTCGGTCGCCGATATTGAGGCCGGGTTGGCGACTCCAGTCGTGCAACGGCAGCTGGAATTGTTGCGACTGCGCAGCACCCATCCGGCCTTCGGTTTCGACGCTGAGATCAGCGTTGCCGATACCCCGAACGACGAGTTGGAGATTACTTGGTCGCGCGGGGATTCCTGGGCGAGACTACGGGCCGACCTGAACTCCAAGGAATTCGGAATCGAGACCTCCTGAGCCAACGCCGGGTGTCGTAGGCAATCTCTTCCTCCGGTCCGGGAAATGGCTCAGTCAAACGCCAATCAGCCTCGGTTCGGCCACTCAGCCCCGGTTCAGATTGTGAGCACATAGCGAACGGCGGCTCTCCCCAGATGCTCGTCATCCCGCATGGTCCGGATCATGTCGTTCCCACTGCTTCGCCGGGCATACGATGGTTGAATCGAAACATGAACCAACCCATTGCAGTCGTCACCGGAGCATCAAGTGGAATCGGCGCGGCCTCGGCTCGTGCCTTGGCAGCCGACGGGTTCAGAGTCTTCTGCGCCGCCCGTCGCATCGACCGTCTGGAAGCATTGGCCGCAGAGATCGGCGGCGTCGCGGTACGCTGCGACACCACGGATCCGGCATCAGTGCGCGGTCTCGTCGAGATCGTCGGCGAGCGTGTCGATCTCCTGCTCAACAACGCGGGCGGAGCGATCGGCGTCGATCCTATCGAGACCGCAGACCCCGACGACTGGAACCGCATGTACCAGATCAACGTTGCGGGCACGCTGCGCGTGACCCAAGGGCTGCTGCCCGCTGTGGAGGCCGCCCACGGCGCGATGGTGTTCATCACCTCGACCGCAGCGGAGACCGCCTACGAGGGCGGAGGCGGGTACTGCGGAGCGAAATCCGCGGAGCGCTACCTCGTCGGATCGTTGCGTCTCGAACTCGCCGGGCGCCCGATCCGGGTGTGCGAGATCTCCCCAGGAATGGTGCACACCGAGGAATTCTCCCTGGTGCGCCTGGGTGATCAGGCTGCTGCCGATGCCGTGTACGCAGGCGTCGATCACCCACTGCTGGCCGAAGACATCGCGGAGGCCGTGCGCTGGATCGCATCGCTTAGCGAATACGTGAACATCGATCGCCTAGTAATCCGCCCCCGCGCCCAAGCCTCGAATTGGAAGGTTGCCCGCGACGCGTGAACAAGCTGAGGATTCGCACCAGTGTGGCGTTCATCGTTGCCGGGATGCTGTTGTGCGCCTGGGTTCTCCGAGCCGCAGCTGCTCCTATCCACTCACCCGCGCGCGAGCAGCGTCATATCCGCACCCTGGATCGCCAGCTCGCTCACGGCGCGGGGCTCGACATGCAAAAAATGTTCCCTGAAGGAGAGTTCTTCACTCGGGCCCTCACCGGATTGACTGCTGGGCGCCAAGCCCTCGATGGCATCGATGTCGAGCACAACACCGCGTTATTGCACGCCCAGATTGAGGCCATCAACGAGGACACGATCGCCGGGATCTTCGGTGGGGACCATCGCGGCGTGCCCCATGGTGCCTTCTACCATGGGTGGCGGTTGCAACTCTTGGTGCTGGCCGCCGAGCTCGGCGACTCCACAGACAGATCCTTGGCACACGACGAGGCCCAATCCTTGCTGGCAGCCCTTGACGATCCTCATCACGTTCCCCTGACCTCCTACCCGGGACAGGCATGGCCCTGCGACCTCATCGTCGCATGGTCGGCGGTTCACCGCGCAGATCACCTCACCGAGGTGGAGGGCCTCGATGAAGCCACCGAACGCCTACTCTCCACCATGGATTCCTGGCGTGATCCGCAGACCGGTTTGCTGGGTGAGAGGTTCACGGCCCAAAAAGTCACACGGGCAACCGGCTCAAGCCAGGCAATCATCAATACCTTCCTCCAAGACATCGACGAGAGTGTCGCCACCAGCGAATGGAAACGCTTCCGGGAACAATTTGTCACCCATACCTGGGGACTGATCGGGGTGCGCGAACATCCCCTGGGCATTGAGGGCACCGGGAATGTGGATTCGGGCCCCCTCATTGCGGGAGTCTCGCTGTCGGCCTCAGCAGTCACCATGGGAGCTGCCCGGGCCAATGGGGACGACGCATTGGCACACAGACTCAATCAGCAGGCGGAATTGCTCGGCTTACCATTACCTTGGCGGGGCAGGGGCATGCTGGACGGACGAGCCATGGTCTTCGGGGCAATGCCCGTGGGTGATGCCTTCGTCGTCGCATCTCGGACCACCAGCAGTCACACCACCATGACGACGGTCCCCTACGCGGTTCCAGGACCGGGCTGGCCCCTGTGGATCAGCCCTGGGCTCGCATTCATCGTTGCGGGAATCCTGCTCGTAGGCAGGGGACGGCGTCCCCACGTATCGTGACCAATCGCACCCAAAACAGGTAAAGAATACCCAATAGCTACGCTGCTGCAGGGAATGTCAGTGCGAGCCAATGGCACCGCAACGAACGAACACGACAAACCGGCGACGACGAAAGGGGCATCGCCCCGAAGGACGATACCCCTTTCAATGTCGTTCCCGGCAACTGTCGGGGCCGGATCACTCGATGGTCAGAACCGGCTGGCCACCCTGGACGGCTTCACGGATCTCGCACAGCAGTGCGGTGACCGTGCCTGCCTTGGGGGCAGCGATCTCGGTCTCCATCTTCATGGCCTCCAGCACTGCCACAACCTGCCCAGCCTCCACCTTGTCGCCAACGGCGACCTCATAGCGGGCGACCGAACCGGCGAGCGGAGCGGTGACATCATTTGGTCCGGCCGCACCACCGGCAGCCGAAGCGACCGGAGCGGCAACCGCACCGGAACCGCCACCGATCACGATCGGTGCCGGGACCGGACGAACCTCCGGCTCGGTTTCCACGTCGACGACATACTCAGTGCCGTTGACGGTCATCTTGAGACGCATTTCAATTCCTCTTTCAGTTCATCAACGGGTCATGCCGACGGCAGGGTGTTGGTTGCCCGGCCGGCGAACTGGATGGCCTTGACCTTGCCCTTGAGACCGAGGAAGGCACAGGCGGTCGCCGCAATGACGACCAGATCCTCCTCGGGCACCGGCTGGGCTGCCTTCAGTTCGGCGAGCTCAGCCTGGAGCTTGGCCACGATCCCCGCCAGTTCCGCGGCGGACAGATTCTTCTCGTTGCTCATTTCACTCCTACCGACTACACCGGGAAGATTCCGTGCTTCTTGGCCGGACGCTGGATGCGCTTGTTGGCAAGCAGCTCCAAGGAGACCAAGATTTCGCGACGGGTGGCTGCCGGATCAATGACGTCGTCGACATAGCCGTGGGCTGCGGACGCGAACGGGGTCGCGAACTTCTCACGGTAGGCCTCAACCAGTTCCGCACGCTTGGCAGCCGGATCTTCGGCGTTCTCGATCTCCTTACGGAACACCACGGCTGCGGCGCCATCGGCACCCATCACCGCGATCTCCGCGCTCGGCCATGCAAACACCTTGTCGGCCCCAAGTTCCTTCGAGCACATGGCCAGATAGGAACCACCGTATGCCTTCCGCAGGACAACCGTGATCTTCGGAACGGTGGCGGCGGAGTAGGCGAACAGCATCTTGGCACCGTGGCGGATAATGCCACCATGCTCCTGGGCGACGCCGGGCAGGAAGCCGGGAACGTCGACCAGGTTGATGATCGGGATGTTGTAGGCGTCACAAATGCGGATGAAACGACCGCCCTTGTCGGAGGCGTTGATATCGAGCACGCCCGACATCACCTTCGGCTGGTTGGCGATGAAGCCCACCGAACGACCGCCGACGCGACCGAAACCGGTCACGATGTTGGCGGCGTAACCGGCCTTGACCTCAAGGAAGTCGCCGTAATCCACGATCTTGCTGATCACGTCACGCACGTCGTAGCCCTTGTTACCCTCAATCGGCACGATGTCCCGGAAGGATTCATCGGGGTCTGCCGAGTAGTCGGGCTTGTGGATCGGAGCTTCTTCGTACGAATTCGACGGCAGGAAGCTCAGGACCTTCTGGGCGATCAGCAGGGCCTGTTCGTCATCATCGGCCACGAAATCGATGACACCCGAGATCTGCTGGTGGGCATCGGCGCCACCGAGCTGATCCTGGGTCACCTCCTCACCAGTGACCTGCTTGATGACGTTGGGACCCGTGATGAACATGTGGGCCTTGCGGGTCTGGATGATGAAGTCGGTCAGCGCCGGGGAATAGACCGCTCCACCAGCACAGGGGCCGGCGATGATCGAGATCTGCGGAACGACGCCGGAGAGCTTCACATTGGCGAAGAACACCTTGCCGTAGCCAGACAGAGAGTCGATGCCCTCCTGCACGCGAGCGCCACCCGAGTCATTGATGAAGATGAACGGAGCACCCGCGGTGAGCGCAGACTCCATCGTCTCCGTGACCTTGATGTTGTGCGTCTCACCTGCCGAACCACCCACGACGGAGAAGTCCTGGGAGGCCAGGAAGACCGGACGGCCCATCAGCGAGGCGTGGCCGGTGACCACACCGTCTGCGGGCATGTCCGCCTTGTCCATCCCGAAGGCGGTCGTACGGTTCTTGCGGAAGGCGCCGGTCTCGGTGAACGACCCGGGATCAACGAATAGCTCGATGCGCTCCCGGGCACTCATCTTGCCCTTCTCGTGCTGCTTGGCGATACGTGCCTCGCCACCACCAGCCTGGACACGAGCGCGCTCCTTACTCAGGTGCTCAATGCGCTCGGCCATGGTGTGTTGCGTTGCCATCAGTCACGCCCCTTTCAGGCCGGGATGACGGTCGCGGTGCTGGTAATCCCGTTGACCGTCACGTTGTAGGTGACCGGGCCGGACAGCGCGGCGGACTGGCCCTCGGCGGCAGCCTTCAGCTGACCCTCGGTGAGACCGACGTTCTTCGGGCCCTGCGGACGCTCGGCAAAGAAGGTGGGAGCCACGCCCGGGAACATGGCGTAGGTGAGGACGTCTTCCTCGGTGCCATCGAAGCCCTCCAGCTTGGAGGCCTCCTCCTTCAGGCTCTCCCACTCCGGGTCGAGTTTGTCGGCCGGGCGGCAGTCGATTGGCTCCTTGCCGGTCTGCTCCTGGGCCTTCTTCGCGACCTCCGGGTCACGCTCACCCATGGACTCGCCGTAGTAGCCGAGCATCAAGTCGGCGAACTCGGCGGTCATCTTCTTGTAGTCACCGCCCATGAGGACGTTGAACACAGCCTGAGTACCGACGATCTGGGACGACGGGGTCACCAGCGGCGGGTGACCAGCAGCGGCCTTCACATTCGGCACCTCGGCAAGCACCTCATCCAGCTTGTCCTCAGCGCCCTGAGCGCGCAGCTGGGATTCCATGTTGGACAGCATGCCGCCGGGGATCTGGGAGGAGAAGATATTGGTAGAGACCAAGGTCTTCGACTCGAAGTTTTGGTACTTCGGGCGGATCTTCTTGAAATGGTCACGTACCTTGAGAACGCGATCCATGTTGACCGAGGTGGTGTACCCGGTTCCCTCGAGCATCTCGACGACGGACTCGGTCGGGTTGTGGCCCGGGCCAAGCGACATGGAAGACACTGCAGCATCAACGCTGTCGGCTCCAGCCTCAATGGCCTTCATCAGCGAGACCTGAGTCACCCCGGTGGTGGAGTGGCAGTGCACGCTGACGCGCACCTTGTCGCCGTAGGTATCCTTGATGCCCTTGACGATGTCGTAGGCCGGCTGCGGCTTGAGCAGTGCAGCCATGTCCTTCAGGGCGATCGAGTCAGCACCCATGTCAATGAGCTGGCCAGCCAACTTCACATAACCCTCGACGGTGTGCACCGGGGAGATGGTGTAGCAGATAGTGCCCTGGGCGTGCTTGCCGGTCTTCTTGACCGCAGCCATCGCGCGGGCCATGTTGCGAGGGTCATTCAAGGCATCGAAGACGCGGAACACGTCCATGCCGTTCTCGGCTGACTTATCCACGAAGCGATCGACAACTTCGTCGTTGTAGTGGCGGTAGCCGAGCAGGTTCTGACCACGCAGCAACATCTGCAGGCGGGAATTCGGGAGGAGCTTGCGGAGAGTGCGGAGGCGCTCCCACGGATCCTCGTTCAGGAAACGGATGCAGCTGTCATAGGTGGCACCGCCCCAACACTCGACGGACCAGTAACCAGCGGCGTCGATATCGGCGCAGGCATCAACCATGTCTTCCAAGGCCATACGGGTGGCAAACAGGGACTGGTGTGCGTCACGCAGCACCAGTTCGGTGATTCCAACCTCGCGGGGCTCGGAGACCTCAATTTGTCGCGGACTCATGAGTTTGATTCTGCCAGACCAGTTCCAATCGTGGGCGCCGGGGTAGGAAAACTCCCCGATTCCCCATCTGGGCCCGCTCAAGGGCAGGAACCGGGCGCCAACGGATGCTCCGGGGTCTGCCCGAATCCGGAGCCCGGGCGCGTCGCCACCGGGCTCGGCTATCCTCAAGGGGTACTTACAGCCTTCGGATCGGTGATTGTGTGTGTGGATTCGCGGCGTTCATCGCCACTGAGAAACTGAGCGACGAGCGCGTCGGGCAGGTGAGCAGCGGCATGGTCTGCCAGCGCCACCGGGGGCCAGACGACACCAGAATCTGGAATGACGACCGGACCTGCTTCGGGTTCAACCGGTTGTCGATCATCGACATTGAGGGCTCTTCCCAGCCGCTGTTCTGGGGCCCCGCCGACCAGCCCGACCGCTATGTCATGGTCTTCAATGGCGAGATCTACAACTACGTTGAGCTGCGTGAACAGTTGATCGCCGAGGGCGCGCAGTTCCACACCTCAGGTGACGGGGAACCGGTCATCGTCGGCTACCACCTGCACGGAGCAGCCTGGGTGGAACAGTTGCGAGGCATGTTCTCCTTCGTCATCTGGGACACGGTAGATAAGGTCGCCTTCGGCGCCCGCGACTGGTTCGGCATTAAGCCGCTCTATGTGGCCACCTTCGACGACGGCATCGGTTTCTCCTCCGAGGCCAAGACCCTGCGCGAGATGACCGGGCCCGGGGTCGTCGACAAGCTAGCCCTCCAGCACTATTTGGTGTTGCAGTACGTGCCGGAACCGGAATCGGCCGATGCAAATCTGCGGCGCATTGAATCAGGCACCAGTTTCGAGGTGCGCGACGGGGCGCTGAGCACCCACCGCTACTTCCACCCCGTCTTCGACGCGGTCCCGGTCTCTGGGGCGCAGGAGACCACCGAGTTGGAGGACCGCATCCTGACCGTGCTTGACGATTCCGTCGCCAAACACATGCGTGCCGACGTGACTGTCGGCTCCTTCCTATCGGGGGGCATCGACTCCACCGCTATCGCCGCTCTGGCCAAGCGCTATAACCCGGATCTGCTCACCTTCACCACCGGTTTCGAGCGTGAGGGCTACTCGGAGGTAGATGTCGCGGCGGAATCCGCTGCAGCCATCGGTGTAGCCCACCACGTGAAGATCGTCTCCCAGGAGGAGTTGTTCGAGACCCTGCCCCTCATCGTGTGGTACCTCGACGATCCAGTCGCCGACCCGGCCCTGGTGCCGCTCTACTTCGTCGCCCGCGAGGCTCGCAAACACGTCAAGGTGGTGCTCTCGGGTGAGGGCGCCGACGAACTGTTCGGCGGCTACAACATCTACCGTGAGCCAATCAGCCTGGCCCCGCTAACTAAGCTGCCCAATCCGCTGCGTCGCGGGTTGGGAGCGATCTCCCGAGTGCTACCGCAGGGGATGCGTGGCAAATCGCTGCTGGAGCGCGGCACCATTGACCTAGAGCAGCGCTACTACGGCAATGCCCGGCATTTCACCGACGCCCAGATCCGTCAGGTGATGCCCGCCGCCGATCCCGCGGTCTCCTTCCGTGACGTCACCGACCCGGTCTACGCGCTGTCCAAGGACTGGGACCCAGTAGCCAGGATGCAGCATATCGACCTGTTCACCTGGTTGCGCGGGGACATCCTGGTCAAGGCCGACCGGGTGACCATGGCGAATTCGCTAGAATTGCGGGTTCCGTTCATGGACAAGGAGGTCTTCGAGGTCGCCCGGCACATTGCCCTGGAGCAGAAGATCACCTCTGACCAGTCGAAAGTCGCGCTGCGCAATGCATTGGCAAAGGTGGTTCCGGCCCATGTGCTGAATCGCCGCAAGCTCGGTTTCCCGGTGCCGGTGCGGGTCTACCTCACCGAGGACTACGGCTACTCATGGGCGGCCGACCTAATCAACCGGACCGATGCCGGGGAGTTCATCGACAAAGCGGCTGCACTGCGGTTGCTCGACGCCCATAAGGCCGGGCAGGGCGACTACTCGCGTCAGATCTGGACCTTACTGGTGTTCATGCTGTGGCACGACATCTTTGTCACCGGACGTATCGCCCCCGAGGTACCGCATCCGCAGTACCCGGTGGAATTGTGAGCCGATTGATTATCCCACCTGATCAGCTCCATGTTGACCCTTTGCGGGTTAGGGTGGCCGGGTGAATGCAGGACGCGCAGTGTTGATGACTGTCGTCCCCACCCTGGTGTTCACCAGCGCCGCGTGTGGGGCCGACAGTACGAGTGCGCCGCTACCCGAGCAGGCGTCGGCGAGTTTTTCAGCGATTGATTCGGCGGCACCCTCCTCTGCCGCCCCCGCTGTCTCGGTGACCGAAGCCAGTCAGCTGGAGGTGAGCCGCACCACCCAAGGGGCGAACGCTACGATCTTCGGTTTCTCCGGGGTCGGGGTCACCCTGCCCGTAACGACGACCAACACCACCCCACAACAACGATCCGGCGGCTGGATGGTACGATTCACACCTTCTGACAAGGATGAATGGTTCGTGGATGCCACATGGTTCGGCCCCGGTCTGCCCGGGAACGCGTCCTCCATGGAGGAGATGGGTGCCAGGGCCAGGCAGCGCATCGGCAACGACTTTTCTAGTCGCAGCATCCCGGTACCAGGCGCCAAGCAGGCCGCGGAGTGGCGGTGGAGCGACCCGAAGGGGGACCCGGAACTGCTCGACGGCGAGCCCACCTCTACTCTGACAGTCGCGGCCCTGGGCAGCTCTGGCTACTACTACGAGCTGACCTTCACCGCCGTCACATCCGACCCGGATGCGATCGCTGAGGCCGAGAAGGCAGCTGACACCATCTTTGTCGAAACCAGTTACCCACGCTGACCAGGCATCGACCTCACGCAAGATCGTGTTCACCGGGCCGGACGTGCACGTACCTGGCTGCCGGACGAAGTCAGGGAAAACACCTGCCGTAGTTCGGCACCCACTTTCTCGATAGGTACCTACGGTTATTCCATGAGCATCGAGATCAACGACGTCTTCCGGAGCTTCGGGCACGTCCTCGCCGTGGCGGGCATGTCGGCAACGGTCCCAGCCGGTACGGTCACCGGTCTGGTGGGCCCCAACGGTGCCGGGAAGTCGACCCTGCTTCTCATGCTTGCTGGGTTGTTGTGCCCGGATTCCGGGGAGATCCGCATCGCCGATCTCGATCCGGTCGCCCAGCCCAGGGAGGTGCACCGCACGGTCGGGTGGATGCCGGATGCCTTCGGCACCTGGGATTCACTGACCTGTTTGGAGATTCTGGAGACCTTCGCTGATGCCCAGGGCCTGGACCGGGCAGCGGGACGCCGACGGTGCAATGAGATGCTCTCCACCGTTCACCTCTCGGAGATGACCCATGCTCCTGCCCGGGTGCTGTCCCGCGGCCAGAAGCAACGGCTGGGCCTGGCACGGGCGCTGCTGCACCAGCCGAAGGTGCTTCTTCTCGACGAGCCCGCCGCGGGAATGGATCCGCGTTCCCGCGCCGATCTGCGGGTACTGCTGAAGGATCTCGCCTCCGAAGGAGTAACCATCCTGATATCGAGCCATATCCTGTCCGAACTCGAGCAGATGATCGACGGCGCGGTGTTCATGGCCCACGGCAAGGCAGTCCACCCACCAGAGGTGCCGGTGAACAGCGGTGATGGTCCGGTCTCCAGACTCACCGGCCACGTGCAACGCCAGTGGTCGATGCGCGCCCTCGACCCGGTGGCCCTCGCAACCTGGGCCACCGACCCACAAATCGGTGGACAGCCCGCCCAAGACGGCACCGTCGTGCTGCGTGCCGACGACGACACCCAGGCCGCATCCCTGTTGCGCGGCGCCATCGAAGCTGGCGTGGAGGTGGTGTCTTTCACCCCTGCGATGGGCTTGTTGGAGGAGACCTATCTAATGATGGAGGTGGAACGACGATGAACTGGCGAGCGGTCCGCACCGTGACGGTGCTCGAACTGCGGCAGCGCGTGCGATCGACGCGATGGAAGGTCATGCTGGGGATCTGGGCAGTTGTCTTGTTCCTGCTGTGCGCCGGAATACAGGGCCTGGCCACCCTCGGCAACATCGACCCCACCGAATCCGCGCCCCTGCTGTATGAACTGACCCTCTGCTTCGTTCTGGGGATTGGCCTGGTCATCGCGCCGACACTGTCGGCCACCTCAATCAACAGCGACCGGGCGGACGCCACCTTGGCATTGCTGCAGGCAACAACCTTGCGAGCCAGCGAGATCGTTTTCGGAAAATTCGTGGCGTCCTGGACCGCAGCACTCGCCTTCCTCACCATCGCCTTGCCCTTCCTAGCCTTTTTCACCGCTGCCGGGCAGATGAGCGCGGCGACGCTGCTTCTGCACATGCTCGTCATGGTCGCTACCTTGGGGGCGGTATGCGCTGTCGGGCTGGGTTTCTCTGCTGCCACGGCCCGCCCCGCGGCCTCCACGGTGCTCACCTATCTGGTGGTCACGACGCTGGTTGTCGGAACGCCGCTGATGACCGCACTCGCGACCTTGGTCGCCAAGGGTAAGCAGACAATTGTCAGATACGAGATTGACTACGACAATTCCACCGAACATCACAAGGTGTGCAAGCAAGAGCCGGAAATTTATACCTACGATGTGGTCCATGGTGACCGGATCTGGTGGATCGTCGCTGCCAACCCGTTCGTGATGCTCGGTGACATTTCATTGCGCACCACTGTAGACTCCGACTCCTCCACCGGCCCAGCGCTGCTGGACATCATCGGGGGAGGCATCAACGGCATGCGTGATCCTGTTCCTTCACGGGTCGAGTACTCCTGCATGACGTATACCGAAGAACATTACGAGGACACGCGTTCCAGAGGTACTTTGCACCACCACAACGCCTTCTGGCCGTTCAGTCTGGCCTTCATCTGCCTCGGCGGAGCAGGCTGCCTGGTGCTGGCCAGCCGATGTCTGCGTACCCCCGCTCGTACTTTGGCCAAAGGCACCAGGGTGGCCTGATCCGTCGATGCCGCGCTATTCGAACGCCTCAATGCGGTCAAGGTTGGGATGACCGGACCGCAGGGGTAGCAGGTTCACCGGCCCGTCACCAATGTCCACCCCGCAACACGATTCCGGTCTGGGAAAAACACCCAACTACTGTGTACCAGGACTCGGAAGGACCTCACATGCCAACACTGCGTTCCCGCACCACCACCGACGGTCGCAACATGGCCGGAGCCCGCGCTCTGTGGCTCGCCACTGGTTTACAGGCCTCGGATTTCGGGAAGCCGATCATTGCCATCGCAAACTCCTTCTCCGAATTCGTACCCGGTCATGTCGGCCTGCGCGATGTCGGGCGGATCGTCGCCGATGCGGTGCGTGAGGCAGGTGGGGTCGCCCGGGAATTCAACGCCATCGCCATCGACGACGGCATCGCCATGGGCCATGACGGGATGCTTTACTCCCTGCCCTCCCGGGAGATCATCGCCGATTCGGTGGAATACGTTGTCAACGGCCACAAGGCGGATGCATTGGTGTGCATCTCCAATTGCGACAAGATCACCCCGGGAATGTTGCTGGCCGCACTGCGCCTCAACATCCCGACGGTCTTCGTCTCCGGCGGCCCGATGGAATCTGGTCGCCCAATCCAGATGGATGACGGCAGCGAATCCAAGCGCCTTGATCTGATCGATCCGATGACCCTGGCGGTTGATGACTCAATCTCTGACGCCGAATTGGAGCGGGTGACGGCTAATGCCTGTCCCACCTGTGGCTCCTGCTCGGGAATGTTCACCGCCAATTCGATGAACTGCCTCACCGAGGCCCTGGGGCTGTCGCTGCCGGGCAACGGCACCACCTTGGCCACCCATGCCTTCCGCAAAGAGCTGTTCATCGAGGCCGGACACCGAATCGTCGAACTATGTCATCGCTGGTACGACGCCGATGACAGCTCCGTGTTGCCACTGGAGATCGCCACCAAGGCGGCCTTCACCAATGCGATGACCATGGACGTGGCGATGGGTGGGTCAACGAACACGATCCTGCACCTGCTTGCTGCAGCCCAGGAGGCTCGGGTGGATTTCACCCAAGACGACATCGACGAGATCTCCCGCCGGGTTCCGTGCATCTGCAAAGTGGCCCCGAACTCCAAAGATTATTTCATCGAGAACGTGCACCGCGCCGGTGGCATCCCTGCGATCATGGGCGAGCTCAACCGCGCCGGACTGCTGACCAACAATGTTCACTCGATCCACCACGACGATCTGCAATCCTTCCTCGACGACTGGGATGTACGCGGCGGCAAAGCGATTGACCAGGCTAAACGGCTCTTCCTGGCCGCTCCGGGCGGGGTGCGCACCACTGAGATGTTCTCCACCACCAATCGGTGGCCCTGTTTGGATCTCGACGAGGCCGCCGGATGCATCCGCAGCGTGTCGAATGCCTACACCGCTGACGGTGGCCTGGCCATCCTCAAGGGAAACATCGCCGTTGACGGCTGTGTGGTGAAATCCGCCGGGGTTCCCGAGGAGCAATGGGTCTTCTCCGGCCCGGCCGTGGTGACCGAATCCCAGGAGGAGGCCGTCGATGCGATCCTCAGCGGCCGTATCAAGGCGGGCGACGTGGTGGTAGTCCGCTATGAGGGCCCCAGGGGCGGACCAGGAATGCAGGAAATGCTCTATCCGACCTCCTATCTCAAGGGCGTGGGTCTTGGCCCCACATGCGCGCTGATCACCGACGGCCGGTTCTCCGGCGGCTCATCAGGGTTATCGCTGGGCCATATCTCCCCCGAGGCGGCTTCAGGTGGGGCTATCGGTCTGGTCAACGACGGAGACATCATCTCGATCAACATCCCGGAACGCTCGATCAATGCCGAGGTTTCCGACGAGGAACTGGAACGCCGACGTATCGAACGCGACGCCGCGGGCTGGAAACCCGCGAATCGTGAGCGACCGGTGTCCAACGCCCTGAAGGTCTTCGGGCTCTTGGCCCAGAGCGCCGACAAGGGAGCTGCCCGGCGTCAACTCGACTGACCCGGGCCGGTCCCCGGCGCAACAAACGGCGGTAGCGCATGCGACAAAACCGCTTCCCTACCGGCTGGCCAATCGCAGGGCAACAATGGGATCGGCAATGCCGTCAGACAATATCCTCCACGATCAACCAAAGACACCGAGCAGGAATCACCCGGTCATCCCACTGATTCTCTGGGTCATTCGCCGTTCGGCGGCGGGATCTCCCCCGATCCACGCACCACGAAACCGGTGGGCACCACGATGCGCTCGGGTGGGGTGGTGATGGAACCATCAATTCGTCCCAGGAGGCGTTCGATGGCGACCTGCCCGATACGCGTCGGATCTTGGGTGATGGCGGTCAGCCCGACCGGGAACATGTCACCGTGCGGGATGTCGTCGAAGGAGACCAGTCCGACGCGGCCCTCCAGCCCCAGCTGGTGGATGGCACGCAGTGCCCCGATGGTCAGTGCATTCTGGGCCGCGAAGATGGCGGTCGGCGGGTTCGGGGAACTGAGTAGTTCATGGGTGGCGGCATGGGCCATCTCCTCGTTAAGAAGATCACACCTGATCAACTCCGCATCGGGACCTATCCCGAATTCGTCCATGGCAGCCAGGAAGCCTTCACAGCGAAGCCTGGCGGTCTGGATGCGCTGGTCGTCGGCCAGCAGGGCGATTCGCCGGTGCCCGGCCGTCACCAGGTGCCTGGTCGCCCGTACCGCTCCCATCTGGTTGTCGGTGACCACCGCATCACCCAGCGGGACAGAGGGTTCCCGGTCAATGAAGACCACGGGGCGTTTCTCGGCCAGATCAATCAGCGGTTGTTGGTCCGGCCCGGCACAGGAGATGATGAGACCGTCGATCTGCCGTTCGAAAAGGCTCGTCGCGCGGCGTAGTTCAATGTCGGGATCCCCGCCAGAGCTCAGTCCGAGGACAACGATGTCGCGTTCTCCCGCGAAGGCCTCGACAGCCCCGTGAATCTCTGCGTCGAAGGGATTGGCGATGGCACTCACGATGAGCCCGACAGACTGCGACCGACGATCCCCGCGCCTCAGCCCGCGCGCCTGGAGATCTGCCCGATAACCGAGCTCAGCAACGGCCTTCTCCACAGTCTCGATGGTCGCGGCAGCCACTCCGGGCTCGCCGTTGACGACCCTGGAGACCGTCTTGAGGCTCACCTTGGCACGGGCTGCCACGTCGGTCATGGTGGGTCTGTCCGAGATGCTCATAGCAACAAGCATGCCCGATAGAAAAGATTCACGGAAACCTATTGCATCCGTGACATGTCCGATTTACAGTCATCTCATAGACAACGTTGTCAAAGATTTTGGCAACTGCTTCGCTCCTTGGAGGACTTGGTGTCCAGTTACGCTCCAGCAATCCCCCAGTCCCGAGCCAATGGACTGGTCATCCGCTCCGCCGTCGTCGCATCGATCGGCGGCCTCATCTTCGGCTTCGACACGGCTGTCATCTCGGGAACCACCAGTTCCCTGCAAGAAGTCTTCAGCCTGGACGATTCCGGGCTCGGCTTCATCGTCGCCATCGCCACCGTCGGTACCATCGCCGGAGCCTTGTTCTCCGGCCAACTGGCCGACCGCTACGGTCGTAAGAGACTGCTCTATATCATCGGTGTGCTCTACATCCTGGGCGCGCTGGGCACTGGCCTGGCCGCATCCCACACAATGTTCATTATCTTCCGCTTCCTGGGCGGTATCGGCGTCGGCATGTCATCGGTCGTCGCGCCGATCTACACCGCCGAGATCGCTCCCCCGGCGCAACGTGGCCGACTAGTCGGGTTGGTGCAGTTCAACATCGTGTTGGGCATCCTCGTCGCCTACCTCAGCAACTACATCATCCGGCTGATTGCCCCCGAGGACGTCGCCTGGCGGTGGATGCTGGGGGTGATGGCGGTGCCTGCCGTCATCTTCCTGCTCATGCTGATGACCACTCCGGAGACCCCGCGCTGGCTGTTGGCCAACGGCAAGGTGGACCTCGCCACGTCGATCTCCCGCCGCCTGTGCAACACCGAAGAGGAATCGATGGCCCAGCTCGACGAAATCCGGGCACAGATCGCCGAAGCCCAGGCCATCAGCGCAGCACGCACTCCTTTCTTCACCCGGCGCTACCTGAAGGTCATCTTGATGGCCATCGCCATCGCAGCTTTCAATCAGCTTTCGGGGGTCAACGCGATCCTCTACTACGCACCGAAGGTCATGCAGGACGCCGGTGCGGCCGCGAACACCTCCTACCTGATGAGTGTCGGGGTTGGTCTGATGAACCTCATCGCCACCATGGCGGCGCTGACCGTCATCGACCGCTTCGGACGTCGCCGCCTGATGATCGTCGGTTCGATCGGCTACCTGTTGTCACTGGGATTCATCACCGTTGTGATGTTCTCTTTCGAGGGTCATTTCAGCTCCACCTCCTCGGTGCTTGTGCTCATCGGTCTGATGGCTTTCATCGCATCGCATGCCTTCGGCCAGGGTTCGGTCATCTGGGTGTTCATCTCGGAGATCTTCCCGAACCAAGTGCGCGGGCGTGGTCAGTCGCTGGGTTCGCTGACCCACTGGGTCTTCGCCGCAATCACCACCTACGCCTTCCCGCCGGTGATCGGTGCACTGGGTGGTGGTTTCGCCTTCACGATCTTCTTGGTGTGCATGGTGGGCCAGCTGGTCTGGGTGCTCAAGGTGATGCCCGAGACCAAAGGTGTGCCGCTTGAGGAGATGTCCGTCAAACTGGGTCTTGAGTGACCCCGTCCCTGCTCTAGGAGTATGAGATGCAGAACTACTCTCCCGTGTTGTGCCTCGGCGAGGCATTGATCGACATCATCCACCGCGACGGCCAGGTCTCCGAACACGTCGGCGGGTCACCGCTCAACGTAGCGGCCGGGATGGCGGCCCTGGGCCACCAAGTGCAACTGGCTTCGTGGTGGGGCAAGGACCAACGTGGTCAAGCCATCGAGCAGTTTGCCCAAGCCGCCGATGTTAAGCTCGTTACCGGCAGCGATGGCGCCCCGCACACCGCGACTGCCGACGCGACCATCGACGAGCAGGGCCGGGCCAGCTACGAGTTCAACTTGGAGTGGAAGGTTCCGCCGCTTCCGGAACCAACCTCTCTATCCCATCTGCACACCGGGTCCTTCGCCGCCACCTTGGCCCCCGGGGCAGAAGGGGTGCTCGCGGCGGTCAAGAAGATGGCCATTACCGGGACGGTCTCCTATGACCCGAATGTGCGCCCGGCGCTGATGGGCTCCCCCGATGCGGTGCTCGCACGAATCGAGGAGATCGTTGCCCTGTCCGATGTCGTCAAGGCCTCCGATGAGGACATCGCGTGGCTGTACGGGGAACAGACCCCGGTGGAAGACGTGGTCCGGCGCTGGCTGGCCCTGGGCCCCGGGTTAGTAATCGCGACCCGCGGACCGTGGGGCGCTTACGCCAAGCTGGCCGGTGACCGCGACGCTCTGGTGATTGACCCGCTCAATGTCGAGGTGGGCGACACCGTGGGTGCCGGTGACTCCTTCATGGCCGGGTTGTTGTCGGGCCTGCTCGACGCCGGGCTGGTGGGTTCTCCCCAGGCCAAGCAGAATCTGCGCCGAGCCCACTGGGAGAATGTACGCACAGCCCTGCACCGCGCCGTGGTCACCTCGGGGCTCACCGTGAGCCGCATCGGAGCCTATGCCCCGAACCAGGAGGAGGTCACCCGGGTCATCACCGCCAACCCGACCCTGGCCTGAGGCCGCCTCAAGCCCAACAGTTAAGCGCACCGGGTGCCATCAGCAGGCACCCGGTGCGCGCTTTTTCAAAGAAATCAGTTGGAATGAGTTCCGGCCGAGCCCAGCTGCTGGCATGCCTCGACAACACGAGCAGCCATGCCGGCTTCTGCCGACTTGCCCCACGAACGTGGGTCATAGAGCTTCTTGTTGCCGACCTCGCCGTCGATTTTCAGCACTCCGTCATAGTTGCGGAGCATGTGGTCCACGACGGGACGGGTGAAGGCGTACTGGGTGTCGGTGTCGACATTCATCTTGATCACACCGAAGCTCACCGCATCGGCAATTTCCTGGGCAGTCGAACCTGAACCACCGTGGAATACGAGATCGAAGGGCGATTCGACACCAAATTTCTTGCCACACTGCTCCTGGATATCGCGCAGGATCTCCGGGCGCAGCTTCACATTGCCCGGCTTGTAGACCCCATGGACATTGCCGAAGGTGAGGGCGGTGATGTACTTTCCTTTCTCGCCCAGGCCCAGCACCTCAAGGGTGCGGATGCCGTCGGCGACGGTGGAATACAGCTTTTCATTGATCTCCCCGACGACGCCGTCCTCCTCGCCGCCGACCGCACCTACCTCGATCTCGAGGATCTGCTTGGCCTTCGAGGTGCGCGACAGCAGTTCTTCGGCGATCTGCAGGTTCTCCTCCACCGCAACGGCCGAACCATCCCACATGTGTGAGTTGAACAGCGGATCCTCACCCCGGTCGACACGCTCCTGGGAGAGGGCGATCAGCGGGTTGACATAGGTGTCCAGTTTCTCCTTCTGGCAGTGATCGGTGTGCAGGCCGATGTTAATCGGGTAGTTCTTCGCGACGACGCGGGCGAACTCGGCCAAGGCGACGGCACCGGCGACCATGTCCTTCACGGTTGAGCCGGAAGCATATTCGGCGCCACCGGTGGACACTTGGATGATGCCGTCGGAGCCTGCCTCAGCAAACCCCCGGATAGCGGCGATCACGGTCTGCGACGAGGTGACATTGATGGCCGGGTAGGCGAATTTGTTCGCCTTGGCCTTGGCGAACATCTCCTGGTAGACCTCGGGACTTGCGATGGGCATGTGCACTTCCTTCGTTTTCGGTGTGCGGCGTACCGCCACGGCACGGCCACCAGTTGGTGACCATCACCATCATTGTGTCAAACCTTGGCCCACAATGGCAGGGGTGGGGCGAACCGACTGCGCAAGATGACGGCATCCATACGAAACCCGCGGCTTTCGCTACGGGCAACCGCTTCCCAGAACCCGGGCGTCACCACGGGCCGGAGACACTCACCACAAACCGGCAACCTTCGACAGATCGAAGCTGAACCTGCCACGCGAGTAGGCACGAATGGCCGAATCCACGGTCGAGGGGGCAGCGTCGAGTTCGATGACCGGAACTGACCATTTACCCTGGTCCCAGCGAAACTCGATACGCGGGCCAGGGCTGAAGAATTTGTCCACCCCGGCTATTGAGGTGATTCGTTCCCAAGCGATGCGCTCAGGGGCGGGAGCCATCCCGAGTACGACGGCGTCAGGTTCGATCTTGAATGCGGGACCCAGCATGATGCGGCTGGTGGCAATCCGGGCCCGGCGCAGCATGACGATATTCGTCACCACGCGCGCCACCGACGCCAGGATCGAGATGACCAACAACCAGAACAGGACATCCTTCGGGGTGGGGCGCTGCCACAGATACCATCCCGTCGAGATGATCACCGACGCAGCAACCCGCAACCAATTGGGCAACAGCTTGGCACGCAGCCTGCCCGCACGTTTGGCCGTAGCCACCGGGGAGTAGGAGACGAGCATTCCCGTCGGGGCCGGTGGTACCGGGAGCTCCTCGGCGGGGACTGTGGCCATGGGCTGGGGCATCTCGTCGAGATCCTGTTCAGTAGAAGAGTTCGATATTGACGGCATCGTTCGGCTGCTCACCACCCAGGAATTTCTTGAGGGAAACGATGAACAGTTCCATGATCCCACCGTCTTGGGTACCGGTACTGGCCGGGCGGTGTGGCGAGATCAGCACGTTGGGCAGTTACCACATCTGGACCTCCTGGTTTTACCTGCCACCAATTGTCGCAGGTTCCGCCAATGGTGCGCTCGGCCACCAGCCCGGGAAGCATAACCGGCCAGCCGCACCGACCGCTCACTGGCAGACCGGTTCCCTCCGGTTCCACCCGTGAGTAAGGCCAGCCCCTTCCTGCTCTTCCGTGACAACGGGCACCCACCAACCGTGATAATCAGCGACAATGGCGCTATGACCCTGCGTGCTGTGATCTTCGACATGGACGGTACTCTCACCGATTCCGAGGAGTGGTGGGATGAACTGCGTCGCGGGCTGGCCGCAGAGGAGGGCATCGCTTGGCCAATCGGCGCCACCGACGCGATGATGGGTATGTCCACCCGGGAATGGTCGGCCTATATGACCACCGTCGTCGGGGTGAGCGGCACCCCCGAGCAGGTCGCCGAGCACACCATCGCCGGGATGCTAGCCAAATATCGTGCCGGGGTTCCCCTACTGCCGGGAGCCGACGCTGCGGTCCGGATGGCCGCCGGACGGTGGAAGACCGGGATTTGTTCCTCCTCACCGCAGGCCCTCATTGAATCGGTGGCTTCGGAGACGGGCTGGATCGAGTTGCTGGGCGCGATCGTATCCACCGAGCTGGTAGCCGCTGGCAAGCCCGCGCCCGATGGCTACCTGCGCGTCGCCGAGTTATTGGAGGTTGATCCTGCCGGATGCGTGGTTATCGAGGATTCCGCAAACGGCGTAACATCGGCCCTTGCCGCAGGAATGAAAGTCGTTGAGGTACTCCCGCGTTTCAATCCTCCCTCCGGCGAACTCCTGGCCCGCTGCGATCTGGTGGTTGATTCACTAGAGATGATCACCCCAAAGATGCTGGCCCTTTTGCATTGAGGGGATTCCGGAGCAGTGCGGCCTCACCGATCATTCAGGAAAACGTTCGCCAGACGGCATTCATGATCGCCTCGCCCGCTCCAGCACCCGAACGCAGTATTCCTCGCGACCACTCACGCTCAGCGCAGCGAATTCTCCATTCGGTCCAGCGCCTCCGCCAGTACCGGACGAGGCATCGCGAAATTCAACCGAACAAAGCCGCGGGCTGCGTCACCGCATTCGATGCCGTCAGTGAGGGCCACCCCGTGGTCCAGGAAGTGAGCACGCGGATCCTCCAGCCCCAGCCCCCGGCAGTCGATGAGGGCCAAATAGGTTGCGTCGGGGACGATCATGTGCATCCCCCCGATTGCCGCGATCCGCTCGGCCACTAGCTGTCGATTGGCAAAAAGGTAGTCGATCACCTCATCGAGCCAGGGTTGACCACTGCGCCAGGCCGCGATGGTGGCAGCCATCCCGACCGGGGTGGATTCAAAGGGGATCCCGTGCCCCTGAGAGCTATAAAAGGCGTTGTGTCCGGGGTTTGTCAGCACCAATTGGGCGCATTTCAGGCCAGCAAGGTTGTAGGCTTTCGACGCCGCCAAGGCGGTGACGGTGTGATGGGCAGTCACGTCGTTGAGAGATGCGTAGGAGATGTGTTGTGCGCCCGGGAAGACCAGCGGTGCGTGGATCTCGTCGGAAAAGACCAGCCCGTCATGCCGGTCGACGATCTCGCAGATCCGCTCCAGCTCCTCGCGGGTGTATACTTTGCCGATCGGGTTGTGCGGATTACACAGCACCAGCAACCGCGCACCGGCAGCGAACACCCGGTCGAGTCCGTCGAAGTCGAACTCCCAGGAATCCTGCCCACCCAGCATCGGGAGTTGCACCAACTCGTGGCCAAAGGTGCGTGGCATATCCATGAAAGGCATGTAGCAGGGGGTGGGCACAATGATTTTGGAGCCAGGTTCGCTCCAGAAGGTCATGGTAACGACCAATCCGGTGAGAACATCCGGCAACCAGTGAATGTTGTCCCGGTCCACCTGCCAATCCTGCCGGGCAAGCAGGTGCTCCGCGGTGGCTGCCCTGAGTTCTGCGCGACGGTCCATCGGTGCGTATCCGGTACGCAGCGCCCCAACTTCGGCGTTGATCGCATCAAAGATCGGTTCGGCCATTCCGAAATCCATCTCCGCAACCCACGCGCCGATGGCACCGGGATAGGCGGTCCACTTGAGTGATCCTGCGGCTCGGAGATCGTCGATGGTTAGCGCGTCGATGCGGCCTGCGAAATCAGTCACCCCACGAGTGTAGTCACCTCGAAGCGGGGGGAGTCGTTTCCTATCCATATCACCGAGGGTGAGCCGCTCGAGCTCTGCGCTGGCGACCCACCTCCCGGCCAGGCCCCGCAGCCAACCATTCGCAGACCCCGGGCACCCATTTCACTGGGGGCGGCATGTCGTTCCCGACAGGGTCATTCTCACATGCATAGGGGTCATCCCCGATTGACAGATCGGATGAACCTTTCGGTAAATCGAGTCACAGAGGTATTTGTGCTGGTCAACGTCCACCCAGATGAGTGAGACCCCACTGATAGAAAGCGATCGCAGCGGCCGCCCCTGCATTGATCGAGCGGGTCGATCCGTACTGGGTGATCCCCACCAGCAGCGCGCAGGCGTCAACCATCTCCTCGGTGAGTCCGGGACCTTCCGAGCCAAAAACCAGACAGCATTTGGCAGGCAGGGCGGTGGTTTCTAAGGGCACCGATCCGGGCAAGTTGTCCACCCCGACCAGCGTCAACTGTTCTCGGCGGCAGTATTCGGCAAGTTCGGCAACGGTCGGCCGGTGCTCAACGTGCAGATAGCGGTCAGTGACCATCGCCCCACGCCGGTTCCATCGCCGGTTGCCGACGATGTGCACCATCTCCACATTGAAGGCATTGGCGGTACGCACCATGGAGCCGATATTGAAGTCGTGCTGCCAGTTCTGGATGGCCACCTGCAGCCGGGCCGGGCGCCACCGCTCTCGTCGCGCATCGAGATCGGCGATGATCTCGCTCATCCGCCAGTACCGGTAGCGGTCGACGACATTGCGACGGTCTCCTACCGCAAGCAACTCCGGGTCGAGGCGCGGGTCGTCGGGCCAAGGCAGCGAGTGCGGGCCAACTCCGACATCGGTATTCGTGGGATCTGTGTCGTCCGACATCACGGCACCACCCCGGTTAACAGCACGACGAAGAAAATCATCGACGCAATGATCACACGTCGAGGTCATCAATGCCGTAGGCATAGCGGTAGGGCAGCCCTTCGGCCTCGACGGTCTCGGCTGCCCCAGTGTTGCGGTCGACGATCACCGCGACGCCGACCACCTCGGCGCCCTCATCACGCACCGCAGCGACTGCCTGCAGTGCAGAACCACCGGTGGTGGAAGTGTCCTCAACGACGAGCACCTTGCGACCTTTGATAGAGGGTCCTTCGATGCGCTTGTGCAGGCCGTGGGCCTTGGCCTCCTTGCGCACCACGAAGCAATCGAATTCCTTGCCCTCCGCGGCTGCCGAGTGCAGCATCGCGGCGGCCACCGGATCGGCCCCCATTGTCAGCCCGCCGACTGCGTCGAAATCCCAGTCGGCAACGAGTTCACGCATGATCTCGCCGACCATCGGCGCCGCCTTGCCATCCAAGGTCACCCGACGCATGTCGACGTAGTAGTCGGCCTCCCGCCCGGAGGCGAGGGTGACCTTGCCGCGCACGATGGCGAGCTCGTTGATCAGGTCGTTCAGCTGCTGGCGGGTCGTCATGCGCCCAAGTCTAGGGGCAGCCGTTGGTCCGCCGGGGTGCGGGTACTTCTCAGGACAAGAGTTTCGCAAATCCCACCGAGCGGTCGGCGCTGGGCACCAAGTCTTGGGATGTGATGAGGGTGAGCATGGATGCGGTCGGCATCTCGCCCGGAGAACCGGGGACTGCGTCGAGGACCCAGTCGTCGGTCTCGGCGACAGTGAGGTCCCTGGGCGCAACAACAATCTCATAGGTGAGTTCGGCATTGCAGGTGATGATCGTCACCTTGTTCCCCACATTGAGGTCGGTGAGGTGAGCGAAAGGCGCCCCATGGGTGGCTAGATGGGCGGTGAGCGCGGTGTTCCCTGGCTTACCAGGGGCAGCGGTGCCCGGGTACCAGCCGACGGCATGGGTGATGTCGTCGTCGCCGACTCCTGCCACGATGGGCCACTGGGTTCCTTGCCCCAGATCGAGCAGGCCAACCACCGATGACTGCTCCCCCGCCGGACAACTGTTGCGGAAATCGTCGCGCATCCGGGCAGCTTCCCGTTCGGCGACCCGAGTGGTGCCGACGTACAGCCAAGCGACCCAGCAGGCCAAGGCCAGCACGATGACCCCGAGAATGATCCAGGCGGTACGCAGTCCTCGCGTACGGGGCCCCGTGGTTCGGCTCATGCCCCTGATGTTAGAAGGAATCTGCCGGGGACGTGCGACGTTGCCTATTGCAGTTCATACCGTCACGAGATAGGGAAACTGTCACTCAGGCTGGATCGACCGCTCAGGCATGCAATCCATCGTCATGCATGAGGCAGCTCATTCGAAATGCATCAGCCCGCGTTCCACCTGCGGGGAGCCGACGGCATCAGCATCGCAGAAAGGTTCGGCCCCTCCGATGAAGGCATCAAGAGCATCCGAGTGAACCACCCGGTGGGGGAAGAACGATCCGGCGGCCCGGCGGATGACGACATCCAACGGTAACGGGTTATGGGAAGCTGCGATGAGCAGGTTCCCATGGCGACGCCCTTTGAGGGTAGCCGATTCTGCGGTGAGGGTGAGGTGGGCGTAGCGGGTGGCAAAGGTGGCCAGCAGGCGTTTGGTCCAGTCAAGCGGGGCGATATCGATCGCGTTGAACAGCACCAGCCCGTCGCCGGTGAGCACCCTGTCCACATCGGCGAGAAACTCCCGACTGACCAGGTCGGCGGGCACAGTGGCATCGGCGAAGGCATCGACGATGATGACTTTGGCATAGTCATCAGGCATCCGGGAGATGCCGGTTCGCCCGTCGATGGGACGTACCTTGATCCCGGATCGCTGGGCCAATGGCAACTCGGCCCGGACAAGCCGGGTGAGCTCAGCGTTGGGCTCCAGCACGATCTGTGGGGAAGTCGGGCGTTTGGCCGCGACATAGCGAGCCATGGTCATGGCCGCTCCCCCGACGTGGATCACCCGCATTCGTTGCCTGGGCGGGGCAATGGTGTTGAGGTAGTCGGCCATTCGCAGCATGTAGCCGAACTCCAGGCGGGTCGGATCATCCGGGTCAACCCAAGAATGTGCCACCCCGTCCATGACCACGACCCAGCCAGTCCCCGAGCGGATGATCTGCATGTCGCCGGTCATGGTCGCATCGTAGCGGCACGTCGCAGGTTGGTATCCGAGACAACCGGCCGATCAGGCAATGGGGCAGGCCGGATAGGAAGCGGGCGATGATCGTCCACATGCCAATGGGTCCCCACCGCTTCCTTCTGCGGCAGGGACCCGTTCACCTCGTGTACTGGCACAGGCATGTTCACGAGATGCTGGCGATCTCCAGTTCCCCGGCGTCGGTAACGTCGAACAGTACCGTCTGATCATCGGTCACCTGGCCTGCGAGCAACCTGCGGGCAAGCTGGTCCTCGACGGTGGACTGCAGCAGGCGACGCAGCGGGCGCGCCCCGTAGACCGGGTCGTAGCCACGATCGGCCAGCCACTCCAGCCCGCGGGAGCTGACATCGACGCGGATACGCCGGTCACCAAGCCGCCTGTTGATCCGCTGCAGATTGATTTCCACGATCTTGGCGAGATCCTCCCGGCTCAGCGCATCGAACATCACGATCTCGTCGAGCCGATTGAGGAACTCGGGGCGGAACGACTTGCGTACCACATCCATCACGGCATTGCGCTTGGCCTGGGCATCCAGGTTCGCGTCGGACAAGAAATTCGAGCCGAGGTTCGAGGTCATGATGAGGATCACGTTGCGGAAATCGACCGTGCGGCCCTGGCCGTCAGTCAGGCGGCCGTCGTCAAGCACCTGGAGCAAGATGTTGAAGACGTCGGGATGGGCCTTCTCCACCTCGTCGAGCAGCACCACCGAGTAAGGACGACGGCGCACCGCTTCGGTCAGCTGTCCACCCTCCTCATAGCCGATATACCCGGGAGGAGCTCCCACGAGCCGGGAGACCGAGTGCTTTTCCATGTACTCGGACATGTCGATGCGCACCATGGCGGTCTCATCGTCGAAGAGGAACTCAGCCAGTGCCTTGGCCAGCTCGGTCTTGCCGACGCCAGTGGGTCCGAGGAATAGGAAGGACCCGGTCGGACGGTTCGGGTCAGCAATCCCTGCTCGGGCGCGACGCACCGCATCAGCGACGGCCTTGACGGCCTTGGACTGGCCGATGAGCCGGGTCCCCAGCCGCGATTCCATCTCCAGCAGCTTGGTGGATTCCCCCTCCAACATCTTGCCGACGGGAATACCCGTCCAGGCCGAGATGACCTCGGCGACATCGGTGCTGGTGACCTCCTCGGAAACCATCGACTTCTTCTCACCAACGGTTTCCTGAGCATGCTCCATCTCCTTCTCCAGGGCAGGAATCTCCCCGTACAGGATCTGGGCCGATTTCTCCAGATTCCCCTCGCGCTGGTAGCGCTCGGCATCGGTGCGCAGGGCGTCGATCTGTTCCTTGAGCTCGCCTACCCGGTTCAGGCCACCCTTCTCCGCCTCCCACTGAGCTTCGAGGGAACGCAACTGCTCTTTGGCATCGGCAAGTTCCGCGTTGAGATGGTCGAGACGTACCTTGGAGCCCGCATCCTGCTCGGCACCCAGGGCAAACTGTTCCATGGTCAGCCGGTCGACTTGGCGCCGCAGCGCGTCGATTTCCTCGGGGGAGGAGTCGATCTCCATGCGCAGCCGCGAGGCGGCCTCGTCGATCAGGTCGATCGCCTTGTCGGGAAGCTGCCGGTTGGTGATGTAGCGGTTCGACAGGGTAGCCGCGGCAACCAGAGCGGAATCCGTGATGCGTACCTTGTGATGAGCCTCGTAGCGTTCCCGGATGCCACGCAGGATGGCGACGGTGTCATCGACCCCGGGCTCACCGACGTAGACCTGCTGGAAACGCCTTTCCAGTGCAGGATCTTTTTCGATGCGTTCCCGGTATTCGTCGAGGGTGGTGGCGCCGATGAGCCGCAGCTCACCGCGGGCGAGCATCGGCTTGAGCATATTCGAGGCATCCATCGCGCCCTCGGATGCACCGGCCCCCACCACGGTGTGCAATTCGTCAATGAAGGTGACGATCTGCCCCTCGGCTTCCTTAATCTCGTTGAGCACGGCCTTGAGTCGTTCCTCGAATTCACCGCGGTACTTGGCTCCGGCCACCATTGAGGCCAGGTCCAGGGAGACCACCCGGCGGTTGTGCAAGGAATCGGGCACATCGCCGGCGACGACGCGCTGGGCAAGCCCTTCCACGACGGCGGTCTTGCCGACGCCAGGTTCGCCGATGAGTACCGGGTTGTTCTTAGTGCGGCGGCTCAGCACCTGCACAACACGCCGGATTTCCTGGTCGCGCCCGATGACCGGATCGAGTTTGCCCTCGCGAGCACGTTCGGTGAGGTCAACAGAGTACTTGTCCAAGGCGGATTCCCCGCCCTCGGATTCGGCATTGGTCACGCGTTTGGTGCCACGGGCCTCGTTGAAGACTTCGGAGAGCTTGTCGGGAGTGGCACCAGCCTTGGTGAGGATGTCGGCGGCTGCCGAGGCAACCGTGGCCAAAGAGATAAGCAGGTGCTCGGTGGCAACGTACTGGTCACCGAGTTGCTCGGCCCGGGTCTGCGCGTCGGCCATCACCCGGGCGAATGCGCCGGACAGGGTTGGCTGGGCGACGGAGGAACCCGAGCTAGAAGGCAGGGATTTGATGGCAGCCTGTGCCTGGGCGTCGATCTGGTTCGCATCCACCCCGATCTTGGCGAGCAGTGGCGCGACGGAGTTGTCGGGGACCATCAACAGCGCGTGCAGCAGGTGTGCGGGCTCGGCACTGGGGTTCCCGTTGGTGAGTGCGAGCCGTAACGCGGTGGACACCGCGTCGCGGCTCATGGTGGTCAACTTCTCGTTGTCCATAGATTACCTCCGCGATTGAGTCCGAAGGTCTCCCGGTATCTTGAGTACCACCGGCTCAACCTTCGGAGTTGAGTCTACCTCACTCAACTCTACGAGACCGCTCATTATTCCCGGTCAGAACCCTGATTTCACGACGATGCCATGGGCCTGGCAGGCCGCCTTCAAGGCCTCCAGCGAGGACAGCGAAAGCCCGACCCGGAACGCTTTCGGCAGCGCAGGCTCGGGGCTTTCGTCGAAGAACACCCACTCCCCCGGGCGTCGCCCGTCCACCGTCGCCCGGATGCGTCCCCGGGTACGGACCGGCTCAAGGGTCTCGACGCGCAGCGCTTGCAGGGAATGCTGAGCGATTGTCACCGGATCACCCGCAACGGGAGTGACCGTTACCTCACCCTCGGCGAAGTCGATGCGCACCCCAGGCAGCACCCGCCACTCCAAGACCGCAGAGATCACCGACAACGCGATGATCAACGCACCCAGCACCTGGACCGATGCGATCCCTCCGCCAACCCACGCCGCCACCACCAATCCGATGCCGATCGTCAACCCAATCCCAGCCCAGATGAAGGCGGAGAACAGCTGGATCCCGGTTGGTCCGAGGCGCACAGTCATGGGCCCAGCATAGGAATAGCGAAGCCGAACAGATGAACCAGGGCAGGATCTGGGCGGCGTAAGTGGCATAGGGAGCAAACACCGCCCGCAAAGCGATACTCATGAACAGGGTGATCTCCTCGAAGCCACGAACCACGAAAAATATCACCACAATCTAGGGGGCTCGAATGCATTGCCCGCTCTAGAACTGACTGCTAAATTGATCACCGGAAGAAAGTCAGCTCACAACCCATGTTTGATACAACGTAACATCTCCCGAACCAATGCCCCTGGTTGAGTACCACCGTCAATAACTATCAAGGCACGCCGATGACCCAGCACCACACTCCCTCAAGCGCCATCGATTCCCGCAAAGCGAGAACCGACGCCCTTTTGGCGAGGATCGTTGATGAGCAACTCCGCAACCACGGATACGCCGGAGTGACGATAGAGCGCGTGTCGGATGCCTCCGGCGTGGCGAAGACGACAATCTATCGGCGGTGGCGTTCCAAGACTGAGATGCTCTTCGACCTGATGATTCACCGAATAACCCAGGAAGATCCCCTCGTGCCCGCCGAGAATCTCAAGGACGATGTCTTGAACCTCGCAAGGCGCGCGGTCACCTTGGTGGCCTCCTACCCCGGACGAGACATCCTCCCGGGACTACTTGCCGACGCAGCGACCGATCCGGATCTTGCGGAGCGGATCCGCACGACGTGGGTAACTCCCGCACGAGAAGTCCTCAAGCAGATCATCGGAACCACAGATCTGGGAATCGACTTCAGCGAATTGCACGCCACCTTGCTCGGAGTGCCGTACACGCGGGTGCACCTGTTGGGGGAAACTGATCTTGATGTGATCAGCCATGACCTCGCAGATCACCTCCTCGTACTCGCACGAAGCAGCGAACACTCCCCACACAGTAGCGAAAAATAATGTACCGGGCATCGCCAGAATTACCCGACATTCCGAGGAGATTGCTATACCACTTACGCATCGATCCACCTGTTTAATGCCCATATCTATCTCCGGAAAAACCCTATATCGCGAGTAGGAAGAATTCGAGTTATGACCCAACAGAGAAAACCACAACTCACAGACTTCCCGGCACGTCACGATCAGTAGGAAAGCAATGATATCGGTGAGACAGCGGTGCTCTGCCGACCACCGGTTTCGCCACCGCAGCCCTCACGTGGGCCGATTTGGGCCGCGACGATCTCAGCCTCAGGGAGCGGGATCAGGCTGAACCACATGCCCCACCCGCGATCATCGAGGAATTCGTGAGGACGAGGATGGTTGGTGTCAGGGGTTGACTGCCAAGACGATCTTGCCCACACCGTGACGTCCGGCGAGATCGTCATAGGCGGCTCGCACCTCGGTCATTGGGTAGACCGCACGGATCGGAAAGATAAGTTCTTGCCGGGCGATCAACTCGGCCAGTTTGGCGACCACTGCGGCTGGATCCTTGATGGCTGCCATACCCACCATCAGAGTTCCGTGACGCTGAGCAGCCTCGTAATCGATGATGGTGTTGATTCGGTGCTGCGGCACGCCCAACGAGACGGCGGCATCCACGTACCCATTGCCGAAACAGTCGAGGAACGCATCCACTCCATCAGGGGCGACAGCCCTGATCCGCTCAACGAGATCGTCGCCATAGGCCAACGGCTCCACACCAAGCCCACTCAAGACCTCGGCGCTTGATGGGCTGGCGATGCCGATGACCCGGGCACCAGCCCGTCGTGCCAGCTGTGAGGCGAGGATCCCTACGCCTCCCGCGGCTGCGGATATAACCACAGTATCCTTCTCGGATACGCCGACCGCATTCACGATCGCGTAGGCTGTCGTGCCAGAGACGTACAGACAACCAGCTACCTTCGGATCCAGCCCCTCCGGCAAAGCCACCAGGCGTGACTCATCAATGGTGACGAACTCCGCCTGGGAGCTGCGCTCGTCGCTCATCCCGATGACCAGCTGCCCGACGGACCACTGGGTCACGCTCTGCCCCAGTTCGGTGACCACGCCGGTGAAGTCACTGCCTTGGCCCTCATCCGGGAATCGCGCAGGAAACATCTTGCGCGCCATTGGATGCCCCTCCCGGATGATTATCTCCCCTGGATTGATCCCCGCATAGGCAACCGCCACCCGTACTTGGCTGGGACCACACGATGGGATCGGGACATTCCTGACCTCCAAGACGCAGGTGGAACCATAATCATCGAATCGAACGGCTTGCATGGTGCCAGCATTGTCAGCATTCATCTTGATTCCTCTCCATTGTTGGTGCACTTGTCAAACTGATGGACGACGCTGGGTTGTTGTCGTCCGGAGGCTCATGCGGACCCTCTTGCAGCGGCGAATTGGTTCTGTCGTACACCGAGATGTCCCGGCGGCCGCCGTCAGTTCGTTGACATCGCATGGCGTGCATGACCGTACCCAATCCCCACAACGCGAAGAGCAGATCCCAGATGGCCAGGTGACCCCACAGCACGACGAGTGCTGCGGGATCAGGATCCGGTTGATTCAACTCCATCCACAGACCAACACCGCTGCCCGTCATGGACACCGCGCCGTACAGCAGCAGACCCCCACCGAGCACCAGATCGGCTAACCGGATCAGAGCCCGAAGCCGCGGGGATCGCGGCACTCCCCACGTCTCAGCCACCAGCAGCACAACGACCGTCAGTTTCGCACCGGCTATCGCCCCAAGCAGCCCCATTCGTCCCCCCACCCCGAAACTTGCCACCTTGTCGGCGATGCTTCCAACCGTGCCGAGGAGAGCATCACTGCCCAGAGCCCAAGCGGCCGAGAAGCCCGTGTGGATCCCACCACACACCACAGCCAACCACAGCCAGGATGAACAACGAGTCCGGCCTAGAGATAGTGCCATCAGGGACTTCTCCCTGTCGTGCTGAGGGATTCGGCGAGGTTGCGGCAGCACATGAGGTCACCTCCCGGGGTCTGCCCACCAGAGAGCGTATCGGCTCCACCTATAATACTACGCTACGTTTCGTACGTATATTGATCGGCGACCTTGGCCGTCACCAGGATGCAGGCCAGCCCCACATGAAACCATCCGCCATGGCTCGACTATCTAGAAGATCACCTCAGCAGTCGCCTGATGATGCGTGTCTTGTAGCCATCGCCCTGGGGTGGGTAGACCAATGGCATTTCTTGTCCGGGCAGGTGAGACAACACCGACTTCGCATGCGTGAATGTGTCGAAGCTGTGACGCCCGTGGTACGCCCCCATGCCGGAGTTTCCCACGCCACCGAACGGCAGACCGGGGTGCGAGAACTGCATGATGGTGTCGTTGATGCATCCTCCACCAAAAGAGATCTGGCGAAGAACCTGACGAATCAGCGAACGATCGGCGGCGAAGATGTACAGCGCCAACGGTTTCTCGCCCGCATTGACGGCGTCGACCACGTCACGCTGGAATTCGGATCGACGGTAGCGGAGGACTGGCAGGATCGGACCGAAGATTTCGCCTTCCATCACCTGATCCCCCCACTCCACGTGGTCAAGGATGGTCGGAGCGATATACAGCTCATCCCTGTTGGACGCACCCCCGTGCACGATCCTGTTCCTTGCAGACGTCAGCAGATCATCAAGCCGATCCCAGTGAACCGAGGTCGCGATGCGGCCGTAATCGGGGCAGCTTGAGGGATCTTCGCCATAAAACTGCGTTGTCGCTCGACACAGTTGCTCAACGAACTCGTCATGAACCGTGTCCTCGACCAGGACGTAGTCCGGTGCCCCGCAGTTCTGGCCGGCGTTCAAGAATTTCCCCCAGACGATCTTGCGGGCAGCGGCGGGCAGATTTGCGGTGCGATCAACGATGGCTGGGGCCTTGCCACCGAGCTCGAGCGTCAAAGGAGTCAGGTTACGCCCTGCGGCCTCGGCAATCACCTTCCCGACCCGGGCACTGCCGGTGAAAAAGATGTAGTCGAATTGGTTCTCCAGCAGGTCAGCTGTCACCTCCTTCCCACCCTCCACAGCGACGACATACTCCGAAGGAAAAGTCTCGCTCAGCAACTGGGAGAGGACAGATGCGGTGTGCGGCGCTTGCTCAGAAGGCTTGACGACGCACGTATTTCCTCCCGCGATCGCCCCAATGAGCGGCTCGATAACCAGCTGGAAGGGATAGTTGAACGGGCCAATCACCAAAGTGACACCGTAGGGTTCCCGATAGATCCTGTTCACAGAAGGAAAAACGAAAAGTGACTGCCCAACGCGCCTGGGCCTGCTCCATCGAGCAACACTACGAGCAGCCTTGCGAATACTTCGCAAGGAAAACCCGATCTCCGTCGAGTAGGCCTCAAAGGTCCCCTTTCCGAGATCCTTCCTGAGGGCAACAGCAATGTCATCAGAGCGTCTGTCCACGACGGAGTACAACTGCTCCAGCTGCTGCCTGCGGAAGTCAACGTTCAAGGTGTCTCCGCGAGAGAAGTAGGATCTTTGATTCGAAACAAGTTGCGACGTGTCCATCACGACTCCACTCACATGGCCCAATTCAGTATTCAGGAATCCTGGTTGAGGCAGATTCCCCGTCTTTTCCAGTACATGTGCATCCCGGGGCCGGGTCAACCACACTCACGCTGGAACTTCCGGTAGATCATCGCAACCGATGATTACCGAGACGCTCTAGCCATCGAAGGTATTCGACACGCACCCACAACCAATGCCAGGCTCACCTACTGGTTGTGCGCCGAGTGCTGGACGTCGATGACGTAGTGGCCTTGGTGACAGAGCCTGATCGCCACAGCCTTCGCATCGACGCGCATATGGGATGGGTGCGTGGGATCCCGCTCGGGACCCACGCACCCATCCCATACTCAGCGCTCCACCTCACCGTTGATGAACGCCTCGGTCGAATCCATGGCGTACTCGTCCGGACGCTGCTCGGGCGGGGACTTCATGAAGAACGATGACGGGGACAGCAGCGGGCCCCCAATACCGCGGTCCAGACCGATCTTGGCGGCTCGGATGGCATCGATCACCACGCCTGCGGAGTTCGGGGAATCCCAGACCTCCAGCTTGTACTCCAAGGAAACCGGCGCCCCGCCAAAGTTGCGGCCTTCCAAACGTACGAAAGCGAACTTGCGGTCGTCGAGCCACCCCACGTAGTCGGAAGGACCGACGTGGATGTCTCTGTCCTCGAACTGCTTCTCAACGTTCGAGGTGACCGCCTGGGTCTTGGAGATCTTCTTGGACACCAGGCGCTCGCGTTCCAGCATGTTCTTGAAGTCCATGTTGCCACCAACATTGAGCTGGTAGGTGTGATCAATGGTGATGCCGCGTTCCTCGAACAGGCGGGCCAGCACCCGGTGGGTGATGGTGGCGCCGATCTGCGACTTGATGTCGTCGCCAACGATCGGCAGTCCTGCGTCGGTGAATTTCTGCGCCCACTGCGGATCCGATGCGATGAACACCGGAAGGCAGTTGACGAATGCGCATCCGGCGTCGATGGCGCACTGGGCATAAAATTTGTCCGCTTCCTCAGAGCCGACCGGTAGGTAGGAGACGACGACATCCACTTCGGCCGCCTTGAGGGCTGCCACAACGTCCACCGGGGGCTCAGCGGATTCAGTAACCGTCTCACGGTAGTATTTACCGAAACCATCAAGGGTTTCGCCGCGTTGGACGATCACCCCGGCAGGGGCCACGTCGGCGATCTTGATGGTGTTGTTCTCCGATGCACCGATCGCCTCCGACAGGTCGAGCCCCACCTTCGCGGCATCAATGTCGAAGGCCGCCACGAATTCGATGTCCGAGACGTGGTAGTCCCCGAACTGGACGTGCATCAAGCCGCCCACCCTGTCCGAGGGGTCAGCATCCGCGTAATGGGTCACACCTTGGACCAACGACGATGCACAGTTGCCGACGCCGACGATGGCGACGCGAATCTTGCTCATCTGTTCTCCTAGTCGATTGTCGGTGGCCCCACCTGGGTCGGCCACCCACCCAGACTCTAATAGCCAGTTGCGGCGGGGGCACGCCATTCAGGACTCAACCTCCCCCATTTGTCCCGGCCCCGCAGCGGCGCCGCATGTGCGGCACAACCGGCAGCTGACCCGCCAGCATCACATTTCGATAGCCCGCGGCCGGGGCATACGGCGATGACGGCTGTACCCAACCTCACCGTCGGGGCCCGCCAGGAAAACGCGCCGGGCCTCCTGCTCCTCGCTCATCCGGGTCACGATTCCAGCCAGCTGTTCTAATCTGCGCTGCGCCGCGTCAAGCTCATTCTGCAGGGCAAGGATGCGGCGGATGCCAACCAGGTTGATGCCCTCGTTCTGGGACAGGTGCTGCACCAGCCTGAGGCGCTGCACATCGCGCGGAGAGTAGCGACGTCCACCGCCCTTGGTGCGACGAGGCACCACCAGACCCTGCCTGTCGTAGGTACGCAGAGTCTGGGGGTGCATCTCGGCAAGCGTTGCCGCCACCGAGATGGTGAACACCGCGGCGTCCGGATCCATCAACTGTGGCAGCTGCTCGCTCATCGCTTGCGTCCCAGCATCTCGGCTCGGGGATTGGGTTCGGCGATAGTGTCGGCATAGGCACGTAGAGCCTCGGCTGCGGCCGGGCTCATCGTCGACGGCACTTGGACCTCGACACTCACCAGCAGGTCACCGGTCTTCGATCCCTTGGTCACCCCCCGGCCCCGCACCCGGAAGGTGCGCCCATTGGGGGTACCCGCCGGTATCCGTAGCTTCACGCTGCCGCCACCCATGGTCGGGACATCAATCTCCGCCCCCAGGGCCGCTTCGGCAAAGCTCACCGGCACTTGGACGGTGAGATCGTCGCCACTGCGACCAAATACCTTGTCGGGACGCACTCGCACCAGCACATAGAGGTCACCGTCAGGCCCACCATTGCTACCGGGAGAACCCTTTCCCTTGATCCGGATTCGTTGCCCATCGGCAACTCCGGCAGGAATCCGCACCTGGATGGTACGGCTGCTCGCGGCCCGGCCCGATCCGTGGCAGGTGGTGCAGGGGTCGTCGATCACCAGCCCGCGCCCACCACACTCATGGCAGGGCTGGGAGACCTGGAAGACTCCCCCGGCGGTAGTCTGTTCGGTTCCCGATCCCTGGCAAGCCGGGCACACCCGCGGCGCGGTTCCGGTCTTGGCACCGGTTCCATGGCAGGTCGGGCAGGCCTCTTCACTGATGGTGTGCACCCCGACGGTGGTGCCGTCCATCGCCTGCTGAAAGCTGATCGACACCTCACCCTCGATATCTGCACCCGCGCGTTGTCCACGTCCGGAACGCCGCCCAGATCCGCCACCACCGAAGAAATTGCCCAGCAGATCGGACAGATCGCCCCCGCCCATGCCACTGAATACATCCGAGGCCCCAGAACCACCGCCACGCGGGAAGCGGAACCCGCCGCTGAACAGCGAGCGCTGCTCATCGTATTCGCGGCGCTTCTGCGGATCGGACAGCACATCGTTGGCCTCGGAGGCCTCCTTGAAGCGTTGCTCCGCCTTCTTGTCCCCGGGGTGCTGGTCGGGGTGGTTCTCACGTGCGACCTTACGGAACGCTTTCTTGATCTGCTCTGGCTTCGCGTCCTTGGAGACGCCCAGAATCTTGTAGTAGTCCTTCTCAAGCCAGTCCTTGGCACTCATCGTGCGAACCTCCTTTCCCTTTCCCCTGGCACCAGGAGATCACTCGGCCGCTTCGTCATCGACCGGTTCGGTGGCCGGTACTGCGACGACGACCCGTGCCGGGCGCAACACCTGGTCACCGATCCGGTAGCCCACCTGCATGACCTCGTGAATAGACATCTCCTCGGCCTGGGGGGAGGGTACTTGCATCAAGGCCTCGTGCAGCCGGGGATCGAAGTTGTCGCCCACCTCACCGAAGGATTCGAAGCCGAAACGGGCCAGCACCCTGGTTAACTCGTCGGCAGTCAACTTGAAACCACCGGTCAGCTCATCATGCTTGCGTGCCTCGACGATGGAGTCGAAGACCGGCATGAGTTCGCGCATCACCATGTCGATGCCGCTCTGCCGGGCCAGCGATCGATCGCGATCAACCCGCTTCTTGTAGTTGGCGTACTCGGCCTGCAGCCGCTGGAGGTCCTCGGTGCGCTCGGTGACCAGCTTCTCCATCTCGGTGAGCGGATCAAGCAGTTCCTCCTCCGGCGCAGCCCCGGCCTCATCGGCCGGGGCTTGCGGAGCCGCAGTAGCGGCATCCTCTGCGGCGGAGCCCGGGGTCTCGAGGAAGTCCTCGTTGCCCTCAGGTTCAGTCATCGTGGATCAGCCCTTCACTTGTCCTCGTCGACGATTTCACCGTCGACGATGTCATCATCGGCCGAATGGGAGTCGGCCGGGGCCTGGGAGGCAGCGGCCTGCTCAGCCTGGGCGGCCTGGGTGACGGCCTGACCCATCGCCATCGCTTTGGTGTTCAGGTCGTCCATGGCGGCCTTCACTGCGTCATCGTTGTCGGTTCCCTTCAGGGCCTCCTTCAACGCTTCGAGGGATTCGGTTACCTGCGTCTTGACGTCGTCGGGAATCTTGTCAGCGTTCTCGGTGACCAGCTTCTCGGTGCGGAAGGCCAGGTTGTCGGCCTCGTTGCGCATCTCGACGGATTCGCGACGCTTACGGTCAGCCTCCTCATTCGCCTCAGCCTCGGCCATCATGCGGTCGATCTCGTCCTTACCCAGGGCAGAACCGCCGGTGACGGTCATGGACTGTTCCTTGCCGGTGGCCATGTCCTTGGCGTAGACGTGCACGATGCCGTTGGCGTCGATGTCGAAGGTGACCTCGATCTGCGGCACCCCGCGTGGAGCAGGCATCAGGCCGGTCAGCTCGAAATTACCCAGCGACTTGTTGTCACGGGCGAACTGGCGCTCACCTTGATAGACCTGGATCATCACCGAGGGCTGGGAGTCTTCGGCTGTGGTGAAGATCTCCGAACGCTTGGTCGGGATGGTGGTATTGCGCTCAATGATGCGCGTCATCACACCACCCTTGGTCTCAATGCCGAGGCTCAACGGGGTGACGTCGAGCAACAGCACGTCCTTGACCTCGCCCTTCAGTACACCGGCCTGCAGGGATGCGCCCAGGGCGACGACCTCGTCAGGATTCACCGACTTATTCGGCTCCTTGCCACCGGCCAGTTCCTTGACCAGATCCTGCACCGCAGGCATGCGGGTCGAGCCACCAACCAGGATGATCTGGTTGATGTCGCCGACCGAGACCTTGGCATCGGACAGCACCGCGTTGAACGGCTGCTTGCAGCGATCCAGTAGATCCTGGGTGATGCGCTGGAATTCACCGCGGGTGAGCTTCTCCTCCATGTGCATCGGCCCCTCGGCCCCTGCGGTGATGTAGGGCAGGTTGATCTCGGTCTCCATCCGCGAGGAGAGCTCAATCTTGGCCCGCTCAGCGGCTTCCTTGAGGCGCTGACCAGCCATCTTGTCCTTGGACAGGTCAACACCGGTCTTGTTCTTGAACTGCTCGACTAGCCAGTCGATGATGCGCTGATCCCAGTCATCACCACCCAATCGAGCATCACCCTTGGTGGCCTTGACCTCGAAGACTCCCTCGGAGATATCCAGCAAGGAGACGTCGAAGGTGCCGCCACCGAGGTCAAAGACGAGCACAGTCTGCTCCTGGTCGGCCTTGTCGAGGCCGTATGCCAAGGCGGCTGCCGTCGGCTCATTGATGATCCGGTCAACAGTCAAGCCAGCGACCTCACCGGCCTCCTTGGTGGCCTGACGCTCGGCGTCGCCGAAATAGGCTGGGACGGTGATGACGGCGTTGGTGACGGGCTCACCAAGGTAGGCCTCGGCGTCACGCTTCAGCTTCTGCAGCACCGATGCGCTGATCTGCTGGGGACGGTAGGTCTTGCCGTCAATCTCGGTGGTCCAGCTGGTGCCCATGTGGCGCTTGACCGAGCGGATGGTGCGGTCCGGGTTGGTGACGGCCTGACGCTTGGCCACCTCACCGACGAGAATCTCCCCGTTCTTGGTGAACGCGACCACCGATGGGGTGGTGCGAGCTCCTTCAGCGTTGGGGATGACGGTGGGTTCGCCACCTTCGAGAACCGCGATCACCGAGTTGGTGGTGCCGAGGTCGATGCCCACTGCACGAGCCATGTTTGTTTCCTCCTGTCGCACGAGGCGATTGCTTCTTGAGTCCTAGAGACTCAGGTTCAAGACCTGACGCAGTTGAGTCTAGCGCACTCAATCCCGAACTTGAGTCCACCTGACTCAACGCCGAGCATCTCCGGGTTATTCCGGGGTAGCCCGGCGGGGTTCCGCCGAGCACTGCCCGCTTCCTTGGCCCCAAGCCCACCTACGCTTCCTCCCATGAGGAAAGTGGTGGTCGTACCCCTCGTTACGTCTTTTCTCATCGTTGCCTGCTCGGGTACCTCGCCAAAGATGGCGAACGAGGCACCGATGCTGCTGCGCTCTGCCCTGGAGGGTCGCGACGCGCGAGTGGGTCGGGTGGAAACCACTGCGTCATCAATGACTCTGCTCATCACCGACAACTCAGGACGCCCGCCAATCACCCGGCTGCGCTACGCCCCCTCAACGAAGCCGGAGTCCCCGACGACAGATCAGATCGATATCAATCTGATCACCCGCCCCATCGAAGATTTCGACTCCGAGTCATACCTCTCACTACTCTCCGAGACCTCGGACAACTGCAGGGGCCAGGAATGGGCAATAACCGCCGAAGCCGTTTCATCAACCGCGACGAAGACCATCCGAACCTGCGGCGACAGCCGCGATGTGTTCCTAGAAAAATCCCCGCTGACCCCAATCACAGCCCCATGGGAGCCAAGAGCCTTCCGCACCGTGTGGGAACAGATGATCACCACCTCATCAAGCACCGGGATCCTGAGCCTCACCTACCGAGCCGACTCGGTGACCGCAACCCCGGCCTCAAATAACGAGGATGAGCATTGCGCGCCCCTCATCACCCGCACCTTGAGCGATCCCGACGTGACTTCCCAGTGCCTGCCCCAGACATCAAGAACCGCACGAACGCTGGACCTGAACACCTTTGACGCCAACAAAGCCTGGTCATGGACCCAGGTGCTGGCTTCTCAAGAGGGATTCTCCCTCGGCGAAGAAACCTCAGTGACCTTCTCTGCCGATGGGGAGAATACCGTCCTCGTAGTGATGCAAGATGCCCACAGAAGCGCTTCCACCATCACGACCATCGAACCATAACAACGTCAACGCTTTGAGCCGAAACTGAATCAACAACTAAACCTTCCCACATCTGATCCAAAAACACAACCATGAAGGAAAGGCAATGACTCTTTACGAGGACCCCCACGAGGTGGTCAAAATCGACGTGGAAGCGAACTGGGTCACGTCAGTTACGGTTTACCCGCACTGGGCCACGCACTATGATGCCCTCGCTCTCACCAAGCAACTGAACTCACTACTGCACGAAGCAGCGAACGCACCGACCCCCGAGCAGATACCATCTGAAGAGGAACCCCCCGCAAGCCAAGAGCCCATGACCTTGGAACGTTTCACCCAGTTCTGGGCCGAGTTCAACGCCTACCAAGAGTTGCTGGACAAACGATTCAAGAAAGCACTTGCGGGTGAGTTACCTCCCCACCCCGAAGCCGATGTGGAGGAGAGCGACTCCCAACGACACGTGGGCGCCGCTTGGGTGTACGGAAAATTCGAGTCAATGGGCTTCGACCCCGAGTGGGCGCAGAACACCACCGCACAACGCTTCTCGGAGACGCTGACTGACGTACTTTCAAGGCATCCGTTGATCCCCAAACCAGTAAAAGATCCCGAATGGGACAAGATTCAGGCTCACAAGGCCAACATGCAGGCAATTCAAGCAGGGAAATGATGAGCGATGACCGTCGAGCAAACAGTCAATAAGATCAACACCGCATGTACTGATATGAAAAAGGCGTTCAAGGATCTGGCCGATCGTGCTGAGCCCTCTCTCCAACAGATGACTTCGGCCATTGGGGCCCTGACCCAGTATAAGGTAGAAGGCGTCATCAACAACGGACCAGGCATACCAGGAACACCCTTCACGGAGTACCGCGACTCAAAACCTCGCTGGTGGGAACGCTTGGTTACACCGATCACCTCGGTGACCGAGGTCCCTCACCCCAAGCGCGAGGAAGCCCAGAAAAAAGCCGACGCAATGTTTGGTACAGCAAAAACAAATGATGAAAATTTCAAGCTGGATACCAATTCCATCGCCGAAACGCCAGAGAAAGTCGGTAAACTTATCACGGATTGGCTGAAAATATCCAATGAATTCAGTAAGAAGATCGCCCAAGTCATTCCTTCAAATGTTGTGTACATCCCCACAACAGGGAACATGGATGGATGGCTGAGTCCGGGAGCATCCGGCGCTTACGCCGCCTCAGTAAGCTCGCAGGACAACGCGGCAGGAACAACATCCTCGGTGATGTCAGACCTGATGGACAATTGTGCAAAATTTTTGGAATCACTGACAACATCACTGGCAGATTTCGCCAAGCTAACCAATAGCCAGGATGAATTTTACAGCAACCTCATCACCAAGTGTATCCCAAAACAGATTAGTTTCAGCCAGATCATGGATCTTATTGATGCGGGAGTCTCGACGATCAACAAGACTCGTTCCGACGAAACCGAAAAAAGTACAAACATGGCGACCATGCTGAACAACACGATTGCCCAGTTGTTGGCAATCGAGAAACTTGATCGTCAGATCACAGAAATGGGAGAAAGTCAGGGCGACAATGGTTGGCCCAAACCGGCAAAAATGAGCGTGAGCGAGAGCTCAGAAACCCCGGCCGCAAGTGAATTACGATTTAACACACAATATTTCCATGATCATTCAAAATTCTGGCGGCAGGTGTCGGCCGATCTGTCAACGTTGAAGACCAGTTCGGATTCAGTAGTAGAGATTCCGACCATGTTCGCCCGGCTTCCCCAGTTCTCGGCCGACCAGTCGACGGCACTCAATTCACTGTGCGATAGAATCTCGGCAGATGCTTTGGGTAAGGGGGCCACGGCAACCTCAGACCTAGCCGACCTGCTCGATTCGACAATCACCGATTATCTGAAAGCGGAGGCCGAGAACACCGATACCGCGCGGCAGGTCTATAAGGAAATCTACGGAACCGAGATGCCCTGACCCGTGTCTGTGGTGTGGTGCCTGAAGAAATCCGGGCACCACACCACGGTACGCCGACAGACGCAGCGGCTGCACCGCTAGGTTTGCTGCATGGCTCACACCGCCGTCGCACCTCAGCGCGGAACGTTCTTTCCGCGGATTCGTCCAGAAGACCTGCTTGCCGTCGACCACCCGGTCCGGCTATGGCCGCCCCACGACCAGATCCGACTCAACCCCGTGGTGCGTGGGATCGTCTTCGCTGTCCTCTTCCTTGCCCTGACCATCGCCATCGCACCCGTCGTCGGGATGGTTGTCGGCGGGCTGTTCTCCAGTCACCCACGCTTCTACGACATCGCCACAGCCTTCGCCCAACTCCCGGTGATCCTTGCCGCGGTGGGCGCCTATGCTGCCCTAGCTGTGATCTGGGAGCAACGCCGACTGGTCGAACTGACCCCCCGACGCATGGCACAAGGGCTCGGTGTCGGTCTGATCCTGGGAGCTGCGACAATCTCCGCAGCCGTGGCGGTGCTCGCCGTGTCACACGGTTACCACGTCACAGGCATCAACCACGATTACTGGATGTGGGGCGATCTCATGACGCTGGGATTCACGGCAGCAATCGTCGAGGAGATCACCTTCCGCGGAGTGCTCTTCCGTCTTCTCGAGGAATGGGTCGGGACGTGGGGCGCGATCATCGGCAGCGCAATCAGCTTTGGGCTGATCCATACAGGCAATCCACTCGGCACCTGGACGGGAGCGATCGGCATCGCCATGGAAGCCGGACTGCTGCTAGGCGCACTGTATGCCCTCACCCGGAGCCTGTGGACGGTGATGGGTCTCCACTTCGCCTGGAATATGATGCTCGGCCCGGTATTCGGGTTGGTAGTCTCCGGCACCTCCTCCCGGGGACATGGCTGGTTGGATTCGACCGTGACCGGACCCACCTGGATGACCGGAGGCGTTTTCGGCATTGAGGCGAGTTGGATCACCATTACCCTCGCTACACTGCTCGGCATCGCCACCATGGTGGTATTGGCCCGCAGCCATCAGGTGGTTCAACCGTCATGGATCCGGCACAGGACATTGCGGCAACGAACCACCGATCAGCCGACTGATGACGAACCGCACATCTGCGAAGAATGAAGCCGGGATCCCCAGCGACTTCTCCCCTAGCGCGTGGGAGCACCCGATTTAGAACACGAAATCAACGGTGTGATCGACCACTTCCTTGGCGGCGTCGTGTGAACTCCCCGCCACCATGACCACCGGAAGCCCGTCTTCGGTTTCTCAGCGCTCACGGTGAGGGGAAGAAAGCGATGGAGCGCATCATCTCACCTTCCGCTCAGGGCTTCTCCTGCCGCTCGTGGGCGAGCAGCCACCGCTTACGGTCGAGACCACCTGCATATCCGGTGAGAGACCCGTCGGAGCCAATGATGCGATGGCACGGCACGATAATCAGCAGCGGATTGCGACCAATGGCCGCACCGACGGCCCGGGCCGACCCGTCGATCCCGAGCACGCGGGCGATCTCGGCGTAGCTGGCGGTATGCCCGTAAGCTACCCGGGCAATGGCCTGCCATACTCTGTGCTGAAAATCGGTTCCCCTCGGGGAGAGCCGCAGATCGAAGCTGGTCCTGGTTCCAGCGAAATACTCTGCCAACTGGTCGACGGCATCCTGGGCAACTGAGTCATCGCGCTCCCCAAGCAGCTGTGGGCTAACGGGACACACCTGTGCCGCGGTGTGCAGGGCGATCACCTCGTTCCCGTCTACGACAAGCGTCAATGGCCCGATCGGCGAATCGATGATGCGATAGGACATGGGAACTCCTGACGTGGGCCGACGTGATCAGTACGCTAACCGATTCGAGTTCACATCTCAGGGCTGAGCGAGTAGAACCATTCTGCCCTCGACGGAATAGCTGGCGGGCAGGGCACGTTGTACCGCTGCCGACGACCGATCGGCCAGCGTCATTCGATCCAAGGAGAAACAGCCGTGTCCCTGATCAACACCGAGATCCTTCCCTTCCAGGCCACCGCCTACCGCAATGGAGAGTTCGTCGAGCTGAGCGAGAAGGACGTCCTCGGCAAGTGGGCGATCTTCTTCTTCTACCCCGGTGACTTCACCTTCGTCTGCCCCACCGAGCTCGGTGACCTGGCCGACCACTACGCAGAACTCCAAGCCCTCGGCGTCGAGGTCTTCTCGGTGTCAACGGACTCTCACTTCGTGCACAAGGCCTGGCACGACGATTCCGCCGAGGTCGGCAAGGTCCAGTACTTCATGGTCGGCGATTCCAACGGCCAGCTGACCAATAACTTCGACAATATGCGTCCCGGCCTGGGCCAGGCCGACCGGGCCACCTTCCTGGTCGACCCGCAGGGCGTCATCCAGTATGTCGAACTGACCGCCGAGGGCATCGGGCGCTCCGCAGACGAACTGCTGCGCAAGGTGAAGGCCGCCCAGTACATCGCCGCTCATCCCGGCGAGGTCTGCCCCGCCAAGTGGGAAGAGGGCGCCGAGACCCTGACCCCGGGCATCGACTTGATTGGCAAGATCTGATCTGAACCATGCATACCGGTCCCGGCGAGCACTTTCGCCGGGACCTTATTTGGCCCACATCCCAGGGGCGACAGGCCCCGTCAACAATTCCGGAGGTCACCATGCCCAAGCGTCTGCTCGACGACAATCTGAAGAACCAGCTAGTAGCATTGATGCCGCGCATCATCCATGACGTGGAAATCGTCTCCTCACTCGACGAACGTGATGCCTCGGCCGATCTCGAATTGCTGCTCGACGACATCGCCATTCTCTCCCCCAAGATCACCCATCGTCGCGACGACGAGGCTCATCCCCGTCGCCCATCCTTCTCAATCAACCGGGTCGGCACCAGCATCGGTGTCAGCTTCGCCGGTATCCCGATGGGTCACGAGTTCTCCTCCCTGGTGCTGGCCCTGCTCCAGGTAGGCGGAAATCCGATCAAAGAATCCCCAGAGGTGATCAAGGCCGTCGAAGAATTGGACGGCGATTTCGAATTCATCACCTACATGTCGTTGACCTGCCAGAACTGCCCCACCGTTGTCCAGGCGCTGAATACCATGTCGGTGATCAACCCGCGTATCCGCCACACCGCGGTCGAGGGCTCGCTGTTCGGTGAGGAGATTGCCGAACACAACGTGCTGGCGGTTCCAACCATTTGGCTCAACGGCAAAGAATGGGGCCAGGGCCGCACCACTATCGAGGATTTCATCAAACGTCTCGACACCGGTGCGGTGGCCCGCGAAGCTGCCCGGCTCAACGAGAAGGATCCCTACGATGCCCTGGTCGTGGGTCAGGGTCCAGCCGGGGTATCAGCCGCCATCTACCTGGCCCGCAAGGGACTTCGCACCGGTCTGGCCGGTGAGCGGTTCGGCGGGCAGGTGCTGGACACCATGGCCATCGAGAACTTCATCTCCCAGCCCTACACCGAAGGTCCCCGCTACGCCGGGCAATTGGAAGAACACGTCCGCGCCTACGACATCGATGTAATCAACTCCCAGGTGGCCACCCGGCTGGTCCCGGCAACGGGAACCGGACAGCTGCACACCGTCGAGTTCGGCGACGATGCCCGGCTGCAGGCCAAGGAGATCGTCATCGCCACCGGCGCACGCTGGCGGCTGATGGGGGTTCCCGGTGAGCAGGAGTACCGCAACAAGGGAGTGACCTTCTGTCCCCACTGCGATGCCCCGCTGTTCAAGGGCAAGAAGGTGGCGGTCATCGGCGGTGGCAATTCGGGCATTGAGGCGGCAATCGACATCGCCGTGCATGCATCGGAGGTCATCGTGCTGGAGTTCGCCGATTCCTGCCGGGCCGACGACGTACTCATGGACAAACTCGCATCCCTGCCGAATACCTCGGTGATCACCTCTGCCCGCACCACCGAGGTGCTCGGTGACGGTACCCAGGTGACCGGGCTTACCTATGTGGACCGCACCGACGACACCACGAAATCCCTTGAGGTATCGGGCATCTTCGTCCAGATCGGATTGCTGCCCAACACCGAATGGGTGGCCGACGTCCTGACCATCAACGAGCTCGGCGAGATCGCCACCGATGCTCACGGCGCCACCTCGGTGGAAGGCATCTTCGCCGCGGGCGACTGCTCGTCGACACCTTACAAGCAGATCGTCATCGCCCAAGGATCGGGAGCAGCAGCCGCCCTCGGGGCATGGGATCACCTCATCCGCTCCCGCGCCCAATCCTGAGAACGATACTGTGGCCGGGCGCCATCAAGATGGTGTCCGGCCACAGTGAGTAGCTCGTCGGTCTCCACACTCACACGGTGCCTGACCGGGGGCAATCATTCGGTCCCCGGTGCTCCCGGGAATAGGCCAGATCTCTTCTCGGGCAGGGATAATGTCCGATTCCCGGCCCGCTTGGTGGTCTTCATGAGGCTACCTGCGAGCACCCCCTAGAGTTGGGACGTGCTTCGTCCCGACGCCCTGACCGGCCTGCTCGCCCCGCATCGGGCGGCTGCCCTGGCCGGCTATGCCGCTGCCTACACTCCCTCACTGCTGCCGCGTCCCTGGTATTTCCAGGGGCTGGTCGCAGGGCTCGGTGCAATGGCCGCATTCCAATCCGGGTTGCTGGTACGTTCCACCATCAGCCTGGCCACCCGCAAATTCCCGCCGCGCACGATCTCACTGCGGGCAATGACCACCACGGGAAGGATCGCCGGAGCGCTGGCCGGGCTGGGCGCAACCATCGCAATCCCCGCACTGGCCACCCGCTGGCAGCGAGCAAACGCCGACCACGTCGAGAATCCAGCCCACTCCCCCCTGTGGGCGGTGGGGTCTGCAGCCACCGCGGCAGCGGTCTTCTCCCTACTTGCCGCTCAGTGGCGTTTCATGGTGTGGGCCAGTTCCCACCTGCACATCCGCGTCGCATCCAAGATGACCAATGCGATCTTGGCTCGCATCATCTCCACACTCACCGTGCTGGCCACCACAGGACTGGTCTTCGACCGGGTTCTGATGCGCGGGCTGATGCTGGTGGTCACCTCCGCATCGGCGAGGGTCGACCTGCGCACCCCACCCAATGTCGTCCAGCCCACCACCGAGTTGCACTCTGGCTCTCCGGCCTCCAACGAATCGTGGGACCGGCTGGGCCTGCAAGGAAAGCGCTTCACCTGCGCCGGACCATCGCGGGAACGCATCGAAGAGGTATGCGGAGGCCAGGCCATGCAACCCATCCGCGCCTATGCCTCAATGAATCGTCGTACCATCCCGCAAGTGGTCGATGCGGTACTTGCCGAGATGGACCGCACCGATGCCTGGTCGAGGTCCCGGATCCTATTGGTCACCACCACCGGTCGCGGCAATGTCAACGAATGGTCGGCCTCCACCTTCGAATACCTCACCCGCGGAGACTGCGCAACGGTCGCTATGCAGTACTCCGGGCTGCCCTCGGCCGTCACAATGATCGCAGACAAGCAAGACCCCGTGCGTGCCTCTCGACTGCTGTATCAAGCCGTCACCGAACGAATCGCAGCCCTTCCCGCCGAGCGTCGTCCCCTGATTTACCTGGGCGGGGAGTCGCTCGGGGCCTTCGGCTCCACCGGAATTATTGACGGTATTGAGGATCTGCCAACCTCGGCCGCCGGGGCGGTGTGGACCGGGTGCCCGGATTTCTCTCCTCTCCAGGAAGCCCTGATCGAGGCCCGCGACCCAGGGTCGGACACTATTTTCCCCGTCGTCGACGGCGGGCGCCACGTCCGTTTCGCGATGACCCCGGAACAACTTGTCGTCCCCACCCATGGCGGGCACTTGGGGCCATGGGAGTTTCCCCGTTATGTTTTCCTACGCAACGAAACCGACCCGGTAACGTTTTGGAATCCGCGTCTGCTGTGGCGTCGCCCGCAGTGGCTCACCGACATGACGGGCACCAACACTCCGATGGGCCGGATGCGCTGGTGGCCGTTCATCACCTTCTGGCAAATCACATCCGATATGCCGGTGTGCCGCGACGTCCGGGCGGGTTTCGGCCACAAGTACCATGCCGAACAATGCATCCCTGCGTGGGTGGCGGTCCTCGGCTTGGATCCCGATGAGGACCGCTCGGCGATCACCGAGGCCCTGATGAGCGACGTTCCCCCGGTCTCACCCTGAGCGAAGGCAGCACTCGACCAACATCACTCGTCGCCGCTGAAGCGGGTTGTGGGGTAACTTGACATCAATTGCAGGTAAGAAAGAGGCCACCCATGTCCGCACGCACCACCGCCCACAACATCTTCCGGGAAACCATGCTGCTGCTCGTGCGGCTCGGTATCGCGGCGCTGATGTTCAGCCATGCCTGGTATCGCTGGCAGATAGAGGGCATTAATGGCCAAGTCGCGCGACTTCAGGAGTTCCACGTTCCGGCTGCCAGCCTGGTGGCTTCGGGAACCATCGCCTTCGAGGGAATCGGCGGGATACTACTCGCCATTGGATTGTTCACCCGCGTGCTCGGATTGCTGCTGGCCACCGAGCACATCCTGATCACCGTGCTGTTCAAGTGGTCTGCAGGCCCGTATCTGGCCAATGACGGTTTCGAGTACAACGTAGCGATGGCCTTGCTAGGTGTTCTCCTCCTGGGTTGTGGAGCCGGGCTCACAGGAGCCGATCGGCTCCTATTCCGTCGCCGCGGTGGTGACTCTGGCATTGATCCCTACCAGTAGACGCCGGACACCACCCAGCTGTGAGCCCACACAGCAAACGCACAGCTTCTCCTGTCAGAATCGGTGCCATGGGCACCGAACAACCGATGACCCGCCCCGACGGGTCTCCACTACGCATCCTCGCCGTCGACGACGAGCCTTCGCTGACCGAGCTGCTGCGTATGGCACTGCGCTACGAGGGCTGGGAACCACATACTGCCTGCACCGGAACCGAAGCGGTCAAGCTGGCTCGTGAAGTGCGCCCGAATGCAATCATCCTGGACATGATGCTGCCTGATTTCGACGGCCTTGAGGTGATGCGCCGGGTGCGCACCGAGGAACCGAATATGCCAGTGATCTTCCTCACCGCCAAAGATGACGTCGCCGACCGCATCGCCGGGTTGACTGCTGGCGGCGACGACTACGTCACCAAACCCTTCTCCTTGGAAGAGCTCATCGCCCGATTGCGAGCCCTGCTGCGTCGTTCGGGGGCTGCGGTGCACAACGAAGATGCACTTTTGGTAGTCGGCGACTTGGTCATGGACGAGGATGCCCGCGAAGTCACCCGCGGCGGCGAACAGATCAATCTCACCGCCACCGAGTTCGAGCTACTGCGCTATCTGATGCGCAATCCGCGCCGGGTACTGTCCAAGGCGCAGATCCTGGACCGAGTGTGGAACTACGACTTCGGCGGGGAGGACAACGTGGTGGAACTGTACATTTCCTATCTGCGCAAGAAGATCGACGTCGGCCGCGAACCGATGATCCATACCATGCGCCGGGCCGGATATGTCATCAAACCGGCTGGCCAGTGAGATGACGCTGCGCACCACGCCAACCCTGCGCCGACAACTGGTCGTCCGCATCACCCTCATCGTAACGGTGGCTGCGGTGCTGATGGCTGGCCTGTCAACCTTCCTGGTCGCCCGGATCCTCACCGACGCCGTCGACCAGCAGATCACCTACGCGGTACGGGCCACCGATTCGCGGCCCCGCGGACCCAACACCAAAGAACCCGACGCCCTGCCGACCGAGGGCCCGGTGGAACTACGAACTGGCGGCTTACCCACCGGGTCGATCACCGTGGTCTCTAACCCCTCCGGATCCGCCTTCGGATCCATCGTATTGTCCACCGGGCCCTCGGTTGCCTCCGCCGAGCAGATCGCGACCCTGACTCATCTGCCTGATGACGGAATAGTGCGCACCATTACTGTCGAGGGTCTGGGCACCTACCGCGCCGCCGCCATCAGCCGTGGGGACACCTTGCTTGCCGTCGCCGTGCCGATGGCCGCCACCCAAGCAGTACTGAAGGACCTCATGTGGGCCGAAGCAGGCCTCATCATCCTGGCCGCAGCTCTCGCCGCACTGGTATCCACCCTTGTGGTACGCAATTCACTGAAGCGTCTCAACCAGCTAGCATGCACCGCGGTGACGGTATCAAATCTTCCACTGGAATCAGGTGAGGTCTCCATCGACGCTCGCGTGGACATGACAGGACTCTCCCCCGGCTCCGAGGTAGGCCGGGTGGGAACGGCTCTCAACTCAATGCTGGACCATGTGGAAGACTCGCTGCGGGCCCGGGAGGCATCCGAGCAGCGGGTGCGCCAGTTCGTCGCCGACGCATCCCACGAGCTGCGCAATCCGTTGGCCTCCATCCGCGGTTATGCGGAACTCACCCGCCGGGGCCGCGACAAACTGCCTACCGATATCATTTTCGCCCTGGGACGCATCGATTCCGAATCGCAGCGGATGAGTAAATTGGTCGAGGAGTTGCTTCTGCTGGCCCGCCTGGACAACGGGGTGGGCCTGGAACGTCACCCGATTGACCTTGCCGAATCGGTATTGACAGCGATCTCTGATACCCGGGCAGCTTCTGCGGACCATCATTGGCGGTTGGAGGTTCCCTCCACCCCGGTCATCGTGGAGGCCGATGCTGCCCGTTTGCAGCAGGTATTGGTCAACGTCATGGGCAATGCCCGCAAGCACACCCCGGCGGGCACCACGGTGATGGTTTCCCTGGCCGTCGAGGGCGACATAGCGGCGGTACGGGTGTCCGACGACGGCCCGGGCGTAGAACCGGAGCTCATCGACAAGCTTTTCGAGCGATTCACCAGAGGCGATACATCCCGGGGCCATGACGCCGAGGGATCGACGGGTCTGGGACTGGCGATCGCTGCTGCGGTGGTCAAGGAGCACGGAGGAACCATCACAGCAACAAATCTTTCCCCCCATGGGACACGATTCACCATCACTCTGCCACTCGCGAAGGACGACTCCGAGCGATGAGCTCTGAGCTGTGACAAGAGCTCGGTCGCTCATTGCGGACTGCTTGTGGGATGGTGCTGACCAGTGTTTGGCCAAGAATCGCACCCACGCCCAGATCACAGTACGAACACAGCACTCACACAGCTTCGAGCGTCATGCTCATTACAGAGCCGAGGCAGCCGACAGCGACGCCGCTTCTCCCCGCCGGCGCCTCGTCTCTCGGAACGACAAAAGGAACAGGAACTATGCAGACCATGAAAATCCTCGACACCGCCCGTCGCTACACATTCACCACGATGGGTACGGTAGCCACCATCACCTCCACCGACGACCTGACCGACACCGCCCGTCGCAAGGTGACCGACATCTTCGTCCGCTGGCAGACAGGATCCGGTGGCCCGGAAGAGGTTCTCCCAGATCCCCTTGCCAAGGCGATGGCAATTTCCGAAGCCTGCGAGGTTCTCGACGACGAGCAACCCGAGGGCTGGCGGCTGTTCGTCGGTTCTCTGGAGGTCACCGGCGGTGCGGCTTATCTGCGGCAGGAATTGGTTGTCGCCGCCTGAGAAACAGTCCGCCTGGCACAGCCCTTGTCCATCCGCAGATTCCTAGGCCAACAGCTGATCCGGAAAGCGTTATCAGCAGTTTTCCATATTCTCCACACTCACTGGCGGCATGAGTAAACTGCTTTCCATGAGCACTCTGAGCGAGGTTGCTGAACGAGCCGGGGTCTCCTTGGCGACGGCGTCCCGTGTCCTCAACGGAGCCGCGGGCCGGACCGTGCGCCCCGATCTGGCAGAGCGGGTGCAGACAGCCGCTGACGAACTCAAATATGTTCCCCATGCCGGGGCCCAGGCCATGGCACGTGGCGTGTCGAATATCGTTTGCCTGCTGGTCAATGACATTGCCGATCCCTATTCTGCAGCCGTCGCAGCCGGGATAGGACGAGTCGCCACCGAGAACCGGTTGTTGATGGCGGTCACTTCCACCGGCTCATCCGCTGCCAATCGCACGGCGGCCCTGCAGGTGCTCGCCGCGCAACAGGTGCGTGGGGTAATCATCGCCGGTGACGCCCATGGCGGTAATCCGGATCGGGCCGAGTTGAGTACCTGCCTGGAAACTCTGCGGGCCAACGACACCACCGTGGTGAGCATCGGGGCCGGGGAAGTGGGGGTTGCGTCGGTGCAGCTGCCCGACCAAATTGGCACGAAACATCTTGCCGAGAAGCTGTTGGGCGCTGGGCACCGGTCCTTCGTCATTCTCGCGGGACCCGTCGACCGAGCCTCTGCGGTGCAGCGTACCAAGGCCTTCACCGAGACCGTCGAGGCGGGAGGCGGACGTATTGTCACGACGATGACCGGCGGTTTTGACCGGGCATCGGCCGAGAAGTCGGTGCATGATCTGCTAGGGGTGGGTCGGCTGCCTGATGTGATCTTTGCAACCAACGATCTCCAGGCGCTCGGCGCATTACGTGCCCTACGCACGGCCAATCTCAATGTCCCCCACGATGTCGGGCTGGCCGCCTTCGGTGATTCGGGTGCCCTGAGCGACGCCGTCCCGGGGATCACCTCGGTGTCGGTGGACGCATCCCTGGCTGGGGAACTGGCCACGCGACTGGTCCTCGGGGATGAAAACGTTGCCCCGGAGCCGGTGGTTCCCCACGAGGTGCGGATGCGGGAGTCAACCCGGAACTGAGCCAGGACCACACAAACCGGCACGAGCCCGATAGCAAACCCAGCCACGCTGCCCGGTTCACGCCGAAACTCTATGACAGGCATGGACACCGCGGTTGTGAAAAGAAAAGGCGGAAGAATACTTCCGGGAATCACTTCCTGGTTGACCTCAATACTCCAGACCCAGGGCAGGAAACCGAGCCCAACCCAAGGCCCAGCAAGATGATGGGCCAGGCATAATCCGCGCACTGGGCCAGCTGGTTGCAGGCCTTGATGACCAGCATCCCTATAACGGCGATGATGAGCAATTCCACGCTCTACTTGCCCATCACCGACGATGCGGGAGACAAAAATACACGAGCTACGCCGTGATCCGGATCGGCCAAGTTGATCATCCGCATAGTCCGCCCGCGCTGCTGTTCACATAGACTGGCCCCATGCTGTTGTCGGATCGTGACATTCGTGCCCAGATCGATGCCGGACGCGTCATCCTCAATCCGTGGGACCAGACCATGGTGCAGCCCGCTTCGGTCGATGTGCGCCTCGACCGCTATTTCCGGGTCTTTGAGAACCACCGCTATGACGCCATCGACCCTTCCATAGACCAGTCGGAATTGACCCGCGAGGTCTCCCCGCACGCCGACACGCCCTTCGTGTTACATCCCGGCGAATTCGTTCTGGGCGCAACCTATGAGTATGTCACTCTGCCTGATGACATCGCCGCCCGGCTGGAGGGCAAATCGTCGCTGGGGCGCCTAGGGCTGATCACTCATTCGACGGCCGGTTTCATCGATCCTGGTTTCTCTGGGCACATCACTTTGGAGTTGTCCAATATGGCGACCCTGCCGATCAAGCTCTACCCGGGCATGAAAATCGGCCAGCTGTGTTTCTTCCAGATGTCCTCCGCATCGGAGGTGCCCTACGGCTCGGCAAGCCTCGGCTCCCACTACCAGGGCCAGCGCGGTCCAACCCCCTCACGCTCGCACCTGCGGTTCACCAGGGTAAGCATCCCAGAAACCTGAATCGACCATGACCCAGACACCGGGTTATCGGCGCTGCAACGACACCACCGAAGCCTTGGCTAGCCCCGGACGCTGCGGTCCAGAAGGTCACGCCGACAGCTCACTTCGGTTGCGAGGTGCGTTCCCGCATCAGCTGTAGTTGGCGTTCGCCGAAACTAACGATTTGTCCCTCGACCAACCGGATCACCTGGTCGGCGGGGCAGGGGTGCAAATCGCCTTGCTGATCGTAGACTGCGGTTCCGTTGGTGGAGCCGCGGTCTACCAGGAAGGGACCGCGGGCATCGACATCGATGGCAAGGTGAGTCTTGGAGACGGTGCGACTCGGTTCACCTGCGGCCACCGCGGCGACGGCCGATTCCCCCTCGCGGGGCACCGGGGCGCGCCCAAGGAGCACCTTGCCGTCGATCTTGATGGTGCGCCCGTCGTCCAGTCGCAGTATCCAGCCCTCGTCGGCTGGGCGTGTGTTCGGTTTCTGGACCAGCCGGGTGCCCTCATCCCCCTCATCAGCAACCTGGCGCGGCTTCATCCTGATTGGGGTCTCCGGTTGGACAGCCACCGCTTCCGGCTGGGTGGGAACGGGCCACCCGGTCCCCGACGGGTTGGGTTGGCCTACCATCGGCGAGGGCTCACCAGGAACCAAGGTGCGCTGCCCGAATAGCGGAGCCTGCCCCCCGTGCGTCGGCTCCTGGTGGGTAGCGGGGAATCCAGGGACCTGAGAGATCGGGGCCGAGGTGACCGGCTGGGATGGCTGGGAGACGGGTGCAGGCGCATGCTGGAAGGGTTTTCCGGGTGTCGGGTGTGCTCCCGCCGACATAGACCTCTGCGGCACCTGTTGGGTCCAGGGATCGGCAGGGGCCTGTTGGGAGATCGGCGTCTGGGAAACCGGAGCAGAGAAGCCGGGCTGCTGACCAGGGATCGCCCTGCTGGGTGGTGCATCGAAACCGCTGCCAGGCGCCGAGCCGATATCTTGGCTGGGCGTGGTGGGAGCGAACCCGGAGCGATCATCCCATGTGGGCTGGGATGGGTCGGGCACTCGGTCAATGGGCGGCGGAGGTGCCGTGGGCGCGGTCGGCATGGCGGGGGTACCGTCAAATCCCCCGGAGGTGAGGTGGGCAGGCAAACCCACCACCGAATTGGCGGGAGAGGAAATCTTGGCGGGTGTGGGCGTGATGGCCTCAGGCGCCACCCGGCGCTGCTTGCGGCGCACCGCGATTGACCGGGCAGCCATGTCCATCCAGCCTAGACGTCGTTCGTGTACCACCAGCGCGATGACCATGATGATCCCGGGGATGAAAAGGGTCCAGCACGCCTGGAGAACCAGGGTGCGCAAACACATCCGGCCCCAGCCGATGGGTTTGCCGCTGGAGATATGCACCAGTTGTAGGCCCATTACCCGGTAGCCGAGCCCGGCCTTGCGCGTCGCATACAACCACCACTGCACCATCACCCATCCCCACAACGCGGCGACCAGGATGACGTCGTAGATCAGCCAGCCATCCAGGGTCCACACCTGGTTGATCAGCACCATCAGGATCATGACGAGGCTGGGGACAATGCGATCGATGAGTGAGGCAAGCAAACGGCGCCCCAAGGGCGCGACGGCGATCGACCGTTCCGTGGTGGTGCTCACTGTTGTCTCCTGTGGGCGCTGGTGACCATGCAGACCATTGTGCCGTTTCTGTTCACCGGAAGCGACGGAAAGACCGGGTGGACAGCCGCGACAGCCATGCCTTGCGTCGTGTCACGGTGCCTCTCAGCGTTTGAACTGCGGAATCAACCCCTTGCCAGTAGCGGTTTGCTTGTTCCTCGGTGACCGGTTCAGGAGCAAAAGTCGAGGTATCGGCCTGACGGGCCAACCGCTCGGCATTAGCATCGGTGCCCAAGCCCGGGTAGGTCACCACCAGTCGGGCTGCCTGTTCTGAGCGAGTCGCGGCAGGCGACACACTCTCGCCGAGGTCACGGGCAGTGTCCAGCAATTCGGCCCATCCCCCTGACACCCGGTCACTCATCCGTAGGGCATACATGCGGGCCCTGCGACGCCTGGCCTTGACGACGAGGATCAATACGACGGGGCCGAAGATGATGATCAGCGGCAGGCCAACAGTGGCGAAATATCGCAGGATCGCACCGAAATTGATCCGGAACTTCTTGTCATTGTTGTCGGGCTGATCGGCGCGAGACTTGTCGTCGGGGGTGTTGAGATCGGGACGATCCGGAGCCGGCGGTGGATTATCGACGTGCGGACGAGTCTGGGTGGAGGTGGTCGGGTTGTATTCCTTGAGAATCCGGTCTGGGGAGGGCGTCGGATCGAAGCGTACCCAACCGAGATCCTCCAGGTTCACCTCCGTGAAGGCGCGCACGTCCCTACCGGTGATGGCCCGCCCAGTCTCGCCGACCACATAACCGTAGACGACCCGGGCAGGTATGCCGAGTTCCCGGCACATCAGCGCCATTGTCACCGAGTACTGTTCGTCGTCGCCGATCATGGCGTTCTCGTCTTCGAGCAGTTTGGTGATCCGCGACACCGAGTGACCAGGGAGCGAGACGGTTTCCTCCTCGTCAACGCCATGGGAGTACCAGCCCGTCGACGACAATCGGTCAGCGATCATCTTCGCAGAATCGCCGGCATTCGAGGCGCCGGTACTCCACACCGAGGCGAGCTCCCGCACCCGTTCGGGCAGCACGGGAAGCTGCGACATCTGGTAGTTGCCGATATTCGCGTTCTCGATCTCGTTGACCGAGGGATTCTCGGGGATGACGGCCTCCAGCTCGTAGCTGTCGCCCTGCCCGATCCCTGTCGCCACCACGGAGGTCTGCGAGGAGATCGAATGGTAGAAGGAGTCACTCATCGCGATCCGCCGGTTCCCATCGAAGGTCACGTCGGTGGTGGCCCCGACGTTGGGCAGCCAGACTCCTTGGTAGTGATCGATCTTCACCAGCACATTGTGGTGCTCGCCGGAGGTAGGGTCGGCGATCCGGGCGCCTACCCTGGTGAACAGGGCCTGCTGACTGGCATCGAAGTTGGCAACGTTGTAGGTCATCCCGTCGTAATCCTCAAGGGTGGCGATCCTGACGAAGGTGCCCGCCTCGACCCCTTCAACGGTGAACAACTCTGTATCGGCCTGTTGGCTGATGTTGGCCCGGAAGCCCTGCAGCGGGGAGGGCCATACCTTGGTGTTCAGCGGTTCCACCACCTCGTCGCGCAGTACCTTGCGATGCTGACCGGGGTTAACCAGCCCGGACAGTGCCCACGTGGCCGAAATCGCGATGGCCAGCACGATGATTCCGGACACCAGCTGTGGAACCCGTCGCGACGACACCGTGCGCACCAAGGTGGTGCGCGCCCGGTTGCGTTGCAGGGCAGTCCACACCACCACGATGACGAGCACCCCGACCGCGACGACCAAGGGCAGCACCGAGACATGGGTACCCACCGCGAAACCAATGAGCACGCCGAGCACCGAGGGCATCCAAGCGACGGTCGGGCGAACCGAGCGCCGCGCCAAGGTCCAGGAAACAATCCCGCCCACGAAGGTGACGAGCAGCGGGACGACCATCAGATTCCAGGTGGTACCCAACGGTGGTGCGATGGTCAGGACATCCCGCCACGCCGTGACCGGACCGACGGCCAAGCCACGCAGCGTGCGCAGGGTCGGTACGACGTAGCCCACGTTCGCATCGGGCATGGCCAGCAGCCCACCGAGAACGAACCATGCAATGAGCCCAACACCCACCGTTGGGGCCGGGCCCCAACGACGCATCATGGACACTGCCGCGAGCAACACCCCCAGCGCAGTACCGCCCAGAACGCACACCCAGATCCATCCCTGACCATAGGCGGGCAGAAAAGCAGCGACCTGGGCGAGGGCGAGCAGCCCGAGGGCAACAGCATCGAGTGCCCAAGGCAGGCGACGCAGCGAAGCGGCTGCGCTGGATGACTGGTGAGTCCGTTCAGCCTGGGTATCAGAAGCGAGGGTCTCTTGTTCCACGACTGCCGTACTCATGCCATCGCCCTTCGCAAACAGCGTCCCAGCACATCAAGGCCAGGCACCCGGACCAGTGACAGATTTGCCACGTTGCGCACGCTCATCGCGGTATCCGGGTCGGCGGCGACTCCCACCACTCTGGTGTCGAGGTCGAAGATCGCGCAGACCCGGCGCAGGCCCTCCATGGTGATACCGCCACCAGTGACCAGGAAGACCACCGAGGCCCGCGGATCGAGCTGGAGGACGGTGTTGGCGAGTTCTAGCAGATTGGTGCGAGGCGCCATCTCCACCCGGGACAACTCGTCCAAGGCCCGCGGTCCGCTCACTGCTGGAAGGGCCTTGCGGTTGTCGAACATGGTGAACGGGTTCTGTTCCCGCAAGGCGGCCAGGGCCACCGAACCTGCGACCGATACAGCAAGTTCGAAATCTTCCTCACCGATATAGGAGGTTGTCGCCAGGTCGATCCCCAGGGCAACTCGGGATTGCAAGGTCTCCTCAAACTGACGAACCATCAACTTGCCGATATGCGCCGACGACTTCCAATGCACATGGCGACGATCGTCGCCGGGGGCATATTCGCGCAGCGCCTGGAAGCTCATATCGGAGGCCGAGGTTCGATTCGAAGAGTGACCTTCGAGGTCATGCACGAAACCGGTCATCCTTCCGGCCAACGGCACGGTGCGTGGGTGGACGAAGACCTCGATCTGTTCCCCCCAGGTGGTCTCCCGCCCGCTCAAACCAAAAGGATCACCCTGCACCGACAGGGCCGGGCCGACGGGTACCACGCCGCGGCGGCGGGTAGGAATGGCGAACTGCTCGTGGCGCTCGCCACCGGGAGCCATCGAGGGCATGTGGAACGAGGCGATCTCCTCGCCGATCGGTAGGTCGAGGCGTGCTGGTAGGTTGCGGCGATTGCCGACGTTGCGCACCGCCAGCCCACCATTCGCGGGCTCTCCGACCACCACGCGGGTGTCGTCCACGTCAAGACCCACCTCGAAGGTGGGACGACCGATGGTGAACCCCAAAGCGATCAGCCAGATGATTCCGCCACAGATCGCGAACAGCCGCAATTCCTGCCACCGCAGTGTGATACCGAGCACCATGGCGAATAGCACCCCAGCCAGCAGCAGCCAGCCGGGGGCACGCATGCCGATGATCCCGTTGATCCGCCGACCCGTCTCCAACCATTTGGTGGTGTCCGGTACGGCGACGGGTTCGGGGACCACCCAGCGTCCGACGACTTCGTCACCAGTTTCGGGCGGGGCGGGAGCGATACTGGTGGTCATCGTCAGTCGTCGACCCGTTCGGTGGGCGGCTGGACGGCCCCGATGACCTCGACCATGATCTGTTCGCCGGTGACGTTGTTGAACTCCGCTTCGGGATCGATGATCAGACGATGAGCCAGGCATGGCACGGCGAGCATCTTGATGTCGTCAGGCACCACGAAATGCCGTCCTTGGGATGCGGCCCACACCCTTGAGCAGCGGGTCAGCGCCAGGCCACCACGGATGGAAGCACCAAGTTGCACGTCGGTAGCCGTGCGGGTGGCCTCGACGATCCGGGCAATGTAGTCGAAGACTGCTGGCTCAATATGCACCGAGGATGCAAGCTGGCTCATCTCGGTGACGGCTTGGGTGGTGATCACCGCGGCCAGAGCGGCCGAGCGGGGGCGAGTGCCACCGGTGGACAGAATCCGGATACTCGACTCACGGTCCGGGTAGCCCAAAGTGGTCTTCATGAGGAAACGGTCCAGCTGAGCCTCGGGCAACCGGTAGGTGCCGGCCTGCTCGATTGGGTTCTGGGTGGCAATGACCATGAAAGGGGTGCCCACCGGGTAGGGGTTACCGTCGACGGTGACCCGGGATTCCTCCATCACCTCAAGCAGCGCGGACTGGGTCTTGGGTGAGGCGCGGTTGATCTCGTCGGCGAGGACGATGTTGGCAAACACCGGCCCAGCATGGAATTCGAACTCCTTGGACTTCTGGTCGTAGATGGTCACACCGGTGACGTCGGAGGGCAGCAGATCCGGGGTGAACTGGATGCGTGAGGACTGCCCCTGCACAGACTGGGCCATGGCGCGGGCCAAGGTCGTCTTGCCGGTGCCCGGGTAGTCCTCGAGCAGCAGGTGGCCCTCGGCCAGCAGGCAGGTGACCGCCAGACGCACGGCCTCGGTCTTGCCCATGACGGCCCGTTCGACATTGCGCACCACCGACGAAAAAGTGTCGGCGAACCATTGCGCCTGGTCGGGAGTCATTGCCATGTGAATTCTCCTGGATTGGATGTGTTGATCACTGGACTTCCAAGGTGATCTTGTGCTTGTGCGCATTCCCACCGGTGGCGCAGAGCAACTCGTGCCTTCCCGCCGGGAATTCCCTGTCCGTGCTTTCGTTGTCGCCGATGCCGAAGCCCTGGACGCCGTCGGCACTGCACCAGAAACCGCCCACTCCCCTGTTGTCCTTCATGGTCACCGTATAAGTGTGGCCTGATTTGTGGGTGGCCGAGAGGACGGGTTCCACGACGAGCGATTGCACCGTGGAGCAATTCTCCCCCGACCCGGAGGCATCCTTGTGGCTTCCATCGGTGTCGCAGACCTGAATCTTGACATCCTTGGATGACCCGCCAGTGGAGACGCTCACCGGGCTATCCCAAGGGTTGGCCTGGGAGAACTGACCGTTGACCCAGTATTTGACCACCGACCCACCGGTCCCGTTGCCATAGACGGTCCACGAGATTTGGCGGTAGTTGTCGTCAGCTGCCGACGGATTTCCCACGCTCAGCCCTGGAGTTCCGTAGACGCCCCAGACCTGGTTGCTTTCCGACACCGGTCCGAGCTTGGAATTTCCCGTTGATGGTGAGTATTTCTTCGTCTGCATCACTACGTCGTAGGACCCGCCAAAGGCATCGACGGTGAAATCCCTAGAGGTCCCCGGTGAGAGATCCGGGACGAACTGGACAATGCCACTACCGTTGATTCTGAGCTGCACGTCGGCACGATCCCAGTCTTTGCCGGAGTTCGAGCCCAAGGTGAACCGCAGTTTCCCGGCACCAATCTGGGTCAAGGTTCCGGTTGCTTGGTCCCTAGGCGCGGCGGTGATTTCGACGTTCTGGGTAGGCGTGTCGGCGGTGCCGCCCCGTGACTTGGAGCGAATCGACAAGGTGTGCTGCTTCGATCCCCAGCCAGGGGCATCAACAACTGCGGACCCATTGGCTCCGTCGTAGTACCAACCGCCCTTCACGTTGGCCGACTGGCCATCGACGAAGATCTCGTAGTCGACCGGATCGGGGGCCTGCCCACCGGTTTGCCCCGGGCCGGACCACTTGACCTGCATCTCACCACCCCTCTCACTGCTGGTATCGGAACCAGTGACGCTCGTCGCGGCCGGCGGATTGCCGGAGGGATGCTCGATCGCAGACCAGGCGGAAGGCTCCGAGGAACCCTTGGCATTGGTCGCCTGAATCGTGAAGGCGTAGTTGGTGTTATCTACCAGCGACCTGATGGTGTGGCTGGTGGTTGAACCGTCCACCTGGATCGGGGCTCCCCCGCCCACCACCGGGGTCAGCGTGTAGCTGGTGATCGGCGAACCGTCGAAATACGGCGGAGTCCAGTTCAGCACCAGGGAACCCGAATTGCCCGCCCCGGGGAAGAACAGGGCCGGGGCGGCCATCACCGGCGGGCGCACATCGGGGATGCCGACAGCCGAGGGAGCCGATTCCCGGGAAGCACCCAGCGCATTGGCCTCGGTCACAGTGAAGGTGTATTTCACGTTGTTGCGCAACCCGGTCACCTGGCAGGTATTGGTCTGGCACTCGTCGAAGGCAGTCGTCGACCCATCCTCCGCCCGGGCGTAGACCGTCCGGGAGACGACCGGCATGCCGTTGGAGTCGTTGGAGGTCCACTTGATGGTCACATAGTGGTCGCCCTCATCCTCAATGGTCGGGACTCCAGGCGTCGAGGGCTTGGAGCGGACCGTGAGGGTGATCATCCCATCGACCTGGCGGTTTTCATCCTTGGTGGCGTCGACGATCGTGTAACGCACCGTCATCGTGCCGACGAAATCTTCGGCGGGAGTCACCACGACAGCATCGCCTTCGGCCTTGGCAGTGCCGTTGCCAGATGCCACTCCAGCGCCCACCACGCTCAGGCTCGGGTCGGTGTCAAGGAAGGAACGGTCATTGGCCAGTACCTGGACCGAACGACTCTGACCAGCGTTGGCATCCTCGACGACATCGGGTTGAGCGTCGGGCAGGGGCCTGGTGGAACCGATCACCAGGATGGTCACGGTGATATCGCGCGAGGCGTTGTAGGCATCCACCACCTTGCCAGACAAGGTGAGCTGGGAGCCCTTCGCCGAGACCGCCGCAGAAGCGGTGATCACATCGCCGTTGACCGACGAAGACCATTTGATGCCATCGCCGCTGGATGCCGCCTTCCAATCCCGGAAAGAGAAATTGTCGCCCTCCGGATCGGTGTAGCGGCCTTGTAGCGGGAAGGATTGGTCGGATTCACCGGCCCCCACCTCCAAGGTCACGTTCTCCGGCCCCTGAGGAGCAGTGTTTGCCATCTGGTCAGGTCGGTTGTTCTGGGGGCGGTCCTGGGGCGGACGCACATTAATCAGCACCGTGAGATAGGACTTACGGGCGGTGGTATCCGAGGGATCGGCCTGGTCCGCGACCTCGAAGACCACCGATGCCGGGCCGACGTAATTCACATCGGCTTGGAAATCGATGCCTTCAGGGCGGATACTCACTGTCCCCTTAGTAGCGCGCACGGTGTCGGCCGAGGTCAATCGCGCGCGACGACCCCGGGTCCCCTTCACCATGGTGTCGAGGTTGACGGTGAAAGGCTCCCCCGCGATGACCTCCCACTCCTTGTCCGGTTCGGCGAGCACGGGGTTGGTGTCATTCTTCCCGGGCACCAGCACGATGGCCTGGGAGGTGAGCCCGTCGGGATCGGTGACCGTGTAGCGGATCTGCTGCATCATCTCGTTCACCGGCACGACCAGCTTCTTGTCGTTGACCCGGGCGCCCGATCCGGCACTGGCCGGGTCAACCGACACCTGCAGATCGCCCACCTTGCCGTCGATGTCGTAGTCATTGCCCAACACATCGACCTCCACCGAGGACTGGTCAATGACATCGTTCACCGAGACCTGGTCGTCGACGGCCGTGGGAGCCACATTGGGGGCATTCGGATCAACCTTCACGTAGATCGATCCACTGCCCGCACCACCCCGGTTATCGGTCAGATAGTACTTGACGATGTACTCGCCGGATTCGGCCGGGGCCTTCACCACGACGAACCCGTTCTCCGCCGAGGCCTCGAAATCAGCCTCCACCGGGTTCTCCTCGCGCAGGGTGAAAGGATCACCATCCACGTCGTAGTCGTTGAGCAACACGGGCACATTCACGGTGCGCCCTGGGGCGACGACCACCTCGTCGACGACGCCGATCGGATCAGAATTCTCGACCGATGGCGGGGCGACGCCCACCCGGATCTCACCCGCGCTGATGGCGCCCTGGGAATCGACCACCTGGTAGCTGAAGGTATCGGTACCCCGGGAATCGGGATAGGCCTCATACATCATCCAGCCGTCACCGGTCTCGGTGATGCGTCCCAGGCTGGGCCCGGCCCCCAAGCCCATCAGACGCACCGCGTCGCCGTTGGGGTCGATGTTCTTCAGATCGAGGTTGAGCCTGGTCTCGGCCCGGGAGAGCACTCTGGATTCGACAAGGGGTGGGATCGGCGCCTCGTTTTGCGCATCGGCGGAGACCACCGTGATATTGATGATCGCCGAATCGGTACGTCCCGAGGAATCGCTGATCTGGTAGGTGAGATTCATCGTGGTGGCTGGGGTGTCCCCGGCGATCTGCACCCGGACGTTCTCGCCATCGATCCACGCATTGTTGCCGAGCGTATTCCCGGGCAGGGAGTCGATCTTCAGCTGCAGGCCCGCCGGCGATACATCGTTGTCCAGAACTGGCACCGAGACGGCAGCCCCGGCTCGCACCTTCACCGTGTCATTGACCGCCCTAGGCAGCGGATTCGCGGCAGCAGGCGCCGGGAAGACCATGATCGTGCCCTGGGTGGAGTTACGCCCATCGGAAACCCAGTAGGTCAATGGCACGGGCACATCGGTCTGCCGCACCAAGGAGACGGTCAGCAGATGGCGTTCTTGCATGACTACCTTGACCGCTGGATCCTCGGAGATTGACTGGATCACCAAGACATCGTTGTCGCCATCGGTGTCGTTGATCAGCGGGTCGACGACCACCGAACCGCCGAAGGGCACCAGCGCTGTGTCGCGCACCGCGACCGGGGGGTTGTTCTCGGTCTGTGCATCACTGACGTCAACTCGGATCAAACCACTGGACACCGGACCGTTTGACACCTTGTATACCAGGTAGTAAGTACCCGGTGCCGAGGCCCGGAAACTGAGGGTGCCCTCGGGATAGTTCGGGACGACCGTGTAGGCGTCGGTAGACGCCTACACCTCGGTCAAAGTAAGGTTGTTTCCTTCGTCGTTGGCCAGTGGAGAGATCGTCACCTCGCGGTTCACCACGCTAGCCACGAAATCACCGTTCGCCAGCGGGGGCGCTGCCTCCCCCTCACGGACATCGACGAGCAATTGCCCCTCGACGGTGCTCACGCCATCAGACACCCACACACGTACCTTCTTGAGGCCTGAGGCCTTGCCCACGTCGCGGAAGGTCACCGCACCATCGGGAGTGAAGGAGACCTCGTCCTCGGACTCTGCAGTCTCGGTCTGCGCATTGACCAGCACCAAGTCGTCACCATCTGGGTCGCGCCAGCCGGTCAGCACCCGTTTGGAACTGGTGGTTCCCGATGACATCACCAAGGTGTCCGAGGGGCGGATATTGACCGGGGCATCGTTCACCGCCCGCTGATCGGGAGGAAGTACCTTGACCGTCGCGACCGCCGAGGCCGATCCCCCGCGTCCATCGGAGATCGTGTAGCCGAAGGTCTTGGTGCCCGTGGCGTCGGCGGGCAGGGTGATCTGTAGCCCAGAGCCGAAACCGGTCACCTGCAGGGAGGCCCCCTCCACCTCGGCGACATCGGTGATGGTCAGCAAATCGCCATCGTCATCGGAATCATTGTCCATGACGTGCAGCACAGTGGATCGCCCAGAACGAGCACCCAGATTCGGGTCATCCTTGGCAATCGGTGGGCGGTTTGGTTGATTGCGATCGGGCAGGGTTGTGCGCTCATCGGTCTCGTCGGCGGTCTGGGTCTGCTCCTGATCGGGTTCCTTGAATCTCTCCCAGTCGTCGACGATCTTCATTCCCTTGTCGACGAGCCACACGCGTCCGGATTCCAAGTCCTGCAGAACCACATTGGAGCGGTTGGTGTGGAAGGCGAGCCGGGCGCCCTCGGGAAGCTCCGGGATGTCGGTCACCTGCGGGTTCCCACCGTTGCAGGTCTTGACGAACTGGCTTCCGAAGGCCCCGTAGACGCAGTCACCGGCGACCACCGGAGCTATTGGAGCCGCATTCATCTGGCCCGACATGGAACGTGGGGAGTCACCATCAATGGTGATCAGGCCGGCGCGGGTGGCGATGATCGCCGATCCACCGCGCCCGGCGGCATTCGACTCGGGGATGGGCGGAGCCAAGTAAACGGTCTCGTCTGTGGAGATCTCGACCGGGCGGCGCTCGCCCTCGACCCACACGAGCTTGAGTTGGACATCCAGAACGACGGCTCGGTTGCCGATGGCGGACAGCTGGGCCGAGGCATTGCTGTGCTCGACGTCAAAGGGGATCTTCACCCGTCGGCCATCACTGTGGACGATCTCGTCGTTGACCACATCCAGGCCGATCAGTTCGCCATCCGTGGAGACCACGGCCTCGCCGAAATCACCCAGGTCCAGGGAGGCCGTACCAGAGAAATCGGAGCGGGAGATTTCTTCGACCGGCCCATACCAGACCTTGCCGTTGTCGGGATTGGTCACTGACATCTTGCCGACATGGAGACTCATCTGGGCATTCGCGGGCGGCGAAACCGGAGAGGAGAGGGTATTGGTTGCCGGGTCATAGGCCTGCAGTGTGGAGGACCCGGCATTATTCACCAGAACGGTGGAGCCCTCCTGCAGGAGGGTTGATGCGGTATCGCCGACGGAGGTGGCCGCGGCTATCTCGTCGATCTGGTAATTCAGCTGCCCGACGAGGGAGCGTGACCTGTTTTGCACATAGACGGAGCCCTCATTGAGCTCCACCTGCGCTGCGTCCACCCCCGGATTGAGCCAGGCCGCAAGACCGATGGCGAAAGCGATAACCGCCATCAGACACGTCAGCCAGGAACGCCGGAGCCAACCGAGCGTACGGCGATAATTGCGCGACTGGGAGAAACGTCCCCAAACGCGGGCAGCTTCATGTCGCGCACCGCGGATCTGGCCGCCCACGGTGCGCTTCCTACCTCCGGTCACCCGCTCACCAGCGCGTCGACCGGAGTGAGTTCGTCCCCTCATGACACCTCACTTCACGCGACTCATCGGACGGTAGCACGGGTGACCGCCAAGAAGTTACCCCGGCAACCACCTGAGCACCGCGCATCGCGACGGATCAGGGAACAACCAGCGTCAGGACCTGACCATCCCCGAGATCAATGACATCACCGATCTCTAGGATAACCGTCTGTCCTGGGTTCAGCCGATATGCCTCACCACCGACCTGTTGGACGACGGTTCCGTTGGTGGAGTGCAGATCGGTCACCTCAATGGCCCATTCACGAGGGGCGATCCGCACATGGTTACGCGAGATGTCATGGTTCGGCGATGGCACACGCAACAATTCCGCATCAAGATCGGTGCCCTGGTTGGATGGGGCACGCCCGATGATGACGGGAGCTGTGAGACGCACCTGGTCGCCCAGAGTGGTGACGACCGTGGCGAGGACTGGACGGTTCACCAGCTGTGGATTGTTGGCATCGACAATTCCCCCGCAGATCCGGCAGGTATGGGTGCCTGGGCGATTCGGGTGGCCGAGGGAACACACCGAGGCCAGAACCGCGGATTCCTCGGTGCGGGTCATGGCCGGTTTGTGGGTGGCCGCGATGCCGGTGGTGAAGACCGTCGCGCCATCGTGGTCGGTGACCGGGGAAACGACCCGGGGACCGGGTGCGGGCATCGTTGGTCGCGGGCCAAAGCTCGGGTCGACGGGGTGACCCTGAAGTGCGGCCGGGTCCGCGAAAGGAGCGGGCGTGGGCATCGGGGAATACTGCGACGTCGCCTGCTGCTGAGTGGTCGCATCCGCTGCGACCATCTGGGGAGCAGGCGAAGGGGCCGGTGGTTCCGGTTGTGGTTCTGGGGCTGGTGGCTCCGGTTGTGCTACCGGGGCCGGAGGTTCAGGCTGTGGGACCGGTGCCGGAGGCTCTGGTTGCTCAATCCCGGACAGTGATTCCATTTGTCCGAGTGGAATTGATGGCTCGGGCTGTTCATCCAAGGGCACTGATTCGTCCGGGACTGATGGCTCGGGCTGCGCCGCTGGAGTCGACGGTTCTGGCTGGGGAATCGGGGCGGATATCTCCTGGTCATAGAACTGGACGGGGCCATCGGATGCCGAAGCGGGGATGAGGTGACCAAAGCCCTCCGCTCCGAAGGGACCGGTGGTTCCTGTTGCTGAATTGCCGAACTGGGTCCCGAAGCTCTGCGACTCGGCTTGAGCAATGGGTTCCTGGCCTGGGGCGTAGGGCGGGACATCGTCCAATACCTCGGTGACCTCCATGCCGGAACCTTCCGGGATGACCGGCTGGGATAGCTCCGCATCGTGGGCCCGCTCATCGTCGGAATGGTGCTCAGCAGCGGCAACAAGTTCCGGATCGGCAGGGGCCTGACCGGGCATCTCGTCCCACTCGGCTGGCTGCTCCACGGGTTCTCCGGCGGCCTCGATGGGGCTTTCCGCGGCATCTATGTGCGCTTCATCCTTCGCTGCTTCGCCGGAAGCTGCAGCCTGCAACGCGTTACCCGTGAGGTTCTGGATATCCTCCGGCGCAAAAGCGAAGGCCTCGGTGACATCCTCCTCGACGATCGGGAGATCCTCCTCACTTCCCAGCTGCGGTGCTCCGGCATCCACAGCAGAAAGCGGTCCGACAGCCTGCGGTTCTTTCGCCTCAGGCCCGGCACCCATCCCACCGGCGGTAGCCGGGGAAGTCGAGCCCGGGCTGGAGGCGTCGTACAGGGAAACGGAATCCTCAACACCACGTGCGAGGCCATCGGGCTCATCGGCCGAGGATTCATTGACGCCGGTAACCGGCGGTGGGGTTGGAGCTACCTGAGCATCCTGTCCCGCACTTGGGGCCGAGGTGCTCACCGGGATGGGGTTCGCCACATCGACCAGCACTGCGGAGGCCTGGGCCACGCCGACCACGAGAGGCAACTGGAGCATGTCATTGGGTTCGACATCGTCGAGGTGCAAGAAGACGCGCGGGCTGGGTGAGGTGACCTCGAACCAGGTGTCGGCACCCTCACCGCTGGCTAGAACCTTGCCAGTGGTGCCATCGCGAAGTTCGACCTCGCCACGCAGCAGGGCTTTGAGGATTCCATCGGCGTGGAAGAGCACGGCCATGTTCGGCATCCGGTCGAGGCCGAAGCGAGCTAGCGCCGCTGCGAGAGATGCGATGGACTCGGCCTCCAGAACGACCTCCCACACCTCGTCGATTAGTTGACTGGCCCCGGCAGGCGCCGGTTGCAGCACGACCATCGAACTCGGGCCGCTGAGCACTGCCCAGCGTCCTTCGGTGTAGGTGACTCGCCATGCGCCGTAGTTCGCCATCTCAACTCCTTCCAATCGCGGAATGACCCGCACCCAACCCAGTGTTTCACCCCAGGGGTCTCCGCACGTCCATGTTGCCCAGCGAAATGCTGCCGCAAGACCAGGTGTTGAGGATGTTACCGTCCGACCGCAAGGATGCTAGGTGCCGCTCCGTGTCAAAACGCCCTTGCCACCTGGTTGGAAGTTGTTGCAACGATCATGGCCCACCATACGGTTGATGGGTACGCCATCATCTCGGTTAACGGTGGGCCGCATTGAGCAGCGATGAGCAACAAGGAACAAAACCTCACGTCAGCGCAGTATCTCCACTCGACAATCCGAGCGCATTCAGCAGGGCAGGCATCCCGCTACCCGGAAAAGGCGGCAGCTCATTGATGCCCGTTACTTCTGAACCGGCCAAATTCGACCAGCCAATAGCGTCGTCCATGGCGTCGAAGGGGAAATCATTGGGCAATTTCTTATCACCGTTGCATCGGCAAATGAACGGTGGCTGACCTACTTGCGGTGGATCAACGAGGATGACCAACACCAGATTCAGCAAGCCTTCCGCCGGAACCCGCACGACGTCCCAGTGGGGGTCGGGCGCACCAAAGAACGGCTGGATTGCCTGGGTCAGGAATCACCTGGGTCAGCGCGAACAGCTCAATCAGCGGGATGCCTTCGATACCCTCCTTGGCGATATCAACGATCATGACGCCGTAGCCCTCGAAGGCTTCAGTGGCACGATCGGGCAGCCAGTTCGCGACACCAAAGATGAACTTCGCCACCTTGCTCTTGTTCACTTCAGTTACGGGGTCGGGTGCTGCCTTCAGTTCCAGGTAGTGAAGAGTTCGGCTGCGGCCAGTTCGCCGCTGACGCCCGAGTGAGGTATGGCAGCGGTTCTTCTCTTTGTAGGCACTCATGCGTCCGGCTCTGCGTGCAGATGCTGCACGGCCTGTCGTCGTGCGCGTCAGCTCTGCACCCTCCCACGTTCGCGATCACGAACCTGCTGGCGCAGTCTCGCCCGCACCTCATCATGGATGGTGGTCGATGTTTGTTCCGCTGTCTCTATGGACACCACGAGTGCGTATCGCACGCTCTTGCCTGCGCCAAGACGTTGAGCATCGTCCATACACTCGACGTGGATCGGGAACATATCATCGTCACCGAACACCATCGCACGAGTGCCCTGGACGATCTCGTGTTGCAGGCTTCCCCGCCTAGCCGAGTTGTACTCAGCATTGATACGCTCTCCGCCAGCAAACTGATTGTCTGGCGTAACGAAGTACACCTTGACGCCTCGGTAACGGTTGAGCTGGCCGACCGTGGGGGCCATGTAGGCAAGAGTGATGGTGAAGCGGTGCCATTCTGCGCGTGCGCGAAGCGAGGGCGGGAGGGGCAACTCATAGGTGTGACGTTGATTACGTGCAATTAGTCCCCCACTGACTAGGACTGCCCTGTTCGTGGCTGCTGCGCCGAGCCGATCTGTGTTGAGACGTCCGTAGCCCAGGAGTGCGGTGAGGCGGCGGCGGGCCTGCTGGTTGGTCAGATCAAGCTCGTGGCGCAGTTGCGCATCCCATTCATCCCAGCTGCTGGCGTGGGCGAGGAGGGCTCTCACGAGCAGCGGGTGGTACTGCGGATCCGGTAGCGGTGCGTCTTCGGGATTGTCTGAGCCAGCTTCGAGGACATCGAACAAACGGCTAGCTTCGCGGGTCACCAACGCGGTTGCGTTGCTCGTGCCAACGGTGAAGACGGTGCTATCGGTTGCGCCTGCTTGCCCGGGCGCAGCTACCTGCAGCCCGGGACCGGTCTTTGTGGTATTAGCAAGTTCCACGGTGACGGATCCCTGCCCGCAGGACGGGGCAACAGGCCGAGTGTAGAGCGCCCTGCCGCCGATGTGGTATAGGTCAGGCTTGACCGATCGATCGACGCCGGGCCCCGTTGCGCCGTAGTGGGCAGGTCCGTTCGGGTGGGTAACGTCCCAAACGGTGTCTGGGACGTCGATATCACCGAGTCCGTCGCTGTGGGTGGCCCCGATGGTCAGGGCGTTGAGAGCATCTCCTGGCGGGAGGATACCTCGAAGCAATGCGGCGTCATAGACGGATCGGATTACAGCAGATCGCGCGGATTCGGGGTCGCTGGCGGCATCAATGGGGATCGTGATCGGGCCGAAGTGGTTGCCAGCACTGACGATGAACAACAGGTTGTAGGAGTAGGCCAGCCAGTCGAGTAGCCGACCGACAGGGCTCATTCTGCGCACGAGCGCTCGTGCTTGCGCGCCGATGGAGAGGTTTATGACGCGCACACTCGGTGCGACAGGGTCGCGGCCTGCCTCCCCTTCGATGATTCGTTTAACCGCACAGTGCAACAGATCAGTGAGCAGCCGATCAGGGAGGATCTGTTCGTGTCCTGCCGCGAACTCGTGGGGTCGCATGATTGGGCGCACGTACAGAGGCCGGTTGAGCGGTTCGCCGTCGGCGGAAAGGTCGCCGTGAATGATCAGGGAGGCCATCGCGGTGCCGTGATGGCGTGAGGCCAGCGGATAGTTCTCGCTGAGCCCATCGGGATCATCAACTACTACTCGGCCGACGAGGGCGTCATGGTTGGGAAACGGCAATCCGTCCAGCAGGGCGACCCTGGGCAGACCAGAACTGGGCAGACCAGAAGTGGTGCATCCCCCGCGTGCTAGGTTGACCTCAAAAGTCGGTTCCATGGTTGGCGGTGCGACGCTCATGGGAGTGAACGGGTTAACGAACATCACTTCGTCGGTGGTCAGCAGCCGGATGGATTCAACACCGTAGGCCAGCAGCGAGTGAACCTGTTGTCTCGGCAATTCCGCAAGCAATGCGTGGTAGCTGATGTCGCCGATCTGGGAGCGGTCGAGCACGCGGCCTCCGCTGTCTACGATGACCTGCTCGACGTGTGTCTGCGCGGTGACGCGCCGCCTAGCGTCAGAGCGATACCACAACTCGACCTCGACCATCACGGTGCTGACAGACTGTCCTACGAGGTCAAGGGTCTCTTGCCACTGCTTGCGCAGGCCGGTCTCTCGGATGCGATCCTCTGGTCCCCAACGTCGTATCACGGTGAGTTGTTGGAACGCGGTCTTGAATTTGCCTAAACCATGGGCGAACTTCGCTGACGGGTCTTTTTGCCAGGCATTGAACAGGCTTAAGAGTTCGTCGATTGCTTTGGCGTTCGACATCATCAGATATAGGGAATGCTGGACTGGTGTCTCCATGCGACCGCTCTTGGACTCGGTCATGTGAAAGTCGTCGTCTGGCTCTGATTGATCCCCGATCAGCTCAGAAAGGAACTCCAGTCCATCGATTTTGTCGATCGCGTTGCGGAAATCTTTGATGCTGCCAGCGAGGTCGAAAACGACCACCAAAGCTGGGTCGACTTCGTCGGGAGTGTCAGCGGAAAGACGCGCTCGCTCTGTGTCGAAAGCTGCGCTCAGTTCGCGAAATTGCGGCGTCAGCCGTTTCCCCTGGCGCCCGGCGTTGGGTTTTGATAAGCGCGGCATGTCCCGAGACCGTTGTGTGGGCCGATCTACCACCGTTGGTGAACCGAACGCCAGGAGCGGCCGACGCTCGGCGGTCATCTCGCTGCCTGATCCCGCCTGTGCTCAAGACGTTCCCGGACGATCCGCTTGAGGTTGCTGTCTGGGAGTTCGAGTACTGCCCTGCGGCGCACGTCCAACGCAAATTCCTCCAGTTCGGAGAAGCTTGCTCCCGCGAGCTTATCCGCCAACGTGCGGGGGGTAAATCCGAGGTCACCACCCAAGCGTGCAGCGAGGCGTTCCAGGAAGCGAATCGCCTGAGCACAACTAGGCGGTTCGAGTTCAGCGCGGATCTGGAATCGTCGCCATGCTGCACGGTCGAGAAGCTCGCTGTGATTGGTCGCACCTACCAGCAACACGTGCGGAGGCAACTGGTCGATCTGGAGTAGAAGTGTCGAGACCACTCGTTTGATCTCGCCAGTCTCGTGCTCATCGGATCGCTCCTTCGCGATGGTGTCGAGTTCATCAAAAAACAGCACGCAACGACGAGTACGTGCGAACTCGAAGACATTGTCGAGCCGTGCGGCAGTTTCACCCAAGAAGCTTGATACAACCCCTTCATAGCGAACGACGTAGAAGGGCAGCATCAGCTCCGAAGCGATGGCTTCGGCAACGCTGGTCTTGCCATTGCCCGGCGGTCCGGACAACAGGAGTCGATTGCGAGGTTCGATCCCGTAGCTGCGCAGCAGCTCGGCGCGCTTTTGCTCCTCGATCAGCTCGGTAACAACCCGATGCGGGACAGGAGCAAGCTCCAACTCCTCCAAGCGTCGATGAGGAACGATCTCCTGGACGAGGTCACGCATAGCTGCAGCGCGGTCATCACGTGGAACGCTCTGCCCGGTGGCGGTGATCAACTCAGACAAGCGGTCAGCGACGAGGTGATGTTGGTTAGCTCGCTCCTCAGCGATCACCGCTTCGACGAGAACGCGGAAGCGGTCCCGATCACCACGTCTCTCGGCTTCAACGAGGTCAAGTAGCAGGTCAGCACGTGCCATCTTCGCCTCCTTGAACTGCTAGCTGCCGCCCTCTTCCTACCTTAGCGGTAGGGCCATTGAACCGAGACAGCCTCGCCGCCTTCATCTCCTCGGTCCACGCTTGGGCGCATTGGCTTGTTTACATTTATTTTACCAATTAAAACACCCACTGTCTAGTGGTCTGTTGCACGAGTCGGACCGATCGCTTCTGACCATCGTCGCCGGTCAGTATTTGAAGAACAGCCGTGACGCAAACTCGATCGATGTGAAGTAATATAGGGTTCTCGGACAGTGGATGAAATTAGTTCAGACTAGCATTTTTTTGCGACACCTCTACTCGATATTGACGCGCGATAGTCAATGGTCAATCGGATTCTTTCTAGGGACCCATCGGAGGCGAGATGAACCTAGAGATGGTGGAATTTACACCATCCAGCATAACCTTACACAACCATGACACTCTTATCAGGATATTTGATGGTCAATTTCGCCGGAGCTTGAATGATCCGGCTGATGTTCTGTCAGTCCAGGCTCACGAGATCCACGACCTCAATGGGCTCATGAAAGAACCCGATATATGATTGAGGCTGTGTGCGTTTGCTCACATAAATGTGGCTTTTCTTACCTCTGACGTGTCAAGCTCAGCTCAGGAAGACCTCGTGTTCGATCCGCATCTCCTCGGTCGGCTCGCTCAGTGACAGACCCACGACGAATTGCTTCATCCCCCTCGGATGCCGCGAACCGGCGGAAGAATCGTCTGCAGATCCTCTTGGAGGTAGGAACTGAGCTCCTCGCGCCGGACACCCCAGCTGTCACCCCCGGCGACGCATCATGGAGCGAACGATGCCGTCGCCGATCGACTGCACGATCTGGACGACGAAGATCAACAAGGTCACCGTCATCAACAGAACGGGGGCATTGAATCGCTGGTACCCATAGCGGATCGCCAGGTCGCCGATGCCACCGCCGCCGATGGCGCCAGCCATCGTCGAATAGCCGATGAGGGTGACCAAGGTAAGCGTGCCGCCAGCCACCAGCCCCGGCAGCGACTCGGGTAACAATACCTTCCACACAATCTGCCATATGGTGGCGCCCATCACGCGGGCCGCCTCGATCTTCCCGCTGTCAACCTCGCGCAGGGCGGCCTCCACGACGCGGGCGTAAAACGGGATCGCCCCCACCGACAGCGGCACGACGGCTGCCGTCGGGCCGTAGGCCGTGCCGACGATGAGCCGGGTGAACCCCAGCAGAGCGATCATCAGGATGAGGAAGGGTAGGGAACGTGCAAGGTTCACCACCACACCCACCACCCAGTGAATCGCCTGGTTGGGCCGCAAACCGTCGGGGGCCACCAGGCGCAGCACCACCCCGACCAGCACGCCGAGGATGACTGTGATCAGGAACGACAGCCCCACCATCCAGGCCGTCTGCCCCAGCGACTGGAACAATTCGGGCAGGACATCCACCCAGTTCTTCTGCTGCTTCACAGGTGTACCCCTACTCCGCGCTGGGCCAGGTAGCGCCGTACGGCCCCCTCGTCGACCATCCCAGTGGGATGCGAGAGGCTCACTCGTAGCCTGCCGATCTGCCGCCCTGCGATGGATTCGATCGCACCGCCGAGGATCGACACGTCGAGGTCAAGATCGCGGGTCAACCCGGAGATAACCGGCTCCGATGTACCCGACTCTGTAAAGGTGAGCACGATCGAACGCCCTGCCGGATCCAGCGAGGGATCCCCCGCAGGCAGCAGGATATCGGCAAGTTGCGAACCGGGATCGGTCATCCGTTCGGCCAGCGGCCCGGATTCGACGACGGTGCCGTCGGCCATCAGCGCCGCTGAATCACAGATCCGCCGTACCACCTCGGATTCGTGGGTGATCAACACCACGGTGACACCGGTGGCCTCATTGATCGACTTGACCAGGTCGAGAATCTGCTCGGTCGTCGACGGGTCGAGGGCCGAGGTGGCCTCATCACAGAACAATACGTCGGGATGAGCAGCCAGCGCCCGGGCGATGCCCACCCGCTGTTTCTGGCCACCCGACAGCTGTGCCGGATGGTTGTCCCACCGATCGGACAGACCCACCATCTCAAGCAACTCGGCGACGCGGGCATGTCGCTTCTCAGCGGGCACGCCCTGAATCTCCAACGGGAAGGAGACATTGCCAGCGGCGGTGCGCCCAGCCATCAGATTGAAGTGCTGGAAAATCATTCCCATGCGGTGACGTACCTGCCGCAGGGTCAACGAATTGAGAGTGGTCAGCTCGTGGCCGGCCACCATCACCGAACCCGACGTCGGTCTCTCCAACGCGGTAAGACACCGCATTAGCGTCGTCTTCCCAGCACCGCTACGCCCCAGGATGCCGAAGATCTCTCCATCGGCGACCTTCAAGGACACATTGTTGACGGCCGTCACCGGGCCACGAGCCGTGGGATAGACCTTTGTCAGGTTCGAGACGGTGATCATGATCAGCCGTTCGCCGGGAGGACGGAACCCTGGTAGTTCTCCTCGATGTAAGTGGCGAGTTCGGGAGAGGTCAGCGCCTTCGCAAGGGCCTTCACCTTCGGGTCGTCCTTCTTGGTCTCCTTGACCACCAGCACATTTGCGTAGGGATTACCCTCGGCCTGCTCCAGGACCAGCGCATCGTTGGCAGGCACCAGACCGGCCTCCAGCGCGTAGTTGCCATTGATCACCGACAGGTTGACCTGCGGATCATCAAGGCTGGCGGCCAGCTGCGGACGGTCGATCTTGATGAAAGAGAGATTCTTCGGATTCTCGTCGATGTTCGCATCGCTCACCTGGGAGTAATCCAGATCGGCGTCGTTGCGGTCAACATTGAGGCCGATGAGCTTGGCATCCTCAAGCAAGAACAGGGCACGAGCCTGGTTTGTGGGATCGGCCGGGATAGCGATAACCGCGCCGTCGGGGGTCTCCTCGACGGTCGTGATCTTCTTGGAGTACAACCCGAGGGGCTCAACGTGGACTGTGGCCACCGGTACAAGGTCGGAGCCCTCATGGTTGGCATTCCAGTCCTTAAGGTAGGGCAGGTGTTGGAAGAAATTGGCATCAAGATCGCCCTCGTTGACCAACTGATTCACGTCCACATCACCGGAGATCTCGGTAACCTCGACCTTGGTGTCGCCGAGCAGGCCGAGTTCTTCGGCCTTCCTGATCAACTCGGCGTGAGGGGTCACATCGGCGATCACGGTCAGGGAGCCGTCTGAGCCGCAGGCCGCGAGGCTTGATGCGAGGACGACGCCGAGAGCACCGGCAAGAAGCTTCTTGATCTTCATGGAAATCCTTAAGGTCGTGTGTGGTCGGTTTCTCGTCCAGCAGCACGGTCCGCAGCGATCTGCGTTGTGGCGTGATCGCTGCAACTCGTGGTGAGGAGCGATCGGGCCGTGCTGTCAGGAGCACATGCACCGGCAGCACATGGGCATGACGAGACCACGCATAGCGCGGCTGATCGACATGAAACCCATGCGGGCGACACTACCGCGCCCATGCCTGAGGCTTCCACTTGGTTCCACCAAGTTCCGCCGTGGGCGGATCATGATCCGATAACCACGGGCACACCCGCTTCCCCTCAAGGATGAGGTAAGGCTAAGCTTATGGAACCAAGGATCGCACTAGACACAGGAGTTCGCCCTAATGACCCGATGGCCTCGGCGGTCCGTCCTTCTTGCTAGCATGACAGCCTTCGCGCTTTTGACCGGATGCACGACCACATCCACCGATACATCACCCTCTTCACCTAGCCCGTCGGGCTCCTCGCAGGGGACCACCAAGGCCTCCCTCTCGGGCACCGAGTTCCCGATCACTGTCACCGATTTCAACGGCGATGAGGTGGTCATTGAGCAGGCACCCACCCGGGTCGTCATCTGCTCCGGAACCGCCCTCAACATTTGGTACGACGCCGGGGGCAAGGCCGTCGCCTCGGCCGATCTGACCGACAGTATCCGCCTGTCCACCGAGCACGCCGCCGAGATGCAAGCCCTTCCCAAACTAGGCGCAATGCATTCCATCGACCAGGAGGCGGTATTGGCGCAGAATCCCGACCTGGTAATCACCATGGGAGCCCAAAAAGAATTGGCCGCTTCCTTGAAATCGATGGGCATCAACACCATGGCCGTCAAGGTCTCCTCCCTGGCCGATCTCACCATGGCCTACTCGATCTTCGGCGCACTGTCGGGCACCAGCGACCACGCGACCTCCCAGGCCGAGCAGATCACCGCCAGCACCCAACAGGTCGTTAGCAAATGGCCCGGGGAAGAGCGCTCCGTGGTCGTTTTGTTCGTCACCGCCCAGTCGTTGTCGGTGAAACTCGACGAGTCCATCACCGGCCATATGCTGAGCACCCTGGGGGTGAGGAATATCGCATCCGGGGCCACCCCAGAGAATCCAAACTCGGAAAACACACCGCTCGATGTGGAATACATCGTCGCCCACCAACCCGACACAGTCCTGGTCACATCGATGATCTCCTCGAACCAAGAAGCCAGGGCGCGCATCGAGGCCGAATTCGCCAAGAACTCCGCTTGGCAGGCGATTGATGCGGTCCGCGAGAACCGGGTGGTGTTCCTGCCCCAGCAGTACTTCCTATACAACGCAGGCCCCTACTATCCCGACGCCATGACATATCTGGCCGCGAGCTTGCGGCCCGATGTTTTCGGGAACCCGGTCGAACCGTGAGCAGCACCGATCCCGCACCTGCTATACCCGAGACCCGCACCCGGTTTCGAGCTCATCCAAGTTTCGTGCCCTTCGTCCTGGCCGCTCTGGGGTTATTACTCATCGGCGCCCTGGTCGCCGGAGTTGGAGTGGGCACCATTCAGTTGTCCCCTGCCGACGTGTTCCGCGGAATCTTCGGGCATGCCGATTTCCAGTGGCACCGGGTGGTGTGGGACGTGCGCCTGCCGAGAGTGCTCCTGGCTGGGATGGTCGGTATCTGCTTGGCGACATCCGGAGTGATCCTGCAGGCGGTGATGGGCAATCCGCTGGCAGACCCGGGAATCATCGGCATATCGGCAGGGGCAGGGTTATTCGGCATCGTCATTCTCATCGTCTTTCCGACGATGTTCATGGCCACCCCTTTGTTCGCCTTCATCGGAGCGATGGTTGCTGCGGTCACCATCCACGCCTTGGCCTGGCGCGGTGGCATTCAACCTGTGCGGGTGATCCTGGCGGGGGTGGCGGTCTCTGCCTTGTGTTCGGCCGGGATCTCCGCAGTCATGGTGCTGTACTCCGACCGGGTGCAGGGCGCCCTATTGTTCATGAATGGGTCGATGTCCCTGAAGTCCTGGAACCATGTCCGGTTGTTGTGGCCCTATGCATTGGTGGCCGTCATCGCTGCGGTCTTGCTGCCACGACGCCTGGATCTCATCGTGCTGGGCGACGATATCTCTCGGTCGATGGGAATGGATGTCCGTGCAAACCGGTTACTACTCACCGGTATCGCCGCACTCCTGGCAGCTGGTGCGGTATCGGCCGTGGGGCTACTGGGTTTCGTCGGGCTCATCGTCCCGCACATGATGAGGTTGACCGTTGGCAGTTCGCACCGAGTGCTGATGCCAGCCTGCCTCCTGTTCGGCGCAGGGCTGGTCATCGTCTCCGACACCATGGCTCGCACCTTGTTCTCCCCCGCCGACCTTCCGGTGGGCATCATCATGGCCGCCCTGGGCGTACCCTTCTTCCTCTTCCTGCTGCGGAGGGCACTGTGAGTGGCGCCGGGCTTGAGGTGAAAGATCTGTGGGTGTCACTGGGTGGCCGACAGATCCTGCACGGCATCAATCTCGACCTGGAAGCCGGGGCCGTGCACGGCATCCTGGGACCGAACGGCTGTGGGAAGACCACCCTGATCCGGTCGATGTGCGGGGCCGTGAAACCGGACAGCGGCCAAGTGCTTCTCGACGGCACGGCGATCGGTGCCCTATCCCCGACCGCATTGGCCCGCAGGATGGCCGTTGTGTGGCAAGGCGGGGTCATCAGTTCAGATATAACCGTCGCCCGGCTCGTCAGCTACGGACGCTACGCTCATACCCCGTGGTGGAAGGTCAACCCGCCGGACCGGGACGAGGCTGTTGTCGAAGCGATGGAGCGCACCCACATCACCTCACTCGCCGATCGACGAGTAGCCAGCCTATCGGGCGGTGAACGCCAGCGGGTGTGGATCGCCACAGCCTTGGCCCAGCGTCCGAGGATCCTGCTGCTCGACGAGCCCACCACCTACTTGGACATCGCCCATCAGATCGACGTGCTGGAACTGATCGGGGAGCTGAACGCCGACGGGCTGACCGTGGTCGCCGTGCTGCACGACCTGACCCAGGCCGCCCGCCGCTGTGACCGGGTGGTGGTCATGGGTAATGGACGGCTGCTGCGCGCCGGACCGCCGGTCCAAGCCCTCGACGCTGCAGCCATTGCCTCCGATTTCCACGTGGATGCCTGGGTCACCACCGACCCACAGACCCACGCTCCTGTTATCCAAGCTCGTCACCGAACAGCTCTCCACGAGGAGGATCAATGAAGATCACTGTCGTTACCATTTCCCCTGAGGTCCTTCGCGGGTTATTGGGAGCAGCCGCCCGGCTCGATGAGGAATATCCGGGCTGGGGCGAACTGACCTGGCACTATGCATCTCCAGCTCCCTCGGACGAGGCGATAGATGCGATGTGCACCGACGTCGCCACAGCCGATCTCGTGATGTGCGACATGATGGGCGCCGACTCCCAGTGGCCCGCGGCCTTGGGCACAACCCTGGATACCTTCACCGGCGACATCATCTCGTGCGGGCCCGCCTTCGCATCCCGGGCCAGGTTCGGTGCCTTCGATATCGCTGGAGCCCGCAAGCCCGCAATGGGGATGCCGAAAGGGATGCCACCACACATCGCGGCCCAGCTCGGCAGGAAAGAAGGCACTGCGCAGCCCCCCACCGGCATGCCCACCCACATCGCAGCCCGGCTCGGGATGACACCCGGAGCATCCGCATCAACTGCGGAGCAGGCCGCACCCGAGGCCTCCGACCTCGCGGCCCGGGATGCCCGGATCTATGCGCAGGTTACCTCCGCTTTCTTGTCGATGCGGGGGGACGACGCCGACTTCGTGTTGCGCACCCTGGTGCGAGAACGCGGCGGGCTGCCCGATCTGGAGGTCCCCGATCCCTCGGGTGAGATTGCCCCGGTGCAGTGTTCCTGGCCGCCCACCCGCAAACGCTACGCGACCTGGCAGGATTTCGTCGCCGAGCACGGCCCCAGCGACGGGCGTCCGGTGATCGCCCTGCTGCACTACGCCAGGTCCTACCCGATTGACGGGGAAACCGTCGCCGCGAAGCTGGTCGAGCACCTGTCGCAGGCGGGTTGGGTACTGCCGGTGGCCATTGATGCCACGGGCACCGAGATGGTTGATCCACTAAGGGAGTTGCTCACCAGCGAAGGGTTGAAACCCGACGTGATCGTGTCCTTGTTGTCGTTCCGCTTCGCAGCCGGGCCGATGGGTGGGGACCCGGAGGCCGGGGCCGCGCTGCTTTCCGAGCTCGGTGCTCCCTATGTCAAACCGATCATGCTGACCCGCAGAACCGAACAGGAATGGCGCGAATCATTCCAAGGCCTCGGCCCTGCGGAGACGATGGTTTCCCTTGTGCTCCCGGAGATCGACGGCGCAGTCAACGAGATCCTGGTGGCCGCGATGACTCCCACCCCGATCGACGACTCCCCCGGCGCACCCGTCGTCGACAACCTGCAAGTGATCGACGACCAGGCTCACCGCCTGGTACAGCGGATTCAAGGGCTGATCCGGCTTCGCCAGTTGGCCAACCACGAAAAGCGGGTCGCGATCATCGGCTATGACTACCCCGACGGGGAGGGAAATATGCTCGGGGCGGCCTTCTTGGACTGTGCCGCATCCATCGAGGCGATCCTCGCTGACTTGGCCCAGGAGGGCTACCAGCTCACCGTCCCCGAACCAGGGACCCTTCTCAGCGAATTACTCGACCGAGCGGTCAACTCCCCCCGCTATTCGAATAGCGACCGGACCATCGTCTATCCCCGCGAGCAGGCGATCGCCGAGTTGGCGAATCCCAAGGCCTGGGCGGAGGTCGAATCGGTGTGGGGGAATAACCCTGATCTTCCGATGGTCACCCCCACCGGTGATTTCCTCATTCCCGCCATCGAACTCGGCAATGTTTTGGTGGGCATCCAGCCTGGCCGTGCTCCACTGAGCAACGGCGGCGACTCAACCCACGACAACACGATTCCCCCGCCGCCGCAATACCTTGCCTTCTACACCTGGGTGCGCAAGGTTTGGAAAGCAGATGTCATCGTGCATGTCGGTACCCACGGCACTTTCGAGTTCCTGAAGGCCAAGCAGAATGCGGTGTCCACCGACTGTTTCCCCGACCTGATGATCGAGGAAACCCCGCACGTCTATCTGTATTACTGCGCCAATCCCACCGAGGGGATCATCGCCCGGCGCCGTTCCCATGCGACCTTGGTCTCCTACCAGCCGCCGGTGATGCTGCCCGGAGGCCTGCACGACCAACTCGCCGATCTGGAGAAACTTCTCGCCGAACACCGTCAAGCCGTGGAGTTATCCCCGCAGACCGCCCAGGATCTTCTGGCGGATATCGCCCGCGCGGCCGAGGAAGCCCACCTGCCCACCGATCCCGGGGAGTTGGAAGCCGAGTTGGAGAGGCTGTCGAGCGGACTGGTTCCAATGGGACTGCACGTTTTCGGCGAGGAATGGAACACCGATGAAGTAATTCGCATGGTCGACGGAGTGCTGTCGGGCGGCCTGGACGACCAGATGCCGGCTGTGGAAATCATGGCCGGGCTGAAAGGTCTGCCCGATGGCGCGGTGGAGGAATTGCCTCCGCCCGAGCGCGCTGAGCTCGAGGCCATGGCGCTGGAACCGGTGCACCGCGGTCTTTCCTGCGATCTCCCCCCGGAACAAATCACCGACGTCCTCGGATTGCAAGATCTGGTGCGTCGTGGGCGCGAAGTCGCCGCATTCTTCGATCACAACGAGGAATGGGAGGGACTGCACCGCGGACTGTGCGGGCTGCACGTCCCGGCACGCCTGGGTGGCGACGTCATCCGCACCCCATCGGTGATGCCCTCGGGTTCCTCGATCTACCAATTCGATCCGCGGGCCGTGCCAAGCTCCATCGCAATGCGCAGGGGCGCCGAGATCGCCCGGGGACTCAAGGATGCCTACCGTGCGGAAAACGGTACTAACCCCAGTTGCGTCGGGTTGATCCTGTGGGGGATCGAGACATCCCGGACCCAAGGAGAAGGCTATGCCCAGGTCCTGGCCCTGCTCGGGGTGCGGTTGGTGGACCATCCCACCCCAGGCCATCCCCGTTGGGAGGTGATCCCCACGGAGGAACTCACCGGCCCGCGCACCGATGTGGTGGTGACCATTTCTGGTTTCTTCCGTGACCTGTTCGGCAATCTCATTGAGGAACTCGACGACATCTTCGCCGCGGTGGCGGCCATGGACGAACCTGAACAGATCAACCCCATCCGGGCTCGCGCCGCGGTGCTGGAGGAGGCCCTCGCAGCCCGGGGCATACCCGAAGACCAGGCATCACAGCTTGCCACAAGCAGGATTTTCGGCCCAGCCCCTGGTCTGTACGCCACAGATCTGACGGCGATCATCGAATCCGGAGCCTGGAACTCCACCGACGATTTGACCGACCATTTCGTCGACGGCGCCCAGCACCTCTACGGACGCAACCACCACGGCGACCGCATCGAGGGGCTCTACCAGGAACAGTTGGCCGATGTGGAGGTGGTCTCCCAAGTGAGGTCGAACAACGAGTACCAGATCACCGATTTGGACCACTACTTCGAGTTCCTGGGCGGGATGACCTCGGCGGCCGAACGCTTCTCGGGGCGCACCGTACCGACCCTGGTCTGCGACACCACCGCACGCAGGGTTCATGTACAGACCTCCGCCGAGGCCTCCCGCGCAGGCCTGTACACCCGGTTGCTGAATCCCGAATGGATCGAGGCGATCATGGCCCACGGGCACCGGGGCGTCGCGGAGATCAACGAACGCACAACGAACCTCGTCGGCATGGCCGCCACCACATCCGGCATCGGTGACTGGATGTTCGACGCAGTCTTCGACACCTACATCGCCGACGAGCAGATGCGGCAACGGCTCACCGAGGCCAATCCGCATGCCACCGCCGATCTTGCCGCCAGGCTCGGCGAGGCGGACCGTCGTGGTCTGTGGCAGGCGAGCCCGGAACGCAGACAGCTGCTCGACGAGGTCCAGTTCGATATCGATGCCGACCTGGAAGGGGTCGACAACTGATCACCTCAGCACAACTACCCAACAATGACAAGGAGAGACGATGAACAAAATTGTGCCAGCCCTCGCCCTCGCCGCCCTATTCGCCATCGCTACGACGGGCTGCGGACAGGCGTCGAGTGAACCCAGCGAATCCGCTCCGGGGAGCTCCGCGATGACACCGGAGGCCTCTGGATCCGCCGATACGGCCACCGGGAAGCTCACCGAGACCGACGGCAAACTGACCGACTCCGATCCTCAAGCCGCGGTCATCGAGGGAGCCGGACTATCTGTGGAGATCGACCAAACTGCCAAGACCGCCGTCTTCCAAGCCATCGACCCGGCCACCGGCGATCCCTTCCAGGACTCTCTCACCTACGACTTCGCCGCGGGTACCTTCGTGCGCAAGCACTTTGTCTCGGCGATGGGAGCTACCTTCTTGTACAACGCAGAACCGAACACCGGCGAATTGCTGAGCGTCACCAATGACGCAGGGGAGGACGCCGGGGAAGCCCTGCGCCAGCGCGGCCGGTGGGATACGGCCGCAGCCGAGACCATGGCGATCAAGACCGCCTTGGACGCCTGGTTCCTGCAACGTTACGGAAAGACCGTGGCCGAGGTGATCGGATCCTGAGATGACAAAGCTGTTTCCCTTCTCGGCCATCGTCGGCCAGCCGACGATGCGGCTCGCCCTGCTCTTAGTTGCGATACAACCCCGTATCGGTGGGGTGTTGATCCGTGGCGAGAAGGGAACAGCCAAGTCCACGGTGGTGCGTGCTCTTGCCAGGGCGCTGCCCACCGGGCGAATGCGCACCTTGGCGTTGTCCGCCACCGAGGACCGGCTGGTGGGTGGGCTTGATCTTGAGGCGACCCTGACCACCGGTTCACCGGTCTTCCAGCCGGGCCTGCTGAGCGACGCCGACGGTGGCATCGTCTATGTCGACGAGGTGAATCTGCTTGACGACCACCTCGCCAACCTGGTGCTCGACGCTGCTGCCAGCGGGGTGGTGACCACCGAACGGGAAGGCTTCTCCGTATCGATGCCGTCCCGTTTCGCGCTGGTTGGCACGATGAACCCGGAGGAGGGCCAGTTGGGCGCCCAACTGCTGGACCGCTTCGGGCTATGCGTTGACGTGGTGGCCGAACATGGCCTGGAAGAACGGATCGAGATCCTGCGTCGTCGGCTAGCCCATGACGCGAACCCTGCGGAATTCATCGACTCCTGGGCGCAGCAAGAGGCCAGCCTCGCCCAGCGCTTGGCCGCTGCCCGGACTGCCGTGGGCGAGGTCGAAGTCCCGGCACATATCGTCTCCAGCATCGCCGGACGCTGTCGGGAGGCAGGCACTGCGGGCCACCGGGCTGATCTGGCCCTCACCCTGGCTGCCCGGGCGCATGCCGCCTGGCAGGGGCGTGTGGTGGTGACCGAGGAAGATGTAGAACTCGTCGCGGAATTGGCTCTGGTGCACCGGCGCCGGGATCAGGAACCGCCTGATCCTCCTCCCCCACCCTCGCCCACCCCACCCGCAGAAGACCCATCCCGCGAGGAGCCTCCCGAGACCGACAACGAGCAACCCGACCCACCGGAGGAACCGGAGATCGGCCCCGACCCGAGCGAGGAACTGGTCTCCGAGATCGGGGCGTCGTTCAAGGTGCGTCCGCTGATCAGTACCCAAGATCGGGTCGCCCGCTCCAGTTCGGGCCGACGACGTCTCACCATCTCCGCAGACCAGCGTGGCCACCAGATCGGTTCGAGGTTCTCGGCCCACCCCGAGGATCTCGCCTTGGATGCCACTCTGCGGGCCGCCGCCGTGCACCAACGCCGGAGAAGACTCGGTCTGGCACCCGGTGATGGGCGGGAACATCTGGCGATCCTGGTAGAACGTGGCGACTGGCGTCGCAGGATCAGGATGCGACGCACCGGATCGGTGGTGGTGCTCGTCGTCGATGCCTCGGCCTCAATGGGGGCCCGCAATCGCATGGTGGCATCGAAGGGCGCAGTGCTGTCGCTGCTACTCGACGCCTATGTGAAACGTGACCAGGTGGCGTTGGTGAGTTTCCGGCGCACCGGAGCCGAGGTGCTGGTACCACCCACCTCCTCGGTGGAAATGGCCGAACGGCGGCTCCGAGAGATGCCCACCGGCGGGCGAACCCCGTTGGCCTCCGGCTTAATGGCTGCCCACGAGGTGGTGCGGCCACTGCTGCTGAAAGATCCTGCCATCCGGCCCATGGTGGTGGTGGTCACCGACGGGCGCGGGAATGTCGGGCTCGATGGAACTGTATCTCGCAATGCCACCGACGAGGCGATCCGGATCGCCACGAGGCTGCGTGCCGAACAGCGCATCAGCTGGGTGATCGTCGACACCGAGCCGACTGGGGTGATGTCGCGCGGGCGCACCGGAGACTTGGCTAAGGCCCTGGGGGCCGAGAGATTCACCATTGAGAATTTGCGAGCCGACGACTTGGTGCAGATCGTCAACACCTCACAGAACCGTCAGGAGAACCGATGAAACGACCGAACTATCCCTTCGCAGCCATTGTCGGCCAGGATGAGATGAAGCTCGCCTTGGTCCTCACGGTGATCTGCCCCGACCTGTCGGGGGTGCTCATCCGGGGCGACAAAGGAACCGCAAAATCGACCGCGGTCCGTGGGCTGGCAGAGCTGCTTCCGGAACGCACCGAGGTTTCAGAAGGGGCTTTCCATCTAACCGAGTCAGAGTACCTCGAATACGCCGAGACGCTGGGGCTCGACCCTGCTGCAGTGTCCCGGACCACCACCAGCCGGGTCCCGGTCGTCGAGCTGCCGGTGGGGGCAACCGAGGACCGCGTCGCCGGGACCCTCGACCTGGAGACGGCCCTGACCCAGGGGCGGCGCAGTTTCGAGCCCGGTCTGCTGGCTGCGGCACACCGTGGCATCCTCTACGTCGACGAGGTGAACCTGCTTGATGACCATGTGGTCGACATCCTGCTGGATTCAGCGGCCATGGGGATCAACACCGTCGAGCGGGAGGGGATCTCGTTATCCCACCCGGCCCGATTTTCCCTGGTCGGCACCATGAATCCGGAGGAGGGCGAGTTGCGCCCCCAGCTGCTCGACCGGTTCGGGATGTGCGTGACTGTGCGCGGGGAGCAGGATCCGTCGGCCAGAGTAGAGATCATCACCCGCCGGATGGCTTTCGAGGCGGATCCGCAGGGTTTCGTCGATGACTGGGCCAGTGCATCCGGTGAGCTCGCGGCGCGGATTGCCCGGGCGATGGAATTGCTGGGCACGGTGACGATCGACCAGGATGTGTTGTTGCAGGTGGCACAAACCTGCGTGGCCGCTGAGGTAGACGGGCACCGCGGCGATCTGATGATGGTGCGCGCAGCCCGCGGCCTAGCTGCCTGGGATGGTCGAACCACCATCACCGACAAGGACCTGGCTGACGCCGCAGCCTTGGTGCTACCTCACCGGATGCGCCGCAACCCGCTGGATGTCATCGGCTAAGAGCACATGCACGGGAGGAACCCAGGAAGACCCGGTCGGCAAATTCTTCAGAGTGGTCCGCAGACCAGACGGTGCTCTCCTCTGCCAACAGCCAAAGAAGCGAGTCACAACGCGGTACGCGCAGGCCTTCCCGCGAGCACGTCGGTGATGTTATCGATGGCCAGCTTGCTCATCATCCATCTGGTCTGGCGGGTAGCCGAGCCAATGTGCGGCAGCAGCACAACGTTGTCCATCTCGTACAGGGCGGGATTGATTGTCGGCTCGTCCTCGTAGACGTCAAGGCCAGCACCTGCGATGCTGCCGGAATTCAGTGCATCCACCAAGGCGGCCTCGTCGACGCAGGCGCCGCGGGCGGTGTTGACGAGGAAGGCGGTGTCCTTCATCTGGGCCAGGGCTGCGGCGTCGATGATGTGCCGGGTCTCGGGAGTCAGCGGGCAGTGCAGGGAGACGACGTCACTGGTCTCCAGCAACTCGCCGAGTTCCACCCGGCGAGTTGGTGCGGTGTCTGGGTTGACCCCGTCAATTGCCGAGAGGTCCTTGTCGGAGCGGGATGAATAGACGACATCCATGCCGAGCACCGCAGCACGTCGGCCCATCGCCTCACCGATCTGCCCCAGCCCAATGATGCCCAATTGCGCGCCCTGCAGCCCAGTGCCGAGCATGAAGGTATGCGAATAGCGCCACGGCTTGTGGTCACGCACCCAACGTTCGGCCTCCCCTGCGCGACGGGTGACCATGAGCATCAACATGAAAGCGGTGTCGGCGGTGGCTTCATGTAGCACACCGGGGGTGGTGGAAACCTGGATGCCTCGTTGTTTCGCCGCTGCCACGTCGATATTGTTGAACCCCGCCGCACACTGAGCAATGATCTTCAACCCAGGCCCGGCGAGAGAGATCATCTCCGCATCAAGCGGATCGGATAGCGCAGACAAGATAGCATCAACCCCACCGATGTACGACGCGATTTCGTCGCGAGTCATGAACTCCTGCCCACCGATCACCTCATGGGTGACGGTAAGCAGGTCGAGGGCTTCGGGAAGCTGGGGTGCGGTAACGAGAATCCTGGCCATGGACCTAGCCTAGGACTCACCGCTCGCATGCACCGGGGAGTGCGTAGATCGGTACGCTGCCGACACCAGATACCTGATGCTAGGTTACCCGTTCAGCACCGGTTGGACCTCCCGTACACTCGGAATTTAGGAGGCACCCATGAATCAACCCGCTAGGAGAGCCGTGGCCATCACCAGCTTGGCCGCCGCCGGGCTGGGACTGACCACCGCGCAGATCCTCAACCAACCAGAGCCCTCCGACCACCGGGATCCGGGCGTCGTTCTAAACGAAGAACCCCCGGCGTCTTCCATCGTCCCCGAGCCAGCCGGGGCAACGTCCTCCCCCGCCCCGGAGAACCCGGCTCCCATCGGGGATGTGGCGACCGGTGCAGGCCAGCCAACCGGTGTGGGTCAACAGCCCACAGTTCCGGTCGACGATGATGCGGATGACAAAGACGACGACAAAGATGTCAAAGACGACAAGGACGACGATTAAAACCGGCGGCTCAGCCAGTTGTCCGGTTTCATCAGCTTCCGCAACGCGGCAGTCGTCCGGAAGGAATCGGACCGGGCCTCAGGCCAGGCGATAGCCCATGCCACGCACGGTCTCGAATCTTTCCTTCCCCAGCCTGGAACGCAGATAGGAGACGTACACGTCGACGACATTCGAGCCCGGGTCGAAGTCTAGGCCCCACACGGCGGCCAGGAGTTGTTCCCGGCTCAGCACCTGGCCTGGGTTACGCAGGAAGGTCTCAGCCAGCGCGAACTCCCGGGCCGAAAGATCCACCCATCGCCCATCCACCTGTGCCTTGCGACTTGCCAGGTCGAGTACCAGGCCCCGGTGTTCCAGACGCATGAGTTGGTGGACCTCGCCGCTGACCCGCAGCCGCAACCGGATGCGAGCCAGCAATTCCTCAAAGGAGAAGGGCTTGGGCATGTAATCATCGGCGCCACCTTCAAGCCCGGCCACCCTGTCGGCCACCGAGGATCGGGCGGTCAGCATGATCACCGGAGTGGCGACTCCCTGCCCCCGAAGCCGGTCGAGCACTTCGAAGCCGTCAATGTCGGGCAGCCCGACATCAAGCACGACGAGATCGATCCCGCCCTGCAACACCCATTCGACGGCTTCGTTGCCCGAGGTGGTGACATCGACCACGAAACCAGCTGCCCGCAGTCCTTTGGCCACGAAGGATGCGATGCGTTGTTCATCCTCCACCACCAGGATCCTGCTCATCCCCCGACCTCCCTTCTTTCCCCGGTAGCATCCCAGGCCGGAAGACATAACGTGAAAGTGGACCCTTTCCCCAGCACCGATTCGATCTCCAGCACCCCGCCGTGTGCCCGTACGATCGACTCTACGATGCTCAGCCCCAGCCCGGAGCCGGGAACATAACCAACCACGTGACGCGCCCGCACCGATCTCTCCCGGATTCTCGCGAGATCCTCCACACCGATCCCCGTTCCCTCGTCGGTGACCCACATCCGCACCGTCTGCTCGCAGATCGCCGAACCGATAGCGATCACCGAACCCGGCTCGGAATATTTCACGGCATTCGAGGCCAGTTGCAGCCACGCTTGGGTCACCCGGACCGCATCAAGGCAGGCGACACCATCCGCGACCTGATCCAATCTCCACCGCCGGTCCCCGATCACCTCGGCCTTGCCCAGCACCGAGACCGTCAGGTCGGTGACCGAGCAGGGCTCGATCTTCACGAAATCGCTGTCCACCGATCTGGCCAGCAGCAGCAGGTCACCAATGAGGACTTCCATCCGGTCGAGTTCGTCGATTGCGATGTCCCGGACCATCATGGTGTCTTCGGGGTCGGTAGGGTCCATGAGTTCCAGGTGCCCGCGCACGACGGTCATCGGGGTACGCAGTTCGTGGCCGACGTCGTCCATCAGGTCGCGCTGTCCCTGGACCGCGTGCTGCACCCTGTCAAGCATCCTGTTGAATCCGTTCGCCAACCGGCCTAGATCGTCACGGCCATGAACCGGAACCCTACTCGTCAAATCTTTCTCGTTGATCTCCTCGGCAGCAGCCTGCAATTCCTCGATCGGCCGCAGCAGGCGATCCACCCCGATCCAGGCCAAACCCGTGGCGACCATGACGGCGATCCCCGCCGCGGCGAGGCAGACCAAGGTCACCGAATGCAGTCTGGCTGCTCGCGCGTCCAGGTCGATCACCTGCACCAAAGTTGCCCGCTGATCCCCCTGGCGTACCGGGACGACGAGCACGCGGTACTTGCGCAACTCGGTGTGCATCGTAGTAATCACGATCTCATCCCCGACGACGAGATCGGCGAGTTCATTGAGCAGTCCGGGGTCGTCGGCGGGACGCAACCGACCGGGATCGGTGGTAACCGTCATCAATTCGGTCCCGGAAAAACCCACGGCTCCCTCGTCGGTTCCACTGCCCTGATGTTCTAACCAGGTCTGGATCAGGTCCATCGGCCCGCTGAACGACGAACCGTCCGAGGGATCGGTATTTTTCCTGACCAACGCCAAGAAGCGATCCCTATCCGCGATCAAGTCGGCGTCGGCCTCTACCTGAAGGTCGACGCGTTGGACCACCGTGATCAGCACACCTGAAAACACCAGTGCTATGCAGGCGACCACGACCATGGCAGCGACGATCCTCGTTCTAAGAGTCATCGTCGTCCTCATCATCGGTGCGCCTCCGTGCCATTCATTGTCTGACGCCGACACCGATGACGCCAGCACCGATCGCTTCTTCCATGAAATCACCCCTTCCCATCCCAACGTGCACCCACCCGGCCCGGTGCCACCGGTCCCGGTCCAAGGCATTGCGACCGTCCACGATGATCTTGCGAGCAACCAGACCGCCCACCCACTGCGGGTCCAATTCGAGGTACTGGCGCCACTCGGTGGCTAGCACTACCAACTCGGCCTCGGCTAGGCCTTTCTCCAGATCGGTGGCAACGGCGAGATCCGGATGGGTGCGCATCACATTGGGCAGGCCACATGGATCACAGACTCGCACCAGGGCTCCGGCCCGCACGAGTCGACGGGCGACATCCAGGGCGGGTGAATCCCGGATATCGTCGCTGTTTGGCTTGAAGGTGGCGCCCAGCACGGTGACCTTGGTCCCCGCCAGCCCGCCGGGGCAGACTGCCTCGGCCAATCTCACCACCCGGGAACGGCATCCCAGGTTGATCCGGTCTACCTCCCTGAGGAAACCCACCGCCTGTGACACGCCGAGTTCCTCCGCCTGCGTCTGAAGGGACCTGATGTCCTTGGGCAAACAGCCGCCCCCGAAACCGATTCCCGCGTTGAGGAAGCGCCGCCCAATGCGGGGATCGTATCCGATGGCCTCGGCCAGCACCGACACATCACCGCCGGTCACATCACACATCGTCGCCATCGTATTGATGAAGCTGATCTTCGTTGCCAGGAAGGCATTGGCAGCCATCTTCACCAGCTCGGCGGTGGGGCGGTTGGTGAGAATCCGCGGGATGGCCTCGGCCAGCAGTTCTGCGTGGATCTCGTCCAGCACCCCGGCCGCATATGCGGCGCGCTCCGGGTCGTCGGATAAGCCGTAAACAATCCGGTCCGGGTGCAAGGTGTCGGCCACCGCGTGCCCCTCCCGCAGGAATTCCGGGTTCCACACGACCTCGGCCCCCAGGGGTTCCAGCCGATCAGCCAGCTGCTGCGCAGTCCCCACCGGAACCGTCGATTTCCCCACGACGATCGGGCGCAGTTCCGGGCGCAGCACCCGGGCCAGGTCATCAACCGCGGCCTCCAGTGCGGTGAGGTCCGCTGCCCCGCTGACCGGGGACTGCGGGGTGCCAACGGCCAGAAAGTGGACCTTGGCCTGTTCGAGTTCCGGCTCGGTTCCGGAGACTGCGAAGCGAAGCCTACCGCTGCGCAGGCCCTGATGCAGGATCTCCTCGAAACCCGGTTCGTGGAAGGGTGGGCGACCAGCCGACAGCTCCCGTATCCGGTGGGGGTCGGTGTCGACTGCTATGACCCGGTGGCCCAGCGAGGCCATCGCGGCGGCGTGCACCGCACCCAAGTAGCCACATCCGATTACTGATATCGTCATCATGATCTATTCCTTTCACTCAATGACATGGTGGAATGCATCGGCGCGGAGCACAGTGACAGCCAGTCGTCCAGCCATGGCAGCGCGGCGGGCCGGAAGGCGTGGACCATGGCCAGCCGCCAGCGGGCAGCCCGGACATATATCCCGAAGTCGACGGGTCCGATCCCGAGTCGGGTACACAACTCATCAAGCAGGCCCAGTACCAGTTCGGCAAGGTCTTCTTCCCACTGCCTCTGGGTCCGGGACAGCTCCACGTGGGCCCACAGATTGGCAACATCAAGGGCGGCCGGGGCCAGGCACATGGTGTCCCAGTCGACGACACCCAGCCGCTGCCCGTCCCACAACATCTGTCCAGGATGCAGGTCCCGATGGGCAACAACCAGCGGTGAACAGCTCTCGGTGACCGCCCGGCAAGCAGCTTCGATTCCCGGCTCCAGCCGGTCGAGATCAGCGCGGACCCCGAACTCCTTGGCTCGCAGGAACCAGCGCCGCAGGGTCTGCGCCTCCGCCTCGGGGCCGTGGGCTCGCAGACCGCCGGGATCATAGGCACAGACCCGGGGCCAGCATTCCACCAGTTGCTGCCACCCCTCAATGCCCGGGAGCCCCCACTGCGCCAAGGGCTGACCAGGCACGACTGTCATGGACAACCGGCACCCACTCTCCTCCAGCAATCGTGGATGAGCGATCCCGGCCCGTTCGCAGGCTCTAGCCGCGTCACGAAGAGCATCCGCCACCCCGGCGGGCTTGCCCACCGGGAGATGCTTGGTGATCCGTTGTCCCTCGGCAGTGACCGCGCGCCTGCCCAGGCGATGCACCAGAAGCCTCGCATCCGGGGACGGGGCCAGTGTGGGAAGCTCCGGATCACGACTAGGCTCGGCCAACTGCACCGCCCCTTGGGCATTGATGCACCCTGCGCGCAGCCGTCCTGCCCCATCGATCCATTCAAAAAGCAGACGGTGCCCCTTGTCAGGCCACGCCCGAGTGACCCCAGGAAGTTCTCGCAGCATGGTCATGGCAGACATGACAGGACCTCCTCCAGCCGGTCGAGGTGCTCAGCGATCTGCCGACGCCATTCGGGGTTGGCGGATCGCAGCGGTTCGCCCACCCGACGGGCCAGGCGCCGGGCTATCCCCGCCCTCAGGGCGTCGGGACCGGCCATTCCCCCGGCGCACCGATAACCTTCGACCAACCGATCGCCGGTCTCCTCATCGACCGCGGTGAGATAGGAGCCCAGGTCGTCAGCAGCAGCTCCCCAGCACGCGCGGTCGAAATCGGTGAGCCACAACTCACCGCTGCCGGGGTCATGCAGCACTTGGTCGGGGGATGCATCGCCATGGCACAACACCGTGGGCCCAAGCGAACCGGGGATGAGCGGGGCAAGCCGCCGGATACGCTCGGCCAATCGCTCATCAAGTTCCCGGATGATTCCCGCATTCGCCAGCATGCTTGCCGCCGGATCATCGCAACGGCGACGTAATTCCTCGGCAATCCTCGGCGGCAGCGCATCGCCGCAGGCATGCAACCCGGCCAGCAGGGCACCCACCGCGCCCGCGGTGCTCGGATCGGGATCAGCCAGCAGATCGGAGCCCGCGACGAAACAACGAATACTGGTGTGTGGATCGCTCCCGTCGTCCAGGCGCAAGGGCACCGGGAGATGAGCGCCCAGGAAAGCATCGAAATCCGGCCCCGGGGTTTGCGGGGCGACCGTGGTGCGCACCACAACGCCGCCACACCGAAGGACCACCCGGCGCAGCGGATTGTGCTTGAGCAGTATCTCGCCGGTGCCGCCGCCAGCGGCTCCCCGGATGACCTGCCACAGGTACGGGGCCAGCGCTGGATCGGTGTCCAAGCCGCCCCATTGGAGGAGAATCCCGTTGCCGAGCTCTTGCTGGTGCACCTGCAGACCGTGGGTACGGGCCCAACCCAGGACACCCAGCCCCTTTCGGTGAGCTCTCGGCCACAGGAATCGCAGCCAAGCCGCATCGGACGCTCCTGACGCAGCCACCGCAACAGAGGAGCCTGGCTTGATCCGTATCCGAGTGGCGGTGACGGGCTGCCCGAGACACGCCGTGAGGTGCTCGGAATCGCACACCATCTCAACGATTCCGCGAGTGGTTGCCTCAATATTCCGTACCATCATCGACCCCCACCTCCCGAGTTCTCGTAGGCCTGCACCCAAGCGCGGAAGGTAGGACTCTCGGCGAGCAACCGGGCGGGGGGGCCATCCAGCAGGATGCATCCTCGGTCGATCCACACCACCCGGGAACAGCGCATCGCCACCGCCACGTCATGGGTAACGGCCAGCAACGTCCGGTCGACGATCAACGGACGGATCGCATCCAGCACGAGCTCGGATGCCGCCGGATCGAGACCAGTAGTCACCTCGTCGAGAACGACAACCCGGGAATCGCGCAGCAACGCCCGGGCAATCGCCAACCGCTGCTTCTGCCCGCCCGAAACGGTACTTCCCCGCTCCCCGACCACAGTGTCGTAGCCATTCGGCCAGCCGACGATGAATTGATGGGCATTCGCCGCCCGGGCGACGGCCTCCACCTCCTCGTCGCTGGCATCCAACCTGCCCAGCCGGATGTTCTCTCGCACTGTGTCGGCAAACAGCACGGTGTCCTGGTGTAACAGGGCCACGCTGGAGCGCAACTGGGCCAATCCCAATTCGTCCAGCGGGTGCCCATCCAACAGCACCTGTCCGTCAACCGGGTCGATGGCCCGCACGAGCAGGGAGACCAGGGTGGATTTCCCCGATCCCGAGGGCCCAATGATCGCCACGTGTTCCCCGGGAGCGATCCGCAGATCAATATCATCGAGAACCACGACTCCCTCATAAGCGGCGGTGACGCCCCGGAACTCGATACGCCCACGTACCTTGTCGAGCACCACGGGATGGGATGGGTCAGTTATCTCCGAGGTGATCGCCATCAGATCGGCGACCCGTTCTCCAGATGCGGTGGCCCGGGAGATCCTCCCGGTGTACTTGGCCAGATCACGCATGGGTTTCATCGTGGTGCGCAGGTAACTGGTGAACAGCACAAGCTCCCCGGGGGTGAGGGCCCCCGACATGACCCGCAGACCTCCCCAGACAAGCACCCCTGCCGTCGCCACCCCGACGATGAGATCGGTGGCGCGTTCGAGCCCGGCAGCAAGCCCGACCGCACGCACCCCCTGGGTTACCGAGCTCTGACTGGCATCCCCGAATCTGCGCTCCACCAGGGATTCCAGCCCGTAAGCCTGAACGGTGCGAATCGAGGAAAGTGACTCCTGGGCGGTGTTGGCGAGTTCTGCCTCGCCACGCCGAGTCATCCGGGAGGCCATATTGATCCGCCCGGATGAACAGGAACTAACAACTGCGAAGGCCACGAAGCAGGCCACCACGACCAGGGCCAGCCCTGGTGATAGCACGATCATCACCACGCTCATGACCAGCAAGGTCAAAACATTGGCGAGCAGCGGCAGTCCCGCGGTGGTCGCGACTTCCTGGAGGCGCGCGATGTCCCCCACCAGCCGCTGCACGGTGTCCGCGCTGTGGTTGCGGGCATGGAATTGCTGGGGCAGCCCCTGCACGTGGTGGAACAGCCGGGCGCGCAGAGATGCCGCGACCCGGGCACCTACCGTCGCGAAACACACCGTCGCCAGATAATTGCCCAGAGCCCGGGCCGCGACGACCAGCAGATGCGCCACACCACAGGCGATGATGACCGTGATAGTGGCCGGTGAGTGGTCCACCGCAGCCCCCAGCCTGGATAGCACCGAATCCAGCAGGTATTTCATCGGCCAGGGCTCTAACACCCGGAACACAACGTCGGCCATAAGGGCCAGGAACCCACCACAGATCATGGCTCGCTGCGGCCGCAGTTCTGGGGCAACCAGGCGCAGTGTGCGGCGCAGCGGACTGCGGTGAGCCCGGGGCGGTTCACTCCTGCGCGCCATCACTCACCCCCACTGTGCCAAGGATCCGAGCAGCCACCCGATCCCAACCGTGTTCCTGCACCGCCCTGGACCTGGCCTGCTCCCCCATCCGGGCGCGACGGCCCGGATCGAGCACAAGTTCATCGATGGCAGCCGCGAGGCCGGATGGGTCGGAGGGATTCACCAGCAACCCAACCCCGTCCAGCAGCTCGGGGAGTTGCCCCACCCGGGTGCCGACCACCGGGAGCCCGGCCGCCAGGTATTCGAAGACCTTCAGCGGGGAGAAATACTGGTTCTGTTCCCCACCCAAGTCGGGATAGGGTGCGACAGCCACTGCTGATCCCGCGAGATGGCCGGGAACCTCCCAGGGTGCGACGGCCCCCCGGAAGTCGGCATCAATCCCCAGCCCGTCAGCCAGTTCCTGCAGTTCAGCACGGCACGGTCCGTCGCCAATGATCCGCAGTTGCCAGTCGGTGCGCGCGCAGGCTGCTGCCCGGACCAGGTCATGCACCCCGTGCCATGGTTTGAGAGTCCCGATGAAGGTCACCACTGCGGTTGACGGATCCTCAGGGTGAGGAAAGAACCTGGCCGGGTCAACCCCGTTGGAGATGGTGTGTACCCGGGTGCAGCCGGTAACGCCACGCACCCAGTCACTGACCTGGTCGGATACACACACCACCGATGCCGCCACATCCACCTGGGTGCGCAGGGCCACATGAGCGCCCGCCACATCAACCAGCGTGCGATGGTCGAGTTGTTCGGTGATCAGCGGGGAGTTCACCTCCAGCACCCCGGGGCAACCGGTGACGGAGTTGACTTGAGCCAATACCGTGGAGAACAGGGAGTAGCGCTCATAGACAAGATCTGGTGGATTCTCCATCAGGCGATGAGCGACGATCTGGCTTGCCTCCACTTGGGCGGCCTCACGCTGTGCTGGGTCGGTGCCCACAACGGGTACCACCTGCACCGGCACATCGGTGAGATCACCGGGGACGGCATCACCAATGCGACAGGCATGGATCTCCACCTGATGCCCCAGCTTGAGCAGTTCCCGGACCATCGCTTGGATGTGGACGCTGGCTCCCTTGGTCCCGAACACCGGGATGCCGGGATCGAGACATACATAGGCAACTCTCATGAGGTCCTCCCCGAGGATTCCCAGGCCGACAAGGTGGCCGCCTGGACTCGCGAGTCGTACTCGGCCTCTATGAGTTCCCGGGCGCGTCCAGCCATGGCACGCAGTTCAACCCGCCCGTTGGCGATTTCCTGCAGGGAATCGGTGAGGGCTGCGACGTCGCCCGGTGGGATCAAGATCCCAGTTTGGCCGTTGACGATGACTTCCGGCAGACCGCTGACCGAGGTAGCGATGACCGGGGTGCCCACCGCCATCGCCTCAAGGACGACAGTGGGCAGTCCGTCGATATTCCCGTCGGCGGCCACCACACACGGTGCGACGAAGACGTCTGCATCGTGCAGCAGGTCGATCACCTCCCGCTGGGAGCGAGATCCAAGAAGTTCGATATGTGAGCCCAACCCTTGAGCATCGATGAGTTCCTGCAGCTCATTGCGCAGTTCCCCGTCACCGGCGATCCGGGCCTCGACCTCGGTTCCTGCCCGGACGAGTTCCCCAATGGCAGTGATCATGTCGGCGAACCCCTTCTTCGGCACGAGCCGCCCGACTCCGAGCACTCGCAACCGGCCCCGGAGTGCCTGCCGGGGCGGACGGAACTCGAAGCGATCCAGTTCTAGGGCATTGCGGCACAGGACCACTCGGGCCCCGGTTCCGGCCAGTACCTTGTCAAGGTGGGCCAGGTTGAAGCTGCTAATGGCAATCACCCGGTCTGCATCGCCACAGATTCGCCGTAGCCAGACGGGGTCCACAGATTCGTGGTGGATATCCTTGGCGTGGGTGGTGAGGGTGTAGGGGACACCGGTTAGCCGGTGGGCAACCCACGCCATCCGCCCGGCCAGCGAGGCGAAATGGGCATGCAAATGGGTGATCTGATCACGCATCACGGCCCGGGCCAACCCGACGCCCTGGGCTACCTCGTCGGCGGGAAGCTGGGCGAGTTCGGGAAGGATTCCGGCGAAGCGTTCCTGCATCCCAGAACCGACCAAATCGCGGCCCAACTGCTCCCAAAATAAATCGGCTTGCTGGGGGCGCGGCAACCAACTCACCTCAGCTTCTACCCTGGCGATTTCCGGGTGGAAGCGGGCATCGGTAGTCGGACGCAAGGCGTAGATGCGCAGATCATCGCCCAATTGCTGACGGGCGAGAATCTCGGTCACGACAAAGGTCTCTGACAAGCGAGGATAAACCTTGAGAACGTAGCCGACCCTGGTCATCGTCCCGCACCTGCCTTCCGGGATGGGGTATCGAGCAACCGGGCAGCCAGGCGGACCACCCCGTCGAGCCCATCGCGGTTCACCGAACTGCGGTCGACACGGCGGCGCACAGCCTCCGACAACCACCGTTCCAGTCCGGCGGTGGACAGCTCATCGGATCTGGTGAGATCGACGATTCCGGCCCGGTGCAGGGCCTGTGCCCTGATTAACTGCTCGCGACGGGGACGTTCCCTGGGTACCAAGAGAGCCGGCGTACCGGTGGCGAGGATTTCGCAGGTGGTGTTGTAGCCACCCATGGACATCACCGCCGAGGCATTCCGGATTCGAGCGCTCATGCCCCGGCAAATTGCCGCCACCCGGGTATCTGGCGGGGCTGCCGCAGCGATCGCGGTGTGAGCGGCGTGGTCAAACTGTGGTCCGGTCACAACCAGGTGGCGGTGCCCAGCGGGTGGTTGCACGCCCACGGCTGTTTCCAGCAGACGGGCACCGTCGGCACCACCGCCGACCGTGGTCAGGACATATGGCGTTGTCTCAACATCGATTCCATGCTCGGCCAGTTCCCTTCCGTAGGACAGGTATCCGGTGAACCGGACCATATCGGACAATTCCTGGGGCACCTCCCCGGTCAAGACCGGGTCGTGCACCGTGCGGTCCCCGTACACCCAGATCTCATCAATGCACTCGCGCACCGCCTTGATGTCGCCGAGGCCCTGCCACTCCCCGCTCATCACCCGGGGGTCATCCAGCACTTCCCGCAGCCCCAGCACCACCTTGGCACCGGGATACTCCGAGCGTAGACGCTGCAGCGGAACTCGCAATTCGCCCTGCACTCCGAAGACATGGCGGTCGACAACCACCAGGTCGGGAGCGAAGCTGATCAGCGCTGCTTCCAACAGATTCGAACGCAACCCCAGCAGCGCCTGCGTGTCACCGAACATATGGCGAGCGCGATATCCGTCGTTCGTCTTGCACACCCCCGGGAGGACGAGCCGGTCGAAGCCGGACGGCAGCCGGAACATGTCATTCGTCGCGACACCAGACAGCATCAGCCCGGTGAGTTTGCGGCCCGTATACCCCGGCAGATGCTGAGCCATGTGGTGTGCGATGGCCAGGTTGCGACGCACATGTCCCAACCCGAGCGAATCGTGGCTGTAGAGAACCATCTTGTGAATCTGGCCTGACATGAGCACTCCTCCCCTGTTGTTTGTCCTCGATAACTACCCTCGCCAGGCTCGGTCAGAGGAGGATGAGCCGCGGATGAGAAATCTCCAATGAAACGCTGACCAGCATGGATTCATACAAACCCACCCCCGGTGCCTGGCGCCCGGTACCGGGTACTAGGGTGGCCCCATCGAGCACGGGGAATCCGGTCGAAATCCGGGACTGTCGCGCAACGGTGAGGCATCACGCCAAGTCCGAAAACCGTCTCGATGTCCTTGCAGGCGGCCGCGCTGAACGGCCCGGAACGAGAGAAGCGTGCATGTTCTCCGAGTCATCGTGGCATCGGCCACTCGCTCTGCCCACGCGTCGGTCGTCCAAACCGTCCAGCATCACGGTTCCGCCAGGCAAAGCTTCACAGCGGGTAAAGTTTCACAGATTTCGAATGATTGATTATCATTCTCGTTTTGTGGCTGCTACCTGCCCCTGACGACCATGAAAGCTAACCATGAGAAGAACCTACACGGCGCTTGCCGCCGCCCTCCTGTTCGCCGGCCTCGTCGGCTGCGGGGGAACATCCGCCTCGTCCAATAGCGGACCAGCCTCCGACGGGGGCGACGCCAAGAAGGTCATGAGTTGCACCGAAGAGCTCACCTTCACCAAGCCACCGGAACGCATCCTGATGCTCTCGGAAACTGACTTCCCAATCCTTCACGACCTTGGACTGGACGACAAGATCATCGCCCGGGCCGGGGTGGACAAGGTCTCCATGGATGATGACCCCGAGCTTCGAGCGGCCCTCGACAAGATCCCGACGATTGAGGCCGGCAATACCGGCACCGGTGGCGCGAAGATCACTACCGAGGCTGCCCTGTCGGTCAATCCCGATGTTGTCTTCGGCTACGACAGCGGAGTCGACCGCAACGGCCTGCGCGAGGCCGGAATTCCTCTTTACTCCCCCGATGCCTTTTGCGACTCCAACCCGACGACCCACGCCGACTGGAGCCTGGTGAACACCGAGATCGACAAGGTGGCAACCATCTTCGGTGTCGAGGACAAAGCTACGACGTTAAAGACCGAGGTGGACGCCAAGGTTGCCGAGATCAAGAAGAATGCGCTCACCGGCAACCAGACCGCAGTTGCCCTGTACCTGATGAACGGCCAGCAGGATTTCTATGCCTACGGGACCTCGTCGATGGTCCAGCCCATCTTTGAGGTGAATGGTCTGAAGAATATCTACGACGACACCACCGAACGGGTTTTTGACGCCTCAATGGAGGCCCTGCTGGACCGCAACCCGGACTGGATCGTGGTGCTGGTTTCCGAGATGACCAATGAGGAAGCCCAACGTACCCTGGCATCCCTCCCGGGCTCCGGTGATCTGAAGGCCGTGCACGAGAACCACGTCGTTTACATCCCCTTTGCCCTCACCGATCCGCCGACGACCCTGTCATTGAACGGCGCCAACCGGCTGGGGGAACTCATCACCAAATGAACGCCAGCGAAATGATCAAGACCATCAGAGTCGTCGCCGATGAGGTCCCAGCTCTGCGCAATGCCTTATACCCCCTGCGATCCGGCCGGATCGTGTGCCTTCCCTACCCCATGACCAATCCCGCATCGACATTCAGGGTGGACGGGGCCTCACTTCTCGGAAATGAGTTGACCTCGCATGGGTGATCCGCACATGACTCCCGATCAACTGCTGGAGGCCTGGCACGACCAGCAGACGGCTTTCATTGAGTTCCGTGAGATGCGCACCCGCACGATGGTGCGGGTGCTGGCCCACCTGCAGTCCGGGCTCGACCACCCCATCCGGGTGCTCGACCTGGCCTGCGGGCCCGCATCCCTGGCGACGGAGGTGCTGGCGGCCATCCCAGGAGCGAGCGCCGTCGGGGTAGACCGTGACCCAATCCTGTTGCGCCTGGCTAAGGAGACCAACCAGTTCGGCGAGCGCCTGCAGATCGTCGACGCCGACATTACCGACCCGACCCTGCCCGAGCAGCTCGGCGGGCGGATCTTCGACGCGGCGATCAGCGCCACAGCACTGCACTGGCTGGACCCCGGCGAATTGGTCAGCCTCTACCAACACCTGCCCCGGATGCTCGTCGATGGTGGCGTATTCCTGAATGCCGACCACCTGTACTACGACCAGCGAACCCAGGCTGGGCTGGACGCCCTGGCGGTCTCACTGCGCGACAGTTTCCAGGTGAACCACATGGAGCAGGGAGCGATGAGCTGGGATGACTGGTGGCAAGCCGCCACCACGATGCCCGGCTGGGAAAAGGATGCGCAGCGGCGCCAGCAGGTCTGGGCCAACGACCACCCGACGGTCAAGGTCAGCACCGGTTTCCACCTGGCAGCCCTGCAAGCGGCCGGGTTCATCGAGACCGACCAGATCTACCAGTGGTTCGACGACCGGATCATCTTCGGTCGGCTTGCCTGACCAAGCGCGGTGGCCGGGAATCGCGGCACCCGGCCACCGCTCATCACTGATGATTCTCAATTGAAACCAGAATCAACCAGCCGGGGAGACTCCCCTCACAAACACATCCCAGACAAAATCACGACTGCGTCAGGAAGCCATGACGACCAATCCCATCGAAGCCAGCCACCAGTCGGCCAGCACACCCACCGATGCGGTGATCTACCTGGCACGGACCCGGCGCCGCACCATGCGTCGCAAGCGCGTCCGAGTGATCATCCTGGCCATCGCCATGGTGCTGACCCCGCTGCTCACCGTCACCATCGGCCCAGCTGCGGTGCCGGTCTGCGACGTCATCGGGGTGATCATGAGTCATATCCCCGGCCTCGACGTGAATATCACCTGGAGCCGTGCCGTAGACGCAATCGTGTGGCAAACCCGGCTTCCCCGCATCATCACTGGCTTAGCAGTCGGGGCGATCCTCGGAGTGGCCGGTGTCGTTCTCCAGGCACTGGTACGCAACCCGCTTGCCGAGCCTTATGTACTGGGCGTCTCCTCGGGGGCCTCTACCGGCGCAGCGACGGCGATCATCCTCGTCGGTGCTGCTTCCTCGGCCACCACAGGAGCCTTCGCCTTCGTCGGTGCCTTAGTGGCCACCTCCGCGGTGATGGCCATTGCCGGACGCGGGAACTCCCCACTGCATCTCATCCTCGCTGGTCTAGCTGTCGGCTTCGGCTTCCAGGCCCTGACCAATCTGCTGATCTTCTCCTCCGGCTCCCCAGAAACCTCCCAATCCGTCATGTTCTGGATGCTCGGCTCCCTGGGCCGGGCACTGTGGGCCCAGGTTCCGCTGGTCACCGTCGTCGCCGTGCTGCTGACTATCGCCATGGCTATCTGCGGTCCCATCCTTGATGCCTTGGCATCCGGCGACCGCACGGCTCAGTCTGTCGGGCTCAACCCGGCCAAGGCCCGCATCATCTTCCTGGTCCCAGTGTCGGCAGCCATCGCCCTAGCCGTTGCCGCGGCGGGCGGTATCGGCTTCGTCGGGTTGATCATTCCACACATCATCCGCAATTTGGTCGGCCATTCGCACCGCTATCTGGTGATCGGTTCCGCCCTGGCCTCGGCGTTGTTCCTGGTATGGACCGATGCGGTGGCCCGGATCATCTTCGCCCCGGCCGAATTGCCGATCGGCGTAATGACCGGGCTGATCGGGGCTCCTTTCCTCACCTTCATGGTCGCCCGGCGACATCAGATCGGCTGAAGGAGCACATCGTGATCGAAGCAACTGACATCGTTGTAGAACGAGGTGGCCGCACCATTCTGCACGGGGTAGAGATATCCGCCCAAGAGCGGGAAGTGGTCGGCATCGTCGGCCCCAACGGATGCGGCAAGTCCACCCTCATGCTGGCCCTGCACCGCAGCCTGGAGTTGGCAAGCGGCAAGGTCATCGTCGACGGGGACGATGTCAAGCAGCTGAAACGACGCGAAATCGCCACCCGGATCGCTGTCGTCGCCCAGGAGCGGGAGGCAGCCCTTGCCCTGTCGGTACGGGATTCAGTGGCTCTGGGCCGACTGGCCTCCCGGTCAATGACCTCCTATGGAGACGAGACCGATCAGCACCTAGTCGACGAGGCCTTGGTGCGGGTGGACCTGGTGGAGTTGGCCGATCGGCTGGTCACCGAGCTGTCGGGTGGCGAGCGGCAACGGGTGATGATCGCCCGGGCTATCGCCCAGCAGGCCACTCACTTGCTGCTCGACGAGCCGACCAACCATCTCGATCTGCACCATCAATTCGCTTTGCTCGACCTGATTGCCGAGTTGAAATGCACCACTGTGGTGGTATTACACGATCTGAACCTGGCTTCCCGGTGCTGCGACCGGGTCGTGTTAATGAACCAGGGGCTGGTGGTCCGCGCAGGCACTCCTGAGGAAGTACTGACCAGCGAGAACCTATCGTCGATCTACCAGCTAGAGGTAGAGACGATCACCCACAACGGACGCCCCTACCTCATCTTTGACAAGCCTGATAACACCCAATGAGCCCCTGCCTGCGCGGGGGATGGGGAACACGGTCCATGAAAATCACCAAGCGACCGCAACACCTGGGGCGTTGGTCGTCCGCAGCCGATGTCAACCCCGACGGCAGCTGGGCGATGGTCTGGGATACGGCGCTCAGCGATGGCTCCCTAAACACCTGAGGGCGGGGACCAGATCAAACTGGTCCCCGCCCTCAGCAGATGGTACCTGGCTCAGCCGATGGTCCCTGTCTTGGGCATCTTGCGCTTCTTGCTGGGCTCAGGAGCTCCGGGTGTCGCAGAAGCACTCGCACTCGGTTCCTGAGCCGATGCACTCGGTTGAACCGAAGCTGAGCTGCTGGGCTCAGGGGTTCCGGGTCCGGGTGTCGCAGAAGCACTCGCACTCGGCTGGCCCGAAGCTGAGCTGCTGGGCGCAGGGCTACTGGATGGCGTCGGAGTACCGATGACCGGACCGGTGATCGCCTCAGTGGTTCCCTGAACATTGTCGAAGACCACCAGCATGTACCCGAGCACGCCGAGATCATCGTGCACGGCCTCGTTGGTGTTGATCGTGATCTCGTGGGATGCGTTCTTGTCGACGCTGAACACCTGGCCGTCGGTGAAGGCCTTGTTCGCTGGATCGTAGTAGGCCTTATCGTCGATCGAGTCAAGCCCCAACACGCTTGCCACGTTGCTGGCCGCGACATGGTAAGAGAACTTACCGGTGACCCCAATATCAGATGCCTTGACCTCCATGATCACCGTGCTGGAGTCGGTGGGTGCCAAGGTGCCAGTTCCGGTGGCAGTGACCCTTCTGGTGCGCAGGTCACGGATGAAGATCGCGGCCACGCCATTGGCGGTCTGGGTGTTGACCAGACCGGAATCAGTGCTGAATACCTGGTAATCATCGATTCCATCGAGATCCCTGTCGATGTACACGCTGTGCATGATGCTCGCCGGGTTGGAGAACCGTGAACTGGAGTTCAGAGCGAATGCCAAGGTCTGGTTTCCACCCTTGTCGTAGGATGCCACACCTGCGGCAGCCAAGTCCTGTCCGACATCGAACTTCTCGTCGACATCCTCCGAATCCTTCAGACCCCAGGTGAACAGCATGGACCTTGCATCGACCCCGCCGCCATTGTTGGCGAAGGTCACCTTCGAATCGGTCCTGGTGTCGAACACCTGGTTGCCCACCACATTCGAGGTCGACCTCGGTGCCAGCAAATAAGGCAGGCTGAGTACCTTCCCTGCCTGATCAGTGAACCTGACGTTGCCGGATACCTCGTAAAAGTTCGGCTTGGTGGCGTCGGCGATGCTCGAAGGAACATCGGAGGCCTTGACCGACATGGTGACTGGCACCGTGGCGGTTCCCCCGGCCGGGATCGTGACGTCGGTGACTCCCAAGCTCACCGACGCAGGCAGCGAGCGGCTGGAGGCCTCCACAACACCGTGCAGGGTGACGGGGCTGGTTCCCTTGTTGACCAGGGTGACCGTACGATTACCAGTCCAGGAGTCAGAGAACTCTGCATAGCCGAAACTGATCGCCGGATCACGCACATCCGTGCCGTTAACCGCGGTCGAATCGGACCAAGCCAGCACAGAAGTGTTGACGGCTTCGAGCGGATCAATGAGCCCGCCACCGCGGCTGGTGCCGTAATCCGGAACCTTTTGCGAATCCGCAGTGGACACCAGCGCCGATGCGATTTCCTGATTGTTCCAGTCCGGGTGCGCCTGGCGTACCAGGGCCGCGATGCCCGCGACATAGGGGGAAGCCATCGAGGTGCCGGACTCAACCTTGGCCTGGGTGCCTGAACCGACCAGAGCCGAAGAGATGGATACACCGGGTGCGGTCACCGTCGGACGAACCGCAGAATCACCAGAACGTGGACCGGCCGAAGTGAAGGATGCGAACCCGGCGAAGCCCGGATTGGCCATCGGACCAGCTGTCAGGGAGATCTGTTGCCCGTCGGCGGCCAGCAGTGCTGCCCCATCGGATGACTTCACGCCCAGGAAGGGAATAGTGACCTGCACCGGGTCGCCGCTTTCCGGATCCTGGTTGATTTCACCTTCAAAAGGAGGCAGTGAATCGGTGGAGTTCACCATGATCACACCCTTCGCGCCGTACTGTTGCCCAAGCACGGCCCGGCGGGTCCGGGCGCAGCTGGCGCGCCTGGTAACGACGATCTTGCCTTGAACCTGCGGGCCCCACATCGCTGCATCACACCCAGTGGCGATGCTGTTGCCTGAGCGCAGCACGACGAGCTGCCCGTCGGCGGGCAGCTGGGCGTTGTTGGCATTAATGGCCTGGAGCTGGGCACCCGACACGTCCAGCGTGGCACCCGGATGTACCTCAGCGGGATCATTGGCAGCGACGGAGACGACACCGGGCGCGACGCCCGGAGAACCGGTCAGGTAGGGCGCGGGACCGGAGTTGCCGGCCGATGCGACAACCACCACACCCGCGGCAACGGCATTGGCCACGGCCTCCGAATCTGGCTCGCCGGACCGCCCGAAGGAGGATCCCAGGGAGAGATTCACCACGTCCATGTGGTTGTCAACCGCCCAGTCCATGGCCTCGGTCACCAGATCCGTGCTGCCGTCACAGCCAAACACCCGCAACGCATAGATGTCTGCCTCCGGGGCGGTACCCGGGCCCACGCTGAAGTCGTTGTTGGTGAAGGTATCGGCGTTGTAAGGGCCGGTGTATTGAGTCCCGTTGGCCGAGACCCCGGAACCAGCAGCGGTACCAGCGACGTGGGTGCCGTGCCCCGCAGTCGCGCAGTCGATCGGATTGTCGTCGGGAACCGGGGCGTTATGGCCCGTGTAGGCATCGCCGGCGAAATCGTGCCCACCCTTGACCCGGGTACCCGCCATCTTCGACTGGTCATTCACCGCAGTGGCCTCCGCGAAAGCCGCTGCGGTTCCTGGTCCTCCGAAGGTCGCGTGGGTGTAGTCGATGCCCGTGTCGACGACGGCCAGCTTCACGCCCTTGCCCGTGTAGCCATTCGGAGTGCCGGATGCCCAAGCAGCCGGGGTGCCGGTGTAGGGCACGGCAACGACATTGGACCTCTCATGACGGGGAATGGAATGAACACCCTCTACCCCGTCAAGCTTGCCCAGCGCTTCCAGTTGGTTTGCATCGATGGTGACCCGCATACCGTTGTAGGCCGATTGCATCTGGGATTCGGTGCTTCCGCCGAGACCTTGGATCGCCTTCGACAACCGCTCCTGGTTAGAACGCAACTCGGACTTGAGGCGTTCCTCAGTACCCGGGTCAAGCTCTCCCCCGTTCTTCGCCTCGACAACGGCCACCGGATCATCGGCCAGCTGGACCATGACAGTCACCCGCTGGTCGGTACCGATGAGATCTGCAAGATCCGAATCGACGGGCCCGGAATTCGACGAGGGTACGGCCAGATCGGCCAAGCTACCCACCGGGTCGTCGGCCATGGCCAGCGACGTCGGCACGGTGAGGGACACCAGGCCGGCAATCACCAGCAACCTTCGCAAACGCACGGAATACCTCCTCGTTCTGCACGCTCACCGGCGCCCGGACAAGGGAGAAGGCATCGCTCCCGGGAGCAGTGACAACGCAACATTCGGGGCTCACCATCTGAGCCCCGTCCCCTGAACTGTAAAAGATCTGAAAGATTTTGGGGACTTTCTCGGCGTGTCTTTAGATAGGCGTTACCAAAAGGCTGATTCTTCCCCGACGCCACCGGGTCGGGGCTTCCGGTGAGCCTCTTGACGGATCTACGATCCAGTCATGTCCCTGCGCCCCATTGTTCTCCTCGCAACAGCGGCCCTGGTGCTGGCCGCCTGCGGTCCCGCATCCGAGAACACGAACCCAACAACGCCCGCAACCACAACGAGCCCCACAGACGAATCCCCCGCAACCACATCCGCGCCTCAACCGACCGATCAGTCCTCGCCCACAACGACTCCCGGAGACACGCCCATGCCCACCACCAGCCAGGACTTCCCCACATCAGATTCATCGCAACGACTGGAAGCCGTGCAGGCCGACCTTGCCGAGCGAGGTGTGACCGGAGAAGTGGTCGTGGTCAGTTCCACGGCCATGACATGGAACGACGGTTCGCTGGGCTGCCCACAACCCGGTCAGCAGTACACCCAAGCCTTAGTGCAGGGGTGGCAGATGATCGTCACTGTCGGCGACCAGACCTACGATTACCGTTTCGCCAGCGCAGGAGCACCGCTGCTGTGTGAGAGCCCGCTTCCCCAGGTGACCGACGGATCGGGTGTCCCAGCCTCGGCACGGTAAGTGTGACCGCGCCGAGGACAGGACGGATCTGACCACCACAGCGGTTCATTCCCCCTCATGCCATGCGGTCAGGGCGCAGCAGAGGTGACGGCGGCTGCCTGCTTGGGGTCGGTCAACGGACCGGTGACCGCTTCCGTGGCGCCTTGGGCATTGTCCAGGGCCAGCACCATGTACCCGAGCACTCCGAGATCCTTGGCGACGGTCTCGTTGACCGCCAACTCAACGGTCTGTCGGGCGTCGGGGGCAAGCCTGAAGAGCTGACCATCGGCAAAGGCTTTGTTCGTCGGATCGTAGTAAGCCGTCCCATTGACTACGTCGGTAGCGACCCTATCCCCCGTACTCGCTGCCTTCGCACCATAGGCAAATTTCCCGTTTACTCCGACATCGGAGGCCTTGATCTCCAGAATGATCGAGCTTGAATCGCTGGGTGCCAAGGGCAGGAAGCCGGCGGCAATCGCTTTGTTCGTCTTGAGATCCTGGATGAATATCTCCGGATAACCGACAGGGCGCACACCGCGGGCCACACCTGCGTCCTCGCTGTACACCAGGTAGTCATTGACGCCGTCGAGATCCTTGTCGATAGTGATGGAGAAGATGATGCTCGCAGGATTGGAGAACCGGGAACTGGAGTTCACCGCGAAATCCAGGTAGGTTTGCTCGCCCTTCTTGAAGGAGGTCACACCCACCGATGAGATGTCCTGCCCCACATCGGAGCCGTCGTCGGGAATATCGGCCGGGTCCTGCAACCCCAAGGTGAACAGCACCGACGTTGCCTCAATGCCACCTCCCTTGTTGGCGAGAGTCACCTCGGACTGAGTCGCGGTCTTGAAGGTCTGATCGGCGCTCACCTTGGAGATCACCCGCGGGGCCAGCAGATAGGGCAAGGTGAGTTCCTGGCCCGCGTCGGTGGTGAGCCGCACGATGCCGGACACCTCGTGGAAATTCTGCTCCTTCGGATCGACCATGCTTGACGGCACATCCGATGCCTGCACGGTCATGGTCACCGGGACCTTCGCGGTTCCCCCAGCGGGCACGGTGACCTCCGGCGAACCAAGAGTGACCGAGGCTGGCAGCGATTTTCTGGAAGGTTCAATGACCCCGTGCAGGGTAACCGGCTGGTCGCCCTTGTTCACCAAAGTGATCACCCGGTCCCCCGTCCACGATCCGACGAATTCGGCATAGCCGAAGCTGATTCCCGCATCGGTGATCTGGGTCCCGTCGACGGTGGTGCTGTCCGAATAGGCGAACACGGAGGTGTATACCACATCAATCGGATTGATCAATCCTCCGCCAAGGCTAGGACTGTGGTTGGCAACCCGATCTGTGTCCGAGGTTGAAACCATCGCGGCAGCGATCTCCTGGCTCGTCCAGTCGGGATGGGCCTGCCGCGCCAGCGCTGCGGCCCCGGAAGCGTGCGGGGTTGCCATAGACGTACCGGAAAAGGCCTGCGCCTTGTTGCCCGACCCGGCCACCGCCGAGGAAATGCGCACCCCGGGTGCGGTTACCGTAGGACGAACCGCCGAATCACCGGAACGCGGGCCCGCGGAGGTGAAGGCTGCCAGATCCGTGTACCCGGGATTGGCCACCTGGTTCTTTGTGAGGCTGATCTTCTTATCATCGGCACCCAGCAGGGCCTCTGCGGCCGAGGATTTGACGCCCAGGAAGGGAATCGTCACCTTGAACGGGTCTCCTGTCCCTGTGTCCCGGCTGATCTCACCGATGAATGGGGGCAGTTCATCGGCGGAGTTCACCATGATGACGGCCGCTGCACCGTATTTCTGGCCGTGCACCACTCGCTGTATAGAAGCGCATTTGGCATCACGGCGGACGACGACGATCTGGCCCCGGACCTTGGCGCTGTCCCACTGGGGGGCATAGCACCCATTGGCGATCTGGTCACCCTCGCGCAATACCTTGACTTTCCCTTTGGCAGGAAGTTCTGCGCCATTGATGTTGATCGCCTCGATCGTCGAGGCGCCCACCTTCAGATCAGCGCTGGGGTAGGTAGCCGCCGAGTCATTGGCCGCCACCGAGACCACTCCGGCGCCGGTACCGGGAGAACCGGTGAGGTAAGGTTCAGCGCCGGAATTGCCGGACGCTGCCACAACGACTACCCCAGCCGCAACGGCATTGGAGACCGCGACGGCATCGGGGGAATCGACCCGCCCGAAGGAGGATCCCAGCGACAGGTTCACCACATCCATGTCATGAGCGACGGCCCAATCCATGGCCTCGGTCACCAAATTCGTGGTACCGCTGCAGCCGAAGACTCGCACCGCATAGATGTCTGCTTCGGGAGCCACCCCTGGGCCGACCGCGAATTCGTTGTCGGTGTGGGTGTTTTCGTCATAGGGGCCGGTGTAGGTAGAACCGTCGGCACGTACCCCAGAACCAGCCGCAATGTTGGCAACATGGGTGCCGTGTCCCGCAGGACCTCCCTGGTCTGCCGCACAGTCGATCGGGTTCTCATCTGGCACTGGGGTGTTGTCGCCATTGTAAGCGTCACCGGCGAAATCGTATCCACCCTTGACCCGAGTACCCGCCATCTTCGACTGATCATTCACCGCAGTGGCCTCGTCGAAGGCCGCTACGGTACCTGGTCCTCCGAAGGTCGCGTGGGTGTAGTCGATGCCCGAATCGACGATGGCCACCTTCACGTTCTCGCCCGTATAACCACCAGCAAACCCATTGCCTTGCCAGGCCACAGGGGCACCGATGTAGGGCACGCTGACGACGCTAGACCGATCGTGTTGGGTGATGGCGTGGACTTGCTTGATTCCCTCAAGTTTTTCGAGGTCGCTCAGCCGGTTCGAGTCGATGCTGACCCGCATCCCGTTGTAGGCAGACTGCATCCGGAATTCGATGGAACCCCCGAGGGCCTCAATGGCAGGAACGATGCGGTCCTGCTCAGAGGCGATATCGTCGCGCACGCTCTTCTCGCCCGATTGGTCGAGGTCACCGCCATTCTTCGCCTCGGCCGCGGCGACCGGGGCCTTCGGCAGTTCAACCATAACGGTCACTCGCTCATCAAGCTGCTTAAGTTGATCAATGCCTGCATCCTGCCCGCTGTCCAACGGACCAGAACTGGCCGAAGCGATGGATAGGTCGGACGCATTGCCGACTGGATCGTCGGCTACGGCCATTGACGTGGGAGCAGTGATCGACACGAGACCGGCGATCACCAACCATCTGCGCATACGCACGGGTTGCCTCCTGGGGGGTTGGAGCACCTCGGGGAAACATGTTGGGGGACATGTCTTGAAATCCCGGGGGTGAATGGAACAGAACCATGCGGTATCGGGATACCCGAGCCCGCATCCGTGACTGTACGCGAGCCTGGGGTCACGGGCCTGCGCAAAAGCATCCATTGAGACAGCCAACCCGCAATCAGAACCAACCGGGAGCCCGCGTCGAAGGAATCAACCAGACAACCGCAAGCGATGTCGCCCAATCAGAGAAAATCCCCGGGACAGGCCACTTCGGCCCGCCCCGGGGATTCCCGCACTCATCTCAGGCAGCCACTCCCGTGCGTGGCAGTCGCCTGGGCTTGTCTGGGGACGAAGCCGATGGCTCGGGGGCCGACGGCGTTACCGGACCACTCGAAGGAGCCGGAGGCTCTGTCGGGCCGGGTGTCACGCTCGACGATGCACTCGGCACCGGAGTCGGGCTCGGCACCGGAGTCGGGGTCGGAGTCGGGCTCGGAGACGGAGTCGAGTCCGGGCCCATGACCGGGCCGGTGATTGCCTCCGAGGTTCCCTGGGCATTGTCGAATACCACGGCCATGTATCCCAATGGGGCTTGGTCGGCATAGGCCTCCCGGTTCACCGTGAAGGTGAAATTCCTCTTCTGCCCAGGATCGGTCTTGAAGAACTGACCATCGTTGAAGGGCTTGTTCGTCGGGTCGTAATAGGCCTTGTCCGCAATCTCGTCGACAGCCGTTCCGTCGGTGATGTCCACCGCCGAGACGTGGTAAGAGAACTTGCCCTTGACCCCGACCATCGCTGCGTTGACCTCCAGCATGACGGTGCTGGAATCACTCGGAGCCAAGGTCATCGACCCGCTCGGAGTGACATTGCGCCCCGCGGGATCCGCGACGAAGACCTCGGGAATTCCATTGATCAGCCTCTCACGCACCAAGCCGGAGTCGATACTCACAACCCGGTAGTCATCCTTCCCATCGAGATCATTGTCGATCCAGACGTTGTACATGATGTTCGCAGGGTTCGAGAACCGCGAACTCGAGTTGAACGCGAAGTTCAGCATGCGGAAGGTGTCGTCCCCGAAGGAAGCCACGCTCACCGAAGACAGATCCTGCCCGACATCTTCGGACTCGGGAATGTCATCGGGGTCACTCAACCCCCACGTGTACACCGCCGAGTAGGCGCCCAAGGCACCGCCATCGTTGGTGAAGGTGACCTCGGAGTTCAACTGGTCGTTGAAGACCTGGGTCGTGCTGAGCTTGGAGATGGACCTGGGCACCAGCAGGTAGGGTATGGACAGCGCCTGACCGTTGGGGTCGGTGAACCGGACATTGCCCGAGACCTCATAGAAGCCGGGGTCATTGTTCTTGGCAATGCTGGATGGGATATCAGCCGCCTTCACCGTCACGCTGAGCGGGATTTCGACGGATCCACCCGCCGGGATGGTCACTTGGTTCGTTCCCAGGCCGACATCGGCAGGCAAGGATTTGGCCGACGGCAGAACATTCCCGCTCAGGGTCACTTCGGTGTCTTGTTTGTTAATCAAAGTGATGGTGTGGGTATCCGAGTGGGAATCGGTCAACTCGGCGTACCCGAAGCTGACTACCGGTTCCCGCACGACCACATTGCCCACTTTCGCGGAATCCCCATAGGCCACGATGCCGGAGTGCACCGCATCCACTGGGTCCACCAGCCCACCACCGCGACTGGTCCGGTAGTCATCGACCTTCTCCGAGTCCGCGCTGGTTACCAGGATCGATGCGATTTCCTGGTTGGTCCACTGGGGATGGGCCTGGACGGCCAGAGCCGCGACGCCGGCAGCCATCGGGGAAGACATCGACGTACCGGACATCATTGTCGAACCGGTGCCCGAACCCACCATCGCCGAAGAGATCGAGACTCCGGGTGCGGTGACACTGGGTCGTAGGGCAGAGTCGCCCGACCGTGGGCCCGAGGACGAGAAATCACCGAATTCGCTATATCCGGGATTTTCCACGGTTGTGGGGGCGAGAGTGATGGTCTGTCCATCGGCGCCGATGAGGGCATCGCCGTCCTTGGAGGACGCACCAAGGAACGGAATCCGTACCCGCCACGACTCGCCGGTCTCCGGGTTGCGGGTGATCTCACCCTCATAGGGCGGTAGGGACTCGTCGCTGTTGACCATCACCACACCTGCGGCACCGTATTTCTGGCCCCAGATCGCCTTCTGCACCCGGGCGCAGTCACCTCGCTTGGTGACCACCAGGCGACCCCATGGAATTTGCTGCCATTCATCACGTTCGCATCCAGCGCTGAGATTGCCGTTAGCATCCTTCATCACCAGCACCTGAGCGTTGGCCGGCAACGAAGCACCATTCGCGTTGATTACGGTGACCTGTGTCCCAGAGATGTCGAGCGTGGCAGCCGGATAGGTGGCAGCCGGGTCGTTAGCCGCCACCGAGACAACCCCTGCGCCGACGCTTGGGGCGCCGACAAGATAGGGAGCCGAACCCGAGTTACCGGCCGATGCGACCACGAGCACCCCGTCAGCAACAGCATTGGACGCAGCGACGGCGTCGGGATCGGTGGTTCGTCCGAAGGACGAACCCAAAGACATGTTCACAACATCCATATCGTGTGCCACTGCCCAGTCCAAGGCCTCAGTGATGAGATCGCTGCTGCCTTCACACCCGAACACCCGCAACGCGTAGATGTCTGCCTCGGGAGCCACCCCCGGACCGACGCGGAACTCGTTCGCGTGGGTGTTCTCGTCATAGGGGCCGGTGTAGGTGGAGCCGTTACGCAATACCCCGGACCCGGCAGCCGTTGCCGCCACGTGGGTGCCGTGGCCTGCCACTGCGCAGTCGATCGGGTTGTTGTCGGGAACCGGGGTTTTGCTCCCATCGTAGGCATCACCGGCGAAATCGTATCCACCCTTGACCCGGGTACCCGCCATCTTCGACTGATCATTCACCGCAGTGGCCTCGTCGAAGGCCTCCTCTGTACCCGGACCACCGAAGGTCGCATGGGTGTAGTCCACACCCGAATCGATGACGGCTACCTTCACTCCTTTGCCCGTGTAACCACCGGCTTGGCCGCCCTGCCAGACTGCCGGTGCACCAACATAGGGAACCGCGACGGTATTTGACCGTTCATGCTGCGGTATCGCGTGAACCGCCTGGACACCGGGAAGATGACTCAATTGCCCGATCTGTCCGGAATCGATGGTCACCCGCATTCCGTTGTAGGCAGACTGCATCTGGGTTTGGATAACACCCCCGAGAGCCTCAATGGATCCGCTCAATTCGTTCTGGGCGGCCTCCAACCCCTGACGAACCTTTTCACGCCCGGCTTGGTCCAGGGTCCCGCCCGAATTGGCGTTGACCAAAGCGACAGGCTCTCCGGAGAGTTCGACCATCACGGTCACCGGTCCTCCGGCGCCAACCAGTTCGTCCACGGACGTGGGCGCCGGGCCCGATGGAGCCGGCTGCACCAGATCCGATATAGATGAGTCGTCCGCGACCGCCATGGACACCGGCATCATCACCGTAAGTATCCCGGCGATCAACAGTGATCTGCTTCTTCGCACTTGTGCACCTTTCTTGGTTCATCCGAAGGCGCAGGAAGAGCGTCGCAGGGCGTCGGCGCGCTTCGGATGAAGGGGAGCCTAACCTAGGTGCACCGAATAGGCCACGGGTCTTCCAGAACATGGATTTGCGCAACGCAACGGATCGCGAGCAGCTCACCCCTGCGCAACCACGGCGGTGGGCCGCCCCGGATCCCTGGGACGGCCCATCACCCTGGTGCCCGGATCACCCATCAAAGGGGATCACCGATGTGCAAATACCCCGTTCACTCGCCCATGGCTGCCTTTGCAGCCGCGAAGCGAGCGATCGGCACCCGGAATGGTGAGCAGGACACGTAGTTCAGCCCGACGGCCTGGAAGAACTCGATCGAATCCGGATCGCCACCGTGCTCACCGCACACGCCACACTTCAGCGCCTCATTGGTAGAGCGGCCCTTCTCGACGCCGATCCGAACCACCTGACCAACACCATCGATATCGATCGATTCAAATGGATTGCGCTCCATCACGCCGTCCATCACGTAGTGGGATAGGAAGCCGTTCTCCGCGTCATCACGGCTGATACCCAAGGTGGTCTGGGTCAAGTCGTTGGTGCCGAAGGAGAAGAAATCGGCATGCTTGGCAATCTCGTTGGCTACCAGGGCTGCGCGTGGCAGTTCGATCATCGTGCCGACGGTGTAGTCGAGATGCTTTCCGGCCTTGGCGAGTTCATCCTCGACGGCCCGCTCGACGATTCCACGCTGGGTGGTGATCTCGGTCTCCAGACCCACCAAAGGAATCATGATCTCCACGCCAACGGTCTCGCCTTCGCGCTCCAGGACGGCCAAGGCGGCACGAATGATGGCCCGTGCCTGCATATCCGGGATCTCCGGGTAGAGCATCGCCAAACGACAACCGCGGGTACCGAGCATCGGGTTGAGTTCATGCAGTTTCTTCACCTGGGCAAGGGTCTGACGTTCGGCGGCCAAGGACTGCGGATCAGCGCCGGTGAGTTCCATCTGCTGCACCTTGAGCGCCTGATCGAGTTGGTTGGGCAGGAACTCGTGAAGCGGCGGATCAAGCAGACGCACGGTGACCGGCAGGCCCTTCATCGCAGTGAAAATGCCCTCGAAGTCGTTCTGCTGCATCGGCAGGATCTTCTCCAGAGCCGCGGCCCGCTGCTCCGGGGTCTCGGCGAGAATCATCTCACGCACCGCAGGCAGCCGGTCGGCGGCCATGAACATATGCTCGGTGCGGCACAAACCGATACCCTCGGCACCCAACTCGCGGGCCTTGGACGCGTCGTCGAAGTTGTCGGCATTCGCCCGCACTCCCATGGTGCGCACCTCGTCGGCCCATGTGACGACCCGCTGGAAGTCCTCGTTGATCCGCGGAGGGATCAATTCGAGGGCCTCACCGAAGACCTCACCGGTGGAACCGTTGAGGGTGATGACCTCACCCTCGGTGTAGGTGCGATCACCAATGACCAGGTTCTTGGCCACCGGATCAATCTTGATGGTGGTGGCACCTGCGACGCAGGGCTTGCCGAAGCCACGGGCGACGACCGCTGCGTGAGAGGTCATGCCACCGTGAGCGGTCAGGATGCCCTGGGCTTGCAGCACACCGTGGATGTCATCGGGGGTGGTCTCGTAACGGACCAGCACGACGGCCTCGCCACGCTCACCCAGCGAGGCCGCGGTGTCGGCGTCGAAAACGATGCTGCCCACGGCAGCGCCCGGGGAAGCCGGAAGCCCCTTAACCACCGGTGATGCCGAGTGGTTCGGATCAATAGCCGGGTGCAGCAGTTGGTCGAGCTGGGAAGGCTCAATACGACGCAGCGCCTCGGTCTTGTCGATGACCCCCTCATCGACCAGGTCAGAGGCGATCTTTAGGGCCGCCGCAGCGGTTCGCTTGCCGTTGCGAGTCTGCAGCATGTAGAGCTTGCCATTCTCGATGGTGAACTCGAGATCCTGCATGTCCTTGTAGTGATCCTCAAGGCGCTTCATGGTGGCCAGCAACTCATGGTAGGCCTCCGGCAGCACCTGCTCCATCTCTGAGAGGTGGCGCGGGGTGCGGATACCGGCAACGACATCCTCACCCTGGGCATTGACCAAGAACTCACCGTAAAGACCCTTGTCACCAGTGGATGGGTTGCGGGTAAAGCAGACCCCGGTGGCCGACGTCTCACCCCGGTTACCGAAGACCATCTGCATGACGTTCACCGCAGTACCCAGGTCACGGGAGATGTTATTCGCCTTTCGGTAGACCTCGGCGCGCGGATTGCCCCAGGAACGGAAGACCGCATCAACGGCACGATTCAACTGCTCGACCGGATCGGTGGTCCATGATCCACCCAAGGCCTCGTCGGAGATCTTCTTGAACTCGGCCACCAGTTGCCTGAGATCCTCGGCGCTCAGATCGGTGTCCTGCTCCACGCCCTTGGCCGCCTTCATCGCGGTCAACGCATCCTCGTAGAGGTGTGAGGACACCCCCTCGACGACCTCGCCGTACATCTGAATGAAGCGGCGGTAACAGTCCCAAGCGAAACGCTCGTTGCCTGCCTCGGCCGCGATCGCATCGACGGTGTCATCGGAAATGCCGAGGTTGAGGATGGTGTCCATCATGCCGGGCATCGACACGACTGCACCGGAGCGAACCGACACCAGCAGCGGCTTGTCCTTGCCACCGAGCACCCGGCCGGTACGTTTCTCAAACCTCTTGAGCCCATCAGCGATCTGCGATTTAAGGTCTGCGGGCCACTGCCCGTCGTTGTTCATCGTCTCGACGCAGGCTGCGGTGGTGACAGTGAAACCGTCAGGAACCGGGACGCCTAGGCGCATCATCTCTGCCACGCCAGCGCCCTTGCCTCCCAGGATTGCCTTCATCGAGGCATCGCCCTCGGAAATGTCGTAGATGTACTTCTCGCTCACGCGCTCTCCTTTGATTCACGTCCTCGCGGCCGTCTGCATCATCGACAGCCGTCCGTGGTTCTGGCCACCTCCCCATTGTGCCTGTCATGGCCCCGATTCGGGAGGGTGGCATGGTGATTTTCCACGGAAACCATCACTTTGCGGTACCTTCCATGCCCTTTCACGTGGCGATGCCGGTGCAGGCCATCCGCCTCGTAAAGGTCTGATCAAGGCGGTCAATGATGTCGCTCTCCCCGGCCTGGCGCTCCTTATGCAGAACCGATTGCGTCGAGTACTCATCAAAACTCACGTTCAGATGCCGAGCCAGTCGGTCACAGGTTAGGGTTGAAGGGCTCACATCTCGGGGGAATCTGGTGCGATTCCAGAACTGACCCGCAACCGTGAGACGACCCTGGTCGTCGAGTCGGAGAACCCGTCATGTCACGCACAACCCGTCGCGGACTGCGGGTGCGGACATCAGTCCTGCCTCGCGTCGCACAGAGTGTAAGGACAACAGATGACCAACACCCGCATCCACCTCGCATCCCTCGGCGCCGCAGCAGTCCTTGGCGCCCTCGCCCTTGTCCCCGTCACCCCCGCCCACGCCGACCCCACCACCATGGCGGAATGCACCTCCGCAGGCAATGTATGGGTCGTCGTCCAGGCACCAGCCGAGTTCAACAACGGCACCGCCCTCGACAAACAGGGCTGCGCCACCGCGCCCACCTCGGGAACCGATGCCCTGAAACAAATCGGAGCCGATTTGTCCACAGCCAATTCGTTGATCAGCCAGATCGACGGAGTGCCGACCGAGGTGCCCGCCACCTTCGATGGCAACTACTGGAATTACTGGACCACCACCCCTGTGGAGGGCTCAACCACCCAGGTGAATCCATGGACCTTCTCAGTGACTGGCGCCGACGATTCCAAGCCAGCTGCGGGTTCGGTCGAGGGCTGGTACTACAACAACCCGGGCACCGACACCATGGTGGCTGCCCTGCCCACCGAGTTCTCCGCCACCGCACCAAGCAACGAGGCCAGCCAGGCGCCGGACAAGACCGAGGAGCCTGCCAAGAGTTCCGGGATGATCGGTTGGATCATCGCAGCAGCTGTCGTCGTGGTTGCTGTTCTGGGCTTCGCCGGGTTCCGGCGTTCCCGCAGCGGCACCCAGCAGGCGAGCTGAGGACCAACCGGCAATGAGAGCTCCGATGCCCACCCAGGACACGGAGCTGACCAGGGATTCAGCACCTCACCCGGTCGATCAACGGATGGTCGGCCGGGCGGTGCACCCCTGGGGGTGGTGGTTGTGGGCGATCGGCTTGACCGTCGCCGTGAACCTGACCGATAACCCGTGGCAGTTGCTGGCCATTGATGCTGCGGCCATTGCCGTCGCCTTGGCCCGGCGTGGCGAGGAACCCTGGAACCGCGCCTTGGGCCTGTACGTGGCGATCGGCGGAATCGTCGTCGCGATCCGGATGGTTTTCGCGGTGTGCTTTTCGGCCACAAGCACGGGTCATATCCTGTTCACCTTGCCGCAGGTGCATCTGCCTAATTGGATGGCGGGCATCAGAATCGGGGGCCCGGTGGCGGCCGAGACCTTGGCTCTGGCCCTGTTCGATGCCTTGCAGCTGGCATCGATGATCATCTGTTTGGGGGTGGCCGTTTCGCTGGCCAGTCCACGCCGGAGCCTGCGCTCGGTTCCCCCTGCCCTGCATGAACTGTCGGTCGCGGTGGTGATCGCCCTGACCGTCGCGCCACAGCTGGCCGAGTCGATCGCCCGGATCCGCCGTGCCCAACGGCTTCGCGGGGAACTGCCCACCGGCATGCGGCAATTGGTGCGCATCGGCGTTCCTGCCCTGGAGGATGCGGTGAATCGTTCGTTGTCGTTGGCCGCCGGGATGGAATCCCGGGGGTTCGGGCGCACCGGCGGGCGAAGGAGTTCCCCACTCACCCCGGTGTTGCTGATCTGCGCCTGCGCCTGTATCCCGGTCGGGGTGTATCTGGTGCTGACCAATACTTCTGTGCGCACCGGGGCTGGATTGGGCGCCGCAGGTCTGGTGTTCGCACTCACCGGCATCCATCTGGCGGGGCGCGGAATCATTGTGAGCCGTTATCGTCCCGATCCGTGGCGGGGGGTCGAGTGGGGTCTGACCGCGGTCGGTCTGGGGGTGGCGGCCTCTATCACTGTGTTGTCTCGTCTACTGGATGCGTGGACGACCGATCCGAGCAACCATCCGGTGCCGGGCTTCGATCCATTGATGATTGCCGTTGCCTGCCTGGCCGCATCACCGGCGTTGTTCACCCCGGCAGCTGCCCCGCTCCTTGGTACTGCAACACCCGCCGATCCACTGGTCACCTCGCTGAGACCGGCCCTGTGTCTGCGTGGACAGGACATGTAATGCTCATCGACATCGACGACTTGATCATCACCCATCCGGAAGCCTCTTCACCGGTGTTGTCCCATGTGAACCTGGAGATTCCGGAGGGAGAGCTCGCCTTGGTGGTGGGGCGCACTGGATCGGGCAAATCCACCTTGCTGGGCACCCTGAACGGCTTGGTGCCACGGTTTTGTGGGGGCACTTTGTCGGGGCGAGTGAGGATCGCCGGACGTGACACCGCCAGCCACGATCCGCGTGATCTGGCAGAACTGGTGGGTCACGTCGGCCAGGATCCACTGGCCGGGTTCGTCACCGACGTCGTGGAGGAGGAGATCGCCTACGGAATGGAACAGCTCGGGGTGGATTCCACGACGATGCGCAAACGGGTGGAGGAGACCCTCGACCTGATGGGCATAGGAGATTTGCGGCGACGCTCGGTAAGAGCCCTTTCCGGAGGTCAGCAGCAGCGGGTGGCCATCGCCTCGGTGCTGGCGGCTGGACCGCAGCTGCTGGTGCTCGATGAGCCCACCTCGGCGCTGGACCCGACGGCAGCCGCCGATGTGTTGGCGGCCATCACCGGGCTGGTTTTGGATGCCGGGTTGACCGTCGTGCTTGCCGAGCACCGGATCGAGCGGGTGATGAAGAATGCCGACCGGGTGCTGTGGGTTCCTGGCGACGGTTCGGTGATCGCCGGCGACCCCCGTGATGTGCTGGGACGCTGTGACGTGCGCCCGCCATTGGCGGATCTAGCCGCAGTCCTGGGCTGGCAGCGGGTTCCGTTGTCAGTACGGGACACACGCAGGCGCATTGAATCTGAGCGAGACAAGGTAATTCTCAAGCCAGTGCAGGCATCTTGCCCGGGCGAGGTGCTGCTATCGGCCGATCACCTGTCGGTGCATCACGGGCCCGTGGTGGCCGTGCACGAGGTCGGCCTGCAGCTGCATGCCGGTGAGGTGACCGCCCTGATGGGACGCAACGGGGCCGGGAAGTCGTCACTGTTGTGGGCGCTGCAAGGCGGGCTGGGTTCCACCGGCGAGTTGACGGTGGGTGGCACCGATCCGCGCCGGTTGTCGCCGTCGCAGGCCAGGAGCGTGATCACCCTGGTGCCGCAGACCGCCTCGGATCTGCTGTATCTGCCGACGGTCTCCGCCGAATTGGCCCAGGCCGATGCCGATGCCAAGGTCGCGCCGGGCAGTGCAGATCGGCTGCTGGATTCGCTGGGGATCCACATTGACCGGTCGGCGAATCCGCACGACTTGTCTGAGGGGCAGCGGCTGGCATTGGTGCTGGCGATCCAGTTGGTGGCTGATGCGCGAGTATTGCTGCTCGACGAACCGACTCGCGGGCTGGACTATGAGGTGAAACGACAACTGGCGGCGATACTGCGCCGTTTCGCGGAGCAGGGAAGGGCCGTTTTAGTGAGCACCCATGATGTCGAGTTCACGGCAGTCGCCACCGATCGGACCCTCATCATGGCCGATGCCGAGTTTGTCGCTGATGGCCCCACCAGGCAGGTCGTCGTTTCGTCTGCCGCCTACGCTCCCCAGGTGGCGCGCTGCTTGGCTCCCAGGCAGGCGCTGACCGTCGCCGACATCGACGGGATCATGCCATGACCACCGACACCTCCGACCGCACCAGCCCTGGGATCATGATCACCGGGGGCAGTTCGTCGCGGGCGATCCGGTTGCGGGCCCGGTCGGTGGTGATGCTGGTCGTCGCGGCCGGGGCAGGATTGTTGGCCTTCGGTTGGCCGCTGCTGGTGCCGCCGTCGGGGATCGCCCAGTTCTCCGCCCAGGCGCCGTTCATCTTCGGGGCGATTCTGCCTGTCATCGCGGTGCTGGTGATGGTCGACCTGTCCAGCGACCACATTGATGTGAAGGCTCTCGCCCTGCTGGGGGTACTGACCGCGGTCGGCACGGTGCTGCGACCGTTGGGTACCGGAACCGCGGGGGTGGAGTTGGTGTTCTTCCTTGTGGTGTTGGGTGGACGGGTATTCGGCCCGGCCTTCGGTTTCATCCAGGGCGTGCTGACCATGTTCACCTCGGCTCTGCTGGTGGCCGCGGTGGGGCCGTGGTTGCCTTATCAGATGATTGCCACAGGTTATGTCGGTTTGCTGGCCGGGCTGTTGCCCAATGGGCGACATCGCCTCGTGCGCGGGAGGGCGGAGATCGTCATGCTGTGTGTCTTCGGCGCGGTGATCGCCTTCGCTTACGGGACGATCATGGATTTCGCCTTCTGGCCTTATACCACCGGAGCTTACGGGGAGCTGTCATGGAATCCCGGCGCATCGCAGCTGCACAATCTGCATGTCTTTTTGATCTACGAACTCGCCACGGGCACCGGGTGGAACACTGGCCGGGCGGTAACCAATGTCGTCACGATCGCCTTTCTGGGCCCCGGAATCCTGCGGGTGCTGCGGCGGGCGAACAGGCGTGCTTTCTTCGTGAGCCAGTAGAGGTGTGCACCACCCTGGGGCTGTCGCAGCAAACAAATGCACAGGGTGACGCCACCCATGAATTGCATTGAGTCTTCTTCGGCCGCAACGATCCATTCACGAGATGAATCACTCACCAACCGGTGGGGTCGACGCGTAACGTGGCCTCATGGATGCACCCCGGTACCTTCTTCACATCACGCAGGCGGACCGCTGGCCCGCGGTGCTCAGCAATCTTGGCAATCTCACCGAGTTGGGCCTCGCCGGACACGTGACCGTCATGATCAACGGAACCGCGATCTACGCGGTCCAGGGCTCGAATGACTGGACGACGGCCATGGAACGTGCCGCGCAAGCTGGTGCGCGGTTCGAGATCTGTGAGCGTTCGATGAGTAACCACGGCATTCACCCTGACACCCTCCCAGGGTGGATCACCCCGATCTGGGCGGCTGTGCCTGTCATCGCCGAGCACATGGCGCAAGGATACGTGTACATCAAGCCGTGAATCGGCAACCAGGACGGCTGCAGCCGCATCATCCAGCCGGACCAAAACCTGCAGCGACAAACAACTCCCCTCGTGGATACCGCAACGTAGCTTCTCAGCTGACAGCTAAGCGAACCCTTCCAGCGTGACGGTGCTGCGGCACGCTCACGTCTTCTTGGATAACCTCGCGATCAGCACTCGTGCCCTGTACCGAGTGTTCTCTCATCAATGGAGCCCGGTCAGTATGACCGGGAAAACGCCGAGGATATATCAACGCCAACTCCGATGACGAAGAAGCGTGAGTGTCCGGTGGCACGGGCCAGGTCGACGATGGTGGTGGCGTCGCCCGCGCGATAGAAGGGCTGCGCGAGGAGCGAGGACACGGTAAACTTTTTGGCAGTGGATTGATGAAAGGGGCTCGGGGTGCGATGGCGATCTCAGCGGGCGAACCGCTCGACAGATCCGGGCCGGTCCGTGTGGTGGCTCGTTCTTCTGTTCATAGGTGCGGTCTTGGGGGCTTTAGCACCCTTTGTCGCCAAGCTGGGAATGCCATGGCCAGTTCTTGGCAGTCTTGCCGGAAGCATATTATGCCCTACCCTCATAAAGGAATTGCGAGACTGGACATCCAAGAAATCACAAGATCAACGTGTAGCAGAACCCTCCGGAATTCATGACTCGCTCGTCGGTAAAGACCTCGAAGCGCTGCGAGTCCACACTTCCGATCACGACGTTTCGGAATTCCTGCCCCGGGATGCACAAAAGGAACTTATCCAGGCGATCGAGAATCACACGCCCACTCTTTTAGTCGGCCCCTCCATGTCTGGTAAAACACGCCTCATGGTGGAGACCGTACGCAAAAATTATCCCTCCACGCCAGTATGGTTCCCCAAAGAAATTAATGACATACAACGTCTCATCGATGCCGATCGGGGCCCGAAGCGCGGGTGGATTGTCATACTCGATGATGTCGATAGATTCCTGTCCAATCAAACACTGTCACTAGGGCAACTCGAGGCGTGGATCCAAGACTCCTGCATCGTCATTGCCACGATGATGCAGTCGAGTTACAGGCCATGGCGTGACGGGGCTAAAGACAAACTGCCCGGATGGGATGTCGTCAACCGTTTCACCATAATTCGAGTGGCTTCTCTTCTGACCGAGAACGAACAAATCGCCCTGCGAAACAGCAGTTATGCGGATCTAGCCGCCACTGTGAGGAATGTTGGCCTCGCTCCGCTGCTCGGAGGTGCCCCAGCAGTCCGCCAAAGGTTAGCAGAGGGTCTGGAACGGCATCTATGGGGGTATGCCCTGGTAAGAGCAGCGGCGGACTGGAGACGAGTTGGCCTGGGGCCTGCGACAAAGGCACAGCTGCAGAAAGTTGCATTGGCCTTCAAGGATGACATCGCCTGGGATGAGCCGAACTGGAAAAAGGCTTGGAAATGGGCTTCAAAGGAGGTAAATGACACCGTCTCCCTTATACGTCAAACAGGCTCTGACAAATGGGAGGTGTTAGATCTTGTCGCCGACGAGGCAGACTGGCCCCTCAACCAGAAAACTCTAGAAGCAATGGCGAGCGCCGAACACACTCCTCACCAGGCCCTCGCCATATCCTTCGCAATGTATACGCATGGGGCTCTCGACCACGACAACCCCGTCGCAAAGCGAACCCTCCAAGAAGCAGATATATTCCTTCAAAAATTCACAAACAAAGCAACTCCAGACTCGAATTTATTCGGTTTTTACGCTTTCTTTCTCGCACATATATTTCCTGATCATGATCGGGCCGAAGATATGTTTGAACGGGCTATCGAAGCAGACCCCACCAACGCCGAAAATCTCGGCAACTACGCCGTCTTCCTCGCCGATACCCAAGGCAACCACGACCGCGCCCAAGAAATGTACGAACGAGCCATCAAAGCAGACCCCACAGATGCCAAAAACCTCGGCAACTACGCCACCTTCCTCACAC
>NZ_KE340297.1:508316-560972 GCF_000413315.1 Propionibacterium sp. oral taxon 192 str. F0372
ACATGTTCGAGCGTGCCATCGAAGCAGACCCCACCAACACCAAAAACCTCGGCGCCTATGCCATCTTCCTCACAGATATCCAGGGCAACCACGACCAAGCCCGAGACATGTTCGAGCGTGCCATCGAAGCAGACCCCACCAACACCCAAATCCTCGGCGCCTACGCCATTTTCCTGTGGACCATCCGGGGCGACCATCACTAAGCCATCAAAACCGACCCCACCAACACCAGAAATCTCGGCAAATAGGCTAACTCCTTTTCGCAACCGGTCAGGATGAGGCCGCGATCACCCTCGCCACACGGGCTCTGTCTCTCGCCGGTCCCAACGAGAAACCCCTCGTCGCGGAGTGTCACTTCTACCTCTTTGCGCACTCACCCGAGCACCGGCGCGAGTCCGGTGAGAAACTACGAGACCTGCTGGCCGCGGGGGTGACGACCGGATCTTGGTCATTCGAGCCCAATCTGGAGCGCCTGCGCCGGGAGGAAGATCCGCGCCACGACCTGGTGCGAGACGTAGCCGATGCCCTCCGCTCAGGCGACACCCACACGCTTGAGGCCTGGGGCGAGTGGTACACCCTCTGAGCTCCAGAGAACCCAGAGCACCGGCCCGGCCTTTAGCAAAACACCCGGGCCGCGCAGCCTTCCCATCTGCTCTTTCCACCCATCACGGGTGCGTGACTGGATACTGCGCCATCCGCCTCAAGAATCGCTCCGCGAACTCCACTGCCCCCATCAAGCAGTCCAGGAGGAACCGGACAGGCAAGCCAGGACCTCCCGAGGCGGGCCTGCCCCTCAGGGCTTCAGCTTCATCGTCCCCGGGGGTCTGCGCAGGCGCTTCCCGGCCTTACGAGCCCGCTCCTCCACCAGATCGGTCACCCGTGCGGCGGCCTCTTCCAAAGCCAGACCGGTGGTATCGATCACCGGGCAGCCCAGGGAACGCTGGATGCGAGAGACTTCATCGAGTTCGTCATAGATCTTGGCAAGATCGGCATAACCACCGTCTGCGGTCCCGTAACCACCCATTGACTTCGCTCGGCGAGTGCGGATCTGGAGTAAGCGCTCCGCGTCGATGGTCAGCCCCACGATCCGCCACCGCTCAATGCTGAACAACTCCTCGGGCGGAGCGATACCCGGTACCAGCGGCACATTGACCGTCTTGTAGCCGACATAGCCCAGATACAGCGACAGCGGGGTCTTGCCCGAACGCGACGCCCCCACCAGGCAGATATCGCATTCGGCGAGGGCCGTCGGCATGATTCCGTCGTCATTGCGGACAGCGAATTCCATAGCCGAGATCCGGTCGAAGTAATCGGCCTCCACCGCCACCGGGCGCATCGGCGCCGCATCTGCATGCACACCGGTGGCCTTCTCAAAAGCACGGATCGTGCTGCTGAACAAGTCGGCGCAGGGAATCTGCTTGTCGTCGCAGTAACGTGCAACCATCGCGGCCATCTCGTCCATGACCATGGTGTACAAGATCATCACCGGGACTGGTTCCTCACCAGACCGGGCATCGGTGATTTCGTCGAAAACACGCAACAGGTGCTCGGCATCCTTGATGCGCGTATGGCGCACGATGGTAGTCAGCGTGTGCGGGAACTGGGCCGCAGCCGCGCGAGCCATGCGGACCGCGGTTTCCCCAGAACTATCGGCGATGACATGGACCTGCAGCTGTGTGGCAGACATGCCCAGACCATAGCGCAGGATGCCATCGGTGAAATCCGGAGAACAGGTGAGTTGCCGCGTCATCTGCGCCATCACCAGTCATCCCAGGCCCAGTCGGCGCATCACCGCGAGAATCACGACGGGACTCACCACGGCATCGCGCCGCCCACCAGGCACAATCGTTGCCATGGATCCCGTCGACCGCATCACCGCGGACAACTCCCCCGCCAAGGCCACCCACATTCTGGTGATCGATGCGCCGGGATTGGTGGTGGAGGCGACCCGACGAGCCGATGCTGTGTCGGTGTGGTGCGACGACATTCGGGATGCAGAACTGGTCGCCCCCGAGTTGCTCATTGAGCATTTCGACGAGGCCCTGGCCGACGTCGACCTGGTGTGGCTACGGCTGCCCAGGTCGCTGGGTGCACTTGATGAATACGCCGAACTCATCTCCCGATGGTGCACCGAGCAGGTGGTTATGGTGTGCGCAGAGCGCAACAAGTATCTGAATCTGGCGATGAATCCCGTTCTGCAAGCCCATTTCCAGGATTTCCACGCATCCCGCGGGCAGGATAAGTGCCGTGCCCTGGTCGCCTCCGGCCCACGACGAAGCACGATCACCTGGCCTCGACACGGCATCGTCGAGATCGGAGCGCAGCCCCTCGACCTGTGGTGGCACGGGGCGACCTTTGCCGCCGGGCGTATCGACAAAGGCACCCGGGTATTGCTGGAGGTCTTCGACCAGATTCCCCCGGCAACCACCGTCGTCGACATGGGTTGCGGATCGGGGATCCTCTCTGCCCTTGCCGCGCATTCCTGGCCCGGCAGCACCATCCATGCCCTCGACGTCTCTGCAGCCGCCATCGACTCGACGATGCGCACCTGCACCGGGCTCGATGTCGTCACCCACTGGAGCCGGAGCCTCGACCACCTGCCCGCGGCAAGCGTTGACATCGTGGTGACCAATCCACCCTTCCATCGCGGAACAGCGAAGGATTCCACCCCGGCGATTGGTTTGTTCCGCCAAGCCGCCCGGTTACTGCGCGACGACGGCGAGCTGTGGTGCGTGGCGAACTCCCACCTACCCTGGGCCGCACACCTGACCCGGCTAGCGGGGCCAACCGCCGAGATCACCAGGGAAAGCGGTTACACGGTCACCAGATCGGTACGTGTGCGCCATCCGCGATGACCACCGGGCACCGACGCGTTCGCCATGAACGAAATCACCCTGGGCTCCTGCGGGCATGGACCATCGGCGGATTCGCGCCACCTCAAAGGTCCGGTAGGTTCACCCGCATGGCACCACCTGCGGCATGGTTACCCCGGCAGCACGGGGCATGGGCGATGCTCATCGTGCCGTTCATCGTGGGCACAGTTCTGGCCTGCCGGGCAGAGGTCGCCGGAGCATGGCTGATCCCGCTGGCCGCCGCCGAGCTGAGTGCCTATTTCGGTTTCAACACCCTCACTTTGTTCCTGCGCTCCCCTGTTTCACGACGCCAGAACCTCCATCGTCCGTTGATCACCTATTCGGCGCTCACCGCAGTACTCGCAACCCTGGCGCTGGTCTTGGGCGCCTGGCGACTGGCATGGTGGCTAATGGTGGCCGCTCCCCTGTTCTTTTGGGCCATTCGACAGACAGCCCACCACCGGGAGCGCGATGTGAGTAGCGGGCTGGCCACCGTCGCATTAGCCAGCGGGGTCGGGTTGGCCATCCGCTTCCACTGCCCCGGGCAAATCCTCAATGAATGGCCCCAGGCCGCTCCCGACCTCGTGGTGCTGTGCTGGATGTTTGCCCATTTCGCCGGCACTGTGTGGCACATCAAGGCGATGATCCGCGAACGAGGGCTCCCCCGGGCTCGACGTCGCACCTGCACCTGGCACACGCTGGTGCTGGCGAGCACGGCGCTGGTGCTTGTCCAACACCTCTCATTGGCCTGGCCAGTATTCTTCGCGATCACCTTGGCGCGCACCACCTGGATGACCGCCCCCCAACGCGCCGCCAGTTTCTCGGCGAAACAACTGGGGGTGACCGAGATCTTCCTGTCGCTCGGGGTGCTCGCCGTTGCCCTGACCTGAACCAGCCCGCGCCGGGTATCCTCGCGACCAGGAGGTCCCATGCGAAAGCTTGCCACTGCCACTGTCGTCGCGGCACTCGTCCTCACCGGTTGCGGCCCCGATTCCGATGAGCCGATCGACCCGTCGACGGCCCGCACCATCTCCTCCGACCGCCAGATCGGCCCGGTCGCCACCGGTGAGCTGCTGAACAAGATCTCCGCCGCCATGCAGAAGGCGGGCACTTTCACCGCGACCTCACATGCCGAACTCACCGGGGCCAACGGGGTCCGGGTCACCGACACCACCGCGCGCCACGATTTCACCAATCCCGACGAACATCGCATGCACTTGGTGTCCACCTCCGACGGTGAGACCTTGGAGGTGATCGTCATTGGATTGACCACCTGGACCCGGCAGAACGACGCGCTGTGGACGAAGACCGACACCGTGGCCGATCCGACGGTCCTATTCCCCGATGGAACCGACGGCAGTTACGTCGCCCGGGAGAAGATCTCGGGTCGCAAACTGCACCACTACCGCTACGCCGCATCCCCGGCCACCATCGACCTCTACCTGGACAACGACGATCTTCCCCGGCTGACCATCACCACAACCAATGGTTCCCCGCTGGTGATCAGCTACACCGGTTACGGGGATCCAGTCGAGATCAACGAGCCTGATCCTGCCCAGGTGACTCAGGGATAGCACCATCCCTGGGAAAATCTCCGCGCCCTCCCCATCATCGTCTCCTAAACGATGTGAGAACGACACGACAGCAGACGCTATTGCCGCGCAGGGGCGTATCAGGTCACGATTCGGACTCTCTCCCGGCCCCGGAACGTTTCATGAAACCCCGGGACGATACCTTCGGGGAAGCTAACGTCTCGAGAAGGAGCGCTCCTCCATGCCCAAGTCCCTCGTCGCCCTGGCACTTGCCGGGCTGCTCGCCCTCAGTGCCTGCGGAAATTCCACCGGAACTGATTCAACCGGATCAGCTTCTGCCGAGGCCTCTTCCGCCGCAAGCAAGCACATCGACCCGGATAACTTCGCCCATGAGCTAATTGACGCGATGCAGAAGACCGGCACCTTCGTTTCAGATAGCACCTCCTCCGTCGACTTCAATGGCCAGACCATTACCTCCACGGTCCACATCGAATACGACATGACCGACCCTCAGAACATGAAGGTCCACGTCACATCCAACAAAGACGATGGTCAGACGATGGAGACGATCATGATCGGCAAGACCGTCTACATGAAACTCCCCGGAGCCGACAAGTGGTCTTCCCGAACTGCCGAAACCGCCGAGGCTGCAGCAGCGCTCACGCTGCCCGAGGATACCACGGCCACCGAGATCGGCCCAGAAACCATCAACGGCATCGAAACTACCCATTACCAAGTCATGAATCCGATCCTGGGCAGCCCAATGGACTACTGGATCGATACGAAAGGTCGCCCGGTGCGAACCACCATCGAATCGATCAACACCGATTACTCCGGTTTCGGGGAGCCTGTCAACATTCAGGCTCCAGATCCTTCCGAAGTTACCCAGGGCTGAATTCCCGAAGAGGGTCACCTCATTTCGTCGATCGAGGTGAAGCGACCCCCACACCATCTACGGTGGAATCGTTCCTCCCCCCAACAACACAGGAGTCACCCCGATGAAAAAGACTGCACTTTGCCTCGCCTTGGTGGGCCTGCTGGCACTCAGCGCCTGCGGTTCCTCAGGCTCCACCTCCGGAAACGACGGTTCGTCCTCCCCGGAAGCCTCCAGCACTCAGCCCAGCAAGAAGAAACACGAGATCCGCGTTGAGAGCTTCGGTAAAGATGTAAAGGCAGCCATGGAAGATGCCGGCACCTTCACCGTTGACGGCACCTTCACCACCAGCAGTGGCGCGGAGATCATCGCACACATCGATTACGACATCACCACCCCAGACGTCATCAAATCCCATATGACCCGCCAGCGGGAGGGCCAGACGTCGGAGGAGATCCGAATTGGTAGCACCAAGTACGTCAAGGCACCCGGCGACACCACCTGGACCTCATCCACCGCCGAGTCCGATAGGGTCACCCGCCTTTTCCAGGTGCCTGAGGACATCACGGTCACCGAGGCCGGAAAGGAGACCATTGATGGGAAGGAACTGGTCAAGTATGACCTCACCGAGGGTGGCGACAGTGCCTCCTACTGGCTGACTGAAGAGGGCTACATTGCTCAAGTTTCCTTCCAGGGTGAGACGATTACCTTCGGCAACTACGGCGAGCCGGTCACCATCACCGAGCCCGATCCCTCCGAAGTGACCCAAGGCTGATCTTGTTGCGTACCTCGCGCCTGGTCGGCGAGTTTATTCGGCCTTGATCGCGAGTGTTGCGCATCACTGAGATCTTGTGCGCCGGGTGTCGTCATTGCGACGGCACCCGGCATTCTTGCGTGGCGTGACCGTTCACTGCCCGTGCATGGGAACCCACGGATCACGATGCGCCAAGAGGCATGGGAAACAGCCCAGCTGGTCACAGCATCGAACCGAGCACAACCCCGGTCTGTCGTGATCTTGTGAAGATAGCGCACCCAGATCGCCTCGGTTCACCCCACAAGGGCATAGGTTATTGGCCGGGTACTCGCTCCCAGGAGGAAGAATTGTCCAGGCTGTCCACCGTCTCGCTTCTCGCCCTGCTCGCCTTGACCGCATGCGGTGGGGCAGCGTCCACTCCGCCGTCGCCCACCAGGGCCAGTGACGTGGCATCGGATTCCTCACCAATGCAGAACTCGCCCACCCCAGCTACCAAGTCCTATTCGGTGCAGGCAGACACCCTCGTCGCCGACATTCGCGCAGCACTGCAGGATGTCGGGACATTCAAGGCCGAGGGTCTGACCGACTTCATCCCAAACCCGGGTGGGTCCCACACCGAGGAGACCTCCATCATTGAGGTGGATCTCTCCGACCCGAGCAACCACAAGCTCCACATCGTCGAGACCAAGGGCACCGACACAAGGGAGTACATCTTCACCGATGGATTCATGTATACGAAGGCCCTTAATGGATCAGGGTGGCTCAAGCGCCCAACCCTCAGCGATGCAGACAATCCTTACATCGGGTATTTCCTGTTGCCCGATGATGCGACGGCGCGGGAGACCGATGGCGGTGGGGTTCTTGAGGATGGGACACAGGTTCGGCATTTCGTCGTCCAGTCCTCGAATCCGAACCTCGGCGCAGATGTCTACGTCGACATGAACGGCATCCTAAAACACGTGACAGGGAGCGGATACACCCTCGACATAACGGAGCCGGGGGCCCCGGTAAACATACAGGCCCCAGATCCCTCCCAAGTCACCGAAGGCTGAGCCTGCCTGGCCCGGTGCCGCGGCCTCAGGTTCGGCACGACGCGATCGCGGGATACCCCTCGCCGGAGGCGTAATGCCCATGGTGGTCCAGACCACCATGGGCATTACGTCATTCGTGGACGGCCCCATCGGTCACCCTGGTGAGAAAAACCCACGAATCGCCACGCCCGGGTCAGCAGTTTTTGCTTGTTGCCTCGCCGATCCCAGTCGGTTCGGTAGCGTGGAGCCGTGCCAGCTTTTGAACCCTTCCATGCCATCCATTACGCGTCGTCATCCAATTGGGACGACGTCATCGCGCCTCCCTACGATGTTCTCTCCGATGATGACATCGACGAGTTGAACCATCGCTCGGAGCACAACATCACCTGGATTGATGTCCCCCGTGGTGGGGCCGACCGCTACGAGGTGGCCGCCGCCCTGCTGCACGAGTGGCTGGACGCCGGTGTTCTGGTACGCGACGAGACCCCAAGTTTTCTGATCTACCGGATGGACCTGGTCGACGCCACCGGCAAACCGCGCACCATCTCCGGTGTGCTGGGCGGGCTGGAGGTCGTCGACGAGGGAGCCGGTGGGGTGCTTCCCCACGAGCGCACAACGAAGAAAGCCAAGACCGACCGCCTCGACCTGACCATCGCCACCGCAGCGAACCTCTCCCCAGTGTGGGGACTAGCCTTGGCCAAGGGGCTCACCGCGGCCCTGGCCGCCCCCGGGGAGATCATGGGTTCCCTGGTCGTCGACGGAGTCACCCACCGCATCGAAAAGATCACTGATCCCGAACGCATCGCCGAGATCTCCGCCCTCATTGGTTCCGACGATGTATTGATCGCCGACGGACATCATCGCTACCACATCTCCCGCGAGTACCGAGACATGGTGCGCAAGGCCACCGGGCACACGGACACCGCCGCCGAGTACACACTCACCTTCATCAACGAACTGGTCGACGACCAGCTGTCGATCGAGGCCATCCACCGCTTCTACGACGGCATTCCATTCGCCCAACTGCACAACGACCTATCCGGCTCCTTCAGCTTCGAGCCGATCAAGGGACGCCCCACCCCGTCGCACCTGGCTCAGATGGTCGAGGAAGGCCGTCTCATCTTGATGGATGCCCAGGGCCGGGCCGAGTGGATGATTCCCCTCCCGGGTGCTTTCGACGGGGTGCGCAACCTGGACGGAGCCTGGCTGGAACATGCCCTGGCCGGGTCAAAGGCCGAGGTCTCCTACCAGCATGGCCTCGACGAGATCCTGGAGATGGTTGGTGACCACACCGCAGCCGTACTCATCCGTCCCACCTCGCTGGAGGAGATCGAACGCACCGCGCGCGAGGGGCTGTTGATGCCCCCGAAGTCGACCTTCTTCACCCCGAAGTTGCGGACCGGATTCGTCATCCGGCCCACCGCTCAGCTGCCAAGATGAGCATGTGACTGCCGAACCGGGCCCCGGCGCTTCGGACGAGCACCGGGGCAGATAACCTTTTGCCAAGCCATCAACGAGGAGGAAGCATGTCGGAGCGCATCAGGCACCAGGCGTTCAGGGACAAGATCATGACAGCCGAGGAGGCCGCCGCCTTGGTGACCCCCGGTGCGAGCATCGGATTCTCCGGCTTCACGGGAGCCGGTTACCCCAAGGAGTTCCCTGTTGCCCTTGCCAAGAGGCTGACCGAGGCCAAGGAGAAGGGTGAGGATTTCCGGATCAAGATCTTCACCGGCGCATCCACCGCCCCGGAACTCGACGGAGCGCTGGCAGACACCGGTGGGGTCGCACTGCGTGTACCGTACCAATCGGATCCGCATATGCGAACCGCCATCAACAACGGCACCACCGACTACGTCGACACTCATCTGTCGCACGGCCCGAAATATGTGAACATGGGCTTCTTCGGCGAGATGGATTTCGCTGTGGTCGAGGCAACCGCAATCACCACCGAGGGCGAAATCGTCCCGTCGTCGTCGGTTGGCGCCAACCGCACTTACCTCGACAACGCCAAGAAGGTCATCGTCGAGGTCAACGACTGGCAGACAGAAGATCTCTACGGTCTGCACGACATCTACTACGGAATGGACATCACCTCCTTCCGTTCGCCGATCCCGATCTCCCAGCCGGGCGCGATCATTGGCCAACCGACCTTGCGTGTCGACCCGTCGAAGATCATCGCGGTGATCAAGACCAGCGATCCGGACCGCAACTCGCCATTCAAGCCACTCGACGATGATTCCCGGGCCATCGCCGCCCACATGCTCGACTTCCTGGAATTGGAGGTGCGGGCCGGGCGCATGCCTAAGAACCTTTTCCCGCTGCAGTCGGGTGTGGGTAACGTCGCGAATGCTGTTTTGGCGGGATTGAAGGAGTCCAAATTCGAGCATATGACCTCCTACACCGAGGTCATCCAGGACGGCATGATCGATCTGATCGATTCGGGCAAGATCGACGTCGCCTCGGCGACCTCCTTCTCGCTGTCCCCAGATGCGGCCCACCACATGAATGAGCACGCCCGCGACTACCAGGGCAAGATCATCATGCGGCCCTCCGATGTGTCGAACCATCCGGAGGTCATCCGCCGTCTATTCGTCATCGCCTGCAATGCCATGATTGAGGCCGACATCTACGGCAACGTGAACTCCACCCATGTCATGGGCACCAGGATGATGAATGGCATCGGCGGCTCGGGCGATTTTGCCCGCAATGCCGGTTACTCGATCTTCGTGTCCCCGTCGCTGGCGAAGAATGGCGACATTTCGGCGATCGTGCCGATGGTCTCCCACCACGACCACACCGAGCACGATGTCATGGTGCTAATCACCGAGCAGGGTCTGGCCGATCTTCGTGGCTTGGCTCCGCGCCAGCGCGCCAAGCTGATCATCAACAACTGTGCGCATCCGGATTACCGCGATGAGCTGATGGATTACTACGAGCAGGGTCTCAAGGTGTCGAAGGGCATTCATACCCCGCACGTGCTGGATCGCTCTCTCAGTTTCCACAAGCGGTTCTTGGAGACCGGTTCGATGAAGCCGCAGGCCTCAGCACCGCAGGCTGCCGAGGAAGCCGCCAGCGAGTGATCCGCTGAGCTATTTCTCGTTGATTGAGGCCCTCATCCGGTGAACCGGGTGGGGGCCTCACCATGTGGCGGCTCTCAACCCAAGAGCAGTGCCCGCAGCTCGTCGACAGTGTCGACGACCGCCACGCTGGGTTGGGCTCGCAGTTCCTCGGGGTTCCCGGCTCCCCAGGTGACCCCAATCCCGGCCATGCCCGCAGCCTTGGCGGCCTGCAGGTCGACGACGGCGTCGCCGACGTAGAGGGTCTGTTCTGGGCGCCCACCTGCCTTTGTCATGCCCAGCAGAAGTGGGGTGGGGTCGGGTTTATGGGCATCGGTGTCCTCCATGGAACACAGCAGTGGCAGGTCACCCGGCAGCCCGACGCACCGCATGGTGAGTTCGGCGGCATTGGTGCGTTTGGAGGTAACGACCCCAGTGGTGACTCCGGATGCCAGCAGGTCGGTGGCCAGTTCGACCATACCGTCGTAGGGCTCGACGAGTTCGGGCAGATGCACCATGTTGTGGGCGGTGTAGGTGGCCTCCAGTTCGGCAGCATGAGCGGGGTCCTGCTCGGTGAACACGTCGCGCAAGGTACGTCCGATGGTGGGCAAGATCTCCTCGGGAGTGATGTGACGCCCGACGCTCGCCCATGCATGGGTGTAGCTGGCGACGATCGCAGGAACGGTGTTGGCCAAGGTTCCGTCGAGGTCGAACAGGACGACAGGCCAGCGTGTATGAGGCATGGGCCAAGCTTATTTGTCCCGGTCCGTACCCGGGCACGGGTGCATGACAGGATGTTGCCATGCGCACCCAGGAAAAAGAGTCAAGGATCTGGTTCATCGCAACCGTGCTGGCTATGGTTCTCGTGGTGCTCGCCATCGCGGCCACCATGATGGTGTCTGACGAGTTGCCCATTGCACGTTTCTTCGGGGTCATCCTCATCGTCACCAGCTTGATCGCTGCCGCGATGTTCTTGGCCCGTTTTCTGTCAGCGTCCCGTGGCTGGAGCAGCTCACCTCCCGATGCACTTCGCCGATGGACGCTGCTCGCAGCCTCGGCCGGAGGGGTAGTCGGCTGCGTGTGGATGACTATTCGGGTTCGTGAATTCGTTGGCCCGCACCGACCTGGCCTGACGCTGGGGATGCAGGTGTTCGGGATCCTCATGGCCATCCTCTTCGCAGCCCTCGGGCTCTGGGGGTTCACCAACCGGCGTCCAGACTGCTGAGAACAGTGGCGAACTCAATGGTTCGGTAGGCTGGACGATGCACGGCGTCCAGGAGGTCAGATGAGCGAGCAGAACGACGACACCCCAATCGAGTCGTCCAACCGCCCAGCGCAACCTTCGGCACCCCAGTCCCGGCTCGCCCCACCCACCCGGGCCCCTGAACGATCCCAATGGGCCGAAGATTTCGTCACCCACTCCCCGAGCGCCGACGGGCCTCGCAGACTGTTCGAGAGGACATCGGTTCCGCCGGAAACCTCACCCATCAATGCCCGGGCCACAGCCACCGAGCCCTTGCCGGTGGACGATACTGCTCACACCGCCACTGCGCAGAATCAGAAGGAACCTGAGACGGCCACGCTGCCTCATGAGGAATCGATCGCTGGCATCGGCGACCAACCGTCGTCGCCGATCCACACCCTGCCACCGGTCAAGGAGACCGTCGGTGGGTTCCCGGTCAGCGAACGCACCGGCGAACCACGACGCAGTTTCTTGGTGGTCACCATCTGTGCCCTGTTTGGACTAGGTTCGGTCACGTCGCTGGCCACCTACGCCTGGTACTGGTGGACGGCGATCAACATCACCGACTTCGCATCCTCCGCGTGGCTCATCTCATGGTTCGACCCACGGCCCGGGTCCGGGCTGTCGATCTTCCTGGTGACGGTCATGGCGGTGATCGGCATCGTGATGATGACGATGCCGGCGATGGCCTGCTACAACATCTGGCACGGCGCCGACTGGTCCCGCCGAGCCGGGATCTTCGCGGCGGGCAGTGGATTGCTGTCGATCTTCGTTCTGCCTTGGTCATGGCTGGGTTTCCTGCTGTGTGCCATCGGGTGCGGCCTGCTGTGGCTACCCGGAGCCGCCGCTTGGATGCAGGCCTGGGAAGAAATCAATGGCAGTGGCCCGACCGAGGTAGCGGTCGTGACCGATGTTCCCTACGGCCCGCTGCCACGTTTTCGTTGATCTGAGGAGTCCTGAATGAACGTCGCGAATGGGCTCAGACTGGTCGGCAAATTTGCCCGTACCGTGTTGCAGATGGCCCAGGCTTCCAATGCGTCATCACAGCGCAGTTCGTCAGAGCCAACTGGCCGACGCCCTACCGAACAGCGCACAAAGACCTCGGCATTCTCGAACCATCGGTCAGATGACGCAGGGGACTACGCCGGTTGCCCCGATATGGACTATTCAGCATCGCTGCCGGGCGGGCACCGCAGCGGCGAAATGCTGTGGACCTGGATTCCTTTCGAAGACGATGCCAGCCAGGGCAAGGACCGGCCCGCGCTGGTCATCGGTGCCGACGGCGGGCGGTTGCTGGTGACCCCTGCGACGTCGAAGGACCATGATCGCGACGAGGAGCAAGAGCGTCGGGCGGGTCGCTACTGGATGGATATCGGTGCCGGTGACTGGGATTCCCGGCGCAGACCGAGCGAGGTTCGGCTGGATCGCATCGTTCCCGTGCAGGTAGATGCCATCCGGCGCTCTTCGGGACGGGTCAGCGCCCAGGTCTTCGGCCAGGTGGCCGACGGGATTCGCCGCCACTGGAACGACTGACGGAGACTGGGCCGCCTTCCTGCTGGCCTCCCGGAGCGATGGCTCATCACCGGCCCGGTGCCACCCATTGGCGCTGAACCAGGGCGCACCTGCGCAGCGGAACCCGAATTCACCGTTGCGGCGACATGCGCTAGAGTGACGGAGTCACACGACATGCGGGCGTAGCTCAATGGTAGAGCGCCAGCTTCCCAAGCTGGACACGCGGGTTCGATTCCCGTCGCCCGCTCCAACACAAAAACCCTAGCCAAGCGAGGCTAGGGGTTGAGAACATTGCGGACCATGCGAGGCCTCAGGTAGCCATTTGGGTAGCCAATCGACAGAATCATCGCAAAACCTTTAGCCAACCCGGGAATAGATGTCACTGCAGATCGGCACACTCCTCTGGCATGATCCCCTGCTGCCTCATCCGCAGACTCTCCCGGTACTGCTCAGCCTCAGGCCCGTCGACGGGCTCCCGTCGCACTTGCGCCACAGGTCCTGCACGGTCATCCCCCCCCGGCGGTCGCCACAGCAGATGGTGCATGGCCTAGATGATGACGGCAAGCACTGACGATTTTCGGGCGTTTGTCCGACAGTGAGCACGGTAGACTGATTTCATGACTTCCTCCCCTTCCCTTGTGAGCGTTGGCTACGAAGGCCGAGATGTTGATCAACTGATCCGCGCCCTGAAGACCCATGATGTGCAGGCCTTGGTCGACGTGCGACTCACTCCGATCTCCCGCAAGAAGGGGATGTCCAAATCAGCGTTGCGCGACGCCTTGGAAGCCGCAGGCATCAGGTATGTTCACCACCGCGAACTCGGCAACCCGAAAGATAACCGCGACGAGTTCCGCAAGGGGGTTCCCGCATCCAGAGACCGATATCGCGCCATTGTGGAGGGCGATACTGCCGCACCGGCCCTCAAGCACGTCATGGAACTGCTTGACGAGGGGACGGTCGCGCTACTGTGCTTCGAGCGCGACCACTCGCAGTGTCACCGCGACATCGTCGCTGATGTCCTGCTTGAGGGCAGCAACATCGACTTGGTCTGCGTCTAGAGCTTCGGCGCCCACACCCCCAGCACCGAGAAGCTTTGTCTGTGCTGGTGTTGATTGCCAACGTAGAAGTAGGTGTCATGGGCCGGATCGATCATCTGCTTCCACTTGTTTTCCAGCCTGTAGGGGATGCTGTCCGCTGGGTAGCGCTTGACCCAGTTCCGCGCAGCAGCCCCTACCTCCCAGTCAATCAGGGCCTGGTCGTGCCCTCGGCAAGCGCGATCTTGGCAACGGTACTTGAACCTGATCTCGTAAGGGGCCGGCTCCAGCTTGGTCGGTACGGCGCCATACTCATCGAGGAGCGTAGGCTCGGCGGCAGCGGCTGCTTTCGCCTCCTGTTTGGCGGTCCACCCTTTGCCATCTGTAACGGTGATCGTCACATCCCTAGGCTTGATCAGCCCCAAGGATGGTGCTGGCTCATTCATGCGGGCATCCCGGTTCGCCCTGATCAGCTCGCACACTGTGGCTTGCCCGATGAGGCCCTGCATCCGCTCAGCACGCCGCGCCCAATTACGGTCCGACTTCACGGTTTCGCCAAGGCGGATGTTGTCGAGGTCCGGAGTGAATGACTCGGGGCGCGCATCATGCCCAGGACGGTGCCTCACCGGGACCGTGACCAGCTGGTACTTCTTGAACTGATCATCTCCGCCGAGTAGTCGGAACGGGATTGGATAAAGCCTGATCCACGACGATTGATCCTGGTCCAAGCGCACTCCTGCCACGCACACAGTCTCAACATGGCGCACCGAAGGCGTCGGGTAGGTCTTCACGGTGACCATGACTTCAGCCCATTCGTAGCCAATAGGCGCGGAAGGCAACTCGCTAGAAGAATCCGATCCGAACAGCGCCATTGCCGCCCCCCTCGCTCACTCGCGCCGCCCCGATGCGACACGACAGAAGCGTAGCGCGTCAACCGTGTCGGAAGTCGCCCGTCGGCTCAGCGGCCATGTCCCAGTAGATCTGCTCATCCAACCAGGGCGCCGAGTAGTACAGCTTGTCGATAGGCTCTTGGCGGCCGGAGATGAATACAATCCACCCCTCCATTGCGGCAGTTGGGGCACCACCGTCTGGCGTCCCATACAGCGGCGTGAGCCCGGTGAGCGACTTCTGCTTAGGAGACCCCTCGGTCGTCTCGCCATAGCTGAACCCGGAAAGAGGGCCACCCGCATCCTCGACCTGCTTGTACGCGCTCGGCCCGGTGTAGTCGATACCGAACCGCTGCTCAGTCCAGGTGGTTGGCTCTGGGGCCGTTGCCTTCATGTAGAAGCCGTCCTCGACAATCTTGTCAGCTTCCCGCCGTTCATGCCGAACGAGAATGTAGGTGGCTTCGCCGATGCGAAGAGTGCCACCCGGACGCAGAACGCGGGTCGGACGATCAATCTCGACCAGCTCTGCTGGTGTTGGCGTCGCTGCCTCCATGCTCGGAGTGAGGGTGGACCCCATGTCACTAGAGGGCTGTCCTCCGCAGGCCGTGGCAACCAAGAGCACTGCCGTCGCCACAATTAGGCGCTTGCTGATGCTTTTAAACATCATTCACCCCCGTATGTCATCTTCGGTTGTCCCAATCCGGTGAGGCTTGAGGTTCTTCCCCCAGATCGTGAGAGTCGTCCGCCTTCGGCCCACCCCGACGGGCCGCCTGCCGCTGCAGATAGGGATTGCCCTCTACCTGGGCACGATGCCGGGCAAGACCACCATCAGCAGGCAGCTGAGAGCCCTCCAGCCTCACCGATGCCGGTATAGCTCAGTCGGATGCTTACCCACACGTGGCCCCCGAGTCGGGGATCTCGCTCACAGCAGTCACTTTCGTCGGAATCGGCGTGCATGTCTACCCGCATTGTAGACAATGTGTCTACGAATTACATGGCTGTTATACGTGAGGACTTCACCATACATCGGGAAGGAAACCCAGACTTGTGACTTATCAGTTCTAACTCGCCACGCCCCCATGATCGTTCGTGGCGTCACCGACTTCCTCAGCTTGCTACTACACGTCCCCAACGACCGGGTAGAGCGCTTCATCTCGGAGCCAGTTAACGACGGCCACGGCCTGAAGAACGACCATACGTGATTCCTCTATGTTCACTGGCCCTGCGACCTCGCTGGTGGGGTGCCGGTCAGGACGGTATGTGATGACATCGAGCGCGGCAATAAATCGCTGTATCCCGGTTCTGCCATCCAAATCCGACAATGCGCAACCCCACTTGTGCGGAGTATCGCGCAGCGCTTTCTTCATCTTGCCCAGCGTCGCCTTTTCGTCCTTTGGTGACACGACAGGCTTGAGCAGGGCCTCAACTGCGGCGCAAGCATCATCCCATGCACCAGCGGGGTCCTCATGCCTGGAGTACGCCTTCTCCCACGCCTGCGACAGGAGAGCGGACGCATGATCCGCAGGAGTGACCGCACGCCGATAGGCCTCCTGAGCCGTCGAGTCAACACGTCTCGTCAGATGCCGCCAGTCATCAGCGACCCGGTATTCATGGTTGACCTCCCGCAGGTAGCCGTCAAGGTCCGCCGCGTTGTGACCCAGATACAGCAGGAGATCAACCAAGTCAAGAGTGAACCCGTCATCAACCACAGACATCTTTCCAAGTCTGTCGAGCAGTTGCTCACTGTCGCCCACGGCGTTGATACGCAAGCATCGGCAGACCTGCAAGAGCTTGTCACGCGACAACTCCATGAAGGGGCCGCGGAACCACTCGCCGACCCACGAACCAATGCTGGACAGCAGATAGTCGGGGATTCCGCGAGTCAATTCGAAGGGCTCTCGCCTGCCCTCGCGCACAGACAAGGGAACGAACGGTTCATCATCTAACAGGTCCACCATACTCCTGCCCGTCACTGCTTGACTACAATAAGAAGGCCCACCAGGGCCCAGAAAAATCACTAAACAAGATCTCGTGATCGACGATTACCTAAATACTATTCTATGAGATCAGCATCGTCACCAGTAAGAGTGGCACCGTCCACCCTATATGCAAAACATTCGGAGTCAGGGTCCGAGGTTCACGAAATTGGAGCGTTTGGTGCGCTATCGGGCCTCAGGTATTGAGGCACTACCAACCAAAACCGGATAAGTAGGTCCCGATGGCAGGCCGCGGGGGCCACCGCGCGCAAGCGGCCTCTACAGCCGAAGAGTCACTTCGATTCCTTGATGATCATGTTTGGATGCCGATCTGCGTAGCGCTTGGTAACGTACCTGCCAGTTTCGGCGCTGCGATGCTTTCCACCAGACGACTTTGAAGCCATCGATTCACCTCCTCTCTAAATCAAACTTGCGTACGAGACTCTACAGGAAGAGACGCAACGTGTTGCATAAAACCTTGCGTGTCGCACCACATATAGTGGTTCTGATGCTTAAAGTGAAAAATAAAGAGACTGCCGCAGGGCGACTGCGAAGGTCACGGAATCCACCGCACAAGAAGGAAGGTCGATTCAATCTGAGGCCCCACCCCGAATAGGTGCCATTGTTGGTGCCAACCAACGCCAGTCCATAGCCTCCCTGATCGGCACCGTGATCAAGCGATACCCATCCACGGGGCCTAGCAGTCACATTGCGCTGAGGAGGGTGCTCCACGCAGATCGTGACCGCGCACGCCCCATACACTGATGCCTAGAAGTCACATTGAACTTGGTGAAGCACCCCCGCAAGGAGCGTTGGCCGTCGAGGCCACAACTATAGACACCCAGAAGTCACACTGCACGAGGAAGGAGCCCCAGATCTCCGACACAGCAAAGCCCCTACTCACCGAGATCCCGCGCGGCGAGTTCGCCTATCCCGGTCCATTGCGGGATGCACTGGTTTCTGCCATCCTCGCCGGCGAGAAAACCGCGACAACCAGCCTTCTTGCCGAATATGCCGTGGATGAGGACCCTCGTGATGGGGTCGGGGCCCTAGAGGCGGTCATCGACTCCTTCGGCACCATAGTCTGCGTGACGCGCTGCACCGATGTCAGAATCATGCGGTTGGCCGATGTCACCCAAGCCCACGCTCTCGCAGAGGGCGAAGGCTTCACCTCGGTCACACAGTGGCGAGCAGCTCACGAGGCATTCTGGCGATCACCAGATCATGTCGCGGAATACGGCGAGATCGATCTCACCGACGAGACCATGGTCGTCTGCTCCACCTTCGTGATCGACGACACCTACCCGATCACGTCGCTGCGTCCATGGGACTGCGTCGACTAACGCCCAGCCCCGATCCGCAAGATGACCGTTTACGCCCCGCCCACGGATGCCTGGCCACGTTGCACTTTGGAAGGCGCTTCCACAAGGAACGTGATCAATCGTCTCTCATACATCAGATGGTCATCGGTCGCATCGCGCCAAGCAGTCAGTCCGAATCAGCAACGTGACCGCGCAGTCTCGCTGGCAGACACCCAACAACACGCTGTGCAAAACACTGCTTTCCACGCTCAGGCAAGCGGGGCAACAGTCCTCCCAACGCACTCCCGCGAAGCTAAGGTTCAGCCATGGGCGAAGTTGTGCAGCGGATGAGATTCAGCCACGACGTCGTGGCAGCCATCCATCCGGAAGCATTCGCCATCACGGAACCAGAACGAGACATTGATCTTGCAATGATCCGGCACTTCGCGGGGCTGCTGCCTACCGGCGCGAAGGTCCTCGACGCGGGCTGCGGAATCGGGCGCATGCTCCCGGTTCTCCGCGATCTCGGGCTGCGTCCGCTGGGGGTGGACTTCTCCATGGCGATGATTGATCGTGCCCGCAGGGAACATCCAGAGTTCGTGACCTGGGCGGCCCCGTTGACACGGATCCCCTGCGTCAACGAATCCTTCGCCGCCGTGTTCTCCTGGTACTCGCTGACCTGTATCGACGATGAACAGTTATCCATCGTCCTTGAAGAGTTCCATCGCCTGCTGGTCCCTGGCGGTCTACTGCTCATCTCCTTCCGCATCGGCGGAACCCCTCCGGACACCACGGCAGGCACCCGTCACAACCCGGCTACCCCCGTTGATCCGATGGGCCCACCCCTCACCCGTGAGCGGATCTTCCAAGGTGCCGCCCGGCAGGATTTCATTCTCGTCGCAGACCTGGAAAGAGCACCTGTCGCCAATGAACAGCAACCGCGAGCAGCGATGATCTTCCGACGCGCGAACTGACCTTCACACCCGGCACACTCCCCCGATCTCCCCTCTGACAAGCGGTCCCAGCCGATGGTGAACCATCATGGTGCATGACCTGCACGGGGAATCGTCTATATACAGTTGCTCGGCATCGACGCTTTGGAGTTCAACAGCGAGATCTCGTTCGAGGCCTGCCATACCGAATAGGGCAAGGAGTACTTGGAATCCAAGCTGCCCATCGGCACCCCAGTGCGGCTCAGAGCCGGTGGCGACAGGATCGATGATCAGAACAAGATGCTCACTGCGACGCTTCGCACCGGCAAACAGACCTCAGTGGATGAGTTGGCCACAGCCCAAGAGCGTTGGATACCAGACTCCATCACAGGCTGAGCCGAGTTATCGGCGCTGCAACTCGGAAAAGATCAAGACACCTGGAATTAGGTCTTGTCACACCCTTGTGCCACGTTCCTTACCAAGTTTATCCTGTGTGAAAACTCAAGAGCGCGCCACCATCCCCGACCCAAGATGCGCAGCATATGAATACTCAGATACAGACAGCCCCCTCCCGCTACACCCCCGAAGAGGAACGGCTCATCATCCGCAACTCGCACGGCGTCCCAGTCGGTATCAAACCGCACCAGAAGTGGACACCACGCTCTATTGCCCTGTGGGCAGTCATCACGGCTTTGGGTGTTCTCGGCTGGTGGATGCTGGCCATCGCCCGTGGTGAGCGCGTCAACACCATCTGGTTCATCGTCACCGCGGTGTGCACCTACGCGATCGGTTACCGATTCTATGCGCTCTACATCCAGCGCACGATCATGCAGCCGGACGACTCCAACGCCACACCGGCTGAGCGCATCAACAACGGTCGCGATTTCGATCCCACCCACCGCGTCGTCCTCTACGGACACCACTTCGCCGCGATCGCCGGCGCCGGACCACTCGTTGGCCCTGTCTTGGCCGCCCAGATGGGCTACCTGCCCGGCACGCTGTGGATCATCCTCGGCGTCGTCGTGGCCGGTGCTGTTCAAGACATGCTCGTCCTGTTCTTCTCCATGCGCCGCGGCGGGCGATCACTGGGTCAGATGGCCACAGACGAGATCGGCCGGATCGGTGGCACGGTCGCCACGATCGTCGTCCTCGTCATGCTCATGATCGTCCTGGCCGTCTTGGCGATGGTCTGCGTCAACGCCTTGGCCGAATCCCCATGGGGTGTCTTCTCCGTGGGCTGCACCATACCGATCGCCGTCTGCATGGGCTTGTGGCTACGCTTCATCCAGCCAGGTCGTATCACCCTGGTCTCTATCGTCGGGTTCCTCATCCTCATCGGCGTCATCATTGGCGGACGCTGGGTCGCCGAGTCCTCCCTCGGCGAGCACCTTCATCTGTCTCCCACGACTCTCGTGTGGTGCATGATCATCTACGGATTCCTTGCCGCCGTTTTGCCGGTGTGGGTGCTGCTGACGCCCCGTGACTACCTGTCCACGTTCATGAAAGTCGGCACGATCGTCGTCCTCGCCGCGGGCATCATCATTGTCCGTCCCGTCGTCGAAATGGCAGCCGTCTCGGAATTCGCCCTCAATACAGAGGGTCCGGTCTTCGCAGGCAAACTTTTCCCATTCCTGTTCATCACGATCGCCTGCGGCGCACTGTCTGGAATGCACGCGACCGTCTCTTCGGGCACGAGCCCCAAGATGATCCAAAAAGAGAGCCAGGTCCGCATGATCGGCTACGCCGGGATGCTCATGGAATCCTTCGTCGCCATCATGGCCCTGGCTGCCGCTGTCTCGCTGTCTCCCGGCATCTACTTCTCGATGAATACCTCCGCTGCGACGATGGATTCGTTGGCAGGGCCCACCGTTGTTGCCTCCGCCTCGAGCCGGGAAGAAGTCGCGACCGAGGCTGTCGGCAACCTCGGGGTAACGGATGCCCACGGTGAGTCCCTCGAACCGACGTGGGACTCGTGGGACGAAAATGGCGACCCCAAGACGTACAAGGGCGAAGAGGCCCTGAAGCAGGTCGCATCCGACGTCGGCGAGCCAAGTATCATTTCACGTACCGGCGGCGCCCCGACGCTGAGCGTCGGCATGTCGCACATCCTCCACCAGATCGGCGGCGGTCGGACGATGATGGGATTCTGGTATCACTTCGCCATCATGTTCGAGGCACTGTTCATCCTCTCCGCGGTGGACGCCGTCACCCGTGTGGCACGTTTCCAGCTGGGCGATGCGCTGGGCAACGTGTGGCATCGCTTCCGCGATCCTTCGTGGCACGTGGGTGCTTGGGCAACGACGGGCGTGGTCGTCGCAGCGTGGGGCTCCCTGCTGCTCATGGGTGTGACCGACCCGCGCGGCGGCATCCAGACGCTGTACCCGTTATTCGGCATCGCCAACCAGCTCATTGCAGCAATCGCGCTGCTGCTGTGCTTGGTCATGACAGTGCGCAAAGGACATCTGCGCTATGCGTGGATCCCGGCTATACCGCTCGTGTTCGACACTGTGGTGACGTTCACTGCGTCGTGGCAGAAGATCTTCTCGACCGATGCCCGTGTGGGCTACTTCCAGCAGTGGCGCAATGCGCGTGAACTGGTGACGACGTTGAGCGATCCGGAGGCAATCGCTGTCCAGCGGGCCATCATCCGCAACACAATGATTCAGGGCACGTTGTCGATCGCCTTCCTCGTCATGGTCGCCTTCGTGATGGTCTGTGCCTGTGTGACGATGGTGAAGACGGTGCGTACCCGGGACACGACGACGTCGGAAGACCCGTACCAGGAGTCGAATTTCTACGCACCCGGGCAGATGATTGCCTCGGCACTGGAGAAGAAGCTGGTCAAGGAGTACGAGGAGGTCGGGGACCCGGCGCTCATTCCGGGCCGCTCACCCGCCCGCACAGGTCATTGAAGACGATGGTGATGCCCATGGTCTCGGCAAATCGTAAACAATCCGTGGATCCAAAGCCGGGCGAGTCGGCGGGTGTATTGCTGCGATTCAGGATACGGCTGGCCCACGCCCGCGCCCTGTGGCGCGACTTCACGGGAGAGTCAGCCTACGACCGCTACGTGGAACGTCACCGCCGTGACCACCCGGACCATGAGCCAATGAGCGCACGCGAATGGTGGCGGGCCAAGGCCGACTTCGACGACGCCAACGTCCAGGCCCGCTGCTGCTGAGCTGACGATACGGCTGGGGCGTGGTTGCTTGGGAGCGTGATTCGCGTCCCGCGATCTCCTTCCGCATCAGCGGAACCCTTCCGGATACCACGGCAGGCATCCGTCACACTCCCCAATTTCCCTCCTGACAAGCGGTCCCATAAGATACAGCACCGTATTGGGGAAACGGGGTATTCATGCGCACTAGGCTCAAGCGCGTTGTGGCAGGTTCGGTAATCGTGGTCGCGGCATCGGTCACCGCTCTCGTGGTGCTGTTGTCGCCCACCGAGATCCACACCGTCGACCACGTCATCGACGGTGACACCATCGTGGTGCACGATCAGCATGGGGAGTCTCTCCGAGTGCAGTTACTCGGCGTCGATGCTCCAGAGCCCGGCAGCGAGATCCCATTCGAGAACTGCGGGTCCGAGCAAGCCAAGCAGTACTTGGAATCCGAGCTCCCTGCCGGTACCCCGGTACAGCTCAGAACAGGTGGCACCACAATCGATGACCAGGGTCAACTGCTGGCCATGGTGTTTCGAACCAAGAACCAGGCCTCAGTGAATGAGCTGGTCACGGCCCAAGGACACGGGATAGCAGTTTTCAATGGGGGAGACACCGAGTGGCTCGACGCGGTGAAAAAACGCGAAGGCGAGGCCAAAGCAGCCCACCGCGGAATCCATGATCCTCAGCTGTCATGTACCCCCGCGGCAGCCGTGGCCAGGATCAACAACGACGCGCAATCCTACAGCCCTGCAGACATCGGCTCCATGAGCGACGAGCAGCTGGCCAGGCTGATCGGTACAGCCGACAAGTGGATCGCCGAACTCGACACAATCCAGGGCCTGCCGCAGAATTCGTTGGCTCTCCAGATGGTCGGCTCCATCCCCGCCGACGAATTCAACCGTCTACGGATCCGTACACGGACCATCCGGACCCGGGCAGCTGACGAGCAGGGAAAACGGATCAAAGAAGCAGCCCGGGCAGCAGAACAAGCCCGCGCTGGAGAGTGAACCCAACGCCAAAGCCGCGCACCGGAGAACGCTCAGAGCACCTGACGCGCTCACCGGTGCGGTCACTGTGCATGGGGTCGCCCCACCAGCGGAATCAGACTCAGCCTCACAGAGGCTGAGTCCTCCTGACCTGACTTGCCCCGCCACGTGGTGACGCAGACGGATACCCGCCTTCGCTGGTCCTCCCGGGCCCAGACGATGCCGCCCCGCCGACGGCTCCTCCTGAGTAATGTCCCCGAGATCGATCATGCTGCGCCGAGTGATCGTGCTCCTTGAACCTGACATTCTGGCTGGTGCTGCGTATCTCTGCGGCAACTGCCTGAGCCTTCGATTGCCAGCCCCTGTGATCCTTGTCGAGCCCATCCAGTACCCCGGACACCAATCGGGCAAACTGCATGATCAACGACGTACGACGGTAGAACGGGAAGGCGAGCAACTGGATCACCGACATCCTCATGAAGGCGACACGCATGTTGTCTTCGTCCAGTTCGAGATAGGCATTCACCCGGCCCCTGCGTCCGGGAAGCTTCGAGCCATTGTTGCCCGAGGTGCCAATCTGGGTAAGAAAGACCTGGTGAATTTTCTCGCTGAGCATCGCCTGCAGCAGGGAGATGTCGATGACCGAGTCCCTGGCCTGCGCGGCCAGTTTGGCCAGCATCTCAGACTCCTCACGACGCCGCTGGGCGATGGCCCGGTAGCTGGTAGCACCTTGAGACTGCCAATCGGGAAGCATCACATCGTCGACCCGGGAGCTCACCTCGCCCAGTCGGGACGAAACCTTGTGCCAGTGCAGAGCCGGACCCGAAAGATTCCCCACGATGCACCCGGCAGTCGTGATCCACATCTTCATCTCCTCACCCAAGAGGGAGAAGCAGTGGGTGGCTTCTTCGTGAATCTTCTCGCAACGGTCCGCATGAGCCAGCAACAGTAAGTTCCGGGCAAACTTGTGCTGGCACGCGGCCCGTGCACACTGCAGTTCCCGGGCGTCGTTATCCATAGCGGTACGCGCAAGTTGCATCAAGTCTGCGAGGTCGTTCTCCAAACACTCGTCATCGACAACCTGATATGTTTTCCCGTCAGGCAGACGGACGGCTTTCCTGACTCCGGTCATCCCACAATCCCCTTGATCTTATGCACATTGTCCTCCTCGGTGGCACGGTAGGCGCCAAGCGTGGAGTAAAGCTGCTGAGAGGATCTCCCGAAGCCATCGGTGACCTGTGCGATAGAGGTCTTGGCAGTCGCCGCGAGTTCCTCGTAGGCGGGCTTCGGCTGAATGACCTTGCCGAACCCGACGTCACCACTGCGGGCACTGACGACGTCCAGGATCTCGTCCAGTTCATCGCCGAAATCCTGCCACTGCCGGGTTGCCCGCTCCAGGGAATCGGCCCCTACCTGGATATCGCCCTTCATCGCGGCTGCCCCACCTGCGGTGGCGGTGGTCTTATCGGTGTCCCCGGTGGCCTTGTCAGAGACCGCGATGTCTGCAGGATCAGAGGTACCAGCACCTCCGTAGTAGGAACTGCCGAAATCCGGAGTACTGCCGGCTGCCATCGTGGAACCCTGAAGATCGGCCCTTCCAGGAACAGACCCGAAGGCACCCCCGGAAACCGACATGTTGTTTCCCCGCGTAACAAGGCCAGAAGCTGCAGATGCAGCAGATTCCGTGCCCATGCCGCGGCCCATGCCCATCATCGGGGGCATCATCATACCGCCGGCTCCGGCAGCTGCCCCTGCAGTGCCCCTGGGCACCATGACCATCGGCGCCTGACGGATCTCAGACTTCTTCACGCTGTCGTCGGTGTCTTCACGATAGCCACCCACACCAGCTTTTGGTATGCGATTCTCTTCGTCAGCGCCGGTTTTTCCGCTGACATCGCCGAGCAGATGCGCACTTTCATCCCCGGAGGTGCGCCGGGGTCTGCCATCAGTCACGCTGAACCACCCTCATTTCTGTACTCGACTAGTTACATATCTTTCATACCCACCGTGGGGGTCAGATCAACCACTTGCAAGGTCTCAATTGGTCTCCTCCGTGTCTGGCGAGAGGATCTGTTGCACCAGTTGCATCCCCTGTTGCTCGAACAGCTCAAGATCGCCGAGATCGACGACGGGGGGGCGATGCTTCTCGCAGGCCATCCCGTATGCCCGCAGCACCCCATGCTGCAGGTCTTTGGCAGTCGGCAGCGTGGCCATCCAACTGGGATCGAAGTCAACCCGGGCCGGCCGACCGTGCACGTCGAGAGTCACGACGATCCGATTGTTGTAAGCATCCCCCGTCACTTCCTCCCCGACCCACTGCGACGGGCGGATGTCGCTGATCTGCTCTGCGCGACGGGCGATCTCATCGCCCTCGGTCTGCCAGCCCGCCAAGGTGTCCCAGTCGAAACGCCATTTCTTGGTCGAAGGGGGCAACTCGGGGGGCGGTGGCATCTGTACTCCGTTGGGGGCGTGCTGGTTGTTCAACGCAACGAAAACCTCCAGAAAAGAGACCTCCAGCGGCGTGCCGTTCAGTTTGCGGGCCCAGTTCTTGGAGATCCTCACCCGCTCCAAGTGCCCTTGCTCGTCGGCCCAGATCCTCACCAGCCCACGCTCATCACCGATTCCGCCGTCGAGGGGAAGATCGTCTTCCTCGTCAGGCTGTTCGACGGGCCCTCCGGTGGGAGCCTTGAGAACGTCATCGAAGGTGTCTTCTTCCCAGATCATCATTACCGTCGACACCTCCCGAACCTCGACCGGTCAACGACGGGCCGCCCGAAGAAGCACCGTCACGATCAAGAGTAATGCTCCCGGCGGACACCCGCAGCATGCACCGCGTGGCGACATACACCAGGCCACAGGTGCATCTTGCCGCCTGCGATCGGTCTTCACCCAGAGCATGATCCGTGACACCTCCGGGCAGGCATTGGGATTCCCGGGAGGAAACCATGACAATGGGGCCATGGCAAACATCACCTTGCACAACGATCCCGTCACCACCGTCGGCGAACTGCCCACCTTGGGCTCCGCCGCTCCGGACTTCACCCTGGTTGGGGTCGATCTTGCCCCTATCACCAAAGCCAGCTTCGCCGGCAAGCGCGTCATCTTGTCGATCTTCCCATCCCTCGACACTGGTGTCTGCGCCACTTCCACCCGCAAATTCAACGAGGCCGCCGCCGCGCTGGACAACACCGTCGTCGTCACCGTCTCGAAGGATCTACCCTTCGCAGCCGCCCGCTTCTGCACCAACGAGGGCATCGAGAACGTCGTAACCGGCTCCGCCTTCAACTCCAGCTTTGGCGATGACTACGGAGTCACCTTCACCTCCGGACCGCTGACCGGGCTGCTGTCGCGGGCCGTCGTCGTGCTCGACGAGAACGGCATCGTCATCCACAGCGAGCAGGTTCCCGAGACCACCCAGGAACCGGACTACGACGCGGCACTCACCGTTTTGGCCTGAGACCGAAGGCATCGGCCAGACGACGGGTGCGCATAACGCCTGGCCGATGCCACCCCACATCACTTTCTGTCCCTGCGACGACACTAGGGGATACCCCCAATACCCTTTGTGCTCCTCACAGTGGAACAATCAAGGTATGAACGACGAGAATCCGACCTTCCAGCAGCCGGCCTTCGCCCCGGAGCCGCAGGATGAGGCCCTCGCCCTCAGCGAGGTGCAGGACCAGCACCGGGCAGACAACCAGGCACTGGCCACCCGGGTAGTCCCCGGCGCGGTCGCGACCGTCTCCTCGAATCTGTTCCCCATCCTGGCCACCAAGAAATACGAGGGCGAGTGGGTCGTTCCCGAAACCCTCAACGTTTCCACGTTCATGGGCACCGCGATCCTCGACTTCACTGATGCGACCTTCACCTCTCCCGAGGTCATCATCGACCTGCGTCTGATCATGGGAACTTTGAAGATCTTCACCCCCGCGGGACTGACCGTCATCGACGACTCGAACCCGATCATGGGTGAAGTGACGACGAAGAACCTCGGGCGCCCCAATCCCGGCATGCCGAAGCTGGTTCTTCGTGGGATGTTGGTGATGAGCAGCGTCGCCATCCGCGGCCCCAAGATCAGTCTTCTAGACCGCATCAACGGAAAATTCTGAGCCTTCATCGCAAAACCACCCATCCGAGCCTCACCATCATTGTGGCCACGGCGAATCACCAACCAGTCGGCGATGAGAACCGGTGTTTTCCAGGAAATCACGGTAGATGAACCCACTCCGGATACGGGAGAATGGACTCATGAGCGCCGATCTCTTCTGCCCCCCGACCGAGACCTGGATTTCTTTATCGCCCAGGTATCTGACCCAGCGCCGGTTGGGCGCTGCCATCGGCTGGGGTCTGCTGGCCGCAGTGGCCGCCGTTCCGTTGTGGATCATCGGAGCCCCAACCATCATCTGCCTCGTGGTGACGGCGGTGGGGGTTGCGGTCATAATCTGGCGGCTGATACGCCAGCCGGTGATCTTCCGGGCCTGGGGTTTCGCCGAGCGAGATACCGATCTATACATCCGATCCGGGGTGTGGATCCAGCGGATGACCGTCGTCCCCTATGGCCGGATGCAGGCGGTGGAGGTCGAGGCCGGACCACTGCAACGAATCTTCAAGGTGGCCTCGGTGAAGCTCGTCACGGCATCCGCCCAATCGGATGCCGTGATCCCCGGCCTTGATCCCGGCGACGCGGCCCGGCTGCGCGACCGGCTCACCGAACGCGGCGAGACCCAGGCGGCGGGACTGTGAGCACCGCCCCCGATCCCAGCAACATCCCACCGGCAGACGAAGTCGCCGAGCGCCCCCACCCGCTGACTCCCCTGGCCAAATCCTGGCTGGGCCTGGTGGTCCTGATCGGCGTCGCCAGCCAGCAGTTCGGCCAGCTTCGCAGCATCAATCTCGACGTAGCCCAGTACATCTGGGTGATCCTCGGGGTGATCATCGTCGCCCTGCTACTGGGGTTGGCAGTGGGCTGGCTGCAGTGGCGGTTCACCCGCTTCGTCGTCAGCGACGAGCAACTACGCATTGAGCACAATTTCATCTCGAAGCGCTCGGAGCGGATCGCCTTCACCAAGATCCAGTCGGTCGATGTCCAGCAAGCGTTCATCCCCCGGCTGATGGGGCTGGCAGCAGTGCACATTGATGTCGGTTCGGGAAACAGACCGCCAAAGATCGAATACCTTTCCCGCAAGCGCGCCTACGAGATGCGCGACTACCTGATGCATCGCGCGTCGGGGGCATCGGTGACGATGGCCGAATCGTCCGCAGTCGAGGTGGGCGACATATTCCACGACCGCTCAGCGACCGACCGGAGCGTTATCGCCATCCCCGCCGGGCGTCTGGTGGCCTCGCTGATCGCCACCTGGGGAACGGTGATCCTGTTGGTGATGTGCACCGTAGGCATCATCCTGGTTGTGGTGACCAGGAGTTTCGGAGTGCTCGGAGTGGTCGCATCCGCAGTGCTGCCGTCGGCAGCGGGCGTCATCCAATACATCGTGGCACGAGTGCGCAACGAGTGGAACTTCAACCTGCTGGTCACTTCCACTGGCTCACTGCGCACTTCCGCGGGGCTCACCTCGCTGGTCTCCCAGACCATTCCACGCAACCGGGTACAGGCAATCTCTATCACCCAGCCCATTCTGTGGCGTGCATTCGGCTGGTATCGGGTCCGGCTAGACATGGTAGGGATGCACGTGGAGGGCAATCAGCTGAAGGCCGACGTGCTGCTGCCGGTGGGTACCGCCGAAGAGGTTCCCAAAGTCATTGGTGCCCTATGGCCTGGTTTCGATCTTTCCGCTGTTCCCCACAATCCCTCCCCGTCGCGTGCTCGGCGCATCCGCTGGTTCGACGGACACCGGCTGTGGTGGGGTTCCAACGCCGATGTCCTGGTTGCCCACCATGGGTGGCTGCACCCCACGACCTCAATCGTCCCGCACGCCAGGGTGCAATCCGTACGACTGCGTCAGGGCGTGGTTCAGCGAATGCTGGGGCTGGCCAGCGTGCAGGCCCACACCACCCCGGGACCGGTAGACGTCGTCGCCCGGCATCTACAGGCCGACATCGCCCGAAATCTCGCGATCACCGAGCTGGACCTGATGCGCACCGCCAGGCGGCATGGTCCGAGCTGGCTGGGGCTGGGCACCGACGCCCATCCCCGGGCTGCCGTTACGGTTCCCACCGAGCCCGAGCCTGGCACGCCTTCGATGCCCTGGGAACCTGTCAATCCCCCACCGTCACACACCGACGCCGACGAACAGGGACGCGGGTGAATACGATGACATCGCTATGTCTAGGATTGCCGTATGAGTTCCCACACTGACAACGTACTGGGTATCGATATCGGCGGATCGGGCATCAAGGGTGCCCCAGTGGACGTCGTCACCGGCAAACTCGCCAGTGAGCGGGTACGCATTCCCACTCCGAAGAAGGCGACCCCGAAGAACTGCGCCGCGGTCGTGGCGGAGCTGGTCGAACACTTCGCAGAGGAGATCGGCGATAACCCCGTAGGAGTAGCTATTCCCGGTCCGGTGGTGCACAACGTCGTCAAATACATGGCGAATCTCGACTCCTCGTGGGTGGGCATCAACGCCGACGACTTGTTCACCAAGAAGCTCGGGCGCAAGGTCGAATTGGTGAACGACGCCGACGCAGCCGGCCTGGCGGAGGTCCGCTGGGGAGCCGCAAAAGGCGTTCCTGGGTTGGTCGTGGTGACCCCGCTAGGCACCGGTATCGGCAGCGCCCTGCTGTGGAACGGTGAACTCATCCCCAACACCGAGCTCGGACACATCGAGATCGACGGCGCCGATGCCGAACTCAAGGCCTCCTCGGGAGCGAAATCACGGGAGAAGCTGAGTTTCAAGCGGTGGGCACGACGCCTGACCCGCTACTACCAGGAGATTGAGAAGCTGCTGCGCCCCGACCTCATCGTCATTGGCGGCGGGGTGTCTAAGGAACACCAGAACTTCATCCCGCTCATCGAAGTGGAAACCCCGATCACGGTGGCCAAACTGTTCAACCGGGCAGGCATCATCGGCTCGGCAGCGAACGCCATGGATGCCGCAGCCGAGCGGGCCTGACACCTCACGCGGGCCCGCGACTGCATCGCCCTCCTGTCCACACCTGGACTGTGGCAGGGGGGCGATGGTGCTCAGTACACCTCACGCAGAGATGTTCACCGGGGCTGCCCCAGGTACGGCAGCCCCGGTGCGGATAGCACAGGGGGGTGGGACCGAGTCGTGCTCGGCCCCACCCCCTGCTTCCCGGAATCAGCGCTGGCTCACCCTGAAGGCACTGCCCAACTCAGCGATGACCGATTCCTTGTCGGTCGCAGCCAGGAAGGCGCGTGCTGCGTCCAAAGTGGCGTCGACCACCAGTCGAACGGTACCGTCACGGTCCTCGGCGAACCTGACCAGACGTTCGACCACCTCGTCGCGACTCCCCGTGACGTCCACGAGACTGGGATCGGCGGTCGTGATGGACACCACCTTGAGGTTCTCGTCGAACCTCAGGATGAGACTGGTCCACAACCGCTCCTCGTGGTGGACTGCGAGGACCACGGTCTTCGGGTGCCGGATCCCATCTTCGGCACATGGACCGGTCAGAGCGGTTACGACGCGGGAGTCCGACTGCTCGAACAGGGGTTACCGGATGCGGTGTTCGCTGCCTCCGACCTCATGGCGCTCGGGATGATGAGGGCCTTCTCGGAGGCAGGGGTACGAGTTCCCGATGACGTCAGCATCGTGGGTTTCGACGACCACGAGTTCGCCCAGCAGTTCACCCCGCCGCTGACCACCGTCCGCCAGGATTTCGAGGCCCTCGGCGCGCGGTGCCTGGAGGTTCTGTTCGCCAACAGTGAGGAAGCGGTGCTGACCGCACCCATCCGCCCCCGGCTCCTGGTCCGCGAGAGCACTCGCCTCCGAGGCAAGGAGAGCTCCTGACCGCAGACCGGTCACCCACCCGAGGACCGAGGTACCACCACCTCGCCACACATGACGAGCGCCCGCCCCGAGGCAACGGGGCCGCTCATCACGGGCTCACATCCGTTCGGGTGCCTCAATGCCGAGCAGGTCCAATCCGGTGGCCAGCACTTGCTTGGTGGCTGCGACCAGCCCCAGCCGGGAGGCCCGCACAGCACCCTCGGATTTCAACACCGGGCACTTCTCGTAGAAGGAGGAGAACTTGGTGGCGAGTTCGAACAGGTAGATGCACAGCTTGTGCGGAGTGAGCTCGTCGGCAACGACCTGCACAGTCTCCCCAAACCTGGTCAACCACAAAGCGAGTTCCTGTTCGGTCGGTTCGGCGAGCACCTCGATTCCTGCGGAATCGATGCCGCGGGCCCGGGCTTCGCCCAGAATTCCGGCACACCGCGAGTGCGCATACTGCAGGTATGGACCGGTGTCTCCAATGGTGCGAGTCATCCGTTCTGCATCGAAGACATAATCCTTCTGCAGCGAATTCGACAGATCGGCGTATTTGATGGCTGATAGGGCTATCTGCGGGGAGGCATGCTCTTCGGCGGCATCAAGCAGCGATTCGAGGGGCACGGTGCCACCATCGCGGGTTTTGATCGGGGTCCCGTCGGCACCGAGCACCATGCCGTAACCAACGTGTTCAGCGACGACCCCAGCGGGCAGATAGCCAGCCATCCGGGCGACTGCGAAGAGCAACTCGAAGTGGTGGTGCTGACGGGCATCGGTAACGTAGATGATCCGGTCGGCGTGCAGAGTATCGACCCGGTGCCGGATGGCCGCTAGATCGGTGATGTCATAGCCGTAGCCGCCTGCGGAATTGCGGATGATCGCGGGGGCCTCGAACCCCTCGGCGAAGACCACCAGGGCACCGTTGTCCATCGTGGCCACGCCACGGGCTTCAAGATCTCCGGCGATTGCGGGCAACATCTCGTTGTAGGAGGACTCGCCCGCGATGTCGTCGTCGGTTAGTAGCACATTCATCCGGGCATAGGTAGCGTTGAACCCAGCCAGGGAGATCTCGATCAACCGATGCCATGCAGCCAGGGTTTCTGGGTCCCCCGACTGGAGAGCGACCACCCGGGCGCGGGCCCGGGCGGCGAAGCCCTCGTCTGAGGCCAGATGCGCGTTGGCGCGCCGGTACAGCGCCTCAGCACCCGCGAGGTCAAGGATGGTCAGATCAAGGTGCTCGTCAGCGATCTGTTCAATGAGCATCCCGAACTGACGGCCCCAGTCACCGAGATGATTCTGCGGAATGACGGTGTGTCCCAGGGCAGTAAGTACCCGGTTGAAGCAATCGCCGATGATCGTCGTGCGCAGGTGCCCGACGTGCATCTGCTTGGCGACGTTTGGTGAAGAGTAGTCGATGATCACCCGCTGAGGTTTGCTGGTATGCGGGATTCCGGCCCGGGGATCGGCAAGCTGAGCAGTAACGGTGGCGGCGAGCACACCGGAACGCAAACGAAAGTTGATGAATCCAGGCCCGGCGATCTCCGGGGTCTCGCACAGGTCGTCAAGGTCGAGATCAGCGACGATGCGAGCTGCAACATCCCGCGGGTTGACGCCCTCCTGCTTCGCCAGCCGCAGCGCCACATTGGATTGGAAGTGGCCGAACTGCGGCTTGGTGGCCGGGCGGAGCTCGGGATCGGTCCCGGTGACCGTCTCGATGCGCTGCGACAACTGGGAGGACAGAGAAGACATGATCACATTCTTCCACGTGCTCGAAACCCACTTGACGACGAGACTCGCATCCTGACGTTACATGCCCACACGCAGCTGCACCACGGCTGCTCTTTGGTTGACCCCCTGGAGGGTGATAATGAGATCACCCCTGTAGCTTCGAAAAGGATGGTGGACATGAGTGAGTATTCGCAGTCCGGTGAACCGGTGAATCAGAGGCGTGCTGCTCAGAGTGACTTGTCTGGTTATCGCGCCGAGACTGATGACCTGCTTGAGGATCTTGAGCTTGAAGAGGGCATGATCAACCCGAGTTCCCGTGGCAAGGAATCGGGTGCCGGTGGGCCAGCGGGAATGATGCCGCCGATGATGGGCGGTATGGGCCGTGGCGCTGCGGGTTCCCAGGCTGCAGGTGCTGGCGCTGCGGGCGCCGGGCTCGGTGCTGCGGGCATGGGCACGACGGCTGGCGCCGGGATGGGCGGTCTTGGTGCAGGCAAAGCCGCTGGCCTGGGTTCGATTGGTGGCGCTGGTGGAGCCTTTGGTGGCGCTAGCGGCCTGGGCGCCAGCGGCCTGGGCACCGGCGGCCTGGGGGGCGGGACGCTCGCTGCGGGATCATCCGGCAAGGACTACGGGTTTGGCATCAACCCGGCCACTGGTAAGCCATGGTCGCCTTCTGATCCGGGTTTTGCGGAAAAGTTCGGCACCTACGATCCGGAGACGGGTAAGTATGTGAACCCGGTGACGGGGAAGGTGTACGACCCGAAGACTGGGTCGTGGACCGATCCGGTGGACGGTACTGGGTCCGGTGATTACTACACTAACCCCGGTCTTAAGGACCCGAATCCGGGTATCGGCGGTGGCGGCTCTGGCGGTGGCATCCCAGGTGTTGATGTACCGGGTATGCCGGGTACCGGCGGTGGCGGTTCCGGCGGTGGCATCCCAGGTGTTGATGTACCTGGCGGTGGCATGCCGGGCGGCGGTGGCGGCATTCCTGGCGGCGGTGGCGGCATTCCTGGCGGCGGCGGCGGCATTCCTGGCGGCGGCGGTAGCATGCCGGGCGGCGGCGTGCAGGTTGATCCCGGAGATATTGACAAGTCGGCCGGTACATGGGATGGGTTGAGCCAGCAGATGGACGCGGTGAAGAGCCAGCTTGATCAGCTGAAGGGTCAAATTCAGTATGGGCGGGTGGCCCAGCCGAAGGGGGCTTTCACTAGCGCCGAGACAACCGCTGCCAATGATGCTGGTTCGTCAACGAATAACATGAACAATACTTCGGCCCAGCTGGCGGGTTCTTCGACTGATTACGCGCAGACGGAGGACGCGAATGCTGAAATTGGAGTGAAAGCGAGTGCCAAGAAATGAGTAATTTCAGTCATGCTGCACAGGTTCCCAGTGGGTCTTTTACGCCTGTGAATGGGACTGTTGTTCAGATTTTTGATGGGCAGAATCTGAAGAATGTGTTGGATGCGTTGGTCGCTAGGTTTTCTACCGCGTTGACCAATGACCGTGCAGAGGTTGAGAATGCCAAGGCGGTGGCCGATGGGCCGTTGTGTTCGGATGGCTACGATGCGGATGCGACTGCTGCGAACTTTTTGAAAGCCGAGCAGGGCATGTGCCGTAATTTGGATTCGCTGGTGGGTTCCACGGCGATGGCTGGCATGTCGGCGGGTTTCCCCGAGGGGTTTTCTCCTAGCGGGGGCACTGGTTCGGCTGGTAAGTGGATCGAGACGGCCGATGCGTCGGTCAAGAATCAGAGCCCGTATGACGGCTGGCATAAGGCGATGACCGATCTACACAAGATCGTGGAGGATTCCCAGACCACCAAGACCGAAAGTTGGCAAGGTGATGCGGGTGATGCCTACCGGCAAGATGCCAACGACCGCACCACCGAGGCTATATCACTGGAATCACTAGCCCGTAATTCGCGGGATGCTTTGGATGCGTTGGTGTCGGTGCAAGCAACCGTCGTGGATGCCCTCATCAAAGAGTTCGATGGGCAGATAGGCATGACCGGCATAGCCGACGAAGCACCCACATCCCAAAGTGATTTCGAGAATTTCGGTGATTCCCGGTGGGATGATTTTCATTTCTACAAGCGCACGTGCTCGGTAGATTCCGTGGTTCGTGGGTTGATTGATTTCACAAACAGGCTGGAGGGCGAAGGTCAGAAGTGGGTTCAGGCATCCACGCAGATCGGTACAACCCTCCAAGAAGCGGTTAACTCGGCTCGCCAGAACCAGACCAATGATGGCTCCTACAGTGGAGACACCGAGGTGAACAATAGCGGCGGTCAGTGTTACGCTCCCGGTGACGTCAGGGGCAAGAACTCTATCTTCTGACCACATACTCCTGCCGTGCGCCAAGTGTGTGGTGCACGGCAGGAGTTGGTTTGAGTTGGTGTGCGATTGTAGATGGATTAGGGTTTGGTCATGGGTCGGCAACATCATCGGACAGTGGTGGTTCGGGCAGCAGCCGGTATGGCGGCCGCGGTGACGGTGACCGCGTCACTGGCCGGGTGCACACCAACCAAACCCCCGAAAGATCAACTCGCCGAGATCACCGCAGTCACCGGCAACCAGATCTTCGCCATCGAGGTCATGGCCGGGGGAGCCACAAAAGGTGAGACCGTGTCGGTGAGTACGACCCGTAACGGCACCACCAGCTCTTATGCCTACGACGACGGGAAAGTCACCGATCAAGGATCCTTTAATCCTCCTGTAGGCATGTTGATGGATGTGGGTGCTTTCCCCTCCATCGACACCTTGGCTGAACTCGCCAAAACCACAGCCAAGGAAGAAGACAACTGCTCCCCCGCCAAAGCACACGCCACTACGACCCCATCGGGAGCCATCGCCACCTGGGCCGAATGCTTCAACGGCCAAGAGCCCGTTGAGGGTAAAACCACCCTCAATGGTCAGCCATTCGTCGTCCCCGCCCTCGACCTCACCACCGCGCAAAGCTACACCGCCATCGACCAGGCAGTCACCCAACTACTCGGTTCACCCAACATCAGCCACATCCAGTACGATCTCCAACGCTCGCAAATCATCATCACCCCAGAAGAAACCGTCAACACCCAAGGCGAGCCCTGCTACACCAGCATCACAGCATCAACTACACAACCCACCACCCCCCTACCCCTCATATGCTTTGGCAACGTCGGCCAAGAACCCTTCGCCCTCAACGACTACGACTCCACCACCATCGCCACCACGATCACCGATCTGCAAAACTCACCCCACATCGATACAACCGCCCTCAGCAGCATCACCTTCACCAGCGACGGACACACCCTCCACTGGGAAGCCAACTCCCACAACCTCGCAGACCGCAAAGACAAGAAACAATACCTCGAAGGCAACATCCCCAAACGCTAAAAAGAGCTCCTGCCAAACTGTGCGATCAACTGGAAGCACCTGATCGCTCAGCCGTGCCTGGCGAGGGCTTCGCTGACGGCATCGTCGTATGCCCAAGCGTCAACGTCACGACGCAGCAGCACGTCTACACCGGCCTTCATATTGGCGCCGAGTTCGCGGCGCTCGTAACGTCGCCAGGTGCCGTCCTTAGGTACCGAATCATCGCCATAACCCCACGCATTGATGCCAAGGGTGCGGCAGGTCGCGACGGTGCGCGGTACGTGATAGCTCTGCGACACGACAATCAACTGCCGCACTCCATAGGCCTTCGTCGCACGTAGGCACGACGAATAAGAGTCATTTCCGTGACCATCTTGGACGATATCGGCGCGATTCACCCCATGGGCCACCAGATAGTTCTCCATGACAGCGGTCTCGTTGTCGGATGTGGAGCCGGAGACGATAAAAACGCTGATCCGTCCCGCCTCCCACAGTTCAAGGGCACGATCCAGTCGTGCCTTCAGATACGGGGAGGGATCCTGGCTATCGTTGATGGTTGCCGCGCCCATCACCAAGGCCACGTCCATCACGGGCAGCTCGTTGGGATTCGACTTGATGTATCCCATGCTGCGGAGCACCACATAGGCCCAGGGGCCACCGACCGCAAGCAGGGCGAATACCAACAGGGCCACGAAGGACCGACGAAGAGTGCGCACCCCATGAGCCTACGCGGTGCGGCAAGCCATTCATCAAGCGGCACACCCCATCGGCTAGCCTCGCTCACCCGGGGAAAACCCAAGGGCAAAAGACTGCTCCAAGCAGGCGGGAAACCCAGCCGATGAAGGTATCACCGAGAGCCCAGAGAAGGCCCTCAGTGCCGATTGGCCCGGTAGTACTCGATGAGGTTACGGGTGGATGCATCCTGGGCCGCCAGAGCCTCGTCATCGCCGGTCACCGCGGGGGCGATCTCCACGGCCAGCTTCTTGCCGAGCTCAACCCCCCACTGGTCGAAGGAATTGATGCCCCACACCGCCCCTTGGACGAAGGTGATGTGCTCGTAGAGGGCGATCAGCTCACCCAGCACCCGCGGGCTCAGCTCGGGGGCCATGATCGAGGTTGTCGGCTTATTGCCGGGGAACACCCGAGCCCCAACGATCTCCTCGGCGGTCCCCTCCGCCCGGACCTCCTCGGCGGTCTTCCCGAAGGCCAGCGCCGCGGTCTGGGCGAAGAAATTCGATAGGAACAGGGCATGCACATCAGCACCGCCTTCGCGCAGGGCATGCGCTGGAGTGGCGACGGCGATGAAATCAGCCGGAATGACCTTCGTTCCTTGGTGGATGAGCTGATAGAAGGCGTGCTGACCATTGGTGCCTGGCTCCCCCCAGAACACCTCGCCGGTCTGGGTGGTCACCAAGGTGGCATCCCAGCGGGTGCGCTTGCCGTTAGATTCCATGGTGAGCTGCTGCAGATAGGCGGCGAACCGGTGAAGGTACTGCGAGTAGGGCAGCACGGCATGCGACTGGGCATCGTAGAAATCGCCGTACCAGACGTTGAGCAGCCCCATGAGCACCGGAAGGTTCTCGCCCAGTGGGGCGGCGCGGAAGTGCTCGTCCATCGCGTGGAAACCGGCCAGGAAATCGCGCCAGTTATCGGGGCCCAAGGCGATGATGTCGGCCAGACCGACGGCCGAATCCACCGAATAGCGACCGCCGACCCAGTCCCAGAATCCGAAAGCATTGCTAGGGTCGATGCCGAAGTCGGCGACCTTGGTGAGATTGGTGGAGACCGCGACGAAATGGCGGCGTACCGCCTCGGCCCGGGCATCGTCATCGTTTTCGATGGCCCCGGTGGACAGCAGCGAATTGAGCAGCCAGTTGCGGGCCATGCGGGCATTAGTCATCGTCTCCAAGGTGGTGAATGTCTTGGATGCGACGATGAACAGCACCGTCTCCGGGTCGAGGTCGTGGGTCTTCTCGTACATATCCGCAGGATCAATGTTCGAGATGAATCGCACATCGATTCCCCTGGTCTTGTAGGGCTTGAGGGCCTCGTGCACCATCACCGGACCGAGATCGGACCCGCCAATGCCGATGTTCACCACCACACGAATCGGCTTACCGGTAACCCCCACCCATTCGCCGCTGCGCACCTTCTCGGCGAAGGCATACATCCGCTCCAGCACCTCGTGCACCTGGGGCACAACATCGACGCCCTCCACCTCCAGGTGGGCATCGGTGGGCAAACGCAAGGCGGTGTGCAGCACGGAACGGTTCTCGGTGGTGTTGATCCGCTCACCGGCAAACATTGCATCGCGGTGTTCGGGCACACCGGTTTCCTCGGCCAGGGCCACCAACGCATCGCGCACCTCGTCGGTGAGGTAATTTTTCGACAGATCCGCGAAGAGGTCAGCGGCCCGCACCGTGAACCGGGATGCCCGGTCTGGGTCGTCGGCGAACCAAGTCCGGAAGTCGACGGCCAGCCCATTCTTCAGCTCTGAAAGCCGTGACCAGGCCTGGGTAGTAGTGGGATCAACCGGAGTGCGCATGGCATAAGCCTAGGTGTTCCCCCTGGCGGGTTCCACTTCACATGCTGGCGTAGACATCTTCGTAACATGACGAAGGGCACCCCATCGGAGTGCCCTTCGCAGAAGATCCGGAATCAGCCAACGCGGCGAACGGTGGTGACCGAGAACTGGGAAACTGGGGAAACTACGACCCCGACACCCTCGGTGGCCGCATGGACCATCTGGCCCCCACCGATGTACATGCCGACGTGGCCGCCACCGTAGGAGATGATCAGATCGCCGGGCATCATGGCCGATGGGGAGACCGCGCTACCCACGCTCATCTGCCCCTGGGAAGTACGAGGCAAGGAGATGCCTGCCTGCTTGAAGGAGTAGACCATCAGGCCAGAACAATCGAAAGCATTCGGGCCAGTCGCACCGTAAACGTAGGGTTTGCCGACCTGGGCCATAGCGACATTGAGTGCGGTCTGCACGGCTTCCGAGGAAGCAGCACCTGCGACCGCATTGTTGCTCACCGTCACATCTCCGGCGCCCGGGCGGCTGGCCGAGTTACCCGACGAAGTGTTGGAGCTTTGAGCCGCGCTAGCGGCCTGAGCCTTGCGGTCTGCCTCCGCCTTCTCGGCGGCCTTGCGGTCTGCCTCCGCCTTCTCGGCGGCCTTGCGGTCAGCCTCCGCCTTCTCGGCAACCTTCTGGTCGCCGGCAGCCAAGGCCGCGTTGGCGGCCTCAAGCTGGGAAGCGTAGGACTGGGCAGCAGTGGCCTGGGCGTCGGCAGCGGCCGACAGGTAGGCATTGGCGGCAGCGCCAGATTCGCTCATTGCCTCCAGCGTCGCGGGATCCTGAAGAGCCCGGCGGGCGGTGTCGCGGGAGATAGAAGCATTTTGCTCACGGTCCACATTGGGTTGCGCAGCGGATTCCGCGTTGGCGACCTGTGGGACCACCAGCACAGCCCCGGCAGAAGCGAAGGCTGCGACACCCATCAGGGAACGCTGCACCTTGCTGCTATTGCGCAGGAAAGCCGGGACAGTGACGGAAAACTTGGGGAGCGCGCGCGACGAGTTCAGCGATTCGGCGGGCTCGAAGGAAAAGGACGATGCCTTCGCAGTCTGGACAGAGACCAGAGTGTCATCGAAGATCGGGTCTAGATCGCCGAGTGAACGGCGAGCGGGAGCGGTGCCGATGGCATACTGCTCGTCGACGACCTCGGTCGAGGCCCTGCGTGCGGTCATGCGGGTACTCCTGTCGTGGTTCCTAAAAAGATTCTAAGAGTTCCGTGAAAGACACACAAGTGAATCGAAGGAATCATGGCAACCAACTGCGAATCGCACCTTGACACCCTGGGGAAAGCTCTCTCACAAGCTCATTTCGGCAAGTCGATGCACCCAGGGTAGGAAAACCGGAAGCGCCCTGATCCCGCCAGGAGAGGGTCCATCGGGGTTGGCACCCCTTATAGCGACACCCCGAACGGTGGACCGGATCGTCTGGCGTCATCGCCCGGCTGCTCCTTGACGAAAGCTGGCTGGGTTTGGTTCCAGAGCCAAAGCCAATTCGGCCTACTGACGCGAGCCGGTGGCCAAGACCAGCGGACGGATCCTGGTGCGCAGGGCGTTGAGATTTCCCCCGCCCATGGCGTCACCCAGCACCCGCGTGGAGCACACAACCATCGAACCGGCCTGCACCCAGGCATGTGCAGCAGATGCATCATCGATCCCGCGGGCCCACAACACGGCCTCGTCGCCGACCTGCTCGCGCAAGAGTCCCGGATATCCCTCACCGAAAGCCTGCGCCCCGATCACCTGGACCGCAGCTACCCCACTGGCCCACGCCTCGGCCACCTCACGCGGGGTCATCGCCCCAGCGACGGCAGGCACTCCGGCCTTCGCTAGCAACGACCAACATCGCGGATCAGTGTTCGTCATGGCGAATTCGGCACCTGTGAGGGAATCCACCTCACCCGCCGCGCGCAGGGCGTGGACTCCCAGACGGATACGGGAGGTAAAGATCTCCGCAAGTCGGCGTCCTAGTTCACCGCTCGCTGGAGTGGAGAACCATTCGACGCCCTCTTGGACCAGCACTTCCACAGGCGCGATAGCGTCGTCGAGCGGCACCTCGGGTAACGCGACGACCAAACCCGCACCACGCAACCCGGCAGGCAGTTCCGGACGACTCTCCATGGCCTTATCATCCCACCACCCACAATGACCTGAGGCGATGAGTTCACCACAGTTGGATCTTCCTGGTCACCACTGCAGGTGTTGCATCAGGCGGTCCGCACGCCGACTCATCCAGCCGTGGAAGAATCGAGCCGTGCCCAGCCATCCACTCGCCGATCTGTTGGACCGTCTCGGTCCTCACCCAGACCCCGATGCTCTCTTCGATGCCTTCGAGGCCTGGACCAGCGCCGGTGGCATCAAGCTTTACCCCCACCAGGTGGACGCACTGGTGGCAACCTTGCAGGGCGCGAACACCATCATCACCACCCCTACAGGTTCGGGAAAGTCGATGATCGCCACCGCCGCACATGTCGTCACCCTGGCGAATCGCGGCCGGGCCTACTACACGGCCCCGATCAAGGCGCTGGTCTCGGAGAAATTCTTCGCCTGGGTCGACGAATTTGGCCCCGACCTGGTTGGCATGGTGACCGGGGATGCCTCGGTGAACCCAGATGCCCCGATCATCTGCTGCACTGCTGAGATCCTGGCGAACATCGCCTTGCGCGAGGGGTCACGAGCCGACGTCGCCATGGTGGTGGCCGACGAATATCACTTCGTCGCGGATCCAGACCGCGGCTGGGCCTGGCAGGTGGCCACCAGCGAGCTACCCCAGGCCCAGTTCATGGTGATGTCGGCAACCCTGGGCGATACCTCGGCCCTGGAAGCCGCCCTCACTCGGCGCACCGGACGCGAGACCATCGTGATGAGCGGGGTCGCTCGCCCCGTCCCACTGGTGTTCAACTGGTCTTTGGACCCACTGTCGGAAACTCTCACCGAGTTGGTGCACACCAACTCATCACCGGTCTATCTGGTACATCCCTCACAGGCCTCGGCCACCGAGGCTGCGCAAGGCCTGATGTCGGTCAGGCTCGTCGGCACCGAACAGCGACGCGCCATCAGTGATGCGATTGGTCACTTCCGTTTTGCTCGCGGCTTCGGGGCCACCTTGTCGAAGATGTTGCCGATGGGTATCGGGGTACACCACGCGGGGCTACTGCCCAAATACCGTCGCCTGGTGGAGACCCTCGCCCAGCAAGGGCTGTTGAAGGTGATCTGTGGCACCGACACCTTGGGGGTGGGGATCAACGTGCCGATCCGCACCGTGGTGTTCACCACCTTGTCCAAATTCGACGGGCGACGCCAACGGCTGATGCGGGCCCGGGAGTTCCACCAGATCGCGGGACGTGCGGGGCGGCCCGGCTACGACCCGGTGGGCAATGTCGTCGTCCAGGCCCCGGAGTACCAGATTGAGAACGCCCGCATCCTGGCCAAGCATGCCGGGGACGAGAAGAAACTGAAATCGGTGCGTCGCAAGAAGCCGCCGGAGGGTGTGGTCAATTACACCGAGGCATCCTACGAGAAACTGATCAATGCGGCCCCCGAGACCCTGCATCCCCGTCTGCGGATCACCCATGCCATGCTGCTCAATCTCCTGGAACGTGACGAGGACACCGGAATCGCAGTGCACCACGTGGTGACCGAGGCAATTGGTGATCCGAAGGCCCAGCGAGCCCAGTTGCGTCGTGCCGTGGCCCTGGGACGCTCGCTGTTGGAGGCAGGTGTGGTGGTGCGCCGCGACAATCCCACCTCCGGCGGACGCCGCCATGATCTGTCGGGAGCATTGCAGGACGATTTCGCCCTGAACCAGCCGTTGAGCGCCTTCGCGATGCGGGCCATCGAAATGCTCGATCCCGATTCCGGCGATCACGCCCTCGACGTCGTCTCGGTCATTGAGGCGACCCTGGAGGATCCGATGGCCGTGCTGTGGGCCCAGGAGCACAAGGCCCGCGGGGAGATGGTCGGCGAGCTCAAGGCCGAAGGCTATGACTACGAAGAGCGCCAGGCAATCCTCGAAGAAATCACTTGGCCCCAACCACTAGCCCAAGAACTCGGCGAAGTGCATCAGAGCTTCGCCAAAGACCATCCCTGGCTGGTGGAACACCCGCTGCACCCGAAATCGGTGGTGCGCGACATGGTGGAGCGAGCCATGACTTTCACTGAGTTCATCGCCCACTACAAACTGCAACGCTCTGAGGGACTGGTATTGCGCTACCTCTCCGACGCCTGGCGGGCACTGCGCCAAACAGTGCCGCCGCCGGCCACCACCGAGGAATTGGAGGATCTGATCGTGTGGCTGGGCGAGACGGTCCGTGCCACCGATTCCTCCTTGGTCGACGAATGGGAGGCCTTGGCCAATCCGGATTCCACGACAGTAGCCGGACAGGCCCGGCAGACCTCGGAGGTGCGTCCGCTCACCGGCAACCTACGGGCGTTCACCGTGATGGTGCGCAATGCGATGTTCCGCCGCATTCAATTGGCGGCAGCCGACGACCCGGATGGGCTGGCCGAGTTGGACTCCCCGCACGACGGGACCAGTTTCACTGGTGACGACTGGGATGAGGCCCTCGCAGACTACTGGGACGAGCACGACGACATCGGCACCGGCGCCGAGGCCCGCTCACCCGGGTTATTGTCGATCACTACCGACGACGAGTTGTGGCAGGTGCGCCAGACCGTCGACGACCCGCAGGGAAATCACGACTGGGTGATCAGTGCCGTGGTCGATCCGGTAGCCAGCGACGAGGCCGGGGAACTGGTCTGCTGGGTGACCGATTTCACCAGATTGGACTGAAGCTTTCACCGGATTGCCGACAAGGCCTGAGTCCATTACCCAGGGTAACCTTCCTGAATCCATCAAGGCGACCGAAGAGACCGGATGACGGCCAGCTCAGAAGGCATTACCCGTTGCCAGAGATAAATACAGATCTCTTGACCTCAAGACACGATTCCATCACAAAATCGTGAATAATTCGCTTCCCGGCCCGTGTTGGCGGTAGAAACTGGCCCATATGGTCAATGCGGGACCCCGCTCAACCAGATACACGATAGGAAACCATATGCGCAAGCAATTCCGCGTCGCAGCTGCGACGTCCGCCGCTGTGCTCGCCCTGGCAATGACCGCCTGTGGCAGCGGCTCCGGCGGCTCCGGTGAATCCACCGGAATCACCGTCCGTGGCTGTACTCCCAAGAACTCGTTGATCCCGGGTAACACCACCGAAACCTGCGGTGGCAACATGCTTGAGGCGATCACATCCCAGCTGATCCGCTACAACACCGAGACGTCGGCCCCGGAGATGGACATCGCCGAGTCGATCGAGACCTCGGACAACGTGCACTTCACCGTCAAGCTGAAGCAGGGCTACAAGTTCCACGACGGCACCGAGGTGAAGGCCGAGAACTTCGTGAAGGCCTGGAATTACACCGCCGCCTACGCCAATGGCCAGGGCGGAGCCTCCTTCATGTCGGTATTCAAGGGTGCCGATGTGATCGGCGCCGAGGGCGCCACCGCTACCGAGATGGATGGGTTGAAGGTCGTCGACGACTACACCTTCACCATCGAGACCGCCACCCCGGTGTCGAACCTGCCGATCCGTCTCGGCTACACCGCATTCTCCCCGCTGCCTGATTCGTTCTTCGCTGATCCCGAGGCCTACGGCAAGATGCCGGTCGGCTCCGGCCCGTTCAAGTTCGTCTCTGGTGACAACCAGCAGTATGTCCTGGAGAAGTTCGCCGACTACTCTGGCCCTGAGGCCGCTAAGGTGGATTCGATCACCTTTCGCGTCTACACCGATTCCCAAGCGGCCTACAACGATGTGGTGGCTAACCAACTCGACTTCACCGATGAGATTCCGAGCTCCTTCCTGGTGGACAACCAGTTCCAGAGTCAGTTGGGGGATCGTTCGATGCAGCGCGAGACCCTGCGCTACGCGGGCCTAGTGTTCTCACCCAACGACCCGCAGCTGGCCAGCAACCTGAAGCTGCGCCAGGCGATCTCCAAGTCGATTGATCGTCAGCTGGTGACCGAACAGATCCTCAACGGTGCCGCCAAGCCAGCCCATGGCTGGGCACCGAAGACCGTCAATGGTGCGACCGATACCGCCTGCGGCGAGTTCTGCGATTACGATCCTGAGGCTGCCAAGGCTCTCTACGACGAGTCGGGTGGCTACAGCGGCACCCTGACCATCACGGTGAACGGAGATGCCTCCCACAGGGACTGGGCCGAGGCCGTCTGCAACTCGATCCGCGGAGCCATCGGCCTCGACTGCGTGGTCGTCGCCACTCCCAACTTCGATGAATACCAGAAGCAGATCAAGGACCGTACCGTCATGGGTCTGATGCGTCAGGGCTGGCAGGGCGATTACCCCTCGATCGAGAATTTCCTCGCCCCGCTGTACCAGACTGGCGGCGAATCCAACTGGGCCCGCTACTCGAATCCCGAGTTCGAAGCCCTGCTGACCCAAGCCGCCGCTGCCTCGACCGAGGAGGAAGCCAACAAGCTCTACGGTGAGGCCGAGGCGAAGCTCGCCGCCGATCTACCGACCACCCCGTTGTGGTACCCGATGACTTCTGTCGGCTGGTCCAACCGGCTGGAGAACGTGGCTGTAAACGCCTTCGGCGGTCTCGACTATTCCGCAGTCAAGGTGAAGTGACCTGCTGGAAGTCGCAGTAACCACGGCAACACCGGTCGGCCACCGACTCGCTCGGTGGCCGACCGGTGCCGTATTGGCCTAAAGTGCCACGTTGGAAACGAATGTGAAGGTGGGACGGTCATGGGTACCTACGTCCTGAGAAGGATTTTGCAGATGATCCCGGTGATCATCGGCACGACCTTCCTCATCTACTGGATGGTCTTCTCGCTCGGCGACCCCACCATTGGGCGCTGCGGCGAACGCCCCTGCCCCCAGGCATATGTGGACAAGATCCATGCGGAATACAACCTCGACCAGCCGTTGATCATCCAGTACGTCCGCTACTTAGGAAAGGTGCTCCATGGTGATTTCGGCACCTCCTTCAACGGCACCACAGTCGCCGATCAACTGATGAACCGCTGGCCGGTCACCTTCAAAGTTGCCATCATCGCAATCATCTTCGAGGCCCTCATCGGCATCGCCGCAGGCATCCTCGCTGGACTGCGCCGCCGATCCTTCTGGGATTCCCTGGTCTTCGTCAGCACCTTGGTGATCATCTCCATCCCATCCTTCGTTCTCGGCTCGGTGGCTCAGATGGTCTTTGGCGTGAAACTGCAGTGGTTTGCCGTCACAGCAACACAGGGAACGTGGAACCAGTTGCTGTTACCCGGCCTGGTGCTGGGGTCGTTGTCAATGGCCTACATCGCTCGGTTAACCCGCAACTCCCTAGCCGACAACCTTTCCAGTGATTTCGTACGCACCGCCCGCGCCAAGGGACTGTCGAACGGGCGGATCGTCGGTATCCACACCTTCCGCAATTCACTCATTCCGGTGGTCACTTTCATCGGAGCCGACTTCGGCGCCCTGATGGGTGGTGCGATCGTCACCGAGCGCATCTTCAACATTCCCGGGATCGGGGGTTATGTCTTCCAATCGATCCAGACCAAGGACGCCACCGCCGTCGTCGGCACTATCACGATGCTGGTACTGGTGTTTTTGGTGATGAACCTGATCGTCGACCTGTTGTACGGCGCTCTCGATCCGAGGATTGGCCATGAGTGAGATGAATCCTGTCACCGGCGACGCAGCGACGACCAAGGAGGGCACCAGCACAGCCGCGGAACCTGGACCGGATGGTGCGAATGCCGTCCCGACCAGGGAACGGGCCCGTTCCTTAGGCCGGGATGCCTGGGAGGAACTGCGCAAACGCCCGTCGTTCTGGTTCTCCACGGCACTGATCATGATCATGATCATCATGGCCCTGTTCCCGCAGTTGTTCACCGCCCTTGCCCCGCAGTCAGATCCGCGGGCAGCCGACCTGTCGCGGGCCCGCCAGGCCCCGTCGGGAGACGCCTGGTTCGGCTTCGATGGGCAGGGCTATGACATCTACGCCCGCACCATCTACGGGGCACGTGCCTCGATCCTCGTCGGGGTGCTGACCACCGTCGGCACGCTGCTGCTGGGCAGCATTATTGGCTTGGTTGCCGGGTTCCGTGGCGGCTGGCTTGATGCCCTGCTGTCGCGCGTCGGTGAGATCTTCTGGGCCATCCCGTTGCTGCTGGGTGGTGTGCTGTTCATGACCTCCTTCCCCTCCGGCCTGGACACCCCCTACAGCGTGGTGGTCGGCAAGGTGGTCTTCGTGCTGACCATCCTCGGATGGCCTCGTATCGCCCGCATCATGCGCTCGGCAGTACTACAGGTGAAACCGCTGGACTACGTGCAGGCGGCCCGCGCCTTAGGAGCCTCCCCGCTGCGGATCGTACTGAAGCATGTGCTACCCAATGCCTTCACCTCGGTGATCGTGGTGGCCACCATCGATCTTGGCGCCTATATCGCCACCGAGGCGACTTTGTCGTTCCTGGGCATCGGCCTGCAACCGCCGGTGGTTTCCTGGGGTATCGCAATTTCGAACGCCTCGGGCCTCGGCCTGCTTCAATCCGCCCCCCACATGCTGCTGTTCCCGTCGGTCTTCTTGTCGGTGACGGTGCTCGCTTTCATCATGCTCGGCGACGCCGTGCGTGATGCCTTCGATCCGAAGGGACGTTGACAATGGCGAAGAACAAGCAGATTCGCGAACCTGAGGGGTTCGCCACCTGGACTCCCAGCGATGGGCATCTGCTCGACGTGCGGAACCTGAACGTCGAATTCAACACCCGTGACGGAAAAGCCAAGGCGATCAACGGCGCATCCTTCCACCTCGACCGGGGTGAGACTCTGGCGATCCTGGGCGAGTCGGGCTCCGGGAAGTCGGTGACCGCGCAGACCATCATGGGCATCCTGGATTCCCCGCCGGCCTCGGTGACCGGGGGTGAGATCCTGTTCCGCGGCGTCGACTTGTTGAAGCTGCCTGAGGAGCAGCGCCGGGTGGTGCGCGGCCGCAAGATCGCGATGATTTTCCAGGACGCGCTGTCGGCGCTGAACCCGGTGTTCACCGTGGGGTGGCAGATCGCCGAGATGTTCCGGGTGCACCGCGGCTGTTCGAAGGCCGAGGCGAAGGACATGGCCATCAAGCTGATGGAGCGGGTGAATATTCCGGGCGCTGCGGCCCGGTACGGCAATTTCCCGCACCAATTCTCCGGCGGCATGCGCCAGCGCATCATGATCGCGATGTCGATCGCGTTGGATCCGGAGATTCTTATCGCCGATGAGCCGACCACCGCCCTCGATGTGACGGTGCAGGCCCAGATCATGGAATTGCTCAAGGAGCTCCAGGCCGAGACCGGTACCGGTTTGATCCTCATCACCCACGACTTGGGCGTGGTGGCCGACGTCGCCGACCGGATCAACGTGATGTATGCGGGGCGTATTGTCGAGCAGGCCGAGGCGAAGGAACTGTATGCCTCCCCGGCACACCCCTATTCGGAGGGCCTGCTGAACTCGATTCCCCGCTTGGATCAGTCCACCGGGCAGCTGGTGGCGATCGGTGGCCTGCCCCCGAACCTGACGAAGATTCCCGAAGGCTGCGCCTTCAACCCGCGATGCCGTTATGCACAGGATGTCTGCCGCACCGGTGAGGTGCCACCGCTGGTCGATCTGGGTGGGAACCGCTCGTCGGCCTGCCATTTCGTCAGCGAGCTGGTGGCCGGGACCCTGCAGCCCAATGGGTTGCAGGTGGTGACCGGGATACAGCCTGCGGTGGCCGAGGAGAACGGAGACCAGGCATGAGTGAGGTCGTCCTTGAGGCCCGAGATCTGAAAAAGTACTACCCGGTGAAAAAGGGTGTACTGCAACGCACCATCGGTCACGTGAAGGCCGTCGACAAGGTGAGTTTCGAGCTGCACGCCGGGGAAACCCTCGGGATCGTCGGCGAATCTGGCTGCGGCAAGTCGACGCTGGGTCGGCTGCTGGTGCAGTTGGAGCGTCCCACCGAGGGCAAGGTGTTGCTGGAGGGGCGGGAGCTGAAGACCGACCAGGAATTGCGGGAGATGCGCCGCGATGTGCAGATCGTTTTCCAGGACCCCTACACCTCGCTGAATCCACGCATGACGGTGGGCGATATCATCGCCGAGCCGTTGTTGATCCACAAGAAGGATCTGGGGCTCAAGGGCACCGAGCGGGCCCGGGTGCAAGAGCTGCTAGAACAGGTGGGTCTGAACCCGGAGCACATCAACCGCTATCCACACCAGTTCTCGGGTGGCCAGCGGCAACGCATCGGCATTGCCCGGGGTATCGCGCTGAATCCAAAGGTGCTGGTCTGCGACGAGCCGGTGTCGGCCCTCGACGTGTCGGTGCAGGCTCAGGTAGTGAACCTGCTGGAGCGCCTGCAGCGCGAACTGGGGCTGGCCTATGTGTTCATCGCCCATGACCTCGCGGTGGTACGGCACATCTCGCACCGAGTGGCGGTGATGTATCTGGGGCAGATCGCCGAGCAGGGTGAGGCCGACCAGATCTACTCGCATCCGATGCATCCCTACACCCAAGCCCTCATGTCGGCGGCCCCGGTGCCCGATCCGGTTATCCAGGCCCAGCGGGAACGTATCGTGCTGTCCGGCGACGTACCTTCCCCCGCAAACCCGCCTACCGGATGCCGCTTCCACACGCGCTGCTGGAAAGCGAAGACGGGCACCTGCGACGTGAACGTGCCGGTGCTTGAGCACAAGGGCAAAGCCGACCACATGGTGGCCTGCCATTTCGCCGAGGAGCTGACCTCGGTCACCGCATGACCACATGCTTTTCCGATGCGACCGGGTCATGCGTTAGCAGCCCGGTCGTTTTCGTTGCGTCGCAGTCCCGCCCTGCGCGACACGGTGCTTGTGGCGCCGCTGTCGGATCACTTCGGGCGAAGCAGCAGCCACAGGGTTTATCTCCCTGGAATCTGTTTTGCCGCTCCGGATGGGCCCGTGCTAGGCTCATCAAGCTGCCTCGATGAGGGACAGCAATGCGCGAGTGGCGGAATGGCAGACGCGCTGGCTTCAGGTGCCAGTGCCCGTTAGGGCGTGGAGGTTCAACTCCTCTCTCGCGCACCACGGCTATCGATACGGTGGCCAGTTTTCTCCTGTGAAAGTCCTGATTCGGCTTCTGCGGATCAAGGGTTTTGCGTTCCAGGGTTCGCCTATGCTCTTCGGTCCTCGGCTCAGGTCCCCAACAGTCATCCAGCCTGGGTCCGTGTGGGCAGAGGGGTGCCTCTATGCGATGTGTCAAGCGGCTGCGGGTGACTGCCGATGGCTGTGGATCGTAGAGGGTTCAATCCCGAATCATGGCGTGAAGGGTCAGGATGTGGCGGTGGGCCAGGGATAGGACGGCCTGATTGTGACGCTTTCCCTGCTCGTGTTTGCGCTGGTAGCAGGCCTGGCTAACGGGGTCGGAGCGTAGCGAGGCGAAAACGGATAGGAACATGGTGCGCTTAAGCCTCTTGTTGCCGCCGTGAAAGGAGTGTTCACCACGGACCGATGAGCCGGATCGGCGTGTGACGGGAGCGAGCTCGGCGTAGGAGGCCCAGCTGCGCACCGGTGTTGAAGCTTTTGCCAGGGTCTCGGCCAGGAAGACGGCGGCGGTCCTGACCCCCGATCCTGGGCATGGAGGTCAGGACCTGGTAAAGAGGGTAGGTCCGCCAGGGTCTCGACCTGGTGCGGCGACATCAGCCCGCTGGGCGTGCAGGGCGATGAGCTGGTGAGCCAGGTGGGGCAATACCTCCGGATCATCTACGGACAGGGGCGAGACATCATGCCCACAGTAACTGGCCCAGCCCCCGGCACCTATCACCAGGAGCTACTAACAAGGTAATGGGCAGTTCATGGCTGTCCCTCTGCCCCTTTGTGTCTGACTGTGGCTTGTTGTTACAAGGCCTGCACCCAATAGCCATCCGCTAGCGTTGTCGGGTCGGCTGGGTGCACTCGGCACCAATGTCACTGTCGTGGTGTCAGTGGTGAGATTGGGTGCGCCTGGCGAGGTCAAATCAAGCCAAACCATGGGACTGGTTTCGACCGTGTGAGTATCCTAGTCGTAGCGGCCTACGACAGATGCACATCGGCCAGATCGAATGGAGCCAGCGTGATCTCAGCCTGCACAAGATCGTACGCATCGCCGACGGGCTGAAAAATGATCCAGAGGAGTTGGTGCAGAGGTTGAGGGAGGTAACTTGGATGACCTAACCCCGCCTGATGGGCGCTCTCCTCGCAACAACACTCGCCCTCCTTCATCATCACAAAGATGATCCCGCACTGGTTGGAAAACTGAAACTCGAGGGAGGATTGTAAGAAAAATGTAATACGACTACTTAGCGAACCCCCGCGATGTCGTGCAGACCAGAAACTGGTCACCGGCGATAAGGAACAACAACCAGCAATCGCATACCATATGGTATACTGATGCATGAAACAGAAAAATCTATCATGCGTAATTTTAGTACACTTTTTATCATTGGAAATGGTTTTGATATAAGCCATGAACTACAAACAAGTTATGCAAAATTTAAGGAGTACCTAGCAAAAAAATATGGGGAGTTCGAGGGACACTTTATACCAAGCATCGGCATGTTACCTCGAGGCGAGGAGGTTGCCGATCTAAAGGATGTCGCCCAAGTTCTTTTGGGAGCGTTCGAGACCACTGATTCAGAGGAATGGAATAATTTCGAGGATTTGCTAGCAAAAATAGATTTCGGCTATTTTCACGATGCTGTGGAAATCCCACTAGACGCCGAAGGCTTTCCAACTCCGCACGCCAGATACGTCATGGAGGATGAATCTAATGCTCTTCTTATCGCTTTCACTCAAGTTGAAGAGCTCTTAGCCAAATGGCTAGAAGACACTGTCATACGTACAAAAAAAGCACTAGCTCCCATCTACAATTTTCAAGAACTTGCCCCAAGCAACACCGGTTATCTATCCTTCAACTATACAGACACCTTGGAAGAGATTTACGATATCCAAAATGTTCTACACATCCACGGAAGACTAACGCACTCAGAAAGACTTATTTTTGGCTCCCAGAAAGAGGGAGTTAGCGAACAGACAGGATGGCACCAATGGGACAATAAAATCTCTTCAATTCACCAAATCCTGCAAAAAGACGTGACAGTTCAGCTAGAACTTCACCGAAATTTTTTCGACAAGATAGGCAGTCAGACCACGCGAGTATTGAGTGGTGGATTTTCAATGGGGAGCGCTGATACTGAGTATCTTGAGCGAATTTGCCGGGACTTACCCGGCACCGCAGAATGGTATGTTTCTGAATTCGAGTATACGGAAAATGGTGGCAAGCCATTCAAATACAAGTGTGCAAAGTTGCGGGAAGCCGGATTCCTCGGTCCTGTCGGTTATTTTGAGCCGAAGTCTGGTCAGCTTCATATAGATTCTAGCAATTAGGGTAATTTTGTTGCTCATGACGCAGTTGATGATTCTGCAAAGCCCAGACTTGTGAAGAATGGAATTGAGGTTAAGCCCACCGTGCTGAGAAACCTATAACAAAATTTGTAGTGTTACATGTTTCGCAGGCAGTCCGAGAGCAGAATTCATCGAATCGCGAGATTAGGCCTGTATCGCGTTGCATCGAAGCACGGTGAGATTTTAAGCAGCAGGTCGTGTTGGAGGTCATTGAGAAGCTCGCACGCTCATTGAGCTCTGCTACAATTAGATCAAGCTCATTCCCCGATCGAGCACCACACCTTGAACTAGGACCATCAGGAAACAAGGAAAATTAAGGCAGCAGCCTAAACCACAATCCAAGTTTGCTACCGCTCACAAGACCTTAACAGTCGGCACCACACTACTTGATTGGTTCCAGCACACCGTGCATCTGCTCACGATAATCGAGTTGATCGCCGATGTTCATCGTGCTCACCTTCCAACTCAACTTCCCATCCGGCGTACCAGTAAAAATCAACTC
>NZ_KE340297.1:561697-993012 GCF_000413315.1 Propionibacterium sp. oral taxon 192 str. F0372
TGCATCTGCTCACGATAATCGAGTTGATCGCCGATGTTCATCGTGCTCACCTTCCAACTCAACTTCCCATCCGGCGTACCAGTAAAAATCAACTCATCAATCGCCGACACCTGAACACCCAACGACCCCAACGACCCCAACGACCCCAACGACCCCAAAATATCAGACACCAAAGAAGGACTAAACCTACTCAAATCAAAAGGAATCGTCGGCTCATCCTCACTGGTCGGCTCACTACACGCGCCAGCACCCGGAGCGGAATTGTCTGTGTCCGAGGAGAAGAAATACATACGGCAATCCGGGTCATCAGGAAACGGGATCGCCGTCACACGGGTGGGCTGCCCCTTCTTCACCCCAGCATTCCACTGCACCAAGGTCCCCGCACCAAACACATCATTGTAGGATTCCATCATCGAAGCAACCTGAGCAGGATCGGTGGGATCAACCTGATCATTCATCGGCTTCCCATCCACCACAAAACTCCCCTCATGATAGTCAACGCTGTTGGAGCAAGTCGTCCACGATGCCATCTTCCCACTGGGCACGACCCTCAACGATGCAGACCTGTAATAGTCACACCGAGGACGCGGATCATCCTTGGCCGGAACACGAGCAACCAACCCATCAAAATCAATCTGGTCAGGAGAAAGATTCGCTTTCGCACGCCACCTCATATCCGCATTCCGCTCATCATCGTCATCCACCCGCTCCGAAATCTCCCCATCCTCACCAATGTGGTATTCAACCGCACGAGCAGACGAATCAGCCGCATACACAGTCACAAGAGGACTATCCTTCGAAAAATACGCAATCTCCACCTCTGCGACAGCCGTGATATTCTTCTCGGCCACCAAACGATCCCACACCTCATGCGGATCACTCGACCTCGAGCTACACCCACTCACCAACAACGACACCCCACAACCCAAAAGAACACCACACACCACACCACGCATCACACACTCACACCCTTCTTCCCGAACCACACCCGTGACACATCCACTCTCAAAACAACGAATCCTTCATATGCTGATCATCCGCACTCACACCAGCATGCCTTTCTTGATCATCCACACCATTATCCTTATCAATCAACCCCAACCCATCAGCATAACCAGCATTCGCATGACGCTGCTCCATCGCCACAACAGCCTCCTTCAACACATCACGCACCCGACGAGCCGAACTCTGCCAATCCAAATCCTCATTCAACAACGCCAACCACACATCCGGCAAACCAACAACCGCATCCCACACAGCCACAGTCCGCATATAAAAATCACAACCAATAGCGCCCGCATCACCCAAATCAGCAACCGCATCATCAATCTTTTTAGTTCTCACAGCAAGATCACACCTCTTTTCCCGCTTGAGCTTCTCCTTCACTGCCTCAAGGGCGGCCTTGATCTTCTCCGCGATCATCGTCTGAAGAAAAGAAGTCGCCTCAATCGCCCACTGATTATGCCGAGCAAGATCCTCCATAAAAAACGCATCATTCGCCCGCTCCGCAGCCTTACGCCGATACGACTCAGCAGCCTCACCCTGCCACGAATCAATCGTGATACCCTGAGCACGCACCCCAATATCATGCAACCGATCAGCATGAGCACCCCACTGCTTATGCGGACCATTCATATTCGGCCCCACAAAATACACCGTCTTCAACAACCCATCAAGCCGACTAGTACCACCAAACGGATACGGAAGATTCTTCGTATACTCCTTACCCAGCGCATCCCCCATCGCAGCACACGCACCCCGCTCCAACTCAGCAAACCTCGACTGAGTCCCCTCAGCATCATAACCATCCCAAAAAAAACAAAAACCCCTTCATCTTCGACTTCGCATACTCAACCTCGGCCCGATCAAGCTCAATCGCCTGACCCAACACACCAGACAACCAAGACAACAACGGATCAAAATCCTCACGCGTATACGCAATCACATCACCATTACGCACCGTCGAAAACGTAACACTCATCACCGGCCCCTTTCTGCAACAGCCGCATTCACAGCCTCGACATCTTCATAACCTCAAGAACACAGCAACGAACGACAGCATCCGATACAAACCTGTATCCAATGCTGGGGTGTCGCCCCACGTCACTACCTGATTTTACACACCCCACCGGGCATCCGGAACTAAAACACCACCACTCATCGGATGAACACCTACGATCCACCATGAACAACTAATCAACAAGGCCCTTCAGACGCCATAAGGTTCCCACCGCCCGTTATCTCCTGCCGGGGTTCTGGTCGCTGGCTAGGTCTAACATGACTAGATGCCCCTGCTATCGATGATCCGGGATGCTGTCACCGGGTGCTGGTGGTGTGAGCTGATCGCTGACAGGGGCACGACCCACCTGCCGACAAATACCCACCGCGTGATGTCTCGGGACGTCAGCAAGGAAGGAAAGCGATGCGCGACGCCTCCGTGCGAAACCACCATGGGTGAGCCCCGTCCTCGGGTTGCACAATGACGTGGCACATATGCATGATGGTGCCCGCAATGGGTCACCCCGCCCGAGCATCGATCACTGGCGTGGCGCCCTGACACCCGATTTCAGGAGAGTCGATGCGTGCTTTGAAGCCCCGCTGCTTGGGGCTATCCATCACGTGGGGCGTGCTCGCCCTCACCATGTCTTTATCCCAGATGACACCAGCACAAGCTGTGGGGGCGTCTCCCGAGAGCCTGACCGGCACCAAAGTGAGCGCACGACAAAACGTCGTGGCGGATCGAGCCCCGGATCCCGCACCACCCTATTCACTGGCGGGTGGGGACGAGTTCAATGACTCGTCCCCACTGGTGGATAGGGGATGGATACCACGACTGGTAGGGCTAGGCGACGACCCGATGGAGAACACGATATTTGTCCCGGAGAATGTCTCGGTGGCCGACGGCAACCTGCGCATCACCACCAGACGGCACTGCCTCACCGCGGGGGAACAGGCGAATGACAAGAACGTGAGCCCCAACGGTGCGGTATGCCCGGAGGGGACTCGCACCGCTTACGCCTCGGCACGCATCGACACGGGGTTCATTTTCTCGGGAACATTCTCCATGGAGGTCAGGGCTCGCATGGCCGACGATGCTTTCGATGGCCTGCACTTCGCGGCATGGATGCAAAACGACCAGCAGTACTGCCCCACGGATGGCCCCCCGACCAGCGACATCGGTGAGCTAGACACCATGGAGGTGTACACCCACGAGAAACGGGTGAACAGCACCACTCATCTCACCTGCGGGTATGACGGCAACTCCGACACCATCCGTACCCATTCGCGGATATCTGGTATCGACCTCCAAGGACAATGGCACGTATTCAAGATGACGTGGGACGGATACGCCATCAGGTACTACGTAGACGGCAAATTGATGGCTGCGGATTCCGGTGGCGGCGATGTCATTGGATCATCGGTGGGCATCACCCAAGAGCACCTGCGCACCGTGATGAACGACCATCCCTGGAGGGTCGTCATCGACTCCTACGTGTTCCCAAAAGACATCGACTGGGTGCCGCCGACGGATGACACCCGCCCATTTCCCGAACGGGTCGATCTGGTCGACTACGTGCGTGTCCGGCCCCTCATCGACGTCTTCCCGTCGGGGCCGATCGGTGACCTGTGGCGCGCGAACCCCGATCTGGGGGACCCGGTCAGCGCCGAGACGGACGGGCCGTCAGACACCAGGGAACAGAACTTCACCAATGGAACCATCCGTTGGTCCCCTGGCAGCCAAGCGCAGATCATCGACGACAGGAGAGCGCACAAAACGCGATGATCTCCTGTCGTCTAGATCATCGGCAGTCGGGCAGCTGATCGGCCGATCCCGGGTACGACCGGATCCGGAATACACCCCAGGCAAAGCGCACAACCTTGCCGGATAGGTGGAAACACCAGGTGCCTGCCGGGTCGCCAAGTAGTGCGATCCGTTGGGCGGCTGTCATCGCCGTGGAAGATTCTCGGTCTGTAACACCCAGCACTTCTCACGCAGAGTGGCCCTGAAGCCCGGTCACCCGTTGGTACTCATCGAAGGTGATTTCGTAGACCATCTCGGGGAAACGAAGTGTCCACGTCTGTGCCTGATTGGTGAGTTCCAGCCCGAACCACCGGGCATAGGTGGTTACGAGATCAAGGTGCGGCACCATCGGCACCGTCGAGATGGCGTTGGTCAGCAGGCGCGGGAAACGGACCGCGTCGGGCGCGAAATCGGGTACCTTCTCGTCGTGAATCGAGCAGAAGAACCGACCACTGCCATAGTCTCCGGAGTAAACGGCTTTCGGGCGCAGCCAGGCGAAGCAGGCGAATTGAAGTGGCCACCCGGCTACCCCACCTTCGGCCATCTCCTTGCCCATTGAGAACTTCCCGGTAGTGAGTTCCCACGCCCTCTCGTGGTCGGGGGAGGCATCCCGCAGCCACTTCGCAGCGCCGGTCACCTGATCGAACTCGGCACCGGTATAGCTCTCATTCGCCCATGCCCACAACCATGTGTCGGATTCGTAGGCGTGCGAACCCCACAGCTGCATCGACAACTGGCGGGTGCCCAGGGTTAACTTCCCTGTGAGCAGGTCAACGCTCCAGTTCATCTGGGCATCAGCGCCCAGCCATTCGCTGAACGATTCCTGGAGGTCATTGACCACCACCGAATGCCTGGCTCCGAAGGCGATGAGATCGGTGTGGTCGGCGGGGGTCTCGGGATAATCGTTAGCGCTCACAACTCCATCGTGCCATCCGAACGGGCCATATGAACAGGATACGAACAGGATGTGCCGTTGTTGGCACTCACCACACACGCACCGATGCAGAACCGTATCCTTGATCTTGGATTCACAGCGAGTCCACAGCCCTGTGATACCGGCTGTCAGTGCTCATCCGCATAGCCTTGGGACAGCATTTCGAGAACAGGAGACCCGATGTCCGTGGACCAGGTGAACTCAACCTACGAGCAGCAGTGGCTCGCAGCCAGGGATCCGGGCGTCCCACGTCACATGGAGTACCCGCAGGGGAACCTCGTCGAGGCCCTGGAACGGGCCGCCCGTACCTGGGCCGACAAGGACGCCTTGGATTTTTTCGGGCGGCGCACCAGCTACGCCGAACTCATGACCCGTATCGAAGCGGTCGCTGGAAACCTCCGCTGCCTGGGAGTCGGCCCCGGTGACCACGTCGCCTTGCTCATGCCCACCTGCCCACAGCACGTCATCGCCTTCTACGCGGTACTTGCCTGCGGTGCGACGGTCGTCGAGCACAATCCGTTGTACACCGTCAACGAGTTGGCCCCGCTGTTCGCCGATCACCGGGCGAAGGTGGCGATCGTCTGGGATTCGGCGGCAGACACCATCCAGGCCCTGGACCGCAGCATCCGTCCACATCACATCGTGTCGATCGACATGATCACCGAAATGCCCTGGTTCAAGCGTCTGCTGCTGCGCCTGCCCATCGCCAAGGCCCGCGCCTCACGGGCCCAGTTGTCTACCCCAGCCAAAGCCACCATCCATTTCAAGGACCTGCTCCGCGACGCAACCCCCATTCCAGAAAGCGCTTCCCCCTCAAGTGACGACGTCGCTTTGGTTCTCTACACCTCCGGCACCACCGGCACTCCCAAGGCAGTCCCGCTAACCCACGCGAATCTCATGGCCTCCACTGCTCAGGCCCTCGCCTGGGTCACCCCGCTGGTTCCTGGTCGCGACGTTTTCCTCGCCTGCCTTCCGTTGTTCCACGTCTTCGGCTGTTCCCTATCGATGAATGCCGCCCTCAACGACGGCGCGATGATCCATCTCATTCCCAAACCGGAGACCGCGCTGATCCTTGATGCCATCAAACGCAGGCGCCCGACGATGGTGATCGCCGTCCCCCCGCTGTTCGAACGCATCCTTAAGGGGGCTGAGGAACGCAAGGTCGACTTGCGCGGCATCACCACCGGCATCTCCGGCGCAATGTCCCTGCACGGGGAGCTCATCTCCCGTTGGGAAGCCGCAACGAAAGGCCTTCTCATAGAGGGTTACGGATTGTCGGAGTGTTCCCCCATCGTCTGCGGCAATCCAGTCAACACCACCCGCACCGCAGAATCTATCGGCATCCCCTTCCCCGACACCGAACTACGCCTGGCCGATCTGGAAGATCCGGCCCGGCCTGCCGCGCCGGGGCAGGCCGGTGAGATCCAGGTCAAAGGACCCCAGGTTTTCGCCGGTTACAGCAACGACCCCGAGGCCACTGCAGAAGCCTTCATCGACGGCTGGTTCCGCACCGGCGACGTCGCCAAGCCCGATGAGAACGGATTCCTGCACATCGTCGACCGCATCAAGGAAGTCGTCATCACCGGCGGTTTCAACGTCTACCCATCCGAGGTGGAGCAGGCGATGCGCGACGAGACCGGCATCGAGGAGATCGCCGTCGTTGGGCTGGCCAATGAGCTCGGCGTCGAGGAGGTCATCGCAGCCGTCGTCGCCCCCGATTCCATGCCACCCTTCGACCTCGACGAATTGCGCGCGGAGCTCAAGCACCGCCTGGCCGCCTACAAGGTGCCGCGCCGGGTCTTCATCCTCGATTCTCTGCCCCGCAACGCCATGGGCAAGGTGCAGCGACGCCAGGTGCGCGAGGCTGTCGAATCGATAGCAATCGGCGAATGGCTCGACCGCGCCGATTCCTGGCGAGAATGGGTGGACCGGCTGGATGCCGACATCCGTGATTGGATGGATCAAGTCGGTCCTGACCTGCGAGAACGCCTGGAACAAGTTGCCCCGGAACTGCGGGAGAAACTCGAACGCTGGGATTCCGAAATCCGTACTCGCCTTGAGGAATTGCCCAACCTGCGAGAACGCATCGAGAAATGGGATCTGGGGACGCGTCTGGAGATGGTGCGTGACCAGCTCAGGCAGCGCGCGACCCAGGTCACCGGAAAAGAGGATCCCAGTAAGGAGGGCTGACCCGCGAACAACGGCCCCAGACACCGCGATGACGGCCGTCATCACCAGCATCCTGAGACCATCAGGTCGGGAACCGGTCCGGCATTTCTCGCCGAGTCGGCTTACCCGACAGCATCACTGATGCGACAGCACCACTGAGGTTTGCCATGGCCCCGTTGCCATGGCAAACAACGGCAACCGCAGTGGGGCTGGATGAGCCCTTCATTAGGCTGCACCCGGCAGCAGCCTGACGTAGGAGAAACCCATGGTTCAGCTCTCGGTTCTCGACTTGGTGCCTGTGCGCACCGGCCAACCCACCGGGCAGGCGATCAATGCTTGCCTGAATCTGGCCAAGGTCGCCGACCAGAGCAGTGTCACCCGGTTCTGGCTCGCCGAACACCACAATATGAAGTCCGTCGCATCGACCAGCCCTGCCGTGCTGGCCGGCATGATCGCCGCGCAGACCGTTCAGATGAGGATCGGTTCGGGCGGAGTCATGCTGCCCAACCATGCCCCACTTGCCGTCGCCGAACAGTTTTCCCTTCTCGAAGCGGCCTTCCCGGGACGAATCGATCTGGGTATTGGCCGGGCTCCCGGCACCGACCCGGTCACCTCCTGGGCGCTGCGCGGTGGACGCGACGACGAGACCAGCAACAGCTGCTTCCCCGAGAACAGTCGCTTCCCCGAGTGGGTGGAGCAGGTGACCGCCCTGACAATGGGCTCACTACCGGTCGAGATCGGCACGCGCCACTTCGAACTCAATGCGACCCCGGCCCCCATCTCCAGCCCGACGGTGTGGCTGTTGGGTTCTTCCGGTTACTCCGCCGCACTGGCGGCCCGTATGGGGCTGCCCTATGTGTATGCCCATCACTTCACTGGGCAGGGCACCGAGGAAGCGTTGCGCAGCTATCGAGGCTCCCACGTGGGCCCCGGGCGCCCACGCACCTTCGTCACGGTCAATGTCTGCGTCGCGCCCCACGCCGAGCAGGCTTGGCAAGAAACCCTGCCCCACCAAAACCAGATGGCAAGACTGCGGATGGGCTTGCCATCACGCCCGATGGAAACCATCGAGGAGGCACAGGCCAGCGGGGCCCTGCTATCGGGGAATGCCCTTGAGAAGATGACCGAGCCATGGCTCGTTGGCAATCCCTTCGAGGTGGCCCAGCAGATCTTCGAACTGGCTGACCGTTTCGAGGTCGATGAGGTGATGATCCATCCGATCAACGGGGCCCACGACGGCGACCCCATAGACGCCAACCCCGGGCGCGAGTACGCAGTGCGGGAGCTCGCCAGCCGGTTGGTCGACGTCAGCTAAGCCTCCCACGACCAACCGGGACGGTGTCGATCGGCAGTACCGCGGCAGCCTTACCTGGCAATAGCGCCTGAGTCCTTCCGGAATTCAGCGATCGACGCGGGCCGAGCCACCTCCGGCCAGCTTCTTCACCTCAGCCAAGGTGGCCATTGAGGTGTCGCCGGGGGTGGTCATCGCCAAAGCACCGTGCGCGGCACCGTAGTTGACCGCCACCTCGAGATCCTCACCCTCAATGAGCCCATAGACCAGCCCGGAGGCAAAGGAATCTCCCCCACCGACCCGATCGAAGATCATCAGGTCGTCGCGCTGGGCCGCCTTAACCAGCCCAGATGCCACCGACCATGCGATGGCTGACCAGTCATTGACAGTGGCCGACTTCACTCCCCGCAAGGTCGTAGCGACCACCTTGAAATTCGGGTAGGCCTCGGCGACCCGCTCCACCATCTTCTTGAAACCATCGAGCGGAAGTACGGTGAGGTTCTCGTCGACGCCCTCAATCTCAAAGCCGAGAGCCGCAGTGAAATCCTCCTCGTTGCCGATCATCACGTCGACATAGGGAGCCACCGCACGGTTGACCTCCTGAGCTTTGGCCTGGCCACCGATGGATTTCCACAGCGACGGGCGGTAGTTGAGGTCGTAGGAAATGATCGTTCCGGCTGCCTTGGCTGCCTTGCACACCTCGATCACCGTCTGCGCAGATGTCTCAGACAGTGCTGCATAGATGCCACCGGTGTGCAGCCAGCGAACACCTTGGCGATTGAAGATCTCATCGAGATCCCAGGCCTGCGCGGTGGCTTGGGAGATAGCGGTGTTTCCTCGGTCGGAAACCCCGACCGAGCCGCGAACACCGAAGCCACGCTCGACGAAGTTAAGACCATTGCGGGCAGTGCGCCCTACCCCGTCGTTGGCCACCCATTGGATGAGCGATGTATCGACACCGCCGGTCATGATGAAGTCCTCCACCAGATGACCAACCTCGTTGTCCACCAGCGAGGTGAGCACCCCGGTGCGCAGGCCGAAGACCTTACACAGTCCACGAACGACGTTGTACTCGCCACCGCCCTCCCACACATCGAATCGACGAGCGGTGCGCACCCGACCGTCACCTGGGTCGAGGCGAAGCATGACCTCACCGAGACTCAGCGCATCGTATCGGCACTCGGCAGCAGGCTTCAGCCCCAGCTCGACACTCATTCGGCCCCCCCGGTGAGCTCGGCAACCAACCGGGCCGCCTCGCGACACAGTTGCTCGATCTTGTCGAATTCCTGATTGTCAACGGCCTGGGCCGGAACCATCCAGGAGCCACCCACCGCCGGAACACAGGGCAGGGCCAGGAAATCGGCCAGGTTCTTGGGCGAGACTCCACCGGTCGGGATGAAGTTGACGTCAGTGAAGGGAGCGGCCAGCGATTTGATGGCTGGTGCGCCGCCATAGACATTGGCCGGGAAGAATTTCACGGTATCTAAGCCCAGCCCCTGGGCGGCCATGATTTCGGTCGGGGTAGCGCATCCTGGCAGTACCGGCAGCCCGAGCTCCTGGGCGTGCCTGACGACGGCCTCGGACAGTCCAGGGGAGACGATGAAGGTGGCCCCGGCCTCGGCGGCCTCCTCGACCTGCGCGACGCTGCGCACCGTACCTGCCCCCACGATCAAGTCGGAGCGGTTGGCCATGGCGCGAATGGCGTCGGCCGCGGCCGCAGTACGGAAGGTGATCTCCGCCACCGGCATACCGCCGGCAACCATGGCATCGGCCAGGCCATCAGCGTTCTTCGCATCGTTGACGACGACCACTGGGACGATCTTGTGCTGAGCGATCTGCTCAAGCGTGAGGCTCATGTGAACTCCTGGAACTGTGGAATTGCGCTCCGCGCACTAACGGTTTCACTCAATAAAACAGCAGTGTCGTGAGCTGAAATAACCCTATCACCGTCACCGATCAGGCCTCCACGGGTTGCAGATTTGTCGCCGCAGACAGTTCACCTCGCACACGATTTGTCCTACGGTGGGCAACCCTTCCTGACACCCACGGATGGCAGACTGTGAATTATGACACCCGCCCCCGTCGAGTCCATCAACAGAGCCGTGCTTCTACTGGAGAAATTGTCCGAAGCGGGACCCGAAGGAGTCGGACTGGCACATTTGTGCCGCGAGTTGGGGATGAACAAGTCGACGGCCTACCGAGCCCTGAACACGATGCGCACCCGGGGCTTTGTCGAGCAGACCCCCGATGGCGACTACCAACTCGGGCCGACGGCCATCGGCATGAGTCGACGCTGGTTCTCCGCGGGCTCATTGGCCGAACAACTGCACCCGGCCTTGGTCGCAGTCGCCCGGGAACTCGGCGAGTTAACCCACCTCGGTGTGCTGTCGGGCGACCAAGTGGTCTACATCGACAAGGTAGAACCCGAGAAACCAATCCGGGTCTGGTCACAAGTGGGACGAGCGGTTCCGGCTGCGAACACCGCCTTGGGCCGCGCCATCTTGTCTCAACGAGGTCTGACCGACCGGCTACTCACCTGCTTCATCACCGATGGACAAGACCCAGCCCGGTTGCTGGAGGCCGTCGCCGAAGCCCGGCTCAACGGATTCTCCACCGAGGTACAGGAGAACGAACCGGGCATTGCTTGCATCGGGGTGCCGATCCTGGGCAACGACCACGCCATCGCGGCAATGTCGGTGACGATGCTCGCCGAGACTCTTGACGAGACCTCGATCCGCCGGGCGACCGGAATCATCGCCCGGGTGGTGCCACCGCTGCTACCGTCCTCACTCCATCTGCCCACCGCACTGCTCGCCCACCATGACGAACGGCACATCAGCTGAGTCCCAGGCGAGGATCACATCCTGACAATGATGTCCGGTCCTCTCAGCCACAGCCACCATTCCAATCACCACCGTGACGCAGAGCAAGGGATCCGCAACGAGAGTCCCAGCCTCACAGATCTTCCCCGAGAGTTCTCTGTGCAATTACCACGTCCGCACCCTTCGAGCGTCAAATTCCCTTCCGAGAAGCAACTGAGGTAACCCTAAATCGAGAATTTCGATACAGATGTGCATCCGGAGCAAAGTTCAGGCTACAGTGATGCTCACTCGGTCGTTCCGAATGATCTGTTGATCATTTGATGGGACCGTGGGCCGGGCTCGCTACCTGGGGGTGGGTGCGAGCCCGGCCATTCTCATGTCCGAGACATCTGCTCGGTCCCCGAAAACTCCAGCATCTCGCCTCGAACCCCGCGCCACGTTGCGCCGGAATAACCCATCCACCCAGGTCGTTCCATTTGCTGTTGGCCCGCCGGGCGAGTCAGGAAATCCCGAACCACCAATCCCCTGCCAGGAGCAGACATGACCACAGTAACCATCACCAATGACAACCTCGAATCGACGATCACCAGCAACGACATCGTGATTCTCGACTTCTGGGCAGCCTGGTGCGGGCCCTGCCAGCAGTTCGCCCCAATCTTCGAGGCTGTCTCGGAAAAGCATCCCGGGATTGTCTTCGGCAAGGTCGATACTGAGGACCAGCAACAGCTGGCGGCAGCCGCCAGCATCACCTCCATCCCCACATTGATGATCTTCCGCGACGGAATCCCGGTGTTCTCCCAGCCCGGAGCGCTCCCGGCAAGCGCCCTTGAATCCCTGATTACCCAGGTGCAAGGACTCGACATGGACGAGGTGCGCAAGGCGATGGCGGAACAGTCCGCACAGTAAACAAAACGTCTCCGGGCACCTCACCAGATACATCCCGCGACGAGCTCCGGATGCCGGACAACAGACTCGCCGGTGAATCCGGGGCTCGTCAGGGACACCGCCAGATGGCACCATGACATAGGATCGTCACTGGATCGTCCATCCGGTGACGATGCGAAAGGAGGCGGCATGGGCTGGTTGCACGGCGTTGAGCGCAAACTCGAGAACGCGGTGAACACGGTATTTGCGCGCGCCTTCCGCAGCGAGGTCGAACCAATCGAGATCGCCACTCGCCTCACCAAGGAGCTGGATGCCCAGGCGAAGCTGCTGAACCGAGACAAGAGACTTGTTCCCAACAACTTCACCGTCCACCTGTCACCGCACGACCATGACGAACTCGCTCCAATGGCCCGGGCAATCAACGACGACATCGTCCCGGAACTGCGTCGTCACGCAGCCGAACGCCACTACGTGTTCAACGGCCCGATCCGCATTGACTACATCCGCGACGGCTCCTTGTCCGTCGGGCGGTTCCGGGTCGACTCGGAGGCGGTCGCCACCGTCGCCGAGGTAGGTGGCGCGGCATCCACCACGACTCTCAAGCGGGCACCACTGGTTTTGGAGGTCAACGGGGTGCGTCACCCCTTGCTGCCTCCGGGGTTCACCATCGGACGCGGTTCGGAGGCCGATCTGCGCATCAACGATCCCGGGATCTCCCGGCAACACGCCCGCATCGTCGTCACCGAAATCGCCGACGACGTCCGGGTGCACATTGAAGACCTCGGATCGACCAACGGGGTGGTCGTGAACGGACAACGTGTCACGAACGTGGCACTGGGTGACGGGTCGCGCATCGAGATCGGTTCGACGCGCATGCTCGTTCACTCCCCCATAGGGGCGTGAGAACTTGAGCAGCCTGGTACTCGTCGCCCTGAAGGTCGGTTTCCTCGTCCTGATGTGGCTGTTCATCCTCTTCGTGGTCAACACCATCCGGGTTGACCTCTTCGGTCGCCACGTCTCCGCAGAAGAGCTCGTCGCCGCCGACGAGAAACCCTCCTCGCGCCGTCAGACACGTGGTTCATCCACTCCCACCAAGATCACCATCACCACCGGACGAGCCGCGGGGGCGAGTGCTCCCCTGCCCTCCGGAAATGACGAGATCATGCTCGGACGCACCTCCGCAGCCGACTTGGATGTTGATGACGACTACGCATCCTCCCGTCACGCCCGCGTCTGGCGTGACGAACAGGGATGGGTCGTCGAGGACCTCCTGTCGACCAACGGCACCTATGTGAACGGACAGAAGATCTCCCAGCCCACCCGCATTGGCGTCGGCGATGTCGTGCGGATCGGGCGTTCCCAGATGCAGCTGGAGGCGTGATGTTCTCCCTGCGCACAGCGGCCCACTCCGAGATTGGCCTAGTCAGAAGCAATAATCAAGATTCTGCCTATACCTCCCCGAGCCTCATCGTCGTTGCCGACGGAATGGGTGGGGCCGCAGCTGGTGACTTGGCATCATCCGTCGCGATTCGAGAGTTGCAGGCCGCGGACGCCCAGAATAAGCCCGAGCGGCTGACCGGGGAGCACATGCTGGAGGTTCTCGGTGGGGCATTGACCAGGGCGAACGACTCCCTGGCCGATCTCGTCGCCTGGGACCACACTCTGGAGGGGATGGGCACCACCGTATGTGGTGCGATGTTCTCCGGCACCCAACTGGGTGTCGCCCACATCGGTGACTCCCGTGGTTATGTGCTGCGCGAAGGCAAGCTGATTCAGATCACCCACGACCACTCCTGGGTGCAATCCCTGGTCGATGAGGGGAAACTCGCTCCGGAGGAGATGGCCACCCACCCACACCGCTCGCTGCTGATGAAGGTGCTGAACGGCCAGCCGACCCACTCCCCCGATTTCCTACTCCACGATGTCCAACGCGGTGATCGCCTGCTGTTCTGTTCCGATGGCCTGTCGGGCATGGTCACCGACCAACAGCTCTCCCAGATCCTCAGATCAAGCAGCGACCTAAAGACTGTGGTGCGCAATCTGACCAAGGCCGCTCATGCCGGGGGCGGGGCGGACAACATCACCTTGATCGTCTCCGACGTCGTCGACTACGACCCCGCCTTGGAAGCCGTCGAGCCGAAGGTGTGGGGTGCCGCGACAACCATGTCGATTCCCTCCGTGGATGCCCCCGTCGTCGACCTCGGCGATTCGGATCCCTCGCCACGCTCAATGCGCGCGAAGGTACCGTCCGCCCCCGCACCTATCGTCCACGGCCCCACCCCACCGGAGGGGTTGATCGATCCGGACCGTTTCGAGACGATCCGTTACGCCCCACACATTCCCTCACGACGACGTCGCTGGATCCCCACCGCGCTAGTGCTGTTGACGGTCTTCGCCGTGGTCTTCGGTGCGATCGTCGGCACCCGCACCTACATCGATTCCCGCTGGTTCATCAGTGCGGATACCTCGACGACCCCCAACCTGGCATCGGTGAACCAGGGGTTGCCCGATGAGGTACTCGGGCAGCGGTTGTACACCCCGGTCGAGACCTCGCAGGTAGTCATCGACGATCTGCCGCCCTACTATGCGGCGAAGGTGCGCAACGCAGAGATGACCTATACCTCCATCGACGAGGCACGTTCCGCGATGGAGAACCTTGCCGCGATGGCCGAGCGCTGCCGAGCCGAACGGGCCGCGGCCACCGGCCAGCCCACCCCGTCCGCTACCCCCGGGGAAGAGGAATCACCCGCCCCCGATAACCCGACAGCCTCCGAGTCGGCGACGATGAACCCATCCCCCTCGTCACCAACTCGCCCCGATCTCGAGGCGTGCGCATGAGCGAGACCCAGGTTGTCTACTACAAAAGACGCAACACCGAGCTGTTGTTGGTACTGACCGCCAGCATACTTGGCATCGGGGGCTGGCTGCTGACCCACTTGAACCGCGATGGTTCGATACCGGTCTCGGCGTGGTGGATGTTCGTGGCCTGGCTGGCGATCTGCGTCGGGGCCCATCTCATCGTGCGGTGGCGCATTCCCTATGCCGACCCGGTGATCCTGCCCAGCGTGCTCACCCTCAATGGGCTGGGGTTGTCGATGATCCATCGCATCGACGTCGGCTGGGACCCACCAACGGACGCGGTCACCATGCAGTTGATCTGGACCATCCTGGGTGTGCTGCTGTTTGCCGCCGTGCTCATCCGGCTGCGTGACTACCGGCTGTTGCAGGGATTGTCCTATGTGCTCTTCCTCATCGGCATGGCATTCCTGCTGCTCCCCTTGGTTCCGGGTCTGGCCTCGGCGAATAACGCGGCCAACGGATCCCAGATCTGGATCGAAGTGTTCGGCCATTCCTTCCAGCCTGCAGAGATCGCCAAGATCGTGCTGACCTTGGCCTTCGCCTCCTACCTCACCGAGAACCGTGACCTGCTGCAACTCGCTGGCCGCCAGGTACTGGGGTTCCACCTGCCGCGGTTGCGTGATCTCATCCCGATCGGGGTCATGTGGGGCGCCGCCCTGGTGGTGCTCGTGTTCGAAAACGACTTGGGCACTTCCCTGCTGTTCTACGGGTTGTTCGTGATGATGTTATTCGTCGCCACATCCCAGATCCGCTGGGTGGTGATCGGGGTCGGCGCCTTCGTCATCGCAGCCGGGGTCGTCGGGCGCGCGGCCCCGCACGTCGCGACACGGGTGTCCAGCTGGCTGGACCCGTTCTCCGACTTCGAGCGCAATTACCAGATCATCGCGGCCCAGTACGGCATGGCCTGGGGTGGGCTGTTCGGCCGAGGATGGGGCCAAGGCCGACCCGGACTCACCCCAGTGGCATCCTCAGATTTCATCTCCGCAGCGATCACCGAGGAACTCGGAGTGGCTGGGTTGATGGCCGTGCTGACAATCTACCTGCTGATGGTCTCCCGCTCTCTGCGCATCGGGCTCACCTCCACCGACGTCTTCGGCAAGCTACTGGCCTGCGGTTTCTCCTTCGTCTTCGCGCTGCAGATCTTCGCAATCATCGGCGGTGTCACCCGTCTGCTGCCGCTTACCGGGCTCACCACCCCGTTCATGTCCCAAGGAGGTTCATCGCTGGTGGCCAACTGGCTCATCGTCGCCATCCTTCTGCAGGTCTCCCACCAGGCGCGCCGCCCAGTCTCCACACTGGAGGCAAGTGCCCCGGTGGAGCCCATCGCCGACGACGCGACCGCAGTCATCGGCCGGAGAGGTGAGCGATGAACCGATCGATCCGTGGCGTGGCGGTCGTCGTGCTACTCATGTTCCTGGCCCTCATGGCGAACATCACCATCGGCTACATGACACGCACAGACGAATTGATCAACGATCCACGCAACAGTCGCGTGCGAGATGAACAATTCGGTGCCGAACGCGGTCCGATCTTGGTGGGCAACACCCCGATCGTCTCCAATGTCGCCACCGACACCCGGCCCTACGCCTACCAGCGCACCTACCTCGACGGGCCACTGTATGCGCCAATCACCGGCTATTACTCCTACCTGTACGGACGCTCCAAGTTGGAACAGCAGTACAACGCCGAGCTGACCGGACAAGCAGATTCCCAGTTCACCCAACGCATCTTCGAGACCCTGTCGGGCAAACAGCCCTCGGGTGGGGTAATCCAGACCACAATCCGCCCCCAAGTGCAGCAGGCAGCCTGGGAGGCCCTCGGCAGACGGACAGGGGCCGTTGTCGCGCTGGACTACACCACCGGTGAGATCATCGCCTGGGTCTCCTCACCCAGCTACGATCCGAGCGAATTGTCCGCGCTGGACTTCGACGCCACCGCACAGTCATGGAACAGTTTGGTCAGTAATCCGGCCAATCCGATGAGCGACCGGGCTACCCAGGAGGCCTACCCGCCGGGTTCCACCTTCAAAATGGTGGTCGCCGCCGCGGCCTTGGCCAACGGATACGCGCCCGACACGATGATCGACACCCCAGCACAGATGCAATTGCCGGAGTCCACCGCTGTGCTGCCTAACCAGTCAAACTGCGGGGATACCCAGAAATCCCTGGACGAAGCCTTCACCTTGTCCTGCAATACCACCTTCGCCAACGTGGCGATGTCGCTGGGTGAGAAAAAGATCGCCGATCAGGCTGCAGCCTTCGGCTTCGGCGCAGGGCTCGGCTCCGACATCAACTCGGCGGCCTCCACCTACCCTTCGGGATTGTCGTCGGCGCAACTGGCGATGAGCGGGATCGGCCAGTTCGACGTCGCCGCCACCCCACTGCAGATGGCCATGGTGGCTGGGGCCATAGCCAACGACGGTGTGGTGATGGAGCCCTACGTGGTCTCCCAAGTGCGCACCACCAATGAGTCGGTGGTCTCCAAGCACTCCCCCACTAAGATGTCCCAGGCGATGGATGCCAACAACGCCAAAGCACTGCAGCAGATGATGGGCCACGTCGTGACTCAAGGAACCGGAACTGCAGCCCAGACTCAAGGATTGACTATCGCCGGGAAGACGGGTACCGCGGAGACCAGCGCTGGCGGGGTTTCCCACTCCTGGTTCGTTGGCTACTCCCCGGAGAACCACGTCGCCATAACGATTTTCCTGGCCGATCCCCAGGGTGCGGTTGCCGCAGGGCTGACCCCGCATATCATGGGGGCGGTCGGATGACGGTTTTCACAGATGACGTTCAGAACCAATTCAGTTGGACAAGCCACAATTGGGCGGGGTGCGCCGCGATGTGCTTCTGCGCTGGGCGTGTAGGACTTCTCGGCACACGACCTGCACGCCACGAATCGGCGGGCCGGTTGGGAAGGAACAACAGATGACCGATGAACCGATCGTGCTGGGCGGCCGTTACCAGCTGGAGACGATCATTGGCCGTGGAGGCATGGCAGAGGTCTGGCGTGCCCGGGACAACAGGCTCGGACGTCCGGTCGCAGTGAAGCGGTTACGCGTTGACCTGGCCACCGATTCCACTTTTCAGGCCCGCTTCGGGCGCGAGGCCCAGTCGGCTGCCGGTCTGAATCATCCCAACATCGTCTCGGTCTACGACACTGGCGAGAAACTTGATCCGGCCACTGGGGTATCGGTTCCCTACATCGTCATGGAACTGGTCGAGGGCCAGACCCTGCGCGACATCCTGCGTTCCGGTGTATCAATCCAGCCCGAGAAGGCCTTCGAATATGCGATGGGAGTGCTCGACGCCCTCGCCTATTCACACCGGCACGACATCATTCACCGCGACATCAAACCAGCCAATGTCATGATCACCCCGGCAGGAGCGGTGAAGGTGATGGACTTTGGCATCGCACGTGCGGTGTCAGATACCTCGGCAACGATGACCCAGACAGCGGCGGTGATCGGGACTGCCCAGTACCTTTCACCGGAGCAAGCCCGCGGCGAGACCGTCGACGCCCGTTCCGATGTCTACTCCGCCGGTTGCCTGCTCTACGAGCTACTGGCCGGACGTCCCCCATTCGTCGGGGATTCCCCGGTGTCGGTGGCCTACCAGCATGTGCGGGAGATGCCGATACCGCCGTCGCAGCACAATCCCGACATCACCCCGCAGATGGATACCATCGTGATGAAGGCGCTGGCGAAGTCGACCGAGGTGCGCTACCAGTCCGCATCCGAGATGCGCGACGACTGCTGGCGCATGCTCAACGGCCAGCAGGTGACTGCCCAGCTTCCCTCGTCCGTAGCAGATACGGCGGCCGCCACCCGCGCCCTGCCTACTGGGTATGAGCAGGGATGGTCGGAGACGGCATTGATGACCACTACCACTCCTGCCGCCATCGGCGAATGGACCTCCGATGACGATGAACTGGAGGAAGCCGAGCCCAGCAAAAAGAAGACGTCCAAGGTCTCCATCGCATTGGTCGTCCTGCTGGTGGCGTTGATCGGTGCTTTGGGTTTTTTCGTCTGGAAACTGTTGGGGCCCAACACAGCCAATGAGACCGTTGTCGTGCCCGCGGTGCTGGGTTTCAAGGAGGATGCGGCCATCTCTCAGTTAGAGACGGCGAAGCTCACTCCGAAGGTGGAGCGGGTCGCCGGGCCAGCCGATGGCAAGGGAACAGTAACCAAACAAGATCCGGGCAGCAATGCCGAGGTGCTCGTCGGATCGACGGTCACCATCACCATCAACGACGGCCCACCGACAGCCGCCATCCCGACCGGGTTGGTGGGTATGGAACAGGCCAAGGCCGTTGAAACCCTCAAGGCCGCGGGTTTCACCAAGATCGACGTGCTAGCCGCACCGGCCGACTTGGACACTGCCGATCTGAAGGTGGGTCAGGTGGTGAAGGTCTCACCGAACGAGGGTTCCTCCCTGGCCACCGACCAGACGGTATCGATCTACGTGGCATCGGGCCGGGGCACCATCCCGAAGGACATCATTGGTAAGCAGTGGGAAGAGGCGCGGGCCCAGCTGAAAGAACTCGGATACACCAACGTGTCCAGCCTGCCGCGCACTGATCAGAGCGAGGATGCCACCTATGTGAAGGGGCAGGTGATCGCCACCTCGCCAGGCGTGGGGACCACCGTCGCCAAGGACACCCCGATCACCCTCTACTACGCCACTGGTGAGGCCACGGTACCGAATGTAGTGGGCATGCAGTACGAGGAAGCCGTCAAGAAGCTCAACTCCAGTGGATTCATGAAGGTAACCCCCAACACGCAGAGCCCGCCATCGAACAGCGTCGTCCTCAAGCAATCGCCTGCGTCGAGTGATACTGAGGTGAGCAAGTCCACCGAGATCATGCTCACCCTCGGGGTGGTCACCTCGTCATCACCCACGCCGACGCCCGGAGGATGAGCCCCGAGCAATACCATGGGGCTTCCGCCGCATCCGGTGGAAGCCCCATGACCATCTGAGCCGGTAATCCTGCCTAGACTGCTTGGGCTACCCAGGTCAGGACAATGCGACGGTAGTCAGCGGCGACATCCCGGCCGCGCGGGCAGGTGCACCGGTGTCACCGCAGACCCCCAGCCAGTTGCCGAGCATGAGATAGCCGTGTTCGGTGAGCACCGATTCAGGGTGGAACTGGACGGCTTCGATCGGCCAGGTGCGATGCCGCACTGCCATGATTGTCCCTGATCCGGTGCGGGCACTGATCTCTAGTTCGGCGGGCAGGCTGTCAGGGACGATGGCCAGCGAGTGGTAACGGGTGGCCGTGAACGGATCGGGCACCTTGGCGAAGATACCCTGCCCGTCGTGATGCACCAACGAGGTCTTGCCGTGCAGAAGCTCGGGGGCCCGGTCGACGACGGCACCGAAGGCCACGCCGATGGCTTGAAGACCCAGACAGATGCCGAAGACCGGGATCTGTCCACCCAAGCGCTGCACCACCTCGATGCACACCCCAGCTGCCTCGGGACCGCCGGGACCGGGAGACAACAGGACGCCGTCGTAGCCGGTGTGCCATCCGGGGGTCGAGAACCACTCGTCATCATTGCGCCGGATGTCCACCTCCGCGCCGATCTGCGCCAAATAGTGCACGACGTTGTGGACGAAGGAATCATAGTTATCGACAACCAAGATGCGGGTCATGTCCCCAATTGTCTCGTGCCACCCGGCCAGCGCGTCCAGTTGTCCATGACATTGCGGTGCCAGCAGCGAGTGTTGTGTACCGGTCGATGCGCTCGGCGGGTCTCGCCAGGTCCGGCGTTCCGGTTACCGAACAACCCTCACGGAATCGGCACGCCCAGGTTCACCGGTTAGTTCCGGGGGACGATCTCACCGATGAACTGTGGCCGTGTCCGGCATGGGGCCGGTGTAGGCAGGCATCGTGATCTCGGCAATCCGCTGCTGGGAGTAGCCGAGTTTGTGGATCGCCACGTACTGCTGGAAGATCTGCGCCCCGTCGTCGTTGGCCAGCGAGGTCTCCATCGCGGTTTGGTCGCCAATGGCGACGATGACATAGGGCGGCGCGTAGGGCACACCTTCCAAGACGATGGTGTTGCCAACACATTTCACCGCCGTGGTGGCGACAACTCGCTTACCCTGAATGGTCATCGCCTCGGCTCCCCCGGCCCACAGAGCGTTGACGAAGGTCTGAACGTCCTGCTCGTGGATGACCAGCAGATCGCCGTCGACGCCGGGCGGCTGGTAATCGGCGGGAGCATCGCTGAGGGTCACGCTCACCGCAGGCCCGGCAACCGAAGTCACCCCTGCGGCCAGCTCCAGGTCAGGATCCACCGTGGTCGGCTGAACAGGCCCCTGCTGCTGGGCCAATCGCTCATTCTCGGCGCGAAGATCTGAGATCCGGGTTTTGAGCTCCTCGTTGCGCGCCTGCGCCTCGGCCGCAAGATCGGCGACGTTGGTAGTGCGGGTGGGACGCAGATCGTTGCCCTGCGCGGTGATCGCGGTTGCGGCAAGGAGGATACCGGCGAGCATGCCGACGAACAGGGTCGACAACCGTCGGCCCTGTTCCTTCTGCGCTGTTTCGCTCACCACTCCACCTTACCCGCCGCGGGTTGCCACGTGACCGCCCATGATTGGCGAGGTCATCGTACCTGGGTCATACTTGGAATTGGCCGTTTATGTGCGGCCAACCGCGTGCGGAGAGTCGAACCGCGGCTCACCGGGGATCAGGAGTTGGCATAGTGCCCGAGTCGAAGGTTCGTGACCAGGCGGCGAAGAAGAAGGCTGCTAAGAACAAGGCGAAGGCTGCCGATGCGAAGATGGAGAAGTCTGGGAAACCTGAGACGGGCTCGAGGAAGGCTTCTAAGAAGAACAAGAGGCAACGCATGCCTCTCGGGCGTGACTGGGTGCCGTGGGTCTTCGTACCAATGGCGCTGCTCGGTGTGTTGTGGCTGCTGCTGTTCTACATCGCGGGCAACCGGATTCCTTTGATCAAAGATCTCCAGAACTGGAATTACCTAATCGGCATCGGTTTGATCGCAGCCTCCTTCTTCGTCGCCACGCTGTGGAAATGATGCGATGCTCCGCCGAGACCCATCGCATACCCTTTGCCTGCATTTTCCCCGGCCTCAGGGCCTTTCTCGCGGCAATAGTGTGACCACTGGCTTCCCCATAGGGACCGGAACAAACACGGCCTCGTAACAGCGACCGCACCCATTTTCCTGAAATGGTTCTCATTCGCAGATGAAGTACTCCTACGTGTTGAAATTACCCTTCCCCAGACGGGTGACTTCGACGGTAAAGACTCGTAGGATTCTCGGTATGACAGCCTCGCCTTGGTACCTCATCTATCGTGAGATACGGTGCCTGGCTGGTCGGGGGGTGCGTCCATGCACTCGTCCCACCGACCCTGTCGTTGGCTGAACGAATCACTCATTGTTGCTACGGCTTCGCCGCGAGACGGTGGTGATCAGTCCGGCGAGCCGTAGCCACCTCGGAGGGATAATGCACGATCACGAGCACCACCACGACCACAATCACGGCGCGGGCAGCAGCCGTCCGAGGCTGGCCGTCGCCTTGGGAATCACCTTGCTGTTTTTCACCATCGAGGTCGTAGGCGCGCTGCTAACTGGCTCACTGGCAGTGCTCGTGGATGCCGCCCACATGCTCACCGATTCTGCGGGACTGATCATTGCCCTGGTGGCCAGCCATCTAGCGACCAGGCCAGCAAGTTCTCGGCGCACCTGGGGATGGCATCGCGTGGAGGTGATTGCAGCCTTTGTCCAGGCCGGGTTCTTGTCGATCGTCGGGTTGTATGCGGTCTACGAGGCGATCCACCGGCTCATCGCACCTCCGGAGGTGGCCCCTGGTGGGCTGGCGCTCATCGGCGTCGCGGGGCTGCTCGCGAATCTTGCATCGCTGCTGGTACTCGCCGGGGGACGCAATGAGAACCTGAACATGCGGGCTGCCTTCCTTGAGGTGGCCAATGATGCTCTGGGGTCTATCGCGGTTCTGGTAGCCGCAGTGGTGATCCAGTTGACCGGATGGACCCGGGCAGATGCGGTGGCTGCGCTGCTCGTCGCGGCCCTTATCGTGCCGCGCGCCATACATCTGCTGAAGGCCTCGGGGGAGATTCTTCTCGAATCCACCCCCGAGGGCCTCGACCTGGATGCGGTCCGGGAGCACATGCTGCGGCAACCGCACGTGGTCGAGGTACACGACCTGCACGCATCAACAGTGGCAACCGGACTACCAACCCTCACCTGCCACGTCGTCCTCGACGATTCCTGCTTCACCGACGGTCACGCCGTTGAAACTCTCGCCAAGCTGCAAGAATGCGTACGCACACACCATGGGGTGAGCATCGAGCACGCAACCTTCCAGATGGAATCTGCCGCGGTAGCGGAGAAACACTCGGGGCATCTGCATGCCTGAACCGGGCTGCCGCCCACGTGCTTTTTCGCCCGTCGGAGGGCGACTTTCAGCCCAGGGGGCGCAGTAATGGGAAGAGAATGGTCTCGCGGATACCAGCCCCCGTGAACAGCATGATCAACCGATCCATTCCCATCCCCATTCCGCCCATCGGAGGGGCAGCCTGTTCGAGAGCTTCGAGGAAGTCTTCGTCGAGTTGCATAGCCTCCGGGTCACCTGCGGCAGCAGCCACTGACTGGGAGGTGAGAATCTCGCGTTGGATGATCGGGTCGATCAACTCGTTGAACCCGGTACCGCGCTCCATCCCCCCAATGATCAGGTCCCAGGCCTCGATCTTGCCAGGTTCCGAGCGGTGGCGGCGGGCCAGCGGCTGGGCGACCTCGGGGAAATCACAGACAAAGGTTGGATTGAGCAGGCCGGGTTCCACCAACGCCTCGTAGATCTCCATGACCAACTTGCCGTTGCCCCACTCCGGGTCGTATTCGATTCCCCGGGCATCGCAATGCCTGTGCAGCGCCTTCACCGAGGTCTCGACGGTGATCTGCTCACCCAGCGCCTCAGATACCGCGTCATACAGGGGTAGCCACTTCCATTCGGCATCAAGATCAATGACTGTTCCATCGGGACGCTCGATCTGATGGATGTTCAGCTCATCGGCCGCATTCATGATCATCTGTTTGGTGAGCCCGGCAATCGTGCGGTCGTTGCCCCACGACTGGTAGGCCTCAAGCATGGTGAACTCGGGGCTGTGCGAGGAGTCGACGCCCTCGTTGCGGAAGATACGGCCAATCTCGTAGACCGATTCGGCGCCACCGACCATCACCCGCTTGAGGTACAGCTCGAGGGCGATACGCATCGTCATGTCGATATCGAAGGCGTTGAGGTGGGTGGAAAACGGGCGTGCGGCCGCGCCACCGTGAATCAACTGGAGGGTGGGGGTTTCAACTTCCAGGAACCCGGCCTCGTCGAGGGTGCGTCGCACGGAGCGGGTGACCATCGAGCGCAGACGGACCATTTCCCGGGCCTCGGGGCGAGCGATGAGGTCCAAGTAGCGACGCCGTACTCGCTGTTCCTCCGAAAGCTCCTTGTGCAGGGTGGGCAGCGGGGCCAAGGATTTGGATGCGATCTTCCACTGGCTGGCCATTACCGATAGTTCGCCGCGTTTGGAACGCACGACGGCACCACGCACCCAGATGATATCGCCGAGGTCGACATCGGCCTTCCACGCCGCGAAGGCGTCGTCACCGACATTGGCCAGGGAGACCATCACCTGTAACCGCTCACCATTGGAGTGCTGGTTGAAGCCATCCTGAATGGTGGCGAAACACAGCTTCCCGGTGTTGCGCAGGAAAACGATGCGCCCGCCGGTCTCGACGACGTCGGAGCTCTCCTCGCCCGCTCCGAGCGCGGCCCAGGTCTGGTTGGCATGGATCTGTGCGACGGTGTGGGTGCGCGACATCTCGACCGGGTAAGGTTCACGATCAGTACCCAGCATGCGGGCACGTTTCTCGCGGCGGACCCGGCGTTGTTCGGATATCTGCGCCTCGTCCATGGTCTGCTCATTCACGGGCAGTCATTCTACCCGAGATACCTCAGTGTCTCCCATCTCCCCAGGCCATACCGTCTGAGACGAGGAATCCTGCACGTCATTCGCTCCGCATTACCCCAAGTCACTCATGCCATAAGGAACCGACCTAGCTCTGGGCCGACCCACCACGAAATGGTATATCCGAATGTATCTGTAGAATTCTGACACATTCACAACGGCTGAATATCGCCTTGCGTGAGACTTTGCTCCATCGCAAATGGATTACTCAATCCAGCCGACCAACTCAAGTGGCCATCACTTCCAAGATAGAAATCAACACCAAGAATCTCTTCTCTTTGCGCACCACGATTCACCAAAGTTTGCCAGACACCAGCAATTTCGTCAGGTGAATAATCAGCCAAAGAGAAACTTGGAGAAACTTCTTCGGCGACCAAGCATTCAGCAAAATATGGAGGCCCAGATCTTACAGTTTCCTCAGCATGAAGCTCGCAAGGGGCACCCGAAAAATCAGTTGCCTGCACACCTGCAATCTTGATATCGGTGGTTTCAATACCCACTTCAAGTCGTGAGATCCGATCTGTTCCAAAGAATTTCTCGTAGTACTGCCGAGCTTCGCTCAGCTGTGCAGGATCAGAGACGTCAAAAGAATCTGGGACCGACACACCACCCAATGTTGCCGAACCTTTTCGATAGATCGGTTGGCTCCTTTCGGCGGTATAACAGTCCATGGCAATCATCTGTTCACCACCAGGTGTTGTATTGAGAATTAATCGCGGCAGTTCGCAATCCGCTGATGCGGCCGACACAACCCGCTCAGTCAAAGCCGACACATCGATAGCCGACAACTGGATCTGTGGACCATACGCATCATATCCAGATGATTCAGTTGCATTATGATCCTGATCGACAGAATACGTCAGCTGCTTACCATCGACAACAGTGGTCAATCTGAGACCGGTATTTCCTCCATCGTAGTACTCGATCAAGAGTCCTGTGATCGAATCAATACCGGTTTGTTTCTGAATTATTTTCAGATCATCCACTGCACTGCTTGTCGAAGCGCCGCAGCCAACCACTGACATGATCACTGCCAGCAAGAAGACAAAAGAACAGCTTTTAAGCATGTCAATTCTCCAGAAAACAAGACTACCACATCGGACATCATCGCTGGATTTTCTGATTGTCACCTTGGTGAAGCTCGCACACAGAATCTTGTGTTACAGTGACTTTGTAACCAGTCGATCCAAGTTGAGTAGGAGTGATAGTCACTCCTGCTTGAGTCTTTTGAGTTGCTTTCGTCAACTCTTCGCTGAGCTGCTTCGCAGCTTCCCTCCAATCCATTCCATTTTTTAAGTTCAACAGATGCTTATTAATTGGCGTAGCAGCATCATACACAGTGAGGGTTCGAATATAGAAATATTTTCCCCATATTTCCCCCTCGGAGGCTTTAGAAAAATCTTTGATGGGCGTTTTGGTAGCACTATCTATCTCGTGAAAAAAACTTTGAAACGTCTCATGAATAGACCTTGTAATCGCAGACTGAATTAGCGACAATGATTCGACAGCATCCTTGGCCTGCTTCGAAAGAGCCGCGGCCCTTTCCACAGCAGCAACCCGTTCCCGAACTTTCTTGCGATACGACTCAGCCGCGTAACCTTGCCAATCCGGGATCGTCAAGTTTTCAGCATCTTCAACAACTTCTTTGAACCCTTCAATCGCTTTTTCCCATCCTGCACGAACATTCCTCATATTCGGCACAATGCCAGACGCAGTGGAAATCCACGGCGCCAACGAATAACCCAACACGTTCACAGCGTTGCGCGCTTTGGTTTTGATATTCTCAAAATTAGCCAGCGTTTTTTCTTTGTCGTATGCCTTCCAAGGGAGGGGGCAATTGCCCAATGATTTCAGCGCACTGGCAACTTCCGCATCGTCCTTGAATATCGCTTCTTTCAGCTGATCCTTTATGTGTTGAAGATCTTTTTTCAAGCACGCATCAGTATAGACCTTCTGATCACCGGACGATGTTGAGATGATGACTGGGTCGGTCATTTCACACTCCCTGCTACATTGGCATTAACCTGCTCTGTCTCTTGATAGCCCGTGGCCGATCGATGGAGGTTGACTGCTGAATTATCAAAAGCAGCCGCCGACTGGAGTGAATTCTTAGCCGTCAAGGTTTGAGCCTCGGCATATGCCGGTCTGGGCTGTCTTATTTCACCAAAAATCACTGTTTCTTCAGTCATCGCATCCACCTGCTGACTCAGTGCATGGAGGCGTGCGCTGAGATCATCCCAATGGCGTGAGACCGTGATCAGTCGACCAGGGTCCACGGTCACTCCGCCACCATCCCAGGGAGTGGAGGTAGGAGGAATATGGTTACCTTGATGGCCGGGACTGGTTCCCACGACTCCACCGGTTACCCCGGAAATGCCACCTGCCCCAGAGCCATCACCTGTGCCGACAGCACCTTGAGACACACCAGTGATACCCGTTGCGGAGGTATCTCCAGCTGTCACTGAGGTATGCCAGTTACCGGTGGTGGGGTCGTAACTCTGGCCAGTAAGGGGATTCACCCACAATCCGGTCTTTGGATCATAAGTGCCGAAACGTTCGGTGAATCCCGGATCAGAGGGCGACCAAGGCCTACCGGTCGCAGGGTTGATGCCGAAGCCGTAGTCATTGCCCTCGGAACCAGCAGCGACAGTGCCAGTCAATCCACCCAATGAGCCTCCGCTCGCACCAGTCCCCAGAACACCTCCGGTCCTAAAAGAACCCAACGCACCACCGGAGGTACCTGCCACACCGTTGAGCGATCCCAGGCCACCGCTGGTCGCACCAGCAGCACCCATCGTTGACCCTGCGCCTTGTCCTGCGCCACCCATCATTGGTGGCAGCGCGCCCGAAGGCTGGCCCGAGTCCGATTTCTTCGGCGGATTCGACGGGTTGATCTTTGCCTCGGCGATCTCCAAGTCCTCCACCGCATCATCGGTCACCGCCCAGTAGCCGCTGACGCCTGCCTCAGCCGCACGCAAGACCTCTGATTCGTCAGCCCAGTCACTCATCATTCCTCCTCGCATCATTCCTCAAACCTGTGGTCACTCACAATTCGATCCCGTGAGACAAAGTGGCCATCATCGATGCCACCACATGACGTTTGCGGGCCAGCAGCAACTCGCGACGCCCGAACTCGACCTTGGGTGGGGAAAATTTGCTCCTAGCCCTACGATGCGCCGCTGTCACTGCCCTGGCGATGTCTCTGGACGTGACAGGAAGCTCCACCCACTGCGGATCGAAATTCACAGCCACCGCGAATCCGTGGACATTCAGGGTGACCTTCACCGCACCTTTATGCTCATCACCCTGCGCAGCGACTCCGACCCATCGGGTTCTGGGTTCATCCGGCCCCAAAGCAGCGATCTGAGCATCAATCTCGGCCAGTTCGCGGTTCACTCGCTCCAGACTGTGCCACCCGAACCGGCCCTCGTGAGGCACCGCCGGTTCCGGCTCGGGATATGGCACCGGGAATCCTCCGGGATGGAAGTAGGCGTTCATTTCCGCCAAGGCGAAGAGAAAAGCTCTGTCGAGCCCGGTCTTCGCGGTTTTCTCGCGCCAGTTGAGCGACACTCTCACCCTGGAGAGATGCCCTTCTCCATCAGCCCACAGCCGTACGGCGCGGAATTCGTCAGGGAAACCCTGTTCCGGCCTCCATCCCTCATCTAATTCCTCGGGCTCCGAATATCCCACGAAAGGTTCATCCTCGCTGTGATCAGCGTAATCGGGTGCAGCCAAGAATTCGTCGTTTTCTTCTTCATCCCGAGATTCGCCAGTAGATGGACCATAATCAGGTGCAGGCATAAACTCATCTGGATCGAAGTCGTCAATCCATTTCATGCCGCCTCCCCCGAATAGGCTCAAACTGCCCTAAGTTTACAGGATCACATAAAAGTCGTCAACCCATTCCATGCCGCCCACGAACAGGCTCAAAACTATTCCTCGTTGACGAAACAAGCGATCATCCCCGGTAGTCAGGCGGACGCATCCCCGGTCTCAGCCGCGTGGTCAAGCAGTAGATCAGAAGGCTTCCAGGATCTCAGCAGAGTCAGTGGGCGTGGTCTGATCTTCGGAGGTTTCGGCGTATTGACGAAAGTACGGAGCGAGCGCGCCCATAGCCACCACCAGCGCCATGGTCAGACGCCCCCAACGAGCCATCAACCTACTCACCCATCCACCCCACTGAACCGACTTTGCTGAGAGCTTCGGTATCGTGGAAATCGCCCGCTCCATTCTCGGGCCGACGACCGCAGCATCGGTCAACCACACATCCATCCGGCCGCCGCACGAAAGAGAGACCCCGTGCTGGACTCCGCTCCCACCACGATCAGTGTGCGCGGCGCGCGCGTGCACAATCTCAAGAACATCAATGTCGAGGTGCCGCTGGGGAGGCTGGTGGCGGTCGCCGGTGTGTCCGGCTCGGGCAAGTCCTCCCTGGCTCTCGGGGTACTTTACGCTGAGGGCACCCGCCGCTACCTGGAGTCACTGTCCACCTACACGCGTCGGCGCCTCACCCAGGCGGCCCGCCCCGACGTCGACGAGATCCTGCACGTGCCCGCAGCCCTGGCCCTGCACCAGCGCCCGCCTGTGCCTGGGGTGCGCTCCACCTTCGGCACATCCACCGAGGTGCTCAACTCCCTGCGCCTGGCATACTCCCGCTTGGGCCACCACATGTGTCCGAACGGACACCTCAATGAGCCCACCATCGACGTCGCCCTCGACCTGCCCCTGCACTGCACCACCTGCAGGGTTGAGTTCACCCCGCCGAGTGCCGAATCCTTCGCCTTCAACTCCGACGGTGCCTGCCTCCGCTGTGAGGGTACGGGTGTGGTGCGAACGGTGGACGAATCGACCCTGGTGCCCGACGAGTCACTCTCCATCGACGAGGGCGCGGTCGCGCCCTGGCAGACCCTGATGTGGTCACTCATGAAAGACATCGCCCGGGAGATGGGCGTGCGTACAGATGTCCCGTTCCGGGAGCTCACGGCGCGGGAGCGGGAGATCGTATTCCGCGGCCCAGCCGAGAAAAAGCGCATCTTCTATGCCAATGAGAAAACAAATGTGGCTACCGAGATAGATTTCACCTATTACAGCGCGGTGCACACTGTGGAGAATGCACTGTCCAAGGTGAAGGACGAGCGGGGCATGAAGCGCGTGGGGAAATTCCTTCACGAGGCAAGATGCCCGGCCTGCCACGGCAGCCGCCTGTCAGAACTGGCGCGCTCCACCACGGTGTGTGGTCTCGGCCTGGACGAGGCCTGCACCATGGCGCTGAACGACCTCGTCGAATGGACTTCTGGCATCGCAGCCACCATGCCTGACGCACTCGTCGCCATGGCTCATCAGATCATCGACGAACTGACCGTCACCGCCCGCCGCCTGCTCGACCTCGGCCTGGGGTACCTGTCGCTGGATCGTGCATCGTCGACCCTGTCCACCGGGGAGCGCCAGCGCGTCCAGCTCGCCCGCGCCGTGCGCAACCGCACCACCGGAGTGCTCTACGTCCTCGACGAGCCCAGCATCGGTCTTCACCCGGCCAATGTCGACGGGCTTCTAGGCGTCATGCGGGACCTGTTGGCCGACGGCAACTCGGTGCTGGTCGTCGACCACGACGTGGCGCTGCTGCGCGAGACCGACTGGCTGCTCGAGATCGGTCCAGGCTCGGGGCACGAGGGCGGCGAGATCGTCGTGAACGCCCCCATGGCGGACGCGATCACCAACCCGGCCAGCCGCATCGCGTCATTCATCACTGGTGCCACCAGCATCCTCTGCCGCGAGCAGACACCGACCGGGAAGGTCTTCGCCCACGGCACCATCCGCCTGGAAACCGCCCCAATCCACACCGTTCGTGCCCTCGACGTCGCTATCCCCGAGCAGCGCCTGACCGCCGTCACCGGCGTGTCTGGCTCCGGCAAGACCACCCTCGTCTTGGAGGCTCTCGTCCCCGCGCTGCGGTCCCTGGCCGACGACGCGTCCCCACCCGCCCCGGTTACAGAGATCACCGCCAGCCACGCCCGCCGGGTCGTCGTCGTGGATGCCACCCCCATCGGCGCGAACGTGCGCTCGACGGTGGCCACCTATTCCGGGGTCATGGACGAGCTACGCCGCGTGTACGCGCGGATCCCGGATGCCCAGGAGGTTCGTCTCAAGGTCGGCGATTTTTCCTACAACACCGGTTCGCTACGCTGCGGACACTGCGACGGCACCGGTCAGATCGTCCTCGATGTCCAGTTCCTGCCCGACGTCGATATCGTCTGTCCTCAATGTGCAGGCTCCCGCTACGGCGAGCAGGCACACGGCATTCGCCGGGCCCCACGAGACGACGCCGTCAAGGCCTTGTCTCTGCCCGAGGTGCTCGCACTGACAGTGGAGCAGGCCGAGCGGTTTTGTGCAGACCTTCCCAAGGTGCGGCGCAAGCTGCGGCTGCTGGTCGATCTGGGGCTCGGGTACCTCACCCTCGGGGAGACGACGACGGCCCTGTCGGGCGGTGAGGCGCAGCGCCTCAAGCTCTCTACGGACCTGGGACGCGACCAGCACGGGACCATCTTCGTATTGGACGAGCCCAGCATTGGATTGCACCCGCTAGATGTGCGCGTCCTGCTCGGGATCCTGGACCGGCTCGTGGAAGCCGGGGCTACAGTGCTCGTCATCGAACACGATCTCGACATGATCGCCAACGCCGACTGGATCATCGATATGGGGCCCGGTGGAGGGGCCGATGGCGGGCGCGTGGTCGCCACGGGCACGCCCCCGCAGATCGCGACGGCAAAGTCATCGATGACTGGCCGCTACCTGGCAGCCCACCTGACAGGTCTGAAGGCGGAATAGGGCGAGCGGTTCGGCATCGTCAAAAGCGCTCATGCCAATGGGGTCCGGGACGTGCGACACCGTGTGCGAGAACCTTGTACGCATATGGAGACGTTTCCTCACGGCTCTTGCACAGCTGTGCCTGCCATGATGGCGCTATGGACCTCTTCGCACGCACGATCGGGAACGCGGCCGGGTTGTGGCTGGCCGTGAGGCTGCTGTCTGGGATGAGTGTGCCGGGCGCGTCGACAACCCTCGCGATGATCGCCAACCTGCTCGTCGTCGGGCTCATCCTGGCGCTGGTCAACTCGATCATCAAGCCGGTAGCGCGCATCATCGCATTTCCCCTATATCTCATCACCTTCGGTCTGTTCTCGCTCGTGGTCAACGGGGCGATGCTGCTGCTGACCAGCGCCGTGACTGACGCCCTCACCGGCATCGGCGAGGAGCTGGGGCTGACGCTCGGGCTGCATGTGGCAACCTTCGGGACGGCGGTCGCCGGATCGCTTCTGGTCTCGCTGATCTCGGCGGTCGTGGTCGGCCTGATCGGCCCCAGCAAGGACGACGACTGACCTCACATGCCCCGAGCCCCGCGAGCACCTCCAGCCGAATCGGTGGAAACGGCTCCGTCGAGGTCAGACGCCGTGACCAGCCCGCGCCATCGTCGCCCCTGATCAACCCTGTCCGAGGCCACCCAAACCGAGCGCGCCTGCAGGTGGAGGTCGAGTGGATCATCCACCTGCTCGGATTACCCTCAGGTTCTTCGGCAAACTGGCCTCAGTTCACTCGCTGCGATGCTGATCGATCGGGGCCCCTTGGGGCACCCACCCGGTCAACCGATCACCGGTGTGGTGGACCGTGCCAATGGCACCCACCGTCATGACCTTGGCCTGCGAATCGGTGACAGTAAACACCTGTTGTGTACCATCGCCTAGCGCCAGTCTCGCCCGATTGGTGCCGTTCTCGTCGATGTCCAATTCCATCACACGACCCTCGATTGCCTGCACTCCCCCGGAACCCGGATTCTTCACGATGGCACGGACCACCAGGAAAGTAACCATCACAAACAAGATGATCATTCCGACGAAAAACAAATTCATGAGCAGAGCCATAATTCCTCAGTCCTCCCAATTGATGATCATCCGTGCGTATTCGCCAGGTACGATGCCCGGGTCTCCTCACCCGGGAGCCTTAGCCCGGAATCAGGATCGGTGACGTTGTGAACAGCGGTTCCAGGGAAATCGGTGACCAAGGTGACGGCGTCATCGGGCACCCTGGCAGACCAGTTTACGAAGTCACCACAGCCGAGCTCGACGCCATCCACCAAGCCAACTGCGGGGAGTCTGGCATTGAACTCACATTGCACCGGCCCAGAAGGCCAGATGCAGTAAGCCAACGCATACAGCCTCATTCCCGACTCCTGTTCAAGCAGTCCCGCTCATCATCGGCGGCACATCTCAAGTCTGGCACGCTCATCCGGCACACAGCACCACCCACCATCACAAGATCGTTTGGGGGACCGTTTCCGGCAATTTTGTGAGTGAGCGCTCACTCACATACAGTTGAGTGCTGTGCGAGCAACACCACTTCCTCCCAGCGAGCGCCGCCGGGCCATCATCGAAGCCACCAAGCCTCTGCTGGCTGCCCACGGTGAGAAGATCACCACTCGCCAGATCGCCGAAGCGGCTGGGATCGCCGAGGGAACCATCTTCCGGGTTTTCGCCAACAAGGACGAGGTGATTGAGGCCGTCATCGACGACCTCACTGATCTGCCCCGAATTTGCCGACTGGTCACCGCCACCGCCGGTGAGCCAAACCTCATCGCCCAGATCCGGGCGGTACTGACAGTGATGAGCGCGCAGGTCGCGGCTTTCACCGAATTGGGCCCGTTCATCCACCGTCGGCGTATGGCGGCCAGCAAGGACCCCTTCCACCATCCCAAACCCGACCACCAGCAATTCCTCACGGCCGTCGAAGAGGTTCTGGAACCTTTCGCCGACGAACTGACGGTAGCCCCCAGGCAAGCCGCTTGGCTCGTGGAGACGGCCCTGCTAGCAATCGCACTGCCGCACACACCAGCATCACCCATCACCCGCCCCGAAGACTTGGCCGACGTACTCGTGCATGGAATCGGCCGCAAGACCAAGGACAACAACTGACATGCTGCTCAAATTGATCGGCACCTACACCAAGCCATATCTGGGCCTGATCGCAGGGGTCGTCGTCGCCCAATTGGTGGCGGCCATCGCTTCCCTGTGGTTGCCGAGCCTCAACGCCGAAATCATCGACCAAGGCGTAGCCAAAGGCGACACTGGCTACATCTGGCGGCACGGGGCCGTCATGCTCGCAGTCGCCACGGCGCAGATGCTGGGGCAGATCACCGCTGCCTTCCTCGGCGCCCGTGCCGCCATGGGTTTCGGGCGGGACGTGCGCTCCGCGGTGTTCCACCAGACCCTGGAGTTCTCCACCAAGGAAATGAACGAATTCGGCGCCCCGTCGCTGATCACGCGTTCCACCAATGACGTCCAGCAAGTGCAACAGCTGATCTTGATGACCTGCATCATCATCGTCGCAGCCCCGATCACCATGACCGGCGGAGTGATCATGGCCCTGCGCGAGGACATCGGATTGTCATGGCTGATCGTCGTCGCGGTGACTGTGCTGGCGGTGGCCATTGGCATCATCGCATCCCAGATGATCCCGCTGTTCCAGCGCAACCAGGCCAAGGTCGATGCGATGAACCGGGTCACCCGCGAGCAGATAACCGGCATCCGCGTCATCCGTGCCTTCATCCGCGAGAAACTGGAACGACAACGGTTCGACGAGGTGAACGGCGACCTGATGAAGCTGGGCATCGCCCTCGGAACCCTGTTCTCAGCATTGTTTCCAGTTGTCATGATGGTGATGAATCTGTCCCAGGTGGGGGTCATCTGGTTCGGCGGGTTGCGCGTGGATTCTGGTGACATGCAGGTGGGTCAGCTGACCGCCTATCTGACCTACCTCATGCAGATCCTGATGAGCGTCATGATGGCCACAATGATGGTGATGCTGGCCCCGCGCGCCGCGGTCTGCGCCACCCGCATCATGGAGGTGCTGGAGACCGATTCCTCGGTGATTGCGCCCACCAAGGGGCGCACCGATCTCCCCGAACGGGCCACCGTCGTCTTCGAGAATGTGTCCTTTGCCTATCCGGGGGCCGAGGAGCCGGTGCTCTCGAACATGAATTTCACCCTTCGTGCGGGCACCACCACCGCCGTCGTGGGGTCCACCGGCGCCGGCAAATCAACGCTGGTCAATCTCATTCCACGTCTGTTCGACGCGACGCAGGGGGTGGTGAAGGTCGACGGTGTCGATGTTCGTGAGATCGACGAGGACACTTTGTGGTCCAAGGTTGGGCTGGTGCCGCAGAAACCTTACCTATTCTCGGGAACCGTGCGTTCCAATATGCAGTACGGCAATCCGAGCGCCACCGACGAGCAGATCTGGGAGGCGCTTCGCGTCGCCCAAGCGGCTGATTTCGTCTCCGCGATGGACGGCCAACTCGACGCCGCGATCACCCAAGGTGGCACGAATGTCTCGGGTGGGCAGCGGCAGCGGTTGTCGATTGCCAGGGCACTAGTGAAGTCCCCGGAGATCCACATCTTCGACGACGCATTCTCGGCCCTCGACGTTGCCACAGATGCCCGGCTGCGCGCCGCACTGGCCCCGCAGACGGCCGGGGCGGCCGTGTTGATCGTCGCCCAGCGCATCTCGACGATCAAGGCCGCCGACCAGATCATCGTGCTCGACGCCGGACACATCGTCGGCGTGGGTAACCATCACGAATTAATGGATTCCTGCCCAACCTACCGGGAAATTGTGGAATCCCAGATGAGCCTGGAGGAGGCGGCATGAGCGACAACACCACTGCCACACAGGTCCAGCCCAAGAAGGCCAATGCCCACCGGGGTCACCAACCCCGCACCATCCAGCAAGGCCCCGGGGCAGCCAACGTGGCCCAGAAAGCCGTCGCCTTCATGCCCTCGCTGAAGCGTTTGCTGGGCACGATGCGCCCGGAACGGGGCATGTTCATCATCGTCATCGCCATGGGCGTCGTCTCCGTCGCCGGGGCAGTGATCGGCCCGAAAATCCTCGGCGAGGCGACGAACAGGATCTTCGCTGGGATCATCGGCAAGCAGCTGCCTGCCGGGATGACCAAACAGCAAGCGATTGATGCGATGCGTGCTGCCGGCCAAGACAAGCTGGCCGACATGCTCTCAAGCATGGATGTCATACCAGGCCAAGGCATCGATTTCACCGCGGTCGGGCATTGGATCATGCTGGCACTGGGCCTATACCTGGTGGCTGCGGGGCTGTCCTTCTTGTCGAACTACTTGCTCAACCGGGCAGTGCAGAAGGCTATCTACCGGATTCGCGACGATCTGCGCGCCAAAATTGACCGACTTCCGTTGTCTTATTTCGATGCCCAGCCGCGCGGCGAACTGCTGTCGCGGATGACCAATGACATCGACAACATCGCCCAGACCCTGCAGCAGACCCTCGGGCAGATGCTCAGCGCAATCCTGACGCTGCTGGGGGTGGGCATCATGATGTTCACCGTCTCCTGGGTGCTGGCACTGGTGACCTTGTGCATCGTCCCGCTGGCCGCGGTGTGCTCGGCACTGATCGGCAAGCGCGCCCAGAGACAATTCGTCGCCATGTGGGATGCCACCGGGGCGGTGAACGCCGAGGTGGAAGAGGCCTTCACCGGGCACTCCCTGGTCAAGGTGTTCGGTCGTCAGCGCGAGGTGCAGGCCTCTTTCGAGAAGGCGAACGAACAGTTGTTCGCCTCGGCATTCCGGGCCCAGTTCATCTCGGGTATCATCATGCCGGTCAATTTCCTCATCGGGAACCTGAACTACGTTCTCATCGCGGTGCTCGGCGGGCTCCGGGTGGCCAGTGGGCAGATGCAGCTAGGCGACGTGCAGGCATTCATCCAGTACTCGCGGATGTTCACCCAGCCGATGACCCAGATCGCCTCAATGGCAAACCTGCTGCAGTCGGGGGTGGCTTCGGCGGAACGGGTCTTCGAGGTGCTGGATGCCGTGGAGATGATCCCGGATGCCGACTCCACGCTGCCCGAGGTGACCTCGGGGCATGTGGAATTCCGCGATGTCGATTTCTCCTATTCACCAGACAAACCACTGATCCAGCACATGAATCTGGAGGTCTTCCCCGGACAAACAGTGGCGATCGTCGGGCCGACGGGGGCTGGTAAGACGACCTTGGTGAACCTGCTGGAGCGCTTCTACGAGGTGAACTCGGGATCAATCCTGCTCGACGGCGTGGACATCACCGACGTGCCACGGCAGGATCTGCGTGGTGCACTGGGCATGGTGTTGCAAGACACCTGGCTGTTCAACGGCACGATCCGCGACAACATCGCCTACGGTTTGGCGGATGCTACCGACGAGCAGGTCATCGAGGCCGCAAAAGCGGCCCTGGTGGACCGTTTCGTGCACCAACTGCCCGACGGCTACGACACGGTGATCAACGAAGAGGGCACGAATGTGTCCGCCGGCGAGAAGCAGCTCATCACCATCGCCCGGGCGTTCATCTCGGCACCCGATGTGTTGATCCTCGACGAGGCGACCTCGTCGGTGGATACCCGCACCGAGTTGCTGGTGCAACAGGCGATGAACAATCTGCGTGCCGGACGCACCTCCTTCATCATCGCGCACCGATTGTCGACGATTCGTGACGCCGACGTGATCCTGGTGATGGAGCACGGCTCGATCATCGAGCAAGGAAACCACGACGACCTGATGGCCGCCAAGGGCGCCTACTACGACCTTTACCAGTCGCAGTTCGCGGGGGCGATCGAGGAAAGCTGAGCGGTCCTTTACTCCATGCAGCGGGTTCGGTCCGGTTATCCGGGCCCACCCGTTCGCATATCAACGCTTCTCGTGAACAACATGCCCGCTGGCTGCCCACGCCGGGGCACAGTCGGTCACGTCATTGATCAAAGACGCGGGGCTCTTCTCGTACATACGCGGGGCGGCAGGAAGCACCAACGGCGTTCCGGTCACGGGATCAGAGCAGACCTCGACCGGAAGCCCGAAAATTTCCCGGACCGTGTCGGCAGTCATCACCCGGGGTGGCTCCCCCTGCACCACGATCCGGCCCTCACGCATCGCGATGATCCGGTCAGCGTAGCGGCATGCCTGATTGAGGTCATGCAGCACCGCCACGACGGTGGTGCCGAGAACCTGGTTGAGTTCGCGGCACAGTTCGAGGATCTCCACTTGGTGGGCGAGATCCAGAAATGTGGTGGGCTCGTCGAGCAACAGAACCCGGGTCTGCTGAGCGAGCGCCATTGCGATCCACACCCGCTGCCGCTGGCCACCGGACAGCTCTGCGACCCGCCGGTTCGCCAAGGTACGCACATTGGTCCGGTCCATAGCGGTGCTCACCTGCTCATCGTCCTCGTCAGACCACTGTCGCAGGATGCTCTGGTGAGGGAAACGCCCCCGGCTCACCAACTCATGGACGGTGATGCCATCAGGGGCGATTGAGGATTGAGCGAGGAACCCCACCTCACGGGCAAAGGCCTTGGGCCGCATAGTGGCGATCTCGCGCCCATCCAGCACGACCTCCCCATGACGCGGCACCAAGACCTTGCTCAGCGAACGCAGCAGGGTCGACTTGCCGCAGGCGTTGGGCCCGACGATCACAGTGAAGGAGCCCTGCGGGATGGCGACATCAAGTCCTTCCACGACGACGTCGCCACCCGGGTAGCCCAGATGCAAGTCACGCCCCTCCAGGACGACCGCACTATCCATGCTATTGCTCAGGCAGACAAGTGGGAACTGACCTGGTCGAGCACGACACGTGCGGCAGTGGGCCCGGCGTTGAGGAAGAAGGGATCGTCGTCCACCTCCACCGCATGGTTCGCGGTCACCGCACCGAGCGAACCCCACAGGGCCTCACTGGTCAGATCAGCCTCGTTTCCTCCCTGAACACCGTAGAGCAGCCAGTCGCCGTCGGCCTCGTCGAGGTTCTCCGATGACAGCTCGTGTGAAACACCATCGGTGAACTGCTGGGAGTCAGGCCTGGCCAAACTCATATCAGCGAGCACTGAACCTGCGAAGGAGAGTGGCCCGAAGATGCGGATCTTGTCTTTGGTCTTGCGCAGCAACGACACCTTACCCGCCGAACTGAGCTTCACCCCGGCCTCTTTCGCTGTGGCGGTGAATTCCTCAAGATGGGTTTGAGCGGCCTCTCGCTTGCCCAGGGCGTCGGACAGCAGCAGGAAATCTGTCTTCCAGAACTGGCCGGTACCCCGCATCGTCACCGTTGGCGCCACCTCGGAGAGGTTCTGGTAAAGGGTCTCGGCATCGTCCTTGCCCGTGATGTTGGTGAGAATCAGGTCTGGTCCAACGGCAGCGATAGCTTCAATGTCGGGCTCGTTACGAGTGCCAACGACGGTGATCGCATCAATGGCCGAAGACTGTTCCGGGTAAGCCTGCCTGAGGTAGTCGGCAACGGGATTCTCAGATCCCGATGCGGTCGTCGATGCAATGGGGCAGATCCCGTGCAGGAGCAGGGCATCCACCTGACCGGTGGAGATGACAACGACCTTGGTGGGAGCCGCGTTGATCGTGGTCGAGCCCTGGTAGTGCACCACGGTGCGCGGGAAGACCCCATCGCCGAGGCCGGAGCCCATGCCCGGATCCAGTCCAGTAGGGACCGTGGTCATCGGGGCGGGACTCGCACCACCGGCACTGGAGATTGTCGGCGAGGTGGGCGACGATGCGGGACCGGAGCCGGACCCACCGGAGCATGCGCCCATAACGACAAGTGCCGAGGCCGCGCCGCCAAACAAGAGGATGCGGCGAGAGACAGTGGTGGAAGTAGTTTCTTGGAAGGGGTATTTCCTCATACAGGACAGGCTAACCTTAACCATGCCATGAAGACCACCACCCCGCCACCGGCCAACTCTCGATTCCCTTCTCGTAGGAAGGGTCGGCGATGATCTTCGGACGCTTCGTCGCTGCCCATTCCTCCCAGGGTCGCACGGTCACATCATGGCTGCGCAGGATCATTCCCGTTCTGCTGGCAGGAAGCGTGATCATGTTCCTGGTCATCACGAGTCTGACCCTGGGATCACGGTCATTGAGCCTTGGTGAAGCCTGGCACGGCCTGATCGCCCATGATGGTTCGGTAGCCAGCGTGATCGTGTGGCAACTTCGGATACACCGAACCATCCTCGCGCTGATCGTGGGGGCCAGTCTCGCAATGGCTGGGGTGGTGATGCAGGCCCTCACCCGAAACCCCTTGGCCGAACCGGGGATCCTCGGGGTGAATGCAGGTGCCTCGCTGGCGGTTGTGGTCGCCATCGGGGCATTTGGGCTTACCTCGGTCAATCAATACCTGCCATTCGCCTTTGGTGGGGCAGCCGCGGCAGCCGCGCTGGTTCAGTCCATGGCACGACGTTCCTCCGATACGGGTTCGGCACGTCTGGTGCTGGCCGGGGTGGCATTGGGGGCGAGTTTGTCGTCGATCACCGGGATCATCACGATGTACGACACCGATGCCTTTGATTCTTACCGTTTCTGGGTCGTCGGGTCACTGGAGGGTCGTGACGCGAACGTACTGGTGCGGATCGCTCCCTTCCTCGCGGTGGGCATGGTCTTGGCCCTGGTCTCCTCGCACGGATTGAATGCCTTAGCACTTGGGGAGGAGCAGGCCATTGCATTGGGGGCGAACCTGCATGTGATCCGCGGTCTCGCATTCGCCACCATCACCATCTCATGCGGTGCGGCAACCGCAGCGGTCGGCCCGATTTCTTTCGTCGGGCTGGTCGTGCCCCACGTGGTGCGTCTGATGGTGGGGGCAGATCAGCGACGCCTACTGGCATGGTCACTTGTTACCGGGGCGGGATTGCTGCTCTGCGCTGACGTCATCGGGCGCTTGTTGATCCGCCCAGCCGAGATGGAAGCAGGTGTGGTCACGGCTTTCATCGGTGCACCGGTACTTGGGTTACTTGCCATGACCAAAAGGAGCCGACCGTGAACCGTCCCGGAAGCGCGTACCTGCTGGGGGTCCCTGCAGGGTATCGGCGCACAGGCCCTCGCGCCGGCATTCTGGTGCACCTCCGCTCGCTCGTCGTGTGCGCAATCTGTGGGCTGCTCATCTTGATTGGTGCCGTGGCCTCACTCACGACCGGCACCTATCCCATCCCGGTCACTACGCTACTGCAGATCGTCTTGGGGGAAGGAGACCAGCTGTCACAGTTCATTCTTCTCGACCAGCGCATGCCGCGGGTTGTGGGGGCCGTAGGCATCGGCGGCATGCTAGGTATGTCCGGGTCATTGTTCCAGAGTCTCTCCCGCAATCCTCTGGGCAGCCCCGACATCGTTGGTTTCACCCGCGGCGCCACCACCGGCGGGCTGGTCGCCATACTTGTGCTGTCGTCGACGACGACTGCTGTCGTGACTGGCACCGGAGCAATCCTCGGCGGAGCGGCAACCGCTGCACTGGTCATCGTGCTAACTCTGCGTCGTGGACTGGGCGGGGATGTATTGGTGCTCGTCGGTATCGCATTGGGGCAGCTGCTGTCCTCGATCAATGATTATCTCCTGGTAGCCACCGACATTGAGACCGCGGAGGCGGCCAAGACTTGGCAGCACGGCAGCCTCAATGGCATCACGTGGCAGTTCGTACTGCCACTGGTCGTCGTGGCGGTCTTGCTACTGCCTGTCGGTCTGTGGCTCGGTGGGCCGGGGCGAGTGCTGGAGATGGGTGATGACACAGCCGCCGGACTCGGGTTGCAGGTGCGTCGCACCAGGGCAGCAATGATCGGCTACGGGGTGGTGCTCGCAGCGGTGTGCGTGGCGGCTGCCGGCCCCATCGGGTTCCTGGCTTTGGCAGCGCCGCAGCTCGCGAGCCGACTATGCCGGTCACCAGGCATGAATCTGACCTCATCGTTCATGGTGGGAGCCGCCCTCATGGTGCTAGCTGACTTTGTCGCCGGACGGTTGCTGAGTCCGTTCCAAATCCCGGTCGGGCTAATCTGTTCTGCCTTGGGCGGGCTATACCTCATGTGGTTGTTGGGCATGGGTGGGCAGCAGCGGAGGGAATGAGCCGATACCGCGCCCCGGTCAACGGCATAATGATGGATCGTCGGTCTGCGAGTGCTTCAGTTCTGGGTGATGGCCCAGAGACGGTGATCCTCCTCAAGACCACCGGGGGCAGGAGTGGTGTCGTAATCCCAGTCGGATTCCATCCGTCCCGTACTCGGGTCGTAGCTGATGACAATGTGGTGGGGTACTTTCTCGGCTTCTCGCACGGCGGTGAGCAGGGAATGCTGGGCGTCCCCGTTCACCTGCGCCATCAGTTCTTGAGCAGTGTAGTCGCGTACGGCGCGCAACCCGTCGGCGTCTGCCGGACTAACCAGATGCCCTTGTGCGACGAAGTCAACGAACGTGCGCACCCCTTCGGCACCGAATCCGGTGTAGACCATCATCTTCTGACAAGAGTGCTGCTCACCCAGGAAGTTCACGCACTGTTGTAGCACCGACATCACATAGGCCTCAAAGGCCTCGTATACATCCATCTTAGGCATCATCGTTCCTTCATATCCTGTTTCTCTCGTTCAACGCCACACCACCATGAGCAATAATCCACCGATCTTGCACGTCCACATCAAGATCGCCCGGAATATTCGGATCCATCAGCATTTCAGTCGTCCACTCGGCCTCAGTAGCACCCGTGGCAAGATCACGCATGGTGATCACCCTCGTGGGACGAGGCTCCACCCCATCCACCGACTCCAACAACTCATACACAATCGAATGACCCACCAGGCCGGTGTTGAAATCGAAACTGTCTCGGCCATCACCAAAATCTTGCAACTGAATCGAGTTCAAAAACGCATCACCCGTCTCGAAGAACACCTGAGTCGAAATACCACCAATCTCAGTGAACATCGTATAGATCCACAACCGCTCCAGCCCCGGAAGATCACCCCAATACTCCAGGCCATCCTCACACATCTGATCCACATACTCCGGAAACACCACCTGCGTCTCCCGAACCTCGAACTCCTCTTCCTCCTCACAATCAGCCTCCAGCGGAAGACTCACCGCAGGCCTATCCAACAACGCCCGACCACCATGAGACACAATCCACTCATCAATCAAAAGCTCCGAACTTCGCAAAATATTATCGGGATCAATCCGAAGCCTCGTGTCAAACTCAGCAGACACCACACCCGACACCCGATCATACGAAACAATAATCCGCTGCAAAGACGGAGCGCCCATTTTCACATGTTCTAGATAGTCAAAACTGAAACCCTCAAAAATCTCATCTTCAAAATCAAACACGTCACGATCAATTTCTTCATGCTCACGTTTCCATTCGTAGCAACTCAAGAATCCTTCAACAGTATCAAAATAGACTAGCTGTCTCATCGACCGCTCGAAGGGCACGTTCAGATAAATCCAAACACGAGAACACCCTTCATAACCGTCAAGAAAATCTTCACAAGCCGCCAAGGCCCGGCCAGCAGCCTTTTTGAAAGATTCATCCACGTCATCTGGAAACCGAAAAAGCATGTCGTTACCCGCCTACTTAGGCATCATCGTTTCTTCATATCCTGTTTCTCTCGTTCAACGCCACACCACCATGAGCAATAATCCACCGATCCCGAACATCAATATAATTGTCATCCGGGATGGCAGGATCGATCACCGGTTCAGTCGTCCACTCGGCCTCAGTAGCACCCGTGGCAAGATCACGAACGGTGATCACCCTCGTGGGGCGAGGCTCCACCCCATCCACCGACTCCAACAACTCATCGACAACCTGATATTCCATCAGATCACTGTTGAAATCGTAACTGTCTCGGCCATCACCAAAATCTTGCAACTGAATCGAGTTCAAAAACGCATCACCCGTCTCGAAGAACACCTGAGTCGAAATACCACCAATCTCAGTGAACATCGTATAGATCCACAACCGCTCCAGTCCCGGAAGATCACCCCAATACTCCAGGCCATCCTCACACATCTGATCCACATACTCCGGAAACACCACCTGCGTCTCCCGGACCTGGAACTCCTCTTCCTCCTCACAATCAGCCTCCAGCGGAGGATTCACCGCAGGCCTATCCAACAACGCCCGGCCACCATGAGACACAATCCACTCATCAAAACGCTTCGCACGACTCCTTCCAGGATCATCAGGATCAATCCAAAGCCCCGCATCAAACTCGACAGACACCACACCCGACACCCGATCATACGAAACAATAACCCGCTGGACAGGATAATTCAGTTCTCGAAGATGCCGAAGGAAAGGTTTACCAAAGGCATCCGTCAGATCATACGAGATGTCGATAAAGTCCCTATCAGATTCTTCATCCAGTTCTGCCAACTCTTGCGAACTCAAAAAATCATCCGACATCTCAAAATATTCACCAATCGAGATCCAAGAATAAGGAGAAATGTCCGCATAGAACCAAAACCTGACACAGCCAGGGAAATCTCCCAAATATGCTTCACACACCTCGATGGAATCTACTATGGCGCGTTGGAATTGATCATCCACATTTTCAGGAAAAACAATGCTCATAACGATCCGCTCCTAGTTGTTGAAAAAATTTGGTTTTTGTTGCACACCATCGATCACTGTCGACACGTTAAAGCTGGATGGTCGCACACCATTACCATAGTCAACCTCAATCAGCACTTCAACCTTCTTACCATCCCGCAACGCATCGGCCCACCCCTTCTCCATCTCCTTCCACGCGCCCTGATTCAACTCACGCGCCTGCGACACAAGATTACCCAAACCACCACTACCATCAAAAAGATCAGCAAACAAATGCCCCGCATCATCGGTAGGAAGCTTACCTGGCGTATTCGAATTATGCCACCCACGAGGCTGCCCATCAGGCTTCAACTTCAAATCCTGCGCATGCGCAGCACGAATCCGACCCTGATCATCAGTCACATACTTATAACGCGGCTTACCAGAACCCGACTTCCCAGCTGAGTACTTGGCATTCGGTTTAAGCCCAGTCGAAGTCTTTCTTGTCCTCGGCACTTTACCGTACTCTGTCACCTTCAGCTTATCGGCAATCTTCTTGAATCGCCCACGCAAGACCGTAGAGACCTGCTTCGTCGCCTTCGCCATCACTCAGCCCTCCGCCAACAGCTGATTAACCGCAGCCTCGATCGCCTTCTCGATTGCCCATTCAACACCCCGTTTTAGGAAAAATGACACTGGGCCCGCCGCAATCGCCGGAGCCAACAATGCTAATTGCGCAATCACCACACCCTTCAACACCACAACCGCAGCAGCACAGATTTCGCACCCCTTCGCTGCAAGGTCTGTAGCCTCACCGAATCGCTGCAACGCATCCACATCACTATCAGAAGAAGCATAAGACAAAAACGCCTCAGAACCTTCGCCGGAATTATGGGAGCGGATATGCGAGATCGCAGCATTGACGCTTTGCTCCGATGAGGAAAACACCGAGGACATTGATCGCAGCTGATCGGCCCAGTCATTCAGGGAATCCTCGTTCGACTGCGGGAACTCGTACCCCAAGTACTGAATCGCCTGCACCAGCCACCCTGGAAGAGTGATCGCCATCAGTCTACCTCCAGATCAAACGCAGCTTGGGTGTTTACAGCCTCGGTCTGCTGGTATTCAGCAGCCGTCTCCTGCAACGATTCCCCGACTGTTTGCAAGTTTTGCGACAGATTCTGACAGGCCTCTAAAAATGCATCTCTGACTGGCGGAACCACAATCGCCAAGGCCATATCGACGAGATGCCCGCCCTCGTTACACCCCAGCGCCTCCACGCTCAGCCCTGCGACAGCAGCATCCACAGCAGTCTTCAAGTCACTGGACTCCTGCACATACGCTTGGCCGCTTCGCTGCCACGACTCTGCGTTGAACTCAACGTCACCCATCTCAGCTCACTTCCCCCAACCGTGACATAACCTTGGCGTAGGCTTGCGAGAATTCACCAGAGAACTCCTTCAACCCGGTGTACAACTCGCCCATCGGCACTTTATGATTCTCAAGATCAGCGATTTCCTCGGCCATGAACTGGTCAATCACTTGGTTCACAGCCTTCACGGTTGCAGAAGCGATCTCCTCCGGGGCGGGCTCTTTCGTCGAAATCCACAAAGGGCTATAGGAAATTCGATCCAGATGGAACCCTTTCATCGTCACCGTCACCCACCCATTGTCATCGCCACCGATCACCACCCGGTCTGAACTGAGCTCGTACTTCTCCGGCTCTGGCTGAGCCGCGATCTCACCGATCTTGGCAGTCAGCCTGTCGAACAACTCTGGCATGGATTCACTGTTCATGAGGTCCCCTCGTCATCTATCCATACCATTAAAGACCAGGAAAGGGTCACTACACGTCCGATACACAAGTGTATTCATTTGAGAAGCAGTGATGCCCTCCAGCGCATCACGTACGTGTCGCATTCGGCGCATCTACACCAACAGCTCATCCATCACTGCCGGGCAGCAGCCCGCAGCGCGGCAAAACTACGCCGGGCCAGCCACTCGATGTACTCGCCACCATGCTGGATGCTGCCGACGTAGTGACCAAACAGTTCAAGGCTCAACGCGCCGATCAGCGTCGTCCAGGCTTCCACGGTGAGCAGGATCATCTCGGTCGACGCCGTGGCAGGCAGCTGGTTGGCAGCCAACCAATTCCTGATCTGCTGCACGTCGGCCTCCAGGCCTTCGGGCTCCTGTTCATATGGCGGGTCGGCTACGACCTCGGAGGCCTCAATGAGCTCAGACGCGATACTGGCGAGCAAAAATGTGATCCTGGAGGCCGGGCCGATGGTGTCGGTGGGGGCCCGGTAGCCAGGGACAGGGGTTCCGTAGATCAGTTCATACTCGTGGCAGTGCTCCAGCGCCCAATCCCGCGCAGCGCACCAGGCCGCCACCCAACGCGCCTCAAGATCAGCCGTCTCTTGAGCGGTCACCGCTTGCCGCATGGCATCGTTCAGGGACCTATAGGCGTCGACGACGAGGATCGTCAACAGCTCATCACGCCCGGCCACATAGCGGTAGAGAGCCCCAGGAGTGACATCGAGATCGGCCGCCAGTTTGCGCATGCCCAGTCCGGCAGCACCGTCGGCGGCGAGCCTGCGGTAGGCAGCATCCACCAGCCGATGACGGAAGGAATCGTGGACATCAGCACGCGCGGTCATGAAGACAGTCTTTCATGGCCTCTTCTGTACAGCCCCTTGCAAAATCCGTGAACACTGTTTACAGTTACAACATAAACAGTGTTCACACGCAATTCTCCGGAGGGGATCACATGAGTAAGATCACAGTCATTGGGGCCGGACCGCTGGGCCAGGCCACCATCAATGAACTGATCACCCAAGGCCACGATGTCGTCGTGGCCACCCGTCACGAGATCTCCATCCCCGCAGCACAATGGCAGATGGCCGACATCGTGACCAACGAAGGCGTGGATTCACTACCACCCTGCGACGCGATCATCGCCTGCCACGGGATCCCCTACTCCATCACCGCATGGCAACGCATGTGGCCAGCAGCCGCCGATAACCTCATCACCGCAGCCCAGCACCGTGGCGCGCGGCTCGTGATGACCGGCAATCTCTACGCATACGCCCGCAACCAGATGCCGATGCGCGCCACCGACCCACTCGTCCCATCGAACCCGCTCGGGGCGGTTAGGGCCGAGGTGACCCGACGGCTCTTCGACGCGCACGCCCAGGGCAAGGTCGAGGCCGTCGAGGTGCGCGGATCGGACTACATCGGGGCCGACGCGCCCGAGGCCTACTTGGGAAAGCGCTTCTTCACCCCGTTGCTGGTCAAGAAGAAGATCACAGTCATCGGTGCGCCCGACGTGGTGCACACCTACACAGCGGTACCAGATTTCGGTCGGCTCCTGGCCCGGGCGGCCACAGACCCGGCAATGGCGGGCCGCGCCTGGCATGTGCCCAGCGCACCGGCGATCAGCACCAGAGACCTGGCCCGTCGCACGTTGAACCTCGCTGGAATTGAGCACGAGCCTCGCTTCACTTCCCTTCCGCCCATCATCTTGAAGATGCTTGGTTTCTTCTCACCGACAATGCGGGCGGTCGCTTCCATGGCCCACCAGATGACCGACCCCTACATCATGGACGACGCCGACACTCGTGAATTACTCGGCGAGAACCACACCGAACTCGACGAAACGCTGCGAGCCATCAGCGACAGTTCCTGGGCGATGGCAGCCCGCTAATCCGTGGTGGTTCCTCCCGGCACATGCGACCGACACCTACCTGACTACCAGCTGCATCCGGTCGCATTACGCAGAAGAGATATCTCACACCACCGGGCGTGAAGACACTACTGTAGCGTAAGATGCCCGCAACAACGGCTGAGCAGCAAAAATACTGCTCTTGGAATCGAGGTACCAGATGCGCATCCGTCCCGCAGCTGTCATCGGCGTCACAACCGCTCTCCTGACCTCACTGCTCAGCGGATGCGGCCTATTCACCGACAATGCCCAGGAACAGCTGAAAAAAATCCTCGCCGCTACCGGCAACGACATCACCGGGATGCGGGTCACTTTCAGCAAGACGAAGAAGGTCAACGTGTCGGTGATCTCTGTCAAGGACGGGAAACTGGTCTCCACCAGACTGAACAATGGGAAACCGGTCACCGAGGATTCTCAGTACCCATCCTTCGCTGCCGTAGGAGCGGTGAACTCCGACAAATTCCTCCTCGACTCCCATGTAGCCTTGGCCAACGAGTTGTTCGACGTTAACTCCTGCCCTGCGGTCGTCGTCACCTCGCTAGCAACCCCGACCGGATCGACTGCGGCCTTCGCAGAATGCCTTGCCGACCCCCTGACCCGCGTCAACGAGCGCTCAACCCTCGATGGCGAGTCATTCTTCATCCCCGCCATCGATCCGCAGTCCGCTGAGAACCTCGACACACTCAAGCAGGCATACACGAAGGTGCTGGGCACATCCGCAGTGAATTCCCTCAGCTACAGCTTCACCGACAAGACTTTCGCCATCAACGGGCCCACGACCACCAACCCCCTGGGCGAGCAGTGCTCACCCGTAGTAACCGCCCGCTCCTCGGAGTCAACGACTCCCTTCCCGGTCCTATGTCGCGTCGGCGCGGCAGCTGGCAGCCAGCCATTCGACCTGAACAACTTCTCCACCGCTGCTATGGCTCAAGTCATCGCAGCAGTTCAGAATTCCGATGTGCTCGACAAGACGTCACTCGGGTCAATCACCTTCAGGGCCGATGGGGAAAACCTCGGCTGGGAGGTGAGCACCACAAACACCGGTGACGTGGCTGGCCACCGCGACCTGCTGCGGGGCACCATCACCGCATCCTGATTCAGTCCCGTGACCCGGGGCTGGACCGTGCGAAAACTCAACACTCGACGATACTCACCGCCAGCCCACCGCGAGCGGTCTCCTTGTACTTGGCATTCATGTCGAGCCCGGTCTGCATCATGGTGCGCACACAGTTATCCAGCGTGACGTACTGGTAACCGTCGTCGTTGATTGCCATGCGTGCCGCGGTAATCGACTTGACCGCGGCAATCGCATTGCGCTCAATGCAGGGAATCTGCACCAGTCCGCCAATCGGGTCGCAGGTGAGACCAAGATGGTGTTCCAGGGCAATCTCTGCGGCATTCACCACCTGCTGCGGGGTGCCACCAAGCAGTTGGGCAAGCCCTGCCGCAGCCATCGCGGAGGCACAACCAACCTCTCCCTGACAACCGACCTCGGCCCCGGAGATGGACCCTGATCCCTTGAACACAACCCCCAGGGCCCCGCAGGTGAGCAGGTAGTCGCGGATCATTTCATCGCCAACGCCGGGAATGAAAGTGTGGGCATACATTCCGACGGCCGGAACCACGCCCGCAGCACCATTGGTGGGGGCAGTCACGATGCGTCCTCCGGCTGCGTTCTGCTCATTGGTCGCCAGCGCCCATAAGGTAACCCAGTCGAGAGCAGCCAACGGGTCATTGGTCTCGGTGCGACGCTGCAGGCGCTTGTGCAAGGCCGATGCCCGGCGGGTGACGAACAGCCCTCCGGGCAAAGTGCCGTCAGTGCGGCAGCCGATGTCGATGCAGTCGGTCATGACTGACCAGATCCGGTCGATACCCACGATGACCTCGTCGGCGGATTGCTGGGCGCACTCATTGGCGAACATCAGTCCGGGAATCGTCAACTGGTTCTCGTTGCACAAGTCGATGAGGGTGGAGCCCCGCGAGAAACGGTACGGCCACTGCCGCTCATCGGCGGGTATCGGAGGCTGGCCGCTACCGTCATCGGCGACGATAGCTCCCCCGCCAATCGAGTAGTAAATCTCATCGGCGATCTTCGTCTTCCCCACCCAAGCCGTGAACTCCAGGGCATTGGGGTGAAAGCGCAGCCGTTTGGTCATGTGGCGGACCAGATCGGCAGTGGTGTCAAATGCGATATGCCGGACACCTAGCAGGGTCAGCTCGTTGCGGGACCGGATCTCGTGCACTCGGGAGGGAACCGTGTCCACATCAACGGTGTCGGGGCGCTCCCCCTCCAGTCCGAGCACCACTGCGGTACCAGTGCCGTGTCCCCACCCGGTTGCACCGAGGGAGCCGAAGAGCTGAACCTTGACCCGGCTGACTTCGGCGAGACGCCCAGATTCCTGCAGACCGAGCACGAAACTGCGCGCCGCGAGCATCGGACCGACCGTGTGCGAGGAGGACGGACCGATCCCGATTTTGAAGACATCGAACAGGGAACAGGTCATACAGCAAGTCTGCGAGATCACATCGGTCGGCGCTGGCGTTCGCTCAAAATATCATCCAGCAGCGACCGGATCGTTTCGTTGTGCCCGACTGCAACTGCCGAAACACCCACCACCGTCGCGCCCCTGGCAACAACTCGGGTACCGGGAAACAGGATAAGAAACCGGGCAAGAAGATACTGGCAGCCCCAGCACCATCCAAGACCTTCGTCGCATCACTGCGGCGACTCTCAAAACCCCTTTGACTTCGCTGAACTATGTTCCAATGGATGGCTGGACCATTCCGGTTCCCACCCCAGCCCAGTTTGTTGCTCCACAGCGGCCCGCCATGCTGGCAACCAACCTCCGTGCGCGTCGATCACTACCACTAGTCTTGGGCTTGATGGACACTGAGATTCTGGCCGGCGAGCGTGCCCTACAGCGCAAATTCCGCCTCATCTACCGCACGATCGCTTTGATCCTGCTCGCGGGTGGATGCGTGGCGTTGCTGTGGGGTGGCTGGCACAACTCCGTACGATCCGGGATCATCATCACCGCCGCCGTGATCGGTATCGCCGTCGTGCTCGGCGGGTTGATCATCGCCACCGGGCGACGCCGCCCCGGAGACCTGGCCTCCACCGGCCCGTGGTCCTGGGGGCAGGTGTACACCGGGGCCACCGCCAAGCAGTGCTGGAATGCAATGAGCCCCACCATCTCACGCAACCAGTTGACCTTCCGCCGCCTGACGAAAACCACCGGCATGGCTGAACGCTCCGCCGGATTGCTACATCGCAAGGGCCACCATCTGGTCGACGTGCGTCCTTCCGAGGATCATCCAGGCTGGCAGGTGGTCACCGTCCAATCCGCACCTGACCTGCCGACAACCGTCACCGACTTCGGGCGCGGCAGGGCGATCAACCATTCCCTCCTTGATGCGGTTCCCAACCGTAGGACCCCTGAGGAGATGACAACCGGACATTTCCCGCTGACCTCCCCGGCGACCGGGACCCCCACCGACAGGCACCCACCTGAGGTGAACGACGAGGCGGCCGTGGCCGTCGGGACCGAATGAGGTAGGAGTTCTTCCATGGCATCCGAGTTGCTCGCCGACCGCTACGAACTCGTAAGTTCCGTCGGCAAGGGCGCGACGGGCGAGGTGTGGCGCGCCACCGACACACTGCTGCAACGCAACGTGGCCGTGAAGGTCGTCGACCTTGAAGGGACCAAGGACCCTGCGATGGCCCAGCGCTTCCGTCGTGAGGGCATCGCCATCGCCGGACTCAATAACAGCGCCATCGTGAAGGTCTTCGATACCGGCACCACCCCCACCCGCGGATGGCTGGTGATGGAACTACTCACCGGACCGAACTGCAACACGCTGGTGCGGGACCATGGGCCGCTGGATATCAAGACCGGCCTACCACTGCTGGCCCGGGTGGCCGACGGCCTTCAGGCCGCCCACGACGCGGGAATCACCCACCGCGACGTGAAACCGGCAAACATCGTGCTGGATGCCCCAATGGCCGCCGATGGCACTCTCCCCGATCTGATGACGAACCCGGGAAACGGCCGTCCGGTACTGGTCGATTTCGGTATCGCCCAGCTCGTTGATGAGGTCGGCACCCAACTCACCCGCCCATCAACCGCGATCGGCACCGCCGCTTACATGTCCCCGGAGCAGGCCCGCGGCCACGTCGCTGATCCCGCATCCGACGTCTATTCGCTGGCCTGCGTCACCTACTACCTGTTGCTGGGACGGCCCCCGTTCACCGCAACCAGTTCCTTGGCAGTAGCCCACTCCCAGGCCTTCGATACCCCGCCGTCTTTCCGGGAACTCGCCCCAGACTGCCCCGAAGCATTGGATGCCCTGCTTAAACGCATGCTCGCCAAAAAACCGGAGGACCGTCCAACCGCAGCCGAGGTGGCCAACGAGATGCGGTCCATCGTGGCTGACCCGTCGATGGCCCCCACGGTTGTTCCGGATCCCGACATGTACACCGGGCGGGGCCCTGCCGCGAGCGAGACTAAGAAAGCGAACAAAAAGCGCCGGGCGACCCTCATCGCATTGCTGTTGGTGCTCGTGGCCCTCGGGGGGCTGTTCCTGTGGAGGCTGCTGGGCCCGCGCAATCCTGCGCCCACTCCCAGCAGTTCCGCCGCGACGGTGACCACCACCCACACCATCGCAAAAACCTCGCAACCGTCTTCACCATCGGAGACGCCCACACCGACGCAGAGCGAGTCCTCGGCCCCGGCAGCGCCGGTCACCGTGACACAGCAGGCGACAACAGAGACCCAGCCGACAACAGAAACCACTGTCCAAGCTCCGACCACGGTTCACGCAACGACGACGGTGGTGCAAACTGCCACTGCAGTGGCAACGACCACGGTGACCGAGCAAGCTGCCCAGACAACCGAGGCCGCCCCTGCGCCGTAGAAGAAATGAAGAAAGGTCTCCCATGGACACACAGCTGACCGGTGTTTACGACCAGGTCGTGTCCCGCAATCCCGGTGAAGGCGAGTTCCACCAGGCAGTTCGCGAGGTTCTTGAGTCCATTGCCCCCGTTCTCGAACGTAACCCGCACTACATCGAGGCCGCGGTGCTCGAACGCATCTGCGAACCGGAACGCCAGATCATCTTCCGGGTTCCGTGGACCGATGATTCCGGCAAGGTGCAGGTGAACCGGGGTTTCCGCATCGAATTCAACTCGGCCCTGGGCCCCTACAAGGGCGGGCTGCGGTTCCATCCCTCGGTGTACCTGGGCATCATCAAGTTCCTGGGATTCGAGCAGGTCTTCAAGAATTCACTGACCGGGCTGGCCATGGGCGGCGGCAAGGGCGGCTCCGATTTTGATCCGCATGGCAAATCTGATGCCGAGGTGATGCGGTTCTGCCAGTCCTTCATGACAGAGCTCTCCCGCCATATCGGTCCCAGCACCGACGTTCCCGCTGGCGACATCGGTGTAGGCGGCCGCGAGATCGGCTACCTGTTCGGCCAGTATCGTCGTCTGACCAACCGGTACGACGCCGGGGTGCTCACCGGCAAGGGCCTCGCCTGGGGTGGTTCGCTGGTCCGCACCGAAGCCACCGGTTACGGTCTGGTCATGTTCACCGAGCGGATGCTCGCCACCAAGGGACTGTCCTTCGACGGCCGCAAGGTCACTATCTCCGGTTCAGGCAACGTCGCCATATACGCCACCGAGAAGGCCCAGAGCCTCGGGGCGAAGGTGATTACCTGTTCCGATTCCTCCGGTTACGTGGTTGACGATGCGGGCATCGACCTTGATCTGCTGAAGCAGATCAAGGAAGTAGAACGCGGGCGCGTCTCCGATTACGCGGCCCGCCGTGCGGGTGCGCAGTTCATCGCTGGTGGTTCGGTGTGGGATGTGCCGACCGACATCGCTCTGCCATGTGCCACCCAAAACGAGCTCGACGGGAGCGCAGCGAAGACCCTGCTCACCAACGGCGTAGTCGCCGTCGTCGAGGGCGCAAACATGCCCTCGACCCCGGATGCGATCGCCGCCTTCCAGGATGCGAAGATCCTCTACGCCCCGGGCAAGGCCTCGAACGCCGGCGGCGTGGCCACCTCGGGCCTGGAGATGCAACAGAACGCTGCCCGCGACTCGTGGACCTTCCAGTACACCGAGGACCGTCTGGCAGCGATCATGGCGAATATCCATGACACCTGCGCCGAGACCGCCGCGGAATACGGGCACGAAGGTGATTACGTAATGGGCGCCAACATCGCTGGCTTCGTGAAAGTCGCCGACGCGGTGATCGCCCAGGGGCTCATCTGAGCCCTGCCTGATCCGCGCCGTTGACACACACAACGTGACCGCCAAGTACCCAGCTACAGGTACTTGACGATCACGTCGTTGTTGTGGCTCAGCGTCGGCGACGGGCTGTGCCGAACAAGGCACGGACGATTTCCCGACCAGCTGAGCGGGCGAATTGCTTCACCACCGATGAACCTGCGACCTGCTCGATCACCGATTTCTCCTGCCGTCTCGAACGTGACGAACCGGGCTGTTGGATAGTGGGCTGACGTTCATTAGCGGGGTGCGTCGGGGCCGCGGTGGGCTGGCGTCCTGGTGGGGAACCCGGGGCGGAATCACCGGCAGGCGCAGCGACTCCGGCAGCCTCCTGCTCGGCAGCCTGCGCTCCAGCCTCCAGTTTGCGGGCCAGCATTTCCAGGGCTGAATCACGGTTGATCTCCTGGGCATATTTTCCGTGCAGCGGCGAGCCATTCACCAACTCGGTGATCCGGGCTGCTTCGGTCGGACCCATCGTCGAGGTGGGCGCGAAGATACGAGTCCAAGCGACGGGAGTCGGAGCCCCGTCGGGATCCATCACGGTGACGACGGCCTGGCCGATACCCAGCGAGGTGAGCAGTTCTTCCAGCTTGTAATCCGACGTCGGATAGGTGTTGACCGTTGCCCGCAGCGCCTTCGCGTCGTCGGGAGTATGTGCCCGCAACTGATGCTGCACGCGGGAACCAAGCTGGGCCAAGACGTCGTTGGGTACATCTTTGGGGGTCTGGGTGATGAAGAAGACACCCACTCCCTTAGAGCGGATCAGTCGCACGGTCTGGGTGATCTGGTCGACGAAGGCCTTGGATGCCCCGTTGAACAGCAGGTGCGCCTCATCGAAGAAGAAGACGAGCTTGGGGTGGTCGGCGTCGCCCACCTCGGGAAGGTCGTGATAGAGATCGGCCAGCAGCCACATCAGGAATGTGGAGAACAGCGCCGGGCGGTCTTGAAGGTTCGGCAACTCCAGCATGGAGACCACACCAGTGCCATCGGGAGCCCTACGCAGCAGGTCGTTGGTGTCAAACTCAGGTTCCCCGAAGAAAACATCACCACCCTGGGAGGCCAGATTGGTGATGGCGCGCAGGATGACCCCCGCGGTCTGCGACGACAAACCGCCGATCCCCTTCAGGTCAGCCTTGCCCTCGTCGGAAGTGAGCCAGGTGAGCAGGGCACGCAGATCCTCTAAGTCGAGCAGCGGCAGACCCGCCTGGTCGGCGTAGTGGAAGACTAGGCCCAGCGACGATTCCTGGGTCTCGTTGAGGCCGAGTACCTTCGCCAGCAAGATCGGGCCGAAACCGGTGACGGTGGCCCGCAGCGGAATTCCATTGCCCTGGCCGCCCAGCGCGTAGAAGTCGACGGTCGGCGCCCACGGTGCCCAGTCCTGGCCGTTCTTGGCGGTGCGGGCCAGCAGCTTCTCCGACGGGGTTCCGGGGGTGGCCATCCCAGACAGGTCGCCCTTGATATCAGCTGCGAAGACCGCCACCCCAGCCTTGGCGATCTGCTCGGCCAGCACCTGCAAGGTGATGGTCTTTCCGGTACCAGTGGCCCCTGCGATGAGGCCGTGCCGGTTGAGCATTCCCAGCGGGATGCGGATGCGGGCGTCGGTGACAGGGGAATCGTCCACGCTCAGCACACCCAGCTCGATGGCTGGTTCGTCGAAGGTGTAGCCGGCCTTGATCTCATCTGCAGACATGGCTCAAGAATGCCACGGGAGCCTTCGATTTCACCGATGATGCACCCGGCACGGCACCCCTGGGCTGCAGGCACCACGAGCCGGTGGTGACCGTCCCGACATCCCAGCGTGGGACGCGGATGCACAGGCTCCTGAGCGGAAACCCCGGCATCCGGTGACGTCCGGGAGTGCAACTGCGCCCCGACATCCCGCGATGGTATCTTCCAGAGATCCCGGCACCAGGCACGCTGGATCCGGTGCTGGATGCAGCACAAATGTTTCAGCCCCGAAAATGTATGGTCTCGAATGGCCTTCGTCGGCTCCCGAGCACGTAAGATGAGCGGGTGATCTTCAAACGAGTCGGCGATGGCTGCCCCTACCCGGACCACGGGTTCACCATGCGCGACTGGGCTGGCATCTCACCCCAGCAGGTTCATCTGTCGGAGCTCACCACGACGAGACTCAATTTGCAGCTTGATGCTCTCCTCGACGAAGACTCCACCTTCTATGGAGATCTGTTTGCCCATGTGGTGGCCTGGAAGGGAGAGCTGTATCTTGAGACAGGGCTGCACCGGGCCCTGCGTTCGGCTCTGCAGCAACGACAGACAGTACATGCTCGGGTTCTGGAGTTGGCCGAGGACGGCACGCCCCTGCCCGACAGGCGCTAGAAGGTGATCGTGAACTCATCGACCCGACGTTGGGCGACCCCGGTGGCCCTAGCCGTCATGGTGCTCCTGCTGTTCTTGGGCGCGTTGTTCGGTTGGTCACAACTCGTTCGTCCATTCGGCGATGCCAGCAAGGTCTGCGTGACCCAACAGGCCGCATCATTGGCAACGAACCAGGTGACCGTCAGGGTATTCAACGCAGGATCGACCTCGGGCATGGCCGGTCAGGTCACCGAGCAGCTGCAGGCGAAGGGATTCGTCATGCAGCCGCCCTCCAATTCCGATGAGACCGCCACCGCCACCTTGGTTATCGGCGCCAAGGCCGACGATCCGGCGGTCAAACTGGTCGCTGGTTTCTTCGGCGGCGCCATCGTCCAGGGAGATAACCGCAAAACCGGCGTCGTCGACGTGATCGTCGGCGACAATTTCGGTGGTTTCAACGACACCGCTGCCACCGAGATCGCCGTTCCCGGCGGGGAGGTCTGTCTGCCCCCTGCTTCCTCCCCGAGCCCCACGACCCCAGCCTGAAATTAATTCTGCGGGTCCGCGTCACTCTCCTCACGACAACGATCTTTTGGCACCCGGCCACCGACCAAGTACACAGACGTCCCTCGCCGAGTACGCAACCTGACCGCTTGGTGCCTCGGCGACGGGAGGAACTTGGCCCATCGGCCATGGGCCGAGAATTTTTCGTGGAAACGCAAGGAAGAACACCTCGCACAACGCGAATCAGCCCACAAGACGGTAGAGCTCATAACTTCCGTCGGCACGCTTCGCGGTAATCAACCCGTCCACCACGCTCACCTGGGAGCCAGTCGCACCGATGATCCTTCCCTGGCCTGCGCCGCTGCCGTCAGAGAGACGAACCTCGTCGCCATGTGAAAACAGCACCTTGGAGCCGTCAGCGTTGACCGCGAGGATCTCACCGGAGATCCGCGAGCCAGAACCCACAAAAACAAGTTCTCCCTCGTGACGACCGGCGATAACAGCTCCGTCAGCGTTGACCGCGACCACGGGAACCGGTTGGCTCAACTGCTCCAGCGAATAGAAGACACCCTGGACGCGAGCGGGAAATGCGGGAACGTGGAAGGTCTGGGCCGTTGCGGTGTTCGTTCCCTTGAAATCGAATAAATAAGCCTGCGATTCGCTTGATGCGGAAGTGATCGCATAACCGTTGGTGGCGAGTTGGAAGACGTGGCCGTCATCAAGAGCAGTCCAAGCGACGGTGACTGCACCATCGGCGGTGTTGAGGATGGTGTACCCGTTTTCGTTGTTGCATCCGATGTGCTCACCGACCTGTGAGCAGGCCACCGAAGCGTTCTCGAGCGGCTGGGTCCACTCCAGTTGACCGGCCCGGTAGGCCTTGAGTTGGGCGCCGGTGGATGACGTCATCTTCACCACGAGCAGGTCACCCGCGGCGATCGTGGTGACCTGCTCCGGCGCAGGGTCCAACTGGGTCACCACCAGCAGACGACCAGTAGTGACGTCAACGCTTGCCAAATAACGTTCCTCGCCACGGGCACCGATGCAATCCACAATGCCGGTGCGCAGCGTGGAGGAGGCCACCCCGGAACAGTTGATGTCGGTGATCGTGTATTTCTGCATCCCGGTGCGCACGTCGATACCGCTCACCACACGACCGGAATCCGATTCGACGAGCAGCACTGAACCATCAAGCGAAGCCGCCAAGGGCTTGCCGGGCAGAGTGCTGCTGCGCGGGCTGGCATCGTAGCCGCCCAGCCAGGTGATGGCCGAGGCCGTCACCGGCACATAGGAAGCCTTGGAGAAATTGGGGCCGCGATCAACCAAACGCATGACGATCATGGCCACCACGACCACCAGCATGAGGGCGACGAAGCCCGCAATGAGCTTGAGCGGCATGGTCAAGCCCTCGCCGCGTTCGGGTTCCTGTTCCCTCTTCCCGGGCATCGACTCGTCTCCTAGTCGTCGTGTGCCCCTCAAGACTAGCCGCACCAGATCAGCGCCCAACCTGGCCGACGGGCCGTGCCGCTCCACCCACCATGTGTGCCCGCACCATGACGCCTGCTGACACGATGATCGAGATCGTTGTTGACGGCACAGTTGGTATTGCCTGCGGCTTGGTCAAACCGCATCTGGCCGGATGAACTGGCCCACGCACGTGCTAGGACACATGCCATGAATCTCAGTTCATCTCAAGCTCCTCATGCTTCCTCCCCTGGGAGTACAAAGATTCGAACCGCGAACCGGACGCTCATCATCGTCATCGCAGCAGTCTTGCTCACCGTCTTGATGGTTGGCGGGGGACTGTTGCTGAAGCACTTGCGCAGCGACACCAAGCAGACAGAAGAACCTCGCCTCACGACGACCGTTGACCTGTCCAGCCTTGGGGAGAAGATCACCGCCAAACCCCTCCGGGCAGACGGTGCTGCAGTGATGTCCCACAATGAGATACATATCGCTCGAATGGCGCACAGCACCGGTGAAGCACTCGTCGCCATCGATGCCACTTCCACGACCGGGCACCCCAAATGGATCACGCCATTGCCGACAGACTCGGTGGATACCCCCCTGGACTGCCGCCTCAGCGATGAAACCGTCGACTGTGGCGATGGCATTTCTGTCGACATGGCCACCGGGATGAGCAAGGAACACGTGACGGAGCAGGGCAGCAGCCCACACTCCCAGGAGACGACCGGCACAACCTCGGCACGACTGGAGGCCACGCCCACCGATAAGACCCCACTGAGCATCGACGACTCCGGCCATGTCAGTTCCGATGGCACTGAGGTGACAGGTCTCCAGTTCGCGGCAGGCACACCGGTCTGGGCCGCAAAAGCCGTTGAGAAGGACGGGCTGTGGGTACTCAGCGACGGGGCAGTTCTGGCCGGGGTGAAAGACGGCAAGCAGCTGTGGGGAACTTCCCTGCCTGAGAACTCTGCCGAGATCAACGGTCTGGGTACCGGGACCGCACCGCATTGGATTGCCAGTGCAGACGCCGTGGTCTTCGCCAGCCCCAACGGCATTCACGCCGTCGACCCCGTGAAGGGCAAGGACATCTGGACGATCGACACCCCGGTCACCTCCTGGGTCGGCTCCACCGATGCCATCGTGGTGGTCAACGGCACGATGGCATCGGTGCTGGGCGCCAACGGATCGAAATCGGCCGATGGGACACCGGCACCGCCTTCCACGACATCCACGATCGACTTAGCGAACACCACTCTCGACGTGCCGGAGAAGTGTGCTCAAGTATTCGGATCCGGCGCTGCGGGCCAAGGGAATTCAGTGACCTTCGCTAACGGTACGGTCAAAGGTGATGCCCCCAGCGGAGGCGGGGCACCCGGGGCGATCCAGATGATGGAGACTCACCCCGCACTGCTCTCCGGTAAACCGGCCAGTGTGGTGCTGTTGAACTGCAACGGTGGCGGGAACTATTCCTTGTCGAGCCTCGCCGCCTACGACACCGAGGCGCATCTGCTCGGCGCCCTTGATCTGGAGTGGCTGCCCCATTTCGCCCACCTCCAAGAATTCCAGATCGATGGCCTGTCGGTGGTGGGAGGCACCATCAATTTCAAGGCGTCCGGCCTTCAACTCCTCGGGGACAAGGAGTGCAATGCCTGCCGGGGAAGCGGAACGGCCGATATCTCCGCTGCCTGGAATGGCCAGGAGTTCGTGACCACCGATGTCGTGTTTCATACTCCCGCCGGTGATGTCCGGGTACCGAAGACCACCGATGTGCAGACCCTATACGATGCGGTGGCCTCCGGCGACGACAACTACGCCGCCACGTACATGTCCCCGCAGCTGATCGCTTCCCTCGGCAATGCAGTGGGGTCCAGCGGTCGGGAGACGAAACGCAGCGTTCACTTCGCGGAGGGTAACCACGTGCTCGACTGCTCCTTGGCTGGTCCCACCAAGACGGCCTCGGGGTCTTCCGGCAAGGTTGAGTTTCCCGGTGGGAACACCATCCCCATTGCGAGCTCCTCAGCGGCTCACGGCGACTTGTACTGTCCGGTCGTCGCATCCGGGGATAACGCCGACAACTGGGCAAAGCCCATGCCCAATACGGCTGGCGGCGTTGACTACACCATCTGGCTCGTGCTGAGCGGCCAGCCCGACGGTAGCTTCCAGGTGAAGGAGCTGGGGCGCTTCGGCGGCTGACACAGCCTCTTCAGCCCTGAGCGCCAGGTCACCCACGGGGTTCCGGCGCTCAGGGCTGAGGCCTGTCATTGCCCGGGGAAGAATCATCATCCGAGTGCGAATCAACCGGCAACGAGCGATCATCCATGCAGGATTCGTCGCACACGGCCGGAAGCTCCTCGGTACCCCACATCACCGACGGCATCTCCACGGAGGTGGCATCGGGGTCCTCGATCGGATCAAATTCGCCGGTATCAGCGAGCATCCCCCTGGCCTGGGTCATCGACAAACCCGTTAGTTCGAGCAGATCAACGACCAGGGCCCGCACTAGGGAGACCAGGGTCGCCGAGCGCCAGTCCTCGTCATCGGTGATGTAGGAGATGGGGCGTAATTCACCAGCCAGGGCGACGGCCTCGTCGCGGGCACCAGTGGGTCGCTCCCAGTTGCGGATTCCTTCGGAAACCCTTTCGAGCAGGTCGGCGACATGCCACATCACCTTGGCCAGTTCCGGAATCGATCCGATCTCCGCAGTCATGCCACGAGACTGCCGTTGCAGCATCGACAAGGTGGTATGCATGCGTTCGGTGAGTTCAAGCATCCGCTGGAGTTCGATGAGTTCGGCGCGGGTCCCCCTGGAACGCCATTTGATGGATGCGGTATCTTTCGCGCAGGTGAGGGCCTGTCCTGCATCGCTGAGCAGTTCACGGATGGCAGCCAGCAGGCCTCGCAGTTTGGACAGTTCGGCCGGGTTGCCGTCCAAGACAGCCTTGGACATCCGCCGCAAGGCCCGGGAGCACTCACCGATCGCGAAGGCGATGTAGCGCCGGGGCCGGGACACCATGTTGCTCGGGATCAATGCAGTGGCGATGAGCGCGACCAGGGCACCGATGATCGCCGGTACGAGCCGCTCGATAACGCTGAATTGCTCTTCTTGGGCATTGATGCCGATGATCGCTGCCAACACGATGGCGTTGATCCCGGTTTGAAAGGTGACGATGTCGCTGCGGTCGATGAACCGCCCGATGAGCGGTCCGATGAGCAGCAGCAGGAACATCTGCCACCATCCGAACCCAAAGCTGTGGGTGACGATTGTGCCCAGGAACACCCCTGCGGAGGCCCCGATCCCAAATTCGATGACCTTGCGAGGCTGACGGTTGCGAGAAAAACCCATGCACAGATAGGTGACGATGGGTGCGAAGATCGGGTTGACCATGCCGAGAACTTTCCAGCACAGCATGAAAGATGCGGTCGCCAAAACGGCTGCCTGCAGATTGGGGATGAATGCTCCGGATACCCTGAGCAATCCGTTGCGTACCTGAGCCTGCGAGTAGTCCAGCATCCGCTGCCACCATCTCTTGCGACGGTGGGCATGCCGGGAACGAACGGAGGGGTTGGTTGTCACGCGCCGAGTCTATTCGGCCACCTGCCCGCCCGATCCGAGGGGTCATGAGCCTAATGGTGCGCGCAGAACCCTACCGAAGAGCCCTACCCCGCTGAGCACATTCATGCACGTCATGGAAGGGGTGGGTGTCCGAGTAGCCGCCGGGGCGCGATGGACCGCTGCGACGACGACCTGTGCAAGGTGCGGGCCCGGCCCGAGTGACTGTCCGGCCTGGATCAGGCGTCCTCGAGTATCTCGGTGCTGATGCGCAGGGCGGAAACGAACTCCCGGTAAAGATCATCCCGGGCAATAAGTTCCTGGTGAGTTCCGGTGTCGCGCACAGTTCCTTTGTCAAGCACGATGATCTGGTCGGCATCGACGATAGTGGACAGCCGGTGGGCGATGGTCACCACGGTTCCCGTCCTCCCGGCCTCGGCGATGACTTGGTGAATGGCTGCCTCGGTAGTTCCGTCGAGTTGTGCAGTGGCCTCGTCGAGCAGCAGCAGGCCGGGGCGGCGCACCAGTGCTCTGGCCACCGCGAGGCGTTGACGTTCCCCGCCTGAGAGGTTGGTCTCGGCCACCAGGGTGTCTAGCCCGGCTGGCAGGGACCGGATCCTATCGGCAAGCCGTACGGCCTCCAGCGCATCCCAGACCTCTGCGTCAGTGGCATCGGGAACCCGGAAGCACACGTTGTGCCGCACACTGGCCGGGATGACCGGGGTCTCCTGCTCGACATATGCGATGCGGGATCTCACCTCATCGATGCTCAGCTGCTCATAGGAGATGCCATCGAGTTCGAGCCGCCCGCTACTGGGATCCAAGAAACGCAGTACCAGCGAGAAAACCGTCGTCTTCCCAGCTCCAGATGGGCCGACGAGGGCGATGTGACCAACACGTGGGATCTCCAGGTTGACCCGGTTGAGCGCGGGGGCACTTGCGTCCAGATAGCCCGCGGTCACGTCGCGAAGGGCGATGAGCGGGACACTGGGATGAGGATGTGGACGCACCGTGACTGCTGGCCGGGAATGGGTATCCTCCAGTTCCAGGTGATTGGTCTCGTGAATGCGCGCGGCCGCGGCGAGCCCGGATTGCACCGAGGAGAAGGCTCCTGCCAAGGAGACGATCGGCTCGACGATGTTGAAGGCATAGAGCAGGAAGGCGACCAGGGTGGAGACCGTGAGATCACCACTGGCGACGCGTGCGGCACCCAACCCGAGGATCACGATGACAGCGAGTTGCGTGCCACCGCCCGCGAGCATCCCAACCAGGGACCCGTAACGCACCGAACGAATCGCATACCGTGCGGTGTCGGCGGCCTTCTCTCCGACCCATGCGATTTCCCGGGCCTCGGCCCGGCTGGACTTCACGGTGCGCAGCGCCCGGATTCCGCCACCGAGACTCGCGCCGAGTTCGCCGAGGGAGTCCTGGGCCTGCTTTTCTGCCTGGCCGATCCGTGGCAGCAAGATGGCGATGCCCACACCGATCACGGCCAGCGCAACAAGTGTGGTTATCAGCAGCTTCCAGTCGAGGACGGCCATGAGCACGATGGTTGCGACCAGGGAGACGGTGCCGTTGACGAGCTGCACGATGCTTGAGGTGGTCGCCTCACGCAGCAGCACGGTATCGCTGGTCACCCGGGTGACCAGTTCCCCGACACGGAACTGCTGGATCTGCTCTAGTTTCGAACGAAAACAGCGCTCGATGAGGGTGGTCCGGGCGTCGAGCACGATGCCTTCCGCGAGGCGGCCGAGCAGCATCGACTGCGCAAAGCCGGCGATCATGCCGATGATCAGCAACCCCACCAAGATGGCCACCGGGGTTCCCAAGTCGGAACCAGCCGACAGCGCGTCGATCACCCACTTGGTCGCCATCGGCGTGGCCATCGTGACAGCCGTCGCGAACAGCCCCAACAGCACACCGGCGAGTACCGTGCGCAGGCGGGGTCGGGTGTATGACCACAACAGCCCGATACCCTGCCGAAGCGGCGGCTTCGCGGTATCGGGGGCGTGCTGGTCTGGGCCATCATGCACAAGGGGTGTGTCCTTCATCTTCTTCATGTCCTTCTGGGTCACCGTCGGCGATCATGACAAGAAGTTGGGCCGGGAAAACGGCTGCTGGTTGCGTAGTCCGGCTACCGGGTGTCAATCCTATGTGCCCGGTTCTGCTGGCAGGCTGGTCACATGCCTCGTGTGTCCCGCTTCGACGATCCCGGACGCTGTTTGGTCATCAGCTTGGTGAATTCCTGGTTCGATGGGGCTGCCCGCGATCTTCCCTGGCGGGCGCCGGGCACCTCGGCGTGGGGTGTGCTGGTCAGCGAGTTCATGTCCCAGCAGACCCCGGTGGCCAGGGTCATCGGACCGTGGCGGGAGTGGATGCACCGCTGGCCGACGCCCGCCGCACTCGCCCAGGCCACCACCGGGGAAGCCGTACTGGCTTGGGGCCGACTGGGATATCCGCGCAGGGCGCTGCGGTTGCACGCGGCAGCCGAGGCAATCGTCGAAGGCCATGGTGGGGTCGTGCCCAGCGATCTGCAGGCGTTGCTCGGCCTGCCCGGGGTCGGCGAATACACGGCGGGGGCGGTGCTTTGTTTTGCCTTCGGTCGCCGCGCGCTGGTGCTGGATACCAATGTGCGTCGGGTACTAGCCCGCATTGAGACCGGCGTTCAGTATCCGGCCAACGCCACGACGGCCGCAGAGCGGCGGCTTGCCGCACAGTGGCTACCCGGCGACGACGCGACCGCATCCCGGTGGGCTGCGGCCTCAATGGAACTGGGGGCGCTGGTGTGCACAGCCTCGTCACCGGATTGTTCATCGTGCCCGGTTGCGGATCACTGCCGGTGGGCAGCTGCCGGGTATCCGGCCCATGATGGCCCGCCGCGACGTCGCCAGACCTATGCGGGCACCGACCGGCAGGCCCGGGGCCGGTTGCTGGAGGTGCTGCGGCACAGTGAGGTGGGCGTCGATGAGCAGACCCTGTTGGGAGCGTGGGCTTGCGACACCGCCCAAGCTAGGCGGGCTCTTGACGGATTGCTGGACGACGGATTGGCTCATCGGCAGGCCAATATGATCATCTTGTGAGACCGGCGCCTACTGTTGTGCCATGACCGGGCTGGATAATCTCGACCGTGAGGTCTGCAGCATGCTGTGGGTTTTGATGGGCCAGTCGCAATGATCGCCGCGGTCCGCATCGCCGTCACCGGTGATTCGATTGCGTATGGCCGCAATGATCCGGCAGGTGGGTGGGCAGCCCGGCTCGCCGAGCACCATCTGGGCGCAGGGCTGCCCGGGCGCCGCGTGTGGAATCTGGCGATCCCGGGGGCGACCCTGCTGGGCATGAGGCGGTATTCCCCCGCCGAGTGCCGGGTGCGGGAGGTAGACACCGTGCTGATCGGTGCAGGGATCAACGACATTGCCGGAATCGGTGGGACCCGTGAGACCCCGAAGCACCTGACCACTGGCATGGAGGAGTTATGCCTCGCCCATGAAGGCGATGGGCGTCGGGTGGTGGTGCTGGGCCCAACATGGTTCGATGAGCAGCGCATCGGTACGGAAATGGGGCTTCGGGTCGAGACCGCGACGTTGCAGTGTTACCGGGAATCGCTCGCTGGATTATGTGAACGTACCGGCCGGGTCTTCGTCGATATGTGGGAGCCCCTGGCGGGTCGCACGGATTTACTGGCCGATGGAGTACACCCGAGCCACGAGGGGCATCAGGTTCTGTGGGAGCATCTCATGCGGGTATGGGTAGAGTGACGGTAGCGATCCCGTACCGGACACCCCGATCTTCCCCGGTGATCAGGAGCCGCATTGAACCGAATGGTCAGGGGTAATCGGTCCGCAGGTCGTAGGGGCCTTGGCCTCGTGGAATCAATCGGCGTCAATGGGAGGAAAATATGAGACCAGACGAGGGCTGGGTGGTTGACCCGGATGACGAGTTCTTGAAACCACCATCTTTCGGGCTCGAAGAGCCGGAGGAAAAACCAGAAGAACCGGCAGAGGAATGGGACTTTTCCAGGGGATTCCGTGACGGCACAGGTTCTGTGCGAATCTGGACCGACGAGGATGGGCACCTGGAAAAGGTATGGGTGTCGGCGAACTGGCGGAAGAAGGTGAAAGGAGGCCCCCTCGCGCAGGCCTTCCTCGCGACATTCTTTACGGTGAATATCGTCTGCTTGACGGGCAAACACACCCTGCCGTTCCCTGAACCGCTGCCCGCCAAGCCCTACGACGGCCCGCTCAGCTGGGACACCCTTCGGCGGGCGCAAGCAGATCATGCGGCCGTCGATGCCAAGCTGGCGGAGCTTGATGAGAGCCTGCCCCCGACGCGTTGGGTGGGCGATGGGGCCGTTGGCACGGACTACGACGGTGCGGTGAAGCTGTACGTCGGGATGTTCGGCAACCCCGCCGGAGTAACTTTCGAGGAGGAGTGGCTAGACGGTCCGGTGCGGGCGAGCGAGATCGCTAACGGAGTGATGACTGCCTACCGAGACGCGATGAGCCGATATGTGAAGCCGTACGTGGAGTTTGGGGAACGGGAATTGCTGGCCCGGGAACATGATCAAATAACACGCAGTCTGTTGGCTACGGCACAAAATGGAATCAAGCCCTGAGCAGCCAAAATGGCTGTTTGAGGAAGGTTTTTCTTCGAGTTGAATACAGTACTGTATTCAGTTTTTTCTGGGGATAGCGCGCCAAGGTGACCCGGTTGTGGGTGATGATGACTGCGTCACTCGCCCCTCCGGAAGGATGATCCATGGCCGTGAATCCGTTCGATGTCAGTGCCACAGGGCCACAACGTGCCGCCACTGCTGATCATTCCGGTTACCGGGCCGACACCGATGATCTGCTGGTTGATCTGGAGCTTCCCGAGGAGCTCATCAACCCGGGCAGGCACCACAAGCCGAATAACAAGGATGCTGCTGGCACCGGCATGATGCCGCCAATGGTCGGCGGCGCTGGGAACGGTGGGGCGGTGCCCGGTCCGGGTTCTGCCGCAGCGAGAGCCGGGGCGAGCGGGTTGGCACCGGGCACAACCCGCTGGCTGGCGGAATCGCTGGTTCGGGAAGCACCGGAATCGGGCCGGTGAGCACGGGCGGCACCGCGCCTCTCGGCACGGGAAGAGTTGCGCCCGATGGCGCGGGAGTGGCCGGGATCGGTGGTCTGCCGGGCGGTTCTGGCGGAACGGTCGCCGCGGGTAACGGCTCGGAGTTCGGGTTCGGAGTCAACCCCGCCACGGGACGGCCCTGGTCGCCGTCGGATCCGGGATTCGTCGAGAAATTCGGCACGTGGGATCCGGCGACGGGTAGATACCACAACCCAGTCACCGGCCAGTACTACGATCCTGCGACGGGACGATGGAGTTCGGGTGGTGGAGGATCATCTGGCAGTGGGTCATCTGATTCACCGGGCAGCGGGGACGGTGCCTCGTGGGGCCCGGGGTCATCGGGTGGAACGGGGGTGCACCCACCCTCCGGAGCCCCGTCGACGGGCGGTAGTGCGGGAGCACCGGGTGCCGCAGTGGGTGGTGTGACCTCTTCGGGTGGAACACCAGGTGCGCCCAGCGGCGAGCAGCCATCAACCGGGCCGGGGGCCGTGACGATACCGGATTCTCACGGCTCGGCGGGTGGGGACTTCCAGGTGTCGGCCGAGCAATTGGATGTTTCCTCGGCGAGGTGGGGAGACCTGTCTGCCCGGATTTCGGAGTTGAACCAACGCGTCGCAGGGTTGCCTGATTCGATCAAATTCGGCCGGGTGGATGCCCCCAGGCAGGCTTACGGTTCCGCGCAGGGAACGGCTCAAGAACAAGGAACATCGGCAGGTACCTCGCTCTCGGATGTGTCGTCGGACCTGAGGAGGTCTTCGATGGATTACACAAGCACCGAGGATCAAAATACCGGCATTGCAGGCTCATCAGGAGAAAGGTGACGTTTATGCCTCGGCAGGTTTTCACGGATTCGTGTGGTCCGGTTTCGGTGTTTGAGGGTGGTGATATTGAGGGTGCGGTTGCGTTGTTGTGTGCGATGGTGAATTGTGTGGTGGAGAATGATCGTTTGGAGGCGGATATTGCGCGTAGTTGTATCAAGCGGTCGTGGTATTTCACGGATAATTATGATGCGAAGGGTACTGATGCCAGGTTCGCGGTGATTGAGCAGCAGGTGTATGACGAGTTGGCGTCGGTGGTGGGTTCGAGGTTGGTGTGTGAGAATAATCCGTTGCGGGTGCCTGCCGAGCATGCTGGGGAGTTGGGGTCGTGGATTGAGACTGGTGATGCGATCGTGCCGAATATGGAGGGCCCGTTCGTGGAGTGGAAGCAGATCGCTTCTGGTTACCGGGAGGTTGCTGAGGAGATTCAGACGTTGAAGGTGATCGAGGGTTGGGAAGGTGATGGTGCCGAGGCGTATCGGCTTAATGTCTTGCGTAAGGCGGCCTGGTTGGATTCCCTGGCCGATCTGATGGACAACTGCAAGGCAATGACCGAGGCAGTCAGCAACATCCAAGCCCTCCTCAGCTCAGCAATATGGAACACCATCAAAGAACGCACACCAGGCAACAACCTTCCAGACCGCGATAATCTCAAAGGACTTCTTGAGGTCGATGTGAATAGGCTGCACGTAAAATACGAGGCCATGTCGAATAATGAGCTTTTTCAGGCTAGTTTGTATCAGAGGACGTCTCGTATGGTGTATGAGTTGGCTCAGTTGCGGGCGTCGATCCGTATCGTCGATGATGAGGGTCAGGCGTGGAAGAGGTTGGCCGTTGAGGCTGGCGATAAGCTCATAGCGGCCGTGGAGGCTGCGAAACAACACCAACAATCCCTGACCGACTACAACAGCACCACCACAGTCGACACAGACCCACAAACCTGCGCCATCATCACAGACAACACCGACCCACACATCAAAGACGGCTGGTGATGGCTTTCTACTCGACATGGCTGATGGGTAATAGAGGTTTTTTGGGAGGTCATCATGCGCAGGGTTTTCAAAAGTACGTGGAGTTTGATGACGGCGGTAGTCATGTTGATGGTTCTTGCAGGATGTCACACCGATGATGCGTCAAACGGGCCTTCCATACCAGACCAGTTTTCATCGATCATCGAACACTTCCACGTAACAGACATCTACGGAGGATACATCACATCTCACACCAGTCGCATCTCATACAATCTTACTGTTCTTTACGCGGACTATGACGGCAAACCAATGAGGCTAGTGGCAGATAGAGACAATCAGCTAAGAGCCGAAGAGTGGGGCGGCCCATCATTGGCTAGCAAGAGGCCAGTTTCGGATTTTGATGTTTCGGCATTGGAGGCACGTCGGCAGAAGCTGGCCGAGGGACGCACCGACTGCGATCTCGTGACATTACATTTTGATGTTTCGGTTTCTGGTTCGGTGCTGGAGCAAGCTTATTGTTCTCCTGTTGGGCGAGGCGGAGAAGATTATATTGTGGGTAGTTCGGTGCTTGATGGTGAGAGTTTGGTGGAGGGCCCGGATGTCAGGAATCCTGATCATGTGGCCCAGTTAGCACGCGTGTATGACAAGATGCTTCCCGGAGGCGTCATGGTCGATTGGACGTTGAGTTTCGGCAGACCAGAAAACCAAGACGCCTACGGCCCAAAAACCATCAACGCCCAGGGTGAGTCCTGTATGCCCACCATGCGGTCCTCAGCCACCGAGATCACCACATACAACGTCGGCTGTGGAGGTCTACCCGCATACAACGAACAACCATTCCACCTATCAAACTTTGACCCCAATCTGGTAAACATCGTCGCCGACCGACTCGCCGAAGCAGGCATCGACATCAACCAAGCAATGACACTAGACTTCTACTCACAAGACGGCACCAACCTCACCTACAAACTCACCACCCTCCAAGCAAGCGGCATGCTCAACCCAGCCACCACAGGAACCATCACCCCCACCAAATAACAAGCACAGGGCTTCTCCAGGCAAAGATCCATTGGTTCACCCGCAATGATGACACCTGTCATACCCGATCGATGACAACGCTCAGTACCCGGTGCGGCCATTGCCGGAGAGCCTTGGATCATGACAACGAATAAACCCGCATCCAATCAGGCCAACAGCGCCCCTACCCAAGCCAGCAACGACTCATCCGAAGCAAGAATGCCTCTCGCCGTCGACGTGCAGGGACTCGTGAAATGCTTCGGCACGGTGCGTGCCGTCGACGGCATCGACCTGGCCCTACGCCCTGGGGAGATCACCGCATTCCTCGGCCCCAATGGGGCAGGCAAATCGACGTCCTTGGATGTCATCCTCGGCTTCACCAAGCCCGACGCCGGAACCGTCCAGGTCTTCGGCCACCATCCGGTGCAGGCAGCCAGGAAACTGTTCACCGGCGCGATCCTCCAGGAAGGCGGTCTGCTGCCCGACTACACGGTGCGCCAAACGGTGGATGTCGTCGCCGCGATGCGCGGGGCCCGCCATGACATCCCAGCGGTCACCGAACTCACCGGGTTGTCTCCCATCCTCGGGCGCAAGGTGTCCAAATGCTCCGGCGGAGAACGCCAACGGTTGCGCCTGGCACTGGCGCTGCTGGGCAACCCCGACGTGCTGGTCCTTGATGAACCCACCGCAGGGATGGACGTCACCGCACGCCGCCTGTTCTGGTCAGCCATCCGCGAACGCGCCGGGGCCGACAAATCGGTTCTCTTCGCCACCCACTACCTGCAAGAAGCCTCGGATTTCGCCGACCGGATCGTCATCATCAACAAGGGCCGGATCGTCGCCTCCGGATCGGTCGATGAAGTCCGTGCACTGGGTGAGGGGACCATCATCACCGCAACCTGGCCGGGGCTCGACGGCACCGACGCACTCCATCAGGCCCTGGCCCCCGTCGCCGATTCCATCCTCACCGCTCACCTGCACGGAGAACACGCCGAGATCCGCACCACCAAGCCCGACGACGTCGCCCGCCTCCTACTGACCTCAACCCCCACACACCATCTGGGCATCACCGCACTCAGCCTCGACGACATCTTCGCCGAGCTGGTCGACGAATCCGCCGAGGCCGGACCAGCCTGCTGATCACGCCCCACCCCGTAGCATCATTCATGACACATAGAGGAACGAATTCCATGACTGCCACAGCAACCCACCAAGCCACTACGCCCCGGCCCGGCATCAAACGCCCCAGTCTGCTGCCCTATGTGCGTACCGAACTGCGCAACAGCCTGCTGCGAATCGACACGATCATCTTCGTCGTCATCATGCCTCTGGCCTTCTACCTCATGTTCGGTGCCATGACGGAATACGGCGACATTGACGCCGGGAACGGCACAGTCTCCGCCGTCGTCATGGTCAATATGGCAGCCTTCTCCACCGCCATAGCTGCAACAGCTCTCTCCGGCACGTGTGCCACCGAACTGACCGACGGCTGGGGACGACAAATGGCACTGTCCCCCGGCGGCATCCGCTCCTACTACCTGGTCAAGGCAGGCAGCGCGATCCTGCTGTGTCTGATCCCCGTCACCCTCATTTTCGCAGCCGGATTCATCACCGGCGCTGCATGCGACAGCCCAGGCATCTGGGCCGCCTCCTACATCCTGTGCCTGCTTCCCGCCATCCCATTCGCCCTGTACGGGATGGCCATTGGCATGTGGTTCCCGACCCAAGGCGCGGTCGGCACGGCCACCGCATCGGTATCGGTGTGGGCCTTCCTCGCTAATATCTTCATGCCGATAGGTGGTTTCCTATTCACCCTCGCCCACTGGACCCCGCTCTACGGGGCCGCGATGCTCGCCCAGCGCCCCATCCTGGAAAACATGGTCGTCACCGCCACCGGTCCCATCGATGAATCCCTGTGGATTCCCGTGGTCAACTTGCTGGCGTGGACACTCCTGCTGGGTCTTATCTGCATGGTCTCCCGTCGCCGAGTGACGCTGAGGCGATGAACAGCACAACAGAAACCGTCTCCGAGTCCTGGCCAAGGAGCCGCAGCCGACGAGGCCGACTCGGCATCGACTGGTTCTCCTCCATGTGGGTGGTGCTCCTGCTTCCCGCGGCAGCCGCCTTCCTGCTCTCCCCGCACCCGGCATGGGCGAAGGCCGTCGGAGCCGCCGGTTTCATCGGCTTCGCCTGCGTCTACATCATCGGAGTGAACCGCTCCCCCAGTCTGGAGCGATTCACCCCGGACACGGGGCTGCGCGAGGAACTCACCCCGCTGGCCGCCCCACTGCTGCACATGAGCCTGTTCACCATCGTCACTCTGGTGGCGGCCAAATGGTGGGCCATGTGCTTCGTCCCCTTCTTCGCGGCCTTCTTCTTGTACACCACCCGGGTACGCACTGGCATCACCGGGGCTCTTACGCTCATGGTTCTCGGCGTCGCTCTGGCTCGCCTGGGCTCATCCGAACCTGGGGTATTCCAGATATCGCTCGGATCTTCGGCCTCGGTCTTATTCGTTCTCTTGGGCCGCTTGGAAACCGAGCAGGAACTGCGGCGCAACCGGCAACTGCGTGCCGAGGCAGCGGCTGCCGAACGGGAGGAGATCGGCCGGAACGTGCACGATCTCCTCGGTCACTCGCTGACCGTCCTAACCCTCAAGGCGGAGGTCGCACAACGACTCATCCACCGGGACCCCGACGCGGCAGAACGGGAACTGGCAGAGATCGTCACGCTGTCCCGGGCGGCCCTGGCCGACGTGCGGGCAACCGCAACCCGGCTGCGTACCCCCGATCTTGCCAGTCAGATCGAAGCCACCCGAACCGCCTTCGCTGCTGCCGATATCAAGGCCACCATCACCGGCGAGGCATCCGACATCCCTCTACCACAACGCGAGTTACTTGCCTGGGCGCTGCGGGAAGCGACAACGAATGCCGTCCGGCATGCGGCAGCCACGCAGGTACTGGTGAGGCTATCCCCCGGGCTTCTAGTGGTGACCGACAACGGACGTGGGATGGGCGATGCCTCCCATGGCAACGGTCTGACCGGTCTGGGTGCCCGGGTCAAGGCAGCAGGAGGCACGATGACTATCACCAGCCCAGCACCCCACCAACTGGCCGACGAGGGCCCCGGGACCGAACTGGAGGTGATTTTGTGACGACCCCCATCCGCCTTCTCATCGCCGACGACCAAGCCTTGGTGCGTGGAGCCCTCGCCACCCTTCTCGGGCTGGAGCCCGACCTGGCGGTGGTCGCGCAGGTCGGCACCGGCAGCGAGGTCGTCGAATCCGTCCGGCAGTACGCTGTTGACGTCGCGCTACTGGACATCGACATGCCCGATGGTGACGGGCTGGCCGCGGCAGCGGCCCTGACCGCATCTCATCTTCCCTGCCGCAGCCTGATTGTCACCACCTTCGGACGGCCTGGCTATCTGTCTCGGGCCCTGGAGGCCGGCGCAAGCGGTTTCCTCGTCAAGGACACCCCTCCGGAACAGCTGGCCGACGCGATTCGCCGGATCCATGCCGGGCTGCGGGTTATCGACCCGACCTTGGCCCAAGAGTCGGTCCTTTTGGGCCCGAATCCGTTGACGGACCGGGAGAAGGATGTGCTGCGGCTGGCAGCCCGGGGAGCCGACGCGCACGGGATTGCGGTACAACTGCACCTAGGCGAGGGGACAGTGCGTAACTATCTATCCAGCGCGATCGCCAAAACCCAGTCCCGCAACCGTACCGAGGCAGCCCGCACCGCCGAACGCAATGGTTGGCTGTAACCACATGGACGCGACCGCGGCATGGCCCTACCCTTAGAAAACGCGGGGCCAGCGAGGGCCCCTGCGTGTCTGAATGAGGAGAATCCGAGATGCCCACAGTCCATGTCCTGGCCACCGGCGGAACAATTTCCTCACGCTCGGCCGACAGTAGTTCTGGGGCGAATGCCACCGACAGCGCAGCCACGCTGGTGCAGGGCATCAACGAGCAGACCAGCGTGCGCAGCAGCGACGTGCTAACCACGCTGAGCTTCCTGCTCACCTTCGCCGATCTGAGGCGCCTCAAGCAGGCCGTGGACCAAGCCCTGGCCGACGAGGAATGCACCGGGGTGGTCATCACCCACGGCACCGACACCATGGAGGAAACCGCCTTCTTCCTTGATCTGGTGCACACCAGCGATAAACCGGTGGTGTTGACCGGCGCGCAGCGCACCGCGGATTCGTCCACACCCGATGGCCCGATGAACCTCACCGATGCCGTCGTCACGGCGGCCCATCCCGCGATGAGAGGTTGTGGGGTGCTCGTCTGTTTCGCAGGAAAGGTGTACGCCGCGCGCGGAGTGCGCAAGACGCAGACCTGGGAATTGGATGCCTTCACCGGAGATACATTGGTGGCCCGTGTGGTGCGGGGCCAACTGCAGCCGCTGGCCGTGCCACGACGGCGCCCGGCACTGCCCACCCCCGATGAGCGGTTCGATACCACCCGGGTGGAGATCGTGCCGTGTTTCCTGGGCGCGACCGCCCACATCATGCACCACTTGGTGGATCAGCCGACCGACGGGATCGTGTTGGCAGGTACCGGCATCGGCAATGCCGGACCCGATTTCGTGGACGCGGTACACCGGGCCGCGAAGGCCTCCATCCCGGTTGTCCTGTCGACGCGGGTCGCGTGGGGGCCGGTCTTTCCGGTCTACGCAAGCGGTGGGGGCGTCGACCTGGTGGACGCCGGGGCCATCGCATCGGGTGAGCTAAGTGCTCCCCAGGCACGCATTCTCACCGCATTGCTGGTCGCGACGGGACCGGCCACCGATTTCGCCAACCGTTTCCTGCTCCATGCGTGAGGCTGCCCGCGCACGGTGGTGAAATCCCCGGCTCCTGCGGTACTCGCCCTCCCCGCAGCTTTGCCCACGCGCGGTGGTGAGATACACCCGCACACCGGGGACCCCGGCGCCGCTCCACACTCCTCGAACCGCATCCTGCGCCCCACATCACCCGCGGAGTTGTCCACATCCCCCGACTCTGGCTGTGGACAACGAGCCCACTGGGGGATCAAGACATTGACCTCTCCTGCGTCATCCACCCCTCTGAGAAAATCTCAGTAAAAAATCAATACATATTTGTATCGGCTAGTCGTGCCGAGGTTTTTTCGGCCCTTTCCGCACCCGGGCGTGTCGTCCACAAGACTTGTCCACCGACCCACTAGGTGAATCCCCAACTCCTGAATGTTTTCCACAGAGCCTGTGGAAAAGTCGGGTTGGCGTTGCTTCATCAAATCGTTACACTGCCCGTGCGAAAGATGGTGCCGGGGCATCTCGTAGCCCCTGTTATGCCTTTCAAAGGTCCGGCATCATAGGTCTGGAGCAGGAGGCAGGACATGTACGACGACGAGCTTCCGCCCGACGAAAGCCGTGACACTCTTGGACGCGTCCCACCCCAGGACTTCACTGCGGAACAGGCGGTGCTGGGTGCGATGCTGTCGTCAAAAGACGCCATCGCGGAGGTGCTGGAGATCATCCAGCCCGCCGATTTCTACCGCCCGGCCCACGAGTTGGTCTACCAAGCGATCATTGATCTCTACGGGCACGGTGAGCCAGCCGATGCGGTCACCGTCGCCGCTGAGTTGGAGCGCCGCGGCGAACTGACCCGCGCAGGAGGACACGTCGGCCTGATCGAGTTGGTTGCCTCCATCTCAGTAGCCGCAAATGCCTCCTACTATGCGAAAATCGTCCACGACAAGGCGATTCTGCGTCGCCTTGTGGATGCATCGATCAAGATCGCCCAGCTCGGATACCAGGGGCAAGGCGATGTGTCCGACATCGTCGACCTCGCCCAGCAGACCATCTACGACGTCGCCGAGGGTAAAAGGTCAGAGGACTACACGGTGCTGGGTGAACTGATTCAACCCACCTACGACGAGATCGAGGCCATCACCGCACGTGGTGACGGGCTCAGCGGGGTGCCCACTGGATTCTCCGCACTCGATGAACTCACCAACGGCCTACACGGTGGCCAGATGATCATCATCGCGGCCCGTCCGGCCGTCGGCAAATCGACCCTGGCCCTAGACTTCGCCAGGGCGGCGTCGATCAGGCACGGCATGGCCACAGCCTTCTTCTCGCTGGAGATGTCGAAATCGGAGATCGTCATGAGACTGATGTCGGCCGAGGCGCAGGTGATGCTGGGGTCGATCCGCAACGGGCATCTGGATGAGAACGGCTGGGATCGCATAGCTAACCGGATGGCCTCTTTCGAGAAAGCCCCGCTGTACATCGACGACTCCCCCAACCTGACGATGATGGAGATTCGTGCCAAGGCCCGACGGCTCAAGCAGAAGAACGACCTCAAGATGGTGGTCATCGACTACATGCAGCTGATGAGTTCTGGCAAGAAGGTGGAATCCCGCCAGTTGGAGGTCTCGGAATTCTCCCGTCAGATCAAGCTGCTCGCCAAGGAACTCGATATCCCGGTGGTCGCGCTGTCTCAGCTCAACCGTGGCCCGGAGACCCGTTCGGATAAGAAACCGATGCTCAGCGACCTGCGCGAGTCAGGTTCACTGGAGCAGGACGCCGACATCGTCATCCTGCTGCACCGCGAGGACGTCTACGACCGGGAGAACCGCCCAGGTGAAGCCGATCTGATCATCGCCAAGCACCGCAACGGACGCACCGACACCATCCCGGTCACCTTCCAGGGCCACTACTCACGGTTCGTCGACATGCCTGACTGAGCAGGCTGTATGCGCCGCAGTGCCATGACACCGGAGCGCCACGACGGCCTGTGCGCAGTGTCTACCCAGCCATCACCGGCTGATGCGGAATACCTCCTCGGCGAGCACAATGAACGAGCACCAGCATTAGGGCTCCAAGCGAGCAGACCCGTGACCAGCCAGACCCACAGCCAGGGGCCAGGCATCACGCATCTGCGGCTTGTCGCAGCCCCAGGCACGCATCCGGCCAGCTCCCGACGTAGGCTTTTACCATGCCGAAGACGATCATCATCACCGGGGCCAGCGACGGCATCGGAGCCGCCGCCGTCAAGCGACTGCACGCCATGGGCCACTACGTCGTCGTGGTAGGTCGCGATCCCGAGCGCACCCGTGCGGTCGCCGAGCCACTCGGTGCCCCTTACCACCTGGCCGATTTCTTGGTCCTCGACGACGTAGAACGCCTCGCCGGTGAGCTGCTGGCGAACTACCCGAAGATGGAGGTGCTGGCGAATAACGCCGGGGGCACATTCGAGGCCCCGCGTGCCACCACCATTGATGGTCACGAGAAGACCTTCCAGCTCAATTACCTGTCCTCTTGGTATCTCACCGACCTGCTCACCGAACGGCTGGTAGAGAATCAGGCGACGGTCATCAACACCTCCTCAATGGCCCACTGGCTGATGTCACGGTTCAAGATCGACGATCTGGAATTGACCAAGGGATGGACCCCCGAACGCGCCTACGGCAACGCAAAACTCGCGATGATCCTGCACGCACGCCAACTCCATGACCGTTACTACGCCGAAGGGCTGAAGGCCATCTCGCTACACCCCGGGGTGATTAACTCCTCTTTCGCAACCGGTCAGGAGAACCGGATCGGCAAGCTCTACTCCCTGGCCCGCCGGGGCTTCGCTACCCCCGAGGACGGTGCCAAGCAGCTGATCCGCTTCGCCGACCAGAAGGCTGGGCTCAACTATCCATCGGGTCGCTATTTCGTCAACGGTTCGCCGTCGTTCACCCATCCGAAGGCCGCCAACGATGAGCTAGCCGCACGGCTGTGGTCGCTGACCGAGATCATGCTGGCTTCGCGTCGCTGACCAGGACTCACCGATCGGCAACGATGCGAAGGGCTCCCCGCCGCAATGGCTGGAGAGCCCCGTCGTGTATGGGCGTCAGTTGACCGCGCGCAGCTCGCAGACGAAGATCAGGGCCTCATTGGGACCGATGACCCCGGGAATACCGCGGGGACCGTAGGCCATCGAACCAGGAATGACCAGTTTGCGGCGACCACCGACCCTCATCCCCTGGACGCCCTGATCCCAGCCGGTGATGACCTGCCCCACCCCCAGCTGGAAGCTGAGCGGCTCGCCGCGATTGTACGATGCATCGAACTCTTTGTGAGAGTCGAAACCGACACCCACGTAATCGACGTCGACCAGTGACCCGGCGGCGGCCTCGGTGCCGTCTCCGACGACCTCGTCGATGATGACCAGTTCGGTGGGGGCCGCACCCCCGGGATGCTCAACAACAGGCTTGGACATGCGTCGAGCCTAACGGCTCTCCACCGCACACGACGCCGCATGGTCCTTCCCCGGCGTTTCGCACGTCGGCTAAACCGCGTCCACGTCGCCTAAGCCGTACAAGCCGCACGGTGGACACCTCGTACGAGGTTGCCACACCGTACCGGCAAGCCGGTCGGGCTGAGGCACAATGGCGATGAACAACGGGGAGGCCCCACTGCCCGCATGCACAGGAAGGTTTGGTTGATGACCAACTCCGGCACCGATCAGCACCGCCAGGAATTGATCGACAAATTGGCGCCACAAGGCGTGTCCTTCGGCTATCGCAACACCAAAGGGGTATGGATAGACACTCCCACCGCAACCTTGGAGAAGATCACGGAATCCTTCCCCGAGGTGGCCGAGGGCCCCATGGAAGGCGCTCCCATCGTGTGCACCCCGGGACGCTGGCATCCTGAGCTGTTCGGCACACTCATCTTGGAGGATGGCTTCCACTTCCAGTGCCAAGGTGTCGTCGACGCCCCTGGCTACCACATCTTGTACACCGACGAAGGGATTCGCCGGTTCGTCATCGCAGCCCCCGAATTCCTGAAAACCCCAGCACGCGGCTGGGGTTGGCAAATCCAGCTCTATGCCACCCGCTCGGTGCATTCCTGGGGCATCGGCGATTTCCGCGACCTAGCCCAGATCGCCCGCATCGCGGCCTCGCAGGGCGCATCCTGTGTGCAGGTCTCCCCGGTGCATGCCATCGCCCCTTTGCCTAACCCGCAGTCCTCCCCCTATTCCCCGGCCTCCCGGCTGTTCCTCAACACCCTGCACATCGCCCCGGGCGCAATCGTCGGCGCCGAACGAATTGACCTAACCGATCTTGATGCCAAAGGACGCGCCCTCAATGAGCAGCGGCTCATCGATCGCAAGGCCGTGTGGGCGCTGAAAAACGAGGCCCTCAACCGCATCTGGGAAGCTCTCAAGGACGTCCCGAACGTCGAATTCAACCAATGGGAGGCCGCCCAGGGCTCAGAGCTGCAACGCTGGGGACTGTGGTCGGCAATCACCGAAGCCCAGCAGAACCCAGACTGGCGTCGCTGGCCCGCCGAACTCCAGTCCCCCGACGGACCGGGAGTGGCCCGCTTCGCCACCGAGCACGCCGCCCGGATCCGCTTCCACATCTGGTGCCAGTGGGTGGCCGCCGTGCAATATGCCGAGGCCTGCTCCTCAGGGGTGGATATCATCGCTGACCTGGCCGTCGGCTTCGACGCAGGTTCCGCCGACGCCTGGGCCTTCCAGGACTCCCTGGAATTCGACTTCGAGATCGGTGCCCCGCCGGATTCCCACAACACCGAGGGGCAACGCTGGGGGCTCCCCCCGTTCAATCCGACTTCCTTGGTGAAATCAGATTTCGAGCCTTTCATCAAGATGGTGCATGCCGGTTTGCAGTCCGCCGGTTCACTGCGCATGGATCACGTGATGCAACTGTGGCGGCTGTTTTGGGTGCCAACCTGCGGAGGCGCTGCCGACGGCGTCTACGTCTACTACCCAGTCGACGCCCTGCTGGCCATCCTGCGTCTTGAGGCGATGCGAGCCGACGCTTGGATCGTCGGTGAGGATATGGGAACCGTCGCCGACGGGGTCCGCGAGACCATGGAGTCGATCGGCATGCTGGGCAACCGCTCGGCGATGCGCACTCCGGTCAGTGAGTTCCCAGTGCTCGGGGTTGGTACATCCTCCACTCACGATCAGGTGACCGTTGCCGGACTGCTCACCAACTCCGATGTGCGCGACCTGAAACGCATCGGCAAGAACGCCGACTGGGCGCAGGTCGAACGCACCCGCCGGGCACTGGCCGAGCTCTCGCACATCAACCCGGACCGTGCCCCGGAATCGATGACCACCGACGACATCCGGGCCGCGGTCATTGCCCGCTACCGGCTGCTCTCCGACGCCCCCTCGGTGCTCGTGGTGGTCAACATCGACGACGCCGCGATGGTCCCGGAACGCCCGAACATGCCCGGCACTGTGGACACCTACCCGAACTGGTGCTTCGCCCTGCCCAAGCCGGTGGCTCAGATCATGACCTCCGATATGGCCGACGACTTGGTGAGCCTAATGCACGAGGATCGCTGAATCCCGGCCTAGTGCTGCAGCAACCTTCTCGGTTACCGCAGCACCGAGTTCCGGGCAATGACGAGCAGACACGTGGGGATTACGCACGCCCATAACCACAGCACCCACGACGACGAGCCCATCCGGGATGAGGCATCAGGTGACCTGGTCACCATGGGTGACATTGATATCGAGCCCACGACGACGAGCCCATCCGGGATGAGGCATCAGGAATCCGGTGCAGTTGGAGTCTGATGAAGCCGGGAAACAGGGTGCAGGACTCAGAGTTCGGCCAGAGAGATGATCTCCCACCCCGAACCGGGGTGACCGTCGAGAACGATGACTGCGGTATTGTCCAGGCGCCCGACCACCGAGGGATCCACACCACCGCGCATCGTGAGCCACACCCCCAGCATCGCCCCATGCGAAACGATCACGGCGCTGCGATGGACGCTAGCGATCTCGGCCACGCCCGCGTCGAAGCGGGCCAGCACCTGGTTTCCGGATTCCCCGCCTTCGATGGTGTGCTCCATATCCTCGATCCATCGTAGGAGCATCCTGGTGTAGCGGTCCCAGTCCGGGTTCATCTCCTCGACACCGGCCGGGATCTCCCGGAAGCGGCGGTCCTGCACCACCTCCAGCCCACGAGCAGCGGCGAGCGGGGTGGCGGTCTGGACGGCACGCACCAGGTCGGAAGAGAAGACGGCCTCAATCTCGGCCCCAGCCAGTCGCTGCACCAAGGTCTCGGCCTGGCCGAGACCGGTCCAGTTCAGCGGTGCTCCTGGGTGAGCGGTATCCAGCAGGTGATTCACATTGGAATCGGTCTGACCGTGGCGAATGAGATGGAGGAGCACGCGGTCAGAATATCCGAGCCCATCTGTCGGCGGCCTTGCACCCGGCCGGTTCAGCGAGCCCGGCGACGGTCCCGGCGCCGGGCAGCATTGACGAACAAGATGATGAACAGGATCACCGTCGCCGAAGCAGCCCCGGCCGCGACGGCGATCCACACGCTGGGCATCGCCTGAGCCGCAGGGATCACCGAACGATTGATCGGGATATCACCGCTCGACCATTCGGCTGGGATCTCGGTGCGTTCGGCGCGGACGAGCAGCCGGTGGGAGTTAACCCCGTAGGGGGTACAGGTAACCAAGGTGACCAGGTCCCTTCCCGCCTCAATCGCCAAGGCGCTTACCTCGTCGGGCAGCACTACCTCGGCCGAGCTCACCTGATAGGCGTGATCTTCACCGAGCACCCGGATGATGAACCAGTCGCCGGGGTGCAGTTCACCGAGCCGGTCGAACAGTTGGGCATTGGGCAGGCCGGTGTGTCCGGCAAGCACCGAATGGGTGGATGGGCCACCGAAGGGCACCGAGGTGTTGACAAGGTGCCCCACGCCGTGGGTTAGGGAGCGCTCATCGGTGTAGTGGGAGACCGGCAAATCCACCCCGATAGCGGGAATCACCAGTTGGGCCATCACACCATCGCCTGCCAAGTTGAGCACTTGCTCGTATTCCTCGTTATCCGGGCGCATGTCACGGCCATCAAAAGGGTCGACGACGTGGGAACTGCCGTTAAGCAGTTGCTGGTTGTAGGCAATGGCTGCAGCCTTCTGCTGCCATAGGTCGGCCGGTGCCGCCGATTCGACCGCCTGCTGTTGGTTCCTGCTCACTTGGTCCTGGGTCTGCTGGTTGATCCAGTTGCTGATCACCGGATAGGCGATCAGCCCAGCCCCAGCCAGGATCGCCAGCGTCGCGACAATGATCCGCACCAGGCGACCGGATGAGGAGGACCGGCCGGTTGGAGCCCCGTATTCCCCAACCGGCCGATCTGTCATTTCCTGTTCTGCACCCACAGGTATCAGACCCTGAGACGGCGTCTCCTGGCAGAGACGCCCAGGGCGGCGCCAATGACCAACAGGAAAGTTCCGGCCCCGGACAGGAGGAGCGCCCCCGAACCGCCCGTGGCCGGCAAAACAGGTTGGGCCGGGTCAACGACGTCGGCCTGAGCCACCAGATAATTGTTCTCGACGACCCCCGCCGTCGCCGGGTTGTCGGCGACAGCCACCGCACCCCCGAGCTCGAAGACCTGGTCGGCGACCTTACGGTATCCGGCGGGAACTGTGGTCTCAACTGCCGTGTACTGACCGGCACCGAGATCTTCAAAGTAGACATAACCATCTTGGCCGGACGTGGAAGTCACCTGGGTGCCGTTGGCCAAGGTGATGGTGAACACCGCACCGGCCAGCGGATCGCCGTCCGGGGTGGTCTTTTTGAAGACATACCCGTAGGTCTGCACCGTGGCCTTGTCTGAGGACATCGCCGTCGCCGAGTCGTAGGGATTAGGATTGAAGGTGATGGTAGCGGTGTTTCCTGTCACATCGTCGGCGCTGCGGGAGAATGCCGCATCGGTCACCTTCGCGTTGTAGGTGATCTGGACCGGATCACCGGGATGGGCTAGCACCCATGCCTTGGCAAACCTGAACTCGTAGCCATTGGCCGTGGCGGTCAGCGTGTAATCGACTCCCGACTGGGCGGCGGCCCCGTTGATCATGATTGAGGTGGTGTCGATCTCCAGCCCTGCAGTGGGGGTGTCCTCGACGATGAAGGTCGCGTCCTTGGCATCGGCCGGGTAAGAGGGTACAGCGGTGGTGACCCGAAACGGCACCATATCGCCAACGCTGTACTGGTCGGTCTTCGCTCCGTACTGGGGGCCGACGCCTTTGTCGATCGCGACCTCGGTCTTCTTAACCGCAATCGGGGCGATCTGGCGGGGAGCATAGTCCCCGTTGATGACCTCCGGAGAGGCATCGATGATCATGTTCTGGTAGACGCGGGTGGTCCCGTTGGTGCTGGTGACCCGGACCAAGTAGTAGCCGCTGCCGAGTTGCAGGCCGACCGAATCACCAGCAGAGACCTGGGTGAGATCCGGACTGACCAGCACCGCGGCGATGGCTGATGCCGCAGCCTGCATGGCGCTGCCCTGGTTGAAGGCTGTGCCGTCACTTGCCACAGCGGCGATCTCGTCAATCGTGTCGTAGGCCTCCGGTAGGCCGGGAGCCATCGTGTAGGTGAGGTTCCTCGATGCGTCGATGTCCGCGTCGGCGATCCGGAAGGCACTCACGGTGTCGCCCGGTAGCAGATCGGTCACAATGAGGGTGGTGTCGGCGACATCGGTGGGACTGGTCGGAGTGGCCATCGCCATGGCTGGCGACAGCAACAGCGACAGGGCAGTGATCGCCCCGGCGATCGCAACGTTTCGTGTCACCACCTTGCGGGTGGGCTTCGCAGTCATGTGATTCTCCTTGTAGTGGTTCAGCGAATGGGGAAAGTTCATGAGCCGGCGATTTCCTGGTCTAGCCTGCGCCGCAGCAACACGACGCCGCTTCCTGTGACGATGAGGAAGGTTCCGGCAAATAGCAGCCCCGTCACACCCGGACCTGCCGTCGCCGGCAGCCCCGGGATCGGATCGTCAGAGATGGTGATGGTGGCGGTCTGCTCCCGCAGGGGTAGCGGCACGCTCGTTCCCTGGTCGTCAAGGGTTGTCACTTCGCCTTGGGCAGAAACCCTGATCAGATGCGGTGTTCCGTCGAGATTGAAACCGGCTGGTGCCCGGGTCTCCCTGAGCCAGTAGGTGGTATCAGCACTGAGGCCGTGGTAGATCCCGTTGCCATCAGCGGTAGTGGTAATCTCCGCACCCGGAATCGGAGCGGTGAGATCGACATCACTGAATACGACGGCCGGCTGGTCACCGTCGTCAAAGACCCCATCACCGTCATCGGTATAGAGGGTGAACCGGGCATCTGCCAGCGGAGAGCCGTCCGTGCTGGACTGCTTGGCGACCCCGAGCGAGTTCTTGTACTCGTTGGTGAACGCCAAGCCATCCCCGTCGGTGGCGACCGCGACATCTAGGACTCCCTGACCGGCGTCGCTTACCGAGACGGTCACGGTCTCGGCGTGAGTGTCGTAGGCATATCCCCGGACACCGTCATCGTGCTCGGTGATGGTGTAGGTGAAGGTTTTGCCGATGTCTTCCTGGGTGTACTCCAGATCCGCGAAGTTGATGGCACCGGTGGCATCGTTGTTCACCGTTTGCAGGATCACACCGGTCGAATCCTTCAGGTCGAAGGAGAACTGACCGGGGGCTAGCGCATGCCCCAAGAGTTTCTTGGTTCCGGTGAGCCCCACGCGTCCCTTCGCCTCGTAGGGCACCAGTACCTCGACGGTGTTGGTTGTCTTCGGCTGTCCCCCAATAGTGACCGTAGCCTGGTTGAGGAATTGCCAGTGGTTGACGCCATCGATGCCGACCGTGGGGTAGGCCGACAGGTCGGTGGTTGTGGAGACCGGGGCGGTGATCCGGAAGACGTGATTGGATTCGGCGTAGCCATGACCGGTGTTGATGGCGGTCGCGGTGATGGTTTGTCCGTTGATGGTGATCTGCCAGTTGCCGGTCACATCGACGTTGTCCTTGAGCACCCGCACGGTAGCCCTGGAAGCGTCGAGGGCCGGATCAAGGGTGTCGGTCATAACGATGGAGGAGGCCTTGTTGGAGTCCGCGACGTAAGGGAAATTCTCGGAGACCTCGAAGGTGGCGGTTTCGCCCCGCTTGTAGATCTGCTGGGGTGGAGACTTCACCGGTTCCGGCCAGGTGGGGTAGATCACGACCTTCGAGTCATATCCGATACCGGTGGAGCAGCCCTCACCCCGCCAGCCGGTGGTGAACTGTGGCCCCGCCTTGGCGATGACCGTGGATTGGTTGGTCGGCTCACCAGAAGGATCGTTCGCCCCGGAGCGGAACCAGGTGTTGTTGTCGCTGATCTTCAGCGTGGTTCCGGTGCCGACGATGGCCTCGTCCTTGTAGCCATCGACCAGGTGCACCCCTTCCCGCCACTCGGAGGTGAAATCGGCCGTGAAAGCGCCGCTGGGGGTGTAGTGGAGCGGCTGATCGATGTCCCAGTAGACAATGTCTATCTGGCTGCTCGCATCGATCTGGGTATCGGTTCCCGTCTTCACCAAGGTGGTAACAAATTGGGTATCCACTCCCACCGATATGCTGGAATCATGGCCCTCGGCTGCCACAAGAGGGCCGTAGAGCTTCGAGATCTGGAACGGGGTGATCCAGTTCGGTTCCGGCAGCCCGTCGTACTGCCAGGCGTAGATATAGGGGAAGTCGATGATCGAATCGATGGTCTCCCCCGTGGAGGTGTAGCCGATCTTGTTCAACCGCACTTTGAAGCCGGGCCACCTCGACCCGTTGTAGGTCAGCTGCCCATTGTCCGGGTAGCGCCACACCACGTAGGAGCCGCCGTCGTACTTACTATGATCCCACCAGATCCACCAGCCATTGCCGATGTCGACCGAGGGACCATTCTGAGTTGCCTTGTCGGCAGGGTCCAGTTCGCTGAAATCGTGCCATGCACCGTTGGCCCAAAACTGGGCATTCTCGCCGGTAGGGGTATTCGTGATGTAGACATTGCCACCGACGGCATCCAGAACCTGGCCTACCTGCTTGATCGTGACAGCGCTCGCGCTGATCGGAGCGAAGATGACCAACAAGATCACCACAAGCCATGCAGGCAGCGTTCTGGGCGACAGACCGCGGCGGGACAAACCGCGCGCTCCCCGTGGACGATGACCCATTGCTGCCTCCCCTTGGCTTCCCCGCGCGCAACGAACACGGCAGAGGCTACCTTTCTCGTCAGATAGGGTCAATCAGCTTGTGAGAGCCACTTTTCGATACGCTTTTGCATCCAACGGCAGGCCGACGAGCACCGGTATACATCAATGACGCTGCCCGGGATCCGGGCCAGCATGGGCACCACCACCCCGTCGCCATAGTTAGGACGATCGATCCACCTCGTCAGCCGCTATTCGACGGCGATAACGGCACACTGGAACGTCGCGTCGTCGGCCGACATACAACCAGACCGGCACACCACCAACCTGGGCTCGGATGCGTAGCGCCAGAAAGATCTGAACCTTGAGTTGAGGCCCAATCGTAATGAACTGCCAATTCTGGCAAACCACTGCCACGGTGAACGCGCCAAGCGACGCGGCAAAGAACCATGACCTACGGCGCAACCTCCTGGTCTGACCAGATGGTGATACGCCCCACCGTATTTTTCGATAGGAAAGCTAGTGTTATGGGCATGGGTACCCTAACCCCAGGGCACCAGCAACTCGCCCCTCAGACTGCAGAGCCCTCCAGCCTGAGCCATTCTGGATTGATCCGCAGCGCGCACGACGACCCCTCCGCTTTGCAGCAGGCATCCCAGAAGTGGATCAAGACCATGGAGATCGAAGAAAAGTCCGAGATCACCTATGCCCCACTCCCGAGATTTCGGTGGAAAGCGCACAAGAGATGAGCAAATCCGGGATCGCACCGATCTTTATCCTCTACGCGGTGTATTTCTCTCTGTGCAGATTCTATTTCAACCACGGCAGCAATTACACTTTCCTGAGTCACTTGTACGCACCCCTGGACGAGATGTAGTTGGCCTCCCATCACAACAGCTTGGATACATTAGCCCCAAACGCAAAGATAGCGACCCATCGGGGTATGGATCCCTCTTCGCCGACCGCCAACCCTGGCGGTTCTTGGGGGGTGTTCGTCTCGTGACTGCCATCACCTATCTAGACACTCGCCTATCCGATAAGACGGCATCTGTCGAGGAGATTTTGGGCAGTGTGCCAGAGCTGGTGCTATCACCAGGCTTCTCGGGCCAAGCAGACTTCGGCAGGTATCTGCACGAGGTTCAGGGACTAAATCGTATTCAGGTCGGTGACCCCACAACCATCTTCCGAGACGCCCGAGAGATGGTGACAAGGTTCTTCGCCCAGAATCGGATTGACCCGAGTGATATCGAGTACATTGCATCATGCTCTATGCGATGGGTGGCCCCGGGGCAAGGACACCAGCCATGACGCCGTACTCCTAAAGTATCGACAGAAAGAACGAGACAATTGACCAGAGCAGCCATCCTCGACCGGGTGCAGAAGATCCTCACCCAACGCCTGAAACTGACCAGTACCCCCTCCGACATCACGGAGGACACGGATCTTCGCATGGAGTACGGGGTTGACTCGCTGAAGATCGTCGAACTCCTCGCGGAACTGGACAATGCGTTCGGCGTCGGCCTGGACTCCAAGGGAATCTCCGACGAGGTACTGATCCACGTTGGGAGACTCGTGGACTTCTTAGAAAAGGAAACAGGCGGATCAACCGACGCTGAACTGCGAGGACTCATCCGGGAGGCCACCCAGGACGACTTGGAGGACATCATCGCTCTCCAGCGCAGAGCGTTCCACAGCGTTGCAGTCCGCGCAGGAAATATGGACATCGCGCCCATGACCCAGACCGTGGACGAGATCCGTGAAGAGATGCCGGGCAGCAAGATCCTCGTCTACGAGGAGACCGGAGCAATTATCGGTTCCGTCCGGGCGTACGAGTCGGACGGAACCTGTGAGATTGCTCGGCTCATTGTGGATCCCTCGCAGCAGAAGCGCGGGATCGGTATCTTGCTGATGTCCGAGATTGAGAGCCGTATAGCCCACTGCTAGCGCTTCAATATCTTCACCGGTGCCCAGTTCGACGAGGTGATCCGGCTATATGAACGCTTGGGCTACGCAATCGTGCGTCGGGAAGAGGTACAGTCCGTGCCCATGGTCTTCATGTCCAAGTCCACCGAATCCGACGCGTGAGCGAGGCAGACCATTGAGACTCGCACGCATCCTCGCGGCCAACCACACAAGTGGCAATGGTGAAGCGATCGTGTCGGGCACCTAAGTATTGCGGTACAAGGACGCTGCCCATCCCTCATCGAACAGATGCGTGACGTCGGGGTCGGGCGCGAGCACAGGCTCATGGTCCTAGCCCAGAAGTCGGTGGAAACCGTCGCTCTCGTCCACGCCTGCCTGAGAGCAGGAATCGTCTTCGTCCCCGTCGATCCGGATGCACCTGCCGAACGATTGTGCTTCATCCTGAACGACTGCGCCACGCATGCTACTGTGCGCATCGGTTTGATAATCCTGATCCTCAGCGGTCTGTCCCTCCCCTACTCCCGGCCACCGACTGCCGGGAGAGGCTCCGTAACTGCCTGTTCCAAGACCGACCAGCACACGATCTGGGGAGACACCGCCGATGCGATGTCTCCCCAGATCGAAGTTCAGCGTTCGATGGCTGCTGGCAGCGCGGTGTTGATCGCGTCCAGGGATGCCTTGGCATCACCAAACAGCATGTAGGTGTTGTCGTGGAAGAACAGCGGATTCTCCACGCCGGCGTATCCCGGCTTCATCGACCGCTTGAACACCACAACCTTCTTTGCCTCCCACACGCGCAGCACCGGCATGCCTGAGATCGGGGTACCAGGCTGGGTAGCTGACGGGTTGACGGTGTCGTTCGCGCCGATGACCAGCACCACGTCGGTCTCGTCGAATTCGTCGTTCACCTCGTCCATCTCGAAGACGATGTCATAGGGAACGTGCGCCTCGGCCAGCAGCACGTTCATATGCCCAGGCAGACGACCCGCAACCGGGTGGATCGCGAACCGCACCTCGACCCCGGCCTCCCCGAGCTTCTTGGCCAGCTCGGCAACGGGATATTGGGCCTGGGCAACAGCCATGCCATAGCCGGGGGTGATCATCACCGAACGGGCGTCGGCGAGTACCTGGGCCAGTTCAGCGGCGTTGAGTTCCTGGATCTCACCCTGCTCGTCCCTAGTCGCGACCGCCGTAGCGGCACCGAAGCCACCGAGGATCACCGAGACGAAGGAGCGGTTCATCGCCTTGCACATGATGTAGCTCAGGATGGCACCCGAGGCACCCACCAGGGCACCGGTGATGATGAGCACATTCATGCCGAGCGCAAAGCCGGAGAAGGCCGCAGCGAAACCAGAGTAGGAGTTCAGCATTGAGATGACCACCGGCATGTCCGCGCCACCGATGGCCGCCACCAGGTGGAAACCGAGGAACAGCGAGACCGCGGTGAGCAGGATCAACGGTAGCCAGTCTTGGGTGTTCTGGAACCACACCCCGCAACCGATGATCGCGATAACGCAACCGAGGTTGAGAAAGTTGCGACCGGGCAGGGTGAGCGGCGCCGACTGGATCTTCTCGGCAAGTTTGCCCCAGGCAACGATCGATCCGGTGAAGGTCACCGCTCCGATGAATACCCCAATCCAGATCTCAGCCATTGAGAAACCGATGTGCTCGTGGGCGTGACCGGCCTCCAGCTCGCGCCGGATCTCGATGAACACATTGAACCCGATGAGCACGGCGGCCAGCCCGACAAAGGAGTGCAACTGGGCAATCAGCTGCGGCATCCCAGTCATCTCGACCCTGACTGCCTTGAACACCCCGATCACCGCACCAACCAGCACCACGACGACGAGAATCACCAAGGCCGGGACATCGGCGGTGCCGACGAAGGAGGGCATTCGATCTGCCCAGTCCTCGCCGCGCCAGCTGTCGGGGGCCCAGACGGCCACCACCGTCGCCACGACGGCAAGAAACATCCCGAGGATGCCGAAGGCATTGCCCCGTTTGGACGTCTCAAAGCGGCTCAGCCCGGCCAGAGCGAGGATGAACAGCACCCCGGCGACGACATAGGTCGCCTGCACGAAATTCGCCAGCATCGTCGATCAGCCCTTCCGGAACATCTTGAGCATGCGGTTGGTGACCGTGAAGCCACCAAACACGTTGATGGAGGCGATCAGCACGGCTAGAGCCGCGATGATCGTGATCGTCATGTTGTCGGCACCGAGCTGGGAGATGGCACCCACCAGCACGATTCCGGACACGGCGTTAGTGACGCTCATCAGCGGGGTGTGCAGTGCTGCGGTGACATTCCACACCACGTAGTAGCCGACGACCAGGGCCAGCGCGAATACCCCGAACAGGCCGACGAAAGCCGGTGGAGCGAAGGTGAGAAGGGCGATCAGCAGCACCGATATGACACCGACGATGGAGAAAGACACCCACCATGGTTTCGGGTTCTTCGGTGGGTCCGGATCCACGCCGCCAGGCACAGGCTTGGCCTCGGGCACCGGCACCGGGGCCGCCGAGACCTGGATCGGTGGCGGCGGGAAGGTGATTTCCCCGTCGCGGGTAACCGTCATGTTGCGCAGCACCTCGTCCTCGAAGTCGATGACCAGCTGGCCATCTTTCCCAGGAGTGGCGAGCTTCAGCAGGTTCACCAGATTGGTGCCGTAAAGCTGGGAGGCCAGTGACGGCAGTCGCGAGGCCAGATCGGTGTAGCCGATGATCGTCACACCGTTGTCGGTGACGATCTTCTCACCGGGGGTGGTCAGTTCGCAGTTGCCGCCGCCCAAGGCACCCATGTCGACGATCACCGAGCCCGGCTTCATGGCGGCCACCATCTGCGCGGTGATCAGCTTCGGCGAAGGCTTTCCCGGGATGGCCGCGGTGGTGACGATGATGTCCACTTTGGTGGCCTGCTCCATGTAGAGTTCGGCGGCCCGGGCGTTGTAGTCATCGCTGGTGGCCTTGGCGTAACCATCAGAGGAAACCCCCTGGTCGGCCTCACCGGAGCGCACTTTGAGGAAGGTGGCGCCCATCGACTCGACCTGCTCAGCGGTCTCCGGGCGGACGTCGGTGGCGTATACCTCCGCCCCGCGGGAATTCGCCGCGCCGATCGCTGCCAGCCCGGCAACGCCGGTGCCGATGACGAAGACCTTCGCCGGAGCGACCTTGCCTGCTGCGGTCACCTGGCCGCCAAAGGTCCGCCCAAAGCTGTAGGAAGCCTCGACGATCCCTCGGTACCCGGAGATATTGGCCTGGGATGACAGGGCATCCATCGACTGGGCCCGGGAGATGCGCGGCACCATATCCATGGACAGGCCGGTGATACCGGCCTCCTGCAAGGCCTTGAGGAGTTTCTCGTTCTGACGGGGACGCAGGAAAGTGATCAGGTTTGAGCCGCGATGCATCAACCCGATTTCGTCGGCGCTGGGCTCATTGATTGCGAGAACCAGCTCCGATCCCCAAGCCTGCGCGGTGGACACGATCGTGGCGCCGGACTTCTCGAATTCGTTGTCCGGGAATGATGCACGGGCCCCGGCGCCCGACTCGACGACAACCTCATAACCCAGTTTGATCAGCTGTTCCACCGTCGCTGGTGTGGCGGCAACTCGATTCTCTCCGGGCAGGGATTCACGTGGAATGCCTATCCTCATGGCAGCAGCCTACCTACCGGCTTCGCGGGAATTCACGGCAGGACGGGCTAACAACGCTGGTCAGTGTCTGGACGCTGCCAGACCGCCAGATAGCGCCAGCCCGGGATGCGTTCCCAGCGCGCCCCGGGAAGCATCTCGAAGATGGTTGCGCGGGTCTGCCGCCAAGACTGGGTCGCATCCAGCTTTACTGTGCCGGGCTCCCAAGCGGTGGTTCCGACCCGGGAGATGAGGTTCTCGGGAACATCAGCCAGCGAGCGCAACATCTCCGAGGGGGCACGATCCCTGGCGGTGCCACAGATGACCATGACCCCACCGGGCTTCAGCACCCTTCGCATCTCCACCAAGGCAAGTTCCTGGTGAGTGTGGTGCAGCATCATGACCGCCGTCACGGCGTCGAAGGAGTCGTTCTCGAAAGGCAGCGAGACGGCGTCGCCCAGCATGAAATGGGTGTTGGGAGCATCGGGCGGCAGGATGGTTGAGTCGCGGTCCACCCCGATTACCTGGTGGCCGAGGGACGCGAGGTGGCCTGCCAAGGTTCCGTCGCCACAGCCGACATCGAGAACCACCTGATGACCAGAGACGATCTCGCCGATGCGCGGATACCACCTGGTGTTGTGGTTCCAGCGATCAGCGAAAGGATGCGCCTTGTGCATATTCCCGACGATACCCATGGGTGTTGCCCGAGGCGGCCACCGCACGAGGGAACACGACCACAGAACGACTACGAGTGGTGGGATCGGGAGGGTGGTTGCAGTCGTCCGTCCGCCGGACGGTTGACAGTTCGTGCACCCTAAGGTGCTAACGTCGGGTACGTGATCAATGCAGGTCTTGTTTTGTCGGCGCACATGTCTGTCGCGTCGATGTCGGCCTGCCCGTGTCCGTGTTGTCGCTGATCTGACGACACGATCCCGACTGCCCGCATCCAGTGGCGGTTCATTCACATCTATCGTCGCCCGTCACGGGATTCGTGCGCCACCATTCCACCTGTTTCCACACCCGACCAGGAGACCAAATGACCATCCACGAAGATGCCACCAAACTCGTCGGCCACACCCCGCTCGTGCGGATCAACCGCCTCTTTGGCCCCGAAACCAAGGCCACCGTGCTCGCCAAGCTTGAGTACTACAACCCCGCCAATTCGGTGAAGGATCGCATCGGGGTGGCCATCGTCGACGCTGCCGAGGCCGACGGCTCGCTAAAGCCGGGTGGCACCATCGTCGAGGGCACCTCCGGCAATACTGGCATCGCCCTGGCCTGGGTGGGCGCGGCCCGCGGCTACAAGGTGATCATCGTGCTGCCCGAAACTTTCTCCAAGGAACGCCGTGCCGTGCTGCGCGCCCTGGGCGCCGAGCTGGTGCTGACCCCGGGGGCTGACGGCGTACCGGGAGCGAATAAGAGGGCCGAGGAGATCGCAGCGGAGATTCCCGGCGCGGTCCTTGCCCGCCAGTTCAGCAACGAGGCCAATGTCCGCATCCATCGCGAGACCACCGGCGAGGAGATCTGGGCCGATACCGATGGTGCGGTCGATATCTTCGTCGCGGGTGTCGGCACCTCCGGCACCATCAGCGGCGCAGGTTCGGCGTTGAAGGCCCACAACCCCGATGTGAAGGTTTACGCGGTTGAGGCCGCCGAATCTGCCGTGTTATCAGGCGAGCCGAAGGGTGCTCACAAGATCCAGGGCATCTCCGCCGGTTTCGTTCCCGACATCCTGGATCGCGGCGTGCTCGACGGGATCATCAAGGTGAGTTCCGATGACGCCTTGGACTACGCCCGTCGCGCGGCTAGCCAGGAAGGCCTATTGGTTGGCATCTCCGCCGGCGCTGCGCTGAAAGCGGCCAGCGAGTTGGCGGCCGATCCGGACAATGCGGGCAAGACGATCGTCGCCATTATCCCGGACTGGGGTGAGCGCTACCTGTCCACCCCGCTGTATGCCGACCTACTCGACTAATCGCGCGAGGTTCGCGGGTTCACCCGCCCGCACTAGATAATCCGCGCGATATCCACCGCGCCCCGAGCACCGAGGACCCAGGATGAGGACCCTATCAGTATCGGGGAGCGGTCCATCAGCGGGGGTCGGCCCGGTCAACCACCGGACCGACCCTCGCCGTGCCCAAATTCCCGGTCTGCCGGCCCAGAATCACTTTCCCGAAGAAACGCGCGCAAGGTTGGCGGGCCGACGTCGAGACAGAATCACCCGGATGTCCAAGGCGATCCCGTGGAACGAGGCGGGTCACCACCACGTTGAGTGAAGATGCTGACCGCCCAGAGCCAGCGTCAAGGTCAACTCGCCGACATTCATCCCACCTGCCTCGGTCACTCCGATGCTGGGCTCCGAGCGCGCAGAGGCAGTACAAGAGCACTCTCCACAAGAGATAATAAATTGAAAGAAATTGATAAACTCAACAGAGAGGCTGGTCTGTAATGCTTGCGCCACGCGGCGATATTGATGTGTTCGTGCGAGCTGTAGGACACTCCCCTTCGGGGGGAAATCCTGCATCCGCGGAGGTATTATCATTGCTTCCATCTCTGTTTGAGGTACAGGATTTGGAGGATGAGTATGGCGATGATTCCGCCTACTGGATCTTCCATGAATTTGGTGCGATTTTTCTCTGGGGAAACCATGTCCTCATTTCAGCGACCTTGTTCGTACAGGGATCGATGGAGGAAGATTGCGACCCCTATCCGCGCCGTCTGTTCGAGGCGTTCGGAAACGATGTGACACGTCAAGAGGTTGAGAAGAAACTTGGGGTTCCGGATTCATCTGGGGTCTGGAACGGTGAGTGGATTTGCTACGACAATGTGAACGAAACGGAACTCCGTTTCGAGTTCGACGACGACAACCGCCTCTGGTCGGTCGGGGTGACAATGAAAGGCTGGGAGAATTTCTGAGGCTCCCCGTGAATCCCCGCAGTGAAATTGAAGTATTTCTTCGTAGCACCGACCTTTCCCCGGCCGAGGGCAATCCTGCTTCCGTAGAGGTCTTGAAAGTGCTGGCCACAAAGTTCGAACGTGACTTTTTGAACACGAGCATGGACACAAATCCACCTATCGGACTTTTTACAGCGCAGGCACAGACAAGGAGACGAGAGCGTCGGGTACGACCCCTATCCACTTGAAACACGCTGTCGAGTTCGCCATCAACCAAGCGATCGGCGTTGCCCTCAGCAAACTGCTGGAGGGATGACCCATGGCCAAAGGAAAGGGGAAAGCTGCCGCCAAAGCACTCAAAGGCCCCTTCAAAAAGTACATGGACAAGCTCCTTGCCATACTCAAGAAACCCAACAAAAAGGGCAGGATCACTCAGTGGGAGGTCGGCCACTACGGTGACTTGACGTCACGCCCAGGGCGAGATGGCATGGACATGGACCACATCCCATCCAAAGCAGCCTTGCTCAAACGAGCGGAAGCAATGAAAGGCAGGCCTCTTACAAGAAAACAAGAACGGCAGGTAATCGATTCTGGCACCGCAATGGCTGTCCCTCGACGCACCCATCAGACTGAAAGTAGAACATATGGACGCCGAAACAGTTCAGACCAAATTACAGACGACGCCGACGATCTAACATCAGCAGCCAAGAAGGATTTCGATATATACCATGACGACATGTTGCAGGAAGGGTATACTGAAGAGCAGATAGAGGCCACATACAGAGAGATTTGTGCCAAGAACAGAGAGTTAGGTTATTGATGCTATCTCCAAAAGGCGAGATCGACGTTTTTCTTCGAGCCGTGGGACACACCCCGGCTGAGGGTAACCCTGCTTCCGTGGAGGTCTTGAAAGTGCTGGCCACAACGTTCGAGCGTGACGTCGTAGACACCGGAGATGGACGCAAGTCCACCTATTGGAGTTTCTACAGCGCAGGTACAGAGTTTGTATGGCGTCAACAGACATTGCTTTCCATTTCACTATTCACACAAGGAGACGAGAGCGCCGGGTACGACCCCTATCCGCGACGCCTGTTCGACGCATTCGGAAACGATGCAGGGCGTCGAGAGATTGAACAAATATTTGGAGCGCCAGAAGAAACCGGAGTATGGGAAAAAGAATGGATCTTGTATCGCGATCAAAACGGTACAGAGCTACACTTCGAGTTTGACGAGAACGATCGTCTCTGGTCGGTCGGGGTGACAATGAAGGGCTGGCAGGATTTCTGAGGCTCCCCGCGAATCCCGTAGTGAAATCGAAGTATTTCTTCGTGCTACCGACCGTCCGGCCGGAGTCACTTGTGTTCGCGCGGCATCAGGGCCGTGACCACTGCCGATCAGCGGTCGGGAACCAGCACGCGCATACCGAAGCGCCGTAGCGCCATCACCACGTAACCGGTCTGGCCAGCCGGATCGCCGACAACCTCGGATTCCCCAAGACACCCGCTCCCGGATGCAACGATGTAGGCAATCCGGTTCTCCCGGATGATCCGCGTCACCCCACGGAAGGTTCCCATGAGGATTCGAGCCGCCACTGCCCTCGTCGCCCTGCTCAGCTTGGCCGCCTGCGCCAAAGGGCAGGCACCCGCAGCGCTGGCCCCCGTGGCGGTGGGAGATCTCGGCTGGAGTTGCACCTCATCGGCACATCAAGAAGCACTGGCCCGGGAGCTGGCCGCCATCGACGTGTCCTCCTTGGCCACCGACGGGGTCACCGCGGCGGTCTCCGTCCACGACGACACCGGGATGAACTGCTCCTACCAGGGTGACGAGGAACTCTACGCGGCGAGCACCATCAAGGTAGTGACCGCCACCGCGGTACTGTCAAATGCCCAGGAGATTTCCGAGGAGACCTGGGATCGCATCGAATCGGCCATCATCACCTCCGACAACCAAGCCCAGCAGAAGCTTTGGGAGCAGGCCGGTGGCGGCCAAGCGATGACCGATTACATGGTCTCGATCGGCATGGACAACTCCGCGGCCATCCCCGGCGACGACGGCTCGGGGCTGGCGATGGTCTCAGCCGACGACATGGCCCTATTCTGGAACTCCTTGTCGCAGGGCAGATTGCTGGATCAGGAAAGGACCCGGCGGGTTCTCGGTTTCGCCTCCACGGTGGCCGATGACCAGGACTGGGGCATCGGCGCAGGTACTGGGAAGGACGACCGGGTCCAACTCAAGAATGGTTGGCTCGACGAGGCAACCGCCGATGCCCGGATCGACCCGGGCACATCTCCGTGGATGGTCAATTCCACCGGACATATCTCTTCCGGAGACGATGGCTGGGCCATTGCCGTGATGACAACGGGAAACAAGACCCATTCGGCGGGGATCGCCACCGTCGAGGAGATCTCCATGGCAGTCAACCAGGTGCTCCTCGACCGGTGAGACCGTCGGCACCAGTAGTAGACAGACGACCACATGGTGATGGCGATGCCCGGCACGCCGACCGGGAGTGATCACCCACGCATCAACCCGATCCTGCGCGGGATGTCCTGGTGCTGGCCACCGACGTGGGTGATGCCTTCCGGACCAACCGTCAACTGAGTGGCATGACGACGCAGGGCCGCAATGACCCTCGGAGTCTCCTCGTCCAGGTCGAACCACTCGAACCCCTCGGCGTCCTCCTCGGAGGCTACCTGCACCAGCGGAACACCAGTACGACGAGCAGTTTCGACGCACAGCTCGTGCACCCGCACATGATCTGGGTGGCCATAGCTGCCCAGGGCGTCGTAGCCGACGATCACCGTCCCTTTGGTAGCAGTGAGGGCTGCGGTGAGATCGGCGACGATCTCGTCGATGGGTGCTGCAGTGAAAGAATCTGGATCATTCGCATCTGCGGGCCCGGCCAGTCCCTCGCTCACCCAGACCATGCCCGAATCCCGGTACTCGCGTCGCGGCACACCTGGGTGCCGAGCAGGCGGAGTACCCAAGAAGCAGTGTTCCTCGATCCCAAGCTCGGTCAGAGCACCGGCAAGTTCGGTTTGACGGATGGCGACGAATTCGGCGGGGGCTGGCTTCGTCACGACGCTTCCCGCAACGATCTCGCCCCGCTCACCGCGGGTGCAGGTGATCACCGTCGTGGCGATTCCCCGGCGGGTGAGCCAGGCCAGCAAAGGGCCGGTCTGCAGGGTTTCATCGTCTGGGTGGGCGTGAACCACCAGCGGGCGCGGGGTCTCATCGGCGGTGCGCAGCAGGTCGAGTGGGTTCATCGGATCGCTCCTCGATAGACGGCGACAAGTTCATCAGCCACCACCCGCCATGGGCGACGGGCAGCGAACTGCCTGCCCGCGGCACCGTAGCGTGCCCGCAGGCCAGGGTCGTCAACGAATCGCTGCAGCTCGTGAGCCCATTCAAAAGGTTCCCGGGAATCCATCAGAACTCCGCTGATCCCCTCGACGAGGGATTCAGGCATACCACCGGTACGGGTGGCGACGACGGGAACCCCGCAGGCCTGGGCCTCCAGGTTGATCAGCCCGAAGGTTTCCGAATGGCTCGGGTTGACCAGCACCGTGGCGCTAGCAAAGAGCTCCGCGAGTGCCTCACGGGGTAACGACTCGTGGAAATCAATGCGCTCCTGCACCCCCAGCCGATGAACAAGCTGATGCAGGGATTCAGCGTATCCAGCGAAGTCATCAGAGGCTTCTCCGGCGATCACCAAACGGGTGTCCCCTGGCATGTGGGCGAGCGCCTGGATTGCCAGGCCGGGATCCTTGAGAGGTTGCAGCCGTGCAGCAAAGACCAGCCTGGGCGGGGTCGCCGGTGTCGCGGGGGCGAACAAGCCCAAGTCGACTCCGGGATATACGACGGTGATCCGGGAGTCCTCAACCCCATAGCGGGCCTTCACCGTGGCGGCCTCGTAGCTGCTCACCGCGACAATACCGTCGGATGCCTGGGCGGCGAAGGCTTCTCCCCGCGCGCGTCCTGGGGATTCGGGCTGTTCCCCCTCCCCAAGGTCGGCGCCGAGGGGGGCGGCCACCGAGTGGAAAGACTGTAGGTGGGGGACACCCATTCCCCGGGCATGCGAGACAGCGGCCATCCCGGAAAACCAGTGGTGGGAATGCACCACGTCGGCACCCTCCGCACTCAGCCATCTCCCAAGGGCCTCCGCGAAGGGGTTTATGAGGGCTTCCTGGGCAGATTTGGCGACGGGTGCCGGAGGACCGGCATCCAATCGGATCACCCGGACCCCGTCAGCGATCCGGGTTTCACCGGGAAGGTCGTCGTCACGCCGGGTGAGGATGTCAACCCGGTGCCCGGCCTTAGCCAGGGCGAGCGCCGAGTTCAGTTCCACGACGTTCATCCCACCCGCGTCGGCCCGCCCGGGCGACGACAAGGGAGATGTGTGCATCGAAACCATGACCACATGAAGGGGATGGTCGGTGGCGCTGCGGTGGCTCATTGCTCCACTTCATCACGAATCATGCATCTTTATCGCACATCACGCACGACATGCACCGATGAGCCGCCAGGATGCTCCTGGAACGGGGGCTTTCCCTAGCGGGCCCCGGTAGCTCGCCCGCTGGCTGGGTTCCGACGGTGCTTGATGCGGCTTTCCCTAGCGGGCCCCGGTAGCTCCAGGAGAACGCATCCGCGACTTGCCAGGAAGCGTTCTCGATGTGCTGAAACTCCCGATTGCTCACTCCGGCGATCACAAGCACATCCTAGGTGCCTAGCGGTGACGAAGACCCGCCCCATGGTCACGTTCCATCTCTCCCGATCTGTCGTGTGCAGCAGCGCCCACCCCGAGCGGAAAACGTCGTATTATCGCTACACCCACCGAGATGAAGATCATTTTCTCGGGTGAAGATCATTTTCATGATTCTGCAGAAAGCGTTGATTCCAGCAGTCCTTTCTCTTCAACGTGATGGCCATGGCGAGGAGGAAAAGGATTTCCTGCCGACTTCGACCCCAGGAACAACAAGGTCTAGGAAGGTTTCGCCAAGCTGTCAGCACCTGCAAATTTCACCGGTCGCGACGACGACATTTGTGAGAAATCGACTCGAAGACAGGCCATGGACTCCCGATCAGGGATCCCGAGCGGGCCGCGTACGGTACGACTCTGGCCCGATCCAAGCGGTATGGACACCGGGAACGTAACGATTCACATCAGCGAAGCTGACCCTAATGAATCAGAAACCACCGGTGAATCGATGACAGATTCCTGGCCGTGAACCAGCCAGGAGAAGCACATACTCAGACGATGAGCGCGTGGAGCCCGAACCTGCTCCATAGGTGACCACGCCCATGAAGGGAGTTCTCAGGGGCTTCCCTGCCACATGCCGGGGCATGAAGACACGGCTCCGCATCCCATACCAACGTTTATAACGAGTACGACACATCAGTTGTAAACACTCCTGTATGCAGGTCTAGACTGCCGATCGGTAGCGGATTCGCCAGGGAAGATGGCGGCCTGCGTGACTGAGTGGGGAGAATCGGGTCCAGTGGAAAGTGTTGGGAAGAAACTTCGCGGAACATTCGTGGTACCCGCCCATCGGGAGGCGGCCACGATCGCCCGGACGATTCGTGAACTGGCGGAACTCGCAAGCCACCGATCGGAATTCCGGTGGGAACTCGTGATCGTGGACGACGGCTCGGATGACGATACCTCCGCCATCGCACTGGAAACCGCAAACGACGTGGTCATACCGATCAAGTTGCTGCGCCATCGGGTCAACTCGGGGCTCGGCGCGGCCCTAAGAACCGGCATCAGTTCATCTCACGGCGATCTGGTGGTCACTGTGGACTGTGACCTGTCCTATTCGGTGGCCGACCTCGACCGGCTGATCACCGCATGGCTCGAACACCGGCCACACATCGTCATCGCATCCCCCTACATGCCCGGTGGCCGCACGGTGGAAGTACCTAAAGCATTGGAGATCCGCTCTCGGCAGGCGAACAAATTCCTTAGCAAATGCGCTTACCATGATGTGAAAACCTTGACCGGGATGGTGCGCGCCTACGACGGCCCGTTCATCCGCTCGCTGTCGCTGAAGGCAGAGGGCGCAGACATCATGGTCGAGATCCTCTACAAGGCCCAAGTGCTGCGGGCACGCATTGAGGAGATCCCCGCCACCTTGTCCTGGGCAGGTATGGGCGAACGACGGCAGCGTTCCTCGCTGAGCAGCCCACGTTCCCGCATGATGACTTACCGCTCTATTATCCAAGGCTACCTATGGGTCGCCTATTGGGTGCCTTTGGTACCGGGAGTGCTGATGGGTCTGCTCGCAGTGGTGCTGACCGCCACCGGTCATCTGGGATGGCACGGCTTGGCCGTCGTCAGCGCGCTGGCAGCCGTTCTGCTGCCCTTCCTCTCCCTGTCCAGCCTGCAGAACAAGCGTTACTTTGAGGAATTGTTCAATGTAGGCTTCGGGCTGCGACAGGTCAACGAAACCGAGCCCGCCCGCGCCCCAGTCGAAGTTCTGCTCTCTAATGAAGGAACCGAGCGGTCGGTGGACCTGAGCGCTCCCGATCCACTCCTCATGGATGGGCTCCCCCAGCCCTCCGAGGCTCAGGGTCCGGAACCCATGCGTTACGAGCGCCAGCCGTCACGCCCGCGTTCATCGGTCATCAGTTCGTCTGTCATCAGGCCGTTGTCCGACCAGCCAGAATGCAAACACCAAGGATCGTCAATACCAGACCCGATAACATCGGGATCCATCCCCCGGGTCGCGGGGCCTCGGCCAGCAACCAAAAACCGACCCCGGCAGGAAAGAACGATTCCACCGCATACATGATGCCGAGCACCGGGGCGGCTTGACCGCGGGCAAGACCCCGGGTCAAGTGGTATTGCCCGAGCACCACACCGCTTGCCATCAACAGACCCGCAAGCCAGGCGCTCAGCGGAAGCTCCCAGAATCGCCATAACGCAGGTAGCGTGTCGCTCATCAGCAGCCGCGCCGCGATAGCGCCGTAGGAGAACCCCAGCCCGGATGCTGCCCCGGAGGCCCAGGCAGGCAATGGCACGACCGCCAGCACAACCGCCAGCACGGCGCAACCGGCCAATAGCCATAGATGGGCGGCGCGGATCGCCACTGCCGGTCCGGGAACAATTGACCAAGCGATCAGCACAAGACCGGCCACCAGTACACCGATCGCCGTTGCGGATCTCCCGGTCAATCGTTGCACTCCGGTCAGCTGCTGGATGATCGCAGTGATCGCCAGGCCGACGCCCGAGGAGGCCTGCACGACGACGACCGGAAGGGATCGTCGCGCCACGAAGGTGCCGAGGAAACCGACCGCCTGCAAGACGGTGCCCGTCCACCAAGAACGTGATCGAAGGGCACCGCCGGTGGCCCGCGAGCCATCATGCAGCTTCGCCCCAGCCAACCCGTAGGCGAAGGTACCCAGGACCAAGCATCCTATGCTGAGCACCAGCCAGGTGGCGGACATCAGGCCGGCCAGCGTCGATTGATCTCGGCAGCTATCACCGAGCTGGCAGACTCGCCGGGATAAGGCAGCTGTCTGATGGCGAGATCCGCGCCCCACTGCCGTGCATCAGCCCATGCACGGTCTATCGCCACCGCAGGATCTTGATCGCCGAGTAACCGACACCACCCATCGAGCAGTTCAGGGCGTTCGGTGCTGTCGCGCAGCACCAGCAACGGCCGACGTAGGAAACAGGCTTCTTCCTGGACCCCACCGGAGTCGCTGACCAAAAGGGTGGCACCGGCCTCCAAGGCCATGAACTGGCTTGGCGGCAGCGGCTGCACCATGTGAATCCTCTGCCACCGACCGCTCAGCCCAGCCTCTGCGATAGCGGCACTCGTCCGGGGGTGCACCGGGAAGACCACCTCGGCCTGTTCCGCGAGCGCATCCAAGCCATCCAGCAAACCAACCAGGCGCTCGGTATCGGACACGGTCCCGGCCCGGTGAATCGTCGCCAGCACGTAGTCGCCCGGTGGCACATTCAGACTGTCCAACGCCTGCGCGGTGCCCTGCGGTGTGGGACGGATCATGGCCATGGCATCCCACAGGGTGTTGCCGGTGATCACGATCCGGTCGGGGGTCACCCGCTCCTGAATCAGCTGGTTGGCGTTGCGCTCAACTGGGGCGCAACATAGGTCGGCCAAGGTATCCACCAGGATGCGGTTGATTTCCTCCGGCATCCGCCGGTCACCAGAACGCAGCCCCGCCTCGACGTGTACCAGGGGCAGACCGAGAGCATTGGCGGCCAGCGCCCCGGCAAGCGTCGAATTAGTGTCACCCTGCACCACCACGGCCCTGATATCCCGGCTGCTCAGGAACCGGGTCATCTCACTGGTGGCCATGCCGATCTGCTCACCGCGAGAGCGTCCCCCGCAGTGGATGTGCTCATCGACGTGCATGCCCGGCAAATCTGCCTGCACATTTTCCCAGAGCTGTGCGTCGTAATGCTGCCCGGTGTGGACAACCAGCGCATCGTCACCCAATCCGGTCACCAGACCGGCCAGTTTGATGGCCTCAGGCCGGGTGCCCATCACCACGGCCACGGGTGCACGCCCGGTCACCGGGCAGGCACCATGTCGACGCGACGACCCCGATCGAGCAGGCCGACGTCTCTGGTAATAGTGGTCGTCTCACGAACATGGCGGGCATGCTCACGCATGGTGACGACTGTGAAATTACTGGTCAGTTCCTGCAGCGCCAGATCAAGAATCGCGCGCTTGCGGCCGAAGTCGAGGTTCATGCCGGGGAAGAACTCCAGTCCCGGGGCATCGCTGCTGTCCAGCAGATCGAGCGGGTGCAGCAGCAAGCTCGGCTCGGTGCCGCTCAGCAGACAGCCCCGGACGGCTGCCTTGACGTAGGCAGCCGCGACCTTGGGCGAGTAACCAGACAGGTAGATCACATAGCTAGCGTGAATGGGGACCCGCAGCCCAGGGAAGACTGTAACCGGCACCTCAGTCAGGCTGAGACGCTGTCCCCCGGGGGCGGCTGGCGCAGTCCATTCGAAGCCCTTGTTAGGCAACGCGGCATCCCAGAATGACCCGAACAGCCCCTTGCGCTGGCGGCGCTCCTCGGCGGTCAGATCCTTGTTGGTACGCAGGTAGTAGGTGCGAGCCAGTGGTCCGATCCAAGTGGCCAACACTGAGGAGTCATATTCGTAGCCCATCTCCACCAGGGCCCGCATCAGATCCGGGGACATTGAGAAACCCGGGGCGCGCAGGCCGACGACCTCCTTGGCCCCGGCAGCGAGCAGCGCATCGTGGCTACGGTTCAGATCGTCGCGCAGCTGATCTGGGGAGTACAGGTGCAGCCAAGGCTCATGTTCGAAGCTGTGATTTCCGATTTCACAACCGTATTCAGAAAGACAGGTGACGAATTCCGGGCCGTCTGCGGCCGCCGCATCGAAACCCACCACATTGACCGTCGGGGTGATCCGGTGACGATCGAACAATTCGATCATCCGGCTGGCCAGCACGCCCAGGTAGCTGGGGCGACTCACCCAATCCGGATCGCCGTGAGTGCGCTTGTAACTCCAGTAGTTATCGGCATCCAAGGAAATCGATGCAATGCGTTCGCTGGTCACTCCATTCCTTTCTTTCAACCCGTCACGGCGGCTTCCGCCTGATGCAGTGAGGTCTCGACGTTCAATGTGCCGCTGGTGTTCTGCGCAGTACTCACCACGTGCACTCCAGGCAGCGATGTCTGGTGGGGCAACGGCTCCCTGGCACGCGGCAATGGCAATGGCACGACATGTGGCGCCCGACTGATTGCCCAGTCGATCACCTCCGGCCGGTAATCAGGAAGACACCGGGCTAGTTCGGCCAGCAGACGATCACGAATCTGTTCATCACTGAGCTCGAACCATTCGTCGTCGCTGGCGCAGTAACGTGGCAGCTGAAGCAGAGCAGCCCCACCGGTCTCAACTGCGGGCAACAGGGCATGCATGCCAATCACCCCGGTCAGATCCGCATCGTCTACCAGATAGGTGATGTAGGAGTCATTGGGAGGCTGCCTGACAAGAAAGACCCCGCAGATCACCCCGAGATGGGGGGCAGCAGTGAGCCGGTCGTGTTCGTCCGCGGTCAGTTGGGGCAGCATGCCGCTGGTGATGGGGCCGGGAGTAGTGACGAAGACCTCATCGCAGAAGATCTGCGTACCGTCGGCCAAGGTGATGCGTATGCGTCCCTCAGCGCTCTGACCGGTGATGACGATCTCGGCGACGGTAGCCCCGGTGCGCACCTCGCCACCGCATCCAGTGATCTTCTGCTCCATCCGGCGCAAGACCTCCGCGTAACCACCAGGCAACACCCCGAATCGATCCCCCGCCCCAGACAGGCGAGCACTGACCAACCGCCGGAAGGTGAATACCAGGAAGGAAGCAGCGACCCGGCAGGCCTGGTTGCCGAGCTTGGCGCGAAGGATGGGGGCCCAGAAATTACGGTAGGCACTCGGCCCCGCAGTGAGAGTCAGCCAGCGCCGTGCTGTGAGCCGGTCGGCGAGGAACCGTGGCAGCAGCAGGCTCAACCCGATCGACAACCCGATAAGCATCCTGCTAGGCAGTGACAATGCGGGCAGCCTAGCCATGTCGGTAAAGCTGGTGGCCGGATAGGAGACGCCATTGGCGACGACCGACGCGGGTGCCGACGACCAGCGCACCTCGTCGCGCATGCCCAGTTGGTCGAGCAGTGCCAAGACGTGGGTGTCGGATTCCAAGATCACATGGTAGAAGCGATCGACGATGACCTCGGTGTCGCCTACGTGCATCGGCATGGTTCCGGTCAGCCCGCCGGTCTCAGCGGCACCCTCTAGGACCAGGACCTGCTGACCCGCAGCCGAGCCGGCCAAAGCCAAGGCCATTCCGGTCATACCGCCACCGACGATCACCCATTTCGACACGTTGCCTCTTCCCCATGAGTCGCGTTGTCTCTGACCGATTGCGATGCATAATCGTATCCCAGTTGGGCACCAACCCGCATCTGGGAGGTTAGGCTCGCCGGATGCGATGAGGGCCTCAGCCCAGCATCGCGGATCCCGCTGGCCGGGTTTGTGTTTGTGGTGGCCGGATGCCGTGAGGACCTCAATAGGCCCCCTGCGGGCGCAGCACCGCGCTGACAGTGCGTGCCAGGATGCTCAGGTCCTGCATCATCGACCAGTTGTCGACGTAATACAGATCCAGCCGCACGGTCTCCCCCCAGGACAAATCCGAGCGTCCCGAGACCTGCCACAGTCCGCTGAGCCCGGGCCGCACCGCGAGCCGACGCTTGACGTGTTCGTCATACTGGTCCACCTCGTCGGGCAGGGCCGGGCGGGGGCCGACGAGGCTCATATCGCCCTTCAGCACGTTGAGCAGCTGCGGTAGCTCGTCTATCGAATAGCGCCGCAGAAACCGGCCTACCGGGGTGATCCGTGGATCGCGGGCCATCTTGAACATCACGCCGTTCCCATCGCTGTGATCGGCCAGCTTGGCCTTGAGCCGATCGGCGTTGACCTTCATACTGCGCAGTTTGTATAGGGTGAATGGTTCGCCATCGATCCCAATGCGCTGCTGACGGTAGAGCACCGGGCCGGGATCGGTCAGCCTCACCAGCAGGGCCGCGATCAACAGGATCGGGGTGGCCACCACCAGGGCGATCAGGCTGCCAACGATGTCGAAAAGTCTCTTCGACCATGCGGTGGCCCGGGCTGCAGCCGGTCGTTGCACATGTACCAGGGGCAGCCCAGCCACTGGTCGAGTCATCAACCGGGAAGCAGAAACGTCGGTAACCGCGGGCATGAAGATGATCTGAGCGTCCAAATCCTCGATCTGCCTGGCCAGCTCGCTAAAATCCGAGGGCTGACTGAAAGAGCCGTCGGTGAACATGACTGCGTCAGCGCCAGTTCGCCGAAGCATCCGCATGACATCCTCGGGTGCGCCCAAGATCGGGATCTGGCCCTCGCTGGGGTCGGGATCCTCGTCGGGTATCAGCAGGCCATCAACCCGGTAGCCCAGCCACTCCTCCCGGACGAGCACCTGAAGCAGTGCTGCGACGTGACCGGCTCCACCGACGACGATGGTGCTCGTCGCGAACCGGCCCTGGGCCTTAGCACGGTTAATCACCCGGCGCACCGTATAGCGCCCGATGAGCAACGCCGAGATCCCAACGACCGCCAACCAGCAGTAGAAGCCCCTGGAAAGGGTCGAACTGGTCAGGTAAAGGCCCACCCCCAGCGCCCCGATGCAGGTGAAACTTCCCATCAGCACCCGGTTGTACTCCGTCGCACCGGCACCATGCCATTTCTCGGAGTAGCCCTCGAAGAGGTACAGACACAGCCACCATGCCAGCGGGATCGCCACGATGTACGGCCAGCGCAGCACGGTTCCACCCGCAGGCCAGGGCAACGGCACAGACTCTCGCAACAGCAGCGCGAGGAACATTGCAAGAAACATCGCAGCCAGGTCCACCAGCGTGAGCACCGCTCCCAACAGGTACCTGTCCTTCACAGTGTGTGCGTGCAAACCGCCGGAAACGACCGGTTGCCCCCTCCCCGGAGGGAAATCCATGTAACACCTCTCTCCAGTGACATTCTCCCCCGAAACTCCCCCGTGACCCCGAACGGGGAGAATCTAACCCCTGAGAGGGTCGCAACACGCCGATTGGCCATAAAATCTAATGTTGATTAGAAATCGGGTCACGACCTGTATGGGGGAGTCATGTCAGCCCAGGAACCAGCCATCCATCCCAGCGCCGATGTATCAGCCGAAGCCGCAATAGGAACCGGGTCAAAAATCTGGCACCTGGCACAGGTGCGCGAGCAGGCAGTGCTGGGGCAAAACGTCATCGTCGGACGCGGCGCCTATGTGGGCACCGGTGTCCGGGTAGGCGACAACTGCAAGATCCAGAACCATGCGTTGGTCTATGAACCGGCAGCCCTCGCCGAGGGAGTATTCGTCGGCCCGGCCGCGGTGCTAACCAACGACCACAACCCCCGCGCGGTCAACCCCGACGGCACTCAGAAATCTGCCAGTGACTGGGAAGCAGTGGGTGTTACCCTCAAGCAGGGCTGTTCTATCGGCGCTCATGCCACCTGCGTAGCACCGGTGGTCGTTGGCCGGTGGGCGATGGTGGCTGCCGGCGCGGTGGTAACCCACGACGTACCTGATCACGCGCTGGTTGCCGGGGTCCCGGCCCGCCGGATCGGCTGGGTCGGGCGGGGAGGCGATCTGCTGGTCGCCGAATCGGGTGGCGTATGGCGTGACCCGGTCAGTGGAGAGACATATCGAGAAACCAATGAGACCTTGGTGGGTCCCGACACCGTGCAGGAGCAAGCAGGATCATGATTCCAATCGCCAAGCCGATCATCGGCGATGCCGAACGAGCCGCCGTGGATGCGGTTCTCTCATCCGGGGCCCTCGCCCAAGGAACCGAAGTCGCGGGCTTCGAGGAGGAGTTCGCCCGGGAGGTGACCCCAGGTTGTTCCGCGGTGGCGGTGAACTCGGGGACTTCGGCTCTGCACCTGGGGTTACTCGCCACGGGCATCGGCGACGGGGACGAAGTGCTCGTGCCCTCATTCACCTTCGCAGCCACGGCGAATGCCGTCGCCCTGACCGGAGCAGTGCCGGTCTTCGTGGACATCGAGCCCGAGTACTTCACCATGTCACCCGAGGCTGCGGAAGCCGCGATCACCGAGCGGACCCGAGCGATCATGCCGGTGCACCTGTTCGGCCACCCCTGTAACGCCACCGCGCTGCAGTCCCTGGCCGCCAGGCACGGCCTAGCCCTCCACGAGGATGCCGCCCAGGCACACCTGGCCAGTTGGCAGGGCCACAACACCGGTACCCTCGGAGGTTTCGCGGCCTTCTCCCTGTATCCCACCAAAAACATGACCTCCGGTGAAGGCGGCATGGTGACCAGCGCCGACGAGAATCTGTTGGAGCGTGTGCGGTTGCTACGCAACCAGGGAATGGCTAGGCAGTACGCGAATAAGATCGTCGGGTACAACAATCGGATGACCGACATCCACGCAGCCATCGGTCGCGCTCAGCTGACCCAGCTTCCCACCTGGACCGCCATCCGGCAGGCCAACGCAGCCTTCCTGGATTCCGAACTAAGCGGTGTGATCACACCGCCGGTGGCCGCAGGCGCTACTCACGTCTACCATCAGTACACCATCCGGGTTCCGGAGGATCGCGACAGTTTCGCCGAGGCTTTGCGCAACGAGTATGGCGTGGGCTGTGGGGTCTACTACCCGACACCATGCCACCGACTGGATTCCTTCGCCCTCAGCCTGGATCTGCCCGAGGCCGAGCGGGCCGCGGCCCAGGTGCTCTCCCTTCCGGTTCATCCTTCGCTGTCCCAGGCCGATCTGGAAAAGATCGCGACAGCGGTGAACCGACTCGCGAAAGCGGGTGCGTAATGGCGAACCTGCGTGCCGGTCTGATCGGGCTGGGGGCCATGGGCCGCAATCACGCTCGCAATCTGCGGGCCTTGGATGGGGTCGACTTGGTCATCGTCGCCGATCCTGATGACCAGCGGCTCGCCGACCAGAACGACTGCCTCACCGGCCATTGCGTGGACGACGTCATCGCGGCAGGTGTCGACTACTGCGTGGTGGCTACCCCCACCGACACCCATGAACAGATCGGGATAGCGCTGGCCGAGGCCAATGTGCATGCCCTGATCGAAAAACCACTGGCCACCGACACTGCGGCCGCCTTGCGGTTGTCCCAGGCCTTCGCCAGCCATGGCCTGGTCGGCGGAGTCGGGCACATCGAACGGTTCAATGCCGCGCTGCAGAATTTGCGCATCCGGCTGGCCGCAGGCCAGCTGGGCGAGATGTACCAGATCGTGACCCGCAGGCAGGGTCCCTACCCCGGAAGGATCAAGGATGTGGGCGTCATCCTTGACCTGGCGAGCCACGATATCGATCTGACGGCATGGGTCTCGCAGCGCCATTATCAGCAGGTCACCGCGCACACGGTGTCCAAATCCTGCCGCCACGTGGAGGACATGGTCTCGGCCACCTGCCGCCTCAGCGATGGGCTGATCAGCAACCACCTGGTGAACTGGCTTACCCCGACCAAGGAGCGTCGCACGATCATCACCGGTGAGCGCGGCATGTTCGTCGCCGACACCCTCACTTCGGACCTGACCTTCTACGACAACGGGCAGGTCTACGAGACTTGGGGCGATGTGGCCCAGTTCGGCGGCGTCGCCGAGGGTGACGTGGTGCGCTACGCCATTCCCAAGCCCGAACCGTTGCGCATTGAGCACGAGCAGTTCCGGGATGCCATCTTGGACAAGCCCGGTGCACAGGTGGTCACCATGGCCGAGGGCGTCAAGGTTGTGATGGTGTGCGAAGCGATGATGGCCTCCGACGGGAACACCATCACCGTGAACACCTCCTCTACCAGTTGAGGGTGGTGATCGCGCGCCGCTGCAACCAAATGTGAGCGAGAATCACCGCCACTTGACTGACTGACCACACCGTGAGGCCGGGCACCGTGCCGATCTTCGTCATCGATAACAGCGGAGTCAACGTACACACCACGTAGCAAGCCGTCCACCAGAACTCCGTCTTGGTGCGCCCTAGCAGCACTAGGCATTGCGAGGTGGGTAACCACACCAGCAGGGCCGTGAAGCTGAGGCAAGCCGGTATCGTAATCTGTCCGGCATTCGTCCACTGGGAGCCCAGCAGCGGGATGATGACGTTGATACCCGCGATCGTGCCAGCGATCATCGGTATGACCAGCAGACCAAGGCGGCGTAGCCAAGCGTTGTGCACTCTCGCCACCTTGTCACGGGCCTGCCCGCGCACCGCACCGGCAACGTCACCGATGTACATCGGGCCGACGGTCGACTGCACCATGCTGACCACGGCGTTGAGGAATCGACTGGCCAGCGCCCAAACCCCGGCAATCTCCACCGTGCCGAGGACTGGCAGCAGGATGGGTGGCAGGGCGGTGCCCAGATTGGCGAACAGATTGGTCAGCGGCTGCATGCCCACCTGCCGCATGGTCACCGCCCAGTCAGACCTGCGAGCGATTCGCAGATAGGCAGCGGCCCGCGGCAGACCGCGCATCATGGCCAGGCCGCCGAGAATCGTGGAGACAACGAAGGAACCCAGCAGCACGACGTAGCCGGGCAGCGACGTCCAGATGACGGTCGAGATCAGCATTGCATTGCTGAGACCCTGCACCACCCGGTTCAGAGCCAACAGATCCTGCCGGTGGAACCGGATAGCCAACGCGATCAACAAGCTCACCAAGGATATCGCTGCGGTTCCTGCGGCCAGGAAGATGCCATTGACCGCCACATCGCGATGGCTGCCCAGCAACAGCAAACTGCCAGCGAACACCACCGCAGAGCACAGCAGAACCGTCGTGGTTCCCACCCGCATCATGGCTGCCCTAACGACCCCCGAGGTCACCGGTACCCGGGTCTCGACGGCAACCGAATTGACCGAGGCCACCACAGACATGACCGCGAAAACCGCGGCGTAGCGGGCGAAATCCGCTGGCTCTGCACGGGTTGCGGCGATTGTGGTGGCCACCAGGGCTGCAGCCTGGGCAGCCACCGTCGAACCGAACAATTTACCGATCAATCCCCTACGGGAGCGCTTCTCGTCGACTGGCTGAATCATGGTCGTCGCTCCTGCAGCACGCGGTGAGGTGCGGCCTGGGATCGGCATGGGGTCATGCCCAGATTCTGACCCAGTCGACGCGCACCGGCCAACCGGGAGCGGTTCCCAAGATCACCGATACCCCCTCCACCTCATCTGCGACGGTAAACAGCCCCTTCGGTCCGTTCTTCTCTCCTGTAGGGAAGCGCATCACAGGCGAACTGGGGGTGCGGTCATGCCGGTAGACAACCTCGTGCATCAATCGGTCATCGAAGTACCAGCGCAACCTCCCGGGTTCCCAGTAACAACCGTAGGTGTGCCAGCCGTCATCCAATACCACCGGCCTCTTGGACCGGTTGTTCAGGTTGAACCAGCGGTATTCCTGCTCGTAAGACTCGGTCAGGTGGATGTCGTGCACCACACCGGAGAAGTGTCCGTCGTAGCGCTCGCCCGGCTCGGTCATGGCCTCGAAGAAATCGATCTCCACATAGTGCCGGTCCGGGGTGTAGTTCTGTTGCCCGACCGGCAGCGACCAGAAGGCGGGGAAACCGTCGGTCGGGTACTCCGGGGCCGATTCGAATGCTAAGCGGGCCTCGTAGTAGCCGTACTTGAAAATCCGGCCACGCCCAGTCCACGGGGACCGGCTGGCAACGGCCCAGTTCCCGGTTTCCTCCACTTGGTTGAGGAGCAGCACGGAATCGGCGACCCCGACGCACTCGGCAGGGGTGCGGCTCTCTCGCCAAGGCAGATCGGTGAACCACTTCGCCTGCGTATTGGTTCCATCGATGTCGATACTCGCCGGATCGTCGAAGTCATCCTCGAAAACCACCGACAGTCCCTGCCTGGGATCATTGTCACGCAGCATCTGGACGGCTTTCGGAAGCAGCACCCCTCCAGCGCAAAGCCCCGCCCCGACGACAAGTACCCGCCGTCGGCTCCAGCCCCTGCCAAGGATCGTCCCCGTGCCTTTGTTGGAGGCGGTGTCTGCGTTCCCCGTGGGGATCGTCTCTACGTCTCCCATACGGCTAGCGTACCGTTGATGCGATCACGTATCAGGAAGGAAGCATCTGATTGGTGATGCCTGGCGGCTCAAGTTAATGTGGATCTCACGCACCGTGAAGTCGTGGACTTTTCAGGGGGGAGCAGATGTCTGGGGTCGTGGATGTCACCGTCGTTATACCGACTCGCTCCCGTCCCGCTTCAGTCACCAATGCCGTACGTTCTGCACTAGACCAAACCAGACCTCCCCGCGAGGTCATCGTCGTGGTCGACGGCCCAGACCCGGAAACGGTGTCTTCCCTTGAAGGTCTCGCAGATGACCGGTTGCGCATCATCTGTCACGAAGCTTCCCGTGGGGCCGGCGCAGCCCGCAACACCGGCATCAACGCCGCCCACGGCCATTTCCTGGCCTTCCTCGACGATGATGACGAGTGGCTACCAGGCAAGCTCGCACACCAGATGGACATACTGGAACGCGCCAACGATCCCGACCATGTCGTGGTGAGTTGTCAGGGCCGCTGGGAGGATGGCCGGGACTCGGTGATCTGGCCGACCAGGGCGCCCCGCCCGGATGAGCAGATCGCCGAATATCTCTTCGTGCGCCGCAGTGCTGGTGAGGGAGTGCTGGCCACCCCGACTCTCCTGCTCTCCACCGAACTAGCCAAGGCCCATCCGTTTCCCGAGCACCTAGCAACCCATGAGGAATGGGACTGGCTGTTGGACCTGCAGTTGGCCGGAGTTCGCCCACTCGTCGTGATGGAGCCCCTGGTGGTAGTGGACGCCAAGACGGGACGCAATTCCTTGAGCAGCGGGGACAAGTGGCGAGCTTCGCTGGCCTGGGGGCTGGCCCGGGCCAAGGACTTGGGGCCGCGAGCATTCTCGGCCTTCGTGCTCAACGAAACGGCGCGCACCGCCGTGGGCTCGCGCGCCGGTGCGTTGCCCTATCTGGCGATCGGCGTGGTGGGATTGACCGGACACGCTCGCCCACTCGACCTGGGGCGCTTCTGGTTGCGGCCTGCCGTGTTGGGGATGCGGAGAATTCGCCGCCGATGAGTTCCCAATCCCTTGCCCCGGCCGAGCGGCGGGCAATCACCCCAGCGGTCCAGATGGTTCTTCCCGGTCCCCTGGCCGCGTTCCTGCTCTGCTTCAGCGCTATCACCCCGATCATGGACTGGAACCAGAACGTCTGGTGGATCTGCTGGCTACTCATCGCCTTGTGGGTGGTGCGCGGGGCCAAACTGACCCGCAGCATCTGGCTGCCCCTGTCGCTGCTCGGTCTGGCCGCCTGGATGTTCCTCTCCCTGCTGTGGTCAGTGAACCCTGCCAAGAGCCTGCAGGAACTCAGCTTCCAGTTCGCCTTCATCCTGATGGGCATGCTGGCCTCGGTCGGGCGCGACCATTGGGATTTGTTGAAATTATTCGTCCGTACCGGGGTCTGGTTCATCGGGTTCAACATGCTGTTCGCCTTTTTCTTGCCCGCCAACGGCCAGGGCGGCGAAGGCAGCAACTCCACCGATTACAAGGGGCTCTTTCCGGACAAGAACCATTTCGGTTTCTTCTGCACGACGGTGGCGGTCAGCGCAGTGGTGCGGGCCATTAACGCTGAGCGCCCAGGCCAGCGGCTCGCCTGCTGGCTGGGGGCGGGTATCGGCGTGCTGGGCGTGTGGTTGTCCGGTTCGGCGACGGCCCTGCTGATGACCATGGCATGGAGCCTGCTCATCGTCTTGGGCGTCGGGCTGGTCCGCAGCCGTCGCCCGCACAAGCTGGCGGCCACCGGTGTGATGCTATTGGCGGGGAGTGCGATTGGGCTGATGGCGATGAACTCCGACCAGCTACTTGCTGTCTTGGGGCGTTCCTCGAATCTGACCGGGCGTACCGAGATCTGGGTGGCCGTACAGCGAGCCATCGCCGAGCGTCCGCTCACCGGCTTCGGGTGGCACGCGCTGTGGCTCGACGAGGACCCGACGAGCATCCGCTTCTGGTCCTACAACTACGGAGTCCCCTTCTATCACGCGCACAACGGATTCCTGGAACTGGCCGTCGAACTTGGTCTGGTGGGCGCAGTGCTGGGTTGGGGCTTCATCGTGCTGCTCCTGGTGCGATCACTACGCGAACTGCGGGTCGATCCCCGGGGCAGACTATGGCCCGTAGTACTGATTCCCCTTGTTCTCGCCTACAACCTCGTCGAGGTGATGGGCTTCTCTGATGCAACGTTCATCGTACTGGTCGCGTTGGCCTGCAAGGCGCCAGCGCTCCGAAAGGAAGGCACATGCACTTCGGTTATGCATGGGAAGTAGTCAAAAGGTCGATGATCTGGTTAGTCGCGGCCATCCTGGTGGGTGCGCTCGCCGGCCTAGGCTGGTACGTGGCGAAGCACCAGTACACCTCCACGGCCTATCTGCGGTTGGTGCCTGCCGAGGAGCAGTTGGCCGCACGGGCTGCCAGCCCCGAGCGTTTCCTCCAGACCACCATTCACGCGATGATGGCCGACGAGGTGCTGGGCAACGCGACCACGAAGCTCAATGAACCGGGGTTGACCAACGAGAAGCTACGTCAGGCGATCACCATCACCGGTGGAACGCAGAGCGACATCGTCGAGGTGAAGGCCACCGCCGACTCCGATAGCCAGAGCCAGAAGAGGGTGGCTGCGGTGGTTGATGCCATCTCGAAGGTCCCGGCAAATGAGTTCACTACGAGCCTGCTGTGGATCGATCCGCCAGCCCCGACAATCAGCCCTGCGGTGGCGATCATCGGCGGCGCCGCCGGGCTCGGGCTGTTAGTGCTCATCTTCATGCTGGTACGGGCGAGCAACCAACGTCCCCTGCTCGATCCCCGCTACCTCGACCTGACATCCCCACGCACCGACATCTACCCCGAAACCTTGGTTATGGTCGACCGGCGCTACCACGTACTGCGCACCGGCCTGATGAACTGGCTGGGCGCCGAACCACCCACCCAAGTCCAGGTCGTGCCACCCCGTCCGTGGATAGCCACCTTGGAAGACGAGCTCGCCCATCCGACCACTTTGTCCGACACGCAGCCACGTCGCCAGGCCGATACCGCGGTGGTGCTGGCGGTGGTCGGAGCAGCCACCGAAGACGCCATCAACCGGACCGCACGACGTCTGGCATTCCACAACGACCAGGTGATCGTGGTGGCGGTTGACCGGCTCGCAAGCTCCCGGGATGCAGGTGAGCAATGAAATCCTCACAACCGGATGAACTCAACTTGCTGTTGATCTGCTCCAGCGGGGGTCATCTCGCCCAACTGATGAGTGTGCGGGATTGGTGGTGCAAGCATCCACGCCACTGGGTGAGCTTCGATCTGCCAGATGTCAGGGCACGACTGGCCGACGAGAGCGTGACCTGGGCATACCATCCGACGACGCGCAGCATCCCGAATCTGTTGCGCAACACCTTTCTGGCTATCCGGGTAATGCAGCAACGCCGCCCCGACGTCATCGTGTCTACCGGTGCCGGTGTTGCAGTGCCGTTCTTCCTGGTGGCCCGGCTACTCGGTGTCCCGGCCATCTTCATCGAGGTCATTGATCGCTTCGACACCCCGACCCTGACCGGTCGGATCTGCCAATGGCTGACCCCTTATATCGGTATCCAACTGCCCGAGCAACGCAAGGTTTATCCTCGGGCCCGGTTGATCGGACCAATGCTGTGAGAACCGACATCGTCTGCACCATCGGCACCGACCACCACCAGTTCGGAAGGCTACTCGACTGGCTAGACGACTGGCTGGAGGCCCACCCACAGTACCGGGCCACCACACTGGTGCAGCATGGCCAGTCGCGGCCCTCACGGCTGGCCCGCAACCAATCTTTCATGCCCTGGGCCGAGTTGGTCGAGATGATGGCCAACTGTCAGGTAGTCATCACCCATGCTGGTCCAGCCAGCCTCTTCGAGGCCCGGGCAGCAGGGCATCTGCCGATCTGCGTACCGCGTGATCCTGGTCTAGAGGAGATTGTCGACGCTCACCAGCAGCGCTTCGCCCGACTGCTGGCCCGCGATGAACTGGTCGCGCTGTGCGAGAACCGTGCCGATTTCGAGGCGGCCCTGAACCGTTTCGTGACCGACCCCGCAAGCCAGGTTGTGGAGTACGACCAGAATCGGGTCGCCCGGACCGTCGCTAATCTGGACACAATCATGGCCGAGTTCGCGGCCAAGCGAACTCGGCGACGCCGATAGGGGACAAGCCGTTGCCCACTTCCATGGTTCTCCACGTCATCCCCCACGCCAGAGCTGGCGGCATGCAGCAGGTGGCCACCGACCTCAACTCGGAGTTGCCCGCTTACGGCATTGATTCGGAGCTGATTGACCTGGCGTCGTGGACCGACGGCGACGGCCCCCGGATTGTGCGCCAGATTCGCGGCTGGCTACGGCTGATCCGCCGGTTGCGCGACCAGCGACCGGATGCCGTGCTGGCCCATACCGTATTGAACGGGCTCTACTCGTTGACCGCCGCCCGACTCGCCGGGGTAAATGATCGCTGGCTGGTCATCCACGGCAGCTACACGGCCATGGGATGGCTGCGAGTGATGATGATCAAGCTGCTATGTGCCACCGCGATGACCACCGGCATCATCTGTTGTGGGCACACGGTCAAGGAGAGCTACATGCGGCTGGGCCGTGCGGTGCGGCGTCGATTGCACGTCGTCCAGAATGGAGCCCGCCTGCCCGTCCACGATGCCTCGCGGCCCCCGGCAGATTTCAGCGCCGAGCCCGGCTTGGCACTGGTGATCGCCTGTCGGCTGGTTCATGAGAAGGGTGTTGACACAGCCATCCGCGCCTGTGCCCAGGCCAGCTCCCGAGTACATCTGACGATTTGCGGAGATGGGCCACAGCGAGAAGAGCTGGAGGCTTTGGCCCAGGAAATCGACGCTCCCGTGGAGTTCGCCGGAAACATCGACCGGACCGCGTTGGCTGAACGCTTCTCGGCGGCCGAAGCCTTCCTGCTCCCCTCCGAGTACGAGGGGCTGCCCCTGGTGCTCATCGAAGCGGCAGCGGCCGGGCTGGCCGTGGTGGCCAGCGACATCCCCGCCAATCGCGAGGTGATGGGGCCTGCCGCCATCTACTGCCCAGTCGGGGACATCGAGGAATTCACCCAGGCCATCGACCTGCTGGCGACCGATGTACAGCACCGCTGCAGATTGCAGAGCGATGGGCGCGAGCGTGTCGATCAGTTCACGGTGGACCGGATGGTGGCCGACTACGCCGCCCTGTTACGACGAGGTTGAGCCAGCGTCTTCCCGTCGCGGTTCGTGTCGCACGAGCACCGGCTCACTTGTCGTATGCACAGCCATGGTCGAGCCCATCGCCGTCCTCGGCCACCAGCCGTCCGGGTCGGCGTTGCAGTTCCACACCCTGCCATTGCCAGGTTTGCCCAGGCTTGGCCAAGGTTTCGTCCAAGAAGGCGTTCAATGTCTCAGCCGGGGCGTTCTCCCACTGCCGGTAGAGAACCACGAAGGTGTCCCCGCCGGGTTCGGCCCTGGCTGTCGCCTTGAGGGTGTCGAAGGCATGCACGTTGCGCATGTTGATGGTGTTATCCGGGCATTCCGCCAACCCGTAGACCAGCATCGGCACCACGGCGTTGTCATTGGCGATCAACAACACATCGCCGGGGTCCATCTGCTCGGCAAGTACCGAGGGCAACTGGGTGATGTCCTCGCGAGCGTATTTGGGATCGGCGAAATAGCTGATTGTCGAGACCACGTACACCGCGACGAGCAGCAGGCTGCTCACCAAGGGAATCACGTGGCGGCGTCCCGCATTCGCCCAGATGAACCCGATCAGCAGGCCATAGACCGGCCAAGTGGTGATCACATAGCGCAAGTGCATGAGCACATGGCTTTGGAAGACGCTGACTATCAGCATGAGATTCGGCACAACGAGCAGGACCAACAGCCACCACCACACTGTGGTTTCGACCTTCCTTCGCAACAACCAGAGTGATACCAGCCCGCCGACTAGTGCGGAAACAATCAGTGCGAGTCCCGGTAGATTGGCAGCCATGGCCGCTTTGGCACCCAGTGATCCAACCTCCCCGGTGGTCGGGCCGAGGGAGAGCCCGGCGACCATCGCCATGGTGTTGAAGATCAGTCGTGGGATGGGGTTGCCAGGCAGGGTATTATCCACCAGCCCTGCCAGTCCCTTGGACGTCTCGATGGCAAAGGGAAGATAGCTCAACCCTGCCACCAAATGCACCCCTGCCTAGGCCCAGAGCGGCCATTCGGTGATCCGCAACTGCCACAGCATCAACAAACCGGCAGCGACCATCAAGTAGAGGGCGGCCAGGTGCAACCAGATCATGCCGACTGCGACGAAGGCAATCCCGACGAATCGCCACAGGCTGGGGCCCTTCCTCGCCAGATCCCAGTTGAGAATGATGTAACAGACCCCCAGCAACAGCAGCAGGGAGTAACCGCGGGCCTCTTGGGAGTACCGCAGCACCAAGGGCGATCCGGCGGTCGCGAGGGCGACGGCCACGACCACGCGATCATTGCCCAGCATCCGCTTGGCCAGCAGGGCCATGGCCGGAATGGTCAGCACACCGGCCGTCATGGCGAACAACCGCATGGTGAATTCCGAAGAATTCCCAGTGACCGCGGAAGCCAAGGCGGCGAGGAGATAGTATCCCGGCGAGATGTGGTCGCACGTTGCCGCAGCCGACACCCCCTCGGCCAGTATCTGCTGGGAGCACTGAGCGGTGTACGACTCGTCCAGCCACAGTGGTGTGGTTCCCAACCCGATGATCCGCAGCACGCCACCAAAAACGGTGATCACCGCCAGCCACGGCCACGTTCGTTTCATGTCAACACGCTGCTGTGCATCCACGGGACACACACTACTGGTAGATCTGCAGCCCCGGCGGGCGAGGACACTCGGGAGAGAATCTGACATTCCCGGAGCATTGGAAGTGTGTCGCTATCGTGCCGTCCGCACCCGATGAGCGAGGCCGCCGAACGAGAGTAGTTCCAGCTGCGTGGTCTTCCCGGGGCTACATGATGCGGCATCAGGCCGGGGGAATCTCACCGGCTCCGTATTGGGCCCGCATGTCCGGCGACAGGTGGTCCATGAAGTCATTGCGTCCGATCTTGAACACGATCGTGACGCCCATCACCACGAACATCGCGAAGCAGTAGATGACCATCGGCATAACCTCAGTGCCCACCAGTGGCGCACCGGAATCCTTGGCGAAACCGAGCGTATAGATCATCGCCGGGGACCACGGCAGGCTGTAGGCCAGCACATTCGACTGAGCATCCATCAAGTTAGCCGAACGGTAAGGCGAAATACCGTATTTTCGCGACATCGGTTTCGCGAACGACGCCCCGACGGTCAGAATCGCTGGCGCATTCAGTCCCATGATCCCGGACAGGACGATGACCATGGCCGATATGGTGGCTTCGGCTCCCGAAGCTGTCCTGGCCACCTTGCCCAGTCCATTCAGTATCAGTAGATCACCCTCGCCGCGTTGCATCACGCTGATCGATCCAAAAAGCAGCAGGGCCAGCATGATGACCTGGATCATGCTCACCAGACCGTCGTACAGCACCCCGCCCACGACGCGGTCCAAGCCCTCCCCGCTCACCGAGATCACCGCTGGCAGCGTTGATACGGAGTCGATATGGACGAAATCGATCAGCCCGGCAGGTATGGCGAAGACGAATCCGACGATGATGCCAACCGAGGTGGCGATGATGATGTCCCCCTTCTTCACCGCAACCCATATGGTGATGATCACCGGAACCAGCATGATCAAGGTCATCGGATTGTACTGAGCCGATGGGGCCACCGCGCTGGCATCGACCCCTTTCACGATGCTGAGGATGACGAACACCGGAATGGTAATGGCCAGAGCGGCCACACAGTACTTGAGGCGTGATCGAACGACCCCCGGCACGTCGACCCCCTGGGTGGTTGCCGAACAGATGGTGGTGTCGGAGATCGGGGCCAAGTTGTCACCGAAGGCAGCCCCCGAGATGATCGCACCGGCCAGCAGCGGGTGGTTGCAGCCGAGTGCGACGCCCGCTGGATAGAGCACCCCCATACCTGCGGCGATGGTACCAAATCCGGTGCCCGATGCCGTGGCGAAGACCGCAGATGCCAGGAAGGTGATCACCAGGAACAGGGTGGGACCAACACCCACTCCCGACGCGACACCGGCAATTCCGGAAGCCAGGCCGGATTCTCGCAGCACCCGGGAGAAGACCCCCGCGAAAATCCAGCACACGACCGGGATCAGACATTCTTTTCTCGCCATTCCCGAGATGACGACCTCCGAATAGTGCTTTTTATCCTTCGCCAAGAAAAAGGGCACCAAAATCGCCACGAAAGCCGGCACCCACAACGCCCCGTCTGAGATCGAGCGCCACACGAATGTCGTCAGAAAAATCAGGGCGATGAAAACACCGAAGGGCAGTAACGACATCGCCCTACCCCCATGGAATTCGAGTCTTCGCGCGCCATCATCCATTTCAATCTCTCCCTTTAAAACCGCGACGGTCACCATTGACCGCCGATCAGGCACAGTGACAGAAGGCACATATCTGATCCGCATCAGGAGATCCCGGCAACCGAGCACCTTCCGTTTGCCGTCAATCTATCGGATACAGCACTGTATCGCAGCGGATTCAAAGTCCTCTCACCGCTGGGGAGACGCCCGTGACCGCACCGGTCACGGGGACATCCTCAGTGGCTGTTGCCACAGCCTCCCCCACAGCAGCCCCTGGACCCTGCAGGGTTCGCACCGGCTCCCACCGGGGTCAGCGGCAGCATCTTCGGGCTGCCGGGCCCGGAGGGTACCCCGAACTGGTCGGCATCGCTCCAATCTGCCAGCTGTCCAGATGTCCCGGCCATCTTGTGGGCGGTGGCCACCATCAACTTGATCCGGTTGAGCTGGTTCACCTCAGAAGCGCCCGGGTCGTAGTCGATGGAGACGATATTTGCCTCCGGGTGTTGGCGACGGATCTCCGCGAACATACCGCGCCCCACCACGTGGTTGGGCAGGCAGGCAAAAGGCTGGGCACAGATGATGTTCGGGGTGCCGTGCTCGATAAGTTCGATCATCTCGCCGGTGAGCAGCCATCCCTCACCAGCCTGAGTACCAAGGGAGATCACGTCTTGGGCCTTGGCTGCCAAGGCATCGATCTTCTCCGGCACATCGAATTTGGCGTTGGTGGCCGCCAACGCCTTGCGCATCGGGCGCTCGAACTGCTCAATGAGCCAGATCAGCGACTTCTGGGTGAGCCGACTCTTCGTGGTGCCCAGCCCGAAGGTGTCGTGCCTGTAGTCGGCGGTGTACATGCCTTGCAGGAAGAAGGCCATGAGACCGGGCAGCACTGCCTCGCATCCTTCCTCCTCGATCACCCGCACCGCATCATTGTTGGCATCGGGTTGGAATTTCACCAAGATCTCCCCGACCACTCCGACCCGCGGGCGACGCGGCACGTCGAGCAGGTCAAGGCCACCGAACTCCTTGACGATCTGCTTGATCATCCATGTGTAGCCAACACGACGGTTCAGCGTCGGAGAGAATCCGCCATTGCTGAAGAATTCCCGGGTGATGGCATCCCACCGGGCATACAACTCCATCGCGGAGCCCTCCACCCGCTCATAGGGGCGCACCCGCAATAGCACGTTCTGCAGCAGGTCACCGAGCACCAGCCCTTGGATACAGCGCACCACCAGCCCTGGGGTGATCCGGAACCCGGGATTGGATTCCAGTCCCTGGGCCGAGACTGCGAGCACTGGTACTTGCGGGTATCCGGCATCTTTCAAGGCTTTTCTCAGCTGGCCGACGTAATTCGTCGCCCGACACATGCCGCCAGTCTGGGTAATCGCGACGGTGGAGGCATCCGGATCGGCCTCCCCCGACAGGAACTTGTTGAGCAACTGGCCGATCACCATGATCGCCGGATAGCAGGAGTCATTGTTGACGTATTTCAGCCCCACCTCCACGTCGGCAGCCGAGGCATGTTCCAGCACCTCGACATTCATCCCCGATGCCCGGAAGATCGGTTCCAGCATCCTGAAATGGATGGGCGCCATCTGCGGGGCGTAGACGGTGTGGGTCTTGCGTTCGGCAAGACCGAACACCGGGTTATCGCCGGTGGTGTCGATCTCGGCAGCAGGGGCCCGGACCGGGTGTTCTGCCGTGGCGGCTTGCAGCGAGCGCAGGCGGATTCTCGCGGCCCCCAGGTTGGATATCTCGTCGATCTTGAGCACTGTATACACATCGCCCACCCGTTCCAAGATCTCCTGGACCTGGTCGGTGGTGATGGCATCGACCCCGCATCCGAAGGAGTTCAGTTGCACCAGGTTCATGTCGGGTTCGGTTCCCACCTGAGCAGCTGCCTCGTAGAGCCTGGTGTGGTAGACCCATTGGTCGCGCACGCGCAGCGCCTTGCGGTCCAATTTCGAATGAGTCATGCCCGAGGTCAGCGCATCCTCCGAGAGCACCACGCAACCCAGGGTCGTGATCATCTCCGGAATGCCGTGGTTAATTTCCGGGTCAATGTGGTACGGCCTACCAGCCAGCACGATGCCACGCATGTGGTGCTCGCGCATGTACTGCACAGCGCGGTCGCCCTCGGCCTTGATGTCGGCGCGCACCTTGTCGAGTTCCTCATAGCCAGCCTTCACCGCGGCCTTCGTCTCGGGGAGGCTCACATTCCAGTCGGCGAAGATCTCCACTAGGCGCTCGGCCAGCTTGCCTGGATTGTCCAAAGACACGAAGGGATCCAGGAACCGTATCCCGGGATCGGTGCGCAGCCGCTCGACGTTCTTGGCCAGCACCTGCGGGTAGAAAGCGACAATTGGGCAGTTGAAATTATTATCGGCGTTGTCGAATTCCCGGCGCTCATAGTTCACACACGGCATGAAGATCGTCTTGATACCCTTATCGAGTAACCATTCGATGTGCCCGTGGGCAATCTTGGCGGGGTAACAGACATTCTCGGATGCGATCGATTCCATGCCATTCTCGAACAATTCATGGTTCGAGCGCCCGGAGATGACGACCTTGAAACCCAGCGATGTGAGCACCGTGAACCACAGCGGGTAATCCTCGTACATGCCCAAGGCGCGCGGGATACCAATCTCCCCGCGGGTGGCCTTTTCATCGGTAAGGCGACGGTAGCCGAATACCCGCTTGTATTTGTAATCGTAGAGATTCGGAATTTCCGACTTCTTGGGTTTGGCCTCCAGCGAGGCACCACGTTCACAGCGGTTCCCGGAAACATGCCGGGAACCGTCGTCGAAATTGGTGATGGTCAGCTTGCAGTGGTTCTGGCACAGTCGACACACCCGCTGAGAACTGGTCACCTCGAAGGCTTCCAGGTTCCGTGACATCATCGCCGAGACCTGGGAAGGATCATCAGTGTGCTGCTGGGCGGTCAGCGCCGCCCCGTAGGCACCCATCAGTCCGGAGATGTTGGGGCGGATCACCTTCACCCCGGTCTGGAGTTCAAAAGCGCGTAACACCGCATTGTTGAGGAAGGTGCCCCCCTGGACCACGACCTTGTCGCCCAGTTCACTGGCGTCGCGCAGTTTCATCACCTTGTACAAAGCATTCCGCACCACCGAATAGGACAGCCCGGCCGAAATATCGGCCATCGATGCGCCTTCTTTCTGGGCCTGCTTCACCGAAGAGTTCATGAACACGGTGCACCGCGACCCCAGGTCGACAGGGTTCTCCGCGTCCAGCCCGGCCTTCGCGAAATCCTGGATCTTGGTGTTCATGGTGGCCGCGAAGGTCTGCAGGAAGGAACCACAACCCGCCGAACAGGCCTCATTCACCGAGATCGAGTCGACGGTATTGTTGCGGATCTTCAGGAATTTCATGTCCTGGCCGCCAATATCGATGATCGAGCTGACCCCGGGCGCGACCTTGGCCGCCGCCCGGTAGTGGGCCATCGTCTCGATCTCCCCCTCATCGGCGTGCAACGCGGCCTTGACCAGTTCCTCTCCATAGCCGGTGACGCATGACCTCGCGATGTGGGCACCTGCGGGCAACTGGGCGATAACCTGCTTGGCGATGTCGACCGCGGCCCCCACCGGATCGCCCTCATTGGAAGCATAGGTGGAGTGGACGATGGTGCCCGCCGAGTCGAGAACCACCGATTTGATGGTGGTCGATCCGGCGTCGATGCCCAGCCACACCGGTCCGCTGACCCCCTCCAGAGTGCTGGTGGGGATCGACTCGGCCTCATGGCGGGTCATAAATTCGTCGAATTCCTCCTCATCGAGAAACAGCCGACGCATGGTGCGGGTGCTCGTCGCGATGTCCTTGGCATCCTCCAAGGCGGAGGCCAAATGCGGTAGGGACAAAGCCGGACCGGTAGCGCAGAAGGCGGCGCCCAGGGCGACGTAAAGCTGGGCCTGGTCGGGGACCACGTAGTCGGTGACGTTGTCGGCGAGTACCCGCTTGAAGGCGGCCCGCAGTTCTGGCAAAAAGTGCAGCGGACCACCGAGGAAGATGACCTTGCCGCGGATCGGGCGCCCACAGGCCAGACCTGCGACGGTCTGAGTGGCGACGGCCTGGAACACCGAGGCTGCGATGTCCTCGTGGCGGGCTCCTTGGTTGAGCAGGGGTTGTACATCGGTCTTGGCGAACACCCCGCAGCGGGAGGCGATCGGGTAGAGGTTCTCGTATCCGGCCGCCAGGTCGTTAAGGCCGGATGCGTCCACCTTCAGCAAGGTAGCCATCTGGTCAATGAAGGCCCCGGTGCCCCCTGCACAGGTGCCGTTCATCCGCTGTTCGGGGGTGGGATGCAGGTAGGTGATCTTGGCATCCTCGCCGCCCAGTTCGATCATCACATCGACTGCGGGGTTCCATCTTTCGATGGCCTCGGTGGAGGCAACGACCTCCTGAACGAACTGAATATCCATGATCTTGGCGACGGCCAACCCACCCGAGCCGGTCATAGCGACCTTGACTAGATCGTCGGGGAAACGAGCCTGGACATCGCGCAGCAGCCGCGCCAACTCACCGCGCACGTCGGCGTGGTGGCGCCGGTAGTCACCGAAGACGATTTCCCGCCCGTTGGTGACGACCGCCTTGACTGTCGTTGAACCGACATCGAGTCCTAAGGACAACGTCTCGCTCATGCCCACCTCAATCACACCGAGGGCAGAATGACCACCGCCGAAGCAGAACGATCATTCTGTTGACCTCCCCATGATATGCACCTTGCGGGCCGATCACGCCACTCGATCTCCCAGATGACCGCGCGAAGTCCTCTGACCACGGGAAACTCCGCATCCAATATTTTTCGATGCGCCGGAACGAAACCTTTTATCCGCAGGAGAACGTCTCCCGGACGGTGCACGAACGGATCTCCTGCCCTTGCGCGCCGACCGGAAGCCTCCGCGTCATCGCGTCGAGCACCACCACGACTAGGCTGTGACGCGTGTCCGACCATTTGTCTAGCCGAGACATCATCATTGAGGCCGCTGCGGAGTTAATCCGCACCCACGGTGTGGCGGGCATGTCAATCTCCCGGCTCATCAAGGCCTCCGGGACATCGACGGGAGCGATCTACCACTATTTCTCTTCAAAGGAGGACATCGTGGTGGAGGTCGCGCGTCAAGCGATCGCCTGGCCCACTGGGGCTCTTGAGGCCTGGCGGGGAGCCCCTGCATCACCATCGGCTCTGGCCACCTACGCGATGGATGCAGTCAGCGCTGCTCCCGAGATCGGGGCCTTGCTAGCCCAGCTGGCGGCGGCATCGGCCACCGACGACGCTCTCGGGCGGCGACTGCGGGCAGAGTTCGCCGTCCTGGGCAGGGCACGGGATGCCACCGTGAGCGCCTGGGCCGCGGAACATGGCATCCCCGCGGAGGCAGTGGCCGGGCACGGTCAACTCATGTCTGGCCTAACCCTGGGGTATATCTCCCAGAAGCTGCTCGTCGCCGGGTTCGACGAGGTACGTTACCGCGCGGAGGCTGCCGCTGTCCTGGAGGTGAAGATCCCGCAGGACGGGGAGATCCCGTAGCGGGGCGGCAATCCCCACCGACGAGTTCCTCGGAACCTGGCGCCGTTGACCGGCCAAGACCAGAGCTGGGGCATGCGGCGATAGAATCGTGCCGGACCCGGCCACTGCTGCAACCTGGAACCGACATAATGTCCACGTGAGCACCTTTAAGGAGTTCGGTGACCTGTTCCGGGGCACCGTGACGTTGTGGTGGCGTTCTCTACCGGTGATCGGTTTGTGGTGCGTCATCGGTTGCCTGCTGCGCGAGACGTGCACCGCCGTTTCGGTGGCACTTGGCTCCGACCACCGGATCTTGGCGAGCATCATGCTCGTCCTCGGTCTACTGATCTGGGTGACGACCCTGGTCGTCATGCTGCAGGTCATGCGGCCCTATCTGGCCCACGTTACCGAAACCACCGCCCCCACAACGGAGAAACCTGTTGTCAAGGGCCCCTTGGACGATTTGGTGCATGCAGTGGTGCCTTTCCTGGTGATCTATGCGGTGTGGGGCCTCGGCGAGGAAGAGGCCACTCGCGCCATGCAGGCAAATCTGCTGACCCATCCCGGGAATATCGAGCAGTGGTCGATCTCACTGGCTCATTGGCAACTGTATTTAGTGATGGCAGTCATCGGTTGGGGCATGGCCCTCGTGATGGACAAGGTCAACGATCACCACGACACCTTCGTCGGCACCATCGTCCTCTTCTTGGCCAGGGGCACCACGGTGCTCTGTTCCTTCCTGGCCCTGCGGTGGCTGGGCGCCCAGGCCTTGGGTTGGATCCAGAAGAGAGTTTTCTGGTACTGGCTCATGGGAGCCTGGGACTCGATGGTCGGACTGCTTCCCCATTGGCATCTGCCCTTCGACCTGACCCTCCCGGAAGCCCTGAACAAATTCATGAAGGCTTTGGGTGAGGTCATCATTCCTCACACCTTGGACGTCGTGCTGCTGCCCTTGGTATGGGTGGCGATGGTTGCGGCCGTGCACGGTTGGAGAAATCTGGGCACATCCCTCGCCGTCAACGAGCATGAGAGCCGACTCGTGGAACGCGTCGACACGGTGCGCCGCGCCAAGTCGGTCCAGCGGGTGGGCATGGTCAGCTCGGGTGGCCCTTTGGGACTGGCCGTCGGCTACCTCAGGAACAATCTCAGCGACCTCGAACCAGCCATGCAGGCCTTCCGGCTCATCATCAGGTCGGGACCGCGCTTCGTCGGTGCCTATCTGGTGCTGGCGGCCTTCGTCACCCAGATCAGTCCGGTGCTCACGCACTTGGCTGAGTGGCTACTCGAATCCCAGTCATTACCTCAAATGACGCGCTGGGAACCAGTCATCTCCTTCATTACGACCTTCCTGGCCACCACCACGGCCATGGCCTTATATTCCAACACCTTCGACGCAACGGTGGAGAACATGCTGGAAGACAGCCAGAAACCCCCACGGCAGGCGGTGCCGGTGACTGGAACTTCCTGGATCACGTCCTGAACTCGACCGCTCGCAGCGGAATCCCCAGGACGACCCTGGCCGTCATCGGCTGAGCGGCAACCTCACCCGGGACCTGCCACCACACGCCCAGATCAAACTCGGTTCCGGCGGGAATGGTCTTCTCGCCGACCAGGTGGCCTCCGTAGCAACTGGTGCTGCCGTTGACCGCCATGGTGGAGTCAGGACTCGGCACATAGACGGAGTCCATGGTGTGCAGTTCGAAAGCGCAAGGCGTGCTGTAGCCCAGCCCGTCCACCTCGAAACGCATGTGCAACGACAGGGCGACCCACGCCGATCCCTCGTCGGGGGTAATGGGGGAGCCGGATCCCGCGGGCATCTCGCCAACAGAGGTCAGTGACACATGGTCGAAGCGTATTCCCTCGATCGACACCGACTCCCCCGGCGCAATGCTGGTGCCAGGCACCGGGGTCTGAAGATGCGCCCGGTACAGGCCGAGAATCACCATGAAGGCGAGCACGACGACGAAGACGATGCCGAAGAGCAACCAGGTGAGCAGGCTAGGACGGGGTGGCTGCTGGACACGATCCGGGCTCATCTCGTCACCTGGATCCTGCTCTTGGGTCCAGTGAGCAGCGGTGATTCCTCGGCGCCCGCTGTCACGTCGGTTATCCGCACGGCGCTGGTCAGGAAGGTGATGAACTGGGTCTTGGGGCCAACCTGGAAGTCAGCACCCTGCTCGGCTCCGAGAGGAACCTCGAACAGGCTGGCGCTATAGCCGGTATAGCCGGGTTCCACCGTGGGGACGGCCGAGGAGATCGCCTCGGGCCGCTCGCCGTACCAGGTTCCGTCGTCGGTGACCAGACCCACCTTGGAGATGGTCTGCGCACGATGGCGCGCATCGAGGTGCCAGTGCACCAGCACATAACGGTGCTCGGTGGTCACACGACCGCGCCCGGATCCGCCCTCGAAGGAAACTCCGACCTCCACCTTGTCCACGGTCACCGAGTAGTCCGGGGTGTCTACCGCCTGGCCCACGGTCCCAATGTGGGTGTGCGCATTGCCGTCCGCCACAGACTCGCCCAGGTTGGTGACGGCGAAAACGATCAGCAGACTTACCACCAAGGCGATGACACCACCGACGTCCTTATTCCTGGCGGGCCGCTGGTCCGGCTGCCGCGTACACAGATCTTCCTCGAAAGGTCTGGCTGAGGCGATCGGTCGTCCGTCAGTGAATTGCGGCCTGAGAGGGGAACTCCCCTGAGGTTGGTAGGTCATCCCTGCTCCACTGTCAGTTTTACGGCATTGATCTCGCGGCCCAGAGCCCAACCGTGGGAAACCAGACCGGTGCTCTCCGACTCATCACCGAGCCGCACAGTGACCTCATCCCCGGTTTGCGGAAGCTCGGTCGCCTTGACCTGGGCGACCACGCGTCGCGGAACCCCGGGATCCATGGAGATAGTGCCACCGTTGGCATCGCGCCAGATGAGTTCCTGAACCAGTTCATCCCCGACGGATACCGCGACGATCCGGTCCCCCGGCCGCGAAAGGGTTTCCTCCCAGAGGTTGGTCAGGGTGAACCACACGCGCAGCACTTTCTCGTCCGAGTAATCTTTGGTGGCCAACTCCGCCCGGTCTACCCGGAACTCCCACCTGGTCGTGCGTTGGGGTTCCCCCGGTTGCACGTAGCCGGGAGGAGTATGCACCGGCTCGAAACCGCCAAGGACCGCCACAGTCCCGGCGAGAGCACCGAGCAGGACCAGGGAGATCGTCCACTGCAGGATGCCCCGACGCGCTCTGTCGCTGAGTTTCACGTACCCAGAGTAAGGCACCGCGGGTCGTTGCTGTCCTGGTGGGACGGACCGGACCATCACGCAGCATCCGGTAACCGGCTTCATGTTCAGCTGATCGAGGCGGCAGCCAACCGAGCGAAAACCATCGCCTCCGATAGCCCCGCCCCGGGGGCTGGATCCATGTCGGAAGTGACCGAGGCGGCTGCGGAACCGACGGCCCATAGACCGTCCATGACGTTTCCATCAGTGCGCAACACCCTAGCGTTCTCGTCGACGACCAGACCACCCTTGGTGCCCCGGTCCCCGGCCACCACCCGCACCGCATGGAAGGGGCCTTTCGATAGGGCACCCAGGCTGGGGTTGGTGTTGCGGTGCTTGCGTCGCGCTGCGGGAACGACGCCAGTGCGCGGTCGTTCCAGGGCACCTTCACCGCGGCCGTGGTCGTCGTCGTGACCGCTTGCCACCAAGTCATCGAAGCGTTCCGCGGTGGCTTGCAGCCCGGCGACGTCGATGCCAACCTTCCAAGCGAGTTCCGGCAGGGTCCGGGCGGTGGCCACCATGGTCTCCCGTTCAGGAGTGTTGGGCAGTTTCCCGGGAGCGAAGGGACCGAGCCGGTTGCGGCGCCGGTGATCCTGGTCAATCACCAGCCAGGCCCCATCGTCACCGCACCGGCTCAGGGCGCGGCAGATCTCGTCGGGGCGTCCGGTCTCGTCGACGAACCGGCGTCCGGAGGCGTCAACGAGGATGCCGTGAGGGGCGGCCAATGCTGCGGTGGCATCCCAGGCCTGCCCTGCCGGATCCCATAGGGCGGGGACCGGCCATAGCCGGTCCATCCCGCCGAGTTGCAGACCGAGTTCGGCTGCCCACTCGACATGACGTGCGCCCTCGCTGCGACGCGGCCCGACGGTCCGGGCTGTTCTCGGGGATGCGGGAATGTGTTCACGCCGAGTCCGGGCGTCTGCTTCGAAACCCCCTTGGGCGAGAATCACCCCTCGGGGGGCGAAGACCCGCATCACGCGGCCCGAGCGTTCTAGCACCACCCCGTGCACCCGGCTGCTAGCAGACACCAGGAGTCGTTGTGGACAGGCATTCCACCAGATGCTCACCTGGAGCCGCTGGCAGGCCGCGAGCAGCCCGGCGATCAGGGCCGCTCCCCCGTTCAATCGTCGTCTCCCACTCATTGCCGAGAGCTGCTGGACCGAGCGCCCGAAGCGTCCCAGCGATACGTCCTCATCCCCGCGACCTTGGGGCAGGCGGTCGGCAAGTTGTCCGATAGCCGATGCGTCGAGGGGCCGTGGCTGCCACACACGCCCGCTCGTCCGGGCGCTGGGAACCTCGGGCCGGTTGTCGGGCAGCCCGGCATTGCTGAGTTCTATACCCAGTCCGGTGAGCCACTCGGCGAGCGGGGCGGTGTTGTTCAGGTAGGCCAGACGACGCGGGGCGGTGGAGGTGGCATCGAAATCACCGACGACTCGGTCGAAGTAGTCCCGCGCGGAGGCATAGCCGTCGCCGCTGATCTGGCGTCCGGGCAGCCACAGAAATCCCGGCCCGTATGCCTCGGGCCCGCCCAAGGTTTCGGAGGGTTCGACGAGGAGCACCTCCCACCCGCACAGCCGGGCCCGGATGGCTGCGGTCAGGGCTCCGGCTCCGGAGCCGATGACCACGAGGTCGGTCATCTGGTCGGCGGCGGGCAGTTGATCGGGGATGACCGGCAGACCGGTCTGGTTGCTCATTCGTGGCATCATGGGCATCCTCTCGTGGGCAGGGACATGCGCCGCGGGTTCCGCCCTCGCATCTCCTCGTCGTATGCCGTGCCTGGTCTGGCCCGGGGGCAGGAACCGGAGGGTCGCCCCATCCGGCCTATGGATCCCGCATCCGACCGGGGAAACCGAATGATCACGACGACCCACCCATCAGAGCCACAGCCAGCAGCGCCACACCACCCAGCAACACCAGCGCGGACCCTCCCACCAGGATCCAGTCCACCCGGCGCCGGGACACGGCAGGGATGCGCCCCGCAAGATCGCCGAGGGGCTCACCGTAGAGCTGACGCTGGACTTCGCGGTTCTGTTCGACTGCCATCAGCAAGCATCCTAACGGCCCCATCACCTCCGAGGACCAGGATCCGCGCAGACGGGAACAAGACACGAGCAGCAGCGGGACGGTGGACCGCGAGGGCCCCGGGAGGACCGGAACCACCGACCATCAAGGAGTCACCGCACCGTGAACCCGATCAGACCCGGGTCATGCGGTACGGCATACACCCGCAGTTCCCGGACCTGTGCCCAGCGGGGACCTTCGCGCAGCCATTCGACGAAGGCATCGATCACGGCTGCCTCTCCATGGGCGAGCACCTCGACGTGGCCGTCCGGCAGATTGCGCACCCATCCGGTCAGGCCCAGGGCCTCGGCCCGGTGTAACGTGGACCAACGGAACCCCACGCCCTGGACACGACCACCGACCAGGACGCGGACACCCCGCACCTCACCCATGATCCAGCCCTCCCGCTGACGAACACCGATCCATCCATTGTCGGCATTCCCCGGACCGATGGGGTAATTCCTGTGGCATACAGAGGCCACCTGGATAGTATGCCGGTTCCCGACGAGGGATCACCGAAGTTGCCGTCGTCCTGTGATGGCCGGATGCTGCTGGATGGTTCACCGCCTGCCTGGCCGGTCACGGCGATAGAGAACTTGATGTTGGCCGGTTGTCCGGCCAGGAACTTCTTCTGCTCCAGCCCACTGCGTAGTAGTAACCATCCATGGACAACCCGACGCTGTTGCCAAAGTACATCCTCAGTTCCCTGGGCGGGACCGTGCACGGCCAGGCTGTCCGGGTATTCAACCGTTCCAGGCTGGAGGTGAGCGATCTTTGTCCTTTGCGTCGTAAGTAGCTACCTCCACCGGCCTCGGCAAAGCACGCCAACTGCTCACGAGCGGCATCGTTCGCCCGAAGCCCACCGTATCGATCTAGCCATCGATGCCACTGTTCCTGATCTGCTGCACCTTGCCGCACGAATCGGGATCACAGGTTTGTCGGAGACCAGGATGATGTGCCGTTTACCCGGATCACCCAGGTCCTTGGCAGCTCCAGATCAACGGTTCGCTCCGAAGACCTTACCTACCCGGGAGTTGAGTACCGGGGCTCAGAGCGATATGCGCCCGCGACCCGATCCGGAATAATTCACAAAATATTAACATGGTGCCATGAGCGACTGGGTATTTGCGGCTACGGGAGTGCATCCGCCAGCGGTGGCCCCTGAAGAGTTGGACAAACTGAACGAACGCTGGCACACCCTCACCACCAAGGTCCAGGAATCCACAACCACCACCGGCAAGATCATCTCAGACATCACCACCCACAACACAGGTGAAGCCGCCGACGCATTCACCTCGTGCATGAACGCCAGCGGCATCCCCACCAGACTCACCACCTTCCAACAACACACCAACACCATCGAACAAGCCCACACCACAGCCAGCTCCATCCTGCACGACACCACCACCCAAATGCAGGCAAAAGCAGCAGAACTCAACACAAACCTCCGCCGCGCACTCACCACCCCGAACCTCCAAACCCCCATCACACTCTTCACCCTCCTCAAAAAAGCCCAACAAGACCTCCACACCATCGACACCACAAACGCCCAAGCAATCACCAACGCCTATCAGGGAATCGAACAACATAACTTTGATTCTCCTGACGCAGCAGACGCTGGAAGCGACCGCGGAACACCCAAAGAAGATGTCGCCGAAAAGTGGAAAGCAATGGACAATGCAACCAGGATGGCCGCCGCCCAGAAAATCGTTGACGAACAATTCAGATATTACGGGATGGAACCGATAAAGATCACTTGGGATGACACACTCGACGGCAGTGGGGTATGGGAGGAAGACACCCAAATGATCAAGATCAACCCGAACGAGTTGAGCGATCCCGACATATTACACACACTCGCCCACGAAGTACGCCATGCAGCACAGCACAAGGCAGTCAGAGAAAAGATGACCCTCGACACCCTATTCATTCCTTCCAAAGAGTACTTCATGAAAAAGTACGGAGCAACACCGAAAGAAGTTGAACTATGGGAGAGTAACTTCAACAATTACATCAAACCTGATGAACACTTCCCGGGCTATCTGGACCAGCCGGTCGAGGTGGATGCGAGGCAATACGGAAAACAATTCGTCAAAACTCTGACTGTCGAGAAACTAGAAGAATATTGTCAGTAGTTTCGGCATCGACATATTCGTCGCTTCACTTCTGACACCAAGTCACCACCCATTCACGCACACAAAGGAGAATGATCATGGAGTTCAGTCCATCGAGCTGGGAGCAGGGGGCCCAGCAACTGTCCAGTGAATTAGACACCTTCGTGGCCGCAGCCAAGCAGGTGTTCGAAGCCACCGTCACCGGTGGCAGCAGCAACAGCGCCACCGATGCTGCTTTGGCAGCTGCCCTGGCGAAGGTCAATTCGGTAACGTCCAGCACCATCGACGAGATCACCACGACGGGACGCAACCATGCCCGGATGATGCAGGAGACCGCGGACGACTACCGGGCGGTTGAGGAGCATGCGGTCGAAATTGCCTCCCAGCTCAAGGATCTGATCGCATGACACTCGGTGAACTGCTCAGCCAATACGTCGCCAACCCGGATCACAGTACCTTGACCCCACTGCAACAGGCAGTCATGGACGCAGCCAACTACGACCCGCTCGTCCTCATCGAGACGAGGCTGAATCCATTGTTTGAGGCATCCGATCACCAAGGAATCATCGACCTCCTGCACAGGCAGATGCCAGGACTGTTCCTCAGCCCCACTGTTCACGCCTATTTGTCCCAGGCACACCAGGAGCTCGGGGACGAAACCGGGGCACAACGCGAACGGCAGGCAGCCCAACTGGCGATGCAAACCCTGATCTCCAGCGGGAACGGCAGCCACGAGAAGCCATACCGTGTGCTGCGGGTCAGCGACGAATACGACGTACTGACATACTTGGAAGCCACTAGCACCAGTCAACGAACTGTTGACGAGGACAACCGCGTTTTCGACGTGCTCACCACCACGGACGGTACCGAGGTGTGGTTCGAGTTGCTGTGGCGGAATCGGGGAGCAGCGTCATGAAGACCAACACACCGCCGTCCATCGAACGTCGCGCCGAGCGCTGGGACAAACGCATTGAGGTCCGAGCTGGGGTGGATCGGCTCATCTCGATCAGTATTGATCCGTTCCTGCTGCAAGGCGATGAGTTGCGTAAAGTGTTGCGCCTTACCGTCGACGCCGCGAACGAAGCCCTCGCAGGCGCCCAGCAAGATTTCCAGCAGGTCGTCGAACGTGCGATGAGTTCTGGGGCGGATATCGATGCAGAAGCGATCCGAGCAGCCCTGGGCAGCCGAACAGCACCAACCTCCTGAAGAACAGCCAGAACCGCTGATTTCCCCGAAAATCCGACGAACTGACCAAACTCGAACAAAGCAGGAGACCCCTATGAGTGATTGGGTATTTGCGGCTACGGGAGTGCATCCGCCAGCGGTGGCCCCTGAAGAGTTGGACAAACTGAACGAACGCTGGCACACCCTCACCACCAAGGTCCAGGAATCCACAACCACCACCGGCAAGATCATCTCAGACATCACCACCCACAACACAGGTGAAGCCGCCGACGCATTCACCTCGTGCATGAACGCCAGCGGCATCCCCACCAGACTCACCACCTTCCAACAACACACCAACACCATCGAACAAGCCCACACCACAGCCAGCTCCATCCTGCACGACACCACCACCCAAATGCAGGCAAAAGCAGCAGAACTCAACACAAACCTCCGCCGCGCACTCACCACCCCAAACCTCCAAACCCCCATCACACTCTTCACCCTCCTCAAAAAAGCCCAACAAGACCTCCACACCATCGACACCACAAACGCCCAAGCAATCACCAACGCCTACAGTAACCTTGACACGCAAAGTACAGAGAAGCCTGCCGAACCCACCGCCACGCCAGATAAGGACGAAGGACGCACCGACGTTGACAAAGATGTGAAAAAAATGTGGGAAAAAGACATGAGCGATTCCGAGAGAAGAACCGCAGCCCAGGCGATTGTGGACGAACAGTGCAGAAGATACGGGATGGAGCCGAAGAAGATCGTCTGGGACCCGAGCATCGCCCCAGCCAACGGAAAATGGGATTGGGACGAGAATGTAATCAAAATCAATCCCGACAAGCTTGACGAATCATCAATACTGAATACTCTGGCCCACGAGTCACGTCACGCGGCACAGAGTCAGGCCATTGAGGATAAGAACGGACTTTTCGCTGGACTCATCGGAACGAATGATGACAACTATTCACGACAGAGATATGGTGCAACACAAAAAGAAATCGAAGAGTGGGAGAATAACTATAGTAACTACAACCAAGCTCCTAAGGATCCAGTAATAGACACAGAAGCAGAAAGGGAACAATACCAGCGATACTTGAACCAACCAATCGAGGCAGACGCAAGGAAATATGGAAATGAATTTGCCGCAACTCTGACCATTGATGCGATGAGACTGTACAAACAAGGAAAACCTAGTGGCGTGAAGCCCTATTTGCTGTGATCAGCAACACCCTATACAACATCAAGCCGAATCTGAGCAAAAATTCATTACGCTCCTTTACGTTCGCACACATGTACAGGTCATTTGGTTCCCCATGATCCACGGATCATGGGGAACCAAATGGATGAGAATCACGCGGCGGCTCGGGCGCGACCGGCCATCACCCCGATGCACATGATGGCCACACCGAACAGGGCTGTGATACCGCAGTAGCCCACCAGGGGAGCCAGATCCGGCCATGCGGTCGAGGTTGCCGTCGCCGCTTCGGAGATCGCCCGGCAGGACCAGTAGCCGGGGGTGAACCGGGAGACCGTCACCACCGAATCGGGCATCCACTCCAGGGGAACCCATGCCCCGGCCAGGAAACTGAGCACCATGCCACCGATATTCGCCACGGCGTTCGCCGCGTTCTCGCTGGCCCTGAGCTGGCCGAGCAGGAACCCGGCCGAGATCGCGACCAACACATTAGCCCCAATGGCCAGGGCAACGATCCCGAGCTGCGGGGCAGCATTCATGATGGCGTCACGCCCAAGCGCACCAACGCCTAGGCCCATCGTCCATAGCCAATCAACCAGGCCAATGAGCACGCAGGTGATCAGCAACCCGGCGTTACGCGCTGTGGAGGTGAGTGGGGCCGCAGCCATCCGGGCCCGGACCGGGCTGTTGTTCACCGTCGCCATGCCGATGATCACCGCCAGAATGCAGAAGGCCATGACCGGGTAGGTGGTGAACTTGGCATAGGCGACCAAGGGCCCGGGCAGCGACCCGGTCCCGGGGTCGATGACCTGCACCGGGGCCTGGTGGGCCATAGCCTCATCCGCCAAGCGAATGGCCTCCTGCGGCGAACTGGTCACGGTGCCCAGGTAGTCATACACCTGGTTCAGCCAGGCATCAGTGCGCACGTCCATCAGGGAGCCAGCTGCGGAATCAAAACTGACGACGGTGTCGAGGACGGGGGGAATGCTGTTCTGGGCCGCGGCCCGCTCCAATTGCTCCCCGAAACCAGCGGGGATGACCACGATATATTCAATGGTGCCCTTGGCGGTGGCATCCTCCAGTGCCGCATTCGTGTCCTCGATCCGACGCACCTCACCAATCGATTCGATGTGGTTCCTGATTCCGGCAGAGATCGCGGAGCCGTCGCGGTCCACAACGGCGACGGTGGCCGTGGCCTGTTTCGGTTCGGTGGAGGGCTGGCTGGCGGTGGCAAGACCAGTAGTCAAGCCCAACAGATTCAGTATGACCAAGTAGACCGTCAGGACTCCCCGGTGTCGGGTGACAACGGTGAACAGGAGCTTACAGATGTGCATGACCCATCCTCCTCATGCGAATTGCGGCGACGGCCAGGAACAGGACGGCCATCAGGGCCAGGACCCCACAGCTGTAGATGAACGATGACAGTGAGCTGTGGTGGACCAGCGCGTTGTAGGCATTCGTCGTCTGCCACAACGGATTGACGTGGGAAAGCAGCGGGGCCGTCCGCTCAACATTGTCGGCCAGCGACTGGGAGGCCGGACCGTACAGCCCGCTGAACAAGGACAGCAGACAGGAGATAGCCGAGGCCATCGTGACAGCCGGGCCCCGAGTGGTTCCGATGAGTGTCCCCGCGGTACAAGACATCAGACTCGACAGACCGATCACCACCAGGCACAGCAGGGATCGGGGTCCGAAGTTGATATGCCCGACGAGGACCAGGAATGCGTAAGTGATCAGCATACAGGCCAGGATGGCCACCCAGGATGCGGCCAGCGTTCCCAGCAGCACTCGCCACCGGGGAACACCGGCCATCGTGCTCCTGGCTCCCAGCGCCGAGACAGTCCCCATCACAGCTTGTATACCGGAGATGGCGATCAGCATGCCCATGCCCGAGGCGAAGGCCAGCAGGGCAAAGTAGTTGCGGATGGCTGGATCAGGTGGGGTCGGGGTGACCTGGAGGCGCTGGGTGAAGGTTTGTCTGGTCTGCAGCACGATCGCAGCACCCGGATCCGCCGACGAGGACATGATCGCCTGTTGCTCGGCGACGGTTTGGACATAGGAGTCGAGCACCGCGCGCAGTACTAGGGACGTGGCCGATGTATTGCCCTTCGGGGTCAGGTGAAGATCCGGTGTGCCGTCGTTCACCCGCAGGTAGCCATCGGTGTCTCCGCGCAGGGCTGCCTCCTCGGCCTCCTGCGCCGAGGAATGGACAGTGAACGTGGCGTAGTGGATGTCGCTGTTTTCATCGCCCAGTTCCTCGACCAGCCGGTCGAGTTCCGGGGCACTGGTGGAGGTCTGGTCAGCGACGAGACCCAGGGGCATCGGGCGAGGCTGGAAGGCTGTGGTGAAATTGCCGAACTGGGTCACGAAGATCACCGAGAGGGCCATCGGCAGCCCCAAGGCCCAGATCAGCATGGTTTTGCCACGGGCCAAGCGCAGCAATTGGACTCGGAAGATGGAGAGCATGGCCTCACACCTCATCCCGCAAGGCCCGGCCGGTGATCTCCAGGAAGACCTCGTTCAGCGTCGGGGGTTCGGAGGTGACCCGCCCGATGGTAGCCCCAGCCGTGCTCAGCACCTGCAGCACATCGGAGAGATTGTGAGCCCCGGGCAGGCAGCCGATCGTCATCTCCGATTCCTCCACGGTGGCGGTGCGCACGCAGTCGAGACGACGCACCTGTTCAAGGAGTTCATCGGGGACCGGGTGCGGGTCAATGATCTCGGCCCGGATACGTTCCCCGGTACCGACCATGGCCTTCAGCTCATCGGCGCTTCCCACGGCCACCTGCTGGCCATGGTCCATGATGATGATCCGGGAACACAGCTCCTCGACCTCTTCCATGTAGTGGCTGGTGTAGACGATGGTCGCGCCCTGGCGTTGCAGCTCCCGGATGCCGTTGAGGATCGCATTGCGGCTCTGCGGGTCGACCGCGACCGTCGGCTCGTCCAGGAAAATCAATTCCGGGCGGTGGGCAATACCGCATGCGATATTCAACCGCCGCAGCAGGCCACCGGAGAGTTTTTTCGGCCGGAATGTGGTGAATTTCTCCAAACCGACGAAAGCAATGGCTTCCTCGACGAGATCCCGCCGATGGGACCGATCGGAAATGTAGAGTCCGCAGAAGGCATCCACGTTCTCCCGAACGGTGAGTTCCTCGAACACCGCAACCTCCTGCGGCACCACCCCAATGCGTCGCTTCAGGTGGTAGGAGGTCTCCGTCATCGGTTCGCCGAAGATCTCCACCGAACCGGAATCATGGTTAAGCAGTTGGAGGATGCAGTTGATAGTCGTCGTCTTGCCGGAGCCATTGGGCCCCAGCAGGCCGAGCAGTTCACCGGACGCGATGCGTAGGGACAATCCGTCCACGGCGACCAGTTCACCGTAGCGTTTGACCAAGGAGTCGACACGCACCGCATCGCCACCTGGGCGGGGTTTCTCCTTCATCTCTGTTTCTTCTTTCCGGCCGGTGTCCACCAGCCACAGCAACAATGCTCGGCGACATGGCTTTCGGCAGGAAGTGCCCGATGTCATGATCTGGGGCTGCAGCCATGACTTCTGTCATCGCTTTCTCTCACCCCGAACCAGGGAGATCCTGCCTGGGGTTGTGCGGGATTTACCCAGCCGCAGCCTCCTGTGGTCCACGTGCCCGGATCTTCCTGGGTGGGTGCCCACTGGCCCTACCCGATACCAAATAGGAAAACGGGATCGGGCGACTCGTTGATCACCGGGTGGGCCGATCCTCAATGCCGGAGAATGGGACCGTGAACCAACTCGCAGACAAGGTCGTGCTGCTGGGCAGTGGGGTGCTCGTGGCCGCATCGTCGGACGTCTCCGGTTCTTCGATGATCGTCTGGTTGCTGGCTGCAGTGACCATCAGCGCGCTGTGCGGTGCTTTCGGGGATCACCAGACGCCCCTGGTGTTGCTTCCCGCCTACTTGGTGGCGGGTTATTTCTCGCCGGACTCGGTGTATGGGGCCCCGCTGATCGTCCACGACCTGGCCCGGGCCGCGATGTGCGGTGGAACGGGCACCCGCCGCGGCGTCGCCATCTGTGCTGTTCCGCTGCTCGGTTGCCTGTGGCAGTGGCATCAGGCCTCCTCCCTCGCCTTGGCCGAGACCGCCTTGTGCGCATTGGGCGTGCTCCTGGCGGTGCGGTCTGTCCAGGCTGAACACACCCGCAGCGCACTGCACCGGGTTCGCGACGACCTTCAGTCGAAGGTCACCGCCTTGCAAGCAGCCCATGCCCGGCTACTGGAGGCCACCGAGTACGAGGCCCGTGCCGGGGTGATGGCCGAACGCACCCGCATCGCCCGCGACATGCATGACGGGGTCGGGCACGTGCTCACCCGGTTACTATTCCGGATCAAGGCGATGCAGGTCGTCCATCGCGACGAGCCCATCCCGGGCCAGGAACTCACCGAGATCGCATCGGGGCTGGAGGAATCCCTGACGGCGATGCGCACCAGCGTCCATGCCCTGTCCGACGACGGAGAGGACCTGGCCACCGCCTTGCATCTGCTGGCCACCAAGTGTGGGATCGCCGATGTTGACCTGGACTACGGTCTCGAAGAAGAACCCCCGGTCAAGGTGGCACGGTGCGTCATCGCGGTGGTAACCGAAGCCCTGACCAATGCGGTACGGCACGGGCAGGCAAGCACCGCTCGCGTCCAGGTCATCGATTACCCCGCCTTTTGGCGCATCGTCGTCGGCAATGACGGCAACCCACCAAACAATTGGGATGCCACCCGCCCACAGGGGCTCGGCTTGCAGGCAATGACCGACCGGGTCGAGGCGCTAGGTGGCAAACTGCGCATAGTTCCCCGGCCTCGTTTTACGATTCTCGCCACGATTCCGAAGGACAACCGATGAAAATTCTGATCGTCGACGACGACCCGATCGTCGCCCAGTCGCTGGCCACCATTTTGTCGGCCGAGACAGACATCGAGGTGGCCGGGATAGGCGCCAGCGGAGAAGAGGCGGTACGCCTGTTCACCGAGTTGGCGCCCGACATCCTGCTCATGGACATCCGGATGCCCGGCGGAAGCGGGCTGGAAGCCGCCGAAGAGATCCTCGCCGCGCACGACCGGGCCCGTATCGTCTTCCTGACAACCTTCTCCGACGACGAGTACATCGTGCGCGCGCTGCAGATGGGTGCCCGCGGTTACCTGATCAAACAAGACATCGCACAGATCGCCCCGGCGCTACGCAGTGTAATGGCCGGAGTGTGCGTGTTGGAAGGCCAGGTGATGGAACGCAGCACGATCATGGCGCCCACCCAAGCCGTCACCCACCAGCGCAATACCATTTTCGCCCGGCTGACCGACCGGGAATACGAAGTGGTCGAGGCAGTAGCGCAGGGGCTGGACAATGCGCAGGTCGCAGAACGGTTGTTCATGAGCGAAGGAACCGTGCGCAACCACATCAGCACAGTCCTAGCGAAAACTGGGCTACGCAACCGAACCCAGGTCGCAGTGGCCTGGTACCGCTCCGAACTGCCAAACTAGTCAGAAGATCGGCCACTGCCCCACCACGCAGGTGTTAACCGATCTCAGAAGTACCTCCTCCCGGGTTGCGGTCAACCGTTCGATGGTGAAGGGACCTATGAGCTCACCTCGTCACCGCCGGGCAGTCGAACAGGTCGACGCGCGCCGGGGCTATCACCCGCAGGATGCGAACCGGCTGACCATGCCAGTTGGCGTCGCCCTCGTCGCTGCGGAAGAACCGCGTGTCGCGGTGCAGCGACGGCAGGGGTGGTTCACCTTGTGGCTCCAGTTCCACGACATCTGCTTTCTCCCAACCGTCGCCGATGGGCATGACGCCGGCGCGGCGCAGCCACAGGCCGGCGCATCGGTCGGTCTCCTCCCGCCACGCCGCCCAGTCGTTCCCGCCCCAGGCCCAGATATGACCGGTCGGAACGACGCGTTCTGGCGGTTCGGGCGCGAAATGCCAGCCGGTATGGTCGGCCCAGGCATAGGCGGTGAAGAACTCCCCTTCTGGGCGTTCTGCGAGGGGGCGAGCGAACCAGTCAGCCATTATTCAGTCTCCTTCCGCTTGAGTGAGCCGAAACCGCGGGTCGTGCCGCCGCCGATTCCGATGATCTGCTCGTCGAGGTCACACACGACGGCCTCAAGCAGGTCGCGTTCCTCGTCGGTGAGCGGCTGCAGCTCATGAATGCGCAGGCTCAGGGTGGAGCCGGGCGGCAGGTAGTGCACCGAGTACAGCGACCCGTGCGAGGCCTCCGCCGTGGTCTGCGAGTTCATTAGGCTGCCGCCGGAGATGCGGTCAATCGCGACCTGTGTCAGGCACGGCAGCTTTTCCGGTTCGGGGGTGGTGCCGTCGGGCAGCTGCACCGGCGACGACTCGAACCGCAGGATCCCGCGTGTCCCGCCGTCGAGGGATTCGCCCTGCGTCCGCGCCGACCCGAACAGCCGCTCGTCGATCCCCTTCGCCTCCCGACCGGTCACCTTCAGGATGTGTGCGATGCGGTGCCGGAAAATACCGCGCCACGAGTCGGCGGGCATCTCGGTCTTGGTGTACAGCACATTGTTCTTGTCCGGGTCCGCGTTCTGTGAAGGTTGACCGTCGCCGATGCGCAGCGGGTCGGCCACCTCAAAGTGGTACTCGATTGAGGGTTCCGACGAAGGGGATTCGCCTGGCCGCGTCTCCCAGCCGGTCAGGTCGGCATCGGGTACGAGGCAGGCGCGTCGTTCATCAAGCCACCAGGTCAGGTCGGCCGGGTCGCGGCGGTCGATGGTGTGGTGGTGGATGGCCTGGAGAGTGCCCCAGCCCTGGTTCGATGTGCGGCGTCGACCGATGACCGGCTGCCATGTGGCCGCCAGATCGAGGAAGGCATCAAGCCCAGCTGGGTCGGCATCGTCGCGGTCCCACAGCAGCCACCACTGCACCTTCGTGCCCTTGGGAACCACCTCGCGGGTGAACAGGTGCCCCCCTTTGGCGGCCCGGCGGTGAGCGTCGATGCAAACCTGGGTGACCTCTTCAGTTTGCACCTGTCCGACGATGTTCGCGCCGAGCGCCCGGATCTGTGACGGCACCGTATCCCCACCCTTCTCGGCACCCAGATAGCGGGAGGCCGCCTCGCCGAGGTGGTCGCGCAGCCCGCCGACGAGGGAGGTCGCCGGCAGGTACACCGACCCGTCGGGCCTGCGCTGGATAGGTGCCTGGATCGCATCCTCGCCGGTAGTCCCAGAGCGCGTGAACGCGCCGATCGCCCAGGGGGTGTCGATGGTGAGGTCGAACCGCATCAGTGTCGCGTAGCGGGGCATCACTTCCTCCTCTTGTTTTTGTTCGACCGCAACAGCCCGGCCAGCTGCTCCAGCTGCCGTGGCTCCAGGGCCAGGATCTCCCGGAGCTTGTCGTGGAACTGGGGCGGAGCCTTGTCCAGCACTTGTTTGAGGTTGCGCTGGGTCTTTTCCTCCGACACCTCGCTGGTGTCCGAGAGGTTGATACAGGCCATCCGCAGCAACGATTTGTACTCGCCCCAACTCTTGTGTTTCCGTAACTCGGCGCCCTCCTTCTCCCACCACTCGGCCGTGACGTCAAAAGGGGGCCGATTGGTCACCTCCCAGCCGGTGATCGCAAGCTGGCCGTAGCCGTCGATGCGGCGCCAGCCGATACCGCGCCGCAGCCGCCGCCAACCATCGGCGGTGAGGCCATCGACGACGAAACTGACCCCCGACGCGAATGCCCAGTCCGGCACCTTCGGCAGGTTGCTGCGCCCATGCCAGCCGGTCACCAGTTCGCTGCGCACCCACTCGGGGTGGTGACGCAGCGTCAGGTCATCGCCACTGATCCGCTTCAGCTCACGTTCAACGTCGTCGAGGTCCAGGCTCGGCGCGCCCCACTTGTCGGTGATGATCGCGGGGCTGGTCAGGTGGATGGCGACCGGCTCATCGCGCCACGTCGGCGGTTTCTCCTCCAGCTGCGTGACGGTGGCGATGGCGCGGCCACGGTCCTGGGACCGGCCCTGCCCGATCCGGACGGTGGCGTCGTCAAGCCAGGAGAGATCGGCACTGGTCTCGATCTCGGCGATGTAGCACATGCCCTTTGCGACGTAGTCACGGGAGTAGAGTCGCCCGTCCTCGGCGGTCTCGTTCGCCTCCAACTGCACGCGGCCGCGCCGCACCGGATCGGGCAGGTCACTCCACCCAGGCTTGGCCGTCAGCGGCCCACCGCAGCGCGGGCACTCCCCGGTGTTCCAGGCCTCACCCGAGGCGACGAACAGCGCGCGGTCATAGACGGCCTCCCCACAGCGAGGTTCAGCGCCATACTTGCAGGCCACGGTCGAGGTGGTCCTAAGCCTCGCCCCATCGGGGACGGCCTGGGTGACAAGGAGGTCATCGTCGAACAAAGCTGCGAAGTCGTCGGCGGAATCGAAGCTGCGCCACCATAGCGCGGCCAGGGCACCCCGCAGCGTGGCTCCGGGAATCACTCGTTGGGTGGTGGTGTGGAACAACGCCTCGTTGCCGACACCCACACTGAACGGCGTCTGGAACTGCAACGTCAGTTGATATCTCACGACTCCTCCTTCACGCCCAGCAGGGCACGGCTGTCGTCCTCGGTCCAGGGCTCGGCGTCGCGAATCGTGACCCAACCGAAGCCACGGCGGCGGTTCAGCCCAATGCTCACGACGTCACGGGCCGAGGCCCGCAGCACTAGGACGTGCAGCTTCGGGGGCTTACCCGGGCCACTCCAGGCGATGGTGAACTCGCCCGTCTCGGCCCAGCACTGTTGGCCCGCAACCAGAGCGCGTTCCTCGGCGCGGCCGTTCTCGTCGACGCGCACCCGGTTCCACAGCGATGGCTCGACGCCGTGCTCCAACGACCCGGTGCCGATGCGTTCCACGGTGACGTCGGAGAAGATCCAGTCGCTGCCCTTGCGGGCTGTCCCGAACACCTCGCCCACGAGGGGTTTCGGCAGGCCAAGCCAGTGCTCCGCGTGGGCACGCAGCAGCCCCTTGACCGCGGAACTAGGGAACGGGGTTTCTTCGTCGATCGTGTGGTCCAGGCCATCGAGGGCCTTACCTGAGCTAATCACGAACGGCGTGTGGAATGTCACTTCGAATGTCAGGTTCATTCCTGGCCCTCCTTGATCTCTTCGACGACCGGCCACCAGCGAGCGCGGTCCAGGTCGGCGTAAACCTGGTCCTCACAGTGGCCTTCCAGGTATTTGGCGGTCTCGGGCCGCCCGGTACGCGTGGCCCAGGCGACGGCGTCCCGCCCCGCATCAAGTTCCTGCTTCAGGGCACTGCGGGCGCTGGGGCCGAGGCCTCGTAGGACGTGACCCCCGCGCAGTTCTTCGAAGGCCAGCTCGGTGTCGATGACGTTGCGTTCCAGCGCCTTGTGATCGACGGTGGTATCAGCCCACGCAATGTACGACTTCTCGCCCTTACCTTTCTTCTTGGCGATCTTCTCCATCTCCTCGGCCAACTCCCGGGCCCCCGCAAATGGTGCCTTGACGTGGGTGAAGACCATGCCCACACCGAGGCTGGCCGACTTCGCAGCCTTCTTGACTTCCTCAAACTTTGAACCGCGGTCGGCACACACGTCGTTGACGCGACTTTGAAACTCGGTTTCGAAGGCTTCGACGCGACTTTGAAACTCGATTTCGAAGGCCTCGGCCAGGGTCACCGCCCAGGTCCAGGCGAACCGGCCTGCGACGCTGGCCATGACGTCGTCGCCGCCGACGTAGTGCAGGACATCCGGGCAGTACCGAGGATTCACCATCGTGGCGATGACGGCCTCGCGAGCCCGTCTCGCGGCCTCCCGGGTGGCGTCGTCGAGGGCCTTCGACAAGGCCTTGTGTGCCTGCGGATCCTTCAGCTGAGCAACCTCTTTGAAAAAGTCACCCATGCGGTTGCCGTCAGCGAGAATCAGCGCGAGGTGGTTGTCGGCATCGCGGCGGCCCATCGCGCGGACGGGGTGGTCGTCATCTCCCGGCTCTTCGAGCTTCGTGAGATGCTCGAACATCTCCGGTTCCGCAACGCCGTCCTCGCGAGGTTTCGGTGTGTCCTTCCACTCCTTGAAAGCCTCCCGTCGCACGACGCAGTCGGCACCGTAGCTCCCCTTGCCGTCCGGCAAGTTCACGGCACGCTCAGCGGATTCCTCGTGACACCCCTCGCACTCGGCGAGCATCGGCAACCGGCGCGTGGCCGGGACAACGTGGTATACCCGCGCACAGCGTTGCCCGCCACCTGTGTACTGGTAGGCCTCGACGTAGCTGGCGGCCTCGTACACCCAGGCGCTCCACTCCAGACCCGGCAGATCCTTAGCGACCATGGTGATGGCCGCGCGAACAGTATCGTCGGCGACCCCATCATCCGATTCCAGGACGACGACGCCGGCGATGTCGGGCACCTCGCCGCTCAGGCGGAGCCCATTAGGGAGCTTGTCGCGCAGGTAGTTGCAGGAGGTGCGGGTGGTGAGGGCGTGGGATGCGCCTTTGGTCAGGGCCAGGCGCGGGGTGCGGGCGATCCACTGCTGAATCCGTTTCGCCCCAATCACGACGTAGGTTGTCACTTCGCACTCCAATTACTCTGGTCGTCGTCGGTGATCTCCGGCATGGGTTTCCAGGCTCCGGGCTTCCAGCTGGCGTTCTTTTTGCCATCGGACTGGGCCGGGCCGCCGAAGTCCTTGAAGAACTTGAAGGACTCGTCGAACTCCTTGGAACCGAACTGCTTCCACCCCACAGTGGTCGGGTAGGTGACTTTCCACCGGTTCTCACCCAGCCCGTCAAGGTGGAGCACCTTGCGGGCAGCATCGTGGATGGCGTCGAGGTCGCCGCAGCGGGCCTTCACCTCTTCGGGTTTGACGACGAATTTTTCCAGCGGGGTCTCCGTTTTGTCGCCGTAACGGGCGGACACCGTCATGATTCTCGCGGCGGTGATCTCGGCGGTCACCGAGCCGAGTCCGAGCGGCTTGCCGCGACCCAAGTGCAGGGCGAACTCACCGTCGCCAAGAATGCGCTCCGGGCAGAGCGATGCGAGCAGCGATGCGACGCCGAACCTGTCCAGGCCATCGAACGTGATCGTCTGCCGGAACGTGCCGACCGTGACCAGCTGGGCCTTGGTGCACATATCGTCGCTGTGATGTTCGCGCTTCAGGTGCCGACCGGGGACGCTCGTGGCGCTCTGGGGGTCTTGCAGATGCTCCAGCTGGCGTTCTGGGTTGGAGTGCCAGTAGAACTTGCGACCCCGCAACTGACGCCTCTGTGTGCCGTCGCTGTCCCAGCGGCTCCGGCGCATATCGCGCGACTTGGGAGTGGGAGGTTCCGGCGTCGGGTTGAGGTAGGTCAGGCCGGCACCCAGGTGCGGCTGCCCGAGCGGAGCCAAGGTCACCTCGTCGCCCTGCAGGTCGACGCCGACCGCCGCTCCAAACCGGACGTGCGCAGCATAGGACCGCTGGTCACCCTCTCGGCGACGTTCATCGGTGATGGCCTTGTCGTTAAGGGTGTCGGCCGACCCGAACACCGAACACGATGGGCACAGCAGCAGGTCTTCACCAGAGCACGGATGGATTTGCTCCGGGATGCGGTCTTTCAGGGAATCCTTGGATTCTTTTAGGGACTCTCCGGATTCTTTTAGGGACTCCCCGGATTCTTTTAGGGACTCCCCGGATCGCTCGCGCCAGAGCTGGCTCAGCTTGATGGCGGTGACCTTGCCGTCGCACACCTTCACCCAAATGACGCTGCCGGGCTCGAGAGCATGCGTATTGCCGCGGGTCTGACCGAGCTTGACCCCCTTGCGCTTGACGTCAACCCAACGCTTGTCATCGGGGCGGGCCCCCATCATCGCCCAGCCGAAGTCGTGTTTAGCTTCATCCGAGATGGTCGCGTGCTCCCGGGTCAGCTTTCCCAGCGACCAATACCACTTAGCGCGTACAGTCCTGTTCTTATTCGAGACCTTGTCCTTGACCTTGATTTCCTCACGGCGCGCACCTTCCTTGGTGATCAGCACGACATAGTGGCCGACCAGGTCCTCATACCCGCTGACCTTAGCTGGGCGCTGCAGCACCTGGAACCGCTCCGCCACCCGCCTCTTGGGCTTGATCTTCCAATCCTTGTCGGAGTTGACGGCGATGACGTCGCCGGTTCGTGCTTTTCCTCTAAAGCGTTGGCGTAGCGTTTCCGAGTCCACCGACGACCGCTTCTTCTCCTCCTCGCACAGCAGAACCTCGTCGCCATCAAGGACGACGGCCATCCGCCAGCCTTTGAGCGGGTCCATATTGGGCAACGGCAACTGCCGATAGGTGGGGCGGTAGCCGAGGTCGACCTGACGCAGGCAGCCGCCGAACAGCATCTCGTGGGTGCTGCGGACCGCACCCTTGATGGAGCTGCCGGGGATGCGGACCTCGCCGCCGATGCTGCCCCATTCTGCAGGCGGGATGGCGAGCGGTGAGTGAAGGTGCCAGGTGACGTTAAGAGTGCCGATATACCGGTCGCGGGCATCGTCGGGGCCGGGGTCGTGCCCGAGGGGTTTGCTGCGCACCACTTTCTGGGGCAACGACACAAACGTGTAGGGGTTGACGAAATCGGTCATGGGCTTTCCTCCCAAGGGTGTTGCCTTACGGGATGCTTGCTGGATCGATGCTGTGCGAATGCAGCCGAAGCCTCATTCGGTGGGCGTGAGAGTCGACGAATAGCAGCGCGGCGAACAAGGGGCGACGACGGCTGCGATCTCCTGGTTCGGAGTTCAGGTGGGTGGCATCACAAGCCAAACCAACGTGGTTGACATTGCCAAAGAAGCGGGGCTCGGCGACCAAATCGACGCTGATTACGAGTACGTGGTGCAGAGGCCGCTCGGTGCTGTGGCATCACGGCATGTCAGCCCCCACTCTTCGGTGGGAACTGGCCCAGGCCCCTGGCCCCGAGAATGTTTCCTTCCTCGTCACGGACCTCATCGAAGGGAAAGTAGAAGTCTCGGCGGCCGGAGGCCTGCGCCGACAAGCGAGGGACGATGTAGCCGACCCCAGGCACCTCCGGCGGCTCGCCGACGAGGTCGCCGGAGGTGATGACGGTGACTGGGATCTCAAGATCATCGTTGTGCACAGTCGGCGCGGAGCATCGCTTCTCCCCCACGCGCACCCACTGATCGTCGTCGGGGGCAGGCCACTCCTTGACAACCACGCCGTCGCGGTATAGCCGCACCACGTGCGGGGTGAGGTTGACGAGAGTCTTTGTCGGCTCGCAAGCAGGCGGCTCGCTGAGGAGATCACAGTCGTCGAAGACCTCAACGATCGGGCCGTTCGGCATGCCCGCGACCACGCGCAGCACCTTCTTGTAGTGTTGCTTGGTCGCGGACGGATTCTGGGTCAGCTCGTATAACACGCAGTTGAGGGTGTTGGTTTTCCTCGCGACCAGGGGCGCAAGCGACGTTGCCGCCGACCAAGCGATGTGCAGTTCCTTGCCTGCGCCTCGTTTGCGTAACTCTCTTGCGATCTCCTGGGCCAGTCGGGAGCCCTCGTTGGCCGGATAATGGTGCTCCCCGCTGCAGCTCTCGATGACGATCTGGAAACTTTCGTCGCAGGCGGCTTTAAGCTCCTCGAAGATCTGCATGTTCTGCTCTGTGCTGTTGCGGATCAACACGGCAACGCTGCGTGGAGGGTCGAGGTCTTGCTGGACATCCTTCGGGACCGCGTGGAACGTCTCCTGGTCGCCATCGCTGTTGGTATCGGTCCACTCGCAGCCGTCAAGGTCGATGACATGCAGGCCGCCTTGGCGCGTGACGGGCAACGCGGCACCGAGCGCCCAGCCGAGGCTGAAGTGGCCGCCCCCGGTCAGCCTCACGCCACTCACGCCGTGCGCATAGAGAGCATCAACCATGATCGGAAGAGTCTCCTTGAGATACCGGTAGTCCTCTACCGCAGGGATACCGGTGGTCGGGTCTTGGCGCAACCGGATGGCGAGGTCATGCTCGCAACCGAGGTAAGTGGTGCCGGAACGGCGCGTATGGGCGTCAGGGACCGGGCGGGTCTGCGTCTGAATGGTGATCTCGCCGTCGCCGATCCCCCGGTCACCGAATAACCACCTATTGATGCTGGAGATCGCTTCGACGGCACCTGTGGGTAGGCCGACCGGCAGGTATCGCTCCGTCGGCCTCATGAGATGCCCGAGTCGACGGTAGAGGAGATCCCGGTACAGCTGACGTAACTCAGCGAGGCCATACTGCTTCAGCTTCTTCAGCGGCTGGCCGGTGGTTCCCAGCAAGCAGTCGGGGGCCTGCACATTGATGGCGTTCTTCGATTGTGCGCACCCGCAGAGCAGATGGTCGGCCTCCACACCGTCTCCCCGCGATCGGCCATCACCGGAGGCCTTCTCGTCCGTTTTGGGGATGGTGTTGAGGACGAGGAAGCTGAAGTCGTGGGGTTCCTGTTCGAGGGCGAGCAGTTCGGGCAATTCCTCGTCCCGAACGAACTGGCTTTTGCCGATCTCGGGCGTGACGAGCAGCACCGCCGCGGAAATGCCCTCGGCAAAGGCCTGGCGGACTCGGCGCGTCGTCTCGCCGGGAGGCAGGTCGACGAGGTCGCGCCAAGGAACCAAACCGCCTGCGCGCAGGAACCGATCGAGTTGCTCGGCGAGTTTGGTTCCGTCGCTCTGCCGGTACGAGATGAAGATGGGCCCGGTCGGATCGTAGCGCTTGACGCCGCGACCACAGGGCTCATCTTGCATCCAACCAATGCCGCTGCATGTGTTCCTTGGTGTGCTGCTCATGGCCCCTCCCGTTGAAGCCCCCGACGCTGAAGAGCTGCAGGAAGCATCTTACGGAGCATCTGTGCCCGCGTCTCATCTTCTTCTCAGATTGCTCACCTTTCCGCGAACCCGCGCGGAGCCTCTCCTGCGAGCCGTGAGCCTCATGTGTTGTGCCCGGCCTCACTATCTAGGCGTCAGCACATGGCGCAACACCGCATCTGCCTGCTTTTGATGTGCAAGAAGGTAGTGTCGTAGCAGGTGCAGGCCCCCTCCTGGAGCACAGATGCTGACTGACGTTGAGATCGCCACGCAGGCAAAGACCAGACCCATCACCGACATCGCAGCCGACGCCGGATTGCTGCCCACCGAACTCGAACCGTATGGCAAAGACAAGGCGAAGGTGTCGCTGTCAGCGCTGTCCCGGCTCAAGGATTCCCCCGACGGGAAGCTGGTGCTGGTCACCGCCATCACCCCCACCAAGGCCGGTGAGGGCAAGACGACAGTGTGCGTCGGGCTGGCCATGGCCCTCCAGCGCATCGGGCAGCGCTGCATCGTGACGCTGCGGGAGCCGTCACTCGGCCCCTGCTTCGGCATGAAGGGCGGCGCAGCAGGCGGCGGCTATGCGCAGGTGCTGCCCATGGCCGACATCAACCTGCATTTCACCGGCGACTTTCATGCGGTCACCACCGCCCACAACCTGTTGTCGGCGCTCATCGACAACGCCCTCCACCACGGCACCACCGATCTCGACCCGAGGCGGGTGACATGGCGCCGGGTGATGGACATCAACGATCGGGCATTGCGCCAGATCGTCGTCGGTCTGGGCAAACCCACCGATGGGATGCCCCACCAGTCGGGCTTCGATATCACCGTCGCCAGTGAGGTGATGGCCACCCTGTGCCTGGCCAATTCGCTCGGTGAACTAAAGCAGCGGTTGGGCCGCATCGTCGTCGGCCTCACCCATGACCGCCGAGCAGTGACAGTGGCCGACCTGGATGCCCAGGGCGCGATGACTGTTCTGTTGAAAGACGCCATCAAACCAAATCTCGTGCAGACCATCGAGGGAACTCCAGCACTCATCCATGGAGGCCCCTTCGCGAACATCGCGCACGGCACCAACACGGTGCTGGCCACCCGTCTGGGCCTGAAATTGGCGGACTTCACCGTGACGGAGGCGGGTTTCGGCGCAGACCTGGGCGCCGAAAAGTTCTGCAATATTGTCGCCCCGGCCAGCGGTCTGCGACCCGACGTGGCAGTGGTGGTGGCCACTGTCAGGGCGCTGGAGGAGCAGGGGCTGGAGAACCTGACCCAGCACGTCGAGAACCTCAGGGACTTCGGGCTTCCAATCGTGGTGGCGCTCAACCGCTTCCCGAGCGACTCACCCGAGGACGTCCGGAAGATCCTTGACCACTGCGCCATGCTGAACGTCCCCGCAGCCCCCTGTGACGTGTTCACCCGAGGTGGGGCTGGTGGGGAGGATCTAGCTCGTCTCGTCACGGAAGCCGCGAGGACACCGTCGCAGCTGCGGAACACCTACCAGCCCGGGGACTCGCTGCAGACCAAGATCGAGGCGGTCGCCAAGAAGGTGTATCGCGCCGACGGAGTGGACTTCACACCGACGGCCCGCCGCCAATTGCGGGAACTCGCCGACTACGACACGCTGCCTGTGTGCCTGGCGAAAACGCAGTACTCCTTCAGCGACGACCCAACGCTGACAGGTGCGCCACGCGGGTTCCGCATCACGGTGCGGGAACTCGTGGTCAATGCGGGAGCGGGTTTCGTCGTCGCCCTGACCGGCGACATCATGCGTATGCCGGGACTGCCGAGGACTCCCTCCGCCCAGCGCATCGACATATCCGACGACGGGGTGATCACGGGGCTCTCATGACTCAGATCCCCGGGTTCTCAGCCCTCGCGTTCGGTCAGCAGTGTGCGCACCTCACCACGCAGCACCTTGCCCAGCAGGGAGGTGGGCAGCTCGTCGAGGACGACGAACCGGCGTGGCACCTTGTAGGCGGTCAGTGACCGCTTCGCCCAGGCACGCAGCGTCTCATCGTCGGCGACGAAGCCGTCGGTGACCAGGATCGCGGCCACCACCTCTTCGTCACCGCGCTCGGTGGGTATCCCCACCACTGCGGCCTGCACGATATCCGGGTGCTTCACCAGTTCGGCTTCCACCTCGGACGGGGAGACATTGAAACCACCGGTAATGATGATTTCTTTCTTGCGGTCGACGATGGTGGTGAACCCGTCCTCATCGACCGTGACGACGTCCCCGGTGCGCAGCCAGCCGTCGATCAGGGTGTTGCGGGTCTCCTGTTCGTTGTTCCAGTACCCCTGGAACACCTGCGGGCCTTTGAGCAGCAGTTCCCCGGGCTCACCGACCCCGACCTCCTTGGTGGGATCGTCCACGTCGACCACCTTCATCAGCGTCGAGGGGAAGGGAACCCCGATGGTGCCGGGACGTCGCGACGGGAAGAAGGGGTTGCCGAGGGCAACCGGGGAGGCTTCGGTGAGGCCGTAGCCCTCGACGAGCAACCCGGAGGACACCGACTCCCACAGTTCGCGGGTGTGATCGGGCAGGGCTACCGCCCCCGAGATGCACCATCGGGCCGATGCGAGCGATATGCCCTGCCGTCGTGCTTGCTCTGCGGTGCGCTGGTAGAGGGTGGGCACCACGCAGTAGATCGACGGCGGGTTTTTCTTCGCCGCTGCCAGGATCAGTTTGATATCGGGTTTGGGGAATAGCACCTGCCGGGCACGTTTGAGCACCCCGAAGGTGGTGTGCATGGTGACTCCGAAGGAGTGGAACATCGGCAGGGCGGCATAGGAGGTTTCCTTGCCCGGTTCGGCACCGACCATCCACGCCTCACCCTGGCGGGCATTGGCGAAGAGGTTGTAGTGGGTGAGCATCGCGCCTTTGGCGCGACCGGTGGTTCCGGAGGTGTACTGGATGGCGGCTAGGTCGTGCAGGCCCGGTTTGGGGTGGGACGACGCCAGTCGCCGCGAGGAGAGCAGCGACTCCCAGGAGAGGGTCCCCTTGGTGCCTGAGGTGAGCGCGGCGCGCTGCTTGCGGAGCGCGGGAATTGGCAGTGACAAGGCGATGCGTAGTTTTCGCGGAAGGGCCTTGAGTAGGTTCACTGCGACGACGATGCGGGGACGGGAGTATTTCGACATCTCGTCGATGCGGTCGATCACCGAATCCATGGCGATCGCCACCCGGGCGCCGTGGTCTTCGAAGAGTTTCTCTAATTCGGCCGCGGTGTACAGCGGATTGTGCTCGACGACGACGGCACCGAGTCGCACAACGGCATGAAAGGCGACGAGGTGCTGTGGGCAATTGGGCAGCAGGATGGCGACCCGGTCACCGGCGGTCACCCCGAGTCGGCGTAGTCCTTCCGCCGCCCGGGCCACGCGGTCACCGAGCTGCCGATAGGTCATCTCGGCGCCGAAGAATTGGGTGGCTACCTCGGTTCCACCATCGCGGACTGCCTTATCAAGCAGGGCGGTGAGTGGCTCGGTGGGCAGCTCGATGTCGACCGGAACCCCCGGCTGGTAGTTCGTCGTCCACCACGGGGCACCCGATGCGGTGGTACGTCGCCACGGGGGAATCGCCGGGGAGCCGTCCTGTTCTGCCATGGCATCAATTCTCCCATGCACGCCCAGGAGACAACGCAGAGCACCTCGATCGCCGGCCCCACGGGCATTGACGGCAATGGGGTTCCGCACTCACTGTGGGCGCGGCATCCGGGGGAACTCCGCCGCGAGTTGACGAAACTCGTGGAGCCATTCATGGACCTGCTGGTCGGATGCGCGGACCAGGTCGTTGACCTCGTCGAGATTGGCCCGGCTGAGCTGTTGGATGTGGGCGAAACGCTGGGTGAGGACGTCGTTCATCACATGCGCGATGGCGGTTTCCAATTCGGCTTCCCGGTACAGGTAGCCGCTGGCGACCTTCACCTCGGTGACCTCACCGTCTTCAACGGTGACAGTGACCACTCCGCCGGGGCTTTGGTGGATTGTTTCGGTCATGACTGTGGTTTCCATTCTTTCGGGACCGGGCTCCAGAACACCTGAACACCAGTGTGGGCAACAACCTCACGCAACTGGTAGGCCTCCACCGGATTGTTGGAATGCCACTCCACGATCCCACCGGTGCCAGCCTTCTTCACCGCAGCAAGATCGATGTATGCCTTCTCTAAGAAGTGCTGCCTGTAGGAATCCGAAATAGAACCATTCCAGCCAAACGATTTCGGTCGGTAGAGCGCTCTCAGGTAGATAGGTTTCCCGGCCCGCTCCACATACCCGTCAAACCCCACACCATCAACGATCAGCTTCGGGACCGTTCCATCAGGCTGCGGCCCAACCCCGGTAATCCACTGGCTATAAGCAACCTCCTCAGCAGAAGGAGCAGGCAGATGCGCATCCGATCGTTGACTAGGCTCAACACTGACATCAAGCATATGCTTAACAGCAGCCAACGCCTGCGTCTCACACCCCGGCAACGGATCAAGCAACCACCCAGCCCCATGACGAGTCGCGGTCAACACCTCAGGATCCCACTCCCACTGCTTCTCGGTATAGGTAATCCACCCAGCCAACTGACGACTCCCATGGTGATAAGAGATCGTGCGTTCCGGAGCAATCGCCGCCGTCGATGCCCCCCACAACTCCATCATCTCCACCAACAAACCCCGCCACACCCCAAGATCAGTCATCTCGGTGCTCTTCACCGTGACGTCTCCGCCACCAAGATAACCAATATGCAGTTGTGGACCGACAGTGAATATGGTGAACACCACGTCTTCCTCGTAGAGATTCTGGAAACCACGCTCCCACAACCACTCACGCACCGGCTCCGGATCACCCTCAATCATCACCGTGGGCACCAACTCCGGATGAAAGGCATAGTTCTCATCTTCGAAAGGGCTGAGCCCCATTTCCAGACGAGTGATCGTCCCCACCCGATCAACCAACTCAAGCTGCCGATACAACTGCTCCCACTGCCGCTCAAAACCCTCCGCACGATGCGGATAACGCAACCCCAATTCCATAGGCACTTGCTCCTTGCCCACCACCATCACCTCTTCGGAGAATAAAACACAAACACCTTGCCAGCCATCTCATCGGCGAACTGCCCACAAGTCATCACGACACCAAATAATCGGTGACCACTCCGCCGGGGCTTTGGTAGGTTGATTCGGTCATGACTGTGGTTTCCACTCTTTCGGGACCGGACTCCAAAACACCTGAACACCAGTGCGAGCAACAACCTCACGCAACTGGTAGGCCTCCACCGGATCGTTGGAATGCCACTCCACAATCCCACCGGTGCCAGCCTTCTTCACCGCAGCAAGATCGATATACGCCTTCTCCAAGAAATGCTGCCTGTAGGAATCCGAAATAGAACCATTCCAGCCAAACGATTTCGGTCGGTAGAGCGCTCTCAGGTAAATCGGTTTCCCGGCCCGCTCCACATACCCATCAAACCCCACACCATCAACAACCAATTTCGGGACCGTTCCATCAGGCTGCGGCCCAACCCCGGTAATCCACTGGCTATAAGCAACCTCCTCAGCAGAAGGAGCAGGCAAATGCGCATCCGATCGTTGACTAGGCTCAACACTGACATCAAGCATATGCTTAACAGCAGCCAACGCCTGCGTCTCACACCCCGGCAACGGATCAAGCAACCACCCAGCCCCATACCGACTCACAGTCAACACCTCAGGATCCCACTCCCACTGCTTCTCGGTATAGGTAATCCACCCAGCCAACTGATGACTACTAGGCTGGGACCAGATCGTGCGTTCCGGAGCAATCGCCGCCGTCGACACCCCCCACAACTCCATCATCTCCACCAACAAACCCCGCCACACCCCAAGATCCATCACCTCGGAACTGCGCACACGAACATGTGGACCCCACGCGTCAATGCCGATTTCCAGCTGAGGACCAATGGTGAATATACCGAGTAGGGTGTCTTCCTCGTAGAGATTCTGGAAACCACGCTCCCGCAACCACTCACGCACCGGCTCCGGATCACCCTCAATCATCACCCTGGGCACCAACTCCGGATGAAAGGCATAATTCTCATCCTCAAAAGGGAGAACAGCCATCTCCAAACGAGTGATCGTCCCCACCCGATCAACCAACTCAAGCTGCCGATACAACTGCTCCCACTGCCGCTCAAACCCCTCCGCACGACGCGGATAACGCAAATGCAGCACCATCGGCACTGATTCCCTAACCACTACGATCACCTCTTCGGAGAATAAAACACAAACACCTTGCCAGCGGTGTCATTATCGGCAGCGAAGCATTTGCGCATGGCCTCGGCTGCCTGGGGATCGGAGAAATGCCATTCCAGCACCGCCCCGGGAGAACTCTTCTCGATCGCATCAAGCTGTCGTTTCGCCTCGTCGAGAAGTCGCCCACGCGCCCATCCTCCCACGGGAGAATCCGACGACGCGGTGCAGGCATAGCCATCCTTGGCGTCGATGAAGGCGTTAAACGAACCAGGAGCACGATCCCCCGTAGGCGTCAAACCATCCAACCGGACATCACGCTCCTCACCCTGCTTCTCGCGCTGGATGACGATCTCCAGGGCCTTGCCGCCGGGACCGGGATGTTTCACCCCGGTGGCGTACTCCTGGTATGCCTGCCCGGCGGCCCCGTACCCCATGCCGACCGCCTGCCACACCCCACCGCCCTCGTGCTGGCCCTCATGCGGTTGAGTAGTGCGCCCGGGAGGATTCCCGGGCAGCCACTCGGCGTGGTCCTGGTACGGGGATTCACTCTTGACGAGTTTCTTGCGGTAGTCCAGGTCCGGGTCGATGCCCTCGGGTATCTCCAGCTGGCCGCTTTCCCGTCGCTTGTCCATCTCCCGACCCTGCAACAGGGGAATCATCACCTCGGTGTAGGAGGTGATCGCTTCGGCCAGCGTCTCGTCCACCTGCCCCAATGCCTCGGTGGCCGATTCGAGTACCTGCTCCACCTCGGCAGCGAACCGGCGAGTCAGCTCGGCGACCTCGGCGAGCACCGCAGCTGCCTTCGGCTCACCCGCCTGGGCAGCCATGATGGCCATCTTCTGGGCGAAGAAACCAGCAAGCACAGCAATGATCCGGAGCTTCGTGCCCAGCACGATCACCGAGGCCACACCATAGTTAGCGGCGAGGATATTCGCCCCGGTCGAGGCCACCTGGTGGTGGCTTCCGGCCAGCTTAGTGAGCCGGGAGTAGAACAACTTGACCTGGTCGATTCCCGGGCCACGATTGGCCGCCAGCAGCCAATCGACCTCGGCAACCACCGACACCTGACCGCACGACGTCTGCGTCGCGAAGCGACGGAATCCTTCGGCTAGTTCCCTCAGCCCCGATTCATCGGTGTCTGGCCATTCGGCCCCCAGATCGGCAAGCAGCGGGCGCAGGAAATCCGGGCACGGTATTCCCATGGCTCAGCACATTCCGAGATCGGCGACGGCCGAAAAGATGCGTCCCACTGCGTCCAGATTCCGCTGCTCAAGTTCCTCATAGGCATCGGCCAGCTCGCCCAAGCCGACCCCGAAATCCTCGGTGGCCTGGGCGACCTCCATGAAATACTCCAGGCTCACCGCGGTGGTCCTGGCATGCATCCGCTGCAGCACCTGCCCGAGGCGGTCGGTGCCCAGGCACGTCGGAGAACTCACCTTCTGCGACAATTCGTTGACCGCCGCGACCATGTCCTGACCGTGCATGTACACCGATGAACCGGTCTTGCGGATCTGTTCGGGATTCACTTCGAGGGAGAAGTTCATGATGATCACCTCTCGATCTGTCGGGGGAATAGATGAAAAGGCTGAATAGCAGCTTACAACGCCCCGGGCCTGCGCGCACGGGTCGATCTTCTGGAATCGTGAACGGCTGCCACCACACGAAGAGGACGAACTGCCCCGGCGGCACCCCGGCACGATGGCCATGCGGCGCGCGCAACCAGCAAGATCAGACCCGCGCAACTAGGATTGTCACGTCACCCGTCGGCGAAAAGGTCCCACGAAAGGGAATATCCATAGTGAAGGACATCGTCGTCTTCTCCGGTTCAGCCCATCCCACTCTCGCGCACCAGATCTGCGACCGGCTCGGGACGAGACTCTGCCCAACTCGCATCTCCCGGTTCTCCAACGACTGCCTACAGGCTCAGCTGACGGTCAACGTGCGCCAGCGCGACGTCTACATCATCCAGCCCCTGGTTCCCCCGACCCAGGAGAACCTGATGGAACTGCTGCTGATGATCGACGCAGCCCGCGGCGCATCCGCCGCGCAGATCACCGCAGTGATGCCGCACTACGCCTACGCCCGCTCCGACAAGAAGGACGCCTCACGCATCTCCTTGGGCGGTCGGCTCGTCGCCGACATGCTGGTCAGCGCCGGGGCATCGCGGGTGCTGACGATGGCCCTCCACTCACCGCAAGTGCAGGGCTTCTTCCGCTGCCCCACCGACCAGCTGACCGCTCTCGGGGCGCTGGCCGAACACTTCCGGGGAACCGACCTGTCGAACACCGTCGTCGTCTCCCCCGACCTGGGCAACGCCAAGAACGCCACTCAGTTCGCCCGGCTGCTGGGGATCCAGATGGCCGCCGGTTCCAAGCGTCGTCTCGCCGACGACAAGGTGATTGTCGATTCCATCGTCGGCGACGTGACCGGCAAACGGGCGATCGTGCTGGACGATGAGATCGCCACCGGCGGATCCATCGTCGAAATCTGCAACCGCCTGAAGGATTTCGGTGCCCTCTGCGCCTCGGTGGCCTGCACCCACGGCTTGTTCACGGGCCAGGCCGTCGAGAAACTGCGGGCCTGCGAGTTCATCACCGACGTCGCATCCACCGACACCGTGCCTGCACCGAAGAACTTCCCGGAACTGACGACGATCTCGGTGGCTCCCTTGTTCGCCGAGGCCATCGAACGGATTCACCACGGGCGCTCGGTATCCAAGATGTTCGAGGACGTCGACCCGGTCTTCGCCCCACCTAAACCGGTCGATGGACTGTTCTGAATCGGCGACCAGGTGCGCGTGCAGGACGACCGGCTGCGCGTGCGGACCAGCGCGCGAACTCCGCAAGGTGTCGGCGGTGCCCGTGCCGTGTGGGCCTGCCGGGCCGGGAAGTCTTTGCTAGGTGATCCAGCGACGCATGCCCAGGTGCAGCGGCAGGGCGGTGAGGTGCCCGTTGACCCGGGACAAGAAGTCACCTTCGACCTGGAGCTGGGAACGGTAGCAGTTCAGCGCCCGGATGACCGGTTCGCGCTGGGCGGGGAAATCGAACCAGGTGAACGACGGATCGGTCCCCTTGCGCACGACCTCCACCAAGGGAAGGCCGGTGCGTTCGGCGGCCATGATGGACAACTGGTGGGCGGTGATGTGATCGGGATGCCCCTCGCCGGGAATCGAATGGTAAGAGACAAGTACGGATGGGCTCGCCCGCTCGACGAGAGCCAGTAGATCGTCCAGCATGTCATCCATCGAGGAATTGCTGAACGAGACCGGATTGGTGGGGTCGATCGGCACGTAGCCGCCGTTGGTCGCCCGCATCCCCGAATCGACGTAGTAGCGCGGGGTGTAGCCATTGGCCCGGGCAGGAGCGGTACCGAGGTAATCGTGTTCGGCGACACCCAGTTCCGCCAGAGCGCGGGTCAACTCCGAGTTGCGCACCCGCACCAGATCCTCACGTTGAACGGTTGCCGGCAGCACCCCGGGCATCGATTCACCGAGTTCACCGCGGGTGCAGGTCAACACGTGGGTGCTCACCTCGGCGTCGTGCAGCCATGCCAGCAGGCCGCCGGTCTGGATCGTCTCGTCGTCGGGGTGCGCGGTGATGAACAGGGGGAAAACCGGACGGTCAGGTTCCACCGAAAGGATATCGAGAGGCGTGGTCATCTGGATGAGCCTCCTGGTCACTGCACACGGGACCCTCCCGCGGCTGCCGAGGAACATTATGCGTGCAGTCGATCATGACCGCATACCGAAGCGCCCTCTCGTAGGCAACCTCGACGTCACAAGTCTCTCTCGCCCGCGCCAGATCCGGGCCGATACCCGGCAATTGATCTCCCAACTTTTCCTGATCTTGATCGTGGTCTGGTGATGCTGGCCGCCTTGGCATTGGGCCTGCAAGATCACGGCTTTGCGGTGGTGATGCTGGATGCCGAGGTGGTGATCGCAGTGCCGATACGTTCCAGCAGATGTTGTGGAGCAGTAGCCAACCCGGGTGAGGAGCATTCATCCGAGGACCGGGACCTTCCGGCAGATGGATGCGAGACCAAGGCATCGGGGAGGGTCAAAGACCTCCCGGCTCCTTCACCGGCCCCTTCTATAGCCTTGTGCCATGGGCGAGGTACTGAACATGGAGCAGATGGACCGGGCGGAAGGGGCCATCCTCGGCCAGGCTGTCGGTGACATGCTGGGAGTGCCTTTCGAATTCGCGAACCACACCTTCACATCCTTGGAAGGGGCGGAACTCAAGGGTGGGGGTCTCGGCAACTACGCACCGGGAGAGTGGAGCGACGATACCCAGATGATGCTCTATATCGCCCGGGTTTCGGCAAACGGATCCGATCTGACAAGCGGTGATTGTCTCGACCAGATCGCTGCCGGGTTCCTGTCGTGGTATACCGACGGGGTCTTCACCGACATCGGCAACCAGACCCGGGTCCTACTCGCCGAGTTGGCGGGTGATGACGGGCTGCCCGGCCTGTCGGCACGAATGCGACAGGCTGCCTTTGATCTGCATGCCCGCACCGGGCGCACGGCCGGTAATGGCGCACTGATGCGCAACGCCATCATCGGGCTGACCCGGCTCGGCGATCCCTTGGCAACGGCGGCTTCCGCCCGCGCGGTGGCGGAATTGACCCATGCCGATCCGCTGGCAGCAGAATCGTGCATCATTCACGCCGAGATCATCCGGCGATCAGTTCTGGGCCGGGGCTGGGTGATCGAAGATATCGTCGATCTGCTTGCGGAAGACCGACGTGGGTTCTGGATCGAGGCGCTAGCCATGGGAGACGAATCCGTCTCGTCGAGCCGGGAACGGTTCCTCGCATCCCCAACAAACCCGGATGACGGATTCACCGTCATCACCTTGACCAAGGCACTCGTCGCCCTGGCCCACGGACTTCGCAGCCAAACGCCGATGACGACGACGATCTCAACGGCGATCGCCATGAGCAATGACACCGACACGGTCGCAGCGGTAGCCGGTTCACTGGTCGGCGCACATCTGGGCGCGAGCGCAATCGCCACCAACTGGGTGGCCGCGCTCAACGGGTTGCCGGTGGACCCGGCCACCGGGGCACGCCTCACGGCCGATGACCTGCGCACACTGGCAAGAGCGACTGCGGTCAACGGGCTGGCCGACAGTCGAACTTCGGATCACTGACACACCCGGTTTCCCTAGGTAGGGGACGCCCTACCTGATGATGCCGTCGCCCACGCCAGCTTTGGGCCGATCCCAGGCGATTGACCGCCCGATGTTTCCTGATCTTGATCAGGGTCTAGCGTTGGTGCATGGACATCGAACTCCCCGACGGAATCGTGGCCGTAGAGTCACCGCTGCCAGGCCTCAGAATCGACACCCCCACAGCGAAGGGCACCATCTGCTTCAATGGCGGGCAGGTGTTGTCCTGGCAACCCGCGGGACACGAACCGGTCTTGTGGTCCTCCGTGCACTCCCGTTTCGCACCAGGTTCCCCGATCCGCGGCGGGATCCCCCTGGTGTGGCCATATTTCGGCAACGGCGCCGAGGCGACCCGCACCCCGCAGCATGGTTTCGCGCGCACCAGCCAGTGGTCACTGCGCGACGCGACCGTCACACCGGGCGGCACGGCGACGATCACCTTGTGTCTGAACACCTCGTCGGTGCCCACCGAGACCCGCGGTGGCCTTCCCGACGACGTCGAGCTGATGCTCCAGGTGGTGATGGATGCCACCTTGCAGGTGCAGCTCATCGTTCAGGCAGGTGCCTCAGAGATCACCTTCGAGGAGGGGCTGCACACCTACTTCGCGGTCGGCGATATCACGAAGACTTCGATCACCGGGCTTGATCAATCCGCCTACGAGGATCGTCTCGATGGGCGTTGTCACACTCAGCATGGCGCCGTGACGTTCACCGCGCAGACCGATCGCATCCATGATTCCGCCGAGCCGGTGTGCATCGTCGACGAGACTGCCGGGCGCACAATCCAGGTGACCAAGGTCGGCTCCGCCCAGACGGTGGTTTGGAACCCATGGATCGAGAAATCCCAGGCCATGACCGATTTCGGCGACGACGAGTGGCGGCAGATGGTGTGTGTCGAGGCAGTCAATGTGCGTGACCGGACCGTGCGCCTGGCCGCAGGCAAGCGGCACCTGATGTCGCAGACGATCGAGGTTATCTGAGGAAGGATTCAGCCATGAAGATTTCCCACGTCCATGTGGAGAATTGGCGCAACTTCAACAGCATTGATTTCCCGTTGGCAGATCGCCTGTTCATCGTGGGCCCCAATGCCTCGGGCAAGTCGAATCTCCTGGACGTGTTGCGTTTCATGGCCGACGTGTCCGCCATCGGGCTCTCCCAGGCACTCGCCAGGCGCGGTGGTTTGAACCGCGTCCGCAGCCTGTTCGCCCGTAACCGGGGTCATGGACAGGTGACCATCGACCTGGAATTCAAAGATGGGCAGGATAGGTGGCGTTACCTCCTGTCCCTCAGACCTGAACCCACAGGACATCACCGTCCCCTGGTGGCCAGGGAAATCGTGGAGCACAATGGAACTCATCTTTTGGATCGTCCGGATCACCAGGATGAAAAGGATGGAGAGCGGCTCACCCAGACCTACTTAGAGCAGATCAACGCCAACCAAGATTTCCGGGACATCGCCGATCACTTCAAAAACATCCAGTATTTCCACCTGGTGCCACAGGTGATCAGAGATGCCGCGAACCGCAGCAGCCCCGAACCGAACGACCCCTACGGTGGAGATTTCATCGCCCAGATGAACACCACGCCCAAAAGAACGCGCGATGCGTGGCTTCGCCGTATCCAAAATGCTCTCCAGGCGGCAGTGCCAGAGTTCGAATCCCTCACCATCGAGGTGGACAAGGCAGGCCGCCCGCACCTCAAGGCCGGTTACCGCAACTGGCGGGCGAACCCGACCGGTCAGTACGAGACCGAGTTCTCCGACGGCACATTGCGTCTCATCGGATTGCTGTGGACCATCGTGAAGGCCCCGAGGACCACCGCCGCGATCCTGCTGGAGGAACCGGAACTCTCCCTGCATTCGTCGGTGGTTTCCCTGTTGCCCTCGCTGTTCGCCCGCACTCAGCGATCCACGGACATGCAGATCATCTTGTCCTCCCATGCCCCCGAGATCATCAACGACGAAGGGATCGACCCGGAGGAAATCCTGGTCTTGAGGGTGACAAAGGAAGGTACAACCGCCGAACTACTTTCGTCGATTACCGAGGTCAGTACGGATATAGAAGACGGAATCTTGTCGCGGGCAGAGGTGGTCTCCGGGCTCATCACCCCACCGGATGTGGAGGCCATGCTCCGGGTGGCCGAGGAGCATTCCTGAGATGAGTCCCCGATACGTCCGGATCGCCGTCGAGGGGAAGGCCGACACGGGGATCGCCCAAAAACTGCTCGACCATGCGGACCTCAGAATCACCGGGCAGATCATCGTCCGGCATGGAACAGGGAATCTGGACAAACTGATCGCGGCCTGTTCGAAGACCGCGAAGGCGTCCAGTCCTTGGGTGGTCCTGCGTGATTGCGACAGCGCATGCCCGGTTGAGTTGCGTGAACGGTTGCTTGGCCCAAGCCCGGCCAACCCCCATTTCGTGCTTCGCCTGGCCACGTCGATGTCCGAGGCCTGGCTGTTGGCCGACCACGAGGGTTTCTCCCGCTACTTCAGTGTCCAGATCGGAAGATTGCCCGATGCCCCCGACGAGGAACCCCACGCCAAGAGATCCCTGCTCCACCTGGTGGAGTCGTCGCGCAACAAGCGCATGCAGTCAGACGTGGTGGGTCAGCATGGTCGCCCGGGAAAGTTGTACGTGGACCGCATCAACGAATTCGCTCAGAAGTATTGGGATATTGACCGGGCTGCGACGAGAAGCCCGAGCCTGAAAAGTGCACTCATACGCCTGTCCGAGCTACGTGAGCGGCTACCCGAGCCGTGAATGGTGCCTTGTGTTCAACGCGCCCGTTGGGCACTCGTCTACGGGTTTCACTTGCGCGATACCGCTGAGCGCACCCGCTCAGTCCTGACCCGCGATCAGTGAGCGTCCTTCCTTGTTGCGCGGCGGATCGACCGAACCCCGCCAACCAACGAGAAGCCGACCGAAGTCGTCGACCCACACCTTGGTGCCCGCGGAGATCTCCACAACAACGCCCCCGTAGTAGACCCGGTCGAAGCATGGAACCGTCCACCTGACGGCTTGATCCCAGGCGGCACTTGAGGGCAGACAGCAGGCATCGAGAGGAGGTGCCCAGGGCCCCACGGCATACTCCGCAGCTTCGCTGAGCAAACCACAGATTTCATCGTGCCCCACCATCTTGGCGATATCGATGGCACTCCTGCCCTCCGCATCCTCGGCATCGATCTTCGCTCCCCATCGGATAAGCACACGACAAGCTGTTTCGTTGTTACCCAGGGCCGCCTGGTGCAGGAACGACCATTTCAGCGACGGCTCCGCGGCATGCGCGCAGCGCCGGGCCAGCATCTCATGGGCGTTCCAGGCGGCAAGAACTCTGTCCCACTCACCTTCCACCGACAAAGCGTGGGCAACCCTCACCGCTGTGCCATAGAGAAAATCCTCAGCAAGGGGTGTCGATTTCAACTGAGGGCCGAGCATCTGCATGCCCACTAAGATCTGGACGAGGTTCTCCAGATTGTCTTCTCCCATGACTCAAATCTAGCTGCTGTACCCAGCGACTGACCGAATTGGGTGTGTCTATCCTCGGTCGGGTGCCGCACGGTCACGACATTGCTCACAGGAGGCACATACGGCGCGTAAGCGGCCATAAACCCAGCAAAAGAGACGGCAGAACCTGACTCACAAGCCGGATCTAGACTTCCTGCATGGCCCTTTTCATCGCTGGAAATACCCCACGCACCCCACACCGCGAGATCGCCGAGGCCCTCAAGGATCCCGGCTTCGGACGGTGGTTCACCGACGACATGGCCCGGGCCGATTGGAGTCCGGAGCAGGGCTGGCACGGGTTCGTACTGGCGCCCACCGGGGCTATCCCGATGCACCCAGGACTGGCGGCGTTGCACTACGGGCAGGAGATCTTCGAGGGACTCAAGGCCTACCGGCACCCAGATTCCTCGGTGTGGTTATTCCGTCCCGGGATGAATGCCGCCCGCTTCGCCCGCTCCGCCACACGTATGGCGATGCCGCCGCTGCCCGAGGAGGTATTCATCGACTCGGTGGTCGAATTGGTCGCCCATAACCTGGCATGGGTACCCGAGCCCACCGGCGGAGCGTCGATGTATCTGCGTCCGTTCATGTTCGGTTCCGAGACCCTGATCGGGGTGCGCGCCGCGAATGCCTATACCTACATCGTCCTGGGTATGCCGGTCATGCCCTTCTACCCGGATCCGCTGAGGCTGTGGATCACCCCCAACTACTCGCGGTCAATGGCTGGGGGCACCGGTGAAGCCAAATGCGGCGGCAATTACGCCACCGCATTGATCGCCGAAAACCAAGCACACGACATGGGTTGCCAACAGGTACTGTGGCTCGATTCCGCCACCCGCAGCCTGGTCGAGGAGGGTGGCACGATGAACTTCTTCGCCGTCACCGCCGACGGTGAACTGCTCACCCCAGCGCTCAACGGTCAGATCCTCGCCGGAGTCACCCGGGATTCGCTACTCGCCCTCGCCCCGCATCACGACCTCACCCCGGTGGAACGCGAGCTCACCCTTGACGAGTTGCTCGACGGCATCGCCTCGGGGCGGATCACCGAAACCTTCGCCTGCGGCACCGCTGCGGTGATCTCCCCGGTCGTCGGCCTCAGATCACCCGATGTCGAGATCACCGTCGGCGACGGCACTCCCGGGGCGACGACCCGTGCCCTGCGCGAGCACCTCACCGGAATCCAGTTCGGCACGCGCGACGACATCTTTCACTGGATGCACCGGGTGGGCTGAGAAAAACGAACCACCCACAAAACAGCAATACTCCTTGTCCTCACCTTAAAACTGATTGGTTCCCAGTCGATGTCACCGATATTTCCGGATCGAGCTGTGGTGTTGCGGTGATCGTCGAGCAATGATGGAGACCATCCCGAACCAAGGAGCCATCATGACCGCAGTGCAGTCTGTCACATTGAGCAATTCCGTCGAAATGCCGCTGGAAGGTTTCGGCGTCTTCCAGGTTCCCGATCTGGCCGAGTGCCAGCAGGCCACCGAGTGGGCGTTGGAGGCCGGGTACCGGTTGATCGACACCGCCGCCGTCTACGGCAACGAGGAGGCCGTCGGTGCGGCGTTGAAGGCGGTCGGCCTGCCGCGTGACGAGATCTTCGTCACCACCAAACTGTGGGTACAAGACATGGGCCAAGAATCCGGGAAACGGGCCTTCGCGACATCACTTGCCAAGCTGGGGTTGGACCATCTCGATCTCTATCTCATCCACCAGCCCTTCAACGACTACTACGGAGCCTGGCGCGCCCTGGAAGAGTTGTACGACCAGGGCGCGGTGCGGGCGATCGGGGTATCGAATTTCTACCCCGACCGCTTGGTCGATCTCGCACTCAATTCACGGATCACCCCGATGGTCAACCAGGTCGAGTGCCATCCCTTCCACCAGCAGACCCAGGCCATGGCAACGATGGCCGAACTCGGCGTGCACACCCAGGCCTGGGGCCCCTTCGCCGAGGGCCAGAACGGTATTTTCACTAATCCGGTGCTCACCGATATCGGGGCGGCCCATGGCAAGTCTGCTGCCCAGGTGGCGTTGCGGTGGAACACCCAGCGCGGGGTGTCGGTGCTGCCGAAATCGGTGCACCGGGAGCGGATCGAGGCCAATCTCGACGTCTGGGATTTCGAGTTGAACGACCAGGAGATGACCTCCATCGCAGGCCTCGACGGCCAGCTACGAATCGCCGATCACCACGCCGTGGAAATGGTGCGGCGCATCAACGGAATCCGCATCCACGACTGACAAATGGGTGTCTGCTGCTGAATGATCAGACCAGTCGGGTGCCCCGTGCCAGCCGCGCGGGGCACCCGACTCGTTGTCAAGGTGAGGGCGCCATCAGCAGCGTGAGAACGTCCCTTCCGGAGCGTGACGACCGGCGAACAGCGAAAAACTCACGTGCTGCGCATCGGGGACGAACAGCATGTACAGATCAATTCAGGCCAATTCCAGCGCCACCGTTTGCAATACTCACATCGCCATCGACATTTGTGGCGCTCCATCTCCACACGATTCGTGAAGACGAACAGTCACGGTTTCAGTATGGGGGCTCATCGCATGTGTTTTCCAAAGCCATCGCCAACCTGCTCCTGCGTACCGCGCCTAAGGCCCGATGATGGAAGATACGCTATCTGGTGTGCCCGCAACGATTGAGCTCACAGGTGTCAGCAAGACATTCCGGCAGCGACGAGGGTCTCCACTGGATGCTCTCACGCACGTGGATCTCGTCGTTCGCCCCGGAGAGATCCACGGTCTGTTGGGCCGCAACGGGGCAGGCAAATCGACCCTGGTGAAGCTCGTATGTGGTCTCCAGCGCCCAACGGCTGGCTCGGTGCGCACCCTCGGCCAGGCTCCAGACCGCCGCCGTCAAGAAGTAGCCCGCCAGATCGGCGTCGTGTTCGGCCAGAAGTCTTCCTTATGGTGGGATCTCAGTCTCGCCGATAATCTCTCCACCCTGCGCGCGTTATATCGCGTGCCGATCGAGGAATATAAGAAACGCAAACAGCGGATCGTGGATGGGCTCAACCTCGGTGGTGTCATGAATCGCCCGATCCGCCAACTGTCGCTCGGCGAGCGGGTCAAGTCCGAATTAGCCGGGGCACTCTTGCATGCCCCACGCCTGCTCGTGCTCGATGAGCCCACGATTGGTTTGGATGTTGTCTCCACATGCCATCTGCGCAGCTGGCTGTCGTCGGTCGTGGCCAATGATGGCGTGTCAGTCTTGTTGACGAGCCATGACGCGGGAGATATTGCCGCTCTTTGCCACCGCGTGACGCTCATCGAACAGGGAACTGTGGCCTTCGTCGGCTCGGTCGATGACCTACGTGGCACAGTAGTTGGTGGGGTTTCTGTGCGGCTTACCGCCACCGAACGCAGCTTGAGCGATGCCGAGTTGACCAGACTCGAGGTGGTGAGCCAGTGGGAGGGGTGCTGCGTCGATGTCACCAACGACCACAGTCGAGTCTCACTGTCGGGCCCAGCAGAGCGTCATGACGATCTCATCCAACTCGCCCTCGAATTGAAGCCCAGTCACAATGGGTTGGTCCTGGAGACGTCGGCCCCCACGCTCGAAGATGCCTTGCTGAACCGCTTCCAGCAGACGGACCGATGATGCTCGCGATCACCTCGGCACGCAGCGCCCTGGCATATGCCCGGGCCGAAGCACGCACCATGATCGTCGACCGCGGCGCGTTGGCCGTGGACATGGTCTTGGCCACTGCGGTGCCGATCCTCCTGCAGGTTGCCGTCTGGTCAGCCATCTTCGCCTCGGGCTCGGATGTGGGTATCGATCTAGCCTCCCTCATCAGCTATTACGTCTTCGTCGTCGGCCTCAGCCGTATCAACAACGGCTATGACGTCGTCGAGCAATTCTCCGAGGCTGTCCACAGGGGAACCCTCGATCCTCACCTTGTCCGGCCCCTGCCCTATTGGCTCCAGCGTCTAGCCGGATTCGTCGGCGGCAGCACGGTCTACCTCGTCGTTATGGTGGTCGCGCTGGGCATTGATGTGGTGGCACGGCCGCTGCCCCGCGATGTCTGCGTATTCGACATCCTGGCCTTCCTGCTGGTCGCCCTGGCCGTGCTCCTGGTCAGTCAGGTCCTGACTTTCTTCGTGGCATTCACACTTGCCCTCTTGGTCGCCTGGTCGACCCGCCCTGATCTAGCGCTCTCGCTGCTGATCCTGCTCCAGACCGTCCTTGGGGGAACTGTGCTGCCTCCCGGTCTGTGGGGTGGCAGCCTGCGCTGGTTCATGACTCACAATCCGTTCGCGTATATGTTGGCCGCTCCAGCCGAGTTCCTGAGTTCGCGCGACGTGGGGCTCGCGATCCCCTCGCTGCTTGGCGCACTGGCCTACATCGCGATCTTCGCGTTTGCTTCCTGGATTTTGTGGCGCGTCATGATGCGCCGCTTCGAAGGCGTGGGCGGGTGAACATGAAATACGCGGTATCCAGTGTGCGCAGCAGCCTCCAATATCGGGCGAATCTGTATGGCTTTTTGGTCATTACCGTGGTGACCTACGCCTTCCGGCTGGCATTCCTTGAACGCCTGGTCGATATCGGCGACGGACAGGTGGGCGGCTGGAACCGCTCCCAGGTCCTCAACCTCTACTACGTAGGGCTGATCGTGAGCCTGATCTCCTGGTCGCTCGCCAGTTCGGTCGACACGTTCTTCAGGCATGCCCACAAGGGTGATCTCGATGGCCATCTGATGCGTCCTGTCTCGGTCTCGACCATCCTGATGCTGCGCTGGGCCGCCGGCCCCAACCTGCTAGGTCTCGCCCTGGTACTTCCGCTCGCTATCGTCGACCGGTGGGGCATGATCACCAGCATCGGTCCGCTGAGACTGAGCCTTGCGGGGCTGGGGATCGTCTTGGCGGTGGTCTCGGTCGTCAGCGCGATGGTGATGACCTACAGCCTGACGTTGATCCTGCAGCGCGAGATCCCTGTCGATTACATCTTCAGTGAGCTATTCCGACTGGTGCAGGTGCCACCCACGGTCTTCACAGGATCCTGGTCCGGCCTATTAGTCGTCGGTCTCCCGATGGTGCTGGGTGTCTGGGCTCCAGTCTCGGTGCTTGAAGGGTCCTTCCTGCCGCTGTTGGGGTTGGCCGTCGTAGCCGTCCTCACCTTGGTGGCCGCTATCTGGGCTGTCCGAAAAAGCCTGGCCCACTTCGACGGGCTAGGGGGATGACACGCAGTACATAGTCGGTTCAGGGGTCGCGAAGGCAACGGGACCGCATCGAGGTCTTGGACGGCAACCCGATCTTCACCCAGTGACCGGGGCCCACCCCTGCCCATAGGCTGGTGGTGTCGTCACGACACAACGAGGGGTGGCAGATGACAAACCAGGCACCGGTCCGTATCGGGGTACTCACCAGCGGTGGCGATGCCCAAGGCATGAATGCCGCGGTGCGCGCGGTGGTGCGCGCGGCAATCAGCCGGGGCGCGGAGGTTTACGCCATCTTCGAGGGCTATCAAGGCATGATCGACGGCGGCAATGGCATCCGTCGATTCGGCTGGGATGATGTCGGTTCCATCCTGGGCAGTGGTGGCACCGTCATCGGAACTTTCCGCTGCAAGGAGTTCCGCACCCGTGAGGGCCGGTTGAAAGCTGCCCGCAATCTCATTGAACGAGGCATCGACCGGCTGGTGGTGATCGGCGGCGACGGCTCGCTCACCGGGCTGGACACATTCCGGGCCGAATGGCCGTCGTTGCTCGGCGAGCTCCACGCCAACGGCTGGATCTCCCAGCAGACCAAGGAATCCCATTCCCGGTTGATCATCGCCGGGCTGGTGGGGTCTATCGACAACGATCTGGTGGGCGTCGATTCGACGATCGGTGCAGACACCGCCTTGCACCGGATCATGGAGGCGATCGACGCGATTTCCTCGACGGCCGCATCCCACCAGCGGTCCTTCGTGCTGGAGGTGATGGGCCGCCACTGCGGCTACCTGGCCCTGGCCGCAGCCATTGCCGGTGGTTGTGACTACGTGCTCATCCCGGAGAACCCACCCGCCCCTGGCTGGGAGACCGAGATGTGCGAGGCCCTCAGGGTCGGGCGTGCCCGTGGCCGTCGCGATTCGCTGGTGATCGTCGCCGAGGGCGCCACCGACCAGCAGGGCAATCCGATCACCTCCGCCCATGTGCGTCAGGTGATCGAGGACACCCTCGGCGAGGACACGAGGGTCACCATCCCGGGCCATGTGCAGCGTGGCGGCACCCCGTCGGCCTATGACCGCTGGGCTTCGACGTGGCTGGGGGCCGAGGCCGTGGATGAGGTGTTGGCGCCAGCGGAGCCCGACGTCGCCAAGGTGATTGGCATCCTGGGCAGCGGTGTGGTCCGTATCCCCCTAGTAAAAGCGGTTTCCGACACCAAGCGGGTGCCCGAGCTGATCGCTGCCGGGAACTATGAGGCGGCCATGGCGGCCCGAGGTCCATCCTTCAACGAACTCTTCGATGTCTTTGGCGAGTTATCCATGCCAGCATCTTTCACCGCACCCTCCGGCGCTAAACGCATTGGGATCGTTCTTGCGGGAGGGCTGGCCCCGGGAATGAACACCGCATCCCGGGCAGCCGTGCGGCTCGGCATCGCCCGTGGTCACCGTATGGTCGGCATCCACAACGGGTTCTCCGGGCTGCGCAAGGGCATCATGAGCGAGCTGGGCTGGGACGACGTCGACGGGTGGAGCGGACGCGGCGGGGCCGAGCTGGGTCTGCGTCGCGGGGTCCCGGTCACCGAGGACCTGTACCAGATGGCCCGCTCGCTGGAGGACAACCACATTGACGCGCTGCTGGTGATCGGCGGCTGGAATGCCTATCAGGCCGCCTACCTGCTGCATGCCGAGCGGGACCGCTACCCGGCCTTTCAGATCCCGCTCGTCGCGATACCGGCATCAATCGACAACAATCTTCCGGGCACCGAGGTGGCCATCGGCACCGATACCGCCCTCAATGTAAATGTCGAGGCGATCGACCGGATCAAGATGTCCGGGTCGGCAACCACGAGATCATTCGTCGTGGAGACCATGGGTCGCTACTGCGGCTACCTGGCCCTGATGAGCGGCCTGGCTGGCGGGGCTGAGCGGGTCTATCTCAACGAGGAGGGCATCTCGTTGTCGGCCCTCAATGCCGACGTCGACTGGCTCAAGGCCTCCTTCGCCGCGGGACGGCGGCTCTTCCTGGCCGTGCGCAATGAGCGGGCCTCGGAGTCGTACACCACCGAGTTCATCGGGCGACTCCTCGAAGGTGCGGCCGATGGCGCCTACGATGTGCGCACCCACATCATTGGTCATGTGCAGCAGGGCGCCGATCCGACCCCCGCCGACCGGCTGCTGGCCACCCGCATGGCGTCGGCAGCTCTCGACCAGCTGGGCACCGCGCTGGCCTCCGGCAAGGGAGGAGGCTGGTATCTGGGCCTCCAGGATTCCCACATCGGATGCCACCCGCTGGCCCACATGACAGAGCACATCGATACCCAGCACCGACGCCCCATCGACCAGTGGTGGATGACACTGCGCCCCGTGCTGAGCGCGATGGCCGACGAACCACCACGGCAAAATTGACGAGCGCACACCACCATCAACAACAACACTCATCACCGCCGTGAACCTGAGCCGACCTGCGTTCCGGATCACGATCCGCGAAGGTTACCTGCCGAGGGTGAGATGCGCTCCCTTTTCGGCTCACATCAGCACTGCACCCTCGGCGCCCCGGACCTAAGACTTGGGACGACGGCGGCGTGTTGTCGGCGCGGTGGTGGACCCGAGGAATGAAGGGGCCACCCAGTTCTGGCGAAATGTTTGGATGCACTGGCTGGCTCTGACCCGGTCCCTGGAGCAATGAGCAGCCGCCTCCAGCTCGCAGGCTGCAGCAGCGGATTCCCGCGCATCGCCGAGCACATATATGTCCACTAATTGTCTGGCCCCGCGATTGTCGTGGAAACGCTCAATGACGACAAGGTCACCATCGGGATCTGCCGCAACCGGCTGGTTCGCCTCAAACTGGTCAAGGTCGGCCACCTCGGCAAACCGCATCCACGACTCACCCGCCACAATCCCCAAGAAAGACAGATCGGCGATGCTGGGGCCGATCAGTTGGGCGTCCACCTCACCAAAGGTCCGGTATCTCGACCATGTGCCAATCCACGACGAGGATGCGATCTGTCGAGCGGTCATCTCACGTAGTGTCGCCCGCAGCCTTGACCGCTCGGACGATGAGACCGACTCACCTCGTCCACCAGATAGCAAATCGATAGCTGCCTCGAGTGTCCTGCTCGACCACTTCCGTCCACGCGATGTCGTCCGGATCCATGCCTGCACGGCAAGGTCGTCTGTAGTGGCCTGTCGCCCGAGTACCCGGGCCGTGCCCAGGCTGCCATTCCCCAATGCCCGCTGCACGGTTCGCAGGCTCACTCCGGCAATCTGCGCTGCGCCCGCGACGGTCAACTCCATGCAGATAACGTCGCATGAGCGACGCTTTATGCCAATCACTTGGCCAGGGACACAACACCAAAGTCATGCTGTGACTCCGTCACGGCTCAGCAGGCCGTGGCGGCACGCTCCACCCAAAACGACCGCCGCTAACGATCTGCTGACCACCAACCTGGTGGCGCTAGTAGTGCTCACCACCGTCTACCAAACAACGCGGTGTGGCTGTCATCTCACGAACCTCATCGCCAGATGGACCGCACGCCCAATGCAATGGTTATGCAGATTCCACCCCGAGCATCGATGTAGCGATGCGGCTGCTTGCATCACTGCTGACCGGGGAGAAGAGTTCACAACACTCATACATACATGCTAACCTGCATGTATGAGACGGTCAGTTGAGGACGCGGAGCGCACGCGTTTGTCGTTGTGCGAAGCTGCGCTGATGGTCTTCGACGCGAAGGGATGGCGTGGGGCAACATTCGAGGCGATCTCGGAAAGAGCGGGAGTGACCCGCGGCGCACTGCACCACCACTTCCGCAACAAGGCCACGCTCCTGCGCGAAGCCCTCGCCTGGGGCTGGGGCGAGTACGGCGACCAACTGTTCCCGTCCGAAGTGACCCCAGATGCAGCCACCGGGCTATCGAGCCTGCTGTCGGAGTATGTGCATCTGTTGAGTACTGACCCATTATTCCGTGCGCTGGCATCTTCGACAGTGCTCGTCGCACCGCAGGCATTCGACGATGCGTCGGAGAAGGGAGCCGGTCTGGATGACTGGCATGCCCGCCTGACCGAACTAATCCTCGCCGACACCTCCGTGACGAGCACACTGCCTCCCGCACAGACAGCGGGGCTGGTACTTGTCCTGCTTCAAGGGCTCACCGTGACCGCGGTGACCCGCCCACAAGACCTTCCACAACCCCCACACTGCGAAAGCGCGGTCGCTGCGCTGGTTCGGGGGCTGCTGTCCTAGAAAGACCATTACTAGACATGAAAACTTCACATACCGCCCCCACGGGAGGCACCACTCCCACGCGCGCGCTGATCGTATCGTCCGCAGCGTTGTTCACGGACATGCTCGTACACGGCCTCGCAGTCCCAGTCCTGCCGCTCCTGCCCTCGGTCGTTGAGGCAGGACCTGCAGCAACCGGGGTCCTGTTTTCCTCCTATGCCGCTGCGATGATCATCGCAACCTTGTTCGCCGGGCTCATCGTGGACCGATACGGTCCGCGCACCCCGCTACTGATCGGCCTTGCCGGGCTCGCTATGGCGACGCTGCTGTTCGCCACAGGAGGTCCATACTGGCTCCTGCTCGTTGCCCGCCTCGCCCAAGGCATCGCAGGTGGCATGTCTTGGGTCGCCGCGCTGTCATTAATCGCGGCGACCACTCCCATGGAAAAGCGCGGCCAGTCAATGGGCATCGCGCTATCCACCGTCACCCTCGGTGTTTTGATCGGGCCGCCGCTGGCCGGGTTCCTGGTCGAACACTTCGGCACCGCATCACCGTTCCTATTCGCCACCGCCGTAACGCTCTCAGATGGGATATTGCGGATTGTGCTCGTGAAGGACTCACCCCACGTGACCGACGACACCGCCGGGCCACTCGCGGTACTCAAAGTGCCAGGGTCATTCTCCATTGTCCTGGCCGTCGCAGTCGGCGCAGCCGTACTGTCTGCCATTGAGCCCGTCTTACCTGTTCACCTTGGCGCGAGCACGCTGATAGTCGGATTGCTCTTCGGTCTCGCGGCCCTCGCTTCGATCATTGCTAACCCCATAGTCGGTCGCCTAGTGGCCACCGCATCCCCGCGGCTGCTCATTGGCACCGGGGTCGTCGCGGTTGCGGCAGCACTCACAGTGACCGGGTTCGCCACTGAACTGTGGCAGACCTGCATCGGCATGGTGCTTCTCGGTTTCTCCTCTGCGTTACTGCTGGCTCCGGCTACGACTCTCATCAGCGAACAGGGGTACAAATCCAAGCCGCAGACACTCGGCGGGTCTTTTGCGCTGTACAACCTCGCCTACGCTGCAGGACTCGCAGGCGGCCCACTTTTCACCGGCATCACTACCGGGCTGTGGGGGTTCACCGCAGCTATGGTGATCACCGCCGCCGCACTCGCGGCGATCGGTGGGGTATCACTGACACGGCTCCCAGAAGGAACACATCAAGCCAAGTAGTCCCGGCTGAGTCGCTTACCTGAGTCGAGGGATGGCAGCACCAACGCGGTGACCAGGTGACCTTGATCGGCCAGCCATCTGCCGTGCGCCCCATCGAGCATTGGGCATGTCCTAGCGTTGTCGCTGAGGGCATGCACCGTGAATGCACCAGTCGGGCGGTCGACCATCACCGCGACTTCTTCGAAACCCAGCCACCGACGCATCACCGGCCACCACGCCTTGTACACCGATTCCTTAGCCGAGAACAGCAGGCGATCCCATGCATGGGAAGGATCAATGGCTTGGAGGGCCTTCAGAAGCCGACGTTCCCTTGGCAGCGAGATCTCTTTCAGGACGCCCTCGGGCGTGGGGAGATCCGGCTCGGCGTCTATGCCCATGGATAGCCATTGGGACGAGTACCCGGCGGCGGCAGCTCGGTAGCCCTCGCAGTGAGTCATCGACCCGACAACTCCTTGCGGCCACTGCGGGCCGTGCCCAGATTTCGACGGCATCGGGGTCCGAGCCATGCCCAGATCACTCAATGCGCGGCGAGCGCATCCACGCACCGTCGTGAATTCGAGGACCCGCCGCTCAACCGCGTGTTCGATACTGGATAACTCTTCATCGAACAAGGCCTCCTCGATCTCCTCGAAGGTGTCAGCGGAGGCCACACCCTCCGGGAGCACTCGTTCGATCACCATGGCCCCATCATCCCCCACTCCCGTTCAGCCGCCTTCTTCCCGGCGATACCCAGGGCTGACCGCGAGACACTAGATCAGTACGGTCTCGGCAAGACCAGCTGACTGGCTGGTCACGATCACATCCGCCCGGCAAAAAGCACAATTCTTCAGCGTCAGATACGGCATACCTATATCTTTTGGCGCACGACCCTGCCCACACCCTGTAAACAGACAAAAGTTTCTAACCCGGCCATCGTCGTAGCAATCCGGCTTTTCGACGTTCAGGTCGAGACCCCAAAAAGGCTTGTGCGTTCCGGCAGGCTGATGACAGCACCTCCGGCGCTAGCAATTCATACAGTATTGTGTTGAGGTGAATGGCATGCGAAGGTGGGTGGCATGCGAATTAATCGAGTTGTCCCTAATCTCACCGTCACTGATCTGGCGAAGGCAATCGCCGAGCACACTGCTGTTTTTGGGCTCAGGCCAGTTATGGATCACGGGTGGATCGTCACCTTGGCGGATGACGATGGGCATCAACTGAGCCTCATGACACACGATGCCTCAGGCCCGGTGAACCCTGAGGTTTCCGTTTTCGTCGATGACGTGCACGAAGCCTTCGATCGCGCGCGTCGCGCCGGTGTTGAGATTGTCCATCCGCTCACGGAAGAACCTTGGGGCGTGACTCGCTTCTTCTATAAGGCCAGCGACGGGCGAGTCATCAACGTGGGTATGCACACGGATGAGCGCTGAGCTGCTGCCGCGAGTGCTTCGTTCCACCAGACTGGTGCCGTGCAAACAACCGTCGCCAATCACCCACCAGTCCTGGCTGCGGGATGCCGCCACAGTGTCGGTAGACGAACCGATGGCAGTGTATTGGCTGTAGGCAACGGAGCTGCGGGCGAATGCTCCGTGTCCGACTGGTCAGATGTGGTGGCTGTGGCCGCCGGGAACGTGCATGCCTTCAGTAATACTGGCAAGTCTCACACCCTCGGCCTGCGAGCAGACGGAACGGTGCTGGCCACCGGATGGAATGCCCATGGACAGTGCGATGTCACCGAATGGGTAGGCATCCGCGCCATCGCAGCCGGGTGGCGTTTCTCCCTCGGCATCACCACCGACGGCCACGTCGTATCTACTGGTCGCGGCGCGGAAGGACAAAGTGCTGTGGACGACTGGGTCGATGTGATTGCAGTAGCCTGCGGCGACTGGCACAGTCTCGGTCTCCGCGCCGACGGGACGGTCGTCGGGGTCGGGAACAACCAAGCCGGGCAGATCAATGTCGCCAACTGGCATGAAGTGGTCGACATATCCGCCGGATACCAGCATTCCCTCGGGCTCACCGCCGACGGGCTGGTTCTGAGTACCGGCACGGCAGCCGGTAATGGCCCCGACGTGGGCTTATGGAAGGACATCGTCCACGTAGCAGCAGGCAGCCACCACAGCATCGGCCTGATGCAATCCGGTCTCGTCGTGACAGCAGGCTCCAACAGTCACGGACAGTGCAACACCCACACATGGCGAGACATCGTCGCTGTCGATGCGGGAGCCACCCACACCCTCGGCCTGCGCGCAGACGGCACCGTCCTGGCTACAGGCGGAAATGACCATGGTCAGTGCAACGTTCTCGACTGGACCCGCATGGGCTGAGGCCCTGATACGGCTTCGAGCCAAGGTAGCGTGAATCCGAATCACCGAGAAGTATGAAAACCGGCTACTACCTCCAGAGAAATTCTGGCAACTATTCAACAACCACCCGCTTTTTCCTCGCTTTGACACAGCCCCGACATCGGAGCAGCTTGTGATAGCCTCATTATTTTAAAGCTCTCATTTCAGTGCTCGAGTTCGCATCCAGCTGGCGTTGCCTATGAGATTGGAGATTTGGTGTCGCTTTCTTCTGCCGGTAGCACCGCGGCAACCCACGTCCGCGTCGATGGGGTCTCCGTTTCGTTCGGTGAGCGTCGAGTCCTTACCAACGTGTCATTCACGATCTCAGGCGGTGAACGCCTGGGATTGATTGGCGAGAATGGATCCGGAAAGAGCACCTTGCTGCAAGTTATCGCCGGTCTGATCGAGCCCGATGCGGGTACGGTACAGATCAGCGTTCCTGGCGGGCACGACGCCCGGCTCGGCCTCCTCCATCAAGAGCCTCCTTTTGCGCCCACCGCAACGGTCACCGAGGCACTCAACGATGCGGTCGCCCCAGTCTTGGCCGCCGCTGCGGCCTTGGACCGTGCAGCAGATGCGATGACGGCGGCTCCGACGGACAAGACTGCCATCCAGACCTATGCGGATGCCCTAGAGAAAGCCGAACGACTCAGCGTGTGGGATATCGACGCCCACGTCGAGGAGACGCTAGCCGGGCTCGGGCTCGCCAGCCTTCCGAGAAACCGGCGGACCGCACAGCTATCTGGAGGACAGCGCGCGCGGCTCGCGTTGGCCTGGCTCCTGCTCTCTCATCCCGATCTGCTGCTGCTAGACGAACCGACCAACCACCTAGATGACGCAGCTACGGAGCACCTGTGCAGCTCGCTGGCCGCCTGGAACGATCCGGTGCTTATCGCGAGCCACGATCGTGCTTTCCTCGATGAAACAGTGACCGGACTGGCCGACCTGGACCCGGCGCCGATCCCGCAGATGCTCGGAAAACAGCTACTCGGCGACGACACCGGATCCGGGATCGGCGTCACCCGTTTCACCGGCAGCTACACTGAATTCAAGCAATACCGGGCAGATGCGCGGGCCCGCTGGATCAATCAGTTTCAGACCGAACAGGCGGAACTCAAACGACTCTCCGCATCACTCCACGAAAGCCACAGTGTGGGGCATCAGGGCCGCAAACCGCGCACCGAGGCAGGCATGGCAAAGAAGTTCTATGCCGACCGCAACGCCAAGGTCGTCTCCCGCAGGGTGAACGATGCACGTTCTAAGCTAGAAGACCTCCGAGCGCGGCAAATTCGCAAGCCGCCGAAGGACCTGACTTTCAAGGGGCTGACGGCTGCAGCGCCGGATGCCAAAGCACCATCTGCAAACTCTGGCGCCATCCTCGTCGCAACGAACGTCTTTGTCGCTGGTCGGCTCCCCACGACATCGATCACTGTGGGCGCCAGACAAAAATGGCTAATCACCGGCCCCAACGGATCCGGCAAATCCACCCTCTTGCAGGTTCTCGGCGGCAACCTGGAGCCGACCAGCGGAAGCATCACCCTCGCCTCCTGGGCGAGAACCGGTCTTCTCGCTCAAGAGGTCTCCCTCCCCGATCCCAACCATCGAGGCCCGTCTCGGACGGTGCGACAGGCCTACAACGAACTCGTCGGACCTGAACTAGCCGAGCGCGTTCCTCTGAGTACCTTCGGCCTGATCGCAGGGCGAGACGAGAATCGTCAGATCGGGGTCCTCAGCGTTGGCCAACAGCGACGATTGGCCCTAGCGACGATTCTCGCGGACCCGCCTGAGATTCTTCTCCTCGACGAACCGACCAACCACCTTTCCCTGGCGCTGGTCACCGAACTCGAAGCCGCGATACCCGATTATCCGGGAGCGGTGTTGATCGCATCACACGATCGATGGCTACGCCGACATTGGACAGGTGATCTGCTGGAACTGGGCGCACCATAGCCGCAGAAGCCGTTCAGCACATCGCGCGAGACGGACCGCCGCTGCTGGCGTTTTCGAAGGTGACCGCGGCCCTACCTCAGGATTCCGGGTCCACCCCGACAAGTCTCACGGCTCTTACCCTGCACACCAAGTCTCGGATCGACGACGAAACGACGGCGGATTCTGACGGTCTCAGCGGGTCAGCGTCCAGATCTTCCGAAAGACGATGAAGGCCCCCGGAAGCCCGGGCAGGATCGACGTTGCAGTACCCGGCATAAAGGATCGGGTGCGCACCGACACCGTGATATGCATGCAAAATGCAGCAGCCCATCCGATGACCAAGGCACTGGTCACCCATCGGGTGGCGGTGGCGCTGCGGCGGGTCAGCCGGTAAGCGAGCCACACCAACCCTGCCTGAGCGGCAATCACCCCGGCCCTGACACGAATGTCCTCCCCGGCCAGGGGGTTCGGACGGATGTGGGCATCAAGGCGTGGGAATCCAGTGCTGCCGACGCGGTCGAGCCACGCCGCCATGCTGATCGCGACCTCCTCGGACTGGTGAATCCCGAGCAGCATCGCCGTGAGCGCCCAAGCCCGATCACAGTCAGTCATGATTGCGCGTCCTTAGCACGTGCGAGACCAGCGCACCTGTGGCATGGGAGGCAGCCAGCCATCCCCCGACGACACACACGGCGCGCAGGGGTCTGACGGTTGAGGGCACCCCACAGGCGCGAAGGGCACGAATGGCGTACGCCAGTTGCGGCAGCACCACCGGCAGGGACGTCGCCGAACCCGTGGTGTAGCCCCTGGTGAGCGCCGCCATCGCCAAGTGGCCGATTCCGTGTAACCCGAAGACCCACTGGAAATCCTGGTACAGCCGACCGCGTCCTCTGGTGCGCACACCGTCCGCCACAGCGGCGGCGCATAGCCCGCCCATCATGGCGATCCCCACATTGACGTGGCGTTGATCCACCCGCCGGGACCACGAGGGCACCCGCACCCACGACGGCAGGCCATCCAAGGTCTTGTGCAGTGTCGGCACCAGCGTCACGATTTCTTCACCATCGTTGGCTACGAAGGACACCGCAAGCGACAGCGGGACTGCCCATCGCTGACGATCATCGAGTACTGCATCCATGAGAGTGGCTCCTTTCTCCCATAATTCTGCTACATATAGTAGCGTATTTCTCGACAGCAGACGAGGAGGAACGATGACACGGTCAGGGCACCTGCCTGCCCCGGACATCGAGGAAAGAGTTACTTCAGCCGCGCTGATGCTGCTGATCGTCAAGGGACACGCTGCTCTCTGCATCGATGAGATCGTCAAGGCTTCACGGGCGGCCAAGATGACCATCGCAGACGGTGGGGTTCCCTCGCCCACTTGACCGTCGACGCCATCGTGTCAATTACCACCGCGTTGAAATTAGAACCCACCGACGACCCGAGAGGTGACCTGCGTCCTGAGCGAGCCCTCGCCAGTACGACAAACCGCCATGAGCATCAACCCAGTGACCACCGAATCCACAAGCACTCATCCTGAGCAGCAACAATCGAGGAGTAGGAATGAACACGTCAACCACTGAGGGCCGCCTCTTCTGGAACCCCAGCGCGGGGGTGCGCCGATTGGGGCATTCCTGCAAGGTGGCCGGATGCACCTTCCCTGGGTCAGCGTCAGAAACCATCGAAGCCATCGCGGATCTGACAGCGGGCGGCGCGACGAGCGAGGAGATCGCTGCCTCATGCCCCGGAATCGGGGACGTCCACCGACTAGTGAGATCGTTGAGACAACTCGGTGTTCTCATCGACGCACCCATGGGCATCAAGCAGCTCGCACATGGCCAAGCGGCCATTCTCGGAGAGCCACTGCTCACAGATCAAGAACTGGTCGACCCCGAAAAGAATGCCGCTTTCCGCGCACGGCAGGCTTCTCGTCAACCAGCGGGGAACCGCAACGTCCCACTGCCGGAAACGCAACTACCCCCTTGGCTGGCCAACAGAAGATCTATACGGCGCTTCTCCACCAGTTCCGTGACTCGTCAACAGCTGGGTCAACTCCTTGCACCACTGCGTCATCGGCCATGCGCAGATCTTCCCGAAGGAAGACGCGGGTGGCCGAGCGCTGGGGGCTTGTACGAGATCGACTGCTTTCTTGATGTGAAACCCAACAGAGTCGAATCCATTGAACCAGGTATCTACGCCTTTGACCCGGTAGAGAATGCCTTGGTGGAGGTCGAAGGTCCGGGGAACTGGGGAGAATCCTTCCAGTATCTGTCCAATCGCGCGATCCACAACAGTTCCGCGATGACGGCCATCCTCGTGGTAGATCTGGTAGCTATCATGCCGAAGTACCACGACCTCGGCTACCTGCTGGCCTTGATCGATGCCGGAGTCGTGGCCGCAACGCTCAGTCTCGCTGCATGTGACGCTCATCTCGGCTCTTGTTGCATCGGCGACTTCGACTTCGACGGAACCCACGAGGTTCTTCACCTCACGAACACCCAGCAGGTCGTGCACGCGATCGAAATCGGAACTATGGAGGAGCAGGCATGACAATCAACACGGATACTCCCGAGATTCCCCTCACACAACTTCAGGAAGCATATCTGAAAGGCCGTGATCCGCAGGTGCCACTGGGCGGGGTTGGTACCGCTGGACATTACGACTATGCGTGTTGCGTCGATCCGGAAAAACTAGAACAAGCCATTAACACCGTCATCCAACGACACGAGATGATGCGAATGGTCGCCTGCCCACAGCGACGTACCCAGTATCCAATCATTCCTCCTCGCTACCGGGTACCAATCACTGACCTGCGGCATATGACCATGGATGAAGTTGAGCAGCATCTGGCCGAGATGCGTGAGAAGCGAGTCCTCGAGGTTATGGACGTCACCACTTGGCCATGCTTCCGTTTCTCCGTGTTTCTCCTCCCCCACGGAAAGCAGCTGCTAGCCGTAGACTTTGACTTGTTCTTCCTGGATGGACCAAGCATATTTGCGCTCTTTCAGGAGATCATGAACCTCATCGCAGATCCGTCCTCACAGATCACGAACCATGAGACGAATGAGCCTCGATTCGTGGACCTCTGCCAAGAAATCGAGGAAAGGCGGACTCATCGCCGTGACAAGGACCAGGAATTCTGGTTGTCCCTCTTCACTAACGCCCCGGAACCCCTCCCTCTTCCCCTTGGCCGGAATCTTGCAGGAAAACCTACCGGCATCTTCCGTCGGGTCCGTGAGATCCTCACGATCGATGAGTGGCAAGAACTCAAGGACAGATCCCGGGAACACGGTGTACCGCCAATCGGGACCATCGTAGAATCATACGTGGATGCCCTCCGCCGATGGGCTGGGGTACCCGAGTTCACCCTCAACTTCACTACTTCGAACCGGCCAGGGGCCACACATACGGGTGCCAAGGTCTTGGGAGAGTACACCTCGACGATGCTGTTTCCCGTGGAATCCCCTTCGGGGGACTACTGGACAGATGCCCGAGTACTATCACGCAACCTGAGTCACCTGCTGTCCCACCGTGGGTACAGCGGAATCAGCGTCGTAAAAGACCTGAAGACGCAATTCGGGCAGAACTTTTACCTGGCCGCCCCGGTAGTGTTCACCGGAATGCTGATGGACTCTCGGGGTTTCAACGATGGAGCTGCGGCCTTCGGGCCCGTCGTGTGGTCAGTTTCCTCCACCCCACAGGTCCTCATCGACTGTCAAGTGATCGAGACATCGAACGATGTGACGATCTCGTTGGATTACCGCGAGCCCTACATCGACGAACGAATTGCGCAGGCAATCCTTGACGACATTATGGCCATGCTCCGTGCCTGTCAGTCCGGTACGACTCCCGAGACTGCATGCTTACTGTCTGACGAGGATGCACGTTTGTGGGCCGATGTAAATTCAACAGAATGGGAACACCCAGACGGGCTACTCCACGACATGGTGGAAGCAGCCATGTCCACCAACCCAGATCGTCAGATCATTCGCGATGACCAAGGATGGCATACTAACCAAGAACTGCTCAAAGAAGCCGAAAACATCTGCCGGAGTCTGGTTGATATGGGTATTGGCGTCGGTGACTACGTCGCTGTCGACGGACATCGACGAGCACGCAGCATTGCCGCCATGCTCGCGGTTATGCAGGCGGGGGCTGCCTACATCCCCCTCGATCCACGCCAGCCCGATTTCCGCCACCAGCAGATACTTGAATCCAGCGATGCGTGCGCACGGATCACGTCGACGTGCATCACGCCGCTGCACAAAGGCTTGGGCACCAGGTCGAGGCCAATGACCTTGGACCCCGCGTATGCAATATTCACGTCGGGGACGACAGGAACCCCGAAAGGAGTGGTGATCTCCCACCGATCGGTTGTCAACACAATCTTAGATGTGCTTGAATCACACGCGATCGGTCCGGGCGACCGGATCGCCGGGGTATCCTCATTCTCCTTCGACCTTTCCGTCTTCGACATCTACGGCGCTCTCCTGTCCCAGGCACAATTGCTCCTTTATCCCGACCAGCGAGACATTCCCTCCTTAACAGAAGGCCTATGCCGCGATGGTATCACCGTGTGGAACACCGTTCCCGCCATCATGAGCCTGGTCACCGATGAGCTCGAGCGACGTGATGAGCAGTTACTCCAGCCCTACTGGAGGTCAAATGAAGCACAATACGTGGATATCCCTTGGGATCTACGCCTCGTCCTAATGAGCGGCGACTGGATCCCCGTCGACCTACCGGACAGGATTCGCGCACTAGCTCCGTCAGCGCGGGTGATGAGCCTAGGGGGCGCAACGGAGGGAGCCATTTGGTCGATCTGGTTCGACATCGGCAAGGTTGATCCAAGCTGGCGAGCCATTCCCTACGGTCACGCGATGAGAAACCAATCGATGTGGATCGTCGACCACCGCTTGAGACTCGCACCCGTGGGCTGCGTCGGAGAGATCTGCATCGGAGGTCAGGGCGTCGCATCTAGCTACCTCAATGCGCCCGACCTCACCGACAAGGCATTCGTCACAACCCCTGACCTGGGGCGCATCTACCGCACCGGCGACTACGGGCTCCTCGACCCAGATGGCGAGATCCGTTTCCTCGGACGACGAGATTCCCAGGTGAAGCTCAACGGACACCGCATCGAACTGTCCGAGATCGAGTCGAGCATCATCAGGTCATTCCCTGTCTCGCGGGTCTGCGTCGCGGTCAAGGAGGTTTCACCCAGCGCAAAAAAGGCACTGTGCGTGTACTACACCGGCGACACGGAGTTGTCCCTGGTTGACGTGCGGGACCAATTGCGTTCTCGTCTACCCGAATACATGCTCCCATCACACGTGATCCGTATGGACCAGCTACCAATGACCGCCAACTCCAAGGTGAATACGGCCCTTCTGCCTACGCCGATCAGAAGCAATTCAACCGATTCAACCCAGGAGGAAATGAACCCGCGCGAAGCCTTGATCGAGCGGTTGTGGTGCACCATCCTAGACAAGGAGTCATTGGACCTCGACGATGACCTTTTCTACCTAGGCGCCGACTCACTCAACGTCATCCAATTCCATTCGGAGTTGCGGAATGCTGGCATCAGGAGCCTCTCGGTCTACGACATCTTCGAAAACCCCACCATTAGGGGCCTCGCGGCACTCATTCCGCAGACCCATCAGATCCCCGCGCAGCCGACAATGTCAACACGGCTGTGGACAGCACAAGAGCACGCCCAGGCTTGGGAGTCGCTGGGAACTACCAAGAGACCACCGGTGCACAAGATTCTGCTCACCGGGGCCACCGGATACCTGGGCAGCTACCTGCTGCGAGAGGAATTGGAACGAGGCGTAGAGACCTGGTGCTTGGTCCGGGCAGACTCAGCGAGCCAGGCACAGGCACGCGTGGAAAGCACACTCAACGCCCGGTTCGGTGATCAGATTCCCCGCGATGCCCTGGCACGGATCCACGCCATACCAGGGGACATCACTTCCTCAATGCTCGGCATGTCCGAAGCGGCCCTGTCCTTCTGCTCCGGAGTGGACACGGTGATCCATGCCGCCGCTGACGTCTCCCATTTCGCGGCTCCGGGTCTGCTCACCGAGGTGAATGGCAATGCCATGCGGAATGTCATTGAGGTTGCCCAAGCACTGGAGAGCAACTTATTCCATGTATCCACATCGCAAGTCATGGGCATCGTCGAGGGGAATCAAGGGATCTTTGGTGAACTGAGTCGGGACGTGGGACAAACATTTATCGACCAGTACTCGTCGAGCAAGTTTTTGGCGGAACAGATCTGTTTCAAGGCCTTTGATGCTGGCTTGGGCGGTGCCGTCATGAGAGTGGGCAATCTCGCTTTCGACTCCCGAACCGGAGCGACACCCGACAACCCACTGGAGATCACCTTCACGGCACTCCTTTCAATTATCACCAGGCTGAATGCGCTTCCCGACAACTTGGCGACCATCGCGGATCTATCCTACGTCGACGTCGCTGCCAAGGCGCTGACAACCTTGATCCATGCAGAAAGCCTACCGAACAGTCGCGTGTTCCATATCATGAACGGGACACGCCCCGAACTCGGGATCATCCAACAGCTCGCGGGAGCCCCTTCGACACCCGTTCCGGCCAAGCAATTCCGGGCCATGGTGGAACGAGAGTTCGCAGATCACCCCGATGATGAGTGCCTGCGAAACTGCCTACTGAATGCCCATATCTGGGACGGGAACTACGGGATGGCCTTCTCAAGTAAGGAAACAAACAAATTACTGGCCTCATTGGGAGTGCATTGGCCGTCACCGCAGACCGTCGTCCCACCCGCGCTCGCCTTGATCGGAGTCTGATAACCTGGGTTTTTGCAGATGCGAGTGTGGGTCGGTGGCGGTGTCGGGTGTGGATGCGGGCCGAGGTCTTTAGGTGATGGAAGTTCCTACGCTGGCTCACCAAAGACCTCAAAGTGCCCCACGCTACCTTCCTTCACCTAACCTGACCACGTTGCGCCGTCTCGACAACCCCTGTCTGATCGTCGTCGGCCAGCATTTGTCCGGTCAGCGGATTCAGACCCGACCCACACCCCGACCTGCAAAAACCACCAACCTTCTTAAAGGCAAACCGCCAGTCAATCGGCATTCAGGGCCCGGTTGACCACCGAATTAAGATCGCCGACGGTTGCGATACCATTCAGTTCATCTACATCGATGCCCTTCCCTGTAGCCATCTCAAGATCACCCAAAGCTTGGATGAGGTCGAAGGAAGTCATTCCAAGATCTGTCACGAGATGCAAGTCCTCGCTCAGCTGGGTACCTGGCTCGCAGTACGCACCCAGTGCATCGATTAGGTGCTGGTTCATTGTGTCTTTTCCTTTCTCTAAAACCCGTTGGATGCAGCGTTCACCGTTGCCAAGTCAACTTCCGGCGAACGATCTTTCCCAGATCTGAACGGGGGACATCGCTTGGGGCGACACGGACAACCCGTATCTGACGATAGGCAGGCGCTTGGCTGTTCACCGCAACCACCGCACTGACAAGTGACTGCGGCACCCGGCCGACGACCCTAATCCCCGGATACTCACTGACCTCGACATCCGCTATCTCGTCGCACACGCACGTCGCTGCGAGCACGTCGCGCCCACCCAGCCCCAAAGGCTCGGCAGTGACGACGGCCTCGACGACAGACGGAAACTCCGTCAGTTCCCTCTCGATCTGCTCGGGTGACACATTGTTCCCGTCACCGAGGATGATGATGTTCTTGCTGCGGCCGGTGAGGATGATCTCTCCGTCTGGCCGGATCTCAGCCAAATCTCCGGTGGCGAGCCACCCAGAGCTGACCGGAGAACAATCCGGTTTACCGTCCACGAGATATCCGGACATGAGTGTGGGACCGGCTACCTGCAACTGTCCATCCACAACGCGAGTACGGATGACCTCACCCATGGAAAGCCCAACACCCCCGACCGGCTCCTCGGGGCTGGTCTGGCACGACACCACTCCGCTGCACTCGGTCATACCGTATCCATTAAGGACCCGGATCCCATTGGCCGACAAGCTGCTGATGAGCAGACTCGGAAGTGGGGCAGCCCCACACACCAAGTACCCCACATGCCCGCCCAATAACTCCTTGGGCCCCATTCCCGCAGCCTTCATCCGGGCCGACTGTGACAGCTTCCAGATCCCTTCGACGATCATTGGCACCGTCACCAGGATCCGCGGCTGATAGTGCTGCATGACAACTGGCATGTTTTTCATATTGTGTGCGCACCCCAAGGTGCAGCCATGCTCCATAGCGGTCAGCACCGCAGCCACAGTGCCCAAGACATGATGCGCAGGAAGCAGCGGCACAGTGACACTTCCAGGGGCGAGATCCAGCTTGCCCAAAATCTGCTGGTTGGTGATAGCGACACCGGTGAAGACGGCTTCATGGGTGAGCACGGCGACTTTGGGCAGACCACTGGTGCCGGATGTTCTGAAGTAGGATGCGACATCGTCTGGACGCTGTTCCCCAGGCTCGGCGTTGCTGGGCTTCCAAGCTGCCGGAGGCAGCACCTTTACGTTCGCTGCACCGGGAAGGTCGATCCCATCAGCACGTACTGCCACTGCACCGAGCTGAACCGCCGTGTGCGCGAGTACTTCCACGCTCGTGTTCGGAGGCACCGGATGAACTATGGCCCCAGCGCACAGCAATGCAAGCAGATCGACGATGAGGTGCTCGTCGAGGGCTCCTCGGACGAGCACAACACGCCCTCGCAGATCATGTTCCCACCGAGCAGCAGCGGTGAACACAACGCGCGCCAACTGCGAGTAGGTGAGGGAGCAATCGCCATCGAGAGTATTGACAACCGCCGGGATGTCGGGAAACCGCTCAGCGCATCCACGAACCAGTTGCTGGGCGGTCGGGAACTTAAGCAGATCAGATGAAATCATCACGTCGTACCTCCGGGAAGATCGAGGCAGCTTCATCGAAGCTGCGAACACAGCCGATGCACTTCGCCTTGCCGGTCGTTCGCTGCAACCCGGCCACGCAGTGCTGAAAATAGGTGAAATTGTTGTGGAAAAGAATCTGAGCGAGACCTTGGACTAGGACGCTGTACATGGACGGGGGCCACAGGGTGGAACACAATAGGCCCCGAGCCTGACCATGATGACCTGATACCCATCGCCAGATGGGAGTGAATGCGCGCACTGCCATCGCGGTGACTTGAGAATTCGTGGTTCCGGAAAAAGAGCCAACAGGAACTGGATGAGCTGTCGTTACACCGTTTTCTACAAAACTGGGTGCGCTCACCCGAACCGTTCCGATCCCTTGCAGCACACCATTCCGATCAAAAGCGATGGAACCTGGGTCGAGTTCTGCATTCACAGTGACTTCGGTGCATCGATCCATGCATTCGATCACATCGAACAATTCCAGGCCGGTGTCGGTCCGATGACTTATGGTCGACTCCTGGAACAGCCCCGTTTTTTCCTGCCGCTCTTGGAGAAAGGCCTTGAAGCCAGCGAGTCCGTAAACGAGTTCGAAGACATGTCGGCATCCATAGTTGGTCGGCTCAACAAGGGCCGGCTCCCGAGTACGCAGGGGAACACCCACGACATGAGCACGCGTCCTGCGCTCGATGAAGGACCGAGAACAGGTGATTCCTTGACTTCCTTGGAATGACTCGTCGATGTCGAAGGATTTGACCACACCTGCCTCATCCCACCTCATGGACAGCATCAGCGGAAAAGCAACATCGAAGCGTTCGGCATCAGCCATATTGCACATCCAAGCGGTCCCGACTATGCCTTGATCGCTCTCACCGATCCAATAGCCGACCAACCGCCCGCACAGACCTCCATCCAAGTCGCAAGCCGCTACACTGTTTCTGATGATCTCCATGTCCCAGGGCTGCGAGGGGTTCGCCAATCCTGTGGCAACAACCGTACTCATAACGCAGCCCCCTTCGCCCATCCAAAGACGACTTGCTGATCACCCGGAATACCATTGATGGCCCAGTCAACGAGCGCCTTCTTATCAACCTTCCCGGCGAGGATGATGGGCACCTGGGCAACGACGTGGTATTCATCCGGCTGCTTGTAGTCCGCGATCCGAGGCCTCATCGCCCTGGCCAATGTTCCCGAGGTCATCTCCTCCCCTGGTAGCGGGACAACGAAAGCGACGAGTTTCTCGCCCAGGATATCGTGCGGTATACCAACCACAGCGGCGGTCTGCACCCCCGGCAGCTGCAGCAGTTGCTCCTCAATATCGCTGGGATACACATTGAACCCGCCGCGGATGACCATATCCTTGCAGCGTCCCACGATGCTGATGTTCTCCTCATCGTGCCAGCGCGCCAAGTCCCCCGTGTACAACCATCCGTCGTCATCAACTACCTCAGCCGTCTTATCAGGCTTTCCGTAATATCCCTTCATGACAAACCCCCGAACGGCCAGTTCACCGGTGGCGCTCGCACCCCGAGGGATCTCCCTGCGATCAGCGTCAACGATCTTGATCTCGACCCCCGGGACAGGTCGACCGACCGTCCGGAGGCGTACATCCTCGGGATCACCAATCCGGGTCATAGTGGCGATCGAACAGGATTCGACCAGCCCATAAGCATTGAGCAGCTCGCAACCTAGCCTGTTCTCGATCTGCCGTGCCAGTTCGGGGCTGCATACCGATCCGGAGACGACTAGCCGCTCCAATCCCTCGAACCGAGCGAAGTCCATCTCCCGGGAGTGCAGCATGAGGGACCACATGGTCGGCTGCGTGTGGATGCACTGTTCCTGCCCAGTCGAGACCTGCCGGAGAATGTCATTGGGATTGAATGTCGACAGCATATGGAAACCGCATTCACGAGCAAAATTCTCGAACAACCCGATGAACCCCTGAGCCGAGTAGAGGGGCGCGATAGACAATGCCTCCAGACCCGAAGCCGCAAAAGTGTAGCAGGTACTCAATGAGATAGTCACGATGTCTCTGTTGCGAGTGACGACACCTTTCGGGGAGCCGGTCGTTCCCGAGGTGTAGGAGATCATCGCAGCATCCTCACCAGCGATGGGCTCCAGTCGTGGCTCCCCTGCATTCTTCGTTGCATCGGTGTATCGAACGAACGGCGCCGGTACCTCATCTGCGATGACAATGCACGCGGTCAGTGGTAAACCCTCGGCGACCAAGTTTTGGACCATCTCGAGGTATGATCTACCCGCCCCTCTTTCCTGAAAAATCATCCCCATGGCTCCACAGTCCTCAAGAACGTTACGTATCTCGCGTTCCTGCCAACGGCTGTTCAGAGGAACAGGCAGAGCTCCCAAGACGAACAGGGCAAAATAGGAGTAGATGTATTCCAACCGGTTCTCCATCAACAAGGCGACCCGGTCACCGGCGTGCACATCCAAACGCTGGAGTCCCTCGGCCAGGGTCATGACGGCGGCGTGCAGGTCATCATAGGTGACAACCTCATCATCGAACCTGAGAGCGATCTCATTTAAGTGACGGTGGCAGATATCAAGGAACATGTCGCGTACGGTCATGTCGGATAGCCCCAACGCGGCGTTGATCGCATGGACCCACCCGACGATCGTGTCATCGCCGGTCGGGGCGGGAAGGGCCTCGACGGGCACATCCCATCGTCGGGCCACCGCGTCACCGAGGATGATACGCCTTTCCTCGTCGAGGATGCCCATACTGGTCATGGGAAGGGTGAGGGGAATATCGGTTAAATCTGGAAAGAGCTCTTTCGCTAATGCAGACAACTCTTCTTCCCGAACAATGGTCATGGTCTTCTCCAGAGGTCTGAGGGTTTTGCGGGGATGGGGGGAATGGGTGAACATTGGGAATTATGGAGACGAAGCTCCCCGAGCACGGGGCGGAGGTGGTGCTGTGCGCGGTCGGTGCTGCGACATCATGGGCCGAGTCGCTGCTGACGCGAGAGGAGCTTGAACGCGCATCCGCGTTCCGCCACGAGGTAGACCGTCGACGTTTCGTGATCGGCCACGGAGCAGTGCGTGTACTCGCAGCTTGCCACTTGGGTATGGAGAGCTCCGAGGTGCCCTTCTTGCAGGACCGGCGGGGTCGTCCCGAACTGCCGGGAACTGGGCTGGAGTGCTCGATCTCCCACAGCGGCGACCTCGTCGCCGTCGCAGTGGCAGATGATCGCATCGGAGTCGACGTGCAACACCATCCCGAGGAAATCCCGCTCGGATGGCAGTTGGTGGCGATTGATGCGGAACTCGAACCCACCGGGCCCAACCCGCGCACGCATTTTCTCCATAGATGGACCCAAATGGAAGCGATTATGAAGGTCACCGGGCTGGGCCTGGCACTTCCCAAGACTTCGCGCACGCTCATCCGCGACACGGGACTTCAATCCTGCTATGACACGCCCTTCGGGATGGCGAATTGCATCACGCTTGAGCTCGACGATGATCATGCCTTGTCCGTGTGCACCATCGAGAACCTCACCTGGTTCCTCTCGGCTGCCGTGGCTGACCTTGTATCCGGGGAGTTGCCCGTTCTCCGGTCGTGGAGGGGTGACAGGACCGTTCCCAACTCGTCGCCGGATGACAGACAAGTCCAACCGCCTTCGGTTCAGCCGAAGACACACTGACCCTGGCGAAGACCACTCTTGAACTCGGCCCACGACAGGAACAACGACGCTGATCAGGCCTGCGGCAACACCTCGTGACAGAGATGCGAGAGCCTCACGATGCCTGGGCTGACTCATCATCTGCTGTGAGCCTCTCGATGAGAGCTTGAAAGTCACCTATCGTTCGGCACTCGACGAGATCAGATGCGGGAAGCACCACCCTGTATCGGTCCTGGATCCTATCGCCGAGGGTCACAAGTCCCAACGAATCTATGCCGAATGTCGAGGTTAAGTCCATGTCCGGGGTCAACTCATCGGCGGGCAGACCGTAACTCTCGGACAGGAAATTAACAATTTCATCAAAGGTAATCACTGATTACTCCTCATTTTCAACAAACCATCGATTCACGTTCATTCAGTCGGCTGGCCAAATATCGAGGAACTTCTTCGTTCTCATAGAAGAAGAAATGATCTCCCACGAAGGTGTACTCTTCACACCGGTCGGCGGTGAGAGAGCTCCAATCAGCATCACCCGATGCAGTTAACGGATCGACTGATCCATACAAGGCGATGATCGGGCATTCCAGTACGATCTCTTCACAACAAACGTACCTGTCGAGGACACTGAAGTCAGACCTCAATGGCTCAAAGAAAACGCTACGCAACTCAGGCCTGCAGAGTATCTCCACAGGAATGCTGGTGTAGCCCCTGACCGACTCAAGGAAAGCCTGGTCACTGACCGACTCCGTCATATCTAATTTGGGAACTGTCCTCGGTCTCGTATTACCCGAGACCACCAACACGGCTGGTCGGGGTAAACCCATCCGATAGAGTGCTGCAGCCACCTCGTAGGCCTGCCACGCACCCATGCTGTGACCCAGCAGACCAAATGGCTCATCCAACGCTGCATCCATCTGTTTGATGGCGTCTTGCACATAATCCTCCATCGATTCCAGCAGAGGTTCGGCCAGTCTGGTTCCGTGGCCGGAACGCTCTACTGGAACCAACGCACAACCGTCGACACGCTTGATGACCGAACCGAACGATGCGGCGGTACCACCGGCATGAGCAAAACAGAAGAGTTTCATCGCTGAACTCCCGTCGTCAGTTGGGAAAGCCATTCATCAACCCGGTTCGCGACCGCAGCCAAGTTGGTTCCCGTCATCATCGACATGTGGTTACCATTGACGGTAGTTAGGTGGCATACCCCATCGATGTAGTCTGACCAGAGTCGGCGAGGGTGTTCCACGATGCCCATCTCGGCGAGGACATCTCGAGGCATCTTCTCCCGGGCGCATACGACAGTCACATCCCCCGGAAAGCGTTTCGGCGGATTGTAGGCCAGGATTCTGTGGTTCATGAGCCATTTATCGACGATGTCCTGGCTCTCGGTCTGAGTTAATCCCCGGGAGGTTAACAGTTTCTGGATAGCTTGCTCATCATGAGCGACACTGTCATCAAATTTTTCTGGCTCAAATCCCATGACTTCCAGGAGAAAACTCCGCATCCCCTGAGGGATGCTGCTTCCTGGATCAGCATCCGCATAGCTCAACGGAGGTAGGGGATCTATAAGAACTGGAGGAACGACCACCCTCCCTTGCTCAGCAAGAATCGTCGCAACTTCAACGGTAATGTTCCCGCCTGCGGAGTACCCCCCGAGTCTTACCTCACCACACGGCCAGAAGTGGTCGATTTGTCGAGCGTACAGATCGGCCAGAGAGCGTAGATTCTGGTAATCGCGGTAGTCATCTGGCAAGGAGATGCCCACGAGACGCATAGGGGTCATCATCATCCGGCTCATCGCCCGGTACTGGAACACCGTGCCGCCGGCAGGATGAATGAGGAAGGTCGGTGTCGCTTCGTCTCCCGCATCGTTGCGAAGCACGGCGAAATTCTCAGGAAGAACTGGGTGAGATCGCCCGGATGCAGCTTCGGCCTCGATGATCTCCGCAACATTACGTAAATTCGATGCCCCAAGAAAGCTTGCCAAGCTTAAACTAGGGTATTCCTCCCGCAACAGGTCAAGAACCTCGATTGCTTGAAGCGAGTCACCGCCAAGAGCAAAGAAATCGCTGTCTGGTGCAGCCGCCACTTTGAGTACCTCGCTCACCGCTGACACCACCCGATCAAGCACAGTGGGCACCCATCCGACACGCACACTTGAGTGAGCATCCGAACTGCTCATCGGTGCCCATTCAGAACGGGTAGTATCCTCGGGTCCGACCCAATGCTTGATGCGTGCTAATGGATAGTGGGGTATCGGTACACGAACCGCCCCAGTACCTGCGAACAATGGCATGAGATTTTTATCCCCGCGTGTACCCAGGAGAAACCCCAGCAGAACGCCGAGCGCATCCACAGCATCGCACCCGACCGGTCTATTCCACAGCTGAGTCTCAGCGGGTGGCAAAAACTTGATGACTTGGGATGCTTCCTCCTCCAAACCCAACTGAGCCACTATGGGATCTTGAGGGCAGACCATTGCCACCAAAAGGAGGACAGCTGCCTCGGTTTCAGCATGCCCCGGAAGCAAGTGCCGCTCGATGACTGCCCGGCGGCACGCGTCCAAAACGGGGAGCAAACCGGGTGTGGTGACACTTGTATAGGAGAGCAACCTGTCCAATGCGACGTCACCGGGGATGTCTCCGCCGAGGGACGCGAATCCATCACAACTCATCCGTCTGTCGTTGCGCAGGGCCGAATAGGCTACGTCCCAAGAGTCAGCTCCGGACTCGACCGTGCACCGCAGGTCATCGAGTCTCCGCTCCACATCCTGAGGACGCACGGCAGAGACATGAACCAACGTCGGCAGCTGTACAACAGACATCCTGTCGGCATGCGTTCGACCTGTATGAGCACTGACGATGGCATGAGTATTCGTCCCTCCGATCCCAAAGGAACTGATGCCGATATGGCGCAGTTGATGATTCTTCTCGATCTGCGTCGGGAATCTGAAGGTTCCCTTACTATTATCAATCTCCGGATTCAACCCAGTGAAATTGATGAGGGGTGGCATGATGCCGGTGCGGAGCATGCTGATTACCTTCACCAAGGAGGCCAGCCCGGCAGCACAGTCGAGATGCCCAATGTTGGCCTTGATACTCCCTACAGGAAGTCCCACGGTCTGTGAATCAAAGACGCGTGCAAGGGCACGGATCTCGATCGGATCACCCAACGCCGTACCGGTTCCGTGAGCTTCAAGATAGTCAATGTCACAAGGTTCAAGACCGGCGAGGGACAACGCCTCCCGAATCACCTCCTCCTCACCGTTAATACTGGGAGCCGTGTATCCGACCTTATCGTCACCGTCGTTGTTAACAGCAACGGCATCGATGACAGCCAAGACCGGATCATGGTCGGCGATGGCGTCCTCAAGTCGGCGCAACACCACTGCACTACATCCATTGCCTTTGATCGTCCCTGCGCCGCTGACATCGAAAGGCCGACAGTAACCGTCAGCGGAGAAAATCGACTCCCGCATGTGTCGTCTGGTCCCTCGTTGCGGGATGGTCAATGAGCAAGCTGCCACAACGGCGCCATCGCACTCATAGTCCAGAAGACTCCGGCAAGCAATTTCCAAGGATACTAAGGACGAGGAACAGGCTGTCTGGATAGTCATCGCCGGGCCTTGGAGATTGAGCCGATAGGCAAGTCGAGTGGCCGCACTATCCGGGATGTTGCCAATCATGGTGAGCATGTTCGCCCCCTGAATGAGATCCGGGCGCGCAGTCATCACATTGTTGAGCAGATAGGTACTGAAAGAGGTCGACGCGAACACTCCCCAACGACGCGGGATTCCATCTCCATATCCCGCATCCTCTAGAGCGCGGAAAGCGCATGTCAGCATGAGTCTCTGCTGCGGATCGGTGAGGTCTGCCTCGGCCGACGACATTCCGAAGAATTCATGATCGAAATCTGCTACATCAGCTACTTGAGGGACCCGCGGAATGTGACCCTGCGGAATCGGCTGGTCCGCATCCATATTCAGTTCACGACCCTTGACAAGAGCTTCCCAGAGTTCATCAGGAGATGACACGCTGCTGTACCGCCCGGCTGTAGACACTACAGCGATGTCGAATCCGCTCATTGCTTTGTCCTTCTTTCTCGTATAGCAAGTGCGTCGCGACGCCGCTGCGCGCGCCGCTGAAGGTCACGATCACGGCGCCTCTGCCGGTCGAGCTCTTTAGTACGTTGCGCCTCTTCCGCTTCCTCATCGTCCTGCACCCGGTTGTGTCTGATACGTGCAGCGATGGATTCCACCGTTGGATGCTGAAAAAGATCGACGATGGCCAGATTTGCGTCTGGGAAATCGCGGTGTAATTGGTCGAAGAGATCCGTGAGGCTCAGTGAAGTGACCCCGATGTCGAATAAATTCTCCGAGCAGGTGAAATCCCGCGAACCGATGACTTGCGACACTGCATCGTGGACACGTGCCTGCATCGGATCGGAGATCACAGGGCCTTCGGCGAGATGTGCTCCGGTGATCTCCTCGGCCAACACTGCTAATGTCGCGACATCGACCTTCCCGTTGATGTTCATGGGCAGGGCCGGAACCGTGACGATCCGCTCAGGGACCATGTACCAAGGGACCACGCGACGCATTGCGGACCGCCAGCTCTGCACTGGGGAGTCCTCATCCGCGACAACCGCGGCGATCAGCCTCGTCCGCTTTTTGGGATCAACGAAGGCAACCGCGCTGGAGGCCCCGCTGACACGCCGAAGCGCACTGCTTACCTCACCGAGTTCAATGCGGTAGCCACCCACCTTGACCTGATCATCTGTCCTCCCCAGGAAGGCAAACCTGCCATCGGAATTCACCCGGACAAGATCACCAGTTCTGTACCACCTACCGGGCAACCCCACTAGATTGGTCACGAAAGCACGACGAGTATTCTTCTCCCGGTTGAGGTAGCCGTTAGCGAGGCAAGGGCCACTCACCACCAACTCGCCAACGACACCCTGTGGAACGCGCCGTCCGGCTGAATCGATAACGGCCGCCCCTGCCTGGGCGAGCGGACGTCCCAGGGGAACCAACCCGTCACGATCGAGCAGATCGGCAGCAGCCACTTCTCCGGCGACGCAGATGACCGTTGCCTCCGTCGGCCCGTAGACATTCATAATGCGGTGTCTTGGATTGCTCACGCAGGCAGCCCAGTTGGACGCGACTGCCGAAGGGACCGCCTCAGCACCCAACAAGGTTGTGCGCAGATCCGGGACGCCGCTCTGAGGCAAGAACGCCTTCACCTGGTCAGCGAAGCTTGGGGTGATCATCAGACAAGTTGCGCGCGACCTGACGAGCACATCCGCGAACTGCTGGGCATCACGAATCTGCTCTTGCTCCGGAAGATGAACAGCTGCGCCCAACGCCAGGGGTGTGAGGATCTCGACCACGGAGACGTCGAATGCAAGGTGATGAGTGCGTAGGTATATGTCACCGGGTTCACAGGAGACGAACCCTCTCCAGCCTCGAATAAACGTCGACAATGCCCGGTGGGGCACCTCCACCCCCTTGGGCTGACCTGTCGAACCCGATGTGAAGATCACATAAGCCGGATCATCGTCGTGAGCTTGCACACGCAAGGATGAAACGGGCTGAGTGGGCTCCAACTCTTCGAACGCGACAGCCTCCATCCCTTGAGCCGCCAGCAACTGCGACGTACACGCATCACCGATGATCGGAACCTTCCCGAGGTCCTTGAGAATGGACGGCACCCGAGTCATCAGATCTGGGTCCACGGGGACATAGGCCTTGCCGCTCTTCAGCACCGCGATGACTGCACTTACTTCGTCAACACCCCACGAATGGCAGATGACCACGTATCTGGCCAAAGGCCATCGCTGTTGGATGGCTGCTGCGAGTCGATCCGTCCGGTCGTCGAGCTGGCCATAAGTCACCTCTCGCTCACCAGTGATCAGCGCGATTCGCTCAGGTTCCTGTTGGGCCTGGCGCCGAAGACTCGTCACCATGTCCGGAGCCTGACCGATCACGGGTTCGATCAGAGCACTCCGATCCGCGTCATACTCATCGGTCCCGACCAAGCTCATCGTTCCGAGAGGAGCTAAGGGTGCGGCCAGCAGCTGCTGGATGATCGACCGCAGGGTGCTCGCGATGTCGATCCCATCCGCCCACCGGCCCACCTCCACGATGAAACGATGCCCGAGCCCGTCAATGCTGCGAAACGTCGACGCGACGATGCACAGGGGAAAGGAGACGAAATCGCTCGGGAAGAACACCGGCGTCACCGTCGCATCCCCCAGCGTGCCCGACGGCTCTTCACCCTGAAACGTGAAACACGAGGCCAACGTGCCCATTCCGGGTCGGACTCCAGTCAAAGAATAGTCGACATCGCGGCGTCGCAGACACTCGATGATGGATGTATAGGCGCTGCGAGCCAGTTCCACCACGTCCATCTGATCATGGACCTTGATAAGAACCGGAAGAGTATTGACATGACAGCCGCAGTCCTCGGAAGCGGTGCGAGTGTTCACCGGGCATCCAATGACCACCGACTCCGTGTCGAGCAACCGCGCTTGGAACAGAGCCGATATCGCCATGAACAAGGCGCTTGGAGGAAGATGATGATCCTGACACACCCGGCCTACCCCAGCGCCGAGCTCACCGTCCACGATAATCTCCACCCGGCGCCCAGGCAGACGACCAAGGTCATCCCGAAGGCTCGGCATTCTCTCATGCCCGAAGGAGACCAATCCTTCGAAGGCCTTTCCGAAGAAGTCGGCGGCGGCAACGGCACGCTCCCTGTCAGCATGGCTGGGCTCAAGCCCCGTAGCCTGCTGGCGCCCCTTGGCGTAGGGGTCACGACCCGCATAGACCTCCGAAAGCCTCCGTACAACCACTACTCCCGTCTGCGCATCCCATACGAGGTGGGAAGCCCAGAGCAAGATATGAGTGACCATTCCGTGGCTGGTGAGTAGTTCCACTTGCACCAAGGGTGAACGGTCAACCTCCATGGCCGACTTCTGCCGGGCCCGAGCCCTGAGCTTCGCCTGCCGATCCGGATCATCACCGATCTCTACCATTCGGCAGGTCTGCTGGGGATGGGATCCGAGGAGCCGACGCCAACCCGACGTGGTCCGTACCATCCTCATCGCGATGCCCGGTTCATTCTGCAGGACACTATCCACCGCTCGCTCCAAGCGAGCGGTGTCCACTTCACCGGACACCCTGATCAACCGGACGATGGTCAGCGCCGGATCCTGAGGGTACAAGTCAATCTGCCTCAAAAGAATCTGCTGAGGCCAGGTCGGCTCTTCGGCCCCATCCCCATCGGCTATGACAGCGACGTCATGGGTTCTTTCGTCGTGAGAGATTCCGGTGGATGATACGGGGATATTCATTCCGCCTCCTTTAGTGCGTCGACCATATTGATCCCGGCTATCCTGCTGCCCAAAGCGATAGTCGTGACCAGTGCGGAGGACACGGCAATCACCACTGCAAGCGTCACTGACAAAGATGTGATGTAGGGGAGGTATTGAAGGCGAGGGCTCGCAAACTGAGCCAAGTAGAGATCCAGGAACCAGGCCCCACCGGGAATCCCGAGCACCACACCAATCAAAGCTGAAGCCACGACCTCTACAGAGGACAACCGCCGCAGTTCACCAGGAGACATCCCCAACACACTCAATGTAGCATACTGGCGTTGACGTTCATCGAAAGTGAGACTCCCCAGCGAATAAAGCACGATGATGCACAGCAGGATTGCCATCACTCTCATCAAATTGAAGATGTCACCGAGGCTTTCTTTGATATTGAGGGAATTGGACTGCTGATCAGCCCTGGACACAACATCCAGCACTCGCGGGTCATCAAGTACCTGAGTGACATCGGCATCCGATCCCACGAGCATCGACGTCGGGGAGAAGACCATCCCCAGTGATTCCCAGCCCTGTCGGCTCATGAAGAATCCTTGGGGCATTTCCGCTGAGACGATGCCACTGACGGTCAGATCGAGATCACCGAGACCACGTGGAAGCCTCAGCCTCACCGGGGAACCAGCGTCGAGACGAAGCCGCTCCGCAGTGTCGCTGGTCACCCACAGTCCATCCCCCACCACGGCTTGGTCATCTTGGGTTCGCAGATGGAATCGATCGTTCTCGTCCAGCACGGTGATGACTCGGTCATACCCATCAGAAGGGTCAGTCATGACAGGCATCTGCATGATAGCTTGTGGGTTGGATCCCAATCCCTCAATGGGAGTGGTCACCTGGGGAAGGCCACCCATATCTACTCGGAAGTCATAGTCCATGGAGTCGGCGCTGAATGACGATTCGGCTCTGTTTTGCATGGTGTCGGGTAGCCCAAACCCGGTGAACAGCAGCATGAGACAACCAGCGACTCCGATTATTCCCATCAGAAATCGTGCGATGTTGGATGCGGTGTCACGGATCGCCCACCGAATGCCATAGCGATGGCCATTACCCAGACGACGCAACCTGGTGGCTGCACGAGAGGCCCGGACCAGCCCCGGACGCATCAACAACGCGGGAGACCGGGTAAGTGCTGACCCTGATGCAAGATAGCCCCCGGCCACGCATGCCACCACCACGAGGACGGCAACGAGTAGTGGTGCCCAGGTGTACGCAACACGCCAATGCGGTAGATCGAACTGGGTCGACTGTGAGCGCAGCACGACGCGCGACAAGAGCGGCGCCACGGCGAGCCCCACGACGGAACCCGCCACACCGGCCAGCATGCCAAACATTGAAAAGTGTAGGCGCAATTCACCACGCCCGTAGCCCATGGATTGGAGGGTCGCAATTGTCTTGAGCTCGCTGTCTACCAAGCGCCTCGTCGAGGAGTACATAGCCAGTACCCCGACCAGGAGGAAAAGCGCAGAAAAGAGCATCGACACATTGCGAATCACGGTGACTCTGTCATAGGCAGCAGAGATGTGACTGTCGGTCTGGCGTGTGGTAATACGCAATCCCTGCTCGTCGAAGCAGTCCCACAGTTCGTCCACTGTCCCCGAGGAATCATCACCACTTACCAAAATGCTGTTACTTGCTGCATCTTCCCACGAAGGGCCCCACAACTTCTGAGCAGTGGCAGGCGTGATGAAGCCGTAGCTGAACATGCCTGGTTCCGGAACCAAGAAGAGTGACTCCTTGACGTCATAGAGCTGATCGGGGGACTGCACGATTCCTCGGATAGGTACCGTCACCTCTCTCCGTCCTCCGGGGGCAGCTACCGTCAACGTCAGTTGATTGCCTTGGACTAGTTCGTTCGCGTCGCGATACCGCGGACTCACCCAGATCCCCTCACCGGCATCCGTGACTGGTTCCCCGTCAACGACCGAGGGAACGCTGACCCGCCACGAGTCGGCATTCGCAGTCGAAGTGAGGGACAGCCAGGAGGTGTCCCCATTGTCCGATGCCACCTCGGCAGATCGGATAACACGTTTCTCCACAGCATCGACCCCGGGGATTTTTTTGGCCTCGTTAAGTTGCGCTTCCTCGACGTGAATAGCTTGGATCCACACTTTCGCCATGGATGATGACTCGGCATAGTCCTGAAGACTCACCTGCATTCCCCGCCAGCCACCTTCGAGTCCAGTATATGCGAGAACACTGAGAGTAGCCATGCAGAAAACCGCAATGAACTGTGCCCATGAGTGGAGCAGACCACGCCGTAACATGGCTACCTTAAATTTCATTCCACTAGATTTACTCATGGGAGACTCACCACGTTATTCCTGACAACCTCAGCGATTCGACCATCGCGAAGGCGAATCAGTTGGTCCGCCAAGCCGACATATCCCTCGTTGTGTGTGACGATGACCACCGCAGTGTTGGAGGTATGGGCAGATTCACACAGGGTTGCCATCACCTCGTCACCAGTGACAGAGTCGAGCGCCCCAGTCGGCTCGTCACACAACAGCAGAGCCGGCCTCTTGGCGAGGGCTCTTCCGATCGCAACCCGTTGCATCTGGCCACCCGATAGCTCGTGCGGGAAAGACGACTCACGCCCTTCCAGACCAAGTTGAGCAAGGATCTGAGATGGGTCGATGGGCGACTCGACACCACGACTGGCAATTCCGATATTCTCAGCAGCGGTAAGCGTGGGAATGAGATTGTAGAACTGAAAAACGAATCCAACACTCTCACGTCTGTATCTCGTCAATCCCGAGTTCGTCATCTCCTCAATCCGAACCCCATTACACTCAATAGTCCCAGAAGTGGGTTGGTCCATACCACCCAGTATGTTCAGTAAAGTAGATTTTCCTGATCCGGAGGGACCCACAATGATCGACACTTCACCATTATGAATGTCGAGTGACACGCCGTCCAGCGCACGGACATCAATATTCCCAGTCCGGTAGACACGTTGAACATCTCGAGCAGAAATCAATGACATGGGGTTTTCCTTGGGTCGACAGAGTGCAGCAAACCGTCACACAATGGGAACACATTCCACACAGCAGGCCTTCCTACAAAATGAATGGAATCCCCTTGGCTAAGGTTTGACATCAATAACGGCATGTGCGTCAATAACGCATGACTGTGCAGCCCAAACTATTCGAGGGCACGCAATAACCTACAGTCTTCCTCAAAGTGATCACCGACGAGCACCAAGGTAGACGTCAAGGTCAGAAGGACATCACAGCAGGTGATGCAAGAAGTCAGGCTCTGTGCAATTTGGTGGGCCTGCACCCACGATTCCCGATATCTCATGCGCTCTCATGGCATGTCCTCACTGTTCTGGATGCGATTCAGCAGCGAAACGCCATCATCTTCCCGTTGCCGGGGAGAACTGACGCGCTTGGCACAGGTTGTATACACAACCGTGCCGCAACACTCTCCGAGCTGGGATGCTTCAGAAGCCTGGCCAACCTGCTCCGACCGTCGTAGTCGCGCCCCATACACAGCTCAAGGTGGGATGCAAGGATGACGCGAAACCCCGAACATGGATCACCCGGATACTCAGCACCCAAGCGACTTCGCCCCAGCTGGCAAGGAGTGGCAGCACGATCGACTGGTGCCCGCACAAGTCGCTTGCCCCGTGCGTCATGCGTTGTCATGACACCACCCTCTTCGCTGGTGCTTTCACTACTAACGGTAGTGTAACACGAAGAGCTCATACCAGAGCCTAAAAGGAGAACATGATGACGCCACCAGGACGACCCCGGGATCCGCAGATCCAGGAACGGGTCATGACCACGACCCTTCAACTGCTTGCCGACAAGGGGTACGCCAATGTGCGTATTGACGAGATCGTGAAACTGTCAGGCGTAGCCAAGACGACCATCTACCGCAGGTGGCCCTCCCTGCCACACTTGGTGGTCGAGACGATCGCCAGCACCATCGGCGAGCGCACGATGATCCAATCCGATGATCCGGTGAGCGATCTCCGTCTTGCCTGCGCAATGCTTGTCGGTTCAGTGAATGCTGGCCGCGACTCCTGGCTGGCGGTGGCGATGGACCTGCATCGTCAGCAGGATGAGACCCTACGCGCCTACTACCGGAACCGAATCGTCGAGCCGGCCCGGCAGCTCCTTGTGACGGCATTGCAGCGAGTCTCCGCCGCAGGGGAGCTGCACTGTGCTGTCCCCTGCCCAGATCTGGCCGACCTGCTCATCGGCGGTGCCATCTACAGGCTGGCGATGCTGCACGAACCCATCACCCAAGAACAGCTCGACACCATCATCGACGGGCTGCTCACACCCGAACCGGGGGCTTCGGGCCTTACCTCGCAGAACTGAGCTGAACCAATGGGCGTTCCGGTCACGTTGCCTAAAAGCAATCCGTCAGCGCCTTCCGGGCATCCACCATGGCGGGGCCATACCAAAACAGTGCGCGCCCTGGCAGGCACACGGTTCTGGTCGCACTGGATAACTCCGGGCAGTTATCGCGGGTGAACGGGTAAGGTTCGTCAGGCAGCAAAACGAGGTCCGGGTGGTGCCGGAGGACCTCGCCGGGGTCGAGATGCGGGTAGCGGGAAGCGGTTACTACATTGTGCGCCCCGCTCCGGCGCAGCACGTCGTCTGGGTAGGTGTGGGCCCCCACCCAGATCCACGGGTCCTTCCACACCGGGACCGCCACCCGTAGTGGTGGGAACTGCGCCGGTGCTTTCCACACGGTTTGGGCCCGATCCAGCCACCCCGGAACGCCGACCGAGCAGACTTCGGAAAACAACCTGCCCATGCTGTCCAGCGCGCCGGGCACGCTATCAATCCGGGTGACCCAGACCGGTATTCCTGCTGCGCGCAGCCTGTCCACGTCGGCACGCCGGTTCTCCTCCTGGTTCGCTACGACGAGATCCGGGCGCAACTCCCGGATACCGTCCAGGTCAGGATTCTTCGTCCCGCGCAGCCGTTTCACCGTCAGGCCTGCGGGATGGGTGCACCAATCAGTGGCACCGATCAGAATCCCAGGAACCGTGAGAGCTAGGGCCTCGGTGAGGGAAGGGACCAGCGACACCACCCGCCGAGGAGGTGTCACTGACCCGAGATCGAAACCGAGATCGTCGTACACACGACCATTCTCCTTCCCGGCCCCACCGAACTGGACGACGCCCCGTCTGGCATGCAGCGAGGCAGCAGCTCAGGAGACGAAACCGAGTTTCTTCACCGCAGCGGCCTCGCTGGCCAACTCGGCGACCGAGATATCGATGTGGTGGCGTGCGAATGCGGAGACCGGAAGGTCCGGCACGATCCGCCACTGCCCGTCGCCGGTGGTGACCGGGAAGGAGGAAACCAATCCCTCGGGCACCCCGTAGGAACCGTCGGAGACCACGCCCATCGAGGTCCAATCACCCTCGGGGGTTCCGGCGAACCAGTCGTGCACGTGCCGGATCGTCGCATCGGCCGCCGACGCCGCGGAAGACGAACCCCGGGCGGCGATCACCGCGGCCCCGCGCTTGGCGACGGTCGGGATGAAATCAAAATTGATCCACGCGTCGTCGCCCAGCCACGTGGCGGCAGGTTTCCCGTTAATCCTGGCGTTGAACACGTCCGGGTACTGGGTGGAGGAATGGTTCCCCCAGATCGTCATATTCGACACCTCACCGACCCCGCGTCGCGCCTTATCGGCAAGCTGTCGCAGGGCGCGATCGTGGTCCAGCCTGGTCAGCGCGGTGAACCTCTGCGCGGGAATCCCATCGGCATTGCGGTGGGCAATCCAGGCATTGGTGTTGGCTGGGTTACCGGTCACCACCACGCGGATATCGGAAGCCGCCCGGGCCGCCAGCGCCCGCCCCTGTTCCCGGAAGATCGCACCATTCGCACCCAGCAGGTCGGAGCGTTCCATCCCCTTCTTGCGCGGGGAAGCACCAACGAGCATAGCGACGTTGGCCCCGTCGAAGACCTGCTCGGCAGAGTCGCCGATCTCCACTCCTGCAAGAGTCGGGAAAGCGCAATCCTCAAGTTCCATGGCCACGCCCTCAAGCGCTTTCACCGCACCCGGGATTTCTAGCAGGCGCAACTGCACCGGCTCATCACCGAAGAGTTCCCCGGATGCGATGCGGAAGACCAGCGCGTAACCGATCTTGCCGCCCGCCCCGGTGATCGCGATCTTCCTCATCGGATATTCAATTCCCCGACGAGCACGCAGCGACGACGGCGCGCGAAGGACCGGGCCGAGGTCAGGCCCTCACCGGTTGGCCCGGCGATGGTGAAGGTGGGATACCCCTCACCGGTGATGCCCAGCCCGGCGAAGGAAGGACCGTTCTTCACGAAGATCGTGGTCTGGATCAGCTTGCCCATCCGGGTGAGCTTGGTGACATCCTTCGAATGCATGATCGCGGTGTGCCGGTTACCGTGCTCGGCCTGGACGGCCAGGTCGATGGCGGTGTCCACATCCGGAACCCGCACGACGCCCAGAATCGGCATCATCAGTTCGGTCTGCACGAAGCAGTGCTCGAAGGGCACCTCGGCGATGATCAGCCGGGTACCGGCCGGGGCCTGGATACCGATCTGCTCAAGCAGCACAGTGGCCGGTTTGCCCACCCATGCGGTCTGAGCCGCATGCTTGTCGTGATTGACCACGATGTCGGCGAGTTGCTTGGCCTGCTCCAAGGTGATCTCGTAGGCGCCGTTCTCCACCATCTTGAACTTCAGCAGGTCGACGATGTCGTCGACCGCCAGGCATTCCTTCTCCGCGGTGCAGGGCAGGTTGTTGTCAAAGGAAGCCCCGTCGACGATCGACTTCGCGGCCAGATCAATGTCGGCGGTGGTGTCGACGACAACCGGCGGGTTGCCCGCACCGGCGCCGATGGCCTTCTTGCCCGAGGAGAGCACGGTCTTCACGATGCCAGGCCCGCCGGTAGCCACCAGCATGCGCACCTTCGGGTGAGCCATCATCTTGTTGGTGTTCTCGATGCTGGGCTCGGCCACGGTGACGATCAGGTTCGCCGGGGCGCCAACCTCGGCCAAAGCCCGGTTCAGGGTGCGCACCTGCCACAGCGACAGATTCTTGGCGCGCGGGTGCGGGGAGAACACGACAGCATTTCCGGCAGCCAGCATGCCGATCGAGTTGCAGGTGATGGTCTCGGTCGGATTGGTGGTCGGGGTGATGGCTCCGATCACGCCGAACGGCGAGTACTCCACCACGGTCAGCCCGTCGTCGCCCGACCATGCGTCGGTGACCAAGTCCTCAACCCCCGGGGTCTCCAAGGCAGCGATCTTGTTCTTCAGGTATTTGTGGGCGGCATTGCCCATGCCCGATTCCTTGACCGCCTGCTCAGCCATGTAGGTGAGATGTTCCTCGTTCGACATCGCGTCGCGGATCGCCTGCACGTAACGACGCCGGTCGGCCAGCGAGCAGTCCATGTACTCGCGCCATGCCTTATCGGCGGCCTCGACAGCGGAGTCCATGTCGTCGAAGATGCCGTCGGCCCCACCAGCGACCTCCTTTGCTGCCGGTGCAGAGGTCTCCCCGGCGGAGTAGCTGGCCAGAACGTCACGAATGACCTTCTCCAGCATTGCGGTGTCGATGCTCATCGGTTATCTCCAATCACTGTCGAGAGTGCGTGTTCAAGAATTGCGAGATCTTCCTCGTCGGATCCACCAGAAACCCCAATGCCTCCGATGATCCGGCCGCGGACGGTCAGCGGTACCCCTCCGGGGAACATGATGACCCGGCCTGAATTGGTCGATTCGAGGCCCTTGAGATCGTCGGCATGTTTCTTCAGATCGGCGGTGGGCCGCTTGAAGGCGAAAGCCGACCAGGCCTTGTTCATCGCGACGTCAATCGAGGCCAGCAGCGAATCGGGCTGGCGATTGAGCAGCAGCAGCGCACCGCTGCCATCCACCGCCGCGAAAACCACTGCCACCCCCATCTCGTCAGCCTTGGCCAAGGCCGCGTCGCACAGCCGCTGGGCCAAGGCCAGGTCGAGGCTGTCGATCCGGGTGGGAACCGGCCCGGAAGGTGCCTTGCCAAGGCGACTCCCATCGGTCGCCTTGCCGAGGGAACTGTCATCGGGTGTCTTGCCGAGGATCTTCTCGACGGCGGCCACCACGAGTTCCCGGATGTGCTGCTCGTCGTGCCAGTGCTCGGCCAGCCTGGCCAGCGAATAGACGGCATCCGAACAGCGGTTTAAGTATTTGATGAGCTCGGGGCGCAGTTCCTCCACCTCGGCCAAGCGCAACATCTCCCGCTCGGCGCGGCGCACCACGGTGCGGGCCTGGTGGAAGGCCGCCGAGCGGTGGTCACGACCCGGCACGACGAAGGCCCGCTGCGGGCCGGTGATCGCCAGGCAGTCGTCGATCAGGTGCTCCAGGTCGGCGATGTCGGTTCCCGAGATCTTGTCGCCGATGGTGGCCCGGCCTTTTTCATCGGAAGCTACCTCGGCGGCCAGCACGAATAGCCGCAGCTGCATGTGCTGGATGCGATCCCACCACTCGCCGCGCTCCATCCAGGCCTTCGCGGCACCGATGGCGGCATTCGCCTCGTCGATAGTGCCGTATGCCTCGACGCGTAGGGACTGCTTGGGCACTCGCGACCCGCCGAACAGCCCGGTGTCGCCCTTGTCACCGGTGCGCGTGTAGATGGCAGGCATCACATCTCCATTTCCACGGTATCCACGATTCCCACGATGGCCGCGTCCAGCGGCGCCTGTTCCCGGCCAGCGGCGTGCCGGGCACCACCCGAGCGCACCACGATGACCACCTCACCAGCACCGGCGCCGACGGTGTCGACGGCGATCTCCAGTTCCCCGATGTAGTTCTCGTTCTCGTCGATCTTGCGGATCAGCAACAGCTTGAAGCCGACGAGACGCTCGTCCTTGCTTGTCGATACCACATTGCCGACAACCTTGGCCAACTGCATGTCAGCTCCTCCTCAAGATCGTGATGCCTTGGGCCGCGGCTTCCTCTTTGGCCAGGGCGGTGATGACGGTGTGCGCTCCGATCTGCAGCTGGGTACCCGGTGCCAGCCCACGCAGGTCGGTGGCCGACAGCACCTTGGCGTCGAAGCCGACCATCTCCGAAGGTGCCGTCCAGGCATCCATGACGACGGAATCCAGCGTGCTGGCGGAGGTCAACCGGACCCCGAAGGAGGCCAGCTTTGTGAGATTCTCGCGCATCATCGCCGCATATCCCTCGGGCAAGGTGGGGAACCAGCGGCGCTTGCCGGGGCTGTCCGGGCAAGCCGCGTCGCGGGCGGCGATGACGGGTTTGCCCGCCATGATGAAATCGGCGGTCACATTGGAGGCCATGCAATCCCCGATACCGTTGACCACCTTGCCCACCAGGTTCGCGGTGAGCGACGCGATGATGAGCATGTCATGGCCACAGACCAGGCCCTGCTCGACGGGAGTCATGCCGATGCGGGCGATGGCCTGCTGGTCGAGGATGCGCTGGGCCGACGGGGTCTGGATGATGTCCAAATCGGCACTGGCCGATAGCGCGGTCAGCGAGGTGAGGGCGTCCTCGAAGCCGACCAGGGCACCGGTGAACAGCACCAGCGCGCTGGGACGCTCCTCGGCGACGGCCTGCTCGGCAAGCACCTGCTTGACGATGGCGGTGACCAGTTCTTTAAGCTCCCCGGGAGTCATCATGGCCTCCTCATGGCTACCCCGAGCGGGGTCGGGAATAGTGGTTCGGCGGGACATTCCACCGGGTGACCAAGCACCTGGGAGAAGACGCCGGTCGCATTGGGCAGCGAGGCCGCGCCACCAACCAAGGTGATCGTTCCCGGGTCGCGTCCCTCAAGAGCCCTGGCAGCAATGGTCGCCATCTTCTCCAGGGTGGGACGCACCAGTGGCCCGGCAATATTGGCGTTCTTGGCCGTCTTCTTGAATTTCTCGGCCTCCTCGTAGTCGACGCCCATCGCGCCGGCGATGACCAGGGTCATGTGGTGGCCGCCGGTGGGTTCGTCGATCGACAAGGTGACCTTCCCATCGTTGAGCAGTGAGACACCGGTAGTGCCGTGGCCGACGTCGATAATGGTGCCGTCGGTGATACCTAGGGCGGTCGCGGCGGCGACGGGCTCGTCGACCACCTCGTCGACCTCTAGGTCGGCGGCCTGCACCACATTGGCGAAGACCTTGACGGTAGCCTCATCAATGCCGGGCGGGATGGTGAAGGCGGCCCGGTCGAATGCATGACCGGTGGAGGTGGTCAGTTCCTCCTTGAGTTCCTGCACCGCGCGCACCGCGCCCAGCCAGTCGACGACGATCCCGTCGCGCACCACGGTGGAGTGCCGCCAGGCACCAGCGACGGGATTGTTGGAGCCGTCCACCACCGACAGCACGATATTGGCGGTACCCAGGTCGATGCCGAGACGGTATTCACCGCTGCCCTCGACGACCTCACCGGTGCGCACCATCTTCGCGAATTTCTTCAGTGCTTGACGACCCATGGTTAGTGCTCACTTCCCCAAGATGAGCGCCCAGTCACCGCTGCGGGCGCTGACTGCATTGCCCTCGTCGGTGTCCAGGTGGAGTTCCAGAAGGTAGGAATCCTTGACCCGTACCAAGAAATTGTCCAGTCGCGCGGCGCGGTCACCGTCGAACTGAACCGACACCCGGTCCTGGTCCTCCAGCCTCAGGGCCGCCGCGTCGGAGGGGCTCATGTGGATGTGACGCCCGGCGATGATCGCCGCATGCTCGCACTCCACCTGTCCCTCGGGGCCGATGATGGTCACCGGGGCGGCCTGGGCCAGCTGCCCGGACTGGGCCATCGGCGCCTTCACCCCAAGCGCACGGGCGTCGGTGGCGGACAGTTCCACCTGGGTGGCGCTGCGGTTGGGGCCCATGACCCGGACGCGTTCAAATCTCCCCTTGGGCCCGACGACGGTCACCGACTCCTTGGCCGCGAATTCGCCGCGCTGGCGCACCATCTTGTACACCTGCGGGGCCTCGTAACCGAATAAGGTGCGGAAATCAGCGTCGCACAGGTGCACGTGCCGGTTGGAGATACCCACCTTCACACGGCTGGGGTCAGCCTCGAAGATCTTGTCGACGACGACATCGACGATCTGCTCGACAAGCTTGTCAGCCATCGATCAGGCCTTCGGGAGGATGGTTTCGACGTCGCCGTGAGGACGCGGGATCACATGCTGGGAAATCAACTCCCCCACCTTCGTCGCCGCAGCCGCACCAGCATCAACAGCAGCCTTCACAGCGCCCACATCACCACGCACCATCACCGTCACAAAACCAGCACCGATCTGCTCCTTGCCGATCAGCGACACATTCGCCGACTTCACCATGGCATCAGCCGCCTCAATGCTGCCGATCAGACCCTTGGTCTCAACCATGCCGAGTGCTTCACTCATGATTCCTCATTCCTCCTGCTCATTTCTTGATCTGCTTGGGACGGGCCCCACCCGTGGCGGGTTTGGCCGCTGTGGTCTTGGGTTCGGATTCCGTTTCGGTGTTCTTGGCCACCTTGGCCGGGGCATCTCCCTTGCTGGGGGCCGGTTGCTTCTCCGCGGCGGGGGTCTTTTCCTGTTCACCGGGCACCTTGGGCTGCTCGTTGTCCACCGGTTCCTTTGTGGCGGTCTTCGGCGCCTCGGCGGCAACGGCCCCGGATTGTGGGCTGGGCTTTTTGGCCGCGGGCTTCGATGCCGGGGCGGACTGCGCGACGGCGGGCGCGGCAGCCTTGGAAGCCGGGGCGCGAGTGGCCCACCCAACGGTCTTCGGGTTGCGGACCATCAATTCCAGTTGCTCGCTGGGGCGGGGTATCACCGAGATCCCCGCAACCCGGCCAACCAGACTGGCCGCAGCCTGGGCGGCCTGGATGGCGGTCTGCACCGAGGCGACCTGGCCCTCCACCTTCACCACAACCAGGCCACCGCCCTTGGTGAGTTCATAGCCGACGAGGTGAATGTCAGCCGTCTTGCAGGCGACGTCGGCGGCCTCGATGGCGGCCGCGAGACCGACTGTCTCAATGGTTCCCAGCGCCAGCATGTGGGCTCCTCTCGATGGGTAGCAGCGGGTTCCGCTTGACCAACCGGGCGGCATTCGCCCCGATATTGCGGTCATTGGCGGCGGAAAGGTTCAATCCGGTGATCAGATAGGGGGCACCATCGGGAAGTTTGCTGGTGGTCACCGCGATGTCTTGGGTGTCGACTCCAATCCCGATCTCCAAGGTGGCCTGCACGGATGCCTGGTGGGCGAGGTGGGCGGCGTCGCCATCGCTGGTCACCTCGACGAAGACCGGCACGGCTTCCTCCTCGATACCCAGCACGAGATCACGCAACCTTGGCAGGTCGACGTGCTCGTTCACGTGCAGCCGGATGACCGGGCGTTCCTGAGTGGCTTGCGGCATCACTGCTCACCCCACGACAGGGCCAGGCCAGTAGCCACCGCGTTGCGGGGCCCCTCGGTGCCACGAATATTCGCCCGCCCGGCGACAACCCGGTACTCGGCCAGCGCCTTGGTCACCAGCTGCGGAATCTCGAAGTCGAGGGCTGAACCGCCGACGAGCACCACGAAATCGATATCGCGCACGTTGTCGGTGGGTGACACCCGGCGCAGGGCACGCACCGCATTGGCGACGAAGACCCTCTCCTTGGCCCGGATGCGAATGTTGCGGATGGCATCCACCGGCAGATCGACGCCGATGGGTACCAGCCCCTCTTCTGGCTTGATGACCACCACCCTGGCATACAGGTGCGGGGGCAGCGGTTCATCGAAGAATTGCACCGACCCGTCCTCATGACGGATCGAGAAAACGGTTTCCACCTTGGCTAGCGGGTGCCGTTTGACATCCTCGGCGGCATCCCAGGCGTCCAGGCCCAGTTCGGTCTGGATCATCAAGGTCACCATATTCCCGGCCCCTGCCAGGTGCGTGGAGACTCCGGTGCCGTCGGCACGCATCACCGAGGCGTCGGTGGAACCGGCCCCCATGTCGAGAATCGCGATCGGGGCGCTGGTTCCCGGGGTGGTGAGCGCACCACGAATGGCCATATCGGCTTCGACGCCACCGACCTCGACCGGGATCCGGATCTGGGCGGCGATGTCCTGGGCGATGGCCTGCATCTGGAGGCGATCAGCCTGCACCATGACCGCGATGCCGACTGCGTTTTCCATGGAGAACTCATTGGCCAGCCCACCGGAGACCTGCTTGGGGGTCATGGTGTCGACCGCGATCATGTCGGTGATCTTGATGTCGCGGGGATGCTGGCTGGTCAGCTGGCCCATGGTGACCCGGACCTTTTCCATCATCCCACCGACATTGGTTCCGGGTTCACCGGTGATGTCGTGGATTTCCCGCATCCGGGAGGCGGCCTGCATGATCTCATCGGCGCCAGAGTCGACGTCGACCACGATCTCGGTGGCCGCGGTGGCGGTGATCCCGTGGAAGGTGAGAGACCCTGCCGGGATGCGACGTTCCTTCACGTCGCCGGCGGGGGTTTTGATGACGACCGCCGACCTGTTGCCCACCAGAGCGCGAGCCAGCGGAACAACCTGTTTGGTCTCCTCGGGGCTCAGCTCGAAGAGGGTAGCGATGCCGTAGGGGTTCGACAAAACCTCGACGATCCTGCCGGTCTCGGCGACCTCGACGGCCGCCTTCATCCCGATCGGCACCTTGTCGATGAGCCCAACCTCGTCGACGATCGGGATCATATGGTCGAGCCGGTTGTTGACCAGCACACCGTCATTGAGTTCCATCACCGCGGCAGTCACATTGACCCGGGCCGCGTTGATGGTGGCAGCCACCTCGGCGAAGTCGTGGGAGCGAGACACGACGACGACGTAGTCGCCCGCACTCGCCGCGCCCAGATCCTCAATCCTGATGGTGATGCCCACTCCGGTGCCCACACCGCCGGGAGTAGAGGGATTGTGGCCGATCATCGTCGATTCGGTGATGATCGTCTCGGTGATCGTCTCCATCGCGACGTCGCCGATGACCGGGGCGGCCTCGTTGATCCGGATCAGTTCCAGTTCTTCGAGTTTGCGTCCGGCCTTGTCCAAGGCGATGGACAGAGAGTGGAAGACCCCCTTGATGTTGTCCTTGGTGCCCTTGATGCCGGTCGTGGGAGTGGTGGCCGATGCGAGGAACCGCATCCCGGCTCCCTCACGCACCGCCAGCGCGACTTCGGTGGTCGCGTTGCCGATGTCGATGCCTGCCACCATTCCCATGACCGGACTCCTTTCCTTCGTTCCTCAGTCCTCGCGCAGACGGCCGCGGCGCTCGTATTCGTCGGCGGCCTCCCGCACGAATGCCGAGCACACCTTGGCGCCGTAGGTGCCTTCGAGTTCCTCGGCAATCGCGTACAGCTCCGCCTTGGTGGAGCGGTAGGGGCGAAGGGCGTTGTAGATCTCCAGAACCCGCTCGTCGGGAACGGAGATCAGCTCGGCGGCGCGACGGAAATTGCGGCCCAGGGTCGGGCGTCCGGCGGCGTCGGCGATCTGCGCCTGCTTTTCGAGAGTATCGGCGGAGATCTTGAAATCGTCGGCGCTCAATCTGCCGGCCTTGACGTCGGCAAAGGTCAGGTCCTTGAGGGCCTTGCCGGTGTTCGATGTCACGAGATCCGCGTGCTTCTCGGCCAGCGGGTAGTCCTCACGACGGAGCGTACCGCCGACGGGAGCAGCCGCGGCAGGCGCAGCGGTCTTCGTGAATGAGACCTCGTTGTTGTCGAGGTTCTTGAGAACCTCGCCCATGATCTGGCGAATCAGAGATTCCTGGTCCATGACCTCTCCTAGTTGAACGAGACCTGGACGGCCTGCGGCTTCTTGGACTTCTGGGTCAGCTTGGTCTCCTTGTTATGCAGGAGAGCCGCGACTGCCTGGTACTTCGGCCTGGCCATCTGGTCGTTACGGACCGGCACCGGATCGGGAGACATCCCCTTCGCGTACTGGCCGGCGTTACGGCCGATGGCGCGGAAGGTGTCGAGCTCAATGAGTGGTGCCTGAGAGAACAGCTCCAGGTTCGACAGCGGCGGTAGATCCTTTTGGTGGATAACCGTCGTGCCACGCGACTGGATGCCAATGCCGATGCCGGAGCCCGAGGCCTTGGCGGCCTCGTGGGCGACGAAGCCGACGTCGGCGGTCTTGTAAACCCGGATGAACCGGAACTTCAGCCCTTCCTCCTCAATACCCGCGCAGATCTGGCGCAGGACATCGGAGTGCTTGAGGCCGATGATCGTCTCGTGGATGGTACTGGAGAACGCTGGGGACAAAGCGATCACGACCTCCTTGGGATCGGTGCCGCGGGTGGCGTCACCGTTCTCGGTGAGGGTCATTTCCCCAGAGCCTGCGACCGAACTGGCCGCAGGAACCTGGGCTGCAGGGACTGCCTGGTCCTGGGCGGCAGCCACCTCACGAATCGCCTGCTCGATGATCTTGCGCAGTGCTTCTTGGTCCATCGTTGCCACCTCAGATGCTTTCCGGGCTGACAGCGTTGCGAATGGTCGAGATCTGCTTCCAGCGCTCGTCGGAGATCTGGTAGCCGGTCTTCGGACCCTCGTAGCTGTTCGGGTAGTTGACCGCCGAGTTCACTTCCCACTTCTCGTTGAAGATCGCGGAGGTGTGCAGGTAGTCACCGGCGCAGCGCACACGCAGCAGGTTGAAGATCGCCTCGGCGGTGTCCTCGATACCGGCCCGTAGCAGGGCCTGGCAGACGTCCAAGCCGGTCACATTGCGCTTCATCATCTCGTCGGCGGCCTTCAGGTCTTCGACGACATTGCGGTGCGGCATGTCCTTGGTGCCATGGGCGTAGGTGGCGGCCTCAACCTCTTCGTCGGTGATGGCCGGCAGCCCCAGCTCACGGAAGACGGCCTGCAGGGTGCGGGCGGCCTTGCGGCGGATCGCCACGACGTCATCTTCGACGGCCGGGGTCAGGCCACCGTCAACCCTCAGGTCGCGCTGGATGATGGCCCAGTCGTCGAAATCCTCGGCATCCCAGTTCGAACCGGCGAACATGTTGTCGTAGTTCGGGGTGGCCGAGTAGCCGGAGCAGATGAAATCTGTACCGGGCACGAACTGCATCAGTGAACGGGCCACGCGACGCAGGTCCGAGTGGGTGAAGGTCTGGTCGTTCGACGATGCGCATTCCAGATCCAGCATGGTGGCGATGAGGTTCTCGGCGAGCACCGCACGGATGCCACCGGGGACCGCAGCGGGAACACCGATGCAAGAAACCGAACCGTTCTGGGTGCCCTGGGAACCGGCGGCCTTGGTGAAGGCCAGGCAGCGGGCTTCCAGGTAGAGCATCGACTTGCCCTCGGCGAAGCCCATCTGCACCTCAGAGCCGGTGCCCGAGGTGAAGCGCATCTTCAGGCCACGGGAGGCATAGGAGGAAGCCAGGAAGGCCTTCGACCACGGGGTGTCGTCGCCGTCCATGAAGACGTCCTCGGTGCCATAGACCGACACGGTCTCGGCATAGGCGGTCAGCCCGCGCATGCCAAGCTGCAGCTCGGTGGCCTCCTCGACGGAGCACTGGGTCAGGATGCCGGGACGGCCAACCTGGGCACCCACGAGGATGGACAAGGCGTTGAACGGGTAGTAGCGCACCACACCGACGGTGGTCTCTTCTTCGGCGAAGCCGCGAAGGGCCGCCTCGGCAGCATCGGCGGCCAGCTGAACAGGGTTGTCACGGGTGTTGGTCACGTGGCACTGGTTGGCGGGCTGCAGACGGGCACGCATCTTGTTGACGGCCATCATCATTTCCAGCACGGTGAGCTGGTTCACGACTTCGGTCAGCTTGGCCGGGGTGAACGCGGTGGTGTACTTCACCAGCTCGGAGCGCGGGACGTTGATGTCGACCAGACGGCGGGCAAACTCCAGGGAGTCGACCTTCATGGCCTCCTCGGCAAAGTCGAGGTTGATGCCGTAGCGGGCGACGAAGGAGTCGATCAGGTCGAACTCGGCGGCCTTCTTGCCGTCAAGCTCGACCACGACGCCGTTCTCGATCCGGATGGACGGGGTCGGGTCATTGGGCGAGTCGACGGCGATCAGACCAACCTCGGCCCACTCGGTGACGTAGCCGTCCTGGTTGACTGGACGCGCGTCCAGTACTTCAAAACGCTTTGATCTCACGATTCACAGCCTTCGATCAGATGTAGGGAGTGGTGGTCGAGACGACGTCGCCACCAAAGGCGCCCAGCAGGGTCTTGCCGACCTCACGGGCGGCGATGACCGCCTGACGGACGGCGCCGGAGTCGCCGGAGAAGGTCATGGTGACCTCGTTGGAGAACGACTGCCCGTGCTGCGGGGTCGCGTAGGACACGACGTCAATCGTCGAGGCCTTCACCGCGGTATCGGCTAGGACGATGCCGATGGCGGCCGGGGCGCCGACAGTGATGCCGAAGGCCTTGCCGATCGGGGCTCCGAAGACCTTGTTCAAGGCATAGGACGCGCGGGCGGTGTACTGGAATTCCAGATGCCCGGCATCGGTGCCGTAGACGTCGCCGAAGGTGCGCTCTAGCTCCTTGAGGGTCACCTCGACTGCGCGCCGGGCATCGGAGACATCCTCGGCGGCGAAAACGATCAACGAGCCGTGACCGGCGCCACCCTTGGTGTCGCGGGGCAGCTCGGCGAGCACGATCTCGGTGTTGGTGGCCTTCACGGCTTCATCGGCGGCGAACAACTGCGGACCGGCACCGGTGCGACCACCGATGATGCCGATGGAGCGGTACTTCGGGTCGATGTTCATCTTCTCGGTCAGCGCGGGATCAACATTCGCGATCACCAAGCCGATGGTGTCGCCCAGCCCGGTACCGACGAACTCGGTGCTCTGCGGACGGACACCAGGAGTGACGGCCGCCGGGGCAGCCTGAGGGGCGGATCCACCGACCTTCTTCAGGACCTCGGCCATCACCTGGTCGACGAGTTCATTGGACATCTGTCAATCCCCTTACTTCGCGGACTTCTTCGGGAGGATGGTTTCGACGTCGCCATGAGGACGCGGGATCACATGCTGGGAAATCAACTCCCCCACCTTCGTCGCCGCAGCCGCACCAGCATCAACAGCAGCCTTCACAGCGCCCACATCACCACGCACCATCACCGTCACAAAACCAGCACCGATCTGCTCCTTGCCGATCAGCGACACATTCGCCGACTTCACCATGGCATCAGCCGCCTCAATGCTGCCGATCAGACCCTTGGTCTCAACCATGCCGAGTGCTTCTTGCATCAGGACTCCTTCGTCAGTTGGGGCCAACTGTGGTCACCCGCAACTCAGCCTATGACCAGCTGCCATACATGGAACAACCAGCGTTGTACACATTTCTGCCCCGAAGATTGAGTCATTCGTGTATCCATCGATAATCTGTGCAAGACGAGGAGGTCTGATATGAGCGACGAGGCGCCCGGCAAACAGCGCATCATCCAGGAGTTCGTCCCTGGCAAACAGGTGACCCTGGCCCATGTGATTGCCGCCCCCACCCCGGATCTACACCGCGCCATCGGGCTCACCTCCGAGTACTCAGGAGCCATCGGCATTCTCACCATCACACCAAGCGAAGCCGCCATCATCGCCGCCGACATCGCCTCCAAGTCGTCGTCGGTAAAGCTCGCCTTCGTCGACCGTTTCTCTGGTTCGGTGGTGATCACTGGCGAACTGGCCGACGTCGAATCCGCCCTGCGCTCGGTGATCTCTGGGATGCAGCAGATCCTGGACTTCACCCCGGCATTGGTTACCCGCACGTGAATCGCAGCATGTACAAGATCCTGCTCACCGGAAGCATCGGCGCCGGGAAGACGACGCTCACCCAGCGTCTGTCGGGAATGCCCATCGAATACGCGAAGACCCAGTCGATCCAGGCCGGGGAGGAGATCACCGACACCCCTGGGGAGTATTTCGACCACCGCGTCTACTGGTCTGCCCTGCGGATCAGTTCCAACAACGTCGACCGGGTGTTACTGCTGGCGGATCCAACCGATCACGACCTGCGCATCCCACCTGGGATCGCGACCACCTTCCCCCGACCGGTGACCGGCGTGGTCACCAAGAAATCACTTGCCACCCCCGAACAGCTCGAGATGACCGAATGGAAACTGCAACAGGGCGGGGTTGACCGTGTCTTCGTTGTGGATTCCATCACCGGTGAGGGAATCGACGATCTGGTCGAGGTGCTGGAATGCGCAAAGTAGTTGCTCTTCATCCGAGTCTGGCCAGCCCAGACCTGCGCTCCCTGGTGGATTCCGCCGATCTGCAACGAATCCAAGATGAGATGGCCGCCGAAACCGGGCTGGCGATCATCATGGTCGACTCGGTGGGCACCCCGGTAACCAACGGCTCCCAGTTCTCAGGCTTCTGCCAGCTGCTGCGCAGGGATCCGCGGATCCGCAAGCTATGCATGTCTTGCGACGCGCACGGCGGGCTGCAGGCCGCGATCGAAGGACGCCCGATCGTCTACAAATGCCACGCCGGGCTGGTCGATTTCTCCATCCCGATCCTCGTCGGCGATTCCTACATCGGGGCCATTCTCGCTGGTCAAGTGCTGAACTCCCGGGAGCAGCAGGCAGAGGCGATGGGGGAGTTGAACCGTCAGCTGCAGGTGGCTGGCGACGATGCCGAAAAGCTCATGCAGCAGATCAACGTGGTGCATGTCGATCGCCTCTATCAAGTGGCCGACCAGTTGATCCAGCTCACTAACCAAGCCCTGGGGGTCTCCCCCGGCACAGTGCACACCCGATTCGGCGCTCATTTGGGGGCGGCCCGGCAGACGGCGAGCACGGATCATGGCACCGGGGAACCGCAGCTGTTCGAGGTAGATGGCCTGCCAGCGCTCAACCACATCGCGACCCCCCATCCGAAACCATTGATCGATCAGGACGAGATGCTGCGCAATCTGATGGAGCGCAACATCTCGGGGAACCTGGACATGCTGAGCCGTTTCCTCGACGACGTGCTCCCCCACTGGTCGATGAAAATCAAACCCAGTCAACTCACCGGGTTCGAGGATGCCATCATCGGGTTGGCGAGGACGGACGGGCCGATGGTCGCCGGGGAGATCTCCCGCATGGTGACGAGCAACCGGGCCAGGCGCCACGGCGCCATCAACCGCTACGAGTGTCAAGTGTATTGCGAGCGGTTGTTGGTGAAGATGCACAATCTGATGGAGCCCGATCTCGCCGATCAGGATCGTTCGGTGGCCACCCTCATTAACGAGATCGAGAAGGATCCGACGAGTTTCCTCACCGTCGGCAAGGCCGCCGAATACCTCAACTGGTCGGAATCCCATTTCTCCCGGCGGTTCAAAGACGAGACCGGTCTTTCCTTCATCCAGTTCGTCAAGGACAAACGACTGGAAAAGGCGAAGCTCATGCTCGTTCACACCACCAGACCCGTTTCCCGCATCGCCAATCAGCTCGGTTTCCGCCCAGAGAACTACTTCTCCCGGGTCTTCAAGAAACAAACGGGCATGACTCCCGGCGAATACCGTGACAAGTACACCGAAGAGGTTGCCTGATGGAGAACTTCCACCTGAACACCCGCGTGCGAATGGGCGCCGACGCCCTCACCGCGCTCGACGAGTACCGGGACAAGCGTGCCCTGATCGTCACCGATTCCTTCCTTGCCACAACCGAGCATTTCGCCCAGGTGCGTGCTCATCTGGGCGAAGTCGTCGTCTTCGACAAGGTGCTGCCCAATCCGACGACCTCTCTCGTCGCAGAGGGGACTCAGTTGGCCGTGGTCTGTGAGCCGTTTGTGATCATCGCCTACGGCGGTGGTTCGGCGATGGACACCGCCAAGGCGATCCACATGATCACCACCGAACACGGCATGGCAGCTCCCGGCGGGTTGATCGCGATCCCCACCACGTCCGGGTCCGGTTCTGAGGTGACCTCCTATGCAGTAATCACCGACGACGCCACCCATGCCAAGACGGCATTGGTCTCCCCTGACCTCGTCGCCAAGTTGGCGATCCTGGATCCCACGGCCGTCGCCGGGTGCCCGCCACGGACCACCGCAGATTCCGGCATGGATGTGTTGACCCATGCCGTCGAGGCGCATGTTTCCTCGGGGGCCTGCGATTTCTCCGATGCCTTGTCGGAGAAGGCCGTGCGGTTGGTCTTCGAGAATCTGGAGAGGTGCTACCGCAATGGTGGTGATCTAGCCGCCCGCACCCACATGCACAATGCATCCACCCTCGCTGCAGCGGCCTTCGACAATGTCGGGCTGGGGATCGTGCATTCGATTTCGCATGCCGTCGGCTCCCACTACCCGGTGGCCCACGGGCGGCTGAACGCGATCCTGCTGCCACACGTGATCTCCTTCAACGCCGAGCATTCCGAGCACGCTGCCGCCCGCTATGCGCAGCTGGGGCGGATTGTCTCTCCCTCGTCAACGGGGCGGGCTGCGATTTCCACGCTCATCGCGCGGATCGAGAAATTGAACCGGGCCCTGGACATTCCGGCTCGGCTGACCGAGGCTGGGGTGGACCGCGACGTCGTGCGGATCGCATCTGAGATCACCGGGGCGGCCCTGGCCGACACCTGTACCAGAACCAACCCGGCTAAGGTGGATGCGAGCGATCTTGAGCGCATCATGATCGCTGCTTTGTGAGCTATGAACAGCCTTGTGACCTTGTGGTTTCGGGGCCGTGAACTGCATTTCGCTGCCTGCGGGCACCACACCCGTTGGGTACCCGGCGATTGGCCACGCTGCCCGTAGGTCCGGATTTCCTTCACAAAACCGCCCTGTTGGTGCACAAAACTGCGTCTTGCGCTGCAGAGGACTTCTGGACTTCCGGCAAGCTGCCCTAACATCAGAGCATCGACGCGATGTTGCGTCTGAACCGTCGCGCACTTGTGCGCTTGTCGAAGAATGGTGGAAAAAATGGCTGACGAAACCGTGGCCGCCGGACCGAGTTTGGTCAAGCGCCTGGCCGCAGAGTTCATCGGTACCGCTCTCCTGCTTGCCGTAATTATCGGCTCGGGCGCCCAGGCTCAGGCACTCCAGATTGCCAACAAGACTCCCTTCGCTGATCTCGGAATCCAGGTCCTCGTCGTGGCGGTGTGTACTGGCCCGGTGCTGACCGCCCTGATCTGGCTGTTCGGCCCGATCTCCGGGGCGTCTTTCAATCCGGTGGTGTCGATCATCGGTGGGCTGCTCGACCCGAAGAATGCCAAGTGGGGTGAGATCGGCGCTTACATCGTGGCTCAGCTGGCGGGTGCCTTCGTCGGTGCCGTGGTGACCCAGTTGATGTTCTCGTTGCCTGCAGTGGAGATCTCCACGACAGCCCGCAATACTCCCGGCTTGTGGATCGGCGAGGTGGTCGCGACCTTCGGTCTGATGCTGGTGGTCTTCGTCACCGGTCGTGCGGGAAATGGCCAGTACGTGCCGCTGGCCGTCGGCTTCTACATCCTGGGTGCGATCTTCTTTACCTCCTCGACGTCCTTCGCAAACCCGGCGGTGACCTTCGGGCGTATCTTCACTGACAGCCTGTGCGGCATCGCTCCGAGCTCTGTTCTGATGTTCATCCTGATGCAGCTCATCGGTGGCGGACTCGCCTTCGCAGTGATCAAGTTCCTGACTCCCGACCCCAAGTGAGCCACACGCACCCATGAGATGGGGTCGGGCATCCACGATGGATACCCGGCCCCATTTCTCATGCTGAACCCATACCGAGTGGCGCGTGCTGAGGTCGATTACCCGCGGTAGCCGATCCATAACCCACCGCGAACACCAAACAGACTGTGCCGTAATCTTTCGTCATGCAGCATCCTTCCCACCCGGGCTTTAATCCCGGACCACCTGCACCGGCGCAGGCCCCTCAACCTCAGTGGGGAAACCAACCCGCACAAATGCCCCATGCACCGCAAAAAGCACGCTCCGTTTTAGGGTTTATCCTGGTGCTGCTCGGTCTCATTGGTTCGGTGGTGGGGTTCTCCTGCCCGTGGTACAAAGCTACACGTGGCAGACCACGGAAGGCAGGATAGGAGACATGGTGATCTCCGATTGGCAGAACGGCTGGCAGGTCGTCCACGCGTTGATGGATTCCAGCCTGGCACTGGGATTGCTGATGTACCTGAGCCTCGGGCTGGCCCTTGTTGGTGCTGTTCTGGCCATCGTAAGCGCCGCGCGCTGTCTGACCAAGAGCAGCCAGGGAGTGAAAACGGCAGTGGTAAGCGGGTACGGGGTGATGCTGTTCATCGCCGGCGCCGCGGCACCCGCGTTCTACTTTCTCAGCTCGGTTAGCACGACGAGTTGGGCGATATGGCTGCACTGCGTCGCCCTCGTGCTGTGCACGGTCGGAGAAATTCTCCTGAAGATAGCGCATTACCCCGCACAGCCTGTTTCTATGCAGCCTGGCTTTGCACAGCCCTTCACCACCGCCCAGCCCAACGGCTACCGCCTCGCTGGTCAGGACCGGAGACGGTGATGAAACGTTGGTAGTGGGATCCCGTCGGCTATCCGCCGCCCATTCCCACAGGAGAAGGTGAATAGAAAAGCAATGAAGAACTTCAGTAACTCGGACAAGCAGAATCCATCCATTTCAGGATTCGAGAAAGAGCACCATTCCTCAACGGATTCGTTGGGATGGGTCACACTGGAATCGAGCCCCCAGGTCACAGTTCGCTTGTCCTCACGGACCGGCCTCAACAAGACAACGAGGGCCAGTTTGGAAGCCGCATTCACCGAAGCGTTGACTGCGCTCTTGGCGCAGGACAGTCCATTCGCCCGTACCCTCGTCACCGGGATCCAGTCGCGGTTGGGTTTCGACGATGTGCAGGAGCAGTTGCTGGCCAGAGGAAAGGTTCTGCAGGAACGAAGCTCCGCACTGCAGGACAGGATTGACCGACGGCGGGGTCGCCGAGCATGATTCGCGCCACGTACCCTCGCGTCCTTATTCTGGGAGGGATTGGTCTGGTCTGCGCCGCCATCGCTCTCGTGAGAGTTCTTCAGATTCTGGTCCGATCCTTCACGTGGGGCAACATCTTCACACTGGCTATCGTCGTGACCTGGGGACTGTTCGGGTTGATGTACGTGGTACGTTCACGGGTTCGCCTGTCCGTGACTGCCGACGGCGTGGAACAACTGGGCTTCAGCGGTTGGCGGTTGTCCTGGCACGAGATCCAAGCCGCTTGGATCACTGACTCCGAGTTCGTCATCAAACCCACCAAGCGCGCTCTCCAACGGAACAGGATCCGCGATGCCGCGTGGTGGAGCCGCATGTTCGCTGCGGGTCGACATGAGCGCCGGGTCATCGTTTTCTCTCACCCGGTCATTGACGCATCTGCCATGCAGTACCTTCTGGAACACGATACGCAATACATTCCGCCTGCCCCGAGCAGTTAGCAGTTCCGCTGAGGAGGTAGGTCGTAGCAGACCTGGACCAGTGAGGTGCGGGTGGGGTCTGATCTGTGTCGCATCACCACAGCGGCGCAGAACGAAGCCGGATATCAGCACCCCTACCAGTGATCAGGTTCCTGACTCCCGAACCCAAGTGAGCCACACACACCCATGAGATGGGGTCGGGCATCCACGATGGATACCCGGCCCCATTTCTCATGCTGAACCCATACCGAGTGGCGCGTGCTAAGGCCAATCACCCGCGGTAGCCGATCCATACCCCACCACGAACACCAGGACGGCTGCACCGTAAGCTTTCGTCATGCAGCATCCTTCCCACCCGGGCTTTATTCCCGGACCACCTGCACCGACGCAAGCCCCACAACCTCAATGGGGAAACCAACCCACACAAATGCCCCATCCACCGCAGCAACAGATGTATTACCCGCAGTCACAGGCGTCATGGCCACAACAGCAGGCCCCTTACCCACAGCGAGCGATCTCACCTCAGATGGCCCCGGCCCCGTGGGGCAATCAGCCGGTTCCCGCACCTGTCAGTTCACCGGCCCACGGCGGAAAGGCACGCTCCGGCGTGGGGTTTGTCCTGGTGCTGCTCGGCATCGTTGGTTCGGCGGTGGGGTTCTTCTGCCCGTGGTATAGGAACTACACGTGGGAGCCAATGGACGGTGGTGGGATAGGCATGGTGCCCGCCGATTGGCGGAACGGCTGGCAGCACATCCAAGCACTGATGGGTTTCAATCCAGCCATGGGATTGCTGATGTACCTGAGCCTCGGGCTAGCCGTTCTTGGTGCTGTTCTGGCCATCGCAGGTGCCGCGCGCTGTTTGGCCAAGGGCGGTCGGGCAGCGAAAGCGGTAGCAATAATCGGTTCCGTGGTGGGTCTGGTCGCCGCCGGTGCCGTGGCACCCGGGTTCTATTTCTTCAACTCGGGTGACATGACGAACTGGGCGACGTGGTTGTATGGCTTCGCCTTCGCGCTGTGCTTAGTTGGCGCAATTCTCCTGAAGACGACGCGCTACCCCGCACAGCCTGTTCCCATGCAGCCTGGCTTTACACAGCCCTTCGCTGCCCAACCCAACGGCTACCGCTGAGATCTTTTCGTGGCGATTCCTGCTGCCACGATCATCGGGTCTGTCTACAGACTCACTCCCGAGGTTCCTCAGGTTTGACCATCAACGCTCACCCACGAACGAGGCCGGGTGGGCGACGAGGTCACTTCTCCGTTGCCTTGTTGTCGCTTGTCATCTTCGCGGCTTCCTGGCCCTTGAGGACGAGCCGCATGATAATACTGGGGCGAGACGTCGTCGCCAGCAAGCCTAGGTCTTCATCATTGAGACCGGTGCGCTCTTGACCTCCCTTTTTCCAGTACTCTTCCAGTTCATCGAGTACCTCCGAGGCCTTTTTGCTCAGCCGTTCCCGACTGAGCCATGTCTTGTCGGTGAGCCCCAGACGTTCCGCGATGACCCGAGACACTCCACCGAACCCTCCCGCAATATAGAGTGGTTTCCCAGCCTTCACCGCCATCCATACTTCTTCCAGGATGCCGGGAAGTTTATCCTCAGATTTATCATCGTGATGAAACCGACCACCCATAACAATTTGAATATCGCTTTCTTTGATCAGGACTTCTCTCATTTTAGTCAAGCACTCATGGTTGGGGTGATTTTCTGCAGGATAGTCGCCTCTAAACAAGACCTCGCGAGCAGAATCTAGATCCCTGCAATTGCCATCTGGGTCAGCAACAAAGAACTTCACATCGGGATAGAAACGATCCTGGAGTACGTCAAGACGATCAGCTATCTCCTTGCTATATTTACTCCATGCAAAAAAATTTTCAAAGACTGGTCGACATCCCGTATCGTCCGGTTCAGTCTCATCAGACCCTTCCTTCGGATCTCTGATGCCATTACCGTAACGCTTCGCCTCCTCGCCGAGCACAAGCATGAGATCATGCGGTTTGTCCTCATCAAACAACCGGCCTCCATAAACGAGAGTCCCGCCTTGAACAAACACATGGCGCGCAAGCTCAGCAACAGCACTGTCCATATGCATCGCATCCATACCCATTCTTCGCAGGTCATCACTCATCGATGCCGAGATTCCAATCCTCACCCCACAAAGACTGCCAGCCGACACAGGAATCTGAGGATCAGATCCTATTTGAAGAGAACCTCCACGAGTATCCAGTTCTCGTGGTGTCACGATCGTGAGTTTCGATTTTTTGAAGCCTGCCAGATTGCTCATTTCTCGAAGAATTTCCCATTCCTCGGAAGTGATTGGCGGATCGGGATGCAACACCCACAAGTGACGATCCTCGCCAAGTCGCTTCTTCTTCTGCAACCAATCCATAATGGTGGTAGGCTCAGGCGCACGCAAAGACACCCAGTCAAAATTTGCCCTCACGTAGGCCTCCACCGTATACTCCCAGACCGCCTTTTTGAGGCACTCATCAACCAGACGCAGAAGTGCACGCAACACAGCGTCCCTCTGCGGAACATCAGCATCTTCCTCCTCATGCGCAATCGCATCAGCATCTTCCTCCTGAGGCGCAATCGCATCAGCATTACCAACAGGGAATGCAGGGAAGGGGATCGTCGGAACATTATCGAGCATGAAGCACCCATACTGATCTCCGCTCGATAAGGCAGAAAGAGCAACGATGGGGACCTCGTTCTGCTTGGCAAGCCGGACCTCTCGCTGAGTCCAGCGTCGTTTCGAATAATGATCCGTGCGCACCACGAGCAGGGCTCGCTTAGACGCCTCCGAATCAATTTTTTCTTTCCATTGCGTGGTAGTCTGAATACTCTCCGCGTCGAAGAACCTACCCAATCTAGTCCTTTGCAACTCCTTCCTGACGAGCTCAGCCACATCAGGCGCATCAGATCCAAGCTGCCTAGTATGACTTATAAATACTTTTAACGGCTCCAAGTCATTCTCCCCGTTGCTCTCATTCGTCACTTGACGAGCAACAACATGTCCCACTTCAAGAGAAAGCATATACCGATCTGATACATCCGCTGCGCATCCACTCTTGTCATAGTCAATATCAAGCCCGATCGACTCTCTATCCCTCCAGATGGCCTGCTTCTTTTTCATTAATTTCAAGGGATCAGAGACCAACTCGACACCACCGGCACAAACTGGACAGATGATGAATCTCGTATTACTTGGAGGGCAGTTCTCCCGTTGAAGGAGATTATTGAGATACTTGCCCCATTTAGTAGTCTTATCACATGCAGCCTCGTCCAGTTGTCGTGACATAACCGGAATGACAACTGTCAGCGCAGCCGGTTGACGGCCATCCTCAATGACAGGAAGCGGAAGACCATCTGGATCATCCCATCCCTTGCTGCGAGCGAAGACCTGGATACCTTCCCCGGCGAGACCAGAGAAGGCATCGGAATGATAGTGGTTCAGCAGGGAACTGCACAAGCCCTTTCACCACAAGACCTGCGAGTTCTGATACGCGACGAGTTGCCATCAGCTTATGTCTCATCCTCATCCAACCCCGTGAGGCTTGGGTTGTCAATTCTTTGATCTCGTCAACGAGATCGCGGCATCCGGTACTCCTGTCTATAGGAACTGATGGCTTGCAGCAACACCGGAAGCGTGAACTCCAGATTGAGAAGGGTGGCGAGCAAGGCCACAGTTCCACCAAGCCCGTCGGCCACGTAAAGTCAAGTGTGCAGGGCTTCCTCCTGATAGGCGCAGGATGGCCGAAAAGGGTGCTGGTTCTGTCGGCAACCGGATGGGGTCCCCGATCACGCCATCGGCTGTGTGGATGGGGGCAGGTTGGCTGTCGCGCTCAGGGGTCACGGCATGGGATCGTCCATAGACTTCGATGGCGCTCCCAGCCAGTCCAGCGAAAGCCTCCGAATGGTAGTGCCGGAACAAGGCATCACAGACGCCTTCACCTTCTGTATCATCCGGATGCCACAGGACGAAGACATCAAGCAGGGTCGGGGCAGGTGCACTGACCCGTTGAGATCCGAGGGCAGGCGAGACCATAGCCACATGCTAGTTGGCGCGCTCCTTGCTGACCAGTGCACGACGGGATTCAGCCTGAAAAGCCTGGGTGGGCTGTGCGTGCTTCACGACAAAGTAAAGCCTGGTCAGCACAGTTCACGTCTCGCCATCGACGTTTGGCTCGCAAACCAAAGGCTGAGATTGGAAGAGCTCTGAATAAGTTTTCGAGAACAACACGTTCGATGGTGACCGATCACCAACTACAGATTCTACCTCACGCGTTCAATGGTTCACGCTTTCTGTGGTACGTAGCCGGATAGTTGGTCGGAGTATTTCATCATGTCGCCGGTGTCTGTGGTGCCTGCTTCCCAGAACAGCTCGTTGCCTTTTTGGTAGAAATCGATCGAGATCATCGCAGATTGGTTGAGGTTGGGGTTGTTCCGCACCCCGGACACGGCAGCGGCGATGTCTGCTGCATCATATTCGTCGAGGTTGAAGGTGATCGTCGCGTCTTGGGGGAAATCCTTGTCATCGCAGAACATGGGGAATAACGTGGAGGGCTCGTCCCATCTAATACTCGTTCTTGCTAGGCAGGGTTCCCCTAACGTGTTGGTGACCTGTAGTCCACCGATTTGGAGGCTATGATCGCCTTCAAAACCGTATGAGAAGGTTTGGATTTCTGCGGAACCGAAGTAGTCAGTGTATGCTTTCTTGAAGGCTTCCACGTCGGAGGCTGACTCGAAATCAAGAGCCGGAAGAAACGCGGGCTGGCCATCAAGCTTCGACCGTTCATGCAACTTCCGGATTCCGGGCTCACCCTTCTTATCACAGTCGACTCTGGTTTCGATCTTCCCGGACGGCCCCACCCGGGCATCAACCCGGGTAGACGTGCAGTTCTCCTCCTTGAAAACAGCCCTAGCCTCAGCCACAAGAGCATCCACTCCAAACCTGTCAAGATCGACTGGACCAGACGATGGGAAAGGCTGATCCCGATCCTCGGTGACCAGCTCACCAGAGCCGAACCATGTCGAGGTCAATCGGCCATCACGAACCCATTCGACTGACACAAGTGTGTTCGGCACATCATCCAGCTCGCCAACCCTCAAAGCGACAATCTGCCTGCCGCCGATCTCAGCCAAAATCTTGTCCAACTGCTCATGGACATCCATCTGAAACAACCGACACCCCGACAACAAAGACACCACACCCACCACCGCCAACACCACACACCAAAACCGCATCACACCACTCTCCCATCACCACACACTAGTCAAACATTGAAAACCAGCGTCTTCACCACCACCGGCACGGCACGACCGTCACCAACCGGAAGACCGATGTCGATGTAATCACCAAGAGCGGTGTGCACCCCGTCGATGCAGATCAGGTCGTCCTGGCGGCCACGCTTCACCGCCAGCGACTGCCCGAGCACCTTCGCTCGGTCGTGCTCCAGCACCACCACCAGCGGTTCCGGGCCCTCCAGCACCGACCGGGCGCCGGCGATGATCGCGTCGGCCAGATCCTGCACCGCGGCAAACGAATCCAAACCCGCACCGGTCATGGCGATGGCCACGCTGCGCGACGGGTCATCGGGGTGATGCAGGCGTAACCGTTCGTCGATGGTTCGCGACAAGGCGAGGGAATCGGCGGTCTCCTCGTCGTCGATCCTGATGATCGGCACATTGAGCATTGGCAGCAGCCCAGCCGCATAGGAGATGGTCGAACCGGAGATATCCGTGGTGTGTACCCCGGCGCCAACCACCGTCGCGCCGATGGTCTCGACCCCATGGAAACGTTCCACGAGAGAAAACGCGGAATCTTCGGCGATGGCCCGGCCCAGCAGCGGGCCGATATCCCCGTAGCGGAAGGGATCGCCAAGCTCGGGGGCGTCGATCAGATCAGCCACTCCACCGGAGAAGGAGATCACCTTCGGGGCGATCGACGACGCCAGCGGCACCCCATCGTTGGTGTACATCAGCGGCTGCATCTCATCGGGAGGCACCAGACCGATACCCATCGCCAGCTGGCGGGCCATCACCCTAGTCAGCGCGCGCAACCGCTCCATGTCTGGGCGGTCGCCAACCTCAATCGTGATCCGGTTCGCCTCGGCCAGGCGCTTGGTGGCCCGCGAGATGTAGGAGATACGCCCGTCGGTGATACGCACCAGCCGCCCACCGATATCAAGACAGGATGTCCCCAGCAGTTTCCCGTGCTGGTAGGCGGCGATATTCGTCGTTCCGCCGCCGATGTCCAAATTGGCGATCACCTGGTGGTTCACCAGTTCCCGCGACCACGTATCGATGCCAGCCCCGCGCGCAGCGAGCACTGATTCCAATTGCGGCCCAGCGGTGGCGACGACGAACTCCCCGGCCAGGCTCGACAACGCCTCCAGCACCGAGGCCGCATTGTCCGCGCGGGCCGTCTCGCCAGTGATGATCGCGGCCCCAGTACCGATATCAGCGGGGGTGAACCCGCCATTGCGATATTCCTGCTCGACGATCGCCCGCAACGCCTCCACGTCGATCAACTCCGGGCTGATCAACGGAGTCATATGGATCTTTGACCGGTGAACGACGGTTTTGCCGACGATCTCGACCCGCGGCACGACAAAAGCCCCGGCGACGTTCTCAATGGTCAACTCGGAGAAAACCAGCTGCGTGGTGGAGGTGCCGACGTCGATGCCGACGCTGAGGATCTTGTCGCTCACCGCCCCACCCCTCCCGGTCCGCGGATGACCGCCCAGCCCGGGCTCATCACTTCATACCCGCCTGGATCGCTGTGATGGCGACGGTGTTCACGATGTCGGAGACCAATGCCCCACGCGACAGATCGTTCACCGGCTTATTCAACCCCTGCAGCACCGGCCCGACGGCCAAGGCATTCGCCGAACGCTGCACCGCCTTATAGGTGGTATTCCCGGTCTTCAGGTCGGGGAAGACGAAGACCGTCGCCCGCCCGGCCACCGGGGAATCCGGCATCTTGGTGCGCGCCACCGATGGGGTGGTCGCCGCGTCGTACTGCAGCGGCCCGTCAACCAGCAGATCAGGGGCCTTCTCTCGCACCAACCGGGTCGCCTCGACGGTGGCATCCACATCCGGGCCCGATCCGGAACTGCCCGTCGAATAGGACAGCATCGCCACCCTGGGGGTGATGCCGAACTGCTCGGCGGTCCGCGCCGAGGAAATGGCGATGTCGGCGACCTGGTCTGGGGTTGGGTTCGGGTTCACCGCGCAATCGCCGAAGACCAGCACCCGGTCGGCGAGACACATGAGGAAGGCCGAGGAGACCACCGAGGTGCCAGGCGCGGTGCGGATCACCTCAAGAGCCGGGCGGATGGTGTGGGCGGTAGTGTTCACCGAACCCGAAACCATGCCGTCGGCGAGATTCTCCAGCACCATCATCGTGCCGAAATAGGAGACGTCGGCCACCTTGATTCTGGCCTGATCGAAGGTGACCCCCTTCTTGGCCCGCAGTTCGGCGTAGCGGCGGGCGAAGGAATCCAGCAGTTCGCTGGTTGCCGGATTGATGATCTGCACCCCATCCAGACACAGCCCCAACTCGGCTTGGCGGCGCTCGATCACCTCCGGATCACCCAGCAGCGTGAGCCGACAGATCCGGTCTCGCACCAGCCGGTCTGCGGCCTTGAGAATGCGCTCCTCGGTGCCCTCGGGCAGCACGATGTGCCGGTCTGCCTTGCGTGCCTCCGACAGTAACCGGTGCTCGAACATCATCGGGGTGACGACGTCGTCATCGCCCACGACGCCCTTCGCGGAAATCAGGCAGGCGATGTCCACCTGGGCGCCGACGATCCGCTTCGCCTCGGCACACTGCACCGCAGTGAACCAGGAGGCGCACCCACCGGCGGCACGACAGCTGGCAGAGGTCTCAGCCACGTCGCAAGGAGTCGACAACAGCGGCACCGGTACCTTCAGCCGGTCCCACAACCGCACCACCTCACCGGCGGCACCGGCACCTGCCATGACGACCGCACCCGGGTGGGTGAACCCACCTGCGGTTAGCCCAATCGCCAGGCCCAGCCCGAGATCGGTACGCGCAGCATCGCAGATCACCGTCTGACCAGGCTCAATGACATCCAGCAGATCGGCCAACCCACCGTCGGCGACGAGCACGTCCCCGGTATTCCAGTCGGTGGCTGCGGGCCCGGCAAGCAAGGTCGCGTCAACGGTAGGGCAGTCATCCGTGCGCTGGCCCAGCCCCTGCGGGGTGATCCGATCGACGACGAAACCCGGGACGCAGGTCTGCCCCAGGTCCTCGGTGGTCAGGCAGTCGTGGGCGCTGCGAACAGTGATGAACCCGGCCACCCGGGCATGATTGCGCAGGGCCTCGTCGACCGCGGCATTGACGCGTTCGTTGATGCGCTGGGCGCCACCGGCGCAGGGAACGACCAAGGTCAGCGGAATGCCGAGATTCGCGGCAATGCGGGTATGCCAGGCGAACCCGACAGGCGCTAGCGGCCCGTCGAACTCGGAGCCGATGACCACCATCGCCTCGTGACGAGCCGAGATCTGTGACCAAGCCTCGATAATCCGGGCCATCGCCGCATCCGGATCGGCCAGCAGCTCCGCAGCACTCACCGGCTGCGGGCCGACCTCAATGCGGGTGCCCAGCTGCTGGGCGATGGCCGCAGCGAGGGGGTCAACGGGGCTCGGGGTGATGGGACGGAACACTCCCACCCGCCCGCGGTCACCGAGATGGGCGCCCACCCCGACGGCGAGTGCCAGGAGCTGATCGCATTCTCTGGTCGGGCACAGGTAGACGACGGGCCCGGACTGGATCACATCCATCGGATGACCGCCCCCACCAGATGCTTCCCGAAGACGACCGCGCGTCCCATGCCTTGCTCCTCACGATATTGTTCTGGCGTGCGCGGCATCGCTGCCTCGCCCACCGCGGATCCGGTCACCGGCGTGCACCCGGAGGTGCATTCACCGGGTGGTGTCCCCCTTCAGTTCCAGCTGAAGGCATTCAACGACGGCGCCCAGTTGGTGCAGGCCCTGTCGAACCGCCATGGCCCACGCCGACGGGCGCGGACCGAAGCCCTGACGGGCCAGTACCTCGATCTCCCGGATCTCGCAGCGCACCCGGTTTAACCGGTGCTGCAGGAGCGGGTCTTCGACCCCCACGATAGGCGGTGGCGTTGTGGGGCAGTCTTCGCCGCCCGGCGATAGGTCGTCGCCGGGCGCAGCGAGCCCATCGACCAGCTGGCTCGTGGCCTCGGCTGCGATGAGCAGCGAGCAGAAATCGGCGAGCGCACCGAGGCTGGAACACAGCTGTGCCCGGCCCTCGTCGTGTGCGGCCCGCTGGATGAACAGGATCGTCGCATGCACGGTTGCGAGCCGGGCACCGAGCATGGCGCGGGCGACACCCTGCGGGGAGTCGTCGAATGTACCGGGATCATCTGGCACGACCCGGCCACCTGCCCCGGCAATGCGATCCGCACTCCGGTCTGGGGGAAGACTTGCGTCGGCGACCAGTCCCGGTTCGTCGCCGGGAATCAGCACGACATCCCACTGTTTCACAAAGTCAGCAGCCGAAGGCGTGAGCCGCGCCCCGGCCGGAACGGTCACTGACTGTCCCGGTCGGGGGTGACGAATCCACGACCTGAGGTCCGCCTCGGTGATGATCACCCGATCTGGTCCTCCCAGTTGGCGGGGAAGGTCACGTAGACAAACTTCGCCCAGCTGGGGGTGCCGAAGGTGATGCTGGAGCCTTTGGGCACGTACAGCACGTCACCGGGTCGGCCAACCTTCCCACCAGCATCACCGCCGAGATGCAATTCGCCCTCAAGCACGATCTGCACCTCGTCATAGGTGAGTGTCCAGGGGAACTCGCCCGCGGTGATCTCCATGTACCCGGCAGCCATCGGGGCACCGTCATCGCCAGTGACCACGTCGCCGGTGCGCACCTGCATACCCGGGGGCGGTCCCGGGTAGGGGAAGGGCTCCATCGTCGCATCGGTCTGCGTCGCATGCTTGACCGGATGGCGGCGGGTGACGGGCGCGGGAGTCACGGTCTCGCCCCGGGCCATCACCGAAGCGACGATCGCCCGGATGCGATCGGTCAGTTCATCGGTGTCTGCGACCCGATCGGCAGTGGTGTCCGCCCGGGCAGGAGCCGGGACGGAGGCCGCCGGTTCCGGGACCGGCACGTTCCCCTCCACGATGGTCACCCCGAGATCCTTGGCCAGATCCGCTGCCAAGGCGGTGACCAGGGTTCCCGGTCCGGCGTGCAGCACCCCACCGCTGCTTGCGGCGTTCTTCACGTCGGTGGCGGTCAGCACCTGTGCAGCCATGTGGTTTCACCTCCTCCTGGTTCCCCCACGAGAACCTGTCAGCGAGAAGGAAGGATGATCTCGACGTCGGAATGCGGGCGCGGGATGACGTGCACCGAGATGAGCTCGCCAACCCGGGCAGCGGCAGCCGCACCGGCATCGGTGGCAGCCTTCACTGCGCCGACGTCGCCACGGACCATGACGGTCACGTAACCGGCGCCGATCTGCTCCTTGCCGATCAGCTTCACGTTGGCGGCTTTGACCATGGCGTCAGCCGCCTCGATGCTGCCAATCAGACCCTTGGTCTCGACCATGCCGAGAGCAGTCATATTGATGTCAGCCACTGGAGTGCTCCTTTTCTCTTCCTCTGTTGAGGTCTTGGCTTTTGTTGTCGTTGTCCCGGCGGGTGCCGGGGCTTGTTTGTTTTCCTTGCTGGTCACCGGTGCCTCCCCATCGGTGACCGGGGCCTGCTTCGCACCGGATGCCTGCTGGCCGGTTGTCGTCTGCTTGCTGCTGGTCGTCGCTGCCACAACTCACCCTCCTACTTCCGCAGTTCCGCAAGAATCCGCTGCACAACCTGTTCGATCACCTGGGAGTCTGAGGGGGCCGGGGCAGCCTCAGACGCATCGGTGGGCGAACCGTCAACGATCCCTGCATGGGCGCGAGCCTCGGCAGGAGGATTGTTCAGATGATAAGCGACCCGCTTCACGTTGAGAACGTGCTCGACGGTGATGTTGTCCGACACCGACGCCCCGCCGATACCGCCGGGGGCCAAGGTGAGCGAGGGGCGGATGCCGGTGGTGAAACCGACTCCACCCAGCGATCCCCAGGTGTTGACCATCATGCGGAAGGCCGGTTTCTCGATGGCGAAGGCCATGATGGCCTCCTCATCGCGGGAGTGGATGGTCAGCGAGTGTCCGTCACCACCGAATTTCAGCAATTCGATGGCCAGTTCGCAGCCGGCCCGCCAACCGTCGGCCTCCATCCACCCCAGCACCGTGGTGAGTTTCTCGCGGGACAGCGGATGCTTCGGCCCGATTCCATCCAGCGGCACGACGAGGATCCGGCTCCCCGGATCGACATCGATACCCACGGCCTTGCCCAGCGCCTGCGGGGTGCGACCGACGAACTCGGCGTTCATCATCCCGTTGGGCCGGAACATCACCTTGGCCAGCCGATCGGCCTCCTCTCTGGAGAGGAACTGGGCCCCGCGGGCCTGCATCTCCTCCTTGAGGCGTGCGGCGATCGGACGGTCGGCGATGACGGTCTGCTCGGTGGCGCAGATGGTGGAGCAGTCGAAAGATTTCGATTCCACGATCATCTGGGCCGCCCGCACCACATGGGCGGTGCGGTCGACGTAGCAGGGTCCGTTGCCGGGCCCCACTCCCAGGGCTGGCTTGCCCGTGGAGTGAGCGGCCTTCACCATGCCGGGACCGCCAGTAGCCAAGATCATGTTGATCGCATAGTGGTGCATCAGCTCATTGGTTCCGGCCAAGGAGATCTCGGTCATGCAGGAGATCATTCCCTTGGGCAAGCCAGCGGCCTCGGCAGCCTCGGCCATCACCCTCACCGCCGCAGAGGTGGACTTCACGGCGGTGGGATGGGGAACCACGACGATGGCGTCACGCGCCTTGATGGCGATCAAAATCTTGTAGATCGCCGTCGAGGTCGGATTGGTCGACGGAGTGAGCGCGCACAGCACACCCACCGGCCAACCGATTTCCACCACCTTGTTCTTCTCGTCACGACGCAGCACTCCGCAGGTGGGGACATCTTTGATGTCGTCCCACACTCCCTGGGCAGCGAACTCGTTCTTGAGCTTCTTGTGGGCCGGGTATCCGAAACCGGTCTCGTCGTGGGCCATCTGGCCCAGACGTCCAGCTTCGCGCATGGCGGCCGCCACCATCGCTTCGCAGATACGGTCGACCTGCTGCTGGGATGCGAACTGGAAAGACCGCATGGCCTCCCGGGCCGCCACGGCCAGGTCACGTGCCTGCTGAACGGAACGCAGATCCTTGTCAATCGTTGCTTCGGTCATCTCCACGGTTCCCAGCCCTCAGTACTGCTTGGGCGCCGAGGCGACATCAAGAACGGCGGACTGGAAGGCCGCGCAAGCAGCGCGGCAGGCGCTTTGCGAGCCGGTGAGTAAACCACCAGAGAAGTTGGTCTCGCTCGGGGGCGCGAAATGGACCTTCATATCGACATCGGCGGCCTTCATCGCCAAATCCAGACCCCAGGTCGCCTCCAGCGGCGGGGCGATGAGATAGGCCAGCGATTCGCCGGGGTTGATGCCCGCCTCCTTGGACAGGTAGGTGCCCGTCGCGGAGATCAGGTGCGGGAAGAAGGCCAGCTCGCCCGCCTCGTCGGCGGCGTAGAACCAAGCTTTCTCCTCGGCATGGGCGACGCAGGCGTCGATGCCGGAACGGACCTCTGCCGGGGTGGGACCGGCGAGCATGCCGATGATCTCGCCCGACAAGGGACCCGATGCATGTGCTGAACCGGCATAGAAGCTCTTGGCGTAGACGACGTCCACCTCGGCGAATTTGGTCGCCTCGTCGAGGGACACGTACAGCGAATCGTCGATATCACAGGTGATGATGCCCAGGGCCCGGTGATGGTCCTGCAGATCCAGGAACTCGGCGAACCCGCGGTCGACGTTGGAGATCAGACGTACGGCCAGAATGGTCGGTTTGATCGGTTCAAGGATTCCCATTGTCAATCTTCCTTACCTAGTCCTTGGCCACTTCGCGAAGCTGCACACCGGATGCCGAATGCTGGATCATCCGTTTGATGAAATCGACGATGTAGGCACCGGCCTCCAGCGGGTTGGTTCCGCCATGAGTGGTGATCATGCAGATCAGGTCACGATCGGCGTCCGACTTACCCGGCTGCGGGTCGTAACCCATGTAGGCGCTCATGGCGTCGGCGATACCCAAACCAGGACGTTCACCGATAAGCAGGATGAGCACCTTGGCACCGATGATCGAATTGACGTCGTTCATGATGCCGACGCGACCGTTCTCGATGAAGAACGGGGTGCCGATGGACAGGCCAGCCGACTTCAGGCCCTGTTCGATGACCGGGTAGATGTTCGGCAGGTTGTTGTCGATGGCCGCAGCGGACAACCCGTCGGCAACGCAGATCTGGACGTCGGGGTGCTTGACGCATTTCTCCTCGATGGTCTTGCGGGCCTCGTCGCTCAGCTTGCGGCCTAGATCGGGACGCAGCAGGTATTCGGCACGGTCGGCCACCTGGGAGGTGACGGTGAACAGGCTGGAACGATCCCGAAGGTCCTCGCTCACCACACCATAGATGGCATCCTGGGTGACGCCGTGATCGGCCTGGAAGAGCAGGGCTGTTGCGGTCTTCGGACGGGCACCCGCACGGCCGACGGCCAAGCGGGCCGAGGTCGAGCTGACCATCTGGCGCAGCCCCTCGATGTCCTTCGGGTTGTCGACCAGGATCGCGTGCCGAGCTTCGGGGTCGGTGGGATCAGGAAGATCGATCACCAGTTCGCCGGAAGCCTCGGCAGCGCGGGCCGGTGCTGGGTCAGCGGTTGCGGCTGGGGCGAGACCCTCGCGGGACAGCTCGGCCAGCACGCGCGAAACGATGTCTTCAATCGACTGGCTCATCACAGTCACCTCCGCAGGAACAAGGACGCGTCGCCGGCGATGTCAGTGAGGTGTCCGTCCTTCCACAGCCCCACATCCTCCATCCACTTCTCAAATTCGGGCAACGGACGCAACTCCAGGGCCTGCCGTAGGGCGGGGGCGTCGTGGAAGCTGGTCGTCTGGTAGCTGAGCATCGCATCGTCGCCCATGGGGATGCCCATGATGAAGTTGATGCCGGCCGCGGCCAGCAGCACCGCCAGGTTGTCGTTGGAGTTCTGGTCGGCCTTTGCGTGGTTGGTGTAACACACGTCGCAGCCCATTGAGACGCCGGCCAGCTTGCCCATGAAATGGTCCTCCAAGCCGGCACGGATGATCTGCACCGAATCATAAAGATATTCGGGGCCGATAAAACCGACCACGGTGTTCACTTGGTAAGGATTCCAGCGACGGGCGATGGCGTAGTTGCGGGCCTCCAGCACCAGTTGATCGGCACCATTGTGGGCGTCGGCCGACAGGGCCGAACCCTGTCCGGTCTCGAAGTACATGTAGTTCGGGCCGGCCGTCCAGCAATACTTTTTGGCCAGCTCGTAGGCCTCGTCGAGCAGGCCGACGGACACCCCGAAGGATTCCATGGCTTTCTGCGAGCCCGCGATGGACTGGAAGATCAGACCGGCCGGGGCGCCACGACGCAGGCACTCCATCTGGGTTGTGACGTGGGCCAGCACGCAGTTCTGGGTCGGTACCTCCCAGGTCTTGATGACGTCGTGGGTCATCTCCAGCAGGCGGGAGACCGAGCCGACGGTGTCGTCGGAAGGGTTGATACCGATCACCGAGTCGCCGGAACCGTAGGACAAGCCCTCGTAGGTGGCGGCACGGATGCCCTCCACCGAGTCGGTCGGGTGGTTCGGTTGCAGGCGCGAGCCGATAGTGCCCTTGAGACCCATGGTGTTTTGGCAGTGGGTGACCACGCGGATCTTGCGGGCCGCGTAGACCAGGTCAAGATTGCCCATCAGCTTGGCGACGGCCGCGATCATCTCGCCGGTGAGAGAGCGTGAGATCCGGGCGATGTCGGCCCCGGTGGTCTTGTTCGACAACAGCCACTCGCGGAACTCGCCGACGGTCCATCCCTTGATCTCCTCGTAGATGGTCTCGTTGATCGCATCGTCGATCGCCCGGGTGACCTCGTCCTGGTCGTAGGGAACCACCGGGTTCTCCCGAAGGGCGCTCAGCGGAACTTCGGCGAGCACGTATCGTGCGGCCACGCGTTCGGCGGCCGAGCGAGCAGCAATTCCTGCCTGCTGGTCTCCGGACTTCTCCTCGTTGGCCTTTGCCAGAAGCTCTTTGAGATCGGCGAATTCGTAGGTGTGCCCGAACAGCTTGGTTCGCAACAACATCTACTTCACCTCCTGACGGTAGCGATCCATGTTTCCTGTCCTCTCGGAATTCAATGGTGACACCTTTCCGCCAGCCACTGCCGGAAAGGGTTGAACGTTGTTCAGTTGTGTCAGCCCTTCACAGCAGTGTCAGCCCTTGCGGAAGGTGACTTCGCCGGAAACCTCCATGGAATCCAGGATGGCCATGATCACCGCATCGACGGGCGTGTCACGCGTAGTGGCGGTGAATCGCCCAGCGCTGCCAGCAGAGACGAGCACCAGCTCACCCTCACCAGCACCGACGGCATCCACCGCCACATAGGGTTCACCGGTGATCTGGTCGTCCACCGAGGCATCCCGCACGACAAGTAGCTTCGCTCCGCGCAGGGAATCCTCCTTGATGGTGGAGACGGCCGAACCGACCACCCGGGCGATCCTCATTGCTTAGGCCTCCTGAGCCTGTGCCGCAGCGGATTCCTCCGCAGCACCCGATGCAGGGAAGGCGTTGCGGAACATCAGCAGGGCCAGGGCCACCGCCGCGATGCCCGCAACGAGCTTGCCGGAGATCATCGCGGCGATCATGTCGGGCATCACGCCTGCGGTGAAGCCCAAGTGGTCGCCGAAAGCAAAGGCCGCCGACACGGCAAAGGCCGCATTGAGGATCTTGCCGCGGGCATCCATGTTCTTCATGATCTCGAACATCGCGATGTTGTTGGCCAAGGTGGCGATGAAGCCACCGGCAGCGGTGTCGTTGACACCCATCAGCTTGCCGACGGCCGCCAGCGGCTTCCTGCCGAAGGTAACGATGAGGTGCACCGCGGGGAAGGCGCCAGCCAAAGCCATCGCGATTGAAGCAATGATGCCGAAACCTTCGGTCGCGGGCTTCATCACCCAACCGGATGCGTCCTGGGCCCCGAAGAGCACGAACAATTCATTGCCGTCGGCATCGGTGATCGTCGGGAAAACTTGGAGCACACCCTGGAAGATGCACAAGATGAGACCGATCGAGATCATAAACACCAAGCCCTTGCCGAAGGCCTCGAATCCGCGAGTCATCATGTCGGGCTTGAACCACAGGCCGACGGCCAACAGGATCGCGACCAGCACGATCGGAACGGTTTGGCGCAGCACGAAGACCGGGCTCATACCGGCGACCAGACCGGAGACGACCACACCGATCGGGATGGTGACGATGCCAGCCATGACCCCGCGGGCCAGGAAGCCACGATCCTCCTTGTTGATGATGCCCAGGGCCACTGGAATGGTGAACACGATGGTCGCACCCATCATGGCGCCCAAAATCAGACCGGAGAGCTTCTGGGCATCGGGGTTTCCGGTCAGCGCCTGGGCCAGCGGCCAGCCACCCATGTCGTTGGCCAGCAGGGTGCCGGCGAACATTGCCGGATCGGCTCCCAGGAATTCATACACGGGGCGGATCACGACACCGAGTACTTTGGCCAAGATCGGAGACAAGGAGTAGACGCCCACCATCGATAGGGCCAGCGGACCCATCGCATTGATGCCCTCCTCGAATTTCTCTCCGAGACCGAATTTGTTGCCGATCGCGCGATCCAGACCGCCCAGCACCATGCAGATCATCAAGATCCACATGATCACTTCATTAATGCCCACCTAAGCCCCTCAACTCTGAAAGGAAACCACTTATGACAAGAAGGAAACCACTTATGACAAGTAAATTCTGGCAAGTGAACCACTTGTTCCATGACAACTTGCCATAGACGAGCACTACCGTAGTGGCCCTGCTCACCTTGATGCAAGACTGAAATAAAGTGTTCCCTCAGGAGAAATGATCTTGCAGTCCACGGTTCAAGCAACCCGCTGCCCACTTGGCTCAATCTGCTTTGATGGGGCGCATCAGCGGGGCGCACCCCGAGCGTTCACATGACAGGAACCGGCCCATGCCCGAACTTAACCTGATTGACAACACCGCAGCTTTCCGATACGAGGCCTACGAGGATGGCGAACTCGTGTGCCAGATCGACTACCTGCTCGACGGGAACGTTGTTTCCTTCACCCACACCGGCACCCCGGTTGCCCATCGTGGGCGCGGGCTGGCGAGCAAGTTGACATCCTTCGCCCTCAACGACGTGCGTCGCCGGGGGCGCAAGGTACGCCCGCTATGCCCTTACACCGCCCAGTACATCAAGTCACACCCGGCCTACCGCGATCTCGTTGTCGGCTGAGTGCCCCGGCGCTCATGGTCACGACGCCCAGCCGCCAGTTCCGTACTGCCACGCCCACCAAGCCATCGTCGCCACATCGGCGAGCACCAACGCGCCACCAACCAACCAGCGGGTGATGCGCGAACCGACGCGTCTGGACAGCAGATCGCCGATGAGCACGAAGGTCGGGAACCACAACAGCACAGCTCGGTTCACCGAGATGAACCATCCGGAGCAGGACAACGCCAGCACCGCCGCACCCACCCAGGCTGCTTCAGCCCAACGACGCCTGACCAGGCACCAAACCACCGTCACATAACCAACGATCACAGAGACGATCTCCCAGCGGAACATCGCGGCGACGGCATCGCTGCGCGGAGCCCAGTAGGCCTGGCTGGTCATCGGCCAGGTTGCCCGCAAGCCCTCCCACGGCCACGCCAAACTACGTTGCCAGCCGCTGTTCTGGGCAGAGTACCAGGCACCCCAGTCCCCGGTGAGCCGGTAGAGGAAGACCGCGTGGGCGCCCAACACCGCGGCGGGCACCAACAACCAGGCTGCGTTGCGGATACGATCCAGCATGCGTTCGTCTTGGACGAGGGCCATGATGCCCAGCCCGGCGATGAGGAACAGCCCAGAGACCCGCAGGGTACAGGCGAGTCCGGCCAGGGCGGCTGCCTGGCCCCAGCGACGGGCGTCGGCTCGCTGCCAGGCCCAGAACCCGGCGGCGGCGAAGAAAGACTCGGTGTAGCCGACCGCGGTGAATACCCCCATCGGGGCTAGACACCACAGACAGGCCACCGTGCTGCCGAAGAGCCGGTACAAGGCCCACACGGCAAGAAGTGATGCAATATTGGCGGCGATCGCTGCACCGATCACCATGTTGATGCCGAAGGCGTCGAGGAGCCTCATCAGCAGCGGCAAGCCGGGGAAGAAGGCCTGGTTGGCCTGCTGCACATAGCCCTCGGTAGCGATGCCGGTGAAATGCGCCACATCCCAATTCGACAGCACATCGACCACGCTGCGCCGACTGGTCTCGACGATGCGAAAGAGCACGAGCAGATACACCACTCGCGTCATCAACCATGTGATGACCACTAGTTTCGGATCATCACGGCGTTTCTCAAGAGTCATCGTGATGACACCGCCACTCGTCACAACGCCTGCGGACGACGACGCTCATCGCCTGGCTCTCCAGCCACGTAACTGCGACACCCGGGCGGGGCGACGACGCTCGTTGAGAATGACCACCCAGTCGGCGTCCAGGGCGTGGTCGAGCACACCGCCGTGTGGGTCGTCGGTATGTGGAATGCGCACCGGATCCTCCCAGGGCCGCATCATGTCGTCAATCACCCGCAGTCCCACCCACACCTGGATGACGACGCGGAAGATGATCGCCAACCAGTAGAGGATCTCCCCGTCGGTGCCGATGCCGAGGGCTCCCTGGAGCATGCCCCACACGCTGAAGTTGTAGATGACCTCGCCGACGCTCCATACCGCGACATCGGTGAACTTCGGGCGGGCCAGCACCACCAGGGGCAGCAGCCACAAGGCGAATTGTGGTGAATAGACCTTGTTGAATATCAGGAAAACGATGACCAGCAACAACCCCACCTGGGCCACCCGGGGGCGCCGAGGGGCCTTGATCACCAACCAGGCTATGCCAATGCCGCCGAATGCCATGAGGGCAAAAGCGATGCCGGAGACCCCAGGGACGTCGAAACCCATCAGCGAGATGACGTACCACAGGGAGCCCAGATCGGCCTTGCGGTCGGCGTTAAACGACCAGAAATAGACCCACCCGGACCAAGAAATGATCATCATCGGGGCATTCACCGCACCCCAGGTGAGTACGGCGGCAACCCACATCACCACCGCCTGCCGGTGTTTGGCGGCCCGGATGCACAACAGGGTGATGGCCACGAGCACGAGCAACGGGTAGAACTTCGTCGCGAAGCCCACTCCCAGCCATATACCGGCCCAGCCCGGGCGTGACCGGGACCAGGCGAGCAACCCCAGGGAGGTGAAGACCAGCACCAGCAGGTCCCAGTTGATCAGCCCGTTGAGCAGCACCACCGGGGAGGCCGCGATGAACATGGCGTCCCAGGAGAAACGGTGCGACTCATCGCGGGAGGGCCGTCCTAGGCGCAGGTGAGCCCAGCACAGCACCATGAAGGCGGCGAAAAGGAAGATGGCATTCCACTGGAAGAAAATCTGCGAGGCGGCCACCTGTCCCGTGCTGCTACCGGCCCCGCCCAGACTGGCGAAGGGCGCAGTCAGGGCCCGCATGGCCATGATGAAATAGCCGATGACGACGGGATACTCCAGGTCAATCGAGGTATAGATACCACCAGACTCAATCATGTGCCGGTTGAGGAAGAGCGTCCAGATATCCGAATAGCACACCCGCAGGTAGGGGTTGGGGAAATGCCCGTCGATCATCCGGCAGGGCAACTGGCGGGCGATGAGCACCAACCAGAACACCCCTGCGACCATGTAAGTCCACACCCGTGGATCACGCCACAACCCACCGGTGGCCGCTCGCGTGCCGAGCGGTCCACCGATACGCCGGGTCAGTACCTCAGGAATCACGAGGCAATTGTGCCCCACGCTGTAGGCCGCCCTCGCACCGGGCGACAATCCGCGTCACGATTCGGTGATGTCATGACCTGGTACTGAGCCACGAACAGCCAGGGTCACCCGGCAGTGCGTGGTCCGGCCGGTTCTCCAGCTGAGACACTGGGCTGCGGATACTCGACCGAGGGCACCGTGGTTGCGGTCTCACTTGGCAGCTCGGTGGGCTCCGGGGCCATGGTTACCGTCTCGGTAGGCTCCGGGGCCGCAGTCGCAGTCTCGGTGGGTTGCGGGGTCTCTTCGGTCACAGAAGGGCTCGGTGCCTGGCTCGGTGGGTTCGCGACCGTCGGCTGGATGTTCGCTGCGGGCGGGAACTCGGTACGGTCGGTCTTCTGAGTGGCCACCGCCATGTAGTCGTTCCAGATGTCGGTCGGGTAACCCGCGCCATAGAAGGCCGCCTGCCCGCTCTTGGCGTAGACGTCAAGGTTCTCCTGACCGGTCTCGCCTGCAGCCATCATGACCGCGGTGGAGATCTTGGCAGTGTAGCCGCACAGCCATCCAGCGCGGGTGAGCTGGCGAGCGGAGCCCCCCTGACCGACCGCTATGCCCTCGGTGCCGGTCTTCCCCGCGACGTCGCGCCCATCAACCGCAGTGCGCTGGGAAGGCTCCGCGGACTGGCTGAGAGCGTAGGTCACGTCTGCGGCCACATCGGCCTCGATGGTCTGTTCCCCAGAAGTGCTTCCTTCATAGACAACGGTGCCTTTAGCATCGATCACCTGGGCGACGACATGGGCCTCGTTACGCTTTCCCTTGTTGGCCAGGGTTGCGAAGGCGTTGGCCTGGTCAAGGACGGTAACCTCGCCCTCCCCCAACACCATGCGGTCGCCTTGCTCGCGCCATGATGGATCCTCGACCAAACCACCGTCGGTAGCCGCGTCGACCAGCTGCTCCGAGCCGTTGTCAATGCGGGTCATCAAATCGACGAAGGCGGTATTCATCGAGTACTGGGTGGCCTTGAGCAGGGTGGTCTGCCCGTAGTTGGCACCGGAGTCGTTGTGCACCGGGACAGATTCCCCAGGCGGGGTGAAGGTCGATCCGCGCAGCACCGAGGTGAGCCCGAAACCGTTGCGCAGGCCCGCGACGATACCCCACACCTTGAAGGTGGATGCGGCATAGTGGTTTGTCGTTGCCCAGTTCAGCGAGGACTTGATGAAATCCGGGCCGCCGTAGAGAGCCAGCACTCCACCGGTGCCCACCTCGACGGAAGCCAGGCCGGTTTTCAGCCCTTCAGCGGTGGGTTCCACCCAATTGCCCGCTTCGTCGCGGTAGCGGCGGGCATTCTCTGCCGCCTTCTTGGTGTTCTTCTGCACCGAATCAACGGCAGCGGCCTGCATGGCCGCGTCGAAGGTGGTGATGATCTTGTAGCCGCCACCGTTGATCTGGTCAGCGGTGAAGCCATTGGCCTCCAGTTCGCTGGTGGCCATGCTCATCAAGAAGCCATTAGATCCTCCGTAGGCTTCCGAGGTCTGGACCTGCGGAAACTGGGGCAGGGTGCCGCGCAGTTGGTCGGCCTCGGACTGGGAGATGTTCTTGGCCAGCACCATGCCGTCGAGCACATAGTCGACGCGCTCGGTCAGGCCCGCTATAGCCTTCTCACCGTTGGCCGGGTCGAAGGCGGAGGGCTGGTTGATCAGCGCGGCAAGGGCTGCGGACTGATGGAGGCTGAGCTGGGCGGCACTGACACCGAAGTAGGTCTGGGCAGCGGCCTCAATGCCATAGGCGCCGCGCCCGAAGTAGATGGTGTTCAGGTAATCCTCAAGCACCTTCTCCTTAGGCAGTTCCTTATCCATCTTGATGGCCAAGGCCAGCTCGGTGAATTTGCGGCTGAAGGTCTGCTCCGAAGTCAGGTAGCGGATCTTGATGTACTGCTGAGTGATCGTCGACCCGCCACCGGTAATCTCCTGATTGGTGGCAATTCCGAACACCGCCCTGGCCAAGCCCTTGAAGTCGATGCCCTGGTTGGTCCAGAAGGAACGGTCCTCGGCTGCAACGACGGCATACTTGATCGACTCGGCCATCTGATCATAGCTGACGACGGTACGGTTCTGCACGGCCAAGGAACCCAGTTCGGTAGTACCGTCACGGAAATAGAGGCGGGTAGTTTGGGTACCGAAATCGGCATTTGGATCAGGCAGTTCGGTGCGTTTGTAGAAGGCGTATCCAGCGACGGTGCCCGCCAAGGCCAGCACTAGTACCAGGATCGTCGTCACCTGGAAGAACCTCTTGATACGTGGATGTTTACCACGCCCGCGTCGTCCCCTGCCCGACGCATCGGCACGCCGCGCGTTCGAGTTGGTCTCAACCATAGATGTCCTCCACAGTCCTCTGTCGTCTCGGCGGCGGTCGCCGCACCCCGTCGCCCAGCACATAGGTCTCGATCAGATGGTTCCAGTTGCAGTCGGGGCAAACCTCCACGACGCGCACCTTGAACTCACCGACCTCGGTCTCCATCTCGCACAATTCCTCGGCAGATTTGATCCGCCCCGAGAATTGACCAAGCTGGTCACCGAAGACATAGTTGAGCACCATCAATCTCTGCGAGGTGCAGACCGGGCAGTCACGGGCAGCTAGCACACCGTGGTGCAGGGCCGACCGGACGAGCAGCGGGTCCGCGTCACAGGGATCGATACCGCTCAACAGGGCCGCTGGGCGACGCATCGCCTCAAGAGTGGCCCGACGTTGCAGGGCATGGCTGACCCGTTCGCGCTGGGTGCGGAACGGTGGACGAACCATGCGCACCAGCCTAGGGCGTGGAGCAAGGTCCGTGGTCATCACCCAGAAACATACGCCCGGCTTGCCCGCAGACGGTCGTGATCTGTCCGGCTGCGCTCCCAAGCCCACCACCATCACTGTGCTGACGACGCATCCACTGGAAATGAAGTGCGCGTTGCCAATAGATGCGTTGTCAATAGGTTTGGTGCGATGATATGATCAGACATCCACCAGGATCCAGGAAGCCGGATCAAGCCGGCACGGTCGCGCCACTGTGACCGTCTTACGAGACGGAAGTCAGAAACTGGCTCTGGTGGTGCCTTTCGTCGACGGGACGCATGATCCCGAGAAAGGAGTGACTTTCGCATGCACATTGCAGAAGGCATTCTTCCTCCTATCCAGTGCGCGGCGTGGTATGCCGCCTCCGCGCCGTTCGTCGTGCACGGCGCACGCCAGGTGATCAAGGAGGTGAAGGAGCGTCCGGAGAACCGGCTGCTGCTGGCAACCGCCGGTGCCTTCACCTTCCTGTTGTCATCAATCAAACTGCCGTCGGTGACCGGTTCCTCGTCGCACCCGACCGGAACCGGAGCCGGAGCGGTGATCTTCAAACCACCGGTGATGGCCTTCATGGGCACCGTGGTGCTCATCTTCCAGGCGTTGTTGCTAGCCCATGGCGGCATCACCACCCTGGGCGCGAACGCCTTCTCCATGGCAATCGTCGGACCATGGGTCGGCTACGCGTTCTACAAGCTGACGATGAAGGTGGGCGGCCCGAGTTGGCTGGCGGTGTTCCTGTGTATGGTCTTCGCCGACCTATCCACCTACTGCGTCACCAGCATCCAGTTGGCCCTGGCCTTCCCTGATCCGTCGAGTGGTATGGCTGGTGCTGCGGCGAAGTTCCTGTCGATCTTCGCGGTCTCCCAGGTGCCATTGGCGATCATGGAGGGTTTCCTCGGCATCCTGCTGTTCCGCTTCCTGGTGAAGGTGGCGGCCCCCCAGCTGGATTCTCTCGGGCTGGATCTCGGTATCGCGAAGGAGCACGCTCATGTCTGATGTGCTGACCAGCAATCGCAAATGGGTCACCCCGGCGCTCGTGGCCGCCGTCGTGGCGATCTTCCTGGCCTGCCTGTTTATCGGAACCCATGCTGCATCCGGTGAGGAGGAAGCCTTCGGCGGCACCGACGGGGCAGCCACCACGGCTGCCGAGGAGGCCGGCGCTGAACCATGGTTCAAGCCGCTCTTCGAGCCGGCGGGCGAGGTCGAGTCCGGACTGTTCGCCATGCAGGCCGCCATTGGCTCGGGTGTCATGTGCTTCGCCATCGGCTGGATGGCCGGGAACCGCAGGGGCGCCAAGCATGCGACCACCACAGCTGATACCGGCGCGGGGCCCGATCCGACCAACGAGGCCGGGAACGAGCAGACACCGGTGGACTGAACCCCATGCATCTACACATCGGATCCCTCGATGATGCCGCCTGGTATTCCCCCTGGCGGCGTCACCGGGTGGGGGAGAAGGTATTCTGCTCCATGAGCTTGGTGGCCACCGCGCTGCTGGCACCGACGTGGCCGGGCACCTTGCTGGTCTCACTGGCCGCCGTCGCATTCATCTGCGGGTGGGCGCGCATCCGGCCCGGGGTACTGCTGGCCGCGATATCGGCCCCAGTGGTTTTCCTATTGCTCGGCGCAGCCTCGGTGTTGCTGTCCGTTGGCCAGTCAGCAGTCGATGCGTGGTGGCAGTTGGGCTGGTTGAGCATTGGTGAGACCTCGATGCGCCAGGCCGCCAAGCTATTTGCCCATGGAATCGCGGGGACCTTGGCGGTGATGGTGCTTGCCACGACGACTCCCATGGTTGACCTGCTCACCTGGGGACGTCGGCTGCGCATTCCCGATCCGCTGCTGGAGATCGCAAATCTCACCTACCGGCTGTTGTTCGTTTTGCTGGACACCGCGATCACGGTATTCGAGGCGCAGCGTTGCCGCCTGGGCGACGACCCGGTGGGCCCGGGTGCGTTCCGGCGGCGCTGGTCGAACCTAGCTGCCGGGATCGGACAGGTGGGGGTGCTGGCCTGGAGCCGGGCCTCGGTGCTGAACGAGGGCCTGACCCATCGGGGCTTCGAGGATTCGTTGGTGACATTGCCGGTTGCCCGGCCCGCGTCACCGAAGCTTTTGGGAGGCAGTGCGGCTGTGGTGGCAGCCATTTGGGCAATCAGTTTGGTGGTGACCAACCTATGAACACTGTGTTGCAGGCACGCGGCCTGGTGGCCGGGTACCCAGGCCGGGAGAAGGTACTGGATGGAGTCGAGCTGTCCATCAAGGCGGGTTCCCGCATGGCGCTGCTGGGGGCGAATGGTTTCGGCAAGACGACGCTGATGAGCGTGCTGTCGGGCTCCCTGAAGCCGACCGCCGGTGAGGTGCTGCGCGAGGATGGGCCCGTCGACTGGTCTCGCAAGGGGCTGCGGCAGCATCGTCGCGCGGTGCAAATGGTGCTGCAGGATCCGGATGCCCAATTGTTCAGCGCGGATGTCATCCAGGATGTCTCCTTCGGGCCACTGAACCTCGGACTCGGTGTTGACGAGGTGCGACATCGCGTCGATGAGGCCTTGGAGTTATTGGGGGCCTCCCATCTTGCGGAGCGCGCGACCCACCATCTGTCATACGGGGAACGCAAACGGGTAGCGACTGCCGGGGCGGTGGCCATGCGTCCACAGGTGCTGTTGCTGGATGAGCCGACAGCCGGGCTGGACCCACTGGGCGTTCGACAAATGCGGGCGGCACTGGACCGGCTGACCGATCACGGCACGACCATCGTCATGGCCACCCACGACGTCGCCCTGGCCCTCGACTGGGCCGACGAGGCCGCGGTGGTGTGCGATCACCGGGTGACCCAGGGGCCGGTGACCGAGCTACTGGCGAACCGGGACATCATCGAGCGGGCACACCTGGAAATGCCGTGGGCCTTGGAACTGGCGCTAGAGCTGGATCTAGATGGGCGCCCCAAGAATCTGCCTCAGGTACTGGAACTGCTGCGGGCTGAGGACTGAGATCCCGTCAACATCGCTGCTTGTCAGCAGCCATGTTGATGGGTTGATGACCACCGGCCCTGATCGCGCGTCGATGATGCGCGGGTGCGGCGGGTTCGGTGGTCGATATGCCAGACTGCCAGCATGTTCAACCTCGACGTGATCTCGGCGGGACTACCCGTCGGGACGATCGTCGACGAGTTGGTGCGCGTGCTCAAAGCTCCGGGGGCACGGGTGGTCGTCACCGCTCCTCCCGGTTCTGGTAAGACGACGGTCGTGCCTGCCGCAGCGGCGGTGGCTCGCGGTGGACGGGTGCTGGTGACCCAGTCACGCCGGATCGCAGCCAGGGCGGCTGCGGCCAGACTCGCCGAGTTGTCCTGTTCACCGGTGGGGGGTTTGGCCGGGCACACGGTGCGCGGCGAGTCGAGGGTTTCTCCGGGCACCGCGGTCGAATTCTGCACGGCGGGAATCCTGGTCAACCGGCTACTTGGTGATCCTGACCTCACCGGGACGAGCACCGTCGTGCTGGACGAGGTTCACGAGCGGGGTTTGGACACGGATCTGGGCTTCGCGATGGTCCAGGAGGTCGCCTCGCTACGCGAGGATCTGGGGCTGGTGGTGATGTCGGCGACCCTGGATGCTGCCCGCTGGATGGAGTTACTGGGGCCCGATGCGGTGCTCGTCGAGGTTGGCGGAGTGCTGCACGAACTGACCGTCGAATGGGCTCCGCTTCCCGCAGGTATGTTGCCGACCCATCGGGGTCATCTGTCTCAGGAATTCGCCGATCACCTAACGGGCATCGTGGCATCGGTCGCCACCCGCACCACGGGGTCGGTATTGGTCTTCGTGCCCACCAGGCGTGACGTCGAGGAGATGGTTTCTCGGATCAGGGTTCCAGGGATGGTGACGGTGGGCTTGTCGGGTGGGGTTAAGCCACAAGAACAAGATGACGTGTTGCGCGGGGGCGACCACCGGGTAGTGGTGGCGACATCCGTGGCGGAATCCTCACTGACTGTGCCTGGAGTACGGGCGGTGGTGGATTCCGGGTTGTCTCGGGAACCACGCTTCGATTCCGGTCGGGGCATGTCGGGGCTGGTGACGGTCCGTGAATCCCGGGCCAGCGCCGAGCAGCGGGCCGGGCGAGCGGCTCGGCTCGGTCCAGGGCTGGCAGTGCGTTGTCTCCCGGCCTCGGAGTGGGCGGGCATGGCAGCAGATGCGACCCCTCAGGTGCGCGTCGTCGATCTGTCGGACGCCGTGTTGCGACTGGCCGCATGGGGTTCGACGCGTGGAGATGGGATGGCTCTGCCCGATCCCCTACCGACGGCGGGCCTGGAACGCGCTATCCGGGCGTTACAGGGACTAGGCGCGTTGGACGCCGATGAGCGGATCACCGATTTGGGGCGACGCCTGGTGCGGGTGCCTACCGAGCCCAGGCTCGCCCGGGGGCTGTTGGTCGGCGCCGAGATCGTGGGGACCCGGGCAGCTGCGGAGGTCGTCGCCATGTTGTCCGGGGATCTTCGGTGCGCAGACGGGGACTTGCGACGCCTGCTAACCGACCTGCGAGCGGGACGGATGAGCGGGGCACAATCGTGGCGTGTGGAGGCACGACGGCTGGCGGGTCTGGTGCCTGGTCATGGGGATGGTCGCCCAGATCCGGTCGGCATCGTGACAGCGCTTTCTAAACCGGAGTGGATCGCCCGTCGACGTGATGACGGGTCGGGTTTCCTGACCGCCTCAGGCACCGGTGTGCAGGTGGAGCCAGGGTCGGTGTTGGGGCGGGCACCGTGGCTGGCGATCGCGGAACTGAGCCGGGTGGAGGCTGGGGAGCGCAACACTTCGGGGGCGGTGGTGCGGGCCGGGGTGGAAATCGACGAGGAGACCGCGCTGGAGGCCGGGGCGCGATTGCTCAGCACCTCCACCGTGGCCCGGTGGCACCCTGAATCCGGCCGGGTGAGAGGTCGGCTGGTGCGACGGCTGGGGGCGATCGTGCTGGGTTCGACACCAACGAGAATCGATACCGAGAAGTGCCGTACGCTCCTGCTCAAGGAACTGCACATACATGGTCTTGGCTTGTCGAAGCCGGGGTTTTTGGTGTGGGACGATGCGGCACGAAGACTGCGCGACCGATTGGGCTTCGCACACCAGATGTTAGGTGATGACTGGCCAGATGTCTCGGAGGAGGCCTTGACCTCCTTAGCGGAGGTATGGCTCGGCCCACATCTGGGACAAGGATCAACGAAACAGATCGACGTGGCCGGGGCGTTGCGCGGCCTGTTGGGCTGGCAGCAATTGGCGGATCTCGACCAGGTGGTGCCCGAGCGCATCGTGGTGCCGAGTGGCTCGCGGATCAGGGTGCGTTATCCACAGGTGGGCTCGGGCGGGGCGCCAGTGCTGGCCGTGAAGCTGCAGGAGTGCTTCGGCATGACATCGACGCCAACCATGTGCGGGGTCACGGTAGTGATGGAGTTGTTGTCTCCTGCACACCGTCCGCTGGCCGTGACCGATGACCTGGAGAGCTTCTGGCGCGAGGTCTACCCGCACGTGCGAGCCGAGAACCGTGGCCGCTACGCGAAACACCCATGGCCGGAGAACCCATTGACGGCCGAGGCGAGGCGCGGGACGAAGAAATCCGGAATCTAAGTGAAAAGGGCACGGGTCTTCATCGGCCTCGGACGTCTCGTCTGTCCTGCACGTGTGCCCGGAGCACATAAGGATCATTGGAGGATCCTCCAGCTGACTGTCTCCCTGCGATCGCGCTCACACAGGCATGCCCATCACCCTGAGCTGCGCCCGGTCGACGACGGACCGACGCCGCCGGTGTAGTGGATCTGGCTATCTCTCGCCCGTGATTTCCCGTCGGCGGCGGCGGCGGCTAAGCTGTCTACGCTGCACGTGTTCGCACGGGCGGGGCGTTAGCTCAGTTGGTAGAGCGACGGCTTTGCAAGCCGTAGGTCAGGGGTTCGAACCCCCTACGCTCCACGGTTTGCAAGCCGAGACCGTCTAGGCCGGTGAAGGTGGTCAGGGGCGTGGAGGTAGCGTCCCGCACGTCGAGGTCTTCCAGATATCAGGCGCAGGAACCTTCATCTTCCGAAGATCTCGGCTCCTATCTTAGACACCGACGCGCCCGCACAATGCCCACGACCCCTCCACTCTCAACTGGGAAGAGCCGCATTTGTTGTGCTGACTACACATTGCGCGATTATGCGGAAACCAAGCGCTTCCGCGGAGGGCCGCCGTTGGGTTCTACTGATGAGCGAATGCTCACCCCATCGGGACGTGCTACGCCTCGGTATCTGATCTACTTATTCGGGAGACAGGCACCGGATGAGTGGAGGAAGACGTCCGTGTCCATTGCCAAGTTAACGCTGTACAGGCGCGCATTACGAATTTGCTGAAATACGCTCATCTGGCGGACTGGATGACATCTCGGTCTCCGCGCGGTTGACCCAATTCGATCGTGGTCGTGCTGGTAAGGGCGACCGCCGGGCAATCGGCACTTCCTGGAAGTGCACCTTGCATCAGATCGATGGTGATGTCATTCGTGGTTTCAACAACCGTTGCTTGAATGCCGGTGCATGACGCAGGCCCTGACAGAAAGGTGACCTCGATGGTGGTGGGTGTGGTTTCTCGCCACGAATCCCAAGCGAGCGGGGTGGGCGATTGTAAGTCGTCGCGTGAACTCATGACTTGAGGCGCAGCGCTGCCACTTTGAAGGGGGTGCGTGGCGGTGGACCCTGCATCCGGGGAGGTTCTGGAACATGAACAGCCTGAGGAGGAAAACGCGATCATCATGATCCCAGTGATTGCTCCGATAGCCGTGGTCCACCGCCTGCGCATTACCAGTCTCCGTTCGTCGCGTCCTTCAGAGCTTTCATGTCATCGGTGAAGTAGGGGGCCCAATTCTGTCCAGTTCTGGGAAGCCACGTTGACGTCACAGATCTGACGTAGCCGAGACCCGATGCGTTGTTATATTCATGCAGCCAAGGTCCTCCTGATGCACCTGGGCCGAATGCGCAACCGTTGATCGAAACCCGTCTGCCCGATCGAAAGGTGGTGCCCCAGCAAGCCCACATGGTGTATCGCCCCTCCGGGTTGGTCTTGTTGCTCGGGTATCCGAATATTGACACGTCGAAGGCATATGAACCGTTCCAGCGCATTCCGTGACCGCCGACCGCGTCAACAATGCGTTGGCCGTCGTCTCCGCCATTGTTCAGCGTGGCCATACCGACATCATGGGTGTAGTCTCCGTTGTTGATCCATGCGTCGAAGGTGCGCAGTGCGTGCACTGTCCAGATGCCCACCGGATCGGGATCGGCGTTGCGCTTGTCGTAGTTGGGAACGAAAACGACGTTCTGCTTCCATGCACCATCGTCATAGACGCAGTGGCCCGCCGTGATGACAACCCGCTTGGTACCCGTGTTTAAGGCAGAAGCAGAACAGTACGCATTGCCCGTACCGTAGCCGTCGAAGAACAGCTTTCCGTTCGTGTTCGGGAAATTCGTCACCGGGGTTGTTTGGGGAGCGACCCCCGTGCTGGGGTCGGAAGCGAGAATTGTTGTCTCTGAACGCATTACGGAAGGTGACGCCTTCAGCGGTTCGGCTGGGGGTGTTGACCCCTCGGGGCCGGTTGGGGTGTCGTCCATCGGCTCCTCAACGGTTGGGGTCCTAGAAGGCTCATAGGGGACGGCAGAAGCAAGACGCTCTGGTGTCCAGTAGGCGAGGACCTTCTCATCTTGGGTGGTCAGATCGGTTGTTTGGTCATCGGGTGAGGAATCGGGGCTGATGACATCGGGAGACTGTCCAAATGTGGTGGGGGCCACAACAGCTGTCGAGTGACTGGTAGCGCTATCTGGTTCCTCCGGTGAAGGCGCAGCAAACGCTGGCGTCGCAACCGAGGTGACCAGGATGGCCGCTGAAGCAAAGGCTGCGAAAGAGAGGGAGAGATGTCGGGATGTTGTCATGTCATTACCTCCGGGGGCAGAAGGTCTCTTAGTGGGGTGGATGTATCGCCCACTCACTAATGGGGATATTCATTTCGTGTGCCCGAGAGGGACATAGCACACCCGGGCTACACGGGAATCCTACGACAGCCATGCGGTGCTGAGCAATACCTCAAAGTTAACTCATCGAAAACCTCCGCCTGGCCAGGGTTTTTGCCTCATGTGGGGTATTCAGCTGGGCATGATCGACCATGGAATTGACGATGAGGCAATGGCAGGCCGTGACGAAGAAGACACTGGCATATCGCAGTGCTGACCGGGTGGGCAAAACCCGTAATCGTGGACGAGTTAATCGACGTGAGCAGCTGGCACCGTGACTATGCGCGCGCCGAGCTGCGTGAGACAGATTTCGGTGGCCACAATCGATCGGATGCTCGCCAGCGAAAAGTCACCGATGACGTTGCGGGGCCGCACCCACACCAAGCCAGATCATCATTGAAACACCAGATCCCGATCCGCACCTTCGCGGACTGAGACGACCCGACCCCGGGGTTCGTGGAGATCGATATGGTCGCCCACGACGGCGGCGTCGCCTCGGGTAAACACTGCTACACGTTGACGATGACCGACATCGCCACCGGCTGGACGGTCAACCGGCAGTTGACCGGCTAGGTTTTATCCATGGAGCATGTCCTTGAGGACCTCATCCAGATAATCAAGCGGTTCGAGTCCACACCCGATGCCGGGGCGCTGGTCTCCATGAATGCCGCTGCCTACATGCTCATAGAGCAGGGGGCGGCCATCGCCTACGAGTTGGCGAAAGTGGGGCAGTGGCCCCGGGTATTGGCGGCTTGGCAGTCACATGACATGTTCGCTCGCACCTGCGCCCATTTCGTCAAACCGACCTCGGGGTGGTCATTCCTGCACCAGGCCGCCTGGTTCGGCGATGAGGCAGCTGCCCGTGAGTTGATCCGTCTGGGCGCACGGGTTGATCTTGACGATAAGAAGGGCCGAACACCCGTCGACATCGCCGGCCAGCATCGGCACCCAGATCTGCGTGGGCTGCTGAGCGGGGCTGCGGAAACGGCGCAGTCATTGTGGACCGCCCCCACCGATGCCGAACACCTTCCGTCCAGTTGTGCGTTTAGTCAGGCCCGGGCGTGGGTCCCGCCTCGCGACGATCTGGTGGCCTATGGCGGGGGTGTGGCTCCGATCCGTGCCGGGACCACGGTGTGGATCGATGACTTCGGCCGGGTACTCGTCGGATGGCACGGGACAGTCTGCCCGCCGAGGGGCATGGGCGGGGAATCGATGATCCCTGGTCAGGACTAGTTCTGCACCGCTACCCAAGCTGATCGACCAGCGCCGGTAGACCCACCGCCGCAGTCACCGGCCAGTGCACGTCGGCGGGCAGGCCGGTCGGGTTCGGGTTGATCTCGACGACGGGGACGCCCGCAGACACCGCCAGGCCCGGTAGTGCGGCGGCCGGGTGGACCATGCCCGAAGTGCCCACCACCATGACCAGGTCGGATGCTTCGATCTGCGTCATTGCCTCGTCTAGCGCACCTGCTGGCAATGCCTCACCGAACCACACCACGCCGGGGCGGATACGTCCGGTGCAGTGCACGCAAACCGGTGGCGCCAGTCGTCCGGAAATCTCGGCTTGGTCTGGAACCGGCAACTCGACGGGAGCACCGCACGAATCGCAGCGGTGCGCGAACAGGCTGCCGTGCAGATGCACCACCACCGCCGATCCGGCCCGTTCGTGCAGGTCGTCCACGTTCTGTGTGACCACGCTCATTTCGGCGATCCGCGCCCATTCGGCCAGCGCACGGTGACCCGCATTGGGCTGGCAGGCGGCCACCAGTGAGCGCCGCCATTCGTACCATGCCCAGACCAGCCCAGGATCACGCGCCCATGCCTGGGGCGTGGCCAACTCGGCTGGATCGTAACGGTGCCAAAGCCCGGTCTGAGCGTCCCGGAACGTCGGCACACCGCTCTCGGCCGACATACCCGCACCGCTGAGCACCAGCACTCGCCGTGCCGCCTGCGCCAGCTCCCGTGCGTGCTGCGGCACCACTGGCCCACTCACCGCTGCGCCCCGATGGTCGTGGGCCGGGCCCCGTGGCCGACCGTCAGATGCTTGATCGCCCCGGTTCGGTGTTCGAAGCTCGCCATGCCTCCACCCTCGCAGATCTCCCGATACTGCGCCATAGCGGGTAGATTCCCAACAAGGTAAGGAAAGAGACCCGCCTGCCCAGCGATGATCCGGCCAAGGAGCACGTGGACGGTAGCCCGTAAGCACGGGGCCGGTCATTGCCCTGGTCGCCCTGACCGATGGAGGATGAGGCATGACACCGAAAATCACTTTGCACCGAGGCGACATCACCACCGATACGCAGGCCGATGCGATCGTCAATGCCGCCAACAACTCGCTGCTGGGCGGCGGAGGCGTCGACGGCGCCATCCATCGCGCCGCGGGGCCGGAATTACTCGCCGAATGCCGCACCCTCAACGGCTGCGCCACCGGCGACGCCAAGGCCACCGGTGGTTACCAGTTACCCGCTACATACGTCATCCACACCGTCGGCCCAGTCTACCACGACGGGACACGCGATGAAGCCGAACTGTTGGCCTCCGCCTACCGGCGCAGCATTGAGGTGGCGGCCGAGATCGGTGCCGCCCGGGTGGCCTTCCCGTCCATCTCGACCGGGGTCTATCGCTACCCGCTGGCCGAGGCAGCCCAGATCGCCATCCAGACCGTAACCGCAGCCATGGCGCAGCATCCGCAGGTCATTGAGGCCCGCTTCTGGCTGTTCAGCGATCAAAGCTTCGAGGCCTTCGATGCGGCGTTAACCACAACGGCTGATCCCCGGGATCGGTAGATCTGCCGGGGTTGGGGTGAGGGCATTCGGGCTCTACGCTCCGCTCGTTCGGTCCGGTGGCTTACTCGTCTTCTAAGTCGTCCAGGTTAGCGAGCCAGTCACGGATCTCTTCCTGCATCTGCTCAGCGGTAGGAATCGGCATGAGCCGCCAGGCCTGCCACCGCGCGCACACCCGGCAAGAAGCACCCCCGACGAACACCGTGGACGAATAACCGCTAGGAACAAACTCACCCGGGCAATCCAGCCATTCCACGTTGCAATGGATCGGATTGACCCAGACACGAAAGCGATGCCCGTCTACCGACAGGTCATATCTGCGCCACCGCTGCCACGGCCACCGAATCCTCCTTATGGTTTCCACTATTACAAAAGTCATGCCCCCCACTATTCCAAGAACAGGGGCGACCATCCGTGGGTTTTCTCGACTGGCTGCGCGACGATACGACTCGCGCGGTCGGCGAGCACAGCGTTCCAGTGATATTTGCGCAGGTCGCTGACGAAGTAGTCCTGCTTGACATGCTGGATTCCCACCAAGTCGAACCGAAGAAAGGGAATGTCGAAGTGCGACCTCATCTCGTTTTGGGCCTGCTCCAGCATGTGGCGTGGGGTGGGTCTCACCCGCAAGCCCAGCCAGACTTGTAGAGTGAGATGCACCATCCGCAGGCATCGCACCACCGCATCCCGCCGACGCCGGATCTCCCCGAGGCACGGTTGCCATGGGCCGAAGCACCGGTCGGGAGCCGAGGCTGGTTGGGTACCCAGGGAGCAGTTACACATGACTCATGTGAAATCGGCGCTGATCATCTGGTCGGTTTTGGCCGCCGGTCTTGTCATCTACTACGTCTGCCTACGTCAGCACGTGCTCCACATCCACGATGCGCGAGGCGAGGTCTATATCGCCGTCGCGCTCGTAGCCGTAACGCTCGGCGGTCTCGTCACGGCCTTGTTCATCCGCATCATCACGGCATTGCTGCACCGCTCGGCCGCTGCGGCCGTCACGTCGCTGCAGGTCTCACTACTGACTGGGACCCTCCTTATCCTCATGGCGGCACTGTCGCAGGTCACCGCTTTCACACCCGCCATCGAGGGGCCCAACCCGATTGCAGAGCTACGCCCCATCACCGTCAATGGCCGTGCGGAGTGGCTGTCCATCCGCGGCCAGGACCGATCCAAACCGGTGCTTTTGTTCCTCTCCGGCGGGCCCGGGGGATCGCACTTGGTGACCGCGCGCCATTGCTTCACCGATCTTGAGCGTGACTACGTCGTCGTCACCTGGGAGCAGCCAGGGGCGGCGAAGTCCTACAACGCGATCAGTCCCGGGAATATCACCCTCGACACATACCTCTCCGACGGCGCCACCGTCACCGACCTACTGCGGAGCGAATTCGGCCAGGACCGCATCTACCTCATGGGTGAGTCCTGGGGTTCCGCGCTGGGGCTCATGATGGCGCGCGAGCATCCGGAGCACTACCGGGCCTTCGCAGGCACGGGCCAGATGATCGACTTCCTCGAAACCGAGCGCATCGACTACCAGGTGACCCTTGAGGACGCCCAGGCGACGGGAAACCAACAGCTCGTTGACAAGCTTGAAAAGCAGGGGCCGCCGCCCTACGAGTCGGACATCGCCCTCAAGACGTTCGCCTACCTCTCCCCGCTATACGGGATACCGGCGCGCACCGGCCAGATCCACGACGCCGTCTGCTCCACCATGGACGGGCCATACGGGGTCGAGTACGGCCTGCTTGACAAGGTGTATTTCTTCTGGGGTCTGTACCGGACCTTCGACTCGTTCTACGGCAAGCTCTACCCGATCGATCTCCGCAAGTCCGCGGCAGAACAGCAGATCCCGATCCATATCTTCCACGGCCGCTACGACTACAACGCCCCCACAAGCCTGGTGGACGACTACTACGCACGGCTACAAGCGCCGCACAAGTCGCTGACCTACTTCGAGCATTCGAGCCATAACCCATGGCAGACCGAAAACGAGCTCTTCATCGCCCACGTGCGACAGGTCTTCGCCGAGCCGACCTGAGCTGCATCCGGATCCCGTAGACCGACTCATCTGCCACCTAGGCAACGTGACTGGTGACGCCCCAAGACAGGTATCCAACGGTCACGCTGACAAAACAACTCCCGTGAACCCGCCCGGTAGACTGCTGCCACAGTTCCTCGCAGAGCTCTCTACCAGGGAAAACCAGCGCCGGACGTCGGAAGGAATATTCGTGCACCAACTGGCCGGGCACCGGCAGCAAGGAGCCCAGCCATGACCCACGACGCTGACCGCACCGCACCCACCCCATACCGCATCGCTCACCACCATGGCTGACTCCTCCATCCGCTCCGATCTGCGTTTGGCGGGTATCACCGTTGTGTTGGGCGTCGCATCCGGGGGCGCGGCGATGCTGCTGACCTGGATTCTGCACGGCGTTGAGGAGGTGGTCTACGGGCATAGCGAACAACACGGCCAGGTGCTAGTGGATGGCGTCTCGAACTGGCGGATGGCTGCGGGTGTTGCGGTGGTGTCGGTCGTGTTGGCCGTGGCCTGGTGGGCGCTGCGGCGCCGAAGCGAACTGGTGGGTGTGCGGGGCATGGTCGACGGTAAGCCCGCGCCGGTGGTCGGAACCCTGCTCAATGCGGTGTTCCAGATGATTGGGGTCGGTGCCGGGCTTCCGGTTGGGCGGGAGGCCGCGCCCCGCGAACTCGCCGGGCTGATCGCTGGCAGGTTGTCCAGGGGGTTCGACGAGGATACCGAACGCCTACTCGTCGCAGCTTCGGCCGGGGCCGGGCTCGGCGCGGTCTACCAGGTGCCGGTGGCCGGGGCAGTCTTCGCCGTCGAGTTGTTGCTGCGCCAGGTCTCCGCGCGCATCGTGGCGGTCTGTCTGGGTATCTCGGCCATCGCGACGCTCGTCTCCCGGGCGTCGATCAGTCCGCTGCCGCAGTACGAGGCCGTTCACCTTGATGGCACGACACCGTGGTTGTGGTTGTGGGCGCTGGCGGTCGGCGCACTCCTCGGACCGCTCGGCGGCTGGTTCGGCGATGTTGCCGACCGGGTGAAGGCCCGCTCACAACGCGGTGCGTGGACACTGCTGACCCTTCCATTGACTGGGTTAGCGGTTGCTGCGACAGCTTGGTTCCTCCCGCTGGTGCTTGGTAACGGGCGGGCCGCAGCACAGAGCGCTTTTCTTGGCATGGGGCTCGGTGCCGCGACGATTGTGCTTGCCGGAAAGCTGTTGGCAACGTTTGTGACATTGCGCGCGGGTGCTGTCGGCGGGACGTTGGCTCCGGCGATCGCTGCTGGTGGGTTGGGTGGGATCATCATCGGTCACCTCGCCGCGGCAGTAATGCCCGGTGTCGATGTCCCGGTCACCGCCTTGGCCGTTTTGGGTGCTGCAGCGCTGCTGGCCACCTCGTTGCGCGGCCCGGTGACGGGGTTGTTGCTCGTTGCTGGGGTCACCGGTCAAGGCCACGAGGCCCTACTGGTCATGACACTCGCCGTCGCAGCAGCTTTCGCCACCTCAATGCTGCGACGACCGATCCCTGCTTGATGGGTTTTCCACAGATACTGGTGGGGGGGGGTTGTCAGGTGGGGTGTGGGTTGGGATGATGGTGGTGACGATGGTGTCACCGCCCCCTTTTGGAGAGTGTTCATGAGATCCATGACCGCTGTGGTGTTGTTGGTTTTGTTGGTGCTGGGCACCGGATGCAGCCCGAAGAAAGACGATGGCCCTCCGCCATGGTCACCGACTCCCCTGCCCTCGACTTCGATCAGCTCATCAACTGCTTCCCCCAGCATGAGCGAAGAGGAGCTGTATATAGAAACAGAACGAGTGTTCAAACGTGCGATGGATATTGTGAATCGCTATGAACTCTACGGTGATTTTTCTGGTTTTCCTGCTGAACTAAATGAAGTGGCGATGGAAGACTTCCTCACGAGTTCACACGCGATGTACAACTTCATGGCTGAGAAGAGATGGGCTACCCGCCAGGGCTCGGCTCCAATCATCACAAGTGAACCTTTACCAAGTCAAATGCACGCCGACTCCGCCGCGACCCTTCATGTTTGTACCGATACAAGACCAGTCCCACTGTACGACCAGAACGGAACAGTCATGTCGCAAGGACACCTCATCGAGTCACGCTTTTTCTTCAAAAATGACACTGACGGGTTGTTGAAGATCTTCTATCAGCAGTATAGAGAGGTTGAATCATGCAATGTCTACGGTTAATAGCTGTCACGTCACTCATTAGTGCTGTTCTTCCTTTTGCAATGACCCTCGACGCGAAGGCCAACCCCGACTGGTCAGGTGGCAGGGGTGGAAATGGGGGCGATATCACTGTTTCATCATCAAATGGTTCTGCTCGGGTGGGTGCGTCGGTTGGTGGTTCTACTGGTGGTGGGGTGGTGCCTGCCGCTAACGGGGAATACGTTAGTTATCCTGATGGGCCGGTCGGCGAGAACGCTCCGGCAGTACCCACCCAGATCTGCCGACTCGTGCATGCAGGAGAAATCGACTTCTCCAACGACCAAAAATCCATCACCGTCTGCTACGAACCCACCACTCTCACCACCCCAACTACCGACACACCCACCCCACCCACAACAGGGCCTTCACCCCACACAGCAGCAGCCTCCGCCCTCGCCCAACTATCGATCCCCACCCCACAGCTGACATGGTCACCCGACCCAGCCAACAACGAATGGAACGCCTGGGCCATCGCACTACCCATCTGGGTCGACTTTCCTACCACTAACCCCATCACTACCACCACAACAGCCAGCGGAATCACCATCGACATGGCCGCCACCCAATCAGAAATCCACATCGACTGGGGAGACGCCACCACCTCCACCTGCACCCGATGGGGCCCCATGCCCCGCACCACCAAAATGGGCACCCAATCCCCCTGGTGCGGCCACACCTGGACACAACCCGCCACCTACACCGTCACCACCACATCCGCCTGGACAGTCACCTGGACAGCCATGGGACAAACCGGCACCCTCCCCCTCACCTCCACCTCAACAACCACCATCGAGATCGCAGAATTCCAAGCCATCGTCATCGGATAAACCCACAACCACCGACCAAAAACCCTCACCCTCACCCAGCCCGGCCCTCAGCGGCATGGACAAGCAGAACAATCTGAATACGATCACGCAGTCCAAGCTTGGTAAGCAATCGCTTGACGTAGGTCTTAGTGGTCTCGGTGGACAGCACCAGCTTCTCGGCGATCTCGGCATTGGTCAGGCCGTCGGCGATCAAGTCGACGACCTCGCGCTCTCGCTCGGTGAGTACAGCTAGTTTCTCGGCGGCCTCGCGCCGCTCGCGGGCCTGCTGCTCGTCCACTTTCCGCAAAGGACTGCGCGCCAGCAATTGACGGGTGATACGTGGCGTGAGCACGGCATCCCCGCGGGCCACCGACCGAACCGCATCGGTGAGTTGAGCGGGACGGGTGTCTTTGAGCAGGAATCCCGAGGCCCCAGCCTCCAAGGCCGCGAAAGCATATTCGTCAAGGTCGAAGGTGGTTAACACAAGCACCTTCACCTTTGAATCGGTCGCCAGCAGCCGCCGGGTGGCCTCAATGCCATCCATGCGGGGCATCCGCACATCCATGACGATGACCTCAGCCTGCACGGTCTGCTGGTCGGCGAGTGCGGCCAGCCCGTCGGCTGCCTGGGCGACGACCTCAATATCGTCGCTGTAACCGAGTATCCGGGCAAGTGAGGTGCGGGTGTCTGCAATATCGTCGACGATCATCACGCGGATCATGATTCCGCCTTCCGTAGGTCAGCATCTACCCGCCAACCATGGCCGGTAGGCCCGGCTGTCAGGGTTCCGCCGTGAGCCCGGGCGCGCTCGGTCATGCCGGACAATCCACTGCCCTGCCGCGGGCCGGCATCGGTGCCCGCCCCATCATCACTCACCACGATCCTGGTGCCCATGGGGTCATGACGCACAACGATGGTGATCCGGCTGACGTCCACCCCATGCCGCAGCACATTGGTGACCGATTCCTGGATGATCCGGTAAGCGTCGACCTCCAGCAGGCCACCAGGGCGCTGCCCGGTCTCCTCCAAGCGGACCGTAACTCCGGCCCGCTCGGCCGGTTCAACGATCTCGGCGAGTTGACCGAGGCCGGGTTGGGGGCGCAAGGTCGGCTGCACGCAATCACCACGCAGCCGGGAGATGACCGCCCTGCTATCCATCAAGGTGTTCCTGGCCAGCTCATTCGCCCGCTCCACAGATTCGGTGACGGTCACGATGTCGTCATGCTCCAAAGCCAGCATTGCGACATCTGTGAGATTGATGATGCTGGTGAGCCCATGGCCAATGATGTCGTGCATATCAGCAGCAATACGCAACCGCTCAGCGACTGCACGCACCTCGGCCTGCTGTTCGGCCAGCCGCTGCCGTTCAACAATCGTGGTGGAGCGCGCTCGCACCAAGACCGCGACCATGTCGATGATCAGCAACGGCCCGAGCCACAGGAGGATTCCCTGGAACCAGCCGACCTTCTGGTGCTGCACCAAAAGGGTGCCCACGAGGAACGAACCGGCAAATCCGGTAAGCGCACCGAATGCGGCCCGGCGTGGAGTGTCCCGGATGATGATGGTCCATGTGACGATCCATATCGTCTCGACACCGGCTCGTCCGTCGCCAAGAACGGCGGAGACCGCAGCACAGATGATGGTCGTAGCCAGCGCTGGGAACCCCCTGCGGTGCCGGATCATGATGGCGGCACAGCTAATGATGGCGCACATCAAGGTGAAAGCGGCCTGGAGCAGGGTGATGGACTGCATCCCAAATAGCTTCTGGAAGCACACCGCCGCGGAGAGCATCAGAGAGCCGACAGCCCACAGTGCGTTCACCCGCAAGGGGTGACGGTGCAGCAGAGCCAGCACCTTGTCGAGCAAAGTCGATTGCGCCCGCGTGGTCGGCCCCATCGTTCAGCCCTCCCGTTTCCCGAGCACCCGAGTTGCCAGCGTTGCTGCCACGACGATGATGACAGCGTTGACGACCATGAATCCAATGGTGGGCATCAGTTCCAGGCTGATCGGGTCACGGCCATGCATACCTAGCGAGATCTGACTGAACGGCCACAGCCATTGCTTCCCAGGGGCGACGAACATGATCCCGAAACCGCTGATCGCACACAGTACCGAGACCCCGCACACCACCGCGAAGGAACGGATGACGCAAGCCAGCACCAAGAAGATACACGAGGCCGACCAGCCGCCCAGCAACCCCAGCCCGAGATAGGCCAGGACTCGCAGGTACTCGGCATCAATACTGAAACCAGTGACCAAACCAACAGCGGTGACGGTTGCTCCCAGCAGCAGGCAGGAGATCAGGTTGGCAGCCAGTGCGCCTGCCACCTTGCCGAGGATCAGCGAGGAACCCAAGCCGAGCGCCCGCAGCCGGGCGATGCTACCGGTGGAATGCTCCATTCTCATCGACCATGCTGCGTATATGCCGAGCAGGATTGGCAGCAGGAGCCCACCGTAAAGCATCGCAGCATTGGCCCAGACCGCCGACCAAGTCATTGACTGCTGCTGCCAGACGTCGGTGTACTTATGGTAGCTGTACAGGCCACTGGCTACCATGATGCCTCCGAATAGGAAGGATGCGACAGGGAACCAGAGCGAACCCCTACGTTGTTTGGTGATCTCGGTGACGACGGATGGTGCAATGGCGGTCATGCTTCTACCTTCCACATGCGATGGACGATGGCGGACGCCGCGACGACAGCCGCGGCAATCAGTGCGACGAGGGGAATCAGTGCAGCCCCTTCAGGGTTAAGGGCGTAGCCGCTGACATAGTTGGCGGCATCGAAAACTGCCTTGGTCGGGTTAGCCGCGTAGATCTGGGTGCTGGGCAACACCATCTGCAGCCAGACCGGAGCCAGGCTCAACAGGGCACCGGCAACGGTCAATGCCAGGCCAATGGCGATGACGACAGGCTGCCGGTTACCGCGCAGCGCGATCACCAACAGTGGTGCGGCAAGCTCCACGGAAGTGACAAGGGCGAGAACCAAGCATTGGGCGGTGAGCCCGGCATCGAATGTGGCACCCGATCCCAGCCCGAAGCCGATCGCTCCGGCGAAACCAATGGTGTGGATGATGACCAAAAAGCCCGCGATGAGCAGGAGCTTATTGATCCACAGACTGGTCCGGGATGCGCCTGCCGCGACAAGCCGGGTAAGCATGTCATTCTCCTGCTCAGCACCGGCCACCCGCACGATGAGCACCGCAACCATCAGCGGCGCCACCATAGGCAATACGGAATTGTATTGATTCAGCACCGTGACCGCGTCCACGGTTATCTTTCCCTTGGCGGCCATTTTGCCGATGGCCATGGCCGTCCAGGCGACGCCACTCAAAGTAACGGCCAAGGTAATGGGCAGCACCCGACGACGCTTGATCTTGGCGATTTCCAGAGGAATACCGGTCATGCTGCTGCCCTTTCTGGAATTGAGGAAAGCCCCTCGGTGAGGTCGAGGAAGACATCCTCCAGGCTGCGGCGGTGGTGGGAGATCTCGTAAACGTCGGCGCCCTCGGAGAGCACGTAGCGGACGATGTGGGCGCGATTCAGGTCCGTCACATTGCCCGGCACTTCCACCGGGAGATCCGACGAGGTAGACGGGCTATCGGCAACCGGGCATCCCCAGCGCCGCAGCGACTCGCGGATGCGCTGGTTGTCGGAGGTGCGCAATACGAGATGCCCGTTGTCCCGCAAACCGGTCAGGGGGCCTTGGTAGCGCAGAAGTCCCTCGTGGATGATACCGACCTGATCGGCCATCAGATCGATCTCGGCAAGCAGGTGGGTGGAGACCAGCACGGTGACCCCGTCGTGGTGGGCGAGGGCGACCAGCAATTCACGGATCTCATGGATACCGGCCGGGTCGAGACCGTTAGTCGGCTCGTCGAGGATGAGCAACTGCGGGTTGGCCAGCAGCGCCATGGCGATGCCGAGACGCTGTTTCATGCCCAGCGAATACGACTTGGCCAGCTTGTCCCGGGCACCACTCAGGCCGACGATCTCCAGAGTCTCATCGATTCGCTGAGCAGACAGGTTCAGCAATCGCTGCAAGATGGATAGATTCTCGGCACCGGTCAGGTTCGGGTAGTAGGAGGGACCCTCGATGAGTGAGCCGGTGCGTCCCAGAATGCTGGGCAGGTTCTTGTCGAGGGGCTGGCCGAAGACCTCGATGTGGCCTTCGGTGGGGGTGGTGAGCCCGAGCAGCATCTTCATGGTGGTCGACTTCCCAGCCCCATTGAGGCCCATGAAGCCATACACCACACCCTGCGGCACGCTCAGGTTGAGGCTGTCGACGACATTGCGCTCGCCGTAGCGCTTCGTCAGGTTCTCGGTCCTGATCACTTCGGTGGTCATGGTGACTCCTTTCGTCACCACCAAGCCAACCTCCACCACCTGCCCTCCCACAGTCCCCCATGGGGGACACCTTCACACGGTCAGGGCCGAGCTCTCTCGTGGCCTGTCGGCTGACATAGGAGCGGCACGCGCTTACAGGAAAGTTCTTGGCGTGCGAGAACATCTTTCTGCTGACTGACACGGGAATAGCGCGCTTACAGGGCCAAGACGAGCGAATTCATTCGGTACCGAGGTCAGCCTCCTCGGGGCGCACCGCAGGAGCCCTGGTGACCAGTTTGTGGCCCCACCACAGGGCGAAGAAGACCGGGACACCCAGATAGGACATGACAATGTCACCCACCTTGGTGCCGGTAGTAACCGGCCCATAGGCCTGACCGATGATGATCGCGATACAAGCCACCAACGCGACGACGGCCCCAGCCGGGAAGAAACGGGCCCGGTAGGGCAGAGCGGCCAGGTCGTGGCCCTGGGCGCGCAATGCCCTACGGAACTTCCAATGACACCAGGAGATACCTGCCCAGGTGATGAATCCGGCCAGGGCCGAGATGGTCAGCAGCAGTTGGTATGCACGCCCGTCGCCGATCAGCGAGGTGAGGAAACCGGCCAACCCAACCAAAGTGGTGGCCAGTAGGGCATTCATCGGTATCCGGTGACGCGATAACCGTGTGAGGAACCGCGGTGCGTGCCCACGCTGCGCCAAGGCGAACAGCATCCGGGTGGAGGAATACAGCCCGGAGGTTCCGGCCGATAACACCGAGGTGAGGATGACGGCATTCATCACGCTCGCCGCGCCCAGCACCCCGGCATGGTCGAAGACTAGGGTGAAGGGGCTGACCGAGACATTCGATTCCGATGAATTCAGTAGGTTCGGGTCGGTGTAGGGCAGCAGGAAACCGATCACGGCGATGGCCCCGATGTAGAACAGCAGGATGCGCCAGAAGATGGTGCGGATGGCCTTCGGGATGGTCGTTCCGGGGTTATCGGCCTCACCGGCAGCGGTGCCGATGAGTTCGGTTCCTTGGAAGGAATACCCAGCGACGAGCAGGACGAGCAGGATGCCCTCTCCCCCGCCGACGAACGGGGCTTCCCCCACCGTCCAGTTGCTGGTGCCCGGGGACTCCCCGATGATCCCGGCGATCATTGCCAGACCCAGCACCAGGAAGACGACGACTGCGACGACCTTGATCGCCGCGAACCAGAACTCGCTCTCCCCGTAGGCGCGAGCCGACAAGGCGTTGATGCCGAACAACAGCAGTAAGAACAGCCCGGACCACACGATGGAGGGCACCTCGGGGAACCAATACTTCATTACCAGCGCGGCTGCGACGAGTTCAGCGGCCACGGTGATCGCCCAGTTGAACCAATAGTTCCAGCCAATCGCGAAACCGAAGGATGGGGAGACGAAACGGCTGCCGTATTCACCGAAGGATCCCGCGACCGGCAGGAAGGCCGCCATCTCCCCAAGTGATTGCATGATGAGCCACACCATCATGCCAATGACGGCATAGGCGACCAGGGCACCGCCCGGACCTGCCTGGGAGACGGTGGAACCAGAGGCGACAAACAGCCCGGTGCCGATGGCCCCGCCGATGGAGATCATCGTCAGGTGGCGGCTCATCAGCGAGCGGCGCAGTCCTTCGCCACTCGTGGCGGGCTCGCAGGCACTCGCCGGAGTGGGCGCTGGCCCGGTGGATGATTCAGTAGAGGAGTGGGGCATGCGGTTGACCTGCACATTCGTGTGGATGTCGTGTCCCGATAAATCTATCCGCGTCGCGGGCTGCGCGACCCACCGACCCAGCCGGTGGAACAGTGACAGTGACGTGAAACGATAGGACCATGAATGTGGCTCACCTGCGAGAAGACGGAACTGTTCACATGGTCGACGTGGCCGACAAGCGGGTGACGACCCGCGAGGCCACCGCGATCGGTCTGGTGAGCGTTCCTCCCCACACAGTGGCGCGGCTGCGCAACGGGGAGGTCGACACGACGGAGATGCTGGCGACCGCCCGGGTGGCAGGCATCTGCGGGGTGAAGAAGACCTCGGAGTTGATCCCCTTGGCGCACGTCGTAAATATCCACGGGGCAGATGTCGAATTGGAGATCACCGACGAAGGTATCCTCATGCAGGCCTCGGTACGGGCGAATGACCTGATCGGCCCAGAAATGGAGGCGCTAACTGCGGTGACCGTGGCGGGCCTGACCCTGGTTGACATGCTCAAATCGATCGATCGTTCAGCAGCGATGCGCGACCTCATGGTGGTGGCCAAATCCGGTGGCCGCACCGGCTCTTGGCGTCGTGATCTGAACGACCTACCGAATTGGGCGTTCGACGACTGACCCTGTTAAAAGGCCTGGCCTTAGGCCGTACTACAATTTGGTCACGCGTAGGTGTCGTTGACCGAGCACGCTGTAGAATTGTCGCCGTACCTGAAAACAACTGAAGAGCATGAGGATGATTGGCGATGATGTTTTTGATCTGCGGTGTGGTCAAACCAGAATTTGACGTGACAGGGATGATTTCGCGTGGCGACGACTATGCCACGTTGGCCTCAGCCGCTGGCGCTAAATTCGGAGCCACCGATAGTGCGATCTCAATTGTAGCTGCACACAACGACGGCCCGGAGTGGGAATGTTTGAGTTTACCACAGGCAACCTCGCCAATCATTTCGCTCGACTAGCCGATGCAGCTCAACATACCGCCGGTGCCTACAAGATTGCAGCCATGGAAGCGAGTTCTGCGCAGAACGTCATGACCATTATAGCTGAAGAAAATTATTCGATATACCGTGATCTGATATTAACAGCCAAACTAGTCGAAGCTGCCTTACTAATCAAAGAAACACGGGACCAGTTACTCCGGATAGAAAAGAATGCCGTCAATAAGATCGGCGCAGCATTCGCAGATCTCGCTCTTCCCGGAACAACACTTATTCCCGAAGAAAACATAGACGGCAAACTTGATTCGGCGATTGCCGAAAAGTGGCGTCAATTGAGCGATGAAGAGAGGAAAAAGATCCTCCAGAAAATGGCCGATGACTTTGCCGACAACAACGGATACCCGCGGATTGAACTCACGTTCGAACCCATCGCCCGCAGAGGGAATTACACCCCATTGGGCGAATACCGCCGTTTACCTTTTAAAGAATTGCGAATGAATTCAGACGGGCTCAACGATCCAAACGCGATCAATACTGTCGCCCATGAGATGGAACACCGCGGCCAGTACGAAGGGATGGGCCTCCGGTGGCCGTGGCAGGACGAACGAGCAGGCATGTCCAGGGTCGAAGCAGAACGCTGGAGAGAATTGAATCAAGACCATGTTCGTAAGCGGGGCGGCCCTGAGTACATGGACTACTACCCACCACGACCGGTCGAGGTCGGTGGCCGCCGAGCTGGGCGTGAGTTCGTAAATACTATGAACTACGAGGACTTCCAGAGGTATCTGCGATGATTCGCAGATACGGACGTCGCGTAGTTCTGGGGGCAGCAGCCCTCGGGGTCTCAGGTGAGTTATTGACGGCGTGTGGAGCCCAGCCCGGCCATAGAACCCGTCCTTCTCCACGTGTTGCACCGCAGTGCGTGGACCTCGGCCAGCATAACTTCATTCGGGGCGGTCGCTTCTGCGAAGCTGCACCAAGCGGTAACCAGGAGTCTTCCGTCTCTCCCTTGGACCATCATGGCCCACTGGGTATGACCGCCACCACGTTGACCTCCTACTACATTGATGCAGTCATCGAATGGGATATTGCCACTGGCGAACCAATGCGCCTGCTGGCACCGAAACGATCGGACAGCTGGCTGTACGCCCATCGCGGAGCATGGACCGTCAACCCACGATGCGACGCCACATTGGTGGCACATCGAGACGGTTGCGCAGTCGCCGAGTTGACTGGCCACACGAGCGATGGGCGATCCGGCACCAGCCCGGACGGAATCCAAGGGTTGTGCTGGGTGAGCGATAACCAACTGGTGAGTCTAGGGGCCGATGACACTCTACGTAGCTGGAGAGTGAGCGAAGCGACCCAGACCGTCCAAACGAAGGTCATCACGCCCGCGGGGAACCGGACATTGGGTCCAGGCTGGCAGTCCGACACCCTGCTGGTCTCCCATTCCGGTGGGGTAGAAATCTTCGATGCTCACACCCTCCAATCCCTTCATACCCATGCGGGACCGCCCACCACCAACGGCTGGCAGACCATGGGCGACGGCTTGCTGCTCGGGATTTCCGCCGATGACGTCGGCATGATGATCTGGAATACCGTCACGGGCCATCATCAGCTGATACCCACCAGTGATCCGCCAAGAGCGGTCACAGCAGCAGGCACCGACTTGGTGGCTGCAGTTGACGGCCCCGTACTCGTGGTACACCGACCCGACACGAGCGCTGAGGAAATCCCCTTGGCTGATCCCTCCTACCAAACCGGAGCAGCTGTCTTCTCCCCAGACAGTGCACTACTCCACATCCTCGACCAGCGGACCGGCCTACGCACAGTCGACGTGGCAACCGGCCACACCATCACCACATACCGAAACCCAACACCGCTGTAACCCACCTTTGATCCCCAGGAGTTGCTCATGGTCGCATTCACCCCTTCCGTCTGGAAGGCCGAAGGCGACAAGCTCAATACCGCAGCCGACGAATTTTATCGAGGCGCACACAAGGTCATCATCGCCGAAAGGTTCACCCCCGAATCAAAATCTCCCATCGAAGCAGCGATGGCGGCTGGCGATAAACGATGCTATGACCAGTGGCATCACTTGATCGCCAATGGCTTCGAAGCCCTGACCGACATCGCTTCACGAATGATAGGTACCGGTTCAGATTATGAGGCAACCGAAGCCGACGCCACAGCTGCCGCCGAACGGTTCTGGTAGGAGGGATGAGGTGATTGTACCGACCGCTTTCTGGGAATATCAGGAAACTGGCTCAGCTGAGGCGTTGGCTGCGCTGCATCAACAGATCAAGGCCGATCCCTATTTCACCGAGCGAGCACCTTGTACCCTCGGGCTACCGACCTGCTTCGCGACGAACGCTATGATGAGGTGATTGATCTCATCGAGGATCTGATGCCGGGAGTGTTCTTCTGCCCAGAAGCACACAGCATGCTCGGTTATGCATACGCACAACTCAATGACCATGAACGGTCGGATATCCACAGAACGTGGGCAGACTTAGCTGTGGCAGCGATCCAATCCTCTGGGAAGGGGACACGATCATGGCCTTGGCGAGTCCTGCGAATCATCGACGAGTACGCATTGCTGCGCGAGCGAGGAATGAAACCTGTTTCGCAGGAGAGAATCGAACAGGACGGTAGAATTTTCGACACACACATTGCTGCGGACGATGATCTGCATGGGTTCGATTTTGGCAATCAGTGCTGGTTCGAGTTGGTGTGACATGACCGAATCCGTGCATACTCAATTCGAATCAAGCGAACCGTGGATCCTGTTGGAAATGTGCGACGGTCGTTTCGAGACCGTCCAGTTCAGCTGGGAAGCGGATCATGAGCATGATGAGGAGTTTCTTTCTATTCTTCGTTCGGCGCTCACCAACTGTCTTGCCCAACACAATGCCGATGTTCTGGAGAGCTTGCGCACACGTTACGCCGCACCGGCTGACCCAGATCGCGAAGCGGCAATGGCATTCGCCCAGCAAATCCTCGACGAAGCCACGGACGTGATCCCGGAATCAAGAACGTGGTTCCCTGAACGCGCCGATGGCCGAGATAAAAGCGGAGCCGTACATGTCTCAGTGATACGCTCCGCAGTGGTGAGGCTCGACGTGCCATTTGACATGCTGCAAGACTCACAGCTTTGTGGCTGGGCGATTCGTGATGCCCTCAACCAAGCACTTGAACGACACGACAAAGATGTCATCGAATTTGGGATACGCCGCAACGGTGGGCAACAGCCCACCACCGAGCCTGCTGCGCCAGACTGGGCAATGCTTGCAAAACAAGCCAACCGGCTGCGCAGTGGCTGGTACTGACCCTGCACATGGACGATGCCACGGGCATGGATTCGGCCAGCAATCAGTGTGGCATCATCGCCCGCCACACCGATCAAGTGATACCCGCCAGCGATCCACCGTGCGCGATTACGACAGCAGGCAATGGCCTGGTGGCTGCGGTTGACGGCCCCGTACTCGTGCTACACCGACCCAATACGGGCACCGAGGAAATCCCCCTAGCCGATCCCTCCTACCAAACCGGAGCAGCTGTCTTCTCCCCAGACGGTGCACTACTCCACATCCTCGACCAGCGCACAGAACCGGGGCCGGGCCCCTAGCTAGTGGTGGAACCTTGCATGGTGGGTCGTTGAGTTCACCCAGCGGAGTTCTAGGTGCTGGCGGGTCAGGGACCGCGGCTGCCGGTACGGACGGGGGCGTCCGATGGCCGCGAGCGCGGGCGATCGGCGGGGCGTGGGCGCGCTCGCGGCGCGGGCGTTATCGCTCCGTCGGGCCACTGGCCCCGGCGCGGATCTCAGTGCGACGCTCCAACCACCGTCGGATGAGGATGAAGAGCACGCCGCCGACCACGGGGTACACGAGGGTGAGGGCGGCGACCTCCGGGGCGGCGAGCCCGGTCCTGACCCCGGAGTCGATCCACCTCAGGCCGCCCAGAAGCACACGGTTGATGGTCAGGACGGTGACGTGGAAGGCGATCGCAGCGGTGAGCGCACCCGGAAGCGGGAGGCGTCGGGCCGCGATGAGGGCGAGACCGAAGATGAGCATCTGCGTCAGGTAGACGATGGGATCGGCTCCGCTCGGCGCCAGAGGGAAGCCCGTCATCTCGACGCCGGGGAGGAGGACCGAGACCGCCGCCCGGATGAGGTTCCCCGGGACCATGTTGAAGCAGAAGAGCACCGTGATGGTCGCGGTGGCCGCGAGCGGGGACCACGCCTCGCGCATCGTGGACCATCCGTAGCCGCGCAGCGCCAGTTCCTCGGGCAGCGCCTCGTACAGCAGCAGGACGATGGTGTTGACCGCGAGGAAGGTGATGAGCGCCGTCGGATCGAAGTGATCGAGGCGGATCCAGCCGGCCCAGAACGCTGGGGCCCACACCAGCGCCCCAGCGCCGAGACCAACGGCCGCACCCGTTCCGGCCGCGGCCGGCCAGCGACGGGCCAGGCCGATTCCCCCGGCTCCCCGAAGGGGCCTGCGATCGAGCCGCCGCCGGAGGATCACAATGGCGGGGACGACGATCATCGGGGTCAGGACAGCCTGGAGTACGGGGACGAAGGCTGGACCAGCCGCGACCCGGGCCCTTATGAGCTGTGCGATCGTTATTGAGAACTGGACCCCTAGGGTCAGCACCGCCCAGCCGATGAGCGCCCTCGCGAGCGCCCCCCGCCGGGTCGGGGCGGCCGCATCCGGACCATCATTCATGATCGTATGGTAGCACGATCGTGCTACCATACGATCATGCCCCGCAGAATCGACCGCGCCGCCCGCAAAGCCGAACTCGTCGAGGCGCTGTGGTCCGTGATTCACCACCACGGCGTCTCGGCGGTGTCCCTCCGCACGGTCGCCGCCGCCGCGGATGTGTCGGTGGGGTCGCTCCGGCACGTCTTCCCGACCCGCAGCGCCCTGCTCACCTCCGCGGCCGAGCTGATGATCGACAATGTCACCCGGCGCGTCCGGGCGGTGCCAACCAATCAGAGCGCCCTGGCCTACGCGACCGAGGTCCTGCTCCACCTAGTCCCCACGAACTCGGTGAGCCGCGCCGAAATGGAGATCAATGTCGCGCTCATCGCGGAGGCGGGGGCGGATCGGGAGCTCCTGCGGATCCGGGACCGCACCCGGGACGAGCTCTACCGCCTCTGCCGGCGTCTTCTCGCCCGCATCCGCCCCGACGCGGACGAGGAGCGGCTCGATGAACGCGCCCGCAGGCTCCACGTCGTCGTCGACGGACTGGCCTTCCACCTCGTCCAGGAGGAGCCGGGGACGAGCCAGCAGTGGGCGAGGTCCGTGGTCGAGGAGGAGCTCCGCGCCTGGAGCGCGAGCGCCGGCTGACGGGCCCCGCGGTGCGCGGCGACGACGGCGGGCCCACCCCCTTCTCCCCCGGCCGCCTCGACCGGGGTGCGGGCCGGAGTGAAGTACCGCGGGTCGTGGTCGGGGATGCGGACGATGACCCGGTCGTAGAAGACCACCTTGATGGCGGTGCCGCCGTAGAAGTATGGCGGTCATGAAACAAGATCGTTTGGGTGGGTGCGGGTTGGCAGGTGCTCAAAGTCGTAGTCGAAGGTGCGGCTGGTGATGTAGCTGGTGAATGCGGTCCAGGTTTGTTCGGGGGTGTCGTGCTGGATGTTCGCGATGTGGTCTTTAGCGGTGTTCCAGACGTGTTCGGTGGGGTTGTGGTCTGGGGCGTAGGGTGGGATGTAGATCGGTGTGATGCGTTCTAGTGTTTGTCCGGGCGCGTACAGGTCGGTCACTGCTTTGGCGTGGTGAAATCTGGCGTTGTCAAGGACGACGGCGACGTTGTCGTTTGCTGTTTCGCGGGCCAGGCGGGTCAGGGCCAAGGAGGTCTGTTCAGCGTTCTGGTTGCCCTTGATGGGGTAGACCCTCATCTTTTTGTCCGTCAGGCTCAGCGCACCGAAAAATGACTGGTGAGCGCGCCGACGGTCGACGTAGAGCTTGGTCCTCTCTCCTTTGGGGAGCCACGTGCGTCGGGTTTCGCTCTCATGTTCGACGCGGACCTCGTCGACGGTGGACACCTCCCATCCCTGGGTCAGCAGGTCTGCGACTTCCTGTCGGATCTGGGTCATCCGCTTGGTGATCGCGGCTTCGTCGCGGCGCTTGTCGAAGGGGTCGGGCAGCTTGAAGCTCATCCCGCAGAACTTCAGCAGCAGCTGGTAGGTGGAGTCCGACTGGTACTCGACGTCAAACAGGATCTCCACGACGTCACGCAACGCCGGCACGTCCCAGAAGTCCGCTTGTACCCCGGACTGTGATGGCGGTCTGCTCAGGGTCTCCTTGAGCTGCTCCTTCTGGACGCGGGTGAGCTTCGCGGCGTTCTGGCTGTTGGCGTGCCCGGTCACCACTGAGCCCAGCCTGGCCGACCGCCAGGCCGAGAGCCAGTCCCGAACCGTTCTTTCATTTCTGTCGGTCATCTCGGCGATGATGCTGACGTCGACCCCACGAGAAGCCTAAAGGACGGCCGCGGCCTTCAGCCTCACCAGGACAAACGAGTCGTTGCGCTTCTTCCACCTCAGGAGAATGTCCCGCTCTTCACCCGTCACACCAATCAGCATGCTACTATTCTATATCGACCTCCTCTCGATTTCTATTCCATAACCCGCATGCGATCTTGTTTAATGGCAGCCATAATTACAAGAACGACGTGCCTGTAACCACGTGGAAGTATGTTCCTTCGGACAACAAGTCAAAGGACCAACGCATCAAAGAAGGTTGGTAGATCAATCGCTAACAGTAACCAGCGAAACCGAGGGAGACCATGAATATGGTAAAGCAAATCATCGCAATAATCAGCATTATCGTTTTTCTAGCCACTGGCTGTAGTCAGTCAAAGCCTGGCCCTGGAATACAGTTAGAGAAGCAGTTGGATACTATCGTTGCTAAGACTGGAATCACTCATGCATACGAAATGAAGATCTACGTGGATTACTTGGTGGTAACCGCTAGCTACCAAGGGAAAACTCAAGATCTCGGAATTGAGAATGGTGAACTCGAAATCATCGCGATCACAGATCAGCCAGATAGAAGATTACGTGGCTCCTTACCGTTATCAACATTCGACACCCAGAATCTGATCAACCGATACCGAGAGTTGAAGGAAAGCAACGAATGCGGAACCCCCATAGTGTATGATGAGGCCACCTTGCCTGGACAGCATGTCCTCAAGGCCAGCTGCTTCACCTCTCAAGGAGAAGAATACATACCAAATAGTACAACGGCAGATGGGCAGCCGGTGATCGACTCTCCCAATCCATTCAATCCGGAGCATGTCTTATCACTAGCTCTTGCACACGCCGCAGTCCTCCCCGACAACGGAACCATCACCAGCTGGACAATCACCACCAGCCCCGAGACTGACGGCATCAAACAAAGCACCTACGCACCCCGGGCAGCCACGATTTTCGGGACAACATGCACACCAACCCTCGGAACCCATCTCGCAACCTACGCCGACGGCGACTTCCTCGCACCACCCACTAGACTCTGGTGCAAGGAAAAGAGTGAATCTGACACCCCGGCCGATCCGAATGCCCCGAAACCTCCTACCTTCCGGCTGTCCGATTACGACCCCAACCTAGTCAACATCGCCGCCCAACACATCAAAGAAGAATCCGGCATCGACATCACCCAACCCATGCCCAGCGGCTCCAACCTAGAATTCAACCCCAACCCCGACGGCAGCAACACCATCACCTGGCGATTCGCATCCATCCTCCTAGGCACCCGAATGCAAATCACCGGAACCCTCACACCCATCACATGATCAAGGAATAACCAATGGATGGATCTATATGGCACTTCGACGACACCGATGACGAGTTCCTAGCAGCACCGAACTACCCACAACCAGAACCCGAGCACGACGACCACGACCCCCTCGACCCCACACAACCCATGCTCGGTGGCCACCACACACCCACCCACCAAGAACACGACACCAACGATGACGAGGACACCGGCGATGATGAGGACACCGAGCACTGGTCCCCAGACAAAGGCTTCCCCGACCCCACCGGAGCCGTCCGAGTATGGATGACCCCCACCTTCGACCTACAACGCGTACGGGTATCACTCAACTGGCGCCACAAACTCACACACTCCAGCCTCGACGAAGCCTTCGGCATCATATTCATGGCCATCAACGCCATCTACCACCAAGGCGGACACCGGCTCCCCTCCCCCGACCCGTTACCTGCCGAACCCTACCCCGGCCCCTTCGGATGGCACACCCTCCAACTAGCCGACCGCGAACACGCCAAAGTCGACGCCGAACTCACCGCCCTCGGCGACACCGAACCCACCACATGGATCGGCCACCACACCACCGCCACCGCCTACGACAACGCACTCACCATCACCCTAGGCATCTTCGGCCAACCCATCAGCGCCACCTTCGACCCACAATGGCTAGCAACCAACATCCGCTCCAGCGACATCACCAAAGCAGTCAAAACCGCCTACAAACGCGCCCGCACAAAACACACCCCACCAACCGTCACCTTCGGCAAACGAGAACTCCTCACCCGCAAACACGACCAAATCACCCGAAACCTCCTAGCCACCTTCCAACACGGCATCCAGACAGGCCTAAATGGCCCAATTATAGGAGGGCAGGGTGTTGACGGCTAGGAGTATTCTACTTGCCAAATTGAATGAAGTTCATCGCCTGCCACACCGATCAAAAACTACAGATGAATGGTCGCCGGCGGTTCCCCAGCACCCGCGGGGTCAACTATCCACCCCGAGAGCAGCGGCCAGTTCCGGCTGGTAGGCAAACAGGCCCGGTGAACCACCAGTATGGATAAACACGACGGGAAGCTCCGAATCACCATCACCCCCGGCGAGCAGATGTGCCGCAGCCTTCCCGGTATAGACCGGATCCAAGATGATGCCTTCGGTCCGGGCAAATAGGGCAAGCGCCTCCCACACCTGCGGCGTCGGCACCCCATAGCCCTCACCAAGTGCCCTATCACTCACCATCACCCGCTCCATCGACGGCGAATCAACCCCGAGCAACTCAGCAGTTTCAGCGACAAGCTCCATCAGACGCTGCCTAGCCTGATCAGCTGGCCGGAACACCGACGGGAGATCCAACAGCCAATCAAGCCCTGCCGCCCCAACCACCAGCCCAGCAGCGGTTCCAGCACTACCCAATGGAGCAACAACCCGGGCCCGGGTAATACCCAGTTCCCCCAGTTGGGCATCAAGTTCTGCAGCAGCAGCGACATAGCCCAGCGCACCCAGGCCCGCGGACCCGCCCATCGGGATGACCATGGTTTCCCGACCAGCAGCCGTCTCCGCGGCCACCAGCGAATCGGTGAGTTCCCCCGCCTCACCTGCGCTCTCGCAGACATGTACCTCAGCGCCGAAGAGATGATCCAGCACAACATTGCCCGATTCCCGGTAGGCGACCCCGTTGCGGGGAACCGATGCGGTCAGCACCAGAATGCAGCGCATCCCGAGTTTCGCGGCCGCCGCCGCTGTCTGGCGACCGTGATTGGTCTGCAACGCCCCGAAGGTGATCACCGTCGCAACGCCATCCTCGCGCGCTTGGCCGAGCAGGAACTCCAGCTTGCGCAGCTTGTTCCCACCACCACCCAAGCCGTTGATGTCGTCGCGTTTCACCAGCACCCGACGACCCAACGCCTCACCCAACCTGGGGGCCTCCTCCAACGGGGTGGGCCACAGCCCCAGCGGGAGTCGCGGGAAATGGGAAAGATCCGGGACCATCGGCTCACTCTCCTATGACAAGCAGAAACGCATCGAACCGGGGAGCGGGTTGCTGCCCAGCCACCACCCCACGACACCGGACCGACGACGGCACTGGGCCGGACCATGACGAGAGGCAGACGAAACCGTGAGCCCAGCGTATCAGTGCATCCTGGTCACACAGCTGTCCAGCTGGATCACTCAAAGCGCGCGATGCGCAATCGGTCCCAAGTAGGCAGGACACGCAGGAAGAATCCCGGATATTTGGATGCACTGTTGTACCCTGAAGTGAACCGGTGAAACTCTACTATGTTTTAGTCCCCCGCGCCGACGGAGACTGAACAAGGCAGGAACACGCGTCCATGACATTCGATCCCGATGAAGAGTTGGTCCCGATCCTCCAGCGGACCCGCAGCATCGTGGCGAAGCCGCGGCTTGTCATCGCCGCAGGCTTGGGCTTGTTGTTCCTGGGCACCGGTCTCATCGTCGGCAACCGTGTGGGGCGTCCCACTGTGACAACCACCGTCGCCCCGACACAGACGGTGACCTCGACATCGTCCCCAACAGTCGAGCAGGCACATGTCGCAATCAGTGGGACGCCCACACCGGTGGTCAGCGAGGAACCCCAAGCACCGGCCGACGCTCCCCAGGCTCCCGCACCAGACGATGCCGGTGCCGCATCCCAGGGTCAGGATTCCGGAACCAATCAGCAGGCTCCCAGCGTCCAGCCACAGGCCCCGGCCCCCACCACCGCACCTCCGCCGCCAGTCAACAGGCGGGATCATCACAACAAGTGGGATCATGATGATGACGACGACGACGATGATGATGACGACGACGATGACGATGACGACCGCTGGCGTCGTCATCGCCATGATCATCGTGACCGCTGGGACCGCGGCTGGCGCGATTGGGACGATTGGGGCTACCGCCACCGCCGCCGCTAAGTGATGGCCTATCGGCCAACAGACATGACTACAGCCACACCTAGCAGATGGCTTTTGAGTGCAGAACATCAGCACGGCTATCTCATCTGACCGTTACGCCTGAACACCAGGCATCCATGACTGCTCTGGCCATCTGCCACCCGAAAGCTCGCCGTGGACCAGCTGCTCGCACCATGCACCCAGTGGGAGAATCACCCCATGCGCACCTACAACTTCTCCGCCGGGCCGTCAATGATGCCACTTGAGGTGCTTGAGCGGGCCGCCGCCGAACTCACCGATTGGAAGGACGGCATGTCGGTGATGGAGGTCTCCCACCGCGGCAAGGATTTCGTCGCCACTGCAACCGCCACCCGCCACAAACTGCGCACCCTGCTAGAAATTCCCGACGACTACGAGGTTCTTTTTCTCCAAGGAGGTGCCTACGGACAATTTGCCGCCATCCCGATGAACCTAGCCCCCCGCGGTGCTCTCGTTAATTTGATCAACACCGGCCAGTGGAGCGCCAAGGCATGCAAGGAAGCCACCACGCTCGGAGCCCAGGTGCGCGTGATCGCCGACGAGAAAGCCTCCAACTACACCACGGTGCCCGCTCCCGGATCGTTCACCATCGACGCGGATGCCGCCTATGTGCACTACACCCCCAACGAAACCATCGGTGGTGTCGAATTCAGTTATGTGCCCGACACCGGCGCGATCCCGCTGGTTGGAGATTTCTCCTCGACGATCCTCTCCCGTCCGCTCGACGTCGCCGCGCACGGAGTCATCTACGCCGGAACCCAGAAGAACATGGGCCCCTCCGGCATGGCCGTGGTGATCGTGCGCAGGGATCTGCTCGACCGAGCCCACCCCGGCATTCCCTCGATCTGGTCGTACAAGTCCATGGCCGAAACGGATTCGATGCTCAATACTCCCCCTACCTTTTCCATCTACATGCTGGGATTGGTTCTCGACTGGATCGCCGACAACGGCGGACTAGACGGCATGGCCCGGCGCAACCAGGAGAAGGCCGAGGCGCTGTATGCGGCCATCGACTCCTCACCCTTCTACTCCAATCCGGTGGCCCCCGATGCCAGGTCCTGGATGAATGTCCCCTTCCTGCTCGCTGATCCCTCCCTTGACAAGGTATTCGTCGCCGAGGCCGAGCAGGCGGGGCTGATGAATCTCGCCGGGCATCGTTCCGTCGGCGGGTTACGAGCCTCGCTCTACAACGCGATGCCGATTGAGGGGGTCCGTGCCCTGATCGACTTCATGGATTCTTTCGCCACCGCTCACGGCTGAACCATGGTCACCTCCTACCGCCGCGCGTCGACTGGAAACCCCGCCCTCGATGGAATTATCGACGGGATGCGCCTCGGCGACTGCGTGATGTGGCGCCTCGACGACCTCAGCGACTACCGGAAACTCACCCAAGACTTCGTCAGCCACGCCCTGGACGAGGGGCGGGCGGTGCACCACGTGCGCTTCGCCGACAACGATGTCCTGGGCGGCGAGCCGCTGATCCGTGACCCTCGGATCGTCGTCGACCACGTCGACCCACGGGGCGGCTTCGAATCCTTCACCTCAGCGGTGGATTCCCTGATCGCCCACAACGGCCCCCACGCCTTTCACGTCTTCGACCCGCTGACCGCCCTGCTGCGCGTCTGGTATTCCGACGTCGCCGTGGCCAACCTGTTCAAGGTGGTGTGCCCCGCGCTGTTCGACCAGGACGGTATCGGGTGGTTCGGTGTGCTGCGCGACGCCCACACCCTGGCTACCTCGGCGACGCTGTCTGACACCACCCAACTGCTCATCGACGTGCAGCGCCTCGACGGCCGCATCGTGGTGCGCCCATTGAAGGTGTGGTTGCGCGGCACCTCGCAGATTCCGGGCGCCTGGGAACTCGACAGCACCGGTGCCCACCGGCTCACCGACCGGCGCACCCTGCGACGACTGGATGCGACGGCGGAGACCGAGGTGCTGGATCCCTGGCATACGGCGATCCGCCGGGGCAACACCGCCCTGGCCTCGCTCGATGAGGGGGAATGTGACGCGGCGAAGGCCGAGATCATCGGCATGGCCATTGCCCACGATCCCCGGGTGGTTGAACTGGCGCGTAGGCATTTCACCCTGGACGATCTCATGGGCATCGTCGATCGGATCGTCGGCACCGGATGGATCGGTGGCAAATCGACGGGGATGCTGATGGCCCGGGCGATTCTGTCCCACCATCCCTCGGGAAGGTTCGCTGGCCGGATGGAATCCCACGATTCCTTCTTCCTGGGCTCCGACCTGTTCAACACTTTCATCATCGCCAACGGCTGGTGGAAGCTGTGGGCCGACCAGAAATCCCCCGATGGCTACTTCACTGCGGGCGCACGGCTCAACAAGCGCCTGACGACCGGCACCTTCCCGCCCGCCATCCGGGAACAGCTGCGCACCCTGCTGGGCCATTTCGGCACCGATCCAATCATCGTGCGTTCCTCTTCACTGCTTGAGGACAATTTTGGCAATGCCTTCGCGGGCAAATACGAATCGGTGTTCTGCACCAACCAAGGCTCCCTCGATGACCGGCTTTTCGCTCTTGAGGACGCCATTCGCACCGTTTACGCTTCACTGATGGGCTCGGAGGCCCTGGAATACCGGCGCCATCGCGGGTTGGATGCCGCCGACGAGCAGATGGCCATCTTGGTGCAGCGGGTGTCGGGGGCCCGGCATGGGGACTACTTCTTCCCGCACGCAGCGGGAGTCGGCAATTCGACGAATGCCTACGTCTGGGATCCCGAGATGGATCCACAAGCCGGGATGCTGCGACTGGTTCTTGGGCTCGGTACCCGGGCGGTGGACCGGACGATCACCGACCACGCGAAAATCGTCACCCTGGACGATCCCCTGCGTAGGGTCGGGACGGGGGCAGACAACCGGACCCAGCGCTACGTCGACGTGTTGTGCATCCCACAGAACCGGGCCCAGACCCTGCCGCTGACCGAGGTATGCGATCTCGACCTAGGCACCGATTGGAAACACTTCCTGTCGGTGGACACCGAGACCCTACGCTGGCTGCGGGAAAACAACCGGCCGTACACCCGCACCCCGATGGTGCTCGACTTCGCCAAGTTGCTGTCGCAAACCGACCTTGGCGACCTATTCCGGGCCATCATGGAGGCTTTAACGAGCGCATATGACCATCCGGTGGACATCGAATACACGATCAACATGGTCGACGATGTTCCCATGTTCAACCTTGTGCAATGCCGCCCGTTGCAGTTCCGGGGGCTAGGCCAGGCGGTGGAGATGCCCGTCGACCCAGACCCGGACAAGGTGCTGGTATCCACCCACGGGAGCTTCATGGGCGGGAACCTTAGGGCACCGATCTCGCACGTGATCCTCGTCCGCCCAGAAGCCTATCTCGCGCTCGGCCAGCAGGAACGCTACGCGGTGGCCCGCGGGATCGGGGTGCTGAACAAGGCCTTGGCCGGTGAATCCTTCATGGTGATGGGCCCGGGCCGCTGGGGCACTACAACCCCATCACTGGGTATTCCGGTGCATTTCACCGAACTGAGCAATGCGACGGTGATCGCCGAGTTCACCCACGCGGCTGGGGGGTTCTTGCCGGAGCTCTCCCAGGGCTCGCACTTCTTCCAGGACCTGGTGGAATCGGGCATCTTCTATGCCGGGATCTTCGACCGCGATCCGCAGGTGAGTTTCCATCCGGAACTGGTCACGCAGGCACCGAACCGGCTGACCAGCATCGCACCCGAACTGTTCCGGCTGTGCGAGGTGGTGCACGTGGCGAGCTTCGACGACCTGGTGCTGTACGCCGACATCGCCATCCAGCGGCTCGTCTGCTGTCGTCAGAGCTGAGTAATGACATCTCGGATGGCACTCGGCGAAGACAAAGCGGTGCGTGGCTGCGGTATCCGGGCGAACCCGTCGGCCAAAAGCCACGAACTTCCGGAAACTGTGGGCACTTGGGCGTAGGTTCGTATCGTGACCAACAAGAGTGTTTACATCGCATCCCCGGAAGCCCTCGTCGGCAAGTCGACCATCGCCCTGGGCCTCATTGAGACCCTCAGCCGACAGGTGAAGTCCGTCGGCATGTTCCGTCCCGTCGTGCGGGGGGATCACGACGACCTGACCCACGCACTGTTGACGCACACCGGTATCGACCAGACCTATGACGAAGTCGTGGGTGTGCAGGCCGCCGACGCCCAGACCGATCCGGAAGCAGCCATCACCTCGATCATCGAACAGTACGGGGCCCTCCAGGACCGCTTCGACGCCCTGGTGGTCATCGGCACCGACTACGACGGGGCCACCACCCCCACCGAACTCGAACTCAATGCCCGCATCGCCGCGAACCTGAACGCCCCGGTGGTGCTCACAGTCTCGGGCATGGACCGCGACATCGACCAGATCACCGCCTCGGCGCAGAACGCCATCCGCGCCTTCGACGAGCAGCACATCAACCTCGCCGCGATCATCGCCAACCGGGTCAACGTGGCCAACGTCGACGACGTTGCGTGGCGGCTGGGGGAATTGAACCGTGGCGTGTCCGGGGCCCTACCGGAATCCGCCCTATTGTCGGCCCCCTCGGTGCGCGAGCAGTTCACCGCCGTCGGTGCAACGATGTGGCGTGGCTCGGAGGCTTGGCTCGACCGGGAATCCCTGTCGACGGTGATCGGCGGCATGTCGATGCCCAATATGCTGTCGCGTCTGGAGCCCGAGTGCACCTTGCTGCTCGCCTCGGACCGCGCTGAGATGCTGCCCGGGCTACTGCTGGCCCACGCCTCCGACACCTTCCCCGACTTGGCTGCGATCCTGCTGGTCGGCGGCTACGAGATTCCAGCCTCGATCACCACCCTGCTCGACGGCATCGAAGTGGACATCCCGATCGGCACCGTCGAGACGGGTTCGTGGGACACCGCTGCCAAGCTGCACTCGTTGCTGGGTGACATGACCTCCTCGCAGCGCAAATACGCCGAGGCCCTCAAGTTGTTCCAGGACCGGATCAACGAAGAAGCCCTAGTGGGCGCCCTCGACGTGGCCCGCACTCAACTGCGCACCCCGCGGATGTTCGAATACCAGATCATGCAGAAGGCCCGCGCCGACAAGAAGACCATCGTGCTTCCTGAGTCGGAGGATCCACGCATCCTGGAAGCCACCTCAATCCTGCTGACCCGCGGCGTCGCCAATCTAGTGCTGCTAGGTGAAGAAGCCAAGGTGCGGGCCGACGCGGCCAGCCTCGGCTTCGACATCACCGGTGCGAAGATCCAGTCAATGTACGACCCGGAACTGGTCGAGAAATTCGCCGCCACCTACGCGGAACTGCGCGCCAAGAAGGGGGTCACCTTGGAGCAGGCCCGCGAGAAGATGACCGACCCGTCCTATTTCGGCACGATGATGGTGCATCTGGGGCTGGCCGATGGCATGGTCTCGGGCGCGACCCACACCACCGCGAACACGATTCGTCCCGCCCTGGAGTTCATCAAGACCAAGCCGGGTCTCAAAACGGTGTCGGGTTCCTTCCTGATGTGCATGCCCGACCAGGTGCTGGTCTTCGCGGATTGTGCGGTAAACCCGAACCCGACCCCCGAGCAGCTGTGCGACATCGCCATCTCATCGGCGGCCACCGCCAAGGCCTTCGATATTGAGCCGCGGGTCGCGATGCTGTCCTACTCCACCGGCGATTCTGGCAAGGGTGAGGATGTCGATGCGGTGAAGGCCGCCGTCGAGTTGATCCGGGGAACCACCCCGGAGTTCGCCTTCGACGGGCCGATCCAGTTCGATGCCGCCATGGATCCCAAAGTCGGCGGGCAGAAGATGCCCGGTTCCCAAGTGGCTGGTCGTGCGTCGGTGTTCATCTTCCCTGACCTGAACACCGGCAACAACACCTACAAGGCAGTGCAGCGCACCGCCGGGGCGATCGCCGTCGGGCCGATGCTGCAAGGTTTGAACAAGCCGGTCAACGACCTGTCCCGCGGCGCCTTGGTGGCCGACATCGTCAACACCGTGGCGATCACCGCGATCCAGGCCCAAGGCTGAGATGGAGATCATCCGCGTCACCGACGGGGAGCAGATCGGACAGATCTTCGACGAGTTGATCTTCGTCAGCTTCCCACCCGATGAGCGGTGTACCCGCGAGGAGTTCGTTGAGGCGGTGGTGTGCGGGAGCCTGCAGGCCTTCGCCATCGCCGACGGCGATTCATGGGCCGCGGTGGTGACGATGGATGAGTATGGGGAACCGGAGATCCGCCAGCTGAGCTGGGTGGCCGTCGCCGAATCCCGGCGTGGCGAGGGCTTGGGTTCCCTGCTGCTGGAGTATGTCATCGACGAGATCCACCGTCAGGGGGCGCGTTTCCTGGTCGGCGAGGTGGAAGATCCCGCCTCGCCGACGGTCGATCCGCGTCATGGTGATCCAGCCGCCAGGGCGGCCTTCTACCGTCGCCATGGGGCCAAGGCGCTGCCCTTGCCCTACCAGCAGCCACCGTTGGGGCCCGAGCTAAATCCGGTGCCGTTGATGCTCATGGTCTTCTCCCGGGAGCCGGTCGATGAGATTCCGGTGCCACCACTGCGCCGCTTCCTGCATGCCAGCGTCGGGCACCACGAGCCCACCTGGGCGATGGTGGAACCGTGGCTGGCCGGTGAAACCATCACCACCGGGGAGGTAAGCACCGAGACCTTCCGCAGGGGCCGCTGATAGTCAGATTCACCATAGTGAGCATCCGGTTCACTGGTAACCGGTGAGTTTGGCATCACGCATCGCCTCCAGCTCTCAACTCACCCACGACTCGTTTAACGGCGAACGTTCGCCACCGGCATGAACACTATCGGCTTCGACCGTAAGCCATCGACAAATTCGATCCTGACCGGCCTGTCTATCGGTGAACAGCCCAAGGGCAATGCCCCGACGTAGGCGCCCCTGATCGCGAGCTCTCGACATGTCATATCGATGAAATCCATGGGTCCCCAATGCGGTATGGAGATTCCCAATTCAGAAGGGGTGACGAGAACCGAGGAGCTACAGGTATCTAACGGTCCAGATTCAGCCAACCGCAAGCCAACATCGAATCGGAACAGATCAACTTGGGTGGGGTCACCGTAGACGACGCATATGAGATCGTCGACGGTCCCATCACACTTCGAGCATGCTACGCATCGCGCAACCTCACCTAAACAGTTAATGGAACCAACATAGGACAAACACTGCCAGTTCTCTCGAGCTCGAGACGAAACATGGTCTAGGCGCTCCAAAGAGCTCACCGAAACCGGGTTCTCCAACCACGATGAGGGAAGGCCCAACCACCGCTGGGAACGCAGGATCAGATCTCGAAGACCCCTGAAGCAGTAGAAACTCGCCGCATACTTGAGGGAACATCCCTCAAACAGGACCGAGTAGTAAGCGGACAACACCCGATAGCGCCACACGATTGATGTGAAACCCGCTCCAAATACCTGAGCGACCAACCTGCGGAAGTGTGGCACGCTGACGAAACACCGATCAGCAAGAGCTTGAACGTCAAGCTTCATACCGCGACAGACAAGGGCGTTCCTGAGCAAAGGAACTACAAGTTCGCAACACCGGTCCCGAGCATCCTGGCGTTCCGAGCACCAACTGTGCCCGCATGATGAACCACAATTGGAGGCGGTGAGGCCATGTTCATGCGTGCCTAGGCACACATTCGCGCGTCGTCCACCGCCACCAAGTAGGAAAAAAGACTCACATGAACGACCCATGACATGGTACTTCTCCATGTTCAACTCAGCGAACGGCATTCCCCACCTCCGAACCAACTCGATGCGCGGAGAAACCCGGTGATACGCTCGAAGCGTGAGTACCCCATCGCATCATCCCCCCAGATGGAGTCGTTCGCGACAAACGGATAGACTCGTTATTACCTGCCCTACAAGCCAACACACCCCCACAATCGAACAGTGGAGAGAACTCATCCACTTTGCCTTCGAGGCCGGCTTCAGTGGCATGAATTGCCAGTACGTCGGTCTCCTCTACCCCAAGTCCTTCCCGGGTGGACTCCTTGAACCCGGGCTCTTGTTCCAACAACCCGACTACGAGGCACTTCAAGCCGCCTTTACTATCAGAGTCGGCCACGTTTACAAGCTGACGCTGATTCCCGCTGGCTACTCCATGCAGAGACGAATCCAACCTAAGCGACCTCTCGAGATCAAGGACCACTTCGACAAGCTCGTCGGCGCGCATCTCGGTGACATCTACGTGAACCACCTACCCGAACCCTTCTATCTGCACTACATGGAAAGCCCAACCGCAACGCCCCAGCCACACGTGGACCTACTCGAAATTCGTCTTCCTGACGCCCTTGTCAGGGTGGCACCACCCGCCTGCGCGTCCTGATTCGGGCTCGTCGGTCATCATCACCAACGTTCGGGGGAGTCGCTTCAAAAGCCGCTCGGATCCGTTCGCGTTCAGAAGGGGTCAACGTGCGCACATCGCACCGACACCCCCTGAGGTTTGCCGACCCCATTTCAGGACTTGACCAGCAGTCATCAGTCAAAGCATTGATATTTGACAACTGCCATGACTCCGGCGTCCCCATCTCTGGATACCACCAAGATGCGGACGCACAAACCGTATCTGAGCGGATACGGTCGGACACTCGCACCTTGAAGAATGCCACCTCTCCGTTTCTCTCAATAACGGCCCACTCCCCTGAAGCTAGACCTCGGTCAGCAGCTACCTGCCGAGATACCTCAACGATTGGGTAGGGTTGCTTGTCTCGCAACGCTTCCACGTTTCGGAACTCAGAATTGAAATAGAAGGGTGAATGCCGCGAGGTAAGTATCAAAGGTGCGGAGGGGTTGAAGGACCCAGGATCCGAGAACTCCGGCAAGGAGGGGAAGCCCCACTTTTTCAATATTGATGGGGCAAAATGAAACCTCCCATCATGCGTCGGAAAGCCCTCGGTTTCATATTTGCAGTACCGCAGCGAGTTCGCCCAGTACTGGTCCCGTTGAAGCCGCATCCAATTCCGTCCCACCGGGGCAAGTCTGGCATCCAAAGACTGGGAGGGACTCTCCCAGAATCCCTTTAGACCTAAGCGCATAGCTAGTTCGGTAATGATCTCTTCATCCGATCGAGATTCTCCCATCGGGGACAATACCGCGTTCCGAGCTGCCACATAGTTCGCATGCTCAACGATCTGATCCCGCTCCACCCAGCTGGGAACTGGAAGCACCACATCAGCGTAATATGCAGTCGGCGTCAAGAACATGTCAGCAACCATCACGAAGCCAACCTTGCGCAATGCCCTTTCCACCTGCATCGAGTTCGCATAGCTGACCAAGAGGTTCGAGCCGAAAACGAGCAACGAACGCGGTGTGTATGGTTTTCCACTCAAAATGGCCTCAAACACGGTACTGGAATGGGCCCACCCAGACATGCCCAAGATTTGATGCGAACCCACAAGTCGATCTTTCTCGGCACCACCGGGCAGTAACTGCGAACCCGGCATCGTCCTGCGGCCGACAATTCCTGGGGGGTCCCACAACACGTCACCGCCCGGAACGTCTATGTTCCCACATAGCCCGGAAAGCATGACCAACAGACGAGCCGAGCTGAAGGAGTCTCTGCTCTGCTGAGCACCTGTCCCCATCTCGATCCCCGCAGAAGCCGCACCACCGTATAGGCGAACTGCCTCAAAAATATCCTCAGCCTCCAAGCCACACACGTCAGCGGTGCGATCCAAAGTCCATCCACGCGTATGCTCACGTAGCAACTCAGCATCGGTCGTATGGTTGGCGATAAAGTCCGCATCAATCAACCCAAGCTCAAATACCTGGTGGATGAGACCAAGGCCTAGGGCTGCATCAGTCCCAGGCCGTAGTTGAAGGTGCACCCGTGCCCGTCGGGCAACTGATGTCTCAACCGGGTCCACGACCACTAGCTGAGTCCCCCCAGCGATTGCATCAAGGAGTCGAATGCCAATGACCCCGTCACTATTGGTCATCGGCTTATTACTTCCCCACAACAGGACTACTTCAGGCTTACCCTCGTAGTCCACGAAAGTGAAGCCGCCCATCGTGAGAATGCCCGCCATCACACGTGGATAGAAGCATATGTCTGCAGGCCCCATCACGTTCGGAGTCCCGAGCGAGTTGGCAAATCGAAAGACCCACTCTTGGTAGTTTCGATCCGTGCCTTGAGCCAGGACAACGCTCCGTGGGCCTGCGGTGGCGACGTCATCGCGAATACGTTCTGTGACGATGGACAGCGCCTGATCCCACTCGATCTCTTCAAAGAAGCCCTCACCCCGTGGCCCGATTCTCCTCAGTGGACGTGTCAGTCTGTCTGGATGTCGCGCCAAGGCCGAGGCGGCCCTCCCCTTGGCACACAAAAAGCCGTGATTGTTAGGATTAGAAGGATCTCCTTGCACCCAGACCCGCTCATCCGCATCGTCACGGCGGAGAAGCACTCCGCATCCACCATGGCAACTTCGACAAATGGAGCGAATAGCATCTTCACACATCTCGCAACCTCTCCTGCTCAACCCACCCTGCACCGGTTATTCAAGGCCGCCGCGACAAAATGGTTAGCTCACGCGGGTTACAGGCTGCCGAATGATCATACGCAGCCGGGCCGGGAAATGCGGCGAGTATCGGACAGATAGATCTCATGATGCCAACCTTGGAAAGGAAGACCTCATAAAGCCGAGCCACCGCCGAGGTCTCCCCATCACAGGACCCAACGTGGAGGTACTGAACAGCCTCGTCCTCCGCAAAGACCTCAAATCTGAAAAGATTTCCCGCACTGAGCTTCTTTCGATCATCAGCAACCACTCTTGCCCGTTCAAACATGTCAAGTGCGATCCAGTCGGGCTGGACGATCATCCTCGTCACTCCCATGAATTTTTGTCCTCTCTGCGGAATGTTCTAAGGTCTTCTACACTCCACGTACCCTCCAACGGTCCCACGACGCGTACCCGATCAGGCTCCTTCTTCACCAAGGCACGGATAGCATAGGAGTAGATGTATAACTTCTCCACCACCGCTGCGCAGTCCTCGCTGATTTTCAGACTTCCCTTGCCGTAAGCAACGAGAAAGTTCATCGCGGGAACAACCGGGACCCACATATCGCGACCTGCAGAGTAGAGGTCTCGCCTTGCATGCCTGATATTATAATCACTCACTAGTCATCTATCTCCTCAAGAGTGGCAATCGTCCCGTCGATCCACTTAAGCTCCGCTTCGAGAACGGCAGCGGGATGGTCGAAGATAAGCCTTGCCACCAGGGGTACGTCTGGGTTCGTTCTCGCTCCAATGAGCCCCTCAAGACACTCGGCAACGTTGTTTCGCCGCTCCCGAAGAGCGAGCAAAACATCACTGCGATCCAGAAGCTCTAGATTCGCCATGCCGACAAGTACCGGAGCATGCACTAGCTTCACCTCTCTGAGCAGCCTCAGAGAGCCCTCTGCGCACATCTTTCGCCCTTCGTGCGTCAGCTTGAACTCACGCCGAGCCTTCTCCGCCGGGCTCTCTTTGTGGCTGACGATGAGTCCATGATCTTCAAGGCGACGGAGCACGTAATAGATTGACGAAGTACCCAAGGACGTCCAATTCCGAACACCTCTCGCACGAATCAGACGCTCCAACTCGTAGCCGTGGGTGGCGCCCTCAGCCAGCAGGCCCAAGACGAGCAACTCCGATGGCGACAACTCATGCATGGCGCATCATTCTAGCACTGGAATGCTTCGACGAGCCCGTTTCATTGAATATCGTAGTCGCTACGGCCTTCCCAGCAGGATCACTACACCCCTTCCCATCGCATGCTCGCGCGGCTATAGTGACACACATTCCATACTGGAATATGTGCTCATCTCATAGAACTTGACGCATGACGCTTGGCTGACCCTCGCCTCGGACAGACTGACTCACTTAGACCTTTCGTAGCATCCAGGAGATTGTTGGCAAAGCATCCGCTAACTGTCGTGCCCGGTTGGGCACCTTGTGAAAGGACGTGGCCATGGATGGGACAGTAGGACCGCAATGTGGGACGGACATGCAGCTTGCGCATGAAAGACTTCTCCTACCGTGGCGTCCCCGAGCGGGCGACCACTGCGAGACCACCATGATGGTCAATCTGCTGGCAGCTAGAGGAATAGACATCTCGGAACCCATGATGTTCGGTCTCGGCGAAGGCATCGATTTCCGATACTGGCAGTCGCCGTGCATAACATCCACGCCACCTATGATCACAGGGCGCACACACACCCTATCCATAGCCCGAGCAGCCAGCACCGCGCTCAACACAAGCCTTCACGAAGTGCAGTCGGCCACGCCCACGGATGGGCACGTAGAGTTGTCACGGCGAGTTGGTCGGAGCACGCCGGCAGGAGTCACCGTTGACATCTATCACTTGGATCACTTTGCCTCCCGTACACACTTCTCTGCACACTGTCTGACCGTTTGCGCCCTCAATGATGACGTCGCCTGGGTTGTAGACACTCAGCAGCAGGGAGGTTTGCAGCCTGTATCCATCAAGTCACTCAAGACGGCTCGAGCATCTACAGAGGGATTTGAACCCTCTCCTCATAAGGTACTATTCCTCACTGTCGATCCCCCTCTTTCAAGTCCTGACATGGTCACCGATAGGGCCTGGCGAGCAGCTCACAGAACCGCACGTCGCATGTTGGAGGGCAGGGAACGTGACGGTGGCCTATTCGGAATGCAACTCATGGCCAAACTCTGGGGTTCCCGGCCTATGGACTGGCCAATGATTGGAAGCCATGCATTCGAGATCGGACGTTTCTGGCGCTATGCAGGGACAGGGGGAGCCAACTTCAGGGCGATGTTCTACGCCTTCCTGACTGAACTGGCAGATCGGTCGGTCAGCCGCAGGCTGGAACGCATCCTCCCTCAATTTAACGTAATCCGAGCGAGGTGGGACGAGTTGATCGATGCGCTGATGGACACAAGGGACTCACTCGACCCAGTGTCCGCCACGGCTCTCCTCGCGGAAGGAATCGCTGACTTGGCGGCTCTCGAGGAGAGGGCATTCCAAGCACTCCATGACGCAACCCTCTCGGGCCCCTTGGGGCTGGATCGTCATCACATCCTCGGGTTGCATACCCCCCACTCCGTTGCCATGGCCTGCGAATCGGACAAGGACCATCTGACCCATGTCACTTACGAGGGCACCGTTGGCTCTTTGAGCGACGGCAACTTTCCCTTCCCCTTGGAAGACCTAAGCGCCATGCTGCGGGACGATAACCTCCAGCAAGAAATCCTACTGATCGACCCAAGGGATGACTCAGACGGAAGCCTGGCAGCAGCTTTACGTGATGCGGTTTTAACTCTGTGGGTATCGGATACTCCTCCAAGAAACCAAGAAAGCGAGCATGTGGAATCATCGGCACGCCACCGTCTCACACGATACCGCAGTTTCACGGCCACATGCCTGCCCTTCAGCGACGACCAGTTCACGGCGGTCATTTGCCTTGAACCTCTCACGGAGTCAGCGAACCCTGCATGCATGATTGCCGAAGTCAGCCGCATTCTCCGCCCCGGAGGATGCTTCCTGTTCATGGGTTCATCACAGCACTTCACAAGCGTATGCAACGGCGACCCACCTCTCGAAACTACCACTACCAGGTTCAGCCCAGATAACTCACCGTTAGTCACGATGCTCACCCTCGACGACAACGCTTGGCGGGCAACACTCACAGCGTCGTCCTTGGGCGTGGCAACGATTCGTGAGCACTCTCAATCCTGCACAGTGTTCGGCCGAAAAACCGAAAACCTACATTGCTAGTGATCCATTCATGCAACTCAAACATACTGTCATTCAAACGACTTACTACCACTTGAACACGAGAATCCGAGTAGATTGGAGGTAGACTCACAGTGAGTACCATCTCGCAGCAACCGTACTCAGGGGTTCATTGCGAAACGACTGCTTTCATGAACCTAGCCTTGAGTGCTGGAACCATGATCACCGAGCCGATGGCCTTCGGCCTTGGTCGAGGTTTGTCTTTCATTTTCTGGCATTCCAAGAAAATGCCCACACCGTTCTTAGGAGGACGCATCCAACCGGACCAGATTATACGCAACGCTGCGGCCGCCCTGGAAATCGGCCTGAACGAGGAACAAACCAGCTCATCCCGCAAGGCTGAGGCCTCATTGCGTCACCACCTCGCCGAAGGCAGAGTTGTCGCGTTGAAGCTTGACCGCTTCTACTTGGAATATACTAATGAGCACCATCATTTCCCCGCCCATTACGTTGCATGTTTGAGCTGCTCGGACGAGGATGTCGTGGTAGTGGAGACGGAACCATTGGGAATCAAGTCAACATCGACGGCCAGCGTCGCCCGTGCCCGAGCAGCAACCGGTGCCATGAGTTCCCGACATCTTGCTTTCACGATAGCGAGTCAGGATGACCACCCAGTAGTTCCGACGAGGGACTCCTGTAGAAGTGCCATACACCGAACAGCAACCGATTTCCTCAATCCCACCTTCGGCAATAGCGGCCATAAAGGCATCGCGAAAGCGGCTGGGCGCATCACTTCGTGGGCTGAGACCTTGGAAGATCCGGTAGCGACCGCCCACAGAGTGGGGGTATTCATGGAGCGGGGGGGCACCGGAGGAGGGATGTTCCGATCCTTGTGGGCAGACTTCTTGCGAGAGGCACATGCGCTCTGCCAGAACCGGGCGTACCTTCAAGCAGCCACCCAATATGATGAACTCGCGAGTACTTGGACTTCACTTGCGGACCTCCTGATGCACGCAACCCGTGCATCGATCGTCCATGATCTTGAGCGCGGCGGAGCCATGCTCGCAGAACTCGGACGACAGGAGAAGGAGACCATGGCCATGCTGGCTACAGCGACTCAATGACCACACCCGTCACACACTGCGACCTTCACAAGGCAAGTCTCGCATCACCAGCCCACACTCAGGCTACCTGACTGGGTCTCATGGACGAGTTCTATGACGGAGCCGTTGTCAATTCGTTGAAGGTGACCGTACGTGTGCCCAAGTTGATCCATAGGCTCAAAATGTAACGAACTCGTGCGATGTCCCAACACTGCCAAGAACTCGAGGAGGGGTCCCACTAACTCCGGGGCATCAACCTCCAGACCCGGATGGGACATGAGGCGCTTACGCTCCTCTTGTGGCCTTGCCATCCACGACGACGTCTCCCTGCATGCGAAGAACTCGAGCTGTCTTCCGTGATTATCGAGATTGATCCAATATCCTGACACCCCGTAGAAATGCGGCGCGATGTGCGACGGTCCCCAACGAACGTTGCCGATGCCCTCTCGCTCACTGATTGCCGAAACCGCTTCCTCCAATTCAGTATCGTGGCGGTACTCTCCGATATACGTGGCCCAGTGATGAATACCCTTCACCCCCAACGAAGGTGCCGAGACATCCCTTCCCAAAAAATCGCTCAACAGGTTGGATGGATCCAAATTGAAAACGGCTTCATCCGCCAACACGGATTCAATCTCAGTCATGCGCAGACTCACATTGATCTCCAATCTTTCTAGTATCGATGAAAACCCGCGCGGGCTACTCCTCGAGGGTCCTCAATAGTTCCGAGAGAAGCTCCGTCAAATAGGGGTTGCTCGTATCACGATCGTATTCCATTATGGTCCCCAGCAAGATATTCCGAATGCCGACTTTGACACTTGGAGCGACTGCCCCCATGGAGTTCAGGAGGTGCTCGGCTTGGACACAGGCACTCAGCGCCATCCGGGTCGCGGCGCGATTCAGCTTTCCGACATCCAATGCGCCGTCGATAACGATGTGCACCCGCCCGGGGAGCACAGGACGAAGAAAATCCGCCGTCTCACGATCATCCACAACGATTGCCCATGGACGCCCATCTGCAATCGCAAGATGCTGTGCAATTGGGCGGGCCCTCCGATAAGAACCACCGTTCACAACAGGCTTGGTAACCAAGCTGACAATTTCCGCTCGCGGATTACAGCTGACACAGGTGTAGACGACATCACCAACTTGTTCAGCAGGAACGCACAATAAGATGAGCTCGCATCCCCCGGCGAAGGCAGCCAACTCACTACTTGCATCAAGCCCCTGACTCTTCGCCCACTGTACAACGCCCTGATCTGCATCACAGTAAACGACCTGCTGTCGGGTCTCAGCAAGAACAGAACCGATCGATCGTCCAAGCCGACCGCAACCCACAATGCCGACTGTCCCATTCATTCAACGGCTCTCAAATGCTCAAGATTTAAGCTCCCCGGCTTCAGCATTTGGTCCATCGCCGCCATGATAGAGGACAGACTGACCGAACTTGCCCTGCACGGCACGGAAAACGCCTGGGAAACAGAATTCTCGACACTACGCAATGTTTTCTCGACTAACGCTCCTTCTTCAACCTGCACGCGAACCACCAGCTGATCGCCTTCCACCCCAGCTGCGTAGTACAGGCCCGTGCCGCGGGTGGAGAGAACTTGTTGCTCCACGGCAAGCTTGTTGAGACGTCGCCCGCCAACCGCGTAGCCCTCCGAGAGTCTTCCGTGATGCTGAATCGTTCTCCTTGGGCTTCCACACGCACACGACCCTGAGGGAGACACCGTGACTTCATCTCCGGTGCGATACCTGATCAGAGGCATTGCCTCGGTTGCGATCGAGGTCACCACCAATTCACCTGAACTACCATCTTTCACGGTCTGTCCGGTTTGCGGATCGATCACCTCAAAGATGTAGCGATCCTCAGTCAAGTGCAGTTGGCCAAGTTCGCACTGCAATCCCAAGGAGTTAGTCTCCGTGGCACCATAAGCGGTAGCCACATCGACGGACCACATCTTTCCGATCTTCGTCAGTTTCGCCGACGAGCACGTCTCGCCAACGTATAGCAGTGTTTTGAGGCCCACCCGTCGTGGGTCCTCCCCAATGTCCCTAATCATGTCGAAAATGCGTAGCGCGCGAGTTGGGGTACAAATCAAACCGGCCGGATGAACGTTGCACATCATCTGCGCAACTCGATCGATCGGACAGACCGAAGTCAGCGCACCCGTAGATACGACGGTGGCTCCAATTGCTTCCAAGGCGCGGTCCAAGTCGTACGAGGCGAAAGCCAACTCGTAGGGAATTGACACGAAAACCATGTCTGCAGGCCCAAATAGGTGTCCTACTGAAGCCTCAACAGCCACATTGCACAGAATCCAATCGCGGTAGGTAATGGCCGATGAGGTCGGCAGCCCTGTGGTACCTGTCGACTCACCATAACGGATGATCAGCGAGTCCTTTGCAGCCACAAATTGTGAGGGGTAACCACCGCGAAGATCCTCCTTGGTCGTGAAAGGGAGCTTCGACAACTCAGTCAAACTGGACACGTTCCGCGGACACGACGCCCAGTACGTGCTGTAGAAGGGAGAATTCGCTAACGTGTAGCTCAGTTGCGCATTAAGTTCCTTGAGCTGGTGGTCCTGCACTTCAGAGGCAGACAGAGCCTCGAACTCCCTCCATCTCTCACACGCTTCCAACCAAGTTTGGTACTGCTGATGTCGGATTTCACCCACAACTGCCTCCAAATCGGATCTGATCCTTGACCTTCGTGGACCTTGTCACAAATACGGTCTGCCATTCCTCCGGCACAACCTGTCGGCCGATGAAGCGCCTGAACTCCGCATCGTGGTCCAGCATAATCTCCATAACCTCATGAAAAGCGCCGGTGCCCCCGATACTCCCAAAAAGGCGCAAAGCCTTGGTCGTCACAAGGTCCAGAGGAACCTTCGGCTGACGAAGCATCCCAACAGTGACGACAGTGCCGTGGAAGTCCGCTCGGACCAGCGCCTGCGCTAGTCCCTCGGAGGACCCTGTTGCATCAAAAATAAAGCCGAACTGGGCACACCGTTTCAATGAAAAGTAGGTGTCGCCAGGTTGGATCTCGATACCAGATTCGGTCCTGATTCCAGCCAAAATCTCCCGGCTCAATGCCAACCTCTCCGGGACCGTGTCGGCAACGGTGATGTCACGTACCCCAAATGATTGGAGAACCAAAACTGCCGCGAGACCAATGTGACCTGCTCCCACAACCAAGGCACCGTGCGCTGCCGCGAGATTCGCATGTGGAGCGACTGCCCGGTAAGCTACTGCGGTCGGTTCGCATATCGCTGCCAGCGCGCTAGGAAGAGCGTCTGGCACCGGATACAGATATCTCTCGGAAATATCAACGATCGAACGACTGAATCCATCGACAGTGATCCCGAATTTTTCTACGCTTCGGCACGTATTGGGATCGACCGAGCATTGTCGGCACTCACCACAATATCTTGAACAATCACCCGTCACGAGATCACCTTCTCGGAATGGGGATTGAGCGGGTGCGTGGATAACCCGTCCAGACCATTCGTGACCAAAGGTGATCGGATAGTGGTGGGGTCCTTGATAGGTTCCCTCGAACAGCTTGTGATCGCTACCGCACAGACTAACAAACTCGACAGCAACCCTGACGCTCTCCTGCCCTGGAGCAGTCTTAGCTGAGGGATCCTCGCGGAGAACCACGATCCCGGGTTTGAGGATCTCAAGACGTATATCTGACCCCCTTGAGATCTCACTCGGGATAGAACCTGGCTCTCGCGGAAGCAAGGCCTCAGAAGGAGTCCACTTCGGCCGTGTGGTTGCTAATCGATTCATTACACAATTCCCTCCATCAGGAGGGCATCAACAAGACCATCGACCTGACCCTCTGACATATGCAACTGGACAACGATACGCAAGTACCCTAACCTCTTAGCATAAGATGTAAATATCCCACGCCGCTCGAGCACTTTAACCGCATCCGAATCTGCCTTGAGCGCCACAACCATAAGCTCAGGGACATACGCAAGCGTCGCCCCTGCCTTACGCAACCGATCCACGAGATGGCTCCGGAGGGCCTTCAGCTGTTCAGCCATCCCGCGCAGTCCCTTCTCGCCCAAGTGGCCGAACAAGGCATACGTCGCCAAGATAGACCCACCTGAACGGGTACCAAGAAACGTCAAGTGCCTCGCTGTCCCTTGATAGTGGGACTCTGTCCTGAGCCCTTCGATCCATGTCCATTCTCTTGCCACGAGATGGCCCGAAGGAATCGGTGCAGAACCGAACTTGTGCGGATCGATCGCAATGGTGGTCACCCCATCATTTCTGAAGCCGATGTCCGGCAGCGCGCCACCCAAGTCCCTGAGGAAAGGAATCAACAGCCCTCCCGATGCCGCATCCACATGCAACGGAACTCCCTTCGATAGTGCAACCCTTGAAAGCCATTCAACGTCATCGACGGCCCCCGTTTCTGAGGAACCGGCTGTGGCTACGATGAGAGCCGTTCTTGGGCTGATCAGTTCCGAGACGGACTCTGGATCGACTTTCAGCGTGTCGATGTCTGACCACGCCAGGACTAGTTCGACCCCGAGGAGAACGGAGATTTTGTCGAAGCTGAAGTGCCCTCCGCGGCCAAGAATAACCTGTGGTCGCCCTTGTCCTCCTTTCCGTCTCCAGTTCTCAATCGCAGAGTGAACCGCGATGAGATTCGCTTCAGTGGCACCCGAGGTACACATCCCGACGGCCCGGGGTAAACCCATCAGCCCACCCAAGAAATTCGTAATCTCCGACTCGCATCGTGCGACACTCGGGAACAGGCGTCCGTCACCAGCATTCAGATGAAGATTGTCTGCCATCACTTGGGCGGCTAAGGGATGTGGACGAGTGCAGATGCTGTTAAAGATCGCGCCACCTTCGAAACTCACGTCGCTGGCTGTGATTTCACTAAGCGACGCCCATTCCACAGGCCGAGATGAGATGTCCATACCCATGTCACGAGTTCCGCTCATCAGTAAGGAAGGTGCAACGAGCGGTTTCGTCGACCAACCGATGCACCTCGTCAACGCTCATCCCGTGGCGAACCTGTAGCCGATGAGCGACTCGCACCAACCCCATCGGGTCAGCTGAGCCAAAGTGGAACCCAGTGTTAAGCATGAAGTGCTCAATCGAGAATTCATCAAGCATGCGTACCACTTCAGTGTCTGTTAACTTCCGTCGGACTCCGAACAGCGGATCAGATGCGGGTGACACGGCTACCCCCGCGGGACCAAATCCCAACGTGGCAAGAGGACGCCACTTGTCCGCATCCATATCCATGAAGCTGATTAACTCGGGATTGACACCCGACTTTTTGATCAACTCCAGGTAGGTGGGCAATGCTTCACTGTAGCACTTGGGATCCGGGGAAGTCTCGACGAGCACTGGCAGATCGAGTTCCTTCGCCAGGACGAGTTGACGAACGAAAACTTCGCGTTCCAAACTGCTCCCAGATCTGAGTGAGATCTCGCCCAATGCTCGAGCACGATCATGGTTCAACTGAACAGCCAATTCATCCAAGAGCCCATCCAAATCGACGGGCTCATCTGCAAGATCGCCCGGGTGCACGGACAACGCGACATAAGCGTCGATCCCATACACTGCCGCACGATGAACCTCATCATGCAATAGGCGTCTGCAGCGGGCTCGAAATGCCCTCCGGCTTGGATGAGGTTCACCAGACGTGCACGGAACCATTACGGTAGTGGTTCCTCCAAGAGCCATCCACTCGTAGTCATCGGCATTTCGGCCGTCTGAGTGCACATGATGGTCGAAGATGGGAATCGGCTCGAAGCCAACTCGTCTTCCATGTTCCAGTTGCGGTTCTGATGACATTAATCAAACCTCACCGGACGACCACAGACTGGAGGATTTCAAAACTTCGACGCAGGGCATCATCCAACCGATCTTCTTGGTTATAAAGTTCCACACTCAACCATCCCGACCAGCCCGCATCTGCCAATAGGTCGGCGAATGCTGTCCAATCGATGTCTCCGTCGCCCGGAATCTCATGATTGTGTACCCGTCCCTTGATGTCCTCGACTTGTATCACGGGGGACACATCCAAGTATTCCCGAACAGAGCTCAAATAGTCATTATCCACCACCCGTGTATGTCCCAAGTCCTGGGCGAGACGAAAGCGAGGATGTCCGATCTCCTCGATCAGATCAGCCACTTCGGCATTGCGTTGCAGGAAGAACCCAGGCTCGGGTTCCATGATCAAGGTCACCGTTTCGCTTAGTTCCAGCAACTGACCAAGCCCCTCCATTAACCATTCAAATGCAACACTTCTTGAAATTTCTGGGTTCAGGATTCCGGTGGCGAAATTTAAATTGGGAATCTGCAATTCCTCTGCAATCACTATTGCCCTCCGGAGCAATTCCAGCCTCTGCCTCCTTCCATCCGCCGATGGGGATACCAAGGAAGGCTCAAATCTTTGGGAACTCAACAGGTTGTCCGCGCCCGCAGCAAGTGAAGGAATTTTCAGCCCGAGGTCTCCCGCGACTCGCCGAAGCTCCACCAGATCCCTGGTCCGACACGAAAAAGGATCAAGATGGCTCGGATGTAACGACAACTCCACACCAGCGAAGCCAACATCGGCCACGCGTGTACAGGCCTCATTCAGGGGCATACTCCGTAGTCCATTTAGATTATACGCCAACTGGATCATGGTGTCTCCTTAGATACCGTTAGATGGTTGAGAGGCTCACGGTCAACAAACTTCAAGTGGGTGGAGCAGCATCTATGACTACGTGCCACCGGTCTAGGCCCTCCTGCTACACTGAAGTACCTCGAGAAGTAGAGAGTGCGGCACGGTCACCTCGACCTCACCATTTACCTCATGCACGGTTCCGACCTTCTCCACAAAGACCATCCGAGCATCGCAACTACCACGACGCTTGTTGTCAGTACGCACAATGTCGGTAATAGCATCAGGGGCACAATTTGCGGGCACATCAATGGGGCAACCGAGTCCCTTGCCGAGGATTTCTTCCTGACGAGGAAGAACGTCGTCATCAGTTATTCCTAGCCGGGAACCAATCTTGGCCGCTGCGCACATACCGACCCCCACCGCCATTCCATGCAGCAACTGTCCATCCATCAAGAACTCCACTGCGTGACCGACAGTATGCCCGTATTCCAAGACCATGCATCGCTCCCGCTCACCGGGGTCCTTGTCAAGAATCTGGGCCTTCGAGGAGATGAGGTCCGCACAAAAGCCAACTGGATCATCTCGCACGCACGAAAGATCCGGCGTTAGAACCAACTCAAGATGGTCGAACCAGCCTGCATCGTTAATAAGCCCGTTCTTGACAGCTTCCACTACCCCGCTTCGCCACTGTTCAATGGGTTCAGTCTGCAAGTACGCAGTGTCCCCCCAAACAAAGATCGGTGCATGATATACACCGAACTGGTTCTTTCCCTGACCCCCATTCACTGCCTGCTTATTACTAAGAACCCCGTCGGTTAGGTTGAGTAACGTCGTAGGGACTTCCACAAAATCAACGCCCCGATACAAGAGTGCAGCTGCGAGGCCAGTCACGTTGCTCACGACCCCACCACCAATTCCGACGATGACGGAACTCTTCGTGCATCCAGACTGCACCAGGGCCTCTAATAGCCCCTGTAGGGTTCTCCAGTTCTTGTTCGGCTCCCCCTCGGGTATGAGCATGACAGGTGCAACCGAGACTCCCCCATCAGTGAGCAGCGAATGGAGGCGATCCGCGATACCACGCAGCTTCTCCGACGTCACAAGGAAGACCCGGTCGTGCTCGTACTCCATGAGTCTCTTAGGAAATAATTCTGCCACACCGCACCCCAGCCAGAGGTCCACTGCTGGGTCGCAAGCCGTGCTCAGCCGACGTAGCGCGGAGACTGTAACATTTGTCATTGTTTAATCACCTTCTCGACGTATCCTTCCAAGTCATGCGTCCCGCTTCCGCTCACGCAGATCACAATGACCCTGGCCTCCCCAGCGCGCTTTGCCTCCAAAGCTTCTTCGATGCCGGCAAGCAGCGCATGACACGACTCCGGAGCAATCAGTATCTGTTCCGCCATCAGCAGTGCATGACCAGCTGCGAAGATGTCCTTTTCCTCGTAGGCGCGAGCCTCGAGAAGGTCGGCATGGTGTACGACTCCAACGATTGGCGACCCACTGTGCTGACGAAGCCCGCCCACATGTGTTGGGGGCAGCTCATAGTCTCTGCCCAGCGTGTACGACTTGACCATAGGCGTGTTGCAACCCAGGTCTGAATAATCGTACTCATAGCGCCCCTTGGTGAGCCGAGGCGAAGTTGCAGCCTCAGCGGCCACGAATCGAAGATCATCTCCCCGAGCTGCCTTGTCATCGAAAAATGGTGCCATAAAGCCAACCAGATTACTCCCTCCCCCAACACATGCGATCAAAACGTCAGGACTCACCCCCAATGCGGCAAGCTGCGCCTTCGTCTCCAATCCGATGACTGACTGGTGAATGAGAACATGCGGAACATTACTGCCAGAAATGTACCTGGTTTCAGGATGTCCCGCAGCATATTCCACTGCCTCACCTATGGCGAGACCCAAGGAACCGTTGACCATGGTTGGGTCTGAGCCGACCCTCCTGCCGAGCTCGGTGACAGAACTAGGGGAAGACTCCACACGGGCACCGAGGAGCTCGAGGAGTGCGTGACGACTCGCTTTCTGACGCGCAGAAATCGCCGCCCAAAAGATGGTCGGATGGAGCCCGAGGCGCGCGCAAGCGAAAGCCACCGCATGGCCCCACTGCCCCGCACCAGTTTCGGTAACCAGCCGCTCAGCGCCCTCCTCCTTGGCTGCCCGGACCTGAGCCATGGCTGAGTTCAGCTTGAAAGCACCTGTGGGCAGCGTGTCCTCCCGCTTCAAATAGATCTGGGCTGGGGTACCCAACCGCCTCTCCAGTGCACGAGCTCGGGTCAAGGGCGTGGGTCGACCAATGTTCGCCAAGTCCTCGCGTACAGCCTCAGGGATTGGGATGAGGGAGTTGGTATCCGCATCCAGGGCCAGCATCGATTGGAGACGGATCCGTCGCTGAAGCTTCATACGATACTGATCCTCGGAATCGTCAACCACCGGTGGAAGAGGTTCCGGGAGGCTCGGAATCGGGTTCAACCAATGGGTGGGCACTCCCGGCTCACCCACAGGAACCTGCGCTGGCGCCCACACGTTGTTGGATGGTGTACTCACTTGTGGTGCTCCTACCCTTTCGATACACAACTAGCATCGGCCGATACACAACCAGCATCGGCTTTCGCCGCGTCCAGCTTGCTTACCCGAACACTCCCGAAGCTGCACGATGAAGGTTCAGTCCCGCAACCCTGACGAGCAGACTTGCTAATTCTGAACAGTTCACGAGAGTTCGATCTTGCTTGACGCTCGCGATGAGCAACTTGGTGAGTCTCCGTTGATCTGCGATGTGCTCCTCTGTGAAATGATCATAAAACTGGTGCCATGGATACGAAGCGCAGCCATCGACGCCATTCCGATCGCTTAGGCATGCCGCGCGAGTTCGCGTCGATACGCTTGGCGTTATCGGGCGACACCTCGAGGAGTTCTTAAGATGATCGTGCTTGGATACAACGGATTCGCGAAGGCGGCGGATGTTTTTAGCCGTCTTTATGGCGCAACCGGGATCGACCGGAACCTGATCTACGGACACGACTCGTCTGCCGCCTTGGTCGTGGACGGAGAACTCGTCGCGGCCGCAGAAGAAGAGCGCTTCAACAGGCAGAAGCGAACCTCCGCGTTTCCGAGGCAGGCCATTACGTGGTGTCTAAAGCATGCTGGTCTTTCCTTAAACCAGGTCGACATGTTCGCCTTTGCGTGGCAGTTTGCGGACGACGTTATCGACAGAATGATCCACGAAATTGCCGACGATTCGACCTCAACTGCAGGATCCAAGTTAAGTCGGTTGGCACGGCTGGTGGAAACCCACGAGAAGCTGTTGAGCCCGGACGCAAGAGTCAGGGATTTTATGGAAAAAACAGGGTTTTCACTTCCGCCAGATCGCCTAATGCTGGTGCCTCATCATCTTTGCCATCTTATGACAGGACACGTGTTGCACGGATGCGAAGATTCAGCCTTTTTAATTAGCGATGGTCGAGCTGAATGGCTTTCCTCCATCATGGGGCAGATCGTAGACGGTCAGGTGCAGATATTTGATGATACATCAGTGGACTTCAGAAACTCGCTGGCCGTACTATACTCTATTGTCACTCGATACTTGGGGTTCACTCCAAACAATGACGAGTACAAGGTGATGGGGTTGGCTGCCTACGGCGATCCACCTCACCCAAACCCTCTTTTGGGTGAGGTGCTAAAAGTAAGAAGTGATGGCACCTATACCACCCCTTTCGCAGCACACGAGGTGGCCTCATACTACGAGTTATTTGACAGGATATTCGGTGGTCAAGAAGGAGCGAGAGAGTCATTTTCGTACCGAGTACGTGTTGCCGCCGCTGCTCAAGATCTTGTTGAGCAAGTGACACATCATCAAGTGAAAATATTGCAGGGTAGAGCGAGTTTATCCAACTTGATTTTTGAAGGCGGACTCGCATTAAATTGCGTGAACAACACACGTATCCTTGAAAAATCATCATACAAAGATGTTCATGTCAGTTTTGGCGCGAGCGACGTGGGAGTTTCACTAGGAGCTGCCTTTTATGCATGCAACGCATTGGGGGAACCAGTGCACGCATCTACTTCTCCCTACTTGGGCCCCAGCTACCAGCCTTACGAGATTGATCAGGCATTGATTCGTCATGCATCTGCCATTGAATGGCGCCATATGGAGAACGTCGTTGAAGAGACCGTTAACCTCCTCGAGAAGGAAGTCATCATTGCATGGTTTCAAGGGCGCATGGAATTCGGCCCACGGGCCTTAGGGAATCGAAGCATCATTGCGAATCCGAGTTTTCCCGATATCAAGGACACCATCAACAGAAAAGTCAAGCACCGGGAACCCTTTCGACCATTCGCTCCAATCGTCCTCGAGACACGTGCGCCTGAGGTATTTGACATGGGGAAGAAGGTTCGTTCTCCGTACATGACGTTCGTCGTACCAGTCCGGAAGAAGTATCAGAAGGCGATTCAAGGTGCATGCCACGTGGACATGACCTCACGAGTTCAGACCGTCTCTCCCAAGGACAATCCGCTCTTAGCCGCCTTGCTCCAGGAGTTCAACTCTCGGACTGGCATACCATGCCTGATAAACACCTCCTTCAATATCGCCGGAGAACCCATCGTCTGCTCACCCGACGACGCGATCCTGTGCTTCCTCAGCACTGAACTCGACTATTTAGTGCTGTCCGACATACTGGTATGGCGTTCCTCTGGAGCCTGACGGAGCCAACCAACAGGTGCCATTAACGGGATGCCGCCATGCACCACTTATCTGGGGCGCTGCGCAACATCCTGTTCAGCAGCTCCCGGTTCCGAAAGTATCAGACCTGAACGCTATGCGCCAGGCCGGTAGGTGACCAAGCTCATCATCGGTGACCTCACCCGTTCGCCGAAGGCCAAACTGGTCGACACCACCACCGCGTGACACCATTACAGCAGCCCGGAACGTAAAAGTATACCAAGTGAAAGCCGAGCCGTCTGGCACCCATCCCATTTGCGGCAGGCTGGATTACTAATCGAGCTCCGCGATTTATTGCTACCAAAAAAGACTGTCACCGCGAAAGGGATCTTCCTGCACAGGCGAAATAGCTGGTTAGGTTGAAAGACCACGTCACCAACATCAACTCCTAAATGATGCTGCCCTAACAAATCATAGATTCCTACCAGAACCTATGATGCGTCAAACAATCCTTCCATATCTCCAAACACAACCTACAAACCCAACTAATCTTCCACCACCAGCTTGAGGCCATACAAGCTACATTTAGTCATCGTTTCTGAGGTCAGCACCGATTCTTACCCACGACAAGACCATCATTCTCTAACGTTCCCCATCGCCAACCGCGTTCATTGTGAATCATAGCCTCTTCAAACCATCTTCAAACCATCCAAGGCCCGGCTTTCGATCTCCACCGCCTGGCCCACCCTGCTCACGACCAGCCCAGCAAGGCGTTCAACTGCCGAGTGCTCGACCCCAACTTCCCCAATCGCCAACAGTGCTTGACCAAGTTCGCTCCACAGCTCTCCGCTGGCATGGAAATACTCAGCTCCAGTCGCGTAGCGGTCATCTCCAGTCTCCTCGGCGAGCCGCCATAAGTAGCGTTCCATGATCGGGCGGTAAAGGCCACCGCCAGTTCCAAATGTCTCTATGGCGCGACCCAGGTGGAGTAGTTGCCGCTCAAGGGCATCAACTACTACAACGTCGCCGCGAGCATCGACATCCTCTACTTGCTCGCCAGTCTTCTGAGCCGGCCAAGCTCTCGCCGCCTTTATCAACTGACGCATCCCCGGGATACCAAAGTTTCGACTACCTGAACGAAGGACGTCTCGACAAAGATTCCTCACAGATACTGGGCCTATCGCCGCTAGCCTGACAGCGCGTCTTGGCATACTAAACGTATATGCTCGGTTTTCCGGATTTAGCGGAGCAGCACTGCGGCTGGACCGCGCGGTCTGGAGATTGCCACTAGTAACTTTCTGCAAGCTGTCGAAGGCGCTGTCAGAAATCACAAAATCATCGCCATCCCTACTGACAATATTGATCACATATCCCCCAAACGAGCTTTGCCCTTTAAGCCCCCAATAAGGCAACAAGCCAAGGTCAACGCGGATCAACACCGCTAAGTGCTTTTCCAAGAGACCCGCCAAACCATCGGTCGTGCGGGGAGCGTGGGATGTTGTCTCCACCCCCATCAAACGCATTGCTTTGAAGGGAAGTATCCCCTGCTTCCCGACGACCGTGTCCGGCGCACTCCCAGGAGCTGGGAAAAATGTGAAGCCAAACCCGCCATCAAGCCCGAAAACGACATCCTCGTCAATATCAAGACCATACGTCCAGAGAATTCTCGCTTGGCAAGCTGATTCGCAATGGATTCCGCGACGATGTTCATAACGTCGCACTTTCGGCTTACTCATGATCCTCTCACTTTCTCCAAAACATGATACACTACCTTTTGTTCTTACAGCAGCTTTTAATAACATATAAAAATACCTTAATACCTTTAAATATCTCTCTAAAAATTTTTAGTCACGGACCAGATAACATCATTTGGATGAAATTTATCAACTACCCGACATAGCCATCCACAGCCCTTTCTTGCGTAGCAGTCTTGAGTATTAATCAACTCCATGTAGTTGGCCAAACACGCTCCAAAGACAAATCAAATGCCACAGCACACACCTTGCGACAAACAAACTTAGCTAAGCTCACATTAGCAGTCCGATGGACCTATGGGAACATAGAGCTACCCCAATCACTCGTCTCTGGTATGAGGTGCATATGACCAGTAAAAATTGGAAGAGAAGCTTCCTACACAGATCATCGCATTGTGTCCAGTTTGGCATGTAGGGCTTAAGCCACGGACAACTGACCTCCAAAATCTATCATTAAGATCTCGTCCACTATCCGATGCAACAGAGCAAAAACCATCACACCCGTCACAATATTTTCTAGAATCTAAAATTTGCTGCGCAATAAGTAACCTTTCCTCTACATCAGCCTGAATCACATCCTCACCATCTAATTGACGAAGCAATTCGACTACCCTCCTGTTCGACAAGCTCCAGAATACCACTATTTTCCAGAAACATCGCTGTTACTTGGCAACGAATTCATGATCTGTTTCATTCTTAAAAAGCCACGCGCATGGGGCACGAGAGTGACAATTACTAGCCTATTCATGTAAGTCCTCTCGACTGCCCCAAAATTTGGAGATTCGACTTCGTTCGATAAGCACGCACCAACCTAGGCTTTCCACTCATAGTCCGCCCGTACTCTCTCCGCATCTCCAGAACGGCCTGATCAGACAGATTCGCACGTTCAGACAAAGACTGACCACGCAAGCCCCACCACAGATACCAATTCTTATGATTCAAGTATCTCTCGCGTACCAGTTCCAGAATTTTTGCTTCCTTTCTAATCTCAGGTTCAACATAGTATGCAGGGGTAAAAACACTTTGTCCCGATTCCAAAATTCCCGCCTCAACTGCTTGCCGATAAAGTTTCGTTCCACTTAGTATTCGAATTCCTAAATTCGCGTATATCTGAGATGGATTCAAAAATCTCTCCGAAATGTCGAGAGATTCTCGAAGGGCAGCAACCGTCTCTCCTGGACCACCAAGGAAGACGCAGTGCGTGTGCTCGATGGGACTATTGGTCAAGTACTGATCAACTTGTACCACCTTGCTCATGTCAAACCCCTTGTTGAGATTACTGAGCGCTTCATCCGTGAACGCGTCCGTCCCAAGATCGACACGAATGCAACCAGCCGCAGCCATGACATCCAGCAGCTCCGGAGTGACTGTGTTGGGGCTCAATTGGCAATACCAAGGAACGTCTAGATCTTTTCGGATCATCTCTTCACAGATCTGGAAAGCATAGTCTGGTGGAGAATTGAAGGTGGCATCCACGAGCTCGAATTCTTTCACCGCAGGATTCTCGACCACCGCCCGCCTGATCTCTGAGACTACTTCTTCCGGAGCCCGGTATCGTATCTTCTTTCCCTCGGTCTTCCGAATGATGCAGTACGAGCACGTAAGATTGCATCCTCGTTTTGTTTGGAGGGTCTCAATCGCTGGTTGGCTCTCACGCGTAAGATCAGAAATAGCCGACACTTCTGTCCTAAAATACCGGCGATCATACACCGAGCGATCAGGTACCAGCGTCCGCTCATTAAAAGAAAATTCTGGGTGATTTTGAACGTAGTTACCGTCACAATCGACGTAGCATAGACCGGGGACCGTTGACAGATCTCCTTCCTTCTGTAGACGGTCTATCAACATGACGATCGAACTTTCACCGGCACCACACACGCCAAAGTCTGGTCGCGCATACTCAAAAAATGCCATCGGTTCGACAGAGAATCCGGTCCCACCAATAACCACTTTGGCGCTAGAGTACTTTTTCACGCACATGACAATCTTCTCTATCAAGGGCGCAAAAAATATAGGATCTACGTACGTGAGATTGTCAAGATTTCTGACAGCTATGCCAACGACATCAAACTGTTCCTCGGCAAGACACTTCCGCACTGCTTGGATCTCACGAGCTTCCCACAATAGATCCAGCACTCGAACCTCATGCCCTGCCTGCTTCAAAGCAGCACTGATGTACGCCATCCCGATAGGTAGCGCGGGCCTAGGAACCCTGATCTTGTTCGTAGATATCAGAAGCACCTTCATGACTGCTTCGAGCTCCTTTCAAATCTTATCATCAGCACGGTGTGGGTTACCTTACAGTCTTCTACAAAGGCGCGTCAGTCCTCAGGGACGCCTTGGAGTAGTAACGCCTCATCCGCTCGAAATCAATGTCAACATGGACAGTTCCCTCCTCTTCATCGAGGACAGCGAATCTTTCCTCCCCATCCATAAAATCGCAGCGTTCCCAGTCCAGGTACAGGGGATCCGCCACAATCTGCGTTCGCCCCATATAGCTGAAACCCGCGTAAAGGTTAGTGCCCACACCCGATGCAAAAACGAATAAACATTCAGCGTCCATTGCCCTGACGAGAATCCGCGCTTCAGCTACGTATGCATACGTAGCCGGAATGAGCGCCGAACATACAATAATGTCAACATCTGCCCTTAGATGGGCAGCAGCACAATCCGAAAAGTTGAGATCATAACCTTGCATGAGTCCCACTCTTCCCATCGGCAAATCAAAATGGGGATAGCTCTCCCCGGCAGAAATATATCGACGTTCAAGTTCATGCAGGTGCACCCGACGATAGACGCCGACCAGCCCATCTACTGGTGCTACTATTACAGAAGTGCTGTAAAATTCGCCACCGTCCGCCCGTTCGAGAAGACCCGCTACAAGATGAATGTCCAGCTCTCGAGCCAAGCCGTGCAACCATTCCGTGTCAGGTCCAGGAATGGCGCTGGCGACGCTAGACACTTCCAAAATATCACCGGAAGTGAGGATCGCTTCCGGTAGGCAGATGAGTTTAGCTCCTTCTCCTGCCGCCCGTCTAATTGCCTTCTCAGCTCGACGTTTGTTGGCGGCTTTCCGCCCGATCCGAGATTCTAGTTGAACCGCAGCAATTCGTTGCTCTGTCACGGCAGCCTCACCCATTCAAAGGACGCGAAGACATTATCAGACCTAAATCTTCCTCAATAACATACCAATCATCCAATCCCGCTTCCAAAAGAAGGGCTTTTGCCTCCGCCTTCGTGTAGGCAGCTTGAAGTTGACGCATAAAGTGGTCACCGCTTTCCTTAACAAATTGAAGAATAAACGTTATAAACCCCTCGTCAGCATGTCGATTCGAGTCACATAGTACGACCGTCCCATTTGGGCGGCAGATTCTCGACGCCTCCTTCAGAGTTTCGACGGGATGCTTCCATCTATGCATGGAGGAGAATGAAAACACTATGTCCGCACAACTATCTGGAACGGGAAGCCTATGAAGGCTAGACTTCTCAACTTCCATGTCCACTTCTGCATTTGCCCAGATGGCCAAAGCAAGATTCTCTTCAGCCACTTCGATCAGCTCGGCAACCTCGTCAAATCCGGTCACTTGCGCTCGCGGAAGACGTCCAGCAATGTGCAGGCCGAGCAATGCCGTGTTGCAGCCGAGCTCAATCATCTCGAGAGGCTCTTGACCGACGAGGTCTAAGATGCGCTCAGCTGGGGCACGAAACGCCATAAGCGCTGATTTGCGCATTCCAAGATCATACGATCGTGCTGTGACCAAGTCTGGGAATGGCTGGGTCAAGGGGACCCGGTCGACCAGATCCAGAAGTCTATGCTCGCTCATCGCATGTGCTCCTTGTTCTCGTGCCTCGCAACTTTCGTACTCAGACTCGCCGCTCTCCCCTTGAGCAATCTGTCGTTAGCCGTAGGAAAGGATATTTTATTCAACTTGAGCGGCTGTAGGTCTTCTTGAATAAGCAATGATATACCTGAGCCTAGATGCTGTGGACACCGTCGAGGCTCCCTTAAATAAAAAAATCTACATGTGCTATCAAAGTAAAACCATCCAGCATCATGCTTTTGAATGTCAGGTTCATTGAACCACCAATATTTTCTGCCCCATCCAGTATCCCGTTCCGGACATTCCTTCCGATAAGAGATACTGATAATCTTAACCAAAATGCTCATCGTTACTCGCTTCCGTCACGTTGCACCAGTTGCGCAATCACATCAGCCAAAGAGGGAGTGCTTAGCTTCGCCAGTCGCAAAGTGAGACCATCCAAGCTTGCAGCACTCACAAGATCGGTGAGCGCGTATCGATCATGGGGATTTATCAGCTCCACCAAGACACCATCATCCGTGGCACATACTCGACGAACTGAGGTCTTAAGTGAAGGAAGGTTGGCCGCCCATCTCTGCAGAGCGCCAATCTCCTCGTGCGTGTTTGCTTCGAGGATGAGTGAAGCCGGTGCATCGCCCGCCAACAGATGTGTCAAGGAAGTACCCAGGATCTGCCGTCCTTGATGCAAGACAGTCACCGAATCCGCCAAGGCCTCCAGTTCGCTTTTGTGATGACTCGCGAAAACGATAGCCACGCCTTCTTTTTTCAGCTCCCCCAGCAACCCCAACACTGTTTCTTGAGCGGTCGGGTCAAGACCAGCCGTCGGTTCGTCAAGCACAAGCAGATCCGGTTGATGAGCGACTGCGCAGATGATGTGCAGCTTGCGCTGGTTACCGCCAGAAAGGGTTCTGACCTCTTGGTCCTCAAATTGCACGAGCCCAGCACGATGGACAAGCTCAGTATAGCGCTTCAAGGCCGCGCGCCGGAGCCTCAGCTGATGCTGAAGATAGGTCCGGACAGAAACGCCGTCTGGAAGCTCCTTTGACTGCTGCACGTAGCCCAAATGCTGACTTACACGTCCCCAATTCCTGGGAGACTCTCCACATATGCGGATCTGGCCCTCAGAAGGGGCGAGGAGTCCGGCAACCAGTCGGATAAGGGTCGTTTTCCCTGCGCCATTGGTTCCCACCACAGCGAGAGCCTGACCACTTTCGACTGCCAGTGAGATGTCCCTGAGTGTGAAGGCATCGCTCACTCTGTAACCCAATCCCTGGATCCAGAGAGTAGCGTCGTGCTCGCTATGTCGGCTTCGTCCTCTAAACACGGCCAATACTCCTTCGGAACGTGTACGCAGCCACTGCCACGGCAGCAATTCCGTAAAAGACTGCTACGATCAACGTCAACATACTTGGGGAGGGACCCTGCCCCAGCGCCGCGCGAAAAATTTCAACATGAGCGGACAATGGGAGCCGCGCCATAATCTCTCCTACCCAGTCTAAATTTGTCAAAGGGTAAAAAATTCCTGCAAAGTACATGATTGGTATCACAATAATGTTGATGACTGCGGGAAATGATATCTCATTCGTGAAACACGCCACAAACGTCCCCAGACCAGCAAAAAAGAAAGATCCGGAGAACAACGCTAGAAACAGCAGAGGCCAAGAAGACACTCGCGCCTCAAAAAACAAGATTCCAATTATGAACACAGTCACAAACTGAAGCAAGCACTTGAAAAGAACGCCAATGAGTCGAGCGACTAAAAACCCTGAATACGACAGAGGAGAAAGAATCAGATCTTCAATTGTGCGTCGACTCCGATCGATGATGATCGTGTATCCAATGGTGTAAGTGCAGGCAAACATCACGCCGCACGCAAGAATCCCCGGGAAAACGAAGCCAAAGAAACTAGAAGCATCTCCTGTTGGACTGTTCATCTGTCGAGTAGCGGCTCCAAACGAGAGTACCATTGATACACTTGTAAGGAATGTCGACACAGTGAAAAGCTTATTCGCGAAAAACTGTCGAATGTCCAGAACCACAAGTTCGAAAACGTCCTGGATCCATCTTGTGACTGCCAAATTTTTCTTTGGTTCCTCCAAGTACCTCGTCATGACCGCCCCCTATGAATCGTCTTCCAAAGCGTTTGCGCATCAGTCCGAAACGGGGTCTTATCCCTAGTCTTGCGCTGCATTTTCAACGAGATCTCAGCGTGCACCAGGGCCTCCCAGGACTCAGGTCCTGCGTCCGCCAAGACGTCTGCGTCGGACGCACCCGCAGCATCCCAGACAAGACCATCCACGATCATGCTTCGTCCAAAATAAGGCATCCGTAGAAATCGATTGCTACCAACTGAATCACAGAATACAATGGTGCACGCATTATCTGCCGCACGAGCACGGACGATCGAAGGAACGGCATGAGAATATGGCGCGAAAAGATTGGCCACGGTTACAATGATATCCGTCGAATCTAGGAGGTAGTGCCTGCTTGCCTCAGGGTATCTGATATCATTTCCGACTAATAGCCCGATTCTTCCTAGGTCGGTGTCAATCGCCGGGGTCACCGACCCAGTCGATATGTAGTCGGCCTCGCCCGCCCATGTGCAGGTTCGTCGATACCAGCCCGCTATTTCACCACTCGGAGTCACGAGCGCTGCAGCATCGAACACGTCGCGATCTTCGTTGAGAAGTACCCCGGCTACGATGTACATCCCTAAACTTCGGGCCTGCTGTGCAAGAAACTCAGCTATCGGTCCGTCCGCTGCTGTGGAATCTTGGCGAACGGAAGGGAGGTTCATTCCCGTCGCGAAGGCTGCTGGCAAACAAGCCAGATTCACACCACGTTCAGCAGCCGAACGTAGCATTGCCACTGCAGTTCTAAGATTTTCGTCACGTGAACCGGGTCGCGACTCCATCTGAAGAGCCGCGAGTCGAATTTTTCTTCCACGTATGATGCTCACCGTTTCTCCAATTCAGAATGCGAGTATAAAACTGTGTCGCTAACTCGATGCCGTGTCTGGGACACGTAGCATGACTGGTTCAAAACGACGAGAGTTTTTCTGATGCGAGAGTTTACCTGATGCCTGGAATTCACTGTGCACATCAAGCCTCCACCTCACAATCACACTTTTGCATGCCGATTCGCTCATCACCCGAAAAGTCTACCTCAGTGAGCGTGCGATAGAGACTAGGACGTCTGGACCACAATCCGAACCACATCGTCTGTTGGAACTGCAGATCTGGTTCGCGAACCCTTACGATGGTGTCCCTGCTCCAGTCGCCCTCTACCACTGCATCCTCTTCTTCAAGACGGCCCACGAAACCCTCGGGCATAGCAATAGAGCTCCCGCCCAAGGCGCCACATCCCAATGAGCCAGCAAACGCGATTCCCACTGTGTTGATGGTAGCAATCCCCCAGATGGCGGCCACCTGTGCAGCCCTCCTGCTCCCGGTGATAGCGCCTGAGACCAAGAGCAACTCTGCTCCCTTGAGGCACTGGATTCGGACGGGCTCGATTAGCCAAAAGTCGGGCCCGAGCACGAGCCCCAAGGATCCAAGAGGGGACTCAACAATGGGAAAATCGTCTCCGGTCGCAGTTGAGCCGTCTGAAAGGATCTCACGCTCCACGCGGGCAAGCTCCCTTCCATCTGGTCCTAACAAGCGGGCCACTTGTATTCGGATACCCCGGGAGCGTTCCTCGGGCCAAGATCCCGTATAGACATATAACCGCTCAGAACGGGCATAGTTAGAAAGCAATTCAAGCCACCTGCGACTCAATAACGACGACGGAATCTCTGGGTTCCCAAACCCCGTGAATACCGCCTCCGGTAGGACGACGACTCCATCACAACTCCCCCTGATCTTCGACAAGGATCGGATAACCGCCCGCTCATTGGCCCTACAGTCCCAACCGCTACGTACTTGCGGAATTATGATTCTCATTTCTTTCTCCTCCCACCCATCTCCGGAACCTCGCGCGTATCCGACATCGACGGTGCCCCAATGTTCATCTGCAACTCCGCAGTGAGATCTCGTCTAATGCCAACGTATGGGTCAAGAAGCGGTTGATAGGCTTGCGGGCGACGTTGTGCGATCCAAGAGCGTGCATCACAGTCGTTCAGGCGTTCTAGATCCAAATCGACCAAAAGAGTCTGAGTCCCGTCGGAGCCAGCTCGAGCAATCACAGTGCCGTTAGGATCCGCCACAAGACTTGTGCCTGCAAAACGGACCTCAACCTTGCGTTCTCCGCGCCTGCCTTGAACGCGACCAACTGAACTGGCGTAGACGAGATACACGCCGTTCATATATGCCGCAGTACTCAGTGCATTCACCATGAGACTCTGGTTTTGGATCAAGGTTCCACCAGGTACAAATATAATCCTTGCGTGCGCCAGTGCGAAGACACGAATTACCTCTGGGATCCAGAAGTCCGAGCACACAGCCACCCCAATGCGTCCTAGCCCCGTGTCAAATGTTTCCAAGGAATCTGCTTGACAACACAGAACCATTTCATTTCCGAATGCGTGGGCCTTGACTGCGTTCCCCGCGATATGTCCTGTCGGATTGATGAGTAGTGATGAATTTCGGTACATTCCATCAGTCATATTCTCAACCAAGGAGCCTAAAACAATGTGCGTCCCTACGGACCTTGCAAGTTCGCAAAATTCATCAGTGATTGGACCGGGGATTACTGTATCGGTCACTCCCTTCAATTCGCCCTGCCCCGGCATGTACCAAGGGGGACCTAAGAAGAATTCAGGAAAGCATACGAAGTCAACGTGACCATACTGCGCTATGTCTCGAACCGCCCGGTAAGCCCTTTCCAATGCCTCTTCAATATTTTCAATCCATTCTGACTGTATGACTGCAACCTTCATTAGAACCTCCTCATGCGCTCTTCTGAGGCATTGCGGACCGAACGACATCCTTAGAGGATCTTAGAAAAGATCCCGTCTTGTTATTCTGATTCATTAACAGTGAGTCAGGCCGACTGCATTGAAGTACTTTCCCGCCTGACCGTCCCGCACCAGGTCCCATGTCAATCACCCAATCACAGACCTCAATTACTCGAATGTTGTGCTCGATGGCAAGGACTGTATTCCCTGTTGAGATCAGGCGTTCAAAAAGTGCCAGCAGGTGACGGATGTCGGCCGGATGCAGACCCCGGCTCGGTTCATCAAAGATGAACAGAGTTCCACTCCTTCTCTGTTTGAGCAGCTCTCTGGCGAGATTGAGACGCTGCGCTTCTCCACCGGACAAAGTGCTGGTTGCAGTACCTAATTGAAGATACCCAAGTCCAAATTCGAGAAGAACTTCGAGGATTTCTGCTGTCTTCTTTTGTCCCCGGAAGCGGAACCATTCGTGGGCGTCGGACAAATTCAATGACAGGACATCATGGATATTTAAGCCATCCAGACTTATGCCCAGCACCTGCTCTTGAAACCGTTGTCCCCCACATTCCGGACAGAGAACCGTCTCACTGCGGAACAGAGAAAAATCGACCTCCATCAGACCGAGACCCTTACATGCTTCGCATCGTCCACCTGGCACATTGGTACTGAATTGGGCCTGACTCAACCCTGCCTCGATAGCTTGAGGTGCGGCCGCAAATGCATCTCTGATCTGCTCGCTCACGCCTATGTAGGTTGCGAGGCTGCTCCTACTGGATCGACCCAAAGCCCGCTTCTGCACGTACATAACGTCTTCGATATTCACCCCACCTACAACGGTTGGCGATTCGTCAGACCCAGTAGGCGCAATCACAGTGAGTCTGTCATGGATGGCAGACACCAACGAACTTTTTCCTGCGCCCGAGACTCCCGAAACACATGTGAGCGCCCTTAAGGGGATTTGAACGGAAGCATTGTGTACGTTGTTCTTGCAGATCTTGTGGATCTCCAGCCAGTCACCCCTGTCTACATTAATGCGGCGCCGCTCGATAGGATCAGCCATAAGGGCCGCCCGCGTTACGGAAGTTGGACAGTCGAGAAGGTCAGCATAGATCCCTTCGAAAACAATCTCTCCTCCTTTCACTCCGGCTCCCGGTCCGAGCTCAATGATCCAATCTGCCGCGCGGATGATAGCCTCATCATGTTCGATGACAATGACTGTATTGCCCAAGTCGCGCAATCGCCTCAGGGACTGGATGATTTGTGCCGTTTCGCTGTCATGAAGGCCAGCGGTCGGCTCATCCAAAATGTACATGACCCCCGTGAGGTCGCTTGCCAGATGCTGAGCCAATAGGAGTCTCTGCAACTCGCCGCTAGACAACGTGATTACGGTTCTGTTTAATTGCAAGTGTCCCAGACCCACTTGACAGATGTTGGTGAGTTGCTTTCGAATCGCTTCTGCCACGTCACGTACTTGCACGGGCAGATCATCACCAATGATCAGTTGTTCGAGATCTGCACAGACGTCAACGAGCTCTCTATTCTGAAAATCCGTGATCGAGCGGCCCGCGAGCGTTGCTTGAAGGGATTCCTGCCGCAACTTGGCCCCACCACAGGAGGGACACACCTCCTCCTCAAGAAGCTGCGCGAGTACTTCACGTCGCCTTGCGGTCGATGCGCCGCGGTATGCGCGATCGAGAAAGTCAAGGATTCCCTCGAACCGCACATCGTTGGTGACCTTTCTGACCTTGATAGTGTATACTTTTGGCGATCCGTGAAGGACTAATTCTCTTTGCTTCTCGGTAAGATTCTCGAATGGAGAATTCAAGGGTATCCCCTCATCCGCCGCCATTGCCTCGAAAGCCTTCCGAATATTGGGCACGGCAAACGTTCCGGAGGGCGCGGCATCCCAGATATCATTCAAGGTTCTGGAACGATCTGGGATAATTCGGTCCATGGAGAACTGAATCATCTTGCCCATCCCGTCACATTCGAGGCACTTGCCTTCACGACGATTCGGGCTGAAATGCTGAGGGCTCAGCGGCTCCGCAAAGCATCCGCAGTCCTCACACAGGAGGTCAGCATCTGTGACCCGCAGGCACACGGGACACACCGGCCACGCACCCGCACCGAACATCAAGCGAAGCAACCCATCTATTCCAGTGAACGTGCCCACGGTTGACCGTGGGTTGGAGTAGCCCCCGTCGCGCTGTCTCAGGGCTACTGGTGGTTGAACTCCTGAGATTCGGTCAGCTTGGTAATCGCCGTCTCCTAAGTCTATGGCCTTGCTGGACAGTGCCCCCAGGTAGAGCGATTTCGAGTACTCAAACAAAGTATCGACGATCAGGGATGACTTGCCCGATCCGGACACTCCAGCCGCGACGACGAGCTTCCCCTTGGGGATCGCCACACGAACGGCTTTAAGGTTGTGGGTTGACACCCCTTCCAAGACGATACTCTCGAGACCCATCGACCCTCCCATGCGCGCTAGTGAAAGATCCATTAACCTTAGTATTCCACACTGGAATAGATATGTCAATGCTGTCGCGTCACAATAGTTCTGTAGGGTTGCTTAACCACGGGCCCCGAACAGTCTTCCCGATTCACTACTATACGCGACGAATCCGTGTGAGGTTCCAAGACCTTCTGGTCGAGGTTTGCAATGTCTCCTTGGCTTCGATGTTCCACCTAGCACAAGGTGGTCAGTTCAGCGCTAGTCTGTGCCTGTCACATTTTCACCCGAAGTCGTCGTGAACAAGGAGTTCCACCCATGTCCAAGCCAATCCTCGTCCTCAACTGTGGATCATCGTCGATCAAGTACCAGATGATCGACACCGACACCGAGGAGGTGCTGGCCAAGGGTCTGGTGCAGCGCATCGCCACCGGAACCACCGGAACCATCGACCACGAGGTGCTGGGTGCCGACGGCGGGGAGTACCACGCCGACCGTGACCTGCCCGACCACGAGATCGCGTTGTCCGGTGTCTTCGAGCTGTTCAACCAGCATGGCCCCGACCTGTCGGCCACCGTCGCCGTAGCCCACCGCACCGTGCACGGCGGCGATAAATTCTCCGCGCCGACCCTACTCACCGACGAGGTGCTGGACACCCTCGTCGAGCTCTCACCACTGGCACCACTGCACAACCCGGCTGGCATCTCCGGTATCCGGGCGGCCCGCAAGCTGCTCGCCGACGTGCCCCACGTGGGCATCTTCGACACCGCATTTTTCGTCAATATGCCGGCCGAGGCCTACACCTATGCCGTCGACACCGATGTCGCAGCCAAGACCTCGCTGCGCAAATATGGCTTCCACGGCACCTCGCACCAGTTCGTCTCCCAGGCCGTCTCCCAGCTGCTGGGCCGCGACGACCTCAAGCAGATCGTCGCTCACCTGGGCAATGGCGCATCCATCTCCGCAGTGGATGCCGGGCATGCGGTTGAGACCTCGATGGGGCTCACCCCGCTTGCCGGTCTGGTGATGGGCACCCGCTGCGGTGACATTGACCCGGGCGTGCTGCCCTACCTGGCCCGTCAGTTGAATCTGTCCATCGAAGAGGTCGACAACCTGCTCAACAAGAAGTCGGGCATGTTCGGGTTGTCCGGGCACACCGACATGCGCGACGTCTCGGCGGCCATCGAAGCCGGCGATGAGCGCACCAAACTGGCGATGGATGTCTACACCCACCGGCTGGTGTTCTACATCGGCGGCTACGCCGCCCTGCTCGGCGGACTGGATGCCCTGACCTTCACCGCCGGGGTGGGAGAGAATGCCGATGACGTGCGCAAGAACGTCTGCGACCGGCTCGGTTTCCTGGGCGTCGAACTCGATGAGGAGGCCAATAAGGTGCGTTCCAAGCAGCCTCGGGTCATCTCCACCCCGGGCTCGAAGGTGAAGGTGCTTGTCGTCCCGACCAACGAGGAGTTGGCGATGGCTCGCCAGGCGATCGCCCTGATCGACTGAGTCGCTCGTGTAAAGGGCGTCTACTGCCGCCCACCCAAGAATGTGGCCGATGGACACCTGGGGCTAGGGCCCATCGGTCACATTGCGCCGGGGGACCGGGCTCATCGACCGGGGCCGCGGAAACCTACGGTCCCGGAACCGGGCAGGTGCAGCGCCCGGGGACTACTCTTGGCACATGGCCACAGCACTCATCACCGGGGGTACCTCCGGCATAGGCTTGGCCTTCGCGAACGAGTTGGCGGCCAGGGGCCACGACATCGTGCTCGTTGCCCGCGACGAGCAGCGCCTCGCCGACGCCGCCAACGACATTGCCTGTACCCACGGCGTTGCGGTGGAGACCATCATGGCCGATCTCGGAGTGCGCAGCGACCTCGACCCGGTGATTGACAGGCTCACCGACGAGGACCGCCCCGTCGAGGTATTGGTGAACAACGCCGGCTTCGGGCTGAACGCCTCATTGCTGTGCGACAACACCACGATCCAGGAAAACGCGATGGCGGTCATGTGCACCGCGGTGCTCATCTTGGCCGGGGCTGCCGCACGCGGCATGAAGCGTCGCGGCCACGGAGTGGTAGTCAACGTCTCGTCGGTCTCGGCTTGGATTCTCAAGGGCAACTATTCAGCAATCAAGCGCTGGGTGCTCACCTACTCCAAGGCCCTGGCCCTGGAGTTGGAGGGCACTGGAGTGCAGGTGACAGCAGTATGCCCGGGCTGGGTCAAGACCGAACTGCATGCCCGCGCGGGGGTGCCGCGCCCGAAGCTTCCCGAGTGGGCATGGGTAGAGGCCAGCCAGGTCGCGGCCTGCGCCCTCGATGCTGCGCAGCGGGGCCGCACGGTGGCGGTCCCGTCGGCGGTGTGGCGGATCGCGGTATGGGTCTTGGAGCATGCTCCCGAGGCGCTGGGTCGCTGGGTCGCCCGCAAGATAACTTCCTCAAGGAGCAAGAACTGATGGCAGAAATCGGCGGGGGCCGGAGACGGTTCACCTCCAACACCAACGCCTGGACCACCTCGGCAGCCCAGCAGCTGCTGCTCAAACCTGCGGTGTGGTCGGTGCTCGACGTCCACGTGCACGGCACCGAGAATCTGGTCGGCGTGCAGGCCCCTTACATCGTCATCGGTAACCACTCCTCCCATTTCGACGCGCCGTTGATCATCGGGGCGCTACCCAAGAAGCTGAGCCGTCGCCTGGCCACCGGAGCAGCCGCCGACACCTTTTTCACTAGGCGTACCACGGCCACCGCGATCCAGCTGTTCATGAACGGTTTCCCGGTCAACCGTTCGGGCACCCGCTCCCACCGCGGCATGGCCAAGCAACTGCTCAGCGACGACGTGCCACTGTTCCTCTTCCCGGAGGGCACCCGCTCACGGTCGGGGGGCATGGGCCCGTTCACCCCGGGGGTTGCCGCATTGGCTATCTCCTTCAACTGCCCGGTGATCCCCTCGGCCGTCGTCGGGGCCTATGCGGCCTGGCCGCCCAAGCAGAAGCGCTGGTCGCCGGGGCGTCCCGAGGTGCACGTCAATTTCGGCATCCCGATGCGTCCACGCCCCGGGGAGATCGCCCATGAGTTCAACGAGCGGCTGCGTCTCAAGGTCATTGAGCTGCACGACTCGATCGCCACGGCCTATTCGATGCCCACTCAGGCCGAGATGTTGCACCGCGCCGCCCTGGAGCCCGGCATGTCCTCCCGTCCACCAGTACGCCGCCCCGAGCAGGGCGACGACAACCAGTAGGCTCGGACAATGAGCATCGACGTCGCCGCCGTGGTCGTCACCTTCAACCGGCTGGACCTCCTCAAGCGACTCGTTGAGCGGCTGCGCGGCATCGATAGCCTGGATCGCATCCTGATCGTCGACAATGCCTCGACCGACGGCACCGGGCAGTGGTTGGCCACCCTCACCGATGAGCATCTGTCGTTCCGGGTGCTGCCCCGCAATCTGGGTGGGGCCGGTGGTTTCGCGGAGGGGTTGAACTGGGCCCATGACCTCGGCGCACAGCTGGCCTGGATGATGGACGACGACGGCATTCCCACCCCGCATTGTCTGGACCAGCTCCTGGAACATCGCGGCGCCTTCGATTTCTGGGGCCCGGCGGTGCTCGCTGAACAACGCCCGCAGGAGTTGTGCTTCCCCATCCGGCTGCCCGGAACCACCACGATCGCCCGGAACCTGGAGCAACTGGAGAAGGTCTCCCACGATGGGATCGTCAACGACGTGGTGATCCCATTCAACGGGGTATTGGTCACCCGGGAGCTGGTGGACCGGATCGGTACGGTGCGCGCGGAATTCTTCATCTGGGGCGATGATGTCGAGTACCTGTGGCGTGCCCGGGCAGCCGGGGCGCGAGTCGCGACCGTTGTAGGAGCCCATTTCTTGCATCCAGCCACCGACGATCTGGGCACCCCGATGATGCGGGGGCTGACCACTTACAACCATTCACCTTCCGACCTGAAGCACTACTGCATGGCCCGCAACAACACGGTGAACCTGCTCACTCACCACGGATGGTTGCACGCAGCGGCCTTCTGGGCGAAGACCGCCTGGTTCTACACCTTCGTGCGGCCCAGTGCGCGGCGCATTGCGCTCAGTGCGCAGGCCATCATCGACGGTTTGCGTCGCGACTTCGGTGGACACGAGCGTTTCTTGTCATCAGCCGGTACTCCCGGCAGCCGGGCCGCCGGGGCAGTGCAGCTGGGTGATGCCACCAATGACCGGGTGGCCGTGGTGATCGTCACCTACCAGCGGGCAGAACTGCTCGACGAGCTGCTCACCGCGCTGGCCGCCCAGACCCGGCCTGCCGACACCATCTACGTCGTCGACAACTCCCCAGACGATGCGAGCCTCGCCGTTTTGGCACGGCACACAGAGCTTCCTCTGGTGGTGGACCACACTGGGGAAAACCTGGGCGGAGCGGGTGGTTTCCACCGCGGCCTCAAGGCGGCCCACCGCGACGGCCATGACCGGGTGTGGATGATGGATGACGACGTCGTCCCGGACTCGGGTGCCCTGGCCGCGCTGCTGGCCGACGGCGGTCCGCTGCTGGCCTGTGTGCGGGAGAACCGGGCGGGTGAGCTGGTGGAAAAGGCCGCGGTCGAATTCGACCTGCGTAATCCGGTCCATCTACGGCCCAAGCGGGCGACGATCGACTCGATATATTCCACCCGGGAGTCGATGCCCGAGCGGGTCCCGGTGGATAATGCGGCCTTCGAGGGATTCATGGTGCACCGTCAGGTGATCGAGGAGATTGGCTACCCCGATCCGAGCTATTTCATTTTCTACGACGATTGTGACTACGCCATTCGTGCCCGCAAGGCGGGTTATCAGCTGTACATGGTGCGCGATTCCGCACTGGTACGCCAGTTCGAATTCGTCCAGGATCAGGACCTGTCGAGCTGGAAGGGCTTCTACATGTACCGCAACCTGTTCGCGGTGCACTTCCGTTACGGGGAGAATCTGGCGGTGAAGCTGAAACCCTTCGTCATCACCGCCGGTGTGGTGGCGCTTTCTCCGCTGCGCAACGGTATGGCCGAGGCGAAGAACGTGCTCAAGGCCCTTCGCGACGCGCTCCGCATCCGGAAGCTGGACCCGCGGGCGCGCATCCAGAGTTGAACGGTGGGTCGCAGTCCACAATCTCCAGTGTCATTCGTCGTGTCTGCCTTCGTGCCGCAGCACCCAGGAACGGCATAAGACATGACGCAGGTGATGGCTGGGCTGGTGAGTGTGCGCGACGAGTCACCAAGAGCCGTTGGCACACCAACCGGCGGGTAGCCCAGGTGAACGCCTCTCACCAGCTGGAGGCACCACCACCGCCTCCGCCACCGCCCGCAGAACCACCGGAGAACCCTCCCCCACCACTGGAGAAGCTTCCCCCGCCACCACCACTGGCGAAATCGGAGCCGGTAGATGTCATATCGGAAACCACCGATACGAGGAACAGACCATTGCGGAAGCTGGACCAGTCACCCATGTACCAGTTGGGCAGGCGGCCCTCGAAGACGTTCAGCGTCGAGCAGATGTTAACCCACCCCTGGGCTTGGCCGACGGCGATCGCCCACGGCAGAAGCTCAGAGAACATGTCTCGGGAGGGATCGAGCACCACCTGATCGGCTTTGCCTGCCCGTAGCCAGTCACGATAGGCCCTGACCTGTGCGGCGGCCGTGCTGCCGGTCGAGGTCAGTTGAGCAGGGTTGGTGTACTTGCGGATAAACAACCCACCGATCACCAAGGGAATCACCAGGCCCAGCAGACCGAACATGACGATGAAAAAGCCTTCTCCCGCAACCTCACCCAAGACACTGAAGAACCCCGTGAACATGAATCCCATGAACGCGAGCGGTACCAGGAGGAGAGCCATCAGTGGGGAAACCCCTCGGACGAATCCCCGGCTGGGTCGTTTGATGAGCCCACGCTCGGCGGCGAGTTGGTTGGCTGCCCCAAGGACCACATTTCCTGCCTGCAGCAGACGGTCCCGGTCCAGGGTGACGACGTCATTTCCCTTGCCCAGGCGGCCTCGGAAGAGAACCTGAATGAATTGTTCCTCCCAAGGGGCCTTCGGCAGGTACGGGTTCACCAGCCGTACCCGGGTGGTGCCGTCGCCCAGCTCATCGCCGATGCTGACGATGCCCCTGACCGCCAGGTCGACCAACTCGGCCGTCAACTCGGGATTGCCTACCTTCCCATCGAGCAGCAATCCGCTGAGTACCACTGGCATCTCTGGAAGGCTCGGCGGCTGCTGATACTGCCCAGATGCGGTGGCATCGTCCGGCCCCGTATCGCTGTCGGGGAGCGGGGGCTCGTCAGCACGTCGACGCTTGGTGATCCGTACCACGACAGCCATCACCGCGGTGGCGACAACCCCTATCACCCCGCCCTTCATCAGGCCCAGCAGCACATCAGGCAGCGGGGCCTTTTCCAGATGGGGCTGGTTGTCGGCCACCAGCCCGGGAGTAATCGCGACGACGATGGTCAATATCTCGCCAGACTTCTTCGTGGTCTGAGTGAACATCGCATCCCTGCCGCTGGTTGAGGCCGAAGTGCAACTCTGCGTTGAACCCACAGGCCCGGTGTAGCAGGCGACCTGCTGGGCGCCCCCGGGCACGCTCACCTCCACCTGTGTCGAATCCACCAGCGGGGTGTCTGATCCCAGCGCATCCCAGTACAGCTCGTCGTGGTCGTCGACGTGCCGCAGTGCCCCTGAGACCACATAGGAAACCGTGTAGGTCGCAGTCGGGGTACTCACCGTGCGCGATGGATCACCGATGCGTACCCGCTTGGTGCAATGCCGCTTGTCGGTCCGGCAACTATCGGTGACCTGGGGCCCTGCGGAAGAGTTCGGTCCGCTCACCTTAATGTCGGTGATCTCATAGACCGCATCCTGGCGTCCCTTGCCGTCCTCGAAAGGTTCCCTGGTCACCAAATCCCGGTTGATGCCGTGGCGCCCCGAGCTGTCGCCGAAACGCCACACCAAGGTCTCACTCACATGCAGCAGGCCCTGTTCATCGACCCGGTAATCGATCCGCCAGGAATCAACCTTATCATCGGGCGTCGCCCTGGCCGGGAGCGCCGTGAGACAACTCGACAAGATCATGAACAGTAAAGCGATGACCCCGACGGGCAACCGGAGCGCAACGCCATGGGAACGGAGGAATGACATCCGAGCCTCCATCAACAGCGGGGTGCGGTCGTTGCGAGTTTACGCCGAACCGCCCGGGCCAGCACCACACCCACAATCCCGGGTCCGGTCATGACCATCGCGGACAGGAGCGTCTCTCCCGCCTGGGAAACCGATGGCAGGATCACGAAGTGCACGGGTTCGTGATAGCGTCGCCCAAGCAATCCCCACAACGAGGAAATCGATGCCGCCAATCTTCTTCAACCGCGAAGCTGCTCGCCGACGAAGTTCTCGGCGGTTCATGCCGGAGATCCAGGCGTTGCGCGCGATCGCCGTCGGGCTGGTCGTCGCCTTCCATTTGTATCCCACTAAGTGGTTTGCTAGCGGCTTCGTTGGGGTCGATGTCTTTTTTGTCATCTCTGGCTACCTGATCACCTCCCACCTGCTCAAGGAGATGGACCGCACCGGTACCGTCCGGTTGACGAATTTCTATGCCCGGCGCATCCGCCGCCTGTTGCCGGCCAGTCTCATGGTGCTTGCCATCTCCTTCGTCGCCAGTGCGATGCTGCTCCCGGAGCGATTCCAACTGGCCACCGCCAGGGAGATCGTGGCGTCGACCTTCTATGTGGAGAACCTATGGCTGGCAAAGAAGGCGATCACCTACTCAGCCTCGAATGACACAGCATCGGCGGTGCAACACTATTGGTCGCTGTCCACCGAAGAGCAGTTCTACATGATCTGGCCCGCCCTGATCCTGCTGGGGCTGTGGGCTGCCCGGCACTGGCTGCGTGGCCACACCGTCAAAACCGTAGCCCTGCTGCTGGTCGTGGTCATGGTGGTCTCCCTGGCCTTCTGCACTTGGCACACCTGGACCGACCAGTCGGCCGCCTATTTCTTCACCCCAACCCGGGTCTGGGAATTTGCCATTGGTGGGCTGACCTCGTTTTTCCTGCGGGTGTGGGCACCCGATCGGACCGGGGCACTCGTGCTTCGCTGGGGTGGGCTGGCAGCGATCCTGGCAGGCGGGATGCTGCTCGGGCAGGTCGCCTTCCCGGGGCTGTGGGCACTATTGCCGACGGTCGGCGCCGCAGCCGTCATCATCGCCGGTGACACCGGCTCCCGGGATCCACTCAGTTGGGTCTCCAATCTCCGCTTCGTGCAGTGGATCGGTGATATCTCCTACGCGGTCTACCTGTGGCACTGGCCTTTCATTGCCCTGCTGCCCTTCGTTCTCGGACCCCTGCACTGGTATCACAAGGCAGGCATTCTGGCCGTCACCTTGTTCCTGTCGCACTTCACCCGCAAATGGGTCGAGATACCGGGCCAGACGCATCCATGGCTGCAGACCTCCAATCGCAAGACCTTCATCGTGACGGCCATCGCGATGGCCCTCATCGCCGGGTCAGCGCTCGCCTATGTCCCAGCCCGCAAGTGGTACCAGGACAGGACCCTGGAACGTCTGGCCGGTGAGCTCGGCCAGGATCCCTGCGTTGGGGCTGGTGCCGCCGCCAACCGGGAGCTGTGTGGGGCCGACCCCTACTCGGCGCCACCCGGCTACGAAGTCTCGGAGACCGACGCACCCTGGGGCATCGCCGATTGCGATGGTGACCCTCGCGTCTGCTGGTCGGGGGAGCGCCCCGCCAAAGTGCTCGCCCTGGTCGGGGATTCCCACGCCGAATCCATGTACCATGCGATCAAAGCGCTGGCCGACGAAGCAGGCTGGGGTGTGGTGTTGTTCTTCGAGGGCGGGTGCCCGGCCACCTATGGTGACTCCGACTCCTTCTACAACCAACCCCGCCCGTCTCAGCAGTGCAAGGATTTCGCCCACCGGGTGACCAACCAGCTACGGGAATTGCAGCCAGACATGGTTGTCACAACGGCTTTCACCGGTTCGGGATTCGTCTCGGAAGCCAATGCGATCGAGGGATTCCACGCCCTGTGGCGGGAATGGACCGAGTTCACAACGGTCACCGTGTTGCGAGACTACCCGTGGACCACCGGCATGAACATGCCCGACTGCCTGGCTTCTCATCCCGGCAACCAGATGGGTTGCGCCACCGACAAGACCACCGCGATGCGTACCGATCTGCAGTACGAGGCTGCGCTGACCGCCGACGACCCGAAGGTCAAGGCCATCGACCTGTCCGACCTATTCTGCGACGACCAGCGCTGCTATCCGGTCATCGGTGGACTTCCGGTCTACTACGACCACGACCACATCACCCGGACCTTCTCCAAGAGCCTGGCGCAGCCGCTGCGCGACCCTCTGGGCCTGGACTAACATCACCGTGATGATTCCTGGCGGCCATACCTGATCCGTGTCTACACTGGAGGCAGGAGGCCGGTGACAAGAGCCCCAGGGGGGCGTTTCCAGCAATGGATAGCCGGTCTCCATCGTTTTCTTCTCAGTCCCACGGGGCATAGCAAGAGCGCTGGATCGGCCGCATCACATCCGGGTACCACCGACATGGTTTCTGATTCATGTCACGCTGCCAAGCCCGCATGCAATAGTCAGCAACTTGTATTCCCCAGGCGCTGCGCGCCCTCACATGCAGCCAGTAACCCCCACAATCTCAGCCGCAGGCGACCACCCGGTACAGGGATGCGTCACCGTGCCGGTCTACCAGTTCGAAACCCGGAGTCGAGGCCAGGTTGCGCCAGCCTGGGTAGTTGATCCGGGTGTTGTTGATCATCTGGCGTTGGCCGAAGTCGAGAACCCACATGGCGCGGCGGGCTCTCAACACCTCACACACCTTGGGATTAGTGGTGATCTCGTTGAGGTCCTGGGTGATCACCCGCTGCTCGGGGGTGGAGGACGACGGAATGTGCTTCTCCAGGACCTGCACCCCGGTGAGCGGGTAGATCATCGAGCTGCCGTTCCACGGGTTCACCACGACCTGCTCACCTTCGGGAATCACCTGTGCCGCGTTCATGATCACCTGATACTCGTCGGCGGTCACCAACGGCGAATCATCCGCGATCTCGTAGCGGTCGCGCACCCATTCGACCATCTTCGCCTGGTTCGGATCGAGCTGGGTTGCCGGAACGATCAGCCCCACCACGACGACGGGAACCCACACGCTCGTCGCCACCCGTTGCAGCCGTCCCCAGCCCAGCAACCATTGCACGACGGTAACCACGGCCAACACCGCCAAAGGCACAGCAGTGACCGGCAGCATCGCGCCCAGCCGGTAGTTGTCGTTGTACCAGGGGCCGACGAACAGGTAGCGCATCGCCCCTTGCAACTGGGCGCCAGCTACTAGCCATAGAAAGACCAAAAGCAGGTGGATGAGGGCGATCACCTTGTACTTCGGGGAACGCCAGGCGATGACCAGCCCAATCAGGGCGAGCCCCGAGCCCAGCAGCGGGATGGTGGCATCCATCGGGGAGATGGTGACCGACTCGATCATGGCGTCGAGCATGCTGCGCTGCGGACCCCAGGTGGCTACCTCGCGGACCGGGCGGATGACCAGGAACAAGCCGATGGCTGCGGCAATCCATACCACGGCGAACCCGATCCGCAACCAACCCAACGGTGCCAGCCGTCCCACATCGATCAGTTCCCGCACCTGTGGGGCGGCCCACGCCGCGATGGCGACGATGCCGACGACGGAGATGACGGTCAGCGCGACGTTGGGATGCACCAACCCGGCACCAATCATGCCGATCACGGCAGTGGTCAGAGCCGCGGCGGGTTGGATACGCGGGCCGGTGCCGAATCCCAGCAAGGACGTCATCAAAGCCAGCAGGCTGGGCAGCAGGCACAGCCCGAGCAGATTCGGGTAGAGCACACCGTAGCCAACGAGCATGTGCGGGAATGCGGCGAAGGCCGGAGCCAACGCCCCGGTCGCCGCGAGAACCAAAGGCTCGTCACGAAATAGCGTCACCGCCAAGGCAATGCAGCCGAAGGCCCACACCACACTGATCGCGACCAGCACCAGCCCGTTCGTCCCAGTCACCACGTCGTCGCTGCCCATCGTGCGCAGGCACAGCGACACCACGTCGTGCCATGCCGACGGGTAGAAGTAACCAGACCCGTCGGTGCTCGTCACACCCATTTTCAGCGATGATCCGTTGCCGGTGTCCAGGATCCAGCGCACCGCGCTGAGGTGGTAGACGTTGTCATAGGTCTGGGAGAACCAGTCGGGAGAACCAATCATCTGTATCCCACGCACCACCATGATGACCGCGGTGACCCCTACACCGGCGACGGTCCACCAGACGGTGGTTCTGGTTGGGGCATCCTCCCCGGGAGCACTCAGCCACGAAATCTTGGTGAGCAGCTTCGTCGCACCGAAAGGGGCATCCTCCCCGGGAGCACTCAGCCACGAAATCTTGGTGAGCAGCTTCGTCGCACCGAAACCGGCCCCCGTGACGATGGCCGTCATGACGAGCATCGGAAGCAATCCCCAGCCAATGCCGAGCAGGTTCGCGGCGATGGCGGCCATCGCCGCGGTCGCGACGCTGCCCAGCGGGGAGAACAGGATCGCAGCACGCAACTGCAGCCCGGATGCCAGACCGATGAGGGTACCCGGAATCACCAGAATGCCGAGCGTCATGAGCGCGAACGGCACAACCTCAATCCACATGACTACCTCTCATCCGTCGAGAGCTCGAAGATAATCGACAGCCTCGTTGATGTCCGCATCAAGGAGCAACTGACCGTTGCGCAACACGATCCCACGCTCGCACACCGTCTTGATCAGGTCTAGATCATGCGAGACCACCATGAGGGTCTGTCCGGAGGCCCGCAATTCGAGCATTTTATCGATACACTTGCGCTGGAAGGGTTCATCGCCCACGGCCAGCACCTCATCGACGAGGAATAGGTCGGGGTTCGAGTGAACCGCGATGGAAAAGGCCAGACGCATGTACATGCCCGAGGAATAGAATTTCACCTCGGTATCGATGAACTTCTCAATGCCGGAGAACTCAACGATGGAATCGAACCGGTCATCGACCTCGGCTTCGTCCAGGCCCAAGATGGCGGCATTCAGGTAGACGTTCTCCCGCCCGGTGAGGTCGGGGTGCATCCCAGCACCCACCTCAATGAGCCCGGCGACCCGGCCACGCACCTGCACGCTGCCCTCATCGGGCAGCAGCACCCCGGAGACCAGTTTGAGGGTGGTGGACTTCCCGGAACCGTTGAACCCGAGCAGAGCGACGGATTCACCCTGGTGGATATCGAAGCTGACGTCATCGAGGGCGTTGAAGGTCTCCGAAAAGTCGCCTTTGCGTCCGGTCGCCAGCCATACAACGTATTCCTTGATGGAGCGGGTGTGCCGCAGGTCGAATGCCTTGGTGACATTCGCCAGCCGGGCCATGAGCAATCGCGAATCGTCCATCACAGCTCCTGGGCGAATTTGCCCTCAAGGCGATGGAAGACCAGTTGACCACACAGCAGCAAGGCGACGCCGATCACCACAGCGATACCGAGCAACATCCCAATACCGCCCGGCATCAGCGAGGCCTGCGAAGTCCCGGGGGCCACGACCCCTTCCAGGGGCACCCAGAAGGCGAAATGAGCCAACTCGACGCTCATTGCCAGCGGATTGGCCAGATAGGCGCCGAACACCCATCCGGGGACCGAACTAGCCACCATCGACCACTGGTAGAACACTGGGGAGACCCAGATGGCCACCATCATGAGCAGCTCGACGAGGTTCTCAGCATCGCGGAAATAGACATTGAAAGCTGCGAACATCAGCCCGAGCCCCAGGGCGAAGATACCGACCAGAACCAGCGCTGCGATCGCTGCGAGGATATTCAGCAGACCCGGGCGCCAGCCCATCAGCAGGGCACCCACGACGAGCACGACGATCTGCGGCACCACATGGACGAAAGCCACCCACAAGCTGGAGACCGGGAACAGCTCCCGAGGCATGTAGATCTTGCCGACCAGTGGGGCGTTGAAGATGATCGACCGGGTGGTGTTGAGCATGATCTCGTTGAAGAAGGAGATCATCACCATGCCAGCAAACAGGTACACGACGTAGCCGGGGATGGACCGCCCCAGCCCCAGGAAGTGACCCATCGCCACGTAGTAGACCCCCAGCTGCACGGCCGGTTTCACATAGCTCCACACCATGCCGAGCACCGAGCCCCGGTAACGGATCCGCAGTTCCTTCTTCACCAGGAGTCTCAGCAGGAACCACCACCGGAACAACTCCAGCAGCCCGGCACTATGGCCGGGCGCACGAAGAGGTTGATCGGCAAGAACTGATGATTGCACCTAGTCGTTCACCTCGGCACGTGCGGAGGCCTGATCGTTCGCGTCGTGGGTGATGCCAAAGGTAGCTTCCCAGGCTTCCAGGGAAGTGATCCGCGGTAATGCCTCGCGATACTCGGCCGCCAGCCGGTCCCAGTTCTGCAGGAGTTTGACATGATTGGAGACCGATTCCCCCATCAGCGCCTTGGTCATTTTTGGCTGGCGCCGGTACCAGCTCAGCCCGGTACCCTCCGCGTTGGAGACCAGAGCCGAATCCCACTGGGCGGTGTTCCACCACTTGTTGTCTTTGTGGGGGATGTGCACTTGGGGGTTCTCGGTGGCGTGTTCGTCCATCGGCAGGAACTGCCGCAGCACCGCGAAACCGCCCTTGAGTATCAGCCGCAGCCTGCTCTCGTTGATCGGCAGGGCCTCGCGGGGATCGTCTTCGTTACGGGCCCGGCGACGCGGTGGCTTCGCGATCTTGGTGGTGCGGATCGGCGGGAAGTTCTCGTATTCCGGCTTGAGCTGGGAATCCGAGTACTCCTTAGCCATGCCGCGCACCTCGGCATTGCGGGTCACCAGCAGGTCGTGTAGTTGGCTGGGCCCGGCGAGCAGGTCGCGCTGACCGAGTAGGCGGCCCTGGATCGTGTAGTACTGCATCGACACCAAGTGCTTGAGATCCTGGGTCTGCGAATAGTAGAGAACCTGGCCGCCCTTGGGTCTACTGGTGTGCAGCATGCAGGTCAGCAGCCGGTTGCGTTCGTGGAAATAGGCCTGCCAGCCGACGAGGTCGTCCTTGTCACCCCAGGCGATGTGCCACACGGCAGAGCCTGGCAAAGAGACCGTCGGGAAGCCATGGTCGCGGGCCCTCAAGCCGTATTCGACGTCGTCCCATTTGATGAAGAGCGGCAATGACAGCCCGACCTCGCGGATCACTCGGGTGGGGATGAGGCACATCCACCAGCCGTTGTAATCAACGTCGATCCTGGTGTGCATCCACCGCGACTCACGCAGACCGTATTTGTTGAAATTGTGCGACAGGTACTGGTCGGCACCAGGCACGGTGGGCTGCCAGGTGTTCGGGTCAACGATCTCCCCGAAGGTATGCAGGGATGTGCGGTTCAGCAGGTCGAACATGTGTCCGCCAACAAGGGTTGGGCTCTTGCACATGTCGGCGAAGGTGGCCAGGCGGATGAACGATTCGGTCTCAATGGAAATGTCGTCGTCAAGCAGCACGACGTAGTCGCTGAGCCCGCGCACGGTGGACTCGTACTGGCCGCGGGCGAAACCACCCGATCCGCCCATGTTGGGTTGTTCGATGACATCAACCAACTCACCTAGGCTGGCCGCTGCCTCGGTATAGCCGGGCTCATCGACGACTTTCTCGGTACCCTGGTCGACGATCAGCACCTGGTCGAGCACACCCAGCAGGTTCGGGTCCTGGCTCATCAAACCCAAGTTGCGCACCACATAGTCAGGCTTGTTATAGGTGGTCGTCGACAAGGTGAGGGTGCCGTGCGGGCGATCGGACTCGGCCACCCACCACTGGGCGGAATCGAGCACCACCTCGGTGGCGGCGATGATCTCAAACCAGTAGAAACCCCCGTCGCCGAAGGTCTGCAGCGGCAGGTCGAAGACCGACTGAATGGCATCACCTGCGATGTCGCGGGTGTCGATGCGCAGCGGCACCCCGCGGGCATTGGTGCGGTAGACGGCGATCTGCCCGGCGCCGGAGGTATTGATCACCAGCCGCACCTCGTTGACGACGGTCCAGCGACGCCAGTAGGAAGCTGCGAAGGCATTGAAATAAGAGCCGAAGCTGACCCTTTCCCCGGCGACGATGCGGAAACTGTCGCGACCGAGAATGTTCTCGGGGCGTAGCTGGACGACGTCGTCGTGGTTCTTGTCGACGTACAACGGCAGGACATCCAAGTCGCCGCCCTGAGGGAAGATGACCCGCGAGGCAATCCGGTACCCCTGTGCGGTGACATGAGAGACATCAGTATCCCACTGCGCAGGGACCGGCATCCGTTCAGTCATGACACTCACGCCTCGGCCCCTCCGCTGGGGAAGGGGGTTCCTTGCTCGAAGAAGGGCTGCAACTTGGTTTCGAAGGTCATCAGCGCCGATGCGATGGCCATGTGCATGTCGAGGTACTTGTAGGTACCCAAGCGCCCGCCGAAGATGACGTGGGGTTCGCCCTCCGCGGCCGCACGGTAGGCGGCCAGCTTCGCGCGGTCGTCGTCGGTGTTGACCGGGTAGTAAGGCTCGTCGTCGCGGGTGGCGAAGCGGGAGTACTCGCGGTGAATGACCGTCTTATCACTCGGGTAGTCACGTTCGGGGTGGAAATGACGGAACTCGTGGATGCGGGTGTAATCGACGTCGAGGTCGGCATAGTTCATCACCGAGGTGCCCTGGAAATCACCAGTGCTGGTGAGCACCTCCTCGGCGAGGTCGATGGTGCGCCACGACAGGTCACCGCTGGAGTAGTCGAAGTAGCGGTCAATGGGGCCGGTGTAGACGACCGGGACCGTGCCGACGACCTTCGACTTCGAGTACTCGTGGGTCTCGTCAAAGAAATCGGTGCCGGTGAGCACCGTGATGTCCGGGGATTCCACCATCCGGGTCAGCCAGGCGCCGTAGCCGTCGGTGGGCAGTCCCTCGTAGGTGTCGTTGAAGTAGCGGTTGTCGTAGGTATAACGCACCGGCAGGCGGGAGACGATGGATGCGGGCAACTCCTCGGGGGCCGTCTGCCACTGCTTGGCGGTGTAGTTCATGAAGAATGCCTCGTACAGCGGGCGCCCAACCAGCTGGATCCCTTTCTCCACGAAATTCTCCGGTTCCTTGTCACCGAGTTCCTGAGATTGCTCCTTGACCAGGGCGCGGGCCGCGTCGGGACCCATCGCGGCGCCGAAGAACTGGTTAATTGTGCCCAGGTTCACCGGCATTGGGTAGACGACTCCCTTGTGGGTGGTGTACACGCGGTGCCGGTAGCCGGTGAAGCTGGTGAACCGGTTGACGTAGTCCCAGACCTTCTTGTTGGAGGTGTGGAACAGATGGGCACCATAGCGGTGTACCTCGATGCCGGTGGTCGGTTCGAATTCCGACCAGGCATTGCCACCGATGTGGCTGCGGCGTTCCACAATGACGACCTTGCGGCCCATGTTGGCGACTCGTTCAGCGATGGTCAGACCGAACAGCCCGGATCCCACCACTACCAGATCTGCGTCCACGATTCTCCTCGGCGAAAAGACGGGCACCCTCACCTGGAGTGCTTCCGAAAGCCTACCCGGCCCGGGCCGTCGCTCGCTGCCATCATCGGCGTGATTCGGCGAGCCCCCACGCCACAAGGGAGCTTTGCGTGCAGGATGGAAGGAACTGAACGTGAATGACTTGACGGGGAGGTCGTTCGTGCGGGGTTTCGGGGACCGGTCACGCCGTGTGCGGCTGTGCCTGCACGGCCATGGGGCACCGGATACAAGCACTCCTCATCATTTGGAACACCACCCCACCAGCATCAGGTTCTGTTGCCCGCCGAGGCCACTAGGGTGGCGCCGGCGGCAACCGGGGCCTTCCTGGCCCCGTATCAATCCTCGCGACCGATGAAGGTGCAGATATGAACAAAGTAATGTCACCCCTTGTGGCACTGCTCATGGTCTTGGGCGCCCTGGGGTTCGTCGAACTCGGGTCACCGGCCCGGGCACAAGCAGACTATTCTCCTGGCACACCCATGGATTCCGCATGGCGACAATACGGCGGGCTCAACGGCCCTGGTCGATCGGTGGGCGGCTATGTGTGCGGCTTGCGTGGCGGATGGTGCTACCAGGGCTTCGAGAATGGTTTCCTATACCAAGCTCCGAACGGGCACACATCGTGGGTCAAATCCCCGGTCTACGAGCAATGGGCCCAGCGTGATCTGGAGCACGGCTGGCTCGGTTTCCCGTTGGGAATGTTCCGGGAACAGGATCGAGGCTGGCACTACCAGGATTTCGAGGGTGGGGAACTGTTGCAGAAGCCCGATGGCGCCTGGGTGGAATCCAAGGGCGGAATCCGTTCCGCCTGGGCAGCCGAGGGCTACCAGACTGGCCCCGTCGGTTACCCGGTAGACAATGAGGTGCCGCTGCCCGAGGGCGGGGCGTACCAACTCTATGAGAATGGACGCATCACCTGGGATCCAGACATCGGGGCATACACCCTATATGGACCGATCCTGATGTCGTGGCTCAACTGGGGAGCAGATGCCAGCTGGTTGGGCCTCCCGATCTCCGCCAACCAAGAGCAGTACCGTGGCTGGCGGTTCCAGGATTTCGAGCAGGGCGCACTGCTGCTGTCACCGAACGGTCAGGTATACGAGTCGTACGGGCCGATTCGCGAAGCTTGGGCCGCGAGCGGCTGGGCTCCTGGCCCACTGGGCTACCCGGTCAGCGGCATCGCGTGGTTGGATGAGGAAGCCGAAGCCTCTTACCAGCTCTACGAGAATGGACGCATCATGTCGTATGAGCAGGATGACGTAGGGACTCATGCCATGTACGGTCCGATTCTCGCCGAGTGGTCGGCACGCAACTACGAGCACGGCATTCTCGGTTATCCGACCAGCGAGGTTAACTGGCAGTACCGCGGCTGGCGCTACCAGGACTTCATGGGCGGCGCACTGCTGCTGTCACCGAACGGGCAGGTGTACGAGTCCATCGGGGATTCCCGGATGGCTTGGGAGCGCAGCGGCTGGGGTAACGGCCCTCTGGGCTACCCGACGAGCAACGTCATCGAGCTGAGCGACGCGGCCTCTTACCAGCTCTACGAGACGGGGCGGATCATGACCAACCCTGCCGGTGACACCTTCTTCATGTATGGCAAGCTGCTGGATGCCTGGGTCGCCCAGGATTACGAGCGAGGCTCCTTGGGGTACCCGACCAGCGACGTCACCTGCGACGCGTCGGGATGCACCCAGGACTTCGAGGGTGGCACCTTGGTCGCCGACCCTGCGGGGAATGTAACCAAGCGTCCGTGACGAGTTGACCGGATCACTTGATGTGATCCTTGGTTGTCCACGAGTGCTGCGAGCGGCGAAGGTCGCTCGCAGCACTTTTTCACCGGCCAGGACGCGCAACCCCTTGGCTAAGGCGGATCAATAGCGTGTCGGCGCGAGAGTTACGTCCGCCTCACCACAGCCACACGAAACGGCTCGCCCAGTTGCAGGAACGACTGATCTTTTCTGGGCGTCCAGTTCCTGGCCTGACAGCCCACCAGGCCAAAGGCTGCGAGTGGCAGGTCGTCGGACTCCACCTGAAACCCGAGGAGCAGGAAGCCTTGGCCGCCGGCCTCGACAGCACTCGAGACCTGCACCGCAAAATCTACGTTGCCTGCACCCGTGCACGTGAACGCACCGTAGAGCTCATGCCCCAACCGAGACCTGCATCCCGAGCATCTAAGCGGCGAAAGGATCACGCGAGCACCAACTAAACGCAACCCGCGCCTGGCCCGCTAGACACCGAACACGAGGGCACAGCGACAACGGCGCATCCGTGCGCCTCAACTGTCATGATCATCACTCGATGCCCGGGATCGCGACCGGAAGCCCACCACGTCCAGAACTGGCTCAGCAAGGGCGAATAGACCGACACCGTATCCCCGGTGAGCCCACAAGCTACATCTCGTCCCATTAGTACCGACATCCCACACGATTCACACCCCAGAACCAAAACCGCCCTGTCGACTTATAGGGACGCGTTTTGTTTCTCTGCACTTCGGCACCGGAGTGGAATGAAACGTCATCAGCTACTAGCATCTGTAGACATTCCGTACCGACCGAGTTGAGGTGCGACTATGAAACCAATCACCCCATCAACCGCTGACCGCGCCGGACTGTCCCGCACCGGCCTCTACCGGGCAGCCTGCGCCGGCGACCTGACCCGAGTCGCACGTGGCATCTACCTCCCTGCAGACACGCCGACCATGGACTGGGACATGGTCGAAGCTGCGACCCGGCGATCCGACGCAACGATCTGCCTCACTTCTGCGCTCGCCCACCATGACTTGACCGACGCCGTTCCCGACACTCTTGATGTCGCAATCCCTCGTGGCGGGCGCCACCCCGCAACCGAGCACGCGATCACCTGGCACCAGTTCGATGCCGCCACCTTCGACCTCGGTCGCGACGAGATCTTCGTCGAAGGCACAGATCTGTCGATCGGGCTCTACTCCCCCGAACGCTGCATCGCGGACGCGTTCCGCCTGCGTGGCCAGCTCGGCTACGAGACCGCACGAGATGCCCTCAAGGAATGGCTGCGCCGCAGCGGGAAACCTAGCACCCTGATGCAGATCGCCCTGCAGCTCCCCCGAGCCAAGGCTCCGATCCTTCACGCCCTGGAGACACTGTCATGACGCGCGGCGAAGAAGTCTTCACTATCCTCCAATCCAAGGCTCGATCCACGGCGAGTAAAACCGCAAGACCGACACCTACCCAGGAATACCTGGTTCGCCATCTACTCGAGTCCTTTTTGGACCGCCTCGTCCGCAGTGAACATGGAGATGACTTCGTGCTCAAAGGCGGAATTTTGCTCGCCGCTAACGGCGTTCGTCGCCCCACCAAGGACGCCGATGCGAACGTGATCAACGCCGACGTTACTCCCGAACATCTCACATTCGTCGTGACCCAACTCGCCAAGGTGCCATCCGATGACGGCGTCACCTTCGACATCAACAGCATCAGCGTCCAAGAGATTCGAGAACGCGCCGGTTACCGGCGGATACCGGGTACGCGTGAACGCATGCATCGGGCCATGGAAGGGTACTTCGGCATGGGATGTTTCCACAGGAGATCCCATCATTCCAGAACCTTGCATCGTTTCAATCGACCGAGTACTCGGCGAGCCGTTGCAGCTACTGGGATACGCGGCCGAGACAACCATTGCTGAGAAAGCCGTCACCATCCTGGAGCGCGGCATCACCAGCACCAGATGGCGCGACTACGTCGATATCGTCCAACTCTGCCGTCATGGTTTCAACCCTCACGAACTGCGGCGATCCGCCGAAGCCGTCGCCCGCTACCGTGGCGTGGCCCTCGAACCTGTCAGCCCTCATTTGAAGGGCTACGGCGCCATTGAGCAGGCTAAGTGGGCCGCTTGGCGGCGCAAAGAGCGTCTCGAAGAGGTCTGTGAAGCCCAGCTCAATGATCAGGTCACCCTCGTCGCCCGCTTCATTGACCCCGTTTTCACTTCCACGCCCAGTGATTAACCGCCAAAGCCAAGGCCACATGTCTTCCACTCTCGCGTCGGCAGATTCATCTGAAAGTGATGCCTTAGCCGAAGCGAATACGAAACACACCACTAGACTCCCCCGCGTGAGTGATGAATCCAGCGCCCTGCGCGACGACGACTCCGGGACCCCACCTGCTTCGGCGGGACAAACCACGGCCATCCTGGTGGCCTCGGTCGTCTCGGCGGCCGCCAGCTTGATCATCACCGTCCTCACGGCACGGGTGCTGTCGGTGGACGACAACGCGGAATTCCTCGTCTTCTGGTCGCTGTATTTCGGGATCGTCGGCATCATCGCCGGGGTACAGACCGAGAGCACTCGTGCGGTGACCGCATCGCAGCTGTCCACCGACCGGGGTGCAGGTGCCCGGGTTCAGACAGCCGCGCTCATCCTGGGGTTATCGGTGGGTGCGATCATCGCCGCCACCTCACCGTTGTGGCTAGGGGTTTTCCTCCATCGTAGCTCGCCGTGGGTCGTGCTCGCCGTCGTCGCCGGGGTAGTGCTCAGCGCGGGTCACTTCACCACCCTGGGGGCGCTATCCGGCCAGAAATCCTGGTACACCTTCGCTTGGCTGATCGGCGTGGAGGCGATCGTGCGGCCCATCGGGGCCCTCGTCGCCGGGCTGGTGCTCGCCCGGGCCCTGCTGCCTGTCCAGATCAGCGTGGTGCTACCCGCCGCGGTGTGGATCTTGTTCTGCCTGTTCACCACCTCGGGGCGAGGTTCCTTCGCGGCCCGGGCCGACGTTCCGCTCGGGAAACTGTTGCGCAACAACATCATGACGATGCTGTCGTCGGCCTCCTGGGCGTTGCTCGTCACCGGTTTCCCCGCCCTGCTGCGGGCCACCGGAGGCGACGTGGATTCCGGCGTGCTGGCGGGGACGATCCTCGCAATCACCCTCACCAGGGCACCCATCATGATTCCGCTCCAAGCGGTTCAGGGGGTGGCGATCAACAAATTCACCCACGACCAAGGCCGCAATCTCAAGGTGATCTTCACTTTCATGGCGGGCGTGCTGGGTATCGGTGTCATCGGTGGGATCCTGGCGGGGCTCATCGGGCCGTGGATCATCCGGGCGATCTACGGGTCGGCCTACCAAGTGGCCCCGTTCACCGTCGGTGCGCTCACCGTCGCGGCCGCCGGGATGGGCTGGCTGGTGCTCACCGGTGCCGCCACCCTGGGCATCAGCGCCCACCGGGCCTACACCGGCGGTTGGTTCATCGCGGCCGTCTGCGCCTTCGGTATCGCTGCCCTACCCCTGGACCTGGTGACTCGGGCCATCCTGGCCCTGGGCATCGGCCCGCTGCCAGGGGTTGCCGTACACGTCATCACCTTGGTGCGGCACCGCCGTCGCTTGTCTAGCGGGCAACCGGCGACGGATCTGGGCTGAACCCCGCTGCGTTGCATCGCACTGGGCAGGGCTCAGGCCTCCACCCCGTAGACTCGCGACGCATAGGCGGCGTACAAGGCAGTGTACGGGCCGGGCAGCAGCTTCATCACTCCTGCCGCAAGGCCCAACAGCGGGTGGGTGCGTAGTGTGTCCGCGATCTCATCCCAGCCGAGGGCCCGGATGCATCCCCGGACGTGACCGACGCGTTCCGCGGATGGCTTCGCGGTGATCCCCTGGTGGGCGACCGAGAGCCAAGCGGCGGTCTTTGAGGTGGCCAGGGCGCGCTCGGTGACCGCATCGGTGTGCTCGTCCACCGCCTGACGCAGCAACTCGACCAAGGCGGCGGTCTCCTGCTGGGTGGCAACGTATCCCCACGTCAATGAGGTGGGCGAGACGTAATACCGCACACCGGGCTCGGCCAGGTAACGCACATTGCGGGCTCGGGACAACACCGAGACGGTGAAGACGTTATCCTCGGCCCGCCGGATCGGTGGGAAACGTAGCCCGGTAATCACCTTGGCGCGAAACATCTTGTCCCACACGTAATTGCTCTGTGTCTCGGCAAGAGTGGCCGCAGCCGCAGCGGGCCCAGACATGTTCCCGGTACGTTTGGGGGCCCGCAGTCTTTCAGAACCGTCGGTGGACACGATGAGATGGGCGCAGGCCACGACGTCGGTGCTCTCATCGGTGGCCCCGAGCATCATCTCCAGCCGCTCAGGCAGGTACTCATCATCGGAATCCAGGAAGCTGATCCACTCTCCGCCCGCAGCTTCCAAGCCCACATTGCGCGCCGCTGCCGGGCCCTGATTGGTGACGGTGGACAATACCTTCAGCCTGCCATCGAGCTTGGTGGCAAGGGATTCCAGGATGGCGACGGTGTCGTCGGTGGAGCAATCGTCGATGACGAGCAGTTCCCAGTCATCCGTGGTCTGGGCAGCCACCGATTCGACCGCCCTGGCGATCGTGGCCCGAGCGTTGTGGGCGGCCACGATGACACTCACGCGCGGCATCTCGACTCCTCTCGGCCCGCCGGTAGGCAGCAGCGGTGAACGGAACCATTCACCCGCCCACCGTCGCGGTCATTGGATGACGTGGCGGGCCAGATTGCGCACACCCTCCCAGTTGCCCTTGAGCGCTGCCTTGGGCAGTAGGGTTCCAGCGTGCAGCCTGGAGGACAGATGATTGCGTGCGACGGCCGGAGCCTTCTTCCAGCCCAGTGCTTCCATCTCCTCGGCCATCATCAAGAAGAAGCGACGCTCCTCGTCGAAACGGGTCCCGGTGAGGGCACGCACTGAGGAGTCCGATGCAGAGTGGCGGCGGTACATGAAGGCCACCACGTCGTCGAAGAGCAGGCTGCCATCGCGCATCGCGACATCAAGGGCCAAGGCGAGATCCTGCACGACGTCGAGACCGGTACGGAAACCGATGTCCTTCATCGCCGAGGCCCGCCACCCCAAGGATGGGAAGTACAGCCAGTTGCCACGCAGCAGCGAGGCGGCCAGTTGCTCACCAGTGAGGATGCGCTGGCCCGAACCGCCGGGACGGTAGACGTCCTTGATCTTCTCGGTCAGCCCGTGCACCTGGGCACCGTTCTCATTGATCACCACGACCCCGGGCTGGAAGATATCGGCATCGGGGTGGGCCTCCGCGGCATCCACCAGCCACTGCAGGTAGTTGGGCAGCATGATATCGTCGGCGCCCATCATCACGGCCAAGTCGTTGGTGACTTTCCCGACGGCCTTGCGATAGTTGCCGTTGGCACCCAGGTTCGTCTCGTTACGCTCGTAACTCACCCGTTCGTCGCCCAAGGATTCGAACCATCCGGGGATCGAGTCGTCGGGGTAACCGTCGTCGATGACGATCAGCCGGAAGTCGGTGTAGGTCTGGGTGAGAACGCTGAGAACGGCGCTCTTCATCAGATCGACATCCCCGTAGTAGGGAAACAGGACGTCAACGGTCATGGAAGCTCCTTCGCCTCGGGTAGCTCACAACTCTAGTGCACGGCAGTGGCCGTCTGATCAGGCCCGGCCGACAATCGTTTCCCGGCTTCGGCTGCGTTCTCAGCCTCGGCGATGGCGGTGTGACGGGCCAACTCGGTGAATTTGTGGTCCGTTTGGGCATGGCGGCTCTTAGAGGCCATCGAATGGGAGATGAACACCAGCACCAGCCCGTAGAGCAGCAGGTCGGTGCCACGCCCAACGCCGACCAGTCCGGCCAGCCAGGTGAGCCATCCGGGGAACAGCACCGCCAAGATCGCAGCCACCATGAGCCCGCCGTAGGTGAGACGGCGGATCGCCAAGGAGCGGGCGCCAGGGCGCTGGATGAATAGCACCGCCATGAGGAACAGCAGCACCAGGATCAGCAGCACCTGGATAATGATCTGGTTACCCATGTCACAGACCCCTGTTCAGGAACAGTTCGTCGAGGATGTTGATCGAATTCCACAGCGACTGTCCCTTGGCCATGGAGTATTCGGTGTAAATGATGTGGACCGGCTCTTCGGAATAACGCAGCTTGTGAACTGCGATTTCTTGGAGAATCTCGGAGCCGTGAGCCATGCGGTTCTGCCGGATGTGAATCTTCTCGGCAGCAGTGCGGTTCAGCGCCCGCAGGCCGTTGTGGGTATCGGTGACCTTGAGTTTGGTGGTCATCCGCTCGAAGAGCACCGCGGCCTTCAGCACGATCCGCTTGAGCAGGCCAGCCTCCACCTCAGAATCCAGGAATCGGGAGCCGAGGATCACGTCGAACTCCTCGGTGCGCAGTCGCTGCACCATGCGTTCGGCATCCTCGGTGCGATGCTGGCCGTCGGAATCGAAGGTGACGAAGTAGTTCGCCGCCGGGTCGCCCATTGCGTAGCGGATGCCGGTTTGCAGGGCTGCGCCCTGGCCGAGGTTCACCGGGTGGGTGACCACAACAGCCCCCGCATCGGCGGCGATCTGACCGGAGTCGTCCCGCGAGCCATCGTCCACGCAGACGATCTTGCAGAAGGACTCCCGGGCGTGACGGATGACGTCACCAACCACTTGGCCCTCGTTGTAGAGGGGAACAATCAACCATGTGTCGGGATTCAAGGCATTCCTCGCGTGCAGACGATGTCGGGTCGAGTCTAGCGGGCATCCCGGTCTGCCCGGTACGGCACACTGCGACGGGACGTTCCCAGAGCCTCAGATGACAACACCGATGCGGCACAGCTGACTAGCATCGGGGACAAAGCCATTCGAAGAAAGGACCGCCCAATGACCGTGTGCGTGATCGGAGGCGCTGGTTACATCGGTGCCCACGTCGTTCGCCTGCTGCGTGAGCAGGGCACCCCCGTCGTCGTGATTGATGACCTGTCTAATTCCACCGCTGAGCGGGTCGGCGACGCCACGCTCGTCCAGTTCGACATCGCCGCCGACGGGGCCCTCGGACGGATCACCGAGGTGCTGAAAAACCATGACGTTGATGCGGTCATCCACTTTGCAGCCAAGAAGCAGGTTGGGGAGTCTGTCGCCGAGCCATTGTTCTACTACCAGCAGAACATTGGCGGGCTGGTCAATGTGCTGACCGCGATGCAGGCCGCCGGGGTGGACAAGATGATCTTCTCCTCCTCTGCTGCAACCTACGGTGAACCCGACGTCGCGGTGGTGTCGGAGGATGTGGTGGGGAACCCGATTAACCCCTACGGACGCACCAAGCTGATCGGCGAGTGGATCCTCGCCGACTGCGCCCGCGCCTGGGGGCTGAAGTGGGTGGCACTGCGTTACTTCAACGTCGCTGGTTCCGGCTGGGAGGACCTGGGGGATTCGGTGGTGATGAACCTCATTCCGATGGTCCTCGACCGGCTTGCCAAGAACGAGGCGCCGCGGATCTTCGGCGACGACTACGACACCCCGGACGGCACCTGCATTCGTGACTACGTGCACGTGCGTGACCTTGCCCAGGCCCACATCGAATCCATCGCGGCCCTGGACACCGGCATGACCGAGCATATCTTCAACGTTGGCACCGGCCAGGGCTCCTCGGTCAAGGAGGTTATCGAAGCGATCGGGCGAGTCACCGGGTTGGACACCACGGCGGTGGTCGAGGGGCACAGGGCTGGCGATCCGCCGAAGCTGATCGCCAATGCTGACCGCCTGGAGCGCACCATGGGCTTCCGCTCAACGGCCGGGCTCGACGAGATCGTCGAATCGGCGTGGAAGGCCTGGCAGGCGGGTCCACGTCGTATTGACGTCGGCTGATCCCTTTACGTGGCCGCTGGGCTCCCACGCAGGAGTTCAGCGGTCACGGGTTCCCGTGTATGGCCGTATTGGCACCCGGTGCCCTCACCTTCAGCCCAGGGTGCCGAAGGACCAGAACTTGTTGACCACGAACTGGAACAAGGCGATCAACGGCAAAGTGATCAATTTGGCGATGACCGGGCTCAGCTGCAGGCCTTGGGTCAGCCCGGCAAGCATGGCCGTCGACAGGCCCAAGCCGAGCAATCCGACGGTGAGAAAGCGCATGCCGCGCGCCCAGGCGTGGTCGGTGCGCCCGAAGGTGAACCGGGAGTTCAAGGTGAAGCTCAGGGCGATTCCGGCAAGGATCGAGAGCACATTCGCAGCCACCGGCATCAGCCCGGCGTATGTGACCAGCACGGTGTAGACGCCGAAATCGGTGGCAGCACCCATGCCCCCGAAGATGCCGTATTTGGTCATCTGCTTTGCCAGCCGGATGAACCTGGCGAAGGTGAAGGTGACGTGGGGCTTGGATTCCGTCGCCCCAGGCTGCTCCGGGGAATACTCGCCGCGCACCGGTTCATCGGGGACAGGCGGCATCCCACCGGGAGTGGCGGGCATCGTCACGTCGTCGGGTGGTTCGGACATCGTCACCGGATTCTCGTACCGAACCACTGGCCGACGGCATCGGTGCAGAATCGCAGGAAACGCTTGGTGGGCAACCACCGGCGTCGCTGGCCCCAGGTCGAGCCCTCGGTCGTGACGCCGCGGCGCACACCACACTTCACCGGTATCTCGATTAACGCCAGGCGACGACGACGGGAGAGAACCGACATGAACAGGTTGGGAGTCATCGCATCCTGCGGGATGCGCCCCAGCAGGTCGGCGAGCACATCGGCCCGGTAGACCCGCAGTGGGGTATTCGCGTCCTTGGGCCACATGCCGCACCGCGACGCCACCAGCACCCGGGTGGCAAGGGAGGTCAGCATCCGAAACAGCGGGTCACCACGCTCGAAGCGACTGCCCTCCACCACATCACTTTCGGCGGCCAGCGCGATGTCCACCAAACGGTGCATGTCCCCAACGTCGAACTGACCGTCCCCGTCGACAGCCATCACCATTCTGGTCCCGGCGGCCACACCTGCCTGCAGGGCCTTGATGGTGGTGGGACCGTGGCCCACGTTGACCGGGGAGTCGATCAGTTCCACCCGGGACAACCCGAGGCCCTCCACCACCTCGGCTGTGTCGTCGGTGGATGCGTCGTTGACGACGATGATCCGGACCTCAGGTTCGAAGCGTGTGTCGAGGTCGGTGAGGAAGTCCGCGATGCCATCGGCCTCGTTGTATGCGGGCATGACGATCGTCAGATCAGTCATCGTGGATCCTTCCCGGTTGAACCTAACCACACCAGTGAACCACATCCAGGCATGCACTCATCGCCTGCAGACCACCACCGTTGATGATTCGTACAGCACCGCTCCCCGGCACTGCGACAGGAAGCCCATGGCATCGGGTGTCTCCTCCTCCAGCATAGAGGCGGCCATCAGATCGGTGTACACGTCGATGGTGGGGGCATCGACTCCGGGACGGTTCTCATGGTGAATGCCGGTGAGCAGCTGGTATTCGGGCAATTGGAACCATGCCCCGTAGACCGGCAGTGCACCAGTGCCCGAGGCGAGAATTACCTTGGCAGCCTCCCGCTGATCATCGAGGGCCTCGTCGGCTCCCAGGTATCCCACGGCGCGAATCCCTTGTCCGATGGCGAGAGCGACCATGATCGCGGCAAGCACCGGCGCCCACCAGCGGCGCGGCCAGCCCATCCGGAAGACCAGGATCACGCAGGTCGCGTGGAGCAGCATGATTAGCGGCACGGTCTGGCGAGGGCTAGCCTGGGTGGCCTGCCAGATCCAGCTCCACGTCGCAAACAACCCGTAGCCGACGAGCGCGGCCCAGCACCAGGTAGCCAGGGCGCGATCCGGCGCGGGCTGGGCGTCGACCAGAGCCTCGCCGGAACTGCTCCCAGACTTAGTCTGGTCCGTTGCGGCCGCATCGATGCCAGCAGCCGCCGGTATGCGAGATGCCGACAGGATGCGCAGCGCGACGAACAAGGTGGCCACCACCACCAGGATCATCCCAGGGATGGTGAGGATCTCGGCCATCACCCCGAAACGCTCTGGACGGAACACCGGGTCGCCGGACTGCCCGTCGAGGAAGACCATCAGCTCGTCGATGCTCGCCCGGTACGCACTCATCGACCCGAGGCTGATCAGGCGATACACCTCAAACACCAGGGTCGGAGCAACAGCCCCCAGCACCCCGCGACCCAGCCCCTTCCAATCCGGGCGATGATTCTGGACGCAGTCGTGAATCCAGACGACGGCCAGCAGCAACGCACCGCCGACGACGAAGACCGATTTGGTCTGGCAGGACAATCCGGCCAACAGCGCAGCCAACCCGATCCGGTTGTTGGCCCCGGCCCAGGCTGCGGCGACCAACAACCCCAGGGCAGCGAACTCGCCGATGTAGCGTCCGGGCACCAGTCCGATGCTGATGAGATCCTGCCGTCCGACGATCAGCAGGAAGGGTGTGGCCGCGACCGCGAGCCCACACCATTTGCCCCAGAACTGCCGGGTGAAACCGAATAGGCACACCACCAGCAGAGTGAAGAATCCCAGCGGAACAAGCCGCATCATCCACGAGTAACCGCCCCCGGCGAGCCAGGTGAGTACCCCGGGCAGCAGCATCACCGGCCCGGTGGAGATGTAGGGATCGAAGGGTTTCGCTTCTGCGTTCTGCAGGGCACCGAAGGTGCTGTAGCCATTGCCACTGGCCAAGGATTCGATGACCTGGAGGTTGTAGGCCTCGTCGTACTCCAAGTAGGCGTGCGCCTCCCGCCAGGACACGACGAGGTAGGCGATCACCAGCAGGGCTGCGAGGATGTGGAACGCGTGGGCGCGAATGGCGGTCGGCAGTCGGCTCGGATTCACCGTTCACTCCTCTGCTCGGTCAACTGCTCGTTCAGTCACCCATACGGTGGGGGTGTGCGTATTCGCGGAACCATCATATTGGCTAGCACCCGGTCTGCTTCCTGTCCATGTCCTGGTCCTTGCCCATCCACGACGGGTCCACGACCCTGCGGAATGAGGGCTCCCGCACGGTGACCGAGTTGCCAGTTGTTGCCACGGCCTGGTGGACGAAATCCGAGCCAGGGAGCCCGGCATCGCCGGTGACGAACGGCGTTGCCATGAAACATGGTTACCAGTGAGGGTTCCTGGCATCGCTGCTTGTCCGATACACTCGCCGCGAGGCGTTAGGGGAAACGCCACACGGACAACAGATTTATCGGGGACAACCAATGCTCGGGGACAAACGGGACGCTTCGTCGTGCCCACGACCAGACAACTCACAGGCGCTGAATGCACGAAGGGCACCGCGAAGAGCCCAAGCGGGGGATTCGCAGCCGCAGCTCGGCGCACTGTACGGCGATGCGGCAGAAGACCGCATCGGTTGGTCCTCCCAGAGCACGGCCATGATCGTGACCACCGCGCAGCAGCCGTGGTACGGGTATCGGTCCCAGGAGCACCGCTCGGCAAAGTTCATCATCACCGTGACGATGACCGGGCTGATCGCCTTCTTCACCGGCATCGCTATCGGCGCGAGCAGTGCACCGCAGCCGAGTTCTGCCACATCCGTGGTTCCGGTCACGGTCACCGCCACGGAAACCGCCACAGCTACGACGACCGTCGAGGCTCCCGCGTCAACCGCTACTCCCACCGAGAGCCAGCCCGCAGCTGAGACCCAACCAGTCGTCGCGGAAGAGCCGCAGGCCGTGGCCGAGCCAACGGCCACCGAGGAGCAACCCACCACCCAGCCGGTGGAGGTCGTCTCCGAGATGGATACTCCGAACCGATAGCTTTCTGCGGCAGCAGAACCTTCTCCGGCAGAGCCCATGGTTTCGCCCAGCGCAAACGATGTGCAACCAAGACGTGGATTAATCCGGTCGAACCGTGTGCTGCCCTAGGATTTGCCCATGACTTGGGGTCCGTTCTCCCGCCGCGCCGCCCTGCTGGGTGCAGGTGGCATTTTGCTTGCCGGTTGTTCCAGCAGCCCTGGCGGTTCGTCGACGCAGTCGTCTGATTCGTCCACCGGGGCGAACCAGACGAACGACAAGCACAAGGAAGAGCGTCGACGGGTGGAGAACCCACCGGTGCCTGCGGTTACCATCTCGGCGGCCCATGGCCTGGATGCGATGTGGCCCAACGAACCCTTGGAGATCAATGTCACCGACGGGACGCCCACCTCGGTGAAGTTCACCGACGTTGCCAATGGCGCGGTGTTCCACGCAACGGTGAACGGTAACCAAGCTCTTCCGGATCGCGGTTCGCTGTTTCCCCGCGCCTCTTACACCGTCGAGGTGACTGCCGAGGATGTGAATGGGGATCCACACACCTCCACGCATTCGGTGACGACGATTAATCCCCCGATGGTGACCGAGGTCGATTTCCGCTTCGCCGATGGCGAGGTGATCGGTAACGGCATGCCGGTGTGGGTACGTTTCGATCTCCCGGTGCCAGAAGCCGACCGGGCCGCGATTGAGCGCACGGCGTCGATCACCACCTCCCCGGTGCAGGAGGGTGCTTGGGGTTGGGTCGACGAGAACACCTTGCAGTGGCGACCGAAGAACTACTGGGAGATCGGCTCGACGGCTCACGTCGAGGTCCACGCCGCGGGTCTTCGAACTGGCGACAACTGGATTCTCAACGATGCCGCAGCCGACTACCGTTACGGCGACCTGCGGGTACTGCAAACAAATATCGATGCCCACACCACCACCTGCTACCGCAACGGCGAAGTGGTCAAGATCTTGCCGGTGAGTACCGGAAAGCCTGGCTACGAGACCATGACTGGCACCAAGATGATCATGGACAAGGAGTTCAAGACCATCATGGACTCCACCTCCTACGGCGTAGACAAGGAATCCGCCGAAGGGTACCGGCTGGAGGTCTACTACGCCCAGCGGATTACCTGGTCTGGTGAGTACTTCCATGCCGCTCCCTGGGCCGACGCATCCCACGGCAGCGAGAACGTCTCCCACGGATGCACCGGGCTATCCGACGAGAACGCTGCCTGGCTGTTCGAATACACCCTGGTGGGTGACCCCTGCGAATTCACCGGCTCCACCTTCCCCGTGCGCCCAGAACAGACCTGGGGCGCCTGGGTATACAGCTGGGAAGACTGGCAGAAACTCAGCGCCCTGAGGTAAGCGAACCCGGGCTCTGCCACGCATGCAGCTCGTGCTTCGACCGGAGGTTGGCCCTCTGACTCCAGTAAGTTGGGCCGCCGTCATTTCCTCACCACCGGTTCCAAGGTCCGCGCCACCTTACGCATGGCTCTTCCGCCTGGATAGGACGAAGAACAGAACCGCGATCACCAACAACATGCTCGCACCAACGAAGATCCATGCAAGAAGGGCAAACCCACCGCTGTAGGCCGCGATCTGAGCGTTGGCGCTGGCCTGCTCTTTGATCTGTTCAATGATCTGTTGCCCAGCTGCGGTGTCGGGCGTGGTCTGGGCTTGAGCGAGAGCCCTCGCGATGTCGGCTTGGATCGCTTCCTTGTGAGCGTTGATGTAATCGGTGATTCGATGCGTTGCGTAAGTGGCGAGAAGGGCAACGCCGAATGAAGAGCCGATCTGCTGGGAAGCGTTGAGTACAGCCGAAGCAAGCCCGGAACGGTGCTCGCCCACGCCGCGAGTGCCCGCATTGAATGTCATTGGCATGACCAATCCAACGCCAACTCCATAGATAATGAGCCCGGGCAGTGCAGCCTGAATGTAGGTCGAATCGACCGTCATTTGGGCGAGCACGATGAAAGCGGCAGCCTGGATGGCGAGCCCTAGTGGGAACATGCCCTTCGCTCCGAGCCGCGGGACGAGCAGTCTGCTGGCGATCATGGCGGTGAGCACAAGGGTAGCAACCATCGGTAGAAACATGATGCCGGTCTTTAGCGGCGTGTACCCGAGGAAATCCTGGAAATAGTAGGTGAGGTAAAGGAACGCCCCCATCTGCGCTGCACCGTTGAGGAACTGAACGGTGCAGGAAGCGGCTCGCGCCGGATGCGTCGTGAGCCACAGCGGCAACACAGGCTGGCGAGCACGCCATTCCCGTACCACGAAGAGGACCGCAAAGACAGCCCCAGCGGAAAGCCAGATGAGGGTGGATGTCGAGGTCCACTCGTGCTGCTGGGCTTGATTCAGCCCATAGACGAGGCTGAAGATTGCCGCGCATCCGAGGGCGAGTCCGAGCACGTCCTCGGTGATCCGGGTGGTGCGGTCGCGCTGGCTTGCGGGCGGGAGACTACGTCGACCTACCAGAAAGGCGACGACTGCGATTGACACGTTCACGTATAAGCACCAACGCCAGTCCAACGCATCAGTGAGCGCCCCGCCGACCATGAGTCCGACGGCAGCACCAAGTCCACCGGTTGCCCCGAGGGTGCCGAATGCTCTCGTGCGATCTGTCTGATCCGTAAAGGTCGTGTTGACTAAGGCAAGGACAGTGGGGGCAAGTAGAGCCCCGAACCCACCCTGTACCGCCCGAGCGGCCACGAGGACTCCGAACGAAGGAGCTAAACCAGCCACCAGACTTGCTACGGCAAAGCCAATCAGACCGGTCCGGTATGCGCGCCGAATGCCGAGCACCGCGGTGAGGCGCCCACCAAACAAGATCAGCCCACCAAAAGCTAGGCTATAAGCGGTCACTACCCATGGGCGCTGATCGGCACTCATGCCAAGATCGTCCTGCATCTGAGGGAGAGCGATCGCGATGACCGTCATGTCCAGCACGAGCATCAACTGGGTGATCACCGCGCTGACGAGGACCGCTCCCGAGCGAACCCTTTTCCCCACCGCTGGCGCCACGGCCGCCGTGTTGTTTCTGCTCATAACCCACCTCCATATCGAAACCATCGTTTCGGTTTCCTCTGCGAACGTACCTCCGGATGCGAGATGTGTCAAAAACGATCGTTTCGATTTGATGGGTCAAACGGGTATGCTCGCGGCATGCCCAAGCTCAGCGACGCTCGACAACAGCGCCAGGCAGCCCGCATCTACGCCGCGGCGGAACGCTGCTTTGCCCGCAATGGCTTCCACGCGACGTCTATGGACGAGATCATCGCCGAAGCAGGCATGTCATCAAGCACCGTCTATCGGTACTACCCTGGGGGAAAGCAGGAACTCATCCACGCCGTATCCGCGGCTCGCATCGACCCTCTCCTCAACCGGATCGCCGCTCTCGCCGACCAGGCACACCCGCCACCCCTGGAACAAGCGTTCCTCGAAGGGATCGGTGTCCTGTGGCCTCACCCCGAATCTGCCGAAGCAGAAGACCCCTCGGCCATGCTCCGTTCTACCCGACTAGCACTGAATGCTTGGAACGAAATCGGCAGAGATGCACAACTCGGTGACATGCTTCGCGCGAACTACATCACCATCCGCACCCAACTCACGCGACTGATTCGCCGCTGGCAAGACAGCGGAATAGTCACAACGTCGTTGGAACCCGTGGAAGTAGCGGCCCTGATGCAGAACGTCGTCTTTGGACTGGTGATTGAACAGGTGATCACCGGTAACGCCGACATTCCAGGCGCGGCACACCGACTCAGCCAACTTCTCACTCCCCTCAGCACCTGAGCGACATCGCCGGGCCAGAGCACCATATCGTTGTGTAAACGGCAGCGAGAACGTCTCCCACGGATGCACCGGGCTATCCGACGAGAACGCTGCCTGGCTGTTCGAATACACCCTGGTGGGTGACCCCTGCGAGTTCACCGGCTCCACCTTCCCCGTGCGCTCAGGTGCCGGACTGCCGCCACTCCCAGGACGATGTTCACCACGTAGCTTCCGGCCACGTACCCCCAAATGGGTCGTCCGTCGTCGGCTTGGCGGTTCGCCATGACCGGCCACCAGCTGGGAAGCCACACCGTCGCCCACGCCCAGAATCCGTCTGTGATCAGGCCCATGCAGGGCAGTAACAGCACCACCAGTGCCAGCTTCACCACGGCAAAACCTTGAACCTTGTTGGCGGCACCCGCCGCGAGGACCAACCCGAAGGCCGCGCCCAAGGGAGCTCCCGCCACTGCAGTGAAGATCGTATCGACGACGTCTATGCGGGTCAAACCAGCAATCGGGAGGGCCAGCATGATCATGATCATGCTGAGCAGCCACGCCACAACCGCCCGCCAAGCGAGGTACCCGGTAAGAGACACGGGGGTAACTCGGATCGCGGTCAGCGTCCGGTCATCCTTCTCATCCAGCAACATGAACCCGAGAAGAGTCCCCACCACTAACGGTATGACGACCGCAAAGAATGCCGTCTCAATGATGCCCAGCCAGCGCTCGGCACCGCCAGCCTCGCCGAGCGCGCCGCGGATGGGATCAGCCAGGGCACGCAGGGCAAGAGCCATCGCGACCGGGACCATCAGCATCCACACCAGAAAGCCGTCACGCACCACGCGTCGGCCATCTGCAGCCACCAAATTCCTCAATACTTTCCACCTCATGTCACACCTGGTCACCCACGAGGAAGCGCTGGAAGCGGGCGCTGGCCACCTTGAATCCGATCAGCACCCAGATCACAGCGACGATGAGAGCGGGCACGGCCCACCAGGCGGCCAACCAGCCAAACGCAACCTGGATCAGCACGACCACTGGGTGGAGGGGATGAAGCCACAGCCACCACCCCGACGGAGCACCGAACAGCGGCAGCATTGGGACCGCGAACACTGCCGTCCACAACCCAGACGGCAGCAAGAACCGGCTGATCGAAGGGTATTTGGACACTGCGATGAAGCCGTAGAGGACATAGAGGGCTGCGGCAACCGCGGCGGCAGCGAGGTAGGCGAACCAGTTCAACCGCCGGCCACATCCAACAAGCACCAACACCGACATTTCCACCAACGACAGCACCGCCAGCGACACCACCAGGGACGCCAGATACTCATGCGGCCGCAACGGGCTCACGGCCTGCGCATTGAGGGTGCCCTCCACACGCTGCATGAGCACGTGAGCCGCTGCGAAATAGAACGCAGTAATGGTGAGATCGGCCAGGAGAACGACCGGCCACCACACGGCCCACTCGACGTCGACGGCGCGCAGCACGGCTGCCAGGAGGAGGGCCACGACGAGCGCCACGAGCCAGAAGCCCTCGGTCACCTGCCGACGCAGATCAACCCACACGGTCGCCCCCAGTCGGCGCATCATGTCAGACTCCGACCGGTCAATTGGGTAAAAACATCGGCCAGGCCAGCCTCCTGAGAATGGATTGACTGTACCGGCTTGTTCCGGAGCGTCTCGTGGAACTCACGGTTGTCCGCCAAACCCATCAAGGGGAAGACCGCCTGTCCGCCGGGCCAGCTGAGTCTCACGGCTGCGCTGCCGTGCTGGCGGCGCAACTGGTCGGGGACGCCGATCTGTGCGACACAACCCTCGACGATGAAAGCCACCCGGTCGCAGATCCGCTCCGCCAGGCCCATGTCATGGGTCGAGACGATCACAGTGCGTCCGGCGTTCCTCTCGTCGCTGATGAGACTCATCATGTGCTCGGCACCGACCGGGTCGAGGCCGGAGGTGGGTTCGTCGAGGAAGATGATCTCCGGGGTATGGATCAGCGCACGCGCCACGTTCAGCCGCACCCCCATGCCCTTGCTCATCCGAGCCGCAGGCAGGTTCGCATCAGAAGCCAACCCGACACGTTCGAGGAGTTCTAGCGGGTTACGCGTCGGCCCACGATAGAGGTGCGCAAAATACCTAAGGTTCTCCACCAGCGTCAGCCCGCCGAAGGCAATCGGGGATTCGAAGCCCACCCCCACCCGCTCGTAGTAGTCGCGACCCCAGGCCCCGATCTCCCGGCCAAGGACCGTAACCTTGCCGGTGTAACCAGTGAGCAGCCCCGTGAGGATGCGCTGGGTGGTGGACTTGCCAGCCCCGCTTGGCCCCAGGAATCCGAAGACCTCGCCGGGCGAGATGTTGAAGGCCACGTCGTGCAGCGTGGGCGCCACGTTGCCCGGGTACGTGAAGCCTAGCCCTGCGACCGCGATGACCCCGCTCATTTCTGCTCTTCACAGCCCACTGCACGCAGCACCATGTCCAGCACCGCACAAACCGTCTGCTGGAGGTCCTCACGCGTCTGGGCATCAGCGTCTGCAAGTTCCCGGGCGCTCGGGATCCCGAACCTAGTCAGCAGGTACTTTCCGAGGCCCATGACCGTGTGCTCGACCAGCCAAGCAGCGGCATCCGGATCGAGATCAGGGTGCAGTTCCCCGCCCGCCACGCCCGCACGTACCGCATCGCAGACCCATGCGTGCACCTGATCGCCGGTATTGCGCATGGCCGCCATAACCGCCACCGCATCACTGCTATTCGCCCGGACGAGAACCTCCCACGAGAGCGGATCGGCAAGCTGGAAGGCCTGGGTGTCCAAGACGACGCTCTTCAGACGCTCGGCGAAGGATGCATCGTCACCAAGATCGTCGGTCATGGCGACACGACGCTCCAGCGAGTCCTGCACTGCGACCAGGTAGGCGTCCTGTTTGTCGAGAAAGTACTGATAGAAACTGCCTTTGGACACCCCGGCACGCTGGGTGATCCGGTCGACGGAGGCGCCATCGAAGCTGTAACGGGCGAACTCGGTCTTGAGGGCAGCGACGAGCCGCTGTCTTTTGTCCTGCGGCAGGTTGTCGAATGTGGGGTGCGGCACCGGATCACTCCCTAGGTGACTCATCAGTCATATGACTGATGAGTCATAATCTACGCCGAGGGTAAGCCGCTGGCAACGAGGCTCCGGCCAAATATTTCGTCCAGATAGGCTTCGATACATGAAGGGTTGGCGAACCAATGGCTGGCCGGGCCGCATACCCACCAGGCTCACCGCCGCTGGGCTGGCATGTGCGCTGGTCACCAGCGGGTGCGCAGGGCTCACCGACCGTGGCATCGACCCCGGCAAGGCCGAATCCCTGGCCGAGCGGCTGGTCGTCGCCCTGGCCGTCGGTGATATCTCCAGCATCGAAGCCATCGACCAGGACCAGGCCGTGCGCGACCATGAGCAGGTGATCGGCTCCATGGGTGCTCTGCTGCCCAATACGAGTCTCGCTGGCATCACCTACAAAGATGGGGGCCGCACGGCCGATGTTCTCATCAACCAGGAATACGCTTTCCCACAGGGCTCGTGGACCTTCCAAACCCATGCCACGCTGCGTCACGACGACACCTGGCTCCTCGACTGGTCGCCATCAATCGTCCATCCGCAGTTATCGGCCACCACCCGGCTGCGCGACGAACGGAGCACCGGGGTACGTGGGACCATCCGCGACGCCGCAGGCACCGCCCTGGTGGAGAACCGCACCGTTTACAAGGTGGGTATCGACAAATCCCAAACCGACCCCGCCCAATGGGAACCCTCCGCCCGGTCCTTGGCGGGACTCCTGGAGGTCGATCCAGACCAGTACGCTGCCCAAGTCCTGGCCTCGGGACCGCTGGCCTTCGTCTCAGCCATCACCCTGCGCGAAGGCCGGGTACCGAACGCCATCGCATCCGTCCCGGGCGCAGCTGCCGTGCCCTCCACCCTCCCGCTAGCCCCGGACCAGAACTTCGCACGAGGATTGCTTGGCATCTCTGGCGAGGCACCACCCGAAGTCATTGCGAAATCAAAGGGAGAGATCATCACCGGGGACATCGTCGGGCTCAGTGGGGTACAGATGTACCAAGACTCCCGGTTGCGTGGGATTCCCGGGCATACAATCACCATCTCACCACGCACCCCAGAACAGCTATCCGAGATGGGCCAGCCCCCATCCTCGGAACCGGCCCCATCCACCAATCCCGGCACGCTCCAGCAGGATCACACCGTCTACTCGGTGGCCGCAGTCGACGGGTCCGGCGTGAGCCTCACTCTCAACTCCGACCTGCAGCGCCGCACTGAGGAACTGCTGTCCCGCTACGAGTGGCTGGTGATGGCGGTAGTGCTCGACCGACACACCGGAGCGATCTTGGCCGCAGCAAATTCCCCGGCGGCGGGCGCGAATTCCTTCGCCACCACCGGCGCCTACCCACCAGGCTCGACGCTGAAGGTGGTGACCGCCCTCGCCCTGCTGCGTCGCGGCTACACCCCCGACTCCCCGGTGAACTGCTCCAAGGAAGCCACCGTCGACGGTCGCATCTTCACCAACTTCCCCGGCTACCCGCCGGAGCACAACGGCGTCATCCCGCTACGCGATGCCGTTGCCCAGTCCTGCAACACCGCATTCATCAACGCTTCGGTGGACATGTCCGACACCGAGCTCGCCTCCGCAGCAGCCTCCTTGGGCCTGTCCGTCGATCACGATTCAGGCTTCGACGCCTTCTACGGTTCGATACCCACACCCCCCGATGTGGTGACCAAGGCCTCGAACAACATCGGCCAGGGGCTGGTACAAATGTCACCGATGGCGATGGCCGGAATGGCTGCCTCGGTGTCCAGCGGGGAGACGAAGATCCCCTACCTCATCTCCGACCAGGTGCCCACCTCCACCGCCCAGCCGCTCACCGGGCAGGAGGCCTCCATGTTGCAGGACATCATGGCCTCGGTCGTCGCCTCCGGTACCCTCACCCATGTATCTGGGGTGTTGCAAGGCGGCAAATCGGGCACCTCGGAATTCTCCGACGACATCACCCGCAACCACATCTGGACCGTCGGATACACCGAGGATTACGCGATCACCGTGATGGACTACGAATCACACAGTTGGATCCCCAACGAAGTCATCAAGGCCCTGCTGGGCTGACAGGCAGGAACCATGAATATCATCTGGCCGGACACCATTATCGAAATCGGCGTCATCCTCGCCGTCGCCATCGTCACCCGCGGGGTGCTGATGCGGGTGATCCGGATGTGGATCCGCTCTTCCACACGACGTGCCGAACGGCAACGCGATGACCTGTCGGGCCGGGCCGCCAAGGTGATCGCTGCCGCCGGGGCGATGGACACCGAACGGCAAAACCACCGATCCCGCACCCTGGCCTCAATGCTTGGCTCTATCCTCAACGCATTGCTCGTCATAGTCGTCGCCTTCATGGTGCTGCAGGCCGTCGGCATCAATATTGCCCCCGCCCTGGCCTCGGCGGGAATCGGCGGGATAGCGATCGGCTTCGGGGCCCAATCCCTGGTGAAGGACATCTTGTCGGGAATCTTCATCATGATGGAGGACCAGTTCGGGGTCGGTGATTCGATCGACGTCGGGGACCTCCGCGGCACCGTGCTGGGTTTGGGACTGCGGGTAACCCGTATCCAGGATCCGCACGGCGAGATCTGGTATGTGCGCAACGGGGAGATCTCCACCCTCGGAAACCGCACCCAAGGATGGTCCGTCTCGACAGTCACCGTTCCGGTGCCGATCTCTCAGGATCCGCAGGCCGTCATCTCCACTCTCACCGCCATCTGTATCGCCCTCGACCAGGACGAGGTGTGGTCCGAGACGATGCTCGAATCCCCGGTGGTGCTGGGCCTCAACTCCTTTGAGGGGAATCTGGCAAACTACCAGATTCTCCTCAAATGCCCCACCGACAAGCAGTGGGGTCTGGAACGTGAACTGCGGGCCCGCATCCTCACCGCCTTCGACGCAGCCGGAATCCGCACCCCTCGCCCCATTGATTACGTCGGCCAACCGCCGAAGGCTTGATCCACAGATGTGCGTGGATGAGCATGAACCCCGACCAAGGTTCGTGCTTCCTCGACACCGACGAATTCATGAGCATCAATGCCCAAGTGGCGCGCCGCGTCCACGTTGGCGTAGCGGTCATCGAAGAACAACACATCGCCCGCGTCACATCCGACGCGCTCAAGCAGACAAGAGAAGGCACGTGGATCCGGTTTGCGCACTGCGATATCTGCGCTGACCACCCAATCGGTGATGATCTCATCAAGCCCGAAACGACCTCTAAGGCGCCTCGACCATGCCGAGATGTCATTCGTCAGAGCCGTAACTCGTAATCCATGCGCAGCAGCCTCCTGAACCAAATCCGTGATACCCGGCATCAACTCGTGCCTTTGGCAGTATTCCTCGTCCAGCCCCTGCGGGAGGCCGCACGCTAACCACAGTTCATCCGAGGTCATCCGGCCAAGGCTTGCGGCTCGGTAATGCCTCTTGATCTCCGCCGCAGACAGGATGCAATCCTTGGCCCGGACAAACGGAATCAAAAGCTCGGCCACATCGTCGGCGGATCGGTAGATGACGCCCATGGCGTCGAGAACCAGGATCCTGCTCATCGGCCCCAATGATACCGGGCCGTCCTGGCCTTACCGTTACCTCAAGCGAGCCAGTTGCGCAGGCAAAGCCCTGGCGATCCCCGGTCGGCACATACCGGGCGGTAGAGTGTTCTGGGTGTGCGATCTGAACGAGGTACGTGCCACTGCCTTGGCGACGCTGCTGCCCGCAAGCGACATCATTACCTCACTGGGCAAGCTCTTCGCCGCCGCGGGCCACGAGCTGCACTTGGTGGGTGGCTCGGTCCGTGATGCCCTGCTGGGCAAGCTCGGCAACGACCTCGACTTCACCACCTCGGCTCACCCGGCGCAGACCCACTCCCTGTTGAAAAAGTTCACCAAGACGGTCTGGGACGTAGGCTCCGAGTACGGCACCATCTCCGCCCAGACGACGACGGACCGCACCTGGCTCATTGAGATCACTACCTTTCGCGCCGACACTTACCGCACCGATTCCCGCAAACCAGTCGTTGCCTTCGGTGACAATGTCACCGGTGATCTGGTGCGCCGCGATTTCACGATCAACGCGATGGCCCTGGACGTCACCGGCCCCAGCATTGAGCAGTGGCGGCTCGTCGACCCCCACGACGGACTCGACGACTTGGCCAAACGCATCCTGCGCACCCCGGCCGCACCCGAGATCTCCTTCTCCGACGACCCGCTGCGGATGATGCGCGCCGCCCGCTTCGCATCCCAGCTCAACTTTGATCTTGCCCCGGACACCGCCCGGGCGATGGGGGAGATGGCCGAGCGGATCTCAATCATCTCCGCCGAACGGGTCCGCGACGAACTGTCGAAGCTGCTGCTCACCGATTCCCCGCGCTTCGGGCTCGATCTACTGGTACGTTCCGGGATCGCCCAGATTGTCCTGCCCGAACTACCCGCCATGCAGCTGGAACGCGACGAACACGCCCGCCACAAGGATGTCTATGAACATTCGTTGACCGTACTCGACCAGGCGATCGCCCTGGAGAAGGCCCGGGACTTCGTCGACGGGAAACCGAACCCCGACCACACCCCGGATCTGGTGGTGCGCCTGGCAGCCCTGCTGCACGACATCGGCAAGCCCGCCACCAGAACCTTCGAGGGATCCAAAGTGACCTTCCACCACCACGACATCGTCGGGGCGAAGATGGCTCGCAAACGCCTGAAGGCGTTGCGCTACCCACGTGATGTGATCACCGCGGTATGCGAGCTCATCGCCTTGCACCTGAGATTCCATGGCTATGCAGAGGGATCCTCTGGCGGGGCGTCATCGGGGTGGAGCGATTCCGCAGTTCGCCGTTACGTGCGCGACGCTGGTGATCAACTGGAGCGCTTGCACATCCTTACCCGCTCCGACTGCACCACTCGCAACCAGCGCAAGGCCGACCGGCTGCGGCGCGCCTACGACGAACTGGAATACCGCATCGACGAGCTGGCTGCGGCCGAGGAACTGGCGGCGATCCGCCCCGACCTGAACGGCGACCAGATCATGGCTCTACTGGGCATCGGCCCGGGACGCCAGGTGGGTGCCGCTTACAAATTCCTGCTCGAACGCCGGATGGACCAAGGTCCGCTCGGCGAGGAACGTGCCCGTGCCGAGCTGCTTGCCTGGTGGGCCGACCAACCACACTGAGGTCAGGTGAGCGATGACTACCCAACCGGATTCTGGGTCCCTCATCCATGTGTACGGCAGCGACCGGGTGATCCACCGCGGGTTGATGCAGCTGGTTCTGATGTCCATCCTTGCCATGGCGATGATGGCGATCTCGGCGATCAACGTCGCCCTGCCCTCGATCGAATCCTCCCTGGGTGCAAGCAATTCCCAGGTGCAGTGGATGCTCGCCGGTTACGCCCTGGTCTACGGGATGGTGCTGGTTCCCGCAGGACGGGTGGGTGATGTACTGGGACGCTCGTCGGTGTTCATGGTGGGTCTGGCGGTGTTCGCCCTGGGTTCCCTGGGTTGTGCAGTGGCTCAGGACCCGATCTGGCTCAACGCCATGCGGATCGCCCAAGGGGTGGGGGCCGGTATCGCGTCCCCGCAGGTGAACGGGGCCATCGTCCAATACTTCAATGGCCTGGCACGGGCGAAGGCCTTCGCCATGTTCGGCCTTGTGGTGTCGGTGTCGGTCGCCGTCGCGCCGTCGATCACCGGAGTATTGATCAACTGGCTCGGTGCCGAGACCGGGTGGCGGGCCTCCTTCTTCTGGAATGTGCCGATCGGGGTAACGGCCCTGGTGGCCGGAATCCGCTGGCTGCCCTTCGAGACCGAACGGCACCGTCGCGCCCAGCGTGCCACAGGCACCCTGGCCTCCCACCGCATTGACCTTGATCCGCTGGGCATGGTGCTGCTCACCGGCAGCGTGCTGTGCACGATGATGCCTTTCATGATCAAGACCTTGGCTTCTTTCGGGTTGCTGTTGGTGGCCGGGGTACTGGGATTCACCTGGGTCCGCTGGGAACGGGCCCACAAGGCCCGTGGTGGGGAGCCGATGGTCGACCTGTCGTTGTTTGCTCACCGTTCCTTCACCAACGGGGTATTGGTCTCTGGGGTGCAGTTCCTGGGAGCAACCTCGATCTTCACCGTGCTCGCCCTGTACGTGCAAAGCGGATTGGGGGTCTCGGCGATCGTGTCCGGTCTGCTCGGGTTGCCGAATGCGGCCGCCAGCGCCTGGGCATCTTTGTGGGCCGGACACCGCGTGCTGAACAACGGGCGACGCATCGTCGCCTGGGCTTTCGTACCCCACCTAGCAGGCATCGCGGGAACGATGATGATTGCCCATTTCGTCGAGTCAGGTGACCTCGACGCCCTGTGGCTGGCCGTGCCCCTGGTGCTGTCTGGGATTGGGGTAGGAGCCATCAATTCGGCCAACCAGACCTTGGCCCTGTCCGACATTCCGGTGGAGATGGGTGGTACCTCCGGGGCAGTGAAACAAGTAGCCGAGCGCATGGGAACCGCCGTCGGCAATGCGATGATCAGCGGCACCCTGTTCGCTGGCACAGCAGCTGCCGGCTGGGCCCTTGGCTTCCAACTGGCCTTCGGGTTGATCGGTGTGGTGCTGCTCGTCGCGGCTGTGCTCGCGGTGCTGGACCTAAGGATGCTGGGTCCGGGAACGGCGACCAACACCTGGGTACCAGCCAGGAGCAATGACCTCGAACCATAGGATGTGCTGGTGCTCACGAGACCTCATCACCGATGCGGGGACCTGCCGGTCGTCGCGGTGCTGATGGCCGTCCTTGCGATGGTCACCACCTGGTTGATGCCCTTGTCGGCCTGCGCGGACCCCCCTAAGAACCAGATCCAGGTGGAGCTCGAGTCGGTAAACCCGGCGACGCTGGGGAATGAGGGGGACCTCGTACTCAGCGGCACGGTGACCAACACCACCGAAGAACCCCTCACCGACCTGGGAGTGCAGCTGTGGCGTGATGCTCGCCCGATCACCTCCCTGGATGTGCTGGCCGAGGCGATGGAAGCCAATGGCGGCAGCGGTGCGGTGATGCAGTCTGCGCCTGCTCACGACCACCTTGGCGACGGCAGCCTGGGGCCCGGACAGACCAAACAGTTCACCGTCCGAGCCGCGATGGGCTCCGACGCAGAGGAACAACTGTGGTTGTCGCAGCCGGGTGCCGCCTACCGGATCGGTGTCGAGGTACGCTCCATGTCGTCCTGGAACGATTCGTGGCTGGGCGCTGCGCGCACCGTCATCTCCCTCCCGGGCTCGGTCACCGCCCACGTGGCCCCCATCGTCCAGTTGAACGCCATCCCGTCGATGACCGAACCGACCACGCTGCGGCAAACCGCGCAGTTCGCCGACAACCGGCTGGCCATCGACCTGACGCAACGATTGATACCGCTGACCAACTACGCCCAGGCCAATGGACTGCAGGTCGTCGTGGACCCGCTGCTATTCGATGAGGCCACGGCCCTGGCCGCCTCTCACTTGGAGGGAGCCGATACCGCCCAGGCTTGGCTGGAGATAATCACTGCGATGCTCGCCCAGCAGCGACTGGTCCGAAGCCTGTATGGCTCCCCGGATATCGCCTCCCTGCTCGTCGCCGACGAGCAACTGGCCCAGCGCAGCGCGCAACTCCCCGAAGCACATCCGCTGGCCGGGGCCCAACTGTGGATCATCCCGGCTGGTGGGACGGTGACTCAAGCGATGCTGGATGCCTTCCCGCAGGCCTCCGTCGTGCTGGGATCGAATACCTCGGGTGTCAATGGCTCCACCCGGGTGCTGCGCACTTCATCGATCATTGATCCCCACACGCCAGAGGGCACCTGGACCTCGTTGGCCGCCGCAGAGCAGGTGGTAGCCGGGACCCAGGGCACGGCCATGGTGTCGGTTGTCACCACCCTCGCACAGCTCACCTGGTTGTCGTCCACCGCTTCGATCCGCACCTGGATCGAAGCCTCGGCCATCCAAACTGGCGAACCGGTGGACCTCGCACAACTCGCTGATGCCAGTCCCAATGGCACCCTGGCCGCCCGCACCCAGCAGACCCGCCAGCTGGTCACCACATGGTGCGCCATGGTCACCGACGAAACCTGCGTGGACTCACTGATCCCCGGGGCCTGGTCAACCCGCTGGTCCAGCCCAAACGACGCCTTGGCCTGGCTGGATGCCTTGGATGCGACGCCGTCAGCCGGGGTGGGTGCTGGAGGTATCGAATTGGCCACCAGCGATTGGGTGACCACCTCGGCAGAGGACAACCAGCTGCCGGTGACCATCACCAACCGAACCGCCCACCAAGTGCATCTGCTGGTCAAATTCACCTCGGCCAACCCGCTACGCATCGAGGTGCCGGATTCCGAGGTGATGACCATCAGCCCAGGGGAATCCGCCACGGTGCGGGTGAAACCACGCACCCAAGGCAACGGGACGGTCGCTTTCACCGCCCAGGCGCTCACTCCGTCGCGGATTCCAGTGGGGGATCCGGTCGATTTCTCAATCACCGGTACCAATGCCGGGCGGATCGGATGGATCATCATCATCGCCTCGGGTGCGGTGCTGCTGGGAGCCACCGCCCTGCGGGTGCGTCAAGTGCGGCACGAGAACCGCGACGCCGCAACGACCTGAACCATTGACTGGGCTGATCGGGCAGACTTGGAGAAACAGGAGGGGTATGGACAACAACGAGCCGACGACGTGGCACCAGAATGTGTCAACCGTGACCCCAGGCTTGCTCATCGGCGGGCGCTACCGGTTGGAGGCGAATCTCGGAGTCCACACCCAAGTGACCACCTGGCGGGGGACCGACCAGGATCTGTCACGCTCGGTACTCGTCCATCTGACCTCCGTTGACGATGAACGTTTCGGCTGGGTACTACAGGCCGCGCGACGAGCCGCCGGGGTGAGTGATCCCCGGTTCCTGCGGGTGCTCGACGCTGCCCAGGCCTCGGGCCAGAATCCGTGGAGTTACGTGGTATGCGAATACCCCGTCGGCGACTCTCTCGTCGACCTTCTTTCCCGGCAGCTGCTCACCTCGCGGCAAGCAGGTTTGTTGGTTGGCCAGGTGACCGATGCGTTGTGCGCCCAGCATGCCGACGGGAATTTCCACCAGTGCCTGGGCCCCGACCAGGTGGTGGTGACCGCCAACGGGAATGTGAAGATCTCCGGCTTTCTCATTGAGGCCGCAGCCAACGACCTGGCTCAGCGGGACTGGTCGGTCCAGCAGAAGGCTGACGTCGTGGGGCTGGCCTCGCTGCTGTATGCCGCTCTCACCGGCCACTGGCCGATTCCCCCCAGCCAGCCGCAGCGACCCTTCCGAGGCCTGCCACCCGCCCCGTTGCAGGGTCTGCCCCCCACCACCGAGCAGTTTTGGTGCCCACCCACCCAGCTGAACCCGCAGGCCGATCCGGGTCTGGCTAGCATCGCCCTGGCCGGGTTGCGCCCCAGCGTGGGACTGGTTGGGCCAAGCCTGCACTCGGCGGCAGAGCTGGCCGACGCGCTCACCTCGGTCGTCGGAGCGACCGGGGCAGAGGAGACCTTGGAAAGGATGATGGCCGGATCGGGGAGCTCAGTCTCGTCCCTAGCGAATACGCCGGATGTGGCGGCCTCGGATGCAGCCACCCAGGTGCTCGGTGTCGGCCAAGAACCAACCCAAACGCTTGCGACCGGCCCTGGCGAACCAACAACACCGAGCGCCACCGACCCGCAGGCCCCGACAATGGTCATGGCCCCAGCTGCCACGCAGACCCCATCCCAGGTTCCGGCTCATACGTCAGCCCCGAACGCCAATGGCCCCAGAACCGCGGTACTGCCCTCGGTGGATGACGAGGAATCTGGCACCGCCCACGACGATCTTTTCGCGGGCCAGTCACCAGAGCCCCCGCCGTGGCTTTCCCCGGCCAAACCACGAAATCCGGGTGCCCGGATCCGGATCGACGGGCTACCCCTTCGCCCGGTGGTGACAGGCATCGTGGCGCTCGCCGTGCTCGTGGCGTTGGTGCTGGGAGTCAAGTCCTGTGCCGGTGGCGGTGCAGAATCCCCCGGACAGTCCGAGACCCACGAGCAGGTGGCGGTGGCCCAGGCCTTCGTCTTGGACCCGGTAGCTGACGGCGGCGACATGTCGGAGAATATGTCGGACGCCCCGCTGGCCGTCGACGGTGATCCGGCGACAACCTGGGATACTTTGACCTACTACGGAAATCCCTCCTTTGGAGGACTCAAGCCCGGCGTGGGGCTGGTGCTCGACCTGGGGAAGCAGACCTCGGTTTCGCAGGTAAGCCTGCAACTGACCAACCAGCCGAACAAGGTACAGATCATGGTGCCTTCGGATCCCTCGACTCAGACGGCACCTACCGATTCGGTCACGTCGTGGTCGGTCGTCGCCAGCGACGACGCGATGGGGAGCAGCGGCGTCCTGACGACATCGACCACCACTCGGTTCATAATGGTGTACTTCACCCAACTGCCTTCCATCGGGAACGCCCAGTACAAATCGGGCATCGCCGAGGTAACTATCACCTCCTGAGGAGTCATCCATGAAGTTGCTGATCATTCGTCACGGGGAGTCGACCAACAACCTCCTCCATGCAACCACTGGTGGTTTCGAAGGACGCTCCCCCGACCCACTGCTCACCCCGCGCGGACAGCAGCAGGCGCAGAGCCTGGCTCAGGCGATGATTGATGGTGCTCAACCCGCTCCGACGGTGATCTACTGCTCGCTGATGAGTCGCGCGATCCAGACCGCAGCCCCGCTGGCCGACGCCCTAGACCTGCCGATCGTCGGCCACCCCGAGATCTACGAGGCTGGAGGACCCTACGAGGGCGACCCGGCCGATCCGGTGCCCCATCCAGGTGCTTCACGCAGTGAATTGCAGGCGCTCACCCCGCGCATCGTGTTGCCCACCGAGGCGGAGGAAAGCGGTTGGTACCACGGTCATGGGGAAGATGATCCAGCGCGGGCCGAGCGCGGCGCCATGGTGATCCGGCAGATGGTGGCCGCCCATGCCGGGCAGGATTGCATAGTGGGTCTCGTTTGCCACGAGTGGATCGCCCAGTACCTGATCCGGGCAGCCATCGGCTTCCACGCCGTCGGAGGGGTCGCCGAACCGTGGATGGGGATGAACAACACTGGGACGACCTTCATTGATATGGAACAACCCGTCCCGGTGACCGAGACCAGTCACAACGGCGCATCCCTGGAACGGGTTCTCACCTGGCACAACAACACCCGGCACCTACCCCTCGACCTGATCACCGGCTGAGTTGCCGGAATTCTGGCAGGCTTGCGGTGCCAGCTGGTATCTGCCTGGCACCGATCTCATCGTGCAGAAAGGCCCGCTGTCATGCGGACCTCTCAAGATTGAGAGCCTTGTCAGCTATTGGCGTCAACACTCGGGTGGGCTTCAGGTATGGAATTTATCTGTGGTGGTTGAATGTTGGGTGCAGGCTGCCGGTGATCCGGTCCGCGCCGCCGGAGGAATAGGCGTCGGCATCGGCGCGTTCGACCTGTCACGAGATCGTCGAACCTGTGAGAGGGGTTCTCATGTCCAGCAATCCGTTTGCCGTGCCGGGTCTTGACCTTGGTCTGGGCACCAGTACCCCGGTTTCCGAAGAATCCACCTTTTTGCACACCGATGACACCATCCATGAAGTGATCATCGTCGGCTCGGGGCCCGCTGGGTATACCGCCGCGGTGTACACCGCCCGGGGTGGCTTGGCGCCGCTGGTCTTTGAGGGCTCAATCGGCGCTGGTGGCGCCTTGATGAACACCACCGACGTAGAGAATTACCCCGGTTTTCCCGAAGGTGTACTCGGCCCGGACCTGATGGGTAAGATGCGCACCCAGGCGGAGCGGTTCGGCGCTCAACTCGTCGCCGACGATGTGACCGCAATGGATCTCATGGGGGAGATGAAGACCGTCACCGATTCCGCCGGGGTAATGCATCGCGCAAAGACGGTCATCTTGGCCATGGGGGCGGCCCATCGCAAGCTGGATATCCCAGCCGAGGAGAAATATTCGGGTCGTGGGGTTTCCTGGTGTGCCACCTGCGACGGATTCTTCTACCGGGGCAAGGACATCGCCGTGGTCGGCGGTGGCGACTCCGCAGCCGAGGAGGCCACCTTCCTCACCCGTTTCGCCAACTCGGTGACCCTTATCCATCGCCGCAACGAATTGCGTGCATCCAAGATCATGGTTTCCCGGGTACTTGAGGATCCGAAGATCACCGTTGCTTGGAATTCCCGGATCGTCGACATGAGCGGTGAACCGACCCTGCAGTCGCTGACCCTTGAGGATACGGTGACCGGGCAGACCCGCGAGATTGAGGTTGCCGGGCTCTTTGAGGCCATTGGCCTGGTGCCACGTTCTGAGCTGGTCGCCGGTCAGGTCGAGCTCTCCGAGGGCGGGTATGTGAAGGTCGACGGGTCCTCCACTCGCACCAGCCTTCCTGGAGTCTTTGCCTGCGGCGATCTTGTCGACGACGTCTACCAGCAGGCAATCACGGCTGCCGGCACTGGATGCCGGGCTGCCTTGGACGCCGAGCGCCATCTAGCAAACCTCACCCGGGATCCTTCCTGACAAACTGATCTGATTTTCAACCAAATCGTCGGTTTATTTCACCGACCCTGACAGCGGTCGTGCTGTCGTACACTTGAGAGGAACTCACATGGCAGTTATCGAGATCACCGACCAGTCCTTCGAGGAAGAGGTCCGCAAATCCACGAAACCGGTCCTGGTCGACTACTGGGCTGATTGGTGCTCGCCCTGCAAGCAGCTCTCCCCGATCATCGACGAGCTTGCAGAAACCTACGGCGACCGCATGGTCTTTGCCAAGCTCGACACCAATGCGAACCCCGATATCCCGATGCAGCAGGGCGTGATGGCCTTGCCGACTCTCCAGTTCTATGTGAATGGGGAGGTTGTGCAGCAGTTCCAGGGCGGCAAGACGAAAGCCGCGCTGATCAGGGCCATCGAGTCGATCATTGACTGATTGATTTATCGACAAAGCTCCTTGCCTGCAAATCTCCAAAATGGAGGGCTGAGGCAAGGAGCCTTGTCATTCCATGGTTGATCGCCTCCGGATCCGGGGATCGGAGCCGCGTCGGTTTCTCCTGTCCAAGGAGAAGCATGCCGAGGTCCGGGGACTTCGGCCCGGGTCGTCGTCCACGCCGCCAAGGATCATCGTCCGCCTCGGGATGACCTCCACCAGTCGGGTCCAGCACTCAGCGCTCCAGCAGTTCCATGATCCGGTCCAGATCATCGGCGTCGGCAAACTCGATGGTGACCTTCCCCTTCCGGGCACCCACCTGAATCTGTACCTTCGTATCGAGCCGATGGGCCAGCCGGTCGGCATGAGCGGTTGCGTAGGCAGGGACCTCTTTTGCCTGGCGACGCCTGGCCGGGCTGGGCCAGCCGGTCAGCTGGGTCAGCGAGGCTTCCTCCTCGGCACCACGAACCGACAGCCCCTCAGCGACGATTCGCTGGGCCAGGCGCTCCTGGGCGGCAGGATCATCAAGTTTGAGAATCGCCCTGGCATGGCCAGCCGAGAGCACACCAGCGGCTACCCGGCGCTGCACCGGACCGGGCAGGGTGAGTAGGCGCATGGTGTTCGAGATGTGCGGACGTGATCTTTTGATCCGCTGGGAGAGCTCCTCTTGGGAGCAATCGAAATCATCCAACAGCTGCCGGTAAGCGGCCGCTTCTTCAAGAGGATTCAGTTGTGCCCGGTGCAGGTTCTCCAGCAGCGCGTCGCGCAGCATATCGGCGTCGTCGGTCTTGCGCACGATGGCCGGAATGACCGCCAATCCGGCGATCTTGTGAGCGCGCAGTCTGCGCTCCCCCATGATGAGTTCATACCCACCAGAGCGTTCCCTGACGACGACCGGCTGCAGCAGGCCGACCTCCTTGACCGAGGCGACAAGTTCATCAAGCTCGGCCTCATCGAAGACCTGCCGCGGCTGATGCGGATTGGGAACCACCTTGTCAACCGGGATTTCAGCGTAGTAGGAACCGTCCGGCGCCTGGTCACGCCGGGGCTCATCATTGGCTTCCTCTACGACTTCCTCCGCACGCGGTTCGGTGCTCTGCAGGAGTGCACCGAGACCTCGTCCAAGACCTCCGGGCTTCGTCTTGGCCATCAGTCCTCCTTCTGGTTGATTTCTGCTCCGCGTTCTGCAATTTCTCGCGCGGCCTTCACATAGGACTTAGCACCCACCGATTCCGGGTCGTAGGTGAGAATCGTCTGCCCGTAGCTGGGCGCCTCACTCACCCGGACCGACCGTGGGATCATCGTCCGAAGGGTCTGCTCCGGGAAATGCTTGCGAACTTCCTCCCCCACCTGACTGGAAAGCTTCGTCCTAGCATCGAACATCGTCAACAGAACCGTGCCAAGCACCAGTTCCTGATTGAGATCTTCCTGGACCGCGTTGATCGTTCGCATCAACTGAGTCACACCTTCGAGCGCGTAGTACTCAGTCTGAATCGGCACCATGACCTCCGTCGCCGCAACGAAAGCGTTGAGCGTCAGCAGCCCCAATGATGGCGGACAATCGAATATCACGTAGTCAACGTAGTATTTTGATTGGAATCTTTTGAGTGCTTTCTTCAGTTTCTGTTCCCTCGCCACAAGCGGAACCAGCTCAATCTCCGCGGCAGCGAGATCGATTGTCGCCGGAACCACCACAAGGTTCTTGGATTCTGGCGAGTTGGAGGCGACATCTTCGATTGGTTTGTCCTGCAACAGCACTTCGTAGGTACCGGGAGTTCCCGAGACGTGATCCACACCGAGAGCCGTGGACGCATTCCCCTGGGGATCGAGATCCATCAGGAGAACCTTGAGCCCGCTTTTTGCCAACGCGGCGGCGACGTTCACTGCCGTTGTCGTTTTCCCCACGCCACCTTTCTGGTTGGCGATGACGATTGTCCTCGGTGTGGCCGGGCGAGGGAATGTTTCACGTGAAACGGTCGTCGTGTCAGTCACGAGGTATGCCTCCTTCAACGCATCGACTCAAAAAGAATAACCTACCGATCTGACAGCTTTCTCTCACGCGTGCTACAACCATCTCGTTTCACGTGAAACGGACCAGAACTTGTCGGCAGAACCGCTTGTGAAAGCCTCTCCCCATGTTCACCAGTCATAAAGCACACTGAAAAGTGACCTCAAGGTGAGCATGACAGTTGACACACTCATCATCCGACAGAAGAGCACAACACCGTCAGAACACTCCGGAATTCCTCACCCCATTCACCAAAGCACGTACCTCCCCTGAGGACCAACAGTCGACCAGAACGCAAGACTGACCGTCCTCTGACCCACGTCCTCTGACTAGACCTCGTGTGACTGGACCTCGTGATCACTTCATCGCAACATGTTTGCCTCACATCACAGCAAGACCGAGCACGCCCGCAGCTCATCTTCGTGGCTGCCACCGGCACATTGAACAACCAAAATGTCCCTTAGCAATACCGACGCCGAGATCATCTGAAATGCGCCGGATTGGTGATGCCACACGACCCCAAATCAAAGCAAAGACACGCGCACCTAAGATAGTCATCTATGTACGGTGCAACTCGGCCAGTCGCAGGCTTCAGCACAAACCCACTGACGATCATGATGAGTGAGTCCTCCTCGGTACAGGCAGCCTGCCACGGCTGGATCGTTCTCGCCTGACACCGGGAACAAAAGACCCCACGTCGTTGAGCACCGCCTATCACGGCATTCTGCCAAAGGTCCACGATTTCCCGAGAACGGTATCAAACCAATCCCACTGCGATCAGCCGTCCGCAAGAATCGGGCTCGCCAGCGAAAGCCGGGGTGGTAAAGGTTCCGGTGAACCTCTCCCGCGGACGATCGGCATCATGCGCCCTCGACACCGCATGGCGGAAGCAAACCATCCGTCTCGGCTCCCACAATCCAGCAGCATGGCACGGACCAACGATATGGCCGACACAACCACAGATCTGCATGGCTGCCTGACACTCCCTAACAGACAAGTCTTGCGGCCTGACCAGGGGAAATGCACCACACAATGCTATACAAATTTCAATCACTTTGTCAGGAAGGCTTCTCCCGAGACATGTGCTGGTTAGGGGAAAATGGTCATGAAAGGTCCTCGCCACTCATCAATTTTCCCTATCACTTCATCCAGGTCCTCGGCACATCACCTGGCTCGCCGGATAGTCACCACATGGGTGACCTCGGCCCCGGGTACCCTGATGTCGGTCAGTTCGGCTGTCAGTCGATGGCGGGCCAGAAACCGTTTAGCATCCACAATTTCCTGGGAAGCGCTTTCCCCTTTGAGTGCGTGCATCACCCCAGACGCACCAAACAATCCAGTGGTCCAGCCAAGAAGTTTGCCAAGGCCCGCCACCGCCCGGCAGGTGACGACATCAAAACATTCGGTACACTTCTCCGCTCTCCCCCGCAGCACCCGCACTCGGTCATCAATACCCAACTCACCCACCACCCCGGTCAGGAAAATCGACCGGCGCAACATTGGCTCTAAAAGAGTTACCTCCAGATCGGGACGGGCCAGCGCGAGTGGTATTCCCGGTAGCCCGGCACCCGAACCGACGTCGACCACGCTGACTCCACCATCAGGTAACCCAGCCACCGCAGCGCTGTTCAGAATGTGCCGCGACCAGAGCCGACCAGCCTCCCGGGGGCCGATCAGCCCCCACTCAATGCCGCGCGTTGCCAAGATCTCGTGGTAAGCCACTGCAAGATCGGCAGAAGATCCAAAAACATCATCAACGGCATCAGGAACCGGTGACTGGTTCATCGCACCTCCCTATGGAAAATCGGCCAAAGCAACGGAAAGGCCCCACCAGGTCGCTGACTGGTGGGGCCTTTGCGGCACATTCAGGGTTTCGAAATCACCACGCGACGGTTCGGGTTCTGCCCCTCGGACTCGGAATGAAGCCCTGCGGCAGCCACAACATCGTGCACGACCTTGCGTTCGAAAGGGTTCATCGGAGCCAGGCGTACCGGCTCCCCGGTCTCTTTCACCTCGACGATGGCCTCGGTAGCCAGCCCCTGCAGCTCGACGCGGCGACGCTCGCGGTAACCCGCTATGTCGAGCATCAGCAGTGAACGGTTACCGATCTCGTTCTGGACGGCGAGCCGGGTGAGTTCCTGAAGAGCTTCGAGCACCTCACCACCCTTGCCCACCAGCTGATCCGAGTCGGTCTCAATGGACACGTGAGCTCGCCCACCTTCGGTGAAGATGTCCACATCACCATCAAGATCAGCGATGTCGAGTAGGGCTTCCAGGTAGTCGGCCGCGACATCACCCTCAACATCGAGGGGATCGTCAGAGGCGAGGTCGGTATCGTCAAGGATCTCGGTGTCTTCGACAGTTTCGGACTTCTCGTCCATGGTGATCTCCTAGGTATCGGATTGGGACGCCAATGCGTCCGAAAACTCATTTCTTCTTGCGTTGTGCTCGACTCTGCCGGGTGACCTGCTGACGCTGGATCACCTGCTTACCCGAATCACCGCGCACCGTCGAGCGGTTGGTGCCCTGCCGGGTCACGGTGGTGGATCCTTGAGCCCCCTGTGCCTGACGCATCGCAACGCCAAGCAGCCCTCCGTTGCCCTTCTTCTTGGAGCGGGCCTTCTCGACACGAGCCCGTTCGATGGCCTTCGGATCCTTACCCTTGGCCTCCATGCGCTCGGTCCACTCAATGTGTGCCGGAGTTCCGGGGGTGGGATAGTTGCGAATGATGACCCACTGCTGTCCCATGGTCCAAATGTTGGTGATCACCCAGTAGACCAGTACGCCGATCGGGATGTTCGGGCCGATGAAGACGTACATCGCCGGCATCATGTACAGCATCATCTTCTGCTGCTGACCCATCGGGCCCTCGAAGGCGGCCGGTGGCATGTTGCGACGCATCATGTGCAGCTGCTGGAAGAACAACACTCCGACCATGATGATGATCAGCACCAATGCCAAGATCTGAGTCGCCCCGAAACCATTTAGCGGAAGGAAGGTCCCCGACAGCTTCGCACCGAACAAGGTGGCATTCGACAACGAGTCGACGAGCGAGGTGTCTTTCTGGAACCAATGGCCAATGGCGTTGCCCTGGGCGGCCCCGTAAAGCACCCGGTACAGACCCCAGAAGATCGGAAGTTGCAGCAGCAGCGGCAGACACGAGGCGGCCGGATTGACACCCTCCTCGTTGTAGAGCTTCATCGTCTCTTGGCCGAGCCGCTCACGGTCGGAGCCGTATTTGTCCTGGAGTTCCTTGATCTTTGGCTGCAGGGCCTGCATGGCCCGCGACGAGTTCAGCTGCCTGGCGTACAACGGCATGAGCACCAAGCGGATAACTACCGTCAGAAAGGCGATTGACAAGGCCCACGTGATCCCTGAATCCGGACCGAAGAGCGGGGCGAACATCTTGTGAGCCAGCACGATGATGCCGGACACGGCCCAGTACAGCGGCTCCATAACGGCGCCGAAGAAGCGCCCGAGGGATTCAAATAAGTTGATCAGCGCCAGCGTGCTCATCAATCAGCAACCTCACGATTCATGTCGACCCCCACCAGCCGGGGATCATGGGGAAGAACATGGTGGTCTGTAACGGTGAAACGCTCCGGATGTCCAGCCATCTCTCGGGCAAAGTCCGAACCGGGAACCGGGTCGAACCCACCGGCAGCCCAGGGATGGCACCGCACAATGCGGCGAATGATCATCCAGGAGCCCCTGAGAGCACCGTGGATGCGTAAGGCCTCCAGCCCATAGGCCGAGCACGACGGGTAGTACTTGCATACATCTCCGTAGAGCGGGGAAACGAACCGCCGCCAGCCTCGAACGAACCAAATGAGCGGGTACCTCACGAACCCACCCCCAGTTTACGCAGACCAGCTGCCCACGCATCCCCGAAATCCCCGGCTAGTCGCTCAGGGTGGGTAGCTGCGCAGGGAAGGGCCCGCACGACGATATCAACCCCATCGACCGGGAGCTGCTCAATCACCAAGTGGCGCATCCGGCGCTTGACCCGGTTGCGAGTCACTGCATTGCCGACCTTCTTGGACACGACAAAACCGACCTTGGTACTGGTGGAGCATCGGCGGGCATGGACGACGACGGTGGGCCGTCCTGCCCGGACACCTTCTTTTACGGTCCTCACGAAATCACCCGAGGACCGCATCCGGTACCGGGCCGGAAGCATCGGCTCAGGCGGAAAGTTCCGAGCGGCCCTTGCGCCGACGTGCGTTGAGGATGGCGCGTCCGGCGCGGGTGCTCATGCGAGCCCGGAAGCCGTGGGTGCGGGCACGCCGACGGTTGCTCGGCTGGTAGGTGCGCTTGCTCATGGGAAGTCTCCGTCGAGTCGGTGTGTGTCCCGGTTGGAACAGCTTTGGCGTACCCGGTGAGTCGGATGATGACATCCGCGCAGGCACACGAACACCATCAACGTCCTCAGGGCATTGACTCAGGAATGCTACGCCAGATGGGCCCTAACGGCAAAAGTGCACGGTCCACCCTCGGATCGTGGATTGTCCAGTCGACACGCCGAACCGATGTGCTACATGTGCCATTCCGAGTTGAATCAATCTCAGCCTATCGGTAGGTTAACGAAACTGCCGACGAGTTCTCCACAGGTAAACGGGGGCGTGTCCACATCAGATGCAACCTGTGGAAATCCGTTGGTTACCGGGTCGTCCCGTCGCCCATGGCGTGCCGACCAGCATACAGACGGTTCAGGAAGTGGGTGCTCGGGTGTCTGCCACTGATGACGACGTGCTGGCGAAGGCATGGGCGAAAGCCCTCGCGCAGTTCCCGACCTCAACCAGGGCACTGGTCAAGCACGTCACCCCCTCCATGGTCAACGAATCCCTGGTTCTCATCCCGGTCGCCAACGACTTTGCCCGCAACCGTCTGGAGACCGAACAACGAACGATGATCGAGGATCTGCTGTGGGATACCTTCTCCCGCCAGGTGCAGATCGCGGTCACCGTCGAACCTGACCAGGAACTCGACCTTCTGCCCCCCGAGCCCCCCGCGGTTGAGGAGGTACCGGTCACTGGACCGACCGGTTCACCGGGTGAAGCGCGCACCAAACCCACTGCCGATTCCGGCTCGCCGTTGCATCCGCGCTATACCTTCGACAACTTCGTCGTGGGAGAGTCGAACCGGATGGCCCACGCCGCTGCCACTCGCGTCGCCGAAGAGCCCGGCACGAACTACAACCCATTGATGATCTATGGGCCTTCCGGACTGGGCAAAACCCACCTGCTGCACGCCATTGGACACTTCGTACGGGAGTTCCAGCCCGACCTCGTCGTGCGCTACGTCTCCACCGAAGAGATGACCAATGAGTTCATCAATGCGATCCAGCAAGGCACGATGGCTGCTTTCCGGCGTGCTTACCGCGACGTTGATGTATTGCTGATCGACGACATCCAGATCTTGGAGGGTAAAGACCAGACCCAGGAGGAGTTCTTCCACACGTTCAACACCCTCTACAACGCACAGAAACAGATCGTGATGACCTCCGATCGGGCACCCAAGGATTTGAAGACCCTCGACGATCGCCTGCGTAGTCGCTTCGAGTGGGGCCTGACCACCGACATGCAGTTACCCTCAGTGGAAACCCGTCTGGTGATCTTGCGTCGCAAGGTTGCCTCGGACAATCTGCAAGTTCCCGACGACGTGCTGGAGTTCATCGCCGCCACCATCAACACCAACATCCGGGAGCTGGAGGGAGCGTTACTCAATGTGAGCGCCCATGCCTCGCTGGACGGGCGCCCGGTCAACATGGATGTGGCCCGGGCGGTGATGGCCGACGTCATCTCCACGACGAAGACCACTCAGGTGAGCCCCGAGCAGATCATCGCCGCCACCGCCGAGTATTTTGGTATCACGGTCGAGGAGTTGACCGGTACTTCCCGCGTCAAAGCGATCATTATCCCTCGTCAGATAGCGATGTATCTATGTCGCCAGCTGACAGACAGGTCACTGCCGGCGATCTCGAAGCCATTCAACAAGGATCACACCACGGTGATGCACAATGTCGACAAGGTCGCCAAACTCATCGCCGAGGACCGTTCGGTCTACTCCCAAGTGAACGAACTCACCAACCGGATCACCACCGCCTGATCCGTATCTGCTTGCGGCCAACAGGTTTCGTGACTGGAGCGAGCCAACCAATCTGGCAACTCATGCCCTGGATCACCGATTCGTCCCGGTACCTCAAGAATGCGCCGTCTGTGAGCACTATGACCACCCGTTCACGAGCCCTCTTCATTGCGCAACCCCTGTGGACAACTCTCCTGTGCGGTGTACAACCCTGTGCTCAGGGTTGGGGATATCACGGCACGGGCCAGCCTCTGACAGTGCCTGTCCACACAACCCACCGAGGCATCCACCAAGGATCAACAACTCATACACATGGCTCGTTCTGGTACCACAAGCCTTGATGGAGGCAATCCACAGATTCCACAACGCCTATCACCACTACGAGATCTACATACATCGTCATAGACCTCACAAGTAACCATGGTGGAAAGAACCTTTTCGTAGTGAGCCAACGTCTGCCTATGGTTGGGGGCACTGAAGGGAGATTCCATGGAACCGCTCGCAGCACGTGCCGAAAAACTGGTCAAGATCTATGGCCGGGGTGATGCTCAGGTGGTCGCCCTCGCCGAGGTCGACATCGGCTTCGTATCAGGTGCCTTCACTGCGGTCATGGGACCGTCGGGATCGGGTAAGTCGACGCTGATGCACTGCATCGCCGGATTGGATAAGCCGAGTTCGGGGCGGGTGTTCATCGACGATACGGAGATCGGATCACTCAACGATAAGAAGCTCACTGCGTTGCGTCGCGACCGGATCGGTTTCATCTTCCAGTCCTTCAACCTGGTCCCCACCCTCACGGCCAAGGAGAACATCCTGCTTCCCCTAGCCATCGCGGGCCACAAAGCCGACAACGCTTGGTTCGAGCAAGTGGTCTCCACCGTAGGGCTTGGTGACCGGCTCAAGCACAAGCCTAATCAACTCTCCGGCGGTCAACAGCAGCGAGTCGCCTGTGCCAGGGCACTGTTGTCACGACCCAGCATCATCTTCGCCGACGAACCCACCGGGAATCTCGATTCGGGCTCCTCGGCGGAGGTACTGGCCTTCCTGCGACGCAGCGTTGAGGAATTGGGCCAGACCATCGTCATGGTCACCCATGATGCTTTCGCTGCCTCTCACGCCAATCGTGCGGTCTTTTTGGCCGATGGCCGCATCGTCGATGATATGGCGGATCCGACCCGTGAGACTGTACTGCAGCGCATGGGAAAGATGGATCGGCCGATGATCCGGCCTTCCGGGCCACGAGGTTTTTCCCACTTCGGCCAGGACTCGACTCCTACTAGCCCGCCACCCCCTCCACCAGCCACCGAAACGGTGCAGATGGGATCAGCAGAACCCCTGGGCAGTTTCCCCTCGCATGCTCGCAGGGCTGCTGAGGACTGACCATGTTCAAGGCATCCCTGCGTTCGGTGCTCGGACACCTGCCGCGTTTTCTATTGTCGTCATTGGCTGTGGTGCTCGGTATCGCCTTCATGGTTGGTTCCCTGACCTTCACAGGCATGCTCAAGCAGAGCATCAAGCAGTTAACCACTTCCGCGATTCCAGACATCGCCATCTCCCGGAAGGGCACTTACGAATCCGACACGACTGTCTCCTTCTCCTCCCAGCAGATGTTGCAGGAGTCTGACTTTGCTCCAGTCTCCAGGGTCGACGGGGTGGTGAGTATCGATGGCGTCTTATCGAATCCCGGGGTGTATCCGCTGAACGCTGAGGGACGAGTCGCCTCGGCCTCCCAGGCTCCGGGTCTAGGTTTCTCCTGGATGACGGCCCCCGCCTACGGGGGCCAGCCCGGGATCGTCGTCGTCGAGGGGCATGAGCCCACATCTTCCCAAGAGGTGGCCGTCGATCCACAGACCTATCGGAAACTTGGCGTCAGTTTGGGTGAACAGATCCGCATCGCTACCCCACAGGAAACCATCACCCGCACCTTGGTCGGCACCGCCACATTCGGCAATTCCAGCGGTGTAGGGGCTTCCTATACGTTTTTCACCACCGAGGATGCCCAGCGGGTGCTGTTGGGCGAGGGCATCACCGGTTTCCAGATGGGTTGGGTTACCCTCGACGAGAATCGGCGCGACGAGGACTCTCGCCGCCAGATCGTTGACGAAATCAACAAGGTGCTGCCCGAGGGATGGGAGGCAACCGACGGCGGCAAGGTGGCCGAGTTTAACTCCAGCTACATCGACAAATCCCTCAGTTTCGTCAACACCTTCCTCTTGGTCTTCGCAGGGATCGGATTGGTAGTCGCCATCTTCCTGATCGTTAATACCTTCTCCATCCTCGTTGCCCAGCGGGGACGAGAACTCGCCTTGCTGCGTGCCCTAGGAGCCAGCCGAGGCCAGGTGTCGCGTTCGGTGCTCTTCGAGTCCCTGGTCATCGGCCTGATAGGTTCGGCTGGGGGTTTGGGCCTGGGTTGTTTGCTGGCCTGGGGCATCTCCTGGGCGATGAGCCAAAGTGGCGTGGACATGTCCACCGCATCCCCGGTTCCTTCCCTGTCCACCGTCATCGCTGCCTTGGTGGTTGGCATCTTGGTCACAGTGGCATCGGCCTGGTTCCCTGCGCAACGCGGGTCACGGATTCCGCCGGTGGTGGCCATGACTGGTCAGCTGGACAATGACCGGCCACGGTTCGGGCGCAAGGAGATCATGTTCATCGGCTTGGGCTTGATGGGATTGGGATCGATGCTCGCTGGAACCTTGTGGCTGGATGAGGATGGGGCCTTTCTGGTGGGTCTGGGTGCCGTCTTGCTGCTCATCTCAATGACCACGACCGGTGCGATCATCGGTACCCCACTGCTGTGGCTCTTGGGAGGCCTGTGGCGCCTGGTGTTCCGTACCCCGGGCAAGCTGGCGTCTCTCAACACCAAACGTCATCCGCGCCGCACGGCCTCGACGGCCACCGCCTTGGTGGTGGGGCTCACCTTGGTATCGACGATATCGATACTCGGTTCCTCCACCATCGCTTCAGTACGGTCCCTTGCCGGAGACATGATGCATGAAGATTTCCGAATCACCCCCGCGAGTGCCTTCACCGGGATGCCGGGCTCGTTGGTGGATCGTTTCGCCGAGATCGACGGGGTGAAGACCGTCATTGCACAACGCACGTTGTACACCGTTGATGCCGAGAAGAAGTCCGTGACCATCACCGGTGTAGATCCCCAGTTCTTAGGCGCGACGTTGACCATGACCATCGTTGATGGACAGGAGTACACCGACAACGAAGGGGAGGCGATCATTTCCAGGAAGTATGCCGATTCCCACTCCCTCAAGGTCGGTGACATCCATGAAGTCACAAGCCCGGCAACCGTCGCTGCCTATGGGCTTCGTATCGTTGGCATTTTCGAGGTCCCGGAGGGAATGCAGTCACCGTCGGTGATGACCGGGATGACGACGATGACCGCGCTGGGGGCCTCCGGATCGTTGTCGACGGTCGGTATCACTTTGACCGAGGATGCAGACCGGGATGCGGTCAAGCAGCAGCTCACTGATGCACTGGCTGACCAGCCCATGCTCAAGGTTGAAGACCGCGACGAATTCGTCGATTCACAGACCTCGACGATCAACACCACCCTCAACACGATCTATGCGCTATTGGGGCTGGCCATCGTCATTGCGATCTTGGGCATTGTCAACACCTTGGTGCTGTCGACGATCGAACGCACCCGGGAACTGGGACTGCTGCGTGCCGTTGGGATGCAGAGATCCCAGCTGCGCCGGATGATTGCTCTGGAATCCATCACCATCGCCTTGCTCGGAGCCGTGCTGGGGGTGGGTCTTGGCCTGAGTGTGGGAATCTGTCTGCAACATGTCCTGGTCAACCAGGGGCTTCGGGTATTGGCGATCAACTGGACGCTGGTGGCGGTGTGCATGGGTGGGGCAGTCCTGGTGGGTGTGCTGGCTGCTGTTTCCCCAGCCAGGCGGGCCGCAAGAATGAACATTCTTGATGCCATCGCCCATGAATGACGATTCGATGACGAACCTCGGCTCGTCGGTGGTGGGAGCTTGCCGATCCAGTCGTTATGATCTGATCCAAAGAATGCTCGACAGCAGTGGTCGGCCCAGAAGTGAGGAAGCAGCGTGAAGATCCGTCTTGAACGTGATGCCATGGCCGAGGCCGTTGCCTGGGCCGCCCGTTCACTGCCGTCACGGCCCTCTGTGCCGATCCTTGCGGGTCTGCTCATCAAGGCCGATGCCAATGGCGTGACGATGAGTTCCTTCGATTATGAGACCTCCGCCCAGGTGCAGGTCACCGCACACGTTGTCGACGAGGGGGAGGTGCTCGTCTCTGGGCGGTTGCTCGCCGACATCGCCAAGTCACTGCCAGCAAAACCGGTTGAATTCACCGCCGACGCGAGTCGTGCCGAGCTGGTGTGCGGATCGGCCAGGTTCACCTTGCAGACCCTCCCGGTCGAGGACTACCCAGAGTTGCCGGAGATGCCTTCGGCCACCGGGGAGATTGGGTCCGGTGACTTCGCCCAGGCGATCTCTCAGGTCGTGGTGGCTGCTGGCCGCGACGAGTTGTTGCCGGTGTTCACCGGTGTGCGGGTCGAGATCGAGGGGGAGAGGATTTCTCTGCTAGCCACCGACCGCTACCGCATGGCCCTCAAGGAACTCGTCTGGAAGCCTGGATCGACGTCCACCCGGGGTGCGGCCCTGGTACCGGCCCGGGTGCTGTCCGAGGCTGCTCGCTCGATGGCTTCCGGCGAGGTGATCTCGGTGGCCCTGTCAAACCCGGATGTGGGAGAGGGACTCATCGGTTTGGAAGGTCACGGGAATGGCGCATCCCGCCAGCTCACCACCCGGCTGCTGGGTGGAGAGTTCCCCAAGGTACGTCACATCATGGACATCCAGCCCACCTTGACGGTGCGCTGTCGCACCGATGAATTGGTCGCCTCGGTGAAGCGCGTCGCCTTGGTGGCCGAGCGTAACTCCCCGCTGCGGATGCTCATCGGCGACGATCAGATCGCCCTTGAGGCCGCATCCGGTGAGCAGGCCCAGGCTTCCGAGGCAGTGGCCGCCGAGGTGACCAACATCGCAGGCGGTGAACCTGCTTTGTCAGCGGCTGGTTTCAACCCGCACTACCTGGTCGACGCCTTGGGTGCGGTGGGTACCCCGTGGGTGCATTTCTCCTTCACGGCTGCGGGCAAGCCCTGCCTGGTGCAGGGGGTCAATGATGCCGATGCCGAGCCGGACACCGACTACAAGCACGTCATCATGCTGATGCGGTTGCCGAGCTGAGTACCGGGAATTCAACTGGAGAATGACCGATCGGATTCGTCGGCTCCGGGCAGGTCATCGTTTTCCGAGTGGGCCATCATCAGATGCACTTGCTGCTCGAAGATCCTCACAGATCTCATCAGGGTCTCGTGGTTCCACTCGATCGAGGGATTGGGTTCCAGATGGTCCAGCAATACCCGGGTGAGCATGATCTCCGGTTGTGACCACATGACCGTCTCGGTGGAGTCGAACATCATCGCCGGGTGACGTTCGTCGAGCCATCCAGGATCTGGCAAGGCGCGCAGTACCACTCCCTTCATCATGGTTCCCATCGCCACTGCCATCGCCTTGAAGTCTTGACCGTGGGTGAGCCGGTAACCCACCATGACAGCGAGGTTGCCGTAGATTTCTGCTCGGCGTTGGTCCATCTGCTGTTCGGCCGAACGCAATGCCTCTGCCACTCGGTTCCGCAGCCTCGGTGGTTGCAGGGTGTGATGGGCGGCCGACAAGGACAACATCATCTGCCATTTCACCGAACCTGATAGCCGACGGATGTCGGCGTCGAGAGAGGTCCGTAGGGCTTCCACGACGAGATTGCGCCGCCCTTGTTCAGTGGCTAGGGCATCGAGGCGTTCAATGACCATTTCGACAAGACGTTTGAGATCCTGGTCGTCCTCGGGGATCAGCGATATGCGGTGCAGGGCAGTTTCCAGCACCTCACCGATGAACTCCTCACGATGTGGCCACCGCCGGTAGGCAGTCGCCCTGGAAACTCCAGAGGCAGCGATGAATTCCTCCATTCGGATGTTCTCGAATGCCACGCTCAGCCCTTGGGTGGCTAAGGTCTCGACGCCCAAGTCAATCATCTTGTCCGCAGCTCTGGTGTGGGGCTTGTGCTCACCGGTCTTCATGAGACATAGTGTCTCATATAACCGATGAGACACTATGTCTCAGACTGGAGGAATGATGCGTCCCGTCATCATCGTCGGCGTGATCGTGCTTGTCGCAGCGATGGCAACTGCCTTTTGGCTGTTCCGGCCGAATTCGAATGCAGGTGATACCTCGAAGCTGAACCGCAGTTTCACTCCCGCAGAACAACAACTTCTCGACACCGTTCACATCACGGCTGGGGAGCTGGCCACCGCCACCTGTGAAGCGGAGCAACGATGCTGGATTGCGGTCAACAAGGTCGTCTACGACGTCTCTGGTGTCCCCAGTTGGGCCAAGGGGACCCATCATGGGGTGAAGCCCGGTCACGACGTCACCGATTCCTTCGTCAAATCCGGGCACCCGCTGTCCACCCTGCAGAAACTGCCGGTGGTCGGTTCCTTAGAAGCCTGAGCGACCGGCATCGAACGGGCAGTGTGGAGACAATGCCGTCACGTGATGCGGCACCGTGGTTTTCGGTCATTACCGGCACCCACAGGGCTGTGGACGTGCTGGTACCTGGTCGAACCGGGGGACGGCACCCTGGTGTCGCACCACCTATGCTTGGGCCATGTTCGTCTCCCGGCTGGAACTGAACCAGTTCCGTAACTACACCATGGCCGAGGTGGACCTGAGTCCGGGAGTGACGATCTTCCAGGGCCCCAACGGGCAGGGAAAGACGAACCTGGTGGAGGCCGTCGAATACCTGTCCCGGTTGGGTTCACACCGGGTGTCCGCCGATGCTCCGCTGGTTAAGACGGGGGAATCTCAGGCCATCGTGCGCGCCGAGGTTGTTGCCGGAGCCGATGACCCGCGCAGGCTGCTGTTGGAACTGGAGATCAACCCCGGCAAGGCCAATCGGGCCAGGATCAATCGGGGCACCCTGCCCCGCACCCATGATCTGCTCGGGGTGTTGCGCACCATCGTCTTCTCGCCGGAGGATCTCTCGGTGATCAAGGGGGACCCGGCGGCCCGGCGCAGCTTCCTCGATGGGCTGGTAATCTCCCGGTGGCCACGGATGCTGGGGGTCAAACAGGATTACGAGAAAGTCCTGAAACAACGCAATGCCCTGCTCAAATCCTTGGTTGGGCGGAAGATGGACGAGGATGCGGGGATCACTCTTGAGGTCTGGGATGCCCAACTCGCCAGATATGGTGCAGAATTACTGGCGGCCCGGCTAGACACCCTCGTCGAACTGCGGGAACCCACCGGTGACGCCTATCGAGCCATCGCACCGGTGAACAACTGGACCAATGCCTCCTACCGTGCCAGCTTCGAGCTTTCCGATGACCCCACCGAGCTGGAAAGGGCCTTCGCCCAAGCCCTCACCGCACGTCGCCGCGACGAGTTAGCCAGGGGCCTCACCCTCGTCGGCCCGCATCGCGACGAGATCGTGCTCACCATCGGCGAGCTTCCCGCCAAAGGGTATGCCTCCCACGGTGAGTCCTGGTCCCTGGCCTTGGCCTTGAGGCTGGGAGCCTTCGAGTTGTTGCGTCGCGACGATATCGAGGCGGTGCTCATCTTGGACGATGTTTTCGCCGAGCTGGATGCCATGCGCAGGCAACGTCTCGCCGAGGCGGTAAGCGGCGCCGAACAGGTGCTGGTCACTGCGGCGGTCTCCTCCGATGTGCCGGATGCGCTTGCTGGGGCCAGATTCGATGTGCATGCTGGAACCATTAGTGAGCACCGGGAGCAGTGATGGAACCCGACGACGAATTCCCCACCCTGCCGAAGATCGCCGGCTATGACCCGCTGGGTTCCGAGTTGGCCGACACCGTCTTGAGTAACGTGCTCGGTGTGCGGCCGCGACCCATCAGCCGCAAAACCCGGCATGCGGCCAATGAATCCCAGGATTGGTCCGGGCCCGCTCCCGACGCCCGGGACCCGCAACTTCTAGGAGCAGCACTGGATGACCTGGTGGGCAGACGACGCTGGCGCAGGGAGATTGCAGTGCGTCGGGTGCTGGAGAGCTGGGAGCTGGTGGTGGGGGTGACCAATGCCGCTCATTCCCGCCCAGAAGGATATGTTGACAAGGTACTTCGAGTCAGGACCGATTCCACTGCCTGGGCAACCGTATTACGTCGGATGGCACCGAGGATCATTGCCATGCTCAATGAACGGATCGGGCAGGAAACGGTAAAACGCTTGGAGATCAAGGGCCCGGACGCCCCGAACTGGAAACATGGGCGACTGTCCATTGCCGATGGTCGCGGACCCCGCGATACCTACGGCTGAGCAGACATTCCCTTGTTCCAGCGTGGTTGGACCATTGTTGGACCCCTGAAAGGTCACAATGAGACATGATCTCATATCGATCGTTTGCCGTCTGCGCCTGTCTGTGCCTGGTGCTGAGCGCTTGCGGTCTCGAGTCTCGCCCAGGTGCCGTCGGCCCTCAACAGCCTACATCCAGTTCCCCCTCCGAGGACGTCGCCCAGCCAATGTCACCGGAAAACGGCTACCAACGAGTAGAGCTCGGCAAGGAGATAAGCGGTTTCGTACCCACTGATAGCCGGTGGACGGTGCTGACCGAACCGAGACCCTCGGGGCAGGTGGTGCGGATCCTTGACACCAGTGCGCGCGTGTCGATTCTCCTCCAGGAGACGAGAACCAGCGAGACCGCTGAACAGCTGTGTGGCCGGGCCATTGGCGGTTTGGTTGCCGGTACCGGAATCACCCCCTCGCCTCATACCACTGGGATCAGCACGCCCAGTGGCGTGCATGCTTTCTCCTGTTCGGCTAACGGTCTTCCCGACAATGGCAACGACGCCGAGATCAGCCCTGCAGATTCTGCGACGCCGCAGTCCTCAGCGACGCCGCAGTCTTCAGCGACGCCGCAGTCTTCAGCGACGCCGGGAGATTCTGCGACGCCGCAGTCCTCGGCGACCCCGGGGGACTCCGCGACACCCTCTGCTGCTTCTTCCCCTGGGCCATCAGCTTCACAGGGCCCCGGCACCTTCGATGTGCTAGTTGATGTAGCAATTCGTGCCGCAGACGATGTCGGCTATGTGCAGATCACCCGCATTGATGCAGCAATGACAGGTCAAGAACGTGAAGCGGTGACCGTTATCTCCCAGGAGATTTTCGCTGAAACCACCACGAATATGCGGTGATCGGCGGATTGGTGGTTGACTGATTCCGATGACCGGCGTCGCTCAGTGGTGGGGACACCTCACCCGTCTGTTCCACCAGACCTTCCGGGTCTGGTGGATGGTGCTGCCCAAGCTCTTGTTCTTTACCTTGGCAGGCTGGCTGTGCTACGAGATCGGGTTGCTGTCCACCCGTTCCATCCAGGAGACCCACCCGTGGGTCACCATCGTCCTCTTCAGCTTGGGACTAGTCGCTCTACTGGCCTCAATGATCATGTCGATCCGCATCGCAGGTGAGGCAGCCGGTCTGTGGGAGGTGCTGCCACCGGATGTGGTGCAAATCGGCCGCGACGAACCCCTGACGCGGGTGGTGAGCATCGCTTTGCTGCCGTTCATCGGTGTCTATTCTGTTTTCGGGGGTATCGATAAGGCGACGAACACCCTTGCCATGGTGGGTTCCGTCGCATCGGAAACCTTTGAACAGAGTGCTGCGGCCTGGGTGCTGGCCCCACACACCGCCAAGGACCGGCTGATCGTCGGTGCGGTGATCCTTGGTGCCTATGTGCTGCGGCGGGTTCTGGAGAAGATCGCCGAGGCCCGGGGCTGGACGGTGTGCGGCATCCTAGGAGCCGCGACCGAAGGCTTCTTCTCGGTGGTTCTGGTCTTCGGCGGTACACAGATGCTGGGTGATCTGCGCTACTGGCTGATGGACCGGGAGGTGGCTCGCTGGCTCCAAGAAGGCGTCTCGGGAATTCTCCAAGTGCTCGGAAGAATCCATGACCTCATTCCGCAGACTCTGGAGCAGGGGTGGCATTTTCTCACCGCGACAGCATGGCCACTACTCACCGATGGCATCCTGGCTCCACTGCTGTGGCTGGCCGCTGCCGGCTTGGTTCACGGCAGCTATACCCTGACCATCAGTGACCTCTGGGACAAGGGACTCCAAGGACCACTGCCCAGCTTTCTGGGCAGATTCGGGGCACGCGCCGAGAAGCTGGGATCCCGCGGCCTGCACGCATCTGCAGGGTCCAAGGCATTGGTTCTCGAACTCTTCGAGGCCTTCTACGGGGACCTAGAGGACCGCATCCTGCCGTTCATCCAGTCCTCCCGGCACGTGCTGCGAGTGGGTGCCGGTTTCGTCGGTGCCTATGTGCTGTGCTACTCCTTGTTCAATCAGGTGGAGACCCTGATCTCAGATCTGATCAAGATGGCGGTGGGCGGCCACGAGTTCATCTGGTGGGTGGAGGCCGCTCCCTTCGTGAAGCTGGTCTCGCAGACTATCGGCCAACCCTTGGTCATGTGCCTGCTGGCCGTTGCCATGACCGCCACCGTTGTAGAGAATCGCGAGGACCTTGATGACGAGATCGGCATCGTCGATGACCTTCCCGGTGCCACTCGTCTGGAGCGTCCCGGATGGCGTCACAAGGTGACTGGGGTTGTCACCCTAACTCTGGTGACCGTGCTTTGTCTCATCACAGCCACATTGGTGGGCAGGTTATCTCCGGCGGGGGACACCGATATGGTCCAAGTCGGGGCCGGTGAGGTCGGTTGGTTCACCAAAGGCCAGTCCATTCAAGTGGTTGGCTTGGATGCGGCAACCGCCCTGGGCGACAACAACGTCGCGGCGTTGACGACGACGGGGGTATTCGTTACTGCCGACGTGAAATTCTCCACGGTGCGCAACGATATGGTGTCCATGACCTGCGTCATGGTCGACGCCGATGGCCACCAGACTCCCTCAGCGAATGGGGAGATCACCACGATGCCCGATGCCGGTTTCTCGGTGACCGCCCGTTACGTCTACGAGCGCCCCGCCGACCGGTTGGCTGACGCCAGGTTGCAGTGCAATTCCGCTTCTGCCTTCCTCGACTACCCAGCATCAGCGAGCATCGACTTAGGTATCGACCAGCCGATGGCTGATCGAATGCTCTCCGAGGCTTCCGGCAAGGTTCTCACCATGGAGCGTGTCGTCAAGGAGGTGTCATGAGCCAATCGGCGTCGCCTTTGTCCGGGGAAGTATCCAGCGGGTCTCTTCGCCACAGGGGACGGTGGTGGGTGGCAGCCGTGGTACTCCTGGCCATCTGCATCGCGGTTCTCCTGTGGTTTGGCCGGGTGGTGCTCATTGCGCCGCGGATCATGGATCCCGGCGAATCTTGGACCGACCAATGGGGAACGACCTACACGGTCGTCAGTAGGGAGACGCTGGACCGGGTCGGCAACAAGGCTCCCCAGCAGGGGGCGGTCTTCATCCGCTGTGTTGTGCAGATCGACAACTACAGCATCGGATATGACGTGGGCGAAGCGGCGCCGAGTTCTCTCGACACCAGTTCCGTTCCGCGCTCGGCGAGCAGTTTCGATCTGGTGGGTGACCAAGGCCAGTACTGGACCAGGGCCAATCTTGACTATCCACCTGGCGAGAAGTACCTGGCAGACATCAGCAAACGGCCCTTGCTGCGTAGTCAACAGGTAGTTACTTATTTTGAGGTGCCAGCCGACCAGGTGGATCAGATCGTGGGGCTGGTGGATCGGGGAGACCGTCGAACTCCTTATCGGTTCCCTGTCATCCGGTGACTGGGTCAGCTCATGACGATCGGCAGCTTTACCCGGTGGCCTGATCGCGCAATACCCCAGATCTGAGAGCTCTCATCGCCGCTGGAGGTTGCGTGGGCATCCGTCAGTTGCAGGTCGTAGAACACCATCACCGCTTGGGTGGGGTTAGTTGGGGCCGATTCTGGCATCGGGAAATCGAACACGCAGTCGATGGCTTCCATGTCCGGGGCCAGCTGCTTGCGAACTAACGAAAATGCGGTGGGATCGTTATCAAGGATGAGCAGCGGATCTTGGGTGCTGATGAACGGCTCGTTGGTGTCCGGATCGCGCACCCCTAGGAACGCTGCCTTGGTCGCTGCTCGTTGCCACCCCCCCGAGGGGGAATCAAGATCGTAACGGCAGGTGCCGCGTACCAACCACTTGGTGCGGGTCCGTGAGGTGTCGACCTCAGTGTGGTCGAGGGTAAAACTAACCGGGCCCACGGAGAACTGCTGGCCGGGGGCGACGTCGTCTAGATCGTTTCGGGTCTTGAACCCACCCATGGCCCAGATGGCCACGCACAGTGCCGCGAAACAGCCCACCATGCTGGTGAGCACCTTCACTGCGGTGGGAATGTGGCGACGCACTCGGGCAGCAGCCTGGTGTATCTCTGGGTCGAAGGACATCTCGGCGTCGGGCAGCGAGTGGTCAAAGCGAAGATTTCCCTCGTCAAGTGCCCTTTTGGGAAGGCTGGCGGGGGGACCCGGTCTAGTGAACCGTTGCCGGGGGTCGGTTGTTCCGGTCATGGCCGCATTCTAGGCCAGCGCAGGCCCGTACCCCATGCACCCGGCGACCGTTGTTCGCATCGAGACCCCGGCGTGTACTGGGGGGCGTGGAAGCCCCCAAAGGCCGCCAGAATCGCGCCCAGCCCCAGATTCTGCGATGATCATTTCCACAGGGTGCCGCAGAAATGGGCGCGAAGCCTCCTGGCTGGTAGAATTCTGGATTCGGGGCGTGTGTCATCTCACCACGTTCCCCCAGGCATCGGAGACCAACCGGGCCCGGGTTCTCGGACACCAAGGAGCTGGCGCTGGTGAGTGACGCAGAAGATTTCGAGACCGATGGGGGCGTCGAACCTGGAACCTCCGAGCCCGACATCGAACTCTCCGACGAAGCAGCGGACCTGACCACCGAGGGGGAGTACGGCGCATCCCAGATCCAGGTCCTGGAGGGCCTCGAAGCGGTGCGCAAACGCCCCGGAATGTACATCGGCTCCACTGGTGAGCGGGGTCTGCATCATCTGGTCTACGAGATCGTCGACAATTCTGTCGACGAGGCGCTGGCCGGCCACTGCGACACCATCTCGGTTGAACTGCTGGACAATGGCGGGTGCCGGGTCACCGACAATGGCCGGGGAATCCCGGTGGCGGTGCACCCGGTGGAGGGGATTTCCACCTTGACCGTGGTGCTCACCGTGCTGCACGCCGGCGGTAAATTCGGCAACGGCGGTTACAAGGTTTCCGGCGGCCTGCATGGCGTCGGATCCTCCGTCGTCAACGCCCTATCCGAGCATATGACTGCCCAGGTGCATCGCGACGGGGCAATCTGGGAACAGTCCTTCGACCTGGGTGTTCCCCGCCGCGAGGTGACTCAGGTGGGCACCACCACCGAGACCGGCACCACGATCACCTTCTATCCCTCGGCGGAGATCTTCGAAACCACGGACTTCTCCTACGAGACCCTCTCGGCCCGGTTCCGCGAGATGTGCTTCCTCAACAAGGGGCTGCGGATCACCATCACCGACCTGCGGGCAGGTCACGTGGACGAGGACGGCAACCCAGTCCGGGAATCCTTCTTCTTCGAGAACGGCCTCGTCGACTACGTGAAATACCTGCAAGGCAATCGCGAGCCGTTGAGTTCGGTCATCGACGTCGAGGCCCATTCCACTGAACTGGCGATGGGTGTGGAGTTGGCCATGCAGTGGAACATGGGTTACGGAACCTCGCTGCACACCTTCGCCAACACCATCAACACCCACGAAGGCGGCACCCACGAGGAGGGTCTGCGGGCCGCGCTGACCACCACCATCAACAAATGGGGCGAGGCCTGGGGGCTGATCCGCAAGCGCGAGGACCGCGTCTCCAATGAAGACATCCGCGAAGGTCTCACCGCGATCTTGTCGGTGAAGATCTCTGAGCCTCAGTTCGAGGGCCAGACCAAGACCAAGCTGGGCAACACCGAGGCCCGGTCCTTCGTCCAGAAGGTGGTCAACGACCGCTTGGGTGATTGGCTGGAGCGCAACCCGAACGAGGGCAAGGAGATCATCCGTAAGTCGATGGCTGCAGCCTCGGCTCGGATCGCAGCCCGTAAGGCCCGCGAGGCTGCCCGCAACCGCAAAGGTTTGCTGGGTTCGGGCGGGCTCCCCGGCAAGCTTGCCGATTGTTCCTCCAACAATCCGGAGGAATGCGAGGTATTCATCGTCGAGGGTGACTCTGCTGGTGGCTCCGCCAAGGGTGGGCGCAACCCGCGCACCCAGGCGATCCTCCCGCTGCGCGGCAAGATCCTCAATGTCGAGAAGGCGCGGATTGACCGCATCTGGGCGAACAAGGAAGTCGAGGCGATCATCACCGCTCTGGGCACCGGTGTGCACGACGATTTTGACATCGCCAAGCTGCGCTACCACAAGATCATCTTGATGGCCGATGCCGATGTTGATGGTTCCCACATCCGTACCCTGCTGCTCACTCTTCTATTCCGCTTTGTCAAACCGCTGATCGACGAGGGCCACGTCTACCTGGCCCAGCCGCCATTATTCCGGCTGCGCTGGACGAACGCCCCGCACGAACTCGCCTACTCCGATTCAGAGCGTGATGCCCTGTGGGAGCTTGGTCTGAAGGCTGGCAAGAAGCTGCCGAATATCAACCCGATCCAGCGCTACAAGGGTCTGGGCGAAATGGATGCCTCCGATCTGTGGGAGACAACCATGGATCCGGACGGTCGCATCCTGTTGCAGGTGACCCTTGAGGATGCCGCCCAGGCCGACCAGGCCTTTTCGATCCTGATGGGTGAGGACGTCGAGGAACGGCGAAACTTCATCCAGCGCAACGCCAAGGACGTTCGTTTCCTGGACATCTGATCCCGGTCTCCGGAACTGGAGCGGGCCCGCCCGCACCGACAAGGAATGAGTAGATGACTGAAACTCCGCAAGGACCCACCGGACCTGACGACAACGACTCCCTCGACGACGCCATCCTTGGCGGCGGTGAGCAGCGCTCCAGCGGTAATCGCCTCGACGCCACCAATGCGGCGGCTGACGAGAACACTATCGCTGAACCACGTAAGGGCATCGTCCAGCAGATCGACCTGAAGCAGGAGATCCAGTCGTCGTACCTCGAATACGCGATGTCGGTGATCGTCGGGCGGGCCCTGCCAGACGTGCGCGACGGCCTCAAACCGGTGCATCGCCGGGTGATCTATGCCATGTACGACGGCGGCTACCGGCCAGACCGCGGCTGGAACAAATGTTCCCGCGTCGTCGGTGAGGTGATGGGTCTGTACCATCCCCACGGCGACTCCGCGATCTACGACACCTTGGTGCGGCTGGCCCAGCCGTGGGTGATGCGTGCACCATTGGTGGCTGGTCAGGGCAATTTCGGTTCGGCGGGCAACGATCCCGCTGCCGCTATGCGTTACACCGAGTGCAAGATGGCGCCGATGGCCATGGAGATGGTCCGCGACATCAACGAGAACACCGTCGACTTCCAGCCCAACTACGACGGCCGGGAGACCGAACCGGTGGTGCTGCCTGCTCGCTTTCCGAATCTGCTGGTCAACGGCTCCTCGGGTATCGCGGTTGGGATGGCCACGAATATTCCTACCCATAACCTGCGCGAGGTCAACGACGCAGTGCAATGGGCGCTGGCGAATCCGGAAGCCACCAGCGAGGAACTATTGGAGGCCTCAATCGCCCGGATCAAGGGTCCCGATTTCCCGACCGGGGCGCTGATTATTGGACGTCAGGGCATTGAGGACGCCTACCGCACCGGGCGTGGTTCGGTCACCATGCGTGCGGTGATCAACGTCGAGGAGGAGAAAAACGGCCGAACGTCGCTGGTGGTCACCGAGCTGCCCTATATGTGCAACCCGGACAACCTGGCCCAGAAGATTGCCGACTTGGTGAACTCTGGGAAACTCACCGGCATCGCCGACATCCGCGACGACTCTTCGGCCCGCACCGGCCAGCGGTTGGTCATCGTCCTCAAGCGTGACGCGCAGCCGCGTGTGGTGATGAACAACCTGTACAAGCACACCCAGCTGCAGGACAATTTCGGCTGCAATATGCTCGCCCTGGTCGACGATGTGCCGCGCACCCTGCGTCTGGACCAGTTCATCTCGAATTGGGTGAATCACCAGGTCGAGGTCATCCGTCGCCGTACCCAGTACCGGCTGGCCGAGGCTGAGAAGGCCGCGCACATCTACCGTGGCTTGGTCAAGGCCTTGGACATGCTCGACGAGGTCATCGCGTTGATCCGTCGCTCGCCGAACTCGGAGGCCGCGAATCTGGGATTGCAGGAGCTGCTGGGCATCGACGAGGTGCAGGCCCAGGCCATCTTGGATATGCAGCTGCGTCGTCTGGCCGCCCTGGAGCGCCAGAAGATCATCGACCGGCTCGCCGAGCTTGAGGCGTTGATCGCCGATCTGAACGACATCCTGGCCAAACCTGCCCGGCAGCGGGAGATTATCTCCAGTGAGTTGAACGAGATCGTTGACAAATACGGCGACGAGCGGCGTACCCGGATCATGCATGCCGACGGGGACCTATCCGATGAGGACTTGGTGCCGAATGAGGAGTGCGTCATCACCTTGACTCGCGGTGGCTATATCAAGCGCACTCGCATCGATCAGTATCGCGTGCAAAAACGCGGCGGCAAGGGGGTTCGTGGTGCATCGTTGCGTTCGGAGGATGAGGTAGACGCGGTGTTCACCGCGATGAGCCACGACTGGCTGGTGTTGTTCACCAACCTGGGTCGGGCCTACCGGATCAAGGCCTGGCACCTGCCCGAGGGCGGTCGTGATGCCAAGGGCGGGCATGTCGCCGGATTGTTGTCCTTCCTGCCCGATGAGCAGATCGCCCAAGGCATCGTGCTGTCCGGCTACGACCAGGCCGAATACCTGCTGCTTGCCACCCGCAAGGGGCTGATCAAGAAGACTGCCCTAAGTGCCTACGATTCCTCGCGGGCTGCGGGGCTCATCGCGGTGAGCTTCCGCGATGAGAACGACGAGCTGATCGGTGCGGAGTTGTGCAACCGTGATGACGATGTGTTGCTCATCTCCCGCAAGGGCCAGGGCATCAGGTTCAACGCATCCGACGACCAGGTGCGCCCGATGGGTCGCACTACATCGGGTGTTACCGGGATGAGATTCCGTGATGGCGACGAATTGTTGTCGATGTCGATCATCCCGAACACTGCGGATGAGGATGAGTCCTTCGTGTTCACCGTGACTGACGAGGGATATGCCAAGCGCACCCCGGTTGCCGACTACCGGTTGCAGAATCGGGGTGGTCTGGGTATTCGTGCCATGAGATTGAAGGATGACCGGGGCGGGCTAGTGTCTGCCATGGTTGTGGCTGCCGACGATGAGGTGATCTCCTTCAAGGCTTCCGGCCAGGTGATTCGTTCCTCGGTTGCCGATGTAAGCCCCACCGGACGCGACACCATGGGTGTGAAATTTGTCGGTCTCCGGGGCAACGACACGGTGGTTGCTGTCACACGCAACCCGGAGCGTCCCGAGCTGGAAGATGCTGAAACCGGGACAGATGATGCGCCAGCGGCCGGTGATGCGGTTACGCTTGGGAACGACCAGCAAGCCGAGGAGACCTCCAGCGATGACTGATAACCGGTCGAAGAAGCCCGCCGTGGCCCAGGACAAGAGACCCGCTGCGGCGAGCTCGACGGTGACCGCTGAATCCAGCCGGGATCGCACCGGCAAGGTTCGCAGCACTTCGCAGGGCAACCTGCGCCCGGCCCGCAAGGCGAGGTTGCGCATTGCCCGCATCGACCCGTGGTCGGTGATGAAGACCGCGATGATGTTATCCATAGCTTTGGGCATCGTGACCGTTGTCGCAGTGCTCGTGGTGTGGTCGATCATCGAGGCTTCGGGGGCGATGAACCTGTTGCAGGAGACCATGAACGCAGTCATCGGCAATCCCGATGGTTCGGGGAATGTGGAGATCTCCAACTACATCGACCGCTGGCGGGTGCTCGGCTACTCGATGGTCGTCTCGGTGGTCAATGTGGTGCTGATGACTGCGATCTCCACCTTGATGGCCTTCTTGTACAACCTGACCTCCTCGATCTTGGGTGGCCTGGAGATCACTCTCGCAGAGGACTGACAAGTCACATCACCGGGGTGGGTGCCGGGGGATCGGCCCCACCCCTTGGTGTTTTCTGGTCGTGAAACCCTTGTGACAAGGTAAGTTGATGCTCTTGGCTGGGGGATGATGATGATTTGTCGAAGTAGGCCGGATGGGGTAACGTAACTCGTCGTCGCCGGTGCTCCGGTGATGGTGCGGGCCTATAGCTCAGTCGGTTAGAGCGCTTCCCTGATAAGGAAGAGGTCACTGGTTCAAGTCCAGTTAGGCCCACCACCTCGTGGGGTCGTTTTTTACCGGTCCACTACTTATTTCATCGTTCTGCCGGGAGTGAGGCGGGGTTCTGAGCTGGGTTGTGCCCGGTTCGCACTCAGAACATGACATACAGCTCTTCGCTGAGCTTTTACCGCTCTGATTACCCGATGGCTGAGAGCAGGACGGTAGACAGGCAAGCAGCGGCATAGGCCATCATCACTCTCCCGTGCCTTGCATAATTAATGTTATGAAGGTGAGGTTCACGCAGGCGGCTCGCAAGCGCTGCAAACGGCGTGCGCATGCACGTCACGTGCTCGCCACGGCGATTCCGGTTTCCATCGAGACGAGCAAGGGCGAACCTGGCTGGCTGTACTTCGGCGTCGATGATCGTGATACTGAACTCGAAATAGTGGCGGTTGAAGGCGCTGATGGTTGTCTGCTTGTCGTTCACGTGATGCGATCGCGCTCAGAAGGAGTTGACAAGAAGCGCACCCCACCGAGGATCACCACCGACACACCCATTAGCCCCGATGTCAATCTGGCCACCGAGGAGGTGCTGCTACCCAACGGCCGTCGCTTGACCCAGGAAGTGGTGGATGAACTGGTTGAGGCCGCCCATGCGACCCCTGGGAGGCCTTTATTGACCGCGCCCGGTACGCATTCGCTGTAGGTTACCGTCCGGCTGTCGGCCGAACTCGTCACTAGGTTGCGTGCTGAAGCAGCTCTGAATACACCGGGCTGCGTCGCTCGGACATCATCCGGGAAACGTTGATGGATCGGCTTGCTGGCTGACACCCACTCATGCTGCACTCCTCAAGATTTTTCCGTTCACGCCCAGCTTTGCTAGCGAGAGCTTGGGCAGTCGTGAGAGTTCTGGGACAGTCCTGGTACCGAGTCGCAAGATCTTGACGATCACCGGTAGTAGCGCTGCGATACGCTTTCGTCGTGTTGCACTGGGGCGGCGCCGTCTGCAAAGGGCTGTCTCCTGGACGCGAAGGAAGAACCGTGAGCGTTGAATTCGGCAGCAGCCCATCGAAGAGCCAGGTGGAGAGGGCTGGCAAGCAGCTGCGCCGGATCAAGCGTGGTGAGGCTGACGAGACGCTGCTCGAAGGATGCCTGGATGTCATTGAGAGGTATCGGCAGACCTATGTGAAGCCAATGATCGCCTGCAACGTCGCCATGCGCAGGTTCACGGATGCCCTTGCCATTGAGGCTACCGTTACCCAACGGCTCAAGCGGATGAGCACCATTGTGGAGAAGCTCACTGGGCGTGAGTCTCAAATGAACTTGGCCAACATGCGAGACATCGCAGGTGTCCGTGTTGTGGTCCGCGAACTGGGTGACCTGCGCAGACTCCAAGACTACATCGAGCAGCGCCGTAGATCTTCGGGTGTTAAAATTATCGACTACGTTGAGGACCCGCGAAGCAGTGGCTACCGCGCGGTGCATCTCATCTGCGACTATGGCACCGAACCTTCTAGGCCGGTGGAGATCCAGCTGAGAACCATCGTGATGCACCAGTGGGCAGAGATGGTTGAAGGAGCCTCCGACATGCTGGGCTTCAACTACAAGCAGGACGGGAACAGCTCGTTCCATCAATGGGCAGTCTTACTATCCCGTGTGTTTGCGGCAAGAGAACTTGACAAGATGGCCGATGTGACTTCCAATGAGTTGGAAGATGCTTGGAAGGCGATGTTGCAAGACAAGGGAGGCGAGTTGTGACCACCGAGAGTGACATCAAGAACTTCCTGCTCGTCTACAACCGACGGACAGGGACACTAGAAGAACGGCTCAGTTTCGGAAACGATGCCGACGCAGCACTGGCACGGTATCGAGATTTAGAGCGCGAACACAGAAGCGATAGAAGCTACGACATCGTCCTCGTGGGCGCCGACTCCATCGACTCCGTGATGATCACCCATTCCAACTACTTCCTCAAAGGCGAGCAAGATCTCGAGGGGTACCTGCAGTCGATGCTTGACGCCTCTGGCGTCTCTATGTAGGTACCGGAAACCCGTAGCCAGCAAATGGTTGCCTGGCTCGCTGGCGCATGTGGTGCGACTTGTCGACACCCGCCGTTAGCGTTGCCCTCATGGTCCGTCCGTGACGGCGATTCGGGGTCTGGCCGCGACGCGACACGTTGGAATCTCCGTCACCTGCGTCCCTCGCCACGAAAAGGTCACCGCTAGGGCGATCATGAAGCAGTTCGGCGATCATGAAGCAGTTCGGGAAGGCAAATGACCACGATCAATGCCATCGCCACGCGCTTGGGTGACTGGTGGGCTGCCGAGTTCATCAGTCCTCAAGAACACCGGCTCACTCAGGTCAAACGTCTTGACCAGGCTCCTGCCATGAGTCGCAGGCATCTGTGAGATGGACGAGATCGGCGAAGATCAAGTTCACTCATCTGGGAAAACACTGAAACAGTACCATGCCGTGACCAAAGCCGCAGAGGATGCGTCCTCGTGTGCTTTGCGGCCCACATACCGAACCAATCTGGCCTATCAATGCGTGACTCGAGATGCTCATGGGAGTATCGCACCAGCGGGCCTCGCAGCTGGGCAACAGTTGAATTGAGGATCATTGTTTTGACCATTGCGACGTTCGGGAGGCTATGGCTCAGTACCGAATTGGGTGAACTTACGTCTGGGCAGTGTAGTTTTGATATGGGCTTTCGGACGTGAGATTAGGGAAACCTTTAATGGTAACTGCGCACCTACGGTGCTGGTGATGCTTTCGTGAATCCATCCCTATGAAATGACGCCCACGGCACCACACGATCATGTAACCGGAGTATGGGTTCCAGTAGCAGCCAGATGACCAAACAATGATTCCAACACCTCCGGGCCTAGTCACGGACGTGGGCTGAAAAACCAGGTCGGTACCGGGCAACGGTTGACCCCATGACCGTTTACGGTCGGGACATGAGGAATACGTCAAGGATACTGACCGGACTGCTCATGGTGTTGCTCGCCGGAGGTTGCGCAGCACCTTCCCCCACAGCGACGAATCAGCTTGCCGGGACCTCCGTAGACATGGCCGCGCACCAGCCCGCCGAGGTTGGTACCCCGACCAAGCACGAGATGCTGCGCGGGGTTACAGTCGACACCGTCGACAACCTGGATGCCATCGTCGCGGCGGTCGATGCCCTCCCCGAAACCCCCACAGTACGCATCGTCTTCGATCCCAAAAATGGCCCGGAGTACTACGCCGCTGCGGTCGCCGCTTTGAAGGAACGCGCCTTTCTCATGGGTGAACTCCTTGATTCAACAGGGATTGCCTCCCTCAATGTCGACCAGGTGAGAGCCCGAGCCGAGGCCTACTACGCGGCTTTCGGCGACACGATCGACATCTGGGAAGTGGGCAATGAACTCAATGGGGAGTGGGCTGGTACCGGCCCTGCCGAGATTAATGCCAAGGTGACAGCCGCCCACCGGGTGATCAGTGATCACGGCGGCACTACCGCGATCACCCTGAACTACTGGTCTAGCTCCGACTGCTACTCCCAGGACTGGGAAAAGACAATCCCCTACGCAGAAACGATTCCCGCCCAGGTACGTGAGGAGACTGACTACCTTCTGCTCAGCGCCTACGAAACCGCCTGCAAACCACCACAGCACCCCACCGCATCCCAAATCGCCGAGACCCTCGTCGCACTGGGCAAGATCTTCCCCAACGCGGATCTGGGCATCGGCGAGATCGGTGCCCAAGGTACTGAGGATGATCTTCCCAAGGATCCCACCCTTGCCGAGAAGAAGGCCATCGCCGAGCACTGGATTGGCATGAATGACACGTTGAAGTCACGTGTCGGGGAACGATTCGTTGGTGGTTGGTTCTGGTGGTATTTCTGCCGCGATGCGGTCGCCCGCCCGCAGAACGACACCCTGCTACCCACCTTGATCCGGCTGCTCGCCGGTCTGTGAGGCCGCTACTGGGTACTCGAGGCAATAGGCTGGATAGGTGAGCCCCAGCAACGCATCGAACGACCCCGGCACCTTCGGTGAACGTGCAGAAACAGCCGAAAAGACGGTGTGCCGGAGATATGTGCGCAGGCTGTGGGCGCTTCCCGGTACCCGGATGGGTGTTTCACGCATGCCATCCACCTCTCGCCAGCGGCTGTTCTTGCGCTGGGACTACTGGTGGCAGGCGCACCTGCTCGACTGTTTGGTCGACGCCCAATTGCGCGACCCGGCACCATCGCGTCGCACCCTGGTGGTGAAGCTGGTGCGCGGCTCCCTGATCCGCAACGGCTTTACCCGCACCAACAACTACTACGATGACATGGCCTGGTGGGGGCTGGCTTTGCAACGTGCCAACCAGGTCTTCGGATTGAGTGCTGACGTCGGCCCGATCCTGCGCGCCTGCGAGGCGGCCATCGGTCCGGAAGGAGTTGTCCCGTGGCGGCGCGGGGACAATTTCTTCAACACCCCAGCCAACGGTCCGGTGGCGATCATGCTGGCCCGCGACGGGCAGATACCTCGCGCATCCCGGATGAACGAGTGGCTGCGGGCCAATATGCTGCTTGATGACGGGTTGCTGGCCGATGGGCGCGTTGGCACCCCCTCCGACGGGCGCCTGGTCACCGACCGGTGGACCTACACCCAGGGCGTGGGGATGGCTGCCGAACTCGTGGCCGGTGACGAGAATTCCCCACACCGCATCGCTGGGCTGGTCGACGCGGTATCCACCCAGCTCGCCCGTGACGAGGTCTTGCATGGTGCCGGGGGTGGCGACGGTGGCCTGTTCGCCGGAATCTTGGCCCGTTATCTTGCCCTGGTCGCCGTCGATCTTGACGGTGACGACCCCCATATCGCGCGCACCAGACACCGCGCTGCAGGACTGGTGCGTACCTCCGCGGAAGCTGCGTGGCGCAATGCCGACCATACCGGTGGCACTCCGGTCTTCGGCCCCGATTGGTCACAACCCGCCGGGGAACTGCGCGCGGCACCGGGACCGGTCGAGGATCTCTCGGTGCAATTGTCGGGGTGGATGGTGCTTGAGGCGGCAGCCATGCTCGATTCCCGGTCGGTTCCATGGGAGAGACTGTGAAGTTGATGCGCGCCTGGTGTGCACAGCCGACTGGACGCGGGCAATCCCCCGCATGGGAACGGTCCAGGTACCCGAACCCCGGCATGCTGAGCACCCTTGATGCCGAGGAGGATTGACAATGAACGAATCATTCGAGCGGGCCACGCCAGATCTGCGCATCATCGTGCTGGCCCCACACGATCTCCCCGCCGAGGCTGCCACTTGGCCTCCGGAGAAGGTGACCATGTACTGGCTCAGTGGCCAGCCGCAGGCCTGGAGGGTCCAGGTGCGCCCCTGCCAGTCCCACACTGGTGAGCCGGGGCAGTGGATGGAGATCGACGAATCCACCGCGCAACGACTACACGACTGCTCCGAGGTTGAGCTTGCCGATCTGGTCAGCGGCTGGTGAGCCGAATCACAGGCCCCACCATCGCAGCATTCGGGAACACCGTGAGGGAAAATCACACCCAAGTACGCACAGGTGCAGATTCTGCTCTGATACGGCAGTGAACTGTGGTGGGATTTCGTCAACTGACCACAAGAGTTGATCATTTTCGGGAAGGTTTCTGTCCCGATCTCTTTCTGATGCGATGTGGCTAGGTGTTTTGTTTGTCTTTGTGGGAACCGGGAATCAAATGAGCGGCAGCTCTCATGAACGCGGTCATCCTCATTGCGGGCTCAGTGCCAGCAACTCGGGCCTGTACGCCTTGACCCACATGCTGCACTCGATGGCCCTGCAGGGGCAGGCACCGACATGGTTCGCCTACGTCAACCGCCACGGGTCTCGGTGCGTGCCTGTTTCGCTTCCGGCGCACCTACGTGCTCCAGGGCAGACTGCTCTCTCAGGTGCCCTGCTCCCGCTGGGTCGGTCCTGGCCTTTCACTCTGTGCGCACTGGTGAACCTGGGTTAGAAATACGAAGCGGTCTTCAAGGGTTAGCTGCTGGAGGTGCTCTCCTCCTACATCGGCCTGCCGGTCTTCGGGGGCATCTGGCTAGGACACCCTATGGGGACCGGATTGCGCATGGTGCGAGGATGCCGACATCTTTGGCGCCGTCGTTCGTGAGCGCCGCTGATCCCGGCTGAACCCCGCTTCTGCTGGGCTCGTATCCTGAACCCCATGATCGACATCGGGGCGCCGATCATCTGACCGGTGCCCCGACGTCGACTCGCGCTGGAACCTGCACGAGAGTGGAGCTGCTGTGGGCTGGCTACCTACAGCAGGGACTGGACCCGTACCGTGACCCGAGGCGCTCTTTGATCCCCGATGCAGGAGTCGGAGTCCTCACGAGCCTCGGATGCGTCGTCGCTGTCGCCTGCCTGCGACAGGGAGCGAATGATGGTCTCCTGGACATCGCGCACGATATCCTTCACGGGCCTGGAGTCGTCGATGCCGATCTCGATTACGACCCTACGCGAGCCCTCCTCGACGATCACTCCGAAACGGGCCTGCTGAGGATCCTGTTGCCGGATGCGGCTGCCGATCGCCCTCAACGTGCTGCCTATCCCCGGCTCGATTCCTCGTACGCCGGGGACAGCAGTGACCAGGTGGGCCAGCTCGGCCGCTGAGAGGCTAGTTGTCATCGTGGAGATCCTCGATGTGGACGTTGACGGTCGGGGACACCCCTAGGTTCTCACGGCAGGTTGCTCGAACGGCGTCGCGGACTTGCTGGGCGAGCTGCGGCAGGCTGCCCACGTTGACGTGGGCGGAGATCCGGCAGGTGATGATCTCCGGAACCCCCACGCCGCGGTGGTCCTCACTTGAGGGTGCGTACTCGAAGGAAGACCGTAGGGCGCGCGCACCGGGCACGCAGTCCACGGCGTGTCGTCGGATGAGCGCTCGCAGCGAGAACTCGGAGATGCTGTAGGGGCCCAGATCGGTCGCGGGCATCTCCACCTGGGCGCCGTGACGGGTCTCGGCGAGGATGGCGTCCATCAAATGGCGCTGCGGCATGACCGAGGCGCTCGCCTGAGACTCCAGTCGGTCCCACTCCTCATGCAGGGATGCGATCATACGCAGGTACTCCCGCGTGTCCGCGTCGTCCTGCTCATGAGACGGGGTGAACGACCTGGCCGACGCCGTCAAGCGTCGGACGCTGTGTGAGAGCTGATTGTCGGTGCTCATGCCCACTCCTTCATCTGGCGCATGACGAGAGAGCGGGCACGTGCCAGCCTCCCGCGGACGGTGGAGTCGGTAAGGTTCAGGGTCTGGGCGATCTCTTCGTAGGACAGATCGTCGATTTCTCGGAGTATCCAGACGATGCGCAGCTCGGGCTTCACGGAGGCCAGCAGGTCGGCTAATGCCTTGAGTTGGGCGTTGACCTCGCTGGACTCGACCGGGTCAGCGGTGCTTGTCGATGTCTTCCCCGCCACGGCTCTGGCAGTCTCGAGGCTCTCGGCGTCGTAGGGGTCGGTGGCCTGACGCTGACGCTTGCGCATCATGCTCGTGGCCTTGTTGGTGCAGATCCGCATGAGCCAGCCGCGAAAGGCGGCGGGTTCCTTGATCAGGTGAAGACTGCGCCAAGCCTGGATGAGGGTCTCCTGGACGATGTCCTCACTGTCGTGGCGGTTGCGCACAATCATATAGGAGGTGCGGAACAGGCGCCCCTGATAACGCTCGACGAGTTGCTCGAAGGCGTCGATGTCGCCGTCCTGGGCGCGCAGGACCAGATAGCGGTCCTTGTCATGGGGTGCGGTGGACGACGCGCTCAGGTGCGCGGCGTCGTGTGAACGCGGGCGAGGTATCGACACTGCCTCGCCCTGCGCCTCATGCGTCATCGCCATTCCCGGTGATCTGGGGCGAGTGCTGCCCCGTGACAGTCTGCGAGAAGCGGCGCGAGCTTGAGGAGCGCTCCAGTCGCACCAGGACGTCGACCTGTCTGGGGCTCGTACCCAGGGACGTGGTGACGTCATCCTCGAGCCGACTCCTGAGCTCGGCGACGGCCCATTCGACCTCGCAGTCCTGGGACATGGTGGTCTCCGCCTGAACCCACAGACTGCTCGGGGAACCTGTGACCCACACAGTGCACCGCTTTACCCCGGGGACGTCCTGAATCCGTTCGGACAGGGCCTGTGACAAGACGTCGGGGGCGATGGTGGCCAGCAGGACACCCTCGGAGTCGCTGAGCCTCAGGGGTGAGGCTGCTGCCTTGCGGGGGACCTGCATGGCGAGCAGGACCAGTCCAAAGATGACGGCGAGCACTGACACCAGCGCGACCGTTGGCAGGAGCCAGTGCGCCTGGGGCGCGATGATGCTGTCCACTCGGTCCTGCGCAGTGGCCATGTACGGGGCGGCGTCGGGCCAGGAGTGACCGGCACTGAGACCGGAGGCCAGGAGCCAGGATGACGCTGCTGCGATGATAAGTCCGCAGATGACCAGAACCGTCCTGTTGAGGACACCAGAAACTGAACGCATGATCGTATCTCCTTCAGCTCGTGCGCCTGATCCGCACGCGGCTGCGTGTGATGCCCACGGGCTGGAGCGTCTGCAGGACCTCGTCGGTCTTCTTGCGGGCGGCTTCATGCACAGGGTCGAGGTTGTCCAGGACGCTAAGGACGATGACGTCAACCCGTGAGCGGCGGGTGGTGACGGCGACGGAGTGGATGCCGCCGATCTGCTCGACCTGGGTCCTCACCAGTTTGGCCAGGTCACGGCGCCGCACCGCGGTCTGGCCGGGGACACCGTCGGGGAGGATCTCGACGCGCTCGGGGAGTCCCGGCCACAGGGCCGCGAGGATCATGGCTAGGCCGCACGCGGCGGCAATCCCGGCGGCTGTGAGCACCGCGGCGGAGCCAAGGGTAGTGGATCCGATGGCGTCGAGCGTGGTGAGCGTGCGGTCCGGCCAGGTGCCGGTCACGATCCGGTGTCCCGTCAGCCAGGCGCCCAGGCCTCCGACCGCGAGCAGCAGCAGTGCCAGGACGACACTGGGGGCGCTGCGGGACGGGCGACGAATGAGTTTCGGAACGGGTGCTCTCATTTCAGGCTCTTCCCTACGTGGCTGCTCGGATTGAGCCAGGAGATCTTGATGGTGATCTTGCCGACGCTCAGTCCGGTGAGGTGCTCGACCCGACTGCGCACGTGTGTGCGCAGATCTTCGATGGCGGAGGACAGTGGTATGGGAAAAACCAGGCCGAGGTCCAGGTGGAGGACGGCAGCCTGCCCGTAGAGCTCGCACTGAGCCTCGGGCCGGGAGGCGAAGTTGCGGCGGGCGCCGATTCCCAAGAGCCCGTCGGCGTTGGAGCCGACATTGCCAATCTCATATGCGGCCTTGGCTGCGATCTGGGCGACGACTCGGGCCGGAATGGTGGTGGTGCCGCGCTGGTCCCAGGAGGAATCCTCGTCCTGGGAGAGTCCCGGCTGCGTGATTGCGGGCTGGGTCGCGGTCGCCATCGTCACTTCTTTCGCCGATCCAGGATGCTTTGGACATCGACCCGGCCCTCCAGGTAGAGGCCCACCGCCAATCCGGCCAGGCCGCACAGGGCCACCAGAACGAAGTCGGCGAAAGAGCCGAAGGCGAGAATGGTTCCAAGGAACAGGCCCACCAGGAGGGCCAGGTACGTTGTCTTCATGAGAACTCCTCAGATCAAGGCGTCGGGACGGGTCAGTTGAGGTCGGCGGCCTCGGAGCTGTCGGAGTCGTCGTCGGGCAGGTGGACGTCGGTGACGTTGATGTTGACCTCCACGACCTCTAGGCCGGTAGTGGCCTCAAGCTGCTCGATGATGTTGCGGCGGATGGCGTTGGAGACCTCGACGATGGAGACGCCGTACTCGACCACCACAGTGACCTCGATGGCGGCCTGGGTCTCACCCTTCTGGACGCTGATGCCGCCGGCGACGTTGGTCTGGGCGTTGGGGATGCGGTCGGTCACCGCGCTGAAGGCGCGGCGCACGGCGTTGCCCATGTCGTAGACGCCGGGCACCTCACGAGCGGCCATGCCGGCGATCTTGGCGACGACGTTCTCGTCGATGGTGGTCACGCCGTGCGAGGTCTGGAGGGGGCTGCGGGGGGTTTTATCCTCCTCGGCCTTCTCGTTGCGCTCGCGCTGCTGGCCGGTCTGGGGCATAGTGTTGTTGCTCATTGGAGCCTCTTTCGTTGATCCGTGAAATGGATGGCGACGGGATGTGGTGGTGCGCGGTTCAGCAACTGGTCCGTCAAGGCGCCTCGGTGGCTGCCGTGGTCGGCTCGTGTGAGTGGCCGACTTGACTGACTGGTGTTGCTGCCCGTCATGATTGCCGCGCTTAAAGAAGGACGCCGCGGACTAGGAAATCCTCACGAACTTATTCTGTGGCGTGCGTCAAAAATGGTGAAGTGGGTTGTGTGGAGGCGGTGAGGGCCTCCACACAACCCACTTCAGGGCGCTGAGGGCTACTTGCGGCCGGTGATGCTCAGGTAGATGGAGATCGAAACGATGGCGGCCACGAGGGACAGGGCCCACCTGATCCAATCTATCCCGTCGGTGTGGGCGACGTTGAAGAAGCTGGCTACTGCGCCTCCGATGAATGCACCCACGGCGCCCAGCAAGATGGTCCACAGGATTGAGATGTTCTGATTGCCCCGCATGATGAGCCGAGCGAGGGCGCCGAGTACGGCACCGACGATGATCATTCCGATTAATGACAGCATGGTTTCTTCCTCTGAGAAGGTCCGATGAGATGGAGATGTTCTCCAACCGGACGTTGAAACATTCTGGCGTCGTGTCAGTCAGTCGTGAGATGACACAAGAAGCTCTATTGAGAGACGCCACTGAAGCGTTAATCGTCACGGGCTAGGAACGTGGCATGCGTTACATCGTCGCGGGGCTGGTCTGCCCGTCGGCGGTGAGCTTCGGCGCGGTGAAAGTGCGCACCTGGCGTCGTTCCTCGACTTGCCTCAAGACGGCAGTCGGATTCTGGCTCGGATCATGATTGTGTTCATCCGTCAGGCGGTGATGACCGGTTCGTGAATTATTCTTGTCCTGCTCTTCAACCCGATGAGGAGGGTCATACATGTCATATCAGCCCCATACCAGGTCCAGGGCCGCGAGGGTCGCGACCCAGACGATACGCACGCTTGTCACGGGCGCCCCCACCCCGCGCGAGAAGGCCATCATCCCGGACCATCCGGCACTGGAGCCGTTGCCCGAGGGAATGGAATCCGAGCGCCCGGGCACCCTCGACAAGGTGGTCTTCGGGATCTCGGCAGGTGTAGTCATCGCCTTCGTGCTATGGGGCATCGCCGCCCCTTCGTCGCTGAAGGCCACCGCCGACGCTGGGCTGTCCTGGGTGGTCACCAACATGGGCTGGTTGTTCGCGCTGTCGGCCACCGGCATGGTGTTCTTCATCTTGTGGCTGGCCGCATCGAAGTACGGCAACATCCCCCTGGGCCGCGATGGCGAGACTCCCGAGTTCTCCACCGCCTCGTGGGTGGCCATGATGTTCTCGGCAGGCATGGGGATCGGTCTGATGTTCTACGGCGCCGCCGAGCCGCTGTCCCATTTCGTCACCGCCCCGCCGGGAACTGGCGACGCCGGATCGACCAGCGTCGCGCTGTCAACCACCCTGTTTCACTGGGGCCTGCACCCGTGGGCGATCTACGCCCTCGTCGGGGTATCCATTGCCTACTCGGTGTTCCGTAAGGGCCGCCCGCTGACCATCTCTGGGGTGTTCTCCTCGCTGCTCGGGCGAAATACCTACGGCCCGGCAGGAAAGGTGATCGACGTCTTCGCCATCTTCGCCACCCTGTTTGGTTCGGCCACCTCGCTGGGCATCGGTGCCCTGCAGATCGCCGAAGGAGCCCGCATCGTCGGTTGGGCGGACAACGTCGGCAATGTCTTCTATGTGTTGCTGATCACGGTGTTGACTATCTGTTTCATCCTGTCCGCGGTCTCCGGAGTCGCCAAAGGCATCCAGTATCTGTCGAACATCAACATGGTGCTGGCCGTCGTGCTCGCGCTCTTCGTTTTTGTTCTCGGGCCGACGGTGTTCATCCTCAATCTGTTGCCCACCGCCCTGGGCACCTACCTGCAAGATCTCATGGCGATGGCGGCCCGCACCGGTGCCACCAGCTCCGATGCCTCGGTCTGGCTGGGTAGTTGGACCATCTTCTACTGGGCCTGGTGGATCTCCTGGACTCCCTTTGTCGGTATGTTCATCGCCCGCATCTCGCGGGGGCGGACAATCCGTCAGTTCATCGCCGGGGTGCTGCTGCTGCCCAGCGCGGTGTCCCTGGTGTGGTTTGCGATCTTCGGCGGTGCTGCAATCCACGCGGAACAGTCCGGTGCCGGAATCTCCGAGGCTGGCTCCTCGGAGGCCACGCTATTCGCCCTGCTCGACACCATGCCGTTGTCGGTGATCACCTCGGTGATCGTCATGATCTTGGTGGCGATCTTCTTCGTATCGGGCGCCGACGCCGCTTCCATCGTGATGGGCACCATCTCCGAGAACGGCACCATCGAACCCCGCAGGTGGACGGTCATCTTCTGGGGTGCCGCCACCGGTGCCGTCGCCGCGGTCATGTTGGTCGTCGGCGGCTCGGATGCCCTGAATGGTCTCCAGTCGGTGACCATCATGGCGGCCCTGCCATTCCTTTTCGTCATGCTAGCGATGGCTGTGGCCCTAGTGCGTGACCTGTACACCGATCCAATGATCGTGCGCGGCCGCTATGCACGCACGGCCATCGAAGCCGCCATCGTCGAGGGCGTCTCGCAGCATGGCGACGACTTCGCCCTGGCCGTGGCCCAGACCCCGCCAGGTGCCGGCGTGGGTGCAATGATCGACGAGGCCCACAAGACCGGTGAGATCCCGGCGGCGCAAGAAGATCCTGCGGACGAGTGACCTCACGCAACGGGCCCGCGGTGGGAATCCGCCGCGGGCCCGTTGTGCTTTGTCAGTCCTAGAATTCGTGGCCGTCTCCGTCGACATCACCGTCGATGATCACCGGAGTGTATTGGCCGCGGCCATGGTAGCGCCGCCAAGTGATGAAGGACTCACCCAGCAGGAATAGGGTGATCGCTGCGCCCAGGGCCTTGGCCCACACCGGCTCGGCAAAGAACAGGCAGACCATCGCCATCAGGGTGGGAACCAGGAAACGCAGGGTCCAGCCGATGTAGCCGCCGAAGGACGGCATCGCCACCCCGCGCTCCTCGGCGACGGCTTTCACCATGAAATTCGGACCGTTGCCGATGTAGGTGATGGCACCGCAGGAGACCGAACCCACCGAGATCGCCTCCAGCCAGTACACCGGAACACCAGTCGCCACCACCCGGGCGACGCCGGGCAGCACACTCGGGTCATTGCCGAGCACCGAAGCCATCTCGAAGAAGGTGGCGTAGGTGGGGGCATTGTCTAAGAAGGCGGACAGCGAACCGGAGAAGACATAGAAGGTGATGGTGTTGAGCGGCAGGTTGTGGGCCACCTGGCCGAGGTATTCCAGGGCTGGGATCATGGTGAGGAAGATGCCGATGAAGATGACCGCCACCTCACGGATCGGGCCCCAGGAGAACTGGTTGTACTCGAAACGTACCTGCTTCGACCCGGTCAGATAGGAGCCCGCGGCGGCGGTGAGGAAGACGATCTCCCGGAAAGGTACATAGGCGGTCCACGCGGCGTGGCCCTCCTCAATGGCGTGCAGATCGGCTGACGGTACCAGCGCGACGGCCGCGATCACCATGGTGAACCAGAAGAACGAGGAGGCTCCCAGGATGCGGATCGGCTCGATCTCCACGTCGTCGCGTACCTTGGCGACGATGTCTTCCTGCGCATAGGCCTTCGTGTCCAGGGCGTAGTAGATCGCCAACAGCATGATATTGATGAAGGCCCACATGGGCAGCAACTGGAAGGTCCAGGTGAATGGCACACCGCGCAGGAAGCCCATGAACAGCGGGGGATCACCCAGGGGGGTGAGCATGCCACCATTGTTGGCTACGACCAGGATCGCGAAGATCACGGTGTGGACTTTTTTGTCGCGTTCCTGGTTGATATTGAGCAGGGGGCGGATGAGCAGCATTGCGGCGCCGGTGGTGCCGATGAACGATGCGATGACCGCACCGATGGCTAAAGCGATGGTGTTGTTGCGTGGGATGGCTCGGATATCACCTTTGAGGAATAACCCGCCGGAGACCACGAACAAGGCGAACAGCAACAAGATGAACTGCACGTACTCGAACACAGCATGACCGACTCGGCCCCAGTTCAGGAGCTGGGCCACCCAGATGGCCGTCGGCACCCCGAGGATGAGGGCGACGCCGAGTTGGAACCGCCAGTCCTCCCACCGGTGGGCGGTGGCCGGAATGAGCGGCATCAAGGCGATGCTGAGCAACATGATGACGAAGGGGATGATTCCCCACCAAGGAACAAGCGCTTCCACGAGTTCTCCCTACAGGGACGGATCTGAATCCGCGACGCCGGTGTCTGACAAAAAATCATGGTATCGGTGGATGGCGCGGGTGGGGCCAGAATGCCCGCGGATTGTCACCACCTTGTCTGGTCACCCGATGCGCTGTTTCCTGTGGGAATTCCTGCCCACGGCTGTGATCAGGCACCATGCGCGGTTGTGGGTGACGTGTGAAAACAGCGGCCGGTGGGTGCCCCGGATACCCCTCTGTGTATCAAGTTGTCCACAAATCCAGTGGACCCATTGTGGGTGCCGCTTGGCGGTGAATATGGTGTTTTTGCTGTGAAAGCCCCCATCAGCAGCGGAAAGGCTCACCTCCATGAGCGTCTCACCCACCGTGATTGCGTCGAGCCGCCGGGCGGGTAACGGTGCTCGGCTCGAACCGGACGCGCACATTCCACACCCTGCCCGCCCGTCGACGCGACGCAACCCGCGCCTTATCATCGCCGGGGTGCTGCTCGTGTGCCTCGGCGCGCTGGGGAGCGCCTGGTTGTGGACCGCGGGGCGCGATGAGGTCGCGATCGTCGTCACCGCTCGCGATATTCCTGCTGGTCAAGTGATTGTCCGTGAAGATCTCACCACCGTGAAGATCGCTGCCACCGTCCAGGTGATGAGGATCCCGGCAACCGACATCGGCACCCTTCTCGGGGCTCGTGCCGCTCGTGATCTTCCCAGCGGGGTGATTATCGACCCATCGGCACTCACCGCTCAGATGGTTACCCCAGGTCGCGCCCATATCGGGCTCGCCCTGCCCGACGGCCGACTGCCCAACCGGCCATTACCGTCCGGTGCCCGCATCCGGGTTATCGGGGTGGACGCTGGTGCCAATGGGGAGGTCACGGTGGATACCCCGGGAATGGTGGTGGCCCCGCCGACCCGCTCCGCCCAGGGAAGCTGGCTCGTCGACGTGGAGGTTGATGCCAGTCAGGCCTCGAAAGTCGCGGCCCTGGCTGCCGCCGACCAGGTGGTGCTCGTGTGGGAGGGAGTCTGATGCCGATCACCTTGGTGACCAGCGCCGGTGGCTCGCCGGGGGCGACGACCACCGCCCTGGGCCTCGCCCTGACCTGGCCGGGAGCGGTGCTTTTGACCGATGCCGATCCTCATCCGATGCAATCGGTGCTTGCCGGATACCTGAGGGGAGCACCGGCCGGTGGGCGTGGGTTGGCTGGCCTGGCCCAGGAATACCGGTCGGGGACAGAGCGGGTGAGCCCCCACGATCAAGCAATCGCGCTGGAGGCAGACGATCACCGGCGTCGTTTTCTGCCGGGGTTTACCCATCCTGGCCAGGCCCGGCTCTTTGAGCCCTTCTGGGACCGGCTGGTACGGGGTTTCGATGATTTTGACGGCGATGTCATCGTCGACTGCGGCCGCCTCGGGCCCGAGGGCCTTCCCAGCCCATTGCTCGCTGCGGCCCGTCAACTGCTGCTGGTCAGTAGGTCGAGTCTCGCCCAAGTGGGTGTCACCAAGGTCTTCTGGGATGAACTGTCCACCGAGACTACCCGCCACGGCACTCTAGCCGGGTTGGTGGTCGTCGGCGCCGGTCACCCCTATTCCGCAGCCGAGATCAGCAAGCACCTGAAGATCCCACTGCTCGGCGAATTGCCCCTCGACACCGCCGTCGCCCAGGTGCTCTCCGATGGGGCGTCACAACCCCGCAAGATGACTGATCGTCCCTTGTGGCGCGGTTATCGTGCGCTTACCACGAGGTTATGCCCGGCGGCTGGGGTGAGTACCCCTGCCCGAAGGGCACGATCCCTTCCCGAGGATCCTGCCGATCCCGGCAGGCCACTGCCGGTGACATCCCATCGTGGCCTTCCAGGGGTCGGAGCTCATCAAGGATTCCGCAACACGGCCCCAGGTAATGCCGGTGACCGGATGGCAGGAGCATCCCGATGAGCCCCCGTATCGACTCCGAGCTGCCCCCACCTCCCCTGGGCGAGGCGCTCTCTGCCCTGCGCCCCTGCCCTCCGGGCATCGGTGGGGTCGCAAACAGCCAGCCGAACCCCACTCCCGAGCGGGAAACCGGAATTGACTGGGCCGAGGTTGTCGCCTTACGACGTGCAGCCTCGGAGAGGATCAACGAAAATACCCAGCACTGGGCTACCGAGAACGGCACGACGATGGCCGAGGCTGATCGCCGGATGATGGGCCGCTCGGTCATCCGTCGCGTCGTGCGCGAACACGCCCAGCGCCTATCGGCGAGCGGGCGGGAGCTGTGGGATCTCACCCTGGAACAGGCATATGCCTCAGCCACCGAGGACGCCATCTTCGGTTATGGGAGGATGCAGCCGCTGTTCGACATTCCCGACGCGGAAAATATCGAAATCCACGGCTTCGACTGCGTCATCGTTCAGTACGGCGATGGACGCAGGGTGCCGCATGCCCCGGTCGCCGATTCCGATGAGGAATTCGTCGATGCGATTCGTTTCCTCGGTGCGACGGCGAACCCACCCCGGGCCTTCGACGATGCCCATCCCACGATGACCCTGGCCCTCGGCGACCGGTTCCGGCTGCATGCCATGGGCTTCGGTATCGCCGACCGCCCGTCGGTGGTGATCCGCCAGCACCTGCTCACCGATGTCGACCTGAATACCTTGTCACACCGCGGATTGATGCCTCTGGAAGTGGCCCGGTTCCTGGCCGCCTGCGTGCGGGCCCACCGCTCCATCGTGATCAGTGGTGACCAAGGCGCAGGGAAGACCACCTTGTTGCGGGGGCTGATCGCCGCTATCCCATCCACCGAACGGATCGGCACCTTGGAAACAGACTATGAACTGCTCACCCATCTGTTGCCCGGACGACGCAACATGATCGCCCTGCAGGCCCGTACCGGGCTGGGGGAGTACCGTGATGGGCGCCGGGTCGGCGAGTACACCGTCGCCGATCTCATTCCCGAAGCGCTGCGGCAGAATCTGTCCCGGGTGATCGTCGGCGAGGTGCGCGGCGCGGAGGCCGGGGCCATGTTCGAGGCAATGCAGTCCGGCGCAGGCACGATGAGCACAACCCACTCCCACTCCGCTTCGTCAACCATGGATCGATTGGCCGCCCGGGCTGCCCAGGGCGGGGTGCTGGATATCAACGACGCCTTCCGGCAGATCGCCTTCAACCTGCACCTGCTCGTGCACATCTGCCTGGTCGACGACACCTGGCGTGGCGGGGTGCGACGTCGTTTCATCTCCGAGATCCGTGAGATCACCGGGGCACTGGAACGTGACCGGCCCGTCACCCATGTGGCCTACCGGGCCGATGCGAACGGGCAGCCGCTGGAATTCCAGCCGAGTGCCACCCTGATGAATGAGCTTGCCCCGGTGTGGAGTACGCCATGAATGCCGCGTTTCCCGCTGTGGCGGCAGCTCTCATCCTGCTAGGTGGGTGCTTGGTGACCGCCGGGATCCGAGGTATTGGGTTGAGGTTTCCCGGTAGGTCTCTGCGGCGAGGCCGCTGGCGGTTGCCCTCCCGTTCGGTGCAGATTCGTGGCGGGGTTGGTTTCGCCGCAGGTGCGGTGATCACCTTGATCACCGGGATCGTGCCCGCGGTGGTGCTGTTGCCGGTGATGGCGGTGATGCTGCCGGATTTGCTCGGGCGCATCCCGCATCCCGACGTCGAACTGCTCGAAGCGCTGGACCGATGGGTGCGGTTGTTGGCGGCTGCGGTCGCCACCGGGAAATCGGTTTCCGATGCCGTCCGCTCCACTCGTGCCCAGGCCCCGCCCGCTCTGGCTGGGGTAATCACCTCCTTCCTAGACCGGCTCGGTGCTCGGTGGAGTGTCCGGGATGCGTTGCTGGCGATGGCCGACGAACTGGATGCCGCGGATGCCGACGCGATCTGTGCTGCCTTGGTACTCATCTCCGAACGCGGCGGAGTTGGCGCGTCGACAACCCTTGATGCGCTCGCCGCGAATATCCAGGCGAGACTTCGCGCACTGCGGGAGATCAACGCCGAACGCGCGAAACCTCAGGTGGTGGTGCGCCAGGTTACTTTGATCACCCTGTGCGGCCTGGTGTTGGTGATGGTCATGTCCCCTGGCTACTTCCACCCCTATACCACCCCACTAGGACAGTTGCTCGGGCTCGGGTTGGGAGCCTGCTATCTAGGGTCGTTGGTGATGCTGCGCAGGCTCGCCCTGCCACCACGCCGGGCACGGATCCTCGTCGTGTCCAGATCGGAGGTGAGCCATGCCTGATCCGAGCCTCGGTGTGGCGGTCATTGCCGCAGCCCTGCTGGCTGGTGGGGTGTGGCTGGTCGTTTGTGGACTGCGCGAGGCCCCGCCTGCTCTTGGCCCGGCATTGGAACAGCTCACCGGCCAAGGCGATGACACTTGGGAAAGTTCCGGGCCTGCCTTGGTGATCGACGAGAGCTCGCGGCTGGAGAATCTTGGTGCCCTTGCCTATCAGAGGCTGAGACTGCCATTACCGGAGCGCACCGTGACGATGCTCACCTTGGAGGGCCGCTCAATCGGTGATTACTTCGTTCACAAGGCCTTCCTCTGCTTGGCCGGGCTGATGCTGCCCTCCTTGGCCACCCTCGTTTTCTCCTTGGTGATTCCCATCGGGTGGTCCCTGCCGCTGGTCGTCGGCTTGGCTGCCGGGATCCTGGGCTGGTTCTGGCCGGATATCGCCCTTCGCTCCTCGCAGACTCGCACCGACAGCGATGCTCGGGAGGCGGTGAGCACCTATTTCGACCTGGTGCTCTTGGAGAGGCTCGCCAACCAGAGTGCCACCGGGGCGCTGGATGCTGCGGCCGGGCTCTCCGACGCCCCGGTGTTCCGCCACATCCGTTCGGCTCTCACCCAGGCCAGGCTGGAGCAGCGTCCCCCGTGGCGGGATCTGCACCGGTGCGCCGAGGAATTGTCCATCCCAGCGATTGCCGATATCGCCGACATCATGCGACTGGAAGACCAGGGCGCATCCCTCGCCGACGTGCTGTCGGCCCGGGTTGCTGAACTCCGCGACGCCCATCTCGGCGCAGAGAAGCAGGAAGCAACCCGGACAAGCGAACGAATGACCTTGTGGATGACCATCCCGGTGATCATCTTCGCGCTTGCGATGCTGATCCCGCCGATGCTGCGGATGGCCTCCGGCTGACTGCCGCTTCTGATGACCGACCCCTGATGAATGGAGAAGACGATGGACTCACACCAACCCAACCCAAGGACCGGTTACCGACGGATGGTTTCCCCGGGGGTCACTTCACTGTGCAACCGGTTCGTCGGACAGCTTGTCGAGTTCCACCACCGTGAACGCACCGATCCTCGCGGCCTGTCTCAGTCCACCGAGAATGCGATCCTGCTCACTGGCGCCGTCGCCTTGGCCATCACGGTCGTCGGGCTGGTCACCACATTCGTCAAGGGCAAACTCGCGAATTTGGGCTGACATGATGCCCCCGGTGGATCGTCATTGCCGTGGGATGAGTGATTCGGTCCAGTGGGCCGTGCTCGCCCCGCTCGTCTTCGCGTGCATCTTCATGATCATCCAAGCGGGTACGTGGATGGTCGGACGCTCTGCCATCCAGCAGGCGGCGATGACCGGTGCGGAGCGGGCGGCGATTCTCGGCAACGGCCCCGGCGATGCCCGGGGTGCTGCTCTTCGCGTCGCGAATGAGGCCGGTCTGCGGGAGGTGACGGTGGTGATCAACGACGATGGCCAGCGGGTGATCGTCGAGGTGCGGGCGGAGCTCGTCACATTACTGCCTGGGAAACTGAACCGGGTCGCTGCAGATGCCACCAGGATGAAGGAGCCGTCATGAACAGGCAGCGAGGAGCAGCCGCCACCGAGGTGGCAGTCATCGTCCCGGTAATCGTCTTGTTCATCGGGGCACTCGGTATTGGGTGGCGGATCAATGCTGCCCGCACCAAGCTTGCCGATGCCGCAGCCTCAGCGGCGCGTGCCGCTTCGATAGTCAACAGTGCCGCAGCCGCCCCTCGGGTGGCGGAACAGGCCGTGCGGGCGGATTTGGACACCGTGGGGCTGCGATGCGCCGATATCGGGGTGAGCGTCGACACGTCGGGGTACTGGGCGCCCCTCGGAGCCCCCGCCACCGTCGGAGTCCGGGTTTCCTGCACCGTGGACATGTCCGATCTGGGAGTTGCCGGACTCGGTGGACGGCACCGGTTCACTGCCACCGCCCAGGAAGCCCTGGACACCCATCGAAGGAGGTCGCCATGAGGGGAGCTGAACTGCTCAAGGGGTTGGTGGCCATCGTCGCTAGTCTGCTGCTCGTTGTCGGGGGAGCCGCTCTGCTGGTGTTCGCTGGACGCCTTGATATCTTCGGCGATATCGAGTGGACGAGCTTGTTTACTACGAGGGACGACGGTTCGCTGGTGCTGGGGCTGGTGACCGTCGTCGGCTGGATTGCATGGGGATTACTCACCGCATCCCTGCTGGTCGATCTGGTGAATGGGCTCACTGGGCGCCTACCGCGACGCAGGATCCCGCTGGTGGGCCTTTTCCATCCGCTCACCGTGGTGCTGGCGACGGCGATTCTCGGCATGATCACCCACCCGCCGGTGGTCCCGGAGGCCGTCGCGGCTCTGCCTGGTGCGCCTGCGGGAGGGCAGGCCACCACGCAGACCATCGGCGTCGTGGACGATGCCCCGGAGGATGAACAGGGCGTGCACCACCTCACCACACCGGGTGATGACCTGTGGAGTCTCGCCGAGCGCTACTACGGAGACGGCACCCGATGGCGTCGGCTGGCGGAGGCCAACCGGACCCTGCTGCCCCACGACACCGATGTACTGCCGAGCGGGGTACTGCTTTTCGTTCCCGATCCCACCCCGCCGCAGCAGATCGTCGTCGCCGAGGGGGACACACTCAGCGGCCTGGCCCGCACGCATCTGGGCGATGAGCAGGCCTGGTGGCGTATCGCAGCGGTGAACCCCGAGCTGGCGGATCCGGACATCCTTGGGGTGGGGATGATCCTCAATCTTCCCACGGGGCCAGATTCGGTCGGGGAAGCCGCCCGGGTGGGGCGAACCGACCCGGCAGAGGATTCTGCAGCGCCCGGAGATTCCACGATGCCCGACCGGTCAACTTCATCCGGTGAACCCGCCAGCTCCGGTGAATCACCCGGGATACCGGGTGGCCAACCGGCGACTACAGCCGGGGAACCCGGCACCCCGACCGATCCGGTTCCCAGGCCACAAGGCGACGGGAACCCGGTTCCGGTGGCGCATGTCCCGGCCCCGGTGCTCGCAACGAGCTTATTCACCGGAGTGATGGGTGCCGGGTTGGCGACGGCTTTCGCGGTGCGGCGAAGGCGGCAGCTCGCGGGTCGGCCGGTCGGGTTCCGGCTCCCGGCGTTGCGCCCCGGTCTCGCCATAGAGCAGGCCGTGCTGGCCAGCCGGGCCGCGCAGTCCGAGACCGTTGAGGCCGGGGCTACCACCGTCGAATTGGGCCAGGATCTCAGGCGCGATGTGATCGCCGATGCCGTGACGGTGATCCGGGGTCCCGACGGCTTGGATGTCTCCATGGCCAACGCCATCGCGGCCGCACTGGCGGTTGACGTGGAGCGCCGGTCCATGGAGATCGTGTGCGGGGGTACCTCCTTCGCATGGCTCGACAGCCTCGATGAACCGCTTTTGACAACGTGTTATTCCACGACGGCAGTGAAGCGGTTGGAGCATGTGATCGCCATGAGGTCCCAGCATTTGGCGACGGGAATGAGTATCGCCGACACCGACTGGCCAACGATGGTGTTCGTCGTCGAGGCCCCTGGCCTGCGGGTCGATCCCGGCAGGCTGGCCGGTCTCGGTGTTGCCGTGGTGCAGTGTGCCGGGGACACCGACGGCGATCTGCCTGGTCACCAGGTCCGCGTCGACGAGCAGTGGGCGCTGCACGACGAGGTGATCGGCACCTTCCGCCCCAATCTTCTGCACGCTCCGGCTCGCCGGGTGCTGGAGGAGATCTTCAATGTGGCCGACGACACCCAGTACCCGGAGGCTCCTTGGTGGGATCACTCCCCGGCTGCCGGACTCCCCAGCCCCCTCACTGCCGCAGTCGCTCCAGCCATGATGGAGGTGCCTTCCGTGGTCAGCTCCCCAACCACTGATTCCGCTGGGCATCCGGTGGTGAAACTCATGGGACCTGTCGAGTTGGAGGGCGCACGCGGGCCCACGCCCGCCCGAGCCATGAAGCAGTGCATCGAGTACGCGGCCTGGCTGTTGCTGCACCCCGGTGCGTCGGCCTCGGTGATGGCCGATGCCCTAGTCGTTGCGGAAACGACCAGGCGGTCCAATATGAGCAGGCTGCGTACCTGGCTGGGCAACGATGATGCCGGGGAGCCCTATCTGCCCGATGCCTACACCGGGCGGATCATGCTTCACCCGGCGGTGACTTCCGATTGGGAGGAGATGCAGATTCTCGTGAGCGGGGGAGTGAACCGGGCGACGAGCGAGGCGCTGCGCAAGGGCCTCGAACTGGTGCGGGGTGCCCCGCTGGCCGACGCGGCGCCCGGGCAATGGGTATGGGCCGAACAACTGCGCAACGATATGAGCGCCATGATCTGTGATATGGGCGTGGTGCTTGCCCGGCGCAGTCTCGCCGCCGATGACCCGCAAACCGCACGATGGGCCGTCGAACGGGCCAGGTGGGCGGCCCCGGACGATGAATCGCTATTGGTCACCGCCTTACAGATCGCCGCCCACAGCGGGGAACGGGAGCATATCGACCCCTTGGTATTGCAGATCACTCGTCGCGCCCGGACGATGGGCGTTGATCTGCGTCCCGACACGGTTGAGGTGTTGCAGCAGGTTGTCGAGGGCCGCAATCGCCCGGGTGTGGTGTCGTGAGGGTGGGCCCATCAGCAACGTGACCGGTTATCCGCAGCGGGGAGGGATCGTGCCGGTTCTCTCGGGTGCTTGCCCAGTCGACGCGGAATCAACCAAGGGCGCCCACCTGTTCCGCTGTTCCGTAGGAGGGCTGGGCGCCATAACCGGTTGCCGCGTGGGCGGCTACCCGGCAGGCGAATGCGGTGGCTTGCTCCACGTCATCACCTCGGGCTAGTCGCACGGCTAGGGCTCCGGTGAGGGCATCCCCGCAACCGACCGTGTCCACTGCCTGCACTTTCGGGGATGCGATCTCGGTGATCTGCCGGTCCCGGATGACGGCGGCGCCGACGGCTCCCAGGGTCACCACTCCCAGCAGTTGTCGCTCGGCCAGCCACCCGGTAATCCTCGCCCGGTCCTCTCTCCAGCTCAGGCCGGTCGCCTGTTCGATCTCCACCTCGTTGAGCACCAGCACGTCGGTATCCACCAGAAGCTCATCTGGTAAGGACTGGAAGGGTGATGGGTTGAGGATCACCCGGGCCCCCATCTGTTGCCCGGCCCGGGCAGCGGCCATCACCGCATCCATCGGGATCTCCAGCATCGTCGTCACCACTTCCGGGCGGGCGAGCGTGATCTGCTCATGAATCTGGGTGGAGGTCACCGCATTGTTCGCTCCGCCCACCACGATGATTGTGTTCTCACCGGTGTGGTCCACGGTGATCAATGCGGTGCCGGTGGGGGCCGCGACGGTACTCAGCCGACACTCCACCTGGTCGCGGTCGGCCAGGGCGGTCAACCACTCGCCATCCGGGTCGTCTCCCACACAGCCCACCAAGCCGACGCTGGTCATTCCTAGCCGGGAAGCCGCCACTGCTTGGTTCATCCCCTTGCCGCCAGGGCAACGGGTGATCTCGTCGCCGAGGATCGTCTCCCCGGGTGCGGGGAACCGCGGTGTGCGGACGATGACATCGACATTCAACGAGCCAACGACTAGGACTTCACTCATCGCACTCCTTGCTTCATCCTTGATCACCGGGCGGCATCACGATCAGTGGGCGTTGACGGTTCCGACGTCGTAGGCCTCAGTCGTCCCACGGCTGACTGCCCAGAACCATGCCGCGAGCAGGGCGAACCACACCCCAAGCCCCACCCCTGCCGGGATCGAGAAGCCGTCGGGTGGCAGCACCAAGGCGGCAATGACGGCCCCGGTCACGTAACCGCAATTGTTGATGATGTCGTGCATCAGGGTGACCCGGCCGCGGGCTTCGTCGCTGATGTGGGCCTGCACCAAGGTATCGGCTGCGATCTTGATCGACTGAAGGCACAGCCCGACAACCAGCCCACAGACGATCATCACCACGGGGACGAGGGTGGCCCCTGCGATGATCTGCGCGAGGGCTGCGGTGCCTAGTGCGATCATCATCATGCGACACAGACCGGTGCGGGCGCTCAGCGGTGCGGCGACTAGCCCTGAGGTCGCGAAACCGGCGCCGGTGGCGGCGAACCACACTCCCATTGACAGCACCGAGGTCTCGACCCCGTCGGAGGGGAAGTGATGGCGGTACAGCACGACAATCATCGTCATCAACAACCCGTAGCCAGCGCGTGAAGCGAAGACGAGCAGCACCCCGTTGAGCGCTGGGCGTGCCGCAACCAATTCGGCGAAGGCCTGGCGCAGGCCGGTGAACACCGAGGTGATGGAGGAGACCCGCCGTGTCGTGGGGCCCAACGCGGTGCGGGTGAAGCCGCGCAGGATCCAGACCCCGGTGCAGAACAATCCGGCAGCGATCCCGAAAACCAGGACATCGCTGGGTCCCGGCGGCAGGCCAAGGCGTCCGGCCCCGAGCCGCAATCCGGCAGCCGACCCGCCAGCGACAAGCATTGTTACAGGTCCGAGCATCGGCATAACGGCGGCCGCATCCAAGTATTCGTCGTCATCGACGGTGTGCGGCATGCCCGCCCCAAGTCCAGCGAGCTGCAACCGGTTCAACGACAGCACGATCACCAGCACGACGGCCAGCAGCACCTGCCAGCCACCACTCGTGCGGCCCGTGCCAACGAGGATGGCCAGCACGACCGCCAATACGCTACGGGTCAGATCGCTCACCCGCACCGTCGAGGTGCGCGCGAATCTGTCCAAGATAGGCCCAACGAACGGCCCGGCGACGGCCATCGGCATCATCACCAAGGCGATCACTGCGGCGACCGCAGCCGCATCGGCTTGCGACTGTGGATTCAGCAGCACATAGGAGGCCATGCCGATCTGGATGACCGCGTCGCCGGACTGGGTGGCGAGTCGTACGCCTACCATGCGTCTGAAAGCGGCGTGCCGGGTGAGCCGCCTCATCCGTCGTAGTCCGTCCACGGGCTCATGATATGGCCGCAGTCGTTTACCCACGTGATGACTCCACCGGCGATCGGGTTGTTCTGATCCTGCGACTGTCCCGCACCGTGGGCGGAGGAGGTTCCACCGGTGGTCCGACCGCGGTCTTTCCATTGCCAAAGAGGCTCACCAAAATGACGTTTCGCCTGACAGATGGCCGTTGCTTTGGTTACATGATTGAGTTACGACAGGAGGATCGATGAGTCACAACGTCGTGACCCCTTCCGATCCGGGCGAGCCTAGCAATCGTCCGGGTGCCATGAGGTCTGTACAATCCGCCGAAGCGATCTGTGACGCGAGGCAGGTCCGCGATGTCATCACAGGTTTCATCGACGAGACTACCCGGCGAGGGGTTCCTCCCGAACCGTTGCGTGCCAAGCTGACTGGTGGCGGAACTGCACGCACCGACAAGAAAGGCTGGTATATCAGCGTAGACCGCTCCGCCGCCATCGGGGAGGACGGCAACTACTACCTGCTCACTGTGCCCGGTGGTTTGAAGGAGCGCATCACCGGGGTGCGGTTGGCGCCCTCGCGGCCTACCCCGGCTCGGGTCAAACAGCAGGCTGGGCAGCAAAATGACGATCTCGACGACTATCTGACCCGGGCTCTCGCGCGACGCATCAACGAAGCAAGCCGCATCGCTGACGATGGCTGAACCCACACGAGAACCTCAACCGTTGCTGCAACTTGATGCCATTTCTAGACATTAAAAAGAATTTTCTTCTGTCTCGGATCTCACAAGAGATTTTTCGACTTCTCCTGCAGCGATCGGCTGAAGGCGATAAATATTTTTAGTCAGACGTCAGACCTCTGCTGGCTTGATTCTTCGCTCGCATACCACGCGGTGGTCTTGAATGGCGAATCGATCAAATTCGATCTACGCTTCCCTCAAGACCCAGGAGGTTGCTGAGGGTGATCAGCAGCCTCCTGGTGCCATGTTCACCCCCATTCGTCCCCCAGCCGTGGTGTCCGGTGTTGCTGCCGAGACTCATCGCGGGGCAAGATGCCCCAATCTTGATTAACTCGCTTGCACTCAAGCGATCGCCGCTCAGGTCAACTATGGCAACTTGATCACAGTTCCGTATAGGGAACTGTGCCAGGATGTGAAAACACCTTCCTCGCCACCGACGATAAAAAGACTTGTCAAACCCAGATAATCGCGGCAGTGACCGACCAGTACCGAGACGGGGCTGACGACCCCGGCGGTGCCGGTAGATTCATCGGATGCGTTGCCGTGGGCGCGTTGCCGCTTCTAGGCTCGGACCAATCCGAGGCTCACCCGGGCCGTCGTGAAGAACATGTTTGTTCCGTAGTGGGCCCAATGTCGGGTCGCCAGAAGAGAGGTGCACATGAAGATCTCAAAGATCGTCACTACCGCAGCTGTCAGTTTGCTGTCCCTGAGCCTGGCCGCTTGTGGCGGGGGAGCGGGCTCGGGTGGTGGTGCGAAAACCATCTTCAAGCTGGCCTTCAACCAGACCGAACAGCATCCTCAGTACACAGCCGGCGTTGAGTTCGGCAAGAAGCTGGAAGAGGCCACCCAGGGTCGTTACACCGTCAAGGTCTACGCCAACGAGCAGCTCGGCGGTCAGGCCGACGTCATCCAGAACCTGTCCAATGGCTCGGTCGAGATGATGTGGGTCGGCGGTCCGGTGATGGAGTCCTACAACCCTGATTTCGTTGTCTACAACCTGCCCTACATGTTCGATTCTGTGGAGTCGTTCCGGGCGACGATGGCCGATCTCGACGCGATGAAGGAGCTGTACACCTCCATAGAGGAGTCCAAGTCGATCACCGTCCTGGCCGGGGTATACGCCGGTTCCCGTAATGTGTACAACTCCAAGCGCCCGATCAATACCCCGGCCGATCTGAACGGTCTGAAGATCCGGGTGCAGCAGTCGGATTCCCAGGTGAAGATGATCGAAGCTATGGGTGCGGTCGCCTCCCCGATGAACAACGGTGAGGTCTACTCCGCCCTGCAGACCGGTGTCATTGATGGTGCCGAGAACAACGAGCCGACCTGGGATGCTCTCAAGCAGTCCGAGGTGGCAAAGTACTACTCCTACACCCAGCACCTGATGATTCCGGACTACCTGCTCGTCTCCACCAAGGTTCTCAACGCGATGAGCGAGGAAGACCAGGAGGCATTCAAGAAGATCGTCCCGGAGATCCAGGCCATGGCCTCCGACGGTTTCCAGGCCTTCACTGAGTCCTCCATTGAGCACGCCACCTCGATCGGTGCGCAGTTCAACCAGGTTGAGGACAAGCAGGCCTTCAAGGATCTCGTCCAGCCGCTGGTAGATGAGTCGATCAACGCGAACGAGACCCGCAAGGCCCTCGCTGAGACCATCACGGCCAACAACGCCGCGCATCCTGCCAAGTGATCTTGCACTGAAGGCGTTTCGCTGGTGCCCCCGGGTGGAAAAACCCGGGGGCACCAGTCGTTGAATCTGCTCGTGGGATCCGCCGACCCCGGTTTCGTGACCCGCAACCCTGCCCTTTTTCCCCAAGTTGCTGGAGGCGCAGGGGTGCGCGCTGCCTGGTGGCGTAACGGTCAATGACGACATCGGCGTTGCGGCCGTGGCGATCGGCGTGGCTTTGTGGCCTGTGCGGCGTAGATCTGCGTCTTGGATCTGGCGGTGAGCCTGACTGCGGAGGGTGGGAGACGCCGCCCATGAACTGCGATGAGGCCTCTCGCGGGCCTTCGTGCTCCAGGCGATAAGCGCTTGACAAGCAAGATCACGAACAGGTCACATTCTCAAAACAGTGTTGTATTGAGTTGACCAGCCTGGAAACCGGTTCCTAGACTCCGGGACAACGAGCTGAACTCTGTTCGATTTGACGCAATATCATGTCGGGCAGGGCCATCTCACTGATCTCATCGTCGACTTCAGCGTGAACAACGTTAGGAATCAGGTACCACAGGAGGTACACAATGAAGCTCTCCCGCATCCTGGTAACCGGTGCCGTGGGTCTGCTCTCCCTGAGCCTTGCTGCTTGCGGCGGCGGCTCCTCGACCGGTGGCGGCGCGAAGACCACTTTCAAGCTGGCCTTCAACCAGACCGAACAGCATCCGCAGTACAAGGCTGCCGTTGAGTTCGGCAAGAAGCTGGAAGAGGCCACCCAGGGTCGCTATACCATCAAGGCTTACGCCAACGAGCAGCTCGGCACCCAGTCCGACGTCATCCAGAACGTCTCCAACGGCACAGTCGAGTTCATGTACGTCGGCGGCCCGGTGATGGAGTCGTTCAACCAGGACTTCGTCGTTTACAACCTGCCCTATATGTTCGATTCCGTCGAGGCGCAGAAGGCCGTCTTCCGCAACGAGGAACTGAACTCCGAGCTGTTCTCCTCCCTTGAGGAGGCCAAGGGCTTGACCGTTCTGGCCGCCCTGCACGCTGGCACCCGTTCGGTCTACAACTCCAAGCAGGAAATCAAGACTCCGGCCGATCTGACCGGCATGAAGATCCGGGTGCAGCAGTCAGATTCCCAGGTGAAGATGATGGAGTTGCTCGGTGGCATCGGTACCCCGATGGGTCAAGGCGAGGTCTATTCCGCCCTGCAGACCGGTGTTCTCGACGGTGCCGAGAATAACCCGACCGTCTACGATGCCTTGAAGCACGACGAGGTGGCGAAGTATTACTCCTACACCCGTCACCTGATGATCCCCGATTACCTGCTGATGTCGACCAAGGCATTGCAGAAAATGGATGAGGCCGATCGCGAGGCTTTGCTCAAGCTAGTCCCGGAGGTCCAGAACCTCGCCGATGACGGCTTCGCCCAGTACATCACCGAGTCCGAAGAGGCCGCCAAGCAGAAGGGCGCCACCTTCAATGAGGTTGATGACGTGGCCGCTTTCAAGGAACTGGTCAAGCCGCTGATCGAGGAGTCGGTCAACAACGAAGTCCGGCAGACGCTGCACACGGCAATCCAGGAGGCAAACGCGGCCAATCCGGCCAAGTGAACCGGCTGTTGCCAGTTGCCTGACAACACTGTCACAACGCGCCCCCGCGGACCTATAGTTCACGGGGGCGCGTCCGCCTTCACCGGGACTCACCCGGCAGGCACCCATCTATTTCAGAGACGAAATTGAGGCACCAGATGAAAGTCCTGGACCGAATCCAGCAGGGACTTGATATTTTCCTGCGCTGGTTCTGCATTGTGTTGTTTGCAGCCCTCGTGCTGCTGGTCGTCTTCCAGGTCGTTGCCAGATTCACCGTCGGCGGCAATGCCTGGACAGAGGCCATGGCCCGCATCATTTTCATCTGGCAGGGCATCATCGGTGCCGCTTATGTGATTGGCGAGAAGGACGACGTTGCGATCGATTTCCTCGTCCGCCGATTCCCGCCAGTTGTGGTGAAAGCCTTCGAGATCTTGGCCCACACGATTGTTGCAGTCTTCGCCATCTGGGTGATGGTGATGGGCGGTTGGCAGTTGGCCTCCAGGGCCTTCGACCAAACCGTCGAGCTGCTTCCGTTCTCCACCGGTCAGCTTTACCTGGTACTTCCGGTGGCCGGAGTGCTGATCACCATCTACTGCCTGTTCCACATCGTGCACGCCATCACCTCCGAGGTGAAGGTTGTTGCCGAAGAGGACATCGATTTGTCGACTATCCAGGAAGAGGGAATCTGACATGAGCGACGCGGCCCTCGTTGGGCTCATCTTGGTGGTGGGCATGTTCGGCCTCATGGCCATCGGTGTCTCGGTGTCCGTGTCGATCGGTCTTCCGTCGGCGATCTGTCTGGTGATCCTCATGGGTCCCGAATCCGGCATCTTCACTTCGGCGCAGAAGATCTACAACGGCATCGACTCCTTCGCCCTACTGGCCATCCCATTATTCGTATTGGCTGGGGCGATCATGAACCAAGGCGGCATCGCCGCGCGGCTCATCAATCTGGCGAAGGCCATTACCGGTCCCGCTCCCGGTGCCCTGGCTCAGACGAATGTGCTGGCCAACATGCTGTTCGGTGCGATCTCGGGTTCGGCTCTGGCCGGCGCATCGGCCGTCGGTGCGATCATGGCTCCCGAGGAGGAGAAGGACGGCTACGACATGGGTTGGGCCGCGGCGGTCAACGTCGCATCCGCTCCGTCGGGCATGCTCATACCGCCGTCGAATACGACGATCGTCTACGCCTTGGTCTCCCAGGCCTCGGTCGGCGCGCTCTTCTTGGCCGGTTACATTCCCGGGATTTTGTGGGGCCTGACCTGCATGGTCATCATCTACTTCTACGCACGCAAGCGTCCCGGGCTGAAGGGCGAGGGGTGGCCGAAGCCGGTAGAGTTCCTGAAATCGCTGTGGGGCGCGCTGCCCTCGGTGTCGCTCATCTTGATCGTCATCTTCGGCATCGTGGGCATCCCGGGGCTGACCAAGGCCTTCTTCACCCCGACCGAGGGTGCGGCGGTCGCCGTCGTCTACGCCTTGTTCTTGTCCTTCGTCTATCGCACGATCAGCATTCGTGACATCCCGAAGATCCTGCTGTCGGCGACCCGGACCTCCTCGGTGGTGATCTTCCTGATCGCCTTGTCACAGATCATGAGCTATGCGATGACCTTCGCCGGCATCCCGGAGCTGATTGGTGAATGGATGACGTCGATCACGGATTCGTCGGTGGTATTCCTGCTCATCATGGCTATCGTGCTGCTGGTCGTCGGTATCCCACTCGACGCCACTCCGGCGGTGCTGGTGTTCACCCCGATCTTCCTGCCCATCGCACAGGGCTACGGAATCCACCCGGTTCATCTCGGCATGATGATGATCTTCAATATGTGTCTTGCGGTCATCTCGCCGCCGTCGGCGCCGGTGTTGTTCGTCGGCGCGCGGGTTGCGGGCAAGAAGGTCGAAGACGTGATCAAGCCGTTGATGCCATTCTTCTTGGCGCTGATTGGCATGCTGCTTGTCGTCCAGTACGTCCCGGCACTGTCCTTGGCCATTCCAAAGGCCATGGGGCTGATCGTCGGAGCCTAAGCCGATTGGGCCGGACTGGGATGATCCCGGTCCGGCCTAGCTTTTCTAGATACTTTCCATAATCGACAGGAGGGGCCCGATGAAGGCCGTGTACATCAAGGGCAAGGAAGACCTGGAGATTGCCGAGGTCCCAGTGCCGGAGCCTGCCGAAGGGCAGGTGCGGGTCGCCGTCGAGTACGTCGGTATCTGTGGTTCCGACTTGCATTACTACTACAACGGTGCGAACGGCACCTTCGTGGTGCGTGAGCCGCTGATTCCCGGTCATGAAATGGCTGGTCACATCGACCTTGATCCATCGGGAGAGTATGCCCAGGGCACTTTGGTGACCCTGCACCCGGCGACCTTCGGTCCGATCACCGAGGGCATGGAGAATCTGCGTCACCTGCGCCCCGGTGGCTCCTATCTAGGCTCGGCCTCCACCTGGCCGCACACCCAAGGGGCGATGGCCGAGTACATCCTGGTTGACAAGGAAATGATCCGGGTGTTGCCGAGGGGACTCTCCACCAAAGATGCCGCCTTGTCGGAGCCGCTTGGTGTGGTGCTCCACGGAATCAACATGATCGGTGACTTCACCGGCGCCAAGGTGCTGGTGTCGGGTTCGGGCCCGATCGGTCTGCTGGCCGGGTTTGCTGCCAAGCAGCGTGGTGCTGCGCACCTGACCTTCTCTGATGTGCTCGACGGCCCGCTGGAGCGCGCCAAGCTGATCGGTGCCGACGAGGTGATCAACGTCGCCACCCAGAAGCTGCCAGAATCGGCCTTTGATGTGGTCTTGGAGTGCTCGGCGGCTGCTCCGGCTGTATCTGCCGCGCTGGTGGCCGCCAAGCCTCGCGGACGGATCGCCCAGATCGGCATGTTCCCGGGCACCCCGGTCAATGTGACTCTCGCATCGCTGTCGCAGAAGGAGCTCACCTGGGTGGGCACCATGCGCTTTGATAACGAGGTGGATCAGGCCATTGAGATGATTGCTGCTGCCCCGGAGGTTGCCAAGGTAGTCACCCATGTGATCGGCGTCGATGATGCGGTGGAGGCATTTGCCGTCGCCAAGGATTCGCAAGTATCGGGCAAGGTGCTGGTGGCTCTGGGCTCCCAGGGTTGACCTACCGTGCGGGGAGGCAGGCCAATGACGAGCGATTCTCGCGTCCGGGTACCGCCGCGCGGTTCACCATCGGTGTCTCGTGCGGCGGCGATCTTGAATGTCATGTCGGAGCGTCCCGGCGGTTGGTCGCTGACTCAGCTGGCGGGGGAATTGGGGTTGGCGAAGTCGTCGACCTTGACGATCATGACCTCGTTGGAAGCTGCCGGTTTTGTCACCCGCAATGGCACCGCGTATCACCTTGATCTTGGGGTATTGCGTCCCGCTGCGGGGTTCCTGCGCGGCCTGGATATCACCGAGACCTTCAAGAATGCGATCGCCAACAGCCGGGTGCTGGGTGACCAGATCGCCCATCTGGGGGTGCTCTGCGGAACATCGGTCACCTTCTTGGCTCGTCACCTGGGCCGTCCGCCGTTGCCGGTGACCGGCATGGTGGGGGATAGGTTCCCGGCCTCGATCACCGCTGTGGGGGCCGCGCTGCTGGCGGAGTGCACCGATGCACAGATTCGTGCGTCGTATTCGGGTGCGGAGAGTGCTTTCCCGAGGTGGACCTCCAGATCGACGCGGCGTCTGGAGGATCTGCTCGCCAAGGTGGACGTGGTGCGACGCCGCGGTTATGCGGTCGACGACGGGGAGACTCATCCCGGGGTCTACGCCTTCGGGGTGGCGGTGCGCTACACCGGGAACCTCACCCAGGATTTCGCGATCTCGGTTTCCCTGGAGCGGGAGGGTCTCAGCCGCCAGCGCTGGGAAGAGGTGCTCGCCGAGCTCGTCAGTGTGCGCGACGGCCTGGAGACCATCTCACAGCTGGGCTGAGGGCTTGCTGGCGTTGGCGCCCCATTGCCGAGTGGGCGCCCACGATGACATGGGCGCCCACTTCTTGGTCGCTAGGTGCGGGGGAATCTTTGTTTGAAGTCGAGGGCCACATCCTTCATGTAGGCGAACTCGACCCCCTGCGCCTGGCGCATGTGGGCGATGAGCCGCTCCAACATGAGCAGGTTCTGCGGGCGTCCCGAGACGTCTGGATGGATGGTGATCGGGAACACCGCGTAATCCATGTCACGGACCACCCAGTCAAACTGGTCGGTCCACAATTGCTCGATGTCGCGAGGCGACACGAAACCGTGCGAGGTAAAGCTGGACTTGATGAACATCATCGGCGGAAGATCGTCGAGGTACCACGATGCTGGCAGCTCGATCAGGTCGGTCTCCTGGCCGCGGATGAGGGGCTTCATCCATTCGTAGGCGGATTCGGCCTCGTAGTTGATATTCGTCCACGTGTCGCCCACCCGCACGTAGTAGGGAGTGTGGTCATTGTGCATCAGGGAGTGGTCGTAGAGGAATCCACGCTCCACGAGTAATTCATTGGTGATGGGGGAGAACTCCCACCACGGGGCGACGTAGCCAACCGGGCGCACACCGGAGCGTTTCTCGATCAGATCGGTGCAGTAGTCGAGGATCTCGGTCTCCTGGCGACGAGTCATGGCGATCGGGTTCTCATGGGAGTAACCGTGCACACCGATCTCGTGCCCGGCGGCCACCACCTGATCGAATTGTTCCGGGAAGGTTTCAATAGAATGCCCCGGCCAATACCAGGTCACCGGCAATTCTTGTTGCCGGAATAGGTTCAGCAGCCTGGGCACTCCGATCTCGCCAGCGAACATGCCCCGGGAAATGTCTCCGGGAGAATCCTGGCCGCCGTAGGAGCCCAACCAGCCTCCTACCGCATCGATATCGATGCCAAATGATACGTAGATCTTTTTAGACATGAGCGTTCCTTCTGGGGTTACGTGTAGGGGAGAAATCGCGTTATGAAGTCCGTTCTCATCTCCTCTCCGAGCAACAGTGCCGATAGGAAAGCAAGCCAGCGGGTGCATTGCCGATGCTCGTTGCGGCGTCTCGCTGATGCCCTCGTCGAGCAGGTGGCTCATGACCGTGGAGCCGCACCGAAGAAGAAGGAGGTTTCCTCCATCGTGTCGGTGCTGCGGGTCATGACAACGCCGAATTTTGATGAGATCGACCCCGACCTCGTCTTCCAAGCCTAGGGTGGGCTTTCTCGCATGTCTACGGTGATGCGGTCAGCCGACCGGGGGTTCGTAGCACAGGCCCGGGAGCTGGATGGGCTCGTAGTGGGTCGGGCCGCCCTGGAGCAAGGCGATGTAGGCATCACCTTCCATGACGTCGATCCCCTCGGGTGTCCAACTGGCGTAGCTGGTGACGCCAGGAATCCGGGACCGGACCGAGACGAAGGCCCGCTCCAGCATGCCGTCATGGTGGAAGACGCGGATGACACCGTGCCGATTGCATGTGGCGAGGTGTGAGGCGTTGGGTGACCATGTGGCGGTGGTCACCCCGCTTGCGTTGCCTTTCAATCTCATGAGTTGGTGGCTGGTGGTGGGGTTCCAGATGGTGCAGGTGCCGTCGTCGGATGCGGTGGCTAAGCGTGATGTGTCGGGGTTGGGTGACCATGTGGCGGTGGTCACCGGGTGTGTGTGGCTCAGGGTGGTGAGTTGGTGGCTGGTGGTGGGGTTCCAGATGATGCAGGTGCCGTCGCGGGAGGTGGTGGCCAGGCGTGAGGCGTCGGGTGACCATGCGGCGGCGGTCACCGGATG
>NZ_KE340297.1:993320-1110339 GCF_000413315.1 Propionibacterium sp. oral taxon 192 str. F0372
TGAGTTGGTCGCCGGTGGTGGGGTTCCAGATGATGCAGGTGCCGTCGCGGGAGGTGGTGGCCAGGCGTGAGGCGTCGGGTGACCATGCGACGGCGGTCACCGATCGTGTGTGGCCTTTGAGGGTGGGCATGGCCGGTGTTCCCATATTCATGGCCTGATACCACGAGGCCCCACCCATCGTCGCGTCATTCCAGGCCACCTCTGGCGAAGTGCTGTTGTGGAATTCTGCTTGAGTAAGTGTGGCGCCCGTGAAACAAGCCCCGGTGAGGTTCGCCCACGCGAAAACCGACCTGCGAAGTGACGCCCCCGCGAGATTTGCCTCGGCCAGGTTGAGCAATGTGGTCGGCGTCCCGGCGAATACCATGTCATCCAGATCGGCTCCCGATAGATCTATCCGAGCAAGATCTGGCGTGGGATATTCTTTTGATTTTGCATGCAATACGTAGTGGAGCAGCAACTCGCTGGCCTGGGCCAGGTAGGGGGCCTTCCAGTCTGTGAGAGTGCTCACCAAGGATGGGTCATCGGCCTCGGCCAGGAGTTGCCCGAGAAAGTCCAGGGTCTCGGTGCTGGGCGTGCGCATCTGCCATGCCGAGCGATCGTCGCGTCTGATGGCATCTAGCAGGTAGTTGGCGAGGAAGAATTCCAGCAATGAGGTGTGCGCGAATCGGAAGGTGCTGGCATTCGGGCCGTCCTCCCGCGCCAGGAAGGTGGCCGTGCGGAGGTCCTCGGCCAGCCTCTCACGATCCCCTGCGCTCAGCTTCGACTCACGATCCTCTACGCTCAGCGTCGACGAGTATGCGTACTGCCGGTCCTGGTCTTCTGCTAACCACCGGCGGAAAACGACCTCTGCCCGGTCCGCCGACAAGCAGGAGAGCCCTTGTCGCCACAGCCATGCGGCCAGTGCGCTCATGAACTGCGCCTTATGTTCTGGACGAATGAAATGCTTCCCCTCGTCGCGCATCAGCCATTTGTCGACCATGAGCCGGTACAGGGTGACCCCGAGAACTCGTTCCTTACGGGCGCGTTTGGCCTCTAGCTCGGCCACATTGTCACGAATCATGTCCAAGGAGAACGGTCGGGTCGACAATTCGGATAGATTGTGGACACTTTTGAGCAGATCCATCAGTTTCTCGGGATCCTGGTCGGGGATGGCTGCGGTCAGGTAGGTGCGGACCTGCTTCTCGGTGAGTGGGAGCAGAGTCATCGCCCGATATGAGTCGGGCTTCACATCCGAGCGTCCCCTCTCCAGGAAGAAGTTGCGTTGCAGGTCGAGGTCTTTGAAGTACTGGGTACGACAAGACAACACCAACCGAACCCTCTTGTTTAGCTCGTCCTCCTCCAACAGGTGCAGCACTCCCAAAAGCCGATGGAGCAGTGACTGTCCCTGGTTGCGCGAAAGCTTCACCAGGATCTCATCAAGCCCGTCGAAGATCACGACACATGGGCCAGCGGCCAACCATTGCTTGAAGGCCTCCCAGGTGTGCGCTGCCGAATGCCGCGGGAGCCAGTCTTCGCGCATACATGTGGTGATGAGTGTCTCCAGGTCGTCAGCAATCTCGGCATTCGTGATGGTCTTGAGGTTGAAGTACAGCGGCATCGGAACCGTCGGATCATTCGCCCGCTCCGCACCTAGCTTGCGGGCAAGACGCTGGCAGGTCACCGTCTTGCCCATGCCATATTCACCGAGCAGCGCGAATAACCGTGGTTCGGTGGGATTGGTTGCCCAACGAAGCATGGCCTCCAAGACGAGCGTGCCCTGGGCATCTGGTGGGGCAGCGCCGTGTTTTAGCTCCAGCGTTGATGCCTGAGTGTCTCGGATCAGCAGCGACCTGTCCTCAAGGATCGCGTCGTGGCGCCCCATGTGGTCCGCTGCCGGGGCAGAGCACGCCGCTGTCGGAGCAGGGCGCGGGGTGTGCTGGGTCGGTGTCGGGCCCAGCGTGGTGTTCGCCCGGGGGCGGGGTCCACTCAGAGGTCCCCGTTCGAGGATGGCCCTGGTCACTGTGGCCGCTGCGCGTGCAGCCTGCTTCTGATGGGCGCTCTTGAGCCTGCCGTTCTTGTTCCCATCACCCCAATCGGAGATCCCCTTGACGACCAAGCCTTCGACCCTACGTTCTCGGCATGCCGTGTGGAGCCCGGAGCCCTCCATCTCGCCGCCCACGACGTTACCGGCGGAACACAGTGCGTCGCGGAAGGTTATATTGTCCACCAATTTATCGCCGCTGAGAACGATCCCGATGCGCAGGACGGGGAACTGCATGTTATCGGCATGCTCCAACGTGAGTGCCCTGGCGCGCTCAATGAGCTCGTAGGACATGTCTCGCGGATGGTCTCGGTGCGTATGGGTTCCGTCGGGCTCCACCCGGGCCAATTCGTAGGGGAGGACTGCCTCGGAGACGAGGACATCACCGATGCTCTGCTTGCTCTCGTCGGCACCGAAGGCGATTCCCGAGGCAATCACGATCTCGGGATCAAAATGATCGATGGCCTCAAGAGTGCTCGCCAAGGCGTTCAGTGAGCCTTGCTCGCTGTGCCGGTGGATGATGCGCATGCCACCGCAGGCGCCGAGTTCGTAATAGGTGATGCCGCGTCCAGTATAGCGTTGCGGCGGGGCGGTTGAGCCGGTGAATTCACGCCAGACGGCCTGTGCCTCGTTGGTGTTGAATGTGAGCACCACGGCCGTTGCTGTGGGGCCGGTTTCCACTGCCTTTGCGTCGATCAACTGCTCGGGGCCGATGGCGTCGAGCTCGCCGGTGGAGGCCGTGGGGGCGGGGAGCCTCTCGGCCTCGAACCAGATGAAGCGGCGTTCTGCACCGATGTTGCGTGCCGACGTCACCTGAATCCGGAAGGTCGAGCCGGTTGCCTCGGCTTCCTGGTTGATCGCCCTTCGAAGATCGCTGAGCCGTTTGTTCACGGCGCTCACATTGTCGAAGGGGAAGTGTTTGTCACGGATCATCGCGACCTTGACCCTGCCCTCGCCGTCAAGAAGATCGATGATAGCGAGGGCTAGTCCCAGGTCTGTGTTGGACAACTGAAGCCGTTCCAGATATCGACGCGCTGCAGTGGGCTGAAGTATCGCTGCCATGAGGGCTCCTTGGGAGGGCGACGAGTTCATCGTAATCAGGTTCTCGTATCTCGTAAAGAGCTCTTTTCAGACATCTTCTGGTTGTAACTGCTGGCCGTGGGCCATCGCAAGAGGCCCGCGCAACCACCAAGCCTCAGCCCTCCCGGGTGGTCTGCTCCAGGTATTTGTGCACCACCGCCAGGTCGTCGTCGCCCAGCCCGGCTGCGGTCAGCCCCTCGTAGAGGGCCAGGGCCTGGGTGCTCATCGGCAGTGTGCGCCCCTTCGAGTTCGCCTCCGACAGGGCGATCTTCAAATCCTTCACCATGAACTTCGCGGCACCGGTATTCGAGTAGTCCTGCTGCTCCACCTTCGCCCGTTTAGCCCGCAGCACCGCGGAATCACCCCAGCCATTGGCCAGCATCGTGTACATCAACTCGACGTCGACCCCAGCTTCCTCGGCGATCAATGCTGCTTCGGACAGAGCAGCCATCGTCATGCCGACGACCATCTGGTTACAGGCCTTCACCACCTCACCGGCCCCCAGCGGCCCGCATACCACCGGGTTCCCGCAGGCCCGCAGCACTTCGATGGCATGGGCCACATGCTCGCCCTGCCCACCGACCATGATCGACAGAGTGCCAGCGATCGCCCCCGCCTCACCTCCGGAAACCGGGGCATCCACCACCTTGATCAGGCCATGTGTGTGTTCGGCCAGGTAAGCGTCGAGGGCCCGCACGTCGTTCGGGGCCACCGTCGAGGAGACCACCAATACCGTGGGGCTGGTGACATGGGCCATCAACCCCTCAGCCCCATCAAGCAGCGGATAAATCTGCGAGATGTCTTGCAGCATGTCGATGATCACCGACGCCCCGGCCAGTTCCTTCGGTGTCGCAGCGAAACTCGCCCCCTCGGCCACCAGCTGCTCGGCGGCCTGCCGACGACGTGCCCACACCCGTACTCGGTGTCCCGCCTTCAACAGGTTCCGCGCCATCGGGGCGCCCATCTTGCCGGGACCGACCAGTGCCACATCGCTCATGGGCTCAGCCTAGTGAAGAACGTACCAAACCGGTCTCGGTTAGGCTGCATGCATGTCCAACCCCCGCAGCAGCGATCCGATCTCCTTCGACATCGTGGTGATGCTTTGCTACAACGCGATGCTGCTCATCCAGGTCTTCGGTCTGGGAGTTGCCCCCGGCAACGTGCTGTGGGTGTTCTGGGTGGAGAACGTGTTCATCGGCATCGTCGCCTTCATCGCCCTGCGCCACGCCAAACGTTCCGGGAATACCGAGGCAAAGGAGTTCCTCTGGAGCAACAAGGGCCACACGACGAATATGGCACAGCATCCCCTAAAGTTCCTGGCGGCCTATGGATTCTTCAGCCTGGTGCATATGGTTTTCAGCGTCGTCCTCGGTTTCATGGTCGGGGTCGAGATCACGGTGGTATCACTGGGGCTGCCGATTCTCATGGCGCTCGCCCGCCAAGTCACCAGCGGCACATCCCTGACCCGCCAGACCGGGCACACCCGCGACCTGCTCGACCGACGCACGGTGGCCGACGCAATGACCCGCATGGTCGTCTTGCACTTGGCGATCATCCTCGGTTGGATTATCAACATCGCCCTGCTCACCGTGGGCTTGTCGTGGAACGACACGATGGAACCCGTTGATGTGGGAACCGCATACGAACACTCCCAGGCCGTGCGCGGTCGCTTGGTGGTGACCGTGCTGGTCATCGGCAAGACCATCGGCGAATATCTCATCCTGCGACGCAGCCGCAACCTCTTCCGAAAGGCGGTCGCCGAACCCAGCGAACAATATCCGGTCTCCGGCGACTGATCGTGCTTGCGCCGCGACGACGGGGCCCTGGCGATCACCGTCATAATGACCGTCGCTTAGCACCTACGCTCGGCCCGGTGGCCTCAGTCCACCAGGCCAGTTTCGAAGGCGATCAACACCAGCCCCACCCGATCGCGTGCATCCAGCTTCGACAACAGGCGTCCGACATGGGTTTTCACCGTTCCTTCGGCCATGAACAGGGTCGATGCAATCTCTGAATTGGTGGCACCCTTGGCGATTTCCACCAGCACCTCGCGTTCGCGGTCGGTCAGCACCTCCAGCCGCTCATCGGTCTTTCCCGGGTCTTCGGGCAGCTTGGAAACAACCTGCTCCAGCAACCGCCGAGTCGCTGAGGGTGCGACGACGGCCTCCCCGTCGGCGACCGACCGGATCGCCGACAGCAGATCGTCGGGCCGGGCATCCTTGAGCATGAACCCGGAGGCACCCGCCTTCAGTGCTGCGAAAACATATTCATCAAGGTCGAAGGTGGTCAGCACAAGCACCTTCGTCGGTAGTCCAGCCTCGACGATCCGCCGGGTTGCCTCCACGCCGTCCATCTCCGGCATGCGAATGTCCATCAGCACCACGTCGGCGGGCTCATTGGACAGGGCACTCAGGGCCCCCATGCCATTTGTCGCCTCACCGACCACCTGCATGTCGTCCTCGGCGTCGATGAGCATGCGGAAACCGCTGCGCACCAAGGACTGATCATCTGCGAGGAAGATTTTCAGTTTCGACATCCCGCTTGGTCCTTTCCGTGTTCAGATTCATCATAGTTATTCCTTGTCAGAAACCTTTCGGCCGTCGATGGGCAGCACCGCGTGCACCGTCCAGCCGCCATCTTCGCCTGGGGCAGCCGTCATCCGCCCACCCATGGCCGTGACCCGTTCGGTCATACCCAACAGCCCGTAGCCGCTGCCCTTGTGTTTGGTCAGCTTGCTCCCGAGATCTCCCGAAGTGGTGCCCGCCCCGTCGTCGGTGACCCTGATGTCGATTGTGTTGGGGCGATAGGTGATGGTGACCGTGGCCTGCGCCTGATCGCCGGCGTGCTTGAGGAAATTGGTGATCGCTTCCTGGACGATTCGGAAGGCGGTGACCCCCACCGCAGCCGACACGTCGGGCTGGGGGCCCGACACCGACAGGTGTACTCGTTCGCCGGTCCGCTCCACCATCGCCGCGATCTCGCCCAGCCCGGGGGCAGGCTGGTAGTCGGCGGAACTGGCGGCCTCCGGACCGTCGCGTAGCACCCCAAGAATCCGGCGCATCTCCCCCAACGCCTCGGTGCCGGTGGCCGCGATCGTCTCCAGCACCTCGGTTGCTGCCTCGGGACGCTTACGGGCGAGTGCTTTACCTCCGTTGGCTTGGACAATGATCACCGACAACGAGTGGGCGACGACGTCGTGCAACTCCCGGGCGATCTCGGTGCGCACCCTGGAGCTGGCCATTTTTGCTTGCTGCTCGGCACGGGTGATCTCGGCGGCGTGACGTTCGGCGGCGGCTCGTTCCCGCTCCTGACGGGCCTTCATGGTGTCGCGGTCGCGCCTGCCCATCAGATAAGGGATCACCACCCAGCCCAGGCACAAAGCGACGAGCGGGCCGATATTGGGTATCACGACGTAGTCGAGGGGCATCAACTGCGTCGGGGCGGTGTTCGTCCAGCGCAGCGGGCCGAGCACAGAGCCCATGCCTCCGAGCATCACCACCCAGCGGGATTCGCGTCCGTCCACCCAGCGTGCCACGGAATAACAGGCGATCGGGATCGCCACCACCGACCACGTCGGGCTGCGCAGCAGGATCACCTGTCCTATCCCCGCCAAGCCCATCATTGCGATCATCAGCATCGGGTTCACCCGGCGCAACGCCAGTGGCAGCACCATGGCGACGGAAGTGACCACCGATGCGAGGAAATCGGGATGCCGGTAGCCGGTAGCGAAGATATCCCCCCACCCGCAGGTTGCCAGGCACAGCACCACCGCCATGGCGATATCAAACTGCACCGAGCGCGGCGAGATGAGTTCCACCGGGTCGGTTTCGAGCACGACGACCGGAGTCTCATCGACGCCAGGTACCTGGTGGTCGGTTGTCTCCGTACTCATCGCACCAATGCTAGTCGGGTCTTCCCCAGGTGATCCCACGGCAGGCCCGCACCGGGTCTGACCACCGTAGCGAAACCCTGAAACACCCCGGTGATAACGGGTAATCGGCGGGCGTGGGTGCTAAGTTCGGGACCTCGACAATGCCGGAAGCACCATCGATGACGACTGTTCGCATTAATCCGTCGTGGCCCGAGTTCGGCCACGACGGGCTTGATACTGCCCTGGTGGATGCGCTGGTTGCCCGGGTGGTTGCCCGGCAACGCGACGCCGATCATGCGGTGCTCCTGCTGCTGCGGTGCCTGCTCGCCGACGATCTCCCCGGCAGACAGCGTCGGCTGGCCACCGAGGCGGTGCTCGGCTTTCGTTACGGGCTCGTCGATCCTCGCAGGGATCCAATGGATGCCTGGATGGAGCACCGGCAGCTCTCCTTCGCAACGGCCGAGCTGCTCGCCGGTCAACTCTTTGGCGACCAGACCTTCGCCGTCGACGGGCGTGTCGGGGTCCGCCACATGCGGACGGCCCGCGTCCAGCTGTCCACTTGGCTGTCTGACCGGTTCTATTTCGGGTTCAGCGAGTGGCTGTCCCCCAGCTGCTACGCGAGTAACGCAGCGGCCCTCGGCCTGCTCGTCGATCACGCCAGCGACAAGGATATTCGTGCCCGAGCCGGGATTGTCCTCGATCTGCTGCTCGCCGATATCGCACTTCACGGGTTCAACCACCGGCTGGGGGCGACCATGGGGGTGGGGTTCGCCGAGGAGCTCATCTGCCCATCCGCATCCCCGCTTCATCAGGTGTGGGAGCGTGCCTTCGGTGAGGACAATCCGCAGGTAGACCCGTCGTCGGTGCTCTCGCTGTTCATCACCTCCCATCACCAGGCGCCTCCGGCTCTGTGCCAGATCGCCAACCAACCAGTGCGCCGCGTCATCTCCTCGCACGGGCTCGATCCGCACGAGGTGCCTTCCGCGCTGAACACCCACCCTTGGTTCCCGCGCACCGCCATTCGTGATCGCATTCGCTTCTGGTGGGGACAACACGCTTTGTCAAAGGCTGATTCGATGCGGAACTCGGTGAGAGGTTTCCAGGAATTCGGCGATGATGGCTGGTTGTCGGCGATCCGGGATGCGCTGTCACCGCGTCGCCTGACGGACTGGGTGGTGCGATGTCTCAACCCGGTCCCTGCCGGGGCCACCCTGGGGCGAGCCAATGTACAGACCGTGTCGACGGCCAACTATCTATTGTCCAGCGTCCAGCGTTACGCTCCGGGTGCCTTCGGCTCCCAACAGCATCTGTGGCATGCTTCGCTGCCAGGTGACGTGGAGGTCTTCGGTACACATCCCGGATCGGTCAAGCGTTTCCCGATGAGCAGCATCGCCCCCGGCGAGTGGGTGGGCAATGGCATCAATCCCGACATCGCCCAGCACCACAATGTGCTGTTGGCAAGCTACGATCTCACCAATCGTCAGGCGCGCCGGGCTCGCTGGGTGCACTTTCACTTCCCCTTCGTCGACCTGGATCGTGCCGGTCTGGGCCGTGACTGGGTCGCCGGGCGACGCAGCGACGGATACGTCGGCATTTTGTCCACCCATCGTTTCGAGCAGATCAGCGAGAGTGAGCTGGTGGTGCGTGCCGCCCGGGGCGCCTATCTGGTGATCTGTGGGGATGACGAGGAATTCGGGTCGTTGCGCGAATTCATCCGGGTGCTGCGCGAACACAGCATTACCCGGCACGGGGACACCGTCACCGCCGAGGGGCCGCACGGCAGATTTGCCCTTCGCTCGGGTGGGCCCTTCCGGGTCAATGGTCGGCTGGTTGGCACGGAGTACCCGCGGTGCGAGGCACCCGGGGTGCTGATCCCGCGTAACCCGATCTCGATCACCTTCCAGGGGGATACCCACAAATTGGTGCTCGACTGGGCCACCGGTTCGCGTCACACGACGCGGATCAGTTGATGCCAGGCATAGTCAAGGCCAGGCATAGTCAAGAGTGTGGTTCTGGACGGGGAACCTCTGTCATCGGGTTCAGCGGATGGGTTCTGCGGTGGCCGCAGCCCACAACTCAGCTTCGTGACGTGCGCGGATCCTGGTTCGCACCGAGAGGACGGCGAACACACCGGCCAGTATCGCCAAAACGATGGTCAGACGTTTCATGCCAAGAACTCTAACGTGACCGGGCCCGGGAACTCGCCGACTCGCCTCGGGCGCGGTGAGGCCGGTCGGCCACAATCAAGATAGTGCCATAGGTCCGTCAAGACGCCACGCACCCGGCGACGATCCTGCTGCTGTCTGGCTGGGTCGTCGCCGGGCATGCGGTGCAGGGCTCATTCCTCATCGGCATCTGGTTTGTGCGGGGCCTCGAAGACAAAGGTATTGAGGAAACGCTGGGCACGCTCCGAGGCCGGTGAGGTGAAGAACTGTTCTGGTTCGCCGACCTCGACGATGCGACCTGCGTCCATGAACACCACCCGGTCAGCGATTGCCCGGGCGAAGGCCATTTCGTGGGTGACGAGTAGCATCGTCATGCCGTCGGCCGCCAACTCGGCGACGACATCGAGCACTTCGCGCACCATTTCTGGGTCGAGGGATGCGGTGATCTCGTCAAGCAGCAACACCTCGGGCCGCATCATCAGCGTCCGCACGATTGCCACCCGCTGCTTTTGGCCACCCGATAGCTGACGAGGCAGCGAATGTGCGCGGTCGCCCAATCCGACCCGGTCCAGCAACTGCTGGGCACGCTTGGTGGCCTCGGCCCGGTCTGCGCGCTGCACAACCTTCGGACCCAGCAGCAGGTTGCCCATCACATCAAGGTGAGGGAACAGCTCATAATTCTGGAATACCATCCCTACCCGCTGACGTACCCGCCGCCAGTTGGTGCCGCAGTCGGAGACGATGTCGTCGCCCAGCCGGATGGTGCCCCCCTGGATCTCCTCCAGGCCGTTGATGCACCGAAGCAGGGTGGATTTGCCGCACCCCGATGGGCCGATGATCGCCACCACCTCCGAGGCCTTCACGTCGAGGCAGACTCCGTCGAGGGCGGTCACCCCGTTGTTCGGGTATTGCTTGCGGACATCGGTGAGACTCAACAGTGCATTCATGAGATCTGCCACCTTGCTTCGAGACGACGGGACAACCAGGAGATCGGGAAACATACGATGAAGTAGAGGAAGAACACCACGCCGTAGATCCACAACGCCGCGCTCGGGTACTGGAAGCGGTTGGCGTCGATGATCTGCTGGGCGACCTTCAGCACCTCGACCACCCCGATGAGGACCACCAGCGAGGTGGTCTTGATCATGCGGGTGGTGAGGTTGACGGTCTGGGGGAGAAGCTGCCGGACGGCCAGCGGAAGGATGACGTGGCGCTGCACCTGGGCCGGGGACATACCCAACGCCCGGGCGGTCTCGAACTGGTGCCGGGGAATGGAGGTGATCGAGCCGCGCACCAGGTCGCCCATCTCGGCGGTTCCCCAGATGGTAAACACGACGACGGCAGCGAATTCTCCGCTCAGGTTCAGTCCAGCCACCTTCGTCAGGTCGAAGAACACCAAGAACAGCAGCACCAGCTGCGGCATGATTCGCACGAACTCCAGGTAGCAACGGCACAGCAGTTTCACCAAGCGATTCTTCGAGGTCATCACCACCCCGAAGGGCAGGCCCAGCACCACCGAGGCGCCCATCGAAACCAGCGCGATCCACACGCTGACCCACAGCCCGCCCAGCAGGCGACCGAGGTTGGAGCCTTGGAAGATGAGTTCAAGATCCGAAGGCATTGGAACGCACCTTCCTCTCTAACCAGTTCGCGCCGAGGGAGATCGGCAGCAGGAGCAGCAGGTAGAAGGCGACGAGCAGCAGCAGTGCCTCCGAGGTGTCGTAGTCGGTGCCGATCTGCTCTTTGGCGACGTAGACCAGGTCAGGCAGGGCCACTACCGAAACCACCGAGGTCTCCTTGATGAGGAAGATGACATTCGCGGTGAGGGCCGGGGCTGCGATGGCGAAGGCTTGCGGCGCCAGCACATGGCGGAATGCCGTCGGCGTTGACATGCCTAGTGCCAAGGCAGACTGCAACTGGATCGGATGCACCGAATCCAGGCCGGAACGGAACGCTTCGGCCATATAGGAGCCGCCGAGGAAGGTGAGCCCGACGATGGCGCAGACCTCACTGGGCCACACCACTCCCACTTTCGGCAGCCCGAAGTAGAGGAAGAACAGCTGAACCAACAACGGGGTATTCCGGGACAACTCGATGTAAACGGCGACGATCTGCCGCAACACCGGAATCCGGAAACTCTGCACCGCGGCACATAACAGGCCGACAAGCGCAGAGGCGATGATGCCGATCACACCGATCCGCAGGGTGAGCAGGGCTGCTTCCCCGTAGACCGGGATCGATGACGAAATGACTGACCAGTCCATGATTAGTCCGGGCAGCAGCCCCGCCACCCGTCATGACGGTGGGAGCACCGGGTGACGGGCGGGCGGGGCTGGTGTCGCGGGACGCGGTCAGGCGACCACGCCACCCTCGACGACGAGCTCATCGGCCGGAACAGCATCGCCGTAGACCAGGCGCAGTGTCTTGTCGTAGGCCGCGTGGAAGAACTGCTCATTGCCCAGTTCGACCAGTTCCTCGTTCAGCCATTCGAGCAGGGTGGTGTTGCCCTTGCGGACGGCTCCCGCGATGGTGTCGACTGCACCGAGGGAGGTGATTCCCACGGTGAAGCCGGGATTGTTGGGGGCCCAGGCGAGGGCCTCGGTGTTGTCGGTCGCCCAGGCGTCGCCCCGCCCATCGGCCAAGGCGTTGGTTGCCTCGGTGTACTGGTCGTATTTCTGCAGCTTCACCTCGGGATGGTTGTCCTCGAAATAGGTCTCGGCAGTGGTGCCCTTGACGACGATCACCTTCTTGTCCGCGAGATCTTCGACCTTGGTGATGGCGAGATCTTGCTTGGCGACGACACCCAGCGATACCTTCATGTACGGGTTGGCGAAGTCGACTTTCTCGGCGCGCTCGGGGGTGACGGTGAAATTGGCGAGGATGAGATCGACCTTGCCGGTTTGCAGGAACTCGACCCGGGATGCGGCCTCCACCGGCACGTACTTCACCTCGACGCCCAGATCCTGGGCGATGCGATTGCCATACTCGATATCGTATCCAGCGTAGTCGCCGGAGGAATCGACATAGCCGAAGGGGGACTTGTCGGAGAAGACTCCGATGATGATGGTGCCGGCCGACTTGATCTCGTCGACGGTGCGGAGGCCCACTGCCGAGGATGCGCCGGAGGAACCGGATTGGGTGGAGCCCCCGCAAGCGGCCAAGGTGGTGGCGGTGGCGAATGCTCCGAGTGCGGTCAGGAAGGTCCTGCGCTGCATGGTGTTTCCTTTCGTGTGCGCACCCGGGAACTGGGCATACCGGAGGTGCGCGTGGGAATTGTGTGGAACGGGGTGATGGATGCCTTTGTCAGGGCGGCAAGAGCGATCAAGCGATCGCGGAATGAACCCCGGAGGTCATAGACAACAGCAGCCGACCGCACCGATGTGGTGCGGCATACGAGCGGACGCGATGAGCACGTCCACATTCGTATTCCAGATCTGCATGTGATCATCGAACCGTGCAGACGGTGGAAGTGTCAATTACCGGGATGCAAGTTCCACCATGCGGGACGGTCCGGGTTCTCGTCCTGGGATGGGGTGAGGGCGCGGCCCAGATCCTTGACAAGGTGGTATGCGATTCTTCTGTGGTGGGGAGGAACTGGGGTGTGGCGGTGTTGGTTTGCTGGATCTCCGGGTCGTTTGGGTATTGGTTCCGAGTGGATTCGTGCCTGGGGAGGCAGACAGGCTTGGGATGGTGCGAGCATGGAGACATGGCAACCGTGTTCACCAAGATCATCAGCGGCGAGTTCCCGGGGCTGTTCGCCTGGGCCGACGACCGGTGCGTCGTCTTCGCATCCATCGACCCCATCACCACCGGTCACCTGTTGGTGGTTCCCCGCGACGAAGTGGTCTCCTTCACCAAGGCCGACGATAACTTGCTCGCCCATCTCATGAAGGTTGCGGCGATTATCGGCCGCGCTCAGGAGAAGGCCTTCGACGCTCCCCGGGCCGGACTGATCGTCGCCGGTTTCGAGGTCCCCCACCTCCATGTTCATGTGATGCCGATCCACAGCGAGGGGGATCTGAGCTTCGCGAATGCCAAGCGCGCCGAGTCGCAGGAGCTTCGCGTCGCCGTCGAGCGGGTTCGCGGTGAGTTGCGCGCCCAGGGTCACGGGGCGAATGTTCCTGCAGATGTGTCTGCTCCTGGCCTGTAAGGTTTTCCTTTTTGCGGACCGGGTCACCACACGCGCCGTGACCGGGTGTATCCCAAGGACGGGTGCTGGATGGCACTCGCTGTGGTGGCTTCGGCTGCTGGTCCTGCTGTTGCGTGTCCTCTCGGGCGAGGTTCCCGCTGACCAGTAGAAGCTGCCGGATACCGTGCCGTTGACTATCCTTTTCTGGAAAGTCAACTGTCATGGTGCGTCCTGAATACCATCTCTGTCATGGTCTACCCCGCCCCCTGAATACCGCTGCGGTGGGCCGGGTTGCGTGACGAGGATTCCGCTTAGCGGTTCGTCTCATCGGTCTGGTTCTGCTCGAACACTGCCGGAATTGATACGGGGGCCGAACTCGTCGTCGTGGTATTGGAAGCTGGTGAGGTGACCGCCGTGGGACTGGGCTGCCGCGGGCTGATCGTCGCATCAGGGCTTCCGGGGGCCACGCTTTTTGCTGAGGGAACCCCCGATGCTGGGGCGGAAGCCGATGTCATCGGTGCGGTACTCGGTGATTCTGGTTTTTCTCCGGCGGGGGTGACGATGGTCGTCACCGTCTGTGCAGGTGCCACCGTGGTCACCGTCACCGGGGTGCCGAACTTCCGCCCGATGTTCAACCCCAGCAGCAGCAGCAGTAAGCAGAGCACCGCGAACAACGCCCAGCGCCAGTGATTGGGAAGGGAGTGATCATCGACTGCGGGCAACTCGACGGTGTCTGGCCCGTCGTCGACATCGTTGGATGCCTGACCTCCCAGGTAAGGGGACTCGAAGGAGGTGGTCGCCAATAACTCCGGGGAGGCAGCGACGCTCGGCGTAGGTGTTTGCGGTGCAGCAGGTTGTGTCGCGGCATCACTGGCCTGCGATGCTGCTGCGTTTGGGAACAGCGAGGCGCGAAAGCGTGCCAACTCGTTGGCAAAGGGCACCTGACCCGAATGGAATGACGGCGTCCGACGGGCTTTCGCGGCACAATCTTCCGTCATGGGCCCCGGGTCAAGATCTGGTGACGGGACGGAAAGCGAACCTGGTGCGTCCGTGTGGGCCGCAGGCTCGGGGTGAAGCAGCGCTGCGATGAGCCCTGTCTCAGGAGCAGGAGGATCAGGGAAAGCAGGCGTCGGGGCGGCCAGCTTGGTGCCGGGATCCTGGTGATCTCTGTGGTACCGAGCCTCGGAAGGAGGTACATCGGGGCCCAAGGAAGCCGGTGGTATGGCGCGACGGGCCGGAGTAGCGCCTTCTCCGTACATTGCCATGACGGTCATCGGCATTGCACGGCGGGCGGGGTCCCGCCCCAGCGAGCCGACGCCCGGCACGCTTGTTCCTGATGCCATACCCATGACTAGGTCCATCCCTTCGAGGCCTGCCCCGCACACAGGGCCGGTACCTGACCATCGTATGACCGTAAAGGCTCTTTTCCCGGTGAGCCCGTGCACCGGACGACACTGCGAAGGGGCCGCAACTCAAAGAATTTCGAAGTCACAGCCCCTTCAGTCAGATGCAACTTCAGGCGGCCGCCACGACGTGCACATGCAGATGGGCGGTCACCGCGTCGGTGAGTTTCACGCCGACGGTGTGCTTGCCCAGCGAACGGATCGGCTTGGCGGGCTTCACCACGCGCTTGTCGAGGGCTGGGCCGCCGGCCTTCTTGATCGCGACAGCGATCTGAGCGCCAGTCACTGAGCCGTAGAGCTTGCCCGACTTGGGGTCGGCATTCACCGGAACCTGGACGTCGAGGCCCTCCAGAGCGGTGCGCAGCTCGATGGCATGGGCGTTGTCGCGCACGGTCTTGGCCGCGCGCGCACGCTGGATGCCCTCGATCTGCTTGGCGGTGCCACGGTTGTAGGCGATGGCGAAACCACGCGGCAGCAGGTAATTGCGGCCGTAGCCGTCCTTGACCTCAACGACGTCGCCGGCAACACCGAGGTTCTCGACAGCAGCAGTCAAGATGAGCTTCATATCGAAAAACCTCCTTGTCAGCGAGCGCTGGTGGTGTAGGGCAGCAGAGCGAGCTCGCGGGCATTCTTCACCGCGATCGCGACTTTGCGCTGATCTTGCACGCTCAGGCCAGTGACCCGGCGGGCGCGGATCTTGCCACGCTCGGAAATGAACTTCCGCAGGGTTGCGGTGTCCTTGTAGTCGACATTGTCGATGCGGACCGTCTTGACGGGGACGATCTTGCGCTTGTTCACAGATTTGCGCTGTGGACCGGCCATTGTGGTGCTCCTTTTCTTGTGGGGTCCTCGCCCCTGAGCCCGGCTCGAGACATTCTCCCTCACCGGAATGTGCCTGGTTTGTTGTTGTACTGCTCCCGGATCAATCAGAACGGGGGCTCATCACTCTGGGCGCCAGCCCAGGGATCATTCACCGGACCGCGATTGTTCGACTGGGAAGCGCCCTGCGACCAGTTGTCGCCGGAGGAGCCACGGCTCGCTCCGCCGCTGTTCCAGTTGCCACCACCACCGGAGGTGGTGCGGTTCACCTTCGCGGTCGCGTACCGCAGGGAGGGACCGATTTCGTCCACGTCAATCTCGAAGACAGTGCGGCGATTGCCCTCGCGGTCCTCATAGGAACGGGACTTGAGCCTTCCCTGCACAATCACCCGCATGCCCTTGGTCAGAGTCTCGGCAACATTCTCGGCCGCCTGACGCCAGATCGAGCAGTTGAGGAACATGGCGTCGCCGTCCTTCCACTCGCCAGACTGGCGGTCGTAGATACGCGGGGTCGACGCGACGGTGAAGTTGGCGACCGCTGCCCCGGAGGGTGTGAAACGCAACTCCGGATCTGCGGTCAGGTTGCCGACGACGGTGATTTGGGTCTCGCCTGCCATGATGTCCTCCCTGACGGGTGTGTGGTGTGGTGGTCATCCGAATTGTCGGCGCCATGGCCGGGAACCATCCAGATTCCCCGGCGCCTGTGGATGACCGCTCCGACTACTTGTCGGTGCGCATCACCTTGGTACGCATGATTGCCTCGTCGATGCTCATCAGACGATCCAACTCGGCGATGGTATCGGGGGTTGCGGTGATGTCGAGAACGACGTAGATGCCCTCGGGCTTCTTGTTGATCTCGTAGGCCATGCGGCGCTTGCCCCAGATGTCCTGGTTCTCGACAGTGCCCTTGGCGTCGGTGATGACCTTCAGATGCTTTTCCAGCAGAGCAGCAACCTGACGCTCATCGGTTTCGGGATCAATGATCATCATGACCTCGTACTTGCGCATACGCTGACTCCACCTCCTTCGGACTGTACGGCCCCGGGAATCTCCCGTGGCAGGAGGGCGAATGCGGTGTGTCCAGCGGACACACACGTCCCACAGGGGAGACGCGATGACCCAGCCTACCTCATCGGGCCCGGTAGAAGAATCTGACCGTCGCGCACCCAGGCACGCAACCCGCCGGTGAGGGTGAAGGCCTGGAGGTTCTCGTTGCGCAACAAGGTGGTGACCGCCGCGGCATGCTTCGGGGTGGAGGAGACCACGACGATCTTTTTCTCCAAGGTTGCCGGATCCATCATCGCCAGTGGATCGTGGCCCCAGATCGCATCGAAGGGAGCCTTCTGCAGATCGGTGATGAGCACCAGCCTGGCACCGGGGATGTGCCCGGCCTCATACTCGCCGGGTGTACGCACGTCGATGAATACGCCTCCCGAGGAGATCATCGTCAAGGCCTCGATCACCGTCACCGTGAAATCGTCGGACATGGATCAATTCTATGGGCCGGGTGATGGGATGGTCCTTTGACCATGATGGGGCTCAACCGGTGATGTCGTAGCGGGCCAGCAATTTCTTGGCTGCCTTCGAACCGGCGTTTTGCAGGCTGAGCAACTCGGCGTAGATGCCGCCCGAGACCGCCAGCTCGGCGGGGGTACCTATCTCGTCGACGTGCCCATTGCGTAGGGTGATGATCCGATCAACCCCGGCGATGGTGGACAATCGGTGAGCGATGATCACCGAGGTCCGGTCGGCCATCAGCGCATCTAATCCTTCCTGTACCGAGCGTTCCGCCTTGGTGTCCAGCGCCGAGGTGGCTTCGTCGAGCACCAGAACCGGGGCATCCTTCAGCATCGCTCGGGCAACCGCGATGCGTTGGCGCTGGCCACCTGACAGTTTCAAGCCGCGCTCACCGATGAGGGTGTCGTAGCCGTCGGTGAATTGCTCGATGAACAGCGACGCATTGGCGCGCCGGGCGGCATCCCGGATCTGCTCGTCGGTGGCTTCGGGGCGGCCATAGGCGATGTTTTCGCGGATCGTCCCGGAGAACAGCGAGGCATCCTGGAACACCACCCCCACCCGTCGCCGCACCTCGTCGATGGGCAGTTCGCCGATATCGTGGCCGCTCAGGGCGACCTCTCCGGTACGTGCCTGGTACAGTCCGAGCAGCAGGTTGACGATGGTGGATTTTCCGCCCCCGGATTCTCCGACCAGGGCGATCTTTTCTCCGTGGCTGACGGTGAAGGAGATGTCGTGCAGCACGTCATGCCCGGGTTCGTAGGCGAAACACACGTCGGTGAAAGAAATCGTCGGGGCGTTGGCGACAGGGGCAGGCAGGGCGAGCCCGTGTGAGGCGGTCGGCCAGACTTCGTGGGCGATGTCCATGACCGAGAAATAGTCCTTTGACCCGGCGATTGCCCGTTGCGAGGTGTCGACAACCCAGCTCATGCTCTCGATCGGGGCGCGCACCAAGCCGATCAATTGGATCAGCAGCACCATGTCGCCGACGGAGAAATCTCCCGACAGGGTGCGCAGGAAAATGATCAGGTGAATCGCGAAGAAAGCGAGATTCAGCGCAGTGCGTCGCCACACATCCATCCGGTGCCAGTGGGCGGATTGCTCGCGGGTCAGCGCATCGGTGCGGCGGAATCGTTTGGCAAAGCTGCTCAGCTCGGAGGATTCCCGGACGAAGGACTTCACCACGCGGATCTGCCCGACGACCTCGGCGAACCTGCCGGAGGCGATATCGATCTCGGTGTTCTTCTCGGCTTCCAGCTGCTGCCATTTCCGGGAGGTGAGCGAGGTGAGCCACACGAAGGCCGGGAACATCACGAATAAAAGTACGGCCAATCCCCACCAGTACCAGGCGCAGATGGCCAGCACCGAGACGGCTGTCAGCAGCATTGAAAAGAAGGCATTCGACATCGTCTTGGCGAAGTTGCCGATTTCTGCGATGGATCGGTTGAGCCGGGCGACGATTGTGCCGGTGAGTTCAGAGTCATACCATGACTGGGGCAAGGTGAGCAGTTTCTCGTAGTAGCGCACCGACAGCATGGTGCGCAGCCGGTTGCCCGTCACATCGCCGACGTAGCCTCCAAGGTTCTGTAACAGTGTGCTTGCCATGAAGGCCACGAGAATCCACACAGCCGACCAGACGATCCGGCTGGTCGCGGTGGATGGGCTGACTGAACCAGCTGCGGCCTGGGCAGCGGTGTCGGTGGCTGCCCCGACGAGGAAGGGAACCGCCAGTGATGTGACGGTGGCCAGGACAGCGGTGATGACGATGAGGGCGTACAGTCTCCACAGGTCGCGGGTGAACCTGATGATGCGGACCAGCGTTGACACGGGTGCAGCATAAGCCGCTTCGGCCATCGTGCCGGTGACCGTATTGGGTCTCTTCCTTTCGTGCCGTGACCGTTCGGTGCTTGTGGCCAGGGGGAGCCCGCGGTCACGTTGGTGCCGGGATGGAGGGCTTGCATGGGCCATCCTGCCTAGTCCCATGCCGGTGGAATCTGTGAGCACCTGCGATCTTTTCGGTGAGGCTTGCGCCGGGCCCTGAATCAGCGAACCCCCTGGTCTCGTGGATCTCACCGGCATGCCATCATGTGGGCATGGAAAATCTCAAAGTGGCAGCGCGGCTCGATTTCTCGGATCTCACGTGGGGCGATCTGCGGCGTTTCGTGTCTTTGGCGTCCGACGTCGACGACAATGATCCGGTGGAGTTCTTCGACGATGAGGATGACGACGTACTTGCCGGTATGGTGCTCGACTTGGAGCCCACGGTCCTGGACTGAGTGCCGGAGATCCGGGTCGGCATCCACTGGCGTGAGACTCGCCAACCGCAGGGGAGATTTCTCTGGTGATTTTGCGTGGCGGCATCGGAGGATGGCTCCTTGCCGAGGGTGGTTCCTTGTCAGTGTGCCAGCTGGGTGCAGGTCAGGGTGTCGGCTCCTTACGCATGAAAGCCACAATCTCGCCACTGCGTGCAGTTGCTCGTGTGCCTGGAGCGAATTCGGTCACCAGATGTGGTGTGATCTGGGGATGTAAGTCGGCGATCATCTCGGTCTCCACGTCGTCGACATCTTCGATGTCCTCCTCGGTGGGCTCATGGTCGTACACAAACCTGACATAAGCATCCGACTCCTCGACTCGGACGTACACTGCCCGCAGGCCGGGAGTCACCATCCCGACCATGCCGCGCAGCAGACTTGGCAGGACGACTTGTTGTAGGGACATCCTCGCTCCTTCGGTTCACGGGTTCGAATTGCCGGGTACGTTCGGTCTACCGGGCACGATGTGCACGCCACCATTCTTGTCGTAGTGCAAGATACCGGCAGCTGTTGTAGGCCTGTCACCTGTCTGGGGAGCTGATATAGGTTCCGATGGGCTGGATATGGTCAACCCATGTCCTTGAGGCCTGGTCGGCCTCTCGATACGTCGCCCATTGGCGTGCCGGTCCTCGACTTTTGACGAGTTGATCGAAATGTAGCTTAAGCAGGGAAATACTTTCCGAAAGTGGTCTCGTCTTCTCGCCGGGATGAGGCGAAGTGTATATTCTTGGCTGTGACAAGCCTAAGGATTCATGAGCCGTAAAGTTACGCCATCACTCAGTCTCTTGGATGCGAATTGAGTTCAAGAATGTCTCAATGCCAGGACTGATTTTTTGTAAACCCAGTTCGTATGTGGTATCCAAGAACCATACGCTCTGATCTTGCTTAGAGTAGGCGTAGCGGTCATTGAACACGTCATCAGTAAATGGGACCAAGTTGTTCTCTTCCAGTTCGTCGAAATCTTCGATGCCGGCAGCTATTCCATATGGATCTGTGGCGCTGTAGAACACGAACAGTGGCAAATCGCCGAAAGGGGTTCCTATGACGAAAGCAGGCTTGCTGAAGGCAAATGAGCCGTAATTGCTCATCAACTTCTTCAGGGGAGCAGGAACTGGCCCAATCAGTTTCTCCAGTGATTGGAGTTCCTCGGGACTGTTTGGAGTGTTCTTGCTCGTGGCTGGAATTATGCTCGATTCTACCTCTGGGTGCATGGATTATTCTTTCGTCGAACGGCTGCCAGTATGGTGTAATCCATGAATTCTAGCAGGAGCCAATTAGACTTTATTGCCTTGGAAATGGTGAATTTGAAGGTTGTTTTCACGCAGCCAAGCTTCAACTTTTGTTTGAGTAAATCCGGACTGTTTAGCAATCTCAAGGAGATCACGCCGGGCGGGGCCTTGCTAAAAGGGCTCTACGATGATGGCGTCGAGGAATGTTTGCATGGAGCTGAAGACCTTGGTGGGTGTGAATCCTGCCTCTATGTCGAAGAACCAGATGGTCGCGTCATCGCGATCAAGTGCGTAGATAGAGCCATATTCGTCCCGAGCGAATGGTGTCCAACGGTTTCTGAAGACTTCTTCGATGCCGTTTTGAAGGCTGTATATGGTATGTTGACTCCCTGCCCCGTAGCAGATGAAAACTGTCAAGTCATCAATTGCTCCACCGGTCAGATCGGCGTAGCCTCTAAACCCGAAAGGACCATATTCTAGAAGTAGGTTCTTGTAGACTTCCGGGAGAATGCTGAAATCAGCCTCAACTTGGGCAATCTCTTCGGGGGTGTCCGGGACAGTTTCTCGGGTCACGGGCTTGATGAAGGGTTTGATATCTGCCAACATGATCACTTACCTCCTAGATGGACTGTTCCGCTGTGGTGGATGCCTCCGTGAATCGCGCGTGGGACAAGTTACATTGTATTTTTACATTGTATTTCCAAAAACTGGTTCCAATTAGTCGTGCGCTTGGTTTGGGAGCTAGAAATTGTAGTCTGTAAGGAATGGCATCGCTGCGGATGTATCATTGGAGATGAAAGACTTTGCTGTTTTGCCTGGTAGGGTTGACCTGAGCGGTGCTGTCAAGTATGTCGACTCAGTCTGGTTCTACGATGATGGCGTCGAGGAAGGCCCGCATGGAGTTGAAGATTTTGGTGGGTGTGAATCCTGCTTCAATGTCGAAGAACCAGATGGTCTCGTCATTACGATCAAAGCCATAGACAGAGCCGTAAGCATCGTCGGCAAAAGGTATCCAGTGGTCGCCAAACACATCTTCCATTTCTTCGTATACTTCAGCAATGGTGTATTGACTGCCAATGCCTCGGCAAACCGTGAGGCATAGGTCGTTGATTCCACCTCCGCTAAGCTCTGCAGAGCCGTTGAAAGCAAAAGGGCCATACTTGAGTAGTAGGTTTTTGTATTCTTCTGGTAGGTGACTAATTCGAGATTCAAATTCCGCGATAGTTTCTGGCGTGTCGGGCCTGCTGTCGGGGGTGGCTGGGATGATCAGTTCTTCAATTTCTTCAATCATCGATTAGTTTCTCCCTTCCAAGTGAACTGAGCCACTGTGGTGAATGTTTCTGTGAATATTTGTTGGAACTAGTTGCATTATATCTCCAGAAAAATGGTGTAAATTGATCTTGTTTATTCTTAATGCCTCTCTTACTGCTGCTTTGCTCATGCCCATGGTATCTGCAATGGTTGATACCGTGGCATTGTAGTCGTGCGTGCGGTTGAGGTTGATTCCGTCTACGTTGTAGGTGCCTGGTGGTTGTCCTCCCAGGCCTTTGTGGGTGAATGGCCCGAAGTCTGGTGTGCCGTTGACGAAGTCGATCTCGGTTCCACGTGGTAATCCTAGATGGTCCGCCGTGGCATCGTTGAGTTTGAAAGGCGAGTTGCCTTCTGCTCCGGTAAATGAACCCTTGCTGCGCGCTGGCCTGTGCCAGCCCGATGGGGGTTTCCAGTGGGGGTCTCTGATTGGTCGTCCGCTTGGTTTTGGGGCTGGAAGTTGCGGTCTTTTAGGCGCTGGGGGCAGCGCTTTCAGGTTCATCTTCTTGCTAACGTGAAGAAGATCGAGGATGGCTCGGACGAGCTTGCTTCCTGCGTTGCCTGAGGGTGTGATGCGGGCCATCATTGGCCTCCACCGAGTAGTTCGTTGATGGTTTGGTCGATGATTACATTGATGGCCGCGCTTGCTCCGGTGCGTACCAACACTGACACTGCTGCCGAAGCGCCACCGGAGATGATGGCGGCTGCCAAGGAGATCGCGTCGAGCAGGATTTTGCCGATGACCACCACACGCAACGTACGGATGAGACCAGCATCCAGTGGATAGGTAGTGGGGAAACGGTAAGCATGAGCCACACCGCAGGCCGAGACATTAGCCCCGGCAGACACACCCGGATGGCCAGCAGGGCCGTCGCGGGTAGTCTTGATACATCATGACCACCGATCTAGTTCCCACCACCTCTGACGTCCTTGCCCACTGGCGTTGGGGCATCGACGACGACCCGGTCACCCACATCGACTACCAACAGGCTTGGGAAGAACAGCGCCGGTTGCACGACCTCATCGCGCATGGCGAACACCCGTCCACCGTGATACTGCTCGAACACGCTCCGGTGTACACCGCTGGACGACGCACCCTGCCGAGTGAACGACCCTTCGACGGGACCCCCGTCATCGACGTCGACCGAGGCGGAAAGATCACATGGCACGGTCCGGGCCAATTGGTTGGCTACCCACTGGTGAAGCTGGCCGACGGGATCTACGTCGTCGACTTCGTGCGCCGCGTCGAGGAAGTAGTTATCCGCACCATCGCCGGTTATGGCCTGGAAGGAGTGCGCATTGCTGGGCGCACCGGGGTCTGGCTGCTTGGCGATGGCGTGCGCGGCGACCGGAAGATCTGCGCCATCGGGTTGCGCGTTGCACAACGCGTCGCGATGCACGGGTTCGCTCTCAACGTGCATGACGACCTGCAACCGTTTTCCAACATCATTCCTTGCGGTATCGCCGACGCCGGGATCACCTCCCTGGCCCGGGAAATGCCCCATCCGCCCTCGGTGGCCCAGGTGGCCACCGACCTAACCCCCCACATCGACGAGCTGCTGGGCAAATTCGCTCCCTTCGAGCTCGCCGCTCCTGTCGAACGGGAAGGAATCGTGTAATGAGCACCAATGCCTCAGGACACAAGCTGCTGCGCATCGAACGGGCGAATATGGCGACCCCGATCGAGCGTAAGCCCGAGTGGATCAAGACCAAGGTGGTGATGGGCCCCAATTACCGGGATCTGCAAGGGATCATCCAGCGTGAGGAGGTGCACACCGTCTGTCAGGAGGCGGGGTGTCCGAACATCTTCGAGTGCTGGGAGGACCGCGAATCCACATTCCTCATTGGTGGCGACGCCTGTACCCGGCGCTGCGATTTCTGCCAGATCGAATCGGCCCGCCCCAAGGGCTATGACATCACCGAGCCTCGTCGCGTTGCCGAGTCGGTGACCAAAATGGGGCTGCGGTATGCCACGATCACCGGTGTTTGCCGCGACGACCTGCCCGACGAGGGGGCTTGGCTCTACGCGGAGACGATCCGCCAGGTGCATGCCCACAATCCCGGAGTGGGAGTGGAGATGCTCGCGCCCGATTTCTCTGGCAAACCGGAGCTGGTGGCCCAGGTGCTGGACGCGAAACCGGAGGTCTTTGCGCACAACGTCGAGACAGTTCCCCGGATCTTCCGCCGCATCCGCCCGGGATTCAACTACGAGCGTTCCCTCGACGTGCTCACCCAATCGAACAAGGCCGGATTCGTCACCAAGTCGAATCTGATCCTGGGCATGGGGGAGACCCGCGACGAGGTCTCCCAGGCCCTACGCGATCTGCGCGAGGCGGGCACCCACATCATCACCATCACCCAATACCTGCGTCCCGGCCCCACCCTGCTGCCGATCGACCGGTGGGTGACCCCTGCCGAATTCGTGGAACTGGCGAAGGAAGCGAAGGAACTCGGCTACGAGGGCGTGATGAGCGGGCCGATGGTGCGCTCCTCCTACCGGGCCGGGCGACTCCACCGCCGGGCCAAGTCAATTCTTGAGGGTCGCGAACCGGAGGAGGAATGGATCGGACGCCAAGAGGCCTCCGCCGTTCAGGCGGCTGCCGCTCGTCGGGGTCAGGCTGCTGATCGGGCCCAGGCCCCTAGCTCTGTGTGACGGTTGGGTGCCCGTGTACGGGTGATGGTGTCGATGGTGGTGGTTGATGAACTCGCTGCCGTTGTCGGAGTGGATCTCTTTGATCGTGAACGGGAAGCGAAGTTGCAGTTGCTCCGGTCCGGCGTACACAGTGCGTTCGCCTTTGCTGTGGACTTGGTCGCCATGGGTCATTTCATCGCCTGCGCAGCAGGGATTGCTTTGCGGTGAGTCAGCTCCAACTCCATCTGCTCGCCCTGGATCCACGTGGACATTTTGAAATTAAGTCAACGAATTCGCTTGCAAAACGGGCCCTAGGTGGGGTAATAGTATGAAATATGAGCCAGCGACAGCGCGTGGCCGTGACCGGGGTGGGGCCCGTTTCGGCTATCGGCGGTGGCCGTGAAGATTTCGGGGATGCTATCCGAGAAGGTCGATGCGGCGCCAGCCCTATCAGTGCTTTTGACACCACCGGTTTCGCCCACGCGCTGGCTTGCGAGGTCCCCCAGGACACAACTGATGGGCCCCATGGGCGAGCCTCACAGTTCGCAGTGCAGGCCGCGTTGTTGGCGTTGTCTGATGCCGGACTGACGCCCGAGTGGCTCCGTGATCGGCGGGTTTCGGTGGCCGTTGGCACGACAGACGGCGAATCGCAATTGATCGATGCCATCTCGGCCAGCTACTTGACCGGTACTCCCGTCTCCGTGAGCGATGCCCGGGCCGCTCACCCCTTGAACTTGGCAATGTCGATCGTCGACCGGCTCGGACTCTTCGACGTCGAGACCCTCACGATCGCGACCGCGTGCAGTGCGGGCAACTACGCGATCGGCAACGGTTTCGATGCCATCGCCTCGGGGGCCGCAGAGGTCGCCCTCGTGGGAGGGGCGGATGCTCTGTGCCGGAAGACGTTCACAGGCTTCTATCGCCTAGGCACAGTGGCACCCGATGCGTGCCGTCCCTTCGACAAGGACAGGCAAGGGATTCTGACCGGTGAAGGCGCGGGGATGATGGTCCTTGAGCGGCTTGAGGCTGCAATCGAACGCGGAGCGCACATCTACTGCGAGGTGCTGGGGTACGGGCTCACGTGCGACGCCAAGCATCCAGTGGCTCCCGACGTGAAGGGCATCACCGCGAGCATCAGGAAGGCGCTGAGACTCGCGGACATTGATCCTGGCCAGGTCGATCTGGTTTCAGCCCACGGAACGGGTACCAAGGCCAATGACGTCACCGAGTGTGAGGCGCTAGCGGCGGTCTTCGGTGACCAGTTGCCTCCGGTCACCTCGGTGAAATCGATGATCGGGCACTCAATGGGTGCAGCTAGTGCGCTGGGCGCCATCGCATCTGCGCTAGCCCTTGAGGACCAATTCATACCCCCGACGGTCAACTTCAGGCAAGGCGATCCTGACTGCCCGGTCGATTGCGTCCCCAACACCTCTCGGGATGCCGAACTCACCGTAGTGGAGAACCACGGGTTCGCCTTCGGCGGCAACAACGCGGTGCTGTTGTTGGAGCGACTCCCGTGAACGCGACAGCAAAGAAGGGGCAGTCGACTCAGGGGTCATGGCTCGCAGGCTGGGGGGCTGTAACCACCCTCGGCGCGACCGCGGACGATGTCTTTGCCGCCCTCCTCCGGGGTGACATAGGCCTACGCGTTTTCGAACCTCCCTTTGACCAGGCCTTCCGTGGTCCCCATGGCTACGTCTTCCCGGGGTCTCCTACCCGGGGGCCACGGGCGGCGAGCCTGCTCGTTCAGGCTGTCAGCGAAGCCCTGTTGGATGCCGGCCTGACAGAGATGCAAAATCTCGACTCTATCCCGGTGGTGATCGGGACAGGACTCGGCGAAGCCCGCACGTTGGAGATCGCACACCTAGAGGATGGACCCAAGCCCAACTTGGACCTCGCTGCGAAGCTCAGGAAACGCTGGGGTTTTGATCGGGTTTCCGTCTTCTCGAACGCCTGTGCCGCGTCGTTGTACGCGGCGGCCCTCGCCTGCGATCTCCTGGAGCAGGAGTCCCTTGAACACGTGATAGTTGCCGGAGTCGACGTGCTGTCGCTGAGCATGTTCGGCTCACTCGACAGGGTTCAGGTCGAACCGCCCGACCGCGTCCGCCCGTTCGACGCGGGGCGTCGCGGTGTCCTAATGGGCGAGGGCGCTGCGGCCGTGGTGCTGAGCAAGCTCCCGCATGAAAAGCCGTTACGTCTCGCCAGAGTGGAATTGGGGTGTGATGCCTACCACGTGACGGCACCAGACCCAGCAAGGATCGAGCACGTCATGCGCGAAGCGCACGCGCGGGTAGGGGTGGGAGCGGACTCCATCGACCTCGTCGTGGCACACGGTACCGGGACACCACTCAACGACGAGGCCGAGGCGGTTGCTCTGACGCGGGTCTGGGAACGTGCTTCCAAGCCACTCGTGACTGGTGTCAAGGGTAGTACCGGCCACACCTCAGGTGCTTCCGGTCTGCATAGCCTGATCGTCGCTGGCCAATGCCTTCTCTCTGGCGAGGTTCCGCCGGTCGTGGGCTTGGACGTGCCCGACCCGATGGCCTCGGCGCTTCGCCTGAACCGCAGCCGCACAAGGCTCGAGGATGCGAGGCTAGCGCAGGTGGACGCCTTCGGTTTTGGCGGGCTCAATGCAGTTGCGCTTCTCCGCAAAGTGCCGGTGATGCGACCATGAAGGACCTCGGATTGCTGGCCCACGCGGTTCTCCTTCCGCAGGAGGGTGTATTAACCGACGCCCACCTCACGGCGCCGCTTGCCCCTGTAGAGATCGATTTCCGAACTCGGTTGGGCCGCAAGGGATTGCGCTATAGCACCCCCGCTACGCTGCTTGCTGAGGCTGCAGCTGTGGAGGCGATGGCCTGTCGCTGCCCTGATGATGACTGCCCGCCTGAGCGACTCGGACTAATCGCATCGTCGCGATATGGAAACGCCGAATCGGTGGTAAACGCCGCGCAGATCGTCATCAAGCAAGGTGCCGATGCACTGAGCCCCATGGGGCTACCAAACGCCAGCTCTAACGTATTGGCTTCGACCGTCGCAATCCAGTTGGGGATTAAGGGTGTCTGCCTCACGATCGAGGATGAGCGAGATAGAGCGGCTAGTGCCCTCCAGTGGGCCCAGGTGCTCATCACTGGCGGTCGTTGTGAACAGGTACTGGTGGTTGCAGCGGAGAGTGATAGCCCCACTGCCCGATGGCTGGCTGGAGGCAGGCCTGTCGTGACCGGCGGGGTCGCGCTGCTTGTCGCGGCGATCGATGATAGACACAGTCGGTCTCCCATGGTTGCTCGCCGCTGGCCGCTTCAACCCGCCAGAATGGAATTGGGTGCCCTCGCTGGGATCATCAACTATGTCGTCCCCGAGGGGGCGAGGTCGTGAATTCCAGGATCTGCCTGATCAGTGGCCTAGGTGGCAGTGCTGGTGTGTGGGCAGATGTCAAGGAGCTGCTCTCTGATTGTGCGGTGTCCATTCCGGATGTGCCATGGGCGTCTACCGCCTCGGCTTGGAAGTACGATCCGGAGATCACGGAGAGGTTCTGCAGATCCCAATTGGCGGACTGCGACGTGCTCGTGGCCCACTCCTTTGCGGCCGTGTCCGTCTTCAATCTGCTCACCGGGCCAAACAGGCCCCCGCCGCCCGCGCACGTCGTCCTCCTATCGATGTTTTACGCGTCCAGAGCCGAGCACTTCGACTGGAGTCACTTCGATCGGCATCGCGCAGCCTTCCCGGGTGTCATGGCGGATGGACTGCGGGCCGAATCCCAAGGGCGGGCCAACCCCGCTCTCCTCGACCGGATGGCTGAGGTCGTAGTCGACGCCGTCGGCCCCCTTGGCTGGCTCCGTTTCTACGAGGCCTATCACGCTACGTGGCAAGGATCTCCGCGCGCGCTCGTGAATCGGCTTACGCTCATCCACGGCGACGCCGACCTCTCCGCTGATCCGGCTGACAGCCGCGCCCTGCACGCCCAAGTCCCCGGCAGCATCCTCCACATCTTCAAGGGCGGACATTTCCCCATGGTGGACACCCCTGAAGCCGTTGCACTTGCGATCCGCAGTGCTCTACCTCTACCCCTACCCTAGTTAAAGTGAGTTTGAAATGACCTTCACCCCCGGTTTCAGCACGACCGTGCAACTGCGTCCTCGTTACGAAGGCTGCAATATTTGCACTTGGATCGGCTTCAAGCATGTCAATTACCTCGTAGAAGAAGCTGTTCTCGGTCTTTTCCGAACGGCTACCATGGCCCCGGGTCGGCTTTACGAGGAATACGGTCTCGGTCTGGACATCACCCGTATCTCCACACGCATCCTCAAAGCGCTCCATGTGGACGACGAGGTGACGGCCGAGGTGCGTGTTCTGACCATCGAGAGAGGTGCCCAGCTTGCCGTCACCTTGTCGGTAGGAAAGACGAAGGCCGTCTCTGCCAAAGTTTCCGTGGTACTGCTGCGCGACACCCGCGTGGGCGGCGAGGTCGCTCCTATCCCCGAGGAAATCCGAGGTTTGGTCGTCGACACTTACCGCGTCGCCGAACTGCGCTCACTTCCTATGTCGGATCTTGCGGTGGGCATCGGTCGAAACGCCGTGACAAGGCAAGTTGACCGGCAGTTCCGGACGGGAAGCGGCCATGCGATCGCCTGGCGCTGGCGGGTGCCATATTTCTACTGTCACTATGTGACCCGGCTTCAGATGAGCGGTCTGCTTCGCAATATGGAAGAGGTCGTCGACCTATTCCTGCTGGAGCAGGGCGCCAGCATCCGGACGATGCTCGACACGGCGGACTTGATTCCCGTCGTTCCGAACTCGGAGATTGAACTCTGGGATGAAGTGGGAATGGAAGAGGAGATTCTCACGGTATTTGAGGTGGAATCGGTGTTCAAGAATTCCGTGTACACGGCGCGCATGGACACGTACGCCCTTCGTGAGGGTAATGCCGTTCATGTGAGCACGGGTCGGATAATGCATGGTTATGCCCACATCGACAGCCGCCGTGATTGGTCGATGATTGAGTTCGACGATCGGCTCAGGGCGGCAGTGGGATGATGCCGCCGATAGCGAAAATTACCGGCGCTGGAGTCGTCGCCTCGTGCGGACGGGGTCGGGCGGACTTCTGGCGTGGTCTCTGCGCACACCGGACCGGGCGTGCTGCGGTGGACGATCCGGATCTCCATGCTGAAGTCCGCGATATGCACCTCGTCGAAGATGCACCTTGTCTCGAGCACTCGGCCGCCAGATACGGTGTAGAAGCCGCCCGAGAGGCGCTTGCGGAGGCGAAGGCCGCGGGTTCGCGCGTCACCTGTGGCGATCTCGGCCTCGTGGTGGGCACGGGCATGGGTGAGGCCACCTCCCTGGATAGGGCTCGTGCCAGCACCCCGACGGATAAACGGATGTTTGAGACGGCAGATCTCATTGCCGATGCTCTGGGGCTGAGCGGCCCTGTCCTGAGTACCAGCAATGCCTGTGCAGCAAGCGCCTACGCGGTGGGGTTGGCTTTAGATATCCTGGCCGCTGGGGAGGCCTCCGCTGTACTCGTTACCGGTGCTGAGGCTTACTCCCGAGTGGCGTTGGCCGCGTTTAACCGGATGCTGGCTCTCGACCCAGCTGGAGCACGCCCCTTTGAACTGGAGCGAGCGGGCACTCTCTTCGGTGAGGGCGCAGGAGCCCTCGTGCTTGAGCCGGAGAGTAGCTCGGCCACGGCATTGGGTAGCCTAATCACCGCGGATTTCAGTTGTGACGCTGATCACATCACCGCACCGGAGCAGGCCGGTGTTCAGATCCGACGCATTCTTCAGACGGTAGTGGGACAGGCTGCCCCACGCGCAGCCGTCCCCCACGCGACGGGCACCCAGTTGAACGACGAGCTGGAAGCGGCCATTCTCCATGAGGTCGCCGGCGAGGACCTGCCTTGGCTGAGCATCAAGGACACGATCGGGCACGCTGGCGGGGCCTCCGGGATTCTCGGGATCATCGCGGCCCTCGCGATGCTGGAGGCCGGTGAGCGTCCGGAGCATGGTCCGCACGGACCGTGGCTGGACACGGCGTCGACACATCTGGGAGAGCGCACTACAGCCGTTGGCCCGGTGGTGGTCAGCGCGTACGCCTTCGGCGGAAACAATGCCTCTCTCGTTATTGGAGGCGCAGCATGACAATCGTGATTGAGCGGGCCGCCGTCCTTTCTGGCCCGCCCTCGGGTGAGGGCTCTGACTGGTTCGATCCGCGTGCCCATCTTGGACGCCGTGGCACGGCTCTCCTTCCCCGGGCAGTGCAGCTGACAGCTGCGGCCGCCGCTCAACTAAACGTGAGTGGCGCGCTGGCCTGCGAGTCGCATCGCCGTGAGCTCTGGGCCTGTACTGCGTCCTTCGCCGAACACATGCATGATGAGATGGATGCCGTGGTGCGCGCGGAGTCGGCAGAGGCGCTCAGTCCCGCCCGTGCTCCCTACTTCTCTGTCAATCTGCTCCCGGCTCGTGTGGCCCAGGATTACAAGATCCATGGACGGGTTGTCACGATCACGACGCCCGGGACGGGCTTGGTGGACGCCTGCGCTTCCGCCGCCCTTTCCCTCGGCAGCGGTCGGTGCGATACTGCGCTGGTGGTCACCACCGATGTCGGTGGTGAAGTCGCGGAGGGTAGCGTTGCTCTGATGCTTCACCCTGAGGGTCGGGGCACCCACCTCACCTGGGCCCGGGGGTTCTTGCCTCAGGCGGTCACCATGCGAGGCTTCGAGCGGTTGGAGCGATTGTTGCCACCGTTGCTGGCAGGACCTGACGTCTCCCTCTTAACCGCGTTGGAGGATGCTCCTAGACATCTGATCGAGGCCCTACCCGACGAGTTGACCGAGGGGCGACCCTTGAACGCTCCAAATGGCCGACTCCTACCTCAGGCCATCGCGGTGGCCGAGGCCTGCCAGCAGCGTCGCACCACCACCCTGTTCTGTTGCTCGCGCTTTGGTGCCTGGGCAGCGCTTCGTCTTGATCCGGGGGCACTATGAGTTCCTGGCCGTCCGCCCGGGTCCGTGAGTTCGCGGAACGGGAGACATTCAAGCTCTTGGTACCGCGCGTCCGGGACGATCGGCCCGCGAACGTTAACGATGACTTCGTCTCTACCGATGGTGGGCAGCTAGCCGTTCGGTGCTACCCGGCAGCGGGGCGGATCGCTTTCGTCGTGATACACGGACTCCTACACACCCAAGATGACATAAGAGCAAGTGCGCAGAGGCTGGCTGCCTCCGGTTGGCCTGTGGTTACTTATGACCTGAGAGGGCACGGAAACAGCACCGCCGAGTTGACTACCAGCGGCATGGTCAATCAACATATCGTTGACCTCGGATGCGTGATGGATAAGTTGGGTGAACTGATTCCCACAGCCCGGCGCGCGATCCCGGTGGGCCAGTCTTTCTCCGCTTGGACCGTTCTTGCATACGCAGGTGGGCCCGGCCGCGAAAAGGTCGCTGGAGTCGTGTGTGATTCGGGGCCTGCGCCGAGCGCTCCCGAACATATCGGGTGGCTGGTTGCTTCCTCGGCACGTGGCTCCAATGATGACGAACTGCGTGAGTCGTTCGCGGAGGTGCTCGAACTAGCCACTTGCCACGCGGCCAGTGCGTTGCGCCAGGAGGCCGCGTGGCCCCCCGGTCCGTTGCGGTCGGGCGTGCCCGGGCTCTTCCTCTCCGGCAGCCGCGATCGGGTCATTCCTGCATCCGCGGTCGCTCAGGTAGCTGACACCGTGCCCGGATCTCGGCACATCATCTTCGACAAGGCAACCCACTGTCGCCTCTTCTCGGCTGCCCCAGAACGATATCTGACCCTGCTGTCGACCATGGCCAAGGAGGCTGATTCGAATGCCTGACCGTTGGATGTTCGTGCTGAATCGTGCAGAGGCGGTGGGCCCGAACGTGATCCGGGAGGTGGCTAGTGTTCTCGCAACCACATCAGAAGTCGCGATCTACTTGGCCGGAACGTGTGCACTCCATCACCTCATCGCGCCCGATCCGATACCTGGCACCCGCGTCATAGTAGACCGGAAGACGTTGCGACGGGTGGGCTGGCCGGAAAACCAAGTTCCTGTCGGAGTGGTTGCTGACGAGGGCGTGATCGCCGACGCGCTTCTCGACCCAAAGACCCAGGTGATTTGGCGATGAACCGGCGGCAGTTTGACGTCATGATGGTGCTTGCCGGAGCGCCCTACAGCGACGATTCCCTGGGAACCGCCCTGCGCACCGTAGAGCAACTCTTGGCCCGCGACGCATCCGTTCACGTGTGGGCCTGTGGCTTCGCGACGTGGCTCACCCAAGTGGGGGAGCCAGTCAAGCCGGCTGGCGCGCTGGACTGGGAGTTCTCGTTTCCTTCTGCATCGGGCGTTGTGCTTGAAATGATCAACGAGTATCCGAAGTCCCTACTCTGGACGGCATGCCGTACCTGCAGCATGGAGCGCCGCCTGACGAATCACGCGGCGCCAGTCCGCATGCGGTTGGCGACCCAGATGCGCCGCTACTTTGATGCTGCGGACAAGCTGATTTCGGTGGGGGTTGTCTGATGAGTGCTCGGTTCGTGGCGGTTGTGGACACGGTTATGCGAGGAGATCTGGAACGCTCTTTCAACGACGCTCTCTACTCCTTCCGAGTGCTTATGACTCAATATCACGGGGCCCTCTGTCTCGTTTTGGCTGGCGAGGCAGCCACCCTCGCGAGGGCCCTTCCGCTACCTTCCCACGATGATTGGGACCAAGCGCTTGACGACCCCGCTCTGCTTCTGCGTCGCAATCTCGCTGCCCTAGTCAATGAGGGTGCTACTATTTATGTCCTGGAACCAGCCCCGGTGCCTGACGATCGTCCCATCACCCCCGGTATCACCCCCCTCTCGACCGTCCAATTAGCGGCTCTGCTGGCGGAAGTCGGCGGAATGCTGTTCCTCTAGAAGGAGTCGGCACGATGATTAAGCACCACGACACTCTGGCAGTCTGGGATATTGCCGTCCGCTGTTCCGCGGGCTCAGGTACCGACCCGGTCTTCGCGGTTCTCACGGAGGGTTCGGTCCTGCAGCCTCAGATCGAGGATTTTAATATCCGGAAGGAAGTGGGACCCAAAGGCACGCGCACGCTTGACCGTTCGGCGGGCCTTGCGTTAGCCGCCATGGGGCAACTGGGGCGCCTCGCTACTATCCCTGCCGGGCGCGACGATGTTGGGATCGTGCTGGCCACGTCATTCGGTTCGATCGCTAGTACCATCCAGTTCACGCAGGAAAGCTTGTCGGGGGATCGGCCCTACTTGGTCGACCCCTCCCGCTTCCCCAATACCGTCATGAACTTCGCCGCTAGCCAGGGTGCGATCAGACACGGATTACGCGGGCCCAACGCCACGCTGATTGCTGGGGCTGGCTCGGCTCTCCACGGTCTCGACTATTGCTGGCGGCTAATCGAACTCGGGCAGGCTGATGCGCTCATCCTCGGCGGGGTCGAGGAGTGGACGCCGGAGCGAGTCCAACTCGAGCATGACGCCGGATCCAGGGGTGATTTCGTCGAGGGGGCAGCGGCCCTCCTCGTTGGACCGTCGGCCCTCTGGCAGGAGACCCCACTCGCCCGTGTCTCCATGGTCCTGACTGGTGTTGTACACGACTCTGACTCCGCCACCCAGCTGGTGAGGCGCTGGCGCACCAACTTGCCTACCGAGGCCCCGGAGATGCTGATCCGGGTCGGACATTCAGTCGCTATCGATCGGCTACTCGACGCTCTCGCCATCCCTGAAAACGGACTGGACACCCCGACCCGGACCCTCGCGCTCGACAGCCTAGGGGATCTAGGCGCTTGGGGCTCAGCCCTCGCGCTGACCTTGGCCGCTGAAGTCGCTCGCTCGGGTACCCGCGCTCGAATCGTTTCGGCGGACGAGCGAGGCCCCGTATCCATTACCGATCTCAACCCTTGCTCCCAACCCTGAACCGCAAAATAGAAAGGCCCATCCATGAGAAACTCAATTGACCGCGAGAGCCTTCGCACGCTCGTTGCCGACGCCATCGACATAGACGTGTCCGAACTCACCGATACGGCCGATTTCCGCGACGACCTCGAGGTTGACTCGCTAATGTCCCTTGAGATGATGGTTGTCCTCGAACAAGAGTTTGGCGTGAAGATCGGGCAGGACGAAATGAAGCCTGTACGTACTTTTGATGACCTAATCGATGTGCTGGACCGAGCTCTGGAGGCCAAAAGTGCAAGCGACTGACCGCACGCTAACAGGTTCGCCACGACCAGACTCATTCGAGTTCCTAGATCAGATAGGCACGGTGATCGGAGCACGGTGCCGTTACGATCCGGAACATCCCGTATTTGCCGGTCACTATCCCGGACAACCGATTGTTCCCGGGAACTTCCTGTTGGGGATCGGTGCCGATCTCGTCTCCCAGCATCCGGCAGGATCCGAGGTCACCGGATTGCGAAAAGTCCGCTTCGCAGAGCCGCTATGGCCTGGGGACGTGTTCGAGGTGCACGTCGACCAAGGCACCAGAACGGACCCCCTTGCCTTCTCGTGCCAGGTCATGCGCGATGGCCACCGGTGCGCCTCGTTCGTTGCACAGACGACGCCACCGCCGCCGCCACCACCCCGACCGGAGCTTGGTGCCGTGACAGACACTTACCCTGAAGAGATTACCTCCCTGCTCCCCCACCGGGATCCGATCCTGCTCGTCGACCACCTCCTTCAGGTAGGCAATCGGATGGTGGCCGAGAAGGAGATCCGTCCCGATGAACTGTTGTGTTACGGAGAGCCAATCTATCCGTTGGCTCTTCTCCTCGAATCGGCAGCGCAAGGCGCCATCGCCGGATTCATCGCGGGTGCCCGTGATGGGCGGCCTGCCCCCAATCAGGGCTTCTTGTTCATGGGCCTGCAATCGGTCGATCTGCTAGATAGGGTGCCGCTCGGGGCCGTGCTTCGCCATGAGCTGACCGGCGTCAGAGATCTGGGTGACGTATTAGTGCTCGACCTCATCTCTTGGGTTGAGGGGGCGCCTGTGCTCGTCGCTACCGGGGTCACTGCCGCAGTACGGCCCTTCGCCGAGTTCCGGAGGTCCGATCATGAATGAGCAGTCTCGCCCCGTGGCGCTCGTAACCGGTGGCTCTCGCGGTATCGGACGGGCGATTGTGACGCGTCTGGCCCATGACGGGTTCGATGTCGCCTTCTGCTTTGCTGCAAACAAGGATGCTGCCAACGAAACTATTTCAGCCCTCCCGCCCGAGGCTACGGCGTTGTGTGCTCGCGTCGATGTCCGCTCGTTCGAGGAGGTCGAGCAGTTTGTCTCGGATACGGTCACGCGGTTTGGTCGACTAGATGCCGTCATTCACTGTGCAGGCATCACGCGGGATGCTCCACTGATGACAATGACGACCACAGACTGGCAGGACGTGATTGACACGAACCTTGCGGGGGCTTTCCATCTTTGCCGGACGGCATCTTGGGCCCTTGTCCGTGGCGGCAACGGCGGCTCGGTGACGTTGGTGGGCTCAATTGCAGGCAGGGATGGCCACGCCGGCCAAGTAAACTATAGCGCGTCGAAGGCAGGTCTGGTCGGTGTGGCGCGCACAGCAGCGCTGGAACTCGCTCGGTGGCGCATCAGAGTCAACGTGGTGGCCCCAGGTTTCATTGAGACCGATATGACAATGATGCTGAGTGAGAAGGCAAAGGAGAAAGCAAAGAACGATATCCCGCTTGGAGAATTCGGTAAGCCCGACGACGTAGCCGGCCTCGTCTCGTATCTCGTCTCCCCGGATGCTAGGTACGTTACTCGTCAGGTGATCGGCGTCGACGGAGGATTGTCCCTATGAGCCGCACACCTCGCTGGTATGCGTCACTGCGAAGCCCCTATTCGTGGCTCGCTCTAGAACGTGGGATAGCGTCCCGCTCGCCCCTCCTTGAAGCCGCCACCATGCATATCTTCTTCGAGCCGGGTGCGGAAATTAAGCAATTCTTGGACGAGCGTGCAATTACCTTTCACTACACCCCCATGAGCCGAGCCAAGCATCTGTATATCCTGCGTGATGTACGTCGACTTGCCAGCCGATTGGGAGTAGCGATTACTTGGCCCGACGACTCAGCGGCGAACTGGGAGATCACCGCCGCTGCATGCGCGGGGGTCTTGGCGCAAGATCAGGCGCGCGGCAAACAGCTCGTTTTGGAGTTGAGCCGTGCGCGCTGGACCAGAGGCGCTGACCTGAATAACGCGGAACAGGTCGCGACATTGCTCAACGATGGGGGCTTTCCCCGCGATCTGGCCACGCTGCACTCCCGACCGGAAGGTCGCCAGTTGCTGGTCTCCGTTGCCGAACGAATGGACGAGGATGGGGTTTTTGGGGTTCCGTTTTTTCGCGTGGGTAGGGAGAGCTTCTGGGGCCTGGAGCGATTGGAAGAGGCCGAGAAGCATCATTGTTCGAGCTCTGCCCCGTGGGAAAGCGATGGATCAGTGCTGGGACGGGGTTTCGATGATGATCATGCCGGTGGCTGCGGCTGACTGCGCCAGAATTAGAGAGGATGCGACGTTGTGACACGAGTTGAGAATGCGTTGGGTGGGGTCTTCGCTTACCTGATCCTGCATCCTCTGCGCCGCCGCCCGCACAAGGACCCTAGTGTTTTTGGCCTGTCCTTCGTGGAACAGACGGTGCGGACCCACGACGGGCATCGTCTTGCTTGCTGGCTCGTCGGCTCCGATTCGCGTCGAGTCGCTGTGCTCGGGCATGGCATCGGGCAAGGTAAGTCGGCGTCGCTGCGCACTGCGCAATTACTGGTGGCGCGCGGCTATCAGGTGCTGATGTTCGATCACCGTGGGCATGGGGCTTCTCAGGGGGACCGCCGGATTTGGCGGGTAGCGGATCGTTTCACCGACGACATTCTGTCTGCCTCCCGATGGATGGCCGAACGCTTCGACCCGAGAATTTTGGTGGTCTTCGGGTATTCTTTCTCCACCTTCCCCACCGTGTACGCGTTGGCGTCTGGGACCCTGCCTGCTGATGCCGTTGTCTGCGAGAGTGGGCCTGGCCTCAACCTTGCGGGCATGTTCGAGAGCTTCCTCCTCAGGGCCAGTAAACGCTCCACCTTGCTGGGCCGCCTCATGCGCTCTCCCGGGTTACGGCACGCGACCGCTGCGGCCGCGGTGAGGATGCTCGGGGCAAGTTGGCCACCTAGGGCTACCGAAGGTCTGCTGGCGGATATTCCACAGCTGTACCTGGTGGGCGAGGAGGACACCGTGATCCACGCTGACGAAGTGAGTGCTCTTGTCGACGCATGGTCGCGTGCTGAAGTACATCGGATACCTGGTGGCCACCTGCGTCTGAGTAGTTCCGCCGGAGCTGAGTACGATCGCCTCGTTTACGAGTTCCTTGATCGGGTCGAGCAGGACACCCGAAGATGAGAGGCTCGGGTCGAGCAGACGGGCGGACCGGGTCTCGTCGACTTCCTTGGCTTGTTGGCCCAGCCGAGTGGGCAGAGTTTCCCGCGCCATGCGATCGTTACGTGGCCGATCCCACGTCCCGTAGGGCAGTACGCAGCCGGACGACGCATGCCCCTGCCGATACGCTCTTCCTATGGCTGTGCCAGCTGCGTCGAGCTCCGTACAGCTACGACTGGATTGATAACTTCGGGCGCCGCAGCCCGCGTGACGCGGATCCGACACTGTGCACACCGTCGCCGGGCGATCGCTTCATGACCATTTTCACTCTGGTGGACATGGAGCCGGGCCGCTCTCTGACGCTGCGAATGCGTCCAGGTCGACCGACCCGTCTCTTTGGCGAGGTCGTGCTCACCTACACGATCGAGGAAAGGCTCGGGGTTCGGCATCTGGTGGTTGCCATCTGGTTCGGGCAGGTTGGTCGGCTGACGCCTCGTCTGCGGCGACTGCTGCTGGTGTGGGGTGACGTTGCGATGATGGATCGCCAATTGAGAATCCTCTGCCGACTCGCGGAAGCCTCGACGTCCACCACTTCCACTGGAGAATCCGGATAAAGCACCTCAAACCGGGCACGTCGCAGCCGAGGTATCCGGCATGATCCGTGAGGTCTTCATCCGCGTGGGGAGGAAATCATGGAGGGCGATACCACCAATGTGCTCCTACATGAGAGGTCCCCAGTACATCTTTGTCCAGTTGGCCCAAGCAGCCCGAGATGCAGGTGTGAGATTGTCAGTCGGTCGTACCGGTGTGTGCTGGGACAACGCCCAGCAGGAATCCTTTCTGGTCCACTCTCAAGACGGTTCTACAACCGCTATCACTTCGCCATCCGGCAAGCCGCGATCACCGCGGTCACCACCTGGATCGACGCCATCTACAACCGAGGCCGCAGCCACTCAGCACTGGGCTATTTTAGTCCCGTAGACTAAGAGAACACCAAGACCCGCGGCCTCCAGGCCGCAACACTGGTGTCCGCCCACACGGGGCAAATTCAATGGTCGTGATCGACGCAGCGTCTGGACCGTAGGTGAGTATGGGTTCTCGGCGCTGATGCAGGCTGGGCCCGACTCCGTCAGTCGTTGCTGGATCATTTGATGGGTATGGTCGCGATGCCAGCCAGTGATGTGGTAGATCGTGTCCAGGATCTCGCTATTTTCCTTCTTGGTCGCCATGGGTCATTTCGTCGCCTGCGCAGCAGGGATTGCTTTGCGTTGAGTTAGCTCCAACTCCATCTGCTCGCCCTGGACCCACGTGGGCACTTTGAGATTAAGCCAACGCAATATATTGACGGACGGTCGGAGGTGCCTCTAAAATATAACCATCGGGGCAGCACCAAGCAATGACCTCAAGTGGAGTGCGGTTAGTGGGGAAAATCTCCAAAGCCACACGGCTATTTCGCGCGCTTCTAGCGAGTCGCTCGCCCCCGTCCGGGCCCCACGGGGCCACTTTGCAGCTCAAGGAGGCTTGTGCCATGGCTGAACTGACTCCCGAGGAGAAGGCAGACCTCAAGGAACGCATCTGCGACATCCTTGAAGTGGACGCCGAGGAGGTGACTGAGACTTCACTCTTCAAGGATGACCACGGCGCCGATTCGATGCTCGCCATCGAGATCCTCGCGATGCTCGAGCGACAGTGCAGCGTGGAGATCGCTCAAGCATCAATGGCCCGCATGGTCAACTTGGAGGGTGTCTATGCTGTCGTGAACCAAGCCCGGGCCCAGCTCTAGCGATCTGGTCGCTAGAGCTGGTTACGAGAGTCGTTCGAACCATCCGTCGACGACGTGGGTGTCGTCATTGGTGCGGTGATCGGCTCTCAACCGGTGCGTGGGCAAGAGTCGGAGTGTTGTTCCACAATGTCGTAAATGCGCTACGCCCTTCAGCGTCGATGACCGGGTCTCCTTTCCAGTAACTCGGTACGGCTCGGTCTTCGACCTGAAGTGAACGCAGGCTGATGGTAGCTCCCTCGTTTATGGTTCACGGCGTGTCGAGGTTGTCATCCTTGCCAGTGACGAACGAGAAAACCGGAACGCCCGGTCAGTAAGTAACGCTTTGTCAACCCTCAACCCGGAGTTGTAATGATCCAATGGCTTGAGTAATAGGGAGCTTAATAGATCTGTTCATAAGACATCCTTATAGTCTGGTCATCAGGAAAATCGGACTTCAGCCGCATCAAGATCTGGCGTGGAGCGCACCGGTCATTCAACAACTCCACCGCCTTGGCCTGCAGGCCAAGGCGCACATCAGGCTTCCTGGGCTTGAGACCTTTCAACCGCTGCATATTCACTGCTGGGCTCGCCCAGGACGATAATGCCCTCGTCACAACCACGATTGATTTCTCGAGACACCATTTGACGATGCCGTCTCAAACTATGAGTGATCGCGACCACTGACTTCCCACACGTCAACCCCGCAGCGATCACTGCCAATTCATCCCCGTCAACCGCTGATCACACTTGCCCGTGAACTATTCGGATCATCACCCAGACTGTGGTCGCGCGAAGTCACTATTCCTCCATTCCGCTCACACAAAACGGACCAAACCTCGAGGATCATAAAACAGCAGTCTAAACCACAATCCAATATTCTGCTGTCGTCCACAAAATCTATAGCATTCCAATCACCAGTTACCTTCTAGGTGGTCTTGATGTTGGCAAGGAGCACATCATCACGCATGCTCCGCAACGGCCCTATTACCAGGCGAAAGCCCCCGCAGCGGTTTAACAGAGAACCATAGGGGCATCTCTGACCCCACTAGGCATTGAGGACGGTCGCGATCTTCGCAGGCGCATCACACCCGGGAACGGATCCACTCCAGGTCGTCGGTATGGCCCTCGGATGGGGTCTCCAGGATGGCCGGAGCCTGAGCCCGACGCATGACCTCGACCAGCCAATCGGGATCAGCCTGCCCCTTGCCCAGATTCGCATGACGGTCCGCACCCGAGCCCTCGGTATCGCGGGAATCGTTCAGGTGCACCAGATCAATGCGCCCGGTGATCGCCAAGACATCATCGACGAGGCCTTGCAGCGGATTCCCTGAGGCGTGCGCATGGCAGGTGTCGAGGCAAAAGCCCACCCGTTTCGCGTTGTTAGAGGTGGAAATCGCCTGCCACAGCCGGGCGAGGTTCTCCCAACGCCTGGCCATCGCATGGTTCCCGCCGGCGGTGTTCTCGATGAGCAGGGGCACTTCGATCCGCAACCCGTCGACGGCTTTGAACCAGTTCTCGAAACCGGCTTCCATCGGGTCATTGGCGGTGACATGACCGCCGTGCACGATCACGCCCCAGGCTCCGAGTCTCGCAGCCGCATCAAGGTGCTGCTGGAGCAGCTTGCGCGAAGGGATGCGGATCCGGTTGTTGGTGGATGCGACGTTGATGACAAAGGGGGAGTGGACGTAGATACCGATCCCGGCCTCGGCTGCGCGGGCACCGAACTCCTCCAGATCCCATGGGAACCTCGGCGCGGGGGCCTTCCATGACTGCGGGTCGCCGATATTCACCTGGATGATCTCGGCTCCGATCTCCTGGGCGGCTGCGAGAGGATCGGCCGGGTCGACGTGGGCTCCGAATAATGTCATGGACCAACTCTATTTTCTATCCGCCCATCCCGCACGGCAGCGCCAACCGGTACACCATGGGTTACCTGCGTCGTGGGGGAGCATGCAATCTTCCTGCCGGGTGGTTGTTCACCGATGCTGGCGACCTTCGACGCAGATGGGCCTCCAGCCCGGCGATCAGCACCTCAACGAACTCGTCGAAGGTGTTGCGCAGGTATTCCTCGCCCTGCTTGGTGGTGGCCATCGATGCCACCAGTTTGATCAGCGGGGGAACCTCACCTTTCGGTGTATCGAGTGCAGGATTCGCGACGTCCGGATGACCGGGAACCGGCGCCACATCCGCGAGGAGATACCCGTTGAGTGAATTGAAAAACACGTCGACGATGAAGAGTTGCTGCTCGGCGCTCAATCCCTCCCGGTCGAGATAGGCCAGAGTCGGGGCGACGTGCGTGAATTCCCTGTCGGTGCCCAGTGGGCGGGTGGCCAGCAGAACGAACAGACTGGGATGGGCAACGGCGACGTCGCGATAACCGCGTGCCGCCTGCCGTAAAGCCTCCTGCCAGGAGCCGCAGTCGCCGGGCAGATGGATCTCAAGGATCAGCCGCTCGTGTAGTGCCCCCAGCAGTTCCTCTTTGTTGGCGATGTGGTTGTAGAGGGACATTGCCTGGATTCCCAGGCTGGCGGCCACCCGCCTCATGGAGATCGCCTCGACGCCTTGGGCGTCGCCAAGCTCCAGCGCGGCATCGATGATGGCCTGCTTGGTGATTGGTGTCGGACGTGGCATCACGGTTCCCTGGAGATTGACGAACTTACGGTGTAATTGTAACCTGCTGCAAACAGACATACAGCGTAAGTTTGGAGGCGGGAGATGCAACGCCCAGGTAGTTTCGGATGGTTGCTTGCCGGGCAAGCAGTCTCAGCTATCGGTTCCCAGGTCACCTTCATGGCTCTGCCCCTGATCGCGGTGGTCACCCTCAATGCCTCGCCGGGGGAGATGGGGCTGCTGGGTGCGTTGGACAATCTGCCCTACCTGTTGTTCGGGCTGGCAGTTGGTTCGCTAGTCGACCGGCACCGTCGCCGCTCCTTGATGATGATCGCCGATCTGACGCGGGCGGCAGCCGTCGTCTCCATCCCGGTGGTCTTCATCTTTCACGGGATCAGCTTTGCGCACCTGTGTGTGGTGGCCTTCGCCGTCGGCATCGGCAACATCGTCTTCGACGTCGCTTGCCAAGCCCAACTTCCCGATCTCGTTGAGCAGGATCGACTGGTCGGGGCGAATGGGGCATTGCAGACCAGCACGGGCATCGCATCACTAGCGGCCCCGGGGCTCGTCGGGGTATTCATCGCGACCGTCGGGGCACCCGTGGCGATGCTCGTCGACGCCTTCTCCTATCTGTTGTCGGCAGGATCGCTGGTCATGGTACGACGCTGTGCCGGGCGTGAACCTGAGCCCAAGGAATCAGGGACCAGCCCCGGAGCCGAGATCAAGCAGGGCTTGGTGGCGGTGTTGCGGGATCGCCGACTGGTAGGTCTCGCAGGTGCGGGGGCCTTCGTATCCATCGGCATGAATGCTGCATTCGCCGTTCTCATCCATGACCTGTCCAATGTCGTCGGTCTGGGCTCCCTGGGAATCGGGCTTGTCTTTTTCACCTTCGCGGTATGCGCGGCCCTCGGCGCGCTGGCTGCTTCCCAGCTGGCAGCCCGGGCAATGGTGGGGCGTTGCCTCATGGTCGGCCCGCTGCTTGGTGGCCTCGGGCTGGTCGTCTTCGCCCTGGCCGGTCGCATCGCGGCACCCGGGGTGCTCCTTGTTCACGTGGGCGCGGCACTGGCAGGTGCTGGGCTGCTCGCCCAGCAGTCACTGGCCGCCGGGTTGCGTCAGTCGCTGGCCCCCGAGGAGATGAGGGGACGCATCCTGGGCACCCTGCGGTTTGCTGAATGGGGAGTCATGCCACTGGGTTCGCTGATCGGTGGGGCCGTCGGGGAGGTCGCAGGGACGGGTGCTGCCCTGGTGGTTTCCGCTTGCTGGGTTGCGGTGGCAGCGCTGTGGGTGGTGGTCACGCCCCTGCGCGGCTTGCGGGTGGTTCCGCAGGCTGATCCCGATTCCCAGACCGACCCCGCTCAGACTGACCCCGTCACCCGATAGGAAACGTCTGCATATCAATCCACCAACCCGTGTTCGTAGGCCGCAATCACCAGCTGGGCCCGGTCGCGGGCCCCGAGTTTCATCAGCAGATGACCGATATGGGTTTTGAGGGTGCCCCGGCTGATGAACAATGTGGCTTGTATCTCAGCATTGGATAACCCGCCGCCGATCGCCTGCAGCACTTCCACCTCACGCGGTGTCAATGCCTCGGGCGCTGCGACATGGCGTGACGGTGCATCGACGCACCGAGCGATCACCCGACGCAGCGACGACGGAGACAGCACCTGATCACCAGCCCTGATGGTGTGCAGTGCGCGGATCAGCACCTCGGGGGTCGTGTCCTTGAGTAGGAATCCGCAGGCCCCCGCCCGCAACGCACCGAACAGATAGTCGTCGAGCTCGAACATGGTGAGGATGCACACCCGCACATCGGCGAGGTCCGGGTCGCAGCAGATCATCCGCGTCGCGGCGATTCCGTCGGTTTCTGGCATGCGGATGTCGAGCAGGGCTACGTCGGGGTGGGTACGACGAACCTCGGCCACGGCGGTGGCCCCATCACCGACCTCGGCCACGACGGTGACCTGCCCGGTCGACTCCAGCAGGGCCACCAGGCTATGCCGCAACAGGACCTGGTCATCGGCGACGACGACCCGCACCGGCTCAGTCATTGATGCTCCTGGGCAGCACCGCACGCAACCGATGACCGGTGCCCTGCCGGGTGAAATCAAGGACTCCGCCCAAGGATTCAACGCGCATCCGCAGCAACTCCAGCCCGTGACCTGAGCCCGGGGTAGCTTCCCAGCCGGGAACCGGACCGGTGTCGGTGATGGTCACGACAAGCTCAGACGTCTCCAAACCCAGGTCGACTTGTACACTGGTTGTCCCGCAGTGGCGGGCCGAATTCGCCAGTCCCTCGCGTACGATGTGATGGACGGTCAGCTCTTGACCGGGACTCAGCCCGTGCACCTCCAGACCGTTGGTCTGGACTTCTAGCCCGCCTTGGCGGGCCTCCTCGACGAGTTGCGGCAGGGTGACCACCCCGGGGGCGGGCAACAGTGGCGCGGGCTGGGATTCATCACGCAGCAGCCTCAGCAGATGTCGCAGGTCGTCGGTGGCCGCCCGGGCCAGGGCCTCGACGTCGCCCAGTGCCTCCACCGCAGCACCTGGCCGCGATGGCGAGGGCAATCGCCCGGCTCGCGCCCGGATGGTGATCGCGCCCAGACCGTGGGAGATCACGTCGTGCAGTTCGGTGGCGATCCGCAACCGGTCTGCTTGCACCGCCTGTCGCACACTCCAGTCATGCAGCGCGGCACGGTAGGCCTGCCGCTGCTGGTTAGCCGTGTGGATGATCAGGGCTGCCAGCAGACCGAGCAGCGTGATCGACACCAGTGGGACGATAGTCGTGGGCTGAGCGAAACCCACTGAGAGCATCGTGAGCAGGAAGGCTAACCCGCATGCGGCGACGACCGCCCACCGCCATCGGGCCCAGAAACCGTCCTCGGGAAGCTGCACGCGGCTGAGTCTAGGCAAGTCGTCCGGCTGACAGATCGGACCAGGGGCCGAGGCCGGAAATCCGATGCGCGCTAGGGCTCGCTCGCGAGAGCGTGGACCAATGATTGACATCGACCAACTGACCTGGACACTTCGGGGCCGCACAATTTTGGACCACGTGAGTTTCCGGGCTGCACCTAGGAGGGTCACCGGGTTCGTCGGACCCAACGGTGCGGGCAAATCATCGACCCTGCGGGTGCTGCTCGGCTTGCAGACTCCAACGAGCGGTGAAGCGACCATCAGCAAGCGACGATACCGGGATTTCGGCCGTCCTCTCGATCACATCGGGGCCAGCCTCGGTGGCGCAGGCGCCCATCCGTCGCGACGGGCAGTCGACCATCTTGGGTGGGTGGCCGCCAGCCACGGTTATGGGCGGGCGCGGGTGCATGAGGTACTCGAACAGGTGGGGCTTGCCCACGCTGCGAAGGCCAGGGTGCGGACCTTTTCTTTGGGCATGGCGCAGCGCCTGGGCATCGCCACCGCCCTGCTTGGTGATCCCGAGGTGCTCGTCCTTGATGAACCGATCAACGGCCTGGACCCGGAAGGCATCCGGTGGATTCGCACCCTCGTGCGCCGCCGGGCCGACGACGGGGGAACCGTCCTGCTATCCAGCCATGTGATGGCCGAACTCGCGACCGTCGCCGACGACCTCGTCGTGATCTCCGGTGGCCGGGTCAGGGCCAGCGGCACAGTGTCCGAGGTGGTCGCCGGTCATGGGGGCCTTGAGGAGGCATTCTTCGCCCTCACAACCGAGGAGGGGCGATGATGGGAGTTCTTCGTGCCGAGATACTCAAGGCTGTGACTCTGGCCGGGGTACGACACACCCTGATCGCCGGTGCCGTCATCCCCGCCCTGCTCACCTGGTTCAACGCTCGTGCCGCTTTGCGCGGCTGGCAGACAGGCACCGACGGTTGGACGACGCAGGACCTGGCGCAGATCGGGGTCACTGAATCGCTACTTGCGGCGGCTGCCTTGGCTGCGGTCGGGGTGATGCTGGTTTCCAGCGAGTACCGGGAACTGTCCGTCGACCAGGGAGGGGGATATGAACGGGTCACGACGGCATTGGCTATTCCCCGCCGTGGGCCGGGATTGGCGGCCAAGATGCTCGTCGCCTTGCTGCTCATGGTGCCGGTCGCGGTGACGACGAACCTGCTCAGCACCGCAGTGGCCTTGTGGATACTGGAACCTGCCGGGATCGGCTGGGACCGGGAGCGTATCGCGGGGATGCTGGCGGGATGTTGGTACATGATTGCTACCGGGCTGCTCGGTGCGTCGGTGACGACGGTGCTGCGCAGTGGCCTGGTGCCCATGGTGTATCTGGTGGTCAACAATACTTTGTTCTCGCCGGGCTTTCTGCTCACCCGGTTGACCGCAGCGGCTTGGTATCTGCCGGATACCAGTCTCATTGGCCTGGTGGTCGCGCGCATGGATGACCCCCATCAGCCCACGAAAGTGGTATCGGGGCTGGTGGCAGCTGGCTGGCTGGTGGTTGTGATGGCGGTCGCATGGGTGCTTGAGCGCAGGAGGCCGGTGTGATCAACGCGACTGTTTCCGGGCTGCGCCGGGCGACGACGATTCAGCTGAACTGGTGGGTGCTGATGGCCTGCCCCCTGCTGGGTGCTGGCCTAGCGACGGTGGTGAGACGGGCAACTCCCGAGATCTCGGTGTCCCAGGTGCTATCCACGGTGTTGCCACTTGTCATGGCGGCTCCGGTGTGCTGGGCTGCGGTCGTTGCGGCCGGGGAATACCGCGGTGACCAGCACCGGACCATCCAGCTCGCTGTTCCCGGGGTATGGACGAGGCTGTGCGCGGATGCGGTGCGTCTGGTCGTGGTGGCGATGCTGGGGGCGGTGGTGAGTACGGCGGGATTATCCGTCGCCCTGCACCTGGGCATCAAGGGTGAACTGCTGCCGGTGTTCGTGCTACTCGGTTGCCTGACGGCCTGTGCCGCCATGCTCGCTGATCTGGCGCGCAATGCGGTGGTGGGGGCGTCGGTGATCCTGTGCTTCGTATGGTTCGCGCCCCTGCTCACCCGTACGTGGGCGCGGGGCCGGGATTTCCTGCCGATTGATGAGATCTCCGCGGCCTCGGCCGGGCACTGGCTGCAGGGCGATATCACCCCGGCGATCGTCTGGATGGGCCTGCTTCTCCTGGTGTGGTGCGTGCGTTACTGGTGGCCTATCCGTCGGTGAACCGTCGCAGTGCTCATGGCGTGATCGTGAGATCATGATCGGGTGAGTGATGCGGCCGGTGGGTCGGGCAGAGCGTTCCCCGTCGACGAGCAGATCATCGAATGGCCCGGTTTTGAGGAGGCCTGCGCTGCCGCGGATATCCCGGCGCTGGTGCCCGATGAACTCCCTGAAGAACAGCCTCACTACCTCGTCTACCTGTCCGGGATCGGCATGTCTACCCCCGAGCAACTGCCTGTGGTGGAAATTCCCATGGTGGAACATCTCACCAAGCGACTTGGGGGCACCAAGGTGGTGTGGCAGGTATGTCCCTATGCGGTGCGCACCCCATCGCTGATCCGTAGGCGGCGAGGTTCGAGGTTCTGGGCGGCGGCAACCAGATGGAAATTCGAAAAGAACCGGCTGCGTTACCTGGCCGCGCTCATCAATGTCCGCAACGGCTTCCAGCTGTTCGTCAGCGCAGACCGCCGGGTAACCAGATACAACCGCACCATCGCCCGCAGGGTGGCAGAAGCGCTCGTCAGGGCCGGATATGTGCCCGAGAACCGTCGTCCGATCACCTTGCTGGGGTGGAGCGGCGGTGCGCAGGTGGCTGCCGGGGTGGCCAGGCATCTGGGAGGTGCGGGCACGCAGGTGCGCATCATGTCGATGGCCGGCATCATTTCTGCCGATCCCGGCCTTGGCCGGGCAGAACACATCTGGCACCTGCGCGGCGACCACGATGCGGTGGAGGCCATCGGTGCGACCCTCGCAGTGCGCCGCTGGCCGTTGTTTCGTCATTCCCCGTGGAACCAGGCCCTGGGCGATGGCCGCCTGGAGATCATCTCGATGGGATCGCTGACCCATATTGGCGACCATGGCTACTATTCGGCGACCACGATCCTGCCCGACGGGCGCACCCCCCGCCAGTACACCGCCGACGCGATCGTCGCTACTTTGTGCGACGCAGGTCTGGCCACCGACAATGGTGAGGTTGGCTGGGAACCTGTGCGGTGACCGGGCACGGTTATCCGCGGTATTGATCCTGCCGGGTGCAGCATCACGCATCGGTTTGGAATGCCGCCCCGATCTCTCACCCCCTGCGAGGTACTGTCACAATTCTGCATGAGGATCTAGTGGTATAATGCCTTGTCAAATGCCTGATCGTGACCGTTGCTAGTGTGGCGTTCTGGTGCGTTCTCATTCACCTGTCAGCTTGGCTGAAGGCCATGGATTCCTCGCCGGGTCCATAGAAGCCGGTTCATGCATCCCCCAACTGGACGCCTTCGACGTTTCCTGTTGGTCCATCAGGCGACCAAAGACCTAAGCCTAATTCATCGATGAAAGCTCCTTCTGCATCGTGAGTGACTTTGAGTCCAAGCCGTGTCTGTATCTCATTGATAACAGATGCAAGCGGCGCGCCAAGAAGTGGTATTCCTGAGAGCATGGGGATAGCTGGCTCGCAGAATTCCATCATTATCAGTTTATCGTTTGAACCGTAGGTCGCCATGAAACCATTGAAATCTTCAGACAGAGGGGCATCTGGGGTTCTGCGGAACTCTTCGCCAGGCCCGAGAATGGCTTGAAGCTTGGTTCTGTTTATTCCAATTCGGATGTTGTTAGTTCCTTTGCCGTCTATGAGTTCAAAAATCATAGGAGCCCCTTTGTGTATGATCTGGAGTCGTCTGCCCATAAGGTATCGGTTCAATCATTCATCCGCTGGTCAGAAGCTGGTGGCCTAGCTCTGCGACCCCGGCTCTCACCGTCTTGGCTGCTCGAGAACCGCTTCGGTCAGGGTGTCCAGCCCCAGCGCACCCAGTGACAGGGCTCTGGAATGGAACTCGGTCAGGTCGAAACCATCCCCGGCTGCTGCCCGGGCCTGCTCCCGGAGATCAAGCCAGCGCTGTTCGCCAATCCGGTAGCTGGGTGCCTGACCCGGCCAACCGAAATAGCGCAACACCTCGAAGCGGGCATTGGCCTCGGGCATCGACACGTGGGAATTGAAATACTCCCACGCCTTCTCGAAGGTCCACGCGCCGCCACCCACCTCGCCGGGAGCAGGAAGCCCGCAGTGCACGCCGATGTCCAGCACCACGCGGGTCGCCCGCAGCGCCTGGGAATCCAATAAGCCCATGTACATCCCGGGATCATCGAGGAAACCGAGCTCGGCCATCAGCCGCTCCGCATACAGCGCCCAGCCTTCCCCATGTCCCGATACCCACACACCGTTTTGCCGCCACCGGTTGAGATCCTGGTTCGCCATCGCGAAGGCATGCTGCAGATGGTGGCCGGGTGCCCCCTCGTGGTACACCGTGGTCAGTTCCCGCCAGGTGGTGAACGACGTGACCCCCAGCGGAACCGACCACCACATGGTGCCCGGTCGGGAGAAGTCCTCGGACGGTGAGGTGTAGTAGATGCCGCCCGAAGTGGTGTCCGCGATCCGGCAGTCGATGCGCCGCAACTGCTCGGGAATGACGAAATGTCCGCCATCAACCAGCCGGGCGATGGCCTCGTCGGCCCGGGTCTGCATCCACCGCTGTAACTCAGCGGTCGAATTCAGCCGGTAGCGGGGATCGGCGTCCAGGGCGGCCATCGCATCGGCGACGCTGCCGCCCGCGACGATCTTCCCGGCCGTTGTGCGTTGCTCGGCTTGCACCTTGGCCACCTCGGCGAGCCCCCACTCGTAGGTCTCGTCGATGTTGATCGTCGTGCCCAGGAACTCTCGTGAGGCCAACAGATAACGTTCCCGCCCGACCCCGTCAACCTCAGTGGCCAGCGGCCCCAACTCGCCGCGCAACCGGTCCACAGCACTGCGGAACCCCTGCCGAGCGCTCGCCAAACCACTGGCCAGATCCTCGGCCAGCCCCTTCGGCCGGTCACCAGCCGAGGCGATGAATCTGTCGAAATAGCCATCCGGGGCGATCCACCCGGCCACTTGTTCGACGAGGGTCGTTACCTGCCGCGCCGCGGGGCGGATACCGTACTCGACGGCGGCCAGTTGCGAGGCGAACCACCCGTCGACGGCCTCCGGGATACGGTGCAGTCGTCGCGCCACCACTGCCCAGTCCTCGTCGGTGTCGGTGGCCATCAGGTCATAGCACTCCTGGATGGCATGCAACCCGGAGACAATCCCGTTGAGACTCGCTAGATCGGTATGCGCTTCGTGCATCTCGATCTCCAGACCCAGCCGTTCACATAGAGCAGAAGCCGTCACCCGATCCGTGCTGTCAACGGGTTCTATCTTTTCCAGCGTGGCCAAAGTCGTTCTAGCTAGGTCTGCGCGGGCTGCCAGACCAGCCGGGGAGAAATCGTCATAGGCGTCGGAGGAAATACCGAGTTGGGTGGCGAAGGTTGGAGAACGAACTATCGTTTCTTGCAGGTGGGTCTCGGCCAGGGCATCGGTTGCTGTCATGGTTCGGCGCATCCCTCAAGATTAGGCCTGCCACGGAACCCCAGCACGCACGCGACCGTCGACCAGGAGGAACCATGAGCATGACGTCCAGCCCTGGGAAACAGTGCCCCCAGTGCGGCAAGATGCTGCCGATGACGGCGGCCTTCTGCTCCATGTGTGCCACCCGGCAACCGGCGACACCCGGCGCGGCACCAGGGCGCTCCAATCCTGGCGCATCCCTGGACCAGGCCGAGGACGTCGGCATCACGCTGCTATTCGACGAACCGGAAACAGACCCCGAGCTTGGCACCGAGCCCGAACCGGCCCCCCCACCGCCCGTCGCCCAGGACCCCCAGCCCGCCCCCGGGATGGCTCGTTCTGGGATGGACGATGACCGGACCCATGTCATCCAGATGCGACCCGGACCGGCGGTCACCGGTGGTGTCGTTCAGAGTCCTACTCCCAGCCCGGATGCTGCACCTGCATCTGGCGCACGTCTTGAGAACAGGGGCCACGATGAACCCACCCGGGTGATCCAGATGCCCTCCGGCCCAGATGAGCCCACCGTGGTGATCACCAGCGGTCCGATTGACGCTCCCGCTCCCCATTCCGGCAACAATGCGACGTCCCGGAACTGGACAGATGCCGGATCCGATGATGCACCAACTCAGGTGATGCAGTCCGTCGGCTCGGTTCCTGCAGACGTCCCGCCCCAGAAACCTGCGGTCGCCACCCATCTGGGCAACCAGCCGTGGCAGAACACCGCATCATCGCCCCTGGCCAACGAGACCGGTTGGAGCGACCATTCATCTGGAGCATCGGATGCCTCCGCATCGACTCCCCCTCGGCGCCCCCCGGTGGACCCAGCGCCCCCCATCCCGATCGTCGAGGAGCAGGGCCGGGGCCCCTCGCTGCCGTCGCCAGTGATCACCGGCATCGTCACCTTTTTGTTCGGCATCTTCGGGGTGATCCCGGCCTTCATTAGCCACGACCGGGCACAGCAGGCAGGTGCGTCGTCGAAGAGGTACTGGTTCACCTTCGGCATCTTTTTTGTGGTGAATACCCTCGTCGCAGCGCTTCTGGTGGTGCCTGCCGTATCTAAGGCGCTCAAGGGATCCAATGGTGCTAGCAATCCCGGCGTCAGTGCGGGTACCCAACCCACGGCGGGTGGATCGGCCAGCTCCGGGGCCGAGATGGAGTATCCGCCCGGGGCCACCGAATGTTCCGCCACTGTCGCAGCGGGAAATGCGGAGACCAGCTGCGAATTTTCCCTGGCCGTCGAGAAGGCCTTCCTGGCTTCCCCCCGGGCTTCCACCCAGGTGGTGAAGGCTCACTCCCCGGTTACCCACAAGGATTACGAGATGACCTGCGTCACCGTTGACATCACCGGGGCAGAGCACGATGCCACCACCTGCAAGGGTGGCAACAATGCGGTGGTGCTTATCAGGTCCTGACTGCAGTGGACCGTCGTTGACTGTGGTCAGGCTACGGCCATCGGGAGCCCGGGCCGCCACGGCCAGGCATCAGCGACGCAGCCAAGCCTTAATCGCGGCGATCCGGGCCTCCACCTGGTCGCTGGTGCACTGGGCCAGGGCCGGGCCACCGCATTCCCGGCGCAGATTCGCGTGCACGTGGGAGTGCGGGATGCCTTTCATTCGCGCATACTGGGCCACCAGCGAGTTGAGTTCCTTGCGGCGGGCGGTGATCTGACGGTGCAGTGCTTCTGTGGGGGGCACCTTTTCGCGTCGCATCTGCCGGTCGTGGCGTTTCACTTGGCGACGCTGCCGCTCGGCCAGCAGTAGTTTCACCTGGCTGGCGTCGAGCATTCCTGGAAGCCCCAGGTAGTCGGCCTCGTCGTCGCTGGTCGGTACTGCATGCATCCCGTAGGCCTGGGAATCGAAGAGAACATGGTCGAAGCTCGCCTCGGAGCTGACCATCTCGTAGGCCCCGAGCAGGTCGTCACTGGCCGCCTCGGTGCGGTTCGCCTGCTCTATCAGGGCCTCGGTTTCTTCCCACACGTCCGCCGTTTCGTTACTGCGGGGTTTGCCCAGCACATGGTTGCGCTGGCGTTCCAGCATCGAGGCATGGGCCAGAATGATCGGCACCGTTGGCAGGAAAACGGTTGCCAGTTCGCCACGCCGTCGCACCCGGACGAACCGGCCCACGGCTTGGGCGAAGAACAACGGGGTGGATGTCGAGGTGGCATATACCCCGACAGCCAGCCGCGGTACGTCGACCCCTTCCGAGACCATGCGCACCGCCACCATCCATCGCGAGTCTCCCGCGGAGAACTCCTCAATACGTTTCGAGGACGCGGCATCGTCGCTCAGCACGACCGCCGGGGATTCCCCGCTGACCTTCCCCAGGGTGCGGGCGTAGGCGCGCGCCGACTCCTGGTTCGAGGCGATCACCAGCCCGCCGGCGTCAGGGATGTGGCGACGCACCTCGGTGAGACGGCGGTCGGCGGCTCGCAGTACCGCGGCGATCCATTCGCCCTTCGGATCTAGGGCGGTGCGCCAGGCCTGGGAGGTGATGTCCTTGGTCTGGATCTCCCCGAGATTGACCGCCATCTCCTCGCCGCTGGAGGTGCGCCAGCGCATCGGGCCGCCGTAGTTCATGAATACCACTGGGCGCACCACATGGTCGCGCAGCGCCTCCGCATAGCCGTAGACGTAGTCGGCGCGGGAGACTAGGGAACCGTCGGGTTGCTCATCGTAAGCGACGAAGGGAATCCGTGATTCGTCGGAACGAAACGGGGTGCCGGTGAGGGCCAGCCGCCGGGTCGCGATGGTGAAGGCCGATTCGATAGCCTCCCCCCAGCTCAGTGCATCACCGGCGTGGTGGATCTCGTCGAAGATCACCAAGGTGTCGTAATTGGAACACAACCCTTCGTAGTGCCACGGTTTCACCGCCACCCCCGCATAGGTGACCGCCACACCGTGGAACTGCCTAGACCTCCCCTGACGGCGTCCCCCATTGCCGGGATCGAGTTGTATACCAACCCGGGCGGCGGCGTCGGCCCACTGGACCTTCAGGTGTTCGGTGGGCACCACGACGATGACCCGCTTCACGGTCCGGGAGTGCAGAAGTTCGGATGCCACGCGCAGCGCGAAGGTGGTCTTACCTGCTCCCGGGGTGGCAACGGCCAGGAAATCCTTACGGGGCGAGCAATGGTAGAGCTCCAACGCCTCCTGCTGCCAGGCCCGCAGGGACGCAGACGTGCCCCACGGGGTGCGTTGGGGATAGGCGGGAGGGAGCCGGTCGAAAGCGGCCGAGGTCACGGCAGCATCAACTCAGTCCTCAGGAGCTGCTCTGCGGGCTGCGCGACGAGGAGCAGCCACCTCCGCGAATTCCTCCACTGGCTCTTCGACCATGGCCCGGCGTCTCGCCCCGGGTTTGGGGGCTGCCGGGAGCGCGTCGGAAAACCGGGATGCGGGCGGCAGCGGAGCTTGCGGTGTCGGGGCGGAGAATGCGTACTGCGGTAGGGGCGGGCTGACGTGCGTGTCGGTATCAGTATCGGTGTCGGTGGGATCAAAGAAGACAGGCTCCTTGATCTGGGTGATCATCGCGGGTTGCTGGGAAGCAGATGGGACCGCGACCGGCTGTTGCGTGACCTCGGCCGCATCCTCCAGCAGGGCAGTGTCGCGCACGAAGACCACCCAGGATGTGACCATCCCCACTGTCCCGGCCCCCAGCATGGCGAAGTGGGGGCCCGATCCCTGGCCGGTGAGTACGTCGAACAGGGCAAAACCCATCGGCAGCCCGAAGGCTGCGATGGGTACCACGTGCATCGTCGTGCGGTCGGTGACTACTGGGGTGCGCCGACCCGACCCTTGCGACATCAGCCAGCCATACCAGCCGATCAACCCCACCCCGACGAGCAGAGCCAGTATGCGCATCAGCAGTGGGGCGATACCCAGGGCGAAGAAGGCCGCCCCGCATACCACCATGACCACCGAGGACACGAGAAGGATCGACAGCAAGACGATGGCGATCGGGTGTTTCACCGGATGCGGGGGGATGGTTGACAGCGCATCGCCGTCCGTATTCTGCTTTCCGCGCATGAATTTCCCCCTTCCCTGTGACCACCCATAGTAGTTCGCGTGGCGACGAAGGGCACGGGTCCGTTACGCCGGGTGCGTATTTCGGCTGGTCAGCATGGAGAATTGGGCTCTCGGAGAGGTTGAGGTCCTGGTTTGTGGCGGTGCTCGGTCATCGTGGATACCCCGGCGGTCAGTCACCGGCCCGGGCGCTGTGCACCGGTAGAATCCTGTTCATGAGTGAGACCGTGTCCTCGGCCGGGGATTTCATCAATGAGATCGTGCGCGCTGACAATGCTGCCGGTACCTACTCCGGCCGGGTTCAGACCCGGTTTCCACCCGAACCGAACGGTTACCTGCACATCGGCCACGCCAAGGCGATCACCGTCGACTTCGATACCGCAGCCAACCACGGCGGGGTGTGCAATCTGCGGTTCGACGATACGAATCCCGACACCGAGGACACCGAATTCGTCGACTCGATCCTCGGTGACATCCAGTGGCTCGGTTTCCAGCCCAACGAGATCTTCTACGCATCCGACTACTTCGAGCAGCTCTACCAGTGGGCCGAGTACCTGATCGGTGAGGGTAAGGCCTATGTCGATGACCAAGATGGGGAGACCATCTCCGCCCAGCGCGGTGGTTACGGCAAACCCGGCATCGAATCCCCGTTCCGGAACCGCGACGCAGCCGAGAACCTTGATCTGTTCCGTCGCATGCGGGCCGGGGAATTCCCCGACGGCTCACGGGTACTGCGCGCGAAGATCGACATGAATGCCGAGAACATGCAATTGCGCGACCCGGTGCTCTATCGCATCCGCCGCGGTCACCACCACCGCACCCACGATGCTTGGGTGATCTACCCCACCTACGACTGGGCGCACGGTCAATCCGATGCCGTCGAAGGAGTCACGCATTCGCTGTGTACTCTCGAATTTGTCTCCCACCGCCCGCTCTACCAATGGTGCCTTGATCAACTCCCGCTACTTGGCGACAAGCCGAAACAGATTGAATTCGCGCGCCTGGAGTTGACCTGCACCGTCACCTCGAAGCGTCGGCTGGCCAAACTCGTCGCCGACGGGGTGGTTGACGGATGGGACGACCCGCGGATGCCCACCCTGTCCGGGCTGCGTAAGCGGGGCTACCCGGCCTCGGCGATCCGCACCTTCTGCCGGGCAATGGGGGTTTCGAAGACCAACTCCCGCCAGGCCATTGAGGAACTTGAAGCCTATGTGCGTCGTGACCTCAACGCCACGGCTCAGCGCCGGATGGCGGTGTTGCGCCCGCTCAAGGTGACGATCACGAACTGGCCTGCGGGCCAAGTGGAGCACTTCGAGGTGGCCAACAACCCGGAGAATCCTGACGACGGCACTCGCCAGGTGGCCTTCAGCGGTGAGTTGTGGATCGAGCGCGAGGATTTCGCCTTGGAGCCCCCGCCGAAATTCTTCCGGCTGTCGGTTGGCCGAGAGGTACGGCTGCGCGGCGCCTATTTCATCACCGCCACCGAAGCGATTACCGACGAGTCAGGTGAGGTCGTCGAGGTACTGGCCACCTACGACCCGCAGACCCGTGGTGGCAATGCCCCCGATGGGCGCAAGGTGAAGTCCACGATGCATTGGGTTTCGGCGCCCCATGCCGTCGAGGCGAGTGTCGCCCTTTACGACCGATTGTTTACCGCAGCCCTGCCAGGCGAGGCCACCGGCGAACCCCTCGACGATCTCAACCCCAATTCCCGGGAGTTGCTCACCGGGTGTCAAATGGAGGCCGCCCTTACCGAGACCGTTCCCGGCCAGGTGGTCCAGTTTGAGCGGCTCGGCTATTTCGCCCCCGACCCTGACAAATCCATGTACTTCCATCGCACTGTCGGCCTGCGTGATGAGTGGGCCGCCATCCAGAAACGAGGCGGAAAATGATCCAGCGCATCAACCCTGAGGCATTGAGCATCTCCCCGGTTTACTCCCAGGCCGTGCTGGTGTCGGGTGCCCAGTTGCTGTTCATCGGTGGTCAAAATGCGGTACGCGAGGGCGCAATCATCGGCGATGCGCTCGCCCAGACCCGGGTCTGCTTGCAGAATGTGGTGGTCTGCTTGCAGGAGGTCGGCGCGGCGGTGTCCGACCTGGTCAGCATGGAGATCAAGATCGTTTCGGAGGTTGATGCTCGCTCCTGCGCCCGGGTCGCCGCGGAATTCCTCGATGGAGTCACCCCGGCCATCTCGGTGTCGATCGTTGCTGGGCTCGTTGTGCCCGGCGCCTTGGTCGAGATCTCTGCGGTGGCCGCCGTCGACGATGTCTCAGAGACCACCTGGATGGGCCGTGAGAGGTGAGCCGCGCATACTGCGTGAGCGGATGATCTGATGTGGCGCTGAGTTTCGGGATGACCGGCCGAAGCCGTGCGATACATTTACGTATCGGCTGCCAATATCTCCGGATTGTTGCCAGAGGGCCTTGAAATGCCTAGTCAAAAGGTGATCAGAAGGGGTCGAAGAGGGGTCTCACAGAAGGCGTAATTTCCCCAATCTGCTAAACTAGCATCGTCACAAGTCGCGGACCAAGGTGGCCCGCTGGTCCATGCGGACAACAGCACGAGGACGGTTCATGAAGTTCCAAGTCGGTAAGACAGTCATCCACCCGCATCACGGCCCTGCCGCGGTGGCGAACGTCTTGACCCGCACGGTGAAAGGTAAAGAGGTCGAGTACGTCGAACTGGAGGTCGTGGCCTCCAAACTGCGCGTCTCCCTGCCTATCTCGAAGGCGGAAGAGATCGGTATCCGCTCCGTTGCCGGGGCCGAGGAACTTGATCGCTTGGCCGAGGTCCTGTCTGGTCCGACAGTCTCTGAGGAGCCCCAGTGGTCGCGTCGCTATAAGGCGACCCGCGCATCCATCGCATCCGGTGATCCGCTGCAGTTGGCCGCCGTGGTGCGTGATTTGGTCCGTCGTCGTGAGCGCGGTTCGCTGTCTCTCGGTGAGAAGGACCTGCTCAAGGAAGCTTCGGCCCCGCTGCTCGCGGAGATCGCCCTGGCAGTCGATGTCACCGAGGAGACCGCTCGCGAGATCACGTTCAACATGATCATGGAGGAGTCTCGCGAGGCCTTGGATGCCTTGGCAGCCCAGACTGTCTGATCCCTACCCTCACGTTGCATCATGACTCCCGGCATCGTACTCGACCTAGTTTTGGTTGCCGTCATGGTGGTCTGGGGCGTGTCTGGGTGGCGGCGTGGAGCCTTGGCTGCGGTGCTTGGGGTAGCCGGAGTCATCGGTGGTGGCTGGTTCGGATTGTGGATTGGCCCCAAGTTGCTGGAACTGCTGCCAGAACTTGCTGGGCAGCGCGGTTTCCGTCTGATCGCCCTCACCGCAATGTTCCTGGCAGGGGTCGGTATTGGCAGCAAGCTGGCGGCCATCCTGCACAATAAAGTCGGCTCCGATGAGCCTGCCCGCGGCATTGATGCCGCATTGGGGGCTGTCGCCAATGTATTCGTCGTCGTGATCGCATCGTGGTTCTTCATCGTCGCGGTGCGGCCTTTCGCCACCCCGACCGTCCAATCGGCCATCGACGGCTCCCGGATTCACGCCACCATTGACTCGTTTATCCCCGAGCAGTTCTCCGAGTTGGCCACCCGGACCGTTCAGGACTTGGTCGCCCACTTGCCGGTGGTTTTCGGCGGGGTTGACCCTGTCTTGCCGACAGAGGAATCCGATGCGGGCATAGTGAACGACCCGCAGGTGCTGGGCGTGGCGGCCTCAGTGGTCGAGGTTGCCACCCGCTCACCTGCCTGTGTCAGCGATTCCACCGGTTCGGGGTGGGTGGTCTCGCCCGGACGGGTGGTGACCAATGCCCATGTCGTCGCAGGTTCCCGCTCCCTTACGGTGGCCCGCGCCACCGGGGGCGGTGCGCTGTCGGCCACAGTCGTTGCCCTTGACCCGGATCTCGACGTGGCAGTGCTGGCCGTCGACGGACTCGACGCCCCCGCGCTTCCCCGCGCACCCCAGCCATTGGCAGCGGGTGCCGATGCCGTGGCCGCGGGATTTCCATGGGGTGGGCCCTACCATTTGTCCCCTGGCAGAATCCGGGGAACCCTCGTTGAGCAGTCCACGGACATCTACGGCGGCGAGGGTGTGGCCCGGGAGATCTACGCGGTGCGCGGCACGGTTCGTCCCGGCAATTCGGGTGGCCCGCTGGTGGACACCGACGGTCATGTGATTGGCACGGTCTTCGCTATGTCGCTGAGCGACCCGGAAACTGGTTATGCGCTTACCGACGCGGCTACCGCCACCCTGCTTGACCAGGCCCCCTCGCTCACCTGGGAAGTGGATACCGGGGACTGTCCGGCTGGGTGAGGTTTGGACCAATTGGGTGCTCGGGGATCTTCTATCTCGCGGGGGTGGTCTTCCTGGGCGTTCAGGGTGTTCTTCCGCCCAGGAATTTACAAGAAACTTGTTTCCAAAATGGTCCGCAGAGGGATGACATCCTGGATAGTGATGCCGAGAATAGCCCCATGAGCGAGTCACGAGTTGTCATTATCGGTGGAGGCTTCGCAGGGCTGCATGCGGCCAGGGCACTGACGGCCACCGGTCACGAGGTCACCATCATCGACCGTCATGCCTACACAACCTTCCAACCGTTGCTCTACCAGGTGGCTTCCGGCGGGCTGAACCCCGGCGACGTCACCTACTCGCTGCGCCGCTGGGCCTCAAACGATTCTTCCCACTTGGCCAGCTTCCGTCGGGCGACGGTTACCGGGATCGACTTCGACAACAAGCAGGTCATCGTCTCCCGGGGCAAGCCGGTTTCCTACGACAAGCTGGTTATCACCGCGGGTGTCGGTGCCAACTACTTCGGCATCCCGGGGGCGGCCGAGAACACCAAGCTCATCTACACCCGCGGTCAGGCTCTTGAGGTGCGCGACATCATCTTCACCGGCCTGGAACTGATGGCCGCTCAAGGCGACCCCAACAAACGGTTCACTGCGGTCGTCGTCGGTGGCGGGCCCACCGGGGTGGAGACCGCCGGTGCGCTCGCCGAGATGAAGACCCAAGCCCTTCCGGTGCTCTACCCCGAGACCACCGTCGACACCTTCCACGTGGTGCTCGTCGAGATGTCCGACCGGCTGCTTAGCCCCTTCGACCGTCGGCTCCAGCGCTACACCCATCGGGAACTGTCGCGCATCGGGGTGGACGTGCGGCTGAACACAGCGGTGAAGGAAGTCTTCCCGGATCACGTCGAACTCGCCGACGGCGGTACCCTCGATTCCGACATCGTCATCTGGGCTTCTGGCGTGGCCGCCCATCGCGCTGTGTCAGACTGGGGCCTGCCGCAGGGCCGCGGCGGACGGGTCCTGGTCGACAACACCCAGCAGGTGATCGGTCGGCCCGGTGTCTATGCCGCCGGTGATGTCTGCTTGTGCGAGGAGAATCCGGTTCCCCAGCTTGCCCAGCCGGCTATCCAGCAGGGCCAGCTGGTGGCCCGCAACATCATCAATGCCGAGAAAGCCCTGCCTTTGGAGGAGTTCTCCTACATCGACAAGGGCACCATGGCCACCATCGGTCGCAATGCAGCCGTGGTGCAGTTGCCCAACGGGATCAAGCTCACCGGTTTCGCTGCGTGGGCGATGTGGGTGGCCGTTCACCTGATGACCCTTCTGGGGGGCCGCAACCGGATCACAGCAATGATCAACATGCTGGTCCGTTACTTCGCATGGCCGAAGTCCGCAGCAGGGATCATCGGCGACTTCGCGGATTCCCCGGCTACCCTTGCCGCCCGTGAGGACGACTGAAGTTTTTGGGCGGAAAGTGGCTCAGTGGTGTGGCAGATCACTGGTGTTGCAGGATCTCTGGATCGACGGCGGCGGCCTGCAATTCGTCCCAGACCTTCTGATGACCAGGATCGGTGCCAACCGACCATCGTGAGGGCATCCGGGATGGCACCTGCTGCAGGCCTAGGAGATCCACGGCGGCGTGCCAGCCGACGACCACGTGACCCCGGTTGGTGTGCAGATCCAGATACTCGACCTCGGGCAACAGAATTCCTGCCCGGATGTCATCGGAGGTGATGGTCGTGGCTGTCGGGTTGAGTGCCTCACCGGTCAGGCTGGCGAGAGGAGCCGTGGCGGTGAGTTCATCCGGATGCCCTTCCGGAATCGCGTACTGGTTGCGCACGAAAAGTCGTCGCTGCACCCAAGAGCGATGGGCCAGTGGGTTACTCGGCTGGTGCCAGGGCACCAGCGAACCGTTCTCGTGGACGAGGGCGAACGGGGCCATCGCTTGTCTGTCATCAAGGTAATGGTCGAGGGCATATTCCAGGGCCGCTTCGATGGCTGTCTCGTCGGCTTCGGGAAGGACGAACATTTCGTTACGTTCCACCGGGAACACGAGCTGACGGGAGCGGACCCGGAGACGGTTTGCGACGGTGCGGATCGGTTTGGCGAAGGTGCGAGGGAAAACTAACCAGGAGGGTTGGTAGCCGTACGGTGATACGAAGAATAACCCGCCTTGTCCAGTCGCACCTATGGGCATCACCCGGGTCATCATCCCGGAGCGGAGCAGGTTTTTCCTGGCAACCTCGAACAGGCGCTCATCGGAGACATCCCATGTGGTCGCACTAGCCCTGTTCAGCAGGCTTGTCGCCTCCGGATGATCGACTCCGATGATCTCGGCACAATGGGAGACGAGGGGGCGGGCAACCACCCCGCCACGGGCCATAGCATCCTGGAGCAAGCCCACGGGTCGCACTAGGGGCATGAGCCGCTCCCACGGAGGCTCTGGCTGCTGCTCTGCGTTGTCGATGAGGAATTTTTGCAGGTGGTGGACGGTGATGCGCACCCGCTCGGCGAAAGGCAGACCGCGGCTGTCGCGCTCGGGGGCGCTGCACCAGAACTCGGCGGGTTCCTCGCGGCCCTGTTCACGCACATGAACGCAAACGGATTTGGTGATGGTGATCTCCGCCGTGGGGTATACCTCACGGGCTGCGGCGGCCAGCACCTTCTCGAAATCTTCTTCCATGCTGTTCAGCTTAATTGCTGTGGTGTCTTCATGCGGTGTCCGCCATTGATCGTGGGAACCATGGAATCCGGCAGGGTGATGAAGGTTACCATTCACCGGGTGCCGGATTTAGTGATACTGGAATCAGTTCAAGTGGCGAAGGAAAGTATGAGGATCAGCGAGGAAATGCCGTTCCCCGCTCACCAAGTCAAGATCGGCCCATTCCCGCGGGGTGATTCCGTCGGCGTCAAATTGCAGGATTCTCGCCCCCGGTATTGCCGCTAGTACTGGAGAATGGGTGGCGAGCAGAAGCTGGACGCCTGTTGCGCGGGACAGTTCAGTGAACATGGCCAGCATCCGCAGCGAGGAATTGAAAGACAGCGCCGATTCCACCTCGTCGAAGACATAGAGCCCTGGTTTGGGCTCACCGTTATTGGCGAAACAGCGCATGGTGATGATCTCCCAGAAGGCTTCACCGTGGCTGCGCTCGTGCAATCTCGGGGAGATGTTCGTCCGTTCCAAGTAAGTGAACAGTCCGTGCATCGTCTCGGCCCGGAAGAAATAGCCCCACCGCGATGCCGTGGCTCCCCGGGACAAGGTGAGGTGCTGCGCTAGCACTGATTCACTGCGCCGGGTGGTGTGCATTGCTCCGGTAGACCCGCCTTCGGGGTTAAGCCCGAAGGCCTCTGCGATCGCTTCGGTGATGGTTGACTTACCCGAACCGTTGTCCCCGACGAGAACGGTGCAGGAGGTGAGCCTCAGCGGTTCGGTGAACAACTGGGCGACGGCTGGGATGGTGAACGGCCAGTGGGATGGATCCCGGGGGGTGCTGTTCCCGGATACTGAGCGTATCGGCTGGTTAAGTTCAGCCATCCATCCGCCCATGCCGCCACCCTACATGCTGAATCAGCCTCGCTTCCGGGATGCAGTTGTGTACTGTGCACAACCATCCGGATACCTACAGCCCGGGATGTCCACAACTGTGCACATCCCTGTGGAAGCATGATTGAAGTCGGAATGGCAAGCGGTGATGCGTGTATCACGTGTGTGTAGTTACACCGATGTGGTTATCCCCAGATGTGTACAACTTTGTGGAAAAGCTGTGATCCCTGAGTCCTTGCTGGCTACTGTTGACGAGTAGGGGTCCCGCCCCATGCCGACTCGGTTCTGCTCTAGATCGTTCCCCGGTACGTCCTGTATTCCGAGATGCCCCCAGTACGGAAGGAACTGTGATGGAATACCTTGTCAGGCCGATCCAGCCGGAGGAATACGGCATGCTGGCCGATTTTTGCTATGAGGCGATCTTTGTTCCCGAAGGGGTCGAGCCCCCGCCCCGGTCAATCGTCGAATTGCCCGAATTGCGGATCTACCACGAGAACTTCGGAGGCCCTGATGACCATGGCATGGTGGCTGAGGTCGACGGACAGGTAGCCGGGGCGGTGTGGTTGCGGATCATGAACGACTACGGCCATGTGGATGATGCCATGCCATCTTTGTCCATCGCCCTGCTTCCCAGATACCGCGGCCAGGGTGTGGGGACCGCGCTGTTGACTGCGATATTGGCGAAGGCCAGCGAGGCTGGGTACCCGGGTGTCTCCTTGTCAGTGCAGAAGGCGAACCCGGCTCACCGGCTCTATCGCCGGTGTGGGTTCGAAGAAGTCGTGCGGAACGAGGAGGAGTTCATCATGGTTCGCCCCTTGGTCAACCCTGAGAAGTGATCGACCGGATGTATTTTTCTACACTGTAGATTTACGGTGGTCCCATGACGACCCCACGCATGAACTCTCGTACAACCACCACCATCGATTACGACACTGTCGGACGCTACTGTCGGCTGAAAACCTTCTACGGTCTGTCCATCGCCGTACCCTGGGCGCTGTGGCTCCTCGCCGGATGGGTCTCCCATCGCGGGAACCAGACCCCGGCCCTCCAGTGGATTATCGCGCTGTTGGGTCTGTGCGGGCTGCTCACCCCGATACTCGTCGCTTGGCGGCTGGTCAGCCAGGATCCGCACCTGCGTCGTGACATCCGTGACCGGCTTCGCAGCAGCGGAATCACCAAAACTGGTGCCATGGCGGCGGTCATGACCATGCCTGTTGCCCTGCTGGTGGCCATCGCGATCTCCGTCGCTCTCGGTGGATCGCCTGGCCAGTTCTCCCTCAACACCCATTCCGCAGTCATGATCGGGGTCATTCCCGGCTGGCTCACCATCACGCTGGCTCCGTTGCTAGAGGAACTCGCCTGGCATAGCTATGGCACCGACGCCCTCACCGCCCGCTGGAGCTTGTGGCGTTCCACATGGATGTTTGCCATCTTCTGGGCGCTGTGGCACATCCCGCTGTCCGCCATCCAGGGCTCTTACCAGGCAGAGGTCGCCGAAGTTGGTCTCCTGGCCAGCATCAATTTCCTGTTCTCCGTGTGGCCCTTCATGATCCTGATGAACTGGTTGTACTACCGCAACGGGCGCAACGTGTGGATCGCTGTTGCCTTCCACCTGGCGGCGAATATCGGCAATGAGATCATCGCAGCCGAGCCCGACACCAAGATCATCCAGACGTTGCTGCTGCTTCCCATCTGCGGGTGGGTGCTATGGCATGATCGAACTCTGTTCTTCACCCGCCCGGAGAAGCGAGAAAAGCGATGAGTCCCCGACCATCCAAGACGAGTCGCGAGCAGATCGTGTGCGCCGCCATCGGCGTGCTTGACGCAGGCAAGGAACTCAGCATGAGAGCCCTCGCCGCATCGATGAGGGTGGACCCTATGACCCTCTACCACCACCTGCCCAATAAGGACGCCTTACTCGACGCGGTCCTCGACCATGTGTGGGGTGAGGTCGCTGTGAATCCACCGGTCCCCGGCTCCGGGTGGCAGGGGGTCATCATCGAACTGGCCGATGGATTGCGCGCGGTGTTGCTCGCTCATCCCCGGCTTGCTGGTCTCGTCGCGTCGCGTCCGGCGATCACTCCTACCCTGCTCGCTAGCATAGACAGGGTTCTGGGATGGCTGTACCAGGAGGGGCTGGCCGCAGCAGAGGCCTTGCGCATCCTCGACTGCGTCATCGGCTACGTCATCGGCAAGGTGCAGCAGGAGGTGCGTCCGCCTGAGCTGGGCGCCCAGCTCTTCGAGGAAGGCCTCAGTGTGGCGGAACACACTCATCCGCATCTGGCCGAGGCCTTGTCTGATGGCTACGACTGGGCCCCCGATGCGGAGTTTCGGATGGGTCTGGAGGCTCTGGTGCGTGGGTGGGCCGTTGGCGGTTGAGCGATGACCTGCCGCCGGGTTGTGGAGACTGAGAGGGTGTAACCGCTGGCGGCCTGCATCGCATCACTACACAGGGACCGGGGCTGTCAGAGTTCCCGCCCGACAGACGATGTGGCCCGGTCCGAGCCGTGATGCCCGGGATCATCATTCTGACTTGGTGTTTCGTGGCTGCAAAGGCGTGCAATCGCTGCCTCGCAAAATGAAGTTTTCTCGGTGCGGCTAGACAATCTGGGCTACAAAGATAGATCCATCGGGTAATAGACCCCACAGGTGTTCGTTCTTAATCTTGTGTGCAAGAAAGATGTTTTGAGCACCACAGGAGGGGCAGTGACATCTCTAGCAATCGAGACCAATGGGCTCGAAAAGAAATATGGACGGCGGCGTGGCCTGGTCGATCTTAACTTGCAGGTTCCTCAGGGGACAGTGTTTGGTTTCATCGGCCCAAACGGTGCCGGAAAAAGCACCACGATCCGGATCTTGTTGAACTTGATCCAACCCACTGGTGGCACCGCCACGGTACTGGGCCGGAAGCTTGGTGACGAAAAGGTGGCTGTCCGCCGTCAGATTGGATATCTTCCCGGGACGCTGATTCTTGAAGGACGGCAGAAGGTAAAGGATCTTCTCGCTTACCTGGGAAATCTTCGCGGTGGAGTTGATCGGCGTGTCATGGATGATCTGTGCGACCGGCTCGAACTGGACGTCAACGCGAGCATTAACAAGTTGTCCAAGGGCAACAAGCAGAAGGTCGGTATCGTGCAGGCGTTCATGCACCAACCGGAACTGTTGATTTTGGATGAGCCAACCAGTGGTCTCGATCCATTGTTGCAGCACACCTTCCTCGAACTCGTGGAGGAGGCCCACCGAGACGGGCGAACCGTCTTCATGTCCTCGCATGTTCTGTCAGAGGTTCAACAGACTGCGCAGGTGATCGGTGTCATCCGAGAAGGGCGCATGGTGAAAGTGCAGAATGCAAAAGAGATGCACTTGGAATCGTTGCGCAGGGTTGACATCGAATTTGCCGAATCTGTTCCTCGCGAGATGTTCGTGAAGATCCCGGGCCTGAAGAACCTGAATGTGGCCGGTAATCATGTCAACTGTGATCTGGTGGGTTCTCCTGATCAACTTGTCAAGGTTGCGGCTCGGTTCCCAATGGTCAGTCTGCTGTGCGAAGAGCCTGACCTTGAAGAGACCTTCTACTCCTACTACGAAATGGCTGAGAAAAATGCTTCGTAATCCGTTCTTGAAGTTTTTCTACGACCAGCGGGTATCGCTGCTGGTGTGGAACATCGCTTTGGTCGCAACATCGGTCATGTACGTCGGTTTCTACCCAATGATGAAGGATCAGCAGATGGCATCGGCGATCAACAGCTATCCCGAAGCCGTGCGTGATGCATTGGGTCTTCAGGATCTTGCCAGTCCTGCTGGCTATCTCTCCGGCACAGTGTTTGGACTGGTTGTTCCCACATTGGTCATCATCTTTGCAGTGCTGCTGGGATTGAAAGTGAACGCAGCCGATGAAGAGGCGGGGACGCTCGACTTGCTGATGTCGTATCCGATTAGCCGAACGAGTTTCTACGTGCAGCGGGCAGCGGCGGTGCTGTGCTGTCTGTTGGATGCCTGCGCACTCATTTTCGTCGCGGTTTTGCTGACCTCCCGTGTGGTGGACATGCAGATCGAGGTTGATCGGCTTGCTGCGGCATGCCTGCTTCTTGTGGCCTTGGCCGCCGTGTTCGCCATCTTGGCGGTGGCTGTCTCGGGCGTGATGGGCCGAAGGGCTGTGGCAGGTGGGGTCGCAGGTGCAATTGCAGTGGTGGCCTATCTGGCCAATAGCTTCGCCCCACAGATTCCTGATATTGAAGGCTTGCGCAAGATATCGGCCTTCTACTACTACTCCGCAGGCGACCCCTTGAGCAAGGGGCTTGACCTAGGGCATCTGGGGATCTTGACAGCTGCTGTGATTCTGCTGCTGGTCGCAGGTTCATATGCCTTCTCCCGGCGCGATATCGCCAGTGTCTAGGCCCTCTGGGTCGGCTCCCAACCATCATCCCCGACGAGTCAAAGGTGTCAACCATGACTGCTCACAGCACGATCACGTTTCCTATCCCTTCAGCGCAGGACCAAACAGGTCTAGCCGACGCGCTTGTCCTCGTCACCGGAGGCACCCGAGGACTTGGGCGGACCATCAGCGAGCGGCTCGCGGGAGCAGCGGCACGCGTGGTGTGTGTTGCAAGGGACGTCAAACATGTCGATGACATGGGAATCGGTGCCGTTCCCGTGATCGGCTGTGAGCCCTGTGACATCTCCAACCCTGAAGATGTTTCAGTGATGATTCAGCGAGTAGAAAATCATTTCGGTCCGATTGATGCGATGGTTTGCAATGCTGGAATTCATCTCGATGGGCGATTCGACCGTCAGTCCAGCTGGCAATGGAATCAGGTCATTGGTACAAACCTTCTCGGTACAGCAAACTGTCTGCGAGCAGTGCTTCCCGGGATGAGGCGCCGACGGTCTGGGCGTATCGTGATGGTTTCTTCCATCTTGGGCTGCCGAGTGATGCCGGGAGCATCCTCCTACTGCGTCAGCAAAGCGGCAATCAACATGCTCATACGCTGTACTGCCGCGGAGAACGGCGGTTCCGGGATCCGGATCAACGGCGTGGCGCCCGGATACGTGGAAACTGGTATGGGGCGTGAAGTGGAAAATAATATTGAGCTTCATGAGCGTGTTTCTCGCGCATTGGTGACTCAACGTTTTGCCCACCCCCATGAAGTTGCTGACTGCGTCAGCTTCCTTCTCAGTAACCAAGCAAGCTACATAAATGGTGAGATAATTGAGGTGAGTGGCGGTGTCCACGACTTTTACTGAAAGAAAGCCGGATCGATCCGGCACCCTAGGGGTTTCCCCTTCCCTGCTTCGTCAGCGACTCAGCATCGATTGTGTCGGGCTTGAGTATAAACATTGTTCCAGTGGATTGACATTTCCAGTCGGTATTTCTAGCTCTGGTAGCTACTATCCTGGACAGGTCATCGATAATCAATTCTGGACTAAATTGGTTGATACTAATGAGGAATGGATTGTCGCGAAGACCGGCATTCAGACCCGTAGATTTTTGCCCGAAGGGCAGCTGTGCTCCGACATGTGCGTCCGGGCAGCTCGTGCAGCGCTGGAAAACGATCGGCTCTCCAGCAGCGACATCGACGTGATTATCGTGGCTTCCATTACTCCCGATCATCGTTTGCCATCGATGTCCTTGGCAATCAAGGAACGTCTTGGTGCTTACCGGGCAGTGCCCATTGACCTAACCCAGACCGCATGCTCAAGCATCATCTACGCTACATGGCTGGCCGCACGGATCCTCCAGGATCTTTCCGTGACCAACGTCTTGGTGATCGGTGGGGATGCGATGTCACGTACCATCAATCCCGAGGACCGGGGTAGCGCGGTCTTCTTCGGCGATGGTGCCGGAGCGCTCATCATGCGTCGTATGCGTACCGAGGGGTTGGGATTCTTGTCCTGGAGTCTTGGCTCGCAATACAGCTTGGACGTTTCGATCATGGAAGGGTCGGCCGAGGCCAGGACCGAGAAAAGTCTTGCCAGTGCAGAACATCTGTTTGCTATGAACGGCCGATCGGTGTGGGATTCCGCGATGCGTGTCATGCCCGACTCGGTACGGGCTGCGGCCTTGCAGGCAGATGTTGACCTGGACGAACTGGACATCGTGTTGTTGCACCAGGCCAATCTGCGTTTGATCGAAGCAATCATGGACGATTTGCACCTTCCCATGTCGCGCACGCTCTGCAATGTCGAGAGTTTTGGTAATACCTGCTCGGCCACCCTGCCGACAGTGATTGATCAGGCGCGTAAGACCGGACGACTGCATCATGGGTCGCTCGTTGCGCTGGCTGGAGTCGGGGCTGGGTTCATGTGGGGTGGTGCAGTCCTGCGTCACTCCCAGGACATCAACGATTACGAACGTGAGGAGCAACGATGAACGCCATCAATGCCGGCATTGTCGCGATCGGCCGGTACGTGCCGCCCACCGTACTCACCAACGCCGAACTCGAGACCATGGTTGACACCACCGATGCGTGGATCCAATCGCGCATTGGCGTTCAGGAACGTCATATCGCAGCGCCCGAGCAGCTCTCATCGGATCTGGCCGTTCTGGCCCTCAGCGATGCCTGCCGTCGCGCTGGCATCGATCCGAGTGAGATTGATCTAGTGATCAGTGGTTCGAACACCCCGGACCATCCCAGCCCACAGACCGCCTGCATGATCCTGCGCAAGGCGGGCCTGGACAACTGCGTCGGTTTCGACGTGCGCGCTGGTGGCTGTGCGGGAAGCATCTTCGCCCTCGACGTGGGTGCGCAATACATCACCTCTGGCCGATACCACACCGTTGCGGTCGTGTTGGCAGAAGTGAATTCCAAGATCACAAATTGGAACGACCGTTCGACCTGTGTCATTCTCGGCGATGGTGCTGCGTGCTATATCCTGCGCCCGTGCCGGGACGGTAGCGGCATCGTGCACACCACACTGGGCAACGAGCCTTCCGGTTATTTCGCAGCTTATGTCCCCAATGGTGGACGTGCCCAGCCAGTCACACCTAGCAACTATCACGACGGACGCCAGTACTTCGTCATGGACGGCCATGCCGTATGGGATTTTGCTCATCAGGATCTGCCTGCGGTGGTGCGTAAGGTGGCTCGCGACAGCGGTGTCGGCCTCGACCAGGCAGACGTGTTCATCACCCATCAGGCCAACCGTCGTATCATCCATGACCTCATGGAGCTCATCGGACAACCCCGAGACAAGGCATTTGTCAACATTGAGCGACTTGGTAACACATCCAGTGCCTCGGTTCCGCTCGCGCTGTGCGAAGCCATTGATATCGGCCGCATTCATCCCGGAAGCATGGTGTTTTGCATTGGGTTCGGTGCCGGACTGAGTTACGGGGTGAGCGTGATGCGCTGGTGTGCTCCCGAGGATTTCTTGCCACCTCATGGTGGCACCGGGGCAGGGCTCGCCAACGAGAGTTCTGTGCTGAAAACACTGTCGCCAATGAAGGAAACAGAGGTGTGCCATGTCTGAGTCGCAGTACTGTCCGGTGCCCGATCCCACGCGGCATCGGATGGCGGTGGTGGGCGTCGGAGCGATCGGTTCTGGTGTGGCGCAGTGTTTTGCGGCTGTCGGTTATGACGTGGTGCAGCTGACCCGCGATGGTGCTGACCGGATGGGTGCGGTGCTCCAACGACAGGTTGCGCGTGGAACGATGACGCCTGACCAGGCAGATGAGTTGATGGAACGGATGTCCTCGTGCACGATCGATGAAGTTCCCGAGGTGGAGCTGGTCGTGGAGGCCGTCAGCGAGGATTTTGAAACCAAGGTGGCTGTGCTGCAGTCGGTGGCATCACGAGTGAGCGAGCAGACTGTTCTAGCGTCGTCGACCAGCACGATTCCGATCAGCTCATTGGCTGAATCGTTGCCAGTACCGTCGCGGGTTGTCGGGATGCATTTCATGACTCCAGTACCGCGGATGAGGCTGGTAGAGGTGATCCGCGGGGCGCACACCAGTGACGAAGTGGTTGCGCGAGTGGAGCAGTGGTGCCGCGAGATCGACAAGGTGGCTGCATGGGTGAATGACCAGCCAGGGTTCGTGGCAAGTCGGCTCGCGCAGGCCGTGGTGCATGAAGCCGTACACATTCTCAGTGAGGGTGAGGCCTCTGCGGAGGTGATAGACATCGTCGCGACGCTGGGATTGAACATGCCTGTGGGACCGCTGAGGTTATTGGACGAGGTGGGCGTGGATGTCGCGCTGAGGGGGCTGGACTCGCTGTACGCGTTGCTCGGTCATCCGCGGTACGACGCTGACCCACTGCTGCGGGAGCTACTGGAGCAAGGCCGACTTGGCCGCAAGAGCGGTCGCGGAATCTACCAGTATGCAGAGGTGGCCCGATGAAGATCGATGGATTGACTCTCGGTGGTGTGGGACGTTTCCTGCCATGCCATCTGGCTGCCGTGACTGTACCGACGATGCCGGATCCGGTGATGGTGCCTGCGGCAGGTTCTGAGGATCTTCCGTACGCGATGGCAACTACTGCGGTGCGGGACGCCCTACTACAGGCGGGCCGGGACGTTGAAGACCTTAATGGACAGTACCTGCTGGTGTGTAATGAAGGACCTGGGGACTATCTGTTCCAGTTGGCCGGCCGCATGGTTCTCGACGATCTGGGGGTGGGCCGTGCACACACTTACAGTTTCACCCAGGGCGGCAACAGCGCAGTGTTCGCGTTGTATCTGCTGGCATGTCATCTGGCGAACAACCCGGATGCCCAGCGTGGCGTGGTGCTGGCGACCCAGCACTGGAAGTACCACAGCGTAGGGCGTCGGCTGGGAGATGCAGCGTTGGGTGATGGTGCTGCTGCGGCTCTCCTGGAGCGTGGTGGCGCCGGTCCGCGGCTGATGGCCATTTCTGCATCCAGCGAGGGACAGTTCCATGACATTGTCTACAGTGAGGTGGGGGGCTGGGCCGTTCCCATGACCGAAGATCCGTGCCGCAATGGCCGTTTCGTGTACCGGGTCCACAACGAACGTGCAGCTCGCTTCGTGCGGGCAGTGACTGTCGAGCGGGCCGATGCCGTCATTGCGAGAGCCATGGATGATGCCGGGATCGGCTGGGATAGCGTCGATGCCGTCGTCTTAGACACAGCCACCCCGGATATCGCGGAAGGTTTTGCCCGGCGGTTCCCGATCGGGCGGCATCGGCTCATCACACCTGGTCTGGGTCATGCGTGGCTGTGCTCCGCAGGAATCATGTTCGCGTTGGCGAGGCTGCTGCAGGAAATGTCCGTCCCGCACCTTGAGCCGACACTACACGGCGGTAGTCACGTGTTGGTGATTTCGCTGGGTATCGACGCTAACTGGGCTGCGGCCGTGATGGAGGTCTGACGATGACGATACAGCATGAGTTACGGCCCGGGGTCGTCGCAGCGGATCGGATGATGGCCGGTATCGCCGGGATCGGAGTGTACCTGCCACAGCGTCGTGTCGATCCTTGGGAGACTCTGGCTCCTGCAGGGGGTCTGGATCCCGAAAAACCCGGGCTGAAACAATATCTGGGTTGCTGGTCGGTGCCGCTTGCAAATGAATGGGACAGCCCTAGTTCGATGGCCTTGGCCGCAGCCAGGGATGCACTCCGAGAAGCTGGTATCGCACCCGTAGAGGTGGATGTAGTGATCTCTAATAACATTACCTCGGACTATCTTGACTGGCAGATGAGCGGATACATCGCTGATGCGCTGGGTGCCGATGCGACGACCTTCGACATCTACGCTGGATGCAATTCAACTGGTCTAGCGCATCAGGCCGCTCTTGACATCTTAGCCGCGGACTCCTCGGTGAACACTGTTTTGGTGGCGTTAGCAGAGCATTTGGGTGGGGGAACCTTTCCGCAGTTCATCGGTGATGGAGCATGTGCGTGGGTGTTGCAGCGCGGCTGCAGCCAACTGGTCACCCAAGCGTGGCTCAACATCAATGATGCCACTCCCAGGCTCGGGGTACTGCGTGATGGGGGCGTGGCGCATCCCTTCACGGCTACCACCAGCTTTGACGGCGAGTGGCAGGACAATGTCGAGTTCAGCGTGGAGGACTATCGCCGCAAGCTCAAGCCCATTTTCGTCGACATGTGTGCCAGTCCCTTCTTGGAATTGTGTGAGTTAAGCGGTCAGGACCCAACCAGCTTTGACCAATTGTTTATCGTGCACCAGCAGCGAGGATTCAATGCGAAGATTGTGCAGCGTCTTGGCCTGCCCGCAAGCATTACTCCGCTAGATTGCATCGAAGACATGGGGCACATCAGCGGATTTGACGTCATGATTGACCTTAAGCGGTCCATCGCTGAAGGGCGCATCCGACGTGGCAACAAGCTGGCATTACTCGTCTTTGGTTTAGGGGAACTGTTTTGTTTTTCTCTTGTCTACTGAACGTGATCAGATCCGCAAAACAAATTATTAAGGTAGGTGTTCTGTGATGAACTCTTCGAAAAAAATTACTGTCACTGGAACGGGTTCGTTCCTTCCTCGGCATGTGCTCACCAATCATGATCTCACGCGCATGATGGACACCAATGATGAGTGGATCCGTCGTACATACGGGATCGCGGAGCGTCGCGTTGTCGATGATGCGACGAACGTGTCAGATCTCGGCTGTGAGGCCGCGCGGAGGGCGATGGATGCTGCCGGTGCCGACCCCAGCGACATCGACGTGCTCATTCATGCTTCGCTCCAGGCCGACTACACTGCTCCTGCCACCGCTTGCGTGTTGCAGAGCAGGCTAGGGATCCCGTCGTGTGTGGCATTCGACATGAATGTGGGGGGATGCTCCAACACGGCGTTTGCCCTGACGACGGCGATAAATTTCTTGGCCAATGGTGATTGCCGACGTGCGCTGGTGGTCTGCACGGAGATCTACAGCAAGTTCATCAACTGGAATTACCGGGACAGCTCCTGCTTCCTAGGCGATGGGTCTGGAGCGGTGGTTTTAGAGGTGTGTGAGCAAGCTCATGAGATCCAAACAGACCTGCACACCTTAGGTGGCGACTACGAACGGGTCGTGTGGGCAGGCCGGGGGACGGTGACGGCTCCTGAGGAACTCCGGACCCCGGTGATCGACGGTCGTGCGGTGTGGACGTTCGGGACAAGTGCTGTTCCGGAAACTGTCGCTACCGTGGCGTCAAAGGCGCAGTTGGATCCGAGTGACGTTGATTTTCTGATCTTTCATCAGGCAAATGCCCGGATGATCGAACGCAACATGAACACCCTCGGGATACCGATGAGCAAGACATTCATCAACAACAGCCGGTACGGAAACACCGGTGGGGCGTCCAGCCTCATCGCTTTGGACGAGGCGATTCGTGCAAGCAGAATTCACCCCGGCGATCGGGTGCTGCTGTGCTCCTATGGTGCAGGCCTGGGCTATGGTTCGGTGCTGTTCGACTATGACGCAGCCCATGCCAAGATGGATGTCTTGGAGGGTGCCTTATGAGCATCACGACCAGCCTCGACAGGGTATCGAGCCCTTCCCCGTCTCCGGCGATCAACCAAGAAGGCCTGATCAAAAGCCATACACCGCGTGGGCCGGGATCAGCGATCATTGAGGGGGTTGAAATTCACGTGCCATCACGGCGGGTGGAGGTCGCAGATCTGGTCGCAGCGGGAACGGTGGATTCGGCGTTGGCTGATTCCTGGGGAGTCGTTTCGGTGCCGGTGGCCGAAGCGGGTTGTCACGCCAGCGATCTGATGGTTCGTGCAGGCAAGGCGCTTCTGGAGCGTCTCGGTATGCAACCAGCCGACATATCTGTTGTGGTGACAGCCTCGACGCTGCCGCATGAATTCGCGATGCGGACCTTGGCCCCATACGTGGCCAGACAACTTGGCTTGGAAAATATTCAGGCCTTCGACATGTACCAGGGGTGCAATGTATTCACTGCACAACTTGACCACGCCATAGACCACGTCGCGATGTACCCTGACCGCGGGAAGGTCTTGATCTTGTGTGGCGACCGGTGGGATCACTACTCGACCCAACACACCGCAGCGGGTTTGATCTTCGGTGATTCAGGCGCTGCTGCGGTGATCGGGACCGAACGGCGTGTGGGCGCCATCGAACGGGTGTCCTCGCGGTCGTGGGCCGATGGCTCGCTGTACGGCATGGCCGGTTACCCTTCGGGAAGTCGCGCGTGGGACGAACCGCGTTCCGCGTTGAACACGGTGTACCAAGTACTGGATCCCGGAATGCTGCGCGGTAAATTCCTCAGTGTTAACTTTGACGCTTTCGAGAGGGTGGCCGATGCCGCACTGGCCGATGCTGGAGTGAGTCGGGAGCAGGTCGCTGCCGTCGCAGTACCCAGCGGGCGAGCAGGAGTCATGCGCAAGCTGATTTCCCATCTCGGGCTGGAGCATGCCACGAACAATGTGGGTTTCCTGCGTAGATCCGGTGACCTCTCGGGTGTCAGTCCTTATCGTGATCTGAGGTTACTGGCGCCTGCTGTGCCATCGGACGGCAAACAGGTGTTGCTCCTGCTTACCCAGGGCGGTGGAATGGTATGGACCGCCAGCGTGTTCCGTAGTACCGGACCCCAACGGGAGCGATCATGAATGGCCGCAGTATCGAGGTCATCGTCGATGATCGGATCGCTGAAATCGTTCTGACACGTCGTCCGGTGAATGCATTGGACACCACAGCATTACAGCAGCTGTGTGAAGCATGTCATCAGGTAAGCGAGGATGACCAAGTTGCCGCCGTCGTTGTGCGCAGTGATTCTCCGGAAGTCTTCAGCGCAGGTGCCGATATTGATGAGATGCGGGACCTGCACGGGCAAGAGATCAATGACTTTGCACATTTGTTGCGTGACAGTTTCGAAGCAGTGGCTTCGTTGCCGCAGCCGGTTGTGGCAGCTGTGTCTGGTGTGGCGTTGGGAGGCGGGTGCGAGCTGGCACTCGCCTGTGATCATCGCGTGGCCTCCCATCAGTTGCGCATTGGCCAGCCCGAAATCCGGCTTGGTGTCGTTCCGGCTGCTGGCGGAACCCAACGGTTACCACGCCTGGTCGGTCCGTCGGTGGCTAAGGATCTGCTTTTGACAGGCCGTTCACTGGATGCCCAGCAGGCCTTGGCCGTGGGGTTGGTGGATGAGGTTGTGGAACCGCAGCAAGTGATCTCGCGTGCCCGGCAGTGGGCCGCGCAGTTCACCCATGGCCCCAAATTCGCGCTGCAGGCGATCAAGCAATTGGTGAACCTGATCGATGACGTCACTCTTCGAGAAGGCCTGGCAGCCGAAACGATTGCCTATATCGAAGCAATGCTCGGCCCGGATCGTCTGATTGGGATGGATCACTTCCTCCGCAAGGTGGGAGGAGACCCGGTCTTCGGGTGAGGATCAGCTGTCTACTTGACGCTCGCACGGGGGTGAAGAGGAAGGCGTGCCAACCAGGACTGTCACCGCGGTAAGGGTATCGATTGGTTCGGGAGAGATATTCTGGACCAGTTCGACACCGGTCAGCAACGCGGCCAGAACTGGGGTGCTGAGTGGGAGGTCATCGGTCCTGGCGCGGTCGAGTACTGCCAGCATCTCCGTGCGCACGGGCGCGATAGCGTCGTGGAGCATTGGGTCCCGTTCGGCTGCGATGACCAGTTCGAGCCAGGATAACGACAGGTTTCGATCTCGTGTCTGTCCGGGGAGTTCGCGCAACCGCCGTGCACCGATTTCCCGAGCCACCGCTTGGACGAGGTGCGCGCGAGTGCGGAAGAAGTTGCTGGTGGTTCCCGCGGGCACGTTCGCGCGATTATCCACCCGGCGGTGAGTCAATGCGTGGGGGCCACCAGTAGAGAAGACGGCAACGGCTGCGTCTAGGACTTCTTCACGACGAGACATACTACAATGGTAGTGATTGCGTGGGACAGGAGAGCGCCATGTTCATCGAGTCTCGTGGGTGCGGTCCGGCGGTGGTATTCATCCCCGGACTGGGATGCGACCACACCATGTACGCGCCGCAAGTGCGTGATCTCAGTAACCGAATGCAGTGCGTGAGCCTGGATGTGCTCGGCTGTGGCGCATCGCCGCCTCTGGGAGATCTTGCCGTCAGCGAGGTCCTGGACGTACAGGCTGACGCGATCGTGCAGGCAGTGCGGGGTATCGGCGTGGAGCGTGCACATGTGGTGGGGATCTCCTACGGCGGTGTCCTTGTCCAGACACTGATGCTGCGGCATCGTGATCTGCTGGCCTCCGCTGTCATCTGCGACAGTCTGTGCGACACCCGGCCCCGCACTCGTCGTGAGGCGGTGCTGTTGTGGCCTGCCCGTTTGCAGCCGGCCATGCTGCGCCTGCTGCCACGTGCGATGCTGACGGCCACTGTGCGGTCGGGCTACCGGCGGTGGCCACAGGCGGGTCAGGCCCTGGCCGACACGCTGGCCACCGCTCGTATGCGGGATCTCGTGTTGCAGCGGCGTGCGGTCAATGCCGTGCGCTATGAGGAACTGCTCGCAGGATGTACGACACCAGCACTGTGTTTGGTGGGTGACCATTCCTTGTTCGCCGTCGATATGATGCGACGCACCCACCGGGCGATTCCGGGTTCACAGTTTGCCGTCATCCCCGGCTCCTTCGATCCATCCAGCCTGTGTCAGCCCCAGGAATTCACCCGCAGGATCGAGGCCTGGGTACAAGAGCAGGAGGGGTGACGCGTCGGTGCCATCCCGGCCTCAAATTTCACACCCACTCCGAACCAGAATTCCCGAACCTGACTTGGCGATCAATCGAACGAGGTGTCTCGTTGACGATGAAACCGGTCGTTGGGCTGTTATCCGCCAACGAAATCAGCAACGACCGATTGTTCATGCGGTGGTGAGCTGCAAGTGGACTTTGCGTAGTGACCGGGCACAGTCTACGAAGAACTGCTTTCCCCGCATGGGGTCGCCGGTTTTCCCCCAGAACTTCGATGACCGTGACGGGACCTGGTGCTGGGCAGGATCAGTCAATCGAGCTTGCAGATCCCGTGCTTGAGGGCCGTGATGACGACTTGAAGGCGGGAGTTGCAATGCAGCTTGGTCATGATGGAACTGACATGGATCTTCACCGTGGCCTCGGAGATCGACAGCTCTTGTGCGATTTCGTGGTTGCTGCGGGCTTGGCACAGCAATTTGAGGATTTCGAGTTCGCGGTGGGTGAGCTTTGTGGGGTCTGTCGCCTCGGGATCGGATGGATTGTGATCTGCGGTGGAGTGGTCGCTGTGCCCGCGTTCGAGGAACTGCCGGATTATGGCTGTCATCTCCGGCGCGGGGGTGGTTTTCAGCAGGAAGTGGTCGGCACCGACGGATTGGGCGGTAAACGACACTCCGTCTGCTTCCACACTGGACATCAAGATGATGGCACTGTCTGGCGAGTTGCGGCGGATATGACTAGTGGCAACGAATCCGTCGGTGTGGTTCATGCGTACGTCCATGATGTAGACATCGGCATGGTGCAGACGAGAGAATTCGACGGCCTCGCTGCCGTCGGTGAAGCTCAATATGTGCTCCACTCCCAGACCCCTGGAAATCAATGAGGTCAAAGCCTGGCGGACGATCGGGTCATCGTCGACCACGACGACGGTGGAGTGTTCAATCATCGGTATCACCTTGGGGGATGTGCGCGGTTAGTACCCACAAAGGCACGCCCGCTTCGAGCCGTTGCGTTTCGAGTCGGCCACCCATGCGTTGCAGGCGACGCTGCATGTCCTTGAGCCCAAAGCCGCCTTCGACATGGGTGGCATCATCGTTGATCGCGTTCATCATAGTCAGGACGTAGTGTGGCGGGTAGGCCTCGACTGACAGCGAGCATGCAGTTTCCGGACTGCCATACTTGACGATGTTCTCGACGGCTTCGGTCAATACGTCGTGGAACAGTGCGCAGTGGTGGCGTTTGTCTTCATCAGACAGGAGGATTTCAGTGGAAACCCGGTATCCGGCCTCATCGAGCTGGCGGATGGCCGTGGCGCACTCCTGTTGTATGGCCTCAGTGGTTGAGGAAGTAATGTCGTGATCATGATCTTGGAGCTGGTCCATGAGGGTGTGCAGGTCTGCCACGCCGCTGCGGGCAATATCGCAGATGCCGAGCAGATCACGGACCACCGGTTCGGGTAGGTCGGGCGTGCTGGCCAGGTCTGCACAGAGGAAGCTGACATGGGTGAGAGACCGGGCTGCGGTTTCGTGCAGTCTTCTCGACAGCTGTTCCCGCTCAACTTGGTGCTCTCGCTGACGCTGCAGGTCGCGTTGATCGGCTTGACGGTGAATCGCCGCGAAGGTGAGCCCAAGGGCCAGCGCCACTAGATCAAGGGTGCCCCACTGGATCAGCACATACACGAACCTGTGCCACTCAGCAGGCCAAGCAGCGTCCTGGACCGCGAGCAGTGGCCATAAGATCGCCGCGTACAGCACCATCATGGTGCGAATCCCCTTCGCACCAAGGGTCACGATCGGTACCATCGCTGCCACGATGGTGAACCCACTTGTGACGCTCTCGGTAGTGGCCAGGCCTCCGAACAGCGTCAGTGATATTGCGGCGGAATAGCGTGCGGAAAAGCTGGAACTGGCAACCACCAAGCACAGCAGCATCTGTCCGAACAACTTGAGCGGGACGACCTCCTTGCCGACCGAACCGAGGACGACCAAGATCAGCAGGGTCACACCAGCAATCAGTGGAGCGATCACATCGATAGTGGGCAGGATTCCATCCGCGTACTGTCTGATGCGTCGCTGACCCACACGCATGTGCAGATGTTACCCCAGCAGGTGGTGGAGGCCTCGGTTTTCGCCTTATTGCGTCTGAACCCAGCCAGGCCCATGCCGCCTCGACAAGGGGCGAAGGCCTGCCTCAGGAGAGGTCGTCAGTGGACCACGCTGGGGTCAGGCAGATGCGAAGTCCAGGAATCACCATTCATTCGGGGGCAGACTCGGCCGGTGTCCACCACCTGGATGGGTAGTCAGATTAAGACTAAAGAGGAGATCTTGGTTAAAAGAAATGGTCAACATCCGGGGAAAAATGGAAACATGCTGCAAAAATGAATCATGGGAACAGCTGAAACACTGGGTGCCGTGGCGAAATCACTTGACGGAGCCTGAAAGGATAGGGCTGCAGCGATCATTGCTGCGGTGAATATCTTTTTCATGCCCAACGTTCTACTCTCTGTCGAGTCGTCTGAGAATGACTCGGGCAGTGAGACACCACCAAGGTTGTATCCGGGGTACTCTCTAGATCTAGATGTGATGATCAACTGGGTCGGGAACTGTACGGAAACAGCCCGGCCACGTGCCGAGAACTATGTGCCGGAGAACAGGGTGCCACCCGGCTGCCGATTCCTGACCGCATGGACCAAGGCCTGGACGCCAGTGTGGGGCCAGACAGCTGACCAAATGACCGGGTATCCGGGCCACTACATCCCCCGGAGCGCTGCGAGGAACTAGGGCCCGGACTTGTACCCGGTGCAGTTCAGCGTCGCAGGGTTCAGGACCCCACGTCGCGTCGGGAGAAACCGAAGAAGCCCACGAGCAGGCTCGCGATGGCAATCCCCGCCTGGACGGCCAGCGGAACCCATTCCGGGTCACCCACCACGTCGAGGCAGTGCCCGACGATCGACAGATCCCGCGCCCAGTCCGGCAGGTCTACCAGGCCCCCGAAGGACTGGGCGAACAGACTCCAGCCGATGACCACCCACATCACGGAGGCCAGTCGGGGTACCAGGCCGACGATGGCCATCGCCAGCCCGATGGCGGCGAGCACACCCGGTATCTGGGTGAGCACGAACACCGCGGCTCGGGCCACGGCATGATCCGTGGTCAGCTGGGAGGAGGTGACCCATGCCAGGGAGCCTGCGGCAATCCCGGTCAGCATGATGGCCTCAAGAACCACCAAACCCAGGTGCACCCAGTAGCGACGGGCGCGGCTCATACCGGTGGCTATTTCCAGTTCCACTAGCCCTTCACGTTCCTCCTGGGCCAGGGTGTTCGCCCTACGTACGGCGGCCGATGCGACGAGCAGCACGGTCATCGTGGTGAGCAGGGTCATCAGCTGTTTTACCGCACTGCCGTCGGCCATCTTGTCCACCCATACCTTGGTTGGGGAATCCGGGGCCAGCATGTCGGTGAACGATCCTGTCATCGCACCGAACAGGGCGGCGAGGGCGCCGATTCCCGCACCCCAGCCGAGGAAACCGCTCCGGGCAAGTCGGACCCATAGGCCGGTGAATCCGTGGACCCGCCACCGTCTGGTACTCATCGTGCGGTCTGGGAGGTAGCCGGATAGGAGCTCACGCTTCCCGAAGGCCAGCCCAGCGATTCCTAGTATTCCCAAGGCAGCCAGCGTGCAGATTATGACCGGTGCCCAGGAATCATCGGTGAAGGGCTGCACAATATCCCGCCAGCCGATCGGGGTCACCCACCGTAGCCATGACAAACCGTCCCGGTCATCGGCGGCGACGCGCAGCCCGAACATCACCCCGAAGGCCCCGATCGCCGTGCCTCGTGCCTGGGTGAGATCGCGCCCGAGTTGGCAGATGAGAGCCGTCAGTGCGGCGAACCCCCACCCGGTGATCGTTATCGAGGCCCCGAAGGCCAGCGAGCCGCTGACCGTCAGCTCTTCGACGGTGCTGCGCTCGGCGAGCATGACTCCGGATATTCCGGCCCCGAGCAGGGCCGTTGTTCCCCACACGACGAACACCGGAGCCCAGAAACCGACCCAGCGCCCCACACCGGTACCTCTGGATATCTCGACCAACCCGGTATCCTCATCACCACGCATCATGCGGCAGGTGAGCAGAATGCTCATCAGCCCGGAGCACCACACCAGATAAGTTCCGGTCTCCCACTGGACCAACTGGCCGATGGTCCCTGGTGTGGGGAGAATGCCGTAGAGAATCCGGGTGCCCGGTGAATCCCGCATGGCGCCCACGAGCATCTCGCGCTCGGCCAGCGATGGATAGACATCCTCATAGGAGGGTGCCGTAGAGGCCACCAGCGCCCACAGCGGTAGCAGCCAGGCGAGTATCTGGATGCGGCAGCGCCGCACCAGCAGGCGCATTGAGGGCCACAGGGAGTTCATCATGACTCCTGGTAGTGGGAGAGGAACAGGTCTTCCAAGGAGGCCGGCTCGCAGGTCACCTGGCCGATCTGATGGCTGGCAGCGATGCCGAGGACCGCAGGGACCTGTTCGGTGCTCACCTGGATCACTAGACGAGTACCGTCGCCGGTGGCCTTGATGCCGGACTCTGCCAATTCGGTGGTGACCTGGGGCAAAACGGAGGGATCGGCGACCATCTCCACCCGGGTGAGCGACAGACGGCGCAAGGTGGCCAGGTCACCGTGTTCGACGACCCTCCCTGCCTTGATGATGGTGACTGCCGAGCACAGGTTCTGTACCTCGGCCAGGATGTGGCTGGATAACAGCACGGTGCGGCCCCGTTCGGCCAGCAACCGCACTTGGTCGGTGAAGACCTTCTCCATCAGCGGGTCTAGCCCGCTGGTCGGCTCATCAAGGATGAGCAGTTTGGTGGGAGCCGACAGCGCTGCGACCAGCGCTACCTTCTGCCGGTTGCCCTTCGAATAGGTGCGCACCTTCTTGGAAAGGTCCAGGTCGAACAACTCACTGAGTTCTTTTTCCCGGGCCTCGTCACGAGACCCACGTAATCCGGCCAAGGCATCCAGCACCTGACCGCCGGTCAGGTTCGGCCATAACGCGACGTCTCCGGGGATGTATGACACCTGACGATTGATTGTTGCCGATTCGTGTGCTGGATCCTTGCCCAGCACACGGACGATGCCCGCATCGGGGCGATAGAGCCCCAGCAGCACCCGGATGGTGGTCGATTTCCCGGCGCCATTGGGGCCGAGGAAACCGTGCACTTCACCGGGTGAGACCACCAGGTCCAGCCCGTCGAGGGCCGTGAATGACCCGAAGCGTTTAACCAGGGATTCCACCCTGATCGGTTGGAACTCGCTCACAATCGTGGCTCCTCTCCCGCCCATCGGCGGATCGTCGCTGAGAAATCGGGGTCCTGGTCCATCAGGGCCAGCAGATGATTGGCGAACTCCACCTGCAGCGGATGGGGGTAGCCAGAGACGGTCAGCATCCTGGTCAGCATCCATGCGGTCCGTCCGGCGGCCCCGCCCGATATGTCGGCGAGCACCCGCAAGAGCGGTTGCTTGTGCTTCAGCATCAGGGACTGACTACGTCTGGCGAGTTCGTGCGCTGCGTCGAGCCCTTCGGGACCATTGAGGTGGACGAGTTCGGAGAAGTCGGCGAACTGCCGGGCACACAGGTCCAGGTCATCCTCGTCGAGGGCGGCAAGGAAGGGGCCGACCGATGGTGGAATCATCCCATGCGCCGCCATCACCAGCATAATCTGGCGTTCCACCTTGATGCTGCCCGGGCTGTTGCCGGAGGCGATGATCCTCTCGGTGAGGTCGTCGTAAAACTCCGACAGTGCAGTTGGCATCGGCGACAGCGGTTCGCCGTCGTCCAGCCGTTCGAACACGTCGTCGAGGCGCTCGGCCTGACGCCGGAGCTTCTCCTGCTCGGCGATGATTGCCTGCCGTACTTGCTCTAGGTCGTGACGCACCGTCTCGCGCAGGGTGCCTTCGTCCTCGGCGGATAGGATCTCGGAAATCTGGGCGAGGGGCACCCCGCTGTCGGCCAGCCAGCGGATGCGCAGCAGCCGCGCGAGGTGGGCAATCGTGTAGTCGCGTCGGCCCCGCACGGTCGGGGGCACCTCGAGCAGCCCTAGGTGGTGATAGTGGCGGACCGTGCGCACTGTGGTGCCTGCCCATTCAGCAAGCTGTTTTACCTGCATGGGGAACATCCCAGCACGTGACGTTACGTCACAGTCAACACTGCAGATCACCATGCCGAGATGAAGCCGGTGGGCGAACTTTGGTCGGTGAGCGGTACGGCTGGGCAGTGCGCTGGGGCAGCCTTAGTCGGTGAGGTCTTCGGGATCGGCCGCCGGGAGGGTGACCCAGAACTCTGCACCGGCACCGGGATGATTCCGAGCACCCAGATCGCCGCCATGGGAGCGGATGGTGTGGTCGCCAATGGACAGGCCAAGACCTGTTCCGGGGGTGTTCCGCGCCTTGTCGGAACGATAGAAGCGGTCGAAGATCCGCTCCAGGTCTTCTTCGGCGATGCCTGGTCCCTCGTCCCAGATGGTCAGTGTTCCGTCGATCAGGCGTACATGCACGGTGCCCGCATCCGGGGAGAATTTGACTGCATTGTCGAGCAAATTCGTGACGGCGCGTTCCAAGGTGTCGGGTTCGCCGATGATGAAGTGCGGGCGCAGTTTGACGTCGAAACCCAGGTGCGGGCCGCGTCGCTTGGCGCGTTCGATTGTCGAGCGCACTACGTCGGCGAAGTCTAGGGGCTCGGGGGCCGGGGTCACCACATCGTCGCGGCTCAACTGCACTAGGTCGCCCACCAAGGAGGTGAACTCGCCCAGTTGGGCTGCGACGTCGTTGAGGATCTCGGATCGGGCTCCCTCGGGCAGCATTCCGGATTTCTCGTCGGCCACCAGCAGTTCCACATTGGTGCGCATGGAGGTCAGCGGGGTGCGCAGCTCGTGACCTGCATCGGCAATGAGGCGCTTTTGGCGTTCCCGGGAGGAATCGAGGGAGTGCATCATCGTGTCGAAGGAGCGTGATAGCTCGCCCAGCTCATCGTCGGTATAGACGCCGATCGGTTGCAACTCATTGGTCTCGGTGACCCTGGTCAAAGCGGTGGACAGGTCGCGCAACGGGCGGGTAAGACGCTGGCCGGACCAAGACCCCATAGCACCCGAGAGCAAAATGAAGATCGCCCCGATAACGACGATCACATTGCCCATTACCCACAAGGTGGTGGTTGTTGGGCCCAGCGAGCGACCGATCACCATGGCGTATTTGCCCGAATCGATGGTCGCAGGAACCGCCACCACCCGATAGTGGGAGCCATCCCTGCTGGTCAGAGTGCGGGTTGAGGAGCCTTGCTGGGTACGGGCGATGGCTATTTCCTCCACCCCCGGGTCGATGGTCTCTCGCATGCCCGGCACCCGCAACACGTCGCCTTTGGTGGATACCAGCATCAAGGAGACATTGGCGGCCTGCAGGGAGGATGCATTCAGCCCGCCCAGCCCGTCAACCTCAATGCCGACCAAGGGGGAAGCGTAGGAAGCCACCTCGATCAGTTCCTGGTCGAGTTCGGAATACATTGTGGCTCGCGCCGCGTAATACGTGGCCAAGCCGATGAACAACACAGCCATCGCCACCCCCAGGGAGGTAAGCCGTGCCAGGCGGCCCTGGAGGGCGGTGCCCGCCATGGTGCGGTGGAACCAGGAGGCCAGAGGATTCACGGTGCCGTTTCGCGGAGCACGTAGCCGACGTTGCGGACGGTGTGGATGAGTCGGGGTTCACCTTTGTTCTCGGTCTTGCGACGCAGGTAGCCGATGTAGACATCGAGGGAGTTCTGGGTGGTCGCGAAGTCGAACCCCCACACCTCGTTGAGTAGCCAGGAGCGTTCTAGCACCCGCCGTGGGTGTTCCATGAAGGCCTGCAGCAGGGCGAACTCGGTGCGGGTCAGATTGATCCGGCGTGATCCCCGGGCGACCTCGCGGGTGGAAGTGTCCATCCGCAGGTCTTCGAAGATGAGTACCTCGTTCGATTCTTCCTGCTCGGGGCGGGAGCGCCGGGTGAGGGCCCGGATCCGGGCGGTGAGCTCCTCCAGGGAGAAGGGCTTAACCATGTAGTCGTCGGCACCGGCATCCAGGCCGTCGACCCGGTCGTCTACCGCGTCGCGGGCGGTGAGGATCAGGATCGGCACGTCGTTGCCGTTCTCGCGCAGCACGCGGGTGGTTTGTAGCCCGTCGAGCTTGGGCATCATGACGTCCATGATCACCGCGTCGGGGCGCATTGAGGAGAGCTTTGCCAGGGCCATCACCCCATCCTCGGCGGTGGAGACCTCGTATCCACTGCCGTACTGCAGCGAGCGGGCCAGGGAATCGCGGACTGCTTGGTCGTCGTCGACAACGAGGATGTGCATGTCGCCTCCGGTCAGTCGATCTCGCCCGTAGGGGCGCTGGTCGGTTCGTGGTGGATGATGAAGTGGTCCTCGCCATGGCCGACCCAGGTGGTGCGGCCTGCGCCGAGCACCTTGGTGCGTCCGGTCACCGCATCCACTCGCAAAACGGTACCGGGATCGATGATCACCGTGGTGCGTAGCTTCGAGCGGGTCATGGCATCGATGGTGTGGTTAAGCACTGGTTCGACGCTCACCCCGACCCCTACCAAGCGCAGGGCCTCAACAGGTTCACCTTCCGGGCCAGGAATGCTGGCTCCGATGACGGCGGCGGAGGAACCGAGGGCCAGCAGCGGCGTACCCCGGCGCACCAGTGTGGAGAGTATCTGCCGGTGCGGAGCAAGGGCGGCGAGCAGGGTCGTGGCGCAGGCCGGGGTCAGCACCACGCCGCCCAGCAGATCCGGGGAATCCGGCAGCGCGAGTTCGCCGGTGGTGACTGGCGCGGTGATGACCTCAAGCTGTGGATTGCGGGCACCGATCGCCTCGGCGGCCTGCCGTGCCGAGGCCTCGTCGGTGTAGATCACCAGGATGCGGTCGTTGGCGGGCGGGGGCACGTCTTGTTCTGCGACCGTTTCGGTGCTTTGCCGGTCGCCCTGCTCGATATTCGATGCAGGGGTGGTCCCGCCAGCGGCTCCGGTGGTCTGTCCGGTGGGTTGTGGGCCCCGGGCCAACCTGCGACGGCGGCGCACGCCGCGTTTACGTCCGGTGCCGGAGGCTGACTGGATGAATTCATCCCAGGCCGCGTCAATTCCCCCAGCAGCGGGATCGCTCGCCGGGAATCCATCACCTGCCAGGAACAAGCTCATGGCCCCAGCCTAATACGTGACTTCGTCACATAACTGCTTTCTACGCTGTGACGAGCGCAGACAATGTTGGCGAAGAATATCGCAGGGTCGAATGCGTTCCTCAGCCTAGGGCGGCGAGGATTCCGGGCATTGCGGCCTCAATGGCGCTCAGGGTCTCCTCGAAACCGCTGCGGTCCCCGTACCAGGGATCGGCGATGCCGGATCCGGGAACCGCCGCAGGATCGAAGTCGGTGACCAGCTTGATGTCGTCGGCACCTGGGGCGAGATGCCGCATCCGCTGCACGTGGTGTGGCTCGAAACCGAGCACCAGGTCGGCGTCGGCGATCATTGCTGCGGTCACCTGCTGGGCGCGGTGTGATCCGGTGGGGTAGCCGTGTTCGCGCAGCACCCGGGCAGCTCGCGGGTCGATCGGATTGCCGTGCTCCTCGTCAGAGACCCCGGCGGAATCGACGTCGATCGCCAAAGCGTCGCGGTCGATCCATGCCCTGGCCACCTGCTCACCCATCGTCGAGCGGCAGATGTTCCCGTGGCAGACGAACAGCAGTTTTGTCATGGGCTCAAGACTATGCGTCGCGCTGCAGCATCCACGGACGGGCGCCTTGCCTCAGAACAGCGATACGAAAACCGGTTGACGCGGTGTATCCACCATGGGGTATCGTGCTGTTCACGATGATCTGCCGACTGGGTATTTGGTACCCAGGTCACCTGAATTGCACCCCTTGATGGTTTTGGAGGCAGTTGTATGGGCCACCCATTGAATGATGAGGGATTGTTTCGTGCGGCGACCGCTGAGGTTTCTGGTTACCGCGCCGACACCGATGACGTGGTCGCCGCTTTGGAGTTGATCGAAGAAGACATCAATCCCGCCGACGGTGGCCGGAAGGCCAAGAAGGATCCCGCCTCAGGCGGGATGATGCCGCCGATGATGGGAGGATCACAAGGGGCGGCGGATGCGGGGCGCCAGGCAGCCCGCGTTTCGCACACCACTCTTGGTGGCGCACCCATGACGCCCCCGGTGGCCCCAGGAGTCGCAGGTGGTGGGGTATCCGCTCCCGGTGGCCTTGGCTCGGGCTCGGCGAGCCTGGGGTCTGCCGGTGCTGGCGGTGCCAGTGGAACGATCGCTGCCGGTGGTGGCCCCGATCAGGGATTCGGCATCAACCCCGCCACGGGTCGGCCATGGTCCCCGGGAGACCCAGGGTTCATTGAGCGTTTCGGTGTGCGTGATCCGTCTACCGGTGTCTACCACAACCCGTATACGGGAATGTCTTACGATCCGACCACCGGCCTATGGACACGCACCGGAACAGGTGCCGTCGCGGGGTCCGGTGGATCTGGTGCGGTGTCGTCGCCGCCAGCCGGTGGGTCCCCGGTAGATGGGGGCGGGGCCTCAGGCCCAGCGGCTGGTGGGGCGAATGGCTCGGCAGATTCGACTGCCGCGGGTGTGCCCGCGGCGCCATCCCCGGCAGTTCCCACGGCTGGTTCTGGTGGGGCGGGTGGTGCGCCGCCACCTGGCGGGGCGGGTTCTGGTTTCCAGGTAGAGCCCGCGGAATTGGATACCGCCTCGACGAAGTGGGATGACATGTCGTCGGGCATGTCGCAGATTGCGCAGCGCATCGGCGATGTGGCGGCAGCGGTGCAGTTCGGGATGGTGGTGCGTCCCATCGCGGCGTATACCTCGGCGTCCGGGGCTGCGCAGACCCAGACCGGGCAGGTGTCATCGGTCTACCAGGATTCCTCGACCAAGATGCGCCAGACCTCCGCCGACTACGGCGACACCGAGACCCAAAATGCTTTCACAGCTCGTTTACCGGAGGAACCATGAAGATCATCATTCCCGAGAACAGGCAGACCCCGAAATCGGCATCGATCATGACCGATGCATGCGGTGAGGTGCGCTTCTCGAACGATTCAGATATCCGTGATCTCTACAAGGTGATGGCCGACAATGTGGAGACCGCAATCGCCAATGACCGGGCCGAGGTGGAGATCGCGCGCGGGTATCTGCGGACATGGTATTGCACCGACGGCCATGATGCCTCGGCATCGGTGGAGTCCTTCGCCCAGCTGGAGGCCAGGGCGAGGGCTGTGATCGGCGAGCTGGATGGGCTTTTGGTGCCCTTCGTCGAGACTGCCGGGATGATCGTGGGCAATATGGGCGCGGTGGAGCAGTGGAAGGCCATCATCGCCGATCTAGGTGATCTAGAGCAGCGGGCCCGGGAACTGTCGGTGATCCCGCAGTGGAGCGGTGCGGCCGCGCAGCAGTATGCGGACAACACGATGCGTAATGCCGAGCGCACCCATGTTTTGGTGGATTTGGTGCGCAACACCAAGGGGTCGGTGGAGGCGGTGTCGGTGATCCAGACGGTGATCGCGCAGATCACCGCCGATTGCCTGCATTTCCAGAACCTGCACGTCGAAAAAAGCGGGAATGTCGAGTTCAATGAAGACAGCACCCGGTACGAGCTTAGCCAGTTGTCGCGGGGACAGCTGCTGGATCACCAGTTCTACAAGCGCACGCGGTTCATGATCGAGATCGTGGAGCGGGCGAAATGCCAGCTGGAGTCGGTGGCCGCCGAATCCCAGGAGTGGCAGGCCGCCTCGCAAGACATCGGCACTCAGCTGGCCGCGGCGACCAAGGCCGCGTTGTGCTGGCAGGGCGCGAGCACCGATTACGACACCGATGTGGATGCCGATGCTGAGGATCTGTGCACCACCGGCGGTGATGATGGCCTGCCCGATGGCAGGTTCAAGCCGGGCTGGTGAGCCCGAGTTGCTGGTCGGGCTTGTTGTGTGACGTTATATGAGTGGGAGGAGTTGTTGTGGTGGTTCGTGTGGTGTCGGTGGTGTTGGTGTTGGTGTTGGTGGTGTCGGGGTGTCATCGTCGGTATGGGCCGGGGGTGGAGTTGGAGGATCAGTTAGAGGAGATTATTCGTCAGTCGGGGATTTCTCGTGATGCTCAGGTGCTTCAGATGAGCATTTTTGTAGATCATCTTGTTGTGATGACGTCTTATCAGGGTAAATTGCAGAAATTGAGCTTGGAACTTGGTGATTTGAAGCTTTATGAGGTGACCGATCAGGGGGGTGTTCGTGTGCGGGGGGCGGCGTCGTTGTCGCAGTTTGATGTGTCGGGGTTGATTGCTCGGTATCGTGAGGTTCTTGATGGGGGTCGGTGTGAGAACCCTGCGGTGTATGACATGATTACTCCTGCGGGTTATCATGCGCTCACGACTACTTGTAAAAATAAGGATGATATTAGCGAGCGTCCTTTTGAGGATAGTGGGACGGTGGATGGTGTGGGGGTTCCGGATTTTCCGGATCCTTTTGATCCGGAGCAGGTTGCTGCGTTGGCTCGGGTGTTGCCGAAGGTGTTGCCGCAGGGTGGGGCGTTGACGAGTTGGACGGTGTGGTTGAGTACAATATCGATTGGTCAGCAGGCGGATGGGATGTGGGCTACTGATATTTGGGGTGAGCCGTGTAAAACGACGGTTGTGACGATTTCTTCGGGGCCTCCGGTGGATGTGGGGTGTGATTCTAATCCGAATATGACTCCGGAGACTGAGTTGCCGCCGTCGTTTTTGTTGTCGGATTATGATCCGGGGTTTGCGTTGGAGGTTGCTGGGCAGATTAAGGCACAGACGGGTTTGGATGTGACTCGTGATGTGTTTCCTGATGGTTCGTATCTTCATTTTGCGAGTAATGATGGTGTGAATCTGTATTGGGAGTTGTCGACTGCCAGGCTTGGGCTTGCTCAGCATCCTGGTGGTGTCATTGCCCCCAAATGAGTCATTTTTGCTGAGGAGTTGAGGTGTAATACGATGAACAACCCGTCCACTCCCAAACAACGTCTCGAATGGCCACACCACATAACCGACGACATCCTCGCACCACCCCGGTACGACAGCCCGCAAGAAGAACCTATGTACGATGACGAAGAAGCGCATGCCCCCACTGCGGCGGGCATCGGTGGTAGGCCTGCTCAGCAGGATTCGGTGACAGCCGACGACGAGAAGAGCTTCACTTCGGCATGGTCTCCCGAACTGGGGTTCCCCGATCCCGAGAGGGTGATCCGGGTCTGGGCTGATCCCGACCTGACGGTGCGCAAGGTGCGTCTTTCGCTCAACTGGCGCAAGAAAACCGAGAAATACAGCCTTGATCAGGCTTTCGCGGCGGCGTTTATGTTGATCAATGCCACGTATCTTACCGATCGGTACCCTCTGCCGGAACCAGATCCGCTGCCCGTCGAGCCTTTCCAGGGGCCGGTCGGATGGCACGTGTTCGCCCAGATGACCAAAGAACGTGATCGCATTCAGGCCGCCATCGACGAGCTCGGCGACGTGCCGCCCACTCGGTGGGTTGGGGCCCAATCCACGGGTTCTGCCTGCCAGAACGGCGTCGTGATTGTCTTGGGTATTTTCGGTCAACCCGTCGCGGCGAATTTCGACCCGGACTGGCTGGACACCGACCTGAGCTCTCGCGAGATCGACAGGGCCGTCATGACCGCCTATAGGCAGGCTCGCAAAGCCCACCAGCCGCCGACCGTCGTTTTTGGGGAGCGCGAACTTCTTGCCCGCGAACACGACCGGCTCTCCCGGAACCTGCTGGCCAGCTTCCGCAATGGCGTCAGGCCCTGACAAGGAAGGCCCCCTCGACCAGGGTCACCGTCGCTGCGTAGATACGGCGTGATCGTAGCGAATCATCGCACCCACCACACCAGTCGCCTCACGTCAACCACCACATGAATGGTCAAGGAAGACCTCTATCATGTGCAGGGCCTGTTTTTTGAAGTCAGGGCCAGGGTTGATGAGTAGGTGGATGGCGAGTCCGTCCACCAGCCCGTGTAGTGCCGTTGTCGCTGCCTCTATGTCGAACCCCGGGGTAGTGAGCCCCGCACAATGCAGCCGGGCAACCAGAAGTCGGCATACCTCCCGAACGGTCTTGTAGCTCTCATCCAGAACCTCCCGGATGCGGTCGTTCCCCGGTGCTTCGGCGATGAGTGCAACGGTGACCTCCATCTCCGCCCGGCGCTCAGCATCAAGAGGAAGAAGCTCCTCGACGACGGCCAGAGCGAGCTTTCGCGGGTCGGGCTCATCAAGATGACGTTGGATGCGGAGCCCCGCTCGCTGCCCCACCAGCTCTGTGGCGTGCACGAGCAGCTCGGTCTTGCTGGGGAAGACGTGCCTGATCGAACCGGTGGAGATCCCGGCTTCTGTGGCGACGGTACGGATGGAAACGCCACTGATGCCCTCGGTGTGGATCACTCGCCACGTCGCCTCTGCGATTTCTTCCCGGCGTTTGTCGTGATCGATGAGCTTGGGCACCAACTCATGCTAGCACAAATGTGTTAGCATGAGTTTTGTTAACTCGATCGTATTACCAAAGTGAGGATCTAATGCCACCCAACAGCAGTGCCGCGTTGCGTCATGAGCGCCGAATACTGGACAGTGCGACTCTCACCAGCGGAGTGGGACAGGTCATCGACTTCGCCCTTCCCTTGTTCGCCGGGGCGGTACTCGGTTTGAGCCCGGGACAGACAGGGATTCTCATCGCAGCGGACCAGGTGGCAGCTTTGCTCATCCGACCGCTTGCTGGGATGGTTGTCGACCGAGTGGATCGTTCGACCGTCGCCGGTGCCGGGGCAGGTGCATTCGCGGTGGGTTGCGGGCTCTATGCCCTGTCCACCGGATTGCCGCTGGCGTTGATCGCCGCAGTCGTCACCGGTGCAGCCGAGGCGTTCTTGTGGGTGGCAATCCGGGCGAGCATCGGCGAACGACTCTCGGAGGATTCGAGTGTGTTCGCGAAGCTGGTCGCAGCCGAGGAGACCGGTGGCTGGCTGATCGTAGTCCCAGCGATCATCCTTCTTTCCATCACCGGATACCGCTGGGTATTTGCGGGCGCAGCCGCGTGCTGCCTTCTCGCCGTCTGGGGTCTGCTCAGTGAACGAGGTCATCGCACCCGTGCGAACGATGCGGGGCTAGACTGCGCGGAGTTGCCGAGCACGCCGTTGCAAGGATTGCGAGGAATCGGTACCAAGCTCCGGCCGATGCTCGTGGCCGTGATGACGACAATGACCGCGGAGGCATCTGTCAGCCTGCTGCTGATGCTGCACCTGCAGCGCGGGTTCCATCTCGATGTCGTCCAGATTGCGTACGTGTTCCTACCGGGTGCGATCGCGCTGAGCATTCTCCCGCCCTACCTGCATCGGTTGGTCCTGCGGTTTGGCCGTCGCAGAATGCTCATGCTGGGCTCGGTGTCGAGCGCGCTTTTCGCAGCGGGCCTCGCGCTCGCGCCAACTCCCTGGTGGATCGCCGCACTATGGGTGCTCTCCGCGGTTGCTTGGTCCATTGTCATCCCCGTGCAGCAGTCCGTGATCGCTGAGGCGACGGGAAGTATGCACCTTGGCCGAGGACTGAGCCTGTACGAGGGGGCCTGCCTTGCCGGAGCGGTCATCGGTTCGCTTGCCGCGGGATTGCTCTACGAGTCGGGAAGTTGGCTCCTCGCCTGCAGCGTCTGTGCGGTGATCATCGCATTGGGCGCGGTGCTGGTTCCGGCAGCAGTCAGGCGTCTTGAGGTTGCCGACTACCCTGCGCCGACACCGGAATGTGACGAGGATCTGGCACCTGCACCCGCCCCGGAACAAGGCGATCTTGGGACAGAGGAGTCAGCGTCTGCCTCTGACACCCGCTCGAACAGGCGGACGAGCCTCACATCTCGCCGTGAGATTCTCATCGATTTCGCTTGGCACAGTGGATTATTCGCTGCAGCGGCAGTCATCACATGGGTTATACACCAGTTCTTCACTGGTGGCATCGTCACCACGGCCTCCGTCGTGCTCCGTGTCTGGGCTACTGTCTACATCATCGATCTCATCTGGACGGCGTGCGATCTTCTCAAAAACCGCGACGCGTAGACGTGATTTTCCACCGCAGCGTACGAGTAGTGGACGAAACAATGGGCGTCTCGGCCACGCGAGATTCAGGCGACCGAGACGCCCATTTCGTCATCTCAGACCTCCAGGAAAACCTTGATGGCTTCCCGCTTGTCCATCGCCTCGTAGCCGCGGGCGGCTTCTTCGAGGGGCAGGGTCAGGGTGAAGACCTTGCCCGGGTCGATCACCTCGTCGTCGATGAGCTTGATGAGATCGGGCAGGAAACGACGCACCGGGGCCGGGCCGCCGTGCAGATGGATCTGGCTGAAGAATAGCTGGAGTCCGTCGAGGGTCTGGTCATGGGAGACACCGACGAAACCGACGTGGCCCCCAGGACGGCAGCAGCTGATGGCCTGCTGCATTGAGGCGTGAGTGCCCACCGCCTCGACGACCGAGTGCGCGCCTAGCCCGCCGGTGAGTTCCTTCACCTTTGCCACGCCCTCATCGCCCCGCTCGGCGACGATATCGGTGGCACCGAACTCGCGGGCCAACTGTTGACGATCGGCGTGGCGGCTCATAGCGATGATCCGTTCGGCTCCCAATTGTTTTGCGGCGAGCACGGCCATCAGGCCGACGGCTCCATCACCGACAACCACCACCGTTTTCCCGGGCCCGGTTTCGGCAGCCACGGCACCGAACCATCCGGTGCCCAGCACGTCGGAAGCAGCCAGGTAGGAGCGCAGCTTCTGCGGGGTAAGCGGAGTAGCCGAGGAAGCCTTCACCAAGGTTCCGTCGGCTAGCGGCACCCGGGCCATTTCGGCCTGGGTGCCGCTGATGAATCCGCCATTGATGCAGCGCGAGGGATAGCCGGAGCGGCAGATCTCGCATTTCCCGCAGGACAGGCAAAAAGAACCGATCACCAGGTCGCCGGGAGCGACGGTGGTGACCTCAGAACCGACCTCGGTTACCACGCCGACATACTCGTGGCCCATAGGGGCATTGTTGGTGGGCTCCTGGCCGCGATAGGGCCACAGGTCGGAGCCGCAGATACATGCGGCCGACAGTTTGATGATTGCATCGGTGGGCTCGACGATGCCCGGGGTGGGAACGTCGTCGACCCGGACATCTTTGGGGGCGTGCATGATGACTCCACGCATGGTGGACCTCCTGTATCGGAATGCTCGTGCGTTTCTCGATTTTAGGAGCCGATGGCCGGCAAGCGAAGTTCCGATTCGTAGCCGGGATGTGCAGGAGAGTGCGGGATAGCGGTCCCGCACCAGGTGCAAGGGTTGGGTCGATTGTCTGGCTCGACCGGTGAGGCCCCGGGTGAGTGGCGACGCGTGGTTTCGGGGACTGAACGCGACGCCACCCGGGGGTTGATCAGGTAGAGGTGGGCTGCTTCGTTGGGCCCTGTGCGAGCGCCGCTTCCCCGACCGGATCGAGTTTCAAAACATACTCGTATGGAACGTTTCGCGCATCTTCATGGAAACTCAGGGTTCTGGGTAATCAATGCTACGGCCACCACGACCCCGATGAGCAGCGCGCTCAGATGGCTGCCGATCGCGGCCATGGCGATGGTTCCAGCCGAGGCGATCAACGAACTGATCAGGGTCGGGTGATGGTGATGGGTTCCGCAGGGGGCTCGTAAGCCGATGGCAACTGGGTTGCCCATCGAGTGACCGTTGAGTGGGCAGCCGGAGATGGATCGACAGTGCCCCGTAGACTTCGTTCATGGCTGACCTGTACGGACGCAATTTCCTCAAGGAACTCGACTTCACCTGCGGCGAGTGGACCCAGATGCTGGACCTTGCCGCCGAGCTCAAGGCCGCCAAGAAACAGGGCAGGGAACAGCGACGTCTCGTGGGCCGCAACATCGCCCTCATTTTCGAGAAGACCTCCACCCGCACCCGGTGTGCCTTCGAGGTGGCCGTCCATGACCAGGGTGGGCACACAACTTTCCTGGATCCGATTGCATCCCAGATCGGGCACAAGGAATCCATGCCCGACACCGCCCGGGTGCTGGGTCGGATGTTCGATGGCATTGAGTACCGGGGTTTCGAGCAGTCACGCGTCGAGGAACTCGCCGAATACGCCGGGGTGCCGGTGTGGAACGGGCTCACCAACGAGTGGCACCCCACCCAGATGCTCTCCGATCAACTCACCATCAGGGAATTTGTTGATCATCCCCTCCATGAAACCGCCGTCGCCTATATCGGCGATGCCCGCTACAACATGGGCAATTCTTGGCTGGTCGCCTCGGCATTGATGGGCATGGACGTGCGCATCATCGCCCCCGAGGCTTTCCAGCCCTGCGCCGAGGTGCGGGAATCCGCCGAGAAATTGGCCGCCGATACCGGGGCACGAATCACCATCACCGACGAGATCGATGCAGTCGAGGGGGTCGACGTCGTCGCGACCGATGTGTGGGTGTCGATGGGGGAGCCCAAGGAAGTGTGGGCGGAGCGGATAGCGGCTTTGCGCGGCTATCAGGTGAACGCGGACCTCATGGCCCGCACCGGCAAGGCCCACTCACTGGCGATGCACTGTCTGCCTGCCTTCCACGACCTAGGCACCGAGGTCGGTCGCCAGGTCTACGAGCTCACTGGGATGGACGCCTTGGAGATCACCCACGAGGTCTTCGAACAGAATGCCGAGGTCATCTTCACTGAGGCCGAGAACCGGATGCACACCATCAAGGCCATCGTCGTCGCCACGGTAGGTGAGCGTTCCTGATCGGTTCGGCACCCGTCAGCGATCGTTTTCGTCATTCGCCATGATCACCGATTATTGGTGCGGTCATCAATGCGACGAGAGTGCGCGACGAATTCGTCGGTGATCTCACGCATTCTAGACAAAGTGCGGTCGCGGTCGGCGAACATGGCACCTAGTCGTTCCATGGCTTCGGCAGTTGCCTGCTGATAGTCCGCGATCATCGTGTCCATGTCGTGTCGTGGGCGCAAGATATCGTCAATGAGGGCTTGCATCACTTCTGCGATGACGTCGCAGAGTTTGTCATCAGGCAGATTGTAGGTGACCCGGTCGATCTCCACGTCGATGACCCTGCCGTCGGTGACCTCAATGGCGACGGTGCGGTCGGAGGATTCTGCGATCATGTGTTGTCTCCTAGGGGTGGTCGGGTGTCCTGCTTGTTTTTCTCACATCGCCAGAGACCCACTGGGTGATTCACTATTTAAAAATGCTGATCTGCGCATTTCTTTAGAGGTGATGGTCATCTGCCATCCGTGTTCATGAGGGATTTTGGGGCGATGGAGATGATGGGCGTGATGGTTTTGATTGTGTCGTTGGCGTATCGTATGGCAGGTAACCGTATACTTGCATGAGGGATTTTGCTGCGCGTTGGACGGCGGGGCGCCCGTTCTTCATTCTGTTGTCCAGGATTTCGCGGAGTGGGGCGCCGTCGATGCCGAGCTGGGTAATGCCGTTGCGCATGAATCCGGACCTCATGGTGCCGTCGTTGGTATTATCCCAGATCTCCATCAGGGAGTCTAGTGAATCCACGTCCCGAGCAGCTAAGATGGTAGCAGCTCTTTCGACGACCATCATATCGATGTCGTCGAGCATTGCCAGTAGCTCGTCCCGGGCTTCATCACCTGGGGTGTCACGAAGGATGGGGATCCGTGCTTCTCGTTCGTAGGAGAGAGCGACTCGCGCATCCCATTCAGGGTCGGTGTTCTTTGTCATGGAATCTCCTCTGGATAGGCTTCCCGAACTGTCGAACTATCTTTCTTGATATACACCTCGTTCGTTCTTGAATTCGTGTTCTTTTGGTAGTAAACCACGTGCGGGGTAGGTATCTCTCGTCCTGAGAGCTTGTCGTAGTGGGCTGCTCCTTGAAGGTCCACACGTTTGGTAATGTAGCCGTCGTCGCCGTAGGTAGCGTATTGCAGGATTTCTCCGGTGGCTGGGTTGGTACGCACATACACGGTCCCCGGCGCGGTTATGTCTGGGAAGTCATCCTTATTGTTGGGGTTTTCCTGCGCGCCGGGTAGTCGTTCGCTGATCGGTTTCATGTCCTCGGGCAGGGTGACCCGGTCGGGGGAGCTGTGGATGGGTCGCTTGTCGAGCACCTGGATCGCGGCTCGGCACAACTTGTCCACTGTTGCAGCCAGCTCGACGCCAAGGCCGTCGAGCAGTGAGACGACGGTGTTGTACGAGTCGATGCAAGCCATCTGTAATTTCTCCGTGGCCTCGGCCAGCGCTACCGCAGCTTCGAGATGACCTGGGTGGTTCTTCCTCCAGCTCAACCACCGGGAGTCAGCCGTGGCCTCCTGGACACGAACTGTTCCCGGGCATACCGGGCGATGGCCATGGTGTTCCAGGTGTCGGTGATCGCCCCCACCCCGGCACCGATCACCGGGATGCGCCGGGCCACCAGCCCGAGGGCCGCCTTACCCCCCGAAGCGGTGAGCATCGCGGTCATCACGCGTTCGGCAATCTGCTGCCCCAGGGCCTCGTCGAGCCCCGGGGCGGTCGCCAGAACCAGTGGCGAACCCGGAAGCTGTCCCTTGGCCACCAGATCGTCAACGATCCGCTGCCCCAGCAGGGTCATCAACACCGCGTGCCGGATCCGGGTCTCGTCGACGTCGTAGCCGCGCAGGTGGGCCACGCACCCGACCAACCGGGCATGGAGAATCGCCAGACCGGCGAACCCGGCCGGTGCCCCAATGAGCATCGTCGCGAACCCACCGATGTTCGTCACGAAACCCTGGGTGCCCGACCAGGCAAGATGGGTGGTCACCAAGGCATCAAGAGCCGCTTCGACCTCCCGGTGATGCTCCAGGGCCCGGCCCGCGCTAGCCCGAGAACTGGGCAGCACCGAGTTGCCGTCGATACCGAGATCGACGAGTTGGCGAAGCATCCGGCCCGCCATGTCTGGCGCGCTGCTGGGTGCTGCTGCAATGATCGACTTGCTGAAATCAGGGCTCTCGGGCATGGGACCTCCAACGGATTCGATGCACCCAAACTTATCGGGTGCACGCGCCCGTATCATGAATCTGCTGATCCGGATCAGGATCACCCGAGACCATGGGGGTACGCGTTCCAGGGAAGGACCACGATGGCCGACACAGCAAAGATTGAGATCGATGGAAAGTGCTACGAGTTGCCGATCGTCACCGGCACCGAGGGCGAGCGGGCACTCGACATCTCGAAGCTCAGGGCCGAGACCGGGCTGATCACCCTCGACGACGGCTACGCCAACACCGGCTCCTGCCGCTCCGAGATCACTTTCATCGACGGCGACCAAGGGATTCTTCGCTACCGCGGGTACCCCATCGAGGTACTTGCCGAACGCTCCAGCTTCGTTGAGACCGCATTCCTGGTGATTTTCGGGCATCTACCCGACCACGAGGAACGCGAACGCTTCTCCGAGCAGCTGACCCGCTCGTCGGCCCTGCATGAGTCGATGATGAAGCACTTCGACGCCTTCCCCACCAACTCCCATCCGATGGCGATCCTGTCGGCGATGATCAACGCCCTGTCCACCCATGAACGCCCACGCATCGACCCGGGCGACGAACAGAACCTGGAACGCTACGCGGCGCGGCTGATGTCCAAGGTGCGCACCATCGCAGCGGCCTCCTATAAGTCGTCGATCGGGGACCCAATCATCTACCCGCGCCATGACCTGAAATACGTGGACAACTTCCTCCACATGATGTTCTCGGTGCCCTACCAGAACTACGAGGCCAGCCCCGAGGTGAGCCATGCTCTCAACATGTTCTTCGTTCTGCACGCCGACCATGAGCAGAACTGCTCCACCTCGACGGTACGCATCGTCGCATCCGGTCAGGCCAATCTCTACGCGGCCTGCGCCTCAGGTGTGTCGGCCCTGTGGGGGGCCCGGCACGGTGGGGCGAATGCCGAAGTAGTGCAGATGTTGCAGCGCATCCAGCGCGAGGGAATCACTCCGCGGCAATTCCTCAGTGAGGTGAAGGACCGCACCTCACCGGTCAAGCTGATGGGCTTCGGGCACCGGGTCTACAAGAACTTCGACCCCCGTGCCAAGGTGCTGCGGGAGGCCGCCGAACGACTGCTGTCATCAATGGAGATCCACGACCCGCTGCTCGACCTGGCCCACGAGCTGTCTGAGGCCGCGCGCCAGGACGACTACTTCGTGGAACGCAAGCTCTACCCGAATGTTGACTTCTACTCTGGGATCATCCTGCGAGCCATCGGCATCCCGCTGAATATGTACACCGTCATATTCGCCATCGGGCGCATGCCCGGCTGGATCGCCAACTGGCGAGAACTCAACGACAACCCGGGACAGCGGATCTATCGTCCCCGCCAGCTGTACGTCGGCAACCCGCTGCAGGACTGGGTGCCGCGCCACCAGCGCTGATCACCCACCTGCCCGGCCATCACCCGAGAGGCAAGGCGGGGTGACGCCAATTCCCTGGCACTTGATCCATCTCAGCGTCGCCGTGGCCGGGTGGCACACTGGGGGCGTGCTCATGGAACTGTTCGGACCGCCCAGCTCATGGCCTCACCAGGACCTGATAGCGATAGGAACGGAGTTCACCCTCGACCTGACGTTGGCTGCCTACTGCTCGGGTGCCTTCCCGATGCCGCTGAATTCCGACGAGACCGAGGCCACTACCGGGTGGTGGTCGCCGCTGCGCCGCGGCGTCCTCCCACTGGACTGCCTGCGGGTCGCCCGGAGCCTGCGGAAGACCGCACGTCGCTACACCACCACCATCGACCAGGCTTTCCCCGAGGTGCTGGAACGATGCGCCGACCCTCACCGGCCCCTCGGCTGGATCGATGAGGCCGTCAAGCAGGTCTACACGAAGGGTTTCGAGGCAGGCTTCGTTCATTCGGTGGAAACGTGGGATGACGAAGGCCGCTTGGTCGGTGGACTATACGGGGTGAGTCTGTGGGGATTATTCGCCGGGGAATCAATGTTCCACGATCCCCTGCTCGGCAGAGACGCTTCCAAGGTTGCTCTCATGAGGCTGGTCAGTCACCTGCGGGGAAGGCCCGACGGCACCGCCCTGCTCGACGTCCAGTGGCGTACTGACCACCTAGCCTCCATGGGCGTGATGGAGGTCGATCGCGGTGAATACCTCCGGCGTCTCGATGCGGCCCTCGTCAGGGAAAACACCGAGTGGTCCACCGAGCGACTACCCGGCGATTGGGGCTACGAGCAACAAGACCGCACCGGATGATCCGCCATCATTGAGGCAAGATCACATTGGTCCTACCCAGGATCGGCACTCACCAGGGCATGAAGAATGGGGCCCACCGAAGTGGACCCCATTCTTCATGACTCTCAAGGCATGACACGCCGTGAGTATCAGCCCCAGCGGCCCTGAACCTTCTTCTCGTTGGAAGCGTAGTTGTCAGTGATCTGGGTCAGGCTCGTCCTCATCTGACTCACGATGTTCTGCATCTCCATGTACTGGCTGTCCCAGCGACGCTGAACTTCCTGGTACGCCTCGGTCGCGGCGCCGGCCCACTCGGCCAGGGAGACCTTCAGCTTGGACTGCAGATCGTTCAGTTCCTTCTCGAGGTTGTCAGCGGCCTTCTGCAGAGCAGCAATGCCCTGCTGCATGCCCGCATCCGAAACCCTTGTGAAATCACCACTCATTGTTTACTCCTGTGAAATCTGTGTGTTGTGTGCTTGTGGAACTGCGACGTCAGCCGTTGATGAGGCCGCTGATGGACGAAACAGACTGAGTCTGCTCTTCCTCGTTCGTGGTGTAGTCCTGGGTCGACAGCTTGAGCTGCTCGGTGATCTGGTTCAGTTCCTGGAGGGTCTTGTTGAACCTCTCGTTGAACGCACCAACCGCGCCGGCGAACGCGGAGGACGCGTTGCCGACCCACTGACCGGCGAGGGCTTCCATCTCGCTGGTGAACGTGTTCTGCACGCCCTTGATGGCGTTCTCGGCCTCGCCGAGCTCGTTGGTGGCCTTGAGCAGTTGTGCCCGATCTTGCTGCTGGTCTCCAGCCATTGGGGATTCCTTCCACTTGCGGTACTTCCAGCGAGCAGTTCTCGCTGTCGTGTTCTTACGTGAACAACATTAGAGGCCAAGGGGTCACCGGGGTATCCGCTCGAATACTCAAAAATGAGGGCGTCTTCTCTGAGTACCCAACTCCGAGGTGTGCGGGGTGAACACTGCAGCGAGTACCCCAGGCCAGGCGGTCCCCCTGTCGTCACGGGAGATGAATCTCCTTGTCATGCCGGTGCATCCTTCTTGAAGTCGGCCGGCAGAGCGGGGGAGATCTCGGATGCCGACAGCTTCACCTTCGCCTCACCCAGCAGTTTGGTCATGTAGCTGGGAACCCGGAGGACCTTGACGGAGTTCTTACCGCTCACGTTGTACCCGAGAGCTTCCCGCGAAGCCGCATCGGGTATGCCGTAGACCTGCGAGTCTGAGAGCAGGAAGGTGGGGCCGTGGGACGAATTTGCCACGGGAATGCTTTCGTCCTGCAGCAGCACCCCGTTGAGGGACGGCATCTTGATGTAGTCGGCATAAGCCCTCGAAGGAGGCTGGTCGGTGACCCGCTTGGGCAAGGACGGGGTGGTCTGGCCAAGAGTGATCACCGGAGTGGTACGGCCTGCGTTGGCGCTCGGATCCACATAAGTGGCACAGATCGATGCGCTGGCATCCCGGGATTCCGGTGCTGCCGGGCGCTCCATCGGAATGCCCTCGGTCTTCAGCACCGGGTTACGCAGGCTCGTCGCTTTCTCCGCGGCCTCGGGAGTGATCTTCGTCGGATCAGTCTTGGTGGTGTCGAAATAGGCCAGTTCGGTGGCCATATTGAGGAAAGAAGTCTCGGCTAGGCCATCCTCCAGCTGCACAAAATACCTGGGCTGGGGATTCACCTCGGTCGCCTCGACCATCGCCACGGACCCGATCCGCAGATCGGACTGAGCCTGATTGCTCGACGGTGTGCCGCCGCGGTTGTTGATCGGCAGCGGCTCGACCGGCAGGCCGATCGGCAGGGAGGCCAGCCAGGCATCGCCGGCCTTCAGCACCGGCAGCGTGGATGCTGCTGGTGCGCGTCCCGAGGAGTTGCGCCACAGCTTGTGCGCCACTCCGTTGACCACCAGGAACTGGTTACCCGCATTCTGCGGCTCCACCGTCTCAATGACGGCCGCCACGTCATCGCCGACGGCTGTCGTGGGCACCGAGCCGTCGGCGGGGCCGGCCTCGACCGTGATGTAACGCTGGTCATTGCTGTTCGGCTTAGTGGAGCAGGTGCGCAAGGGATAGGGGTTCATCTGCGTGTTCGACGGCAGCTGGCGGGGTGCATCGGGGATGCCGCGCATCGTGTCTTGGGTGATGCCCTGCAACCGGGAAGTTTTCACCACGGAGATGTCGGCAGAGCCCATAGCCAACCGTGCGGAGGCGATGTCCGCCATCGGCATCAGCACAGGCCCGTCTTTCTCTGAGACGTAGTAGATGAACAGCAGGCCCGAACTCACGTCGGTGACCAAGGTTCCTTTCTCGTCCAGGGTGCCGCTCCCCGGGCGGATGAAACCGAACAGGCCGCAGCCCGCCACGATCAACACACCGATCATGATTCCGACGAAGGTCCCCGTGGTGACCCTCTTCAATGGTCGAGTTGGGTTGTCCGGATCGCGGTCGATGAAGGACGAAGACAATCGCCCAGTGATGAAGGACTGTGCCTTCAGGAGGTCCTTGCGTGACGCCATGGGTCCTAGAGTAATGGCGCAGGGGAGGAGGAAAGATGAGAATGTCGCGGGCACTTGCCCTAGAGATCGTCGTCATCGTGGTGGCTTTGTTGGCTCTGAAAGGTGGCGTGCTGGGTTACGCTTTGGCGGGATTGTTGCTTGTCACAGCCTTGATCCTGGGGGTTCCGATACGTCGGATGACCCTCATTGACAGGATGGTGCGCAGGCGGCGTTTCCGTCGCAGGAACGCCCCTTCACGGCGTTCGGCAAATCTGCCAACGTCATTGGCTCCGCTGGGCAAGTGGGTTCCGGAGTTGTCGGTCAAGCAGACCCGTTCGGCACGTGGCGACGACGTCGGGGTGGTCACCGACGGGGAATGCTGGACCGCTTTGCTGGGCCTAGTCACCGACGACCAACTGTTCCCCGACAAGTCCCGGGACATTGATCTGTCGGCCCTGCGCGGGCTCACCGTCCAAGACGACATCACCTTCGCGACCCTCCAGGTGATCGATTTCGTGGTGCCCGCGCCATCGCGGGTGATGCTCCCCAACGGGTCGGTTGCCATCGAGTCCTACAACCAGATTCTCGGCTCGGCGTCCGTACCCCCGTCGGTGCGTCGCACCTGGATCGGGGTTCGCCTCGACCCGCGTCTGTGTTTGGAGGCCATCGGCACCCGTGGCGCCAGCGACGAGGGAATTTATGCGACATTGAGGTTCGGGCTGCACCGGGTGCAGTCGGCCCTCAAGAGGCAGGGCATCATTACCCGTGAACTGACGGCTAACCAGATCAACGACGTGCTGGCGGTGACCGCCGGAACTAGTGCTGACGCATTCGGCCAGCCTTCGGTGGAGCACTGGGATCACTGGAGTTGTGACGGATTCGAGCATGCCGGGCGGGTCATCGAATCCTGGGGGCCCACACCCGCCGAGACCCATGCGGAAGTGTTGCAGACTTTGTCAGGCCTCTCCATCATCTTTGGGGTGTGTTCCTACACCCTGGATTCTCATGACCGCTCCGGAGGTGCTGTCAGGGTGATGACCACGAATGTTGCCGCGGCCCAGAACGCTTTGGCCGCGATCAAGAAGTCCAGCCCGCGCGTCGACTTCGCCGCACCGGGTGGCGAACAGGTGCCGGTTCTGCTTGGTACCATTCCGATGGCAAGGCAGGTGGCCGCATGAGTACGAGTGGAATCCTGTTGGGACACAGCCGAGATAGCTCGCCCGCGGCCCTGCGCCTATTCCGTCCCCAGCCGACAAGGGTCTTTACCTGCGTTAGGGACTACATGAAATGGGTCCTGATTTTCCGCTCGGTGGCCTTGGGAGCGCACATCACCTTGGTGACCACCAATCCCCGCGCCTGGACGGTATTGGTGCAGGCGCTCCAGGCTTGTGGGGGCACCGTCGAGGTCACCTCCGATCCGACCGCGATCCCAGGTCAAGGTCGGCCTTATCGTCCATCGCTGGTCGTGGACGATTCCGCAGAGGCCGATGGCGCGCGGATGTCCCTGGGGGTCTGGCAGTCGGTCCTGGTGCTGGAAGATGCCGCGTCGTCGTCTGCAATTCATGCGATGCGAGCCTGCGATGTCACCCTCGTCTCGCCCTGCGACGGGCGTGTATCGGAGAATATGAAACGCGGCTTGGCGTTGAACTCCCAGCTGCTCAAGCAGACGAACAATCTTGCGGAGAACGAACTCATCGTCGCTATGCCCCGCCGGTTGGAGCGGATTACCATGCCGCCGACCACCATCGAATACCAGATGTTATTCGGCGGCTGATGCCCTGAGGAGACGGAAAGAAGGCGTAGAGGGCGTCACCAGACCCACCACCTTCGCGGAACTCCGCAGCAGGTTTGAGGGTCGCGGCCTATCGGGCCCCGGTGAACAGAGTCTGTACCCAGCCGTAGGTGCCTATCACGCCTAAGGTGAGTGGGAACACTGCCATCACCGCAAGCCACTCGACGATGTCACCCCACCGCCCGAAGGTCGGGGAGAGGATCTTTGCGTATCCGACGGCTGCGTAGTGGGTTAGCGCGACTGCGCCGCCGGAGAGCACGACGACGATCAGCAGGGCATGCAGAATCGGGCTCGTGGGCATCCAGGCAAGCCAACCAATCGCGGAGATCATGGTGACCAGGGTTCCGCTGCTGAGTAGGACGAGACGCTGGCTGAACCCGACGAAGGCCCGCGCGCGCATCATGAGGGCTAGCCCTGCGCAGGTAGCCAGACCTACATGCCAACCCCCGCCGTGGGGCAGTAGCAGCAGGCAGAACAAGACGATGTCGATGCATGCTGCGGTGAGCATCGCGGCGAGCAGCCGGTCGGCGAACACGGCTCGGGATACGATGTCAGGCTGGACCGGTTCCTCATCGGCGAGGATGTCATCGGCGGTGTTCGGCAAGGCAGGAAGGTGGATCTGGGCGATCCGGTATGACCATGTGGGCATCATCGCCGTCGTGGCGAGTAACACGGCCACCCCGACCCCGGCGGATTGCACCGTCCAACTCGGGTTCAGGGCTGCGATGACGGATGCCACCAGCAAACAGCCCGATGCCGCGGCAACCGAGAACAAGGCCATCTGGGTAACGGCCGCTGCCAGGGCGCAGGCCGCTGACATGCCCAAGAGCAGTGCAGAGGTGAAGACGAGTTTGACCGGCAATTCCGGCCGGTCGAGCAATTGGAAACCGCCGATCCCGGCCAGCGCCACCGCAGACCATGCCAGTGCAGCCGAGACGCGGTAGCGGCCTGCGGCCCGGGACAGAGCGATGGATGCGATGGCTGCGGCCAAGGCAAGGATCAGGGCGGCAGTTGCTCCCCAATAGCCGCGGTTGCCCACGGGTTGCTGAACTGCCTGCAACATCATGGCTCCGGTTGGCACGCCGACCAACGCGGTGATCAATGCGCCGATGGTGAAACTCCGGGAATGCTTAGGTTGCCAAGCAGGTCGCTTCGCGGTGGTCGAAGAGACCGCATCGACGACATCGTCGAAGGCGGCATCGGGCAAGGCAGCCTCGCGCTGGCGCAGGTAGAGGGTCTCGCCATCACGAATGTTCAGCCTTGAAACCTGCACATTCGGATCGAGTGGATCATGCCCGAAGCGTTGCAGGACCCAGCCATGAACCGCCTCTTGTGGGGTTCCTCCCTCGTAGCCCGAGAAACGCACCACGGAGGGCAGAAGCTCTCCGAGGGTGACATTTCCCGGCAGCGCGAGGTCGACGCGCCTTGTCGGTGAAATCACAGTGACCCGGGCGAGGTCCTCATCAGCAGCACTCACGGGGCAAAGCCTAACCCGGTTTCAGGGCATGATGGACCCATGGGATTGGTGACCTTCAATCGGCCCAAGCGGGTCGTGCAGCCGGCGCTGCCGCGAGGAGACGTCCTCCTGGAGCCGCCTCCTGAGATCCCGCCGCCACCCACCGGGCGCAATTTCGGAATGATTCTCCGGATGCTCCCGATGCTTGCTGGCGGCCTGGCCATGGGCCTGATGATGATGGGTGGCGGTGGCCTCGGCGGTGGCCGGGGAGCCATGGGTGGTGTGGTCGGCGTGCTGTACGGGGTGTCGATGCTCGGCATGGTGATTTCTTCAGCAGGCCGGGGCAACGATGAGCAGGCCCAGCAGCTCGACGGGAATCGCCGTGACTACTTCCGCTACCTCGGACAGACTCGCAAGACGCTGCGCGAGGCGGGCGACCAGCAGCGCGCCTCGGTCGAATTCCGTCATCCAGCCCCGGATATCTTGTGGACCCTCGTCGGCGAGCGCCGGATGTGGGAAAGACGCCCCGAGGATGAGGACTTTGCCGCGGTGCGGGTCGCCGTCGGTTCCCAGCAGTTTGCCAAGCGGATCACCCCTCCCGAGGCGCAACCAGTGGAGGACCTTGAACCGCTGACTACCGGCGCTCTGCGTCGATTCATGCGCACCCACCGATTGGTCTCCGATGTCCCACTGGCGATGAACCTCGACGGCTTCGAGCAGATCCGGCTCATCGGTGATCCGGAGAAGTGCCGGAAACTGGCCTTCGCGATACTCGCCCAGACAGCCATCTGGCACACGCCCAACGACCTACGCATCATGGTCGCAGCTGCCGAATCGATGCAGGATCAGTGGCAGTGGGTCAAGTGGCTACCCCATCTGCAATCGCCCGCCGAGACCGACGGTGTCGGCCCGGTACGCATGTTCGCTACCTCCGCCACCGACCTGAGCACCATCGGCGCGAGGGCCCAGGCTGACAGCGACCATACCCCGAGAGTGAATCTCATCGTGGTCGACGGGCTCGCCGATGTGGCCTCCACGACGTTCTCCACTCCGGGAACCCACGCCACCGGGCTGTATCTGGGCACTGACGACGGGCTTCCACGCAGGATCGATCCGAGAGTCGCCTTCATGGAGATCACCGATTCCGGGGAGTTGATCTTGTACCGGCGCGGCAGCAAGGGCCAGCAGGCCCGTACCTCGCTGGGCCGGGCCGATCAGGTGGAGATGGTCTACATGGAGATGCTCGCCCGTCAGATGGCCCCCTACCGGATGCCAGACGCGGTGACTGCTGAGATCGAGGAGGAACCCGAGGTCGTCTTCGAGGCGCCGAAGGACTACCCATCAATGCTCGGGGTAGGTGATCCGCTGACCCTTGATGTCCGCGATGCATGGCGGCTGCGGCCCCTGCACCAGCACCTGCGCATTCCCTTCGGCACCGGGGAGCATGGCCAGCCCGTCGAACTCGATATCAAAGAATCCGCCCAAGGTGGTATGGGCCCGCACGGCATCTGCATCGGTGCAACCGGTTCCGGTAAGTCTGAGTTCCTGCGCACCCTGGTGCTCGGCATGGCGATGACCCACGATCCCGAGCAGCTCAACTTCATCCTCGTTGACTTCAAGGGCGGTGCAACCTTCCTTGGCCTGGACTCCCTGCCACACGTCTCGGCGACGATCACCAACCTGGAGGATGAGTTGATTCTCGTCGACCGGATGCAGGACGCCATCGGTGGCGAACTGGACCGGCGCATGGAGGTCCTGAGGGCAGCGGGCAATTTCAAGAACCGCGAAGACTACGAGAACGCCCGTCAGGCGGGCGCCGATCTGGAACCGATGCCTTCGCTGTTTTTCATCGTCGACGAGTTCTCTGAATTGCTGACCGCCCGGCCCGAATTCATCGACCTGTTCCTGCAGATCGGCCGAGTCGGTCGATCCATTGCGGTGCACCTCCTGTTGGCCTCCCAGCGACTTGAGGAGGGCAAACTGCGTGGTCTGGATACCTTCTTGTCTTACCGCATCGCCCTGCGCACCTTCTCGGCCGCGGAATCCCGCACCGTCATTGGCGTCGGCGACGCCTACGAATTGCCCTCGCCTCCTGGTAACGGCTACCTCAAGGAGGGCACCAAGGATTTGGTGCGGTTCAAGGCGGCCTATGTGTCGGGTCCTTGGCATGGTTCCCCGACAGCGTCGGCTACCACTTCGACCTCGGAGCTCACCCTCACCGCCCCGACCCGGTCTTGGACTCCGCCGGTCCTCGAATTCCTTCCCGAGTTCGTCCCGAAGGTGACTCCACCGCCGGAGGCAGAGGAAACCCCGCCTCAGTCTTTGGACGAGTCCCCCGCTGCCGCCGAGCCTGCACCGATGGATAACGACGATGACGAAGAGGAAGAGGAGACCCTGCTCGGTCTGACAGTGTCTCGGCTGCGCGGTCATGGTTATCCCGCTCACCAGGTGTGGCTTCCACCGCTGGATGATCCGCCGACCCTGGACTCCCTGCTGGGTCAGGTCGGGGAGGTGCCCGGGCGCGGCCTGCAGGTGCTGGATACTTCGCTGCACGGTCGGTTATCAACTCCCGTCGCCCTCATCGACCGGCCCCGGCATCAGCGACGCGATCCGTTGTGGTTGGATTTCTCCGGTGCCGGCGGCCACATGGCCGTCATCGGTGGTCCGCAGACCGGCAAATCCATGGCTCTGCGTACCTCCATCGCATCGTTCTCACTGACCCACACTCCTGCCGAGGTTGGCTTCTACGTACTCGACTTCGGTGGTGGCGGTCTCATGTCGATGAGGGATCTGCCCCACGTCGGCTCGGTCACCGGGCGTCTCGACGTCGACCGGGTGCGCCGCACGATCGCTGAGGTGAACTCGCTGCGGGCCTCCCGGGAACTCATGTTCGCCGAGCGGGGCATCGACTCGATGACCGCCTACCGACGTGGTCGTGCCGAAGGGAAGATTCCGCCGGACCGCTTTCCCACCGATGTCTTCTTGGTCATCGACGGGTGGAGCACCTTCAAGACGGAATTTGAGGATCAAGAGGCCACCGTGCAGGCGTTGGCCACCTCCGGTCTGGGTTTCGGCATCCACATCTGGGTGGCCTCCAACAAGTGGATGGACATCAGGGCGAATGTGCGTGACTCCTTGCAGACCAGGGTGGAACTGAAGCTCGGTGATCCCTTCGAATCCGAGGTGAACCGCAAGGCTGCAGCCCTGGTTCCTTCTGATCGTCCGGGTCGTGGCATTAACGCTCAGGGGCTGCACACCCTGATTGGCCTGCCTCGCATTGATGGGGTGGAGAATGCCGACTCCGTCTCCGACGGCCAGCGCAACCTCATCGAGATCTCCCAGAAGCACTGGCATGGCCCCAAGGCCGCCGAGGTGCGCATGCTTCCCATGGACTTCCCGCTCTCGTCGCTGCCGACTATCTCCTATGACGGGGTCAACCGTGGAATCCCGTTCGCCCTGGATGGCGAGGAACTTGCGCCGGTCATCTTCGATCCGATGAGCGAGCCGCACGTCGCCTTCATCGGCGGTCCCGAATCGGGCAAGTCGAATATCCTGCGCATCATGCTGCAGGGCATCGTCACCCGGTTCACGCCGAAAGAGGCGAAGATCGTCATCGCCGACTACCGGCGTTCCCTGCTGGGTGAGGTTCAAACCGAGCACCTCCTGCCGGGCGGCTACTGCGCCTCCGCGCAGGCGGCCAATGACATGTTCGCCCAAGCCGCCCAGGCGGTTCGTTCCCGATTGCCTGGCCCCGATGTAACCCAGCAGCAGTTGCGTGATCGTTCTTGGTGGACCGGTTCGGAGCTGTTCATCGTCATTGACGACTACGAATTGGTCGGCACCTCGATGAACAATCCGATAAGCAATTTTGCCGACCTCATCTCCCAAGCTGGTGATATTGGGTTGCACATCATCGTTGCCCGGGGTGCCGGTGGTGCGGGGCGTGCCCTCTACTCCGATCCGCTGTTCACCAGGATGAAGGACCAGGTGAATCCGGGCCTGGTGATGAGCGGCAATAGGGACGAAGGTGGCCTGTTCGGCGACGTGCGACCTAGTCAGCTGCCAGTGGGTCGTGGCACCTGGGTTACCCGTACCGGCAAAGTGCTGATCCAGACGGCTCATTCGCCGGTGAAGGAACTGAGCTGATGCGCCTCACATGAAATAAAAATTCACTTAGTGAAATGCACTGGGCATAAACTACCCAGAACTGGATTTCACTGGCAGATTTTTGGGCCGTGGTGGTGCTGCTAATGCTTTGCGCGTCGGCGGCACCACCACGTGAGATGATGCTCCTGACATGTTGCATAGGGTGGGCTCTGGGTCCATTTCCATTGTACGGAGGTTCCGTGCACATGAGTCGCGCGATCGGGGCCAACCCCTATTCCCTGGTTGTTGTAGGTTGTGGGATTATTCCTTCATGACCATGGAGAATCCCCGCGACGAGTTCCACACCGAGACCGCCTACAACGACTCCTTTGACCAAGTCTACGGATGGACTCAGAACCCAACCGGGCAACCGGATACTTCTCATCAGCAGATGGTACCGATGCCCCCGAGCCCGCCTGCTGTTCCGGTGGGCGGTTACGAGGAACTACAGCGGGACCGAGATCGCCGTGCCATGACGCTCAGGGTGGTGATTGCCCTGGTATTGGCTGTCCCGCTGACCGCGATTGCAACCGTTCCGGGCGGGATCGGTGGGTTCTTAGCCATGGCAATGACATGGTGCGGCATTATTGCCGTCGTCGCCTTGTCCAGTGGAAGAGGTTTCCCGCGGCGTTGAGTAGTCCGATACGCAGGACTCATTGGCTGCCCCCACGGACTGTCCCCACGGATGAGCGATGGCCTGTGCGATGGATGACTGCGCGACAACGGTGTCTTGAGAGGTTCACCGGTCGCCGTGCATGGGTGCCCTCATCAATCCTTTTCAGCCGGTTGCCCAGCACGTTTGCGCGCGGCAGGCAGGGCCACCTTCAAGCCAACGCCGATGATTACCCCGGCGAAGGTGAGAGCCGCGACGACCAACGCGGCCTGCAGCGCGGCCTTGGACCGGCGTGGCGGAGGCGGTCGGTCATCAGGTGCCGCAGTGTTTGTGGGGGAGGGCACATGATCGTTGTGCACCGGAGCAACACCGGCCAGGGCCCTGACCGGGTTGACGATCCCGTGGCCCAGTTGGTCATCGGGTACCGGGCCTGCGGGGGGATCAGCGCTTTGTTCGAGGATCTGCTTGACATCAGCGGGGGTGAGTTTCACTCCCGTATCCCGGGCATGCTGGATGAGCAGCGCTGCCAGCCCCGACACGATCGGGGCGGCATAGGAGGTGCCGGTCTGGCCGTAGGCGTAGACCTGCCCGGTGGCCGTCGCGGAGGGGGCTAGCCCGGTGAGATCCACTCCGGGTGCCGCGACCGAGACACGGCCCGGCATCGACATCGAATTGGGACTGGCAACGTCGGCGGCATCGGTCATGCCCACCGAGATCACCCCTGGGTAGGCAGCTGGGTAGGCCAGCGGGGCCCCGCCCATGTCATTGGCATTGCCTGCGGCGGCCACGACGATGATGCCGGCATCCAGTGCGGCCTTGATCGCGTCGGCGTACTCGCCGCGGTTGAGGTTCGCGGCTTGGGAGATGTTGATCACATCTACGTGCATCGCGATGGCGGCGCGCACCGCAGCAATCACGCCATCAAGCTCTTGGGCGCTGGTTCCGTAGAGTGCCCGGACACCGATGATCTGGGCATCGGGAGCGATGCCGGAGAACTGCGTGGGCCCGTCCACCGACTGGGCCGCGGCTAGGGAGGCGACGAAGGTACCGTGCAGACATTCCCATTTGTCACTGGGGTTGGCGTTCTGGAGCGGGGGCAGCACGTTGTAGGCCGAGAAACGTCGCGTCGGGGTGTACTCGGAACCGTTCACCTGAATACCGGTGTCGATGACGGCGATCTTCACTCCCTTGCCGGTGGCAAGCTTCCAGGTCTCTTCCATGTTGAGGCGTGACAGATGCCACGGCGTCTCATCGGGAGCGTCCTCGGTGGGAATCAGGGTGTTGCAGGCATCTGCGGCGATCTGTTCGACGGGTATCGACTGGAGGGCAGTGGTGGCATAGACCGGGGAAGGCAGCGGTGGCGCAGTGTCGGCGTTCGCCGGGAGGGCGCAGGTCATGGTGAGACCGGCCGCGGTGGCCAGCACCGCGAACCTGGTGGGGAATCCACTTGCTCGCACGCCCCAAGGTTATCGGTGTTGTGGGTGAAAGTGACCAATAGGATCGCTCGTGGACTTCAATCCCGGGTCAGGACGGGGTTGGACGATGGGCAACGACCGCCAGTTGCAACGGTAGACAATTGCGCATCGCCTTATCGATGAAGCGGAATCCCTCCGGGCAGGGCTCCATCGCATCGGGCCAGCGACGCCATGCCGAGTACCTGGTCTCGGTCACCTCGTCGATGACTAGTCCGGCATCCAGCAAGGCGGTGATGATCTCGGCCACGGAATGGTTCCATTGGTGGCTGCGCGTGTGGATGATGGCCGGCGCATCGCCGACAGGCCCGACATAGGAGGTGTCATCCTCCCAGGTGCTTGGCTCAACGGCCTGGAAATAGGGTTCCCGTAGCACCAAACCGTTGCTCAGGTCGTCGCCGATGGCTTGGAAGACGGGATGGTCGTCGCGGAAGACGAGCCGGCCACCGGGTTTCAGCAGGGATGCGATCACCCGGGCCCACCCTGCGACGTCGGGCAGCCAGCACAGCACACCGATTGAGGTGTAGAGGACATCGAAGTCGCCTGTCACCGCGGCCCGGGCATCGTAAACGTTGGCCTCCACGAAATCGATGTTCGCCCTGGCACGTTCGGCGATGGCCCTGGCTCGGCGCAGGGATTCACCGGATAGGTCGAGGCCCACCACGCGGGCGGCTCCCATCCTGGCCAAGGAGATGGTGTCCAGACCCAGGTGGCATTGCAGATGGATGACCTCACGCCCGTTCAACTCACCCAGCCGGTCGCGATCCAGGGCTATTTCGGCGGTGATTGCCTCGGGGGATGCGAGCAGTTCAGCGATGCCGTAGCCGCTGGCCTCATGGACGGCTGCCCGGTCATCCCAGTTGGCGCGGTTGTCGTCGAACCAATATGCGCGTGAGGCATGGGTCATGGTGCGAGTATGGCACAGTCGTTTTCCGCCCAGCGGGTGCCGAGGACCGCCAGATGGGGCACTCGCTAGGGTGTGTCCATGCACGGATATTTCGGTCCCGAGGGAACTTTCACCCATCAGGCGCTGCTCGCTTTAGCCGAGGAACGTGGGCTCGATGTGTCCGAGGCCAAGCCCTTCGCCACTGTCGCCCAGGCTTTGGATGCGGTGCGTCTCGGCGAGGTGAGCGCATCCCTGGTGCCGATCGAGAACTCCGTCGAGGGTGGGGTGTCGGCGACCCTGGACAATCTAGCCTCCCCGTTAGCCCCCTTGCAGATCATCGCCGAGGTGATCATTCCGGTCACCTTCGATTTGTGCGTGCGTCCCGGCACCCGGATGGCCGATATCCGCACCGTCATCTCCCACCCACACGCCATCGCTCAGACCCGGGGGTGGCTGGATGCCCACCTGCCCGCAGCACGGATCGTTGAACGCGGTTCCACCGCCGGTGCCGCGCAGACCATAGCCGACGAGACCTCCGGCCTCGACGCCGCGGTGTGCGCATCGGTCGCGGGTTCCCTCTACGGGCTGGAATCGCTGGCTCACGACATCTCCGACAACGAGGCGGCCCTCACCCGGTTCGTGCTCGTCGCCCCCACCGGGCGACTGCCGCAACGTACCGGTCATGACAAGACTTCCTTGGTGGCCTACATTCACCAGGACCGGCCGGGGGCGCTGCTCGATATCCTCCAGCAGTTCGCTGTGCGCGGGGTCAACCTGTGCCGTATCGAATCACGCCCGGCGAAGACAACCCTGGGCGAATACTGCTTCTCGGTTGACGCCGAGGGCCATGTTCTTGACGAACGCATGTCGGCCGCCCTCCAAGGGCTCAAGAGAACCTGTCAGGATGTGGTCTTCCTTGGTTCCTACGCCCGGGCCGATCGTAAGGCACCTGCCACCCCCTTCGGCGGCACCGACGAGGACTATGCGATCGCTCGCAACTGGATCGACGAGATCCGCTCCGGGAACTGAACTCAACCGAGAAGCGTCGTATCGCGCAGCCCCAAGTGGTGCAATGGGGTGACCACGTGCAACACGCCGGGGTGGACACTGAATTCGAAGATCTTTCCGGTCCCTATCGTGTCGCCGTCGACCTCCCACGGCATCGGTTTGTCGAAGCTCAGGGTTATGCGCCGACCCGCATCGAACTGGACCGCCCGGGATTCGGCTCTCGCCCGTCGTCTCAGGTACCGGCTCCTGAGCAGTACGCCCAGCACCCTGGCCCAGGCTCCCGGGATGTAGGGGGTGGCGGTCACCAGATCGATCTGCCCGTCGTCGGGCCGGGCATCGGGAAAGAGCACGAGCCCGCCCTTCAAGGAATGGGTGTTGCCCACCATGACGAGCACCGAGCGACGTTTGACTGGGGAGCGGGCATCGATCTGGATACGCACCTTCCGGGGCGGGGTAGCGATGTGTTTTGCGAAGGCCAGCACATAGGCCCCGGAACCGATCACCTTCTTGAGGTCTTCGTGGGTGTCGCGCATCATCGCCGCGTCGAATCCCACTCCCGCCATGCCGGTGAACCATGTGGGGTGGCCGGTGTCGTGGTCGATGATCAGCCGTACCATGTCCATCGGGCGGTGTGGGGCATTCAGCGCGATCTCGACGGCCTCGGTGAGATCCATCGGTATTCCCAGGTTGCGAGCCATTAAATTCCCGGTGCCCAGCGGAACTAGACCGCAGGGTACCTGGGTGTCAATGAGTCCCGAGGTGACTGCGCGGACGGTTCCGTCGCCTCCGGCCGCCAGCACCAGATCCACCCCGTGACGCAGCAATTCGGTGGTGACCCCTGTTCCCGGATCATCGCGAGTGGTGGGGTACACGGCCACCACCTCGTCGTCATTGTCGGTGATCGCGTGGGTTATCTCCTCGGCGAATTGGCTGGGGTCAGCGGTTTTGGTGGGGTTGAACACCACCCCCACTCGGCGGGCACGCTCCATGACAACCGCCTTTCTTCCCCGGCCTCCACCCTACCCCGGCCTTCGAACCGGCCGATGGTCCCGGCTCGATCTGGCCTGGGCACGCCACTAGGATGACCTCCATGATCGACCCGAAGGTGTTGCGCACCGATCCCGACAGGCTCCGTCGTTCCCAGCAGGCTCGTGGTGAATCCGTGGAACTGGTGGATGAGGCAATGTCTGCCGACGATGCCCGTCGTAGAGCGATCAGTTCCTTCGAGACCACCCGTGCCGAGCAGAAATCCCTCGGTGGGCAGGTGGCCAAGGCCTCGGGGGAACAGAAGGCCGCCCTGCTGGCGCGCACCAAGGAACTGTCGGCGAAGGTCAAGGAACTCAACACCGCGGCCGACGAGGCGAATGCGCATTTCGAAGAGGTCATGAAGCGCTTCGGCAATCTGGTCATTGATGGGGTTCCGGTCGGCGGCGAGGATGACCTCTACGTCATCGACCAGGTGGGCACCCCGCGCGATTTCGCTGCCGAAGGCATCACCGTGCGTGATCACCTGGAGATCGGCGAGAAGATCGGGGCCATCGATATGGAGCGTGGCGCCAAGGTATCGGGTTCCCGCTTCTATTTCCTCACCGGCCCCGGTGCACTGCTCGAATTCGCCCTGATGCAGCACGCCCTGGCGATGGCTACCACGTGGGGGTTCACCCCGATGGTCGTCCCCGCCTTGGTGAAGCCCTCGGCGATGGACGGTACGGGTTTTCTGGGTCAGGCCGCCGATGATGTCTACCACTTGGAGCGTGACGACATGTATTTGGTCGGCACCGCGGAGGTGGCGTTGGCTGGGTACCACGCCGATGAGATTCTCGACGGCGACACGCTGCCCCGCCACTATGCCGGGTTCTCCCCGGCTTATCGCCGCGAGGCCGGTTCCTACGGCAAGGATACCCGCGGTATCTTCCGGGTTCACTGGTTCGATAAATTCGAGATGTTCGTCTATTGCGCCCCGGAAGATGCTGAGGCCGAGCACGCCAAGCTGCTGGGTTATGAGAAGGAGTTCATTTCCTCGCTGGGCATTCCCTTCCAGGTGCTCGATGTTGCTTCCGGTGATCTGGGGCTCAGCGCCGCTCGCAAGTACGACTGCTATGGGTGGGTGCCGTCTCAGGGCAAGTATCGTGAGATCACCTCGACTTCCAATTGCACCGAGTTCCAGGCTCGTCGCCTGAATATTCGGATGCGTGATGCCGACGGGGTGCGCCCGCTGGCTACCCTCAACGGCACCTTGTGCGCGATGAGCCGGATGATCCTGATGATCCTGGAGAACAACCAGAACGCCGACGGCTCGGTCACCGTACCCGAGGTGCTGCGCCCCTGGATTGGCGGTCTGGAGATCTTTGAGGCCATCAACTGAGCCACGGGAGTGATTACAACGCGTTGGTAGCTTACTGGATCGTTAACGCCGAATCATCAAGCGCATCAACAGCAATCATGGCGCGAAAGAATATTTGAGTCCACAAACTCTCCAAGAATCATCAACTGAGTCTCGTTCCAAGAAGCCAACCATCCAGTCGTGGTATTCGCCCGATTTGGACCAATAGTTGAAGCTAACCGGTGTCGACAGCACCCAAAGGTTTTGGGGTGGGCGCGGCGTGACATCGTCTGGTATTTCGTATTTGATGATGCGGTCGTCGTTCAGGTTGAACCATTTTTTGACTTTGTGCCAGCAGGGTCCGGCGATGTGTTGTCCGGTTTTTTC
>NZ_KE340297.1:1111448-1170092 GCF_000413315.1 Propionibacterium sp. oral taxon 192 str. F0372
GACGTGTTTGCCGCAGCCGGTGAGCAGAAAGATACTGGTTATCAGTAGGGTGAGGGTTTGTTTCATTGGAGGAGTCCTCGGAGGGCGTTGGCGGCTCTGGTGTTTTGTTCCTCGGCCTGCTGGATCGTTAACGCCGAATCATCAAGCGCATCAGCAGCAATCATGGTGCGAATTCGTGAGAAATTTCACAGATCTGCCATGGCGATTTATCGTTTTCGCGTTCAAAAAGAGCAACCATGCGGTCATGATATTTACCGGAAGTGTCCCAATAGTCGAATCCGATGCCATCAAATCGGGCTTCGGGTGGCGCCATCGATCTTGGTGTTGCAGCTTTCGGTATTTCGTATTTGATGATGCGGTCGTCGTTCAGGTTGAACCATTTTTTGACTTTGTGCCAGCAGGGTCCGGCGATGTGTTGTCCGGTTTTTTCGTCGTCGGCGATGACGGCGTCGAGGAAGGTGCGGAGTGTTTCGATGGAGTCTGCGTCGGCTGGTGGTGGGTTGACGTGTTTGCTGCAGCCTGTGAGCAGAAGGACACTGGTTATCAGTAGGGTGAGGGTTTGTTTCATCGGAGGAGTCCTCGGAGGGCGTTGGCGGCTTTGGTGTTTTGTTCCTCGGACTGCTGGATCGTTAACGCCGAATCATCAAGCGCATCAGCAGCAATCATGGCGCGACGAGTGAGATCGGCAAGCTCATCGGCCCATCCCTGCTCGCACCCGGTGATCGCCGCACCACACGCGGTCCCAGCATTGGCCGCAGCGGCAGTCGCGCATTCCGACAATGCCGCGTTGACCCGAGACACAGCCTGAAAGGTGAGCTCCCTGGTGCCATCGGCCACCTTGGACACCTCGGCCCAGTTCATGTCAATCGTCACAACGTACTCCCTTCAAACACTGGCTCTCGCCACTCACCACGTCTTGCGGATCCGAAGCACCTGAATCTCCTGGTCACCGCCCATGTCCGAGCGGGGCAGCCGCCCATTCAGTGACAGGTGCTGGGCGCCGTCGGAATGCTGGGTGTACAACACATCCCCGTTCGGCAGCACCGCACTCACCACCGCCGCATGATGCTCCTCACCCACCGAATGCCCTGGGCTCTCGGTCGTGTGCGTCCAGTAGATCGCATCCCCGGGCTCGGCCCCCGCCACCCCGACGGATTCGGAGCCGTGAGTGGCGAAAAAGTCATGCTGTTGATCAGCGCCACCCCAGGTGTCAGAGTACTGACCCTTGTAATGGACCAAGGGAAGATCAACCCCTGACACCACCGTGTGCCCCCACGATTCGGCACCCCACGGCGTCCATCCCTTCTGCGACAGGCCACCGGCCTCCAAGGTGTGGGACACGAAATTGGTGCAATTGTCCAGACCCTTCCAATCCCCCTTCTCATCCGCCCAGTGGTCACTCGCGTAGTGCAGCATCTTCACCCGGTCATAGCCGCCCTCGCCCCTGATCTTCTCCCGCATTTCAGGAGGAAGACTGGACAAGCCCGCCACTGTCAACGGCAGCGCCTTCATTAACTGGGAACGCTCGGCATTGGTCAACCCAGCCCACCACCTGCGCTCGAACTCATCGGACTCAGCGGCCGGAACTCCAGCCTTCAATGCATCCAATGCGCCACCGGTCCCCAATGGCAAAGTGCCTCTGAGATGCTCTTTGACATCTCCCCCGACATCAATACCATCCCTACGATTGACGTCCAGCGTCACCAGCCGCCAGTTCCTGAGTACCTCGGCGGCTGCAGCATCGGCCTTGGTGGCCCGCGTCAACGCGCTGCGCAGCGCATGAGTCGCGGTGGATGCCCACTCAGCCACCGACTCCGGTGCATCGTCCGGCGGAGTGATCGTCCCGTCATCGGCCACCGTGCACTGCTTCCACGACGCGGCATCCATCCACTGCTCGGTCTCCCGGCGACAGGTGATCATTGTCACCGCCATCCCCGATAACACCGAACAAGCACTCCGCAACTGGATACCGACAATCTCAAAACTGGCAGCCAACGCAATGAACTCGGCCTTCGCCAGCTCGCCCACCGCATCGGCCCACGCATCGGGCAACGCCCCGGTCCCGCGAGCATAAAGACCCTCGGCAGCCTCATCCATGTCCTTGGCCAAATGAGCCAGCGTTTCCTCCAAGCTCACCCATGCCTGAGGATTCGCATTCAACAACACCGAAACCGGCAACACCATGATCACCTCCCGGACGAGGATTTCCGCCATCAACTCCGATGACCCGTATCTCCACGCTAACCCCGAAAGTGCTCGATACACAACTGTATTCAATCCGCCATGCCAGCCGCTTAATGTGCCAGCATGATCAATTTTAATAGCGCGTGACAATCAATTCTGCTTGTGAGCATGGATTCTCATAATCGGCAGTCCGTGCGGGCGCAGACCCGCGGAAGAGAGGCATCATCACCTGTGCCATCAACCAGATTTTCCCGCCAGCTCCTGCTGACTCGCTGTGTTGATAAACTGGTGGCACTCAGGGGGCAGCGTGGCAGACATTGAGCGAGACGGCGAAGCCGTGATGAGCATCGGTAAGGTGATCTGTGGGATCGCCGATGCGGTGACACCCACCGCCCAGGCGATGCAGGCCATCATCGGTTCCCCGAGCCCGGGTTTCCGAGTCGATGTGGCTCTGGCAGCCGTGGGGGAGGATTCCGCCAAGCAGATCACGAAGCTGGCTACTGATCTCGACCAGATCGGTGTCGATCTGGTCACCACCGGTCGTGACCTCATGGATGTGGAGGAGAGCAACGCGAGCCTCGCCAGCGAGATCCCTGAGGGGAGACGGTGATGCTCACCCGTTCCCAACTGCGCAACTACGACACCGAACGCCTGAAGAATTCATCCAGCGAGGCGGACAAGGCCTCCGAAGATCTGCTGAGCAGACTCGATGAGATCCGGGAACAACGCACGAAACTCATCAGCGCATGGCTCGACCCGAAATCGGCACTTGCTCAAGCACTCATTGATGCTTCTATGGAGGCCACGAAGGCCGAGGCCGATGACATCAAGGCCATGGGACCCGTACTGACCAGATGCGCCGACACCATCGACGGCTGCAAGAAGGAACTCGAAACAGCGGACGCAACCGGCCGGGATAATCCCTGCATCGTCGCGGATGATCGTGGGAAAGTCAGCATAACTCGCGCACTGGGCAATCTTCCGGAGAACAAATGGCCCGAACAATACGAGAAACGCACGAATCTGCAACACACCTATTTCCAGATCCTGGATAAAGCCACCAAGGCCGATGAAGAAGCGGCCCTGGCCCTCTACAAGATTCGTCAGATGCCCCCGCCCTTCGCCCCACGCCCGGACACCGGTCCCGTCGATCTCAGCGACGAAGCATTGGCCGATCAGGCAGCGAATTCCGAGCAGGGGAAGAATGGCGATTGTTTCTTTCTCAGCTCCGTCGCCGCCATCGCCAGCACCGACCCGGAATTCATTCGGAAGAACGTTGTCTGGGACCCGGAAACCGGGACCTACAAGGTCACGATCTACGAGAATGCCGTTCTCGGAACCATCAAGCGGGAGATCATCGTCGATCCGAAGGAGATCAGCGACGATCCGGATCGGGTGCGCGGGCCGAACGGGGAACTCAACGTGCTGTCCATTTACGAGGCTGCATACAAGAAATCTGCGCTCGGATCGGTCTTCTCGCGGACCGGCGGGGTGCCCTCTTCAGCCATGCTGGCTATCACCGGGCACATGGCCGACTTCACCCTGATGAAGCCGCACAGTTTCGATGAGATCCGTCAAGGCCTGTCCGCTCAACCTCCGCAGGCAGTCGCCGTCGGCACCAATGCGGGAGCCCCGTGGGATGTCAATCCCGCGGAGCAGCCCTTCGACAAGCGGATCGTCCCTAGGCACTCCTACTGGGTGAAGGGATTCGATGGCCAGGGCAGGATCATTCTGGTCAACACGTGGGGTCCCGGCGGCGGCACATCGGGGGGAGTGGAATACCCCGGCGAAGTGCATCTCACCGAGGAGGAGTTCCGCAAAGTGGTCATGCAGAGTTCTAGGACGGTGCCATGAACACGAGTGAATTGAGACGGGCTGTCGAGGCCGTGTGCCGGGAATTCGAGGATCGTTTCCCCGGCACGAGGTGGCGTGAACCTCTGCCCGATCGCCAGGTGACCAGCGAGGACGGCAAGCAACTGGTGCTGCGGATCTACGACGTTACAGCCGAGGGAACCGTCCTGCGGCTCGCGGATTCCACGGTGATCGCAGAACTACTGGCCGAGAACTTCACGTGCTTGGGCTTCAGCCAACCCGAGGTGACCGGAAGCCCTTGGGGGCAACTCGTCTGCCGCATCGGTCGTGACGTCGACGGTGCAACCCTTGAGTGGCGTGGGTGGAGGGGGATGAGGCTGTGGCTCGATGTGCCCCTGCACTTGTGGCGCTGAGCTGTGCGCTGGTGCTGAGTTCCTGCACCCATTCCAGTCTCAGCCCCGATGAGGTTGCCACCAGATATGTGCCGGTGATCGGTTCGGTTGCCTCGGTCATGGCACAGCACTTAGAGATGACTCCTGTCGTGGAACCCGGTGAGGTGCACACCCATTCCACCGTGGGCAGGTGCGAGGCCTGGGTCAGAGGCGCGTGGGATACCCCAGGAATCCCCGCCTGGGATCAGCCACTGATCGACGAGGTGAACCGGGTGTTCCGGGAAAATGATTTCGCGTCTGACGAGAAGGTCTCCGATGCTGGGGGCGGTCACCAGGGGCTGGTCACCACCGACAACCAGAAGGCCTCACTGGAGGTGCTCACCCGATCCGGGGTGGAGATCACCGTTACCGTGCCGGTGGCTGGCACGTACTGCTGACCGGTATTCCCGCGCTCCTGCGTATGCAGGCATGCGGGTCCGTTCACCATGCGGGTCGTTCACACCGATGTGCCCGTGCCTGCCACGAAATCTCGCCGAACGCGGGATGCTGGAGCATGGGCACATCACTGACACTGACCTTCCTGGGTGGCGCGCAAACCGTCACCGGGTCGAAATATCTGCTGACCCACCGAGGCAACCGGCGCATTCTTGTCGACGCAGGGATGTTCCAGGGCCAGAAGAAGCTGCGCGAGATGAATTGGCAGCCCTTCCCCACCAACCCCTCCTCGATCCACACGATTGTGCTCACCCACGCGCACATGGACCACGTCGGATACCTCCCCGTCCTGGTGGCGCAGGGTTTTTCCGGGCAGATCCTGGCGACGGCCGGAACCATCCGGCTGGCCGGGATCGTGCTGCGCGACGCCGCCCACCTGCAGGAGATGGAGGCCCGCGACGCACGCAAGGGCGGCTATTCCAAGCACGCTAACCCGCGCCCGCTGTACACCATCGCCGATGTGGAGCGGGTCCTCCCACTATTTCGCGAGGTGAACGTGCACACCGATGTCGATCTGGGAGATGGACTCGTGATGCGGATGTGGCGAGCCGGTCATATTCTCGGGGCCACCTCGATCCGCTTCCGGGATACCACCACTGGCAACGCCGTGGTTTTCTCCGGCGATCTGGGTCGCCTGGAACACCCGGTGCTGGTGGATCGGGAAGTACCCCAGGGCGCGCCGACGGTGCTCATCGAATCCACTTACGGCGACCGGGAGCACCCGGAACCGGAGATCCCGCACCAGGAATTCGCCGATCTGGTGAACCGGGTCATCGGCCGGGGAGGCAATGTGCTGATCCCCGCTTTCGCGGTGGACCGCACCGAGGTGTTGCTGCTCACCTTGCAGGAGATGATCGAAGCGGGTCGTATCCCCGCAGACATCCCGATCTGGGTCAATTCTCCGATGGGCCTAGCCGCTCTCGACGTCTACCGTGATCCGGCGATGGCTGCCGAGATCGACCCGCGTTTCAAGGGCCGTGAATTCATCAACCTGCCCACCTTACGTGAGGCCCGGTCCATGGAGGCCTCCATGGCACTGAACTGCCCTGATCGCCCGTCGATCATCATCTCCTCCTCCGGCATGGCCACCGGCGGGCGGGTCGTTCACCACTTGGCCCACATGCTCGGCGACGAGCGCAACGGGGTGGTGTTCACCGGTTTCCAGGCTCCCGGCACCCGGGGAAGGGCCCTGGTGGACGGGGCCACCGAGCTGAAGATGTACGGCAGATACGTCCCGGTACGCGCCGAGATCCTGCAGGACCGGGAGTTCAGCGTCCACGCCGATGCCAGCGATCTGATCGACTGGTTGCGGGGGATGTCGCCGACCCCGACGGTGGTGCACTGTGTCCACGGTGAGCCGGATTCAGCCCGGGCCCTGGCACAGCGCATCCGTGAGGAACTGGGGATCACGGCCGTGGTGCCATCGCTGGGTGAGGTGGTGCGGCTGTGATGCTCAGTTCTCGATGAGATCCTCGCAGGGCAGTGCGATCGTCCAACGTTGAGTGAGGTCAACGGTCCCCGCGGTCTCGGTGCCGAAGTCATCAAGGACCGGCGAGACCACCGCGTGATCACGGTGGACCTCGGCGATCCGCACCTTGACCGAGCCATCGGAGGTGTGCAGTGTCCAGGAATTGGCCAGGAAACGCAGCCCGGTCTCATCGAGGCGAGCCTCTGCGACATCAATGCTGCCGGGATCACCACATCGTCGCCACAACCTGTCGTAAGGGACGAAACCCCCGTCGGTGGTCATCTCGATGTATCCGATGTGCTCCCCGTCGCGGGATCGCTTGTGGTCGAAGACATCGGCGTCGGCAGGACGACCTGGCATGAGGTTTCTCCTTCCCAGGTTGGTGCGGCGCGTTCACATCGCTGAGGCCAACGGTACCGGGATGATGCAGTGAATAAATCCGGATGAAAAGCTGCGACCCGGGAGCTACACGGGGTCGTAGCTCCCGGGTCGGGATGCCGCCAGGTCACGGGGTGCAGACCAGCGGCGGGGTACCTGATCGCGGTCATCGCGTTCGGGGTTCGCTCGGCGATCAGGTAGGTCTTTTTAGTTGTCAGGCGGCTCGCCGCCCCTGTTCCCGGACGCCCATCACGTCCTGATAGGCAGCCATCACCTGTTCGACGCTCGGGGAAACCGGGGCCAGCTTGACGCGGCCGATGCTCTCGCCACGACGCTCCTTGCGGAGATGACGCTTGACGGTCGACAAGGAACAGCCCAGACGAAGAGCAATCGACTCGAGGGAATCGGTGGGATTCGCCTGGCGAAGACGAAGCACCTCGTCGTGATCGATCTGGTGTCCGGAGTGCACCCCTGCGAAGATGTCTAAATTCTCCCCCTCTACCCGCCAGTTCAGGCGGTGGCGGATGAGCTGACGCTGACGCTGGGTGGTGCCAGCACAATACCCGGCCACCTCGTGCTTGACGACAGCATCATAGAGACACTGCTCCAGCAGGGGGCAATGAAGGCAGTTCTGCTCGGCCTTGGCCGTCAGCAACTGCAGCCTGCGGCGCTCCTCCCGGGTCTGGGCAAGCGACGGATCCTCAAGCAACTCGTCCATGAAGAGTTCGGCATCGCTGATGCACGCAGGTGTCTGCTGAGCCGTGCTGTTCGCACCAGTCATGTCCTTGCTCCTCTCGATTCCGTCCAAGCCGAAGCGGCCCCTTGTATGAACAATCCTTCCGTGCCTTGATGAGCCACAACACCGCTCGAATACCCGAGTTTCGATACGTTCGTGTACTCACTGGAACTAAGTATGGATACTCAAGTGTATCCATCAGTGTATCCGTCGCGAATTGCGTGCCTGCGGTGAAACTCATTGTCACCGTGGAATTGAGAACGCATGCCCAGGGAAGCCGAGCGCTCTCGGGCATGTGCGCACATGCTCATGCATATGCCGCCATGGGGTCAGATTCGGGGTTACCTCGGGGTTGTGTCGCAGTTTCGTTGCACAACCGTGTCCAGTACCTCATCGATCGGGGAATGAATCACCAAGTCTGCTCCCTTGTCAGCCGGGGTTTCGGTGAGATTGATGAGTACTAGTCGATGACCCCGGTAGTAACGAATCAACCCGGCCGCCGGGTACACATTGAGCGAGGTGCCACCGACGATGAGCACATCTGCCTGCTGAATCGCCCGGATTGAGGCATCGATGACCTGCTCGTCAAGCCCCTCCCCGTACAACACGACGTCGGGGCGGACCATCCCACCGCAATCGGGACAGACCGGGATGACCGGCTCGTCGGGGATGTCTGCAAGGTCTATCGCGCGACCGCATTGCACGCAGTGGTTGCGCTCCACCGAACCATGCAACTCGTGGACGGTTCTTGACCCCGCGGCCTGGTGTAGGCCGTCAATGTTCTGGGTGACGACGGCCGCCAGGTGCCCGGAATCTTCCAATCGTGCCAGGGCAAGGTGGGCGCGGTTCGGCTTGGCCTCGGGATGCACCAGATGGGTTCGGTGGAAGGTAAAGAACTCGGCTGGTTCCGCGATGAGGCACTCATGGGAAAGCAGGTACTCAGGTTCCCTCCCGTTGCCGGCAGCGGTGACATACAGTCCCGCCGCGGAACGGAAGTCGGGGATGCCCGATGCCGTGGAAACACCCGCCCCGCCGAAAAAGACGGCGGAACGGGCGTCGTTCATCCAAGAGGAGAGCAGATCGATCGCTGTGTCCATGGACCGACCCTAGTCCTCGTCATGGTCCTGGGTGGGCACCCGGAGTGGATCGTGCGACTCAGTCGGTGCCGGACTCCATAGCTGCCCGATCCAGGGCGGCTTCGGCATCCGAGGTGGGGGAGCCCGCTGCGATGTCCTGGTGGGCTCCGGTCTCCAATTCGCCGATCAGTGTGGAGGCCGAGCCGGTCAGCTGGCCGAGTTGGACGTACTGCTCCAGCTTGGAACGTGAATCGGCAATGTCCAAGTTGCGCATGGTGAGCTGCCCGATGCGATCCATCGGCCCGAATGCGGAATCCTCGACCCGTTCCATTGACAACCGCTCCGGCTGGTAGGTGAGGTTTTCGCCGACGGTGTTAAGGATCGTGTAGTCGTCGCCGCGCCGCAGCCGCAGGGTCACCTCGCCGGTGACCACGCCAGCCACCCAGCGCTGCAGGGATTCGCGGATCATCATCGACTGCGGATCGAACCACCGGCCCTCGTAGAGCAGGCGTCCAAGCCGCAGGCCCTCGGTGTGGTAGTTCGATAGCGTCCCCTCGTTGTGGATCGCGTTGAGTAACCGTTCATAGGCGACGTACAGCAGCGCCATTCCGGGAGCTTCGTAGATGCCACGTGATTTGGCCTCAATGATCCGGTTTTCGATTTGGTCGCTCATCCCCAGACCGTGACGCCCGCCGATCTCGTTGGCCCGCAGTACCAGGGCCACCTTGTCGTCGAAGCGTTCCCCATTGATGGCTACCGGCCAGCCTTGATCAAAGCGGATGGTGACGTCTTCGGTGTCGATGCGCACCGTTGGATCCCAGAACTTGACCCCCATGATCGGCTCGACGCTCTCCATTGAGACATCGAGTTCCTCCAGGGTTTTGGCTTCGTGGGTGGCACCCCAGATATTGGCATCGGTGGAGTAGGCCTTCTCCTTGGAGTCGCGGTAGGGCAGGTTGTGTTCGGTGAGCCATTGGCTCATCTCGGCGCGTCCGCCGAGTTCGGAGACGAAATCCTCATCAAGCCACGGCTTGTAGATGCGCAGCGAAGGGTTGGCCATCAGGCCGTAGCGGTAGAACCGCTCGATGTCATTGCCCTTGTAGGTGGACCCATCGCCCCATATGGAGACGTCGTCGGCTGCCATCGCCTGGACGAGCATGGTGCCAGTGACCGCTCGCCCGATGGGGGTGGTGTTGAAATAGGCCTTGCCCGCGCAGCGCACGTTGAAGGCGCCGCACTGCAGGGCGACCAGGCCCTGCTCCACCAGGGCCTCGCGGCAGTCGACCAGCCGGGAGACTTCTGCCCCGTACTGCAGGGCGCGTCCGGGCACCGAGGCGATGTCGGGCTCGTCGTACTGGCCGATGTGGGCGGTGTAGGTGCAGGGAACCGCGCCTTTCTCGCGCATCCACGCGACGGCGACCGAGGTATCGAGCCCCCCGGAAAAGGCGATGCCGACGCGTTCGCCGACGGGAAGTGAAGTCAGAACCTTGGACACGTGAAACAGTATAACCAAAAGACTATTCCTGTGATGGAATATTTATGCCAATGGGTTGGGCTGGTTCGCCCGTCAGAGCCCCCTGCATCCTCAATGCTCGGGTCATTAGGCCCAGGCACTGGGTCCCGCTCACCGGCGCGAGTCAGTCATCCGACTCCCGGAACCGCCGGGTATCCCCGCCATCGGGCGTCGTCGCCCGGCGGCTCATCCGAATCAGCTGGTCGCCCCCGGATCGCCGATCAGCCCCTCAATGACGCCCAATCCCGTGGTGCGGTCGACGATTCTTAGCACAAAAGGATGGTCGACGGTGAACATATCTTTCTCCACCGGACCCGCGGTCTCTTGGATCTCGATCTCGGTAAGCGCCGCAGCGACCGTGCCTTTCTCGGCCACCATGAGCCGCACCTGCTGGACCGCTTGTCCGATCTGCAGGTCATCGCCGATGTGGGGGAGTGGGGCAGTGATGTCAAGACCCATCTCCATCAGCACGGAGGCCATGTCGACGGGGCCAGTGCTCAAGTCGAAGCGTGGCATGGTGAGAGTGATCTCGGTGGAGGGGGCCGAATTGAGGGCTGTGGAGGCCGCAGCCCAGCTGCCCTCAGGCAGTTCGCTGGGATCGGTTCCGGCATCGGGAAGGATGATGTCAACGACGAGCCGGGGATCCTGCGAGTGGGAGGCATAGGGCAGACGGATTGCCCGCCAGCCGTTCGCCTGGGCCTGGGGCACCCACAAGCCTTCGCTCATCATCGGGACCTGCGTCTTCGTACCGTCGGAGCGGGTGAACTCCTCGTCGGTGGTGGCATCCCCGCTGAACGGGGTTTGCCAGGCGGCGGCCAGCAGTAGCGTATTCTGCAGTACTGCCACCGTGTCCTCCTCGACGAGGATGCCAGATTTCTTGATCAGGCCGCCGGTGTGGTGCCGACTCCAGGCATCCAGTACCTTCTTCGCGGATCTGCGGTCGCAGTGCTCGATGGTGGCCGAATACCAGCGGTTCGCAGCTTCCAGGTAGGGCAGGGTGACCCGGTTCTCGACGAGCAGCAGCACCCGGTTGGCGATGTGCAGCATCGGGGTGTCGGGAAGTTTCTCCGGGTCGAAATCCTTGAGTGCTCGCTCGCTGGCCTCCATCTCCTGCAGCGAGGTCATCACCCCTGACCACGTTAGATCGCGGATCGTGCCGTCGGCTACCGATCCGTCGTCGGCGGCCGTCCCCAGAACCCGGTCGACATCAATGGTTGGCGTCGTGGCCCCGGCGAACAACAGTGCCAGCCCCAAAGATAGGCCTACCGGGCAGGCCATTGCATTGAGTCCGCCCTCGGCTACTTGGTGGCGCACCATGCGTTCCCCCAGCGCGGCGCAGGCCGTCACTGCCGCACTCAGGTCAGGGATTTGCGGCAGTTCGACATTCCTGTGCTCGACCTCTACTTGGTAAGGGATGGCGCGGGCCTCCATGAGGGGTAGGGCGTCGCAGGCACCCAGGGCACCAGTCAGCGCGGCGAGGGACGGAATGGTCAGCAGGCGGCGGCGTGTCAGTGGTGTCATGTCCGATGCCATGATTCAACGTTATGCATCCGCTGCAATGGCGCAGTCCCCTGTCCCAGAACATCCGGGTGCGTTACGGGGTGCTGGCACCTTCGGCGGATCATAGAGTGAGGATTACCTTTCCGATGTTGGAACCAGATGCGAGCAATTCGTGGGCCCGCGCGGCCTCGGTGAGCGGGATTCTGGTCTCGGGGGAGAGCCTGATCACCCCGTCGGTAAGCATCGGCCACACCCGATGAACGACGGCCTTGGTGATCTCGGCCTTCTGAGCGTCGGGCCGGTAGCGCAGGGAGGTGGCCGATATGGTGCCGCGCTTATTGAGCAGCTTGGCGATGTTCAACTCTGCCTTAGTGCCCTTCTGCATCCCGATGATCACGAGACGTCCGTCGGCAGCTAGCGCGGAGATGTTTTGGTCCAAGTATTTGGCCCCGATGATATCCAGGATGACGTCGGCACCGTGGCCGTCAGTTGCCTGCTTGAGCTGGGATACCCAGTCAGAGTCGTAGTTGAATACTAGGTCGGCGCCCATAGCGCGGCAATGGTCGAGCTTGCTAGCCGATGCGGTGGTGGCCACCCGCGCACCCAGAACCTTGGCGTACTGGATAGCGAAGCTGCCAATGCCCCCGGCCCCGCCATGCACCAAGAAGGTCTCACCACCTGTCAGATGGGTTAGATCAAGGTTCGACAGCACGGTGGCAGCCACCTCGATAACCCCGGCAGCGCTCACTGGATCGATCCCGGCGGGTATTGGCGCCACCTGGCCCGCAGGGGCGACGACGTATTCCGCATAGGCGCCACCGGCCAGCAGGGCGACGACCTGCTGGCCCACCTCAATGCCCTCGACCCCGTCCCCAAGCGCCTCGACGACGCCGGAGCATTCAAGACCCAGCAACTCGGAGGTTCCGGGGGGCGGCGGGTAATGGCCGGCGCGCTGCAGCAGGTCGGCCCGGTTCAGCCCGACCGCGATGGTGCGGATCAGCACCTCCCCGGCTCCGGGGGTGGGGGCGGGAATCTCGGCCCAAATCATCATCTCCGGGCCGCCGAAATCTTTAAGGGTGATCGCGTGCATGATCCCAGCCTGCCATGCTGCGGACATGATGCAGGCCTGTGTGGCTAACTTCGCCACCACACCTGCCGGAGAGACAGCCCGTGGGGTCGTGGGTGGGATAACATGGTGCACGCCTCTGGCGAGATCGCATAGTGGACTAGTGCAGCCGCCTTGAAAGCGGCCGAGGGAAACCTCCGTGGGTTCGAATCCCACTCTCGCCGCCCTTGCGCCCAATGGGGAAGGAGCCGGGATGATGACGAGTGCACGCACCACTTACCATGCTCTGCGTCCCGAGGCTCCCGTGCGGGCTTGGGTGCTGGCTTGCCTCGCCCTGGTGATCGGCGTTGTCGGGCTGGTTCTGGGATGGAACCGGGACCTGGTGCCCATCTGGATCGCTGGGGCGGCGCTTGTCCTGGCCGGATTGTTCCTGGCCCTTATCGCGCGATCCTTCGTTTCCTCGCGCACGCTGCACGTCACCCTCGACAGCGACGGATTTTTGGTGTCGGGCCCCGGATATCGTCGCGAGGGCCAGTGGGCCGATGTCGATTCCGTGCACTCCACCCCCGACGGATCACGCTTGGTCATCGCCTCCGGGCCGGTCAAACGGGTCTACATCCAAGCCCCGGGCGGTGTCGCCGATGAGCGCATGATGGCCGTCACCAAAGACATCGCCAACCGTCTACGCGTCTTTCACGGCTAAGCCGCTGGTTTAACGCCCGGTGTTGGAACGCGGATCGGTGGACGGCGAGGATGGGGTGTAGACCGGAACCGTCGCAGGCACCAGCACCGTGTCGGAGGGCTCCTCGTGACGGTAGGCGCAGGCATCGGTCACCTGCTCGGCAACCGTCGTCGACTCGGTTTCGCTGGCCCCTGTGGTGTCGGTGGCTGCGGGCTGAGTCGGTTCCTCGGCTGGTGGTTGCTCGGTGGTTGGTTCTGGAGCCTGCTGGCTGGTTGGTTCTGGGGCGGGAGCTTGGTTCGATGCGGGAGCCTGCGGAGCCTTCTCGGGGCTCATTGCGGCGATGGCGTCGGAGACCTGCTGATGCATCAACTCGAAATCGGGGGCCGATGCATCGAAACCGTTCTGCCCGTGAATGAAAGCGAGCCGCTGGGTGTTATTGCCCTGTTTCACGCGACCGGCAAGATCCACGATCGCCGACAGGTCGTTCTGCGGGATGTCGGTGGAGACTAGGTTCCCGGCGGCCTTGGCGATGTCCTCGTAGCGGGTGAGCATCTTCGCCGGATCGGCCTGGTGGATCACGGCATTGACCAAGCAGGACTGACGGACCATCCGGTCGTAGTCGGTGTTGACAGAGTTACACCTGGAGCGGGCGTACCACATCGCATCAACGCCATTGAGTTTCTGATCCGGTCCCTCAGGGATCCACCCGTCCTGGCCACAGCCGTACTCGGTGGAACCACCCTTGGCAATGGGGTGGTTGACATTGACGACGACCCCACCCATGGCGTCGATAAGCTGGACGAGCCCGTCGATATTGACCATCGCGAAATAGTCGACCTTCAGCCCGGTGGTACCCTCGACCGCGTACTTGAGGGCATCGGCGCCGGGGTAGTCGGTGTTTTGGAACAGCTCTGGATGTTCGATGGGTACGACGTGCCACACCGAGGAGATGAAGGATTCCGCTCCGTCGTCGAAGCCATAGGGGTACACCTTGGCGAGGTCGCTACCTCGGGGGAACTCCGGGTGCTGAAGCGCACGTGGTAGTTGGGTGATGAGGGTGGCCCCAGTGTGGGTGTCGATGGATGCCAGCATCATCGTGTCGGTACGGATCCCAAGTTCCTCTTCACGGCCCTCGCCGGAATCTCCACCGAGCAGCAGGATATTGACCCGGTCGATCTTTGCCCAAGGATCAGAACCCAGGGTCGGGCGGGTCTGTGATTCCTTGTCGTTACGGAAGATCGACCCGGACAACTGTGCGGTCTGGTAGGCATACGCCGAAGCCACCGACATCGGAAGGGCGATAGCCAAGGCGAGGAAACTGACGAGCCCAGCCCCTGCGGCCCGCTGGCGTTGGGTGATTCGTTTGGGGCGGGAAACCAGATAGGTGCCAAGCATCATGGCAATCCACACGCCCATGACCAGCAGTAGGCCAACGGCGATCGCCAGCATGGTTCCGGCGCGCAGCGCAGCACCCGCGGCGGATATTGGGTTGCCGAAGACGAAAAAGGCGCCGAGGGCCGCGATAGCGATCAGTACGACGACCATCACCTTGCCCAGCTTGTCCAGCCGGGTGCCGACAAACCCGGTCCCCGGTGCAATTGCGGACAGTACGGTGCGCCCCAAGGTGGAGCGGAAGCGCCGGGAACGGTAGTTCTGCCAGGCGGCGCCCAGTTCCTCTGGCGAGGCCGCCGAATCGGGAATCGAGCCAAAAGCTGCACCGCCGCGGTTTCCGGGGGCCATGGCAGGCGAGCCGGTGAAGTTGCTCGCCGGAGCAGAATGCAACGGGCTTCCCGCGGTGGGGCGGGAGAGCGCGACGTCATTGTCGTCGAGACAACGACGGGCGTGACGGTATCCGTCGGACGGCGATGACAAGTTTCTTCCTCCCAAAGCCCCATGCATGGACGGTCAAACTCTACGTCTTGCAGCGCGATCCCACCTCATCCGGCAGTCGGTTGGTTTCACCCACCAAGCCCCCATCACTCGGTGACTTGGTGGATGGCCGGGTAATGCTGGACCCCGGTATCGCCGCTTTGTGTGGGTCCAGGAGTAGGCCGGGGAATCCCCGCATGGTGGGTTGACGCTGCTGCTTTGCAGTTGACCGTCCCAGCCGATACCCTGAGCGGGTCACTGTGTGCTTCAGCGCGCAGAACGCCTGGAGGTGTCGCCTAGTCAGGTCTATGGCGCCCGCCTGCTAAGCGGGTTTGGGGCTCAACCCCATCGCGGGTTCAAATCCCGCCACCTCCGCCCTTCGGGGCGTGCCGGTCCACTTGGCCGGGTGCTCGCGGTGATGCGCCCTGCATCCTTGGCATAGCTTTCCCCCTGGGCCGGTGGATCGGGTTGGCAATGCCATCCTTCGCGAGGGGCTGCCGGGATTCGGTGGGCCAGCCGGTTCGTGGTGGAAGGTGATTTGGCATCAGCCTGAGCCAGCGCGTAGGATTCTTCCCAGCCTGAAGGCACTGCGCTCGTAGCTTAATGGATAGAGCATCTGACTACGGATCAGAAGGTTGGGGGTTCGAGTCCCTCCGAGCGCGCAAAATCACTGGCGCTACGAAAACATGGGGCCCGGTGTTATTTTTCCATCTGCTGTCACCTCAATTGTGGCTCGCCACCATTTTGCCGGGGTCGGTGCACAATGCGGTGGCAGGGGCCTCAACTATGTCGCAGTGCCTCTGCCCGGCATAACTCAAGGAGCGGCTCCGCATCCGCATCGCGCCCGGTCATCAGTCTGATCTGGTCAATGGCCTGACCGACGAGCAGATCAAATCCGTCCAGGTGTGGGATGCCGGCTGCGATCGCTGCGCGGTCAAAGGCCGATGGGTAGTTGTTGTAAACCACCTCGAAGACCGCGTCGCTGAGCCCGACCAGTTGGCTCACCAAGGCATCGGGCAGGGTGGCGGGGATCGTGGAAACCAGCAGGTCGGCGCGCTCCCATCCGGCGGGTAGGGCGATGGGGCCGGACAGCGGGGCATGGTGGATGGTGACGTTCAGGGCTGCGGCCAAGCCAGTGAGCGAGGCCCGGGCGCGCTGCTCGTCGCGGGCCAGCACCATTACTTCGTCAAGGCCCAGTTGGGCCGCTGCCCACAGTGCCGACCGGGCCGTCGCCCCGGCCCCGACCAATGCCAGGTGCTCCAGACAGGTGATGTTCTTCTTGGTGAGGGCGCCTAGTAGGCCGGTGACGTCGGTATTGTGCACCTGATTCGGTTGGCCGTCGTGGCCGAAGATGATGGTATTGCCTGAGCGCAGCGTGGTTGCGACATCGTCGCACATTCCGTGGGCTAACAGTGCTTGTTTGTTGGGTGCCGTCACCGACAACCCGATCCACTCATCGCCGAGTCCGGCCAGGAAAGTGTCCAGGGTGCTAGGGGTCACTTCGAAGCGGTCGTAGCTGAACTCGTCGGCGATGCCCAGCTGCCGGTAGGCAGTGCGGTGCAGCAGGGGGGACATCGAGTGCTCAATGGGCGAGCCGATGACGGCGCAGCGACGCATGGATCCTCCATGGTTGGTGTGCCCACGAGCCTAGACGAGAGCACACATCACGAGCGACCAGGCCTAACACAGTCACGATGGGATGGGATAGCACATGGTGTTGTGGGTTAGATGAGGTTGTTGTTCTTGAGTGTGTCGATACCTGTGCCGAATCCGAGTTTTTCGAAGATATCGGTGCTCAACGCCTAGTGGTAGCGTTCCGCTCACATCCGGGCGCCATCAATCCCACCCGCACTACCGCCTGTGGGACGGGGCGGGTGAACCGGTGATGAGGTAAATATTCGGGATATGATCAGTGGAAAGTACGGTCGTCGCGCCTTGCTATTTGGTATCGGGACGACGGCTGGAGCGTTTGTTTTCGGCACTCATGGCCAGAACGACGCCAAGGCCTCTCCTCCATCCTCCACCCCCACCGCTTCAGAGCCCCGTTCCTCGGCTCCGGCATCCCAGGCTCCCAGTGGCCCAGTCGCTCACAGCGACCCGTTCCGGCCGGTGTACCACTACACCCCCGCCAGCGGAAACCTGGCGGATCCCAACGGTTTGATCTTCCACCAGGGTGAATATCACCTGTTCCACCAACAGGACGGCACGTGGGCGCACGCAGTCAGTCCCGACATGGTGCGCTGGAAGCGGTTGGGCACGGCCCTCGAACACGATGCCCTTGGCTTGGCGATGTCCGGCAGTTGTGTCGACGATGGCGCCAACACTTCCGGGCTGGTTCCGGGCGGAGGAATGGTGGCAATTTACACATCAACCGAGGGTGGGGAGGCGCAGTCCCTGGCCTACAGCACCGACCGCGGGCGCTCATGGAAACGCTATGAGGGAAATCCTGTCATTCCCAACGAGGGTCGCAAGGACTTCCGTGACCCGAAGGTCTTCTGGCACGAGCCGACCAAGTCGTGGGTGATGGTGGTCTCCCTGGGAGACCGCATCGCCGTGTACCGCTCCGGTGATCTGCGTTCTTGGGCGCACGCCAGCAATTTCGGGGAAGGGAAGGGCTCCCACGCCGCAGTGTGGGAATGCCCCGACTTGTTCCCCATCGACGACATCTCCACCGGGGAGACCCGTTGGGTGCTGACTATGTCGATCGGCGACAACACCGAGACCCATGGTTCGACGGCCCAGTACTTCATCGGTGATTTCGATGGCTCCACCTTCTTCCCCGAGGATGACCGGGTCCGTTTCACCGACGCTGGCCAGGACTTCTACGCGGCCCAGAGTTTCGAGAAGGTCGAGGGACGTCGCATCTGGCTGGGGTGGATGGGCAACTGGGCTTACCCCTACTCGATGCCTACCGAAGGCTGGAAGAACCAGATGAGCATCCCGCGCGAGTTGACGCTGACCACCCGGGATGGAGTGCGGCTCCTGCTGCAAAAACCTGTGAAGGAAATGGATGGCTTGCGAGGCCGGGCAACTGGCATTGATGGGCTGTCCGCCACGGACACGACGACCGTGCTGGGCACGGGTCGCGTCGTGGAACTGGATCTGACGTTGGATGTCTCCGGAGCCAGCGACGCCTGGCTGAGCCTGTGCCGTGGCCAGATCGACGGCGTGTTGCAGGAGGTGCGAGTGGGGGTAATGCCTGCCGAGGGTATCTTCTACCTCGACCGCACCAGCGGTGGCCTGGCGACCGTCCCAGGGCGCGACGGTGCGACGGCGCAGTTTGCCCTGCGGCGCGAGGTAGCCCACCGCGTCGTCGACGGCAGAGTGCGGTTGCACGTCTACGTGGACAACTCCAGCGTTGAGGTTTTCGTCGACGACGGAGCCCCGGTGGGATCGCTACTGGTATTCAATGATCCCCGGGCCCAGGAACTCGCTCTGGGGGCCAAGGGCACCGCGACGGTGATCTCCGGGGCGGTGACCCCACTGTTGTCGCGCTAGTGCCGTTGGATCCCGTCGCTTCTGAGTTGCCCGTTGCCCTGCCGCAATGGCGCCACAGCTGGGGAATGAGAGTGGCTCCGCGGTTGGAGGATGCCGGAAACCACCGCGGAGCCACCGGCATCAGGCCACGAGTTTCCGGCCCCTGAGCCGCAGCACGACGTCGGCAGCGTTGGCCACCTGCTTGCTGTGCGTGACGACGATCACGCATTTCTTCTCGTCGTGTGCAGCCGCCTTGAGGATGTCGATGATGTCTTGGGCTGTTTCCTCGTCAAGATTGCCCGTCGGCTCGTCGGCAAGGATAACGGGAGCGTCGGAAACTAGCGCCCGGCCGATCGCGACTCGTTGTTGCTGCCCGCCCGAGAGTTTCATGACATTGCGGTTGATCTCCTCCTTCTCCAGGCCCATCTTCTCCAGCACCCCGGCATCGGCACCATGGTTTACCAGGCGAAGATTTTCCAAGGGGGTCAGGTAATCGATCAGGTTGTAGTTCTGGAACACCAGTGCCACGTTGCGCTTGCGGTGTCGTGGAAGCCCCTGCTCCGAGATGTCAGTGCCGTTGCAGAGAATCTTTCCGCTGGTGGGGATGTCCAACCCCGCAAGTAAACCAAGCAGAGTTGATTTACCTGCCCCGGAGCCGCCAAGGATCGCGTAGAACGTGCCCTCTTCGAATTCTGTGGTGACTTTTTCGAGAAGCTTTCGTGACTTCTTATCGTAGGCGTAGCTAACCTTTTCCAATGCGAGAACGCTCATTGGTGAATTCCTAACTCATCTTGGAGAGAATTTGCTTCGGCTTGAGCCGCAGCATCGGGATCATTGCGACTACCGCCGACATCAGGACGACGGCGCAGCCGAGTAGCCAGGCGCGTCCGAGGTCGAACGCCGAGGCTGCGGCAAAACTGGGGGGCGGGATGTTCGCACCTGACTGGCCATCCTCTGTCCCCGTGGCCTGCCCGACGACGAAGTCGCCGAGCATGTGGGAGACCTGACCGGATGCGAGAACCGCTAGGGCACCTGCAGCGAGTGCGATCATGCTCAGCTCGATCAGGAATTGCGCGAGCAGTCTTCCCTTGGTTGTGCCCACCGACAGCAGGATCCCGATCTCGTGGACCCGGCCTCGCACCCAGAACACCAGCACAAATACCAAGATTGCGATGCTCGCGAGACTCATCCCGGCCAGCATCAGGTTGAGCAGCCCCTCGACGGTGGCGATCCCGGAGAGCACCCCCGCGAAGGACTTGGCGTTGTCCTCCACTTGGAGCGTGTCCCAAGGCAGCGGCAGCTCCTTGGCCCGGGCGATTGTCGCGTTCAGGTCGTCGGCGCTCGTGACCAGGTACTGGGCCTCGGTGAGCTCCTGTCCAGCAGCGAGTTCACCGCTGGAGGCCAGGTCGGTGAAGAAGGTGTTCTCCGCCATCTCTGAGGGCAGCGATGCTTTCCGGCTGGTCCCGGTAAACAGGCCGATGATGGTCATGGTCACGGATTTTCCGTCACGGTCCAGCGTGACCTGATCTCCGACCTTGAGGCCGTTCTTCGTGGCCAGCTCCTGATGCATGATCACGGAGTTATGGTCGCCATCGGTGATGTGGCGCCCCTCGACGAGGTCGTACTGCTTAGCTGCGAACCCTTGGATCAGATCGCTGCGGGTCACCCCACTCACCCCCGCCTCGGGTGCCACGTCACCGGAGAGTTCCACACCGCTGGCCGGCATCTCGACGAGCTCAAGGCTCGACGGTATGGCGGTGAGACCTCGCACGTAGTTGTGTGCGGTGACACCCTGCACCCCGCCGACGGACTGCGCGTCGGCGAGACTCAGTTCCCCGCTGCCGGAACGCACAACGAATCCTGCGGGTACCCCACGGCTGACGCTTTCCCGTAGGGCCTGCATCGACCCGCGGACACTAGCTTCCGCCATCAGGGCGGTGAAGATCACCGTCATGATGAGCAGCAGCACCACGCTCTTCCCCGCCCGCCTGCTGACTGACAGCCAAGCGCGTTTCACCAGTAACATCGCAGACGCCTCAAGAAAGCTGGGTGAGTAGGGCCTTGGGCTTGGCCCGCAGGATCGGGATGGATGCGATCAGCACCGCGACGCAGACCAGCGCCAGCGAGATCCCACACACCAAGGCCCATTGCCCGGAATCCAGCATCACTTGGACATGGTCAAGGGTCTTGCCGGACAGGGCTGATTCATTGTCGGCAGCAAGGCCGCTGCCGAGCTGGTCGGCCATCTCCTTTGACGCCGACTTAGCGGCCTGAGAAACTAGCTGATTGCCGATAAACTGGGCCGCCCCCTGGGCTGCGAACCACGCCACCCCGAAGGCCGGGATCGCTATCAGCACCAATTCCAGGATGTGCTGGATCACGATACCGGGTTTCGAAGTTCCTACCGCCAAGAGGATGCCGGTTTCGCGTCGTCTCTCCCTTGCCCACAGCCACAGCACTAGGGAGATAACCAACACGCCGAAGATGACGGTGGCCACGACCATCGTGTCGACGAGCTTGTAGATACTCTGAACCGTGCCCGTGACACCCGCGAGGATCTGATCATTCTTAGAAAGCTGGAAATTTTTCCAGTCAATCCCCAGCTGGCTGGCCTGCTTCATAACCTCGTCGAGTTTTCCGGCGGATTCCACGAAAAAGGTAGCGTCCGTGTAGATCTCTTTGCCTTCTTCGAATTTGGCAATCTGTTTCGCAGTGGTTACGTCAGTGTAGACGGAATTCTGCACTAGCTCGGCGCGCACCCGGGCAGGTTTGATGTTCTCGCCCGAGAACAACCCGACGATCTCGGGCTCCACTTCTTCGGTAGACTGATTAACATTGTCAGCGTCGTGCGGGTTCGCCTTCAGCTTGAGTTTGTCTCCGATCTGCAAACCATTCGCTTTGGCAAGGTCTTCATGAATGATCGCCTTGTTGACATCAGATTCGTTGATGTGACGCCCCTGAGTCAGTTTCAGGCTGCCGGAACGAAAATTTACGTCTAGCTCGGTATTATTCTCTCCATAACCAGTTACCAAGTTCCCGAAGAGTTTTTCTTTCTGGGCGTCGTAGTCTTGCTGAGAATTGGGTAGTTTTAGTGCATTCGCTCCCACTAGATCGGCAGTCAGCGACATGCGGCGGAAGTGGTCGGTTACCCCGGGTACGGCCTGGATAGCGTCTATGTCGCCGGGTTTGACGACACCACCACCCCGCGGAGTTCCGGGATTGTTCTTCCGGTTATTCTCAAGAGTGAAACCGGCTTTGAGTTGTTGACCTGCCTGCGCCGCAGCCTCATCCGTGGAGCCCTTCACCGCAACCATGCTCAGCATTACTGTAGATAAACATAGTATAATGCCGAACATTATCAATGTCTTCAGCTTCTTGCGTATCACGAAGCGCCACGCACAGGTCAGGGCCCGCATATCTTTCCTCTTTCACTCATTTCCAGTGCGCAACAACAATCACTGTTGCTGCGACCCCTATGACACTGCCTGGCAGCGTACCATAGGAAAACTATTTGACATTGCTCAGGGTGACGTCACGCGGGTCATCACAGGGGCGCTCCAGGGGGGTCGTCACCGGGTCGCCCTAGGGGTTATCACTGAACTACCCTAGGGGTCATCACTGGGTCTTGGTGGCAGTGACTGTGGGGATGGAGTTGTTGGTGCTGTGTGCCACGATGGTGGATCGCGCTGCGATCGTGAGGGGATTCGACAAGGTGTGTTCGCCAGGACTTGAGACGCATTCTGGATCAAATGGCGCGTTTTGGTGGCCTCGCGTGAGACCATCAAAACCCTGACCGGGATACAGGGGGGGGCAACCAGTGGGGTGGATCCAGCAGTGAAGCGATGTCGGCCATCTCCGGGAATCGGATGATGATTTGATGGTGTTGCATGTTGATTTTCTAACCATCACAGTCAGTGCCGATGACTGGAATATGTTTTGGATGGCGCTGAAAAGGTTTTTCGATGGCTTCTGGTTTTATTTCCTGATCTGATGTGGAATTTTATTCCGTTTCAGATGTGCCCGGCAAGGCACTTCGAACATCATGTGGCAACAGTCCCGGCTTCGGGTTGGCTTTGGGGCAGGAATGCATAGAGCCGTACACCAATTCCGGGTTGTCGAGGGTGCCAGGGATCAGGTGTGTCATTCGCTTCGGAGATAATTTTTGGTCTGCCCTGGGCCCAGCGTCACCAGCACGGCCGGGCTGGCTGATGACGCTGGTCCTGGCGCTCGGGGTATCGATAGATTGCTCTCATGACCATGAATCCCTTCAAGGCCGGGCTGTGGGATGAGGTCCCCGGCTTCGAGTTCACCGACATCACCTACCACCGGGCCAAGGATGTACCCGCGGTGCGCATCGCTTTCGACCGTCCCGAGGTGCGCAATGCCTTCCGTCCGCATACCGTCGACGAGTTGCTGCTGGCCCTGGAGCATGCTCGGCAGTCTGCCGACGTGGGATGCGTGCTGGTCACCGGGAATGGGCCGTCACCCAAGGACGGAGGATGGGCTTTCTCATCGGGTGGTGACCAGCGGATCCGTGGTAAGTCGGGGTATCAGTATGCGCAAGGTGAGGATGCTTCCACCGTTGATCGCGCCAGAGCGGGACGGCTGCACATCCTGGAGGTACAACGGCTCATTCGCTTCATGCCCAAGGTGGTCATTGCCATGGTCAACGGGTGGGCCGCGGGCGGCGGGCATTCGCTGCATGTTGTCTGCGACCTGACTATCGCATCCCGGGAACACGCCCGCTTCAAGCAGACCGACGCCGACGTGGCCTCCTTCGATGGTGGCTACGGATCGGTCTACCTGGCTCGGCAGGTGGGGCAAAAATTTGCTAGGGAGATCTTCTTCCTCGGCGACATCTACACCGCCGACGACGCCTACCGGATGGGTATGGTGAACAAGGTCGTCGCCCACGAGGAGTTGGAAGACCTCGGGCTCGACTGGGCGAAGCGGATCTGTGGCAAGTCGCCCACCGCGCAACGGATGCTGAAATATGCCTTTAACCTTGCCGATGATGGTCTGATGGGTCAGCAACTGTTCGCGGGCGAGGCGACGCGGCTCGCATACGGCACTGACGAGGCCATTGAAGGCCGTGACTCCTTCCTTGGAAAGCGCGATCCGGATTGGAGCAGGTTCCCGTACTACTACTGAGCGTTAATGCAACAGGCAGGCCCCCTTCTGGAGCGACACGCTGTGGTGCAAAGATTGGCCTGACGTGTGAGCGGGAGGATGGTCCACCCCGCCAGAGTGAGGAGGGTCCATGAGCCCAGTTGATTTCCGTGTCGTCCGCCGGGGATACGACCCCGACGAGGTGAATCGAGCCATAGCCCAGCGGGACGACCAGTTGGCACGCGCCAAAGCCGAGCTCGCCAGGATCGTCGATGATGCGGCTAACAGCTCCGGCGAGGGAGCACAGAAGGACAAGCAGATCGCCGACCTGATGGGTCGGATCGACATGCTGGAGGAGACGCTTGCTGAGGCGCGCCAGGCCCAGCCTAAGTCCCCGACCTTCGACGATCTCGGAGCTCGCGTCGCAGAGATCCTGAATCTTGCCTCGGACGAGGCCGATGACATCGTTGAGCAGTCGCGTGAGGAGGCCGCCAAACTGTTGGAGGAGGCCAAGGAGAAGGCCAGTAACATCGCCGCCGATGCGAAGGCCAAGGCCGAGAAGACGGTGAAGAAGGCCAACGCGGAGGCCGAGCACACCATGCAGGTGGCCACCGAGGAGGCCGAGGAGATTCTCGAACAAGCCAAGGCCGACGCCGCGACTCGCCGCGAGGAGGCCGAAGGCATCTATGAGGCCCAGCGCGCCAAGGCAGCACAGGCAGCAGCCGATTTCGAACAATCGATGGCTGCGCGACGTGCCGAGGCGGTCGAGGAACTCGACGCCACTATCTCCAAGAAGCGTCAGGAGATCGAGGTCGCCGAGGAGCGGGTCATCGCCGCCAACACCGAGGCCGACGAGACCCTGCGGCTTGCCAACCAGCAGGCTGATCAGCTGGTTCGCGACGCCGAGAACCAGGCCAACTCGATGATCGTCGAGGCCAAGTCGAGGGCCGAGCGCTCCCGGCAGAATGCCGAGCGTGAGGTTGCTGCGGCGACTGCCCGACGTGATTCGATCACCGCCCAGCTTGCCAATGTGCGCCAGATGCTGGCGACCTTGAGCGATCCGCAGGCGGCGATGGGCGAGGTGCCGCGTACTGCCAAGGAATGGGTCGGCGAGCCAGGCGAGGATGGGCTGGACATTCTGCCTGTCGAGACGGTCGAGGAGGTGCCTTCCGGCAGGAAGGCATCCCAGTGATGCAGCATCCAAAGTGATGTAGCGAAAAGGTGGGGCACCAATCCGATCGGTGCCCCACCTTTTGCTTGTGCTCTGCTGTGATTGTGGGCGATGCGCTCCCGGGGTGTGTTCGGTCGCGTTATCTGCTAGGGATCAAGCAGGAGCCACGCTCAGGCTCAGTCAACCGCCCCGTAGAGGCGGTCCCCGGCATCTCCCAGACCCGGAACGATGTAACCGTGTTCGTTGAGACACTCATCAATGGCGGCCACCACCAAGGTGGTGTTGATCTCCAGCTCGGAGACGAGCTTTCGGAAGTTCTCCACGCCCTCGGGGGCGGCGAGGATGCACAGGCAAGTGACGTCATCGGCCCCGCGCCTGGCGAGGAATTCGACGCAGCCTCCAAGCGATCCCCCGGTGGCGAGCATCGGATCAAGAACGAAGCACTGGCGCCTCGATAGGTCGTGCGGCAGCCGCTCGGCGTAGGTCATCGGCTGGAGGGTCTCCTCGTCACGGACCATGCCGACGAAACCAACCTCGGCGGTCGGCATCAGTCGCGTCATACCACCCAACATTCCCAGGCCAGCACGAAGGATCGGAACTACCAGCGGTTTGGGGTTTGCCAGCTCGACACCGGTCATCGTGGTGATGGGAGTCTCCACCTGGATAGGGCAGACGCGGACATGACGGGTGGCCTCGTAGGCCAGCAGCGTCACCAGTTCGTCGGCCAGAGCCCGGAAGGTGGGCGAGGTGGTGTCCTTCGCGCGCAAGTGGGCTAGCTTGTGGTCAACCAGCGGATGATCAAGAATCTTCAACTCCACGGTCCAACCTTGGCACAACGGGGCCTAGGTCATTCAACTGGTGTCCGTTTTCTTGGGAGTGTGGGTGTCGAGATGAGGTGGAATCTGCCACGATGGACGAGTAGCTGAGGTATGGACGAGTAGCTGAGATGAGGAGCAGGCCATGGACGACGATGACGACCTGTACCGTGAGGACGACACCGACGTGACCGCCCTCGATGACCTCGGGGATGAATCCGATCTCGACGGCGGGATCATCCCTGACGATTACGATGACCTTGATGACGATGTCGTTGACGAAGAGGATGACTACGACGACTATGAAGACGCCACCGAGGAGGACGTCGATTTCGTCGTTGCCCTGTACCGCGAGGACGGTACCCCGATTGCTTTGGATCTCGGCTTGGCTGCCGCCAATGACCTCGAGGAGTTGATCGATCGGCTGCGCAGGCTGCCCGGTGACGCCGGTGCCCTGGGTGCGGTGTCTATTGATGGGGAGTTCTTCGTGCTGTGCCGGGTGCGCGGGCGGCAGGTGCAGGTGCTGCTCAACGACTCGCAGGCGGCCAATGACTGGCCAATCGCTCGTGACGTCGTCGACTATCTCGGCTTGGAGCTGCCCGATCCCGACGACGAGGATTCGGAGGCAATCGGTGACTTGACGATCCTCGTCGATCAGGGACTGAGTGAATTCGATTTGGAGCAGATCGTCGACGACATGGATGAAGATTCTGATCAACTGGTGCACCAAGTGATGGAGGCAATCCACTTCGACAAAGCCTTTGACCGGGTGGTGGATTGAGTCGCTGGGATGAGGTGATGCGCCGGGCGCTGGTGCAGGCCGATCTTGCGGGAGAGCGCGGCGAGGTGCCGGTGGGTGCGGTCGTCCTTGATCCCGTAGGCGAGGTCATCGGTGTCGGCGGTAACGAGCGGGAGGCGAGTTGCGATGTCTGCGCCCACGCCGAGATTGTTGCGATGCGCCGGGCCGTGCAGGTGCTGGGTGATGGTTGGCGGCTGCCCGGCTGCACCTTGGTGGTGAGCCTGGAGCCCTGCGTGATGTGCGCCGGGGCGATTACCGCCGCACGCATCGAACGGGTGGTGTTCGGTGCCTTCGACCCTAAGGCTGGGGCCGTGGCCTCACTGTTCGATCTGCTGCGCGATCCGCGCCTGCTGCACCGCGTCGAAGTCACCAGTGGGATCATGGCCACTGAGGCCGAGCGTCGACTGAAGGACTTCTTCGCCGCCCGTCGCTGAATGATGGGACGACTGTCTCGCGGGGTCACCTGCAGACCCGTGCGTTTGTGCCGGGGGCATCTGGTCCCGTAAGCTTATCCGCGGTGACGTGTCAGAGCGGCCGAATGAGCTCGCCTCGAAAGCGAGTGTGGTGAAAGCCACCGAGGGTTCAAATCCCTCCGTCACCGCCGTGGGATGACTGTGGGGCAGCGAAAGTCAATTCGCTGCCCCACAGTCATTTTAGAGTGATCATGCGCCCATTGACTGGCCGCGATTGTGTGTATGGGGATTGATGCGCGGACTGCAAGGGCGCGCTGTGCCAAATAACAAGGATAAACGGTCAGCAGGCGCGGCGCGCGAGCGAGACGATGATGCTCATGCCCTGTGCGCTTTTTCTGCAAGGAGCAACGGTACAGGTGATGAGGAAGCCCTGCGTTGCAATATCACGCGGTGACAGGTGACGTGGAGGAAGTGCTGCTTACCGTGCTGCATGCATTTACACAATTCGCAGGAATGATTTACTGTCGAATAGTATTTTTGTGGGTGGATCGGACGGAAAGGGGCACGTTGGAGCATGCGGCTCCAGTATGGAACGTAGCTTTGTCTCTACCGCTAACCATATTTTGCCCCGTGCCAATCACGAGCATTAGATGTGAAGAAGTAGAGGAGTATTTCCGCATCACGCTGAAAAAATTCCGTGACCCTGTGATGAAGAAGCTCGTGTTTGGATAATCCGCGTACTTCGTCCTCGGCTTCCTGATGGGATGAGATGAGCGAGAAGAATGCGACAAGTGTGCTCCTCGCTGTCGATAGTGAGGTCTACAGCCTCGATCTGAGCACCGACTCTCTCAAGAAAAGTTTTGGGTCGCGCTCATCCCATTTCTTGAAGGAGGAGCAGCCACAGGAAGCCGCTCGTCTCTGCGGAAAGCGCTGGGGCGTGAGTGGTGGACTGACAACGACTGCTAAGTCTGCCGCAGGTGGTTATAGGAGAACAGTCTGGACACCCAGGGGAGAGGCGCATGCTGTGCGTGAGATGAGGCAGACAAGCCGGGGCTCGTCCTGACGAACGACAGGTGCATTTGGACGAGCGCGGGTGTCAAACCATTGCTAGTCTTCTGCAGTGACAGGATTTACTACGAGAGTAGACGCTCCCCAAAAAATAGAGCGCCATTGACCATCATGGAAATCCGGGATACTCAGCTCGCCGTTGCTTCTTTCATAAATCCAGCGCATTGTTGGTCTGTAGTCTTGATCTTTGATTGTCAATTCGATTTCGCATTCACATATGCTCGCTGCGATGTGATTTATGCGTATGATGCGGAAATTTATTAGAAAACTAGACTTGTAGTTTTCTTTGATGGACTTCGGGCTAGGTGGCCCCGATATTTTGGAAAGCAGTGGTGGGACTAGCCCCCAGCGCCGCTTTGTAAGCGCAGTCAAGAGTTCCTTGCATGCCTGATAGACTAGATCTTTCTCGAAGTCGGGGTCAGTATTTGTGATTTCGTATGGCTTGAAAGATTCTACAGCCTTCTTGAAGCGGTATGTCTTATGTACTTGCGTCAACAGGTCCTGGAATCTAGGTGGTGGCGGGGTCATTTCCGCATCTTTCCGCTGTTTCTCCGCCTTTGCGAAGTCGTTTACCGCAAAGAGTAGATTCCAACACTTTGTGGCCACAATGACGTTGTCGTAGTTCGGAAGCATGCCGTGAAGGATCCCGTTCCGATACACCTCATGAACTTCAGTCTCATCTAGCTTACTGAAGGATTTTTGATACAGATGGAGCGTCTGGGCTAACCCCTGATGATGCCCCACAACACTATCCCAGGCATCTACTTCGTTTTCATTTCTGGCGTGAAGACCCTTGCGTCCTTTAGACGGTTCTATGTCATTAATAAACCCATCAGCCAGGCTCAGCAAGATTGGGACAGCTGCGTAGTACCGACCCTCCGCGTAATCTCGCTCCACTGTCCGCAAGAGATCCATCCGTGCACGCCAAGCTGGGTGCCAGGACAAACGCAGGATCAGCGATGAAAGTTGATCGGGTTTTCTGTACCATGCGATCAGCGATTGCTCAGCATCATCAGGGTTACCCGAATAATTCGCTACAATCTCTGCCATGTCGTCGACATTCATGTCGTCATGAAAGATCCAGTGTTTTGTGTTCATGAGTGCATAGAAATTGTCGACGACAGTTACGAGTCGATCTAATTCAGCACGTAGTTGAGCAGCCTTTTGGTGCTGCTGTCGGCCCGCGAACCAACTAAAAATGCGGAAGGTCTCCAACTCGGTGAAGAGTTTTTGCATGGTTGGAAGATCTCGGACTGATCCGTAGGTCACAATTTTTCCTCCGAGTGTTCGAGGAACGTATCCCTGATGGATGCGTAGATATACACAGGTTACCGCCCGTTAGGCTGTGGTTTCTTGTAGGCCACACCAGCATGTTCGCACTTTATCCGCTAGCACCTGCTCCGGTTCCGAACGACTTCAATCGGGATATCAAGGCGAAGCCGAATAAAGGAGAAGGGCATGGGCAGCAGCATAGGATGGGCCGTTGGCGTATCTGCGATGAGCAGTGAGGGAAGCGAAGGACAGAAGGTTGACAGGCGGGTCAGAATGCGGCTCGCTTCTACGAGGAGAAGGCAAGCGTGGGCACACGGGCAGGTCGCAGCTAGATACGATGCTTTCGTTCGTGGGCGAGGGCATCTTGGCAAGTACGCGGAACGCGGCCTCCTATAGAACTGTGTGCATAATTGTGTGCCATTCCAAAATTTAGACGCTAGTTTTCGCTGAAAATGCACTCGAGGGTTTAAATCTCTCCATTGTCGCCATGTCAGAAGCGTCGGGACATTCGCCGGAGGGGCCGGGGGCTTCTTTGTTGCGTCCTTGCCCGGGTGCCTGGGCGGTTCAGGTTTCCGCCCGAGGTGGTCTCCCGGTTGAGTTGCAGCTGTACTTTGTGAGAACCATGAATACCGAAGGCGGCTTGGCGGGCTCATCGGATCTTGATTGGAAAGAATGTCACGTTGCTTGTGGTGCGGTAAAACAATGGTGCAATTTCGGAGACCCTGCTCGCTCAGCATGGCATAAGATGAGCCAATGGTTACTGCCCTGGCTGGTTGAGTTCAGCTGCAAAGAAACCAAGATCTCTTCCAAGTCTCAGCTTGTCCTTCTCTCGCTTGACTGGCATGATCACGATGGGTTCCTCGCCTGTGAGGCTCAGCCGCCGACCTTGTCGATCTCGTCTCGGCAGTTACATTGTCTCCGGCGTTAAAGCCCTGATCAGTTCGCCGATCTTGGCCGTGTCGTTCCAACTTGGTTGGCGATGGCGTTCAAGAAGGTAATGCCAATCGCGGCCGTGGACTCGCTGGGCACCATCATCACGGCGCGATCGGCTAGAGCCCGTTCCACGTAAGCCAGGAGTGCGGCCCGGTCCCCGCCCTCGGCGCCGCCATCGGCTATCCAGCGGCCCACGGCGTCGTGGATTGGCAGCCGAGCCTCCGGCGCAGTTGACCAATCAAACATTGGTAACTCAAGGGTTACAACCGGGCAGCGGAGGTGCTTCGGGACGCACGTTCCAAAGGCTTCCGAGCCTGTGAGTCCGATCGCGGATGATGGGAAATAGCGGAGCGTACGTGGTCCGAGGACATCGGTCCAGTCGACATCTAGGCTCTCCAGGTCTCCGAAGGGCTGCAAGGATGCTTCTAGTGTGGGCTCCGGTGTTGGCGCGTAGAGGTAGGGCGCAGTACCCCCCACATCACCGTGCAGCGAGACCACAGCATCCGGCCGGAGGTCGATGAGCGTGACAAGGCAGGCGTCCGCACGTCGTGCAGCCGGGGATCCACCAGTACTGTTACTGTTATATGAGAATTCCACTTGGTTCGCTGGCCCGGCTATGTGGGCATAGCGACACCAAGTCAGCAGATCGCAGGGAAGCACAAACCGGGTAGCACCCGGTGCAGGAGGGTCGATGGGGCCGAGAAAGGTCACGGCAACGTCGTCGCGCCCGAGTGCCGCAGACACCCCCTGTTGTGTCACGGCTGCCTCGACAGCCGATCCCGTTGGCTCGTTGGCGTGGGGCCAAGTAAGTACTACGAGATGGATCTCAGCCTCAATGGGACCGAATCGATTGACGGCCAGCATCTGCGATGTGGGCCAAGTATAGGCGCTCACCAGATACTATAACCTTGATCGACGATCAGCACTTGGCCTGTAACGTATTTCGACATCTCGGAGGAGAGAAATAGGCTCGGTCCCACTAAGGAATCGGGTGGTGGTACCGAGCCAGTTGGCATGAAACGCTCAACGAAACTATGGCCTACCTCAGAGTCGAAGTATTCAGCGTTCTTCGCTCCGTCCATATAGCCGGGGGCAAGTACGTTGCAGCATACGCCTCGGCCCGCGAACTCGAGGGCTACCGCACGCGTGAATCCTATAAGGGCCGCTTTGCTCGCCGCGTATGCCGACACTGTTGGGACGGGATGGAGGGCCAAGACTGTGGAAACGTTGACTATGCGCCCCCACCCTCGATGAGCCATCGCGGGTGCGAGGGCTCGAGTGAGCCGGAAGGCTACCCAGAGGTTCGTCTCCAGCGCCGTGGACAATTCTTCATCAGTGGTATTCCGCAGCAGATGGGCGGTGCCTAGTCCGACGTTGTTGATCAGCACGTCGACTGGTCCAGCCTGGACGGCAATTTTTTCCACCTCTTCGGGGTTGAGCAGGTCGGACGTGAGGGCTTCCGCCAACGATCCAGCGTCGACCAACTCAGCCAAGGGAGCCTTGTTCCTGTCCACGCCTATGACTCGTGCGCCAACGGCCGTGAGGGCTGGTGCCAAGCTGCGCCCGACACTTCCAGCTGCTCCTGTAACCAGCACCGTCTTGGATGCGAGCCCAAAGAGATCAGGTGGAGTGTTAGTCATGTCGGTATCTCCTACTCCGTGATGGTGCTGCTGGTTTCAGTGGCGGTAGCCGATCGGGATAGCAAGACCGCTGCGGTTGCGAACAGAAGCGCGGAGGCCCAGCCGAGTCCTGTCATTCCCCAGGCCGTCATTAGGGTCCCGAGAGCGGGTGCTATCAGCGCGAATCCCACGTTGCGGGTGGTTGTGACGATGCTGAGCGCCATCGATTCACCCGTGTGACGGAAGCCAGACAGCACTCGCGTCTTGAACAGCGGCATCAGCACAGTCTGCCCAAACTGGATAAAAACGGCGGCCAATATTACGACGGGTAGAATATGCGTGTCGAGGAGCAACGAGGTGATTGTGGCGGTGGCGAGTACGAGGTGAGGACCCAGTCTATTCCCCGCCACGCGGGAGAATAGCGAACTCATCACAGCTACGCCTGCTGCGACTAGACCCAACTGCGGGATTGATGCACCTGCGTTCGTGTAAAACATTGGCAGCAGGTAGAGAAGAACGGAGAATGCAGTCCCAGTGAGAATCATCGCTACGAGGTCGCGGGCAAGGCCTGAACTTCGCAGCTCGGCGATGAGCCCATGAAACTGCTGGCGCAAGGAAATGCTTGCGTCGTCCAAGGTGGCCCGGCTTGGCACATTGGGGACGAATAGCAGCAGGCCGACCGCCACCAACTGCAGAACCCCCGTCGCCAAGAAGGGCGCTTGCAGGGACAAGGCCGCCAGCGGTGCTGATGCCACCATGCCAACAGCGCCGACCACAAGGATGGTGCGGTAGTAGGCCCGCTCTACGTCCTCGAACTCGTCACCGCGATGGCCACGGACAAGGAGCCCCGCGGTGAGCGCGGAATCGGCCCCACCGCAAAGTGCCGCTGCGAGGGCGAAGAAGGGCTGCGTGAGCCAGAAGGTCTCCGCCCGTGGCACGAGACCAAGCAGGAGTGATGCAACAGCTTCGGAGCAGGCGCCGAATATGAGGGCCTGTCTGGGGCCTATGCGATCTGCCAGATGACCGGTGGGGAGATCAATGAGCACCACAAGGATGGCGAAGATGGCCTCGACCAGCATGAGCGTCGCGAAGTCCAGCCCGACGTGTTGACCGTACACGACCAAATAAGGCAGGAAGAGGTAGACCGAAAGGATTACTCGGGCGAAGAAGAGCAACCTCAGTGCCATTGCCGGGCCTCTTGAGAAGCGTACAAGTCGCCGGGCTGGGCGCCGAGTACCTGCCAGCTACCGGGTCGGTCGTGCTCCAACCAAAGCAATGCCCGGAAGATCTGTTGGTAATAGGCACAGTGCTCCGATCCGTGCCGGAGATCACCGAACTCGGTATGGCTCTTATGCGAGCAACCGCCAGCGCAAAACTGCCGCCAAGGACAGTCGCGACAACCGTCAATCGCGGCCGTAATACGTCCGCGGAGGTGTTGAACTATCGGTGTCGCGAACGCATCTAGGATGGTGTCATGGTTTAGGTTTCCGATCCGGAACTCAGAGATCCCCGCCATCTCCTCGCAGGGATAGAGGTCGCCGTTGTCATCGATGCACACCATGTTCGAGCCCGCGCCGCATGGCTGACGTAGACACATGTAGCGACGTAGAAACGATGTAAGTGCGCCCAGTTCACCGGAAACGAGATTTGGCAATATTGGTGTAGGAAGCCCCCGAGCAGCTCGGTCGAGTATATGCTCAATAAGATCCCATTTCGCCTCGAAGTATTCACGGCCATTGAGCCAAAGGGAGTCGTCTTTCATCTCCCCACCCTTGAACACAGGTAGGAAGCGAACCGACGCCACGCCAAGGTCAACCATCGCGTCGTACATCTGAGTGATCTTGTCCCGATTAGCGCGGTGGAGGACGGCGACGGCGTGGGGGACGATACCAAAGGATCGGAGCTTAGTGATCCCTGCGACCACACCGTCATACGAGCCCCGTCCTGCGTGGTTGAGCCGGGCACTGTTGTGGGTGGCGCGGTCACCGTCAAGGGAGACGCGCACGGAGAAGTCATGCTCGGCGAGAAAGGAACAACATTCGTCGGACAGCCGGTAACCGTTGGTTTGAATGGAAAACGACACGTTCTTGCCAGCTTTCCTGTAAACATCCTCGGCGTGAAGGACTACCCGGCGGATGTCGTGGAGTGCCATCGTGGGCTCACCGCCGTGGAACTCGAGGCAGGTGGTGGGCAAGTCCCCGGATACCAGTTCGTCGACGGCCTTGATCATAAGATCGGCGCCGAGACGGTTGCGTGTCACTTTGTCGGCCATCGTATAGCAGTAGGTACAAGACAGGTTGCACCAATTGTGGACGTGGAAGACGCATAGTACGGGGTAGCGACGCATCTGGTGACGCGGTGCCAGAATACGGTCGCCTAAACTCACAGTCGCAGAGGTGCCGCGAGTGGCCCCGGAGCGCGTCAGGAGGCCTCGTGCGTGCAACCGGTCAGCCTGATCATGTGATAAGGGACCTGTGCCACCGTTGCGGATCCATTCTCGAGTCTGCTTATCGTGGATGATATCCCAGCCACCAGTACGTCCCGACACGACCAATGAAGCTTCATCCCGGTCATCAATGTAGATGCCACCATCGGGCAGTTGTGCTGTGCCGCTCATGATTCATTTCCTCCGGGTGGTGGCGTCCCGTACGGGACGCCACCACAACTTTCATCAACGAATGGTGGCCACCCACTGGCCCTCGATCACCTCTTCATCAGACATGTTGGAAACACCTCCTTTCATCATTCTCTGGAATAGAATAGAAGGAAGGTAATAAATTTTCTTGGTTCGTGTTGTGTCGTTGGGGTGTCTCCATTCGGAGTGCGGTAAGTCTCGCCTACCGATTGGGGTTGCTTGCAACTTTAATGCAGTTTGATCAGAGTGTCACGCCTTGAATTGCGTGAACTTTGGTTAGGCAAGCCTAACCAATAAATGGTTCTCTTTTCAACTTTCACCTAGATACTTCTCGTGCTTGCGATGAGCTGAAATCGAATTCACCAGTGGTCGCAAGAATGTGTAGCCGGCGCAAGAATATGCAGTAGATAGTTGTTTGGAACTAAGTGGATACCTCGGGTGGTACCCGGTTGAACCCGATTAGTTTGGTATCGGCTTCCGTACAGTGATTGGTGGCTTGCCGATACCGGATTAGGGGGTCCTAGCGCAAGGAAGCGTACAATGTCGCGTAACGACGAATCGGGGTTGCGTTCACGGAGTTGGTTTGCTGGCTCGCTAGCGGTTTAGTCTGCTGGGATCAATGCGTGTTGGAGCTTGCATGTAGTCCTCACTCGGACTGAGTGTGGGCATCTTCTCACTCTTGCCAACAATCCATCACCTTGGGGCAGTCACATCGACCGTTGCGGCCTGCGCCGACCTGCTGAGAGTAAGCCGTGCTACACCCTCCCCTTCCCGGTGGATGCGCAGCGAGGTCTCCTCGTCTAGGACAATGCCGTGTTCCCGGGAGAGCGAGGCCACCTGCTCCCACACCGTTTTTGCATCATGTGCGGTCAGATCGATCTTATTCCCTTGAGCTGAGTCCTGGCATTGTGAAGAGATAACGGGAAGCTCGAAGCGGGGAACTCCGGCCAAGGCTCGCTTGTAGGCCATTTGACAGGAACTACCGGAAGCGTCGGGCGGAAGTTCTGCGGTGAGTTCTTCGGCGGAAAGATTCAGATCCAAGACCTGGCCGCTTGGGTTGACCGTGAGTAGTTCATTCCACGCGGTTGCGAAACTTTCCGGGGACCAGACGTCATCGACCGAGTTCACGGGAGTTCCATTGAGGGAGAAAGCTGTTTGCTGTCCAGCACACACCTGGGTGATCACGACAGCGGAAGAACTGAGCGCTGTGGCTTTCACCTCCCAGTCATCCATGCCGCAGCTCCCGGAGGTCTCGGATACCCTGGCCACGTAGCCGTCGACATCGAAATCGGCAGAGCCAATCGAGGGAAGCCTGACCCCGTCAATGGGGTGAGCGGGGAGCGCTCCGGGCGTGGTGTCCTGGCCGAAACCGATGCGTTCTATCTGAGCGCCAGCCCCATCCGACATCATGGCCATCCCCCATTTCGGGTGAATCTTCACACTCACGAGTCGTCCCCCATGGTGCTCGATAAGAGGCCCGACCAGTTCCGGCGCTCGATCAGCCACGTCAGGGGCAGAACACCCGGTGAATGCGGCCGCCAGGCAAGCCGCAACCAAGATCACCGTCGAGCTCTTCGCAGCTTTTCTCCGCATGAGCCAACTTTCGCCTCATGGACCGGTGCTCGTCAATGGAGGGTGTTGATTATCGAGGGCATCGTCGCGGGTCGGCACCCGGTCGTTGACCCACTCAATCCTGCGCCACCTCCGTCAGATTCCAGGCGGAGGACTCCTCAGCTGCCTGGATGAACTCCCGGTAGGGGCCTTCCGCCTCGGCCAGTTCGGTGGGGGTTCCGGTCTGGGCAATTTGTGCACCGGCCGGGCCGGGTTCCAGGAACATCACTTGGTCGGCGTGCCGGATCGTCGAGATGCGGTGGGCAGACATGAGCACGGTGCGGCCTTGAGAGAGCTCCCGGATAACCTCAATGATCGCGGTCTCATTCTCGCCATCGAGAGCCGAGGTCACCTCGTCGAGCAGCAGGACCGGGGCATCCTTCAGGAACGCCCTGGCGATCGAGACCCTTTGACGCTCCCCGCCCGACAGGCTCGTCCCAGCTGGTCCCACCTGGGTATCCCAGCCGTGTGGCAAGGTTTCGATCACCGCGTCCAGGCGAGCCCTGCGGGCGGCCTCGGCCAACTCCTCGTCGGTGGCACCGGGCCGGGCAATGCGCAGGTTCTCGCGGATGGTGGTATCGAAGAGATACACCTCCTGGAACACCATGGAGGTCATCGCCATGATTGAGGAGGTTGTCATCTCCCGCACATCGACCCCGCCGATCGACACCGTCCCCGAATCCGCATCCCAGAAGCGAGCGGCCAGCCGCAGTATCGTCGACTTTCCCGCCCCAGATGGGCCGACCAGCGCAGTCACCCGACCCTGCGGGACGGTGAGATCGACGTCGGCGAGCACTGCATGGCCCTGCTCATAGCAGAAGTTCACGCCGCGGAACTGAATGGTGCTCTGCTTCGGAACCATCCCATGGCCGGGCGCAGGGGCGGGCAACGGCTGCGCATCGAGGATCGTGTTCATGGATTGCAGGGCCACGACTGCGTTATCGGCTTCGACGGAGTACAGGGCCGCTTTCGTCAGGGGCACCATCATGCGGGCGGTGACGGCCATGATCGCCAAGTAGGCGATGACGTCGAGCCGGTGCCCGCTCACCGCTGACAGGCCGACCCCCATGACGAGAGCGAAGGCGGTGTTGACCACGATGTTAAACCCTTGTCCGGGGCGTCCCTTGGTGCGCAGGCTCTCCAAGGTCACCTTCGCGTCGGCGTCCAGGGCAGCATTCACCGGTTCCCACCCGGTCTCGGTCGCTCCCGATGCGCGCAGCACCGGCTGGAGCCGAGCGAACTCGATAAGCCGCCCAGCAGCCACCGCGGCTGCCGCATCCTCCATCTCGTTGGCTCGCGTCGTCGTCGCCCCCATATGCCGCCAGACGAGATACAGGGGAACGATGGTCACAGCCATGATGAGTGCCAGCGGCCACTCGATGAAGGCGACGACCAGGATCATGATGAGCGGCACGATGAAGGCGTTGCACAGATTCGGGATGACCATCGAGGTCACATGCGACAAGGTGTTGATCTCCTTGGAGGTGGCATTGACAACCCCGGCCTGACGCGACGCCGAGAACCAGCCCAGGGGAAGACTCAGGACGTGCTCAATGACCCGGCTGATCATTGTGTCGCACACCTCGTAGACGCTGACCCGGTAGGAGCGGTAGGTGGCGGTGATATCTACGACGAAGGTGGCCATTCCGGCGGCCAGCAGGCCGATGAGCCATCCCGTCACCGAAGGAGCCCCCGAGTAGAGAGCACGCATGAAGGGGATCATGATCCCCAGGGTCAGGCCCTGCAGCACAGCGGAGGTAACGAACCAAGCGACGATGATCTTCATCTCGCGCGGATTCACCACGCGCGTCAACAGATTCCACATGGTCAGTGCTCCTTCATTTCCGCGTCGGCCTTTGACTCCTCATCCGTAGCGCCAAGCTGGCGCGACCACATTGCGGCATACCGTCCGCCGGCGGCCACCAATTCCTCGTGCCGTCCCCGTTCGGTGACCTGCCCGTCCTCCAGTACCAGGATCTGGTCGGCACCGCGGATCGTGGACAACCGGTGGGCGATGACGATGACGGTGCGCCCGGCAGCCAGCCTGCTCAGCGCTAGGTGGATGTCGCGCTCAGATGCGGGATCGGCATGGGCGGTGGCCTCGTCGAGAACCAGTACCGGAGCGTTCTGCAGGTAGGCGCGGGCCAAAGTGACTCGTTGGCGTTCCCCGCCAGACAGGTGACCGCCCTCATCGCCGAGGACGCAGTCGTAACCATCTGGGAGACGCATGATCCGCTCGTGGATGCAGGCCGCACGGGCCGCATCCTCTACCTCCTGGCGGCTCGCGCCCGGTCTACCCAAGGCGATGTTGTCGTGCACCGTGGCATGGGACAGGTCGACATCTTGCAGCACGATTGCCACCTGGGAGTACAGCCAGGCGAACCGCGCCTCGCGCACGTCCACCCCGCTGACCCGCACCGAACCGGAATCGACGTCGTAGAAACGGGCGATCAGGCTCGCTAGGGTCGACTTCCCGCCGCCAGATGGGCCCACGAGTGCGGTCACCGTGCCTGGGCGTGCGGTCAGGCTTACCTCCCGCAGCACCAGGACCCCAGGTTCGTAGGAGAAGGTGACCTTGTCGAGTTCGACGAGTCCCGGGGCTGGGCCTTCGTCGTCGTGGTGTTCGCCCTGGGGCATGGGTGGTTCGGAGAGCAGCCGTGCGGTGTCTTGGGCCGCCTGCCGGGATTCGTAGATGTGCTGCATCATGAAGACCATGACGCTGACCCCTTCAGGTAGCCCGGGCGCCAGGAGGAAGAACGGAAGCGTTGCTGACAAGGGGGTCCACCCTTGGCTGGTGAAGAGGACGGCGAGCGGTGCCACCGTGGCGACGACGACGGCGGGACGCAGGAAAGCACCCGTGATGGCCATCGCCTTCCCCGATGCGCTCAGCCAGTCATAGGAGGACTGGGAAAAAGCGGTTCGGGCCTCGTCGACACGGGTGCGGGTTGCGTCGGTGGCCTGGAAATTCTTGATCTCCTTGATGCCCTCAAGCATCTCGACCGTTGCGGCAGCGATCCTGGTTTGGGCCTGGCTGAACCGTTCGGTGCTTTCGCTCAGATTGCGGGGAATGGTGGTCATCACCAAGGTGATGACCACAGCCCACACCCCGAGGAGCGCCAGGGCCAGGCGCCAGTCAACCCACAGCAGGTAACCCAGCCCAGCGATGGCTCCGACGACCGCGTTGGTGCCATCCCCCGGCACGTGGGCCACCAAGGTGTGGATGGAAGCCGTGTCATCGCAGACCATCTTGCGGATGGCGCCGTGCGGGATGACTGACACCCGGCCTAGGGGAAGGTGGCCCAGGGCCGTGACGAGACGTCCACGCAGCTGATGGCGCAATTTGGCTTCCGCCAAGTGACTGACCCCCAGTCCCGCCAGATAAAACATCTGGGAGAGCACCAGGGCTGCAACGGCGATGATCGCCCAGAACACCGGACTGCCCGCCCAGCTGGGGACATCGGTCTCATCGAACCACAGCATCGCCATGCGGTGCAGGGCGATGAAGGGCACCACTGCCAGCAGCGCGCCGCAGGCAGTGAGTACGGCGGAGAGAACCATCTTCGACTTGGCGGGGGCGATGAGGTCGGAGACGGTGACCGCTTGGGAAGCGCTTTCTGAAGTTTCCGTTCCCCCGACGGGGGCACCGGTCGTAGTGTCGGTCATGGATACTCCCTTCTGGCTCAGGTCAAACTTCTGGCTCAGGTCAAACGGATGATGCGGTCGGCGCATTCGTTCAGGAACTCGGCGTCGTGGCTGACGACGATGACGACTCGATCGTCATCAGCCAGGGTGCGCAGTTCCGCGGCGATGGACAGCAGGTGGCGGTGATCGACCCCGGAGGTCGGTTCGTCGAGGATGAGGACGCGGGCTTCCTGGTCGATGGCGGTGGCGATGACGAGCCGCTGCTTTTGTCCGCCGGACAGCGACAGTGGGTGACGAGATGTGAGGGAAGCCAAGTCAAGTCTGGCCAATTGGGGTTCGCTTGCCTCATCAGCCACGGATTCGGCAAATAACTGGCGGTGTACGTCTTGCATCACCAAGAAGGCCTGGCCTCGCACCAGAGCGTGACCATTGACGGTCACCCGGATGCCGCGCCGGGCGCGTTGGAGACGGCAGATGGTGCGTGCCAGGGTGGTCTTCCCGATCCCGTTGGCCCCGATGATCCCGGTGATGGTTCCGCGGGGAAACACCAGCCGGTCGATATCCAGGATGGTGTGCCCACCGCGCTCGACGGTGAGATCACTCACCACAAGTCCAGAGGCATCGGATCCGTCGGCATCCCCGCTTGATTCCGGCGCGGGATCTTGGTGTGTTCTACAGGCCGGCACATCGATGATCTGACCCATCCATTCCGGTCTTTCCAAGGTACGCAGCCCCAGGTTGCGGCGTTCGGCGTCATCCATGGCGAAGAATTCCTCGCCACTCATCCGCGAGGTGATTCGTCCGTCGGCCATGATGACCGCCTCGTCAACTAGATCCCGCAGGAAATAGATGCGGTGCTCGGCCACCACCAAGGTGCGGCCGAGTTGCTTGAGACGTGCGATGGCCTCACGGATCGCGTCGATGGCCTCCGGATCGAGATTCGAGGTCGGCTCGTCGAGCAGGATGATCGGGGCATCCTGCGCCAGCGCTTGGGCGCAGGCGACTTTCTGGAGTTGCCCACCGGATAGGCCGCGCAGGTCGCGGTCCGCCAGTTCTTCAATGCCCAGTGTCTCCAAGGCCTCGGTGCGGCGACGGCGGATCTCATCGGCGGGCACCTGATGGTTCTGCCCGGCGAATGCGAGTTCATCGGCAACCGTCGTGGTGAAGAACTGGGTAGCTGGGTTCTGGAAGACGGTGGCGGTCAGACGCCCCATCTGATCGACCGGGGTATCGGCGACTTCCTGGTCCCCGACGAGAACAGTTCCGGTGAGTTGCCCGTCGTGAAAGTGGGGGATGAGGCCGTTGATGAGCCTCACGAGGGTGGATTTGCCGGAACCGGATGCTCCGCACACCAAGGTGAGTGTTCCCGGGACGGGGTTCAGGGCGATCTCATCCAAGACCTGTTCCCCATTGGGCCAGGTCCAGCTGACATCGTTGATTGTGACACTCATCGCATGACCGCCTGCGTCATGGCGGCACCGGCGAGGCCGAGTGCCAAGGTGAGGAATACTGCGTCGATCCAGCGGAAGTGGAGGTCGGCGACGATCGTGGGGCGCCGAGTGCTGCCCAGGCCGCGGATGAGGGCAGCTGCGGAGAGTTCGTCGGCGGTTCGTGCGGAGGCTGTCAGCACCGGGACGACGAGTTTCTCCATCGCAGTGATCGGATGACGCCACAGGTAGGAACCCCGGTAGCCGCGCAGGGCCATCGCCTCGATAACTCCCCGGGCTTCGTCGATGGCCATGGGCAGGAAACGGAAGAGCACAGCCAGGGGAATGATGAGAGTGCGTGGTAGTCGTGCGGCGGTCATGGCGGCCACGAGATCACCCACACGGGTGCTGAGGATGAACCAGCCACCCATGGCCAGGCTGACGGTGAACCGCAGGATCCAGTGGAAGATGACTCCCAGGCCAACCACTAGGCCGTTGACGAAGTGATGGGGCAACTCGGCAATGACGGCGCTGGCCGCGACCAAGGCGGCATAACTCAGCGCTGTCCCCGGACGCAAGTCGGCGACGAGCAGACAGCCCACGAGGACACTCGTTGCAGCGATCAGCCAGCCGTTTGAATTCCCCATGGCGATGGCGTTCACCGCGAGTAGGAGCACGAATTTTGACCGGGGATCCGCCACGATGCGACTATCAGTGCTTGTCAGCAAGATATTCGTCGTCAAGGTTTCCTGGCCTTCCTGAAATCAGGCTACGCCTGCGCGCTCGAAGTGCCGCTGTAGGATGCGCATGCCCAGCAGCGCCGAGCAGAAGGCGAGGATGGCGCTGAGCAGCACCCATCCACAGACGACCGGGGCAGTGAAGATACGCTCAAAAGTGGTGGCATACTCTGCACCCATCTGGTTTCCGATGTCGGCCAGATAAGCGCCGGAGTTGAAGAACAACGGGAGGAACGGGCTAATACCCCACAAGGAGAAAACCGCGTAGCCCAAGGCATTCGTCATGGTGCGCGTGTAGTTCCCGGAGCGGATGATGAGGTCCGCCGCGAAGCCTAAGGCGATGGCGATGAGGATGGTACCCCAGAAATGCCCGGTGGCCACCATGAGAGTCGCGACAACCGCACCCATGACGGTGAAGGCTCCCATGACGCGGGTTCTGGCAACCATGAGCATGCAGACGATGCCGTTGAGAATGCCGCTGATCAACCCGCCGACGAACATCATCGCTGGGTGGAAGATGCCGAGCATGCCTCCAGCGAACATGAACAGGAAGTACAGGGCGGTGAACACCCCTATGTTGATGAGGATCCTCGGCGAGGTGATGGTGTTCCTGGCCACGGTGGTCATGGAAGAGTCCTTCCGACGAGGGCTGGTCGACGTTAAGCCAGCCCCGAATATTGCTTAGGAATGCCTAAGCTACTACTGGATGATGCCATTATCGGAGGCGGGGTGGCCATCATGGTCCGGATGCGGGTTGTCCCAGGTCTTCGGGGTAGGGTCTCAGGGGCCTCTCGCTACGGTGTATGGAACAGAGCTTGACCTTGTGGTGAATCGCTCCTGGGGGTTGCCAACCGCTTGTGGTTGTCCCGGATGTCGATGTTTGGCGCGTGTTTTGGCTGCGAAATCAGCTGCCTGATTGTGCTACCGGCTTTGTGCGGTGTCCACCGTCATCGCTGCCTACTGTTGATCCGGCGGTCAGCCTGGCAGGCGCCGGGGCATGAGTGTGCAGGGCCAAGAGTTTCTGGGCTGCTTGTGCACCGGCCACCATCATGGGGCCGTTCATTTCGGCGGTGATCTGCGCCAGGAGATCGTGCGGGTAATCCGCAGGCAAGAGTTCGTCGGGCAGACTCGGCAATGAACCCCACAGGTAGGTGGCTTGACGCAGGAGGGTGTGTGCGCTGGCCACCTGGTTGAGCAGTGCTGTGCGGGATTCGTTGCTGGCTGTAAGGGTGGGCGTTTGGCCTCCCTTCAACTGCGCGGCGAGTCGACGGATCTGTTCGGCTGCCTCAGCCAACGGCCAGGCGCTGGCCGCGAGGTCACGGGCTGTTGCGACGTCGACCTTCAGAACGCCGGAGAAGCAGGATGGGTTGTGCGCCCATGTCCCGGGTGGACGCATACCCAACAGGACCCCGGGTCTTGGCGATGCCCAGCCTTCCTCGAAGGCTGCCGTGCGCAGGGCGTCGCGCTCAGCCCGTCTCGTCTCGGGAACCTCGTAGATGACGATGTGGAAGCACCCAGCCCATATGGGTGGGGCGTCGAATTTGCTCTTGACTTCCCGGTACCGGCGCAGGTACAGCCCGGACAACCGGTAGAAGGTGCGTCGGCCCACTCGCCGGGTGGTCAGCCGACCGTCACCCACCGCACGAGCTAGATGGGATCGCGCACCCGAGGCGCTCATTCCCAGTGCGTCGAGCACCTCAATGAGGAATGTGCCGGGCAGTTCCTCCGTCTCGCACAGCCCGCACAGAAAGGCCACTGTGCCGTGGTTGACGGTAGTCGGAGGGTGTTCGGCTTCTGGCATGACACCATCTTGCGCCTCGTTTGCTTCCACGATCGCATGACACCAGGGGAACCGTCCTCTACGATACGTCTCATCATTGCTACGGAACGTAAGAAAGTTGCATCATAATGACGCATGGTCATCACCGTCCCCAGGCCGCGGATATCTCGCGCCCTTCCCTTACCCGTGCGGCTGCCTGGCGTGAGATTGCCCTGATCACCGGCGTACTGTGGGCAGTGCTCGGTGTGGGGTGCTTCTTTCTTGGCGCTCAGTGGATTTATGACACCTGGGGGACAAGCATCAATGCAGCCCTCATTCTTGATGTCATGTTCTTCGTAGCCTGTTCAGGACTCGTTGCCTTCGCCTGGTGGCGTCAACGGCTGGCTGGGGAAAGCTTCCGGGAACTAGGGTGGGGGCGACGTGCCCCATGGCCTGCCATGATCATCGCGGTGGTCTATGGTCTGGCTTGGGTGGGGCTCAGTTACATGCGTGGTGGCGATCCATTTGCGGTCACCTGGCAACGTCCCCTCATGATGGCCATGGGATTGGTGCTGGCATTCGGTGAGGAGATCATGGTCCGCGGCCTCATCCTTGACCGGCTTGCCCGCTGCGATACGAACCGTCTCCTGCAGATCGTGGTAAGCGGGGGGATTATGGCCGCCTATCACGGCGTCATCGGACACCACATCTGGCCTAGCTACTGGGTCTCTAGTTTTGTGCTGTTCTCCATTCTTTCGGCGCTCTATGTATATGGTGGGCGTTCCATGACACCGGCCTACATTGCTCATGCCATGACCCACTTTCTGGGTGATCCGCCGCTGATCCAAGGCATCCTCATGGGCGTGCAGTACGGGGGATGATTATTCAGGCGGGTGTGTAATTGGCTGGCATCGGCCGGAAAACCGCTCGTGGGGTCATCCCCGCTTACGCGGGGTGCACCAATAGCGGGGAGTGTCGTCGTCGGCCCCGGCCCGCTGCCTGCAGACGCCGGTCGAGGGCCTCGGCGACCCTCAGGGAGTCAAGGGCCTGGAACTCGTGGGCGAAGGCGTCGGAGGAGTGGGGGCTCATGGGAGGCGACGCTAGCACCGGCGGGCACGGGCCCGGCCCGTAGGCTGGGGCGCGTGACCGCACCTGTCTTCGTTCTCACGGCCGACACCATCGAGCCGTCCGGGTCCGCCACCACGGCCCGGGCCGGTGACCTCCTTCTCCTCACCGGTCCCGAGGCCCGGCACGCGGTGACGGTCAGGCGCCTGCGGGCCGGTGAGCGGGTGGACCTGGTCGACGGCGAGGGGCTGAGGCTCGTGTGCGAGGTGACCCAGCCCGGGGCCGGGGGAGCCAAGGACCGGCTGGGCGTGCGCGTGACCGAGCGGGTCGAGGAGGCAACGGCGCCGCTGCGCCTGGCCCTGGTCCAGGCGCTGGCCAAGGGCGGGCGCGACGAGCAGGCGGTGGAGACGGCCACGGAGGTGGGGGCTGACCTCGTGATCCCGTGGCAGGCGAGCCGCTGCGTGTCCGTGTGGAACGGCCCGAAGGCCGCCAAGGGACGCGCCCGGTGGCGGGCGACCGCCCACGAGGCGGCCAAGCAGGCCCGACGCGCCCGGGTGCCCGCTGTCGAGGAGTCGCGCTCCACGCCCCAGCTGTGCACCTGGGTGGCCCGGACCGTCGAGGCCGGGGGAGTAGTGCTCGTTCTGCACGAGGAGGGCACGCGGCCGATCAGCCAGGTGAGTCTGCCGTGCGCGCCTGAGGACGCGGGCGCCCCCCGGGAAGTCGGTGCGGAGGCGGGTGAGCCGCCGGTGCTCGGCGTCGTCGTCGGCCCTGAGGGCGGCATCAGCGAGCAGGAGGTCAGTGCGCTGGAGGCGGCGGGTGCCACGACGGTGCGCCTGGGTCCGCACGTCATGCGCACGGCCAGCGCCGGGCCGGTGGCCCTGGCTGTCCTCGCCCAACGGGCGGGTCTGTGGGGCTGAGGGCGGTAGCTCGGTGCGCAGGACCCCTAGCATGGCGCGTATGAGCACCGACCTGACGGACAACGGTCTGAGCTTCTACGCCCTGGTGACCGGCCCGGTCCCCAGTCCCTTCGAGAAGGACAACAGGTACGTCCCCACGGACATGGTGCCCCTGAGCGTCCTGGACCTCGGGATGCTGCGTGTGCCCTCGGGGCGTGTCGAGGCCTGCGACCCCTTCGTCTCTCTCGGTGAGGCTTCGGTCTTCGAGATCGGGCCGGGCGACTACCCGGTGAGGGTGACGATCGCCGACGTCTCCAGGAAACACGACGGCTCCCACGAGCGCAACGCGTACCTGTCCCTCGTGCTGGCCGACGGCGAGCCCACCGCCGTCAAAGCGGCCGAGCCGCTGCGGGGTGCGGGGTACCTGGGCGTGGACTCGGGCATGGTGGCCTTCGTCGACGCCGAGGCCGCCGTCGCCATGTCGGTCCTGGCCGACGGGGCCAACCTCTACGACGACTTCGAGCCCGAGCCCTGGTGCGTCCCCGTGGACTCGCCCGAGCACTACCGCGAGGGGGCGGCGAATATCGTTATGCCCCTGGACCGGGCGGGGGAGAACATCATCATGGCCTCCTCCGGGTGGGGTGACGGCTGCTACCCGCTTATGATCACCCGCGCCGCCGACGGCGCTCCGCTGGGCCTGCACATCGACCTGGGCGTCGTGGGCGAGGACGACGCCCAGGTGTGAGGCCTGCCGGAGCCCGGGGGCGCAGGTTTGATGACGATCCGGCCGACCTGTTCACTAGGCCCAGGCCGCTGGGGCAGACTCGGGTCATGAGGACGAGTGTTGTGAGCAGCCACCGGCTGAGGGTCCTGGAGTACTGGTGGATGCTGGAGTTGTTCGCCCCGCAGAAGGTACCCGCGACGACGAGGCGCCGGCGGAAGGACAAGAGTCAGGTCGTCGAGTGGAGGCCCGGTACGCCACTGCCGTGGGAGAGGCTGCGGCCTGCGCCGGACACGGAGAAGGACGGAAAGACGTGGCGCCACACCGTCTACCTGGGCGTGTACAACCTGGAGAGCACGTACCAGGCTCTGCACCGGGTCTTCCGTGCTGACCGTGACGCCTACGACGAGCGCGGGAGCGGGTGCAGCGCCTGCGCGGGTGTGCAGGTGGACGGTGCCGGCCGCCTCGTCGCTGAGTCTGCTGTGCTCTCCTCCTGCCTGTGGTCGGTCGCCAGGATCGTCGAGGAGTCGGTGAGGCCGGGACCGCAGTGGGACGCCGAGTTCCGCGAGGCGGACCGGGGCTTTCGTGAGCGGGTGGGCGAGCTTGCTGACTCCCTCGAAGCCGACGAAGCTAACGCGGGCCGCTGCACGCAAGCCACCATGTCAGAGCTCATCCGCCTCGCGCACCAGGCGTCGGGCATCGACCGCGCGCTCAAGGTGCTGCCCAGGGACCCCGCCCTCCGGGGAGCGGAAGTCGCCAGCGTGGCTGGGCTGGCCAGCAGCCGCGTCGTTATTGAGTCCGTCCTGGTGCGGGAACGACCAGACGGACCCTCGGGTACCGACTTCCTCAACAGCTACTTCCTGGAGGACATCAACGTCGTACGTGCGAGCGTGGCCGCCGGGCGGTGCCCGACGGCGCTGGCCTCCTACCTGTCCGAGGACGCCCGACCACCCGTGGGAGAGCGTATCGATGTCATGACCGAGCACGCCGTCGTCGACGACGCGGTGGTGGCTGAACGGATTCCCGCTGGCAGGTGGCCTTCTGCCCCGGAGCACACGTTGTCGCTCCGTCAGCAGTTCGCCGTCAACCAGGCCCTCCACGACCTCGCCCCGACCGGTGGCATCATGGGCGTCAACGGTCCACCGGGAACGGGCAAGACAACGATGCTGCGTGACATCGTCGCGGGAAACGTCGTGGAGCGAGCCCGGTGCCTGGCTGACCTCAGCCGGGCCGAGGACGCTTTCGTCGGCGAGCCCCTGCGGTGGAAGGCGGGCCCGCGCGAGCGCGTCGTGCGTCGGCTGCGTGAGGAGCTGACGGGCTTCGAGATGGTGGTCGCGTCGGCCAACAACGCGGCGGTGGAGAACATCAGCACGGAGATCCCGGGCATCAGGGCGATTGACGCGCGCTGGCGCCAGGAGGCGGACTACTTCAAGGACATCGCCTCGGCACTCATCCGACGGTCGAGGCAGTCACGTCAGGATGCCGACGACGCCGGTGACGATGAGCACGGCGACACCGCGACGGACGACGCCGCCTGGGGACTGGTGGCGGCACGCCTAGGCAATATGAAGCACAGGGACGCCTTCCGCAGTGAGTTCTGGTTCGACAAGACCCGTCCCCCGTCGAAAAAGCGCGTGCCTGGCACAGCACCGCGGATGCAGTCTCGTCTTTGGGCGTGGGCGAAGGGGGCGCCCGCGCGCAGCTGGCCGCAGGCGCGGGCCGACTTCCATCGGGCCGAACAGCGCGTCACCAGGCTCATCGTCTTCCGGCGTGACGTCCGTCGGTGCCTGACTCGGTTGGAAGAGATAGCAGGCCAGCGTGCGCGTGCCGCCCAGGAGATGCGGAGGTTGAGCGCTGCGCTGGACGAGCTTGGGCCGGCGCTGCGCCGGTGCGAGCAGGAGCGTGACGGTGCCCGTGCCAGACGGGACCTGGCCGCGCAGGTCCGCGACCGGCACATGAGTACCCGCCCGGGTGTTGCCGAGACCCTCCTGTCGCTGGGGCGCTCGGTCCGTGAGTGGCGGGCGGCCCTGGCTTCCGTGGAGGGTGACTTGCGGGATGCGGAGGAGCAGCAGCTGCGGATCGAGGAACAGGTGCGCACGCTGCTCCACCAGATCGACGACGCGCAACGCGCCCTGGACGGACTGCGGGAGGCCGACGCGCGGGCGCAGGAGGAGACCACGCTGCTGGGTGAGCAGCTGACGGACTACCGACGGCGTCTGGGCGACGCCTGGCCGAGCGAGGAACGGAGCGCGGCACAGCGCGAGATGCGCACCCCGTGGCTCGACGCCGAGATCGACGGAGCACGGGCGCAGCTGTTCCTCGCGGCGCTGCGCCTGCATGAGGACTTTCTGGCCAGTACGGCCGGGCAGATGCTGGAGGGGCTGCGGGCGGCCATGGACGTCGTCGGTGGTCAGGCCCCGCGTAACTTGCCTCGTGAAGCGGTTCGTGCCGCCTGGCAGATGCTGTTCCTCGTCGTGCCGCTCGTGTCGACGACCTTTGCGTCCTACGGCCGGATGTTCGCCGGGCTTGGCCAGGAGGACCTGGGGTGGCTGCTCATTGACGAAGCCGGGCAGGCGGCGCCCCAGTACGCCGTTGGGGCGATCTGGCGCTCGAAGCGGGTGGTCGCTGTCGGGGACCCGCTCCAGCTCGAGCCCGTGGTGACGATGCCACGCAAGGCGATGCTGGATATCGCCGCCTACTACGCCGTGGACTGCCAGTGGCTGCCACCGCGGGCATCGGTGCAGACACTCGTCGACCGGGTTGCCCGTTTCGGCACGACCCTGCACCAGGAGGGACGCCCGGTGTGGGTCAGTGCCCCGCTGACCGTGCACCGGCGCTGCAACGACCCCATGTTCACGCTGTGCAACACCATCGCCTACGACGGCATCATGATTAGCGGGGTGGCGGCGCACACGGATCCTGCGGATCTCTTCGACGGTGCCGACGGGGCGCGTGTGACACCGAGCGAGTGGATCGACGTCCCTGCCGACGAACGCGGGAGCCATCTTCAGCAACAGCAGATCGCCAGGCTGCGGACGCTGATTGTCGAGCTGGGGCACCGCGGTGTGAAGCCGTCGCAGATCATCGCGATCTCGCCGTTCCGTGCGGTCGCGAGAGCACTGGAGGAGGTGAGACGCGACTTCCCGGGGCTTCAAGGAGGCACGATCCACACGGCACAGGGACGTGAGGCCGACGTCGTCGTCCTGGTCCTGGGAGGAGACCCCGATCGACGCGGGGCGAAGGCGTGGGCGTCGGAGACCGTCAACCTCGTCAACGTCGCGGCGAGCCGTGCCAAGCGCCGTCTCTACGTCATCGGCGACCGAGTGGAGTGGGAGCGCTACAACTACTTCTCTCAGCTGTCGCAGGCGCTCAGGTCTCCGGTGAGACGGTGACGGCGACGGACAGCAGGGCCGGGAGAGGCAGGCGGTCAGTCCGTCCAGGTGAAGCTGTCGGGTCCTGCACCGACCTCGAAGTGGTACTTGACGATGCCTCGGTCCTGGTCGGCATAGTCGCCCTCCGCGCAGCGGATCGTCACCTGTCCGTCCTTGCCGGTGAGGGTGAAGGACTGCTTGCCGAAGGCGGTCGGTGCGAGCAGGGCCGCCTCGACGCCCTGGGTGAACCAGTCGGGGGCCGGGCCCTCGTAGATGGCGACCTCCTCGGGGCGCTTGGACTTGTGGGCGACGCCCTGGGTGGCGCCGTAGCCCAGGGCGACGACGGCGGCGAGGCGACCCGTGCAGCCGCTGGCAGCTATCACACGGTTGGCCTTACCGCTTGGGGGACGGTTGTCTCCGCAGGAAGATCAGACTTCGGGCAGTGTGATGTGTCTGCTTGGAAGGACGTTGTCACCATCGCAACGGGCGGGGCCCATACGGTAGGGCTTCGAAGCGAAGGTTCGGTCATTGGCGTCGGCAGCAACGACTGTGGCGAGCTGCATACCGAGGGCTGGCGCCTCTTTTGACGCAGTGATCTTCCTGAAATCCCTGGCGCCTTAGGTGAGCTGAAGTGAGCACTGGGACTTGACCTACTCCTGTATCGCCAGGCGCCACTTTTGGGCTCATGCTGCCTGGGCAAAGGTGGGTGCTCCGCATGTGATGAGACGATCGAGAACGTCGTCGAGGGTTGTCTGCGGGTGCCGCATGGCCGCAGCCTGGCGATCAAGTGCCCGCATGACGCGGGAAGGTGCCAGGTCAAGCTGATAGAGCAGGAAAGTGTCGGGACTCTGCACCTCGATGCAGTAGGGGGCGAGCGAATCGGCTGGGAAGTCCTTGAGGTTGGACGTGACGATAACGTCTGCGCGCCCGACGACTGCCGCAGCGACGACGTGCCGGTCTCCTGTGTCGGGAACGCGGATGGCTGGTACCAGTTCCTCCCAGCCCGACACTGAGGCGTCGGCAAACGCGCGCTCCATGGCCGCCGCGCGTCGCGTCGCGGCTCCGGTCGGCAGGTCTGGGTGCACTGTGGTGATTGCCCTTGTCATCTCGTCGAGGATCGCTTGGCTCCACAACGGGCGAAAGAGCCCTCCTTCAGCGACCCTCAGGAGAGTGTCCGTGACAGACAGCGGAACAAGGACACAGGTTCGAGCAGTGCCGAGAACCTGATCATGATCCGCTGCTTGTGCGCAGGTGACGCAGGATGGCCGTGTAGTCCTCCGTCGTGTCCTCGTACATGCCGGCCTCGACCGCCTCGCGAGTCATCTCGTCGAGTGTGTCACTGCGCTCCTGGGCGGAGGTCTTCTGGTATTCAACGAGGTCTTCGAGGCGTACCCGGCGGTGGCGTCCCGCTGCCGGGCGCTCGAAGGGGATACGTCCAGTCTCCAGGAGCTTGACGAGGGTTGGGCGACTGATCCCCAGGTGGTCAGCGGCCTCTTGTGTTGTCAGCATCTGATCGACAGCAGCGACAGTGATGGCCCTGCCGTGTGACATGGCGTCGACAACCTTGATGAGGACCTCGTAGACCTCCTCAGGCAGCCCGACGGTCTGATCGTCCGGGCCGATGAGGACCGACGGGGCGGAGACGTGTTCGAGGAAGCGGGACAGGTCCAGCAGGGGTTCGAGGTCCTCAGGCGGCAGGATCGTTGAGGACGCACGTGCAGCCGTGTGTGCCATGACATCACTGTAGCTTCAAATCGAAAAATACGAAACCCTCCTGGAGGTATCCGTCCCGGCGATATGATCCATCTCGTGCGCCCGCGCCGTCGTCGGTCGGCTGAGGCTGCATGTCAGGAGGTTCTGATGACCGTGACCGCCAGCGGTGTCCGCTGCGCGGACGGTGCCGACGTCACCCGCGCCGTTGGCACGTTCCGCCCCGCCCGCACCTGCGTCGGAGGTGTCGCATGAGCCCGCGCGGGCGCCGTCCGACCGGCAGCCCCGACGCCCGTGAGGCGATTCTCGCCGCCGCACGGGCCGCCTTCGCCCGCGACGGCTACAACACCTCCCTGCGCGGGATCGCCCGCGAGGCCGGGGTCGACCCGGCGCTCGTCCACCACTATTTCGCCGACCGCTCCATCCTGTTCTCCCAGGCGGTCGTCGGCGACATCGACGGCATAACCTTCGACCCCTCCCTCATCGAGCAGGTCCGCCGGGCCGAGCCCACGAGCCGGGGGGAGAGCATCGTGCGCATCTTCCTCACCACCTGGGACCGTATGGGCCAGGAGCGCTTCACCGCGGTCGTGCGGGCCGCCCTCGGTCACGAGTCCGTCATCGCCGGAATCCGCGAGGTGTTCATCGGCGCGATCGTCGCCCCGATGGTAGCCTCCCTCGCCCCCGACAGGCCCGAGCTGCGCACCCAGCTCATCGCGAGCCAGCTCATCGGCCTGGGGGTGGCCCGGTGGGTCGCGCGCCTGTCCGCCGTGCACGTCGCCGATCGAGAGGTGCTGGTCCGCGCCGTCGGACCGACCGTTCAGCGCTACCTCACGGGCGATCTGGGGCCGGAGCCCGAGGCCTGAATCGCCTCCGCAGGGGATTGTCGAGGGCACCTCGCCGCCCTACAATTCATCACATGATGAAAAACCGTCAGGCGAGCGCCAACAGCCCCGGGCCCCACGACCTCGGGCACCGCCGTCCCGCACCACACACCGCCGCCAGCCAGCACTCCTCAGGTGGTGAACCCACTGCCTCGCCAGTCGTCGAGGTCCGTGACCTGCGCGTGACCCGCGGTGGCAAGGAGATCCTCCACGGCCTGGACCTCAGCCTCACCCCCGGCAGCGTCACCGGCCTGCTCGGCCCCTCGGGCTGCGGCAAGACCACCCTCATGCGCACCCTCGTCGGCGTCCAGCGCTACCGCGGGAGCGTGAGCGTCCTGGGGTCGAGGCCCGGCAGCCCGGCCGTGCGCGCACGTGTGAGCTACATGGCCCAAGGCCTGGCCGTCTACCGCGACCTCACCGGCCGCCAGAACATCTCCTACTTCGCCCGCATCGCGGGAGAGCGCGCCCGTAACGTCGAGGAGGTCGTGGCCGACGTCGGGCTCGGCGACGTCATCGACCGGCCCGTGTCCAGCTACTCCGGCGGCGAGGCCAGCCGGGTGAACTTGGCCTGCGCGCTCGTCGCCAACCCCGAGCTGCTCGTCATGGACGAGCCCACCGTCGGCCTGGACCCCGTCACCCGCGAGGAGCTGTGGCGCACCTTCCGGGCCATGGCGGAGGGCGGCACCACGATCCTCGTCTCCAGCCACGTCATGGACGAGGCCTTCCGCTGCGACCAGGTCCTGCTCATGCGCGAGGGCCGGTTCCTCGCCACCACGACCGCCGCCGAGCTCCTCACCCAGACGGGGAAGCCCACCGTCGATGCCGCCTTCCTCGCCATCATCACCGGCACCGACACACTCACCAAGGCCGCATCATGACCCCGCGCACCTACCTCGCTGCCACCGCCCGCATCCTCGCCCAGCTGCGCGCCGACCGGCGCACCGTCGCCCTCATCGTCGCCGTGCCCTCGGTGCTGCTCACCCTCCTGTACTTCATCTACACCGACCTGCCGGGTGCCGGCCCCCTCTTCGACCGCATCGCCGTGTCGATGATTGCGATCCTGCCAATGACCACCCTGTTCCTCGTGACCTCCGTGGCGATGCTGCGCGAGCGCGTGAGCGGCACCCTGGAGCGCCTGTGGACCACGCCCACGCACCGCGCCGACGTCCTCTTCGGCTACGCCACGGCCTTCGTCTGCACCGCCCTGGTCCAGAGCCTCGTCCTGTGCTCCGTCGCCGTGTGGGGCCTGGAGGTCACGGTCACCGCCGGCTGGGGCTGGGTGCTGCTGCTCGCCCTCGTTACCGGCTTCGTCGGGGTGTGCCTGGGGCTGCTCGTGTCCGCCTTCGCGCGCAGCGAGTTCCAGGCCGTGCAGTTCATGCCCGTGGTCATCGCCCCGCAGCTGTTCCTGTGCGGCCTGCTGGTGCCGCGCGAGAGCATGCCTCGCCCGCTGGAGGTCGTCGGCGACGCCCTGCCCATGAGCTGGGCGGTGGACGCTGTGACGCAGGTGGCAACCGAGACGGACGTCTCCGCAGGCTTCGTGCACCGGGTGGGCTTCCTGCTCGCCTTCGGCCTCGTCGCGCTCACCGTGGCGGCCTTGACGGTCCCGCGCCGCACGCGCTGAGGCCGACGGCGGGCACACGGCCGGGCCCGCTGGTACGCCTCCGGCGACCTCATGCTCGCAAGCATCGTCACCGGGCTCGCCCTGGCGGCCGCGGTCTGGGGCGCCGTGCTGTCCTGACGGCCCTGGCCTACTGGGGGCTGTTCCCCATGATCGGCTGAGCGGCACCAGGCATCGTCAGCGAGGCGAGACCTGCGAGCGCGTAGGCCGCCACGGGCACCCACAGGGCGGTCGTGACGGCGTCATGAGCGTCACCCGAGCCCTGGAGGATCCCGAAGAACAGCGCCCCGGCAAGGGCGATGCCAAGCACCATGCCGATCTGGCCGAAGGTGGTGAGGGTGCCAGAGGCCGCTCCGGCGTCCTGGGTGGGCACCGACTCCAGCGTGATCGTCGTCAGCGGCATGATGAGGGTCATCATCCCGGCGCCTGTCAGCGCCAGCGGGACGGTGAGGTTCCAGCCGGTGAGGGATGCTCCGGCGCTCCAGATCGTCCACAGGACCCAGGCCAGTGCGGCCGCCTGCACCATGCCGCCCAGCAGCACGGCCCACCTGCCCAGGCGCTTCGTGGCGAGGATCGCCAGGGGCGCGGTCACCATGGAGCCCAGTGCGAAGGGCAGGAGCGTGAGCCCTGCCGCCAGCGCCGTGAAGCCCAGCGCGCTCTGGACGTAGAACAGCACGATGAGCACGAACCCGCCGTTGCCGATCGAGGAGAGCACCTGTACGAGCTGTCCGCTCGCGAAGCCCCGGTCACGAAACAGCGGTAGCGGCAGCAGTGGGGACCCGTGCACCTTGAGCATGTGCCGCTGCTGCCAGGTGAAGGCGGCGATGACGAGGGGGGCTGCCAGGAGCATCGCCCAGATCCACCACGCCCACCCAGCGGCGCGGCCGTCGGTGAGCGGGAAGACGACGAGGAAGACACCGAGGCCTCCCAGCAGCACCCCGAGAAGATCGGGCCTGAGCGGGTGCTCCGACCTGCTCCTGGGAACGAAGAGGAGCGCCGCGGCGACGAGCACGACGCCGACGGGCACGTTGACGAGGAAGACGCTGCGCCAGCTCATGCCGAGAAGGTCCGCGGTGACGAGCCAGCCGCCGAGGATCAGCCCGCCCACGGCCCCCAGTGAGCTCAGTGCCCCGATGAGGCCCAGGATGGGGGCGCGCTCCTCTGGCGCGTACATCACCTGAACGCTGGAGAGAACCTGGGGCATCATGATCCCGGCGAAGCCTCCCTGGAGCACGCGGGCCGCGACGAGCAGGTCGCCTGTCTGCGACAGCGCCGCCCCTAGGGAGGCGAGGGTGAAGCCCACGAGCCCGATGACGAAGATGCGCCGGTGTCCGAAGATGTCACCCAGGCGGCCGCCCGTGATGAGCAGGGTCGCGAAGGCGATGACGTAGCCGGCGACGGTCCACTCCAGCTGCTCCGGTGTGGCACCGAGGTCCGCGCCGATGGTGGGCAGTGCGACGTTGGTGATCGTCGAGTCCATGAGGTCCATGAACGTCGCCACCATGAGCACGGCGGTGGCGACGGTGCGCGACCGTGCGGCGCCTCGTTCCTGGGATCTGTCCTCGTTTTTCATGCTCCGGTCCTCTCATGACTCAGTGTGTACAGCGTACACGTCAGTGATGAGTACACTGTACGCAGGTATCGTGGTCGAAGCAATCCGGTCCCCGAGGCAGTGATGAGGAGAGAACGTGGTGCACGCCGATTCGGGAGTCCCGCCCAAGTGGGTGCGGTGGCTGTGGGAAGTCGATGCCACCGAGGGTGCGGCCGAGCAGGACGAGGGCGCGGGCCTGGGTGTCGGCAAGATCGTGCGCGCGGGCGTCGCGCTCGCCGACGCCGAGGGCCTGGACGGCGTGACCGTGCGCAAGCTTGCCCAGTGCCTGGGTGTGAGCACCATGGCGGCGTACCGCCACATCAGCTCGCGCGACGAGGTGGTCGCCGCCATGGTCGATGTCGCCTTCGGGCCGCCGCCGGCCCTCTCGGGCCCCGCCGAGGACTGGGAGAGCGGGTTGCGGTGCTGGGCGACGGCCATTCACATCCGCTACGACGCGCATCCCTGGCTCCTGGACGTCCCGGTCCAGGGCATGCCGACCGGGCCCCACCGCCTGCGGTGGATGGAGGCGGTTCTCCGCGTGCTCGCGGGTGCAGGGCTTGATCTCCAGGAGCAGCTCAACGCCGCGTTGCTCGTCGACGGGCACGTGCGCACTGTCGCCTCCCTCAAGCGCTCTCTGGCGGCCGCGACGCACGAGGGACGCAGCGAGGCCTCCGTGGGCTGGCTCCTGACCCGCCTCAAGGCCGACGGCCTGACCTCCATGGCGCAGGTGCTCACGGTCGGGGCGCTCGATGACGAGCAGGGCTACGAGCTCGACTACGGACTCGACCGGATCATCGCCGGGATCAGGGCCGGGATCGGAACCGCCCGCGCCTGAGGCGACGGCACCGGTGGCACTGGGCCCCGGCCGGACTTAGCTCAGGGGCGGGAAGTCCTCAAGGGAGAAGACCGACTTGACCGGCACGTCGAAGTAACGGGCGATGCGCAGCGCCAGGTGGAGCGAGGGCGCGTACTCGCCGCGCTTGAGGTACCCCACGGTCTGGTAGTGCACCCCCAGGTCCTCGGCGAGCTGACGCGGCGGTCCGCGCGCAGGACAGCGATGCGGTTGTGGACGACGTCGTCGGCCATCACATGCCGGTCTGGGAGCGGGTGGCGGACTGCATGCGTGCCAGGTTACCGATGCTCTCTCTGCGGAAGGAACGTCTGACGAGGGTGGGGGCCAGGAGCCTGAGCCCGACGACGGTCCACGTAACCAGGACGGTCAGGGCTGCCTTCGGACGGAAGGCACCACCGATCTCCCACGAGGGGTCGCCGACGAGCGCCCAGCGGGTGAGGTGTCCCGACCAGTAGGTGGGAAGCGCGAGGTGGATGAGCTGGACCCAGCGAGGCAGGGCCACGACCGGGAAGAAGGCACCGCTGGTGGCCACCAGCGCCATGATCGGCAGGAGGGTGACCATGAGGCTGTACATGCCCCGCGCCGCGCAGGCGGCGGCGATGCCCAGAGGGGCCGCCGCCAGCGAGGACAAGATGATGAAGGGCACGCACTCCAGGACCTCCTCGACAGTGCTGACGTTGTCGTCGGCCGTCAGCTGGATCGAGCGGATCCACCCGAGCTGGTCCTTGACGCGCCACTTAGGGTGGTCGGTCCAGTTCTGCTGGACCAGGCCGATGCGCGTCCAAAAGGACGCGGGGGCTCGGCGCGGGTCCGTTCCCATGACCCGCACGGTCCCTGACTGGGGCGCGAGGGAGCCCAGGAGGTTCTCGATGAGCGTGGTCTTGCCGAGCTCACCGACCTGCCGGACCGCACTTGGCCGACCAAGCGCCTCACGAGCGCCCCCGCTGGCTGTCGACCGACCTGCGCGACGGCAACCAGTCCCTCATCGAGCCCATGGGCCCCGAGGCCAAGCGCGCCCTGTTCGACCTGCTCGTGCGCATCGGCTTCAAGGAGATCGAGATCGGCTTCCCGGCCACCTTCCAGACCGACTACGACTTCGTGCGCTCCACTCGTCGAGGACGACGCCAACCCCGAGGACGTGGCGATCAGCGTCCTGACCCAGTCCCGCGAGGACCTCATCGACCGCACCCTCGACGCCTGCGTCGGTCTCCCGCGTGCGACCGTCCACCTGTACAACGCGCTGTCCCCGCTCTTCCGCGAGGTCGTCTTCCGCATGAGCCGGCAGGACGTGCACGAGCTCGCCGTCGACGGCATCCGCATGGTCATGGCCCGGGCGGATAAGGTCCTCACCGACGACACCGTCTTCGGCTTCGAGTACTCCCCGGAGATCTTCGTCGACACCGAGCGCGAGTACTCCCTTGAGGTCTGCGAGGCCGTCATGGACGTGTGGCAGCCAGAGGCCGACCGCGAGATCATCCTCAACCTGCCCGCCACCGTCGATCGCGCTACGCCCAACGTCTACGCGGACCAGATCGAGTGGGTGAGCCGCAACCTCTCGCGCCGTGACGTCGTCGCCCTGGGATCATCCCCGCTTACGCGGGGTGCACTCGGTCCGCCAGTCCAAGGTGCCGCGCGTCTGGGGATCATCTCCGCTTACGCGGGGTGCACGCGCCCATCTGGGCACGGAGATGGTTTGGATAGGGATCATCCCCGCTTACGCGGGGTGCACGTTTCCAGGACACCACAGAAGGTCACGCGACCCGGATCATCCCCGCTTACGCGGGGTGCACCGCTTCCCGGATGCGCTGATGGAAGCCGATGATGGGATCATCCCCGCTTACGCGGGGTGCACGGTGAGTGGATCCCGAGGATGCGTTTGGCGGCGGGATCATCCCCGCTTACGCGGGGTGCACGCGCTTGTCGAGGATGCACGAATCGGACGGGGCGGATCATCCCCGCTTACGCGGGGTGCACGTTCGTTATCAGGATATTGTATTCGGGGCTGAGGGATCATCCCCGCTTACGCGGGGTGCACATTATGCTCACATGGGCAGACAATTACCGGGACGGATCATCCCCGCTTACGCGGGGTGCACCTACGTGTCATATTTGGCGTCAAATGCACACTCCGGATCATCCCCGCTTACGCGGGGTGCACGGCTCAGAGCGTTACCTCGACACGGCGAATCAGGGATCATCCCCGCTTACGCGGGGTGCACATCTGCTCACCGGGTCGTCCTCCGATGAGGAAGGGATCATCCCCGCTTACGCGGGGTGCAC
>NZ_KE340297.1:1170592-1171671 GCF_000413315.1 Propionibacterium sp. oral taxon 192 str. F0372
TTGGTTGGATCATCCCCGCTTACGCGGGGTGCACGTTTTCCCGTCGCCACGTGGCCCGACGATAAAAGGATCATCCCCGCTTACGCGGGGTGCACGGCGTACCACTGATTTTGTGGGTCATATTGCGGGGATCATCCCCGCTTACGCGGGGTGCACGTAATATCTCCTCGCGATAGTGCACTGCGCAGGAGGATCATCCCCGCTTACGCGGGGTGCACCGTTTTGGCCGGATTCATATTGTCTTTGGCGGCGGATCATCCCCGCTTACGCGGGGTGCACGCCTTGTCATGTGCTTGTTCGTAATTTCACCCAGGATCATCCCCGCTTACGCGGGGTGCACTCTCAAAACTTGTCCCAGCGGGTGCTGCATAGGGGATCATCCCCGCTTACGCGGGGTGCACTATCCCCCCGTGATAACGCGCTCCGCAGGATTCGGATCATCCCCGCTTACGCGGGGTGCACTGGGTAACTATTATCATTTTGCTGCCACAACGCAGGATCATCCCCGCTTACGCGGGGTGCACGTCATTTTTCCTCTTTTCTGATTGCTCTGTCTAGGATCATCCCCGCTTACGCGGGGTGCACGCGAGGCTTGGATGATCCACTGGATCCGGGAGCGGGATCATCCCCGCTTACGCGGGGTGCACTCGATGGTGGATCCATACTCCATATTGACGCGCGGATCATCCCCGCTTACGCGGGGTGCACGAGCGCGATTTGCTGCTGGCAAGCGGTCCGTTGGGATCATCCCCGCTTACGCGGGGTGCACGCCCCGTTGATTCGGATTTCGACAGCTGTCGCCGGATCATCCCCGCTTACGCGGGGTGCACATGACCGGCTTTTTTGCCGATTATGTGACAGAGGGATCATCCCCGCTTACGCGGGGTGCACTTGGTGGCACACCCGGGGAGTTGCTTGATTTATGGATCATCCCCGCTTACGCGGGGTGCACACACCGCAATTACCCCAATGCCTGTCACTTAAAGGATCATCCCCGCTTACGCGGGGTGCACGACCTGCTGCGTCTAGTTCAAGCTTTCTCAGTCGGATCATCCCCGCTTACGCGGGGTGCACTTGAT
>NZ_KE340297.1:1171771-1173033 GCF_000413315.1 Propionibacterium sp. oral taxon 192 str. F0372
TCAGTCGGATCATCCCCGCTTACGCGGGGTGCACTTGATTTATTTCTTGCGCGGCTAGACTCTCTGAGGATCATCCCCGCTTACGCGGGGTGCACAAAAAAGAGCTAAAAGAAAGTAAGTGGTGCGCCGGATCATCCCCGCTTACGCGGGGTGCACAACCCGTGGCAGGGTGTGCCGCTAGGCAATGCGGGATCATCCCCGCTTACGCGGGGTGCACCGCAGGCGCGGTTTATTGAAAGGAAGGTTGTTGGGATCATCCCCGCTTACGCGGGGTGCACGCATCGGAGCATCCTGCCGAGGTTGGGTACGACGGATCATCCCCGCTTACGCGGGGTGCACTTCGGATTACCCGACGAACTCGACGAAGATTGCGGATCATCCCCGCTTACGCGGGGTGCACAAGTTCACACCATCATGCACGACGAGTTCATTGGGATCATCCCCGCTTACGCGGGGTGCACAAATCCTTTCGCTCAATGTGCCAAATCCCCGGCGGATCATCCCCGCTTACGCGGGGTGCACGCAGTGGTTACATTCCTGGCGTCTACGATACCGTGGGATCATCCCCGCTTACGCGGGGTGCACTTCCGGCGGACCCCGTGTTTGACCCCACCCATGGGATCATCCCCGCTTACGCGGGGTGCACATTGAGCCATGTTTTCCAGTGCCGCGTCCCTACGGATCATCCCCGCTTACGCGGGGTGCACGATGGCGCGGGACATGACCATGGCGGGCTATTCGGATCATCCCCGCTTACGCGGGGTGCACGGACTTAGGGAACGCATACCAGGTAATCGACTAGGATCATCCCCGCTTACGCGGGGTGCACGCGCCCACCACGTCGGACGATATGCTACTAAAAGGATCATCCCCGCTTACGCGGGGTGCACTACTGTTTTTATGCGCTGCTCCTGCTGGAATTAGGATCATCCCCGCTTACGCGGGGTGCACGGAGTCTGTAGATACCGTTTTCATGCGCTGTTCGGATCATCCCCGCTTACGCGGGGTGCACCTGCTCGGTCGGCGATTGTCGAATCCTGTCGAGGGATCATCCCCGCTTACGCGGGGTGCACCGTCGGATTTTGGCTTTTGATTCTGTTGCTAACGGATCATCCCCGCTTACGCGGGGTGCACGGCACTCCGGCTGATACCGCTGGCCAGCGCACAGGATCATCCCCGCTTACGCGGGGTGCACTTCTGTATGGGAAAATTGGAATCTGCGCGTCAAGGATCATCCCCGCTTACGCGGGGTGCACAACATA
>NZ_KE340297.1:1173198-1200710 GCF_000413315.1 Propionibacterium sp. oral taxon 192 str. F0372
GTCAAGGATCATCCCCGCTTACGCGGGGTGCACAACATATCCCATCCAAAAATCCGTCCAGATTGCGGATCATCCCCGCTTACGCGGGGTGCACTGCTATATTGATCTTGCACGCACACATCCTGTCGGATCATCCCCGCTTACGCGGGGTGCACTTCCCTGGGCCGCCATGGGACAGTACCTGATTGGGATCATCCCCGCTTACGCGGGGTGCACTTCCGGTCGCTCGCCGACGGGGAAGTGAAAATCGGATCATCCCCGCTTACGCGGGGTGCACCCAATCCGTTAATTGCGTCCCGGCGCGCAATAGGGATCATCCCCGCTTACGCGGGGTGCACTCATTATCGCCCTTTCCACAATTCGAGCATTAAGGATCATCCCCGCTTACGCGGGGTGCACTTCCGGCGGACCCTGTATTTGAGCCCACCCAAGGGATCATCCCCGCTTACGCGGGGTGCACCCAATCCGTTAATTGCGTCCCGGCGCGCAATAGGGATCATCCCCGCTTACGCGGGGTGCACTTTCGATCACTCGCGAATGGTGAAACCAAAATAGGATCATCCCCGCTTACGCGGGGTGCACTCGAATTACTCTGTCTATTTTGGTGTGTACGACGGATCATCCCCGCTTACGCGGGGTGCACCGCGACAGTATGCGACTACAGCAGCAAATGGGCGGGATCATCCCCGCTTACGCGGGGTGCACGTCACCGTCAATCATGACATGATTCGACGCGCAGGATCATCCCCGCTTACGCGGGGTGCACGCTGTTGCGGTAACGCGTATGGTTGACGTGGTTGGATCATCCCCGCTTACGCGGGGTGCACAATAGCATATCATCTGACGTGGTGGACGCCATGGGATCATCCCCGCTTACGCGGGGTGCACCCCCACACGCCGGGCTCCTCACGTGACCCATCGGGATCATCCCCGCTTACGCGGGGTGCACTATGCCCCGAGCCCGATTTTATCGAGGAATCGGGGATCATCCCCGCTTACGCGGGGTGCACCTGGCGAGTTGCTTGATCTTTTGTTCGCGCGCCGGATCATCCCCGCTTACGCGGGGTGCACTGTCGAGAAGCCGTTTTTGCGCGAAGAGGAGGAGGATCATCCCCGCTTACGCGGGGTGCACTTTTACTCAGAGATCGTGGGCCGGGAAAAACCGGATCATCCCCGCTTACGCGGGGTGCACTTGAGCGCGGCAAGGATTGCGTAGACATCTCCCGGATCATCCCCGCTTACGCGGGGTGCACATCTTGCACGCACACAATCTGCCTTTTGTCAAGGGATCATCCCCGCTTACGCGGGGTGCACCTACCATGTACCGCACAGCGCCAAACGGAGGAAGGATCATCCCCGCTTACGCGGGGTGCACACAAACAAAATCCCACAGGGCGTCACGCACCGCCGGATCATCCCCGCTTACGCGGGGTGCACTGGATCGGCGCGGTGGATCAGATAATCGATGAGCGGATCATCCCCGCTTACGCGGGGTGCACGCGCCGGATTGTATTATATCGATTCAAGTGTTAGGATCATCCCCGCTTACGCGGGGTGCACTATATTTCTTGTTGCCATGTTGGTTGTCATGCCGGATCATCCCCGCTTACGCGGGGTGCACCATTGATACGACTAATCCTGACGAGATCAGCTCCGGATCATCCCCGCTTACGCGGGGTGCACCAACCGAAGCAGAAGCAAAATCGGCATTGCGTAGGATCATCCCCGCTTACGCGGGGTGCACATGCTTTAATTGGAGCACACGAAGAAACTGTAAGGATCATCCCCGCTTACGCGGGGTGCACACGGTGAACCTAAATGGGTTGAATCAGAACCAGAGATCATCCCCGCTTACGCGGGGTGCACACCCCAAGATGTATGCCGAGGAGTTGGTCCCCGATAATCATCCCCGCTTACGCGGGGTGCACACGATCAATTTGGCACCCGCAGCCAGCACGGAGGCATCATCCCCGCTTACGCGGGGTGCACACCATCGTCATCGTGATCTATGCCATGGTCAACGGATCATCCCCGCTTACGCGGGGTGCACACGCGTTCCCGCTGGTTCGGCCCCTGCGGAGCCACATCATCCCCGCTTACGCGGGGTGCACACCACCAGCGACGGTGGTTCCGGTGGGCCACACAAATCATCCCCGCTTACGCGGGGTGCACACTGGTTGCCCCGATGCTGGCGTGGCAGGGTTCACATCATCCCCGCTTACGCGGGGTGCACACTCATTGCCCGGGCCGTTCACCGGGTCATCTGAGATCATCCCCGCTTACGCGGGGTGCACACGTGCTAGGTTGACCTCAAAAGTCGGTTCCATGGATCATCCCCGCTTACGCGGGGTGCACACTGGTTCGGCACAGACCACATTGGCCGCGACATCTATCATCCCCGCTTACGCGGGGTGCACACAGTTCACTAGGGAGTATATCTCAAGAGGGGAGCGTTTTCATTCAATGCCGACCTAGATTCCGTTCTGCCGAGTTGCGATACCGACGCCGACGAGCAGCGATGGACCAAGCCTCCTTGGGGGCTTTGACTGAACCCGGAAGACGCGTTGTCTCTGTCTCTCCGCGTTCATAGGGCGTTGTCATGACGAGACAACCATCCATGTCTGTGGGGATCTTCTCGTGGCCGAACGACTCGATTGCGAAGCGTTGTTCTGAACGGTTTGAGTAGATGAGCAGTGCCCGACCGCTTCCGATACTGGAGCGCACCAGTTCCCACAGTTGGTCCCGCACTCGCGCAGACAGGTGGCCGACATATACGCCGGGGTCCACTTCAAGCAGCCAGCGGGTCAAGGCACCTCGTAGAGCGGCGGGTGCCGCTGAGAGAATCATGACTACCATGGCGGCTCAGCATCCTCGGGTTCGTCAAAGGGCGAAGCGTGGTTCGTTCCCCCGCTGATTAGACGTTGCTGATAGTCCCACAGGGACACGACGTTTACCGTGAGGTCGTCGGTTTCATCGGCCCCCAGCAGGGCATGGATGTCCCGGACGGCATTCTCGATAATCTTCAACTCGAAAATCTTGTCGCGAACCCGACGGCGAGTTGTCCCGGTCAAGTCCTGCATCTCCTCGGCCACAACGTCGAAGGCAATGGGGATGGTTGTCTCTGCTTTGTAAAGGTCGGCGATGTCGTATACGAAGGACCGCTCGTGCCCCGTATGGACAAAACCGAGCCCGGGGGCACACCCCAACGCCACGATCACCGCATGGATCACCCCGTACAAGGCTGCATGCGCTGAAGACAACGCTTGGTTGATCGGATCCGATGCGTCGAAATCGTCCGGGCGGTAATCTCTGCGCTGCCATGCGACACCGGTTCGTTTTGAGTTCTCCCGATAGACGGCCCTGATCCGGGCACCCTCCCGTCCTCGCAGTTGCTGCATCGTCAGCCCGGCGACGTTCTCACCCGCAAAGCGCATTGAGTACATCTGTCTGGCGATGGCCAAGCGCTTTTGCGGGGAAGAGACTCGTGCAGCCTGCTCGACCAGCAGACTGGTCGACGTCGCCAGGGAGCGGCCATGCGCGTAGTAACGCACCCCGCGTTCCCCGACCCACACGGCAGTTGTCCCGCACTCGCCGAGCAAGCTCATGGCTTGGTGACTGACCGAAGTGCCGGGGCCGAGCAGGACTGCTACCAAGGATGCGGCGGGAACCCTGATCGTTCCTTTCTCGTCCCTCGCGGTTAGCGCACCGTCCTCCCGATGGACGACACAGTGCTCCAGATACAGGAAACTCATCCGATCAGTGACTCGTGGCAGAGCCGTGACCGGTACGGGCAGAAGCCTGGCCATGGTCAGCACCCGTGAGGTCGAGCGAGAGTCATCAGGCCACAGCCGTAAGCCTTTGAGGGTCCCAATCCGTTGATAAGAATCCGTCGAAAAGCTTGTGCATCGGTGATTTGTAACAATCCCTCGTAAACGGTTCTGTTGATCGTCACCCTGTCTCTGCCGTTCCCATCAGCGTGTCTCCGGTTGAATACTGGACGCTCTCTGCGGACCACAAATGCAGATGCCTCGCCGGGATGCCCAGGATCTGTTCCCACATCCTCGGAGCCGAGGACGATGAACCCTTGGCTGGGAGCGCGATCGAGCAGCCAATTCGTCTGCTGTTCCACTGTCACGTGGCCGTACCTCTTGCCACGAACTCCTTTTCCGCGGGATTTCGCATGGGTCGGATTGGCGGTCAACCGGAACGCCCAAATCTGTCCTGCGGCCAGTTTGCTGAGGAACGGGTTGTAATCGAGCGTGCGGGCCTCGCTGCCGCTGAGACCTGCCTCTCGCGCCAGATTTGCAACATTGGGATGACTAGGGGAAAGAATATACAAGGTGGTGCCGAAGCTGCCCTCATCGATGCGCCACAACACGCGGCCCTGCGTCTCGGTTGACGATGGATCGGCTGAGGAACTGTTGCACTCCCCGCAGACCGTCTTCATGACTACCGCGTGCATGACCTGTGGAGAGCCGAGGTACTTTCTCGCCAGTCGCTTGCCCGTGTCAATGTCGATCTTGGTCAGGAACACGATTCCGCCTCCTCCAGTTCGGTCATCGGATCATGGGCATCGGCGACGGGGGTCCCGAGATGCAGCATGAATCGTTCGACGTTGCGGAACCCATAATTACGGCGACGGGGATCGTAGGAGAGCGGATGATCCCGGGCGTCGTAACTGTCCCCGGTGTGCTCGGCAACCGGGACCGCATTCTGGTCGATGAGAAGTTCCGCATCGAAGACTTCATGGTGCTTGCGTCGGAACCAGGCCGAGGCTAACCACGGCTCTGCTCTCAGCGCATCAAGCAGGGAAGCCGTTCGCAGACCCAACGACACAGGGTGCGTCGGAGGACAAGAGCGTCTGCCTAGGTACAGTGGAAAGGCGGGATTCCCGAGTGCCTCATGGATTCCTTCCAACAACGATGTGTCTCCCTCGACGCCGGCCAGGAAGACAGCGTCAGCCAAGTAGTATCGCTCGGATAATGGCATGGATACTTTTCCATCAAGGCTGCGTGCAGTATGGAAATCGCGGATAACGTTACCCGGCTGATCCTTGCGCACACCGAACCCCAATTGCAGCAGATCTTCGATCGGATCGGTGCGGCGGCGGCCGATAGCAGCTGCGAGCATTCCGAGGATACCGCTCTTGGATGGCGCCAGCTCTGTTCCCCGGACGGTGAACCGTGATTTCACCCCCCAGGCCTGCATTGGGCCTGCGAGTCGCAGGAGAAGTACAGACATCAGTCCTGCTCCTGCTCGGGAAGGAGTGGCTCGACGGTCTCACGTACCCGACTGGCCAGATCGGTGAAGGAGATGCGTTCCCCCAAGGAGTCGGCGATCTCGGGGTTCTGCATGCTCACCACGAGCTTGCGCAACGACTTCAACCCGTAGCTTTCCTCCAGGATGACGGCTTGCTTAGCCAAAGCCTGGACCGAGCGATTCAGATAACCGAGGGTCGCATCCGCCGCGATCGGTTTCTCGAAGGCATCGACCAAGGAGATGGGCTGACCTTGACGAATTGTGACCAGGATGGTGTCCGGGAGAGTACGATTAGCAAAGGTATTCTGCTTGCCGGTTGGCATGGATAGGCAGAAGCCATCAATGAAGGCCTCAAGTGCCTGCAAAGTTGCCCGAGTGGTGCCAAGATTCTTCCGCAGCATAACCACATTGACCGTCGCGTATCGGTACAATGTTGCAGAGGAAAACTCGACGGTTCCCATCATCCCTGCTCCGGCATCCTCCTCATCCGAGGAAGCCTTCGCGTCGTCGACGGCGGTGAAAAAGTCGTACTCATTTTCCGCGGCATGCGTGGAGATGGCGTGAGCCACTTGGCATGCAGCATCAACGTTGAGATCCGCGTCATCGGCGACCATCCTGCCAAACAATGAGACATCGACAGCATGATCCTCCTTGAAGATCTCCTTGACCTTTTTCGCATCCAGGGAATCACCGCTTCGGGTGCTCGCTATCACCAAGCTGGCAAGGCGACTTACCTGGCTTTGAGAAAGGAAGAGAAGATAACCAGATTCTTGCGGGGCATCCTTTCTGCCTTGTGCAGCGGAAAGTTTTATTTTTGCTGCTTTGAATACCCCTTCTGCGAGAGTATCAGCCGTTTCGGTGAGCTCTGGTGCCTGGAGCCTGATCTCATTGGCGAGGACCTCGACAACACGCTTGGTTCGGATTCCGAGATGTTCTGTGGTCAGGTGATCAGCGAAGTGGAGGCGCGTTGCACGCTTCCATGACTGGCTCGAAACGCGTAGACGGCGCACGCCACCGTAGACAGCCGATTTGGGTGAGCCGGAATCGTCACGGTTCACGCAGGATGGCGGCACGCTCTGGATGATGTGGATATCGACGTAGGTGTTCATGGTCAATCCTTTGGTTTATCGTGGTTGGAGGAGAGTTCTCGGTTCAAGCGGATTCAGGTGAGGAAGTTGACTCGGGTTCCTGTGGGACTGAGTAGTACTGGCGTGCCCATCTAAGCAACACAGTCTTCGCCTGTCCTGGTCGTTGAAACTGCACGATGTCGTCGGCGAGCATCGCGTGGTCCATGGGTATCTCGTTGGTGCGCAGGAGAGGAATAAAAGTGCGCAGGTGATGGCGCAACTCGGTCACCGTTGACGATGTCACGAGTGCGTTGAAGCGGGCACGTAATGAGGAATTCCCGTCGTCAGGGCCAACCAACCGCCGTGCGGCACGGCCCAGCCCTATGCCTTGGCAGTACATGGGTTGCGACCGCGACTGCTGATGTAGCGCATAAAGGGTTATCGCGGTGTGCACGGCGATCTCCTCTCGCGTGGGGGCGTCGCCTGCGTGGTCGGGAACATCCACCTGGGTGAGTTCCCAGATCTCAGCGATCTCGCCAGGCTCTTTCGAAGCTGCGCGCCGTAGGTTTGCGAGGGCTCCACGTGCCCGGGGATCGCCTCCAATTACCCGGTTCTGCAGCCCGCTGATGCGTTTGTGCACCAGCAGTCCAGCATCATGGAGGACGGGTTTTTGTGATGCCTTTGGATGCGGGGCTGTACTGCTCCCATCCGGTGAAATGGTGTATTGCTTGGTGGTCATTTGTGTGGCTTACTCCTCGTTGTGCGTCGGTTCGGGTTGTGGAACGGCCTTGTTTAGTGCGGTACGGAACCAGACGAGAGCCTTACCGACGTCGATGTTCTGGCGTCCGGCGAAGGCTGTGGCGGGGACGGCCTCAGCAAGCGCTGCCTGCTGTGTGTATGCCTCGCTTCGCAATCGGGTGCGCCAGCTGTCACGTGCCTGATGTGGTTCCGTGTCGTCGAGTGAGGCAAGCCAGCGGGGGAACTCTTCGTCAATGGTGTGATAGAAAGCAGTGTTGGCCTGGTCGCGCGCCGCCTTGGCTGTGTCCGTACTCCCACCACAAGCGCGGTCTAGATTCCCAGCCAGCTTGCCCAGAGCAGACGCAACGTTTTCGGTTTGTTCCATGGCATCGTGGACGATGGCGACCAAGGATGACGCATCGGGGGCGAGCAGTCCCGCGGGCAGGGCGAGAACATCATCAACGAGTTCGTCAACCGTTGCCTCCTGCGCGCCGTAGTTGATGCCGACGGCATGCAGAGGAATTAAACCGGATTGTGGAACGATCCCTCGTCGCATAAGTTCTTGGTAGAACACTACGACACCCGGGGCGCGGTAACGGGTGATATCGCCTGCTCCTTTGACCGGAACTGTTGGGCTCAGTTGTGCCACGAGCGTTGACAGGCCGCGCCAGAAGGCCTGATCGGTGGGCAGCTTGCGTGGCATGAAGACCGTTGCCTTGAATTTCTTGGTTTGAGGCTCTGAATAGCGCCAAGCTGTCATTGGTTCCACAAAATGGCGATTCTGTGGGGTTGCCTTGTCCCCATTGCCCAAGAACAGTCCGTTGACATCATCGTCTCCATGGAGCAAGATCCTGCGGGTCTGCCACGTGTAGCAGGTGACCGGACCCTGTGGAGCCACATCGGTAGCCCCGCCGGGGCCATCGGGTGCTCGCTCCCAAGGGGGCAGATCGGTTTCTGGATCGACCTCACTCAGATCAACGACCGTGCTGGTGACCACCGTATTGAGGAGTAGAGTCTCGGCGAGTGATTTCCCCTCGACCACGATGACGCCGATTTGTCCCGCCCAACCTGGGCCGATTGGATATCCTTTGCCGCCTTTGGCTTGTGGATCGCCGACCGCGCCGGTACGGATACCTGAAGGATCGAAAGCGTGTGCATGAACCAACCACCGAGCTGCTTCTGACCAGGAAATTTTTTCAATTCCTTCGGCAAGTCGCGTGGTGAAGAACGGGGCTCCGTTGGGGATGTCGATGATCAAGGATGTCAGGTCAGAAATTTTTCCCGATCCTGCGTGTATTCCAGCTACTTGAAAGAAAGGGTGTTCCGGGTGTCGCAGATCGAAACGGTCGCGGTGGCGCTCCAAATAAGTTGCTGCATCGACCCCGAGACGTTCCGGATCGTTCCAGTAATTTTTCCATGTACTCAGATCTTCCGGGCCCTGCATGGTTCGATGACAGATAGCCAGCAGTAGTCGGAGGATGGCGATATCCTGCGAGGCGATGTCGCCGCTAATCCGAGAGATCTCTCGGGCTTCCCGGAACAGTCGCAGAAGAGAGAGTTCGTCGGTGGAGCCGTCAAGGCGATTCACCCTGATCCACGGCTCGTCTAGCAGGTTGAAGATGGGTATCATTTCTGGTCGATCTCCTTCAGTCCGGTGAGTGGGCTGTACTCCAACGTGATGCCGTTGAGTTCCGCGTGTCCGTTGATGAGTGGAAGAAACAACTGACCTCGCAAGTCACGATCATCCTGCCAAGCAGGTATGACATATTTCTCGAGTTGGGTGATGACCCCGTCGATCGTTCGCGGATTGGTGAACCTGGGCGGCAGGCGCACGGCAGACATCAGCATGGCCCGGATGATGCGCCGTTGCGGTGGACGATCGGTAGGGATGATCATCGCCGGGAGCTCGGAACCGCTTGGCAGCGTGTACAAATCCCGTTGCCCGCCGGACCTGCGCTCGTCGAGGAGAATCACCTCCAGTGAATCTTCTCCGTCTCGTACTTGTGCCCGGCCCGTTTCCTCGTTGTCGCTGGCGACCGTCTGCAGCCAGTTGACGAGCGAGGACTCTCCCGATACCACTGGTTCGGTGAGCAGGAAGCCTTTGGCAGCCTCTCGCTTTCTCTCTTCCTGCAGTGCCGCGTCCGTGCGGGCTTGTTCCACTGCCTGCTGCCATGGCCCGGGAACCTGGGGATCTGGGCCATAAACCCTTTCGATGAGGTTATGAACATCATCGGGTGTGCTCATGGTGCCTTCTTCGGCCAGCACTTGGTTGAGGGCAACGGCCGTGAGCAACATGTCGTGTGCTCCGTAGACCATTTTGGCGCCCGACTCGATCCTGGGGTCGGGATTGGTGGCAAATGGTAGGCCGTCGATCCAGCAGATGGGCATGATTGTGCGTGGCGGCCGTGGGCGGGTGTGCCTGTGCAGGCGTCCCATTCGCTGGAGCAGGAGGTCGATGGGTGCGAGATCGGTGACCAACAGGTCGAAATCGACATCGAGGGATTGTTCCACCACTTGTGTTGCGATCACCACTGCCCGATGAGGCCGCTCCGGGTGATTTCGCGGTGGCCCAAAACGATGCAGGAGGTCGGCGTCTTTGGCCAGCCGGTCTGCGAGGGTGAATCGTGCATGGTTGAGGCTGACATCCTCCCCGAATACTGCACGCAATTCCTCGTAGGTCTCCTGCGCACGTCGCACCGTGTTGCGCACCACTAGGGCGCACCCGCCATCGGCGAGGGTTTCGCGCAGCAGATTGGATAGGTCTTTTTCCTCGGCAAGGCGCTGAATGCGAACTCGGCTGTTGCGTCCCGAAGTTGCTGTTGCCACCACCTTGGTTGTGTCGGCGTCAGCCGTGATGAGGCAGGGAAAGGGCGTGCTGATCGGTTTGGGCTTGGGTGTTTTGCTGATCTTCCTGCCTACGGACAGATGAAGGCCTCTTCGGTAGGCGTCCACCATCGTCGCGCACCGCGTTTCAGACAAAGTTGCTGACAAGAGGATGACCGGTACGCCGTAGGCCCCGAGCCAGGTAAGTGCCCGGTCAAGGTAGACGTTCATGTAGGTGGAATAAGAGTGGACTTCGTCCACGATAATCACTTTGCGGGACAGACCGAGGTGACGCAGCATTAGGTGGGGAGCCCGCATGGCGGCGAACAGTAGATGGTCGATGGTGGTGACGACGAAATCGGACAGCATCGACTTTTTCCGCCCGCCGAACCAGGACAAAATAGCGAGATCGGCTCGATGTTCCTGATCCGCGGCGGGCTCGTCGCTTGGGAGCACCACATCCTCGTCGCGACCAATATCGTGAGGGCGCAGGCCAGCCTCATCCGGATCATCCCCACCCAGGCCTCCGAGCAGTCGATCATGGATCTCGTGCCCCCGTCGGCGAAGCTGCCAAGCTTTTTGGTTCAAGCGCGCGCGTCCGTGTTGGAGGGAGACCGCAAACGCCGAGGGTGATCCTGCCCCGGCATACGCGTGTTCGATCCGTTCCAGCCAATCGAGCTCCCGCGTGAACATGGCATCGGTTGTCGCCTGGGTTGGCAGGGCGAACAAAAGACCGGAGCGGCCCATCCGTGCGGCCAAGATCTCTGCTGCTATAAGCGCAGCTTCGGTTTTTCCTCCTCCAGTGGACTCCTCGATGATGAGCATCCCGGGCAACTCCATGGAGCGGGCTGCCTCGACGGTTTTTTGCTGCACGGCCGTGGCTGTGGCCCCCATGGGGAGAATGAAACGTGACATCAGTAGATGATCGGGGGTGGCCCCATCGTCGCGTGGTCTCCACGGCGAAGGGATCTCCAAGCGGGCGATGCCCTGTTGTGCGCGTTGTTCGTGCGCCTTTGAGCCGAAGAATTTCGCGCCGTCATCGTCGCGGGCAAGGAGTGGGAAGTAGTCGTCGCAGGAGGATACCCAGTCCGCCACGATGACCAGACCAGACAACTCGACTAGGAAGTGCTGCGGCCAACTCCTGTTGGCCCAGATGCCCAGGAGGGGAGCAGCATCGGTGCGTGCCGTCACGAGATCCAGCAACTCGTGCTGGGCAGTGCGCCAGGCCTCGTCCCCGAAGAGATGCTCCCGGCCTGCAAGACGTTGGCAGAGATCTTGGGAAGTGGGAGGGATGCCATGGTGCCCGCCAACGATTGATGCCAAGGCCTCGGCTGGTTCGAAATCCCAGCCGTGGATCTCTCGAAGCCACGAGCTCAGGATCTTGTGACCCGCCAGCCCATGTGGTGCCTTCCGTCGTTCCAGGGGGTCGATGGACTCGTGACGTAAGCCAGCCTCCCGCATCTCGTCATCAAGGTCTTTGACCTGCATAGAGAATGCGGGTGTGCATTTTCCAATGTCGTGCACGGCTGCCAGCCACGAGGCCAGGATCACGAATTCATCCGCGGGTTCCAGCCCAGATGGTGAATCCTTCAATTGCTCCTCAATGAGGTTCCCGATGGTCGGTGCCACCCAGACCCGAGCCAGGTGCTGCGCGACTGCGGCGGCATCCAGCAGGTGGAGCCACAGGGGTAGCCAGCGTGGCCGCTCCGGGTCGTACCCCGACTTCGCCCAGACCTTCGCCAACTTCCTTGTCAGCATCGGATAACCCCGTTCTCCCGAACCTTATGTGTTGACCCTAGTGACCGGCACTGACATTTTTGGATTCATCGGTGAATTGATCCCGGGATGTGATGCAACAGTGATGTGTCGGGTAGTTGGTTCGCTGGTTTGGTGCTCGTTGAGAGTGAGAGCAGGGCAACTCACCCCTTGACTTATACCTATAGGGGGTATAGGTTTTTGGGTATGCTCAATGAGTCGGAGGAAGACGCCGGATCCGGATGCTGTGACATGCCCGGTCATCACCACGGCTATGTCGACACCAAGGATGCCTATCTCGCTCGCTTGCGGCGTATTGAGGGGCAGGTCCGGGGTTTGGAGCGCATGATCTCCGAGGAGAAATACTGCATTGACATCCTCACCCAGGTATCGGCGGTCACCAGCGCCCTGCAGTCCGTGGCGCTCATGCTGCTCGACGAGCACCTGGGCAGTTGCGTGGTCGACGCTGCCCGCACCTCCGACGAAGCAGCAGCAAGGAAACTCGACGAGGCATCTAAGGCAATCGCCCGCCTCGTCAGATCCTGACAGGAGAGGAATCAATATGATCACCAACTATGTCGTCACCGGGATGACCTGTGGGCACTGCGTCAACCACGTCACCGAGGAAGTCTCGGCTCTGGAGGGCGTGACCGCGGTGAAGGTCGACCAAGCCGGCCCTATGGAGGTCACCTCCGAGGTCCCGATCGACTTCGAGAAGATCACTGAAGCCGTGTCCGAGGCGGGCGACTACACCGTCGCCCTCGCCTGATGGTCCGGACTCCCCGGGATCCGTCCGTCACGGACGCATCCTCGGGAGCACCATCATCCGACACCGGGGTGCGTTCGCTGTCGGCTATCGTTGCCGATGTATCGGGGACGGTAGCCGTTACCCCGGCGAAAACTGATGGTCACCACGTTGTCGAACTCGACGTCCAGGGAATGACCTGTGCATCGTGCGCGGCTCGGATCGAGAAGAAGCTCAACAAGTTGACCGGGGTGCAGGCCTCGGTCAACTACGCTACCGAAAAAGCCCACGTCGTCGCCCCCACCGACACTGGCGCAGCAGCACTCATCGCCGCTGTCGAGGCCGCAGGCTACGGGGCGAGCCTGCCCACCCCCGAGGCCCCGCCCCGTGACCGGGCCGCCGAACTCGCCCAGCGCCTGATGGTCTCGGCGACCCTGGCCGTTCCAGTCATCGCGATGGCTATGGTACCCGCGCTGCAATTCTCTGGATGGCAGTGGGTCTCTTTGGTACTGGCCACCCCAGTCGTGGGATGGGCTGCCCTGCCCTTCCACCGCTCCACCCTGGTCAACCTGCGCCATGGCGCCTTCACCATGGACACCCTGATCACCCTGGGCACTTCATCGGCCTATTTGTGGTCGCTTTTCTCCCTTCTCTTCGGGCATGCGGGGATGATCGGCATGACCCATGAATGGTCGCTGCGCCTGGAACGCGACACCGAGCTCTCCTCGGTCTATTTCGAGGCGGCCGTCGGAATCATTACTTTTATCCTCGCCGGTCGCTGGATTGAGGCCCGATCCCGGCAGGACGCATCCTCCGCATTGCGGGCCCTGGCCGAGGTGGCCGCTAAATCGGTGACTATCGTGCGCGGTGGTCAGGAGACCACCATCCCCATTGAAAAACTTGGCATCGGTGACGAGTTTGTGGTGCGTCCGGGTGAGAAGGTCGCCACCGATGGGATCATTGTCGAAGGCACTTCGGCGGTCGACAATTCGGTGATCACCGGCGAATCCCTGCCGGTCGAGGTCACCGTTGGCAATAACGTCGTGGGGGCCTCGGTGAACACGACGGGACGGCTGGTCGTACGGGCCACAGCCGTTGGCGCCGATACCCAGCTAGCCCAGATCTCCCGGTTAGTCGAGCTTGCCCAGACCGGGAAATCTACCACCCAGGCCTTGGCTGACAAGGTCTCGGGTATTTTCGTCCCGGCTGTCATTACCTTGGCGCTCATCACCTACGTTGCCTGGCTACTGAGCGGTTCCGGTTTTTCCTTCGCCATCACTGCGGCCGTCTCGGTGCTGATCATTTCCTGCCCCTGCGCATTGGGGCTCGCCACCCCCACCGCGCTGCTCGCCGGTTCCCTGCGCGGCTCCCAGTTGGGCATCCTTATCAGAGGCCCAGAGGCCCTTGAGCAGGCTCATCGCATTGATGTCATTGCCATGGATAAGACTGGCACGATCACCACCGGACGCATGGGAATCGACCAGGTGCTCGCCGACGAGAATATCGATTCTGACGAGGTGCTGACGCTCGCAGCCCGTCTCGAATCCGGCTCCGAGCACCCCATCGCACGGGCCATTGTTGAGGCCTCCACCACACAACCTCAACCGGTGAGTAACGTTGAGGCCTCCACCACACAACCTCAACCGGTGAGTAACTTCGAGAACCTTCCTGGCAAAGGGGTGCGCGCCACTGTCGACGGGCACATGGCTGCCGTCGGCAATGCGCGTCTCGTCGCCGAACTGGGGCTGGGGATTCCCGATACGCTGGCCGATGCCGCCCGCATCGCTGCCGAGCAGGGGGCATCCGTGGTGCATGTCGTGCACGATGACCGGGTGATCGGGTTGGTCACGGTCTCCGACACCGTCGAGACCACTGCCGTCGAGGCGGTCTCCCGGTTCCATGCCCTGGGGCTGCGCACCGTCATGGTGACCGGGGACAACCGGGCAGCGGCCGAGCACGTCGCCAGCGCGGTCGGCATCGACGAGGTCCGTGCCGAGGTGCTGCCCGGCGACAAATACGACGTCGTCACCACCCTCCAGGCCTCGGGGGCACATCACGTCGCCATGGTGGGCGACGGAGTAAACGATGCTGCGGCGCTCACCCAGGCCGATCTCGGTATCGCCGTGGGATCGGGTACCGACGCCGCCATCGCAGCCTCCGACTTGACCTTGATGCGCCATGACCTGATGCTCGTTGCCGACGCGATCCAACTGTCCCGGCGCACCCTCAACACCATCCGCGGCAACCTGTTCTGGGCTTTTGCCTACAATGTCGCGACCATCCCCATCGCAGCTCTTGGCCTGCTCAACCCGATGTTCGCTGGGGCTGCGATGGCCTTCTCATCGGTCTTCGTGGTGACCAATTCATTGAGGCTGCGAGGCTGGCGGCCCAAGCGCTGAGCGAAGCCGCTGTTCTCGTACCGGCCCCGCGGTTGCTGGCACCCACCCCGGAACTGAGTATCCGGGCTCAAGCCCTTGATGCTCCCACCTCAACTGCGTCTTGTTCCTTGATCAAATTCATTGCGCAACTCTCTGGGCTCGGTACATTTGGGCCCGGCAGATCACGTTGTGGACGTGATCGGGAAGGCAAGATGAACCAGACAACACAACTGATCAAGGACATGCGTGCACGTGCGGCACAGCTGAGGGCCGAGGCCGCCGAGATGATGGCCTACGTCAACAGGACCAGCATCACGGCTCTCACCGATCACGTCCTGATCAGAGGCGGGGCCACCGGAGAACTGCGCTCCATCGCCTTCGCCGCAGGTCTCAATGAGGTGACCGCACCCGGTCTATCGACCGAAGTCCTGACCGCTTGCGAGGCGCTGGCCACGACGGTCACCACTGGGGGTACCAACTCTGGGCGTATCGGGTCAGTCCGGATCCTCGTCGATGATGTGGATGATCACGGCTATGGGCAACCGGTCGCCCTAGCCTCGGCACCATCTATCCTGGCGCCCCGTCCCCGGCTCGATTCCCGCATTTCATCCCTGGTCGAGGAGATGCCAGAGGTCGGCACCGGTGCGCTGGATGCCTACGTCAACCCTGCTGCTAGTCGGCCCGACTTCGAGGCGACCACCCGGGCTCGGATCCAGCGGCGTGCTGAGCAGGCTGCGCGGCTGTCGGCTCTGTGTGCGGAACAGATTGGCGAAGGAGCTTCGGAAGCCGTGTCCCTAGAGGTGGTCGGCACTGGGCGGCTCAGTTCGGTTCGTTTCTCAAAGGCTGGGCTTCGGATGGACCCCGACGAGTTGGGCCGCAGCTTCGCCAGTGCACACGCAGCCGCGATGACCGAACTTACTTCCCGGATCGAGGCCGTGTGGGCCTCGATGGATGAACAGGAGCGCTGAACATGAACGATTTCACCGTCAATCCGAGCAATCTCAGAGATGGGGCCAGCAAGGTGACCGCTGGTGCAGAGGCCTTCGTCTCCTCGTCTGGGCGCCCTCAGCCCGCCAACCCAGATGACTATGGGCAGATCGTCTCGGGATCCGTCGGGCTCGCCGAGCCATTCACCACGGATGCCTTCAAGGAATTCCTGCGCTCCTGCGGTGTGCTGTCCGATTCCATTAGCGAACGACTAACGAAATCGGCGGACGGGTATACCGAGACCGAGGCGACCAATGCGGAGGAGAGCAACAAGATTACCTCCAGTATCAACGATCTTTTCGACTGACAGGACAAAACAATGACTCGTGCAGACATCGAACAAGCCCGTGCGATTCTTTCTGAAGGCACCGCTGCCCATTCAACGGTCGCCAGTGCTGATATATCGCTGCTCGATATGCTGGGCCTGGCGGTCAATCTCTCTGACGCCATTCCCCTCAACGTGATCCAATTTGCAATCCACTACCTCGTGGAAAAGATGCCTCAGTTCCAGTCGATCATGGACGCCTTGAAGGGTGATGGAGCATCGATCAAGAGCCATGCTGAGGGCCTCAAAGGTGCTGGTTCCTACATCATGGACCCGTTCGACAATGTGCGTTCCGGTGCGAACACCGCCAAGGAACAGTGGACCGGCGAAGCCTCCTCAGAATTCACCTCGACAGTGTCGGCCTTTGAGGCTGCCTGTCAGAACTGTTCCGAAATCCCCCCGGTCATCGCAGAATTCGAGCTGGCGACGGGATCCTATGTCGGCAAGGTGCGCGAACTCGTGCGGTCCGGGGTCCACGAGCTGATCGACGCCGTCGTCGTGGCCTTCGTGACCGCTATCCCCGATACCCTGCTCGCGGCTGCCGGTGGTGGTATCAGTGGTGGGCTCCGGGGAATGGCCGAGGGGTGGAGCGAAGGCTGGTCATCGGGCGGATTCTTCAGTGGGGTGAAAGGTGCTTTGTCAGGTGGAGCCAAAGGCGCGGCCCAAGGCGCCCTAGACGCCGCAGTCGCCAGTGTGGTTGCTTGGGCGAACGTGTTGGTCGCCGACTATCTCGATCATTTCGCCAACATCATGAAGGCGATGACCACCGCGTGCTCCAAGAACATGGCCCATGTCCGAGGCCTGGGGCAGGCCATGCACCGTGCAGCTTCGCTCCTCGCGGGCAAGGGAGACCCTGGAGAGACGATGTCGGCGGGGCCGGGCTCCTATGCCGACACGATGGGCGGAGCTGCCGCCCAGCCAGCCGACATCGCGCTTGCTCAGGTGAATCAGGAGTTCCCGTGGGGCCCAGAGGATATCGATCCCGATCCCAGCAAGCGAACCCGCACTCCGATCCCAGGCACCGAGCCCCCGCAGTACTACCAGGCGCTGACCGATGAGGAGATTGCCAAGCTGGGTATCGATCCCTCGCTGCTGAACAAGGACGACGGTTTCACTGCGGGCATGGTGCAAGTCGTAGGCGCCGATGGGAAGCCGGTGGAACCGCCGCGGTATTCCGTCGTCATGGGTGGCAGCACCGATGGCCAGCAGCTGAACTCCACTGTGGATGAGGACTGGATCGAGGACGGAATCGGGGCGGTGTCGATGTCCCAGCAAAGCGCCGACGCGATGGCTTTGGCTACCGCGGTCAATCAGGCAGGCCTGGGGGACAACACGATCTACACTGGTCACTCGCTGGGCGGACGCTTGGCTTCGGTTGCCGCGATGGGAACCGGTTCCACGGCCGTCACCTTCAACGCTGCCGGTGTGTCGGATCCGACCTACGAGGCGATCGCCACCATGAACGGGACGACCGCCGATCAGGTACGTGCCGACTCCATGAACCAGATTCGTGCCTACCAGACCACTGATGATCCGCTGACCTACGGACAGCAGGGAATCGGTGGGCCGATGGCCAACATGTTGCACGATGCGGCAGGTACCCACATCACCGTCCAAGGCACCACTCAGCCGGGAATCGGTGGGCTGCCTCTCAATGGTCACGGTACAGACAACATGGTTCAAGGCATGGGCCATGACCACAGACTCCGCGACCAGTACGGTAATGCCACCGAGGGGTGGGCGGACTTCGCCAACCAGTACTAGGAGGAGACGGTCGATGGGCATGTTCAAGCGGGCTGCAGCCTTGGTCACGGTTCCGGTTGTCGCGGCTCTGGCTGTTGGATGCACCCTGTTGGGTGGGGCTGACAAGGATCTGGCCAAGAAGATCGAGAAGATCGATGGCATCACCGACGTCCGGGTGCTGGAGCGCCGTGAGGAGGGCTTGGGAGACAAATACCTGGATGTGACCTGCACTTTCGACAGCGGTTTGTCGGCCCAGAAGCTGGGGGATGCGATCACCCGGGTCAATGACTTGGCTGATGCTTCCGAGATCAAGGTCTCCCGAAACCGTCTTGTCTTCGGCGAGCACCGCGAATACCAGGCGGAATCCGGACTGCTGGACCCCGGCACCGGGATCCTGCAGGCCGTCGAACCCTTGCAGGCCTACCTTCTCGAGCCGAGCTCGCTGCGTGAGAATTCGGACAAAGCCTCGGGATACCGGGTGACGGTGCACAGCCAGGCCGGCGAACTGGGTCTCTTCGGTGCGGACGTCACAACTGCTCTCGACGCCATGGGTGACCACCAGCGCAGCGATCTGGTGCAGGAGGTCCGTGTGCGTGCCGAGGGCTCGGGATTCCAGAAGCGCGGGTTCTTCTCCTTCTCAACCGTGGGCTCCATGGATCAGGCCACGACCGGCCTGTTCGCCAAGGCGGTGGCGAATCCCGATCCGAAAGTCGTCGGGATGATGTTCTCCGCAGCCCCGGGTGAGACACCGTTGGTGCGGCTGGTCACTGACGGGACTCCCAGCGAGGTCGCCGACTTCCTGCAGAACCTGGCGGCCGACAGCCCCTTGGACGTCACCGTCGAGGCCATTGAGGCCGACACGCACAGACCGTGGTTCTCTCAGGTCGGTTGAGCAGGGTCCCGGACCAGTGGGCGCAAGTTCGTGCCCGGAATCTGAGTGATGGGAAGGCGCGGCGCGTACCGAGCTCACATCGCCGCGCATACCTGCTCAACTCGATATTCGCCAGTGCGGTGACTACTGCCTTCCTGGGCGGCCTTTCATGAGGAGGGCCGCCCAGGTTCGTATCTTTGCCGACCCTTCAGAGTCATTTCCCGTAACGGCTCTTCGCCTGCTCCAGCCCCGAGACGTAACCGGCACGCGCGTACTCCTCGACGGCCGATTCCCGTGGCACGGCCAGCATGCCTCGTGCTTGATTAAGGGTCAGCCCCTTGCGATGCAGCCAGCCGACAAGGCCGTCGACCAGCAGGCCCGCGTAGTCGGCGCCGTTGCGCACCAACGCAGCAGTGGTCATCACTACATCGGCTCCGGCCAGCACGTATTTGATGACGTCGTTTACGGATTCCACGCCGGAGGTTGCGGCCAAGGAAGCATGCAGCCGACCGAACAGGGCGGCGATCCAGGAACGCGGCAAACGGGCATCTCCCGGACCGGACAGCTCAAAACCGGAGGTGGTCTGCATGCGCTCCAAGTCGATGTCGGGTTGCAGGTAGCGGTTGAATATCACCAAGGCATCGGCCCCGGCGTCGTCCAGTTTGTGGGCCATCTCGCCGAAGGAAGAGAAGAATGGCGACAGCTTCATCGCCACCGGGATCTCCACCTCGGACTTCACCGAGGCGAGGATATCCAGGTAACGTTTCTCCACCTCCCGGGCCGGGGTGAAATCACCAGGTACCCAGTAGACGTTCAACTCGATGCCCGCGGCACCAGCCTCGGCCATCTGCTTCGCGGTGTGCGTCCATTCACCGTTCACCGATCCGTTGAGGGATGCGATGACCGGGATGTCGACGCCAGCCGCACCGTCTTCCAGGGTCTTCAGATAGGTGGTGGTGAGACCGGAATTGTTGGAGGAGGTCGTCGGGAAATAACTGAGCGCCTCGGCGAAGGAATTATTCACCTCCTCCTCGAGCTCGGCGGCGTGGGCTGCTTCGTAGCGGATCTGCTCCTCCAGCAAGGAGTACATGACTACAGCACCCACCCCGCCGTCGGCTAGGGCCTTGATTCCATCGGCGGTCTGGGACAGCGGCCCAGCCGATGCGACGATCGGGTTACGTAGCACCAGCCCCATGTATCGGGTGGCCAGTTCCTCGGTCGCGTGGGGGTGCTCCGGGGCGACCACTTCCTGACCGACGGACAGCAGCAGATCTGTGGTGTTGGAACCCAGTTCGGCCTTCTGCCTCGCAGATTCTTGGGCGGCCTTCAGTGCTTGCGGATCGAAACGCGGCATCATTTCTCCTTGGCTCGGGCGTCAGCCATGAACATGTCTGCACTGCGACCGGCCATCTCCTCGTACTCCGCATAACGACGCAGCACGTGTTCTTGACCGATGGACAGCAGTCGCTCTGCTTCCTCGGGGTCGTTGCGGGCCAGATTCTTGAACCGCAGCTCGCCCATCCGGTAATCCCTCAGGGACAGCCTAGGCCGCGGGGAGTCGAGCAAGAACGGGTTCCTGCCCTCGTCGCGCAGCACGGGGTTGAACCGCATCAGCGGCCAGTGCCCCGAGTTGACTGCCTTGTACTGCTGGGACAAGCCCCAGCGCATGTCGAATCCATGCGAGATGCAGTGCGAGTAGGCGATGATCAGCGACGGCCCATCGAAGGCCTCTGCTTCGCGGAAGGCGGTCAGTGTCTGCTGTGGGTCGGCCCCCATCGCCACCCGTGCCACGTAGACGTGGCCGTAGGCGACGGCCTGCATCGCGAGATCTTTTTTGTTCGTCGTCTTGCCCGCGGTAGCGAATTTGGCGATTGCGCCAAGCGGGGTCGACTTCGATGACTGACCACCGGTGTTGGAGTACACCTCAGTGTCCATCACCAAGACGTTCACATTGCGCCCGGAGGCCAGCACGTGGTCGAGACCACCCGAACCGATGTCATATGCCCAGCCGTCGCCGCCGATGATCCACACCGAGCGACGCAGCAGATGGTCAGCCACCGACTTCAGGTCGTCAACCAGCGGACCGGACAACTGCTCCAGCCGTTCGGCAAGTGCTTGTTGGCGGCGGTACTGGTTGCGTAGGTCGTGCATGGTTTCCTGGGCGCCGTCCAGCAGCCCGTCGACCAGTTCGTCGTCGCCGATCTCCACACGCAACTGGGCCAGTCGTTTGCGAGCCAACTCATTGTGCAGGTCAGCGGCCAAACGCATGCCCAGACCGAACTCGGCATTGTCCTCGAAAAGGGAATTCGACCAAGCCGGGCCACGCCCCTCGTCGTTCTTCGCCCACGGGGTGGTGGGCAGGTTGCCGCCGTAGATTGAGGAACAACCAGTCGCATTGGCCACCTGGAGACGGTCACCGAACAACTGGGTGAGCAGCTTGAGGTACGGCGTCTCGCCACAGCCCGAGCAGGCGCCCGAGAATTCGAACAGCGGGGGCATGAACTGCACACCGCGGACGGTACCGAAATTCACCCGGGAGCGCCGCGGTCGTGGGATCGATTCGAAGAACTCGACATTGGCCCGTTGCTCGGTGCGGTCGAGGACCGGCGCCAAGTTGATCGCCTTGCGTCCGGGGTTGTCGACCGGGGTGACTGGGCAGGCTTCCACGCACAGACCACAACCGGTGCAGTCCTCAGCGTAGACCTGCAAGGTGTAGCGGTTATCCGGCAGACCGGCCGCATCAAGGGGTTGTGACTCGAAGGAAGCCGGGGCGCCCTCAAGCCGTTCCGGCGGATAGTGCTTGGCACGCAACACGCCGTGTGGGCAGACGAAGGAACAGTTGCCACACTGGATGCAGTTCTCGGCATCCCACACCGCGATGATGTCCGACACGTTGCGTTTCTCGTAACGCGTGGTTCCTGATGGGTAGGAGCCATCGACCGGCAGCATCGACACCGGCAAATCGTCGCCCTGATCGATGAGCATCTTCGCCGTCACAGTGCGCACGAACTCCGGTGCGCTGTCTGGAACCGGTTTCAGGTAGCCATGGTCGCTGGTGACGTGGTCAGGAACCTCGATGTGATGCAGATCGGCCAGAGCTGAATCCACTGCGGCGTGATTCTTGCGGACGATCTCCATCGATTTCTTTGAGTAGGTCTTGGTGATCGAGGTCTTGATCCGCTCAATGGCCACATCGGAAGGTAGCACCCCAGAAATGGCGAAATAGCAGGTCTGCAGCACGGTGTTAGTGCGCCCGCCCAGCCCCGCGACGCGCGCCACTTCATTGGCGTTGATCGCATACAGGTCGATGTTGAGATCAATGATCTTCTGCTGCATAGGGGCAGGAAGCCGGTCGAAGACCTCCTCGGTGGGGAAGGGGGAGTTGATGAGCACCGTGGTGCCACCGACTCGCTCACCCTTCTCGTTGTAGACCGCCTTGCGGGCGAACTGCAGCACATCGATGCGTTCCAGGATCGACCAGTGGTGCACACCGATGAAACCTGCCTTCGACACCAGATAGGGGGCGCGGATCGGGTCGGGTCCGAAACGCAGATGGGAGGTGGTGCGTGAACCGGACTTCTTCGAGTCGTAGACGAAGTAGCCCTGAGCGTAGGTACCCGCATCCTCGCCGAGGATCTTGATGGTGTTCTTATTCGCGCCAACGGTGCCGTCGGAACCCATGCCGTAGAAGACTGCGCGCTTGATGAGCGGATCTTCCAGGTCGATGCTCCTGTCATAGTCGATCGACAGGTGGGTAACGTCGTCGTTGATGCCGACGGTGAACCGTGGCTTTGGTTTGTCGCGTCCGAGTTCATCGAAAACGCCCACCGCCATGGCCGGGGTGAAGTCCTTCGAGGACAATCCGTAGCGACCACCGGTGATGCGTGGCAGCACCTCGCGTTCGCCAGTGGAAGCGGCTTCTGACAAGGTGGCCATGATGTCCAAGAAGAGCGGCTCGCCGTTGGAACCAGGCTCCTTGGTGCGGTCCAGCACGGCGATGCGGCGCACCGAGGCAGGAAGCGCGGCGAGTACCTGCTGGGCGGGGAACGGCCGGTACAGCCGGATGGTCAGCATGCCGACCTTGTGACCATTGCTATTCAGGTGGTCAACGGCCTCCTCGACCACCTCGGCACCCGAACCCATGATCACGACGACTCGGTCGGCGTCGGGTGCGCCGTGGTAGTCGGCCAAGTGGTACTGGCGTCCGGTGAGGGATGCGAACTGGTCCATCGCATCCTGGACCACTCCCGGAGTGTTCAGGTAGAAGGGGTTCGACGACTCGCGGCCCTGGAAATAGACGTCGCCGTTCTGCGCGGTGCCGCGGATGAACGGGTTAGCCGGGGACAATGCGCGGGCCCGGTGTTCGCGCACCAAATCGTCGGGGATCATCGCCCGCAACACGCTGTCAGACAACATCATGCAGGTATTCAGCTCGTGCGAGGTGCGGAAGCCGTCGAAGAAGTGCAAGAACGGCACCCGGGTGCGCAAGGTGGCGTTCTGCGCGATGAGGGCCATGTCGTGGCATTCCTGGACCCCGGAAGATGCGAGCATCGCCCAACCGGTCTGGCGAGCGGCCATGACGTCTTGGTGGTCGCCAAAGATAGACAGGCCCTGGGCGGCCAGCGATCTCGCGGCGACGTGCATCACGGTGGAGGTCAGTTCGCCGGCGATCTTGTACATGTTCGGGATCATCAGCAGCAATCCCTGGGATGCGGTGAAGGTCGTCGACAGTGCGCCCGCCTGCAGAGCGCCGTGCATGGTGCCTGCGGCACCCGCCTCCGACTGCATCTCCATGACGGTGGGCACCTCGCCCCAGATATTGGGACGGTTGACTGCCGACCACTCGTCGGCCAGTTCAGCCATCGGTGAGGATGGGGTGATCGGGTAGATCGAGCAGAGCTCATTCACCCGGAAGGCGACGTCCGCTGCGGCGGTGTTGCCATCGACGATGGAGCGTTTTTCGGTGGGGGATGCCGATGGATCGTCGCGGTCCAGGTTGGCTACGGGATCCTCGGCGCCCAGCATGTTGGGCTTCGGGGCAGGGATCTTGTCGTTGCTGCTCATCAGTTCTCCGCAATCATCTCGATGGCGTGCACGGGACACTGGTCGAAGCATGTGGCGCAACCAGTACATTTCTCGTAGTCGAAGCGGTATCTGTGGCCTTTTCCGAGTTTGATGATGGCATCCTCGGGGCAGGCTCCGAAGCAGCCGTCGCATTCGAAGCAGTTGCCGCAGGACAGGCAGCGACGGGCTTCGAAGACGGCTTGGTCGTCAGACAGGCCTTGGACAACCTCGTCGAAGTCGATGACCCGCTCACGGGCGGACAACTCGGGCTGGATCGAGCGGGGGTGCTCACCGAAGTACCACAGGTTCAGGTCATCGAATTCCACCACCGGATGCTTGATGCGTTCGTTCACTGCTTGGCGGTTCAGCCAGGTGTTGATCTGCCGGGCGGCGCGTTTGCCGTGCCCGACGCCGATGGTAACTGTGCGAGCCGATGGCACCGCGTCGCCACCCGCGAAGATACCGGGGACGTCGGTCATCAGGGTGGTCGGATCGACCGACAGGACGTCGTCGGTGAACTGTAAGCCTGGGATATTGCGCAGGAAGCCGGTGTCGGCTTCCTGGCCCACCGCCATGATGACGGTGTCAGCGGGTAGGGTCTCGAATTCTCCGGTGCCGCGGGCCCGGCCATTCTCGTCGAGCTCCATGATCTCGACCTTGATTTCCGCGGAGACCTCATTGATGGTGCGCAGCCAGTGCACCTCCACGCCCTCGGACTGGGCGTCGGCCAGTTCTTCGGCGTGGGCGGGCATCTGCTTTTCGGTGCGCCGATAGATGATGACCGCTTCCTCGGCACCCATGCGACGGGCCACCCGAGCGGCATCCATGGCGGTGTTGCCGCCACCATAGACTGCGACGCGACGGCCGATCCGTGGTTTCTCGCCGGAACCAACTTGGCGCAGGAAATCGACGGCATCAACCATCTTCCCAGCATCCATTGAGGGAATCTCGACGCGCTTGGACAGGTGAGCACCGATCGCAATGAAGACCGCATCGAAGCCACCCTCGCGTTGTTCGGCGAGCAGATCGTTTACGGTGTGGTTGAGGGTGATCTTCACGCCTAGGTCGGTGACCCGCTTGATCTCGGCGTCGACGACGTCGCGAGGCAAGCGATACTCGGGGATGCCGTAGCGCATCATGCCCCCGGCCTTCTCCCCAGCGTCGCGGATCTCCACCTCGTGGCCAACCCTGGCCAAGTGGTAGGCCGCGGACAGCCCAGAGGGCCCGGCGCCGATCACCAGCACCTTGAAACCAGACTTCGTGCGGGGCTTGGGTAGTGCCCACCTGTTCTCGATGGCTTTGTCACCCAGGTAACGCTCGACGGAGTGGATGGAGACCGCAGCGTCGAGATCCTTGCGGTTGCAGGCGGTCTCACACGGGTGATAACACACCCGACCGTGGATGGCGGGGAAGGGATTGTCGCGAACGAGTTGGCGCCATGCTGCTTCGGTCTCGTTCTCCTTGATGAGGCGTAGCCACTCCTGAATATTCTCCCCCGCCGGGCAGGCGTTGTTGCATGGTGGTAGTAGGTCGACATAGATAGGCATGCGGGTTCGGACCGGGGTGACGCGGCCCGACGTATCGGTCAGATCCGGGAGGTGTGTGATGTCCGGACGATTTTCGGTCATGGAAGCCCTTCCCTCACTGGACGCCGGACGAGTGCCGGCAGATCCGGCTGCTGACTCGACGACCTTGTCCAATGTGCACCTTTGCGAGGCGTCAGTACATCCAATGACTCTACGGCGCGGGATTGGTCAGACCTCAGGATCTCAAGGTCAACTTAGGTTTGCCTAAGTTATTGTCAACGCAAGCATTGCCTAATGCAGATTGCTCTATACCGGAGAGCGGCTGAGGCCGAGTCGACGCCTATCCTTGTCCGTATGCCCGAAGGACACATCATCCACCACCTAGCCAATGCCATTACCGAGCAGTTTGGGGGACGGCAGGTGGAGGTCTCAAGTCCCCAGGGCAGGTTCGCTGCAGAGGCTGCCGAACTGGATGGCTGCACCCTGGTTGGGGCCGATGCCGTCGGCAAGCACATGCTCATCGACTTCGACACCGAGCAAAGCGTGTGGATCCATCTTGGGTTGATCGGAAAGCTGCGCCTGGAACCCGTCGGTGAGCAACACAACCCCCATACTTTGCGTCTGCGGATTGCCACCAAAGAGCGGGCGATGGATCTGCGTGGGCCTCAGTGGTGCCGGCTGATTGATCCGATCACCCGAGAGAAGGTGGTCGATTCCTGTGGGCCTGATCCGTTACGCGCAGACGCGGATCCGGAGAAGGCCTGGGCTCGGGTGCACCGGTCTGAGAAACCGATTTCCGTGGTACTCCTCGACCAGAAGGCTTTCGCCGGGGTGGGTAACATCTACCGGGCCGAGGTGCTGTTCCGGCACGGCATCGATCCAATGGCCCCGGCCAAGCAAATCCCCCGCGAAGTGTTCGACTCGATGTGGAGCGATCTCGTCGGACTCATGAAGGTTGGCGAGCGTGGTGGGGTGATCGATACAGTCGCCGCCCGGCACATGCCCGAACGGATGGGCCGTTCCCCGCGCGTCGATGCTCACGGCGGGGAGGTCTATGTCTACCGGCGGCTCGGCCTGCCCTGTTTGGTCTGCAAGACTCCGATCCAGGGGACCCTGCTGGCCGGACGCAACCTGTTTTGGTGCCCGGTCTGCCAGCCGGGGGGCTCGTCCGGCACAACGCTGCGGTTTACCGACCGGGTTGGCTGAGGGTATCGCACGTTGCCGGGTAGGACTCCCGTGTCGGCCTACCTGCTTCTTGATGAAGTCAAGTGCATCGGTCGCCACCATGGCGTCCGGGGCCTGACACTTCACCCCATCCGGAATACATTTGGGCACTGTTCTCTGGTTTCACTTGGCATGATTCCGTTCCTTCCAAGACCCGGGACCTCAAAATACTTGTGAAGGCTTCCAGTTGACCCGTGGAGTTTGTACGCTATGTGGCATGGCTTGGGAAGGTGAGTGGGTCGATGACGAGGAGTTCTTGGCTCCTCCTGGGATGAATCGCACTGATGAGAGTGTGGATGAGGACGACGGGCTGGAACCCGATGATGTGGGGTGGGAGCCCAGCCAGGGGTTCCCGGATGGCCGCCGGGCGGTGCGGGTGTGGGCCGATGACGATGGGGTCATGACACGGGTGCGGGTGTCGCTGAATTGGCGGGAGAAACTCAAGGGATCAAGCCTTGAGACGGCATTTTGGACGGCTTTTACCGCGATGAATGCGATTTTTCATACGACGCGCCATGTGTTGCCGCTTCCTGAACCCCTGCCGGTGACTCCTTATCCGACGAGTGCGGGGTGGGACGCTTTGCGAATGGCTCGTCTCGAGCGGGCCGAAGTCGATGCCAAGATGGCGAAGCTTGCTGATGCGCCTCCCACCAGGTGGGTTGGTCAGTCTGTGCAGGGCTCAGATTTTGAGGATGGGGTTGTTGTGACCCTGGGGTTGTTCGGACAGCCGGTGTCTGCGAAGTTTGATCCAAAATGGTTGAAGACGTCGGTGCGTTCCAGTGAGTTGTCGCGTGGCGTGTTGGGTGCCTATCGCAGGGCTCGGGCGAAGTATCAGCCGCCGCAGATTGAGTTTGGTGAGCGAGAGTTGCTTGCTCGCGAATACACGAGAATCAATGCGAGTTTGCTTGAGACGCTGGGGAATGGTTTCTCGTTCTGACTGTTGTGGCTAGCAAGTGATCTGCGGGGTGAAGAGTAAATCGGGGTAGAAAATCAATCTTGCTCGGGAA
>NZ_KE340297.1:1200735-1312585 GCF_000413315.1 Propionibacterium sp. oral taxon 192 str. F0372
GTAAATCGGGGTAGAAAATCAATCTTGCTCGGGAAGCTGGGGAATGGTTTCTCGTTCTGACTGTTGTGGCTAGCAAGTGATCTGCGGGGTGAAGAATTAATCGGGGTAGAAAATCAATTTGATCAGTCGATAGGATCAATTTCAGTATGGGTGGCGATTCGGTTATTAAATTCTTCGAATGATTACGCGCAGACGGAGGAAACGAATGCTGCTCTTGGGATGAAAGTGAGTTTCAAGAAATGAGTAATTTCAGTCATGCTGCACAGGTTCCCAGTGGGTCTTTCACGCCCGCAGAAGGGGAAGGGACTGTTGTTCAGATCTTTGATGGGCAGAATCTGAAGAATGTGTTGGATGCGTTGGTCGCTAGGTTTTCCACCGCGTTGACCAATGACCGCGCAGAAGCTGAGAATGCCAAGGCGGCGGCCGATGGGCCGTTGTGCGATGGCTATGACGCGGAGGCGACTGCTGCGAACTTCTTGAAAGCCGAGCAGACCATGTGCCGTAATTTGGATTCGCTGGTGGGTTCCACGGCGATGGGTGGCATGTCGGCGGGTTTCCCTGAAGGGTTTTCTCCTAGCGGTGGCACCGGTTCGGCTGGTAAGTGGATCGAGACGGCCGACGCGTCGGTCAACAATCAGAGCCCGTACGACGGCTGGCATAAGGCGATGACCGATCTGCACAAGATCGTGGAGGATTCCCAGACCACCAAGACCGAAAGCTGGCAAGGCGATGCGGGAGATGCCTACCGGCAAGACGCCAACGACCGCACCACCGAGGTCGCTGCCTTGGAGTCGTTGGCTCGTAATTCACGGGATGCTTTGCATGCATTGGTGCAGGTGCAAGCAACCGTCGTGGATGCCCTCGTCGACGAGTTCGACAGGCAGATAGGCTTGACGACTGGCGCCGATACTCCTCCTGAAACCAAGCAGAATTTCGAGGCCATGGGCGATTCCCGGTGGGATGATTTTCATTTCTACAAGCGCACGTGCTCGGTGGATGCCATTGTTCGTGGATTGATTGATTTCACGAACAATTTAGAGAGTGAAGGCCAGAAGTGGATTCAGGCATCCACGCAGATCGGTACGACCCTCCAAGAAGCGGTTAACTCGGCTCGCCAGAACCAGACCAATGATGGCTCCTATAATGGTGCCACCAAGGTGAGCGAGGATCCCGGCGGCCAGTGTTACGCTTCGGGGGGCGTTGATGCCACGAATGCCTGGATCTGACCACATACTCCTGCCGTGCGCCGGGCGTGTGTGTGGTGCACGGCAAGGGTTGGTTTGAGTTGGTGTGCGATTGTAGATGGATTGGGGTTTGGTCATGGATTGGCAACATCATCGGGTAGTAGTGGTTCGGGCAGCAGCCGGTATGGCGGCCGCGGTGACGGTGGCCGCGTCACTGGCCGGGTGCACACCAACCAAATCCCCGAAAGATCAACTCGCCGAGATCACCGCGGTCACCGGAAACCAAATCTTCGCCATGGACGTCACGGTCGCAGGAGCCACAAAACGCGATAACGTGTCGGTGAGTACCACCCGCGACGGTACCACCGGCTCGTATGCCCTCAATGATGGGAAAGTCGCTAGTCAAGGATCCTTTGATCCTCCTGTGGGTGTGTTGATGGATGTGAGTGCTTTCCCGTCCATTGATACGTTGACTGAGCTCGCCAAAACTACACATAAGGAAGAAGACAATTGCGCCCCCACCACAGCCCGTGCCGCCACCACCCCATCGGGGGCTATCGCCACCTGGGTCGAATGCAACAACAGGCAAGATCATCCCGCCGTCGATGGTAAAGCCACCATCAATGGCGAGCCGCTGCTCATCCCCGCCCTCGACCTCACTACCGCACAAAGCTACACCGCTATCGACCAAGCAGTCACCCAACTATTCGGCACACCCAACATCAGCGACATCTTGTACGACGTCGAAAGCCGACGCATCGTCATCTCCTCAGGCGAAACCATCAACACTCAAGGTGAACCCTGCCACGCCAGCATCGGGGCAACCACCACACAACCCACCACCCCCCTACCGTTGACATGTTCCGGTATGGCCGGGCCACCTTTTGCCATCAACGACTACGGCCCCGACACCATCGCCAACACCATCACCAGCCTGCTCACCTCACCCCACATCGACGTAGCCGCCATCAGCGGCATCACCTTCACCGGCGGCGACAACGGCACCCTCCACTGGGAAGCCAACTCCCACAACCTCGCAGACCGCAAAGACAAGAAACAATACCTCGAAGGCAACATCCCCAAACGCTGACCGCCGATGACCGATTCTTGCTTCCTGTAATGGCAATTTCGCAGGCGCTAGACCTGAGCTAGGCTCAATGATTCCGGGTCGCACCCAACAAGACGCGCATCCCAGGCTCGTCGACGTCGGCACCAAAAACCGGGCCTTTCGGATCCAGCAGATGGGCGCAATCCATCCCGGCAATCACCGGCGCATAGCCAATGTCACGAACCAGACCGGCAACTACCGCAGCTGCCTCAATGTCATCAGAAATCACCGCCATGGCCCGGTGCGCGGCGACATCAAGCGCCCGCTTGTCGTCTCGGTAGTCGTGGTAGCTGAAATGGTTCAGCGACTTCACCAACCGCATCTGCGGATTGCGGGCCTGTACGCTCGTGGTCGTCGAGATAGCTGGTGCGTGCTCGGTCTCACCAATCGTCGACCATTGGTTCATCGCGTCGAGCACGATCCGGTCGGTGAACAGTGACCAGTCGAGCTCAGCCGATGCCTCGAAGGGAACCGCAAGCAGTATGACGTCGCTGTGCTGCGCCAATTCCGGTCCATCCACCAGCTTGGCACTTTCATTTCCGTCGACGAGGGAGAACAATTCCGGAACAGGCGCGAGGTCGTGCACCAGTACTGTCCAGCCGCTCGTGAGCGCGGCACGTGCGATGGCACGGCCCAGCTTGCCGCCTCCGATGATACCCAGAACTTTCATGACTTACTCACCCCTCATTCCCGCTCGGCTGCTCCTGGAATTTGAGCGCTTCACCGCACCGAACGTTGTGCCCACTGTGACAGATCGACGATCCGATCGCATCGGCTCATCAGATCATGGTCATGGGTGATCACCACCATTGCAGCTTGGTTGGTGGCGGCGAACAGGTCGTCGAGCAGAGCTTCGGCACTCTGCCGGTCGAGATGCTCGGTCGGTTCGTCCAAGATCATCAACTCCGGGATGCGATCGGCGACAAGCACCCTGGCGAGGGCGATTCGCTGGGCTTCCCCGCCTGAGAGGGTCGCTCCCAACTCGCCGATCACCCGTTCAGGATCCAGACTGAGACCAGCCCGCTCCATGGCCCGGGCAACCTGTTTGTCAGATGCGTTCTTGTTGCCGATACGGATGTTCTCGGCGACTGACGTGGCGAAAATGTGAGCATCCTGGGCAAGATAACCAATCGACGCTGGGGCGCTGATCGTTCCCGCCGTCGGCGGGATCATACCCATGATGGTGACTGCCAGGGTGGTCTTGCCCAGCCCGGAGGCCCCGACGATCCCGACCCGCTCCCCGGGGGCAACGTGCAGATCGACCCCAGCAAGGATTTCCCCGGCATCCGGCCAGCCGACACCCACACCCTCCAGCACCAGCCCCACGGTGGTGGCATCCTGATCCACCACCCGGTCTCCGGTTCCGATCGCCGGGGCATGCAACACCTGCAGCACCCGGCCTAGCGCCGAGCGCGATCTGGTGAGGGTCTGCGCGGCCCGGCTGAAATCGGCGAAGATTTCATGCATGGCCAACGGGACCAGGACCAGGATCGCCAAATCGCGTCCGGGCATCTGTCCAGACACCACCGCAGCCCCGCCGATCACCAGCCCGCCGACGACGGTCATCCCGGTGAAAAAGAGCTGTCCGGCGCCGGCCACTCCGCGGGTCCAGGCTCCGCGTGCCTCCGCGGCCCGCAAATCGTCGTCAACCTGGGCCAACTCGGCCAACCGCTTCTCGCCCATCTGGTGGGCCACCAGATCGGTCGCGTTGAGTGTCATCTCGCGCACCAGATCCCCCAATTCGCCGCGTGCCGGAATCGCCCGGATGTCGGCAGCGTGCGACCATCGCTGGGCCGCCCATGGGATGACGACGCCCGAGAGTAAGGAGGTCACCAGCAGCAGGAGTGCTGCGCCCGGTGAGAAGAGGGCCAGCAGCACCGAAGTACCAGCGATGACCACCATCGCCGAACAAAACGGCATGATCACCCGCACCAGCAGATCGACGATCGCCTCCACGTCGGCGATGACCCGTACGAGCAGATCACCCAAGCGACGCCCTAGCAAGGTAGTGTCGGCCAGCTTCGCGTAGGAATCCATCCGCAGTAGGGACTGCATTCTGAAGGCGAGCTCGTGGCCGACCAGACGTTCCAGATAGCGGAATACGCCCCGCCCGATGCCGAAGAATCTGACCCCGACCGCGGCGGCAGTCAGGTACATCACCGGGGGATGCTCTGCGGCCCGCGACAACAACCATGCCGATAACCCCATCAACCCGATTGAGGAGACTGCGGTGAGCACGGCCATAGCGAGTGACGATGTAAATCGTAGCCAGCCACGCGGCATGCGCGGGATCAGGGAACGAGTCAAGCCGATTACCTGGGGCATTGTGGCCGACCGATCGCTCATGACCGCACCCCCGATCCGACCTCAACGATCTCGTCGGCGATGCTGAGCAGCGCATCGCGGTGGGTGACCGCCACCACCAAGACCCCCATCGAGCGCACCAGTTCGACGACCCGGGTCTCGGTGGTTTGGTCGAGACCCGCCGTGGGTTCATCCAACACGAGCAGATCAACTCCACCGGCTTCGACGCGCAACAGGGCGCGGGCCATGGCGACGCGACGACGCTCACCGGCTGACAGCCCCTCACCGTCGTCGGCAATCGGACGGTCCAGGGCCAGAGATTCGGCACCGCACCGGTCGAGAGCGCTGCGCACCGCATCATCGTCGGCACCTGGATTACCCATGCGTACATTCGAGGAGATCGTGCCGCGTACCATCCCCGGATCCTGGGAGACCCAGGCAATCCGGGACCGCCAGGATTCCGGGTCAAGATCTGCCAGGTCGACTCCGCAGACCGTGACCCGCCCGGTGGTGGGGGTGGTGAATCCCATCAGTACTGACAAAGCGGTGGACTTACCGGCTCCCGAGGCGCCAACCAAGACGACAGTCCGTCCGGGGGAGAGCTCCAGATTCAGTCCGCTGAGTGAGGGCCGGGCTGCCCCCTCGTGGTGCACCCCGACATTCTCGAAGACGACGGTGATCGCTCCCAGACCAGCCGCGTCAATGACGCCGATGGGCCGCTCGGCTGCGTCGATGATGTCCAGGGCCATCTGAGCAGCCGCCGTGCCGTCGGCAGAATCATGGAAATGGGCGCCCACCTGACGGATCGGTAGATAGGCCTCCGGGGCGAGCATCAACACGAATAAGGCTGTGGCCAGGTCGAATGCCCCGTCGACGGTGCGGAAACCGACATTAACTGCGATCAGGGCCACCGACAAGGTGGCGATAAACTCCAGCACTCCACCGGAGGCGAAAGCCATTGCCAGGGTCTTCATGGTGGAAGTCCGGGCGGCCTGCTCGGTGACTTCCAGTCCCTTCGACTGTGCTTTCGCCCTGCCGAAAACCTGCAAAGTGGGCAGGCCGGTGACTAGGTCGGCGAAGTGATTCGCGAGCTTGGTCTGGGCCGCCAGGCGCTTGTCCACCTCGGAGCGGGTGGCCAGGCCGATGAGCACCATGAACACGATGACCAGTGGAATCGTGATGGCCACGATGATCCCGGAGACCCAGTCGGTAATGGTGATGATCACCCAGATCCCGGCCGGGACGAAGATCGCGATCATCATCTGCGGCAGGAATTTCGCGAAATACCCGTCCAAGGCATCCAGTCCCTGGGTGACGAGGTGGATCAGCTGGGAGGAGGTGGTGGTGGCGTCGCTGGGGCGTTTCAGGCGGGCGCGCATCAACTCAATGCGCAGCTGGGATTTCACCGCTGCCGACGCGCGATGCGCCCAGCGGCTGGTGGCCCAGACCAACACTGCTCGCACGACGAAGACCGTGGCCAGACACCACAATCCTGCGGTAAAACCAGGCAGGGGAGCGGCATGGAACCCGCCGGTGTCGAAAACCCCTGCCACTAGGTGGGCGATCAACCAGGCCTGGGCGACGACGGCGACCCCGTTGAGGATTCCGGTCGCGCCGACAGCGACCAGGAAGATCTTGGCCGCTGTCGCACGGTGCAGCAGTCGCCTGTCGAGTGGAGCAGCCATTAACTCTTAGCCAGTACTTCTGCGGCCTCACTAGGCTCCGGCGGCATGTTCCGCACCGACAAACGGCGACGGAACACCGTATAGGACCATGCCGTGCAGGCCAGCACGATCGGCATGATGACCAGGGCAGCCATCGACATCAGCGACAAGGTGGCCTGCGAGGAGGCCGCCACACCAGCATTGAATTCGGTGCCCGGCGCTGGGGCAAAGCCCAAGGTGCCGTACATCTTGATGAAGTGGCTGGCGAACAGCGCAATGATGGCCGCCCCCGTGCCGAGGAAGGCCAGACCTTCGCGACGCCAAGGATCCTGACGGTTGTGCATCACGACCGCGAAACCGAGGGCGACGACGCACACTACCCCGGTTATCCACATGGCCATCGTCGCCCCGTCGCCGAGGAAGGGGTTGTCTGAGGCCGGGTAGGCGATGTTGCCAATGACGATGAAGGCCACCAGCAGCAGCAGGGCCACTGGGCCGAGGGCCTTGACGACGCGGTTTGCTTTCTCCCGGACCTCTCCGGAGGTCTTCAGGGAGAGGAAGACAGCCCCGTGCACCATGAACAATGCCACGGCCAGTATTCCGCCCAGCAGACCGAAGGGGGAAAACAGCGACCAGAAGGAACTGGTCACGTACGCAGGATCGCCGGCCATTGGCATGCCAATCCACATATTGGCGAAGCCGACCCCGAAGACCAGCGAGACAATGAGCGAACCGATGGTGGAGCACCAGTCGAAGGAATCACGCCAGTTGTCGTCGGGCATCAGAGCGCGGTATTCGAAGGAGATGGCGCGCACGATCAGGCCCAGCAGCACCAGCAGCAGCGGCAGGTAAAGGCCTGCGAACAGCGCCGAATACCAGCCAGGGAAAGCCGCGAACATCGCGCCACCAGCGGCGATCAGCCACACCTCATTGGCGTCCCAGGTTGGGCCGATAGCGTTGATCATGACGCGGCGTTCGCGAGGATCGCGTCCAATGACCGGATAGAGCATAGCGACGCCGAAGTCGAAGCCCTCCAGGAAGAAGAAACCGATCCACAGGACAGCTTCCAGAAGAAACCAGATGGTGATCAGAGTTTCGTGTGACATATCAACCACTCCGGGTCAGTAGGCGAAGGAGATCGGGGCGTCGGGGTGCTTGTCGAGCGTAGGTTCTGTAACCTCGGGTAGATCCTTGGCTGCGTGAACGAAGAACAGCTTCAACACGATTACGGCGATGATCCCGTAGACCAGACCGAAGGCGGCCATCGAGGCCAGGACCTCTCCAGCACTGACATTCGGTGAGACGGCCATCCAGGTGGGCAGCACTCCGTAGACAACCCACGGCTGACGACCCATCTCGGTGAGGATCCAGCCGAAAGAGTTGCCGAGCACTGGAAGGAAGGGCAACACACCCAGGCCGATCCTCCAGACCTTGTTGGCCTTCGGCGCTCCGCCCTTGCGGGTGACCCACAGCATGGCCAGCCCGCCGAGAGCAGCCAGCGAGCCAAGGCCGATCATCAGTCGGAAAGAGTAGTAGGACATCATGACGTTAGGCACCGGATCGACGCCGAGAGTATCTAGCTCGGAGACGAATTCCTTCTGCAGCCGGGTGGTCTCGCCGTTGACGTTCTGATAGCCCGATGTCAGGTATTCGTTGGTGAGATCTGCGATGCCTTTCACCTCCGCATTCGGGTCGTTGAAGGCCAAGAAGCTCAGGACGTAGGGAACTTCCCAGGAGAAAACCTCGTGGACCTCGGTGATTCCCTCGGCATTGCGTTGCTGGGTGAAGATACCGACGATCGAGAATCCGGCGGCATTGGTGGTCTCGATGAGGCCCTCGGATGCGGCGAGTTTCATCGGCTGGAATTCGGCCTCGACTTGGGCCTGAGCATGTCCAGAACCGAAGACCACAAGGGTGGCTGCGAGCAGCGTCCAGGCACCCATGCGAGCGGTGCGCCGCAGCACATCAGCGTCAGGGTGATCGGTGGATTCCTTGGCCGCCTGGGCGAGTTTCCACCCTGCGATGCCGACTAGCAGCGAGCCACCGGCCATCAATCCGGCCCCGATCTGATGCGGGAAGGTGACCAGGAAGAAGGGGTTGGTGAATAGTTCCCCGAAATCGATGAGCTCGGCGCGACCGTTGTTGTAGGTGGCCCCGACCGGATTTTGCATGAAGCAGTTCGCCGCGAGGATGAAGGCGGCCGACAGCGTCGAACCAAGCGCGACGAAGTACATCATCAGGTTGTGGGTGCGCGGACCGAGCTTGTCCCAGCCGAAGATCCACAGCCCGATGAAGGTTGACTCGAAGAAAAAGGCGATGAGCGCCTCCAGGGCGAGCGGGACGCCGAAAACGTCACCCACGAAACGGGAGTACTCCGACCAGTTCATGCCGAACTGGAACTCTTGGACGATGCCGGTGGCCACGCCGGCAGCGAAATTGATCAGGAAGAGTTTGGCGAAGAACTTGGTCATGCGAAGCCACTGGATGTCACCAGTACGCCGCCATCGTGTCTCGAGTATGGCGACTATCCATGCAGTACCGAGTGTGACGGGCACGAAGAAGAAGTGGTAGACAGTCGTGATTCCAAACTGCCAACGCGCGAGTACCTGTGCGTCCATGCGCGGAAGACTACCGCGATGTTGGCTCCACTAATGACCAGAAGCATCCCACCGGGGTCTGATGAGCAGAGGGTGTGCGCCGACGACAGCTCTCCGGAGGGCTCATCGCTCCCTCGTCTCGCCGAGAATACCTGTTTCACAAGCGCTTCTGTCGAGAATTTCTTGATCATTCTGCCAGTGGCGAACAGGGCCTGTGTTGTGGCTGAGTGCCACACAGTTGGAGCTCACTGAACGAAGGCAGGCGTCTCGGGTACCACTGTGGTTTGACCTTTCCGCTGTCTCTGATGCACCGTGCAGTTTGTCTCTCGTGCCCTCGCAATGTGACCGCATGACGCCGTGCTTGGGGGTCTTGCTGATCACGCTGCGCTGGGACGGCGGCGGAAGTCGGTGGGGGTGGTGTGCCAGTACCTATCTAACGCTGTTAGGGTTTGGTTGGATTCGAGAGAGGACTTTGATGGGAAAAACCATACATCCGGCTCGTGACATCGCCCTGATAGCGGTTTTTGCCGGAGTGACCGCTGCCTTGGGAATCATCCCGCCGATACCCGTTGGCCCGCTCCCTATCACCGCGCAGACCCTGGGCGTGATGCTGGCCGGGGCGATCTTGGGCGGTTACCGGGGCTTTGCCTCGCAGCTGCTGTTCTTGGCGCTCGTCGCCATCGGGCTTCCCCTGCTGGCTGGCGGTCGCGGTGGTACCGGTGTGTTCTTCGGTCCCTCGGTCGGGTTCCTGGTCGGCTGGCCGATTGTCGCCGGGTTCATGGGCTGGGCTACCTACAAGGTGGGCGCTCCCTACAAGCTGTGGGAGGGAATCGGTATCCATCTGCTCGGGGGCATCGTCGTGCTCTACTGCTTCGGTATCGCAGGTCTGATGCTGCGGGCCGACATGAGCTTCCAGAAGGCCTTGGTCACTAACGCGCCTTTCCTGGTTGGCGATACCATGAAGGCGGTGATAGCTGCAGTGATCGCTAAGGGGGTGCACTCCGCTTATCCGCGGTTGCTCCCGCACCGGAACCGGGGGGCCCAGGACAGCTTCTCGCAACCGGAGGGTTGAGACAGTGGTCCACATCCGGGTCGAACATCTTTCCCACCGCTATGGGGAAGGCCCACTGTCCCGGTTGGTGCTCGACGATGTGAACGTGGACGCCGATCAGACCCGTATCGGGGTGGTCGGCCACAATGGGTCGGGAAAATCGACCTTCGTGAGGATGCTTGATGCCCTGATTGCCCCCACGCAGGGCAGGGTGCTCGTCGACGGAATCGATGTCGCCGCCGAGCCAGCCACGGTGCGGCGGATGACCGGTTTCCTGTTCACTGACCCCGACTCCCAGATCATCATGCCCACCGTCGCCGAGGATGTGGCCTTCGGGTTGCGGCGCTCCGGTCTGACGCGTGAGGAGATTAGCGACCGGGTGGCCGCGATGCTTGAGCACTACGGACTCAGCTCGCACCGTGACCACCCGGCTCATCTCCTGTCCGGTGGGCAGAAGCAGCTGCTGGCCCTGGCCTCGGTGCTCATCACCTCCCCGAGGCTGCTCATCATGGACGAGCCCACCACCCTGCTCGACCTACGCAATGCCCGTCGCTTCGCACGGCTCGTCGCTGAACTGGATCAGACAGTGGTGCTGGCTACCCACCATCTCGATTTGCTTACCGATTTTGACCGGGTGCTGGTCTTCGACGCGGGCCGTCTGGTGGCCGACGACGCCCCTGCCCCGGCCCTGGCCCACTACAGATCGTTGATGGACTGATGAAATCCACCCTTGGCTTGTACCAACCGGGTACCTCCTGGCTGCACCGGGCACCGGCCTGGACGAAACTGCTTGCCCTGTTCATGATCGGTGCCGCATCGGTGGTCATCCAGGGCACCTGGTGGTGGGTGCTGGCCACCTTCGCTGTTGTTGGGGTGGTCTATCTCTCGGCGGGTCTAGGCCTTGGGCTGATGTGGCATCAGATCCGGCCGATGATGCTGCTCATGATCGTCATCGCTGCGATGACGTGGATCACCGCGACGTGGCAGAAGGCCGTCGCCGTTCCTGGGATGATCCTCGTTCTGGTGGCCGTCGCGAGCTTGGTGACGCTGACCACGCGAACCACTGACTTGGTCGATGTCTTGGTGCGGTTGTTCGGGGTATTGCGTCGTTTCGGGGTTGATCCGGAACGGGTTGGGTTGATCCTGCTGCTCGGAATCCGCGTGGTGCCGCTGGTGTACGAGCTCTCCCGGGAAATCTCGGAGGCACAGACGGCACGTGGTGCCGTGCGCGACATCCGGGCTTTCGCGGTTCCCCTGATCGTGCGGGCACTGCGTGACGCCGACGCCATGGGTGAGGCACTGGTGGCACGTGGTTTTGACGACTGATCCGAGGACCGGCGGCACCAGGCAGCGACCGGTGTCGCCGGTACCATGACGCCATGAACAACAGGACGCCTCGCAGCAACGTAGCTGTCACGTTGGGTGTGTTCGTTCTATTGATCTGCGTGGTGGCAGTCGGTGGAGAGTTGCTGTTGAACTACGGTCAGGGCTATGTGGCCATCCAGCAGGCTCCTGCGGTCCCGGTTTCCCCGGCTCCGGAGGATCCCGGCGAACAACCCACCGACGAGGCACCTGCCCCCGAAGAACTCACTGTCGGGGTTGTTCTACTCTTCGGCGATCTGGGCGATGGCTACTTCTCGACCGGCACCGGTGTGATCACCGACCCCTCTGGGATTATCGTGACGAATTACCACGTCGTTCAAGACACCATCTCCATTGAGGGGGTGAACGGCCCAGATGGGGAACGTCACCAGGTCACCGTGCTGGGGCGTGACATGTGGGCGGACATTGCCGTATTGCAGATGGAGGGTGCTAACAGACTCGCCCCCGCCCGGATTGACACCATCCCACCGCAGGTGGGGGAGAGGCTCACCTGCGTCGGCAATGCCAGGGGCAACGGAGTGCTGCGCACCACCAGCGGAGAGATTGTCGGCATCGACCAGAAGGTGAGCATCCCCTCGAACTTCCAGGGCTCGCACGACACCGAACTGCTGGGCCTCATCACCACGACCGCATCTGCAGTTCCTGGGTATTCCGGTGGGCCCACCATCGACGCCGACGGGGAGGTCGTCGCCATGACCACCGCCATTTCCGAAGACACCGGCGATGGTCATCACACCTATTCGATCCCGATTCAACAGGCCATTGCCGTGGCCGATCAGGTGCGGGCCGGGAAGGAGGCAGGCCACATCCGGCTGGGGCCACGACCCCGGCTAGGTCTGGAACTCGGTATCGACACCCCGATGGTCGTCAAGGTGGAGGAGCTCTCCCCGCTGGAGGGCTCTGGATTGGATGTGGGTGACGTGGTGACTGCCCTCGACGAGCAACCGGTCGACAATGTCGGCGAGCTGTTCGAACAGATCGAACAGCTCGAACCTGGCACCCTTGTTACTCTTTCCTGGCGGGAGAAGGACACCGGGATCACCGACAAGGTCTCGGTGCATCTGGGAACCGGCTGGCTGAACTGAGAGCAGCGTCGCGACGTCCTCCACAGGCTTGCGACCGGACACGGTGGCCTCCTGGGCGGGACACGACGCCACCGGTTGGTGGTTCAGTGCAGTTTCGGTTGGACCCCGATGGTGCCGACCAGCGACTGGCGGTAGCTGTCGGACCGCACCCGGTTCAGTTCGGTGCGGGCCAGTTCGGTGCGCCCAGCCAGGTCGAGGCGCTGGGCCACCCGCTCGGTCGCCTCAGCGGCGAAGGCCTCCAAGGCCTCCACAGTCGCCTGCTGGCGCTTGGCGTCCAGGGAGGCTTTCACCTTGAGCCGCTCGGCATACCAGTCGGAGGCCAGGATCATCTCGCGGTCGAACATGCGCCGGAACTCGGGGGAATCTAGCGTCCAGCCCTGCGCGGTGTGTCCGTCGGCCATGATCTCGAGTAGCCCGCGCAGCGGGGGCACTGCCAGCTCAATGCCACCATCTCTGAAGTATGCCTTGGCCACCCGCTGGTGGGTGGTGACGATGGTATCCATCGATTCGGCGAAGATGGCCATATCCTGCAGCTCGGGGGCCAGCATCTCGTCGGTGAATACGACGTCGGGGTGCAGGAAGATGCGCCCGAAATAGGTGGTGGTGAACTGCTGGTTGATGCGGTAACCCAGCCGTGAGGCGAGTACCGTGCGGCCCTCGAATTCGAAATCTTCCAGTTTCTCCAGAAAACCGCCCGCGATGAGTGTTGCGGCATCCCGCTCGGCGGGCAGCATCCGGCAGAACAATTCCGGAATCAGCATCGAAATGTCGTGGGCCACCTGCACGTTTGGCCCGATATACCCTGCCGACGACAGCCAGCCGTCGTAGCCGGTCAAGGCATAGGAGAGCAGCGCCGAGTTGAGGTCGATGATGGGAAGCAGGGCATTGAAGGGGCCCTTGGTCAATGCGCCCTCGGAACCGGCGCCGGTGGTCGAAGGGGATTTGCCGGTCATTGAGGAGATGAACTCCATGAACAGTTCCGGCAGCTCCATGTAATGCAGCGGGTTGTAAACGCACAGCGGCGGTACCCCCGCTTCCTTCGGGTTGTTGCGGCGGCCAGCGGCGACGATGTCCACCGAGAGCGGCGCGAAGGCGTCGGTCGGCAGTTTGCGCACCAACTTGGAGGCCACCTCGGCAGTCATGGTTAGTTCGGGATTGGCGACGTCGGGGCGGGTTTGTAGGTAGCGCGGGTTCTTGGAACGCTTCCCGTCGACGATCCGCGACTGGTCGGAAGCGATCCACCAACTGGGATGCTGGTCGTTGCCCATCAAGGCTACCTCGGAGATCAACTTACGCATCGGGCCGGTGTACTGGGAATAGACCGGTGAGTTTTCCTCCAGGGCCCGGGCCTCGTCGTGGGTGAGCGGTTCGAAATTGGAGATGAAGGTATCGCGCCCGGCGAGATCACGCTCGGCCTGCTTGTCGTAGCCGCGGATCACGGCATCGTCAGGGCGTTGGAAAAGTAGCTGTTCGCAGTTCATGACGAATTTGCGTGATGGGCTCTCCTGGCTTCCGGAGCCGGTTGCCGGGGTCTCGAAGGGAGCGCACACCGTCGAGACGGTGATGTCGTCTTCGGTCTGCACCTTGATCGCGGGTGAGAAGTCCGGACGCAGTGAGAACAACCGCCAGGAACCGTCGGGCTGGAAACCGACGCGCAACATGTTGGCGATGACTTTCTCCCCATCCAGTCGCAGTGCATTGCCCTGGAGACCGTTCATGATGCCCACCGAGAAATGGGACCGCCAGTCGGCACCCCATTCGGGCTTGTAGAAGCGCTTGACTGTGAACACCAGTTCCTTGATGTGCGAGGGGATCTGGTTCAAGAAGGCGTTGTACTGTTCGCAATAGAGCTTAGATGGGGTGAGAAGCTTGATCACCGAGCCGAGGGAACGCTCAGGGGAGAGCAACTCGCGGCGGTCGGAGCCGTTCTGCGAGGCATCAGCCCAGCGTTCGGAGTAGTCCTTGTCCAGCAGGGCTTGGACCGCCTCAATGTCAGCCTCGAAATCGGCGGTGTAGGCGTTGTCGAAGACGAAGGCATCGGCCAGGGATTTCGAGATCTCGGATTTGCCGCCCCCGGAAACGGTGGCTGGTTTGTGGGCCTGGGTGGAGATTGGCGAGACGCCGATCAAATGCCACTGGGTCTCGTCTAGCTCACGGTGCTTGGCGTAGACACGGTACCCCATTGGGGTCATGTACTCCTTGCCAGTGTGCAGCTTGGTGTGGTGCTCCCCGGCCTGGTCACTCCAGGTGATCTGTTGGTCGCGCATTGAGTAACAGGCACCGGCGGGCACCAGGATGACGCGGGGGTTCCGCAGATCGGTGGCGGTCCCGTCGGGATTCATCGACCAGCGTTCCGGGTTGCGGGCGACGACATCGGCGAAGGTGTAGTCGGGGGTGGTGTAGGTGTCGTGGAAATCCTGGCCCAGGTTGTAGGCCGGGTACACCAGGGCGCCACCAGAGTGCTCTTCCTCCGCGGCGCCGAGCAGGTTCGCCGCATAGGAGAGCTGGGTCTTGACTTCCTTCTTGCAGTAGCCGAAGTAGTTGTCCGCGACGACGGTGACCATGACCCCGCGCTCGTCGCGGGCACACACCTTGAAGGCTTTGCCGTCGTTGTAGAGCTCGCCAGGATCGCTCCAGCACTGGCCATCGCGGCGCTCCCGCTCGGTGGCCTCGTCAATGTGTGGCAGACCCAGAGATTTCTTGGTGACGGTGGTCAGGTGGGGGGCCAAGACGACGAGCCCGGTATGTCCCGACCAGCCGATCGGATCGAGGGCAGCGTCGTTCTCCGGCAGCTGTGGGTCTCCGGCATTGCCGAAAATCCCTTCGACGAAGTCGAGGTTGCAGACCAACCCACCCGGGACGATGAAGCGGATCTCCATCGTCTTGACCGGGCCACGACCCGGCACAGCGGGCACCACCAAGGGGCGCATGAACAGGGAAGCGAAACACGACGACGGCGTGGGCTGGTTTGCAGTGTAGGGCAACAGCATGTCGGCGTGGGGTGGCTGGAAAGAAAGCTCCAGGATGCGAGCGAAGACATCCTTGCGTACAGCGATCTTGTCGTCGGGGATAGGCAGACCACCTTGAGCGATGTGGAACACCCCGGCGGTGGTGCGGCGGTCATTGCGAGGGTTGTGCAGCACGCCGTTCACCAAGCGGTAAGACGCCACGACGTCGGAGTGGAATTCGTCGCCGTCACAGGGCAGAGACAGACCGCGGGCGAGTCCTGCTTGGTCGAGGATCAGGGTCTGACGAGGGAGTTGTGGGGAGGCCTCAACGTCAGCAAGGTAATCGTCGAGGAAATCCTGGATGCGCTGGTCTGCAGGACACAGGCGGTCGGAAAGGCGGCGGGACAGTTCACGCTGACGGGCCAGCAGTGGCTCCACCAGGTCAAGGTCCTCGTTGTCGCTCGCGGTTGTCGGGAGCTCCAGCAGTGCCAGACGCAGGTTGATTGCGGCATTCAGGGAATCTTGCACCATAGCCCCAGTGAACCAGACCTGGGCATTGCTCAGACAGGGTCTCATGACGGTTGCCAAGGTCTTGGGCCTGTCTCGGAAACGGCTGGCAACTTGGTTGCAGTAGACTTGCCTGCAACCAAGTTGCCAGATTTCTCCGGTTCTTCGGTGTCAGTGCGTAGCTTCGGATGCGTCAAGAACCCTGAGGATTCAACGAGAGGTGTGCAAGTGATCAAGTTCCTGAAGGAGCTGCGGGACCGATTCCTCTTGGACGAACTCGCTGATCACGAGAACCGTATGCGGGAGTTGTGACGGCGCAACTCCGCCCCGCCTCGTTCATCATCAGCGTCTGGTTATCTCATCCGGAGCGCATGTGGGCATCTGGCCTGTTCGTCGGGCGTTCTACGTGGTGTGGCTGATCAGCGAAGATGCGGCATGCAGGGTCTCAGGCGCCACTGAGGATGAGTGCACCGATGGATTGGCGACTGGGCATCTGAATGACATGACACCCGGGCCACGTAGCATGTGAGCACTTGGCGGAACCCCCTGCCGGTACTTGATGCGAATGGAGTACGGATGGCCGAGAGTATGGCGGATGTCTTTGCGCGACTAACACGGGTTGCGGACACGATCGACAACATGCCTGCGGATGAACTCCCGGATGCAGATGCCCTGAAGCCAATCAGCGTTCATGCTCAGGATGCGGATGGTTTCGTGGTGGTCGAGATGACTGACATGGAAATAACCGATGTGCAGTTCAACGCTTCCTGGCTCCGCAGTAAATCGCCGCAGACCATCGAGCGGACACTTCGCGATGTCCTCAACGATGCGCTGCGGCAGGCTGCCCTCGCATCGCAGGAGCAGTTGATTGCTTTGGGCGGATCGTTCGGTGATCTGACGAAGAACATCCGTGATCTTCAGGGCTTCGCCACCCAAGCCACTCGCGAGCAATTCGAGCGCATTGAGGAGGCGATCGAGCGTGCCTGATATCCAGTTTCATCCCGCCAGTTGGCGCAGCGCCGGGGAGAAGATGAGCGGTGCGGGGACCTCCTTCGGTTCGGAGATCGCATCCCTACTGGAACAAGTGTCCGACGTGGAGGCATGTGGTTGCAATGATGGTGGAACCCTTGCCGATGCAGCCATCGCGATGATCTACCCGCCGGTGGTCCAGGCTTTCCAGGAGGCGATCCAGGGCATCGGTCAATCGGTTGACACGCAGGGTCAGATGATGCAAGAGACCGCTGACATGTATGAGGCGACGGAGGCCGACAACACGGATCTCGCACAGTCAATCATGGAATTTCTCGGAGGAATGTGACATGGGGTTGATGCTTCCGGGGTGGTTGCGTACCGCTCTCGAATATGTTGGTTACGACTGGCCCTCGACCGATGAGTCGGTGCTGAACCAGTGGGGTGGACAGTGGGATCAACTGAGCCAGAAGGCTTCGACGAGCGTAGAATCGGTTAATGGCATCGCGAATGAGGTGCTCGGCAAGAATTCTGGGGCTTCAGTGGAGGCCTTCAAGACGTGGCACTCCGATGCCGAAGGTCCGATGAAGTCTGCCCACGACCTGTCCTTGGCTGCGACGGGTGTTGGCATCGGCCTGCGAATCATTGCCGGGATCGTGTTGGCGATGAAGGTAGCGGTGATCGCCCAACTGGCCATCCTTGCGGCTTCCATCGCATCAGCGGTAGCCACCGCTGGTCTTGCCTCTGGTGCTGTGCTTGCTGCCAGACAAGCGGCCAAATGGGCCATTGAGGCAGCGATCAACTACGCGGTGGAGATGATCATGAACGGAATGCTCGGATGAGTGGAGTATCCAAAGTCAGTGGGATGACTCCCAAGTACTGGGATAACTCCCAAGTGTATTGATGATATCAATGGTGAGTTCTTCGCGAAATTCGCCGAGAAACACCTGCACTTCCTCAAGCTTGCCAAGAAAATCTTCAAACACGATCAATCGTCTGGAAGGAAATTTAGAATTTTCTGGACGATTCCATGAATGATTCCAAGATGGGGATGATGTTATGATGGATTGTGGCGACGTTGATCTGAAGGCGCTTGATGCTGAGGCGAGGACAGCCCTGAGGGGTGGAAACGTTGATCGTGGCTTGGAGTTGTTCGAGCGCCTGTGGCAGGTGGCGTGGGAGCGTCGTAGTGAGGAGGACGCCCGGTTCTACCTCCAGGCTGAGTGCCGTAGTCTTGCAGAGTACTTCCTGACGCATGGTCGGCCGTCGGATGCTCGGGTGTGGGTGGAGAGGTATCACCAAGTGCTGGGCACGGATCGGCCGATGAGCCCGCAATCGGCGATTTACGACATTGCGTTGGCCTATGAGTCGGGTGACCTTGAGGAGGCTTACGAGCGCGCCAAGGGAATTTACGACATGTATGGGCCAGATGCGTTTAATGGCAAGAGTTGGAGTAAAAAATACGGCGACTGGTTCCTTGATTTTTCTGGGTATGGTTCTTTACATGTGCAGATTCCAGCGGCTGATTTAGGCTCGGATTCAGAGTTGCCGGATGAGCTGCCGGACGAGCCATATGACCAAATCGTCGTGTTATGGGATCGTATCGAGGAACTGTTCGATGAGAAGAGCTATGCCAAGGTGATTCCGCTGGCGATTGAGGGCCTGAATCTTCTTCCGCAGCCGTTGTCGCACTGGGAGCTGGCGACTCAACTCTACATATTGCTAGGGGAATCCTGCTACCGAGAGGGATACCTTAGGGAAGCCGAGCGTGCGGTGCGTGAGGCATTTAAGTGCCCCGGTGGCCTTGAGAACCAGATGGCGTGGTGTGTGTTGGGCATGGCATTGAAGGATCAGGAAGGTCGTGAGGCCCAGGCATTGGATGCGCTGATGAGTGCCTACATGATCGACGGTGCCGACATCTTCGAAGGACTTGGTTTCGATTCGGGTCTCGATTTGTTGCGGAATAAGGGTCTCATCTGAGATGAGTTCATGCAGCGTGACGTGCTGATGTTGGGACAGACGTTCTCGTCAGATCGATAGCTTGCCTCCAGCATTGGCCGTCGCAGCGCTCCCGCTCGATGACCCCATCGGCGATTGGACCCCTCGGGTCACAGACACCCACAGCTCTTGATGTGAGATTGGAAAGCAGCATTGTCTGGCTCCACTGCACAGTCGACCCCAGTATCACTCACACTGACAACTGTGCATTCTTGAGCTTGCCGACCGAGGAATCGTCGCCGCTGAATTCGATGCGTGCAACCTCGTGACGTCCGTAAAGCCATAACAGGAGCTCGGCGCCGGTTGCGGTGATCGTCGCCGGGCGCGGTCCGGTGGCGACAACCACCCGCTCGCCGGTAGGCAGACCATCGACGACTCGTTCCAGCAGTACTCCGATGCGTAGCCTGCCCAGCCGCAACCGCGCCATTGAGCAAGCGTGGGACCACAGTTGCTCATCGGCCGCCGAGGCAAGCACCCGCGGAGTCCAGCCGACGACAGCCCGGCGCAGGTCCTCGTGGTGCACGAAATATTCCATGGCATTAAGCCGTTCGTCGATGCGCGGCAGTCCCAGCGGATTCGGCAACCGGGGCCCATCGGCGATCATCCCCACCAGCTCATCGAAGTCAACCTCGGCACGCAGTCGGCGTGACCGTGAAGCAAGATAGCCAGATAGTGGCTTGATGAGCATCCCGGCCGCAGCCAAAGGATTGGTCTCCCGCAACCGCAGATGCACGGCGAGATCATGGGCGTCCCAGCCCGCGCACAAGGTCGGTGCGTCGGGGCCGACGGCGCTCAACAGCTCCGCCAGCTGGTGTCTTTCGGTGCGAGCGAGTCGGTAGGTCATAACCCAACGCTATCCAACCCTGTTCCGGGCAACTCATCAATGTGGTCCGGATGGAAGAACCATTCCCCGCGGTCGTAGGCTGGCCGGGCAACATTGTTTCCCACCTGTGGAGGATCCGATGAATCTGGAGAAGGTCGTCTTCGGCTTCTTCATCACCCTGGCAGCGGCCCTGAACTTCGGCTTCTTCCTGGGCCCGCTCGACTCCGTACACCTGCACAACGGCATTGAGCTCGCGGCTGCTCTGGTGGCCTCCTTCATTGCCACGATCCTGAAATTTGGTGATCGCACTCAACTGGGCGCGGTTCACCTAGCCACCTCGCTGGTAGCCGATCTCCAGTTAATCGCGGCAGCCGCGGTGTGGATCGTTACCGGATCGCAGGCCGGCGGTCTGACCGGCGAGGCGATGTCCGTCGTGGTGTCCTTGTCGGGCGGTGCCCTGCTGGCCAATGTGGTATCGGTGGTGCTGCTCGTCTCGGAAATCATGCCGTCGCGGCGCTGAGACTGAGCGCATCCCAAACGAGTACATTTCAACTGTCATGAAGACACGACAGGTGACCACCCGCCCCAAGGTGCTGGGCGACGTCTTCTTCCTCATCCTGCGCAGAATGAGGTTTCCCCTGCTGCTCGTGGTATTCGTCTACGCCATCTGTACCCTGGGGCTGGCCATCATCCCTGGCACGACGAGCGAGGGGGAACCCGCTGCGCCGCTGACCTTCTTCGAAGCCTTCTACGTCGTCTCCTACACCTCCACCACCATCGGCTTCGGTGAGGTGCCACACCCCTACAACGCCATGCAACGGATGTGGATGACCTTCACCATCTACGTTTCGGTCGCGGCATGGAGCTATTCCCTGTTCGCTGTCATCGGCTTGCTGCGTGACAGGGGCTTCCAGTCGGCGGTGCAGGTGGCCAGGTTCTCGCAGACCGTGCACAACATTCGTGAGCCCTTCTACATCGTGTGCGGCCTAGGTGACACTGGGCGCACCTTGTGTCACGGCCTGGATCATCTGGGGCTGCGCTTCGTTGCCATAGAACGCAACCAGGATCGGGTGCAGAAGATGCGCTTCGATGGTTTCAACGTCGACCCACCAATTGCCACCGGTGACGCGTCCCAGACTTGGCTACTGCAACTCGCCGGGTTGATGAACCCGAACTGCAAGGGCGTGGTGGCCCTCACAGACGACGACACCGTCAACCAGGGCATCGCAGTGACGGTGCGGCTACTCAAGCCTCGTGTCCCGGTGCTGGCCCGGATTCGCAACGAGGGTACCGAAACCCACATCGGAGTCTTCGGTGGCGATGTCGTGGTGAATCCTTTCGCGCGCTTCGCCGACTACTTAGCCGCGGCGGTCACCGCACCGAAGCGTTACAAGCTGCGCAAATTACTCACCGGTCTGCCCGGAGAGCCATCCGCGGAAACAATCGCCCCGCCGCGCGGGCACTGGATCGTCGCCGGTTATGGCCGTTTCGGGCGTGCCGTCACCGATTCCCTGCGGGCCACCGGTATGGACATCTCGGTAGTCGACACCCTGCACTACGACGAGGGTGGGGTTGATGTGTGTGCTACTGGCACTCGCTCCGAAGACCTCAAGGCGGCCGGCATCGGGCGTGCCGTTGGCCTGGTGACGGCTAATTCCTCAGACACGAAGAATCTGGCGGTTGCGGTGACCGCAAGGGCTCTCAACCACGACCTGTACATCGTCAACCGGCAGAACAATCTGTCGAATGCTCCACTGTTCGAAGCCTTCAATCAGGAACTGTTGATGGTGTCCTCGCGGCTCGTTGCCGAGGAGTTCCTGGCCCGGATCACCACCCCGTTGCTCAACCGCTTCCTGCGCCTGATTCCGCAACACAACGAGGCTGAATGTGAGGTCATCCACGCCAAACTTGCTGCTCTGGACCCGGGCCGCAATCCCGAGGTGTGGGATTTGACGGTTGCGGAGAAGACCACCCCGGCTCTGGCCGAGTTCGTCGATGCCGGTGGTAGGTACACGGTCGCTCATCTGATGGCCGACCCGGATGACCGGTCGCAACGACTGGCGATCATGGTGCTGCTGGTGCGCCGGGGCAACAAAAACATTCAACTGCCGGGAGAAGATTTCGCTATCGATTCCGGAGACAGGCTGCTGATCGCTGGCACCGCGGAATCCAAGCACCTGTCGTTGCAGACCCTGCGCAACCAGAACATGCTCAACTACGTTGTCACCGGGAACCAGTCGAATGGCGGCACGGTGTGGCGGTGGCTGACCCGCCATCATCCGCCGAAGGTGGTTCCACTACCCGAGGTACGAGGCGGCTGTGCCATGACCGAGGTGAGTACCGACACCAGCACCCAGCTTCCCATTCAGTGAGTTCAGGCCCCGGCTATGGGGTGCTGCCTGAGACATGGCATGTAGAGGGGTCGCCCCGTCTTCCTCCGTTGGAAGCGCCGCTCGCATCGCGTATACGGGCGAGATCGTGCCACTCGTATCGACAACTCTAAATGCGCTGTTGCGTTGAGCAGTTTGCAGTTGGATCCCACAGGCAGTTACTGTTAGTGAAGCGCGATATGGGCCGAAACCGGGGGGTTCGGTCGAAGAGGGGATGCCGCGCAGGGGGAAATATGGGGTTCAGGAAACTGGCTGCTGCTGTCGTGTGCGCCGGCATGGCGTGTGCCTCGGCAATCGTGGGCGCTTCTGCGCAATCACAAGCGGATGACGCATTGCCTGCGGTGTTCGCCACAGGAGGTTCTGGTCGGTTCATCGACTCGATCCAGTGGCTGCAATGGGCCGACTATGCTCAGTTCGCGGGCAATCCCAAGCCGAACGTTCCGGTTCTGAACGCTAAAGAAACCAAGAATTTCGTCAACTACCGCGATATGGGTGAGGCTGGGCGCCTGGTCACCACCTGCACGCTGTCCGATTTGAAACATCTTGGGCACGGTGAGCACCTAGATAACAACCATGCGGGTGGCCCCTACCCGCTGACCGATGAGCAGGCCTACGGGCCGCTGGTGGCTACTGTTCCCGGTGCCTGGGCAGGAGACACGCTGGACAACCTCTACAACATCGGCGGACCCGGTGAGTGGAAGGGTGGTAAGCCGGTCTGGGAAAACGGCATGCTTTACCCCAAGGATTACGTCAACAAGAACCAGATGCCCATCGGGCTGGCCAATGGCTATGCCTATAACGGAGCCAAAACCTGGGATGGCGGCTGGTGGCCCGAGCCGGGTGTCAGCCATCAGCCGACCGGCTACAACTCTCGGGTGAGTGTGAATCTCTCGTGCCGGGCAGAGCTGCGGGGAACCGACGGTTCGGTGAAAAACGTCCCGGTTTCGGGACTAGTTGTGGCCGACGCGGAGGCATCCTCCAAGCGCAGCGGCACTTGGGACGACGCTAACAAGGTATTCCACGGCGAGTGGAGCGACGAATGGGTGCAGGCAGCGACCACTCAGCCGGTCACATGGCGCCTGCTTGACAGGCTTCGCTCCGACGGATGCCCGACCACGGCCACTGCCAAATTCATGGCGGATGGGGCTATGCGTCTCATACCTGACGGTAAGGAATGTGTTTACCAAAACGGTGGCAGGTACTCCCGCCCCAATGGTCTGGGTGGGCCGAATGCGGTGATGTTCATGGAGGGGGCCACCTCGGCAACCGTCACCATTCAAGGGGCTGGTTACTCGGCCGTCGCTCTCGGATTGATCATCGCCACCGACTTCGGTGATGCTCCTAAGTCCTATGGGACAGCGTCTTCGCTGTTCCAGCCGACCTGGAACCAGGGCGAGGTAACCCGCGATACCGACCTGTTCACCATCAAGCAGGCTTATCTCGATGTCAAGAATGGCTCGCCCCATCTGGGCAACAGCCTTGATGCCGAAGGCGCCCAACCCTATTCCGACGATGCCTTGGGCGATGACAATAATGATCCGCAGGTTGATGACGAAGACGGCGTGAACTTCCCCGCCGACGGCATACGCACCGCCCCCGGGCAGAACTATTCGCAGGTGGTGGCCTGCGGCGGGTCCGGGCGGGTCGCAGGCTGGGTTGACTGGAATCACAACGGAACCTTCGATAGCGGGGAGAAGAGTGACGAGGTCCCCTGTCCGTCGACTGGCAAGGCGAAACTGACCTGGAAGGTACCCGACGACGTTGTGCGGTCCGTGGCTGGTGAGGATGGCACTGGGACTGAGACCTACGCCAGGTTCCGTATCACCAATGATTCAAACGCGTTGCTGCCCGTCGGCAACACGACCACGGGTGAGGTTGAGGACTACCGGGTGGCCGTTCGTGTGCCCACCGTCCAGCTGACGAAGAAGGTGGATGGTGCCTACGCCGGAGACTCCGCGCTGGGGGTCGACCAGTGGAACCTGACCGGCAAGGCGGGTAACACGGTCAAGGTCCAGGGCGCGGGAAGCACTGGCAACCCGAAGGCCGTCGGGGCGGGAGATCTTACCCTTGGTGAGCAGTCCTCCCACTCTGATGCTGCTGCCTATCAAGCCGCAAACTGGGTCTGCCAGCAGACTCCGGGCACTGTGGGAGAGCGATTCGGCTCCACCGTCCGCAACGATGACGGGCAGGGAAACGCCACACTGACAATCGCGGGCCAGGATCGGGTGAGCTGTGAGATCACCAACACGGCCAAACCCGGCGAGTTGATCTGGAAGAAGGTTGACGTCGACGGGAACAAGCTGGGCGGTTCCGAATGGACCCTCAGTGGCCCAGGTGTGCCACCGGCCACGACCGTGACCGACTGCACTTCGGCCCCCTGCCCGGCCGGTGCCTATGCTGACCAGAATCCCAGTAACGGCGAATTCCAGCTCACCGGACTCAAATGGGGAAGCTACTCGGTGACCGAGTCGAAATCACCCGCGGGATACACGGCGGTACAAGGTTCCCTCAGCTTCGATGAGGTCAACGCGGGGCGTTTGAGCGCGGGGCTTACCGACGGTGAGCATGTCGTAGATAACGGTGTGGTGAATCCGCGGCTGACCGGGCAGGTCTCGTGGTCCAAGACCGATGCCGACAACAACAAGCCGCTGTCCGGATCAGAGTGGAAACTGATCGCTCCGGGCGGGCAGGAGACGATCATCACCGATTGCACAACGGGGAGTTGCACTGGCACCGGGCTGCACGACGAGGACCCGGCTCCGGGCCGGTTCACCGTGGGTGGTCTTGCCTGGAACCAGGATCAGGACTACACCCTCGTCGAGTCAAAGGCACCCGCCGGGTACAAGCTTGACAAGACCAGGCATACCTTCCGCATCACGGTGGATGCCGACACCGGCAAGGTCATCAACCACAACTTCTCGGCTCCTTTCACCAATGAAAAAACCGAGATTCCCTCCATCCCGCTAACTGGTGGGACTGGAGCCTACATATTCCTGATCGGCGGCGGTGCGCTTGGTGCGCTGGCTGCGGGTCTCCAGATCTGGAGGAGGCGCCGGGCACAGAAGAACTGATTCGGGGGCAGTTCGCCCACGTGGAGAGGGCGCGGTTGTGTGCCGCTCCCATCTCCCAACCCACATTGAGTAACCCAAAAAATCATGGGTAACAACTGTTGAAAGGAACAGCCAACCAATGAGCACAACCACTCGCGTTGCGAGCCGTGTTGCTGCCGGAATCGGGGCATTGGCCATCGGCTTGTTGGGTTTTCCCAACGTGGCCTCTGCTGACCTCGGTGCTGGCAACATCAATCCTGATACCCAGGGCTCGCTGATCATTCACAAGCAGGAGTCTGGTTCGCAGGCCACCTCCGGCTCGGTGACTGGCACTCCTGACACCCAGGGCACGCCCGTCGCTGGTGTCAAGTTCACGGCCTACAAGATCACGAACCTCGATCTCACCCAGCAGGCGTCGTGGAACGGCCTGAAAGACTACACCGTCCCGGCGGATGCCTGTGGTGGAGGTTTCGCACCCCCGAAGCTGACCCTCCCGGCTGGTGGCGCCGCCACCTTCGACAGCGGCCATGACAACGGCCTCACCAACGCGCAGGGCGAGGTCACCATCGGTCAGCTGCCGGTGGGCGCCTACCTGGTCTGCGAAACCCTTACCCCGGCCAATGTCCTCAAGAAGGCTGCTCCCTTCCTGGTGACCATTCCCTTCCCGAACAACACCGTGAACAACGATGTCGCCGGGGCAAACGGTGAATGGCTGTACGACGTGAACGTCTACCCGAAGAACACCGTGGTCCAGACGCCCACCAAGGGCATCGATGTGTCCGCCCATGGTCTGCAGACTGGTGGGCAGGTGACCTTCCCGGTCGAGGTGACTGTTCCGAGCATCGCCGAGGGCGACCAATTCAAGTACTTCGTCATCAACGATGACCTTGATGGGAGCCTGACTGAGGGCAAGGTTGTGTCGGTGCAGGCTGGTGGCGTGGACGTCGACGCCGCCTACTACACCAAGACCGAGGGCGACCCGGTGAGCGTCGGATTCACCAAGGATGGTCTGGCCTGGTTGAAGACCCAGCCGAATGCCAAGATCACCGTGACCTTCTCGGCCAAGGTGAACTCGATTCCTGCCAACGGCATCATCCCGAACATTGCGGAGCTCTATCTGGACACCGTGCCCGGGGATACTCCTCCGGACACTCCGCCGACCACTCCGCCTCCGGGCACCCCTCCCACCACTCCAACCAACAAGGTTGAGCAGTCCTGGGGTGCGGCTCAGATCGTGAAGAAGGACGCGGACAACGCCAAGGCGCTGTCTGGTGCTTCCTTCCAGATCTACGAGTCCGATGCTCCCTACGCCGGTGCCTGCGGTACCACCAAGACCGGTGACCCGATCTCCATCAACGGTGTGGACACCTTCACCTCCGATGCCGATGGCATCGTGTCGATCGCCGGTCTGTTCGTCGACAAGGGACAGGCCAACTACACCGGCAAGGGGCGCCCGCCTGGCCCGCCAGGTGGCGGTCAGGTGCCTCAGGCGCAGACTAACAGGCTCACCAGGAACGCTCTGGGTGACTACACCTTCGCAAATACCGAGTGGGAGAACGGAAACACCCACCGCTGCTACGTGTTGGTGGAGACCGCAGCTCCGGCTGGTTACGTGCTGCCGACCGGCGGTAAGGAGTTGACCGCTCTCAAGGTGGTTCCGGGGAGCACTGCCACTGCTTCCACCGTTGACATCAACAACACCAAGCAGGATGTTCCGGGCCTGCCGCTGACCGGTGGTTCCGGCCAGGTGGTCATGCTGACCGGTGGTCTGGTGATGATCGTCGCTGCTGGCGCCCTGGTGCTGGCCCGTCGTCGTCACGTCCAGGCCTGATTCGCTGCGGTCTGCAGACCGTATGCGATGACCATCGCTGAATAGGGGGTGGGAGGTGAACTGCCTCCCACCCCTTACCATGTTCGATTGAGGAGAACAGTGAGGAACGACACCCCCAAACGCTGGCGGCTTTCCTGGGTAACGCTGGTCATCGCCCTGCTCGCCTTTTTCGGGATGCTCATCGCCAGTTATCCGACCGTGGCCAGCTGGTTGTCCCAGTATGCCCAGTCGAAAGTGGTGGAGAACTACCAGAACCAGGTAGACAACACCTACCCTGACGCGGTCACCCAGCTGCGCCAGGCACACGAGTACAACGACGCCTTGAGCGTCGGTGCGCTTCTTGAGGCTGACACCAACAAGCCGACCGGTTCGGGTACCAGCTCCGACGAGACTTTGGACTACGACCAGATTCTCCGGGCCGACGCCAATGGACTGATGGCCCGGCTCAAGATTCCTGCCATCGACGTCGACCTGCCGGTCCTGCATGGCACCTCCGACGAGACCCTGTTACGCAATGCCGGGCACCTGCGAGGCACGTCGCTTCCGGTGGGTGGGGAGAACACTCATGCCGTGATCACCGCCCATCGAGGTCTGGCCGATGCCCGGCTGTTCACCGACCTCGACAAGGTTCAGGTGGGTGACCGGTTCGTCCTGGAGGTCTTCGGTGAGGTGCTCACCTACGAGGTGCGCGAGACGAAGATCGTTGAACCTTCCCAGACAGAGTCGTTGAGGATGGAACCAGGGGAGGATCTGGTGACGCTGGTCACCTGTACTCCGCTAGGCATCAACACCCACCGGATCCTGGTCACCGGAGTGCGGGTCACCCCCACTCCGATTGAGGATGTCGAGAACGCGGGGGCTGCCCCCGAGGTGCCGCACTTCCCGTGGTGGGCGGTATGGCTGCCTGCGGGCACCCTGCTCATCGGTGCCTATGTCTGGTATTCCGGTTTCCCGCCCGGTTTCTGGGCCGAGCGCAGGCAGCGGCGAAACAACGCCTGAGTCGCTCAGATGGTCTGAGCTGTCTAGATGCAGTATCTCCTGGTCGTCACGGTGAGTGAACACCTTTGGGTGAGTGAGATACCTTCTTCTCCCTGGATCCTGCTGGTTGCATACCCGATCGGAACTGGTGGGATGGGCGAGCGGTGGAATGGGCCGTCACTCCAGCCGGGCTATGCACGGCGACCGGGAAGTGGCAACAATGATGCATCAATGTATCCGATCGCTGTCTCAGGGATGTTGTGCACCCCCTCCGGGAGTAATGTTCATGCGTCGGGTCGGTGCCATCATCCCCCGTTGTATTGCGTTTCCCTGATCCCGCTCGCCACGGGATGCTGGGGTGCCGTGATCAGACCAGATGGCTTCGGCCCGGATGCCCGGCATCATCCTTGGTGTCGGCGTCGCAGTGCCTGCCGACCCTCATCGGATCAGTGGGTGCAGCCCGCGGCCGAGCCCCGCCGCGGTGATCGCCGAGTGAGTGGAAGACGCAATGAAGATCGAACGAATGAGACAAAATCGCAGCCTGAGCTGGGTGTCCATCGTGGGCCTGATGGTCATGCCGCTGCTCATCGTCGCAGGGCTTGCCTTGACAACGTGGAATTCGGGAAACCGGATTTCCAACATCTCGGCGGCGATTGTCAACAACGACCAGCCGGTAACCATCAACGGGCAGTCCGTCTCGATGGGCAGGGAGCTTTCGTCGGCGATCGTCAACCAGGATGATGACATCAAGTGGTCTTCGGCCACCCAGGAGGAGGCCACCAAGGGGCTGGCCGACGGCACCTATGCGGTGGCGGTGGTTATCCCGCAGAATTTCTCCTCGGCGGCCACATCCTTCTCCGGTAACGACGCGGAAGCCGCCCAGCAGGCAACCATCGACGTGAAGACCTCTGAGGCGTCCTCGATTGCCGATGCTCAGATCGCACGCGATGTCGCGTCCTTGGCGGTCAACAAGCTGAATTCGACCCTCACCGGCACCTACCTGGACAACATCTACGTTGGCTTTAACACCACCGGCGAGCAGTTCGTCACCATCGCCACCGCTGCCGGGCAGCTGGCTGAATCCACCAAGAAGATTGACGAGGATCTCGACAAGGCCTCCGAGGACATCACCAAGCTGGACGAGGATGTCACGAAGATCACTGCCAAAAACCAGGAGACCACCGACCGCGGGACCCGGCTGACGACCGGCACCGGTGAACTGGCCACCAATGCGGGCAATCTCAACACCGGGATGCAAGATCTCAACGGGAAACTTACCCCGTTGCTCGACGGGGTGAACCGGCTCGCTCCTGATGCCGCCAACCTGGCCAACAACGCCAGCACCGTGAATACCGGGGTCAAGAGTTACACCGACAACGGCGCTGCGGTCGGCACTGCGCTGCGGGATCAGGCGAATGCGGCAGGTGAGCTCGCCAAGAACCTGAATACGCTGAACACCAATACTTCTGCACTGCAGAAAGCTGCAAATCTGCCTGCAGCCCCAGATACCCAGGAGATTGCAAGTGGTTCTAACACAGTGTCCACGAGTGCTGCCGAGGTGAGCAATGCGGTGGACACCTATAGAAAAGCCTTGGAGGCCACCACATGGAACGCCGAAGGTCAGGAGGCCTGTCTTGCCCAAGGACTGACTGATGAGCAGTGCCGCGCGGTGCTGGCTATCGGTTTCAAGGCGGGTATCGCTGCCGCAACCGCCAAGCTTGACCAGTCGGGTTTGGGGTCATCAGAGAATGGGGCGCCAGGAAAGGCCGCCAAGATGGCTACGGATGCAGCGGACCTGAAACAGAAAGTTGAGGGTTTTTCCCCGAGAGCTCAGGCTTTTTCGGCTGCGGCGGGTGAGTTGGCTAAAAATGCCCAGGGCCTGGGCGAGATCCCAGGTCTTGCCACCAGTGCCGGGAAAATCTCCACCGGATTGGGCGATCACGCCGGGCAGGCAGAGGATCTAGTCAACAATGCGGGTGGGCTGGCCACCAGTGCCAATGACCTGGCAACCGGTGCCGCTCAGTTCAACGATGGGGTCACTCAGACCTCCCAGCAGTTGCCTTCCCTGGGTGAGGGTGTGACCAAGTTGGCGACTGACACCAAGACCTTGTCTGATGGAACCACCACCCTGAACCAGGACACCCGCACCTACGTCGACGGGGTGAACACTTACACCACGGACACCAAAACCGCCAACGACAAGCTCACCGAGCTGAAGACGAAGAAGACCAAGGATCTGACCGACGCATCCGAGAAGCTGCAGACCTCGACGAGTACCTTCGCCGAGCAGATCGCCTCTGGTGCAGAGCTGGTGCCCAGCTTCGATGAGAGCGCTCGCGACAAGCTATCCACCGTCGTCACCGCGCCGGTGAGCAATTCAGTGGGTGGGTTGTCCTCGCCGATCACCCAGACCGTGATCCTGCTGCTGGGGCTCGGGCTGTGGTTCGGTGCCCTGGCCACGTTCCTCATCGTCCGCCCAGTGCCGTCCAAGGAACTCGCATCCTCGCAGCCGCTGTCCAAGGTGGCGTGGGCCTCCATGTGGCCTGGGTTCGCCGTTGGCGCAGTTCAGGCCGTGGTGCTCGGTGTCTTCGGCGGTGTGGTCCTTGGCCTCGGGCTCGGCGGCCTCACCAAGCTGACGATGGTCTTGCTGCTCATCTCCACGGCATTCATTGCGGTCAACCAGGCGTTGGCTGGATGGCTCAAGGGCACTGGGCGATTTATCGTGGTCGCTCTCGGTGTGCTTGCGACGGCCACCGGCATGGTCTCGACGGTCCCCACCTTCTTTACTGCTGTGGAGCACTTCTCCCCACTGCGCCCGGCACTGCGTTCCATCCGCAGCCTGGTGACCGGCGCGTCCTTGGTCTCCCCGCTTCTCCTGCTGCTGGCTTGGATCGTGGTCGGCGTGGGGGGCAGCCTGCTGGCGGTATGGCGCAAGCGCAACCTTTCCTTGGCCGCGGACGAGGCAGAGGACGAGAGCGACGGAATCGACGAGTCTCAGGCGGATCGGCAGGACTGGCTCGAATGAGGATGACAGCGGCGATGCCGCTCAGGCGCGTAAAGCCTCCACGAACCAGCTGGTGATTGAGGCGGGATGGGTGATCGCCGTACCGACGCACACCGTCCACGCGCCTTGGGCAAGTGCATTTGCTGCCTGCTGCGGGGTATGAATCCGTCCCTCGGCGAGCACTGGGCCCACCCCGAGCGCCACCGCCTCGGCGATCAGCTCATAGTCTGGGCCTGGGGTCTTTCTGCGCTCCCCGGAATACCCGGCCAAGGTGGTGCCCAGAATGTCGGCTCCGGCCGCTGCCGCGGCCTCGATGTCACCGAGTGAACCGCAGTCGGCCATCACCAGCACCTCGGGGTATTCCTGCTTGAGACCATCGATGGTCTCTGCCAGGCTGAGCCCATCGGGCCGGGGACGCCGGGTGCCGTCCAGGGCGACGATCTCCACCCCGATGGCGGCCACCGCCAAGCAATCGGTCAAGGTGGGGGTGATGTACACTCCCTCGTCGCCAACCTTCACGATGCCGATGATCGGGATCGACACGGCCTCGCGCATCCCGCGAAGGTCGTCGATGCCTTTGCCTCGAACGGCGGCGGCTCCGCCGGTCTCGGCGGCTTGAGCAATCTGGGTCATGGTCCGCGGGTCGAGCATCGGCTCACCCGGATAAGCCTGGCAGGACACCACCAGGCCCCCTTTGAGCGAGTGCAACACGGTGTCGGTGCTGGTCATCTTCTCTCCTGTCTTCTCCTGGCCGTGTTCTTCCTCATTGCGCACAGTGAAGGGTGGGGGCGTGTCGTATCAGGGGAGCCGCTGCGCCGATGATCGCCGCGGACTGCCCTAGGGCAGCGGGCAGCACCGGGATTGATTGCAGCCCGCTCACCAGTTCGCCGTGCAGTGCCTCGGTCATCGCCTTCCACCACAGCATCCCCGCCGAGGCCAGCCCACCGCCGACCACCACGACGTCGGGGTCGACGGTGGTGAGGATTCCGGCGATCGCTCGGCCCAACCCGGTGGCCGCCTCGACGACGATGCGCTGGGCAAGTTCGTCGCCGCCTGCGGCGGCCGCCACGACCTGTTTGGTGTCGCTCAAGGTCTCTTCGCCGCCCAAGGCCAGATAGCGGCGGTGGATGGCAGGCCCTGCGGAGAGTGCTTCCAGGTGGCCTTCCCGACCACAGGTGCAGGTCAGGCCCTCGGCTCCGGGAGCCGGGATGTGCCCGATCTCCCCGCCGATGTGGTGGGCTCCGGTGCGCAGCACCCCGTCCAGGATCAACGCCCCGCCGATCCCGGTTCCGGCGGCTACCATGAGCATTGAGGCCTTTCCAGCCCCGGCCCCCCGCCACGATTCACCCAGGGCGTGGGCGTCAACGTCGTTGTGCACCTCCACTTCCACCTCGCCGAGGCGTTCCCGCAAGCCGGTCACCAGATTGGTGCCGACCCAGCGGGGAAAGGTGTCGGTGGCCGAGACGATGGTGCCGGTCGCTGGATCCACCGCTCCCGCGGTGCCCACGCCCACCGCAGTAACCGGGCTTCCGCAGACCGCAGCCAACCGGACTGCCTCAGCCACTTGGTCGAGCACCACCTCGGGGCCCTCGGCGGCCCGCGTCGGCAGGGTGGTCACTGCGTGCAGCTTGCCGTCGGCGTCGACGATCGCCGCAGAAATCTTGGTGCCTCCCAGGTCGACCCCGACGGTGCTCACTTCAGCAGACCCACCTCACGCAGGATCGCCTCGATAGCTTGGTTGTCGGCCTCGGTCAGGGTCTTGAGCGGGGCCGGCATTGCCGGATGGTCGATGATTCCCAGCATGGCGGCGGCCGCCTTGAAGGCACCGATGCCACCTGCGTCACCGGAACGGCCCTGCGGGACGAAGGCGATCTCAAAGAGCCGGGCGATGCGCTCCTGCTCGGCACGACAAGCCTCCCAGTCGCCGGACTGGGCCGCCTTCCACAACCGCACGTAACCCGTGACATCCACGTTGGCCAGGCCGGGAACGATGCCGTCGGCACCGATCAAGGCCATAGCGTCGCACATGATCTCGTGGCCAGTGGACACCACCAGCGGGGACCCCGCGGCCCGGTTAGCGGCCAGCAGGCGACGGAAGGCGACATCGTCACCCGAGGAGTCCTTGACGCCCATGATGACCCCTTCGGTACCCAGGGTGACCAAGGTGTCAACGGTCAGCTTGCGCCCGACGCGCACCGGCACGTCGTAGGCGATGACTGGTACGCCGACGGCAGCGGCGACCATTCGGAAATGGTCGGCGATCTCGTCGGGGGAATTTAGCGCGTAGACCGGGGCGGAGATCACCACTGCGGTGGCGCCCAGTTCCTCGGCGCGACGGGCTTGGGCGATGGCGCGGGTGGCCGACATGTCGGGGCATCCCACGAGCACCGGGACCCGCCCTGCGGTCTTGGCGATCACCGCGGCGACGACCTTCTCACGGTCCTCGTCGCTCAGGTAGGCCACCTGACCGGAGGAACCCATCGGGAAAAGCCCATCGACCCCGCCGGTGATCAGGTGCTCCACGAGCCGATCCAGACTCGCGAAGTCCACCGAACCATCGGGGTTCATTGGTGTGATGACGGGGGGAACGATGCCGTTCAGAATATTCATTTCTTTCCTCACAAAAGAGACGGAACCGCGCCCAGCAGGGTGCGGGTATAGGGGTGTTCCGGGTTGTTGAAGAGCTTCTCTGCCGGGCCGGTCTCGACGATCTGCCCGGCATTCATCACGGCCATCCGGTCGGAGATGTAGCGGACGGTGGAGATGTCATGGGAGATGAAGACCATCCCGGTGCCGAGCTCTGCCTTCAGGTCGGTGAGCAGGTTGAGCACCTGGGCGCGCACCGAGACGTCGAGGGCAGAGGTCGGCTCGTCGGCGACGATTACGTCGGGCCCCAGGGCCAGGGCCCGGGCGATGGCCACGCGCTGGCGCTGGCCACCCGAGATCTGGCGGGGCAGCACGTCGAGGGCTGATTGTGGCAGGCCGACCAGTTCGAGAAGGTGGCTCACCCGCTTAAGGCGCTCGGCCTCGGTGCCGATGTGGTGCACCCGCATCGGATCCATCAGCTGTTCGCGCACGACCATCCGCGGGTTCAGCGCGGTCGCCGGATCCTGGAAGACCACCGAGACTCCTCGGCCCAGCTTGCGGCGGGTCGTGGCGTCGTAGCGCATCTGCTCGCCGTGGAACAGCACCGTTCCCTTGGTGGGACGTTGCAGGCCGACGAGCACGCGGGCCAGGGTCGACTTGCCGCAGCCGGATTCACCGACGATTCCGACGGTCTCGCCCCGGGCCACGGTGAAGTCGACATCGTTGACCGCGTGCACTGTTCCCGGGCGGAACAGCCCACCGGTGCGGGTCTTGTGGATGACGTGTACTCCACGTAGCTCCAGCACGGGCCCGCCGGGAGTGGGTGTGGTCTGTTCGCTCATGACAGTGCCTCCAGTTCCGGATGGGATGCATAGGAGTGGGTGGTTCCGGGGATGGTGCGCACTACCGGTTTGGTGTCGCGTCCGATCTCTGGATGCGAGGAACGTGGCGAGAATCGGTCACCGGCGACGAATTCACGCGGTGAGGGAACCACACCCGGAACCTGGTGCAGCCGCCCGGTGCCCGATTCGATGGACAGCACCGCACCCAGCAGGCCGCGGGTGTACTCGTGGCGCGGATCGGTGAGGATGTCGGTGGTCGGGCCGGTCTCCACCACCTGACCGGCGTACATCACGGTGATTCGGTGGGCCACCGAGGCCACCAGGGCCAGGTCGTGGGAGACGAACAACATGGCGAAGCCAAGCTTTTCACGCAGTTCGTTGAGCAGGTTCACCACCTGCTTTTGGACTGTGACGTCCAAGGCGGTGGTTGGCTCGTCGGCGATGACCAGTTTCGGGTTGCGGGTCAGGGCCATGGCGATGAGCACCCGCTGGCGCTGGCCACCGGACAACTCGTGCGGGTAGGACCTGAGCGTACGCACCGGGTCGAGACCCACCAACTCCAGCAGTTCTTCGGCGGTGCGCTGACCGCCACGCGAGGTGAGTTGCTTCATCTGGGCCCTGATCAGCATCGACGGGTTCAGTGAGGACAGCGCATCTTGATAGATCATGGCGATCTCATGGCCGCGCAGATCGTTGTGCTCCTTGGGCGACAGCCCCAGCAAATTCACTCCGTTGAACTCGATCTTCCCGGACAACTGGGCAGTCTTGGGCAGCAAACCCATCACCGCCATGGAGGTGATCGACTTGCCGCATCCCGATTCGCCGACCAGTCCCATCGTCTCACCGGGGCGGATCATGAAGGATACGTCGTCGACCACGTTGACCTCGCCGTGGGCGTCGGGGAAGCGGATCGATAAGTTCTTCACATCCAGCAGCGGGGCCGCATCTTCGGTGTATACGAAACGGTCGGTGCGGGTCTGCTCGGCGGTGCGCAGCATCTCCAGCCGGTCACCGAGGGAGACCATCTCGGCACTGGATGCGAGGACCGGGGATGTGCGGTGACTAGTGCTCTCGGCGGGGTCGTCCAGTTCCACCTTGCGACGCAACTTGGGAGAGACCATGGCGTCGGTCATGCCCTCGGACAGGATATTCAACGCCAAGGTGGTGACCAAGATGGCCAAGCCGGGGAAGAAGGTGGCCCACCACCCACCGTTGAGTAGCAGTTGTTTGCCATCGGCCAGCACATTGCCCCACGAAGGGTTGGGCGGCTTCACACCGGCATTGATGAACGACAACGAGGCCTCGAAGACGATCGCGTCAGCGACCAGTACGGTGGCGAAGACCAGTACCGGGGCGATGCAGTTGCGGGCGACATGCCGGATGAGGATCCAAGCGATGGGAGCTCCCATCACCCGCGAGGCCGAGACGTAGTCTTCACCGAACTGGGACAGCACATTGGCGCGCACCACGCGGGTTAGCTGCGGGGTGTAGAGGAAGGCGATGGCCAAGATCAGTACCGGTAGCGAGGAGCCCCACACGGCGACGAAGACTGCCGCCAGGGCAATGCCGGGGAAGGACATGATGATGTCCAGCACGCGCATCAGCACCTCGGAGAACCATTTGCCGCCGGTCGCGGCCAGCGAACCCAGCACCGAGGCCGCAGCCAGGGCCACCAGGGTGGCACTCAGGCCGATGATCAGCGAGGACCGGGCTCCGTATGCGACGCGGGCGAAGATGTCGCGGCCAATGTGGTCTGTGCCGAACCAGTGCTCGGCTCCCGGCCGGGTCATCGGGGTGCCCGAGGCCAGCGGATCGAAGGAGGAGATCCATGGAGCGAGGACGGCCATCAGCGCCACCAGCACCAGTACGCCCAGGGCGATTGCGGAACCGAGCGGCAGTTGCTTGAGACGCAGCCCCGGCTCGGAGAGTTTCTCGGTTAGTCCACGACGCATGATCATACCGTCCTGATTCGCGGGTTCACCAGGACATAGAGCACGTCCACGATGATGTTGACGACGATGAAGGCAATGGCCACGGTGAGGGTCACGCCCTGCACCAAGAAGACGTCGTTGCGGGTCACGCCGTCGAGGATCAACTGGCCCATTGCCTGGATGTTGAAGATGATCTCAATGATCACCGCGCCACCCATCAGGTAGCCGACACGCAGGCCGAGAACGGTGATCGGGGTGATCAAAGCATTGCGCAGCACGTTACGGGCGACCACCACGTGTTTGGGAATCCCGGCGCCGATCGCGGTGCGCACATAGTCGCGGTCGAGTTCTTCGACCATTGAGGTGCGCACGACGCGGGTGAGCGATCCGGCTACCGGCACCGCCAAGGCCAGGGCCGGCAGCGAGATGTTGTTGGACCAGATTCCCGGGTCGTCGGCGAAGGGCACCCACCGAGAGACGACCGCCGGGAATAATGCCGCGCCACCCGGCACATTGGCCAGCCATTGGATTAGCAGGATAGCCAGCCAGAATGATGGGGTGGCCAGGCAGGCGATGGATAGCACACGAATCACCTGGTCGACCCAGCGGTCCCGATACAGGGCGGCGAGCACCCCGAAGACCAGAGCCATCACCGCGGCGATGAGCAGGCCAATGAGGGTCAGCTGCAGAGTGATCGGGAAGGCCTTGGAGACGAATTCGGTAACCGGTACGTTCCCGGCCGAGGTGCCGAGGTCTCCATGGAGCATCCCGCCCAGGAAGCGGATGTAGCGCACGAGCAGCGGGTCGTTGAGCCCGTGCTCCTCCCGGTATGCCTCAAGGGCCTCCGTCGATGCTGCCTCGCCGAGAGCCAACCGGGCAGGGTCGGCAGGGGAGAAAGACATCACAAAGAAGACCAAGAGGGTCACACCGAGCACCATGACCGGAAAGGCGACCAAGCGCCGTCCGATCAGTCTCAGCAAAGTGGTCACGAGGGGTTCTCCTTCGGTCCGGGTTGTCATCGTTGACAGTGGATTGGGAGTGCTCGCGGGGGTGATGTGCGCCACCCCCGCGAGGCGTTTTGCGGCTCATTCGTCGGCCGCCGGGACGTGGAATCCACGTCGTTCACGGGACCCGTTGCGGGCGGTCCACCCCGGTGGGACCGGCATCAGGCTTCGGTGCTGGTCCCGGGTGCGGATCAGGCGAGGCTGGTGCCCACATCCACGAAGCTCAGGCCGGTCAGCGAGATCGGCTTGAAATTGACCAAGGTGCCGGCGTCCCAGGCGGTGGTCGACTTGCGGTGGAACAGCGGGTAGAGCGGCACATTGTCCGAGATGAAGTCGAACAGCTCACCCCAGATGCTCTTCTGCTCAGCGCCAGAGGCGGCAGCGCCCTTGTCGAGCAACTCTTGCACCTTGGTCCAGGAATCTTGGCCTTTCCAGTGCATCCGGGAATCGGTCCAGGTATCACCGGAGTACCACCAGCGCATCAGCAGGTCGGGATCAGCGCCAAAGACCGAAGGATCGCCAGGGGCGATCACCGCATCGTAGGCTTCGGGTTTGCCGTCGATCGCGTTGTAGACCGCGGCAGACTTGTCCTGGCTGAACTCGACGGTCAGCCCCGCGGCTTCCAGGCACTCCTTGATGATCGGGGTGGCCTTCTGCACCCAGCCGTGGTCGGTGCACAGCAGGCGGATCGAGGTGAGCCCTGTCTCGGCGAACAACGACTTGGCCTTGTCCAGATCGAAGGAGTAGACGGTAGAGGCCCTCTTGTACTCGGGATGGGATTCATGGAGGAAGGATGTGGCCGGTGAGGCATTGCCCAGGTAGGCGGTCTGGATGATCTTGTTCATGTCCAGGGCGTAGAGGAAGCCCTGACGGTTCTTGAGTTCGTTGAATGGTGCAGACCCGCAGTTGAACATCGCGAACAGCAGGGAGAAGCCCTGCACCGATTCGACGGTTGCCGAGGCCTTTAGGGTCTCGACCGACAAATCGGGAACCAAATCCATAACCTGCACGGCCTTCGAGGTCAGACCGTTGGTGCGGGTCGATTCGTCGGGCATGACCTTCCAGATCATCTTTGCGGCCTTAGCCGGGCGCTCGCCGGTGTAATCGGCATTGCGCTCGAAAACCAGTTGCTTCGAAGTGGCCGAGTTGTCGGTCATCTTCCACGCGCCGGTACCTACGGGATTGGCGTCGAATGCCTTCGGGTCGGCCATCACGACGGCTTTGGGGACAATCTTGACAACTGCCAGCCGCTCCGCGATCAGGGAGAAGGCGTATTTCAGCTTGATCGTGACGGTGGTGGTGTCTTTGGCGGTCACCGATTCGATGAACGGGATGAAGGCGCGGTACAGGGACTTGTTGTCCGGGTTCATCACGCGCTCGAAAGAGAAGACGACGTCGTCGGCGGTGACGGCGGTTCCGTCGTGGAAGACCGCGCCTTCACGCAACGTGACCTCGTAGGTGGTGTCGTCGGCCTTGGTGGGCTCCCCATTGGCCAGCGCGGGGTAGACCTCGCGATTTCCTGAGGGAAGAATCTCGTAGAGACCCTCGAAGACGTGCCAGTTGGCCGCGATGGTCAGCGCCGAGGTGGTGGTCATCGGGTCGAAACCATTGGTGCCCAGTTCGTAAGAGATGGCTGCGGTGATGGTTCCCTCGGGGTTGGCCGATGCTGCGCCAGCGGTTGCCCCCGCGGTGCCACCGTCCTGCTTACGGCCACAGGCCGACAGGGTTCCGGCCAGCGCCGATGCCGCGCCGATAGCCCCCACGAGGCCCATGAATCCACGACGGGAAGTGTCGAGAGCCGGTTCGTTCTTCATGAAAGTCTCCTAAATGTCAGACGTCCGATGTCTGATATGATGCGATTATAAACACGTTGACCTCATGGGAGGCAAGCGATGAAACAGGGACGTGATGCTGCACAGACCACCACATCAGCGATCAAGGACCTCATCTTGGCAAGGGGACTTCATCCAGGAGACCTGATACCGACGGAGGCCGAGCTCATGGAAGAGTTCGGTGTATCCCGGTCCAATGTCCGCGAGGCTGTGCGTACCCTGGTGGCGCTTGACATCCTTTGTGTACGGCACGGTACGGGAACATTCGTGGGCGATCTGTCGATGCGTCCCCTGGTCGATGCCATGGTCTTCCGCGGCATCATGCAGCGTGGCTCCGACGCCGGGCTGCTCGAGGAAATCGTCGAGGTGCGCAGGGGGCTCGACCTGTCTTTGGGTGCCCGTATCGTCGAGCGATTGACCGGGACAGATGCGGTCGAACTGCAAGAGTGCGTCGAGGAGATCAATGCTTGCGCCAGACGTGGCGAGAATTTTGCCGATGCCGACCGTCGTTTCCACCTGCTGCTGGCAAGGGAACTCGGCAACAATGTCTACTCCCAGCTGGTGACCGCTTTCTGGGACATTCACACGGCCATCGGGGCGAGGTTCCCCAAGGCAGGCCGGGAAGAAATCAAAGCCACCGCGGATGCCCACGAACGGATGCTGGAATCCGCCGTCGCCGGTAATCTGGATGCATATCTGGAGGCCGTGAGGGCTCACTACGACCCCATCCTGCATGTGCTGGCCGGTTGTCGTGAGGCTTCCTGAGGTAGTGAGTGGGCATCATCGGTCCAGAGAATTTGTGACTCAATTGTGATCGCCTCGACGTATTGCGCCGAGGCGCTGGAATGCTGGAGAGGTTCATGGAAGTCGTGATCTGCAAGGACGCCGCTCAAGTTGGCGCCGTCGCCGCAGCAAAGGTGGCCCAGGTGGCCCGTCGGGTTGGGCCTTCGGTGGTGCTGGGGGTCGCCACCGGTTCCTCCCCGCTCGCCCTTTATTCGGAACTTGCCGCCCTGGTTGCTGCAGGCAGCATCGATCTTTCGCATGCCTCGGCTTTCGCCCTCGACGAGTATGTCGGGTTACCTCAAGGGCATCCGGAATCTTATGCGGAGGTGATCCGGCGCACCGTTACTGAACCGCTGGGGCTGGATCCCTCGCGGGTGCACGTGCCCGACGGTTTCGCCGACGACTTGGCCTTGGCCGCCGAACAGTACGAGGCAGCGATCGCCGCTGCGGGTGGCGTCGATGTGCAGATCCTGGGCATCGGGGCGAACGGCCACATCGGTTTCAACGAGCCGACCTCCTCGTTGTCGTCGCGGACCAGGATCAAGATTTTGACCCCTAGAACGCGCGCCGACAATGCGCGATTCTTTGATTCCCCCGAGCAGGTGCCCATCCACTGTCTGACCCAGGGGCTTGGGACCATTCTCGACGCCCGCGAGGTGGTGCTGGTGGCTAATGGGCAGAGCAAGGCTGATGCGGTACGGGCCGCTGTCGAGGGACCGCTCACCGCGATGGTGCCTGCCTCGGTGCTGCAACTGCACCGGTTCGCGACCGTCGTCGTCGATGAGGCCGCCGCCGCTGGATTGACCACTGGGGATTTCCACGCCTTCATCCGCGACAATAAGCCCGAATGGCAGCGATACTGAAGAACGGTTATGAGCACTGAAGGGCGGCCATGAGGATTCGCGCAGCGCGGGTGTTCACCGGGGAGCAGATGCTGGCCGACGCGGTGGTCGTCGTCGCAGGGGAGCACATCGTCTCGGTGGACGCCGCAGGGGATGGTGGTGTAGTTGATCTTGACCTGGGGCAAGTGACCCTGGCTCCCGGTCTGGTCGACACCCACAATCATGGCGGGGGTGGAGTCGCCTTCACCGAGGATCCTCTGGTTGCCGCCCGGCTGCACCGCAGTCATGGCACGACGACGATGATCGCGTCCACCGTCACCCAGTCATTGGCCGATTTGCGGGCACAGATCGAGATGCTCGCCGGTTTCGTCGAGAGCGGTGAGCTGGCTGGCATCCATCTGGAGGGGCCGTGGCTCGCGCCCGAATACAAAGGTGCCCATCCCGTCGAACGGCTGCGTGATCCACTGCCCGGAGAAGTGGCCGGGATTCTGGATGCCGGACGGGGTGCGGTGCGGATGGTCACCATCGCGGCCGAGAGGCCGGGAGCCATGGAGTCGATCGGTTTGATGGCTTCGCGTGGGGTGATGCCCGCGCTGGGGCACACCAACTGCGATTATGAGCAGGCCATCAAGGCGATTGGGGCGGGGGTGCGTGGAGCCACCCACCTGTTCAACGCTATGCCGGGGCTGCATCATCGCAGGCCAGGACCTGTGCTGGCCCTGCTCAACGACGACCGGGTGTGGTGCGAACTCATCGTCGACGGGGTGCACCTGCGCCCGGAGTTGGCCGGGTGGGTGATGGGCGCCAAGCAGCGGGTGGTGTTGGTCACCGATGCGATGGCCGCCGCGGGCTGTGACGACGGGTCTTATGTACTCGGCGATCTGCCCGTCGAGGTGGTGGACGGGATCGCCCACATCGCAGGGACCAACACCATCGCTGGATCTACCCTCACCCTGTCGCGGGCAGTACAGGTGGCGATCGGCGCCAAGGTGAGCCCCGAGGTCGCGCTGCGCGCCGCCACTGCGAACCCTGCCGACTACCTTGGGCTGGAGGGGGTGGGGCGTCTGCTTCCGGGCCACTGGGCCGATCTCGTCGTCTTCGATGCTGACTGGAGCGTCAACCGGGTGATGTACCGAGGTTCCTTCCTTCCCTAATTCGTGACCGCTGGCTGCTCGGCACTGATTCCGTGGATCACGGTGCGGTGGAATTTGGCGGTGGTCAGTATCCCATCATTTGGCGAGTAGCCTTCTGGGGTGATGTGGGCTTGGCTGGCAATGATCGCCGCCGCCCTCGGATTGTTCACGCCTCGGGTGGTGGGCACCGCCGCGATGCTGCTGCCCGTGGTGCTCGTCGGTACCTGGCTCGGAACGCTGGTCGTCAAGCACGTCGCTCAGCGCACCTTCGACATCGCGACGTTGATCACCTCAATGCTGGCTGCCGGTGCATTGGTGGTGATCTGAGGGCACCAGTGACGGATCGCTTTTTCTCTTTCCTCATAACGCTGGAATAGTTCTTGGCAACCTTCCCGGAAGAGCGGACAACGTGGCAAGTCGCGGAAGGTGGACAATGGAGCAAGTCTGACGACGCACAGGAGAATCAAGTGACCTCAGCCGAAGAACCACAGATCGTCCCCTCGGGGCTCATCGACGACATCAGGGCCGCCGATGCCGCAGGGTTACGTCGCATCGCGGTTGCCGCGGCTCGTGAGGCCCTCAAGTGGACTGGCGGAGAGGACATCACGGCTAATGCGCTCATCGATGTCGTGGAGGATGGCCTGTACGGACCATCGAACGAACGCGACATGCTTCAGGTGCTGACCGTCGAGACCGATGAGCGGTACTGGGCTGCTGTGGATGCGGCAGAAGCCGCCGGTGACCAGGATGCGCTGGAAGCCGCGACCAAGATCTTCTGCCGTGCCCGTGCCTTCCTATCGTGCTGGTATGCGGCCGATCCCGACGGGCTGAAGGCTGCCATGGAATCGGTCTATGAGGCGATCACCGCGACGAATAACGCCAAGCTCATTGCCCGGGCCGTTCACCGGGTCATCTGAGTTCACCCCACGGGTGAACTGGGGTGCAATCATCGCAGGCCGATGGAATCGACGCGAGGTGCCGAAGCTCGGGTGCCCGGCTGGATTACCGCAAAGTCTTGCTCATTGGGCAGTGAGCAGCGGGAACACGAGATCGGTGTTGAGCGGTGCCTGGCCGGGGCCCGGATCGGTGGGATCGACCCAGCGCATCTCGGCGATCTCGGCACGTACCCGGGGCGTGATCCGCTGACCGGAGACGAAGACGTGAGCGAGCAATGGGACACCCTCGTTGACAGCGGTGGATTCAAAGGTTCCCAGCTGGGTAAGGCACCCGGGATCCAGATCGACCCCGAGTTCCTCGCCGACCTCCCGGACCACGCAGTCCAGCGGGGTCTCCCCGCTTTTTGGTTTGCCACCCACGAGCATCCATCCCCGGGTCCCGTGTTTGCGCACGGTCAGCACCCGGTGGTCATCGTCGAACAGACAGACGGCTGAGACCTCAATCACGCCCTAAGGGTAGTCCTCGGTGTATTCCCCCCGGGGTTTTCTCAGGGCCCCGCTGAGAAAGAGTTGAGAGCTGAGCGCGCCTCTTGCCTGCTGAAGATGCCCGTCCGCAGCGTTCCCGAGTGCCCTCGACGACCCGGATGAACCGCTGTGGCGAGGATCGATGGAAATGTTGGCAACGTTCGTAACGATTCATTTGTGAACCCTTGGGAAACCTCTTATGATTTTCTCAGGTTGAAGGCGGGAGCCGGGGGCTCCCCTGGAAAGCATGGGGTTGATGGATGACTGCACGCAGAGCTCTTGAGGTGATCGACAGCACCCTCACCGCAGAAGCTCTCAACACCCCTAGGCGCGCTCAGGTTGAGGCTCCCGCGCCGCGGCGGGCCACATTTGAGCTTGACTACGAGACCACCTGCACCGCGCGGCGTCGCCTCGCCGAGGTGCCTACCGATGTCGAGACGATCGATTTCGAGCCCGCAGTCACCCCGGTCGCAGCCTCCGCGGCACCTGCCCGTGCCTTCCAGCTCCCCCCTGCGCAGACTGTCACCAAACGTCGTCCGCGTCGCAAATTCGCCCTCGGCGTCTCAATGGCCGCGATGATCGGCTCGGTGTCTGCTGGTGCCCTGATATCCCGTTCTGCTTCCTCTGACGTTTCTTCCCAGATGGTCCTTGAGGCCGAGCGTGATTCCAGCCAGATCTCCCGCTCCGCCGAGCGGGCCGCCTTGGCCGCCACTCTCGCAGCGTCTGGCGGGGCCGCCGCGCTGTCCGATACCGCGGCGGTCGGCAATCAGTCCTTCTCCGAAGCCGCAGGGATGCCCTCCCAGCAGCTTGCCATCGGCGAGGTTATCCCGGCGGCGAAGTCCTTCGATCCATCGGCCAATATCGCTCCCGGTCAGCTGACCCCGCAGACCGTTGAGCAGGCCATGGCAACCGCTAAATCGATGGTCGGCGACCAGGGCTACGGGAACATGTGCCTCGCGCTGGTGTCGAAGTTCTACGGTTACTCGACCGCGGGCACCGTTGGTGCCCAGCAGGCCGCCGAGGCGATCAAGGCTGCTGGCCAGATGCACACCGACATGAAGGACATCCCGGTCGGTGCCCTCATCTGGTACGACGGTACCCCGATCGGCAATCCCTACGGACACGTCGCCATGTATGCGGGCGACGGCATGGTCTATTCCAACGGCGCGCCGACCGGTGTGGGCCTCATCCCTCTGGAGGAGCCTGCCACTGGCTGGAAAGAGCCCATCATGGGCTGGTCCGCAGTGTGGCTCCCCGCCGCCACCAAGTGAACTGGCCGTTCGGCGGCTCGTTCGCTGAGGGTACCGATTGATCCGTATAGAGATCTTCAGCGGTACGGTGTGAGATCCCTTGATGCGACGAAGGCTTCTTCGTTCATACGCGTACACCACAGACGCTGGCGTTCGCAGCGCAGCTGGTAGATAAATGAATTAGGCCTAGGAGGCTGCCAGCACATCGTCTCGATCTTGGCCTGTTGCAGATCAACCGCCTCGTCAAGAGCCGGTTCGAGGTCGCTATCATGTGAAGCCAGGATGACGACGCCGTCTGAACGCCGAGCCTCACGAACAACCGTCAGTGCACACAGCACGTCGACCCCTTTTTCGCGTTTCTCGATGATGCTAGGCCTTCCGTCCTCGTCGTAGAGGGGGTTGAGGCATCACGATTCAGGCGGTAGCGCAAGGGGCGCAGGCTGACCTTCACCCGGGAATCCCGCTGCCAGTGGTTCCGCTGCGCAAGGTTCCGGGCGTTGTCGGCAGGATCGTATTCGCTGGAAGGGAGCCCGCGGTAGACAAGAACACGTTCAATGACTGTTTTGCTATACCCCGGTTTCTGAGCATCGTTTCGTGTCTTGATGAGCTGTTCTGCGAACTTGATCGGATCAATAAGCGTCTTGTGTAGTGGAGTCGGTCGCGCAAAGGTGTCGTGCCCCACCAGGTGGATGTTCTGGTAGTCGATGATGATCGTCGCACGCAACGGCGGCGGTGCCGAAACGGGCATTGTGCTCCTCAGTGAAAAACCCCACCAATCCCGGAGGACGGTGGGGAGCTATGACTGTGATGCTACGCGCACGGTGAGGTTCACACAAGCCAGCGACAAGATTTATCAAAGTTCACCCAGACCCCGTCGTCGATGATTGAGCTGCAGGAATGATCAATATGTTGTTCGCGCCCACTACGCCGAGGTACTCGAATCCGTCATCGCCGACGGTGAAGATGTCGTGCCTCACCGGGTCCGGGCGGGGCTGTGGCGACCGAGTGCCAGTCCTCAAGGAGACGGCTACTGGTTGCGGTGCATGACCGACGAGCACGACTCCGCATTGATGATGATGGTGTTCTCATCGCGCATTGCCAACACCACTACGGTGAATGAGTCGCTCGATGGTTGTGTCATCTCCTGGTAACGATGTGACCATTCTGCGGTTGGTTGCAGGCTCTCATCAGTCACGTTGATCTTGATGGGCGATGAGACAAAATGTCCTCGGACCCTTTTCGGTCCGAGGACATTTTACCTCATTGAGGCGGCGGAGGATACGAGATTCGAACTCGTGAGGGCGTGAACCCAACCCGCTTTCCAAGCGAGCGCCATAGGCCTCTAGGCGAATCCTCCGTAGATCAGCCTAGCGGGTCGATGGCCTCGGACGCCAACCGGTGATGAGAGCAACACGAAGTCCCCGGTGTGGGCGAGGGGTGCCTTCCATGAGTTTCTCGCGGAACCGGTGGGGTAGGCACCAATGGTGGGACTGCGGCTCACATGTGATTCTTGCCTCGCAAGGGCCGCGCCTCGCTTCTCTCCGTGAACGATGTGGGAGGCCGGGTAGGTTTGGAGTATGCGACTGCCAGAGGAACTCGTCGCAGGGCTCGGCTCGATCCGCATCGTGCCGGTTCACGGCGGCGACACCGCACGTGCTTATCGGCTCGACACCTCTAACGGGCCGGTCTTCCTCAAGACCCACCCACACCCGCAGCCACTGATGTTCGAACGGGAGGCGCGCGGTCTGCGGGCGTTGCGGCAAGCCGCACCCGCCAGCCTGCACATTCCCGAGGTATTGGCGGTCTCCCAACGTGGGATCCTCATGGAATGGATCGACGAGGGTCACCGCTGCCCTGGATCAGATGCCCGGCTGGGAGAAGGCCTGGCCGAACTGCACACCCGTCCAGCACAGGGTTTCGGTGGGCTCGACGGTGACAACATCGGTTTCCTGGGGTCCGTCGAGGTGAACATGGCCCCGGCCTCATCGTGGCCGGAATTCTTCTTGGAACGCCGCCTGCGTCCATTGATCAATCGCGCAGTCGCCGAGGCGGGGCTCCCGGTCGAAGCCCTGCGGCTGCTTGATGTCCTCGAACCCCGTCTGGGTGAATTGTGTGGCCCACCGGAACCACCGTCGCTGGTGCATGGCGACCTGTGGGCAGGGAACCGGCTGGTTGATGCGAGTGGCGAGAATTGGCTCGTCGATCCGGTGGCGTACCACGCGCACCGCGAATCCGATCTAGCGATGATGCAGTTATTCGGCGGTTTCGGGGATGCGACATTCGCCGCCTATCAACAGGTTCATCCGTTGGCCGACGGCTGGCAGCAGCGGGTGCCGTGGTACCAACTGGCACCGCTGCTGGTGCACGTCATCATTTTTGGCGGTGGCTATGTGGATGCCGTCATGTCCAGGTTGCGGGCACTTGGCTGAGGAGTGATGATCGCGCCCATCGCCATCACTCAGATAAAACGGCTAGTGCATACCTTCTGGGCTAGTGGGCAACACCGTCTCTGTCTGCATGGATGGATCGGGATGTGACCGCCGATCCATTGGCGACCTGCGCAGATAGGATAGTTTCACCACAATTGGGAGGTGTCTCGTGTCCCAGGAAATCCATGGTGAGGGTCGATGGATCGTCGGAACCGATGGCTCATCGCAGTCCTCGCAGGCCATTCGCTGGGCGGCCAAACACGCTTCGGAGCGCGTCGGGGAGACCCGGCTGCTGATCCTCCACGCCATTGCGCCGCTCAATCTCCAGGCCCACATTGGCGGGACGTCGATGATGCTCGACGGCGGGCTGGAATATATGCGGGTAGCCCGCGCTGAAGCCGAGCGATTCGTCGAACAGGCCGCCGATGCCATCCGCGCCGAATACCCAGATCTTGTCGTGGAGACCGCCGTCGTCGAGGGGCACCCGGCCCAGGTGCTCACAGAGGTCGCCGGGGTGGCTGATCAAATCGTCGTTGGTGCGCGTGGGAGAGGAACTCCTGCCCTGGCAAAGATGCTCGGCGGGGTTGCCTCACACGTGGTGTCGAATGCCAAGGGAACTGTCGTCGTCATCCCTGATCAGGCCGAGGAACGTCCTGACGCCCCCGTCGTCGTGGGTGTCGATGATTCCCCCCAGGGCAGCCTCGCCATCTCCCGGGCCTTTCAGGCCGCATCTCTGCGACGAGTGCCGCTCATCGCGCTTGCCGCTTGGGATTTCAGTCCCTACGACGTCGCATCCAGTGAGGTGTGGCATCTTGACGCCGAGGAGATGGACCGCGCAATGGCCGTCGAGGCTGCCGAGCTCATTGCCGACGAACGCAACGCTCATCCCGGGGTCCCGGTCACCGTCAAGGCGGTGCGGGGGCGTCCCGAGGCCGCTTTGGTGGAAGCCTCAAAACAGGCTTCGTTGCTGGTCGTCGGCTCGAAGGGAAGGGGAGGGTTCGCATCCTTGCTACTTGGTTCCACATCCCGCCATGTGCTGCGCGAGGCCTTCTGTCCGGTGGTCATCACCCGGGCCTCGGCAGGGTGGAAGGATCGCTCCGGTCGCGAGTGATCCCCGGTCTGGTGCCAATACCTGAATCTCAGGGCCAATACTCGAACCTCAGGAGTGTGTGGCTTCAAACCAGCCGATCATCAGTTCCCGGCTGTACCGGGCATCCTGCTCCCGGTCGGCCTCCTCGACGTCGTGAGTCTCCAGCTCCAAGATGTAGCTGCCAGTGCCCTTCATGAGCCGGTACTCACCGGCCACGTCGGGATATGGCCCAGAGATCACGTCGTTAGCTTCGGGCCGCAGCAGCTGCCGCGATGGGCAGGGCGGTCTCCAGTACATCGAAGGCCTCCTCGTCCATGGCGTCGTTGACGAACCACGCCTCGAAACATGACGGGGCCATCCACACCCCTTCGTCGAGCAAGGTGTGGAAGAAACGGGAGAACCGGGCGGTGTCCTGGGTCTTCGCCGAGTCATAGTCTGTGACCGGCCGGTCGGTGAAGAACACCGAGAACAGGTTGCCCCAGGCATTCATCGTGTGCGGTACCCCGGCCTCGTCCAGCGCGCGGATGACCATCTGTTGCAGCCTCGACGACAACTCGTCGAGATGGGGGTGCACCCCGGTGGAAAGTTCTAGCGTTGCCAGTCCCGCCGCCGCGGCGACCGGGTTGCCGCTCAACGTGCCTGCCTGGTAGACCGGACCGGCCGGTGCTAGCTGGTCCATGATCTCGGCTCGCCCCGCCAGGGCAGACAGCGGGAAACCGCCGCCCACCACCTTGCCGAAGGTGAATAGATCGGGCGCCCAGCCCTCCTTTGGGCCGACCAGACCCCAGTAACCGGCTGACGACAAGCGGAAACCAGTGAGCACCTCGTCGAGCACGAATAGTGCTCCGTTGTCATGACAGAGTTTGGCGCACCCGGCATTGAATCCTTGTGGGGGGACGATCACGCCCATATTTGCCGGCACCGGTTCGGTGATCACTGCGGCGATCGCATCGCCCCGCTCGGCGAAAAGGGCATCCAGGAGATCAAGACGCCCATAAGGCAGCACGACGGTGCCTGCGGCGGTGCCCCGGGTGACACCGGGTGAGTCAGGCAAACCGAGAGTCGCCACGCCGGACCCCGCGGAGGCCAGCAGCGAATCCGAGTGTCCGTGGTAGCACCCAGCGAATTTCACCACCACCTCGCGCCCGGTTACCCCGCGCGCCAGACGGATCGCGGTCATCACCGCTTCGGTTCCTGAGGAAGTGAAGCGCACCCGCTCGACTGGATCGACCATGGAGATGATCCGTTCGGCCAGTTCCAGCTCCGGCACGCACGGGGCACCGAAAGAGGAAGACTTCGCGACGGTGGCATTGATCGCATCCACCACCTGCGGGTGGGTATGGCCCAGGATCATCGGCCCCCAGGAACCGACCAGGTCGACGTAGCGTCGCCCTTCGACGTCGGTGATCCAGGTGCCGTGAGCCTCGGCGGCGAACTGTGGGGTGCCTCCCACAGAGCCGAAGGCCCGGACTGGGGAGGATACCCCGCCGGGCATGGCTGCGCGGGCCCTGGCGAACAATTCTTTGCTGGTGCTCATGTCTTCCTCGATCATCTGGTCAGCGTGGGCAGTGCTTGTCATCGTGACGGTTGGAGTGCCGGACGGGACGTTCGCTCAGCCATTTGGCCACCTCGACGGCCCAGTAGGTGACGATGATGGAGGCCCCGGCCCGGCGCACGCCGGTGAGTGCCTCCAAGATGGCGGCCCTGCGGCTGATCCACCCATTGGCGGCTGCGGCCTCGATCATCGAGTATTCGCCGGACACCACATAGGCGCTGACCGGGACATCGGCCATGTCCGATACCTCGCGAACGATGTCCAGATAGGCGAGAGCGGGTTTGACCATGACAATGTCGGCCCCCTCCGCCAGATCAAGGCGGGTTTCGCGTAAGGCCTCGATGCGGTTGGGAGCATCCTGCTGATAGGTGCGACGGTCTCCGGCCAGGGAAGAATCGACGGCTTCGCGGAATGGACCGTAGAAGGCCGAAGCGTATTTGGCGGCATAGGCCAGCAGCATGGTGTCGGTGAGCCCAGCCTTGTCAAGAACGGCTCGACAAGCGGCGATCTGTCCGTCCATGGCCCCGGAGGTGCCGAGCATTGTCGCCCCGGCCCGGGCCAAGGTGAGAGCCATCTGCTGGTAACGGGCTAAGGTCGCGTCGTTGTCCACCCGGCCCGATTCGTCGAGTACCCCGCAGTGGCCGTGGTCAGTGAACTCGTCCAGGCACAGATCGGCGATGACCGGCAGATGTGTCACCTTCGTCAAGGCCCGTACCCCTCTGGCGAGAATGCCCTCGGGATCGGATGCCCCGGATCCGATGGCGTCCTTGCGCTGTGGGATGCCGAACAACATGATGGCCCCGATACCAGCATCCTCCGCCTCGCGCGCAGCGATGATCAAGGATTCGAGGGAGTGCTGGCGTACCCCGGGCATTGAGGAGATCTCCCGGGGCTCGTCGAGGCCTTCGACCACGAACATCGGCAGCACCAGATCGGCCGGGTGCAGGCGGGTCTCGGCGACGAGACGGCGCACCCCGGGTGTTTGGCGCATACGGCGCGGGCGGTGGGTGATGTTCATGAGCCCAACCCTAGTGCTCGGGTGGGGTGTCCGGCATCCGGGAGGCTGCTCGGGTCAAACCTGTGGATAACAACGGTTCTCCGAGCAGCGAGCCAGATCGGATGTGAAGGAGACAACCCAGGAAACAAGCTCATTGAGGAGTTCTTGATGCGTGGGCTGCTGTTCCGCGAGCGCGCATGGGGGACCAGTAGCGGCACTGGTTCCCCCCCATGCAGCGATGAGAAGGCTCAGTGCTCCTACTTATTCCACTCCCCAGCACCTGGATGCTGGCTCCTGAGATCGCTGTTCCTATTGGGGTCCTGCATTGAACCCACAACGTCGTTGATGCTGTGTCCCTTGCTAGGATCCCAGGAATCCGGGTCTTCAAGGGTGTAATGCGTACCCGGCGCATCATGAATAGACCCTGAAACGCCAGGAAGTTTCTCCTGGGCGAGTGTCAACGGATCATCGGGTGTCGAGTAGGTTCTGATGCTGTTATTGGCATTGGCCTGCACTTCTTCGGGGGTCTGTCCGGTCATTGCAGCAATCTGGTCGTAGGTGGAATCGGAGACGCCAGCGGCGTTCATCGTCACCGCGCTTCCGCCGGTTGCCATTGCAGCCTCCGCAGCGAGACGGCCGCCCAAGGAGTATCCGGTATAGACCGTGTCGTCGCCATGACCGCTTTGCTCCAGGGCGGTGGCCAGCCCGATGGCATTGGCGGTCTGCGGAGAAACTGTCATGGACCCCACTCCGTCCTCGTAGACATCTGCATCGGCACCGCCTATGGCTGTTTGCCCGGGGCCGTCACCGGTTGCTCCCATGACAACACTCACTTGAGGACGGTCAGCCGGAAGTGGATTGCCGTTCGAATCGACGAAATTCCCATCTTTGTCCTGTGCAACGTAGACTCCTGCGGCAAAGCCATTCTCATCCTGGAGCATGTCTGGAGTGATTCCCAAGCTCTTGAGTATCTCTCTGTCATGCTCATTGTTCGGATCGAGTTGATGATAGACACAACCTTCGGGAGCGCCAGGAATGGGCACATCTCCGGTGTTCGGCGGATCGAAGTGCTGATTCAGCAAAGCCATGCCGTAGTCCTCGGCGTGGGGTTCGTTGCCCTTCATCTGGTCGGCGCGTGAACCCTCGGCGGCAGGAGCACCCATGGGACCAGGGTCCTTCTCCCCGCGGAGCACGCATCCGGCCCGGTGCAGTGTTTCTCCGGCGCCTCTCACTTTGCCCATGGCTTGGGCGCCGGTCGACACCGTATCATTCATCAGGTCAACAAAATGTGTCAGGCAATCTGCAGCGAACTCGTAGGCCCACGCGATGGCTTGTGCTATAGCAGCTTTCTTCCCAGTTTCGAAACCCTCCTTAGCGCCCTCGACTGCCCCTTCAGCACCACCGGTGAATAGTCCCTTGGTGGCTCCCCAGACTCCGCCAGATTCCCAGCCCTCTTTCATGCCCTCGAATGATCCAGTTGCGCCGCCTACAATTGTTCCTCCGACTGTGGATCCTCCGATCATTACGGTCCCGGACCCCAAGCCGAGCATGACTTGACTGGCAATATGCTGAATCATTTCGTGGATGCCGTCGCGCAGAACCTTCCGGAGCGCGCCGACATTGTCGGCCACGACCATTTCCATCTTTCCGATGAGGTTTGGAAGTTTCGCGTATGCCTTGCACAGATTCTGGGTCGATTTGGCGATTTCCTTGAAGGCATCACTCGCTGGCCCGCTCCAGTTCTGTCCTGCGGCCTGAGTCGCGGCGTGGAAGGCAACAGCTTGAGCCATCCCTGCGTCCTGCCCGACCTTGCTGATCGCTTGGGCGCAACTCTTGATCCCTTCAGGATCACCAGCAAGTTTATCCAGAAGATCCTGGAAATCTGGTAGAACCTCTACGAAGAAGGAAACCAGTTCGGTGATCAAGCCGCCTGGGACCCAATCTTGGGCATTGAGAATCAAGCCAAGCTGGTCGATCAGGCTCGTATCGGACTCCGGAACATCCTTATAGGTGTTGTAGCCCTCCTCCAGAATGGAAGTGGCCTGATTGATCTGTTCGAGTGCTGCTACCATGACCACTCCCTATCAATTGTTGAGCGAATCGATGCGCTCGCGAATTTTCGAAGCGACATCCTTGTTATTTGTCTCGGTCGCCGTGTAGTCTGCCGCCGATGCCGCCAACTCATCACCGATCGAAAGAACCAATTTCCCGACCGATGACAAGAATTCCTGATGTGAATTAGTGGTGTAGGGCTCGGCGGTCTCCACCGAACCTTTCATGATCAGTCCAAAAGCCGTGGTGTCCGGTGGAACGAGAATAGTTGTTAAATCTTTGAGAGCTTCTCCCACCACAGTCATCTGTGTTGAGCCATTGGTGAGACCAGCTTCCATGAACGACAACATGTCAAAGGAAAGAGCGGACATGTCAAACCTCCCGGATGATGTTTGTAGGATCAATGCGGAGCGCGCCGAGCCCCTCGGTTATGGCCTCGGCGAGAACAGTGGCAAGTTCCATAGCAGACAATCGTTCAATGGCAGGGCGGAACTTCACCGAGGATAACCGGCCCGACCGGTCCACCGTCACTGTCAGATGCTCGGTCACCACCTGGTGTTCTCTTGCCGAGTTCACGGCCTCAATGGTTGCCCGAACTACTGCTTCACTTCGAGCTCGTGCCCATTCGTTGTAGCCCTGATCCGGAGCATCAGGATCCATGTATGGGCGCAGAACTGCGGAGCCCTCCTCTGCCATGCGCGCGACCGCTTCAGCCAGACCGGCAGGGGGTGTGTAAGGACCCATGTCGGCCATTGGTGGGATGGTCACCTGGCACATCTCAATCGGGAAGTCCGGATCATCCTCAGCAACATTGCGGGCGAGCCGAATGTTACGCATATGGCGACGCTCCACGCCGTCGGTAATGCCAAGAGAATCGGTGAGTGCTCCTTGGACCCTCATCACTGAAGTACTCATCTCGATCATCGATTTTGACGAGAAGCTCTCGGCGAACCCGATGGCCTGGATCTCCCCAGAAGCTGAAAGGCGCAATTGTGTCAAACCATCATTGGCTGTCACATTGCTGTTGACGATGGCAGCCTTCAACTGTTTCCCTCGGCGCCGCCATTCAGCCGCATGCCGTCGCGAGCGAGTATTCAACTCCTGCATCGGATCAGTCATATAACACTCCCATCTATTCTCGGATACAGCAACAGAACCAAGGCTAACCCCTCGCCAGGGTACGCGGCGGGGTATCCCTGGTCATTAACTGATGTTGAGTATTGACATGAGTTCTACGGACTAGCTGATCTTGAGTCTCTTCACTTAATACCTGGAGTCAAGAACTGTGGGTAGTCCTCTCATACGAGCGAGGATGTAGGAGCGGACTCAGTGAGTTCAGCCGGTGGCGCGGATGGTCTCGGCGACGTGGTCGGGGGCGGTGTGTGTGATTGTCACCGGCTGCCAGCCCAGATGCTCGGCTTCCGCGGTGGTGGATGGGCCGACGGCGAACACCTGGACTGTGCCTGCTGCCCAGTGCTCGGTTAGCGCGCGGACCGCGGAGGGGGAACGCAGCAGTACCCCGTCGACCTCGCCTGGGTCAGGCAGGGCGGGATCGGGGACCGGAACCATGGAGTAGACCGCCGCAGTGTGCACCTGCCAACCCCGCAATCCCAACCCCATCGCCAGGGTCGGTCTGGCCAGGGCGGACTGGGGTAGTAGGGCGACACCGGGAGGCAGATTATCGATTTCCTCCAGCAGATCGGCGGCGCTCACCCCGGAGCCTGTGTGGGTCACCTTCGCAGCTACCTGGGGTAGGGAGGCTGCTGTACGGGCACCCACCGTCCAGATCTCCAGACCGGCAGCGATACCCCTGGCCAAGTGAGCCTCCAGGTCGGGAACCAGATTGGCCCAGGCCTGCCAGGTGCGTGGTGAGGTGAGGAACAGAACCCCACCCCGGGACATCCGTACGGCTAGGCCGGTTGCATCACCGGTGTCGGCGGGCTGCACCATCTGCAGCAGCGGCACTGTTATCGAGTCGATCCCCACCGTGGCAAGCGCTTTTTCGTCGGTGGTGTTGCGATCGGGGCGAACCAGCAGGATCTTCATTGGCGTGCATCACCCAGCAGCGCGTCGCACACCATCGCCCCGAGAGCGGTGGCCTCGAATTGTGTTGTCACCACGCCTGTGCGGGAGATCCTGGCGTAGTTGATGCCACGGTGTTCGCTGATCTCGACGTGGAGTTGGAGGTGGATGTCGTCGATCCAGGTGGCGAGGGCTCCGATCGCGGTTGTGCAGGTGGCTTCCAACCCACCCAGCACCGAACGCTCGGCGACGGCGGCCAGCCGGGTGGGCAGGTCATCGATCACCGATAGTTGCCCGGCGAGTTCCTCGGTGCGGCATTCGACAGCCAATACCCCTTGTGCTGGGGCAGGAAGAATGAGTTCGGGCTCGATGAATGCGGTGATTCGCCCGGCGTATCCCAGCCTTTCGAGGCCGGCTGCAGCCAACACCGAGGCATCTACCTCCCCGGAATCCGCCTTGGCTAGGCGGGTGTCGACGTTGCCACGGATCGGGATGATTTGCAGATCGGGTCGCACCCGGTGGAGACCTTTTGCCCGCCGTGGGCTGGAGGTGCCTATCCGGGCTCCGGTGGGTAGTTCGTGGGGGCCCAGACCCGCGGGGCAGTAGATGGCGTCGCGCGGGTCGGCGCGAGGCGGGAAGGCGGCGATGGTCAGCCCGGGCACCGGTGCCGAGGGTAGGTCTTTGGCCGAGTGCACCGCTAGGTCGACCTCTCCGCTGAGCAGGGCGTCGCGCAGGGTGGCTACGAAAGCCCCTGGGCGTTTCGGGGCATCCAGTGGGATGGTGAGGTCGTCACCTTCGGATCGGATGGTGACGAGTTCTACTTCATACCCGGTGGCTGCTGTGATCATATCGGCAACCAGCCCCGATTGGGTGCGGGCCAGCAGTGATCCGCGGGTGCCGAGTCTCAGTGCGGTCATTGTCTCCCCTCCTCAGCGCTTGATGTCTAAACCAAAGGCCAGTTCGATGGCGCGGGTGAATTCCTCAATGCGGTCTTCGCGGGCTGCTTTCCCGGCCTGCGCGGTGGGGGTGTGCAGCCAGGCATTGGTGACTCGGTGCAGGGTGCGGCTCACAGTGTCGGCAGTGGCCGGGTCGGTGTGCGCAGCGATGTGCGCCATCTCGCGTTCCACCAGGTGATTCATCTGGTCACGCAGGGCGCGGATGGCGGGATCTGCTTCCCGGGTGCGCTCGTTGATCATGTGCTCTTTGACGGCCTCGGTAACCATGTGGTGGGCGGTGCGTTCCGCCTCCACCTGGCCTTCGGGGACGTGGGCGGCGATGTCGTCGAGGTCGATCAGTCGTGCCCCGTCGATTCCGGCGATGACCGGGTCCACGTCGCGGCCCAGGGCCAAGTCGACGATCACCAGCTCGTCGTTGCGTCGTTGGGTGACCCGGCGAACCAGCTCGGGGGTGATGGTGCGTACCCCGGTGCCCGAGCAGCACACGACCAGATTGCAGGAGTGCAGGGCGTCGTCCAGGTCTTCTGCCGAAACTTGTGTACCAGGATGACTACGGGTGAAGGCGATTGCTCGGCCGGAGACTGAATGAACGATGACCTTGGCTCCGCGTCGTTGCAGGTCGGCGGTGACCACCCCCGCGTAGGAGCCAGTGCCCAGGATGAGTACTTCGTGGTCCTTGACCGGACCGTGCCGGTGTTCGGCGAGGTCGATGCCGATGGATGCGACCGACCGTCCCAGGGATCGCAGGGTGGTGCCTGCCGAAATGCGCTTGGAGCAGCTGAGGGCTGCCTGGAAAAGCCGGTGCAGCATGGGGGAGGAGTGCGGGGTCCCGATGAGGGCCGCGCGCACCTGCCCGACGATTTCGTTTTCCCCGATGACCATCGAGTCCAGGCCGCAGGAGACCTCGAAGAGGTGAGTGACCGCGGTGCAGCCGGTGCGCACGTCGATGCGTCCGGCAAGTTCGGTGGCTTTCTGGGCGACGAGGATGTCGCGGATCTGCCGGACGCTGTGGTGGAGTTTGTCTACGTCGAGGTAGACCTCGCACCGGTTGCAGGTGGCGACGGTGATCAGCCCGTTGACTCCTTCGAGACCAGCGATTGCACCGGTTGCTGCGGACAGCTGTTGCGAGAACGCGGTGAGTTCGTCGGTGGTCGTCTGGTGGTGCGACACCCCTATTGCAAGCACGGGCACGTGACAACCCTAGCTGCTTGGTGTGGCAGCCCTGTCAACCGTGGGCGGCAGTTGTGGCGGGCGAGGATCAACTGCTGAGTATGTGCATGGCTCGGTGGTGTCCACGTGCCCGTTCCGGCATCACATCGATGTCGGAGCCTTCTTCCTCGGGCGTGGAAGGCCGGTGTTATCGGATGGGTTTGAGGGTTCCGTTGGCCAGCAGGTGGTGGTGGAGGGTGGTGATCATGTGGTCGGTGACGTCTTGGTAGTGGGGTGCTGTTTGGATGATGGTTCCTTCGTTGAAGGGGATTGTTTTGCCGATGGGTACGTCGGTGAGGTGAACGTTTTTGAAGTAGTTAATCCATCCGACTATGGGATAAAAATCGGGAGGGTCTTGGAGGTACAGCCAAGGACGGTTTTCCCATGTGACGGCGTCGGGGTTCCAGTGGGTGATCTGGCATTTCACGAGGTTGAAGGCCATGTCTGGGTCGTAGATCCCGGTGGTGTCCTCACGAGGATCACGAAACTCTAGATAGCAGGAGTTGAGTGGAAGAGTTTTGGGAAGATCATATGCCCCTGCTTGTAGTGCCATAGCTACATCAAGTTGTGGATTGTTCACCAGTATATCCGAAAATCCGAGTTCTTTTATGATGTATCGTTGGGGTTCTTCGATGGTGGCATCACTCCAGTGTCGTCCTGCTTCGAGGCGAGCGGTGAGTGAGGCCGCGTCAAGGTCGACAGGTTTGTCGAGGCGGTAGCGTTTTTTGCCCTGGGTGAACCAGTGAGACAGGGCAGGATTCAACCTACCGATATCGGCAATGAACCCAGCCCATTGCCGACCAACATCCGCAATGGACTGCGACCTACTACCCCAATACGCAAAACATCTGCTTTCTTCCATTATGACATGATCCTATGCCGACACATGAATAACCTCAATACCGGACACGTCATTGTCACGAAACAACTTGTTTGGTGTTTTTATCGGATGGGTTTGAGGGTTCCGTTGGTCAGCAGGTGGTGGTGGAGGGTGGTGATCATGTGGTCGGTGACGTCTTGGTAGTGGGGTGCTGTTTGGATGATGGTTCCCTCGTTGAACGGGATTGTTTTGCCGATGGGTACGTCGGTGAGGTGAACGTTTTTGAAGTAGTTGATCCACCCGACTACAGGACGAGACTCTAATGGCTCTTGGAGCAGTATCCATGGGTAACAGCGCCATGTGACGGCGTCGGGGTTCCAGTGGGTTATCTGGCATTTCACTAGATCCAGGGCCATGTCTGGGTCGTAGATTCCGGTGGTGTCTTCGCGGGGATCATTAAACTCTAGATAGCAGGAGTTGAGTGGAAGAGTTTTGGGTAGATCATATGCCCCTGCCTGGATTTTCATGGTCACATCAATGTCTGGGTTGTTAACCAACAAATCATGGTAACCGAGTTCTTCTATGATGTATCGTTGGGGTTCTTCGATGGTGGCATCAGTCCAGTGCCGTCCTGCTTCGAGGCGGGCGGTGAGTGAGGCTGCGTCAAGGTCAACGGGTTTGTCGAGGCAGTAGCGTTTTTTGCCCTGGGTGAACCAGTGAGACAGGGTAGGATTCAACCTACCGATATCGGCAATGAACCCAGCCCATTGCCGACCAACATCTGCAATGGGCTGCGGCCTGCTACCCCAATGCGCGATGCATTTGCTTTCTTCCATCATGCCATCATCCTATGCTGGCACGTGAACAACCTCAATACCAAACACGTCATTGTCGTGAAACAGCCTTCGAATGGCATCGACTGCCTCTGGTTCCGCTACCCGCCACTGAACAGGAGTAGTGCCTGCTGCTTTGAGCTGATTCTTGGCTTGAGTGAGCATGGCCTCGCCTCCGGTGTCGAGCCACCATTTTTGGAATCTTCCATTCTTGATGAAGTGTGCGTAGCCGGGGCCTTTCGCTTCGACGAGGAAACCGTTCTCGAAGCCATCAAACTTCACAGTGTTGACCACGTAGGCGGTATTAGGTGACGACCCGGTGACCTTTGCCTGATAAGCACGAGCCCGCGGTGACATGGCCTCATTGACATTACGCCACGCTCCCGGCCCAGTCTTCTTGGCGCCGGTGGTGATCGCCGCACGAGGTGGAGCAGGCCCGATCTGTTTCAACCCAGGACGCAACGCCTTATTGAACCGCTCCAACACGCTACGCAGAATCGACGCCCCAGCCTTACCCAACCCCCTGGTGGCAGCCATCAACCCTCACCCATAATCGTGGACGCCACCTTGTCGATTGCGGCATTGATCGCGAACCGGATCGCGAATTTCACCCCGATCGATAACGGGCCACCCGCCAATGAGGCAGCAGCAATCACCAACTGTGCCGCCACTGCCACCTTCATCGCCAACACGATCGTGGACGCCACATCAGCCACCTCGGCACCCGCCACCGCCCCGGCACCCATCGACGACAACACATCCAGTTCGCTGCCATCGTTGCGTAACGTATTCAACGCCACTTCAACCCACTCGCCCTGGTTGTTGTTGCGCACATGCCCTACCGCAGATTCCAGCTCGTCATGCTGGGCGTCGATCGTTGCCGACAACTGCCTAAACGCATCCCCCAGCTCCTTGAGCACATCCTCGTTGGTGGTGGGCCAATTGAACCCCAGATAATTGAGCGCCGTCGCAGCCTGCGATGGAAGCATGAACGCCACCTGAATCACCCCATTGCTTCCACGACACCGGTATTGTCGGCTTCGACCTGCTCCCACGCCACGGCAGTCTCTTCCATCGCCGCAGCAGACTCACCAAGCACCTCCACGACATCACCGCATCGTTCAGCGACAAACTGGGCGCCAAACGGGAACACCACCGAGATCGCCATATCGGCCACGGTCTGTGGCCCACCAGGACACAACCGGCCCGCATCGAAACCATCCATCACACCCTGCGCGCCCAACGCCTCGGCCACCTGCCGATACACCCCCGCAGCCCTGCGCCAGGTCTCAGGAGTCACCTCATAGTCACCCATCAGCCAACCCGCCCCCGCAACTCATCGACCAACTGGTCGAACGCACCCGACAACCGCTCCGAGAGCTCCTGCAACCCTCCAGAACCCATCGCCTCAGCCAGTTCCTGCTCGGTCTCCATCTGGCGGGCAAAGAACTTCATCAACCCATCATTGAATGCCTCCGCCAAACGGGCCTCCATCTCCTCCAGCTCGGCTTCCGGGAACCACAGATGATCCAACCGCACCCGGCTCACCCGGTAGTTGCGGATCGTCACCTCCACCAAACCACCGGCATCAACCCCAACCACAGGCTCCGGCACATCGACCAGCTCCCACTGCGGATTACTGGCATTCGCCGTCGCTACCTTCTGCGAGACCTCGATACCCTGGCGTACCAACTCCACAAACGATTCCGACATCACATGCCTTCCTGCACTGTGGCTTCACCTGCTCCCCAGACCATCATCCGCACACCAGCCCGGTCAACACCCAACAAAGCATTCACCTCTGTATCGACAGCAAACACCCTAGTCGCTGCGAAAGAAAACCCTCGGATCCACGACGTGGGGCCACACCGCGACGCCGGTACCACGACCAAGCATCCCTCCACATGCCTGCCGATCCTTCGTCAGCACCTCACCAAACCACTCAAACCTGCAACCAGTAGGGGATCAACGCCGTCGTGTGGCGCAGGAACATCATGGTGTGGCTATGCTTTCCCCGTCGGCCCTGAGGCCGGACCGGTCAAAGTGGCCGGGTGGAGCAACGCGCGAAGCCGGTGAGATCCCGGCGCTGTCCCGCAACGGTAATGCCTGCGGACGCAGGATGAGCCCGGTCGACCGTGCTCCACAACCTACGACAAGCCCTCGGAAGAAGGGCCGCTAGGAGGCAACCGCCATGCGACTGGTCGGCATCGGAGTCGGTCCCGGAGACCCAGAACTCATCACCGTCAAGGCACTCAACGTTCTCAGGACCTGCGACGTGATCCTGGTTCCGGCTACCGAGGCCAGCGGTGACGGGGCCGGGCGAGCCGAGAAGATCATCGTTGCTGCCTGCCCGGAGGTAGGAACCAGGATCACCCGCGTCCCCTTCTCAATGGCCGACCTCAGCGGGGTGACCAAGCGTCGCTCCGAAGCCTGGGAGACCTCCGCGAAGGCAGCCGTCGAGGCATTCGAAGCCGGGGCTACCCAGGTCGGGTTCGCAACCATCGGCGACCCTTCGGTCTACTCCACCTTCTCCTACCTGGCCGCAGGGGTGCGCGAACACATCGCAGGCCTAGAGGTCGAGGTAGTGCCCGGCATCATGGCGATGCAGGCCCTCGCAGCGGCCTGTCTCACCCCACTGGTGGAAGGCGACGAAACTCTGGCCCTGGTTCCGTTAAAGAAGGGCACCGAACAGCTCACCGCGATCTCCGAGGTCGTCGACACCTGCGTGGTCTACAAGGCAGGACGCCATGTCAGGAAGCTCGCCGAACTAGTCGGCGACGATCCTGCGGTGGCCGGTTCCAATATTGGGCTGCCGAACCAGGTGATCACCCCGCTATCCGAGGTCGACGAGGCCCCGTACTTCACCTCCGTTATCTGGCCGCCCAAGCGGGGCGGCACCGGCGAACGCATCTGAGGAAGGCGTCAATGAGCAGCGAGTCGATGAACAACGAACCGGAATATCGCGTCGTCAAGAACACCGAGGTGCCTGAGGGCGCCGGAAAGGTGGTCTTCGTCGGTGCGGGCCCCGGCGCCCCCGACCTAATCACCGTGCGCGGTGCCCGCGTGATTGCCGAGGCAGACATCATCATCTGGGCGTCCTCCCTGGTCAGTCCGGAGATCGTGGCTGATCACAAGGAAACTGCCGAGCTGATCGATTCAGCGACGGCCTCCTTGGAAGACATCACCCCCGCCTATGAGCGGGCTCGCGACGAGGGACTGCTCGTCGCACGAGTGCACACGGGAGACCCGGCCATCTACGGTGCCACCGCCGAACAGCGACAGATCCTCGACAAGCTGGGTGTCGCCCATGAGTCGATTCCCGGAGTTTCGGCCTTCTCCGCCGCCGCCGCCCGATCCAACGTGGAGATCACCCTCCCCGAGGTTGCTCAATCACTAATCCTCACCCGCCTGGAAGGTGGCCGCACCCCGATGCCCGCCAAGGAGACCGTCCGCGAATTCGCTGCCCACGGCACGACCATGGCCCTCTACCTTTCGGCTGCCCGCAACAAGGTGCTCCAGGAGGAGTTGCTCGCCGGTGGCTACGCCCCCGACACCCCGGTGATCATCGGCCACCAAGTGTCTTGGCCCGACGAGGTGATGCTGCGCTGCCAGCTCAAGGATCTGTCTCAGGTGATGAAGGAACACAAATTCTGGAAGCACACCGTCATCCTGGTGGGTCCGGCCCTGGCCGAGAAACCGATGGTGAAGCGTTCACATCTCTACCACCCCGGCTTTCGGCACGAATACCGGGAGGCCGAACCACAGGCCGCCGCCGAACTGGCCGAGAAAGGAGCTCAAGCATGATCAAGGTTTTCGGGTTCATAGGTGAGATCACCCCTGGGATGCAGGCCGCAGCTGACGCCGCCAACCTAGTCGTCGGCGGTCGCCGCCACCTGGACGCCCTAGGCGTGCCCGAGGCCAAACGGGTGGTACTGGGCCGCATCGCCCCGGCGATCGAGGCTATCCAGGCGCTCGGTCCGGAACGAAACGCCGTTGTCATCGCCTCGGGCGACCCCTTGTTCTACGGGGTAGTGCGCCGGTTGCGTGCCGCGGGCTTGACGGTGCGGGTCATCCCCGCGGTCACATCCCTGCAACTCGCCTTCGCGGCCGTCGCCCTGCCGTGGGACGACGCGCTGCTGTGTTCTGCTCATGGCAACGATTCAGCCCCCGCGCTGGAGGCCGTCCGCCACCACCCGAAGGTGGGCCTGCTCACCGACGGCAAGGTCGGGTTACCGCAGATTGTCGAGGCCAGCGCCGGGCTAGGGCGCTGGTACGTACTCGCTGAGCACCTAGGCACCGACGACGAGCGCATCCGGGTGCTCGACGAGACCGCCGCCCGCCAGGTCGGCGACATCACCCAACCCAATGTGGTGCTGGTGCTCGCCCACCACCCGGATGACCCCGCGGCACTCGGCGAACAACACGCCATCTCAGGTGCCCGCAATCCCGATGGTTCTCTCACCGACCAGCGCTGAGCAGGAGAAATAATGACCAAGCCCAAGATCACCCAGGTGGCCGCCACCGTCGCAGCTATCGCCCGCGCCGAGGAGATCGACAAGGCCCTCGGAGGCACGACGATCCTCACCGGCTCGGCCGCCGACGGCCTACGGGAGGCCTGGGGCTCCGCAGACCTGATCATCTCCCACATCGCTTTGGGCGCGACCACCCGGCTCATCGCGGAGTACCTGGAGAATAAAAAGACCGATCCGGGCGTTGTCGTCGTCGATGAGGCGGGGCGCTTCGTCATCCCACTGGTCGGCGGCCACGTGGGCGGGGCCAACGAGTTAGCCCGCACCATCGCCGAAAAGATCGGGGCGACCGCGGTAGTCACCACCGCCACCGATGCCCAGGACATTCCGGGCCTAGACACCCTGGGCTGGAACACCACCGGCGATCTGGCAGGGGTTACCCGCGCCATGCTTGATGGCGAATCCGTGGAACTGGTTCGCGCCGAACCATGGCCGATGCCCGCCTTGCCGAACAATGTCTGGGAACCGGGAGTGGAACGCGTCGAGCGTCGCGGCACTCACGTCAAGGTATTGCCGCCCGCCCCGCCGGCCGTCGCCCGGATTCTCGTCTCCGATGCAGCCAACCCTGCCGCCGACGACCTGCCGACCGTCATGGTCCACCCGAAATCTCTCGTGGTGGGCATGGGCTGCAACCGCGATACCCCGGTGGAATCGTTGCGCTCCCTGCTCACCGACACATTCGCCGCAAACAATCTATCGCTCTCCTCGATCAAGCTGCTGACCAGTGTCGATGCCAAGGCCGACGAGCAAGGGCTGATCGAGCTGGCCGGTGAACTCGGGGTTGAATTCCGCACCATCGACGCGAAGACGCTGGCAGCGATCGAGGCCCCCAACCCCTCTCAGCACGCCGCCGATGCCGTGGGCACCCCCTCGGTGTCCGAAGCCTCCGTGCTGGCTGCGGGTGCCAAATTGATCGTCGAGAAGACCAAGACCCCCGAAGCCACCATCGCGGTTGGGCGGATCGCTCCGGTCGGGCATCTGGCCATCGTCGGGCTAGGCCCGGGTGCCGAAGATCTGTTGACCCCGCGCGCCGCCAACGTGCTTCGCACATCCCAGGTGGTCATCGGCTACCGCCCCTATGTCGCCCAGATCAGGCACCTGCTTCGTCCTGGCACCGAGATCGTCGCATCTGGGATGGGGTCCGAGGAAGAACGCTCCTTGCTGGGCATCAAGAAAGCGCGGGAAGGCCGCAACGTCGCCATCGTGTGCTCCGGCGACCCGGCGATCTACGCCATGGCCTCGCCGACCTACGAACTGGGCACCGAGGGTATCGAGGTGGAGGTCGTTCCAGGGGTCACCGCCGAGCTGGCGGCCTCCTCAATCCTGGGAGCCCCGCTTGGCCATGACCATGCCACCATCTCGTTGTCCGATCTGCACACATCCTGGGAGGACATCGAGCGCCGACTCCAGGCCGTCGCCGAGGGCGACTTGGTGGTGGCCTTGTACAACCCGCGTTCCCGTAAACGCGTCATGCATCTGCCGCGTGCCTTGGAGATCATCGGCGCGCACCGTCCGCCGACCTGCCCGGTGGCCGTGGTGCAGGATGCCACCCGCCCGGGCCAGAATTTCCGCATCTCCACCATCGCCGACTTCGACGTCGACTGGGTGGACATGCATTCGATCGTCCTTATCGGCTCCTCGTCGACGCGGATGATCGCCACCGGCACCGACGACGAGGTCATGGTGACCCCGCGTGACTACACATGGTTGGAGAACAAATGAGTGCTCTTGTGATTGCTGGCCACGGCACCCGTATCGGGCGTGGACAAGAGGCCTGCAAGGCCCTGATCGACCGCGTACGGGGGATGCTCGCCCCTGAGGGGGTGGAGGTCCACGATGGCTACGTGGAGCTGACCGATCCGCCGATTGACGATGCCGTAGCCGAGGCCATTGTGTCGGACTCGGACAAGCATGTCGTCGTGGTGCCGCTGATGATCGGCACCGGCGGCCACGTGCGGGAGGACATCCCCGAGGCCTATACCGCCGGGGCCAGGCGCGGAGGTGGATCGGTTTCCTACGCACCGCACCTGGGCCCGGATCCGCGGTTGCGGGCCGCCGCACGTGAACGTATCGCCGAGGCGATGGGCGAGTGGACCTCCGAGGAGACCACCGTCATCTTCCTAGGCCGGGGCACCTCGCTGACCGAGGCGAATGCCGACCACGTGCGCCTGGGCCGGGTGCTGCGTGAGGAGGGCGGCTATGCGGAGGTCGTCAACGGATTCATCCAGGTCGCATCCCCGGATCTCACCACCGCCTTGAACCAAGCCCACGGGCAGGGCGCGCGGCGTATCGTCGTCATGCCCCACTACCTATTCCCCGGACGGCTGGAGGACTGGGCCCACGAACAAACCGAGGCTTGGGCACGAAACCATCCGGATGCCGAGGTGCGCGTGGCCCGCGTCATCGGCGACTGTGATGCCCTGGCCGAGATCGTTGTCGACCGCTACCGCGATGCCGTGCAGGCCCGCCAGGGGCAAACTGCCGAAACCCCGGTCTACCTGTCCGGGCTGGTGTTGCGGGATCGCAAGGTCGTTATCGCCGGTGGTGGGCGTGTGGCAGCCCGTCGCGTCGGCAAGCTGGTGGCCGCAGGTGCCAATGTCGAGGTCGTCGCTCCCGAGCTCGGGGAGCGGATGGCCGGTTTCGTGGCCGACGGATTGGTTACCCATATTGCCGGTCAGATCGCCGAGGCGCACCTTGATGGCGCCTGGTATGTGCTGGCTTGCACCGATTCCCCCGAGGTGAATGCGCAGGTGGTCGAGTGGGCCACCGCGGAGCGGATCTTCTGCGTGCGTTCCGACGACGGTGCCTCGGGTACTGCATGGACCCCAGCCACCGGCGTGGCCGATGGGATGGTCGTCGGCGTCGTGGGCAGCGGAGACCCACATGTGAGTGCCGCCTCACGCACGGTGGCAGTGGCCGCCGTCGCCGCAAGCCGACGATGATGAATGTGACCCGGTGGCCAGCTGCACCCGGCTGGCCACCGGGTCTTTTCATATGCGGATGCGGCCAGATCGCCGCCCATGCGTGTTCTTTCCCGGCCCGGAGGGTCTCAGCCCGCGCGCCCCACAATATTTCCTGCCCGGTCGATGACGACGATGTCGGTTGCCACTGGGGCTCCAGCCAACACCGCGAGGGCCTCTTGGCGGGCCTTCTCGGCGATCATGGTCGCGAGATCGAATCCGAGCTCCTTCGCCTTCTTATAGGCGCCCAAGGCAGTTTGGGAAGCAGGAATGACTTCCACCACCTCGTCGGAGGCACCGTTGTCGCGCGCTAGAGTGGCCAGGAAGTCCAAGTCGACCCGGGAACGCGCCGAGTGCAGATCGAGATGCCCGTCGGCCAGCTTCGCCAGCTTTCCTATACCCCCACAGATGGTCAGCCTGGGCAGCGGTACCTTCTTCAGATAGGTCAGCACAGCACCGACGAAATCCCCCATATCCAGCAGGGACGTTTCCGGCAGCCCATACAACGAACGGACGACCTTCTCCGAGGTCGAGCCGGTGCATCCGGCTACGTGGTCGTGCCCCAGCGCCTTCGCGACGTCCACACCGCGACGGATCGAGTCGATCCATGCCGCACACGAATAGGGGACCACCACCCCGGTGGTGCCCAATACCGAGATTCCGCCGATGATCCCCAGCCGTGGATTCATCGTCTTGCGGGCCAGTTCCTCGCCATGGTCGACGCCCACCTCGACCACCACATCCGGGTCTGGGTCGCCATCGGTGAGCCCCGCAGCTGCCCGCAGATTCCTGGTGATGTAGCCACGCGGCATCGGATTGATGGCCGGCTGCCCGATTTCCAACGGCAACCCCGGCAGGGTGACCGTCCCCACCCCATGACCGGCGCGGAAAACGATTCCCGACTCGGCCGACCCCCGGTACACCCGGGTGCGGATGATCGCCCCGTGAGTCACATCCGGATCATCACCAGCGTCCTTGGTGACGCACACCTCCGCAAACCCAGCCTCATCCAACCGGTATTTGGTCAGCGCGAAAGCGGGTGACCGGTGCTGCGGCAGATCGACTGTCACCGGATCGGGAAATTCGCCGGTCAACAAGGCTGCATAGGCTGCACGGGCACCCGCAGCGGCACAGGCTCCCGTCGTCCAGCCGGGCCGAAGTTTCGAGGATTCCAACTGGCCGCGGCGCCCACCCGCCTGGGAACCACCCCCGGGTTCCACCCCGAGCTGAGCGGGTCCATTGGGTTCGGCAGGAACCAATACCCCCGAAGCGGAGGCCTCGGAAGTCGTCCGGTGGTCCACCGGGGTCCCTGCCGGATCGCTCACTTGCGGATCTCGTTGGTGCGCTCGTCGGTGGAGGAGATCGCGTTGATCGCCGCCGAGGTGATCGCCGAACCTCCGCGACGGCCGCTTACCACCAAGTATTCCAAGCCGTAGGGATTGTCAACCAGGGCTTGTTTCGACTCGGCAGCCCCAACGAAACCAACCGGAATGCCCACCACACCAGCGGGCTTCACGCCAGTGTCGCGGACGATTTCTAGCAGCCGGAACAAGGCGGTGGGGGCATTGCCGATTGCGACGACGGCACCTTCCAGGCGCGGTGCCCACAGATCCACCGCCGCAGCGGTCTTGGTGGTGTTGTGCTGTTTGGCGATCTCGGCCAGTCGCTCGTCGCCGAGCAGGCAGACCACCTCATTTTGTTTGGGCAGCCGGGAACGGATGACACCCGAGGCAACCATCCGGGAATCGCAGAAGATCGGGGCGCCGTTCCACAGGGCATCGCGGCACGTTTTCACGACTCCGGGGGTGAACTTGATGAGTTCGGGAAGTTTCGTATCGGCGGCGGCGTGGATCATCCGGGTGACGACTCGCATCACATCGTCGGGGAATTCCGACAAGTCGGATTCCTCGCGGATGATCCGGAACGACTCCTCGTAGATTTTCCCGGCGTCGACGAGGTACTCGTATTCCACGGTCACTGCGGCCTCTCTTTCAGGTTGCTGAATGGGGTCTAGAATGTCACAAGCACGCGGATTGAGGAAGCCGGGAAACTCCGGCACGGTCGCGCCACTGTGGACGTGTCACCGCCCCGAGGGACGGCGGCACGGGAGTCAGAGACTCACCGGGTGCAGTTGATTGATTGGGACGCGCCATCTCAAGGAGAGATCATGGGCCGACGTGGGCGATGCTCGCCGACGGCTCCATCGTATCCTCAACCCACCGCTTCCGGTTTCGTCGCTGCCCACGCGGTGATCGGTCGCGCCGGTGACCAGCTGAGGAAGCGTCCGATGGTGTCCACCGAATCGATCATGATCCGGTTCAGTGTCCCGCCATGCGAGCGGTACTGGGCCGCCAGCAGTGCCTCGGTTTCCAAGGTAACCCCGTGCGCCACGATTCGTCCGCCGGGTTTCAGCGCTTCCCAGCAACCTTTCAGCACCCCGTCGGTCACTCCGCCGCCGATGAATACCGCATCCGGGGACGGCAACCCCAGCAAGGTTTCGGCTGCCTCCCCGTCCACGACGGTGACCAGCCCGGGCGCCAACCGTTCGATGTTGCGACGGGCCCGGTCGGCGCGTACCTGCTTGCGTTCCAGGCCGATTGCTGTCGCTCGTTCAGCCGCCCGGCACCACTCAATCGCCATGGCCCCCGAACCCGTGCCGACGTCCCACAACAGCTGGCCGGGCTGCGGGCGCAGGAAGGCGAAGGCCGAAGCCCGCACATGGCGTTTGGTGATCAGCCCGTCGTGCTCGAAAGCCTCGTCGGGAAGGCCGGGAACCGCACCGAGTGCGGTGACCTCTTCGGCTGTCAGGTCGGGATACTGCGTGTCGCTCACAACTGGCAGGGTACCCGGCAGCGGCTCTACGATCCCCATCCGAAGGCATCACTCGACAGCGGTCGAACGACATCAGGAGAAACGATGAGCACCACGAACCAAGGCCATGTCACCCTCGTCGGTGGCGGTCCCGGCGATCCGGACCTACTGACCGTGGCAGGCCTGCGTGCCATCCGCACCGCAGAGGTGATTCTCTACGACCACCTGGCCCCGGTCGCCGCATTGGAGGAGGCTCCCGAGGGTGCTGAGTTGATTGACGTCGGCAAGATTCCGCGGGGCGAACAGACCTCTCAGGAAAAGATCAATGAGATGCTCATCGCCTATGCTCGCGCAGGGCGCAACGTCGTGCGGTTCAAGGGCGGTGACAACTACCTCTTTGGTCGCGGCGGCGAAGAGGCTCTAGCCTGCATGGCCGCAGGCGTCGAGGTGACTGTCATCCCTGGTGTGACATCGGCATTCGCGGCTCCTTCCCTGGCTGGTATCCCGGTCACCCATCGCGGTGTCATCCAGGGAGTGAGTGTCGTCTCCGGGCACCTTCCTCCGGACCACCCCAAGTCACGCACCAACTGGGAGGCCGTCGCAGTCTCCAACACCACCATCGTCGTGTTGATGGGGGTGGAATACCTCACCGAGATCGTCGCCACCCTCACCGGGGCTGGTCTCGATCCCGCGACTCCGGCGGCCATCATTGTCGACGCGGCCTCGCCGCGGATGAAGGTGTGGCGGGCACCCGTCGGGCAGATCGCCGAACTCGCCGTCTCCGAAGGGATACAGCCCCCGGCGATCACGGTCATCGGAGCGGTCACTGCCCTGGAACTGCCCACCTCGCCGTGAGTGCCTTCATCTTGCGTATCCCGCACCCTGGTGATCGTTCCGGGGTGCGCGGTCGCGCCCGCTCAGCCCAATGCAGCCAGCACCTCGGCGATGCTGGTCGCGGTGACCACGCCCGCGGGTGGGGCCGGACGAGCGACCATCACCACCGGAATCTGCAGCTGGTGTGCGGCGTCGAGCTTCGCGGCGGTCGAGTCGCCCCCGGAATCCTTGGTCACCAGTACCGATGCATTGGTGCTGGAAAGCAGGTCCAGTTCGTCGTCAAGACCGAATGGCCCCCTGGCCTCCAAGATCTGCCAATCAGGTGGGTACGTTGTTGCGTCGGCCTCGGCGATGCGGGCCACTACTGGATGCAGTTCCAAGTAGTGGGAAAGTGGTTGGCGACCGACGGTGAGCAGCTTAGTGCCCGGATGGCCTGCGGCGGCGCCTGCCGCCGCGGCGTGGGAGCCGACCCACACCCATTCTTCGGCAAATCGATGGGTGCGCCAGCCTGGGCGCTCGAAACGAATCAACGGCACCTTGGCGGCAGCACATCCGGCGGCCGCATTGTGGTGCATCCGGTCCGCGAAGGGATGGGTGGCGTCGACGACCGCTCCGGTGTGCTCCTCGGTCAGGTGAGCGGCCAACCCCTCGGGCCCGCCGAAACCTCCCACCCGGGCGGCCGAGGCGCGTGCCGCAGCGGTGCGACCTGCCATCGAGACCAGCACCTCATGGCCGCGAGCGGTCAACTCGTCGGCGATATGACGCGAATCGGCGGTGCCGCCAAGCAGGAGTATGCGCACGCAACCACCATAGACGCTGCACCTTGCCGCCTTCTTGCCACGGGACCGGGGGTTATCACCAGGCATGAGCCCACCGCTTTCTCGGTCCCCCGGGCTGCCCGCTACCCAGGGGCCTGCGCATCCGTCCCGGGCATGTACCCGACGACCTCCACCCACGGGGCAGGCCGGTCCGCTTCGTCGCGCCCAGCGAATGTAGCCGACCACTCACCCCACACCATCCGCACCACGGTGGGCCGAATTGCGTCCCACCTTCACAACCAGGAGTTGCGATGACCGGATTTCTCATTGCAGGCACCTCATCCGATGCTGGCAAATCACTGGTGACAACGGGCATCTGCCGGGCATTACGTCGTCGTGGGTTCGACGTGGCTCCATTCAAGGCGCAGAACATGTCGAACAATTCGATGATCTGTGCCGATGGCTCCGAGATCGGCCGGGCCCAGTACCTTCAGGCCATGGCCGCCGGGGTAGAACCCACCTCAGCCCTCAACCCGGTGCTGCTCAAACCCGGCAGCGATCGTCGCTCCTTCATCGTGTTGCGTGGGCGCCCCGGAGGGATACTCGACTCTGGTCAATACGCCACTGGCCGAAAGCACTTGGCCGAGGCCGCCTTCGCAGCCTACGAGGAACTCGCCGCTGCCCACGACATCGTCATTACCGAGGGTGCTGGTTCCCCTGCCGAGGTGAATCTTCGCGACGGGGACTATGTGAACATGGGTTTGGCTAGGGAGTTCAATCTGCCGGTCGTCATCGTCGGAGACATCGACCGGGGTGGAATACTAGCCTCGGTCTTCGGCACTTGGGGGTTGGTGCGCGACGATGACCGTCCCCAGCTCGTCGGCTATGTGATCAACAAATTTCGTGGCGATGCCTCGATCCTCGCCCCAGGCCTGGACGATCTGTCGGCCCGGACCGGGTTGCGTAATCTCGGGGTGCTGCCGTGGTTGCGTGGAGTGTGGCTCGACGGGGAAGACTCGCTATCGGTGGACCGGTGGCGCAATCAACCCGATCTCTCCCTCGGCGTCAATGACCTGCGGGTCGGGGTGGTGCGCTTCCCGCGGATATCGAATGCCACCGATGTCGAGGCCCTGGCCCACACCGTGGGGGTGCAGGTGGAAATGACCGATGACCCGCACTTCCTGGCTGCGGCCGATCTGCTGGTGCTGCCCGGCTCCCGGTCCACTGTCCACGACCTCACTTGGCTGCGAGAACATGGTCTTGACGGGGTTGTTTCCACGAGAGTTCGGGCGGGGCGCCCGGTACTCGGGGTGTGCGGCGGCTACCAGATGCTCGCCGAAGTGATCAACGACACCATCGAATCGGGGGTCGGTGAGGTCCCCGGGCTGGGGCTGTTGCCGGTGCGTGTCGATTTCGCCGACGCCAAGACCACCCAGCTATCCGTCCACCACTGGAACGGTCATGAGGTGCACGGTTACGAGATACACCACGGTCAGTGCACCCGCACCGGACAGGCCACCGCCTTCCTTGACGGATGGCAGGTCGGCGAGGTGTACGGCACCATGCTGCACGGTTCCTTAGAGAACGACGCTTTCCGGCTCGCGTTCCTGCGGCACGTCGCTGAGGTCACCGGATCGCCCTGGCGCCCCGACGAATCGGCGGTGGGTTATGCAGCAGCCCGGGAACGCATGATCAACACCTTGGCAGATGCCTGCGAGGAGAACCTCGACCTGGACACCATGGTGGAACTCGCAGCCCAGGCGCGACGTCGCGGTGTGCGGCACGAAGCCGTCGAGAAACAACCGTCTGACACCAATACGAAGACCACCAGTGCAGGTTCATCTGCAGATGAAGCGCATTCCATCGCCCAACCCACCACCTGGTCGAAGCGGAACTCTACCCGGCTCATCGTCCACACCGGTGATGGCAAAGGCAAGACCACCGCAGCAATGGGCATCGGTCTGCGCGGGTGGGCGCAGGGATGGAATATCGGGATCTTTCAATTCATCAAGGCTGGCCGTTGGCCAACCGGGGAACGCCTTGCTTTCACCACCCTCGCCGCGCAGCACAGGTTCACCGGCGTGGGCGGGGAGATCGAATGGGTGAACCTCGGGGCTGGACGCACCAAACTGCGTCCCGGACAGACAGCCGATCAGGCTCGGCTGGCGCGCGAGGGGTGGGAACTGGTGCGTCGGCGTCTCAGCGATGGCGGGCAGCGACTGATCATCCTCGACGAATTCAACCATGTGCTCAACAAGGGATGGCTCGACGTTGATGAGGTCGTCGAGGTGCTGAACGGACGCGGGGACGTACACGTGGTGTGTACCGGGCGCAACGCCCCCCAGCAGTTGATCGACGCGGCCGACCTGGTGACCACCTTCGACAAGATTAAACATCCTTTCGACAAGGGTGAACGTGGGCAGGCCGGGATTGAGTGGTGAGATGAGAATTCCTCGCATCGTTGTTGCAGCACCGAACTCTTCCTCGGGTAAGACCACCATCTCCATCGGGTTGATGGGTGCCCTCACCGCAGCCGGGCATCGCGTCGCCCCGTTCAAGGTGGGTCCCGACTACATAGACCCTGGCTATCACACGCTGGCCACCGGCCACCCGGGGCGCAACTTGGATGCCTGGCTGTGTGGAACCGAGCTCATCACCCCGCTGCTCGCCCATGGTGCACTGTTGCCCGACGACCAGTACGGCCCCGCCGAGCTGTCGATCATCGAAGGAGTGATGGGGTTCCTCGACGGCCGCCTCGGAGTCACTGACGGAGTGCGTGGCTTCGGATCGACCGCCCATGTCGCGTCCCTCACCTGCTCACCAGTGGTGCTGGTTGCTGACGCCACCGGGGTTTCTCGTACCTTGGCCGCCACCGTCGGTGGGCTGGCCCGCAGCGGGGATCTGCTGGGTGGCGGGCTGGTGGCCCCCCACATCGCCGGGGTGATCATCAACAAGTGCGGCTCCGCCCGCGCTGTCGGTGAACTGCGCGACGCTTTCAAGGCCGTCGGCCTGCCCGTACTGGGGGCCGTTCCCCGCTCCACCGACCTTGTGGTGCCTTCGCGGCACTTGGGCCTGGTGCCCGCGGCGGAGCGCGACCAAGCCCGGGCAGCGGTCGACGCCGCGGCATACCTGGTTGCCGAGCATGTCGATCTCGATGCGGTGCTCCGGGTGGCCACCGCCGCCCCCGAACTGGAAGTGACTCCATGGTCACCCGTCAGTCATCTGCGTGATGCCTTGCAGCAAGCCGGTTCGGTACCGCACCCGGGCACCCGGATCGCGGTTGCCGCCGGGCGTGCTTTCACTTTCCGTTATGCCGAAACTGTCGAACTGTTCCGGGCCGCAGGGGCCGAGGTCGTCGAATTTGACCCGATGACCGACGAACATCTGCCCAGCGATGTTCACGGCCTCTACCTGGGTGGCGGCTTCCCCGAGATTTACGCCGAAGAACTGGCCGCGAACCTGCCATTGCTAGAGGAGGTCCGTCGTGCTGTGGCCGACGGGGTGCCCACATGGGCGGAATGCGCCGGGATGCTGTACCTGTGCCGGCGTCTGGACGGCATGGACATGGCTGGTGCACTGCCGATAGATGCCACGATGACCCCGCGGCTTACCCTCGGCTACCGTACCCTCACTGCCACCACCGATTCCCTGATGACCAGGGCGGGGGAGCAAGTCAATTCCCACGAGTTCCATCGCACCGCCACCACCTTGCTTGATGACTCCTTGCCTGCGGCCTGGCAGGTCTCATCTCCCGGTAACCCCACCAAGACCGAAGGACTAGTCGGGGTCAATGTGCTTGCCTGCTACCAGCACATTCATCCTGTGGGGGCTCCGGGAATCGTCGCCGGATTCGTCGCCGGGGCTCACGCCCGGGCCATCCGTGGGCGTGCTGCTGTCCGTATCGCCACCACCACCGGGCGGCGCCCAGAACCCGATCTGCGCCACCACGGCGATGGGGATCTCGCGCCCGGGTTGGTCGATCTGGCGGTCAACGTCCACCCGTCGACCGACTGGCTGATTGATGAGATCGTCGAGGACCGCTCCGCCTGGGGCGCCTACCCGGACCCTGCCGCGACCGAGGCCATACTCGCTGCCCACCACGCGGTGAGGCCGGAACAGGTGCTGTGCACCGCCGGAGGGGCCGATGCCTTCACCCTCATCGCACGGTATTTTGCGGGCGGACGGACGACCATTGTCCATCCCCAGTTCACCGAACCGGAGCAGGCAGCCCGGACGTCCGGCCATCAGGTTTCCCGGGTGTTGCTGCGTGCCGATGACGGATTCCGCCTCGACCCGCAGCAGATCCCCGGTACCGCGGAATTGGTCGTTGTCGGCAATCCGACGAACCCCACCGGGGTGCTGCACCCCGCTGAGACGATCGCCTCTCTCGCCAGACCTGGACGTACCGTGGTCGTCGACGAGGCCTTCATGGATTTTGTTGACGACGCACCCTCGCTGATCTGTCGGTTTATGGAGGGCATCCTCGTGGTGCGCTCAGTGACGAAGATGTGGGGCATCCCCGGGCTGCGCGCCGGATACCTGGTGGGTCCCGCCGAGCTCATCGCGCGGCTACGCGCCTTGCAGGCTCCCTGGCCGGTGTCGGCCCCGGCGCTGCGAGCCATGTCGCTGATCGGTGACTCGCGAGCAGCAGACCATGCTGCCCAGGTACGTGCCCTGACCGCTACGCGACGCGAGGTGTTGATCGGCACCCTGACCGATATCGGCCTGTCGGTGGTGGCCGGGTCCCGTGCGCCCTTCATCTTGGTGGATGCCTCGGCACTTGGCGATGACCCGGTGGCGCGACTCGCGGAAAATGGTTTCGCGGTGCGACGTGGGGACACCTTCCCCGGGCTGGGTCCGGGCTGGATTCGCGTCGCAGTGCGCGACGATGCGGTGTCGGCTGCCCTGGGTCAAGCGTTACGCAGAGTATTGGGATGACGCCGGTTTGCCGTTGGCAAGGTCTCAATTGACCGGATCAGTCAGGACTTATGGTCGCTTTCCTTATTCCTGGTCTTGATGCAACAGGGGAGCGTCGACTGCCCATCCGGAGACGAAATCATACAGCGGCTTCAATACCCGCTCGAGGACCTCTGGCGGCAGGTCGGCGATGCAGTTCATCCGCGGAGTCATCTCCATTACCGCGTGCAGCATGATCACATCCCACAGTCCAGCAATGTTCTCGATAAACGATCTGGTGGGCATGGTGACCGAGATCTGGAAGTACTCGACTACTTGGTCGAGCTGGGCGCTGAGCACCTCCATCGTCAGCTTGTGGGTCTTCAGGAAGGCGTCACGGACTTCGGGATTGCGGGCCGCGTAGAGCCGCAGTTCGGGATAGACAAGCAGGAAGTCGCGGTCGGTCTTCTGCTGGGACATGAAGTAATCGGTGGCGAACTTCAGGAGCGACTCGCGGGTGACCTCTCCCTCATGGGAGCCCAGCAGCTCACCGATCACTTGCGCTGCATCCTCGCTGCTCATCGTCTCGAAGGCCTGGGCAGAGTTGTCACGGTCCAGTTCGAGGATGGCGATTACTAATTCGTTCTTGGAGGAGTAGTTTGAGTAGAAGGCGCCTCGGGTGAAACCAGCTCGTTCACAGATCTCCTCGACACTAGCTCCCAACACTCCGCGATCTGCGAAAACACCGATTGCGGCGTCGAGGATCTTGGACCGGGTTTCTGCGCGACGGCGAGTGATCTGTGTATCCATGTCGGGTCTCCATCTCAGGGGCTTTCCACTGGGGAGACTAGGTTAGAGACATGTTCTGATGCATTCGCGACGCGCCTTGGAAAGTGCGACCGATACAGGGTTGTAATCAGTTGGTGACTTTTTGATGGGCCCGTTGTGCATGCCGTGGGAATACCGGTCTTGCGTGCCGATACCCCCACGGGTTTTTTCTATTGAATTTCAATCGTTTACGCGTTCTTGAATGGTGAGTATCCGGTGGTGCAGCGGATGACAGAAGGCCAATGCCGCCACCGTGAGGACGAGACCGGAAACCAACACTGCAGCCATGATGAGCACCCCGGTACTGGCCTCCGGTGCGTAGCCTCGGCTGGCGGCAAACTGGTACATCGGATAGGCCAGCCCCATGCCCATCAGCGGACCGAGAATGATCGCGAGGGCGAAGGGTCCGAGAGTCTCGACCCACATGACCTTCATTGAAAAACCGTCGGGGGCACCCATCTTGTGCATCGAGCGGGACTGCTCTGCCCGCTCCAGGACCCCCGAAGCCTGGGAGACGAATACCGATACCGCAGTGAGCAGCAGACCGAAGGCCAAGACGATGACCGTTCCCTTAGAGAAGTCCCAGCGGGCGGCCTCCGTGAGGGTCGCTGCGGGGCCGGTCGCTGATGAGGAGTCGATGGCGATCGGCATGATGGCGACGAAGCCACCGATCAGCGACAGCAAGGAGAGCCCGGAGACCCGCTGCCACGTGGCCTTCGGCGAGGTTTCAATGCGACGGGCGGCCCAGATGAGGGTGGGGGTAGGTAGTGCTGCGAAGAGCTTGGAGATCTGCTGCAGGATCAGTGGGCCGACGATGTTGAGCGACTGGACCAAGACCATGAGGACGGCGATCGTGATCAGCAGCTGTCCGGTGCCGGCTTTGGGGTCGAAGGAGGACCAGATGATTCCGCCGAACACCAGGATCGCGGCGAAGGCGACCATCCGCCACCAGCTGATGGCTGGGCGGGAGGAGAGCCGTGCGACACCCAGCGGGGAAATCCGCACCTGGCGCAGGCCGCGCCATGAGGAGAATAGGCCCAGCAGCACCACCGCGGCGCAGACCAGCAGCGCCATCCACCAGGAAAGGGTCATTTCATCGGCGGTGATGGCCATGCCGAGCATCTCCAGGTTGACCCATAGGCCGTGGGTGCACCAGTAGATGACGGCTCCGATGAGGGCGCCGATGCTGGCCTGGATCATGGTGTCCACCAAGGTCATGTTTGTGACATCACTCGAAGACAGTCCCAGCAACCGCAGCGTCGCCAGGCGGCGCTCCCGACCGCGCGCCCCGAGCACCGCGGCTCCGGATGCGAGGGAAATTGCCGAGGGGACGACCAGAGCACAGGCGATGAGGGCCAAGATGAAGTAGAACATGGGCAGGGCATCGAAGGTTGAGTCGGCGGCCAGCACCTCGGCGATGAGACCATGCGGGTGCTTCCAGCGATTCCAGAACATCACTGTTCCGGCGGTCACGGTCAGGGCAGTGGCCGTCACGATGCTGTAGGCGCCGACGGCGGATACCCACAACAGGGATTCCCCCTCCTTGCTGCTGAATCTGGCACGGGTCAGTTGCAGAGCCAGGGAGCCGAGTCCTTGGGCGCGGGGCGGGGCGACGAGGGTGGTGCTCACAGCATGACCTCCTCATGGATCGGGGTGTTGTTGTTCTTGGAGGATTCGATGTCTAGGCGACGATCGGAGTGCACCAGCCCGTCGCGGATCTCTACCAGCCGCGCGCACCAGCGGGCGACGTTGATGTCGTGGGTCACCATCACCAGGGTGGTGCCGGCCATCCGGGCGGTGGTGGTGAGCAACTGAATGACTTCGTGGCCGGTGGCCTGATCAAGAGCGCCGGAGGGCTCGTCGGCGAAGATCACCTTGGGACGGGCCACCATGGCCCGGGCGATGGCGATGCGCTGTGCCTGGCCGCCGGACATATCGCCGGGGCGACGGTTGCGCAGGTCGATCAGGCCGATCCGTCCGATTACCTCGTCGGCTGCAGCGAATGCCTTCGACTTTTTGGTGCCGGTGAGCATGAGGGGCAGGGCGATGTTCTCCCGGGCGCTGAGCTCGGGAATCAGCTGGCCGTCCTGGAAGACGAAGCCAGCATTTGCCAGACGCAGGTGGGAACGCCGCCGATCGCTCATTGAGGAGATCTCTTCACCGCAGAAGCTGACCTGACCGATCTCGGGGGTGAGGACACCAGACAGGCAGTGCAGGAGAGTGGACTTGCCGGAACCGGATGGGCCCATGATGGCCACCGATTCGCCGGCTCCGACCGTCAGCGAGACTCCGCGCAGGGCAGGGACTTGGCCGAAGGACTTGGTGATGTCGTGGGTCTGAAGTACAGGCTGGGTTGCGGTGGTTGTGTTCATGGCTTCATCCAACCGGGATGACGTCTGGTGCGGCACAGTGCTGGGGATGATTTGTGGGTAGTGCCAGCGCTACCCGATCGGTTCGTCTCAGGTGGAGAGTGGGGATAGATTTACGGTGTGCTGTTTGGGCGACACAAGCAGATCCCGCCGGCCTGGATGCCTGCTGGGGAGGAGGATGCTGCACGCACCATTGAGCGGCTGACGAATTCCCGGCGAGTGATCGTCGAGGCCTACGAGATCGAGCGTCGGCGCATCGAACGGGATTTGCACGACGGTGCCCAGCAATATCTGGTGGCCGCATCCATGAAGTTGGGGGAGGCCCAGCTCTCGCCTGCCGTGCGTTCCGATCCAGAGCTCGCAGTCCTGCTCACCGAGGCAGGGAAAGCACTTTCCGATGGACTGTCGGCTCTACGCCGCACGGTGCGTGGCATCCATCCCCAGGTGCTGGGTGAGCGGGGCTTGGAAGCCGCGCTGGGCGATGTCGCCACCACCGCGGCAAATCCGGTGCGGATTGTGTGCCCCAATCCGCTGCCAAAACTGCCTGAAGGGGTGCTTGCCGTCGGTTATTTCTTCGTGTGCGAGGCAATCACTAATGCTGCGAAGCATGTCCCGGGAATCCCTGTGACCGTTCTGCTCAGTGCTGACCAGGATCTGCGGATATCCGTCCTCGACGAAGGGCCCGGCGGGGCACGGATCATTCCCGGCCATGGTCTTGCCGGGATGGTAGAACGGCTCGCCACCTTTGGTGGGAGGCTCTCCCTCACTTCCCCGCCAGGTGGCCCAACCCAACTCATCGCAACCATTCCGGTGCTGTTGCACCGGGGAGAATCCGGAGTGAACCTGTGAATGACACCAACGCCGCGCGGCCCCGGCTGGTGGTGGCCGATGATTCCGCCCTGTTGCGTGAGGGCCTGGTCGGACTTCTGCAACGCCAGGGATTCGACATCGTCGCCACCGAGTCCCGGGCCGATGCCGTCCGCCAGACGGTGACCGCGATGATCGAGAGTGGCGATGCGCCCGACTGCCTACTCACCGACGTGCGGATGCCCCCGACGATGTCCAACGACGGGCTGGTGACAGCCTTGGACCTGAAGACGGCTCACCCCAGGCTGTCGGTGATGGTGCTTTCCCAGTACGTGGCCCCGGTTTATGCCCAGCAACTATTCGCTTTGCCCAACCCTGTGGAATCGGGTGGATCGGGATACTTGCTGAAGGACCGGGTCTCCCAGGTGGTTGATTTCATCGACTCGCTGCGGCTGGTGATTAGCGGCGGGGTGGTCATTGACCCGGAGGTTGCCCGGGCAATGATGATGACCTCTCGTAGCGGGCTTGGCGAGCTGACCCGGCGGGAACTTGAGGTGCTGGAGTTGATGGCTCGCGGAGAGTCCAATTCACAGATCGCCGGGCGGCTCGTGCTCTCCAGCGCCGCGGTGGCCAAGCACGTGTCGAATATCTTCGCCAAACTCGGCCTGGCGCCTGACGAGGAGAATCGCCGGGTCCGTGCGATCCTCGCCTTTCTGTCTCAGTCGAATTGATCTATCCCGGCAGCGCTCCGGGTTTTCCGCCGTGGGCGAGTTTGTCTTCCCATGGGCCAAGTGTGATGGGCCAGCCCTATACCGCGCGGGGATCGCACTTACGTCGCCGCTGGGCACTAGGCTTGGTGACAACCATTCGGACACCGATGAAGTCGTCGAAGGAGGCCGTCATGGCTACCGCAACCAATATCGCAGGAAAGATCGTCGTCGGTACCGATGGATCGGACCGGGCGACCAAGGCCATTGACTACGCCGCAGATCGTGCGGTGGCCCGCGGTCTGGAACTCGTGATCGTCAATGTCATCCCGGAGATGCCCCTACCGGGCCGTACCTCAGCGGCCTCTCGTATCCATGATGGCGTCGCCTATGTGGAGGCGTACACCAAGGCGGCCCAGGAACGTCTGAATGCGCGGGTCGCTGAGGTCATGCAGCGTTTTCCCGGTGTAGTGGTGAGTGGCCAGCTCGTACACGGCCATGCATCCCATGTGCTGGCCCAGGCATCCAAGCAGGCCGCGATGGTCGTCGTCGGGGCCCGTGGGCAGAGCGCCCCCGTCTCGGTGAAGGTACTCGGTGGCACATCTGATGCGGTGACCGCCCACGCTCGCGGGCCGATCACCGTGATCTCTGATTTTGCCGAGATCACCCCGGATGGCCCGGTGGTGGTAGGCGTCGACGATTCTGCCCAGGCAAAGGTTGCCCTACACCTCGGTTTCGAGGTGGCCAACGCCCGCAGGGTACCGTTGATCGTCATCAACTCCTGGGACATCGGGCCCTACGATGCCTTCAATGCCGACATCTGGGCAGCTGCGATGGAGTCGATCACCGCCGAGTGTCAGCAGATGGTCGATGAAATGCTGGCTCCGGAGAAGGCTCAGTTCCCCGACGTGCAAGTGGAGACCCGGATCAAGCGTGGGCGTCCTGGGGTTGCCCTGGTTGAGGCCTCGAAGGGGATGGGCCTGATGGTCGTCGGTTCCCGTGGCCGGGGTGGGTTCAAGGGCCTGTTGTTGGGATCCACCTCCAAGCAGGTGCTGCGCGAGGCGCTGTGCCCGGTGGTGGTCACTCACTCCACCGAGTTGGTGCCAGACGGCCCCGAGCACATATGATGGGTGAAGGTTCCCCGTGCGGCGGCATCTCGCCTAACTCCCCCAGGACCGGAAGGTAGCAAGGGTAAGTGAGCTCTGTCGGGTGCGCGGGGAGCCCCTTTTCGTCCTAAGTGAGTATCCAAGCTCAGGTGGTTGCGCCCCGAAGATGAGCTTCCGAGACGATCCGGCGCCGAATCGGTGGGGCTAGTGTTCTCAATGTGACTCAAGTTCCTGATTTCCAACGCGTGATTGATGAACTGAACGCCGTGTCTGAACGGCTCCAGGCGCAGAGCGAGGAGCTCACCGCAGCACTCGTTCAGTCGGCGTCAACCAAGGAGTGCCCCGAGTTCTGTCTCAAGCTCCAAGGAGCGACTCAGATCACCGAACTGACCTTCACCGACAGAGCGCTTCGCACCGCGCCGACGGCTCTGCGAGAGAAGCTGTTGGCCGCATGCGCCGAACTCGAATCGAAAGCCACTTCCGGATTGGCCAATCGAGTTGCCCGTATCACCGGCAACGAGGAGTTAGCGGCGGGCATCCGCGCCCATGTATCGGTCGCGATAACAGATGATGAGGAACCTGGAACCACAGAGCGTGACCGGGCTGGTGGGGTACAGGCAGGAAATCTTACTGACGAGCAACTTCTAGCGTGGGTGGAGAACAACATTCAGGTCGATGATAGTGACAGTTTCTCGTTCGATGACCTGTTTGATGACGTTCCCGGCTGGGATCCGAACAATCGGATCAATCCGCATACGGCCCAAGCTGAGTTCGAGGCGGAGATTGCCAGAATTCAGGATCAGGCGAAAGGACTTGCTCAGCGTCTTGAACAGATCGAGGTGACGGAGTCTAATTCTCATCTGAGTGTTGTTGTTAGTGGTCATGGGAAGCTGATTGACGTCGTCTTTCGGCCACGATTCGGGGACGCCGGTGCGAATGAGCTGTCCAAGGAGTTTCTCAAGCTGTATTCCACTGCTTGTGTTAAGGCCAGCACCGAGGCTCTTGGGCTTGTGGCGGTGATGGAACCAGATTCGGAAAACCCAGCGTACTCGGTGCTGCAAAAAGCGCACGATGAGTTCAAGAATCAGCAGGATCGTGTTGCGCTGGCAAACGAGAAGGAGTGAAAGTGCAAGATTTTGAAGTGAATGTTGCCGATTTGCGTGACCATGCAAGCGCGGTTGGCAATTTGGCGGGCGATGTCCACACCATGAGTGGTGAAATTTCCAGCGCTAGTGCTGATCAGGCTCAGATGTATGGCATGTTCGTTGGCCCGATGGTGTGTGCTGGGTTATCGGTGATGCTCTTGAGTGCTGAGAAAATGGTCGACCGGGTCGCTGATCTTGTGGAGGGTATCGGCGGCAATCTGTCCGGTACGGCCGATGACTATCAACAGACGGAGGAAGCGAATGTTGCTGAAGCGAAGAATATTCAAGATATGCTCTCAGGAATTGGAGGGGCGCGGGCATGAATGACAATAATACTTTTGCGCTGCCCGACGTCACGGCTGGCGGCGCGAAGATGAACGTTCCGATCTACTCAGCGATCGCTGATGCGAGCAAAGAGTTGGGCAATGGTCATTTCAATTTTGGTGATGCAACCTCCGTTCTCAATGCGGGGATGGATATCCTGACGACCGTCTTGGATCCGCTCGGGGCTATCATTGGTGCAGCACTGGACTGTTTGAAATCATTGATCCTTGAACATGTGAAGCCGCTGAATGAAGCACTGAACATGCTCGCGGGGGACCCGGATGGGATCTATTCGAGTTCACAAAGATGGATCGACTGGGGAAATATTGTCGTAAATCTTGGGAACAATTACGTGGACATGATTGCGAATGTCGATTCATGGAAGTGTCCGCAGGCTAATCTTTACCGAAGTACGGCACGTGGGGTTCGTGACTTCTTTCAAATGCTTGCAAAAAGTTTGGGAAGTGTTGCCGGATTCATGCAAATGGTTGGCGCGGTGGTTGCCATCGTGCGCGAAATTTTGTGGATCCTGCTGAAAGAAGTTCTGACGGAAGTGATCAAGAACGCTCTCCTCACTTTGGCCGCTTCGATTCCGACCCTTGGGACGGCCATTGCGGCCTTCACTGCGTGGTTCACTGCGAAGATGGCGATTGTGTTCAGCAAGTTTTCCAAGAAATTGTCGGAGTTGGTGAGAAAGGTTTCTGATCTGCTGCGAAAGCTTGGAAAGAGCGGCCGAGCAATGGACGGCGCAGGGGACACGCTGTCAAGCGTCACGGATAAGCTCGCAGACCAGTTGGCAAAACTGGGGAAGAGGCTGGAGAACATAGGCTATAAAGGACTCGATGATGTCGGCGGACAGCGCCCGAAATTTCCTGGGATGGTTAGCCCTGAAGCGGGTGCCCGACTTCCCCTTGACAACGCCAATAGTCACGTAGATGATGTCAACAGGTATGTTCAGATAGGGAACACGACAGTGACCAATGCTGAGCACGGGGAAGCTTCTGCCGAGCAGGCCCGAAACCAGGTTGGTGACGTGAAGCAAATGCCCTAAGGATACTGGCCTTTGCCCTAGAACTCAGTCCAGTACCCAGCTGGGCAGGCCGACCAGGTAATCGTTGATCTCCCCACCACCCCAGTTGGAGGCGAAAACGATGCGGCTCAGGTCGCGGGAGGCGCTCGCATGCGGTTCCAGGAAATAGGAATCGCCGCTCACGTCATCCCAATTGGCGTGAATGTGGGCCACATTCAATGCCCTGCCGCCCGCCCGCAACTCCAATAGCCATACCTTGCGGTATTCTGGGCGCAGCGTTGGGGCCGGTTGTTCGGGTGCTGAATCGGTGTGGTCTGCGTAACTGGAGACCACCACCCAGCCTGGGCGGTCGAAGCACTGGCCGCTGATGTGACAGGCATAGGCCTCCCCTGAGGCTGGGTAGAGGGTGTGCAGGTTGGTGCGTTCGCCGTTCTCCACATTGATGGCGGTGATCTGTCCCGCACCGTAGTCGGCGACGACCAGCAGATCTTCACCTGCGGCCCCGATCGCCAGGTCGGAGTGCTCGGACGCGTCGATCAGCCGACGTTGATCCTTGAACTTTTCGTCGTAGGCGACGGTGCCACCCTGCCCGGCCAACCAGGAAACCACCACCCGCTTCCCGCTTGGGGCGATGCTCACATGATCGGGGAAAGCGCCTGGAGTGGGGAAGTCTTGTGCATCTAGGGTCCCGATCACTTTCCCGATGGTTGGGTCAACGGTGACGATGCCGAAACAGGAGTTCTTCTGGGTGGCCTCGTCGTAGCGTGTCGCCATCAGGGCCAGGCGGCGCCCGTCGGCGCTGAGCCCGCCCTCACCTTTGGTCCAAAACGATGTCGCATCGCCCCACGGAGTCTTGCCGGCCAGGTCGAGCACGACATTGCCATCCTGGTCCCACCACGTGGTGGCTCCGTTGCGTGCGGTGTGGATGAACCGGGCGGGGTCATGTGGATCCCACAGCGGTTCACAGTCGCCCTCCAGACGCTCCAGCACCCGGATGCGCTCGAAGGTCGTGGCGTCGTGCAGGCTCCAGCTGCCGTTCTCGCCCTGGGCCAAGAATCTGCTGTTGTCGGCGTTGAACACCTGTCGGCGTGAGTACTCGTGACGTAGCCAGGCTCCCGACTCCGGGGTTGCAGCGGTTATCCGGTAGATGCGGGTCGCATAGGTCGGGTCGATGACTGCGTCGCCCAGTCCGGCTGACACCTCGGGGCGGGACACTGCGGGGATCGGATCGGCGGAGAGCTCACTCAACCGGAAGGATTTGTCGTAGAAGTCATCGAAGGGATTGGGGGGTGCATTGACCGGGGTCGGCGCGGATCTGTTCGTCTGGCATGCCGCGAGACCCGCCGCTGCGCATAGCCCCAGAATCGTTCTCCTCGTGATGTTGTCCATTGCTGCACCTCCGCGCTCACCCTACCCAGCATGTGGGACGGACGGGAGTTTCGCCGGTGCCCGGCTCCCGGCCTACCGCGGCATGTTTCGCCCACGATGCCACAGTCGGTGTGACCAACTAGTCTGTGTTCGTGGCTGACGAACCTGACCTTCTGAATCCTGATGACGAGCCCGACGCCTTTGATGCGCTCGAATTCGTCCAGGGTGGGGTCGATCTCTTCGGTGAGGAACTTCCCCCACCTATCCCACCTTGCGACATTGCATCTGATGAGGGCATCGCCGAGGATCCGGTGGTGGACGGTGAGGTCGATCCCGATTCGGTGATCGAGGCAGCGGCCCTGGCCGACGAGGACGACGACCCTGATGCCGATGGTTCCTCAGACGCAGATGGTGAGGTTGAGCCAGTCTTCGCAGTCGCAGGGGCCGACATCGACGAGGAAACCGGTCCAGAGGAACTGGCCGATGAGCCTGCTTCCATAACCCCGGTGCCAGATGCTGTGACAGCGCAGATGCCTGCAACCTCGGGCATGCCAGCCGACCAGTGGGCCACCGGCGAGGGCGGTTTGCCTGGTGACGGCGGGGTTCCACTGGCCCTCTACCGGCGCTACCGTCCCGATACCTTCACCGAGGTCATCGGCCAGGAACACGTCACCGAACCGTTGATGCGCGCCATCGCCAACAACAAGGTCAACCACGCCTATCTGTTCTCCGGGCCTCGCGGCTGCGGCAAGACTACTTCGGCACGTATCTTGGCCCGCTGTCTCAACTGCGAGCAGGGGCCCACCCCCACACCGTGTGGGGTGTGCGATTCCTGTGTTGCCCTGGCCACCGGTGGCCCCGGATCAATCGACGTCATCGAGATCGATGCCGCTTCCCATGGCCGGGTTGATGACGCACGGGAATTACGTGAGGGGGTCTATTTCGCTCCGGTCGGTTCCCGTTACAAGATCTACATCATCGACGAAGCCCACATGGTTACCAAGGAGGGCTTCAATGCCCTGCTGAAGGTGGTCGAGGAGCCTCCGGAGCACGTCAAATTCATCTTCGCGACGACCGAGCCCGAGAAGGTCATCGGTACTATCCGCTCGCGTACCCACCACTACCCGTTCCGTCTGGTTCCCCCCCGTGTGCTGAGCGAATACCTAGAACAGATCTGCCATGACGAGGGCGTGCAGGTTGAGCGGGGTGTGCTGCCGCTGGTGGTGCGTGCCGGGGCCGGTTCGGTGCGTGACTCGTTGTCAGTGCTCGACCAACTGCTGGGAGCAGCCGACCACGGGATAGTCACGGCCACCGCGGCTGCCGGGCTGCTCGGTTACACCCCCGATAGCCTGCTCGACGGCGTCGTCGATGCCTTCGCTGCGGGTGACGGACGTGGAGTCTTCGCCACCATCGACAAAGTCATTGAGACCGGACAAGATCCGCGCAGGTTCGCCGAGGACTTGCTGGAGCGGATGCGCGACTTGGTGATCGTCGCCCAGGTGCCCGATGCCATCGAATCCCGGCTCATTGATGTCGCCGACGACCAGGCGGAGCGCCTGCGTGGGCAGGCCGCGGCAATGGGGCCGGGGGAACTGACCCGGGCTGCCGAGGTGATCGCCGCGGGTCTGGTCCAGATGAGGGGTACCACGGCCCCGCGCCTGCACCTGGAATTGATCTGCTCCAGGGTGTTGCTGCCCACATCTGATGTCGGCGACCGTGGGGTGCATGCCCGCCTCGACCGGCTGGAACGCCGCCTCGAGATGGGAGGGCCACTACCTGCTGCCGTCCTGGCAGCCTCTGGGCAGCCCACCGATGCTCCTGCCGGATCAGTGAGCCGAGATCAGGACGAACCCGTAACGATGGTGCAGCAGATGGGTGGGGCATCTGGCAGCCGATCCACTCCGCAGCACCTTGTGACTCAGCCCTCAGCACCCGTATCGACCCCTGAGGAATCCCGGGAAGTTCCGGTGCGCCCCGAAGATGGGCACACCGTTGAAACAGCCAAACTGCGGAAGGTCGCGCAGCAGGATCCACAGCCAACCGAGCATCCGGCAACTCTGGGTTCCTCGGGTGGTCCGGGTACCGCCGACGTCCGCCGGCTGTGGGCCCAGGTGCTTGAGGAGGTGAAGGCGCGTAAGCGGTTCACCCACGCGCTGGTCTCCCAGAATGCCCACGTCGTCGAGGTGCGTGCTGGGGAGTTGTTGCTCGGTTTCAGCTCCCCCGGCACTCTGGAGCGGTTCAATGGTGGCGGTTCGGCTGACGTGCTGCGAGCTTCCATCGTCGAGGTCATCGGCGTCGACCTGCGGATCACGGCCTCAGTGGACGGCGGGCCGTCCCGTGAGGAGACCCGGGCGGTGGCGCAAGCTACCTCCTCACCCGCCACTCAACCCACCCACACGACCCAACGCTCAGCTGTCCCACCGACCCCTGGGCAGCAAATTCCTGCCCAGCAGCGTCCCGCTGGTACACCTTCGGCCCCGCACGAGTCCCGGCATGCTCCCGCCCATGTTCCTGATCCAGTCCCGGAACCGGAGGACGACCCCTACGAGGAGGTGGCTCCCGATGACATCGTCATCGACGATTCGGAAACCGATGCCGCCGAATTGTTGGCTAGGGAACTGGGAGCACACATTATTGAGGAAAACGAACGGTCCTGATCTGGGCCATCGAACAGAAAGGACCATCCATGTTCCCTGAAGGCATGGACATGAACACCCTGTTACAGCAGGCCCAGGCGATGCAGGAACAGCTCGCCCAAGCTCAGGAGGAGCTTGCCACCAAGACATTTACCGGCACTGCGGGTGGCGACATGGTCACCGCGACCCTGACCGGGCAGGGTGAACTCGTCGGGCTGGTGATCAAGCCAGAGGCAGTGGACATGGATGACTTGGAGTCCCTGTCCGATCTGATCATCGCGGCGGTGCGCCAGGCATCCACCTCCATGACGAACCATGCAGCCTCGCTCATGGGTCCCATGGGTTTCTGAGAGGCGCACTTTGTACGACGGACCAGTCCAGGACCTCATCGACGAGTTGGGGCGCCTGCCGGGGGTGGGCCCGAAATCGGCCCAGCGAATCGCTTTCTGGTTACTGGACCAGCCAGCCGAAGACGTCGAACGCCTTGCCGAGGTCTTGAACAAAGTGAAGGCTCAGGTGCACTTCTGCGATGTGTGCTTCAACGTCACCGACCAGGATGTCTGCCGGATCTGCCGTGATCCGCGTCGCGATCCGAGCGCAATCTGCGTGGTCGAGGAGTCCAAGGATGTGGTGGCCATTGAGCGCACCCGCGAGTTCCGGGGGCGCTATCACGTGCTCGGTGGGTCGATCTCCCCGATCGCCGGGCGTGGCCCCGGTGACCTGCACATCGCTGAACTGGTTCGGCGGCTGTCCGACGATTCGATCGTCGAGGTGATTCTCGCGACGAACCCCAATCTAGAGGGAGAGGCAACCGCCACCTACCTCAGTCGTCTTCTCGGTCAGACTCCCGGTATCCGTGTGTCTCGTCTCGCCTCCGGTCTTCCTGTCGGTGCCGATCTCGAGTATGCCGATGAGGTGACTCTCGGTCGCGCATTTTCTGGTCGTCGCTTCGTCGAGTGAACGATTTTTCGTCCTTGTCGTCGTGTTTGAAGCGGCGTTTGCGTTTGATCTCGACGCCAGCCATCAGCGCGATTCCACGGATGATCACCTTCGGGCCATCGGGATCTACCTTGTGCGCGGCGGCCTTCTTGGAATTCCAGTCGAAACCACCCATGATGCCGGTTCCCTGGACTTCGACATTCAGATCGGGTGGAACGATGATCTCGACTCCACCCCAGAACGCGCCTACCGTGATGACGGTGACCGGTGCGGTGAATTCCGCCTCTTGCAGATCGATCACGCTGCCGCCCATGACGGTCAAATTCCACAGGTTGCGGGCCAGGGTCCAGTTCCCGGCCAAGGTCGATCCACCCAGGATAGCGATGCTTGCTGCTCGGCCAACGGCCTCTTCCGGTGCCCAGCGTGCCGGAACTCTGCTCCGGCTTTCTGAATCCCACGAATCAGTGATCATCTCGCCGGTGTGGGTGACAGGCTCGAGCTGGTTCGGTGGGGGAGCCACCTGCTCGACCTCGGTAAGGCTTTGGGCATCAAGAATACCCCGGACCCGTTGATTGAACTCCTCGGCGGTGATCTGCCCGGATTGCCATGCCTGGTTTAGTCCGGTGATGGCCTTCTGACGTTGCTCCTCGCTCGGCAAAGGTTCGGGGACGAACGGCCATGTTTCGGTCATGCGATGAGTGTACGGTATGCCCGCTTGGGCGCCCGTCGTGATCAGACCGGCACAATCGTTTTTTACGGGTCGGTGCGGCATACCGGCCAGGCGGCCGGTGTTGAGGCCGAGAACCAAGGGTCGGCCGAGGTTCTCGTCTCGAAGAAGCTGAGGGTGAGGACACCGGGGATTTGTGGGCAACCGGAGGAGGTCGTGTAGACGACGCCGACGGTTCCAGTGCCATTCAGTGGGACGACACGGTTGACATCGCCCTGCATCCTGATGGTGTGGTGCTGGCCGTCGTCGAAAAGCGCCCGCATGTGGGTGATCCAGCAGGTGATCCGCCCGGTGTTCGCCACGGTCAGAGTCGCCGAGAATTGTCCGGCGGCAGGCTCATCGGAAAGGGCCCATCTTCCTGCGGTCAGGCCATCGGTCCGGCAGATTGGCATATTGGCTGGGGTCATCGGATTGTCGGAAGGAACCTTCGGATCGGTGGCGACTTGGACTTCCCAAGCATCGTCGTAGCCATCGCCATCGGTATCGGCAGCTCGCGGATTGGTCCCCAAGACAATGATCTCGGTACGATCATCGAGCCCATCGCCATCGGTGTCGGTGAGTAGCGGGTTGGTCCCGTACACCAGGTATTCGTCGCCGTCGGGCAATCCATCACCATCGGTGTCGACGCGTAGCGGATCCGTCTTCAGCACGACGTATTCGAGATGATCATCAAGGCGATCACTGTCGGTGTCCGGATTATTCGGATCGGTACCGATGAGCCGCTCGGTGTCGTCGGGCAATCCATCGCCGTCGGTGTCAACTGGTTTGGCGGGTGCGACGATGGGAATCTGGACTATGGCGGTGACCGATGGAGAGGAATCGGTCGGCTCCGGGACGTTGTCGGTCCGGGGAAGCGGCTTGGACGCCGGTGTCGGGGTACTGGTGGAGACCGTGGGCTCGGGACTCGGAGCGACCGGCGGCGCTGGCTTCTCGAACGACGACGGGGCGGGCGGCTCCTCGGTCTTAGAAGGCGAAGCGGAAGGAGTCGGCTGCACCGGGGTCTGGCTAGGGCTCGGCTTCATGGCAGATGGAACCGGAGTTGACTGGCTGGCCGGGGGATGCGTCGGATCCTGACCATCACCGAAACCGTTGACCATGGCATAGATCACGATGACGATGGCAATCACCGAGATGATGATTCCGCTGGCCACGGCCGTGTGCTGGGCGCGGACGCGCTGACGCTGCTGGGCTGTTCCGATGGCCGAGGCTGTGAGGTCGGCGAAGAAGTCGTTCGGCTCGGCAGGAGTGGCCCCGAGCTTGTGAAGACGGTCGAGCAGGTTCATCGCACCCCTCCTGCCGGGGCCTCGGTCATGGTGGCGCGCATCTTCGCCAGCGAACGATGCGCGGTCACCCGCACCCATGACTCGGTGCGGCCCAGCCGCTCGGCCACTTGGGCTGCCGGTTGATCATCCATGTAGCGTCCGATCACCACCGCACGTTCGATGGGGCTGAGCACCGACAAGCCCTCCGCCACTTGGAGTTCGTTGTCCAGATTGACCCATGGGTCGACGGTATCGGGTACCCGGATCTCCGTCGGAGCCTCCGAGAAAGAACGCTTGCGCGCCCGGGAGAGGAAGTCATTGGTGAGCATCGTGTGGAGATAGGCCGCAGGGTCCTGTGCCGCTTGTACCTTCTTCCACTTCATCAGCGCAGTCACGGCAGTCTCCTGGACCAAGTCCTCGGCGAGATGCCAGTCGTGGGAGAGCAACAGTGCACGGCGGAACAGCGATGGACCTTGGTCTTGGACCAAGGCTTCATAACCGTTGGGGGTTGCCATGTCTCGCTCTCGGTTGTCTGTATGTGGGGGATCGGGGGCGGTGTCATTCGGCGCGCGGCATCCACTCGATGATCCCCTCCTGATAATAGATGATTCTCGTTGTCAAAGCGACATGGTTTAGCGCCCGACCATGCGAGCGCGTGGCAGGACCCGTCAGTCCTTTCCCATGGACAGCGGGTCCTGCTCACACTGAGCGAGAAGCACGTCCCCGACAGCTTCCCAGCACCGAAGGTTCTTGGGCACTCCATCCGAGTCACCACGCCTGCGGCAATAGGTTGACAGCGACACATCCCCGAAAAGGTCGCGGCAACCGCTCACGACCTCTAGACGCCCCGGGGGAAGTGTTTCGTTACATGGATGACGCCGATCCTTTGCTGAACCTCAATAATATTCGGTTTGACAAGGGTAAATGTGAAAAGATGCAGAGCTGTATCAGGGCGTGTCGGATTTCGGGCATGGAGTGGATGCCACGTGATGCCCACCGATTTCGGGTCTCGTGGCCCCGCCCCTACAATGACCGGGTGCCTGCAAGGCAGTGATGGGGCCATCACCCCGGAGCCGCCGGAAGAACAGCCCCCATGGGCTCAGTAGAACCGGCAGCAGGACACGAAATGAGTGGGGATTTTTCCCAACAGGGGTGGTACCGCGGGTGGTCGGCAATGACCGCTCGTCCCTTGAGTGGACAACCGACCAAGGACATTGATGAGCGACACCACCCGTGGCTACAAAGCCGTTCCTGCCCAACTTGACCTGCCTGCGATGGATCACCGGATCCTTGAGTTCTGGGATGACAACGACACCTTTACCCGCAGTTGGCGGGCCACCGCTGACGGCAAGCCATGGACCTTCTTCGAGGGCCCGCCCACTGCTAACGGGCACCCCGGAACCCATCACATCGAGGCCCGGGTATTTAAGGATGTCTTCCCGCGTTTCAAGACGATGCAAGGCTTCCGCGTTGATCGCAAGGCCGGCTGGGACTGTCACGGGCTGCCTGTCGAACTGGCCGTCGAGAAGGAACTCGGTATTGAGGACAAGTCGCAGATCGAAGCCTTCGGGGTATCCAAGTTCAACGAGATGTGTCGTGCCTCGGTGTCGCGTTACGTCGGTGAATTCCAAGAACTGACCCACCGCATGGGCTACTGGGTGAACCTCGACGAGGCCTATTGGACGATGGATCCCCAGTACGTTGAATCCGAGTGGTGGGCCCTCAAACAGATCTTCGACGCAGGCCTGCTTGTCGAGGATTATCGGGTCACCCCGTATTGCCCCAGGGACGAGACCGCCCTGTCCGACCATGAGGTCTCCCAGGGATACCGGGATGTCACCGATCCCTCGATCTTCGTCCGCTTCCCGCTGCTTGACGGGCCTTGGCAAGGCGCCGACCTGCTGGTGTGGACCACCACCCCATGGACTCTGATCTCCAATACCGCCGCGGCGGTACATCCCGAGGTCACCTATTTAAAGGTGACCAACGGCACCGACACGCTGGTCGTCGCCAAGGATCTGTTTGAGGAGGTGCTCGGTGCTGAGGAACCGGCCTATCGCGTCGTTGACGAGGTCAGTGGGCGTGACATGGAGCGCTGGCACTATCAGCGTCCGTTCACCCAGGTGAACTTCCGCAACGACGCCAACTATGTGCTGCTGGCCGACTACGTCACCACAGAGGACGGCACCGGAGTGGTGCACCAGGCCCCGGCATTCGGCGCCGAAGACCGGCTCACCTGTTTGGCCTATGGCCTGGAGGTCGTCAACCCGATACGTCCCGACGGCACCTTCGCCGAGGGTCTCGATCTGGTTGGCGGGCTATTCTTCAAACAGGCCGACGCCCCGATCCTGGCGGATCTCGCCGCCCGTGGAATCCTGTTCCGCAAGGTTGATTACACCCACTCCTATCCGCACTGCTGGCGCTGCGACACCCCGCTGATCTACTACTCGCAGCCCTCCTGGTACATCCGCACCACCCAGATCAAACAAGCCTTGCTGGACGAGAACGAGGCCACCAACTGGCACCCCGGCAACATCAAGCACGGCCGCTACGGCGACTGGCTGAACAACAACATCGACTGGGCCTTGTCTCGCAGTCGCTATTGGGGTACCCCGTTGCCGATCTGGCGCAACGATGAGGACCCATCGAAGATGATCTGCGTCGGCTCCCGCGCCGAGTTGGGCGAACTCGCTGGCCTCGACCTTTCCGATCTCGACCCGCACCGGCCCTTCGTCGATGACATCACCTTCGCCCTGCCGGGTGAATCGGGTACCTACCGCCGGGTTCCCGAGGTGATCGACGCCTGGTTCGACTCCGGGTCGATGCCCTTCGCCCAGTGGGGCTACCCCTGGGCCGAGGGCTCCAAGAAGCACTTCGAGCAGCACTATCCAGCTGACTTCATCTGCGAGGCGATCGATCAGACTCGTGGCTGGTTCTACACGCTGATGGCGGTGGGCACTTTGGTCTTTGACCAATCCTCTTACCGCAATGTGCTGTGCCTAGGTCACATCCTTGCCGAGGATGGCCGCAAGATGTCCAAGCACCTGGGCAATATCCTGGAGCCGCTCCCGCTGATGGAACGGCATGGGGCCGACGCGGTGCGCTGGTTCATGGCCTGCTCGGGTTCGCCCTGGGCGGGTCGGCGTGTGGGGCATGCCGCCATGCAGGAGGTTATCCGCAAGGTCCTGCTCACCTATTGGAACACGGTGGCCTTCCATTCCTTGTACGCCAGGGCCAATGGCTGGGGCCCTGAGGGTGAGGCACCGGTCGTCGCCGGGCGTCATGTGCTGGACCGCTGGCTGGTCTCGGCCACCCAGGAACTGGTGGCCGAGGTGACCGCGCACCTGGAGAGCTTCGACACCCAGCACGTTGGCAACTTGATCTCAGCCTTTGTCGATGATCTGTCTAACTGGTATGTGCGCCGCTCACGTCGCCGCTTCTGGGATGGCGATCCGTCGGCGCTGTGGACCCTGCATGAGACTCTTCACGTGCTCACCCGGCTGATGGCACCGCTGGTGCCCTTCATTACCGAGCACGTCTGGCAGCAGCTCTTTGTGCCCACCGATCCCACCGGGCCTACCTCGGTGCACTTGTCATCGTGGCCGGTGGCCGATACCGCGCTGATCGATGCCTCCCTGAATTCGGCGATGGGGGTGACCCGCCAGCTTGTCGAGCTGGGTCGCGCTGCCCGTGCCGATGCGAAGGTGAAGACTCGTCAGCCGTTGGCCCGTGCTCTGATCGGGTCGGGGGTTCGCGCTCAACTGGACGAGGAGTTGATCGCTGAGATCGTTGCCGAACTCAATATCGGTGCAGTCGATACCTTCGCCGACGCTGGTGATGTGGTGGATTTTGCAGCCAAGGCGAATTTCCGTGCTCTTGGAAAGCGTTTCGGCAAGCAGACTCCCGTTGTCGCCGGGGCAGTGGCCACCGCGGATGCGGCGGCATTGTCTGCGGCACTGGCTGCCAGCGGTGAGGCGACCATTGAGGTGCCCGGTATTGGAGAGGTGACCTTGGGGGCTGGCGATCTGTTCATCACCGAGCGCCCGCGCGAGGGGTGGGCCGTAGTGGAACAGGACGGGCAGACCATCGCCTTGGACCTGACCCTCACAGAGGAACTGGTGCGCGCAGGCATTGCCCGCGAGGTGATCCGGCTGGTGCAGGAGAACCGGAAAGCCACTGGTTTGGAGATCTCTGACCGGATTCGGCTGGAGTGGGCCTCCGTACGCGAGGATGTTGCCTCGGTGATGGCCGAGTACGCCGACCAGATCGCGTCCGAGGTGCTGGCCTTGGACATCCAATCCGGTGATGCGGCCCCGGACTGGGCGCGCGACGAGGAACTTGGTCTCGCCGTTCGGGTGATCAAGGTCTGATGTTTCTTGCGCATCGTGGCCGCTGGATGCCAGCTACGGACCCCAACGGCCACGATGGGCATGGGATGGGACATCGTCCCGGCCGGTAATCTGATGCCTGTGTGGAGCAGAGCCAATCTTCCCGAGGTCATTGAGCGCTTCGGCCCCGACCCCTATCTGCTGCACGAGGCGAACCCAGATGGGCAACTGTTCGTCAGCGATTCTGGCTGGATGGAAATGGAGAGCCCCGATCGTTTCGGGCGGTGTGGCGCGCTCATCGTGGGTGTCGACACCCTTGGGACTTCCGCGGTCGACGAGGCGGTGTCCCTGCTCGACGACCGGTGCATGCGAGCTAGACAGCGACTGTGCTGGCTGAGCGTCGATATCCACAACGACTGGCCGGGCGGCGGGCAATGGCAGCGAGGCGAAGGCCACGAGTCCGACTGGGTGTGGATGTGGACGAAACAGCCGGCCTGCGAACCCGATCCAGCCTGGGACCTGGTCGAGTTGGACGATATCGCCGACGCCGAGGAGATCAATGCCTTCGCGTTGCCGGTCAACCCGCTGTTCGAAGGTAACCCGGGGCGCGGTGAGAACCTGCTGTGGGTTGGCCTGCGCGACGACCGGGGTCGGCTCATTGGTTGTATTACCGCGCATCCCAACGGTGCCGGCAAGGGGCATCTTGCCGGGTTGGTCGTTGCTCCGGCTCATCGTCGCCGGGGTGTGGCCCGTAGCATGCTCGCAGTCATTTCCCAGCGGATGATCGACCGCGACGGGGTGTGTCTGTTGTCCGCCTATGCGCACAACACCGGCGCGATCCGTGCCTACGAGCAGGTTGGCTATTCGGTGGCGCACACCTTCGATTTCCACTTCCGAGAGCCCCGATTCACGGGTTGATGCCTTGTCAAAGACATATTCTTGGTTCGGGGATGCGGCCATAATAGGTCAAGGCCGTTCAGCGGCACTGAACTGGTTTGTGGAAGTTTCATGGCAACTGCTTGGCGTGACCCGTTCGTGCCCCATTGATGTGCTTGCCTTAGGGGGACTGTGGATCCCGACCGAGGAGCAGCATGAAACTCTCCCGCGCCGTTCTGGTGCTGTGTTCCGTCGCGACGATGGCCGTCATCCCGCAGACGGCGTTCGCCGCTCCGCCGCAGCGAGGGGGTATCGTCCGTCCGGCGAATATCACCGCCGAAGGACAGCAGTATGCGGAGACGATCCTCGCGAAGGTGAACGCCCTGCGCGTCTCGAAGGGCCTGCAGCCGGTCACCCGGTTCGTTGAGTTGGATTCGGTTTCCCAGGACTGGTCCGAGCAGATGGCGGCCTCCCGGAAGATGGAGCATAGGCCGGATTTCATCAAATCCTATCCGGCTGGTTATCAGTCAGGTTCCGAGAACATCGCGTGGCGAAGCGGCGGCGGTGATGTCGGTGCTGGCTTTTACGAGCAATGGCTGAATTCTCCAGGTCACTACGCGAACATGGTCGATCCTGCTGCGAACTCGATCGGGATCGGTGTCGCCCAGGATCCGGTCTCAGGCACCTGGTACGGAACCCAGAATTTTGCCCAGTACCCGGATACTTCGAAGCTGACGGTCAGCGGCGGGGCGCCCACGCCCACCACTCCTGCCCAGAAGCCTCAGCCTCCGACTCAGACGACCACGGCTCCGGCCCAGGAGACTACGACAGCAGCCCCGCCAACGAGTGAACCGTCGGTTGCGTTGCCCGAGACGACGACGGCGGCCATTGAGACGCCGGAGTCCACTGCGGCCGACGCCCCTGCATCAGCAACGCAGCCCACAACGGCCCCAGACGGCGGCGGGTCGGTGCCCTCATCATCACAGCAGGACACGTCGACACCAGAAGCCAGTCCCTCGGCCACCGCACGATTGGTGAACTCGAGCCCATGGAAGAAGGGAGGCTTCTTGGCTGGAGGCTTCATCTTCGTCGTAGGCGGTGCCCTGTTCGTCATCGGGCTCCTGCGCCCCTGACCAGGTTTTGCGGCTGGGATATTGATCACCAAGTCTTTTCGCTCAGCTGAGACGATGTCAGTGCGAGGATGAATTTTCCCGCATGATGCGGTGAATGTCTCAGGAGAGGGCTGCTGCCGTCGCCAACCCCAAGGCCTTTTGAAAACAGGTTTCCCGCTGCTCAGCGGTCATATTCTTGGATGGATCGTTCGGATCATCGGAGACGGTCAGCACGGCCAGGGCTTGGGCATCGAACTCTGCGGCGGCGCCGAATAACCCGGCAGCTTCCATCTCCACTCCGAGTACCCCGTGGGCGGCCAGCCGTTCGTTGCGCAGTGGATCCCATGATGGCAAGTGGAAATGGTCGTGGGAGGTGACCATCCCGATGTGCACCTCGTCCATGTCGGCGGCGGCATCGATAGCGGCGCGGGCTAACTCGAAGGAGGCCACCGCCGAAAAGTTGATCCCGGGAATGCGTTGCTGGTTCATATTCGAATCGGTGTGCGCACCCAGCGCGATGATGACGTCACCGACCTGCACTTTCGGCGAGATTCCCCCACAGGTGCCGACCCGGATGAGTCGCTGCACCCCGTAGTAGTGGAACAATTCGGTGGCGTAGATGGTCATCGACGGCATCCCCATGCCAGAGGCCATCACCGACAGCGGTTTGCCTCGGTGGGTGCCTGTAAATCCCTGGATGCCGCGCACGTCGGTCACCATCACCGCATCGTCGAGCAACTGTCCAGCGATGCGGGCGGCTCGCCTGGGATCTCCGGGCATGAGCACCGCCGGGGCGAAGTCGCCGGGGGCAGCGCAGATATGTGGTGTGGCCATGGATCCTCCGATCTTCATCGCAGTGATTGTCCTGCGGAACCCGGATGCGGTGCAATGGGTGAACCGGGATGATTGAAGGGGGCCAGGATGGATGTCGTTGCAGCGGCCGAGCGGTGGATCGCCCACGATCCGGATCCGAGCGATCGGAAAACGCTGTCCGAGTGGGTGGGAAGGGCTAAGCGTGGCGACGCCGGTGCATTGGATCGGATTACCGGGGCGATGACTGGTCGGCTGTTCTTCGGGACAGCCGGGCTGCGGGGTGAGATGGGGCCTGGACCGAATCGGATGAACACCGCAATTGTCGCCACCGCGACCGCCGGGCTGTGTGCGGTGCTCGGCCAGATGGCCGAGCACCCGAGGATGGTGATCGGTTTCGATGCCAGGCACCGTTCCGCGCAGTTTGCCCGCACTGCTGCTGGGGTGGCGACGGCTGCCAGGTGCGATGTGATGGTCATGCCCCGCGCGCTGCCCACCCCGCTGCTCGCCTTCGCGGTGCGGCATCTGGGAGCCGATGCGGGCATCATGGTGACCGCATCCCACAATCCTGCCGCCGACAACGGCTACAAGGTCTATCTGGGTGGGCGCATCGTCGCGGCTCATGAACGTGGTGTGCAACTCGTCGACCCGATGGATTCCCGGGTGATGGCTGCGATTGAAGAGATCGGATGGGCCGACGAGGTGCCCGTCGCCGATGACGGATGGCGGGTGCTGGACGAGACGATCGTCGACGAGTACCTGGCTGCTGCCGGGAAGCTCGCCGGTCGTCTGGGCGTGGACCAAGATCAGATGGCGAGGTTGGCGGTGGTGCTCACCGCCATGCATGGGGTCGGTGCGCCGGTGGCAACTCGGCTGCTGGAATCGGCAGGGGTCTCCCGGCTGTATCCAGTTGCTGCCCAGTGCAGCCCGGACCCGGATTTCCCGACCATCGCCTTTCCTAATCCCGAGGAGGCTGGGGCGCTCGATCTTGCCTGTGACAAGGCTCGTGAGGTGAAGGCCGATCTCGTGGTGGCCCTCGACCCCGATGCCGATCGGTGTGCGGTCGCGGTGCCGGATCGCTCCGGGGCCTGGCGGCAATTGTCGGGTGACCAGCTCGGGGCGTTGTTCGCCCAGCACCTGGCCGCCAAGATTCCGGTGGGCGAGGGCGGCGGGGAGCCACCGGTTTTCGCACGCTCGCTGGTCTCGGGATCAATGTGTGATGCCATTGCCGCGGCCCATGGCATCACCGCTCGTCAGAGCCTCACCGGTTTCAAATGGATCGTCCGGGGTCCCGGAGTTGTCTACGGTTACGAGGAAGCCATCGGCTACTGCTTGGATCCGGAGGTAGTCCGGGACAAGGACGGCATCACGGCGGGACTGATCGCCTGCGCGATGGTCGCCGAACTCACCGCCAAGGGCAGGAGTGTCGACGATCTTCTTGATGACCTCGACGTCGCCCATGGGCTGCATGTCACTGCGCCACTCACCTTCCGGGTCGCCGATCGCTCGGTGATTGTCGCCGGATTGGAACGTCTTGCCGCCGATCCGCCGACCGGGCTTGGGGGACACCAGGTGAGCGAGTTCGCCGATTTGTCGCTGGGATACCGGGGGCTGCCCGCCACCGTCGGTTATCGAATAGAGAGCACCGTGGGTGATCGCGTAGTGGTGCGCCCCTCGGGCACCGAACCAAAACTCAAGTGCTACGTGGAGGTGCGCGAACCGGTGTCCGGTCGTGAGGATCTCGGCGCAGCACGGCGACGGGCCGCTGACCGGCTGGCCCGAATCCGGGAGGAACTAACCGCCGAGCTTGGATTTTGATGAGTAGCTCCTGCCATGTCGGTGTGATTGCTGGGCGCCTGTCATTGGGATTTGTTCGGTCACGGTGCGCTGAGGAAGCGCTTGCCTCAACATTGTGAATTGAGTACTGGGAGACGGGGAGTGCCCGGTCACATCGTTGGTCAGCGGTGCTCGTCGCTCCTATTTCCATATTCGGTGAGAGGGCGGGCGTTGCACGTCACGTCCATATCCTGAGACCTGGTCTTCATTGCCTTTCCCGGCGGATGCGGGAGTTCTAGCATCGTGATGTGTGATCCGCAGGAACAATGATGTGGTCTGGGAGGACGACGACGAGTTCTTGGCTGCCCCTATCTACGGGCAGCAGGATGTATCCGGGGAATCCGGTGATGATCCCGAAACCGATGAGGGTGCTGGGCCTGGTGCCGCGGAGGAAGCGTGGAATCCAATGCAGGGGTTCCCTGATGGGCTCAGGGCGGTGCGCGTGTGGCCCGGTGACGAGGGTGCTCCGGGTCGCGTGCGGGTGTCATTGAACTGGCGGGAAAAACTGCGCGATTCGCGCCTCGACCACGCATTCTTTACCGCATTTGCTGCAATGAATGCGGTGTGTCACACCGGTGAGCATCCGCTTCCCCGTCCTGCCCCGCTGCCTGCCAAGGCTTTCGGCGACGCCATCAGCTGGCAGACCTTGGAGATCGTCCGCCGGGAGCGGTGCCGGATTGATGCCCGGATGGCGGAACTCACTGATGCGATGCCGACGCGGTGGGTCGGCGAACCAGCTGTCGGGTCGGCTTTCGGCAAGGGAGTTGTTGTGACCTTGGGGCTGTTCGGGCATCCGGTGTCGGCCCGCTTCGATCCGGAGTGGATCGAGGGTCCGGTGCGTTCAAGTGAACTGTCGCGTGGCGTGATGACTGCGTGGCGGCAGGCCCTCAAGAAGTTCCGGCCACCACGGGTGGAATTCGGTGAGCGGGAGTTGCTGGCCCGGGAGTATGACAAGCTTGATCGAAGCCTCCTTCTGAGTTTCCAAAACGGATTGTCCCTGTGATGACCGCCCACCTCATGCCTGTGATGGTCCTTGGCCAAACCATAATGGTGCTGTCCCCATACACCGGAAGGATTCCCGCTGATGGTTAAGAAGCCCTCGATCAGTCAAGAAACTCCGGCCCAGGCTCGTGCCGCCACCCCGGAGCTCTCCGGTTACCGGGCAGACACCGATGATGTGCTCAAGGAGCTTGAACTGACAGAGGAGGACATCAACCCGACCGTGCGAGCCCAGAAACGCAGCAGCGCGGCTGGTGGTCCTGTTGGGGCGATGCCGCCGATGATGGGTGGTGTAGGGAATCCTGTGGGTGTCACTGGGGCTGGTGGATCAGGCAGGTTGGGTGCTGGTTCTGCTGGTGGTGGGCTGGGTTCGACGGGCTCGGTGCTCGGTAGTGCTGGAAGCGGTGGGCCAGTCAGCGGTGCGGGCACTGGTTCGCCGGGCGGGGCTGGTCTTGGTGCTGGTGGTGGGACGGTGGCTGCTAGTTCAGTGGGTACCGATTATGGATTTGGTATCAATCCGGCGACGGGTAGGCCGTGGTCGCCGTCTGATCCGGGGTTCGTCGAACGGTTCGGCACCTATGATCCGGGCACTGGTAGGTACACGAATCCGGTCACCGGGCATGTTTATGATCCGGCCACCGGAACGTGGATAACACCCACCCCCGGGACAGGCACCAGCCCCGGTGTCACCCACGGTACTGACGAAACCAGCGGTATGCCTGGGCAGCATGCTCCGGCTATCCCTGGTGGAACATCCCCAAGTGCCGACCCCGGAACGGGCATGGACTCCGGTGCAGGGGTGGGGCCTGTTGCGGGAGGCAATCTTGGCCAAGAGAGCCAGCTCTCCTCATTTGGTGGGAGACCGGGCATTGAGGTGGATCCCGTCGACATCGACCGGTCGAGGAAACGCTGGGACGATCTCGGTGAGCGGATGAGAGCCGTGCAATCGCTGATCGATGGTCTGGAGAAGGTCACTTTCGAGAAAGTTTCCCAGCCCCTGGCCGCTTACAGCGGAGCAGAGCTGGCAGCGGTGGACACTGCCGGGACTTCGACCACGCAGATGACCAGCACATCGACGAATCTGGGCGCCTCGGCCGCAGGCTACAGCCAGACCGAACAGGAAAACGCGGGCGTCGGAGAAAAGGTGGTGGAGAAGTGAGCGTTTCTTCTGCTGAGAGTGAGATGACCTATGTTCCGTCAGGGAAATTTGTTTCGGTGCATGGGGATCGCACGGCAACGGTTTTCACTGGTGGGGATATCACTGACAGATTGCGGGAGCTGGTTGATTGTTTCCATCTGGCGTTGAGCAATGATCGTGCGGAGGTGGAGAACGCGAAGGCTGCCGCGGATGGCCCGTTGTGCACTGATGGGTATGATGCGACGACCACGCAGCAGGATTTTGATGCGTTTATTGCGCGGGTGACTGCGAATCTGGGGCGTCTGGTGGGCGAGGAGAATGTCGGGGGCATCGGTGAAGACAGTGTCGTGGGCGGAGTGATGGGTCCGTGGGCTGCTACCGCTGATGGGCCGGGCAAGAACCAGTCTCCCTATGACGGGTGGGCGAAGGCCACGGTGCTACTGGAGTAGATCGTGGCAGACACCCAGGCGGAGACCATCAACAGTTGGCAGTCGGCGGCAGGTGATTCCTACCGGCAGAATGCGTTGGACCAGACCAAGCGGCTGGCGTCGTTGGAGTCATTGACGACCAACACCCGTGACCTGGTGGAATCAGTGTCACTGATACAAGGCATCGTGAGTGAGGCAATCCACGGAGCCATCGGCAAAAGATTGAAATGGTGCAAAGAAGCAGCCAAAAGTGCGCCACGAGAGACTGGAGATTTTGGTGCAGGTAGTATTTCAAATGAGGATTTTTTCATGCGGGCTGCTGTGGTTGATGCCTGCGTGTGTGAGGTGATTGATTTCGTGGCGTTCACGGAGGAAGAGACGCAACCATGGATTCAGGCCGCCAAACAGCTTGGGGTCAAACTAGAGGCAGCTACCGAGGCGACACGTCAGTTGCTGACCAGAGAGTCGGAGTATAGCTCCGGCACCACGGTGGCCGAGACCGGCCGGTGCAATATTCCCAAGGGTCAGAAGGGCACCGATTCACTGTTCTGAACCGACTCTGATCGTCAGCATGGAGGTATCGTGATACGTGTTCGCCCGGTTGCTGTGGGTGTTGTTGTTGCTGTTCTGGCGTCCTTGTTGGGCGGATGCAGCCTGTTTAAGGATGATCCGCAAACCCAGCTCGATAAAATCATCGCCAGGACGGGAAACGATATTGTTGGCATGAAAGTTGTCGTGAAAACTGATGAGCGAAATCCTACGGTCTCGATATTCTGGGTGGATGCTGGGAAAGTGATGTCCGCCTGGTTGAAGGACGGGAAAATTATTGTCGAAGATTCACGGTATCCTTCTTTTGCGGCAACGGGTCCGACGAGTGTTGATAATTTTTCTCTCGATAGTTATGTGAGCATTGCGAACGGTGCATTCAACCCCGATGGATGCTACTCGGCCATTGTCACCTCGATGGTCACGCCGACAGGGGCCATCGGTACCCAAGTCGAGTGTTTGGGTCGCGAGAAGAAGGCCATCGATGAGCAGTCGATGCTTGATGGTGGGTTGTTTTATGTTCCGCGGATTGATCCGCAGGTTGCTGCTGATCTTGATGTGCTCAAGCAAGCTTATGTGACGGTGATGGGTACTTCGAAGGTTCACAGGTTTAGTTATTATTTTAATCAGGCTTTGCTTAGTTTGGATGGGCCGGTGGCTACCAATGCGCTCGGTGAATCGTGTGTGCCTAGTATGACGGCGCTTCTTTCTTCTTCGTCTACTCCGTTCCCGGTCTCGTGTGATACCAAGGCTACGGTGGGTAGTAATCCGTTTGATGTGAATGAGTTTTCTTCTACGTCGGTTGCTGAGGTGGTTGCCTCTGTTGAGAATTCTCAAATTCTTGATTACCAGTCGTTGGTATCCATTACCTTCTTCCACCAGGGTGAGGATCTGTGCTGGGAGGTCACCACTACCAGCATCGGTGACCTCAGTGCTCACCGTGACCAACTCAAAGGCTGTATCACCAAAGGTGCCTGACCAACCCTGGAATGAAGAATAACAAAGATACTTCCAACCATGCATGATCACTACACATTGGGTTTCTGGCGCACTTCTGCTCCGTCAGACCAATAGCCGGAACCCTCGATATCCAAACAGCGGCACATCAAACAGGTCAGGTAGTTGCTTTCTTCACAATAGATGTACGTATACGATACTTTCGCCGGGACTCCTGCGCGACCAAGCCGTAAGAATTAGGCAACCTTGCTGATCGTGTGGGACCTCTCAACCGGCCTTCAGCATGACCAGTTGCTTGAACTCCTCACCGTACCTCGATGTCGACACAACACAGGTTTCATCTCACATCTCCGAAAAAACTTGTCTTTCATCACTGCCCATGAAACACGCAGATCTAATGTTGTTGATCATTTTAGTTGTTGGCGCAGTCAATCGTCTAACCATGAGATGGATTCGGTCAGGTTGTTGGGTTAGTGGTGGTTTTTGCGTGTGTGTCGCAGGGTGAGGATGGCTGCGATGATTGCTGCGGTGATGATTGTTGTGGCGCCGATTGCTGCCCAGCCCCATAGGGGTAGGCCGGTGGTGGTGTTGTTGGTTGTGGTGGGTTGTTGGTCGGGTGTGGTGGTGTTGGTTGATGAAGTGGTGGTGGTGGGTTTTAGGATGGGGGTGTCGGGGAAGGTGGGGCCTTGGACGGTGTTTCCGGTTGGGGTGAGGGTGAGCCGGTAAGTGACCGGTGTGGACTGGGTGGTGGCATCGGTTCTGCTGCCAGTGGCGTTCATCATGCTCACCCCGATCACGTGACGCCCAGCCAACCACGAACCGTTGCGGGTTGAGTTGAATTCGGTGGTGTTGGCGTAGGTGACCGGGAGAGTAGTCCCGAAATCTAGCCCGTCTCCGGGTTCAACGTGGACGTTGTTGAAGTTGAAGCCATCCTTGTGGGTGCGGCTGACCAGGTCTATAGGTTGTCCCAGTGACCCCAAAGCGCTGACCTCCAGCTGTCGGTTGATGCCTTCAAGGCCCTTGTCAATGTAGTCGTCTTTGAGGATTTCGAGGTTGGCGTCGAGGTGTTGTCCCCAGCCGAGGTCGATGGCGAAGTATTGGGTTTCACCTTCGACGATCTCGGCGGTCGTGGTGCCGTTGAGTAGTTGTGCGTGATCGGGGGTATAAGACGCCGACACGTGGGTGTCGTTTCCAGCTGTGGGTGGCACCAACTGGCTATTGGTGCGCTCGGTGGGCTCGGTGTGGTTGATCGGATCCCCCAGATCGGTAGGCTCAGCCACCGCAGCCAACGTCACATCCACATCAATCGGCTCCTGCAACGACAACGCGCTGCCACCGAAACTGAACCGCACTAAGGTATTACCGACGGCACAATCGTCTTCGCCGCCAATCACCGACCCGGTGTATCGCTGGGAAACCGGTAGCTCGAACGATAGCTCAGCCATTCTGAACCCTTGCCAGCCATTGTAGCAGCCAAAGCCATTTTCGTTATATTGGTCGATCGACATGGAAAGGATCGCCTCGTATTTGGTATTTCCATTGGGATCGGTGTGAATAGTTCCGGTTCTGGTGGGGGGTACTGCGGTGGCGCCCATTTGTAGGCGTGTTCCTTCGGCCATTGGTACTCGAAGGTATGCATCACGCGTATCGGCGGCGTCGGTTCCTCCGGAGACCTTGGGTAGGGTGAGGTGGAAGCGTGCGGGGTTGTCTTTGGTGCCGGGTTCTACTAGCGGGAACCCAGCGATCTGCTCAGCAGTCAGATCACTTGCATCTACTGGCGCATCGGGTGAGGCCCATACTCCTTGAATGGTTCTATCGGGGAATGTGTAGCTGGTGGCTGTTCGGGTGCTGGCGGTAGTGATGGTGTTTTCCAGTGATCCAGCATCTTTCGCGTCGGCATAGGTGCCACCGGTAGCATCGGCGATGCACTGCAGTTCCGCACGGGCTTGTTCATCGACTTGAAAACCGATGGTGTGCACCACGAGTTGAGTACCGGTAGCTTTCAACTGCTTAGCGACATCACACACCGGAGGCGGAGCACACGTATCAATACCATCAGACACCAACACGATCGTGCGGTCTCCTTCACCAGGCAGCAACGAGTTAGCTTCTTGTAATGATTTACCAATCGGAGTGTATCCACTGGCATTGATCCCCGCCACCTTGGCTTTCAGATCCCCAGTCGTGGCCTGACCAGGACGAGCCAGTGTGGTGACGTCTTGACACCCAGCTTGTTTCTCGTCATCCGAACTACCAGTGTTGGTGCCATACACCACCAGACCCGGTGGTGTTCCGGTCGCCTTATCCAAATAATTCGAGATGGCTGTTTTAGCCGCATCCATACGAGTGCCGCCACCCACATCAGTAGCCAACATCGACCCCGAAGCATCCAAGATCAATACCGTCGGCGGTTGCTCCTGAGCATGAGCAACAGGAAAAACCACACCCGTACACAACATCGCCAACACAGCCACGACAGTGCCAACCAACCGACGCATCACAGCATCTCCTCATTCTACGACCACTACCCACAATTTCCCACAGGCTAACCCCAAACGAGGGTCACTTCCGCAAAAGCACTAACCAACCAGAGAACAGAACAGCCATTCGTGAAGATGGGCATCGTGGGACGCGGAATGCGTTTCCGCTCCCCGCTGAGGCTCAGTGCTGCTGACCGCTCTGGTCGGTGAAGGAGGCAGCCATCCAGGCGCTCGTCATATCCCGGAGCAGCGCTTCTCGTTCGTCGTGATCCAGGAACAGCGCGGAGGCCCCGGCCAGGGCGAATTGAGCCATTTCGGTGGTGGAGAGCTGGAAGGCGCTGGCGACCAGCGCATACTCACGGCTGAGGGTGGTGCCGCCCATCAGCTTGTTGTCGCAGTTGATCGTCACCGTGAATCCCAGCCAGGCGAGCACCCCGAGCGGATGAGCTGCAAGCTCCGTAACGGCCCCAGTCTGCACATTCGAGGTGGGGCAGATTTCCAGCGGAATCCGGTTGTTGCGGATGAAGGAGGCCAGTCGCCCCAGCACGAAGGAGCCATCGGTGCGCCGGGAAATGTCGTCGGCGGTCCGCACGCCGTGACCGATGCGCATCGCGCCACAGTCGATGGCATCGAGCAGGCTCGACAGCGGACCCTCCTCGCCGGCGTGGATCGTGTAGTAGAAAGCTTCATGACGCAGCAGGTCGAAGGCCGCCTTGTGCTTCGAGGCAGGATTACCCACTTCGCCACCCGCAATGTCGAAACCACAAACCAGATCGGTGTCGCGGTGCCGCAGCGCCAGCCGGGCGATCTCCAGCGAACGGTCAGCGTGCCGCATCGCGCATAAGATCTGCCGGGCGATGATCGGGGTTCCTGCGGCCTTAGCCTGGGCCATGCCGTCGCGAAGCCCCTGGGCAACCGCCTCAACCGTCTCGTCCAGGGACAACCCCATGGTCTGGTGTTGCTCGGGAGCCCACCGGGTCTCGGCCGCGACGACCCCATCGGCAGCCTGGTCGAGAACCCACTCCGCGCTCACCCGGCGCAGGTCCTCGGCGCGCTGCATGAGGGCAGTCGTGTGGGCGAAGGTCGTGAGATAGCGTTCCAGCGAGCCGGAGTTCGCGGCATCGGTGAACCACGTTGCCAAGGCATCTGGGGTGGAAGCGGGCAGCGTGTGGCCCACCTCGTCGGCGATCTCCAGCATCGTTGCAGGGCGCAGGCCCCCGTCCAGATGATCGTGCAGGGACACCTTCGGCAGGTTGCGGAAGAACGCTTCGTCGGCCATGCATCAAGCGTAATTGCCCGCACGTAATGTGACCGGCAGTACCCGAGACGAGTTCTGCCGGTCACAATCTGGGGTCGTGGCACTCTGGGCGTGGGAACCCGTCGGTCACGTTGCCCCGAGGTACGTGTCATCTGCCGATTCCGCACCTCATGACGCGACCCGCACTTCACCAGGCACGTTGATCTCATCTAGCCGGATGATCGTCGTGCACAATCTCTTGAGAAGGGCGGGATTGTGGCTGATGAACAACAGGCCGATTCCGCGCTGGGAGGCCAGGGCAACCAGCCGGGTGCAGATCTGAGCCTGGGTGAGCGGGTCGAGCATCGTCGTCATCTCGTCCGCGATGAGATAGCGCAGCCCGGGATGCAGCACCCTAGCGATGCAGAACCGCTGCAGCTCGCCACCGCTGAGCTCCCCCGGGAAGCGCTCCAGCCAGGCATCCTCAATGCCCAAGCTATCCCTGGTCTCCTGGTCTACGTCCCAGCACTCGACGAGCACTTCCCGCATCCGCCATCGTGGGTTGACGCTCAGCTCCGGATTCTGGTTGATGTACTGCACCGGGCAGACTCCGGTGCGGGCCAGCGGCTTCCCGTCTACCTCGACCGTGCCATGGCGAGGACGGATCCACCCTGCCATGATCTTGCCGAGAGTCGATTTCCCGTATCCCGACGGGGCGACGAGCCCGGTCCTTCCACCTTCGGCTACCTCAAGGGTGACATGGTTGAGAATCGGCTGGTGCCCCCGGTAGCCGAAAGTGATGTTGCGTGCGCTCAGCATGAATCGGCCTTTCCGGAGACAGAGGTAATGAAATCATTTTGCGGAAGGGCTTTCCACAGCGCCTTGGCATAGGGATCGGTGTCTGATTCGTCGGGATGGGTGAATTCATGGGAGCTCATCTCGCCGACGAGCCTGCCCCGGTTGAGGATCGCCACCCGGTCGGCGACGGCCGCGATGAGATCCACGTCGTGCGAGATGATGATGACGCTGCGGCCCTCGTCGGCAAGGGAACGGAAATCGGCGAGCATCTGCCGAGCAAGATCCACCGGTAGCCCAGGGGTCGGTTCGTCAGCAATGATCAATCGTGCGGAACTGAGCATCGCTGTGGCCAACAGGATTCGCCGGGCCATGCCCCCCGACAACTGGAAGGGATACTTGGCCAGATCGCCGGGCTGAAATCCGAACCGTTCGGCAATCTGTTCCAATTCCTCGGCATCGGGAGTCCTGCCCTCAATCAACTGGGAACGCACCCGCTTGAGTGGGTCAAGGTAACTGATCGACTGCGGGATGAGAGCCAACTCGGTGCGTCGCAACTCGGGGAGACGCTGTTTGGTGATGGGTTGACCATCATAGGAGATCTCCCCCTGCACCACCGTGTTGTGGGGCAGCAGACCCATGATGGCGTGGGCAAGCAAGCTCTTTCCCGAGCCCGAGGCTCCGACGATGCCCAGGATCTGCCCGGGCTCGGCGGATAGACTCAGGTGGTCGACGGCGAATCCCAGCGACCGGCGGTAGAAGCTGCGGTACATCCGGAATCCGACGCATAGATCGTGTACTTCGAGAAGTGCCATCTCACACCTACTTCTGTGCCGTGGACGGGCTGATCAGCGTGGACAGGGAGTTGCCGCAGCGGTCGATGGTCAGTACCAATCCCAGCAGCAACAGCCCTGGGAAGACCGCCAACCACCAGTAACCGGAACTGAGGTAGCGCATCGACTCGGACAAGATCACGCCGATGGCGGGCAACTCCATCGGTATGCCGAACCCCAAGAAGGTCAGACCGGATTCGTGCAGGATCGCGTGAGGGAACATCAATACCGTGGCGACGAGGGTCTGCGGGACGATGTAGGGGATGTAGTGGCGTGTGGCGATGAACCATTTGGATCGCCCCATCTGCCGCGAGGCGATCACATAGGGGCTGGTGCGTAGATGGATGGTCTCGGCGCGCACGATACGGCACAGTCCCACCCAGTGGGTGGCGGCAACGCCGATCATCACTCCCGGGATGCCACGGCCCACGAGAATGGCAATGAAGATCATGAAGATCAGGTGCGGCATACCCTGCATCAGGTCGACGAGCCATAGGACGAAACGGTCGAACCACCCGCCCAGCACCGCGGCCCCGATACCCATCAGCAAGGCGATGAGAGAGGAAACGATCGATGCGAACAGGCCGATGCGAATACTGATCGACAATCCTTTGAGCGCCCGGAATCCCATGTCGCGTCCGAGCCAGTCGGTGCCGAAGGGGTGGGCCGGGCTCGGTGGGAGGTTCGTCTGATCAAAATGGACTGCGTAGGTACTCTCGGGGATCAGCGATCCTCCGATGCCTGCCGTCAGCAGCAGAACCAAGGTGAGGGCGAAGACTAGCGTTGCGGTCTTGTGCCCGTTCCACCGTTCGACGACCGGGTCGGAATTCAGCAGCAGGGCACTCATGACCATTTCTCCTTGATGCGGGGATCGATGATGGGGTAGAGCAGGTTCGCGACGAGGTTGCCTAGGAAGACAAGTGTCGCGCTGATCAAGGTGATGCCGATGAGCAGTGGGAGGTCACCCTTGACCCCGGCCGACGCGGTGATCGCTCCCAATCCGGCGTAGCTGAACACCGACTCGGCGAGCACCGAGCCACCGATGATCTCCGAGATCGAGCCGAATTGCAGGGTGACGAAGGGCATCAAGGCATTGCGCAGGCCGTGGCGCCAGATGAACTGCCACGGGGTCTCTCCGCGCGAGGTAGCGAACAGGGCGTAGTCGCAGTGGCGTTCGTTGATCAGCCTCGTGCGGGTCTGCATGGTGATCGTGGAGATTCCCAGCAGGCTCAGTGTCAGTGCGGGCAAGGCTGCGTGATGGATCCGCTCACCGAGGCTGGCGTCGCCCAGGGTGCTGCCGATAGGCACCGACAGCCCGATCGGGAACCAACCGAGCCATACCGCGAACAACAGCAGCATGACCATTCCGAACCAGAAGGTGGGGATCGCGGCGAAGACGTAGCACACTCCGGAGATGATCCGGTCGATCCATTTTCCTTCATTCTTTCCGGCGACTACTCCCAGGAACGCTCCGATGACTCCGGAGATCAACCAGGCGGAGAACAACAACAGCGAAGAATTGGCCAAACCGTCGCGGATCACGGTGACGACCGGGCGTTCCAGCATCAGGGAGGTTCCCAGATCTCCATGCAGCAGATTGCGCCACCACAGTCCGAATTGCACTAGTGCCGGTTTGTCCAGTCCCCATTTGGCGGCCAGCGCCGCCTGCTGCTCGGGTGAGGCCTGGGATTCACTACCGAAATAGGCTGCGACCGGATCGATGGGGGAGATCTTCGCCAGAAAGAAAGTGAGCGCACTGACGGCGACGATGAGTGAGATGCATTTCAGGATCTGCCACAGTATGTAGCTGGCAATTCCGGACCAGCGGCCTAGTGGATTGCGTTGTGGTTCACTTCCAGTGGTTCCAGGTTTCTCGGGAGCCGTCGCGGGAGACGATGCCGTCATCAGGAACTCACCTGCCAGGTGTTGAGGTTGTAGATGACGTGTAGGAAGTGATCGTGCGGGTGCAGGTGCTGCTCACCGATGTCCAGCCCCTGACGCACGAAGTAGTTGTTCCTGACGTAGCAACACATGATGTAGGGGCTGTCACCGAGGATGCTACCCCCGGTCTCGCCATCCCACAGGGCATCGCGCCAGTGCTGGTTAGCGGTTTCGGTATCGGTGGATTCCAAGGCCTTCGTGAGATTCTGTTCCACGGTGGGATTGGTGCAGCAGGCGATATTCAGCCATCCCTTCTCTCGGGTGCCTTCGCTGCTGAGCTGATTGTGAACCGAGTAGGGGGTGAATTTGCCACCGCCCAGTACGACGGAGTTCACTCGGTTATTCTCCTTGATGCCGGTGAAATCCAAGGCATCTAATTGCACGTCGATGCCCAAGGCCTGCATCTGTTTCTTAAAGCCTTCCGCCAAGGCTTGGCGGGCAGGGTCGGTTGGCGGATAGTGAAGGGTGAAACTCGCCTTGAGGTCTCCCTTTGCTCGCATTCCATCCGCGCCGGTGGCCCAGCCGGCCGCGTCAAGGATCTGGCGTGCCTGTTCGACGTCTCCGTCGGTGAGCGAGTTCTCCTCGGCTCGCACACCCCAGGGGAAGACGTCGAAGGCATCGAAGGCGACGTCGCCGTAGCCCAGCAGGCACTGGTCGACGAGTTGTTTGCGATCAACGCCCAGCGCCATCGCGCGACGCAACTCCCGGTCGCTGGTCACCGCGTTGCCGACGGCCTTGCCATCGACCTCCCAGGCTCCCGGTTGCTGGCAGGGAAGCGAAATGACACGGTAGTCGAAGGTCGGTAACGAGACCATGGTGAACCCGGTCGGGACCTGTTGCGAGAAGTTCGGATAGGTGAACGCCAGGTCCACCTGCCCCGCTTTGGCTGCCGCCAATCCGGCGTCTGAGGCCATCAACAAGATGGTCACTTTGGCAAATTTCGCTTTTTCGCCGTGGTAGTTGTCGTTGCGTTCCAGGATGAGTTGTTGTCCTTGGATGTAGTCGGCGAATTTCCAGGGCCCGGAGCCGACTGGTTT
>NZ_KE340297.1:1312800-1314463 GCF_000413315.1 Propionibacterium sp. oral taxon 192 str. F0372
GTTGTAGGTGAAGGCGACGTCTTGGGCGGTCAGTGGTGCGCCGTTGGTGAATGTCACGTCGTCGCGGATGGTGAAGGTCCAGGTGAGTTTGTCGTCGCTGATTGTGTATCCGGTGGCTAGGTCGTTGACGATCTGGTTGTCCTTGTCGGCGACGGTGAGTGTGGAGTGGAAGGGATTCACCCCAGTGTCCCCCCAGCCTTGGATCGGATCGAAGGGGGCGGAGACCGTTGACTGGTCGAGGGCAATGATGAGTTCTTCGTGGGCGGTGAGCCGTTGGGGGAGTGCTCCGGGGGTCGATTCGCCGCTGGAACCGCTGGATGAGCATCCTTGCAACAGCCCGAGCCAGGATGCCGCTGCGGCTCCCGTGGCGGTGACCAGCAGTCCTCTGCGGGTGGGCGCAAAACCAGGTGTGGAGTCGTTCATGATGTCGTCCTTAGGTGTGGTGTTGTTTTTCGTCATTGGCGATCTGGGGTTCGCCGGAGCTGTGGTCCCGGGCCCTGCAGCGGGTGGCTGGCGCCTCGCGGCAGGGCCGTTCCTCAGGCCTTGATGTCCCAGGTGTTGAGGTTGTGGATGACGTGCAGGAAATGGTCGTGGGGATGGGCATGTTGCGTGCCGATGTCCAGCCCCTGACGCACGAAGTAGTTGTGCCGGATATAGCCGATCACCAGGTATGGGTTCTCACCCAGGATGGAACCTCCGGTGGTTCCATCCCACAAGGCCTTGTGCCAGGCTGCATAGGCTTCTTCCTGGGTGGTGGCAGCCAGTGCCTCTTCCAGATGGGCCTCCACGGTGGGGTTGGAGTAGCAGGGGATGTTCAGCCATCCCTTGGCCTTGGCTTTCGTCTCCGACAAGCATGTGTATTCGTGGTAGGGGGTGAGCCGACCCCCGCCGAGGACGACGCCCTGCTGACGGTTGCGGTCCTGCATCGAGGTGAAGTCGATGCCCTCCAACTGGACGTCGATGCCCAAGGCCTGCATCTGTGCCCGGAAGGATTCGGCGATCGCCTGGCGCCCGGAGTCGTTCGGGGGATAGAAGACGGTGAAACTTGCCTTGAGGTCTCCCTTTGACCGGATTCCGTCGCTGCCCGGAACCCACCCAGCCTCGTCGAGGATTCTCTTGCCGCCTTCCACGTCACCGTCGGTGAGGGCTGCGGTCTCCGTCTTGATACCCCATTCGAAGGCGTCGAAGAAGTCGAAGGCCACCTCGCCGTAGCCGAGCAGGCATTCGTCGATGATCTGCTGGCGGTTCACGGCCGTCGCCATGGCCTTGCGTAGGGCCGGGTCGCTGGTTACCGCGTTGCCGACGGCCTGGCCCTCGACATCCCAGGCCCCCGGTTGCTGGCAGGGCAAGGAGATCGTCCGGTAACCGAAGGTGGGCAGGCTGGTCAGGGTGAATCCCGCCACATTCTGCTTGGACAGGGCCGGGTAGACGCAGGCCAGGTCCACCTGCCCCGATTTGGCCGCGGCCAAGGCGGCATCCGGTTCCATCAGCAACAGCGTCGCTTTGGCGAATTTTGCTTTTTCGCCGTGGTAGTTGTCGTTGCGTTCCAGGATGAGTTGTTGTCCTTGGATGTAGTCGGCGAATTTCCAGGGCCCGGAGCCGACTGGTTTGTCGCCGTAGTCGCTGGTGTAGGCGGCTTCTGGAACGATGCCCAGCACCGCGG
>NZ_KE340297.1:1314598-1618429 GCF_000413315.1 Propionibacterium sp. oral taxon 192 str. F0372
TTGGTGAATGTCACGTCGTCGCGGATGGTGAAGGTCCAGGTGAGTTTGTCGTCGCTGATTGTGTATCCGGTGGCTAGGTCGTTGACGATCTGGTTATTTTCGTCGGCCTTCATCAGCGCCGAATGGAACGGCAGCACCCCGGTCTCACCGAATCCGAGAACCGGATCGAAGGGGGCCTTCACCGTCGACGGGTCCATGGAGATGATGACCTCCCGGCGGGAGCTCAGGCGCTCCGGCAGCGCCACCGATGCACCAGATCCCCCGTTGGATTCATTCTTGGATGACGAGCACCCCGCCAGGCCTCCAAGGGCGCCCAAGGTAGTGAGCCCGGCAGCGCCTGCAACAAGGCCTCGCCGGGAGATGCGAAAAGGTGTGTGGGACATGGAATTCCTTTCTGGAAACCCGAGTACGGGGACACAGGGAAGATGCAGGTCGGCGCAGGCCGGGTGAAACCTGCGCCGAGTCAATGGGCGGGCGGTGCCTGCATGGGGGAACTGGTGTGGCATGCATGGCCGATACCGGTATCGCCGTCGATGTCGGTATCAGTGGGGCTTTCGGTGCCCGGCGGGCGGGGTCTGTGATGGTTCGGCGCAGGGATGATCCCGGGAACAAGACCGGTTCACGGTTGGTCCTTTCCGGACGGCGTGAAGACCGGGAATCGGCCATCCGCAGTCCACGACGGATTTCTTCAGCCGAGCGGGCTTCGGCGATCCGGCTCGGCCCGGAGGGCCTCACGGTTGCGGGACAGCGCCAGATTCTCACTGGACTTCTCCGACTCACGCTCGGATCACACGGTACTCCTTGGTCCGGGGCTGCGGTACCCCGGTGTATCCGGAATGCTCTCGGCGCCAACGTGAATGATGGGCGCCTATCGGTCACGGCGAGTGCGGATGTAGGTCTGTAGCCGCTCCCAGTCAGTGACCCTGGCCTTGTCACAGGGAACTAGTGCCTCGGTCATGCGTCGACGGGTCTCCTCTTCGTCCATGCCGGCACCGATGGCGACCAGTTCGCCGCCGATTGCGCTCCGCGGATGCCTCTCGACGCTGATGCCCCCACCTACCGAATGGACGACGTAGTCACGTCGCCCCGAGGGATGCCTGGTGGTGAACGTTCCCTTGAGCCGGTAGGTCCCGGAAGGCAGTGATTCCAGCAGATCGGCGATCCGCCCGGGATGAACGTGATGATCGGTGGTGACGCTCACCGAGCGGGCATGGTGGTGTGCATGATGGCTGCCGGGTGCTTCCAGGGGCAGCGTCTCCTGTTGTGGCCGCGTGCTGGGGGCGGTGTCCAGCAATAGGTAGGGGTCAATGCGGCCATGACGCGTGTGGATGATGGTCGCCCTCGGGTTGCGCTGTCTGATCCGGGCCTCGATTCGCACCACTTGTCCGACGCGCTCCTGGGCGGTTAGCTCGTCGATGCGGTTGATCACCACCAGACTCGCCACCCCGTAGCGACGCGGGGGAACCCCGCCCAGGTCCACGGTGTCGAAGTGTCGTTTGGCGTCAACGATGTCGACCACGCTCGACAGGCGGATGTGTGTGACTGGGCTCAACCACACCAGACGCGCCAAGGTCCCAGGCTCGGCAAGCCCGCTCGCCTCGATGATGATGGCATCCAAAGCAAGTTTCGGATGGCTCAGCGCGTCGAGTGCCTCATCAAGCTGGGAGGCATCGTCAAGACAGCACAGGCATCCCCCGGATACCGAGGCCACCTCGTCGATCTGCCCCTGCACTAGAGCGGCGTCCACGTTGATCGCGCCGAAGTCGTTGATGATCACCCCGGCCCGCACCCCGGGATGCCGCAGCAGGTGGTTGAGCACTGTGGTCTTCCCCGCCCCCAGATGTCCGGTGAGGATGACGACAGGGACCGTCCTGTTCACTCGCACCCCTCCCATTTTTTGAGAACAATTCTCAAAATTAGCGTGCGTGGTGCGGCTCGTCAAAGTACCCGGTGTCGTGTCGTCCGGAATCTGCCCGGGCCCTATGCGGGGCGTCACCGGACGTGGAAGCATGGAGGCCAGCCACCGGCGCGCCACCGAGTACGCCGGTGTTCTGTCCTGGAAAGGAGCACGATCAATGACCATCGCAGTGGTGGCGAACCCCAATCGTGGAACCCGCAGTGACGCGGCAGCCCCGATGCTGGCCAAGCTGACTTCCGAGCGGGCCGAATCCGTCATGACCTTTCACCGCTCGATTGATGGCTACCAGCCCACCCCGCTCGTCTCGCTGCCACACCTGGCCGCCGGGCTCGGGGTGCGCGGTCTGCTGGTCAAGGACGAGAGCCACCGCTTCGGCCTCAACGCATTCAAGGCCCTCGGCGGCAGCTACGCCATCGCCAGTCACCTGGCCCAACGCCTGGGCGTCGGCCTCGACGAGCTGCCCTACCAGCGCTTGATCTCCGACGAGATCCGCTCCCGGCTCGGGGAGATCACCTTCATCACCACCACCGATGGCAACCATGGGCGCGGCGTTGCCTGGACGGCCAACAAACTGAGGCAGAACTGCGTCGTTCACATGCCCAGAGGCACCACGCCCGAGCGGTTGCGCAATATCCAGGCCCTTGGCGCCCGGGCCGACATCACCGAGCTGGTCTATGACGATACCGTCCGGTTGTCTGCACGGGAGGCTGAGGAGAACGGGTGGGTCCTGGTGCAAGACACCTCTTGGCCCGGTTACGAGGACATCCCAGAGAAAATCATTCAGGGTTACATGACAATGCTCGGTGAGGCCATCGAACAGATGCGTGATGAGAACCTCACCCCCACCCATGTCTTCGTCCAGTCCGGGGTTGGCGCCATGCCCACCGCGGTCGTCGGCTGCATCGTCAACGCCTACGGCACTTCTGATGAGGGCGGGCCGGTGATCGTCGTCGTGGAACCGAACAATGCTGCCTGCATTTTCGAAACTCTGCGCGCCACCGACGGGAAAATACACCCGGCGGTTGGTGGCCTGGAGACGATCATGGCCGGCTTGGCTTGTGGGGAACCGATCACCATCGGCATCGACTTGTTGGCTCATTACGTCGACTTCGTCGCGTCTATTCCCGACTACGTGAGTGCCCAGGGAATGCGGGTTTTGTCCAACCCACGTCGGCTCAGCCCCACCGAACCGGTTGCCGATGGCAATGGCGGTCGCTCGGCGGATCGGCGGATCATCTCAGGGGAGTCTGGGGCAGCCGCATTCGGTTTTGCCCATGAGGTACTCACCGACCCTGCCCTGGCTGGGGTCAAGCAGCAACTGGGCATTGATGCAGACTCGGTGCTCTTCTTCATCTCCACCGAGGGCGACACCGACCGCGCCGGATACGATGCGGTGGTCAACGACGGGGCCTATCCCAAACCTTCGGCACCCAGGTGAGGGAGCGGTTCAACTCAACAATGTCTTGTCGGACAGCCCGGTGCCGTCGGTGATCCTGCCGAACTCGGCCATCAGATCATTCACCGTGGCCTTTTTCTTGTCCTCACCAGCCAACTCCATCAGGATTCGGCCTTCATGCATCATGATCAGCCGGTTGCCCAGTTGCAGCGCCTGGTCCATGTTGTGGGTCACCATCAGCGCGGTCAGCTGGTGGCGGGCCACTGTTTCCTTGGTAAGCCGGGTGATCAGGGCTGCCCGCTGCGGATCGAGGGCGGCAGTGTGCTCGTCGAGCAGCAGAATGCTGGGTGCGGTGAAAGTGGCCATGACCAGCGACAATGCTTGACGTTGGCCGCCTGAGAGTAATCCCGCCTTGGCAGTCAGCCGGTTCTCCAGGCCCAGTTCCAAGGCTTGCAGTTCTTCACGGAATATCTCCCGGCGCGTCTTCGAGACCCCCAGGGACAGGCCACGCCACTTGGTCCGAGACAAAGCGATCGCCATGTTCTCCTCGATGGTCAGGTGGGGTGCGGTGCCGGCCATCGGGTCCTGAAACACCCGTCCGACATAGCGGGAGACCGCATGATCGGACAGCCGAGTCACGTCGTGCCCGTTGATCCAGATGGACCCCAGATCGGGGCGGTAGCGCCCGGCGACGACATTGAGCAGGGTGGATTTCCCTGCGCCGTTGGAGCCGATGATGGTGACAAAATCGCCGTCTTCCAGCGACAAGGAGACGTCGCGCAGGGCCACTTTCTCGTTGACGGTGTGTGGGAAGAAGGCCTTAGACACATCGCGGATCTCAAGCATTCTTACTCCTCATCCTGCGCGTGACCCCTTGCGAAGGCCGGTTCGCGACACCTGCGTCGACGGTCTCCTCGGTGGGCACATCCCAGGTGTAGGTGGTGAACTGCTTCGAGCGGCGATTGCGTATCTGCTTGAAGACAGCCCACCTGGGCAGTAGCAAAGCGGCGATCACGATCAGTGCGCTGAGCAATTTCATGTCGTTGGTGTCGAAGCCCTCAATCGTCAGGGCAGCCTGGATGACCGACCGGTAGATGATCGACCCGGTGACCACGGCGATGGCAGTCACCAGCACGCGACCATTGGGGATGAGCGCTGTGCCGATGATCACCGAGGCCAGCCCTGCAACGATCAAGCCGATGCCCATACCGATGTCGGAGGAGCCCTGGTATTGGGCGAACAGCGCACCCGACAAGCCGACCAGCCCGTTGGACAGGGCCAGCCCGAGGATCTTCTGCGCATCGGTGTTGATGCCCTGGGCCCGGGCCATGCCCTCGTTGTCGCCGGTGGCGCGCATCGCCAACCCGAGATCGGTGGACAGGAACCAGACGAGTGCCGCGACGACCAGCCCGACCCCCAGGGCAAGCACACCCACCGAGACCGGGGTACCGATCTGCCGGGATTCCTTTAGCGGGGTGAACACTGTGACCGCACGCAGCATCGATAGATTTGCTTTGCCCATGATGCGCAGGTTGACCGAGTACAGCGCGATCTGGGTCAAAATGCCTGCCAGCAGCGGGTGGATCTTGCCCCAGGTAGTCAACAAGCCAGTGACCAGCCCGGCGACGAGGCCAGCCAACCCACCACTCAGTGTCGCCAGCCATGGATTGCCCCCGTTAATGATCAGCACCGCACAGACGGCCGCCCCGGTGGTGAATGAGCCGTCGATGGTCAGGTCAGCGAGGTCGAGCACCCGGAAGGTCAGGTAAACCCCCAATGCCATCAGGGCGAAGATCAGCCCCAAGTCGAGCGCGGCCACGTCACTCGATGATTTCGTCGGCCTGGTTCAGCAAATCCTGCGGGACCTCGATGCCCAAGGCCTTCGCCGTGGTGAGGTTGATCACGAGTTTCGGATCCTGCTGGGTTTGGACAGCCATGGTGGCTGGATCGGCGCCGTTGCGCAGGATATCCACGGCCATTCTGCCGGTCTGGCGGCCCAGTTCCTCGTAATCGAGACCGTAGGTGATCAGAGCACCCTTGGTCACCGAATCGGTTTCACCCGCGACGAGCGGAATGTGATTGGACTCGGCGACTCGGATGACCGAATCGAGGGCGGAAACGACGGTGTTGTCGGTGGGCACGTAGATGGCGTCAACGTTTTCCAGTGTCTGGGCTGCCTGCAGTACTTCGGAGGTGGCGGTGACCGTCTTAGTTACCACTTCCAATCCTTCGGCGGTAGCGGCTTGTTCGGCGAGCTTCACCTGTACTTCGGAGTTCACCTCGCCGGAGGAGTACAGCACACCGATCTTCTTGGCACTAGGGCTGAGCTCCTTCACCAAGGCGATTTGCTCGGCTACGGGATTCATGTCGGTGGTGCCGCTGATGTTGCCGCCCGGGTTTTCCATGGAATCGACCAAGCCGGCGGCAGTTGGATCGGTGACCGCGGTGAACAGGATCGGGGTGGTGCTGATTGCCTGGGCGGCTGCCTGGGCCGCGGGGGTGGCGACGGCGAAGACCAGGTCGAGATCCGAGGAAGCGAATTTCGATGCGATTGAGGATGCGGTGGCCTGATCACCCTGGGCGTTTTGTTCGTCGTAATCAGCCTTGATGCCAGCTTCGTCGAGGGCGGCTTTGAACCCGGTGACTGATGCGTCTAGGGAGGAGTGGGAGACGATCTGGGTGATCCCGATCGAATATTTCCCTTTGTTTCCGGAGGCGCTGGATCCGGAGCCCGAACCTCCGCATGCGGTGAGGGCAAGGGTGCCGGTGGCCACCAGGACGGCCAAGATGCGCAGCTTGTTCACGATGTGTCCTCGGGTCTGTTCTGAAGTGAATTCGTGCCCAGCATCGCGTCGGGCATGGATTCAGATTACTGCCCGGGTAAGACACACCCCGGTATGTCTCAATTGGCGCAGGGCCGAAGTGCGCAGACGCACTAGAATCGGATAGGAATGACCACAGAAAGGCACAGATGAGCGAGCAACAGGCCAGGCCGAGGATCGTCCAGAAATTCGGCGGTTCCTCGGTGGCGGATGCCGAATCCATCAAACGCGTCGCACGTCGTATCGCCGAGGCCAGGCGTTCGGGGTCGGACGTCGTGGTGGTCATCTCCGCAATGGGCGATACCACTGACGACCTGATGGATCTCGCCCTCCAGGTCTCCCCGCAGCCCCGCCCGCGCGAACTCGACATGCTGCTCACCACTGGGGAACGCCAATCTGCTGCCCTGCTGGCCATGGCTCTCAATGATCTCGGGCTGGAGGCGCTCAGCTATACCGGTTCGCAGGCCGGGGTGATCACCACCGCCACTCACGGCAATGCCCGAATCATCGACATTACCCCTGGCCGCATTGAGAAATCCCTTGACAAGGGGGCAGTGGTCATTGTCGCTGGTTTCCAGGGGGTTTCCCAGACAACCAAGGACGTCACCACCTTGGGCCGGGGTGCTTCTGACACCACCGCCGTCGCTTTGGCCGCTGCCTTGGGGGCACCGGTCTGTGAGATCTACTCCGATGTTGACGGGGTGTTCACCGCGGATCCCCGGGTGGTGCCAGGGGCCCGGCAGATTCCCCAGATCAGTTACGACGAGATGCTCGAATTGGCTTCCTGTGGTGCGAAAGTGCTCCACCTGCGGTGCGTCGAGTACGCACGCAGGGAGGATGTCACCGTTCATGTGCGATCCTCGTTCTCCACCAAACCCGGCACCGTGGTGACCGGACTCGCCGACCACCAGAAGGGCAATGCTATGGAAGAAGCCATTATCTCGGGTCTGGCCCACGACCGCTCGGAGGCCAAGATCACCGTCGTCGGCGTGCCCGACAAGGTGGGTGAGGCCGCCCGGCTGTTCGAGGTAATCGCCGGTGCCGAGATCAACATCGACATGATCGTCCAGAATGTTTCCGAGGCCGATACCGGTGACACCGACATCACCTTCACCGTGCCGATGTCCGACGGCAAGAAGGCCGTCGACGCGTTGAATGCCGCACAGCCCGAGATCGGTTTCGCCGATCTGCGCTACGACGACCAGATCGGCAAGGTTTCGGTTGTCGGGGTCGGCATGCGTACTCATCCCGGGGTGGCCGCTAAGTTCTTCTGCGCCCTCGCTGAGGCCGGGGTCAATATTCAGATGATCTCCACTTCCGAGATCCGTATCTCGGTGGTGGTCTCCGCCGACGACGTCGATACCGCCCTGCGTTCCGCGCACACGGCCTTCGGCCTAGATGCACAGGAAGAAGCGGTGGTCTACGCAGGGACCGGTCGTTGAGCCGAGGCCCGGATCCGACTCCCGGCTGGAGTCGGCCAAACCCCGCTGAGGAGCAGCGACCACGGCGGGCGCAGCCGTCTGGGGAGACGGTTCCCCCGGCGAGCCCTGGTCCGCCGCAGGTGCAGCCCCCCGTCCGGTATGCCGCCCCTGACACCCCCGCAACGCCTCCCTCCCAGGAAAGTCCTCGCGCCCAACAGCCTCGCAGAGCGGTCCCCACCGACGACGACCTGGGTTCCGAGGACTTCAACGCCACCCGCATGATGGCAGCCATCTGGGATGTGCCGCTGACCGGATACGAAGCTCCGCTGTTCGGCCTCACTACCCCCGATGGGCAGTACATTCCGCCGTGGCGGATCAACCCGGATGGCACCCCGCAACTGATCACCGCCCCAGCGCTCACCACCTCCCAAGCCGCGGTCACCGACGAGGTCGACGAGATCGACGAGGCTGACCGACGCAACCTCGGCCGGAATTCGGCGCTCATGGCTGCGGGTACCTTGGTGTCGCGGGTGCTGGGCATGGTGAATGGTTCCCTGCAGACCGCGGTGCTAGGTACCTTGGTGGTCGGGGACGCCTTCAAGGCGGCGAATACCTTCCCGAACTTCATCCTGGTGCTGTTGTCCGGCGGCATTCTCAACGCGGTGCTCATCCCGCAGATCACCAAGGCGATGAAGCGCCCCGATGGGGGACAGGACTTCGTCAACCGGCTGGTTACCGCCACCTTGGTTCTGATTCTCGGAGTCGCAGTGCTGGCCACTGCCGGCGGTGGCTGGTTGATGTCGGCTTTCACCTCGCTTCGCGGCCCCGGTCTGGAGTTGGCCATAGCCTTCGCCTATCTTTGCTTACCACAGGTGCTTTTCTATGGCATCTTCGCCGTGCTCGGGAATATCTTGCAGGCCCGGGGCTCCTTCGCGGCCTACGGCTGGGCGCCGGTGATGAATAACGTCGTGGCAATCGCCGGCGAGGTCACCTTCTTGGTGTTGTGGGGCCAGCAGGAGCAGGTGGAGGCATGGACTCCGCAGATGGTCTGGGTGCTGGCCGGTTCGGCCACCTTGGGCATCGTCGTCCAGGCACTCATCCTCATCCCCGCGCTGTACCGGACTGGGTTCCGCTACCGTCCCCGCTGGGGGCTGCGCGGGCACGGCTTTGGGGCCCTGGGCCGCTACGCAGCACTCACCTTCACCGCACTAGTCATTGCTCAGGCGGGCGGCCTGTACACCCTCAAAGTGGCCACTCATCTGCGCGAGATCGCCCCGCCCGACGGCCCGGAGATAGCCACCTATCTGTCGTATCAGAATGCCCTGTCGCTGTTTCAGATGCCCTATTCCTTGGTGGCAGTCTCCCTGCTGACTGCCCTGTTCCCGCAGCTGGCGCGAGCCTGGCAGCGCCGCGACGACGCCGAGGTCGGGTTGCAAGACATGCGCGATCTGTTGCGTCGTGGTCTCACCCTCCCAGCCCTGGGTATCATCCCGCTGTCGGCGATGTTCATGGCCCTGTCCACCCCCGCGGTGCGGGTCGTTTACCCATCGATCTCACCCGAACAGGGCCATCAGACCGGTCGGCTGTTGTTCGTCATGTGCGCATCAATGATGGGTTACACCATCGTCACCTTGCAACAGCAGTACTGCTTCGCCACCGAGCAGGGCGGAACGAATTTGTGGATGCAGTGCCTGGTCACCGGCATCCAGGTGCTATTTGCCTTCGGCGCCTACCTGGTTCCCCTGGAGCATGGCATGACCGTCGTTGTGGCGGGCATGTTCGTCGGTAACTGGGGGTTGGCGCTGGTCTTCTTGCTCTATGCCCGTCGCCAGATCGGCGACTACGGGTTGGGTGAGGTGATTCGGCTCTACGTGCGTCTCGGTCTGGCCTCGGCCATCGCCGGGGCTGCCGCCTGGGGCGCCGCCCGGTGGGTCAGTTCCCAGGGCACCCTGGTGACCGCGACCACTGGCTGGGCATGGCAGGTGGGCGGTGGGGTTGCCGGCGGGGTGGTGTTCCTCGTCGTGCTATTCATCCTGGTGAAGGTGCTGCATATCACCGAGATGGGCGGATTGTTGACGCCCATCACCCGCAGGCTGCGTCGCCGCTGACCGGTCCGCGGTTCACCGGTTGATCCGGAGACACGGTTGGGTGTCGCCGCTCAGGTGGCTTGGCCGTCGTCCCCAGAGATCAGCGCGTCGACGCGGGCCGTTGCCTGGTCCCAGTCGAGATGGGCGTGAGTGGCCCAGGTGAGCCCGATCAGCCGCTGCCGGGTGATGGCCAGATCGCACAGCTGACCGTTCTGGGCCAGGGCCAGATCCTGGATACACTCGTACTCGTCGAGGATTTCATCGGCCGGACGTAGCCGCGCAGTATCCACGCCCACCTGTTCGCCTTCGGCCAGCGCCAAACGCATCACTTCGGCAGCATCGGCTGCCTGGGCGGGCCAGCCGGGCATGGAGCGCGACACCGTCCACAGCAGTTCCTGGGCGGCCTCAATGACTGGCTGCACGGTGCGGGCGAGTGCAGAGTCGTTGGTCTCGAAGAGTTCCCGGTGCGAGGGGGCCAGGGATGCGAAGGCACGTGGGAAGGTAGCCTCCATCGCCTTCTGGTTGATCGGTGATCCAGCGATCACCGAGGCAGCGTAGTCGGAGGCCATCACTAAGGAGATAATGCCCAAGGCGACGTCGATCGCCGATCGGAACTCCAATTCATCGGCCGAACGGATCGGAGGCAGGAAATTGGGCACCTGGAGCTGCACATTGGACTCCAGCCAGGAACGCACCTCGTCGCGTCGGCTGCGGGCTCGTGAGGTGATCGGCACCCAACCGGTGGGGGTACCGTGTGGGCCGGACAGCAGCGGTCGTCCGTCCCCGTCAAGCAGGGCGCCATCCACCAGCAGGATCGAATTGGAAGCCTCCGAGAAGCGTCGCAGGTTGTCGAGGTGCTTCGGGTCGTGGGCATCGAGCTCGAACTGGTAGAGGCGTCTGGTGTCGTTGATGTGATTAATCAGCAGGCGACGTGAGGGGTCACTGGCGCGGGAGTTCGACATGGCCCAGCGTTCCAGGGCACTCAGATGGGCGTCGAGTTCGGCATCCGTGGCGCCGACCTCCCAGCGGGAGCGCTCATTCACCACGGGGAAATCATGCGAGACACGAGCCCGCACGGTCGAGTAGGCGCTGATCAGCATGGGCCCACCTTAGCGCTTGTCCGGATCGTGGAGGGTCTCAAGCGCTAGCACCTTCGACTGGCACTCGGGCGCCGTGTACCGCATAGGCGACGAAGGTGGCGACGGTCGACCGGATCGGGAGCCAGCTGTCAGCGATTTCAGTGTCTCGCCCAACGGCGATGTCAGCGCGGTAGCCATGCACTCACGCTCCCGACTGGCACGGGGCATTCAGCCTTAGTCTGCCATTCCAATATATGCCGTGATATTTTGTGCACAATCAATCCCACGGGTGATAACCAGTTTCCCATCCGATTAGCCGACTCCGAGATGAACGCTGGAGAACACTTCCCTGCTGTTTATGTCATCACAGTTAACTCGCATCTCGTGTGCTTTTTGGAGAGACCTCTCGCGACGGCATATCGTCATGACTCAGGTAGCTGCAGAACCTGCGTGTATCCGTGGTCACCGGATCTTCAAGGGCGCTGGCGTCTACCCATCGACCGCAGCCACGAATCATGACCTCTTCAATCCGGAACGTTCCAATATCACTCGACATGTCACGTTCGGCTATGGCCGTCATTTCTGTCTAGGCTCGGATCTCGCACATCTGAACTGTGCGAGGTCTTTACCGATCTTTCGTCGAGGAGTGCCTTCGCTCGCTCTTGCTGTTCGATATCTCGAGTCGGCTGTTCTCTTCGGGGGCGAGGAAGGCGAGAAGCGCCCGCGCCTCGGCCTCCAGAAGCTCCATCTGACTGGTGGGACAAGCGGTGAAGAGTTCGATCGAAAGCCGAGAGGGTCGCTTGTGACCGGACGGGCGTGCGTATGTCCATCGCCCAGCCACCATCCCGTCAATCAGAACCATAGATTCGGATGATGCGAGTTTGCGGTAATCCGCCGAGACGATCCTGCTGCGGTCGGCGTAACCCTGCAGTGCATTGTCGAAGCGTGCCATCAGAAGTGGTCGAATGACGGTATCGGGATCCGCGATCACTCCATCCTGTACGTCCACTAGATCTCGCCCATGGTGATCCCTGCGATGAGTCAAGGAAGGCCCCAGCGCTCGTAATACCTCGCGAACGCCAGCGATGCCGCTCCAAGTCCGGATATCGGCTGGCGTGGCGGGGCCAAAAGCGTGGAGGTAGCGGAGCACGAGTTGCTCTTTGGCGCCCTCAACTGCGATGGGGGTACCGACCCAATCGCGAGCCAGCATGATCGGCGTCAGCACGTTGGCGCCCCACAGTCCATCTGGCGGTGGGTGTACAACTGCTAGGAGATGCTGCGCAGTTCGCGCCAACATGGTCCCGTCGGCGTCCGGCCATCGCTCTCGCAATGCTCGGGACAACCGGGGTCTTGTCCATAGGGAGCCGTCGCTCAATAACTGCGCGGCGTAGTCCCGGATCTCCAGCGGGTCAGCCCCGGCGAGGCGTCGAACGAACGACCGCTGTTGCTGCTCAAGTATGGGTACAAAGAGGGGCTGAAAACGCAAATAGTCGGCGGAGGTCACGATGTGCTGTGTACCGCGCATCATCATGGCTCGGACTGCGTGCCGTTCCACGAGAAGGTCCTCCAGTTGATCAGGTGTGAAGCTGGAGATCCGATTCCACAACGCCACGTATGGAGGCGCCGACTCTTGCGCTTGGAGCCCCACGAGGGACGAAAGTACGTCTGCAGGGCTGTTTCCGGAGCGTGCCACCAGTCCCTGACGCATGAGCAGAGTGCGGTTGAGAGTCTGATTGTCGATACCAGAAGCCATAGAAACTCCAATTCGGCTATGGACAGTGATAACCGCCGCTCAAGTGGCGCTCAAGCGAATTTTCTCACACTCTATCTTGTAGCTGGGTGATCTTTCAACGAGAGATTAACGTGAAAACTTGGAGGCAAATAATCGAGACCGATGCGCGGGAACTAATGGAGAAGGCCCGTCAGCAGGCTGAGCTAGCCGACTCCGACGGAGCCCTTGCCCCCGAGGTCGTTAGGGCCTTATGTGCGAGCGGTTTGGCGGACGTCTTCGCGCACTACCGCGATCGCCACCGGCTTACCTTCCGTGAATTGATGAACTTGATCGTGGAGCTAGATGAGGTGCGCGTCAACGAGTTGGCTCGCGGCAGTTTACTCCCACAATAGCTGCCTATGCCGTTAGCTGCCCGCTGAGGGTCAGGCGGTGATCTGGGCGTGAATGCCCAACTCTTGATTTTCTGGGCTGATGCCGATGGGTACACTTCGCCGCGTAGATGGAAGAATGAACATGCCGACCTTGCATGTGCTGGCTGTTATTGGGGAAACATCAGTCATCGTGCCTGCACCACTAGGGAATGCCACCACAAAACAATCGAACACTCAATCAAGGATCAAGCTGCGTAAGCGGAACGTACCCACGATTTACGGAAAAGCCCACTCACCGGCTGGATGCCACACCTCACCCACCAAGCACGCTCCTTGACCAACAGGGGCCACATATCAGTCGTCGGTTGCCCGGTTGGCGCACCAGATGCCGACACCGGCGCAGACCACCACGCCGATTGCCACGACGAGGTCCGGGATACGCGAACTGACTTCCAGGGTACGGGCCTCCACCTCGAACTGGGTGCCAGTGGCCAGCCAACCGCCCAGGCTTGCTGCTTCGCGGTTGACAAGTAGGAATATGCCCAACCCGAGGGTCAGGAATCCTGAGATGAGCGACATCCAGGAATTGCGCCAGGTGAAATGGCCCAGGCGGACCTCGACGGTGCGCGGCGCCAACCAAGCAATGCCCCGTCGCCCGAGCCTGCCCCAGATGATGGCCAATACCACCAGCGGGATGCACATGCCTGCGGCATACAGCCCCATGAGCACCACCCCGTAAGCAGGGGAACCGAGAGAGGCAACAAGCAGCACCGATCCGAGGATTGGTCCGGCGCACACCCCGGCCACCACGTAGACGGTACCCAACAAGAAGACGGACAGCCGTGAACTGCCTTGCGTGATGCGGGCACCGATGCCGGGCAGTTCAATGCCACTCACCATGAGCGCCCCGGTGGCGACGATCAACCACGCGACGACTCCGATCAGCGCAGCCCGGTTGGCTATCAGCGACCCCAGCGTGCCCGCAAGCATCCCCATCGGCACCAAGGTGACCAGCAGGCCGAGGTAGAACCACAGGGTGCGCCCCAAAATCTCGCGGACGGTTCCGAATGCGTGAGCGAAAAAGGCCGGAAGCAGCATCACCGAGCATGGGGAGAACAGGGACAACATGCCCCCGAGCAGAGAACCAGCGAAACCGATGTCGATCATCTAGCGCGGAACACCGGCTTGCTTGAGTTCCAGATCGATGACCTTCGAGAAATTCTCGAAGGGTTGGGCCCCGATTACCGCGGTGTCGTTCACCCAAAAGGCTGGTACCCCGCTGAACCCCATCTGCTGGGCCAGGGTGAAATCAGCCTTGATCAATTCGAGTGTTGCCTGGTCGCTCAGCGCTGCGGTGAAAGTGTCGATGTCGGGAACCCCTGCTTGTCCGGCGAAGGCGATGAGCCGGTCGGTGGTTAGATCGGGGTGCCCACCTTCGACGACACCATTGGCCGCGACGACGTCCATGTATTCCCAGAACTTGCCCTGGGCACCTGCGGCTCGCCCGGCCATGGCAGTGGCTGCGGACTGCTGCCCAAAGACCGGCATGTCGCGGTATTCCAGGCGCACCAAGCCTTTGTCGATGTACTCGGAACGGATCTGCGGCAGGATCGTTTGCTCGAAATGAGAGCAGAAGGGGCAGCGGTAGTCGGCGAACTCGACGATGACCACCGGTGCATCCACCCTGCCCAGAGCCATCACGTCATTGGGGTCACGACGAGCCAGGCCCGCCGGCGCAGTGGGATTCTCCCTGGTGGGCGTGGTGGAGGGCTGTTGGGATTGGTGGGTAGTGGCCTCTTGCGTGGCGGGGGCGGGTCGGTTCATGTCGACGGTCTGCTGCGCCGCCAAACCGATGAGCAGCGTTGCACCCGCGCCGAACGCGACTCCGGTCGCAAATGCCTTGTTGCGAACCGACTTCATGCTGGGTTCGGTCATCGTCCTCCCTCCGTGCCCATGCCCGGCCATTATTGCAGGAGCTGGGCGTTGGTTCGTCGTTCCGGTGTCGGCGCGTGGCGGAGCCCGGCGATGGGCGATGATTGGTTGTAGACCGGGGATTCCCGGAGGACATCGGTGAGGAGTTCGTGTGATGAACGAGCCGAGGATCTGGTCGTTGGCCAGCGTGATGATCGATCAGACGATCGAGGTTCCCCATTACCCGGGCAGGGGCAGCGCGGTTCTCGCCACCACCTGCCGCTACGAGGTGGGCGGGGGATTCAATCTGGCCTCCGCGGTAGCCCGCCAGGGGGCGGCCTGCAATTACGGCGGTACCTACGGGGTGGGGCGCAACTCCGAACTCGCCTTGCGCGCAATGGCTGCAGAGGGGATCGAGGTCGTGCTGGCACCAGATGAACGAGGCGACGGCGGGGTCTGTTTGATCATCGTCGATCCCGATGGGGAGCGGACTTTCATCCCGGTGGCCGGTGTTGAATCACAACGGCGCCTCGACCAACTCACTGCCCTGCCGATCGTCGACGAGGACTGGGTTTCGATCTCTGGTTACGATCTTAACTTCCCGGTGAGCGGGGAGTCGATCCACCAGTGGTTGCAGGGCGATCCCGCGGGGCGTCTGTTTCTTGATCCCGGCCCGGTGGTCGCCGACATCCCCGCAGAACGCATGCGGACGGTCCTTGACCGGATCGAGGTGCTCAGCTGCAACCAACGCGAAGCTCAACTGCTCTGCGGATGCGACGATACCGGTGCCAATCTGGTGGCCCGGGTGCGCGCCGAGGTTGAGATGAACCCCGATGCCATGGTCATCGTGCGTGAGGGACCGCGTGGCTGCGTCGCCACCGGGGGAGAGCTGGGCAAGCGCATCGTGTCTGTGGCGGCACCCCAGGTACGGGCAGTCGACACCGTTGGTGCCGGAGACACTCACTGTGGGGTTTTCCTGGCCCGCATGGTCCAAGGCGCCGACGTCGAGGAGGCCTTGGGTGAGGCCAATGCTGCGGCTGCCGATTCGGTAACCCGGCGTGGCCCAGCCACCGCGCCACGCCGGGGGTGATGCGCATGGCCCTCGTACGCCTTGCCCCCGACCGACGGCTGGTGCTTGAAGGAGCTACGCAGCCCAGGTGCGAGTCATTTCCCGGAAAGGAGCGCATCTGGGGAAAGGAGCAGATGAGTCGGTCGGTCAGCGCTCGATTGGTTTGCTGGGTTGCGCAGGCTGGTTGAGCTGAGCGGCTGCGCTTGCGTAGAAGTCGAGCAGTTCGGTGGTGGGCACCGGGTTCTTGGCGGTCTGCGAGAGATCTCGGCCCTCTGCGGCGAAGGGCGGCGGATAGGACGCCAGAGACATGCCCAATGGGAGATCGACGATGTCGGCTTGCCATCCTTCCCAGCGCAGCACTTGGAAAGCCTCGTTCAGGCCGCCGCTGACGGCCGCTTGGACGAAGGCCAAGTACCCACCGCCCAAGCCTTCCCATTCCAAGGAGTCGGGGGCGAAATAGCAGACGTCGCCGGGGTTGATGCCTAGGGCGCCGCCGTCGATGGCGAACTGCCCGCCCAGCACGTCGAAGCCGATCACCAGATGCCCCGGCGGGGTGGATTCGGGAGTGGGTGCGCCCATGGCATTGGCATCGGCGATGCTCGGCAGGTCGGGTGCGTAACCAGAGCCCAGCAGGCGGAACCAGCCGTGGTCGGCGAGGATGGCGCCGGTGTTGAGCGCGATGGCACCCAGCATTGAGCGGGTGGTGACCTGCAGCCGCAGCAGGGTGTCGAAGGCTTGGCTGGGCTCCGGTTCGAGGACTTGATTCGCTGAGTTCTTCGTGAGCAGGGAACTGAACTCGTCCCAGGTCGTGGAATTCTCGATAACCAGTTCATCCAGTGTGCGGATCTGCATGCCACCAGTGTGACAGGCCGTGGATTCCGGGTGGGGTCTGTTGGGCGGGGTGTGTGGCATCTAAGCTTTTGGCATGAAGATCACGAGCCCCGATTTCCCCGAGAACGGTAAGATTCCGGTTGCCTACGCGCGCACCGGCGATGATCGCCGTCCCTGGTTCGGCATCAGCGGTGTGCCTGCCGCTGCGGTGAGCCTAGCGATCATCTGCCACGACCCCGATGCTCCGATGGATGGCGGTTTCTATCATTGGACGGTGTGGAACCTGCCCCCCACGACGACAGACATTCCCGGAGAGTCGCTGCCTACCGGCGCCGTGGAGGGCATGACCGATTGGAAGGAGACCGGCTACGGCGGTCCGCTGCCCCCATCGGGAACCCACCGATACAATTTCCAGCTCTTCGCCTTGGATTCGATGATCGATGCGCCGACGTCGACCACTGCGCCGGAGCTGGAAAAACTCATCGAGCCCCATGTCATCGACCGGGCTGTGGTGACCGGCCTGTTCTCTGCGGAGGACAACCTATCCTGAAGGTGCCGCGAATGGGCGTATGCGTACGTTGAGTCCGGCGACTTCTGGCTCCTGGCCGGAGGCATGCTGGCCGATGTGCGCTTGCCGATCCGTCGCCGGATGCTGCGTTGGCTGCCCCGGAGGTCCACGATCTCGGTTATGTGATTGGGTTGCCGGTGATTGTTTCGCCTTTTGTTTCGCCGTTGTGGGCGGTGGCATGGATGGCGAGGTTGTTGTTCATGATGCCGATGGGAACTGACGCTTCCGTGACTCGGGGTTGTCCGTTGGCGGGGGCGATGACGATCTCTTCGGGAGTTTGGCGGGTTGGTTCGGCATCCCCGTAGGCGGTTCCGTTGTCGTCTACTGCGGTGAACCATACAGAACCTTGATCTCCTCCGCCGACGCACCGGCCTTCGGTGGAAGTCAGTCGCATGGCTCCCCAGACGCTGTACTTCCCGTTTGGACTGTGTTTGGCTACTGCTTCTGGGCCGCCGTTGACGCGTGTTTGGCTAGGACTGGCGGGTGGCTCTGACGGGCAGGTGATCTGGTATGCGATTTCTCCGGTTGTTGCTTTCACCGCGAAATACAAGTTCGGTCCTTCTTTCTTGTCGACTTGCACGATGATCAGGTCGAACTCCCGGTCGATGGCCATTGGGCGGATGCTGAAGATCTCATTCTCCGTTGCTCCCGGAAATTCTTTCAGTGCCCAGTTTGGTGATGTTAGTGAGTCTTGCGATGCTGCGGGTGTCCAAAAGGGTGTTCGTCCGATGACATGAATGTTCTGGTATTCTGGAATCTTGTATTCCTTCATGTTGATGGTTGCGATGTTCCCATCTGAATCAATCGTGTTGAGTGTTTGATCGAGTTGGAAGGTGGTGTTGCCGAATCTAGTGGCCCCCGTTAAATCCTTGTCGGTGTCGGTGAGTTCTTTGAGTTCTCTTTCTTCTTTGACTGTTCCATCTTCCTGGGATAAGATTGTCATCTTCAGTATTGACTTCTTTTTGTTTTGGGTCGTGTCCTCAGCAGTCGTTTTCCAGATGATGACCACGATTCCGTTTTTTGTCTCGATGCTGATGTGTGAGGTGGGAAGCTCGTACTGCCACACCTTCTCGCCGGTGGAGGAATAGGCGCTCAATGTCTTGGCTTCTCGTGTGAACAGCCGGTTGGGCTGTACGTCCAGGACTGAATGGTTCTCAGTGGTCTCGATGCTCCACTCTGCAGCACCAAAGACGTCGCTGACTCGGGGAACTGACGATGCAGTACCACTGTGCGAAGGGGAGGTGTCTTCTCTTTGTGGGTCACCTCCACAAGCCATCATGGCAAGGGTGAGCGTGCTCAATGTCATGATGATTGCAACATGCTTCAATGTCATCATCGCTCCAATACCGTTGCTCTTGCGGGGACGAAACCTTGTGGGCATCTTCACTTTTGATGTGCTCGTCCGGCTTGATTTGTGGGTGGTCGATCTTAGCCCTGTTGTGAGGAGCATAGCGGGTGCGGGAACAGATCGTGCGGAGGTGAATTGAACCATTCGTGTGGTCCGTGCTGGCCATGAACACAATTAGGTTCACCTAAATCTCCCGTGGTGCTGTCGATAAATCCTGTTTGGCAAGGTGGGATGTTGCTGTGGATGTGCCGGTGAAAGAGTTCTGGTGCAACTGTGTGATGGTGGGGGCCTTCGGGTGGCGTCCGGAGTGTACAAAGATATGAGAGCGATTTTCAGTATCGATTTGTTGCAATATCGGCATACACCTGGTTTGATCGTTGCTCGGACGACAGGATGAGGCTCGCCACTACGGCGGATCTGTTCAAGGCGATCGGAACGAGTATCGGTTGGCCATTGTGCAGTTCCTCGGAACGGATCGGCAGTTGCCGGAACGATCTCTTGCGGAACTGGGCATGACCCAGCCACTGACCAGTCAGCGCCTGCGTGGGCTGCGTGACGCGGGGTTGGTCGACGGTGAACGGTGGGGTCGCTCCATCGCCCATCGGGGGAGCGGCACTTATGTGATTCACATCGTTGCCGATGCGCTCGTCCATTCATCCGAATCGAGGGAAAGGTTCCAATAATGAGCGAGAATACCCAGGCCGGGCACACCGAGGCAGAGCATACCGTCGCCGAGCATGCTCACGGCGAGGGCTGCGGCCACGAGACGGTACAGCACGGCGATCACGTCGACTACGTGCACGACGGGCACCGCCACGCCGCTCATGGCGACCACTACGACGAGCACTGAGCAAATCGGCGTTGGACGTGGGCCGGGAGATCTGCTCCCGGCCCATCGTCGTGTTTTGGAGTGATTCTGCTTAGGCCGGACGCCCGAACGGCCCAAGCAGAATCACCACGGACTTTTCGCCGATATTTCCCCAAACCTGGTGAGCTTGCCCGGGAGTCCGTTTCTTGCTGTCAATGCGTGGTTGGTATCAAGGATCGGGAGGATCGTGAACAAGTCTTGAGGTGGGGGTCTGGTTGGGGAGCCCACGTCTGTTTGGCTCGGGGTTCCCCAACCAGATGGTTGATCACTTGGGTGGGTTTCCGGTGATCGATTTTGCTCTGAAGATTGTTCCTTCTTGCCGGAAACCGAGGACGTGGACACCGAGCCCTCCGGTCATGATCCCTACGGGGTAGTATCCCGTGGAAACTTTCGCTTCGCCATTGGCCGGAACGGTGACGAACTGGTCATCATCCATTTTTTCTTCTGCCCAGGTGCCATAGGCTGTTCCGGAATCGTCCACTGCCAGCAACTCGACTTCTTTCTGCTCCCCGCCGCCGATGCAGCGCCCCTTGTCGGCAGAGATCCAGATTGATTCCATGACACCGTATTTCCCGTTCGGGCTATTTCGGGCAATATTCGTCGAGGCATCGGAATGAGAATAGCCCGGGCAGGACAATTCGTAGGCGATCTCGCCTGTTTCTGCCTTGACGGCGAAGTAGGATGGTTTTGGCGCGGCTCCATGCATCGCCTGGACAATGAGTAGGCCAAGTTTGTTGTCAATGGCCAGGGGGTCAATCGCGGAGACTTCTTTTTCGGGTAAGTTCGGGAAATCTTGCAATGTCCAGTTGGCTGAGACGAGGGCGTCTGCCGAGTTGTCTTTTGGCCAGAAGAGCGTGGTTCCGACAACGGAAACTTTTCCTGGGCTTGCGCGGTCAAGTTTTGCTTTGTCCACATTCACGACACTGCCGTCCCAAGCGATTGCATTGACGGTGTTGTCACTCTCAAAAACGATGGTTTCATCGTTTGTAAATACTTTATCTGAAGGAACTTCGATCTCCTTTTGCGTGGAACCGTCCTTCAAGGACAAGAGGGTGATCTTGCTCATGCGGGTGTCTTTGTCGAGGGTCGAGCTCTTGACATTCTTTGAGTCGACCATGACAACCGTCTTTTCGAGGACTTGAACATCGACTCCCTGCTCGAGCTGGAGATCCCACAATGGTTCGCCGCTAGAAGAATACACGGCCAGTGCTGTGATCATCTCACTTGACCGGGTCGCCAGGACTACTTGTTCAGGGCGTACGATGACGTCTTCGTCATGACTTGGATCCCGAGTGAGAGTCCACTTTGCGGGGCCAAAGTTGTCGCCTACCTCGAAGCTGCTCGGTGTTGAACTCGATGAGGCGCTAGGTGATGCTGAGTTGCTCGCTGCCGAATTGGCGGCGGACTCGCTTGGCTGGGGGTTATCCGAACCGCCACCACATGCTGCCGTGCTGAGGGCAAGCGCGGTCAGGGTCAGGGTGATTGCTGCACGTTTCAGTTTCATGGGTGCTCCATCTTTCTTTTGTGAAAAGCTGGTCCTACGTGGCTGAATATCAGAGTTCCTGGTTTGTTTGACTAGTCTACTGGACAAATTCTTGCACTTTAAGTGTATCGGGTGGAAGGGTCACTCTACGGTGGCCTCCGCACTGAGTTGTGCACCTAGTGAGCCGCAGGTGTCGATGAACCCAGTACCGGGCCACATGGTCTGGTACGGCGCGTGGGCGCTCGGCTCATGGCGTACTCGTCGGCATCTCTAGACACGAAAGACCATCAGGGAGCGTGGTGGTTCCCCCACGTTCGACCTCGGTTATGTGATTGGGTTGCCGGTGATTGCTTCACTTTTGCGGGTGGCGAGGTTGTTGTTCATAGTGCCGATAGGAACCTGATGATTCCGTGGCTGATTTTAGTCCGTTGCTGGGGGCTTGTTTGTCATGTGTAGGCAAGCCCCCAGCGCGGTGTTCTCGGGGCGACATCGTTTACTTGTTTTCCCTCACGGTAGACCCGATCTGCTCACTTCTTTTTCGTGTAGATTTCGCCATGCCATTTGGTTTGATCCGGGATAGAAATGGTTCCGTCATCATTGATGGAACCGGTCAATGCCCGGGATTCGCTCGACCTCACGAGCGTGAAATTTTTGTCGGACGATGACCACTGGCAGCCCTCTTGGACTTCGATCTGTACGCCCTCTTCTTCCTTGTAGTCTTCGCTATACCCGCATTTTCCGCCGGATTTCAGGAGCAATACTGTGTTCCCGGCAGAACCGAGATATGTGCCTTCGATAGACTTGCCGAAGCATCCTGTCAGCGAGATGCCCAGTCCTACCGCGATGAGTGTGGCAGCAGACCTTGTTAGTTGATTGTGCATGCTGTGTGAGCGCAGCCAAGGACCGCGCACTCCTTTCTTCTTTGAACGAGCAGTGGCAGGTTGCGAAGAGATTCTACCGGTGACCGGGTTCACGTCGGGTGGTCTGCTGCAGCGGATCAGATGTTCACTCGTCCTGCTGCCCTGCGAGCAAGCTTGCGGTCATCAACGGGTGAACATATGAGCGTTGCGCGTAGACACACAGGGCCGAGCGCCCACTGCACTCGGCCTACGGTCGGGGTGACAGGATTTGAACCTGCGACCTCTTCGTCCCGAACGAAGCGCGCTACCAAGCTGCGCCACACCCCGGCGGCCCATCGGGGCCTCGTACAGGTTAGCCCAGGTGGGGTCGCGCTGCCAATTCAGGCCCGTGCCGTCAGATGCAGCAGCGTGACCTCCGGGCGGCAGAACAGACGCAACGGAACGAATGGCGACGTGCCGATTCCTGCCGACACGTGCAGCGGTACCGAATGCTCTCCGTGATGCCACGTGTTCAACCCCGAGGTGTACTCCAGTGGGATATCCGAATTGTTCACCAGGGCCCGGTTCACCGGCAGGCACACCTGCCCGCCGTGGGTATGCCCGGCCAACACTAGATCCAGCCCGTCATCGGCCATCGCATCCAGCACCCGACGGTAGGGGGCATGGGTGACCCCGATCGACAGATCCGCGTCGGCAGCCCGGGGCCCAGCAACCAGGTGATACTCGTCAAGACCGGTGTGGGCGTCGGCAGTGCCACGCAACTCGACGATCCGCCCATCGGCTTCTACACGACCCGACCGGTTGTCCAGGAAAAGCCAGCCGCCCTCGCTGAGGCGTTCTTGGAGACGTTGCCATGGTAGAGGCCTGGGATGCTTCTGTGGGGTGGAATTCCCCGCCAGATAGCTGAACGGATTGCGCGGCACCGGCTTGGAGAAGTCATTCGACCCGAAGACGAACCCGCCGGGAATTCCCCGCAAACCGGACAGCAAATCTGCCACTAGGTCAACCGAGCCAGCCGATGAGATGTAGTCGCCAGTGCCGATCACCAGGTCGGGGTGCAGATCGACCAGGCCTGCGACGAAGCCCTGTTTGCGTTGCTGGTAGCCCATCAGATGGATGTCGGAAAAGTGCAGCACTCGCAATTCATCCTGGCCCGCGGGCAGGACCGGCAGGTGGGCTTCACGTACCACGAAGGCACGCGCTTCCACCCATGCCCCAGCAGCAATACCTACGCCCAGCGAGGCACCCACGCCGAGAAGTCGTCCGAACCACCCCATGTCAGCGTCCCGAAGGAGCTTGCCAGGGGTTGAACTTGGCAGGTTCTCGTCCGGCCAGCAGCGGTTGCATGATTGGTTTCCAGAACGCACCGGCACCGATCCCGTTGTAACCGCCTAAGCTCCCGCCGCCCAGCGGTGACAATGGCATGGTCAGCACGTTGCGGGATGCGGGGTTGGTCGCCTGCCAACCGGGAGAGGAAGTATCGCCGGCCACCACGATCGCCGTCGACATGTAGGGGGTGTAGCCGACGAAGGCCGAGGAAGAAGCCGAGTTATCCGAGGTACCGGTCTTGGAACCCTGGTCGATGCCGTTGTTGATCCAGGTCTGCGCCGAAAGCCCACGCTCCTGGGTGGCTTTCATCACGTAATTCACCCCGTCGGCGACGGTTGGATCAATGGTCTGCTGGCAGTCGGCGCTGGGTACTGGCACGTCCACCCCATCGCGGTTGGTGATCGATGACAGGATGATCGGATTGCACCGCACTCCACGGTTGCCGAAGGTCGCATAGCTGGCGGCCATCGACAGCGGGGTCACATAGGGGGCGCCCAAGGTGAAGGATGGGACTTCGCCCCAGTCGCTCAACTCGTCGCCGAAACCGGCGGCATCTGCCTCGGGCTTGGCCAGCTGTACCCCGGCGCGCTGAGCCATGTCAGCAGCTTGACAAGGTCCGACCCGCTGCTCAAGGGCGATCCAGTAGTTGTTGACCGACCACATCATGCCGGTCACCATGTTGAATGATCCCTTGTCTTGGCCGCCCACCGCATTGGTGGTGGTGTAATTCTCGTAGAGGGTAAACGTGTTGTCGCCGCAGCCACGGAAAGTCTTGCCACGCCAGTTCTGGGATTTCGCCACCCGGATCGACGTCGAATCGGGGTAGTTACCCTGCTGGATACCCGCCGCGGCGGTCCAGATCTTGAATGTCGAACCGAACATGAAGCCCTCGGCCCCGCCCATGGCATTGGTGACCGAGTAGTTGTAGTTCGTCTTGCCGTCGCCATCACCCCACTGCGGGCGCGATTGCACCATGGAGACGATGCGGCCGGTCGAGACCTCGACCGTGTCGGCTACCGCGATCACCGGGTCAGGTGCGCCGATCACCGAAGAGATCACCCGCTGGGCATTGTCCTGGGTGCCTGGATCGACGGTCACGGTGATCGTCAGACCACCACGGTTCAAGGTGTTACGACGGTCTCGCGGGGTCGCACCCAAGGAGGTCATCTGATCCGATTCCAAGGTCTTCAACGCGTAGTCGCACACGAATGGGTAACGCGAATCGGAACACCCGTTGGTGAATTCCTGAACTTGTGATGTGTCGAATGGGACGGCCTTGGCGGCTTCCGCCTGCTCTTGGGATAGACCTTGGTAACGTATCTGGGAGTCAAGCACCGCCGCGCGACGGGCTATCGCAGCCTCCGGGTAATTCACCGGATCGGTTTGCGAGGGGTTTTGCACCAGCCCGGCGAGCATTGCCGACTGGGCCAGATCAAGCTGGGATGCGTTGACATTGAAGTAGTGCTTCGCAGCCGCCTGCACTCCGTAGGCGCCGTCGCCGTAGTAGGCGATGTTCAGGTAGCGCTCTAAGATGACGTCCTTGGGGATCTCCTTCTCCAAGGCGATCGCGTAACGCATCTCGAGAATCTTGCGCTCCATGGTGGCCGCTTGTGCCTCGGCTTCGCACGTGGCGTCGCCGTAGCACAGCTGGATGCGAACCTGCTTGACGTACTGCTGGGTCAAAGTGGAGCCGCCACCGCTGATTGAGCCGCCGGCCACGTTACCCACCAGGGCACGCAGCACCGACTGAGCGTCGATTGCGCCGTGCTCGTAGAAACGGTGATCCTCAATCGAGATCTGCGCGTTCTGCATCTCCTTGGAGATCTGGTCGAGCGGAACGTAGCTGCGGTTTTGGTCGTAGAACTTCGCCAACTCCGAACCGTCGCCCATCAGCAGGGTCGATGCCTCGTTTTGCTGGGGCACCGACAAGCTGGTGGGTACGGAGCCGATTGCCGTGGTGCTTGCGCGGATCGCTCCGGTGCCCAGCGCGACGAACGGCAGGACCAACCCCGCGGTCAGGACGCCGGCGAGCACGCTGATGGCAGCCATCAGCGCCAAGGACTTTGGCTTGCTCATCAAGAACTTCAGGTTCACGTCACCAAGGATACGTGAAGCCCAGTCCACGGCACCCCTGTTGAACCCCCAGATCAGCCCAGGGTTGATCAAATAGCTCCTCAATAGGCAGGGGGCGAGTTTTCCAGAACTCAACCCCGGGTGTAGTTTGGGTGGCACCGCACCAACGAGGGTGACGGCCACTCGCACCAAGGAAGGAGCGTGTGTCGATGGCCATGCCTGACCCCGAAGACTGGCCCTTGCTGGCCAAGTGCCGCGGGATGAATGATGCCCTGTTTCCCGAGGGCAAGGATCAGAAACGAGCCAAGGCGATCTGCGGCGGCTGTCCTGTCCGCCCCCAGTGTCTAGCCGAGGCACTGGACAATCACATCGAATGGGGCGTGTGGGGCGGAATGACGGAGCGCGAACGACGTCAATTGCTGCGTCTGCGCCCCGATGTGGAGTCTTGGTTCGAGGTTCTCCATCAACAGCCGACAACGACGCGCCCCCACGTCACTGCCGGTGTCAGTTCCTGATTTTCCCTCCCCTTGTGGGTCCCGCACTCACGGTGGTGTCCGTGCGGGACCCCGCCAAATAATGTGCTTGAGGTCCGCCGGTCATTGACGAGTGCTCCTCGTTGTTACGGGTGCCACCCCGCCCGATCCTCGTCGATGTGGGGTGAAAGCATCCGGGTGGTGTGCCTCTCGCTACCCGGTCGGGCCGTGTCCTGGGTCCAGCTGATCTTTCCGAGTCTGGCCGGTGCCGTGCGAGGCAATAGGCTTGGGTCATGAGAGATGCACCAGCGCCCATCAAGTGGGAGTACTTCGTCGCCCCCGTGCTGAGCCACGTCGCCCAGCAGATTCTCAACAATTTCGGCTCCGAGGGATGGGAGCTCGTGCAGCTGGCTCCCGGGCCCAACCCGGACACTCTCGTCGGATATTTCAAACGCCCACTCCAGGAGGCATGATGACAGTCAGTCAGAACCTCGCCGATCTCGGTATCGAGTTGCCGACGGTGGCCACCCCGCTCGGCTCCTACCTTCCCGCCTTGCGCGACGGGCAGCACGTGCTCACCTCTGGTCAGTTGCCGATTGATGCTGTGGGCAACCTGGTCGCCGGTCGGCTAGGCGCTGATCTGGATGTCTTGGCTGGTCAACAGGCTGCACGCCAGGCAGCGCTCAACGCCGTCGCAGCGGCTGCCTCGGTTGCCGGCGGCATCGACGTCATCTCCCGGGTGGTCAAGGTGACCGTCTTTGTCAACTCCGATCCGGTATTCACCGACCAGGCGGCCGTCGCCAACGGGGCCTCGGATCTGCTGGCCCAGATCTTCGGTGACCAGGGAAGGCACGTGCGTTCCGCGGTTGGCGTGGCCGTGCTGCCGCGCAATGCGGCCGTCGAGGTTGAACTGACCGTTTCCGTTTGATGTTCGACCAGCTGCTGGCCGCACTCGGCGACGACAACTTGGTCAGGAGTTGGGGAATAGCCGATCGACGCCGCCCTGTGGGAGCCGCCAGCGCCGCGGTCCTCGCCCTACTGTCGCGTGGTGATGACCCGGACCTGGTATTCACCGAGCGCGCCTCCGGGCTGCGAAAACACGCGGGGCAACTCTCCTTTCCGGGTGGGCGGCGGGATCCGGGAGACGCCGATGAGATCGCCACCGCGCTGCGTGAGACTCGTGAGGAGATCGGCCTGGAGACCCAGGAGGTCACTGTGCTCGGCACCATGCCCACCACCCGGCTGCCGGTGACTGCCTTCGATGTTGTCCCCGTCGTCGGTACCTGGGAGGGTACGGGAGAGCTGGCCCCGGTGAGTTCCGGCGAGGTTGCAGCCGTGCATCGCTGGCGGGTGTCCGAACTCGCCGACCCGGTCAACCGGGTGACTGCCCTGCACAGATCCGGGCGGACCGGCCCCGCCTGGGTCTTCGGCGATCTCTTCCTGTGGGGTTTCACTGCCTTCCTCACCAACGCCCTACTCGACTTGGGTGGTTGGTCGCAGCCCTGGGACCGCAGCCGCACCCTTCCGGTTCCCGAGAGATTCGCCAGGGATTCGACGCATTCGGGGGACCAAGTGCGTGGGTGAGCTGTGCGGTGAAGGCAAGTAATGAGGAATGCAGGTACCCGTTGATCACGTGTGATCAGCGACGTGCGTGTTGACGTCCCACGCTTGGGTGCCGCGCGGTCGCATTAGGTGGAAAATTCAGTGAGTCCAGCCTGCGTCGCGGTCGGTGGATAGCGTCCCCAGGCTCGCGACCTCCAGGCCATCGGCGGGAGTGCGATGGTTTTCGACGTTGTCAATTCCTGATTCGATGGCCATGGTGATGGCGCTGATTGATGCCTTGGTCTCGGCGATCGTCGCTTGCGGGGTGCGAACCTTCTTCAGTTGACGCCATCCGATGAGAGCAATGATCAGTGTGAGGATCAGGAAAATCACGGCCAGCACGGTGAAACCGAGAGCCAGTGCGGTGATCGGGTGGCGGTCTAGTACTTCGGCGAAGATGATGGACAGCCCGAAACCGGCCGCCAGCAGAGCCACCTCGAATAGTACGACGGCGAAGATCAACGCCGCGATGATGCCGCCTGCCCCGAAACCACCGTGCTTGACCATCGGCTTGATCTCTGCGGCAGCCAGTTCCTTGATCTGCGCGAACATCTCGGGAACGGAGGTCCTCAGAACCCGGATGTACTCACCCACGTTCGTTCGCTGCGTCATGATCGGTCCTCTCATCCTCACTACGAATGGCGATCTAAGCCTAACGGTCCCAGCCATGCTCAGGGACACAAGGTGTCAGATGATGATGTGAAGGGCACCATCACCCAGGGTGATTGGCACCGTCAGTTCCTCGTGGTCGACGTGCGCCCGCCAGCAGTGCAGCTGGTAAGGGAGCTGCATCTCCGAGGTGCGTCCCACCCCGTCGAAGACCGCGTCGGCTCGGGCCATCACCTTGGTGCGTTCGACATCAGGCAGGGCCGCGACGGCCGGGGCGGACTCCACCATGGCTCTCACCTGGGCGCGAGTGATTGGCAGCCACAAGCGGAAATCCCGGGTCTCGACTCGCGGGAAATATTTTGAATCGACCAATGACCCGGTCTCCAGGTCGGTCGATTGCATCGCGTCGGCATCCACAGAACGCATCACCTCGATCAACCGCTGTACCCAGGGCACTGAGTCATCGCGCACGATCTGCCACCCGGCCGCCCAGCCTCCGGGTTGAAGGGAGCGGCTGATCTGTGACTGGATCTGCGTAGGGGAGGTGTCGCACCCTTGGCCGACGAGCACCACGTGGGCACTGCAGGGAGTCAGTGGCAGGTTCTGTGGTTCACCGACCATGGCGACGACCTGCTCGGAGTGGGGGTAGAGGGCGGCGAGTTTGTGCGCCCGGATCCACTCCTCCTCAACAGCAGCCACCCCATGCCCCTTGGCGACCAATTCGTGGATGATGCTGCGCGGGCAAGCCAAGGCCACCACACGCACTGGCTCGGCACCGATCAGCCAGGTGAGTGCGGCTTCCGGGAGTTTGGAATGGGAAGCCATAGTCCAATTCTATGGGAATCAGATGCCCAGCAACTCCTCCACCACGACGGCCCATCCCTCTTGGTCGTTGTCGCCCGCGATGTGGTCGGCGATATCGATCACCGCCGGTTCCGCGTTGGCCATTGCCACGCTTCGTCCGGCCCACTGCAGCATGTCCAGATCATTGGGAGAGTCACCGAAGGCGATCACCTCCTGCGGGGAGATGCCCGCTTGCCGGGCGATCCATGCAGCGGCGGTGGCTTTGGTGACCCCGGCGGCCGAGATCTCGACGAAGGGCACCCCCGAGGTGGTCACCACCACCCCGACATGGGCAGCTTGTTCACAGGCGGCTATCAGCTCAGGCAGGGGCGTGGCGGACGAGCGGACGACGATCTTTGTCGCCTCGTGGGTGATCAATTCCTCCAATGGGGCGGTTTGGATCGTTTCGAGACGACGCCCGTGATCGCCGGGATGCATCAGACCGAGGTACTCCGGTTCAGCGATGAAACCCCATCCGGCTTCGGTGAGAACCGCGAATCGTGCGTTGGCGTCCAGGTCGGTCAGTTCTGTCACGAAGGCGGATAGCACCGTGGGGGATACCGGTCGATGGATCAGTACCCGTTCGTTGGCTGCGTCGTAGACGACGGCCCCGTTGGAACAAATGACCCGCGATCTCAGCCCAGACGGCAGCAGACGGCCGATCTCGACCACCGACCGTCCGGTTGCGGGGACGACCATGATCCCGGCGTCGAGAGCAGTATCGATGGCCGCCAGGGCTCGCTCGGAGATCGTCTTGTCGCTGCGCAGCAGCGTCCCATCGAGGTCGGTGAGAATCATGCGAATGGTCACCCACCGATCCTATGACGTGGGGATGCCGGTGCTGGTGTGAGTTGTGCACAGGGCTTCGGTCAATCTGAACGAAGCCACGGCGTCCGGACATCATCAGTGCATGAACCCGCTGCTGATCTCCCGCGACCGGGCGCTGTCCGAGATCGTCGAATCCGTTGCTGCGGCCGCCCAGGTGCATCTTGACCTGGCCCGTGATGTCGACCGAATCCGTGCTGCTTGGCGTGGCGCTCCAGTCGTGCTCATCGGCTCCGATCTCGCAGCGACGGTGCTCGGCATGGCCTTGCCACACCGTCCAGGGGTGCACCTGTGCACCACGGACGCCGACAGCGCCTTGGCATGGTCTATGCCCCTGGGAGCGCCGGTGCTGGTGCTGCCCCAGCACACCGGGTTCCTGTCGGCGGTGATCAGCGGAGACCAGGATGCTGGGCGCTCCGCGGTGGTGGTGCGAGTCATCGGCGGCAGTGGGGGAGTCGGTGCCACCACCTTCGCTGCGGCCCTGGCGCTTCGCGGTGCGCATCGCTCAATGAGCGCTGCGCTGGTAGAACTCGATGAATGGGGTGGGGGAATCGACTTGGTGATGGGGGCGGAAAAGACACCGGGGTGGCGCTGGCCCGACCTCACCGCGGCCTCCGGTCACCTGGGCGACATCACTGCTCACCTGCCGACGGTGCTCGGTGTCGACCTGCTCGCCATGCGGGCCACCAGCAACACAACACCATCGAACGCCGCCATCAACTCCGTGTTGGCGTCGCTGCGCAGATCGCACCAACTCGTCATTCTTGACTCGGGTGCCCGGTGGGAAGCGACCAGCCACGTCGACCATGATGTCCTGCTCGTCGCATCTGGGGTGAAGCAGGTTCTGGCTACTCGCTCCCGGATGGAAATCCTGGGATTGAGCGACGCTCACCTGGTGGTGCGGCGTCGCCCCGGGGCCTCGTTATCTCCGGAGTTGGTGGGGGAGGCCCTGGGGCTTGAGGTAAATGGGGTGGTGGGTGATGACCGTCGGCTGGCAACTGACGCAGCCTCAGGGGTGCCGCCGAGAGCTAGCCGGCGAGTGAACAAAGTGTGCGACCGGTTGCTCGACGCGATGGCGGTGAGCGATGACCAGGCCTGATCTGGAGGAGGTCCGCGCCCGGCTTGCCCGCACGGGTGGTTCTTGGACCCCGCACGATGTGGCCACTGTGCTGCGCGATCTCGGCTGGGCAGTCTCCGACGCCATGGTCCTGACGACGGTGGAGGCCTTGCACCGGGCAAGCACCGGGTGGGGCCCGCTCGACGAATTGGGACATCTTGATGGAGTGACCGACATCCTGGTCAATGGCCCCGACCAGGTCTTCGTTGACCGGGGCAGGGGGTTGGAGCGAGTGTCAGTGCACTTCGACGACGACACCCAGGTTCGTTGCCTGGCCACCCGGTTAGCGGCCAGGGTGGGGCGTCGTCTTGACGACGCCAGCCCGTGGGTTGATGCCCGGCTACCCGATGGCACTCGCCTGCACGCGGTGTTGGGCACCCTAGCCGACCCGGGTACGTGCATCTCGCTGCGTCTGCACTCCGGTGGGCACATGTCGATCACCGACTGGGTGGCCAATGGTTCGATCAGTGAACGGATGGCTGCATTGCTGGGAGTAGTCGTGACCTCCAGGGTTGGGTTCCTGGTGAGCGGGGGAACCGGGTCCGGCAAGACGACCCTGCTGTCGGCTTTGCTCGGATTGGTACCCGCGGAGCATCGGTTGCTGGTGGTGGAGGATTCCCGCGAGCTGGCCCCTGGTCATCCCCATTGCGTGCGGTTGGAATGCCGCCCCCCGAACTCAGAAGGCATCGGAGCGGTCACCATGACAGACCTTGTCAGGCAGGCACTCAGGATGCGCCCTGACCGGCTGGTGGTCGGTGAGGTGCGGGGTGGGGAATTGTGCGATCTGCTCACCGCGATGAACACCGGCCACGAGGGAGGATGCGGGACGATTCACGCGAACTCGGTAGCCGATCTGCCCGCACGCCTGGAAGCCTTGGCCGCACTGGGGGGCCTGGGACGGGAGGCCTGCCACTGCCAGGTGGCTGCCGCTCTTGACGTCGTCGTCCAGGTGTCCCGGCTGGCTGCCGGACGACGAGCGGTCACCCAGATCGGGATGGTCGGCACTGATGATGCGGGCCGGGTCGTCATCGTCGAGGCGGTCACCAGCCCCGACGGCCACCGTGTGGTGGCGGGGCCCGGATGGTCCCGCTTCGCTGCCCGGGTCGGGTTGCCGGAGGCAGGCGCGCCATGATTGTCGTCGCTATCGCCTGTCTGATTGCCTTGAGGTGCGTGCTGCCAACGCCCTCGGCCACCTGGATGCTCACCGACGCCAAACCCGGTAAATCTTTGTCGATCCCAGGTTGGCTGGTGCCGTTGGTGACACTCGGGGTGTGTGTCGTGGTGCTTAACCCGCGAGTTCTCGTCGGTGTGGTCCCAGCCGGGGTAGCCATGCTGACCATGAGATGGATCACCCGGCAGGTGCACGCCACCCGTCGGATTACCCGGGCACGAGCCGAAACCGCACGGATCTGCACCGCGTTGTCGGCCCAGCTCCAGGTCGGTGACATCGCCGAGGTTGCGTTGCGACGGGTGGCAGCCGATCACCGGATGCTTGATGAGGTCGTAGCCACTTCCCAGATCGGGGGATCGGTGCCCGATGCCTTGCGTGAATTGGGTACCCGTCCCGGCTGCGAGGGGTTTGCTTCGATGGGTCGGGCGTGGGCACTGAGCCAGGCTACTGGTGCCCCGCTCGCTTCGGCCGTCCAGACCGTTGCCGACGGTGTGCGGGAACAACGCGGGGTGGAACGCACCGTAGATGCTGAACTGGCCTCAGCCAAGGCATCGGGGCAGCTGATGGCTGCGTTGCCGCTTGCCGGAGTATTCATGGGATTCACCACTGGTGGCAATCCGTTGCGTTTTCTCGGCACCACCCTGGTGGGTCAGCTGTGTCTGGGAGCTGCGGTGATGCTGGTGTGCCTGGGTCTGGTGTGGACGATGTCGGTGGGCGACAAAGCGTCGAAGGGGGCAGCATGACTTGGGCGCTGTGCGCGGCGGGAGCATCCGCGTGGGTGTTCTTGTGGTGCGTGCTGCCCGACGACGGACACCGGCTGCATCGGATGATCCACCCGCCCGGCGGATCATCGCAGGGTAATCCGACGACTTGGGCACTCGCCGGGTTGACCGGGTTGGTCATCTGGCTGGGCATTGGCGGTGTGGCTGGGGCGGTTGCCGGTGTCGTCGCGATTCCGCTAGTGCTCAAGGCTATCGCCCTGCTCGACGCCCGCGGTCCGGCCCGGGTCAATCGGCAACTGGCCGAGCAATTACCCGAGACCTTGGACCTGATGCGGGCCGGATTGGACGCGGGGCTGCCATTGCGGACGGTGACCGCGCGGGTGACTGCACTCGTCCCGGAGCCCACGGCGTCACTACTGGGGGACGTGCTGGGCAATGTCGAGGTCGGGCGGTCAGACGATCGCGCCTGGGCACAACTGGGTGACCATCCGGTATGGGGAGATCTGGCTCGTGATCTGGCCCGCAGTGCAGCCTCAGGAGCTGCGATGTCCCGGCTGCTCATGGTCACCGCTCAACAAGCCAGGGCAGAACTGGGCGCTACCCGTACCCGGCGTGCCAGGGCCGTCGGAGTGCGCAGCGTGCTACCGCTGGTCACCTGCTTCCTGCCCGCTTTCGTGCTGGTCGGGGTGGTGCCGATCATCGCATCGACCCTCGCTGAGCTCAACTGGTGAATCGCACGTTGACCAAGGGACCTGCAGATTCGCAGGGTGAGGAAAGAAACTCCGGGTGCGGGCAGCACCCGGTACAAGGAAACCGACATCCAAGCAATCCGGTTCACAAGCCCGCGTGCGGGCAGCACCTGGGTGAAAGCGAATCTCGAGATGCGAGTTTTCCACAGTGTGTTGTCCAGATGGGCGTTCCGGGTTGACTCGCCGATCATCCCGGTGAGCCCGATTCCCGGGGCACCTGGCCCGACGGGCCCGAAGGAAGGAGCCGAAGATGGCTGACAACACTCCCAATACCCTCGACACCACCGCCTGCTCGGTTGTGGGCGAATATCTCGTCCCTGCTCCCGTGACGGCCCACACCGGTGTGGTGCGGCGGACACTCCAGCGGGGCATGGCGACCGCGGAATATGCGGTTGGCATCTTGGCAGCGGTCGCCCTGGCCTTGGTGCTGCTGAACATCTTCAAGCACAGCGAATTCTTCAGCCAGATGCTGAAATTCGTTGTCGATCTCATCGCAAAGATGTCCGGAATGCTCGGCTGACCAGTCACACGTCGGTGGGGCCGAGTTGCGCCCGGCCCCACCACTGACGAAGGAGAATCGCGATGCAACAACGTGGAATGGTCACCTTCGAGCTGGCCGTCGGTATCTTGTCCGCGGCAGTGGTGGCCACAGTGATCGGCTGGGGCATCTCGTTGCTCATGCTGCAATCCCGCTGCACCGATGTGGCAGGCCAGATCGCTCGTCAGCTCGGGCGCGGAGACACTGCGGCGGCAGCCAAGCTCGAATCGCTGGCTCCTGCGGGGGCCGCCATCATCACCGATGAGAAACCCGAGGAAGTCATGGTCCGTGTCACTGTCGATGCCCGTTTCGGGGTGCTCGGCCCACTCACCGTCACCGGCTCGGGCATCTCCCCGAGGCAGGGACGATGAACCTCCAGCGCGGTGCTGGTTCCGGGCTGGTCATCGCGATCATCATGGTTCTCGCCATGGCCGGGCTCGTCGCGGCCATCCATGGAGGTTGGCTGGCCTCCGGGCAGCGCGCTCGTTCGGCCGCCGACATCGTTGCCCTAGCCGCGGCCCAGGCTCATGCCGATGGTGCCGACGGCTGCGCCCAGGGCGGACGAGCTGCCGAGCAGAACCGAGCGAGGCTGGTTGAATGTGAGCTTACCAGTGGCTATGGGGAATTCGTCATTGACATCACTGTTGAGGTCGAGGTGCTCCCAGCCATCCCGGATGCCCCGCGCACCGCACGGGCTAGTGCTCGAGCGGGCATCGTCTCCGACGTCTCTGGGGGATGAAGCAGTTGTTCTCGATATCGTTCCAGCACGAATCGTCTTGGTGGGTGTCTTGTTTACCAAGCAGTTATGCAGTTCATGGTGGTGGGTTCTCATGGGCGTAACGGCTGGGTGCCGGGGAGCAGGTACCCGGAAGCCACCGCAATGATCCTGGTCAACCGGGCTCACTGCCCAGCAGTATCTCCAGCAGATCCGCGGCGCTGTGTTTGTCGAGCATTTGGTTGGCATTGCCGCATTTGGGCGATATACAGCAACTGGGGCAGCCCGCATCGCAGGAGCAACTCCGTAGTCGCTCTCGGGTGGCGGCCCACCATTTCTCGGCGATCTCGTAACCGTATTCGGCGAATCCCGCCCCGCCGTCAGCCCCGTCGTGGACGAAGATTGTCGTTGTGCCGGTATCGGGATGCAGGATCGCCGATAATCCGCCGATATCCCAGCGGTCGCAGGGAGCGAAGGCCGGGAGAAGCCCGATCGCGGTGTGCTCGGCGGCATGGATTCCCCCGCCCAGCTGCACTGTGCTTATCTGCAGCTCGGCCACCACCTCATCGGGTACCAGCCACCACATCGCCCGGGTCCGCATCCGGTGCATTGGCAGTTCCAGTGGGGTCTCGTCCCACACCTCACCGGTCTGCTCGTCGCGTCGCAGGAAACTGGTCACCTGCGAGGCCATCTCGATCTCGCCCCGGCACACCACACCGCGGCCCAGATCGCGACGATCGGTCTCTGCGAGAATGTGAATTTCCTCCTCCACCCGTGCCTGGGTGTAGTAAGGCAACTCGCTGCGTTTCACCAGAGCCACCCGGTCGTCGAGATTCAGTTCGCGCACCAGCCACTGCTCCGACTGGTGTAGATAGACCGCACCAGTGTGCACGGTGCGCTCCACCACTCCACGATCCACCGAGCCGATCACCCGTCCCGAGGCTTCTTCGACTATTTCCACCGGCTTGGTGGTTCCCCCTCGCAGATCGATTGAATCTACTGCCCGCTGTGGTTGGGTCCAGTACCATCCAGTGGGCCGGCGCCGCAGTAGTCCCGAGACGCTCAATTGGTTGGCGATGCCGGTCATCGTTGGCCCGAACCATCTCTCGTCATCCGGCGTGAGCGGCTGCTCCTGGGCTGCGGCAGCGAGGTGGGGAGCTAGAACGTATTTGTTTGAGGGGTGCAGCACCGTCCGTTCGACCGGATGATCAAAGATCAACTCGGGATGGGCCATCAGGTGGGCGTCCAACGGGTCATCCTTGGCGACGAGCACCACTAGGGCGTCATCGGCGCCACGCCCGGCCCGCCCAGCCTGCTGCCAGAATGCCGCCAGTGAACCGGGGAAACCCGTTATCACCACCGCATCCAGCCCGGCGATATCGATCCCGAGCTCCAGGGCGCTCGTCGATGCGACCCCGCCCAGTTCACCGCTGCGCAACTGCTTCTCCAGCGCCCGGCGGTCCTCGGCCAGATACCCGGCACGGTAGGAGGCGATCGCACGCCCCGAGGTGGAATGCTTCGCGGCCCACAACGCCACCAACTCGGCCTGGGCGCGGGAACGAACGAAGGTCAGCACCCGCATCCCGGCATCGACGAGCCCAGCCATCAACTCCGCGGCATCGTGCGGGGCATCGGATGCGGGAGCCCAGCACACCACGTCGCGCCCGGAATGCGGGGAGGAATCTTCGGCGACCTCGATGAGTGGGTTGGGCTCCCCGATGAGTTCTGCTCCAGATCTTCCCGCCTGCGCCATGGTCGCCGAGGTGAGGATGAAGGTGGGCTCTGCCCCGTGGACAGCGCAGAGCCGCCGTAGTCGCCGGATCACCTGTCCCACCTGGGACCCGAACACCCCGCGGCAGTAATGGGCCTCGTCGATCACCACATAACGCAGCGACGACAGGAATCGTGCCCAGCGGGTGTGGTTGGGCAGCACCGAGAAATGGATCATGTCCGGGTTGGAAAACAGGAAACCGGCGTGATCCCGGGCGAATTGACGCTCGGCGGGAGAGGAATCTCCGTCCAGCGCTCCGACAAGCCAGCCCTTTGGGCCGAGCCTGCGTGCCGAGGTCAATTGATCATGGGCAAGGGCTTTCGTTGGAGCCAGATGAAGGGCCGTGTGCCGGGCAACACCCAGCCGGGAACGTAGATCATCGCAACTCACACCGAGCCGCGCCCGGGCTGGGTCTACGGCCGTCGCTGCCATGATCGGCATCAGATAGGCCAGCGACTTGCCCGAGGCCGTCGGGGTGCTCAATGCCACGTGTCGTCCCGACCACAGATGCTGGGCTGCGGTCACCTGGTGCTGCCACGGGTGGTGGATACCCGCGGCGGTCAGTGAATCGCGGATCTCGCCGGGCAACCACTCGGGCCATTCGGCGCTCACCCCTGCGATGGCCTCGTGATGGCGGATTCCGACGACCCGCTCGTCGGAGATCAACCAGTCGGGAATAGCCATGGCACAACCCTGCCATGGCTGGATGGGCGGCTCGTCGCAATGTGGAGCGAAGTATTGTGCGACAGTGGGACGATGAAGCACCTTCGTGATCATCTGATCGCCGCCGACTACCGAGTTGATCCCGTGCTGGATCGCATCACCGAGGCCGGGCAGGCTGGGCTGGGCCGCAACTCGACAATCCCGGCGGCTACAGCCCTCGGGGATGCCGATGACCCGCAGGCCACCCTCATCAAGATGTTCGTCTTGGGGCGCGAGGTACCACGTCGTGATGCAGCCAGGGCGCTGCCCCTGGCCAGACTCGAAGGAACCGGGCTGGTCACCGTCACCGGGGACAGCGTCCGTGCCGAGGTCGATATCCGTCCCTATGGGTTCGAGATCCCCGATACCGAACCGGTCGCTGGGGCCCCTGCGACTTTCGATGGCTGGGTTGTCTCCGACCCCACTCCCGGCCTTGACAATGACCGTCGCCCAACACGCCCGGACTACGTTCTTGGTGTCTCCCCGGCTTCCACGACTCTGGCCGGGATGACGATCCCTGGCCATGTCGGCGCCGCCCTCGATCTCGGCACCGGCTGCGGGGTGCAATCCCTGCACCTGTCCACTCACGCCGACCGGATCGTCGCCACTGACATCAACCCGCGCTGCCTGCACTTCGCACGACTCACCGCCGCACTCAACAACATCGACGTTGATCTGCGCGACGGCTCCCTCTACGACCCGGTTCCCGAGAGTTTCGATCTCATCGTCACCAACCCACCTTATGTCATGTCCCCGCCGCGCACCGACGGATGCCTGGTCTACCGGGAGGCTGGGCTGCAATCCGACGACCTCGTGCGGCAGGTGGTCACCGGGGCACCCGCCCACCTAAACCCCGGAGGGGTCGCCCAGGTGCTGGCCAATTGGGCAATCACCGACGACCAGCCGTGGACGGAACGTGTCGCAGCCTGGGCAAACGGGGGCGCTGACTTGTGGATCATTGAGCGTGAACGGCTTGATCCCTTCGCCTACATCGAGATGTGGCTCACCGACGCAGGGCTGGCCGGGGATGCGACCTGGGAGGCCCGTTACCGGGAGTGGCTCGATTATTTCGATGCGCTGCACATCACCGGGATCGGCATGGGCTGGATCACCGTCGTCAATTCCGGACGTGAAATACCGGACGTGCACGTCGAATCCTGGCCCCATGAGGTGGTTCAACCTGTCGGTGTGGCACTGGGTGCCCGGTGCCGACAGGTCAGCGCGGCGTCTATGGACGACGGTGAATTGCTCGGGGCTCGATGGAGAATCGCCCCCGGTGTCGTCAGCGAGACCATGGGAAGTCTCGGGGCGCCCGATCCGCAGTACCTGGTCATGCGACAAGGACAGGGGCTCAAACGCGCCACCCAGCTGACCACTGAACTGACCGCAGTTCTTGGCGCCTGCGATGGGGATCTACCACTGGGGGTGATCATCGACGCCGTGGCACAGCTGATGGAGGCCGACGTCGCATCGCTGCGTGCTCAACTGCTCCCCGGAGTGCGGGCCGCGATCGTAGACGATTTCCTGCGGCTGGTGTGATCGCGGGTTATCGCGGTAGGTGAGGAGGGTGACCGTGTGGTGAAGTAGTTTCGGCATCGGTCATTGATCGCGCAGTACCCCAGGAGGTGAGAACATGGGAAGGCGGCTGCTCGTACTCGCCATGTGCCTGGTGGTGCTGTGTGGATGTGGGATGAGGTCTTCGACCGGAAAGGTTATGGTTCCCCGGGGCGATGAAACAGGCCTTGAGTTCATCGACTCCACCGGACTCGCCAGCGAATACGGTGTCTGGTCGGCGCATCTTGACCCGGCTGAGACCACCGGGCTCATGATCTATCTGCACGGCGATGGCCACGGCGAATTCGACCCGGACAGTACCGTTCTCGACGACTATGCCGAGGTCGCTCGCCGCCACCACCTGCTGATGCTCGCCGCGGTCACCCCGGACGATATGACCGGCACGTGGTGGGTCGATCCGGATTCATCCCGGTGGCTGGCGGAACTGGTGGCGGGTGCCCAGAAGGAACGCTCCATCGACCTGTCTGATGTGTGGCTTGTGGGTTACTCGGGAGGCGCCGAGGCAATCACCAACTATTTCATGACCATGCATACAAACTTGTTTACCGGGGGAGGGGCATTCATGGTGGCTGGAGGCGATTTTTACCAAGAAGCCGGGTTTGCCCCGTCGCTATCCGATGAACTCAAGGCGCACTATGAGATGGTCTGGGTGGCTGGTGACGAGGACCTCGGAGATTCCATCGACGAATTTAGTGGCTACTATGCCGCTGCACAGGGTGAACAGTGGTTCCGGGAACGGGGTGTGGTGCACACCAGCATGATCGTGCTCCCCGGCGAAGACCACTTCTCCACGCTGTATCGGAGCACCGAAATCCTCGACAAGGTGCTTTCCGAGGGGTGAGGGCCGCTGGGTAGATGTCACCCTCGCCGGGTCGGCATCACTTGCGTGGGAATCGTGCTGCACTGGCCTGCGCCGTGCCCGTTGGCTGCCTAACGACGAGATCGGTCGGGCACATTGCTCTTATTGACTATACCTCACGCGTATATACGCAGTGTATAGTTGTATTCATGGACACGCGAACCACTCTGCTGGGCCTCCTCGATGCAGGTTCTGGCTACGGATATGACCTGAAGAACAGTTGGGACAGATGGTTTGGTGATACCAAACCACTGGCCTACGGGCAGATCTACTCGACCCTCGCCAGGCTGCTGCGTGACGGCCTCATAGAGGCCCGCGGTTCGTCGGCAGGCGCGGGTCCTGACCGTAAGCAATACGCGATCACTCCTGCGGGTCATGACGTGGTGACCAAATGGATCTTCACCCCCGAGGTCCCGGCTGATTCGATTAAGGCCGAGTTATTCGCCAAAACGGTGATCGCCTTGCTGCTCCACGATGATGCCGAACGTTTGCTTGACTTGCAGCGCGCCGAGCACCTTGCCAGGATGCGCGAGCTCACCCGCGCCAAGAAGCAAGCCGACCTAGCCGGTGTGCTGCTCGCAGATCATTCGCTGTTCCACATCGAGGCCGATTTGCGCTGGATTGACCTCACCGCATCCCGACTGGGTGAACTCAGGGAGCAGGTGGTCGCATGACCAAGCAACAGGCCACTCATTCGGTCTGCGCAACTGGAATCGTCGACGCGGACATTCGCCCTGGGGTCATCATGTCGGCACGAGGGCTGGAGTTCTGGTTCGGCAGCACCCACGCCCTGCGCGGGATTGATCTCGACATCCGGCGCGACGAGATGCTGGCCGTGATGGGTCCGTCCGGTTCGGGGAAGTCCACTCTGCTCCATGTGCTTGCCGGGGTCTTGGTGCCGTCGGCCGGAAGTGTTCATTTCGATGGCCGTGATATCACCCGTCTCGGTGAGGCTGCCCGTTCCACCTTGCGGCTGCGCGAGTTCGGTTTTGTCTTCCAGTTCGGGCAGCTGCTGCCCGATCTATCGGCAGTGGACAACGTGACATTGCCGCTGCTCATGTCCGGGGTCTCCCGTAAACAGGCCATCGTGCAGGCCCGTGAGATCCTCGATGGCCTCGGCCTAGGCGATCAATTCGACAAATTGCCTGCCCAGATGTCTGGTGGCCAGGCGCAACGTGTTGCCGTTGCCCGGGCCCTGGTTACCTCGCCTCGTATCCTGTTCGCCGATGAGCCCACCGGTGCTCTCGACTCGCTGGCGGCCGAACGAACCATGGAGGCTCTCACCAGCGCGGCAAAGGCAGCCGGGGCTGCGGTGGTGATCATCACTCATGACCCGAGGACTGCGGCCCATGCCGACCGGGAGGTCATGGTGCGTGATGGGAGGATCAGCTCGGGCACCGGACTCTTGGTCGACGACCCGGCAGAGGACCTTGACCATCCGGGAAGTGCGCTATGAGTCCCGCATTGGTGCGTCTCGTCCTTGCCGGTGACCGGGAGTCGCGACGGCGGCTGGTGGGTATTGCCGCGGGCATGATGCTCGGTGTGGCGCTGGTGCTCATGCTGGTCAGCGCCTACCAGGCATTCGGTGCCCGGAGTCTGCGCTCCACCTGGGTGCTGACCATTGCCGGTGACACCACGCCGCTGAGCCCCGACGTCGTCCTTGACTCCGGTCACGTTGCCACCGCCACCACCAATGACTTCCACGGCGACCAAGTGATCCAGGTGCTCAAGGTGGCCGCCACCCCCGACAGCACGGTGCATATCCCCGGTGCCCCGCGGATTCCCGCCGCCGGTGAGTACATCGCATCACCGGCGCTGGCCGAGCGTATCGCAGCGACTCCGGCCGACGAACTGGGCGACCGTTACGGTACCTCGATCGGCACCCTCGATCCCGGTGTTGTCGAAGGCCCAGAATCCAAGGTGATCGTCGTAGGGACGTCGCTCTCGGAGGTTGTGGCCACCAGTTCCACGGGAGGGGCCCAGGTGCGCACCGAATTCATCGGCTATGAATACGCCTCAATCTCCTACCGCATCGTTGCCGTCGTCGGAGCATTTGCCGTGCTCATTCCGGTTCTGCTGCTCATCGGCATCGTCACCGACCTGGGAGCAGCCCAGCGCGCCGAACGCTTTGCGACTCTCAGGCTGATTGGTGCGACTCCGGGTGGGGTGGCCCGGCTCGCTGCCCTGGAAACAGGGATCGTCAGCGGTATCGGTTCGCTTCTCGGCGTCGGGCTCTACTTCGCCTGTATCCCATTGGCGGCCCGCCTTCGGGCGGGAACCAGCAGCTTCTATCCCAGCGACCTGGTGTCGAGCCCGTTCGTCATCGCCTGTTGTGTCGTGGTGACGATGGTGAGCGCGACGGCGGTGGCGTGGTGGCGGACTCGTCGTGCTGGTCTCGGCCCGCTGGGTGTTTCCCGGGAGCGCATCGAGAACCCGCCCAGTGCTTTGTCGCTGATTCCGCTGGCGGTGGGGCTGATCACATTGGGTGTGGGCCCGTTGGTGGGGACGCAAGACGATCTCGTTCCGCGCTTCCCGCTGCTGATTGGTGGCTTCCTGCTTACCATGACTGGCATTCTGCTCGTCGGCCCGCTGTTCACCTGGTGGGTCGCACGGATCAGCGCCACCCGCGTTCGCAGCGCCGCCGCAGTCATGGGCCTGGGACGGGTCATGCGTCATCCTCGTAATTCATTTCGCACAGTGGCCGGGCTGGTCATCGCGATGTTCGTCATCACCGTCTTCGCCGTGGCGATGACCGGGACCGCGGGGGCCCGGAAGATCAAGCAAGGTACCGGCTACTTGCCGGTGAGTATCGTGGTGGCCAGGACCGCCGACGATCCTGCGCAGGCGATGCAGCGTCTCACCGCCACTGCCGGGGTCACCACGACGGTGACTGGCTCTTTCCCCGCACAAGAAGAGGGCAAAAGGGTCGTGCTCTCCCGCCCAGATGCCGAGGCCATGGGCATGTCGCAGTTGCCCGAGGGAGCCGACCACGTGTCCGTCTCTGTGGGCTGGTTGACTTCCAAGCAGGCCGACCCTCAACCTGCTGAGGCGCCCACGACTCCGGAGACCCTGGTGCTCGTGGCCACCGATGGTGACCAGCATTCGATCGAGCGGGTCAGAACGATCTTGGCCCCGATGGCCACCATGCCGGTGTTTACCCTCCCCGATCTCACCCGGATGGATTCCATGGCGTTGGAGAACCAATTTGCGGGCATGACGATCGTCGGAATCATCGTCGCAGGATGCATCTCTGCTGTGTCGATGGCGGTATCGGGAATAGCCGGTGTGCTTGCTGGGCGACGGGTTTACAGCTTGCTGGGCCTCATCGGAATGCCCGTGGCGACGCTGCGACGCATGATCGCTCAGCAGACCCTGACCCCCTTCGTGACCGTCGTTGCGCTCAGCATCGGATCGGGCACGTTCACGGCATGGGCACTCGTGAGCGGGGTGTCTTCCCGCCACATCGACTGGCCTTCTCCGCTCTACCTGTCGGTTTTCGCAGGCTGCGCGGTGATGATCCTGCTCAGCATCCTGGCCACCGCCAAGGCTGGTGGAAGAGTGATCGGTACCACTACCAGATTTGAATGAGCACATGGTTGAGTGGGGCTGGATCTTGCGCCACCCCGGGTCCTGAACCAGCCTAACTTTCCGGGTGAATCCCACGGGAACCGTTGGATTGTTGCCGGTGGCCACGGGTAACCTGCGACTTGTCACCCCGCCTAGCAGCCGGAGGTGGCGCATGAGCCGGGACGATCCCGGCCAACTGGAAGGGAGCGCACGTGGCCACGAAAACTCGTCGGCTGGTGATCGTCGAGTCGCCGACCAAGGCGACCATGTTGTCGCGATTCCTCGGTGATGGCTACGTCGTGGAGTCCAGCCGTGGCCATATCTGCGACCTGCCCACCGGTGCATCCGAGGTGCCCGCCAAGTACAAGGGTCAGGCATGGGCCCGCACTGGGGTGAATGTCGACGATGACTTCGCGCCGCTCTACGTCGTCCCAGCTGACAAGAAGGCCACCATCAAGAAGCTCAAGGCTCTGCTCGCCGACGCCGACGAACTCTTCCTGGCAACTGATGAGGACCGCGAGGGGGAGGCCATCGCCTGGCACCTGCTGCAACAGCTGAAGCCCAGGGTGCCGGTGCAGCGCATGGTCTTCCACGAGATCACCCCCGAAGCCATCCAGGCCGCCGTCACCAATCCCCGATCCTTGGACAACAACTTGGTTGACGCCCAGGAGACCCGTCGCATCCTAGACCGGCTCTACGGCTACGAAGTCTCCCCGGTGCTGTGGAAGAAGGTCATGCCGAAGCTGTCCGCCGGGCGCGTGCAATCGGTGGCCACTCGGTTAGTCGTCGACCGGGAACGCGAGCGGATCGCCTTCACCGCCGCCGATTATTGGGATCTCACCGCAGGCCTTGATGCCGGGGCATCCGCCACCCCGCGGCTTTTCGACGCCCGGTTGACCCACGTCGATGACGTGCGCATCGCCCGTGGCACCGATTTCGACGCCACCGGCTCGCTCACCACCGACGCCCTGGTGCTCGACGAATCCGGAGCCCGTGGGTTGGCCCGCGCCTTGGAGAATGCCTCGATCAAGGTCTCCGCGGTCGAGTCGAAGCCCTACTCGCGTCGTCCAGCAGCACCGTTCCGCACCACCACCTTGCAGCAGGAAGCAGGACGCAAACTCGGATTCACCACCGACCGCACCATGCGGGTGGCCCAGGAACTCTACGAATCCGGTTTCATCACCTACATGCGTACCGACTCGGTTTCGTTGTCCGAGCAGGCGATCAAGGCCGCTCGTGCCCAAGCCACCGAGTTATACAGTGCCGATCACGTGCCTGACAAGCCGCGCGTCTACTCCTCGAAGGTGAAGAATGCCCAGGAAGCCCACGAGGCCATTCGCCCGGCAGGTGATCACTTCCGCACCCCGAAGCAGGTGAAACTGTCCGGTGACCAGGCGAAGCTTTACGAACTGATCTGGCAGCGCACCGTCGCATCACAGATGGCCGATGCCAAGGGCCAAACACTGACCGTCAAAGTGGATGCCACGCTGGCTCAGCGTCTCGGTCTTGGCGCCGAGATGGCTACCATCAAGGTGCGCCGGGCCAGTTTCGCATCCTCCGGGCGCACCATCACATTCCCGGGCTACCTGCGGGCCTATGCCGACAACGATTCCGAGGACGAGCAGCCGAAACTGCCCGTCTTGCAGCAGGGCCAGAAGCTGGAACTGGCCGATGCCCGTCCCGAATCCCACAGCACCAAGCCGCCGGCCCGCTACACCGAGCCCACGCTAATCGCCAAGCTAGAGGAACTCGAGATCGGCCGCCCGTCGACATATGCCTCGATCATCCGCACCATCACCGCCCGTGACTACGTCTGGAAGAAGGGCACTGCCTTGGTGCCTACGTGGTTGGCCTTCGCCGTCACCCGGTTGATGACCACCCACTTCCCGCACCTGGTTGACTACCGGTTCACCGCAGAACTTGAGGACAAGCTCGACCACATCGCCAATGGCGATGCTAAACGCCTTGATGTGCTGAAGAATTTCTTCTTCGGTGAGGTCGGCCATGAGCGCGAGGGCCTACACGGAATGGTCGCCAATCTAGGTGAGATTGATGCGCGCGGGCTGTCCACATTCCCGGTCGGCGATGCGGGCGAGGGCATCAACGTGCGGGTCGGGCGTTACGGCACCTATCTGGAGGATGCCGACGGCAATCGGGCCAATGTGCCTGACGCGATGGCCCCCGACGAGCTCACCGTGGCCACCGCCCGCGAACTGCTCGCTCACCCCACCAGCGAGGAACGCGAACTGGGTACCGATCCGGTCAGTGGTCATCCGATCATCGCACGCAATGGGCGTTACGGACCCTACGTGACCGAGGTGCTGGCAGTCGACGAGTCGTTACCCAAGTCGAAACAGCCCAAGCCGCGTACTGGTTCGCTGTTTCGCACGATGACCTTGGACACCATCACTCTCGACGAAGCCCTCAAGCTGTTGAGCCTACCCAGGGTGATCGGCGTCGACGATGAGGGGATGGAGATCACTGCCCTCAACGGACGCTATGGCCCCTACATCAAGCGGGGTTCCGATTCGCGCACTCTGCCCAGCGAGGAGTCGCTGTTTACCGTCACTCTCGACGAGGCGAAGGCCTTGCTCGCCGCGCCGCGTACCCGCGGCGGGGCCCGTGCCGCAGCCGCTCCGCTGGCCGAACTGGGAGAAGACCCGGCGACTGGGAAACCGCTGGTGATCAAGGACGGTCGGTTCGGCCCCTACATTACCGACGGTGAGTACAACGTGACCATTCCGCGCGGAACCGAGGTGGCGGCAGTCACCTTGGAGCAGGCCGCCGAGTTGATCGCGGCGAAGCGGGCGAAGGGCCCGGCGCCGAAGAAACGTGCCACCCGTAGCACGGCCAAGAAGTCTACAAAGACTACCGCCGCGAAGAAGACCACGAAGTCGGCTGCCGCCAAGAAGACCGGCACCGCCAAGGAATCCACCGCCAGCAAGTGACTCAGGGGTTGACATGGCCAAACTCTCCCAGCTCAGGTTCGAGATGCCCTACCAGGTCGATGCCCCCGTGCTCACCGATGAGGCTAGTGGCATCGACCGGGTGAGGCTATGCTCCCGGGACCCGGAGACGGTGATTCGGCTGTTGGACACCACCGACGAGAGACTGCTGTGTGCCGGGGTGCTGCTGTTGCACCACCAGCAGGGCGAGCAGGCCGAGTGGATTGTGCGTCCGGGGGAATGGCGTGAATGGATCGAAACCACCACGTGGCAGGATCAGTCTGGTGACGAGGTACCCGACTCTCTCGGGCCGATTCTTGCCCCGTTCCGCCGTAGCGCGCCGCTTGTCACCATCGCGTCGGTCACCACCGAGCGGGCCCGCTACGAATTGCTCGATATCGACGGCGCCGGACTCGGTTGTGTGCTTGACGACCGAGTGACCGTGCGCCGGGCCGGTCTGGCGGTCTCCCGCCGCCGACAGGTGACCGTCGAGCCCACCGACGAGATGACCTCTCTGCAGCAGGCGGTGGTGTCCAACCGGCTTATGGACACCGGCGGCAGGTGCGCCCAGACCTTCGGCGATCCGATCGATCAGCTCACCGAGGTCCTGGGAATCTGTGACATCGGCGAACCCGGCAAAACCGAGGAGTTGACCACCGAACGTTTCGTCGGCTGCCGGTTGACTCGCTGCCTGCGCAGCGTGTTGCGTGCCGATCTCACCCGGCGTTCCGGACTTTCCGATACCGGCGATGCGCTCATTGCCGAGTTGCGGGAACTGCAACGAGTGATCGACGGCATGCGGCCTTTGCTGGAGCCGGTGTGGGCCGACGAACTGCGCTGGAAGGCTGGTCGTGCCATCGACAGGTTGGCAGAGGGGGAAAACGATCCCCATTTCGAGGTGCTTGACATGCTCTCTTCCGGGGCGCGGGCACCTCGCGTGCAGGAGAGCGGGCCGGTCACCGCCATCCTCACCACCGAGGCTTCCGTGCGGTTCTCTGATCTGCTGGCCCGTCTCGATGCCCTGGATATAACCGACGATGCCACGTGGTCAGATGCGCGGGCGGCTGTCGATGCAGTCGGCTCAGTCCTCGAACTGGCCGAGGGTCGTATCGGACGAACCACCTCGGTGGAGCGTCGCCTCACCAAGCTGGGCGAGATCCTGCAGCCCACCCTCGGCGAGATCCCGTGCCCGCAACCCGGGCAGATTGCTGCCCTCGACCCGTTGGCCGCCTACGAACTGGGCCGCTCCTATCAGGCACAACTTGATTCGGTGAGCGCCCCACGCGAGCGACTGCTGGGGGAACTGCCGAGGCTGCGGCGCAAACTGAAAGAACAGTGGATCGCGCCGCTGGAATCTGTCGTCGCCTTGGAGAGCTGCGATGAGTGAGGGGACATTCATCGTCTTCGAGGGCGGCGACCGGGTCGGGAAATCCACCCAGGCGCGTGCCTTGGCCCGGGCCCTGGCGGCCTGCGAGGTCCCGCATTTGCTCACCCACGAACCGGGGGCAACCTCGGTCGGGGCCCGGTTGCGGGAGCTGCTGCTCGATCCGGTACACGTTCTTGACGACCGCTGTGAGGTCCTGTTGTACGCAGCCGACAAGGCGCAACACGTGCATGAAGTAGTGCTTCCGGCGCTGCGGGAGGGGAATGTGGTGGTCTGTGACCGCTACGTCGATTCGCTGCTCGCCTACCAAGGGGCCGGGCGGGGGTTTGAGGTCTCCGAGTTGCGGGAGATCTTGGGCTGGGCTACCGGGGGACTCACCCCCGATCTGACTATCCTGCTTGATGCCGATCCCGGCGCCGCGGTGCAACAGGCCGATGACAAGGATCGCCTGGAACTGGCCGGGGCGGATTTCCACGCCAGGGTCGCCGAGGCATTCCGGGCGCTTGCAACCCAGGATCCCGCCCGCTATTTGGTGTACCCGGGATTGGCCGATCTTGATGCGACGGCGCGCGTTATTCGTGAGACCGTCGGAAAGCTCATCGGTCACGAACTGGTGGTACCAGATGTATCCGATCTTGCCGGGGAGTGGTGATGGGCATCGAGGCCGCAGTGTGGGGCGAACTGGTGGGTCAGAGCTCGGCGGTGAAGGTTCTTGCTGCAGCCGCGGATGCTGCTCACCGACTTGATGGTGCTGCCCGCTCGGCGATGACTCATGCTTGGTTGATCACCGGGCCTCCCGGTTCCGGGCGTTCCAACGCGGCCCGGGCCTTCGCTGCGGCACTGATGTGCGCCGAGGGTGGCTGCGGTGAATGCTTGGACTGCCGGACCACCTTGTCGGGCGCTCATCCGGATGTGACAGTGGTGGCCACCGAGATGTTGTCGATCGGCGTCGACCAGATGCGTGAGGTCATCACCAAGGCATCCATGTCACCCACCACCGGGGCTTGGCAGATCATCGTCGTCGAGGACGCGGACCGGATCACCGACCAGGGTGCAGATGCCTTGTTGAAGTCCCTTGAGGAACCACCGCCGAGCACCGTGTGGATACTGTGCGCACCCACTCCCGACGATGTGATCGTCACCATCCGCTCCCGGACCCGCAAAGTTGCCCTGCGTACCCCTATGGACCGTGACGTAGCCGCTCTGCTGGTGCGGCGCGATGGCATCGACGAGACCATGGCTGCCCATGCTGCCCGGGCTGCCCAAGGTCACATCGGCCGGGCCCGCGGGCTGGCCCGTAGCGAGGAGGCCCGTGAGGAACGCCGCCGCATCATGCAGGTGCCCGGTTTGCTCACATCCGTCGGTGCCTGTCTGCGCACCGCCGAAGCGCTGGTGGCGATGGCCACTGCCGACGCCGAGCGGCGCACCGGAGAACTCGATGCCCGGGAACTCGCCGAACTCAAGGAGGCCTTGGGTTTCGGTACCAAGGGAACCCGTCCCAAGCAGGCTCAGGCCGCCCTTAAGGACCTGGAGGATAAGCAGAAAGCGAGGGTGAAAAGATTACAACGCGACGCCTTGGACAGAGTACTCACCGAACTGACCACTTGGTACCGCGACGTGTTGTCGATCCAGCTGGGGGTGGTGGATGCCGTCGATGACGACACGATAGCCGCCATCGGGCTGATCAATGCCGGAATGCGGGAGCGGATCCGACAAGCCGCCGAGTGCTCGACCCCGGAACAGACCATCGCCAAGGTGGATGCCTTGCTGGAGGCCAGGACCGCCCTAGAACACTCGGTTGCCCCACTGCTGGCGATGGAGGCCCTGCTGATCCGCCTCGGTGGATTCGCCGTCGTATGCTGAGCCGGGGATTCGCGCTGCAAAGGTGGCTGCTTGCGCGTGTCTGTTCCGTGGGCCGGAGAACCCGTGGCCGATCATGGAAGTTGAAGTGTTGGGCCATCACGAAGTGAGGGAATCGTGACAGACGAATACACCGATGCGGTGGTCGGCAACAGCCTGGATGATGGATTGGGAGCCTCTCCCGCCGTCTCCGGTTTGTCGGGCGCCAGCCCCGCCGTACCTCGCGATCCTCGTCTTCTCGCTGCTGAGCAGGCCGAACACGATGCGCGTGCCGCTTTGGAGAAGGCCGAGGAGATGAGGCGGGCACTTGAAGAGGCCCAGGCTGCCGCAGCTGCCGCCCAGGCCGCCGCCGACCGTTCCAAGCAGGAATTAGAGACTGCCCGTGAGGAGGCCAAGGCCAAGGCGAAGGCCGCAGCCTTGCAGGTGCGCATGGAGCAGGACGAGATAGAGGCCTCCGCGGCCGCGGCACTGGCCGAGCAGCGAGCTGCCCGGGAATCTAGCTTGGGCACCGTACTCCCGGTGGCCGAAACCGACGAGCCTGAGACCATCCTGGTCACCAAACGCACCACCGACGGTTTCTCCGGTTCTCTCGCCCTGTTCCTGTTGCGCGCCGTGCTGGCCGTGTGGGTGGGTGCCGTCGGCTGGCAGGCACTGGCCGATAAAGACGCGATCAGCGGTATGTTGTCGAAGATTGGCATCCCATCTTCCCTATCCTTCTTGGGCGTGCTGGGCGGGATCGGATTGATCGTCGTCGCAGTTCTCCTGCTGTTTGGCGCTGCCACTCGGGTGTTCTCGGCGATCCTTGCCGTGGTGCTGGTGGTCTATTTGGTTTTCTTCAGGTTCGGGGCGTTCTCCCCGTTCATCGAGGGTCATTTCGGTTTCTACGGTGACCGGGAGGTCTTCGCAGCGATCATCGCAGTGGCATTTGTGCTCATCGGGGCCGGTGGGTTGTCCATCGACGCCGTGATGCGCAAGCGTCGTGACACCGACGAGGAAGAATGATCACCCGCCGAACCCCCGCCCGGGGTATGGCAACCGCGACGGCGGTCGTCACTCTGCTGGCGGGTTGTCAGTTTTCTGCACCGGGTCCTGGTACCAGCACTCCACCGGGTTTCGTGCTGCCGACGATCACCCACACCGTCGATGGCGGAAGTTCCCCGGACCGCACACGCCATGTCACCTCGGATGCCGTGCCTGACGGCATGGTTCCAGCACCCCGGGGGTCTGGATACCAGCGCTATTTCAACCAGTCCTTGACCTGGGGCCAATGCGCCGATGAGAATGCTGCTCAGGCAGGCATGGAATGTGCCGCATTCCTGGCTCCTCTCGATTGGGCTGATCCGGACGGGCAGTGGGCGATCACCGTCGCTATGTCGCGTTTCCCGCACACCACTGGTGAGGGCAGGATTTTATTCGTGAATCCAGGCGGGCCAGGTGGCTCAGCTCAGGATTACGCACAACGATTTCCCCGCGAGGGTTTGGAGGCCTTCGACATCGTCGGGCTGGATCCCCGGGGGTCGGGTGAATCTACGCCGGTGGTGTGCGGCGATGGGCCCCAAACCGATGCCTTCCTGCTCTCCGATGCCACCCCCGACGACGAGGCCGAGCGTTCGGTTTTCCAGGATGCCCAGGCCGGGTTCAACCGGCTGTGCCGGGAGCATTCCGGGGTGCTGCTGGATCACATCTCCTCGGTGCAGGCAGTACATGACCACGATCTAGCAAGGCGGCTGATGGGTCGGGAGAAGTTCTCCTTCCACGGGGTCTCCTACGGTACCTATCTGGGATCGTTGATGGCCGAGTTGTATCCGGGACGCCTGGAGGCTGCGGTGCTGGATTCGGCAGTGATGCTGGACCCGGAGGACGAGACGATCCAAGCCGAGGGCTTCGATCTCGCCCTGTGGGCTTTTGCTGACTGGTGCTCCCAGCAAGATAATTGTTCCCTGGGTTCTTCCCCCGGGCAGGTCGTTGACGCCATCGTGGGGTACGTCGACTCTCTTGATGCCTCACCGGTGCCTGCGGGCGAAGGACGGATGCTCACTCAGTCACTAGCGGTGTCTGGGATCCTGGTCTTCCTCTATTTCAATTCTGAGGCCTACCCACAGCTGGCCAATGTGCTGTTGGCCGCAGTAAATGGCCACCCAGACTTCTTGCTGCAGGCCGCTGATCTGATGAACGACCGGGACGCCGATGGCAGCTACGACACCCTCATGTATGCCTTCCCAGCGATCCGCTGTGCCGATGAGGCCGATGAGGGGATCACCGCGGCATGGCAAGAATGGGAGAAGAACCAGACTCGGGCCCCGGTCTTCGGCCGACTGAGTGGGGTCGATCTAGTCTGTCCACTGTGGACCGCAGTTCCCGACCCGGTTCCCGATTTCTCGGCGAAGGAAGCTCCACCGTTGCTGGTTGTTCAGAACACCGGCGATTCGGCAACTCCCTTCCACAATGCCGAGGTGATGGCCGCCAAGCTGGAGACAGCAACCTTGGTGGTCCGTGAGTCGGCTGGTCATGGAGCTTTCGGTGATGGCAGTTCGTGCATTGACCAGATTGTCGTCGACTACTTGGTCAACGGCGACGTGCCCGCCGAGGGGACGCGCTGCACCGACGGCTGAAGATGGTGGTGCGGTGAGCCCTAGATATTCTCCCGTCGTCGACAGGCCACGACTGTGGTGCGCGGTTCTGGTTTCGCCGCAGCAGGGCTGCTTCGGTATACTTTGCGGAGTTGACGCGTCCTCGTGACGCGGGCGACGCGCCACTTTAGCTCAGTCGGTAGAGCGACGCTCTCGTAAAGCGTAGGTCACCAGTTCGATCCTGGTAAGTGGCTCCGCAGGGGCCGAACCAGCGGGAACGCTCCAGGCCTCACCCATCGTCGACTCGGCTCATGCTACAACAAGCAACTCCTCGAAGAGCTTGTCAAAAGCGTTTTCTACTGCTCTTCGGGAAAGGCGGCACTGGGATTCCGCTGAATAGATACATTCCGAGAATGTTTTGCGTCTTCCCAAGTGGGCGAACGACTATTCATGGAAGCTGGCTCCGGTGACGATGCCCGCACCTTACAATTGCAATGCTTTGAAGGGCGAGAAGATGGACAGGCTCCTCAGGTGAGTGAGCAGCAGTACCCTCAAGGACAATTCTGGCGTCCGGACCAGTGGCTCGCACCACAGCCGATGCCACAACCAGGATGGGGAGCGCCGGGATCCCGATCCAGCTCTCAGGCCTCCGGGCCCACTCGACGGGTCATGAGTGCACCGAGTCGGCCTGCGGGGAGGCCGCGTCGCAAGCACCGGGTACTGAAGACGATTGGCATCTTGTTCCTGGCACTGATTCTTGTCGCCGCGGTTTTTGAGGTGACTGGAGTCAACGACTGGATCGGTTACGCATATCGCGAGTACAAGAGGAAGGCCGAGAAGACTGGGGTCCGTGAGGGGCTGGAGAAGTTCGTTGCAAATCATCCGAATGCTTCGATTTACCGGGATCAGGGTCAATGAGACTCCATCTGCCGGTGCGATGCGGTAGAAATCCAATACTTGGAGCATGCAAAAATCTACAAAGCGACCTTTGCTGGAAACGCAAGGAGGTTGATGAATTCATGCGGGATAGCGCCGTAGAGAACGCCCGGATGTCGACCTTCCTGGTGCCGAGGAAAAACTTGAGCATCGGCACATTCGTTGCTCTCCATGAAGATCCGGTCGCGCGGATGGAGTGCTGGAGCAGTTACTCCCCGGAACCCATGACACTGCTTCAACCGGCTCCGGACGACAAGTACTTCATCTGGCCGAACTATTGATCCTCGGAACTGAAGCCCGAGTTGACCAAGAAGACCACCGACATAATATATGGCGAGCGGCAGCTCGACTTTACTTCCGGTTCCAACCACTATAAGGATTTCTTCGATCTCGCGGAGGAGATGCCGCCAGAAGGTGCCCTTGTCGCGGAATATAAATATCACTACCCAGTCAACCAGGGTTCTGGTCTCATCGACTTGTGTTCACCTCGCAGGTTATGAAGCACTCCGACGGGCAGCTGCGTAACTACAAAATCACCTTTGATGGGGGATTGTGACGGAAATAGGTCAATCATTGGCTGCTCTGATCTCAAAGAGTTTACTCCTACGACTGATTCTGCGAATGATTTTTCCAAATTCCAACCTATATTTTGCTCGACAAATCCGGATGGAGTACGGGAAAAATTTGTTGCCACGGAATGCAATCGTGAAGAAATGGCGGAGTTGAGGATCAGTCTCGACTGGGAAGGATGCGCTTCCTGTGGGATTTCTCCGATTCAAGAAACCCGAACCTGGGCAGTTTCTGCAACTGCTTGTATGGAAAGCTCGATGATCTTGGGTGAGCTGACGAATGTGGCCATGTGGTCCTCATTGTTATATCAAGAGGTTGACTCGTCTGCCGGGATTTCCAGGCTCGCGAACCCAGTCAAGGGGCTTCGCAACTGGGTGCCTGTATCACAGGCCCGGCACAGTTGGTGAATACTGCTGGCTGATTGAACTCGGTCGCCGGAATCCCTGGGTGGGCGCACAAAAGGCCCTCCCTACTCGGGCGTGACCCTTGTTTTTGACCAGATCACAGGTACTGTCGTTGTCATGAGCAAGAAGACTGTCAAATCTGCCCCTGTCCTGCCATCCTTCACCGCATCTGATCGCCTGAGTGCGCATCTGCAGGCGTCACTCGTCGACATCACTGCGCTGAGCCTGGTTGCCAAGCAGATCCACTGGAACGTCGTGGGCCCCAATTTCCGTGACCTGCACCTCAACCTTGATGAGGTTGTCGACATTGCCCGCGCTGGGTCCGACGCACTTGCCGAGCGCATGCGTGCCATCAACGTGGTTCCCGATGGCCGCCCGGGGACCGTCGCAGACAAGACCACTGTGCCCGAAGCTCCCGTTGCCCAGGTCATCACCAACGAAGCTGTCGATTACATCGTGGCCGCCATTGATGCCGTCGTGAAGACCATGCGTGCCGTTCATGACGAGGTTGACGACGAGGATGCCGTTTCCGCGGGTATCCTTGAAGATTACACCCAGCAGCTGGAGCAGCAGGGCTGGTTCCTCTCCGCCCAGAACTACACCGTCTGACACGTCAATCCAGCAGCTATTCGCGTCGCGCAGCACTTCATCACGTGTGGGGTGCTGCGCGATTTGCATCCGCACGGGAAAGCGGCTGTTGTGATAGACGGCACCCCGGACTTCTCCTTCCCGTGATCAAGCGGCTGTTCACGGGTTTCCCCGCTGTGTGAGCCTGCTCGGGGCCGCTGGGAAAAGGGTGCAAAATGCACCCCCTGCCTGATTCCCGGCCAAGGTGCTGGGTTACGGTGAACGGTGTGACAGACGTGGTGATCATCGGGGCTGGGATCGCAGGACTCGCCGCTGCCGGCGAGTTCCTCGACCAAGGAAGAAGCGTCGTCGTGCTCGAAGCCAGGGACCGTGTCGGTGGGCGAATTCTGACTCGCGACCATGGCGGGATCGGTATCGATCTGGGAGCACAGTGGCTCTCCCCCGGAAACGAATCAATGTTCTACCTCGCCGAACAGGCTGGGGTCCAACTCATCGGCCCGAGTGAGGGAAGCGTGCTCGTTCGCACCGACGGCGTCGTGCGTTCCTTGGGATTCAGCGACCAAGGTGCGGCGCTGAGCCCCTTCGAGACCGCCGACTTCGGCCAAGGCGTGGTGCGCCTGCGTCGCTTGGCCGAACGGGTGCACACCGATCCGACCTGGGCGAGTGCCAATGAGGTATGGCTCTCCCAGCCCCTGGGCCGGTGGATCCGCACCAACCTGCGCACTCCTGGCGTGCAACGCAATTTTTCCGTGCTGCTGGGACGGCTGGGTGGTGACCCGGATGCGCTGAGCCTGCGCCAGGCACTCGACATCATCGCATCCTCCAACGATCTGGAAGATCTCTACACGGTTAGCGGTGGGTTGCGACTGCGTCGCCCTATCGGAGGCATGGGGCAGATTGCCGAACATCTCGCTGACCGCTGCTGGGAGAATATCCGCCTCAGCACCAGGGTCACCGGCATCGAATACGACCCACAGTCCGCGACGGCCATATGCGACGACGGACAACGTTTCGAAGCCAACCGAGTGTTGCTGGCAATGCCCCCGTGGCTGGCGCTTAACCTTGACTTCAACCCGCCGCTGCCCGCTTGGCGCACCGAGATGCTTGCCGCACAAACTGTCGGCGCATCCATCAAGGCGGTGCTCGTTTACGACACGCCATGGTGGCGCGAGCATGGGGCCAGTGGCCAGATGAGCGCCGACGACGGGGCCGTGCGGTTCACTTTCGACATCTCCGATCCGAATGGTCCCGGAGTTATCACCGGTTCCTTCGATGATGATGAGGCCGTCGCCAGTTCGGCGCTGACCCCGCAGGAACGTGAGAATATCTTCGTTGACTGCTTGGTGGGCGTGCTGGGCCCACGCGCAACCGGGCACTCCGGTTACCTCGAACACGATTGGTACGCCGACGAGTTCACCGCCGGTGCGCATTCCCCGCACTTCGCGCCGGGAGCCTGGCGGGTCCAAGGGCCCCAACTGGGTGAACCTCTTGGGGCTGTGCGGTTCGCGGGAGCCGAATACCCTGACCGCAACAACGGCTACCTCGAAGGTGCCTATCGTTCTGGCATTGAACAGGCTCAGGCGATCATTCGTTCTCTGGCCTGAGACAAGGAATCGTCGGTGACGAGAGTCTGGGCAGGAAAGAATTCCGTCTCGGAAAACAAGGCGCTGGTCTTAGGCGCTGCAGCCCCCCGCGACAAACCCAACGGCATCAGGGCGCAGCCGACCGGCGATGCGGGTCAGCGCCCCGCGTGTCTGGTCGATGTCGCCGGTGGGATCGATCGCGACCATGGCGACCCCCAGGGTGACCCCATCTCTGGTGCGTACCAGCCCGGCCTGGCGGGCGACCGCTGAACCATTGGGCAGGAATCCGGTGTCCGCCCGGGCCCTGGCCATGGGCATCCCCTGCAGCCCCCATGGGTTGTCGGCGGGGTCGTTCAACTTGGACAGAACCGGGAATGCGTGGATCCGGTCGCATCCCATGTGCGCCATGAACTCGGCCTGGGCCGATAGCGGCCAATTCGTGTCCCGGAAAGGAGTGCTCGGTGAGGTCGTCGAGGAGGTTGCCACCGATACGCCCCAGTTCTGGTAAAAGCGTAGGGCGGTCTGTGTGCGGGCTGCGGCATCCTCGCCTCCACCTAGATAGGTCCAGATCGCCTCACTCGCCGAGGCAGAATTGTCTGCCAGGGAACGATTCAGCAGATGGTCCAGACTGCTGGGTGGTTTCGGATCGTCGACTAGCGCCATGCCCATCGCCAGGTCAATGGTTCCCAGGGCGGGGGAGGAATAGACCGTGCCGGTGCGCCAGGATTGCTCCACCTGCTTGTCAGAGGCGGCAAGAGTGGCCAGCTGGACTCCGACCTCAACCCCATGTTCACCGGCGATGCGAGCGATCGTTGTTGCCAGGTCCGACAAATCAGGCGGTGAAGCTGTGTTTGGGGCTGTGACCGGGGTGGGTAGCCTCCCGCTGGGCGATGGCGTTGCTGAAGTCGGCGCCGGGGGATTGCCAGTATTGGGTCTGGTGGCGCCGAAGGCCGCGATGGATGTGAGAACCACCGTCACGACAACCAGCAATATGCCTCGGGGCGCCTTCCACCACCAACCGAGACGCATAGGAATCGGTTGCTGACCGTTGTGTCCTTTATCCTGTGGGGAGTGCGCCGGGCGGGAGTCAGCGAATGGCACTGTTCCTCCCTGTCTGTGTGACGATGTGATATCCACCAGTATGGTGGGTATAGCGGTGTGGTCAGGAGAGGTGGGCAATGTTCTGCGCCAAGTGTTGGTCCCTCGTGGGGGCGCATGACCGTGCCTGCATGGCCTGTGGAGCCGACCTGACGGCACCAGGTTCGGTGCGGATGACCGATCCGCGACGTTATGCATCCCCGGGTGACCGGCCCGAGGTCGATCTTTCCTGCGGCGAGGACGCGGTCTCCGGGAATCAGGACACACCCCAGACTCAGGATGCGGCGGCTCATCCCGACGAGGCATCCCCAGGTGAGCAAGTCCCTGTGGCCCAGCAGCCTCCTGCGTCCGTGCCGCGTTTTCTCACTCCCGAGGAAACCGCCACGATCGCCAGGATGAAAGCCGAATCTGCTGAGAGCGAATCTGCCGGGAAGACCGTCACCGCCGACGATCAGGACAGTGCTGTGGCCACGCAAGAGGCTGGCAAGGAAGAGCCAGCTGGCGAGGTCAAGACCGAAGGCGTTGCGGAGAAGCCGGAACCCGTCGGTGAGCAAGCTGGGGCCAAAAGCCAGGATATCTCCCAGGAACAGGCTGCGACTGAGGGATCTGCTGTCGGGGAATCCGAGGAGAAGGCTCCCCAGGAAGCCTCTGAGCTCCCGGGCGAAGTGGAAGTACACGAGCCGGAGCAGAAGAGTGATTCGAAGCAGCGGGATTCCGCTGTGGAAATCACCGCGAAAACCGAGGCCGACTCTCAGCAAGACGGTAAGCCCGCGAAGCAGGCCAAAGACGAGCCCCACGATGACGGTGCCGACGAGCCGACCGTCGTGGTAGCCAGTGGACCGGACGAGCCGAGGCTTCCTGTTGGGAAGCCCGCCGAGACCAAGGAGCCAGAGGCCGAACCCCGGGGCCAGGATTCCAAAGCCGGACAGCAGGAAGCGGAGCCCACCAAGATTGCTCCAGTTCCTGCCGGACAACGACAACAGAGTCAGAGTTCGGACAGATCCGGCGACAAAAGCAACCAGAAGCAGGCCAAGCCGGTCACTCAGGTCGGCCCGGTCGTGCCGGTGCCTGGGGCTCAACCGGCTCCCGGGGCACCTGCGATTCCCGGGGCAGCCTCAATTTCCCAGCGGGTGCCCGCACCACAGGCACCCGCCGTCCCGCCATCTGCGACTCCGCAGTCCGTGACTCCGTCCGGCCCAGCCCAGCCCGGTCCGGTCCCACCCAAGCCCGCAACAGCGCCACAACCTGCACCCTCGCAGCCTGTGCCACAGGTTCCGGCATTCCAGGATGCAGCGGTGAAGCCCGGGAAACCTAAAGCCGAACAGCTTTCCGGTGCGCCGAACACGCCTGTGGACCAGCAGAGGCCTGTTACTCCGGTGGCTCCTCAGGCCTCCCAGCCCGCTTCAGGTGACCAGGCTCCGCAGTCCCAAGCCCCGCGGTCTCCGGCAATCCCCGCGCCGTCACAGGCGGCCGCCGAGCCCTCTGCCGAGGTGGGCGCATCTGCGGGAGCGGCCAAGGGTCCTGGCTGGTGGGGCAGCGTGAAGATGCACGTCAGTGAACTGGGTGCCAAGGCAGCCGCGCTCAACGCGCCCGCCGTAGAGGATGGCGAAGAAACCAGCGAGAGCTTCAACTTCTGGAACGAGGTTGGGGTCTATGAGCCCTCTTCGGAGGAAACCATCGCCAAGGAATACGATCCGCGTCGCCGTAAGGCCTTCTACTGGTTATGCGGATGCATCGTTTTCGTTGTGCTGGTGATCTTCCTGTCCACGCTGAACCTGTTCTCCTCCGAACGCAAGCATCATGCTTCGGCCACCTCCACTTCAGCTGCCGAGATCCCGCCAGATCCGCAGACCAGTGCCGAGCAGACCCATGAACAACCGACCGCCACCGAGAAATCCACGACCGGACGGAGCGCATCACCCTCCTCGTCTTCCAGCCCCTCGGCGCGCAAAACGCCCAAGGCAATGGTCCCGGGCACCAAGCAGTGTGCCGATGGTGTCTGGTCGGGTCCGAACACCTCGTGTAACCTGGCCGCGGCAGCAGCGCAACAGGTTGATCATTCCATCACCAAGCCGGTGGAGATCTCTGCCTTCTCCTCGACAACCAATCGCAACTACCGCTTGCAGTGCACTCCGGGTGAAGGCATCACCTGCGAGGGCCTCGACGGGGTATCCGGGGTAATCATCTACATTGCAGCTCCCTAAGAGCGGCGGCCATTTGAGCGGGTCCGGCCATGAACCGGCGAGTTCCGGGAGTCTGTTGCATGAGATCATCGATTTCCAGGACATCCAGGTAGGCGAATCCTGATCGGTGGTTGGCCAATCGCCGAATCCCGCGGTTCACCGGGGACATATTCCCGCGATTGGGCTTTGGACCGGTTCACCATTGACTGGTTGGCCGGGCTACGTCGTCCAGGTACACCTGTGCGGTGCCATCGGCTAGATCGGCCCAGTTCCCCTCGATAGTGAACCGGGAGACCGAGGCCGTCGGATACCAGCAGGCGATCCGGTCCGCGATCGTGGTGGAGGTCTGCCAGGCCAGTTCGGAGGCGAGTTGCGGAATCCCGGGTGAATGGGCCACCACAAGTAAAACCGTCACCTCGTCGTCGATCTCCCCGATCCGCTGCCGGATTACCGACGCCGGTCCCAAGTAGAGGGCATCCATGTACTCGGTGACTGGGTGCGCGCCATCTGGAGTGCGGAGCCCCAAATGGGTCAGGGTCTGCCGGGTGCGCTCGGAGGTGGAACACAATACGTGCTGGATGCCTGCTCCCTGCAATTCGGAGCCGACCTGCTGGGCGGTGGTGATTCCCTGTGGGGCCAAAGGACGCCGCTTGTCGGGCACCCCACCGTCAGTAGCCTTGGCATGACGCATCAGGTATAGGGTGCGCATCAGTTCACCTTGCTAATTGCCACGAGCAGGTCACGCCGGATCGAGGAATCGACCCGGTGGGCGAACTGCCACTGTTCTCCCTCGACGACGGTGAGCCCTGCATCGGTGATCATGCTGACAAGTTCCGCCCGTGGCAGGGTGAGTGTGTTCCAAGCGATGCCCAGCGCTCCTCCGGGTTTAAGTTGCCTTCGCCACACCGGAATCGCCTCGGCCAGCAAGTCACCGGGACGGCGTTCCCTACTCGGTGCTGCGCATCGCCGCGCCCCACGTTGGCTGCGATCAGTAGCGGCCCCGTGCACCACCCCATAGGGGGCGTCGGTAACGATCGCATCAAACCGCTTCTTGCCGAACAACGCCGCGGAATCCCTGGTATCACCGGTGAAGACAGTCATCGCCAGAGTGGGCATGCCCGGGCGAGCCGGGGTCCTGCTGGTGGCCTCGGCGAGCCGGACCTCCGCGTCGAAGCGACGTCCCACCGAGCGCCCTTCCCTGCGTACTGGGGTCACCTCCGCTGAGTGCTTCAACCGCTTGGTGCGCAGATAGGTTTTCAGATACGAGGTCATCGCATCGAAGGCTTTGCCATTGACCTCCACCCCGTAGCCGTTGTGGCCCGCGGTCCAGGCAGCCAGCAAGGTGGTGCCGCGCCCGGTCATCGGATCCAGCACATCCAGCGGACCAGGACGATCAACCCAAGACAGAGTCAGGTGCAGCAGCATCCGGGTGAAGGCCTCGTTGGTCTTGCCCTGGTACTTGGGGATGGTCAACAGATCGTCGTCCATGACGTTGGCCGATCTGATATCCAAGGGACGTAGCAATTCCCCAGCCCGCTCGAAGGTGACCATGTGCGACGACTGCTGGGCGAGTACCAACTCGTCGATCTCTTCGGCGCTGAATCGCAATCCCACCCCGGCCCCTAGTGCTTCGGGTGCGATATCGCTGGCGAAGTCAGCGGTCACCGCAAGTTCGGCGGCGGCCAGCTCAGCGGCCTGCGAACGGTAGACGTGGTTCACCGAGGGATTGAGCATCATCAGGTAATCCGGCACCTCTCGATTCTCCCACGACGTAGCCTCGGCTCCCAGCGAGCCGTCACCTGCGAACCTGTGGTGTCCTGCCCGTCAGCGCGGCTCAGACCTCGCCGCCGTCAATGCGATGTCCAGCCCCGGACTTACTTCAATATGATCGGACAGACACACCCACTCGCTTTCGGTTGCCAGAGCTGGTGGTAACCCGCCGGTGACCATGAGAGTCGTCGCAGCCACCTCGGCATGTGCCCCGTTGGGGCACACAACGCTCGCCTGCCGTACCCCGGAAGCGCTCGGGTATCCGCTGCGCGGGTCGATGACATGATGCACCACAGTGCTGGTCACCAACTCGGGGAGACGTTGCAGGTGGTCACCCGAGGTAGCCAGGGACTGCCCACGCAGGGCGATCGAGCCGATGATCCCATCGTCGAGGGACTGTATCCCGACCCGCCATGGCTTGTCCCCGGCATCACCCGAGGTCGCCACCGAGGACGTACCGATCGACACCAGCGCCGAGGTGGCCCCCAAGGCGATACAGAGATCCCGCAGTCGGTCGGCTACCCACCCTTTGGCTATCCCACCCAGGTCGAGCTGTGCGCCGTCACCCAGCCGCCACCTACCACCGGCCCCCTCCAATAGGCCCGGGTCGGTGCGTCGACGTGCCTGCTGGACAACCGCAGGATCCGGGGGATGCCATCGTGCCCCCGCGGCAATGGCCGCCAGCCAACCCTTCACATCCCACGACTCCACGAGGGCCCCGATGAGCGGAGTAAAGGCACCGCAGGATGCCGTGGCCAGCCGTGATGCGGTCTGCAGCACCTCGTCGGTCAGCTCATCGACCTCCACCCACATGCCCCGGGCCGCGTTGAGCCGAGAGATATCGGAGTCCGGGTCGAAACGTGACAACAAACTCTCGCAGATGCCCAGTTCCCGGGCGCAGGCCGCCAATAGTTCACGACGGTGCCCACCCAGGACGATCACCTCGGCGATGGTGCCCATTGTGGGCAGAATGAAACGTTCGCTCCCGGGGAGGGCGCGTAGCTGGGGCTCAGAAATTTTCGTCGTCCAGGTTCAGCGAGGGCATGTTCACCGAATCGGCGCGCCCGTCGTCGGGAACTCCCTGAGCCGCATAGACAGCGCGCAGTGCGGCCTGCAGGAATTGGGAATGGGCTACGGTCGCCCCGGAGATGACATCTACCTTGGTCGGATCCTGCACCTCGGTCAGTTTCGCCGAGTATTGCGGGTAGGAACGCACCGCGGCCTGGGCCCGTTCGTAGTAGTCGGAATTGGTGCCCGCCCCGGAAGTGCCCATCCCATAGCTCTCGTCTTTGACTGCGCCAGTGGCTGTGAGGGTCTGGTAGGAGGTGTCGACGATCCGCCCGCCCGCCACGGTGATCTTTACCGTACCGACGGCACCCTGCTCGTCGGGATTCGAAGAACCGGTGAAGGTGCCGTCCGACAGCGGGGTCGACATATCCACCAAGGCTTGAGAGGAGCAGGCTGCCAGCAGCAGTGCACCCACCGCACCTAGCCCGGTGGCTGCGAACGCCTTCCTTCTCATTTCTCCTCCTTGAGCACACTAGACACCTGTGGTGCATCGTTATGGATGATTTCTTCGACGACCTTGCCATGGTCCAGACGGATCTCGCGTTGGGCCTTGGCCGCGACGGTGGCGTCGTGGGTCACCACGATCAAGGTGGTGCCCTCATCGTGCAGTTCGCCGAAGATATCCAGCACGATGTGCTCGTTGTTCGCGTCCAGATTCCCGGTCGGCTCATCGGCGAGCACGATCTTCGGCGAATTGATCAGGGCGCGGGCCACACACACCCGCTGCTGTTCGCCGCCCGACAGCTGTCTGGGCAGGTGGGTCGCCCGGTCGCCGAGCCCGACTCTTTCTAAGGCATTACGGGCCTCCTGTTCGTCGGGCATCGAGTGGTAATACTGCGAGACCATCACGTTCTCGATTGCCGTCAGATGAGGGATCAGATGGAACTGCTGGAAGATCAGCCCAATCGTCTCTCGCCTGACCTGTGTGAGGTCGAAGGAGGAGAACTCCGAGATATCCCGGTTGTCCAGCACCACGGTCCCCGAGGTGGGGTGGTCCATGCAGCCGATGATGTTCATCATCGTCGTCTTGCCGGATCCCGAGGGCCCGACGATAGACACCCATTCACCGCGGCCAACGGTGAGATCGACCTCGTCGAGAGCGTGCAGGTCGCCGTAGATCTTGGACACCTTCGACAGTTCAAGCAGTGCGTCATTCATGGTGACTCCTTATTCTCCTTATTCTCCGCGCAGTACCAGCGCCGGATCGACCTCGACCGCCCGGTGGACCGGGATGAAGGAGGCAAGAGTGGACACGATCACCGATGCGGCCACGGTGACCAACAAGATCTCTACGTGCAGCATGACGGTGCGGTGGAAGACGTTGAGGGAGATGAGCTGGGCCAGCCCGTAACCGGCCCCCGCGCCGCCTATGCCGCCGACCATGCCGAGCACCACCGCTTCTCCTAAGAACTCGGTGACGATGGACCGGTTGTCAGCGCCCAGCGCCTTACGTAACCCGATCTCGGTACGTCTCTCGGTGACTACCGCCATCATCGTCGTGGAAACCCCAATCATGATGAGGGCCAGCACGATGACCGTGATGATGACCATCAGAGAGCGCAGCATGTTAAGGATGTTTGCATCCGAGTGCGCCAGCCTGGCAACCGGTTGGGCGTGGATCTCCGGATGCCCTGCGTTGATTTGGTCAGCGAGTTCTTGAAGTTGGTTGCTTTCTGCGGATACCGACAACTCGGCGACGGTGACCACCGGGTTCGTGCCGGTCAGTGAGGTCATGTCCTTCGTCCACAGATAGACGAAGCCGTCCTCGCTGGAGCCGGTCTCCAGGATGCCGGACACGGTCAGGGTTACCTGGGTGCCTGCGTTGGGAGCTGCGTTGCCTACCGGCTGGTCGGAGATGACCTTGCCATCGTCGTTCTTCGCTGGGCCGGTGTTTTCCTGCTCCGGGTTGGGTTGACCGGAGTCAGCAGACCCGTGGTCACTGTGATCGGAGCTGCCGTGGTCACTGTGATCGGAGCTGCCGTGGTCACTGTGATCGGAACTGCCGTGGTCACTGTGATCGGAACTGCCACCGTGATCATCGGGTGTTGAGGGCTGTGCTGAGGAACGTGACGAAGCGGCCCCCTGCGACTGATCGGCCAGGACGGCCAAAGTCACTTGGTCCCCGGCCTTCGCGTCGATAGTTGTGGCGATGTCGCGTCCAAGCAACACCTGCCCAGCATCCGATGGCCATTCGCCGTCCACGTACCAGTAGGGATTCGTCGCCTTGGCGGCATTCAGGTCAGTACCTGCTGCCACATAGGGCATCTCGTTGATGATGACGGCCTCGTAGTCGATGCCAAGCACTCCGATGAGTTGGTCGCGGGGAATATCGGCGGTTACCTCATCAATGACGGTGGGGGAGAAGGAGGTGTTGGTTCCGGTGGGCAGCAGCACCATGTTTGCTCCGGAGGCTCGCATCTCCCGGGCCATCTGCCGGGGGACATCGATGGTGATTGTTGCCAAGCCCGACAGCGTGGTGGCACCGATCGCCACCGCCAGCATCGCCACCAGCACCCGGGAACGACGACGCAGGATGGAACTTATCACCATCCGCCAGAACAGTTTGCGTCGCATTCTGGTCACCTTCCGTGCAGCACTTCAGCCGGGCGCAACCGTAACAGGAAGCGTAATGCGGGAATCGATCCAGCGAGTACCACCAGCAGCACCAGGGCTGCGACGATGCCGGTCACCGCCGGGTTGATCGCGATGAACGAGGAGAAGACGATCTGGCCGATCACCTGAGCGAGTCCTAAACCGGCCACCCAACCGATTACCCCACCCAGCGAGCCGATCACTCCGATCTCAGTGAGCAGCAGGCCGGCTACCGCACCATCACGGGCGCCGACGGCCTTCATCAGACCGATCTGCTGGGCCCGTTCCATGACATTTGCCGTGACCAGATTGGCGATAGCCAAAGCTGCCCCAGCCATCGACAAGATTGTGACCAGCACCATCAGCAACTGGGTCTTCTCCAGGATGGTACCCGCTGATTCCGAGACCTGCCGCACGGCGCGGGCGGTTGAACCGGGGATCACCTCCTCGATCTGGTAGGCGATGGAGGAGACATAGGCGGTGCAGTACCAAGTCTCCTTTTCCTGGATAGTCAAGGACTTTGGATTCTTCGCAGCCTTCCGAGCCAGATCGTTATCCGGGGTGGTGAGGGCGGAGACCTCTACCTCGCCCACCGCGTCGGGGTGTCCGATCAGTTCCTGCACCGAATCGATCTGGGCCAAGACCTGGGAATCCTCCTCACCTCCGCTGGTGACGATCCCAGTCACGGTCAGCGGGAGGCTTTTCCCATTCGCGGAGATGGTGAGCTGATCACCGATTGACAGGTGATTATCGCGGGCGAAGGCGGCTCCCACCACCGCCTGCGACGGATCATTGTCGTCGGGCCAGGTACCCTCGATGGTCCACCAGCCGCGAAGGTTCACCAACCCGGTGGTCACCTCGGAACCGTCCGGCAGAGCGAGGTGCTTGTTGAACCAAGTACCCAGGATCTTGCTGCGAGTTGAGACATTACCTGTGTTGACCTCCGCCTGGGCGGTCAACTCCGGATTGAAATCGATGATGTTGTAGGTCCAGAAGATGGTCTTGATTGCAGGAAGGTCGGCTTCGTCGAGGTGCACCTGTTGGGCCGGATCTTCTTCGAAGTCGTAGATGTCTTGCACCACGGCTGCGCCCTGGGGGCGCACGATGATGTTCGCCCCATAGGCCTTCAACTCCTGGTTCACCTTGTCGCCGACATCGAACATCACCGACAGCATTGAGGTAGCGACGCAGGCTCCCAAGGCGACGGTACAGATGATCATCATCCGGCGTGAGGTCTGTCGCAGCAGCGCGCTGCGCAACATTCTCCAAAACATGCGGCTCCGATCAGGCAAACACTTTGGCGGAGGATTCCAACGCAGGGACGGGGACGGTGAGATGATTGTTGGCTACCTTGAAATCGATGGGGATTGGGTTACAGCCGCCCTTGAAACCGATGGTGGCGATGTTCATTGCTACCCCGCACAGCTTGCAGATCACCTTGCCATCCTCTTCATAGTAGCCAGAGGGCCCGCAGATCTCACAGGCATCAAGACCGACTCCGAAAGAGGTGCCGGCCTTCTGGATGACGATGAATCGCACCTTGACGCCCTGTGAAGTCGAGTATTCGAAACGATGCAGATGCCCGTCAGAGATCTGTTCGAGGGCGATTGAAACGTTGTCCCCATCCATGTCGTAGGGCTCGGGTTCGGATAACTGGATCTCCGTGCTGGCGAAATGCTTTCCGGCGGTCAATGTCGCCATGGCAACCGTTGAGGCCGCGAGAGTGAGCATTGATCTGCGTGTCATTGAGATCACCGAAGCCTGCTTGAGCCGATGGTTCGCAGCATTGGTGTCCGTCACGTCGAGTTGCCGGGCGTGGACGAACATGAGCCCAGCCACGCCCATCGCGACGCCCGAAGCGAGGATCGGGAACAATTCCGCGTGGTTGGTCACCCAACTCATCGCTTTTGCCGTGTCAGTGGTGACCCGGACCGCGCTCATCGAGACCAGCAGGCGCAGCATAAGGAACAGGTGAGTCGCGGTGAGCAGGGTGCCCATGATGGTGAACAACGCCGGGGACAAGCCCGGTCGGCGCTGGCACATGGCACGCACTGCAATCCCGGCCACGAGGCATACCAGGATACCGGTCATCCATCCGAGAACGGCGAGGAAGGTATCGGTGGAAAAGATCGAGGAATTAGATGGGACCCATGACCAGATGGTCAACCAGACGGGTTGACTCGCGCGGAAGAAGACCATGGTGCACCACGCGAAGCCCAGCACTGTTGCGATTCGTGACCACACCGTGGGGATCGGTGAGGCGATCCCAGCGCTGGACAGACCCAGATGCTGGTTTCTGTGCAACTCGGCCAGGGTGCGTCGGCCGAATATCCAGCAGATCGCCAAGGTGACGATGAACAGTGCCACGGTGGGTTCCAAGGTGGTCAGCGTCATCCGCTGCCGGTTGACTCGTAGGATCGAGTATTGGTGCAGCACGATGTGGGCACCACCCAGTAGCGAACCTGTGATGACACCCCATACCACCGGACGTGGCCCGGGTCTCGCCGGATCACCGCCCGCGGCCAGCCGGATCGCCGGCGACAGTGCGCCTGCGGCCAATCCGGCCAATAGCACAGCGCTGATCACCTCGACCATCTGTGACAGCATCTTCTCTCCTCGTTCGGATCATCGCCAGTCATGTGCGCCCGCTGGACCATGGAAGCGCCCTGACGGGCCGGTGACCGCCGCCAGCCCAGGCTGACGACGGTCACCTTGTCAAGGTCGGATCACCACCAAGGGGTGGTCTCCGGATCCCACTGGAATCCCTCGAAGGTGGCGACCAATGGTTCGGTCCAGAATTCGTGCTTCTCGACGCCGGTCTCGGGATCGGTGTGCAGCATCCAGCCCTCGGGTGCGTGGATGGTGAATTCGACCTTGTAGACACCTGCCGGGAGCTTGGGGACGTTGAGGCCGTAGTGGGGACCATCGGAGGCATTCATCGGCATCAGCTGACCCTCGGCTGCGACGGAGCCGTCCTCGCCGGTGAACTTGTAGTCGACGGTCAGGCCTGGCACGAAATCGCCGGCCCCCCAGCCGTAGCCGTTGTTCTCAATGGCCGCGATATCGGCCTCAACGTGCATTGACGAATTGGCGACATCAAGCCCGCCACCGGTCATCGGGACCGGTTGGAAGAACTTACCTGCGACGACCAGCGGGCCGACGAAGACCTCATCGCCCAGGTCACCCTCCCGGAACCCTGCGTCATTGCCGCCGGTGGGCTCGGTGGAGGACAATGCGCTGCTAGCGGCAGGTGACGCAGAGGTCTTCTCGTTGGTGGTGGACCCACCACATGCGGTCATGCCGCCCAGCAGCGCCAGAGCTGCGAGGGTCAGACCGAACTTTTTCAGTGAAATGGACATCAAATCCTCCCTTGTCGGTTTTCCATTCTGGTTCACTGCTCGTCATCGGTGGTGGCCACCATGCGACGGTGGCCTAGCCAGAACAGGGCGCAGATGACGAGCAGCACCACGCCTTGTGCAATCAGGTTCTCGACCCGCGGATAAATGCTTAGCAGATCGATGGTGGGCAGACCCGCGATCGGGGTCGAAGACACTACGTCAGCCTCCTGCAATTCCTTGATACCGGAACCGGTGAACATGACCGCCATAGCGGCCAGCAGCAGGGAGGTGACAATGAAGAAGGGACGCAACGGGATGCGTAGGGCGAAGAAACGAATTCCGATGTAGACCCCGATCAAGATCACCGCGCCTACGACCAGTCCGGCCCAGACCATCCCGGTCCGGTTGTCCGCCATGGCCAGGATCGGTTGGTAGAACAGGATTGTCTCGGCCCCCTCGCGCAGCACGGCCAGGAAGGAAACGAAGGCCAGCGAAACCAGTGAACCGCGGGACAGGGAATCCGCAGTCTTGTCCTTGAGGTATTTGTCCCAGGCCGCCTGGGATGACTTGCCGAGCATCCAGTTCGACACCCAGACCAGCATTGCCACCGCGATCAGGGCAGTGATGCCTTCTAACAGTTCCTGGTTCGCCCCAGCGGCATCGGCTACCAACCGGAAGACGAGGGCCAGCGCCACTGACAACAGCAGCGCCAAGCTGACGCCCAGCCATACCACCCGGGTCCTGGCGCCGTGCCCGGCCTTCACCAGGAAGGCAATGACCGCGGACACAACGAGGATTGCTTCGAGTCCTTCACGCAGGATCACCAGCAGAGATGACAAGAACAGGGCGACGCTGCCGGTCTCCTCGGAGGTCTCGCCGGTGCTGGGATCGAAACCATCCAGGTTGTTGGCATCCTGGATGAGCATCACCTGGAGTTCTTCGGTCAGTGAGGTGACCCTGTCATCGTTGCCTTCGGTCATCGCCTGTTTCACCAGGGAGAATTGCAACTCGACGGTGGCCACCCGCCCACCGGAGACCCGTGACATCGTTACCTTCTCGAAGCCGGTGGTCTCGTAGTGGTCGTAGTAGGCGGAATTGACCAGTTTCTTGCCGCCTTCGGCATCTCCCGACTTGTAGGCATCCATTGCCTTAGTGAGTAGGTCGTTCATCGTCGAAGCGATCTGGCCCCATTTGCCGGGGGAGACCTGCAGGTCGGACAACGAGGTGGCGCCTCCGTCCAGTTCGTGGCCCGCGTTTTCGAGGAGTTTGCCCAACTCGTCGATCTTGCTGTTCACCGCCTCGTCGTCGGATTCTTTGATTGATTTGATGAGCATGGCGAAGTCGAGGTCGATGTCACTGGCCGCCGACCCAGATTTTGCTGACAATGCTGCCTGGAGTCCGGAGGAGGTGTACCGGGCCCGGACCTCCCGGACCTGTTGAGCGGCTCCCTCGGCATCACCATCGGAATAGGTAGACCGGGCAGTACCCAGCTGGGAAATCAGCTCGGTGGCCGTATCGGTCCACTTCCCCTGAGCCTGCGCACTGGTTGTAGGAAGGATGACCACCAAGGCAACGACGACGGCCAACGCGGCCAATAGCCGTTGTGGCCATCCGGTGCCCTCGAAGGTGCGGGCAGCGACCGGTGAATGAGGCATCGCCATTACGGGCATCTCTCTGCGTCAGGACTCGTGGTCCAACCAAATAGCTTACTGGTTTAGCTTAGGCTTAACTTGGTCTATGTGGTCAAGGTCTCCTACTTCCTGAGAACGGATCAAAATCGCTTGCCGCACTAGGGGACTACAAGCCAGTCGGCGGAGTTGACGTGATCGGTTCGTTAGGTTGGCTTGTCCTGGCGGTGTTCTCCTCGCGTCAGGCAAGCTGTCGAGCAACTGTTAGCGAATGCTAACCTTCCCACCATGAATGCGATGGATCAGCGCTCGGTCGTCACAGGGCTGTGCGGTCGGCAGGTGGAGGTCGTCGACTGCGACAACTGCACCATCATCCCTTTGACAGATCTGAAATGTGGGCAGACCGCCCGGCTCATGGGCTTCCAGAATGAGGAGGACATGACGGTGTGCCGTCGGCTGTTTGACCTCGGTTTCCGGGTCGGCACCGACATTGAGATGGTACGCAAGGCCCCGATCGGTGGACCGATCACCTACCGCGTCTCCGGTGCCGAACTGCTGCTGCGTTCCACCGAAGCCCAGCGGATCATGGTGAGTGTCGCATGAGCTGCTGTCACAACCAAGCGCCCGTCGCCACCATCGAAGGAGCTGTGCGGATCGGGCTCATTGGCAATCCGAACGCAGGCAAGTCCACTTTGTTCAATGCGCTGACCGGCCTCAACGCCAAGGTCGGCAACTATCCTGGGGTCACTGTTGCCCGATACGTGGGCACCGCCAAGGTCGACGGTCGGGAAGTCGTCATTGAAGATTTGCCCGGCACCTATTCCCTCGATCCGATCTCTCCCGACGAACAGGTCGTCGCAGAAACCCTCGATCTCGATTCCGGTGAGCGTCCCGACGGGGTAGTCGTTGTCCTTGATGCCACGAGCCTGCAGCGTTCCTTGGGCCTGCTGTCCCATGCCCTGCAACTGGGCCTGCCGACCTATGCGGTGCTCACCTTTGCCGACGAACTCGCTCGTCGCCAGGGCTCCATCGACCCGGCGGCCTTGTCTGAGGCTCTCGGCATCCCGGTACTCATGGTCACCGCCGGGCACGGCGCGCAGGTGATGGACCTGAAACGGGAACTGCTCGATCCGGCCTCCTGGTCGCGCCCGGTGGTCACACCGCCCATCACCCCGTCGGCGATCAATGGTTGGATCGCCTCGGTGCTGGAGGCTGCCAAGCACAAGCCAGCTGTCGTCGACGATCGTACCCGGCGGATCGACGCCGTGCTGTTGCACCCGGTGCTGGGCTTCATCATTTTCCTGGTGGCCATGTTCCTGTTCTTCCAGACCATCTTCACCGTCGCGGCCCCCATCCAGGATCTCATTGGTGATGGTTTCGGGGCGCTCGGTGAACTCGTCTCGGAGCATGTCGGTATCGACTGGCTTGCTGGACTGCTGGCCGGTGGCATCATCGGTGGCGTTGGCGGGGTGCTTGAGTTCATTCCGCAGATTGCCCTGTTGTTCTTGCTGCTGGGTCTATTCGAATCCACCGGCTACATGGCGAGGGTCGCCTACTTGATGGACCGGCTCATGGGGAAGGCCGGACTGGAGGGCCGCGCCTTCATTGCCATGCTCTCCTCGCTGGCCTGCGCAGTGCCTGGCATCATGGCCACCCGCACCCTACCCTCGGCCCGCGATCGGCTCGCCACGATGATGACCGCCCCGCTGATGACCTGCTCGGCACGGCTTCCGGTGTACACCCTGCTCGTCGCGATGCTCATCCCATCCGAATCCAGGATCTGGATCTTCGGCACCCAAGGCGTGGTGATGTTCGCGATGTATTTGTTGGGTGCTGTCGGTGCGATGGCCGCAGCGTGGGTGTTCAAATTCCTGCTGCGCGGTAAAGGCCCTGCTCTGCCCTTCTACATGGAGATGCCCAGCTACCGGCTACCGTCGTGGCGTGAGGTCGGACGCAGCGTGTGGGATGCTTGCTGGATCTTCCTGCGTCGGGTCGGTGGCATCATCCTCGCGCTATCGATCGCGTTGTGGATTCTGCTGTCTCTTCCGGTGGCCTCTGAAGACCGGATGACCGCGGCCGGGGTCGACATCGACGACGAGGTCGCCGTTGCCCAGTACCAGTTGGACAACTCCATCGCCGCTGGTGTTGGCAAGGCGATCCAGCCGGTCTTCGAGCCTTTGGGCTTCGACTGGCGGATCACCGTCGGCCTGGTCGCAGCGATGGGTGCCCGTGAGGTTTTCGTCGCGACGATGGCCCAGGTGACGGCCGCCGAGGACGAGGAGGATCCACAGGCCGAACTCACCGAGATGACATGGTTGTCCGGACCTCATGAGGGAGAACTGTTGTTCACCCCTGGGGTGATCGCCGGGTTGTTGCTCTACTTCGCCTTCGCCTTGCAGTGCACCTCCACGGTCGCCGCGCTGAAACGCGAATCGGGTTCATGGAAGTGGCCAGCGATCGCCTTCGTCTATATGACGGCCATGGCGTGGATTGCCGCCTTCATCGGGAAGCTCGTCGTCGGAGCCCTGGTCGGCTGAGGTGGGTGGAGAACGGATTCATCCCCGGCGCACCGGTGATCCGCTGACCGTCCGGTGGGTCGGGGTGGAACTGGGCGGTGTCGGCACTGTTACCTCATGCCCGGGTGCATTGGGTGAGTGGCTGGCCAGCGGCCGGATCACAGCCATCACCGCGGAACTGCACAGCGTCTGGGTGAGCCTCGCCTGTGACGAGTGGGCCGAGGTCGGCGGGCAGGTGCATGAGATGCTCGTCGAGGTCCAGCATCATGTCGGTGAGATTGGTTTCACCGCCGATGCCCATTTGCTGGAGAGGGTCACCGATGATGTGCTCAACTCCTCGTTGGCCTCCTACATTGCCTCCCACGGGGGAGACATCAGGATCTTGGATACCGACGGGGACCATGTGCGCCTCGATATGGGTGGGGCCTGCAAGCACTGTGCCGCGGCGACGCTGACCATGCACGGAAGAATTCAATCGGAGCTGCGCTCCCGGCTGGGGGAGCACATCCATGTGGCCAGTGACGAGGAACACGAATCCATCTGGAACAGGTTCCGGCTGCGGGGGAGGGCTACCACTGTCTGAGTGCTCGTGGTGTGACTCGGGACGCTCGGCCTGGTTCCCGGTATCGGGAGACCTCGTGGCGCCTGTGGGTGTCCTGCTCCCAGGGCACCCACCGATCAGGGAGCTGATGGCGAGTGCGATTTTGTAGGGATGTCCTCGCCAAGCTGCTGGGCAGCCGCTGCCGTGGCTGACTCCTACCGTCACCTGAGCATGATGATGCCCGGACTACGGCAGTCCGGGCATCATCATGTCGGTGTGTGGGCGGATACCTGGTGATCAGGCCAGATTTACCATGTGGTGCTCGTAAGAGGTGCCCTTCGCGCGCTCCAGGGAGGCACGGATCTCGGACTCGGCTGCCTCCCGGCCCACCCAGGTCGCGCCCTCGACCGATTTGCCGGGCTCCAGGTCCTTGTAGACTGTAAAGAAGTGTTCAATCTCCAGCAGCATGTACTGCGGCAGGGAATCAAGATCGTCCATGTAGTTGCGGCGATTATCCGCGGTGGGGATGCACAGTACCTTGTCGTCACCGCCCATCTCGTCTTGCATCTGGAACATCGCCACCGCCCGGCACTCAATGAGGCAACCGGGGAAGGTGGGCTCGGAGACGATGACCATGGCGTCCAGTGGGTCACCGTCCTCACCGAGGGTGCCCTCGATGAAACCGTAGTCGTAGGGGTACTGGGTGGAGGTGAACAGGGTGCGGTCCAACCGGATGCGACCCGTGTCGTGGTCCATCTCGTACTTGTTCTTCGTACCCCTAGGGATCTCCACCGTCATGTCGAACGTGATGCCAACCCGCGGGTCGACGTTGACCTTGCGAAAATCTTCGATCACCTGAACCGTCCTTAAGATGTGTCTTGGGTACAGGTTAACCGTTGATGCGGGGGAGATGTGAGTCGGGAGCAGATTAACTCGATCCAACAGGGTGATTCGCCGACCCCGAATACTGGTTCCGAGCGGGAACCGAAGCGGTCGGGAGTGGTTGGCTGGACGGTGTTTTGTGGAGTGCTCGGAGCGTTGACTGCCCTTATCGCAGTGCTTGCCGGTCCGGGAGCCAGTGCACTTGGCTGGCGGGTCAGCGGCGGCAGTCCCACCCCTACGTCAGGCGCGGTGCAACAGCTTCAGCCGGGAACAGGCCATGGCAGCGGGCCTGTGGGCGCACCGGCAGAACGGACTCCTTTACCAGTTGATGGCGCGGCGGTGCAGGCAGCCGTCGCATCCGCACAGGGGCAGGCTCCAGGCACATACGCCGCGGCTCTGGCCTCCCTCGATGGTGACGGTGTGAGCATTGACATGGGGGGCAGGACCCCGATGATCCCCGCATCCTCGCTGAAGGTGATGACCTCGGTGGCCGTGCTCAATGCCCTGGGCCCCAGCCACAGATTCACCACCAAGGTGGTGCGCAATCCCGACGGTAGTTTCGTATTGGTTGGTGGTGGCGACCCGCTGCTCGGCTCCACCACCACCTCGCATCCCTATGCGAAGGATGTCACCACTGCCACCCTTGAGGCTCTGGCCGAACCGACGATGCGGGTAGCTGCCGAACAGGGCGGGGAGATTCGCCTCGGCTTCGATGACTCCCTATTCGCCGGGGCGGTGTGGCATCCCGATTGGGCAACCGAGGACCGCACCTATGCTGCGCCAGTCTCCGCCCTGGTCGTCGATGGGGCCGCTACCACCCGCGATACCTCCTCCCCGAGCGCCGAAACAGCCCGGATCTTCGCCGAGCGGTTGCGCAGCCAGGGATTCATCGTCGCCGAGCAGGGTCCGGTCATTTCCTCCGGTGGGGAAGTAGTCGCCGAGACCTCTTCGGCTCCGGTTGCTGCCATGGTGCGTGAATGCCTCACCCACTCCGATAATTTCATCGCCGAGATGCTGCTGCGCCAGCTCGCCATCGCATCCGGTCAGCAGGCCTCCTTCAGTGGCGGGGCGGCAGCCCTCACCGCTGAACTGGAGAAGATGGGCTTGTGGCAGTCAGGGATGGCCATTGTTGACGGGTCGGGTCTGTCGATGAACAACCGGCTCACCCCGTCCTCGTTGGTTTCTGCCCTGCAGAAGGGGGCCAGGGAACCCAGGCTGTCATCGCTGCTGGTCGGGTTGCCGGTAGGCTGCGCCACCGGGACCTTGGCTGACCGCTTCGCCGCCGACGTCGCTCGCCCGGCCTGCGGGCAGGTGAGGGCAAAAACCGGCACCTTGAACTCGGTGTCCGCTCTCGCCGGTTATACCCCGACTTCCGATGGATCCTTGGTGGCCTTTGCCCTGATGGGCAACGAACTGCCATCCGATGTGGACGTGCGTGGCTGGTTCGACCACGTCGCGGCGAAGCTTGCCGAGTGCAGGTGTAGCGCCTGATGGCTCGTCGTGAGCTGACTCCTGCCCAGCTGGCTGTCGTCCAGGCCGTCCGAGCCTTCGTCGACCGGCAGGTACTCGTTGCCTGTTCCGGCGGTCCGGATTCCACCGCCTTGGCCTTGGCCGCTGCCTACGTCGCCGAGCGGGCTGGGGTCCGGATCCGGGCCGGGATCATCGACCACGGGTTGCAGGATGGCTCTGATGTCGTTGCGGCCCAAGCTGCTGCCCGACTGAGCGGGCGGGGGCTCAGCTGCCAAGTGCTTCGGGTTGAGGTGGGTGAGGGCCCGTCGTTGGAGGCCGCGGCTCGCCAGGCCAGGCACCGGGGGCTGGCGCAACTCGCGCAAGGTGACCCGGTTTTGCTAGGACACACCCTGGACGACCAGGCAGAAACCGTCCTGCTCGGGCTGGCCAGGGGATCGGGGGTGCGCTCCTTGGCCGGAATGGCCCCAATCAGCGTCCGCGATGGGGTGGAACTGCGTCGCCCATTGCTCGGTCTGCACCGGGCAACCACGGTGCATGCCTGCGTGGGCTGGGGAATCGAGACGTGGGCCGATCCGCAGAATCTGGTGGAGGATTTCACCCGGGTGCGGGTGCGGCGCAGCGTGCTTCCCCTGCTCGACGAGTACCTCGGGCCCGGCATACCGGAGGCTCTGGCCCGCACCGCCACCTTGGCCAGGGCCGATGCGGACCTGCTTGATCATCTGGCCCGTGAACTTGCCGGGCAGGCGGTGGGCGAGGCTGGGGTGGACGTCGAAGTGCTGGCCAAGGCCCCCGATGCGCTGTCCGGACGGGTGCTACTCGGCTGGCTACGACAGGGCGGGGTCGTCGAGCCGGGATTCACTCATCTGAGGGCGGTGCGCAGCCTGATCGACGACTGGCATGGACAGAAGGGGATCGATCTGCCTGGTGGACTGTGCGTGGTGCGACGCGGTGGCACACTTGTCCTCGAACGGTCTGCTCGAAGCAGTGGTGACCAGGGAAGGTTCTAGCCTCTCCCTTTCGATGGGTGGTCTTGGTGGGGCTCGTCTTGCGTCGAGGATTTTCGCTCTCCGAGGAGTTCAGCGTCTTCGACCGCCGCGGGCATGAACATGATGGTCTCATCCACTCCAAACAGTTCGCCAAGGCATTGATACCTGGTGGCTCCAGCATGCTCCCGCAAAGCCATCCAACCCGGCATTGGCCTGGTCTTCCTCGCATCCCCTGACACCGATCTACTCCTCGTCCTTGACGCACTCGTCGGCATGCGACAAGAGAACCAGGACGTCGCCAAATCGGAACAGTCTCCTGGCACAGCAGAAACGCTCAGCAGGAAGAAAATTACCCAGGCGGCAGCCTTCGCCCCAGTGCTCCACGCCGTATCTAGAACACCAATCTCGGCCGAGATTTTTCGAAGCATCACGAGATCGTCGCAACTACATTCAGCCTTGAGTCTTCCGAGGTGGTCTTGATGGGGTTTGGTGGAACTGTGGTGTCGATTTTTGCATCGAGGTATGGCAACTGTCGCGATGCGTGGTGGTAGCGGTGGGTCTCTGGAGGACCGTTCATAGTCACCATCAAATAGCGACTGACCAAGGGTTCTACTGAGAGGCGTCTCGGCTGTGAACGGCTCTATCTTGTGTCAGTCTGCTTGCATCGTGGTGGGTGGAGCGTTGCGTCGCTTTGGGGAGTTGGATGAGAGCAGTCTTAGCGATGTCGATGCGGCCAGCAGCTGACAAGAACCATTTCCCTGGGTCAGGAACATTTTTCACATCAACACCATGACCACCACAATACTCATGGTGAAAGACCGGAGCTAGACTTGCATCGTGATTGCAGTTGACATTGCATCGGATCTCGACCGCGTTCTTCACACCGAACAACAGGTGCTGACGCGCATCGCGGAGGTGGCGGCGCAGATTGATGCCGACTATGAGGGCCGTGAGCCGCTGATCGTCGGAGTGCTGAACGGCGCGATGATGACCGTTTCCGACCTCACGCGGGCGATGACCAGTCACTGCGAGGTGGACTGGATGGCCGTTTCCTCCTATGGATCGGGTACTCGTAGTTCCGGTGTAGTGCGCATCCTGAAGGATCTCACCACCGATATCTCCGGTCGTCATGTGCTCATCGCCGAGGACATCGTGGACACCGGGCTCACCCTGTCCTACCTGGTGAAGAATCTACGCAACCGGGAGCCCGCATCTTTGGAAGTGATGACGATGTTCCGTAAACCCGACGCCATGACCTGCCCGGTCAACCTGAAATACGTCGGCTTCGACATCCCCAATGAATTCGTCGTCGGCTACGGCTTGGATTATTCCGGGCGCTACCGCAACCTGCGTGATGTGGCCACCTTGGCCCCCCATGTGTACAGCTGATGGACGACGGCCACCTGAGCGGCGCCCACTTCGCAGGAAGCGATCTAGCTGCCACATCATCGCAACCACGGCCTCGATCTCGTCGGTGGGGGTGGCTGTGGGGTGCTGGGATGCTGGCCGTGGTGGTGAGTGTCTCCCAAGTCGTGCGCTCTGATCTCGGCTCGGTCGGTTCATTGCAGGTGGGCGAGTGCGTGCAGTTGGTGGCGGATTCCGGGGCATCGGGCAACACCGGGCAATGGATTGCCGCCGACCATTATCTGGTTAACTGCCGGAGCAATGCCGACCGGATGGTGGTGACTGCCATGCCGACTTCTGTGGACCAATGCCCGGCCGACGCGATCGGCTATGTGGTCAGGGCTTTCGGCCGCAATGGTGCGGTGGCCTGCCTGGTGCCGTTGCTGTCTGCCGCCAGTTGCTACGCCCACGACCCGGTCACCGGCTACCGGCATGTGGGATGCTCGGATCCGGCCGCGGTGGTGCGTGTCGACGAGATCATCCCCGGGCAGTCTGCCGAGGCTTGCCGGAGCACTGATGTCGCCGTGATCGTGCCTGAACAGGTCGCTGACCAGGCGATGGCGCAATGCTTGGTTGCCCCTTGAACCTTGATTCTCCTGTCGAATCCGATGAACTCATGGAGGTAACCGATGAGTGACACCCCACGAGACGAGCTATCGATGCCGCGATGCTCCCGGGTACTGGAGGAGGCCCCGGTGGGCTACGACCCGGCACGCATTGAGGCAGCGGTGCGGGAGATCCTCATCGGCATCGGTGAGGACCCGGATCGTGACGGGCTGCTGGAAACCCCCGCTAGGGTGGCGCGGGCCTGCGCGGAACTATTCAGCGGTATCGGCAAGGATTCGGCAGAACTGTTGTCCACTACCTTCGACGTCTCTCACGACGAGATGGTTATCGTCTCCGGCATTGAGATCCACTCGGTCTGCGAGCATCACCTGCTGCCCTTTCACGGGGTGGCCCATGTGGCCTATATCCCACCGGCCAACGGCCGGGTGCCCGGGTTGTCGAAGATCGCCCGGCTCGTCGACCTGCATGCTCGGCGCCCCCAGGTGCAGGAACGACTCACCACCCAGGTGGCCGATGCTCTAGTCAACCACCTCGGAGTGCGCGGGGTGCTGGTGGTCGTTGGCTGCGAGCACATGTGCATGACCATCCGCGGGGTCCGCAAACCTGGGTCCCGGACCATCACATCCGCAGTGCGCGGCATGTTGCGCGACCCGGCCACCAGAGCTGAGGCGATGAGTCTCATTGAGGGGAGAGGCTGATGGAGCGCCCATTGGTGATGGGGGTACTCAACGTCACCCCTGACTCCTTCTCAGACGGGGGACGCTGGGCCAGCACCGAACAAGCGATCGCCCATGGCCTGGAGTTGGTGGCTCAGGGCGCTGACATCATTGATATCGGCGGGGAATCGACGCGCCCGGGTGCTGTTAGGCCCGACGCCAAGGAGGAACTTGCCAGAGTGCTTCCCGTTGTCGAAGCGCTTTCTGCTGAGGTCGTTGTCTCGGTGGATACCATGCGGGCCGAAATCGCTGGGGCGACGATCGCCGCCGGAGCGCAGATCATCAATGACGTCTCCGGGGGGCTGGGCGATTCCGGAATGCTGCGGATGGTCGCCGACGCAGGCGTGGACTACGTCTGCCAGCACTGGCGCGGACATGGTGCGGTGATGGACAATTTCGCGTCCTACGCTGATGTGGTTACCGAAGTGCTCACCGAGACCATGGGCCGGGTGGAAGCCGCCGTCGCAGCAGGCATAGCACCTGAGCGGATCATCATTGACCCAGGGCTGGGATTCGCCAAAAAAGCCGTGCACGACTGGACTTTGGTCGGTAGCCTCCACCGGTTCGTTGCTACCGGGCACCGGGTGCTCGTCGGCGCTTCCCGGAAACGTTTCCTGGGGGCCGTGCTCGGCGGACGTGCCCCCGATGGACGCGACGTCGCCACCGCCGCAGTGTCGGTGCTGTGCGCCCGGCAGGGGGTGTGGGCGGTGCGTGCCCACGATGTGCTAGCTCAACGCGATGCATTGGCCGTGGCGATGGCCGTTGATGATCCGATGGCGCTGCCTGTCTGAATCGCAACCAATCCCGGTGACCTTCGGTTTCCGTAACCCGGGAACATTCATGGACGGGGATGGATCAGTCAACTGGAGTGCTCTGGTCTGCAGCCATCCGGCACTGCCTATTCCTGTTGACTTCACTCCCGGTTCATTCATACGGCAGGGATGGTAGGTCACGTAGGGCCCGGTAACCGGGATTCCGTATCAATGGAGCCATTGGCAAGGTAGTGGGTGCCGGGTTTTCGGAGAAGCCCGAGGCATTGGTCAGGGGTTTTTCAGGGTTGGGGTGGGGAGTTCTGGTTTCTGACCCCGGTTCGTTCAGCGCCGGGTACACGTAATCTTCCCCCATGGACGAACGTATCGGAACAATTCGGCTCCGTGGTCTGAGCGTGTACGGTCACCACGGGATCCTCGATTTCGAGCGTCGCGATGGGCAGACCTTCGTCGTGGACGTGCTGCTCGAGATCTTGGTTCCGTCCAGCGATGACATATCCCAAACTGTGGACTATTCCGCGGTGGCAGGCATCGTCGCAGGGATCGTGGCTGGTCAACCAGTCAATCTCATCGAAACCTTGGCGATGACCATTGCGGACCGGCTCGCGACCTATCCTCGCATTCGGCGCGTGGAGGTGACCGTGCACAAACCCGAAGCACCGATCGGCGTCCAATTCTCCGACGTCTCAGTGAGTGTGGAGGGAGCCTCTCGTGAGTGAGTTATTCTCCGTTGACGCAGACACCTTGGGCAATCTGCGGCCCTTGAACCGGGTCGTTTTCTCGCTGGGATCCAACTTGGGTGACAGTCTTGAGATCTTGCAGGCGGCCGTTGACAACCTTGCCGAGACCCCCAATCTCATCCTCGTCGGCATCTCCCCGGTCTACCGGACCACCCCTTGGGGTGGGGTAGAACAGCCTGATTTCCTGAACATTGTGGTCATCGCCGAGTCAACTCTGGAACCATTGACGTTACTTGATCGTTGTGCGGCCATCGAGGAAGCCTATGGCCGGGAACGAGACCCCCAGAACCCCTATGGTCCGCGAACCTTGGACATCGACCTGATTGTCGTTGGTTCCCGCACCAGTGACACCGAGGAATTACGGTTGCCGCATCCGCGAGCACATCTTCGTGCTTTCGTGCTGGTTCCGTGGCTGGACCTGGAGCCACGAGCAGTTCTTCCCCAAGGTCCGGTTGCCGAACTGGTGACCTCGCTTGACACGACAACGGTGGAACAGCTCGAAGATGTGTCAATTTTAGGAACCGACTTGAACATTGGCTGAATCATGTCCAGAATTAGGCCAAAGAAGTCGTCTCTATGTGTGGAGGAACAATGGCGGAGCGTGTGGTCGTAACCTATGTCGATGACCTTGACGGATCGGATGCATCGGAGAAGGTGCAATTCAGTCTCGACGGAGTTTCCTATGAAATCGACCTGTCCGAGGCGAATGCCGTGGAACTTCGTGAGGCCCTGGCCCCCTACATCGGTGTTGCTCGTCGCCTTGCCGGTTCGGCCCGTCGCCGGATGCGTCGCAGTGGGGTTGCCGGTCCCAGCGCCACCGAGATTCGCAACTGGGCCCAGGCCAACGGCTATGAGGTGAGCAGCCGCGGGCGGGTTTCAGCGAAGGTCCGCGAGGCTTATGCGAAAGCCAATGCCTGATCTGGTCAACCGGTAACTGTTGAGGGTAGGGGTCCGGCCGACATCTCGTCGGCCGGACCCCTGTTGCTCTCGGCGAAACCGGGAACAACGTCGTTTCGTGTGAGGTTTGTAGACTATGAACGGCGCCCTCGACGAGGTGCGTCACCCCGGGTCGGTAACGACCAGTCTTAGGAGTCGAATGTTCGAGCGTTTCACTGATCGTGCGCGTCGGGTGGTCGTCCTGGCCCAGGACGAAGCCAAGATGCTCAACCACAACTACATAGGCACCGAGCACCTGCTGCTTGGGCTCATCCATGAGGGGGAGGGTGTCGCGGCGAAGGCCCTGGAGCAGATGGGTATCTCCTTGGAGGCCGTGCGATCCCAGGTCGAAGAGGTCATTGGCCACGGCCAGAACCAGCCCACTGGCCACATCCCCTTCACCCCACGGGCCAAGAAGGTCCTGGAGCTGTCGCTGCGTGAAGCTCTCCAGATGAACCACTCCTACATAGGCACCGAGCACATCCTGCTTGGGCTCATCCGTGAGGGGGAGGGCGTGGCAGCCGATGTGCTGATCAAGCTTGGTGCCGACCTCAACCGGGTGCGTAATACCGTCCTTCAACTGCTCAGTGGCTACCAGGGCGGGGAAGGCCAGCCGGTCACTTCCGGTGCCCCCGAGCAGCAAGAGTCCTCGGGTCGCGGCAACCAGACCGTGCTCGACCAGTTTGGTCGCAATCTCACCCAGGCCGCCCGTGAGAAGAAGCTTGATCCCGTTATCGGCCGGGTCAAGGAGATCGAGCGAGTGATGACGGTGCTGTCGCGCCGTACTAAGAACAACCCGGTGCTGATCGGTGAGCCTGGCGTTGGCAAGACCGCCATCGTCGAGGGCCTGGCCCAGCAGATCGTCCGTGGCGATGTCCCCGAGACCCTCCGCGACAAGCAGATTTACACCCTTGACCTGGGTTCTTTGGTGGCCGGTTCCCGGTATCGCGGCGATTTCGAGGAGCGCCTGAAGAAGGTACTCAAGGAGATCAAGACTCGTGGCGACGTCATGTTATTCATTGACGAGATTCATACCTTGGTCGGTGCGGGTGCCGCCGAGGGGGCCATCGACGCGGCCTCAATCCTCAAGCCGATGCTCGCCCGGGGCGAGTTGCAGACCATCGGTGCAACCACTCTCGACGAATATCGCAAGTACATTGAGAAGGATGCTGCGCTGGAGCGTCGCTTCCAGCCGATCCAGGTGGCTGAGCCATCGATCGCGATGGCCATCGATATTCTCAAGGGGCTGCGTGATCGTTACGAGGCACATCACCGGGTGACCATCACCGACGAGGCGCTGTCCGCGGCGGCGAACATGGCTGCTCGTTACATTCAAGATCGTTTCCTTCCTGATAAGGCAATTGATCTGATCGATGAGGCGGGTGCCCGGATGCGTATCCAGCGGATGACTGCTCCGCCGGATCTCCGGGAATTCGATGAGAAAATCGCCTCGGTGCGCACTGAGAAGGAGGCCGCGATCGACGCACAGGACTTCGAGCGGGCCGCATCACTGCGCGACACCGAGAAGCAACTGATGACCCAGCGAGCCGATCGTGAGCGTTCCTGGAAGGAGGGTGACGAGGATTCCCCGGCGATGATCGGTGAACAGCAGATCGCCGAGGTTCTGGCCGCATCCACCGGTGTTCCGGTTACCCAGCTCACCGAGGAGGAGTCCTCGCGGCTGCTGCGTATGGAGGAGGAGATCGCCAAGCGTTACGTCGGCCAGGTCGACGCGGTTAAGGCTTTGGCCCGCTCTATCCGTCGTACTCGTGCTGGGCTGAAGGATCCCAAGCGCCCCTCGGGCTCGTTCATTTTTGCCGGGCCTTCGGGCGTCGGCAAGACCGAACTCACCAAGGCTCTTGCCGAGTTCCTGTTCGGCGACGAGGATGCCTTGATCACCTTGGACATGTCCGAGTACTCCGAAAAGCACACCGCGTCCCGGATGTTTGGTTCGCCTCCTGGCTATGTTGGTTACGAGGAGGGCGGGCAGCTTACCGAGAAAGTGCGTCGCAAACCGTTCTCGGTGATTCTTTTCGACGAGATCGAGAAAGCCCACCCGGACATCTTCAACTCGCTGTTGCAGATCCTCGACGAGGGCCGTCTCACCGATGCCCAAGGGCGTGTGGTCGATTTCAAGAACACCGTTATCGTGATGACCACGAACCTCGGTTCGCGCGACATTTCGAAGGGTGTGGGACTCGGCTTCTCCCGTGCCGGTGACTCGCAGAGCAGCTACGAGTCGATGAAGGCGAAGGTGAACGAGGAACTCAAGCAGCATTTCCGCCCGGAATTCCTGAATCGCGTCGACGAGACTATCGTCTTCCATACCCTCACCGAGGCCGACATCCAGCGGATTGTCGACCTGATGGTCGCCGAGATCGAGGCCCGCCTGAGTGATCGCGATATGGGTATTGAGCTCACCCCGGCTGCTCGCGAACTCATCGCCAAGCGCGGCTTCGATCCGGTGCTGGGCGCTCGTCCGCTGCGCCGGGCTATCCAGCGCGACATTGAGGACCAGATCGCCGAGCAGATCCTGTTCGGTGAGCTGGGTGCCGGAACGATCGTCGTCGTGGATGCCGTGCCGGGTGCTGACGAGGTTTCCACCGAGGCCTTCACCTTCGTAGGTACTCCTAAGGTGAGCGCTCCGGAGACCGCCGCAGTGGCGATGGGCGGCGATCCGGAGAGCTGAGGACTCTTTTTGTGGGCAATGCGACCGTTGGGTGCTCTTCCTGGCACCCAACGGTCGCATTGTTCTCATCTGCTGCCGAACCGCGAGGGGCGGCATTCTGCGCTCCGCCAGCGTGGTTAGCCAGGGGGAGCACAGCAATGCGCTCAAAACGAGTGTAGAACCACACCCGGATTGAATACGCACATGTATTCGTTTTCGCCCTGGCGTGCGCCGCTGAAACGCTTGTCATGTATTGGTCCAAGGTTCTGCCATCGGGTTGTGCACTTGTGACAAATGCCCGTAAGGTGCTGTCAATTCTGTCGCTCGCACGGGGCGCGGGTGCGGAAGTGTACAGGGGAACATTTCAGCAGAGCGAGGGGGACGGGGCCCATGCTGGGTGTACTGGGGAAGCAGCGTCGGAGCGGTTTGGCCGCGTTGCTCGGGCTGGTGCTTGTCGTTTCCTCGGTCCTGGGTACCACGATGGTTCCCCGGGCCGATGCCATTCTCGCCAATACCGGTGGGAGTGCTGGGCGATTTGTCTCGACCATCGACTGGATCGACTGGTCCGGGGCGACGAACACCGTGGCCAGCGGTGCGCGACGTCTTATCCGGGACGATCAGACCTCGGTGGTGTGGTCTACCCCGTCCAAGGTTGCTGAAGGGATTTGGCGTTCACACCAGTGCACGATTAGTGAAGTGGAGACCCATTACGAGGTTGTCATTCGCGGTAAACTCTACACCTACGACGTCGGCATCGCGGTGGGCTACAATGTCGGGCAGTACTCGCGTGATGGGCTCGCACGTCTTTACAACGACGGTCAGAACTATACCGACGGTGTGCCGAAGGGCAACAACTATAGATCGAATCTGGACATCGGTGTCGCCAATGGTGTGACGGGCGTGGGCGGCAAGTTGGCGAATGCCTATTTCAAGATCCAATGCAGGGCCTATTTGGTGTCCTCCTCAACCCAACCAGCCAAAGAGCAGATTCCGGATTTACCGCTGACCGAGATACCCGTGGCAGGGCTGGTCTATGCGGATGCCGAGAGCACGAATCATGTTGGTGCCGAGAAGGAATCGGTGACTCTGGCGCCGCTCCCAGTTCCGGGTATGACCAGCCAGGACGTGTCGATGAGGCTGTTGGAAACTCATCGGGCTGCGGGCTGCACGGTGAACCAGTGGGCCGCCACTCGCAGCTTCCCCTATCCGACTGGTGCAAAGCTTGGCCACAGCCTGACCGTGGATGGACGGGCATGCCTGTCCGGGCCGACCGGGGTCATGCTCGCCGCCAATGCCAATGGCGGTTACGTTGAGATCGCCGGCGGTGGCGTGAGCGCGATCGCCTTTGGTGTGGTGACCGCCATGGATTATGGGGATGCGCCTGCTACCTATGGTGAGGCAGCTTCGGTATTCCAACCCGAGTGGACCGGTGGAGAACTGGGCACCGATATCCCATCTTCGGCAGGGTTCAGCGGTTCCGGCCCTGGTGAGTGGTACAACCTGACCGCAGCCGAGCAGGCGGGCAAGATCGCATCTATGGCTGCGCCGCGAGTGCGGCTCGGTGCCACGACTGATGCAGATACCACTCAATACCATTCCGGACAAGCCGATGGGGACGACATCACGGGCAGTCCTCCTGATGACGAGGATGGCTTGGGTACCTGGGACGGGGTGATCCGGACTGCTCCCGGTTCGGTCTGGCGGCAGCAGGTGACCTGCGCCGGTGGTGGAAAGGTCATCGGCTGGGTCGATTGGAACCGCAACGGAGTCTTCGATCCAGCAGAGGGTTCTGTCCCGGCGGACTGCCCCGGGTCGGGGACTGCGACCCTGGAATGGAACGTCCCGGCTGATGTGAGGCGTTCGGTCTTGGGCGAGCCGGATTCAGATGCGACTTTTATGCGGCTGCGCACGACCGCCGACTGGGCCAATGGGGACCCAGTGGTTCCCGGGCCGACCGGTGTCACCGGGACCGGTGAGGTGGAGGACCACCGTGTGGAGGTACGTGTCCCGATGCTGACGACGGTCAAGCAGGTGGACAATTCCTTCGCTGATGCCACCAGACTGACTCCTGACGACTGGACGATCTCGGCAACCCAGCAGGGAACGGTCGTTGCCTCCGGCACGGCAGGCTTCGCAGGGACATTAGTCGCCCCGGGGGCGGTGAATCTCTCAGAGATGTCATCCAACCTGCTGGCTACGGCCTATGAACGCACGTCCCTGGTCTGTGTCCCGCACCCCAATTCGACCGAGGCCGCATCAACGTCCACCCTTGACGCCGACACCCAGACGGTGACGATGCGGGGGCAGGACTGGATGCTGTGTACCTATACCAACACCGCGAAATCAGGCGAGGTGACCTGGACCAAGCTCGACCAGGACGGTTCCACCCGGCTGGGTGGCTCTTCCTGGACGCTGAGCGGTCCGGGAATACCGGCGGGAACCGTGGTCACCGATTGCATTTCAGCGCCTTGCATCACCGGTGCTGGCAAGGATCAGGACCCGAGGGCCGGTGAGTTCAAGGTGACCGGCCTCGTATGGGGCACTTACCTAATCACCGAGGCCGCAGCACCCACCGGGTACGAGCCGATGACCGGTCTCCTGCAGTTCGCCCCGATCACCGCGACAAACCTCTCATCGCGTCTCGTTGCCCATCCGGATGGTGTGATCAACAACCGGTTGACTGGCACTGTCACATGGGGCAAGACCGACGAGAACGGGAACCGGCTCACTGGCTCCCGGTGGAAGCTCACGGGACCAGGGCTGGGTGGCGGTATCGAGGTGGCCGACTGTACGGAGGCCTCGGACAACGACTGTCCCACCGCAATGACCCGGGATACCGATGCGCGCCCCGGTCATTTCCGGGTGACTGGGCTGGCCTGGGATGACGTCGGCATGTACCAGTTGATCGAGACTCGGGCTCCGGTTGGCTACGAGCTCGACGATACCGTCCATCAGTTCGCGATCACCAGTGACGCGTTGGCCAGGGACTTCACTGATCCCTTCGTCAACCAGAAAACCACGGTGCCGGGCCTGCCATTGACCGGCGGTGCCCCAGCTGACATCTTCTGTCTGATCGGAGCTGGTGTCCTGGGCCTAGCCGGTCTCATTGAGGCGATCCGCAGGCGTCGCAGTGACTGATCAGCTCGGTGACCGGTCACCATCCTCCTGCGGCAGGTAGCCCCTGTCACATGTGCTCTTTGCGCACGTGAACATTCGTTCACGCGGTGGGTAGCTCCAGCAGCCGCTGCCCGGTCAGCACATCGGCCAGTGGCAGCTGGCCGGGTGCCGATGCCGGGCCGTGGGTGGCGAAGGTTGCCGACGAACCGAATATCTCCCCACTGATGCGCGATACCTTGCCCAGTTCGCCCATGGCCATGGTGATGAGCGGAATCGGCAAATAGGCAGCGCAGTGGGCGGTTGCCGCCAGCAGGGATGCGACGTCGGCCGGGCAGGTGGGCATCACCGCCAGTTTGGCGATCTGCACTCCCATGCGCGTGATGGTCTCCAGGCGGGCCACCATCCGGCTCACCGATCCGGTTCCGGTGAAGTCGTGGTGCGAGCCGATCACCGGCATCCGGTGGCGTTCGGCGGTGGCGATGAGTTCGGCGGCTCCGGGGTGACTGGCCTGTACGTCGATGGCGTCCATCGTGGCGTCGGCGCATACCGCGGCGATGAGTTCCACATAGGTGTCGTCGCCGATATCCCAGGCCCCGCCCTGGTCGGCGGTGCGCACGGTGAAGATGAATGGCCGGTAGGCGGCGGTGCGCCGCAGCAGCGTCGTCACCTCGCGCAGGGCCTCAGGGCTCTTATCGGCGAAGGTGTCGGCCCGCCACTCGATGATGTCTGCCGGGCTGGCGAGTAGATTCTTGGTGGTGGTCAGCAGGGAATCGAGGTCGGGATCGGTGAGCGGGACGATGACCTTCGGGACGCCATCACCGACGACCACGTCTTGGAGGGTCACCGTGCGCACATGCTGTGGAGCCATGATCTTCTCCTATGCCAGGCGAGGGCGCGATGCAAGTTCCGGTCAGTCGGTCGTCTGGCCGGTGAGCACCAGGTCGGCTAGCTGCTGTGGGGCATTTACCCGCCAGTGCTCCTGTTCCTGGGCAGCCCACCGCTCCCACCAGGGGTGGAACAGCTCACCATCTCGGTCCAGGGCTCTCCGTCGCCGGGAGACCGCATCCAGTTCCAGCCACAGGCTGGTGGTGGCTTTCCGGGCCGTTACTGTGGTGAGGGCCCCGCAGCCCTCCACCAGCAATGGGCGTTTCGGGTCGAGGTGCACCCTGTTATCGCGACGTCCGAGTTCCCAGTTCCACCGGTAGTATCCTGGGGCATCGGGGTCCAGTACATCGTCGGCGAGTATCCGCGAACCGACGGCCAGGCCCTCCCACCCGGCATACAGTTCGTCCATCGTGATCAGCTGCATTTTACCGAGCCGGGGCATCAGTGTGATGGCAAGCTGAGCAGCCAGGGTGGATTTCCCGGCTCCCGACCCGCCGTCGAGCAGTACCACCGCACGGTTCCCCGCATCGTCGACGATCCGGTCCACGAGTTGGTCCCAGCCCTCAGGGATGTGGAGCCTCATCGCGCCCCGATGAACAAGAAGGTGTCGGCGGCCACGGCCGCCCACACCGATCCGATACAGACCATCACCGTGACCACCCAGCCGACGATATCGGCCCGCCCCAGCCGGGAGGGGCGTGCCCAAGTGCGCTGGATGCCGGACCCGAAGCCTCGGGCCTCCATCGCAGTGGCCAGCACCATGCCACGACGGATGGCGAAGACCAGCAGGGCGAAGGCCATCGTCGCGAAAGTGCGCAGCCTTCCGGTGTCGGCGATTCCGCGCGCTCGACGGGCCAGTCCCATGGTCCGCCAGTCGTCGACGAACAGTCCGATCATCCGTACCCCGGCCAAAGTACCCAGCACGAAGCGGTCGGGGAGGTGGATGATCTGGGCCAGACCGTCGGCCATCCGGGTAAGGTCGGTTCCGCCGATCAGCACGATGGCTGCGGTGCCCAGGGTGAAGATCCGCGCCAGCACGGCGATGGCCAGGTGCAGAGAGTTGTCGGTGACGGTAATCAGGAAGTAGTGGAACCACACCCGGCCCTCGGGGCGGCCGTACAGAGCCATGGAGATCGCCCCGATCGGAGCGATGACTCCAAGCGGTGCGAGCCGGGCAAGCAGTCGGCGCGCTGGGACCCCGCAGGCCAGGTAGATGAGCATCTGGGCGACGAACAGTGTGAGGGCCGACACCCAGTCAAGTGTGATCATCACTGGGATCGAGATGAATACCGCGATGCCGAGGCGGGTCACCGGGTTCAGCCGGTCTAGGGCAGAGGGGCCGAGTGGATTCATCGGGGCTCCAGGCAGAGTGTGTTGTCGCCTAGGACCTCGCAGAAGGCAGCGTCGTGGGTGACTGACACGATGGTCCGGCCCTCGTCGAGGATCTCGCTGATCAGGGCGACGAGATCTGCCCAGGTGTTGCGGTCTTGACCAAAGGTCGGTTCGTCGAGGAAGATCACCGATGGTGAGGTCGCCAGCACCGTGCCCACCGACAGACGGCGTTGTTCGCCCCCGGACAGGGTGAACGGGTTGGCTTCTGCTAGGGCACTGAGGTGCAGTGTTTCCAGCAGTTCGCCGACCCGGGTGTCGATCTGCGCCCGGCGCCAACCCAGGGCGACCAAGCCGACCGCGAGTTCATCCCGGACACGGCGTTCGACGAACTGATGACCGGGGTGCTGGAAAACGGTTCCGATGCGGGTCAGCAGGTCCCGGGATGCCCAGGTATGCGGGTTGGCTGCGGTGAAGCCGCGGCGCATGCGGCGGGGAAGCCATTCCCGGTAGTTGCCGTCGGGGCGGAGGCCATCGGCCACGATGACCGACCCGGCCAGCGGCTTGAGTAACCCGGCCAGGGTGAGTGCCAGGGTGGATTTGCCCACTGCATTGGGGCCTGTGATGACGGTGGAGACAGCCCGGGGAATTGCAATGTCAAGATCGTGACTCACCGGAGCCCCGGCCTGGTAACCGGTTTCCAAGTGTTCGGCCCACAGCACCGGTTCTCCAGGGGCGGGGTGCATGCGGTGCTTCGCCGGGGGCTCAACGCCGGGAACCCACACGCCGGCCTCCAGAAGTTCATCACGCATCTGAGTGAGTACATCGGTGACCGGACCGTCGGCGATAACCCCGTCGGGACCCAAGACGATGACCCGGTCCATCAGATCGGCCCACACCTCGACCTGGTGCTCGACGACGATAAGGGTGGTATCCGGGCGGGTCGAGAGCATTGAGACGATGGCGTCGCGCACCTCGGCGATACCAGCTGGGTCGAGGTTCGCGGTCGGCTCATCCAGACACAACACCTGCGGCCCACCTGCGTCCTGCATAACAAGGGCCGCGGCGATCGCCATCCGCTGCTTCTGCCCGCCCGACAGCCGGGATGTGGGGCGGTCTACCTCCACATCGAGCCCCACCGCCTTGAGGCATTCATGCACGCGCGGCCAGATCCGTGCGGGATCCATCCCCATATTCTCGGCACCGAAGGCGATGTCATCGCCCACCCTGGCCAGCACCACCTGGGAATCCGGGTCCTGCATCACCAGGCCCACCCGGCCGCGCATCCGGGTGGGATGGGAACCACCGACCAGCAGATTGCCGGTCTCGGTGCCCTCATCGGAACCGCCCAGCACCCCGGTCAGTCCGGCCAGCACCGTCGACTTGCCGACCCCGCTGCCACCCAGCAGCAGGACTCTCTCGCCGGTGGCGATCTCCAGATCGAGGTGGGCGACGGCCGGGGTGGATCGCCCGGCCCAGGTCCACGACCAGTCACGGGCCGAGATCATTCAGATATCCCGGCCTGATGCGAAACGGGACAGCACCCCGGTGCGGGCCAAGGCGCGGGTTAGCCCCCAGCCGACCCCGCCGGCCAGTACCGCCCCGGAGATCATCAGACATACCAGGTAGATCACCAGGAAGGCTGCGCCCATTTGCAGGTTGCCTGAGGTAAACAATTCCAGGCACCAAGCCCCGGCCCCAGCCATGGCCCCAGCCATGGCGGCCGTGGGAAGCCGGAAGGAGCGGTAACGCGTGACCAGGAAGACGAGTTCTGCGCCGAGGCCTTGGGCAATGCCGGAATAGATAGTCTCCACTCCCCAGATGTTGCCGAGTAAAGCGGAGGTGATCGCCCCGAGCAATTCGACGAAGACTGCCGCGCCGGGGCGCCGGATCACCATCATGCCAAGTATTCCGCCCAGTAACCAGATGCCGGTGGCTAGCCCGCCCAGGCCGGGGGTGAGTGCATCCATCGCCTTGAACCACGCGTAACCGACGGTATTCCAGACGAAGAAGATGAGCCCGCAGGCTACGCCGAGAACTGCGGCGACGACGATGTCGACCACCCGCCAGGAACGCGAATTGGTCAGAGGGGTGGTGTTGGTCATGATGTGCCCTTTCTTGGTACAGGGCACGGGTGGGGCGATTCCCCAAGAGGTCTCCCTGCGCTGGCATTGCCCAGATCAGGTTTGACGGTCGAAGGCCTCGGCCCACCTTGGACCCAACCTTCCTCTCAGCCCGTGCACGAGCTCCCGTGTCACGGCAAATATTACCTGACAAGTTGTGCCCTGGGGAACCGTTGTTCGCCGATAATTGATGTGTGGACGAGTCCTGGGTGAGATCAAGCAAGGCTTGGCGCGCGGTGAAGATATGGACGCGGGTGGGGGTGACAGCTGTCGCGCTGATCGCCCAATTGACGCTCTTCGTGGTTCTGTTGCTGTGGTTCCAAGAATCTGCGTCATGGGTCACGGCGGTTTCGGTGGGCGTGTCGGTGCTCGTTGTTGCTCACGTGCTCAATTCCCGGATGGCCATCGAATACAAATTAGCCTGGTCCATCGTCATCTTGTTGATGCCGCTGTTCGGCGGCATCTTCTACGTGCTTTTCGGTTCCCGGGGTGGTTCGCGTCGTTCGATGGAGCGTTACCGGATCATTCAGGACACCTTCGCCCTCGACCAGTTGAGTGCCCCCGGGGCCGTCGGTGTCCACCCGGCACCAGACCTGCGTCAGATAGGGTCCCATCTGTCATCGAAGGAGATGGAGCCGGTGGGGCAGGTTTGTTTACCGGCCAATCCTGCACGACAGGCGACTATGCTGGCCGACGCCGGGCCGTTCATCGCCTACCGCGACACCGCCACCACCTACTACCCGGTGGGGGAAGATGCCTTCGCGGACATGCTGGAGGCCTTGGAAGGCGCCGAGCATTGGATTGCGCTGGAGTATTTCATCGTGGCCGACGGAACCATGCTTGACCAAATTGCTGAAATCCTTTTCAACAAGGTGAAGCAAGGGGTGAAGATTTGGTTCATGTATGACGATTGGGGTTCGGCGTTGCGTATGCCGGCCGAGTTGCCCGGCCAGATGCGGGCCGCGGGTATCAAGGTGCACGCCATGAACAAGCTGGGCTTGGGCCTCACCCTGCGCTACAACAACCGGGACCATCGCAAGATGCTGGTCGTCGACGGGGTGACCGCCTTCACTGGGGGTATCAACATTGCTGATGAATACATCAATGCGGTTACCCGTTTCGGTCACTGGAAAGACACATCGATCAAGCTGTGCGGGCCGGGTGCCTGGGGTATGGCTGCGCTGTTCTTCACCTTGTGGGAACAGACCTCTGGGGATCACGTGGAGATCGCCGGGCTGCGTCCCAGCCTCGGGGCGGTGGCCGCGGCAGCACAACCGGGTTCCGGATTGGTGATGTGTTACGACGACGACCCCTTTGATGACATCTCCTTGGGATGGGATGCCTACCGGGGGCTGATGAGCCGGGCCACCACCTCGATCGATGTGATGACCCCCTATTTCATCCCGACCGGGGAGATGATCTCGGTGTTCCGGGCGGCCGCGTCCTCTGGGGTGCGGGTGAGGCTGATGACCCCGGGGGTCCCCGACAAGCCCTCCGTCTATGCTGTCACTAGGTCGAACTACCGGCCGCTTGTAGAGGCCGGGGTGGAGATCTACGAGTACACTCCCGGCTTCCTGCACGCCAAACAGATGGTCGTCGACGGGGAGACTGCGATCATCGGTACGATCAACTTCGACTTCCGCTCCTTCTTCCTGCATCAGGAGAATGCGGTGTGGATGTACCAGACCCCGGCCATCGCCGACATGACGGCAGATTTCGAGAAGGCCGTGGCGGTCTCCCGGCGTATCACCTTGGCTGAGGTGCGTTCGGTGCCGTGGGTCAGGCGTTTCGGTACCACGATCCTGAGAACTTTCTCCGTCATGCTGTGAGTTCCGCCTCATCGTTCGGTATCCGAGGGTTGAGCACATAGGGTGTACCCGTGAAATGGACCGATCATGAAGCAGCCCTGTTCGACCTCGACGGGGTCCTGACTCCGACCGCTGACATCCACATGGCGGCCTGGTCAGCGATGTTCAATGATTTCCTAGCCTCTCGGGGTATCGAGGAACCCTTCACCGACGCGGACTACTACGCCTGCATCGACGGGCGCCCGCGCTACGAGGGCGTGGCCACCTTCCTCGCGTCGCGGGGTATTGAGTTGCCGGAGGGCGATCCCTCCGACGAGCCAGGAGCAGAGACCATCGCCGGGCTGGGCAACCGCAAAAATGATTTCTTCATCAAGGCGTTGGATAGCGAGGGTATCGACGCTTATCCGGGGGCGATCTCGCTCGTCGAGAAGTTGGCCGACCTTGGCATCCCGATGGCTGTTGTCTCTTCCTCGCGCAATGCCGCTCCAGTACTGGCCGAAGCCGGACTCACCGACTGGTTCGAGATGGTGGTCGACGGGGTGGTTGCGGAGCGGGAAAACCTGGCCGGGAAACCCGATCCGGCCTGCTTCCTGTATGCCGCTGAGGTACTGGGCATCGACCCGGCCGATGCGGTCGTCGTCGAGGATGCGCTCAGTGGGGTGGAGGCAGGTGCCGCCGGTGGGTTCGGCATGGTCGTCGGCATCGATCGTGGGGCGGGCGCCGATGAATTGCTGGCTGCGGGGGCGGACCTTGTCGTTGAGGACTGCGGAGAACTGCTGTGAACCGTGATCGCATTAACGGCGACCCCCTCGACGGGTTCCGCTTTCCCATCGATGAATGGCGCTTGGTGGAAACTTCCCCGGCCTTCGATGATCTCGGGGTGACCGAAACGCTATTTGCCGTCGGCAATGGCTATTTGGGCATGCGGGGCACCCCCGAGGAGGGACGGGATTCCCATTTGGTGGGCACCTTTGTCAACGGTTTCCACGAGACCTGGGAGATCAAGCACGCCGAGAATGCCTTCGGATTTGCGCGGGTGGGCCAGACGATGGTCAACGTGCCATCGTCGACCCTCATCAAGCTGTATGTCGATGACGAGCCCTTGCTGGTGTCGGTCGCCGACCTGGTGTCCTACGAACGCAGCCTCGACTTCCGCGATGGGGTGTTACACCGTGATCTGATCTGGCGCACCCCGGCGGGCAAGCGTGTGCGAGTGCGGTCGCGCAGGATGGTGTCATTCACTGACCGTCACCTGTCGGTGATGACCTTCGAGGTCACCTTGCTGGAGGGCTCGGCTCCGGTGGTGATCTCCTCACAGATCGTGAATAAGCAGGATTTCGACGAGATCGCCGGGGTGGGTGCGGCCGGTGATCCGCGTCGCAACCGCAATTTTGATCATCGAGTGTTAATCGGTGAGATGAACTGGTGCTCACCGCGCAGGATGGTCCTCGGATACCGGACGGCGAACTCCGGAATGACCTTGGCGGTGGGCGCGGACCATGTGATGGACACCGTCAACCAGTTCGAGGAACTCGACGACACCAGCGCTGACCAAGGCCGCAAGATCTACCGTGTCCAGGCCGAGGAGGGTGTTCCGATTACTATCACCAAGGCGGTCGCCTACCACACTTCCCGTGGGATTCCGGTGCGCGAGTTGTCGGATCGGGTGCGCCGTACCCTGGACCGGGTCCGTGACCAAGGTGTTGAGCAGTGTTTCGTCGCCCAGCGCGAGTGGATGGATGCTTTCTGGACGCGCAGCGATGTGGAGATCGGCTCGTCGGTTCGCGACCAGCAGGCGATCCGCTGGTGCTTGTTCCAGTTGATCCAGGCCTCAGCCAGGGCCGATGGGATGGGTATTCCGGCCAAGGGGCTGACCGGTGACGGTTACGAGGGTCACTACTTCTGGGATACCGAGGTGTATCTCATTCCCTTCCTGACTCTCACCGATCCGACGCTGGCCCGCAATGCGCTGCGGTACCGGTACACCCATCTGGATCTGGCTCGTGCCCGGGCCCGGGAGATGGCGGTGCGGGGTGCGCTGTTCCCGTGGCGCACAATTAATGGGCAGGAGGCGTCAGCCTACTATGCGGCAGGTACCGCCCAGTACCACATCGACGCGGACATTGCCTATGCCATCGGTCACTACGGAGCGATGACCAGGGACGTGGAGTTCATGGTTCATGAGGGAGCCGAGATGCTGGTGGAGACCGCCCGTATGTGGGCCGATCTCGGATTCTGGCGGTTCAACGGGGAAAAGGTCTTCGAGATCCACGGGGTGACCGGCCCAGACGAGTACACCACCGTGGTAAACAACAACACCTACACCAATGTGATGGCCCGATGGAATCTGCGGCTGGCCGCTATGTGGTTACGTCGCATGGCTGCTGAGTATCCCGAGGACCTGGGGTTGCTGGTCCGGCGGGTCGGGCTGGATATGGGGGAGGTGGACGAATGGGAGCAGTGTGCCGAGGGGATGGAGATTCCTTTCGACGCCGAGTTGGGCATCCATCCGCAGGATGACGACTTCCTCAATAAGGAATTGTGGGATCTCGACGCCACCCCTGGTGATCGTTTTCCTCTGCTGCTCAACTACCATCCGCTGGTCATCTACCGTTTCCAGGTGCTCAAGCAGGCCGATGTCGTGCTTGCCGAGTTCCTGAGGCCGGGGGAATTCGATCCCGCCACGAAACGTGCCGATTTTGAGTATTATGATCCGATCACCACCGGTGATTCCTCGTTGTCTGCGGTGATGCAGGCGATCATGGCTGCCGAGGTGGGGCATCAGGATATGGCCCTCGGCTACTTCCGTTCCGGGCTTTACACCGACCTCGCCGACACCCACATGAATGCCGGCGATGGGGCACATATTGCATCGACGGCAGGTATCTGGAGGTGCTTGGTGAGCGGTTTCGCAGGGTTGCGGGATGACGGCGAGCTCAGCTTCGACCCGCGACTACCGACGGAGTGGACTCATCTAGAATTCCCCTTGTCATACCGGGGTTCGCGAGTACGAGTGCACCTGAGCGCTGAGGCTATCCGCTTCACCCTGGAGGTGGGCGACCCGATCACGGTCGATGTGCGGGGAGTTGAGGTGAAGATCGGTGACACCCCAGTCGAGGTGCCGCTCGACGGCCAGGGACCCCTGCTTCCCCTGCTGGTCGGCAGCCGACCCTTTGTGCATGGTGAACCCATGGTGTGAGGGTGGAACCACGTCTCCGCGTGTTGCGATTTTCGCAATTGCGTGCGACCCTTGGTGCATGGACACGACGGTTGAGCGGGTCAGGCAGCTCATCTCTTCGACTGGCATGACGCAGACGGCATTTGCCGAGTTGGTGGGAATCGAGAAGAGCAAGTTGTCCAAGTCGCTCAAGGGGACGCGCAAGTTCTCCTCCCTTGATCTTGCGATGCTTGCCGAGGCTGGTGGAGTCACTGTCGATTGGCTGTTGGGGATCGACACCGAGACCGCGATGGCTGCTCGGGCATCGGTCGGGAGCTCAGCGGAGAAGGCCGTCAATAAGGCTCTCCAGTATGCGACGATGCGTTCCGATCTCGTGGGACTCGGCTACGAGCAGCAGTGGCGCCTGCCTGATGTCGACACGTTGCGTGGGAGGTGGGTCGACCAGGGCGCTGACCTGGCAGATCAGGCGCTGAAGGTGGTCAGGGCCGGTGGCCGGTCGGTATCGCGCAATCTGGCGTCGGTGATCGAGGATGTGTTCGGCGTCGATGTGGCCGTGCAGGATCTGGGGGAGAACTTCGACGGCCTGGCTGTGTCAACTTCCACGGTTCGGTTGATCCTGGTGGCCACCTCCACGAATGCGTCACGGCAGCGTTTCACGATGGCGCACGAACTGGGCCATCTGCTTGCCCATGATGATCAGGAGATTCATCAGGACAGAGACATCCATGCCGATGAGAACCGATACAGTGAGAGCGAAGTGCGTGCCAATGCCTTCGCAGCCGCCTTCTTGATGCCCGAGTTCGAGTTGCAGGAGTGGTTGTTCGAACATGGTTCGGAGATGGACGCGCTGTGCCGCTTGGCGACGGACCTCATCGTTTCTCCGTCGGCCTTGGCGTATCGACTGTGGAATCTTGAGCTCATCGATGCGCAGGCCAAGGATCAGCTCCGTCAGCTCAGCAGTAGAGAGGCTGCTCGCAAGGTCGAATGCTCTGATCTGTTCGCACGGCGGATGGAGAGTGCGATGGTCCCGAAGGCTCCGCAGTCCCTGTTGCGCGATACCTTTGCGGCTTTCGAGGAAGGGCTCATCACTCTTCGTCCATATGCCCAGTTGCTCGATGCCGATCCGCGGTTGCTTCGGGAAGAACTGGCCGACAATGAAGTGGCGCTGATGCGGTGAGCCAATTCGTCTTCCCCGACAACACGGTGTTGTGCAACTTCGCGGCTGTTGACCGGTTGGGTCTGCTGCGTGACTGGCTGCGCGGTCGCGGGCGGTGGACAGATGCGGTGTCGTCGGAGGCGCGGCGCTCGGCCACACGTCTACCGTCGCTTCATTCGATCGAAAAGGAGGGGTGGCTGGGGGAACCGATCAAGATTACTGAGCCGAGTGCCATCGAAGCGGTGGAACGAAAACGGCGGATCGTATTCGGCGGCTTGCCGACCGAACCGCGCAAGCACCTTGGTGAAGCGCAGACCTGCTATTTGATGTCGGAAGTGGCCGAGTTCTCCGGGGCGTGGTGGATCACCGATGATAGGGAAGCTTATGAACATGCTGTTCACTTGGGTGTTGGAGCTTACCGCACGATTGACGTCGTACGTCACATCGTAGCCGAAGGTGGCCTCGAGGCTCAGAGTGCATTCGCTCTCATGCAGGAGATGGCTTCGCAGGACCGCTGGTTAGTCATACCGGATTCTCCAACAGATCTTCTGTGAACTCTGCCGTGGTATATGGCCTGTTGGGAAATGGCGTCACCGTTATCTCCTTGTCCCAACCGATACACATCTCGGCGCGTGGCATCCCGGCGCAGCTGGAACAGGAACTTAGCATTGGGCCATGCAGGGTTGGCTCGAACCGCAGGGACCTCTCGGCCCTCGCGTGTACTGGATCCGCCGGGGCGTGGTGATCGGCGCGCTGCTGCTCGTCATCGTCCTGATCGGACGGCTGGTCAGCTCGGGGGGCAGCGGGGAGACTATCGGTGTCGCCTCCAGCACTCCATCGCGGGTTACCCCGGGCACGACTGATGCCTCCGCTGAGCAGAGCCCCAGTGAATCGAGCACCCCGCAGGCCCAAACCTCCGAGCAGGCAACCTCCGGGCAAGCCTCCGCTTCGGTGGAGTCGGCAGAACCCACGGCATCCGGATCCGGGACCATCCCGGTGGATACCGCCACGGCACCTCCCGCTCCACTGGCTTGCATCTCCGCAAACCTGACCACCACCATCAAGGGCAGCACCGATCTGAGGATCACCGATCCGCAGACCTTCACCATCACCGTCGTTACGGACAAGGAAACCTGTCATCTCGATCTGGCTACGATCGGGGCGAAGGTTGACGTCACCTCGGGTCAAGATGCCATCTGGTCAACCGCCAGCTGTTCTGCCTGGGCTCCCCAGGGTTCCTGGGATCTGACCGCAGGACAGCCGGTCACTTTCGACGTCGCCTGGCCCACCCGTCGTGGTCACGACTGCGAATTGGACGAATCGACGCTGCTTCCCGGAACCTACGTGGCGACCGCCACTGTCGGAGATTCCGGGAAATTCGTCATGCGTCTGACCAACTGAACTCCACCGGCCGGGTGGGTGTTCGGACTGTTCCGATTCACAAGTTTCGTTGCTCAGTGGGTTGAGTTCTCCGCGAGTAAGGTGAGTCCGTCGCGGATTACCCGGGCTCGTTGTTTCCCGATCCCTGGGATATTGGCGAGTTGCTGCGGGGTGGCGCCGAACACGGCCTGCAGCGAACCGATCTCCTCAAGCAGGCGTTCGGCCAGCGGAGGGGTGAGCCGGGCGGTCTGGGTAACTACTCGGAAACCACGGGTGTGCAGGTGCTCGTCAAGATCACCGGAGGCAAAGCCGATGGCGATGGCCACCATCATCGGGTCTAGGACGTCGCCGGTGGGCAGATCGGATAGCCGGGCAAGAGTGAACCGCTCATCGTCGGGATGGTGATAGTCGAGTTCGAGCAGATTGGCGAGCTGATCCACCCCGTGGGTTACCTCGTAGAGCTGTAGTTGCAGGAGCCGTCCGTCAATGCCGAGGGCTTCGACATGGCCCTCAAGTTCTTGGGTCAGCCTGCGGACCATGGCCAGCGGCTGCACTACCCGCACCAGATCGTTGACTGTGACCAGGTCGTCCATCTCCAGGGAGGACAATTCGCGGGTGCTGGAGGTGAGGCGTTCCCGGTAACGGGAGACGGTGGCCAAGGTTTGTTCGGCGCGCACCAGGATCTGTTCGGAACTTTCGATCGGGTAGCGCAGTCCGGCCATAAACAAGGTGATGGTCGACATCGAAGCGGAGACCGTCACCACCGGCAGATCGGTTTGCAAAGCGATGCGATCGGCGGTGCGGTGCCTGGTCCCGGTCTCAATGGTGGGCAGATCATGGGATGGGGTGAAGTGCACCCCGGCATGCAGGATGCGTGAAAGATCTTCGGAGACAACTAGCCCGCCATCCATCTTCGCCAGTTCCCGCAGCGCGGTGGGAGTGAACTCGTGGTCGACGGTGAATCCTCCGGAGGAGATCTGCTCGATGATGGCATTGTTGCCCAGCACAACTAGCGCCCCGGTTCGTCCAGCCCGGATTCGTTCGAGTCCATCACGCAAGGGGGTCCCTGGCGCCAGCAGCGCCCGGTAGCGGCGGTATCTTGCCTCGTCGTGGCCAAGCATCTTGCTCATCCGCTCAGTCTACGAGGTAGCGTGCGCAAGAGCACTGGGGTTCTGGTCAAAAGGTGATGATCCTGCGAGGAATACAGTGCGCATTCGTGCAGCAGATTCTTAGTAGTCAATGTGGTGCTGCCTTCGGCAGTCAGCACCTCACCCCAAGGGTTCGCCAACAAGGTGAGGGTGAGCTCTCTTCGGTTTCCCACACCAAAAAGGCCGGGGAGCCACCCGTTAATCATTGTCGTGTGCGGCTGAGCCCCAGCGCGTTGAGGGCTTCTGCGACGGTGGCGGCCTCCACAACCTTCAGTCCATGCATCCGGGGCAGCTTCGTGTGCTGGTCACGGTTGCCGGAAGGCACCACGGCGAGATCAAAACCCAGCCTGGCCGCCTCGCCCACGCGGCGTTCCAGCCCCGGCACCCGGCGCAGATCGCCCGCCAGGCCGACCTCTCCCAGGGCGACTACCTTGCGCGGGAAGTTCTGATCGACCGCGGCCGAGGCGATGGCTATAGCCAAGGCGAGATCGGCAGCCGGATCTGATACCCGGGCACCGCCCACCGTCGATACATAGAGATCGCGGTGCGACAAGGGAAATCTTGCCCGGCGTTGGAGCACGGCCTGCACCATCGCCACCCGCCCCGACTCGACTCCGTGGGTAACTCTGCGGGTCGGGGATTCCGGATCGACGGGGACGACCAGGGCCTGCATCTCGGAAACCATTGGCCGCGAACCCTCCATGGTGACCGTGACGCAGGTTCCTGGTACGGGTTCTGCGTGCTGGGAGGTGAAGATGCCTGATGGATCGGGTACTTCTACGATGCCGGATTCGGCCATCTCGAAACAGCCCACCTCATCGGCTGGGCCGAAACGATTCTTGGTGGCCCGCACCATGCGGAACCCGGAGTGACGATCACCCTCGAAGCTGAGCACCACATCGACCAGGTGTTCCAGCAGCCGGGGCCCGGCGATGGAGCCCTCCTTGGTGACATGCCCGACGATGACCACCGCCATCCCGCGTCGCTTAGCCACCCGCACCAGGGCCCCGGTGACCTCCCGCACCTGAGAGACCCCACCCAGGGAACCATCGGCGGTGGCGGTGCCGATGGTCTGCACGGAATCGACCACCAGCAGCGAGGGATTCGCCGCCTCGATGTGGCCGAGGATGGTCTCCAGGTCGGTCTCGGCAGCCAGCAGTAGATCGTCGGCGACGCAGCCGGTGCGTTCGGCGCGCAGTCTCACCTGGGCCGCGGATTCCTCCCCGGAGACATACAGCGTTGTGGATGAGGAGTTCTTTCCCGAAGGGTTGCGGGCCCACTTGGCGGCGACGTCGAGCAGCAGGGTGGACTTGCCGACGCCGGGCTCACCGGCTAGCAGTACCACGGCCCCGGGCACTAGACCTCCACCGAGCACCCGGTCGAGTTCCCCGATGCCGGTCAGCTGGCGATCGGCGGTGGCGAGATCAACCTGGCCGATCGGTACTGCGGCGGTCGTCGGGGCGACGGCATCGATCTGCTTGACCTTGGGTGCCCCGCGTTCGGCGACCGACCCCCACGCCTGGCATTCGCCGCAGCGGCCAACCCAGCGTGCGGTCGTCCAGCCGCACTCGGTGCACTGGTAGGAGTCCTGTTTCGTCGCCATGTGGCAAGCCTATGAGCGTGGGCCGACAGTTCTGGAGTCCATGGACACGTGATCGTTGTGCCATGAACCAGTGAATCGGCATTACGGGATGCGTTCGGGGTCATCGTGACAACTATTGGCAAGGCTGCTTCGTTTCCGCAGCATCAGGAGCGGCCGGTAGAACCTCTGGTCGTGACCGCGCTTTCGAATCGGGGTGAGGTCCAGGTGACTGTGGCAGATGCCAAGGTTCGTTCTTTGATGCTTCAAGATTATTGGTTCGAAGTAGCGACGTCTGACGAGGCTGCCGATCTGATAACTGCAACCATCAATGAGGCGTTGTTGGAGTGGAGTCAGGCGCAACTTGAAGCTGTGCAATCAATCAATCCTGATATGAAGGAGCTCTCCCTCGCCATTTCCCAGACGCGTGAGCAACTTCAAGACGCCTGAGTGACGTGTCTGGCCGAGGCAAGGGAGCTGTGATGGGTGACATGCCGAACAGAACCTCCCTTGCTGAGGATATTCTGTGAAGCTGGGTCCGAAGGATTATCGGGCAGCTTCTATACTGGTCACGGGATTACGCTCCTATGTGATCGGACAAAGTATCCTGGATGAGGTATCGCTTGCAGCAGCGATCATCTCAGGTAATTTATCGGCTGGGTATTTTTTCGCACGAAGCAGGGCGTTGAAGCGTTGATCAATATTGGAATTAATTAAGCGATTAACTAATTTTCGGGAGGCTGATAAGCCGCCAAAAAGGTCGGAAAGGATGTCAAAAGTTTTATTGTGAGGAATCTCTTGAGAGGATGGATTATGAATGATGATGTCCGAGATCGCATGCCGCAAGGTCTTTTGAATGAGGAACTTGCTTTTCGAGCAATGTCCGAGTTCTTGTGGCAGTATGCCAAGCATTGCGATGATTTCTACACTTTGGTCGGGGACACCTTCGTCGATAGCGATGGGCGGCCGACTGATCCTGCGGTGTGGGATGACTGGCTCGCCAGCGTGGCCGCGGTTCTTGAGGGACGCCCGCTGCGGGAAGGGCAGATGTGAGCCAGTAGGCGAGCGCAGCGCACGACTGCGGAGTCTGAACAAACTTGCATGGCCGGATGTGCCTCACTTGAAAAATCTGTGGGGAATCCTGCTCCATGTGAAGCACAAGGAAGGAGCATGCCATGCTGGATTGCAACTTACCGAATAATGGAAGGACATGAAACATGGCACTGAGTATTCGGACTAGGGCTGTTTTCCGTGCTGAGATTGAGGCATTCGGGAGCAAGCCGCCGGTGCATCGGCACTACAACGAGACAGAGACGGCCAGGGTCGATATCGCCCGCGCTGTTGATGTTCCATCTGAGGGGTTGATGACCTACGCAACGGTCAACCTCAATGAATCGCGCAATGTGATGGACGGCAGGGAAATCCCGGTCGAGATCTTCGTGGTGATCGCGGGCGAGAACACGGACATGGCCAATGCGCTCAGCACGTGCGCCTTCAACATGATCAAGGATCACTGGCTGATCGCCCCGGGAGTGGTGCACGAAGATGTGCTGCGGATGTACCCGGGGCTGGCGCCGAATCTGCCGAACATGTTCTTCGTGCCCCCGATGGATCATCAGGGGCTGGCCCGTATCGAGACTCCGGAGGGTAACGTCCATGCGCTGCAGGCGTTGCCCATCTCCATCGCGGAGACCGAGTTCCTCTACGAGAACGGCTTCGAGGAACTGAATGGTCTCTTCATCGAGAAGGACATGGAGTACTGGAACCTTAACCGTTCCTCGCTCGTTTGATGGTTCCACCGCAAACTGTGAGGGCTGGCACCTTTTTCGGGTACCGGTCCATCACGCTGTCGTGATGACGGCGTGGTTCAGATGCGTACGAGTCCCTTGCCTGGCACGTCGAAGGTGACTGCCAGCACTCCGGGTGCCCCGTGCGGGGAGGTGAAGTGCAGTTCCACGCCGTCGAAGGTCTCGGTGAACCGCTCACCGATCCAGTCCTCGACGCGATCACGTGAACCGGCGATCTCGATGGCGACGAGTTTGACATCGGCCGGGAGCGCGGAGGGCAGGACGTCGGCCGGGGACGCCCACTCGATGAAATAGGGCACCTGCGGATCAGTCACCAAGCCTTTGATGCCGATCTGCTTCCACTCCAGGCGGCGGCCGTCGGGAAACTGCCGGGACCCGGAAACCGCTTCCCGGGCCAGGCGTTTCTCGTAGCCGGCGATGGAGGGGACGGACACGACCCAGCCGAGCCAGCCTCCGCCCAGTTCCTGGCGGGCACGCACTGCCTGCCCGTAGACAGCCTTGTCGGCTGCGGGATGGTCGAGGACATCCACGACCTCTATGTAGCGACCTTCGAGGAGGGGAAGAATGTTGTTGCGGGTGCCAAAACGGGGATGGAAGCCGCCATCCTTGAACCGCGGACCGAACGCTTCGCTGAGTTCGGCGACGGTGGCGTCGAGCCCCTGGGGCCCGGCGACGAAAGTCAGATGGTCTACATGCATGACGTCATTGTCTCAGGCACGCATCCGATCGTGAAAACCGGGTGGGTGGCAGTGAACCAGGGGCCAACCGGTGGCATCTGGCATGGGCTGCTGCCGTCTGGAACGGTACCTTTGGTGACGTGTCCTCACCCATGAGTGCCCCTGTAGGCCGCGCCCCGAATCTGATCGGGCTCGGCACCTCGACCGTCCATCCGGAGACCACGGCGGCTGCCTTCGAAACCGCCAAACGCCTCGGCTACGATGGGGTCGAGTTGATGGTGGGGGTTGATTCTGCTTCCACCGACATCGACTTCGTAGCCTCCTTGCAGGACTATCACCAAGTGCGGGTGATGTCGATCCATTCCCCGTGCCTGGTGATCACCCCGCATGTGTGGGGTCGTGACCCATGGGAGAAGCTGCGCACTTCATGCCGGACAGCCACCCGGTTGGGGGCCGATGTGGTTGTCGTCCACCCGCCATTCACCTGGCAGCGTGAGTACGCGCGAGATTTCATCAACGGGGTGCGCCGGATGATCGACGAGACCGGAGTCGTTGTCGCAGTGGAGAACATGTATCCGTGGCGGGCCTGGCACTCCACGGTGCAGGGCTACCTGCCGCACTGGAATCCCACCGGATATGACTACGATCATCTGGTGCTGGATCTCTCCCATGCCTCCACCGCCCAGTTGAAGGCCATTGACTTGGCCGACGCCTGGGGTGAGCGGCTGCGACACGTGCACCTTACCGACGGCAAAGGCTCCTTCAAGGACGACCATCTCTTCCCGGGGGAGGGTGATCAGGACGCCTGGGGTCTGGTGGAATCCCTGGCCGAGCGCGGCTTCGCGGGCCACATCATCCACGAGATCTCCACCCGGGCATGCGCCACCCATACGGAACGCGAGCAGCGGCTGGCCGATTGCCTCGCTGTCACTCGCGAACACCTAGCCATCGGTGCTGCTCGCAGGGAGGGCATGTGATGCGTAACCCGATTCTCGCCTGGGCATCCCGTGACGAGGTGAAACAGGCCGCACTCACCATCCCGGCCGCCCGTGAACTGGTTTCTGACTACGTTGCGGGGGAGCGCTGGGGCGATCTCTCCCCGGTGCTGTCGGATCTGGAGGCCAAAGGACTGGCCGTGAGCGTCGAATACCTGGGTGCCCGGGGTGGGCCCGCCGACGCGGTCCGCACCCTGGCGCACTATCTGGAACTGGTCGACCGTCTGGCCGCCAGTGGTCATGTTGGCGCGGAACTGTCGATCAGACTGAATGGGCTGGGGCTGGATCCGGGAAAATCCAACGTTGACGCGGTGGCGGAATCCACCCTGCGTATCGTGCGCGCTGCGGTGAATGCCGGCCTGTTTCCGATTCTCGACATGTCCGGGGCCTGCGAAGTGCCCCATACTCTCGCGGTGTGGTCCGGGATCAGACAGGACTTTCCGGAGTTCGGCATCACTATGCAGGCAAACCTGCATCGCACCCGGCGCGACATTGAGCAGGTTGCCTTGCCCGGGGCACGTGTGCGGCTGTGCAAGGGCTCCCACCTCGAATCGCGGCAGGTGGCCTTCCGTAGCCAGCACGAGATCGACCTGGCTTTCGTGCGCTCGCTACGAGTGCTGATGCAATCCGAGGCCACCTTGATCGTCGCCACTCACGACCCGCGGATGATCGAGATCACCGAGGCCTTGGTCTCCCGGAACGGGCGTGCCAAACAGAAACTTGAGTTCCAGATGCTGCAGGGCGTTCGTCCTCTAGAATTGCGGCGCCTAGCCGACATCGGTTACCTGGCCCGCTGCTACGTGCCCTACGGCCCCGGTTGGTACGAGTACTACCTGCGCCGACTCGCCGAACGGCCCGCGAACGCGGCTCTGTTTGCTCGCTCGGTGGTCCGCAAGAAGTGAATACCGCCTACCCGAGAGCCACATCGGTGCTGGTCTGGGAGACCGTCATCGTTTTGGGGTGCACCTTGGGAAAATCCGGCTGGTACTCGCTGCTCAACATCGTCAACCGGCTCACCGCAGGCCCGCCGTTGTCCGAGCAGACCACGACGATGAACGCTTCCACCACCCCGGACCGCCCGTGGCTGGACTTCATCTACGAACTCTCCGACAACCTGTTTCCTTTCTTCTGGCCCGCCGTGGCCCTATATCTGCTGTGGCGGGTGCGTCCCGATCCCGGCGCGCCCTTTCGTTCTATCGGCCTCGACGCCACCCGGGTGGGTCGTGATCTGCTGCAAGGCCTTGCGGTGGCCGTTTGCGTGGTCGGCCCTGCCTTGGGCTGGTACCTGCTGGCTAGGCGTCTTGGGTGGTCTACCCATTTGGTGATGGGGGCGCTGGCCGATGTGTGGTGGGCCATCCCCATGTATGTGCTGGCTGCTTTCATGAATGGTTTCCTGGAGGAGGTGCTCATGATCGGCTACCTGTTCTCCAGGTGGAGCCGTGCCGGATGGGACCGGTGGGTGATTGTGGTCACCTCGGCGTTGGTGCGTGGCAGCTACCACCTCTACCAGGGCTTCGGCGGGTTTGCCTCGAATCTCGTCTTCGGCCTGTTGCTGGGGTGGCTCTATCTGCGTCAACGCAGGCTGTGGGTGCTGGTGATTGGTCACGCGATGATCGACGTTATCGCCTTCGTCGGCTATTCGCTGGTGTCCCCGCTGGTCGACTGGCTCTGAACCGGGAGCGGACACAGGGCATCCGGCAACAGCCGAACGCTATTCTTCGAGCATGCGTGTTGGAGTCTTTGGTGCAACCGGTCAGGTCGGCAATGTCATGCGCCGACTGCTCGACGAGCGGGACTATCCCGTCGATACGATTCGTTTCTTCGCCTCGGAACGTTCCGCTGGCAAGCAGCTCGACTGGAGGGGCACCCCGGTCACCGTCGAGGACATGGCGAATGCCGATTTCTCCGGGCTCGACATCGCGATCTTCTCCGCAGGTGGCGGCACATCCAAGCAGTACGCACCAAAGGTCGCTGCCACCGGGGCGATTGTCGTCGACAATTCCTCTGCCTGGCGTCTCGATCCCGAGGTGCCGTTGGTGGTTTCCGAGGTGAACCCCGGCGATGCTCTAAATACCCCCAAGGGCATCATCGCCAACCCGAATTGCACCACCATGGCGGCTATGCCGGTACTCAAGCCGCTGCACGACGCGGCTCGGCTGCAGCGTTTGGTGGTCGCTACCTATCAGGCGACTTCTGGCTCCGGGCTCGCCGGGGTGCGTACCCTGCACGATCAAGTGGTCGCCGCTGCCACCCAGCCTTTTGACCAGCTAACTTTCGACGGCGGGGTGCTGGCGCCCGCCGAGCTGGGCCCCTATGTCGAACCCATCGCCTTCAACGCGGTACCGCTCGCTGGGAGCTTGGTCGGCGACGGAAGCCTGGAGACCGACGAGGAACAAAAGCTGCGCAATGAGTCGCGCAAGATCCTGCACATTCCCGACCTGGCCGTTGCCGGGTCATGCGTGCGCATCCCGGTGTTCACCGGTCATGCCCTGGTGGTACACGCCGAGTTCGCCGAGCCGATCTCCCCAAAGCAGGCGACCGCACTCCTGACCACTGCCCCTGGGGTACGACTCGATGAGGTGCCCACCCCGCGCAAGGCGGCTGGTATCGATCCTTCGCTGGTTGGACGGATACGCACCGACCAGTCGGTGCCTGGTGGACGTGGTCTGGTGATGTTCATCGCGAGCGACAACCTGCGCAAGGGGGCCGCCCTCAATGCCATCCAGATAGCCGAGATCTTGGCCGCCCACAGGAGTTGAACCCATGACGAAGGTTGTCATCATCGGAGGCGGGGCGATGGGGGAGGCCATCGCCACCGGACTGGTGTGCGCGGGCTGGGACGATATCCACGTGGTCGAAGCCAACCCGGCGCGGCGTGACGAACTCGCGACCATCGAGGCCCTTCACGTCACCGGCCATCTTGCTGCGACGATCCCCGGTGCGCGGGTGGTCGTTCTGCTGGTGAAACCCAAGGATGTCGTCGCAGCCTGTGAGCAGCTGGCCCCGCTGCTGCCGGATGGTGCCGTCGTATTGTCGATGGCTGCCGGGGTGAAGCTGGCGAGCTTGGCCACTCATCTTCCCGAGGCTGCGAGCGTGGTGCGCATCATGCCGAATACCCCGGCTCGCATCGGCTATGGGATGGCGGCACTGTCGCCCAATGAACATGTCGACGACGCCCAGCTTGCCCTGGCTTGCTCAATCACCGATGCGGTGGGGGCCAGCGTCGTCGTGCCGGAGAATCTGCAGGATGCGGTGACTGCGGTCTCCGGCTCCGGACCCGCCTATCTGTTCTATGTTGCCGAAGCCATGATCGAGGCCGGGGTACAGCTGGGGTTGCCGCGTGATGTCGCCGATACCCTGACCAGGCAGACCCTGTTGGGCTCGGCTCATCTGCTGGCGCGAGGTGAGCACCCATCGATCCTGCGTGAGAGGGTCACCTCACCAGGGGGAACCACCGCAGCAGCCCTCGCCGAACTTGATGCCCACGCGGTGCGGGCAGGCGTGGCTGCCGCCATGCATGCTGCCCGCGACATCAGCGCGGGCTCATCGGGGGTGAGCCCGGCTTAGCAGGTGCTGCCGAAGGGGTGAGCGCATTCTCCGCTGTTCGTTGACTAGAAGAAGCGTTGCGGAAAGGAGTCGCGCTGTTCGGCTCTCGTATTGCTGTTCTACAAGGAGGCTGGTTTTCATGGTGATGTCTTTCGGATGTTGCATACCCGCCATGGTTGGCCGTCTGCTGAACGTGTCACATCCAAGTTCCAGCCAATGCTGGTATTTTCTCCCGACTTCAGTTCATATTTAAATCCTATCAGTAAGTTGACTGTTGTGGGAGTAATTTCCCATTTACCAACGCTCTCGACGGTGAATGTGGTGATTTTTTTCTTGTTTGTGTTGAACCAGGCTTGTGTGGTGTTCCAGCAGTCGCCGGAGAGATGTTGTGCGGCTTGTTGGTCGCCGACCCTGACGGATTCGAGGAAGGCGGTGGCCACGGCATCTGGTGTGGCGTCGTCGGGTGGTATGTCCACGTGAGGGGCGCAGCCGGTCAAGGTCACGCTGGCCACCAGCAGTGAAGTGAGCAGGCGCTTCACAGCAGCCCCTGCAGGGCCTGGGCGGCAAGTGTGTTCTCGGTCTCGGCCTGCTCGGTGCTCATTGCCGAATCGTCGAGCTTGTCGGCGGCAATCATGGTGCGCCGAACTAGATCGCCCAGCTCCCGCGCCCAGGCGTCCTGGCAGCTCATCAATGCGGCTGAGGTGTGTAGGCCGGTGGTCTCGGCAGCGGTTGAGCCCACATCCTCAAGCCCGGCATTGAGTCTGGAGATTACGGCCTGGGTCTGTTCTCTGATGTTGGATGCAACCGAGCTGACCTCGGCCCAGTTCATGTCAATGCTCATCTTTTTCCTCCATCCTCACCATGTCTCGGTGACCCGGACGATCTGGACACCTTGGGTACCGCCTTGTACGTGCGTGTAAGGGAGCCTGCCGTTCCAGGAAAGGTTCTGAGCCGAATCAGAATGCTGGGTGTAGAGGATGTCCCCGTTGGGCAGTACCCCGGTGACCAGCGCGGTGTGGTGTATCTCGCCGGTGGTTCCCTCGTTAGTGACATACAAGATATCACCGGGCCGGGCATTCACTGGGTCAATTATCTGGGCTCGTTGGGAGACGAAGAAATCGTGCTGCTGTTGCGCCCCGCCCCATGAATTGGAATAGTCATCACCAAAATCGAAAAACAGGAACTTCTTCCTTGCGTGCCCCCACTCGTCCTCATCCCATCGCCATAGGAAACCCGGCTTTCCCTTTTGCTCCAGGCCTGCGTGCTCGAAGGCCTGCGACACGAAATTCGTGCAGTTGCTGTCTGTGTGCGTCCAGTCGATGGAGGTGTCGTCCCAGTGGTCCCGGGCGAACTCCAGCAGTTTTAACCGGTCATAGCCGCGTTCGGGCTCAGACAGATGACGTCTCACCGCGACGGAGATGCCCGCCATCCCAGCGATCTCCAGCGGCACGGTCTTCAGGTACATGTCCCGCTGCGTGCCGGAGAGCCCATCCCACCAGGTCGACTGGACGGTGGGTGAATCATCCAGGGGCATCGTCTTCCTGATGATCTCCAACCCGGTATCAACGCCTTCCGGTAGGATCCTATCCCTGTGCAACTCGAGATCATCGGCATTGATGTCACCCTCGCCATTGATGTTCAGTTCGGTGAGCCCGATGCCGGTCAACGCCTGTGCGGCCCTCTGGTCCGCGACAGTGGCGTCCTCCAGTGCGGCGGTCAGCTCCGTGGTGATCATCGAGGCACGGTTCAGCTGGTCGGCGAGCGATCCGGATGTCTTCGCATCGGCACCGAGCATCACCGTCCCGGTGTCGGACACCCGGAAGCCACGGGTGGCGCACTCCGCCAGCCAGGCCGCGATCCTCGACTTTGCCCCGGTGAACGCGAGATCTAGCCCCGACAGCACCGAGCACACCGCCCGGGACCGCACACCCACGATCGAGTAGCTGTAGACCAACCGGCCGATCTCACCGGCGGCCAGCGCCCCGGTGGTGTCCCTCCAAGCCTCCGGAAGCGCCTTGCCCCCGCTGTCGAAGAGACCAGCAGCGGCTTCGTCCATGTCCGTCGCCATGTGCGCCCAGGATTCCTCGAGTTCACCGAACACTCATGGACGCACATCGTTCACCTGGGAGATCGTCAGCACGGCACCACCCCCTACCCCCTTCGACACTACCTTTCGGGTGTGGACTTCGTGCGGAATCCACGGCATCGGGGTTTGCGGTTCCGCTCAGCCGGGCATCGGTCCGCTCCTTGGAACAGGCCGTAGTTTTTCGCGATGCGGGGTGGTTCCGAGTAGTCTAATCGAGTTGTGTTGCCGCTGCATGCGGCAGCCTGTCCGCAGGCCGCGGGCAGGTCCCTACCGAAAGGCTGACAGTGGGATCCGTCATCAAGAAGCGTCGTAAGCGTATGGCGAAGAAGAAGCACCGCAAGCTTCTCAAGAAGACGCGTATTCAGCGTCGTCGCGCCGGTCGCTGAGCGCATCGGGGCATCGGCTTGGTGGCCGGATGCTTCGCGTGTCCTGCTCTGGGGCGGGACACGGAGTCTAGGGGGCGTTTGGTGAGCGATCCGTCGGCCGTGATCGGCCTTGAGGAGTTAGATCCACAGGAGTGGCTAACACACAAGGGCTTCAGTGATGTGAATCCCGGCTATGTCGTGTTCGTGGGAACCGGGTCGGGCGAGGTCATGCAGTTGACCTTGTCTGCAGTCAAGGCGATTGCTGAGGCCCAGGTCGCGGTTCTCGCCCCGAGCGTGGCCCCGGAGCTCCTGGAGGAGCCCGAGATCGACCGCCACCCTGACCTGCTGGTGGTCGAGGCAGGTGCATCGCCACCGCTGGACAAGATCATCGCCTTGTCCCGGGCAGGCGCTCACGTCGTGTGGCTAGTGCCCGGCGACCCGCTGCTGGACGGCGACATTGGGGGCATCTGTGCCGGACTTATTGAGGCAGGTGTTCTGTTCGACGTTGTCCCAGGGCTGTCGGAAAAATCTTTGGCTCATACCACCGCAGGCATCCACGCACCCCGCGGGGCATGGATCTGGTCATCGGCGACCCCGGTTGGCGAACGCTCGCTCATGGTGATGACCACTACCGACAAATTGGATACCTTTTCCGAACAACTGCTCAAAGCGGGGGCTGAATCCACCACCCCGGTGCTGGTCTCGGTGGACCACGGCACCCGGGCGCAGACCTCGGTGGGTACAACCGTCGCCAAACTGGCTAAGGCCACAGCATCGCTGGAGCCTGGCTTGCCCGCTGCGGTGTTCGCCGGTAAACGCAGCGAACGCGACCCCAGGCTCAACTGGTTCGAATCGAAACCCCTGTTCGGCTGGCGGATCCTCGTTCCGCACACCAAGGGACGCACCGGTGCCCTGGAACGACGCCTCGAACATCATGGGGCTATCCCGGTCAAGGTGCTCACCTTGTCCGTCGAACCTCCGCGCAACCTGCAACCTCTAGAAAGGGCGGTGCAGGGCCTGGTCGATGGACGCTTCCAGTGGATCGTCTTCAACTCACCCAATGCGGTGCGGGCCATCGCGCAGCGTCTGGGTGCCCTGGGTCTCGACGCTCGTGCCTATTCCGGGCTGCGCATCGCTGCCGTGGGCGCCGACACCGTCGCCGAACTTCAGGCCGGGGGAATCACCCCTGAGTTGGTGCCCGACGGCGACCAGGTATCCGAGGCCCTCGCCGAGGTTTTCCCGATGTACGACGACCTGCTCGACCCGATCAAACGGGTCCTGGTGCCGCGTGCCGAGGTTGCCGTCGATTCGCTGGTCAACGGTTTGGGTGAACTTGGCTGGGAAGTCGAGGATGTGGTCGCCTTCCGCACGGTGCGAGCCGCACCGCCTCCCGCAGAGGTTCGCGAATCCATCAAGACTGGCCGTTACGACGCCGCGGTGTTCACCTCGGCTTCGACGGCCCGCAATATGGTCGGCATCGCCGGGAAACCGCATGCCGACACGATCATCGCGGCCATCGGCCCGGCCACTGTCGCTTCCTGCGCTGAACACGGTATGCGGGTCGACGTCACCCCCGAGATCCCGGGGGCGGTGGAACTCGCCGATGCCTTGGCTGATTTCGCCGTCCGTCGGCGCCAGGCGATGATCGCCGAGGGCAAACCCTACAAGCGCCCCTCACAGCGCAGGGCCAGGCGTCGCCGCAGCACAGCCAAGGGATCCTGATTCACAAAACAACAACTACCCCGCAGCCCGACACAGGAGAAATGCGTGAGTGAAGTGAAACAGGTGCACCTGGTGCGCCACGGTGAGGTCAACAATCCCACCGGCGTGCTCTACGGACGCCTGCCCGGCTACCACCTGTCCGCCACCGGGCAAGCGATGGCCGAACGGCTGGGGGAATGGTTTGCTAACACCCCGGTTGATCACCTGCGCTGTTCCCCGCTGGAACGTGCTCAGGAGACGATGGCGCCGATCGCTGAGGGCCGTGAGATCTGCGTCGTAACCGATGCCCGGCTCATTGAGGCGGACAATGCCTTCGCCGGAAAGGTTTTCGGCAAGTACAACAAGCCACTGCTCGACCCACGCAACTGGTGGTTGTTACGCGATCCGTTCACTCCTTCGTGGGGTGAGCCCTACCCACAGCTGGCAGCCCGGATGCTGTCGGCCATTGATGAGGTGGTGGCTGGGCTTCCTACCGGGGGGCAGGCGGTGCTGGTCTCCCACCAGCTGCCGATCTGGACCACCCGGTTGGCTTTGGAGGAGCACTCCTTCGTTCACGATCCGCGGCGACGTCAATGCATTCTCGCATCGGTGACCACTCTGCGTTACCGCGATGACACCTTCTGCGGGCTCACCTACGCCGAACCCGCGCGTGACCTGCTACGAGAGAACGGCAATCGGGCCTTCTCCTCGGGGCATTAAGCCCTCAGCCCACCGCGCCAGGTAGTTCCGGGGCGCCGCGCAGACCGCGGTGTGGATCCAGATGACACAATGGGGCCATGGCTGAACAACAGGTGTCCAATGATCATGTCGACCTGTGCATCATCGGTTCTGGATCCGGGCTGAGTCTGGTCAATGACGATCTCGGCGACTGGAAGATCGTCGTCATCGACGACGGCCTTGGGGTGCTGGAACGCTTCGGAGGCACCTGTCTCAATGCCGGATGCATACCCACCAAGATGTTCGCAGTTCCCGCCCACTACGCCATGGCTCCCGCGGAGGCAGCCGCGGTTGACACCGAGGTCAGCTTCTCCGGGATCGACTATCCGGCTCTGAAGATGCGCATCTTCGGACGCACCGATGGTATTTCCTCCGCCGGGCTGTCCGGGCTAACTGCCCGCCCCAACGTCGAGGTGATCTTCGGCGCGGCAACCTTTGTCGATGCCCATACCATCAAGGTGGGCCAACGCATCGTGAGCGCCGACCGGATCGTCGTCGCGGCCGGTTCTCGGCCGCGTGGCCTTGATCTGCCCGGCTTCGACGATCCCTATCTGCAGGCCTTCATCTACACTTCCGAAACGATCATGCGGCTTGCCGAACTGCCCCGTCGCATGGTGATCCTGGGTGGCGGTGTCGAAGCTGTTGAATTTGGGCACATCTACGCCGCCCTGGGAGTGCATGTCACAGTGATCTCCCGCTCCGCCCCCCTGCTGCGCAAGTTGGATTCCTTGATTGCTGAGGCAGCAACTGAGGCCCTTGCCGGGCGTGTCGCAGTGCGCCTCAACCAGCAGGTCACCGGGCTGGAACCCGAGGTCGACGGTGGAGTCGTCGTGTCCACGGTGGATGCCACCGGTATTGAGTATTCCTACGAGTCCGATGTTGTACTCCTGGCGATGGGGAGGATACCCAACGGCGACCAACTGATGGTGGAGAACGCCGGAATCACCCTGACCAACGGTGGTTTCGTCCCCGTCGACGAGCATATGCGGACCCCGGTTCCGCACATCTGGGCCCTGGGCGACGTGTGTGCCCCGAAGATGCTGAAACACCTCGCCAACCAGCAGGCGCGCGTGGTAAAGCACAATCTGCTCGCCGAACGCGACGGTCAGCCGCTGGTCGCCACCCGGGAGGAATACGTGCCCCTGGGCGTCTTCGGTCACCCCGAGATCGCCTCGGTGGGAGCCACCAGCGCCGATCTCGACCGAGCCGGGATTCCACACGTCGAATACATCCACGAGTACGGGTGGACGGCCTACGGATGGGCGCTCAACGATACCGGTCATTTCGTGAAACTCATCGCCGACGAGACTGGTGAGAAACTGCTGGGTGCACACATCGTCGGCCCGCAGGCCACCACCCTCATTCAAGTACTGCAATTCGCGATGACCCAGCAGATGGCGATTTCCACGATGATCTCGGGTCAATACTGGATCCATCCGGCGCTCACCGAGGTTGTGGAGAATGCCCTGATCGGGGTGCGCCGGGCCGCCCGGGGCTGAACGCGATACCTGCTGGGTCCGTGTGTGGGTGCGGTCATTCGCGCCCGTTGTTCTTCCGGTATCTGGTGTGGCTGGCTGCCGGTGTTGGCTCCCCGGAGCCACTCGGGTGAGAATGACCGGGTGAACAAGGCACGGATTGCAGCGACGGCAGCGCTGTTCGCGGTCGGCTGCTCGGCGAGCCCCACCAGCGGGGATACCCCATCATCAAGCTCGCCGAGCCCCACCCCGGCGCTGTCCCCGACACCGACCCCTACAGCGGCTATGGAACCCACGTCCGCCGACTCGGGTGGGGCGTGCCTGGTGAAGGCCTCTGCGATGAGTCTCGACGACCAGGTCGGCCAGCTGTACATGATGGCCGTGCAGACCGGTACCCCCGTCGACACAGCCGTCGCATCGGTGAAGGAATCCCGCCCCGGAGCGGTGATCTTGCTGGGCAATTGGACCCTGCCGATTGCCGAGGTCAACGCATACACCGAGCAACTGCGCGCCGGTTCGGATCAACCGCTGCTCATCGGCGTCGATCAGGAGGGCGGGCTAGTGCAGCGTCTGCAAGGCACCGGATTCGAGAAGATCCCGGCGGCCAGTGCTCAAACGACGATGGATGCCGCAGCGCTACGCACTGCTTGGGCTGGTTGGGGTGCCCAGCTGACCCAAGCTGGGGTCGACTGGGATCTTGCCCCGGTGGCCGATGTTGTCCCGGCTGCAAACGAATCCGCCAACGAACCGGTGGCTCAACTTGGTCGTGGTTACGGGTCCGATCCTGACCATGTCAGCTCCCAGGTGTCGGCTGTGGTCAACGGGCTCGCCGACGCCAAGGTTGCATCCTCGGTGAAGCACTTCCCGGGACTGGGCCAGGTGAGGCAGAACACCGACCTGGCCGTCGCCCATGATGCGGTGAGCACCCTGTCGCCCGAGGAACTGGCGCCCTTCCAGGCTGCGGTCGACGCTGGCGCCTCCTCGGTGATGGTCTCCTCGGCGATCTACGACAATGTCGATGCGGCGAATCCCGCGGTCTTCTCCCAGACGGTCGTCACCGGAATCCTGCGGGAACGCATGGGCTTCGAGGGCCTGGTGGTCTCCGACGACCTCGGGGTGGCGGCAGCGGTCGCCGAATACCCGATCGACCAGCGCGGGAATCTGTTCCTGGAGGCAGGTGGTGATCTGGTGATCGTCGCCGATCCGGCAGCCACCCAGCAGATGATCGACGGCACTCTCGCCAAGGCCCGGGCGGACAAGACCTTCGCTGATTCCCTGGCCCCCAAGGTGGCGCGGGTACTGGAGCTCAAGCAGTCGCGAGGGATGCTCAGCTGCGGGTGAGCCGTTCGAAGCGGTGGCATTCAAGCGGTACCCAGCTCCAGCCGGTTCCACCGGTGGTGCACGGTGAACACCGACACGACGGAGACCAGTGCTGGCAAGACGAGTGATGTTCTTCCGACCCCGGAGCCGGGAGTCGCCCAGAGCACCGGGATCGCCCAAGGAATCATGGTGCCCAACCCAAAACCAGCGCAGATGTTGCTCACCACCATCAGCGCTAGGGTTATCGCGATGCCGGCTAGCGGGCTGCGCCATCGTGAAGCCGCCCACATGCTGGGGGTCGTGCCTGTCGCCGTCAGCGTACCGACCACGAAGAGGGCCAGCCCATGAGCTGGTGCTTCGCCGACGGGAAAGCCCAGCAGGATTCCCCCGGTGACCACGATGACGGTGGTGGTGAAGCAGACCGTGGCTGCCCAAGCCCAGATCACCAGCACTTTTGCAGCAATGATTGTCGTGATGCGGGGCGGGATGGCGAAGAATCCATGGATCGTTCCTTCGGTGAACTCGCGACCGGCTGACCACGCCATGACGATGCCGGTGGTGAGCATCATCGTTATGCTTATCGCCATCGCAGCTATGGAGGTGAAGCCTGACCATCCCGGGCCAGTCATCATGGACGTAACTTTGCGACCGGTGGGGGTGTCCCCGAGATAGAGAGCCGCAGCGCTTCCCCCCACTGCCACCACGGTGCTCAGGAACACCACTGTGGCCGTGGCTACCCGGCTGACTGGTGAGCGCACTAGCTTGCCGTACTCGCAGCGACTGGCTGTCCGGAGCTCTTGCAGGTGTGTCATGCCGAGGCTCCCTCGGTCTGGTCATGGGTGAGGATAATGGTGAAGAAGGTGCGCTCGAGATCGGCCGACCGGGGATCGATCTCTGCGATGATCCGCCCGGTGTGGAGGACGTCGACGGTGTGGGAGATACGAGCCAATTCGTCGAAGTGGTGGCTCGTCACCAGTACCGATCCTCCTCGACGAGCGATGGCATCGATCTCAGTGCGGAAACCGAGCACAGCCAGTGGATCCAGCCCGTTGGTCGGTTCGTCCAGTAGGAGCAGGTCGGGAGTGTGGACCATGGCTGCGATCAAGCCCACCTTCTGTCGGGAGCCCAGGGATAGCCGTCGGGCCGGGGTATCGAACCATGGCATGAGACCGAGGATCTCAGCGAGTCGTAGAGCCTCGTGACGGGCCGGGGCCAGGGCTGCTTCGTGTAGCCGTGCCGAATTCTCGATGTTCTGGCGTGGAGTCAGCTCCGGGTAGCAGAACGCGGATTCCACCATGTGGCCCACTCGGTGCCACACGCTGCGATCAGCATGGCTGAGGTCATGACCCAGAACATGGACCGTTCCGCTTGCCGGGCGGATCATGCCGAGGGCGACCCGGAGGACCGTCGTCTTGCCCGCACCGTTGAGCCCGATGAGTGCCCGCACCTGGCCTGCTCCGATGGCCAGATCTAGGCCGTCGAGAATCCGTTTGCCGGATGCTTCGGCGCGGATGCCATCCAGGCGAAGCGCTGATTCGTTCATGGCTGGTCCATCAGGATGGACAACCCCTTCACCAGGGCTTGTGCCGCTGAGCAGGGGGGAGTGGGGTGATGTTCTCCTGCCCAGTCGAGGAGCGTCTGCGTCGCTGCTGCGATGACCGCAGCGGCTGCGCTCCTGGCGAGAAATCGATCAACGCCAGGGGTTTCCAAGGATTCAGCGATAGCCTCCTGCGTGGCTCGTGAAGATGTCATGGCGGCCCCGCGCAGGCTGGGGGTGATGGCCACGAGCTTGATCCTGAGGGCGAACTCCTCGGAAGAGAGTTCTTCTTGCGCTGTCTCATCGGTCAGTGCTGCCAGGAGCCCACGCACGGCGCGGTGCAGCGGTGGGAGCCCTGGGTCCTGTGCTGCCACGGCACGGGCGATGACGGGATCGAAGAAATCCTCGACGATAACGGATTCCTTCGTCGGGAAATAGCGGAAGTACGTCATGTGTGAGACGCCGACGGTCTGGGCGATCTGGTTCACGGTCACCTGCTCGAAACCGTGTTCCGTAAAAAGACGCAGCGCCGTTGACCGGAGACGTTCTCGCGTGGTGGTGTTCTTCATGAGCTAATGTTAGCAACTAACATCAGGGCTTGGGGGTTATCTTGCAGGTTTCCTGCACACGGGCGTCAGCCGGTGGTGTCATGGGCTCCGGGGCGTCCGCCACGCCAGGTGATGATGATCGACGCCGTGACGACTAGTCCCGCACCGAGCATCTGCCAAGCGGTGAGGAATTGGTGCAGCACCAGCATCCCGGCAAGGGCTGCCACTGCGGGTTCCAGAGCTAGCAGCACCGAGAAGACCCTGGGCGGGATGGTGCGCAGCGCCATCATCTCCATGGAATAGGGCAGTGCCGAACTGAGCAGGGCCACTCCTGCCCCAGCGCCCACCACCTTGGGTGAGGTCAATGGGCCGTGGGCATAAATGATTCCCAGCGGGGTCACCACAATAGCGGCAAGCAACAGAGCCCAAGTGATCCCGTCGATGCCCTTGAAATGCTTGCCGACCTCACGCTGGAAGAGAATATAGGCAGCCCAGCAGGCCCCGGCTGTGGCTGCGCACGCGATGCCCAGATGGTCCAATTCGTTCCAGCCCGCACGCAGAGCTTGTGAGATGAGTACCACTCCGCACAATGCAGCGGCGACGGCGATCCCGTCGCGCACCCGGCGCGACATGGCTGCTCCCAACAGCAGTGGCCCCAGGAACTCGATGGTGACCGCGACGCCGATCGGCAACCGGGCGAGGGCTTGGTAGAAGCAGAAGTTCATGGCGCCTAGGGTGAGGCCCAAGCCGAGCACCATCCGCCACGCTGTTGGATCATGTCCTTTGATCGAAGGCCGCACCAGCACCATCATGAGCACCGAGCTCAGTAGCAACCGGAAGGTCACCGTAGCGGGTGCCCCGATGAGTGGAATGAGTGTCGCAGCCAGCGCTCCGCCGAACTGAACCGAGATGATCGCCCCTAGCGCCAATGCAAATGCGGTGGTGGTGACGAAACTGCTATCGGCCGAGATGCGCACCCAGTCATTGTCCACCGCCGCGCGGTACGTGTGCCCGAAATTGTGGTGTCAAGTTTCCTTGACCAAAAGTGAAGGAAGCTTTACCTTGAGGACTATGCCTGAAATCCTGAACCCTTACCCGACGCAGACCTCGACCATCCGCCCCACTCCGCTGGTGCTCATCGGTTCACTGGTGATGCGCCCCCTGCTGATCCTGGCCCTCGGAATCCTCACTCCACTGGTGGTGCGGCTCGCGAACCCCAACGCCAGTTGGCAGGAGGCCGCCACATACGAGAACGCCACGGTGATCCTGGTCGACGTGATCACCATCGGTGTCATTGCCATGCTCCTGGCTCGCCAGTCCCGGCGCATCGGTGATCTCCTCAACTTCCGGCCCGCCGACATCGGATGGGGGCTGCTCGTTGCGCTGATCCTGCTTGCTGGCTTTTTCGTATGCACCTTTATCGGCAATCTGATCGTCTACCGGGGCCCACCTCCGATCCCTGAGGAAATCATCCGGGTTCCGCTGGTTGTCGGATTGGTGGCGATGATCGCTCCGCTGACCATCGCGGTCGCTGAGGAACTGCTCTACCGCGGTTGGTTGCAACCCCATTTCGAGGCACGTCTGGGGCACTGGCCCGGCATGCTGCTGGTGGCCCTGGCCTTCGGTGTGCAACACATCGGCTTCGCCCTGGGCTCACCTGCCGCCATGGTATCCAAGGTGATCGCCACCACGCTAGTCGGCGTGCTGTTCGGTGTACTGTACTGGTGGCGCAAGCGCCTGATGCCCCTGGTGGTCGGCCACGCGGTGCTCGACCTCCTCGGGTTGGGAATCCCCACCCTGGTGACCGCCCTGAGTTGAGTGAGGCCAACTGTCATGACGCCATCCGCCAAGCGTTACCTGATCCGCTTCGGTGTGGCCATGGGACTGTACTTGGTGGGCCTGCCCTTGGCCATCTGGCTGGGCACGCTGGCAGGCTCTAACAATCCATGGCGATTCGTTGCCTACCTGCTGGTTGCCCCATCGGTGGTGCTGGTCATTCGCGCGGTGCGGCTGCTCGTCGTCGAGGCCGACGAACTGCAGTCACGCAAGCTCGTCGAATCCTTGGCCATCGCCTTCGCCGGGGGGTCGGTTCTGACCTTCAGCTGGGGGCTGCTAGAAACCGTCGGAGCGCCGTCACTGCCTATTATCTGGGCGATGCCGGTGTACATGGCCTGCTGGGGGCTGGCGACCATCGTGGTGAGCCGGCGGTACTGAGACATGCGCAACCAGGTGGCTGCCCTGCGGGAGAAACGCAGCATGACCCAGGCAGACCTTGCTCGATTACTCGATGTGAGCCGCCAGACCGTCATCTCGATAGAAAAGGGGCGCTACGCCCCGAGCCTGCCGCTGGCCTTCCGGATTGCCGCAGTGTTCGGCCTGACCATTGAGGAGATCTTCACCCCCGACGAATGAGATCCGACCGCTGGTGAGCACCGGATACCTGCTCGGTGTTGTTCGGACGATCCGGTCTTGGCAGCAGGTTCCCCGACCCCTGTCGGGGACGGGCGCCAGGCAGGTCGTGTCTCCACCGGCACCTTGGCCTCACCCGAATTGGCCGGTGATGTAGCGTTCGGTGTCTTGTTCGGAGGGGTTGGTAAAGATCTTTTCGGTGGCGTCGAATTCGATGAGTCGACCGGGTGTGCCGGTGCCCTTGATGTTGAAGAATCCGGTCTTGTCGGAGACTCGTGATGCCTGCTGCATGTTATGGGTCACGATGACCACCGTGTAGTTTTCCTTCAGTTCGTGGATCAGGTCCTCGACGGCCAGGGTGGAGACTGGGTCCAGGGCTGAGCAGGGCTCGTCCATCAGCAGCACCTCTGGCTGGATGGCAATTGCCCGGGCGATGCACAGCCGCTGCTGCTGGCCACCCGACAGGCCATTGCCCGGGGCATTCAGCCGGTCCTTCACCTCGTTCCACAGATTCGCTCCCTTCAAGGAGCGCTCCACGATTTCATCCTTGCGGGCTTTCGGCATCCTGCGGGAGTTTAGTTGGATGCCTGCCAGCACGTTGTCGCGGATTGACATCGTCGGGAACGGGTTCGGTTGTTGGAAGACCATGCCGATCTGCTGGCGTACCCGCACCGGATCCACCCTGGGTGCGTAGATATCCTGCTCGTCGAGCAGCACCTGGCCCTCGACGCGAGCCCCCGAGGTTAGCTCAAGCATCCGGTCTAGCGAACGCAGCACTGTTGATTTGCCGCACCCCGATGGACCGATGAAGGCGGTCACCGAGCGGGGCTCAATCACCATGCTGACATTTTCGACGGCTTTGAAGTCCCCGTAAAAAATGTTCAGGTTTTTCAATTCCATTCGTTTGGCCATGTGCTCCTCCTGGGTGCGACGACGGGGTCACCGATTGATCTTGGGGGCGTACTTCCTCGCCACCCAGCGGCCGATGAGATTGAGGACCATGACGATGAGCACCAGCACCAGCGCGCCGGTCCAGGCCCTGTCCAAGAAGGCCTCCTGGGGACGCCCGGGGCGGGTGTACTCGTAGAAGACGAAGACCGGAAGTGAGGTCATCGGGTTCACCATGTTGGAGCCACCCGTCGGCAGCGGATTGGTGGTCATCGAGGCAGTGAACCCCATGGTGATCAGGAGCGGGGCCGTCTCGCCGATGATGCGTGCGATAGCCAGCACCACCCCCGAGACGATGCCGGAAACCGAAGTGGGCAGCACCACTTTCACGATGGTGCGCCATTTGCTCACCCCCAGCCCGTAGGAGGCTTCCCTCAATTTGTCGGGCACCAACCGGATGATCTCCTCCGAATTGCGCACCACATAGGGAATCATCAACACCGACAGTGCTAGCGCGCCGGCCAGCCCCGATTTCGAGCCATGCCCCACCATGAGTGAGATCAGCGAATAGGCGAACAACCCGGCGACGATGGAGGGGATGCCGGTCATCACGTCAACCAGGAAGGTGATGACCCGCTTCATCCATCCCTTGCCGTATTCGACGAGATAGATGGCGGTGAGCAGCCCCACCGGCACCGAGAAAACCGTAGCCATCCCGGTGGTGATCAGAGTGCCGATGATTGCATGGGCCGCACCCCCACCCGCACCGATGACATTGCGTTTCGTGGAGGTGAAATAGGTCACATCAAAGCGGATGATTCCCTCACTGGCCACCTTGAACAGCAAAGAGAGCAGCGGTGCCAGGGCCAACAAGAAGGTGCCGAGGATGAGATACCGAGCGATCCGGTCGACGGCCCGGCGTCGTCCCTCGACGGCGGTGGACAGGGCGAACATTGCCACCAAGAAACCGATGACCGCCAACAACACCGTGGCGATCCAGCCGAAGGCGCCGAGCAACCCCAGCACCGTGGCTGACACCACCAGGGCGACGACGAAGACGGCGGGGCCGATATACCCGGGCAATTGCCCGGCGGTGAGATGGATCTCCGCCTCGTGCTGGGCGGCGGCCCGCGGATCGTTGGCCGGGGTGCTCACCGGGACTCCTTGCGGGGTCCGCCGGTGATCAACCGTCCGGCCATGTTCACCACGATGGTGATGGCGAATAACACCAGACCGGTGGCGATGAGTCGGTGGACACCGCCGGAATCGGCTTCGGCGAAGCCTAGGGCGATATTCGCGGCAATCGTGTTGGGGTTCTCCGAGGTCAACAGCCTGGGGCTGATCATCCGGCCTCCCGACAGCACCATAGCGACGGCCATCGTCTCGCCCAGGGCTCGTCCCAACCCCAGCATTGATGCGGCGACGATGCCCGAACGTCCGAAGGGCAGCACTACCTGGCGGATCATCTCCCATTTCGTCGCGCCCAGAGCCAGCGAGGCTTCCTCCTGGAGTTTCGGGGTGCGCAGGAAGACCTCTCTGGTCAGCGAGGTGATGATCGGCAGCACCATGATTGCCAGTACTAGCGATGCGGTGAGCATGGTGCGGCCCGTGCCTGAGGCAGTGCCTGAGAATAGCGGGATGAAGCCGAGATACTCGGTTAGCCATTGGTGCGCGGGGACGAGCATGGGGGCCAAGGTGGTGATGCCCCACAACCCGAAGACGATTGAGGGAACGGCGGCGAGCAGGTCGACGACGAAGGCGACCGGGGTGGCCAGCTTCTTGGGTGCGTAGTGGGAGATGTACAGCGCGATTCCCACTGAGACCGGAACCGCGATGAGCAGGGCCAGGAAAGAGATCCATATGGTGCCGAACAGGTAGGGGGCCACGTAGCCCCAGAGATTCCCGTACCTGGGATCGCCGGTGGTGATTGCCGGTGCGGCCTGCGCGATCAGGAAGACGGCAACCGCCGCGAGGATCACCATGATGATTCCTCCCGATCCGGTGGAGATTCCCCGGAAGGCGGCGTCGCCGACGTTGCCGTGATCGGCCATCAGCGACTCGTCAACGGTTTCGATGCTGCGGATATCGTCAGACATTCATGCCTCCGATGTATGGGCGGGTGCGGTGCGGTAGCCGTGGTGCAGGGCAGATGTGTTCGAGTAGGCGGATGAGCGGTTCATCGTATTGTCGCTGCTGCTTCCCGGATGGATGCCGCGAGTTCCCCGCTCAACGGCACGTTGCCAGCCTGCGGTACCGCGCCGTTTTGTCCTTCCTCAGAGATCACCTGGCTGAGATAGGCCCCGACGATCTCTCCGGTGTGGGAATCCGCATACCGGGAACAGGCGATGGCATAGGAGACCAAGATGAATGGGTATCCGGAAGCGGTCCGGTCCAATTCCAGGGTCCAGTCGTTGATCCCTCGCCCTTCCAACCTCGGCGATGCCGCGACGACGGCCGACGCAGCCTCGGCGGTGGGGCCCACCGGGGTGGCGATTCCATCGGGGGAATAGCGTGCTGAAGCCATGGCATCGGTGACCCCGGATGCGTCGGCATAACCGATGGTTCCGTTTCCTTGCTGCACCGCTGCAACCACTCCGGAGGTGCCCTGGGCGGCTTCTCCGCCATATCGTGTGGGCCATCTGTTGACCGGGCCTTCGGTCCACGTGGCGGGGGCGATCTGGGCGAGGGCTCCGGTGAAACTCTCGGTGGTTCCCGAGTCATCCGAGCGGTGCACCGGAGTGATGGGCAGATCGGGCAGTGCGATGCCGGGGTTAACATCGGCGATCTGCGGATCGGCCCAGTTGGTGATCTGGCCGGTGAAGATCTTGGCAAGCACTTCGGCGGAGAGGGTGAGTTCGCCGACACCGCCGATGTTGAAGATAATGTGGATGGTGGAGATCTGCACGGGCAGGTTGATCGGTGTGGTGTCCGCGGCGCACTGGCGGCTGGGGGCTGCCATCTCCGCGTCCTCCAACGCCCGGTCCGATCCGGCGAAGGCGGCTGCGCCGTCAGCGAAAGCGGTCCGCCCGGCCCCCGAGCCGTCGGGGGAATAGTTCACGGTGACCCCGGGGTGTGCGGTCTGGAACTGGGCCACCCACACCTCCTGAGCGGATTTCATTGAAGATGCTCCGGTGCCTTGAACGACCCCAGACAGTCCATCGGTGGGTGTTTTATTACCGCACGCTGTGACCATCAGGGCGATGAGACAGCCCAGCGCGGCACTGGTGCGTGGATATTTCACGGCTATGGCCTCCCGGTGGTCGTGGCGACGATGCCACGTTAAGAGACGTCGGTGACGAGATCAGGGAATCCGGGTTAACAAAAGGTGAACGAATCATGGTGGCCATCGCTGCTGGTGAATGCAGAATCCGGCTCTATTCAATGGCTGGCAGCCATCGCGGGCCGGACGTGTTCTGTAATGGGGTCCATCACGTGGGGTGGAATCGATCAACCGCTGGGGCGATCACCCCGGTTGGTGTGGTCGTCGCGAGCGCCCGGCGATGATTCGTTGCCCGGCCATCGGCTTGGGCTGTCATTTCACAGCCGCGGGGCGATGTGTACCAGTCGGCCGTCGTCTAAGGTGCCGTCGGGGTAGACCAGTGTCGCCTCTCCTGGTTTCAGTACGTGGCTGGGGCACACTCCGAGGTGGTCAAACATCGCGGGTAGCACCGGCCGGTGTCCACAGACCGCCACCGGGCGGACGGTTTTCGCGGGATCCAGTATTTTGCTCATCGCCTTGCCCACCCCTTTCGGCTCGGCCTGCGCCGATTCCTCACTGAGGGCGGCCATTGATGCGATATCGATCCCGGATCGCTTCGAATAGGGCAGCAGGGTATCCATACAGCGGGTCGACGATGAACTCGCCAGCTTGCTCACTCCTAGGGCAGACAATAATCCGGAAAGCGCTTTCGCCTGTCGGCGCCCCCGTTCGGTGAGCCGCCGGTCCCGATCCGGGCCGTGCCATTGTTTGCGGGCCATGGCTTTCGCGTGACGCACCACCACCACGGGGATTGCGGGGGTAGTGCGCAGGGCCGAGCGCAGCACCAGTACGTCATCGACGCAGGTCAAGTCGCGTAATGCACGCTCGGCGGGCCACCATTCGGCGGTATCCACCTCGTCGCCGTGGAATGCTGCAGGCTCTGCGGTCGGATCGATCAACTGGCCGTACCACCAGTGCACCTGCTTGGGGTGGCCGTTGACTCGGTAGCCGGTCGTGATCAGAGGTTGGGTGACCCTGATTTGGTAACCGCTTTCCTCGGCGATTTCACGCACAGCGGTCACCGCCAGGTACTCGTCCGGTTTGACCTTGCCCTTGGGCAGCGACCAGTCGTCGTAACGGGGACGGTGAACCACCAGCACCCGGGAACCGTGCTTGTGTTCGCGCAACACAACGGCACCGGCGGCGGTGATCAGTTCTCGGGACATGATGGATCCGGCTCAGTGTCGCCCGGAGGAGACCCGGTTGATGAGGAAAGACTGGATGTCGTTGAGGGGATTGCCCTCGGCATCGGTGGTGACCGGCGTCCAGGTTCGGTCGTCGAGATGCCAAGACACCGTCGAATCATCGAAGGCCAAGTCGAGGATCTCTCCGATCTGGGCTATGTGTGCCCGATTCGAGATCGAGACGATCGCCTCCACCCGGCGGTCCAGGTTGCGGTGCATCATGTCTGCTGAACCAATGCCCACCATCGGCTGCCCGCTGTTCTCGAACCAGTAGATGCGGGAATGCTCCAGGAAGCGCCCCAGGATGGAGCGCACCCGAAGATTTTCCGACATCCCTGGCACCCCGGGGCGCAGCCCGCAGATGCCGCGCACCCACAGATCGACCGGGACCCCGGCCATGGAGGCCCGGTATAGGGCGTCGATGATCGCCTCATCGACGATTGAGTTCACCTTCATCCGGATACGGGCGGGTTTGCCCTCGCGGTGGTTGATGATCTCGTTCTCGATATGGGCGAGCAGGCCACTGCGGATGCCGTCGGGGGCCACCATCAGCCGCCGGTAGTTCACGTCTTGAGTCATGCCTGACAGGTGGTTGAACAGCCGGGCGACATCGTCGGTGATGATCGGGTTGCAGGTGAGCAAACCCATATCCTCGTATTGGCGGGCGGTTTTCGGGTTGTAGTTGCCGGTACCGATGTGGGCGTAACGGCGCAGCCCGTCGGGTTCGTCGCGCACCACCAGCATCAGCTTGCAGTGGGTTTTCAACCCGACCATGCCGTAGACGACGTGCACCCCGTTGCGTTCTAGCTTCCGGGCCCACCGAATGTTTGCCTGCTCGTCGAAGCGGGCCTTCAGCTCGACCAGGGCAAGCACCTGCTTTCCGGCCCGAGCCGCGTCGATGAGGGCATCGACGATCGGGGAGTCGCCGGAAGTGCGGTACAGGGTCTGCTTGATGGCCAGCACCTTCGGATCGGATGCGGCCTGTTCAATGAGCCGTTGCACCGAGGTGGCGAAGGAATCGTAGGGATGATGGACCAGCACGTCTTTCTTGCGCAGGGCAGTGAAGATATCGGCCGGGCGCGAGGTGTCTAGGCCCTGGGCCAGATCGGGATGGGTCTTGGGCAGGAAGTTCTTATACCGCAGCTCTTCCGAACCGGCCCCGTCGAGGGCGAACAGGCCGGTCAGATCGAGTGGGGCAGGCAACCGGAAGACCTCGTCCTCCGAGATGTCCAGTTCCCGAGTGAGCATCGACAACAGTTCGTCGTCGATCGAATCCTCGACCTCCAACCGCACCGGGGGACGTCCCACCTTGCGGGAGAGCAGTTCCTTCTCGATGGCGAAAAGGATGTTCTCGGCGTCGTCCTCCTCGACCTCCACATCCTCGTTGCGGGTGACGCGGAAGGTGACATGGGACATCACCTCCATGCCGGAGAAGACCTCATCCATGTGTTGGACGATGATCTCCTCCAGCGGCAGGTAGCGGTTGCGGGTCACCTTCACGAAACGTGACAAAATGCTGGGGACCTTCACCCTGGCGAACTGCTGGTTCCCGGTTGCCGGGTTGGTGAGCAGCACTCCAAGGTTCAGCGACAGCCCCGAGATATAGGGGAAGGGGTGTGATGGGTCGACCGCGAGCGGGGTGAGAATCGGGAAAATTCGTTCGGTGAACAGCTCGTGCATCTGAGTCTGTTCCTCTTCGGTGAGTTCATTCCAACCGAGTAGGTGCACCCCGTGGGTGGTCAGAGCCGGGCGGACCTCCTCGACGAAGACCCGGGCCTGCTCTGCGACGAGCTCATGGGTGCGTTCCAGGATCGCCTCGTATAGGTCGCCGGGCAGCATGCCGCCGTTCGAAGAGACCGCCACCCCAGCATCAATGCGGCGTTTCAGGCCGGCCACCCGCACCATGAAGAATTCGTCGAGGTTGGAGGAGAAGATCGCCAGGAATTTGGCGCGCTCCAACAGCGGCACCCGCGTGGCATCCTTCGCCTGGTCGAGCACCCGGTTGTTGAAGGACAGCCAACTCAGTTCCCGGTCCGAGTAGCGGTCCTCGGGCAGGGGGAGATTCTCGATGTGTTCGAAGGTATCCGGCATCAGGCCTCCTGCCCGGGACTGAGGAAGGTGTAGGAGGTGTCGGTGCGGGCTATCTCGAAACCCATGCTGGTGTATAGATTGACCGCCTTCTGGTTCGCTGCCTCAACGTAGAGCAGCACCCATCTGACCCCGTGGGTCCGCATCTGTTCCAACCCGAGTTGCAGCAGGGAGCGGCCGACGCCCTTGCCTTCCCAGCTCGGGTCGACGGCCAGCACGTAGACCTCACCCAAGGTGTCTTCTACCTTCATCCAGTGAAAGCCAATGAATGTCCAGTCGCCCCATTCCGCGCCGGGAGGCCATGCCCGGGCGGAGATGATGTGATACAGGTTCTGCTTGGGTCCGAGGCGGGCTTCGAAATCCTCGCGGGTCATTGAGCCCTGTTCCGGATGATCGGCGAAGGCGCGGGCGTTGACCTCCAGCAGGTCATCGAGCTCGTTCTCGAAGAAGGAGCCTGCGATGGTTCCGGGAGCCAGGCTGGGTTCGATGGCCTCGGGTAGGGGACAGGTCATTTTCAGCAACTGACGCGAGGCCACCATGCCCATGCGGGCGGCTACCGCCCGGGCTGCCGGAAGGCTGCCGAAAGCCCAGCAACTGCGCATCTGCTGCTGCTCGGCGACGGTGGAGATGAGTCCCGTTCCCAGCCCGAAATTGCGGTGCTCAGGGTCGATGCACAACTGGAGACTGCCATCGTTGTGGTCGTAGCTCGCATAACCCACCAGATTGGTTGATTCGGGAAGCAGGTAGTGGGTGATCCGGTGGCTGCCCGCTGCCTCGAGGCCGAGCTTCGCCGATTCGTTCAGCGGGCTCACATCGTCAGCATCGGCGCAACGCTGTACCAGCCATTCGACGTCGCGGATCTGCTCGGGGCTCAGTTCAGAAAGCACAAGACTCACACGCAGAGCCTACGGGGTCGTGGTCACAGGCAACAGGCGTGGTGTGGTCTCAGTAGGTGTTAGCGAACCGGTAGCCCACACCACCGACTCCCCACAGTGTGCGACGACCTGTCGCACACTGTGGGGAGTAGAACGAGTTTTTCGGGTCGGGGAACCGGGGTGACGGTACCCGCCGGGGTGATGAAGGTGATCCCGGCCATCGGGCTTACCTCTCGCGATCGGTTGTTTCTAGCCGTCAGGATGCTGCGCCCCATTCGGCCGAATCCATGAGGATCGTCATGGGTCCGTCGTTGGCGAGTTCGACGATCATGTGCTCACCGAATACCCCGGTCGCCACCTCGGCGCCTAGTTTTCGCAGCGCAGCGACGTAGGCGTCGAACAGCGGTTCGGAGACCGGACCTGGGGCGGCAGCATTCCACGACGGGCGTCTTCCCTTGCGGGTGCTGGCGTGGAGGGTGAACTGGGAGATCGCCAGGATGGGGGCCGCCAGGTCGCTGGCCGATTTCTCGCAGTCCATGATCCGCAGTTCCCAGGTCTTGCGGGCCATCTTCTCGGCGATCTCCGTCTCGTCGTCGTGGGTGATACCGACGAACACCACCAGACCGGGGCGGGTGATCTCCCCGGTCACCTCACCAGCGACGGTGACCTTAGCGTGGGCGGCGCGTTGCAGCAGGACTCTCATGCCGGGTCTTTCTCAAGAGCGGTAGACGACGACCCGATCGCCGATGGCCGTCTGGTTGAACAACCATTCGGCCTGCCACATGGCGTTCAGATTGATGCAGCCGTGGGATCCCCAACTCGGGAATCCACGGCGCTCGAAATCTGAGGAGTAGTGGATGGCCTTGCCGTCGTAGGTGAAGTACTGCGAGTAGGGCATGGGCGCGTTGAATGGGATCGACCAGTCGTTGGCCACCTTGCGGTTGATTCGCATTTCGCCATCGTCGGTTTCATAGCCGGGCGCACCGAAACGTGCGTCGAAGGTGGCTTGGATCTGCCCGTTGACCACCCAGTAGATCTTGTTGGTGGTTTTGTCCGCGCAGGCCGCCCGGCCCCAGGTGCAGCGGGAATCCAGCTTGTGCAGGTCGTGGGCGCCGGTCGTCGGGCCCCAAGTGATCGCCCCGTGCTCGTAATTTTGGTAGCACCCAGCGTTGTTGCAGATTTCGTCGCTGACCGGGTAGCCGAAACGCCCGTTCTCCCAGTTGTTGCCCGCGTAGTAGTCGCGGATTGCTCCGCCGGTCGCGTGGGCGCCGGTGCCCCAAGTCCAGTAAACGGTGCCGTTTTGGAAGATCTGGTAGACCCCGCCATCGCGGATGGGGGTCTCTTCGGTCATGGGGTATCCGAGCCCGCCGACCGCGCCCTTCTCGTTCCATTTGCTCAAGATGGCCCCAGTGAGGGCGTGGGAGCCGGAGCCAGGGGACCACAGGATCGCCCCGTTCTCGAAATTCCGCTGGGCCCCGCCGGGGATGCCGAACTCCCCGCTGGTGGGGGCGCCGAGTTTGCCGTTGGCTGCCCCGAACTGCATCCAGGTCCAGCCGATGCCGCCGCCGATCGGTGCCAGTCCGGTGGCCGGTGACCAGTACATGACCCCGCCCTGGAAGATCTGGTATACACCGCCGTTGGCGCTGCCGATCTCCGAGGTAGTGGGGAAGCCATAGCTTGATCCGCTACCGCCCATGCGCTCCCATTCACTGCGGATGGCTCCCTTGACGATCTGGGCACCAGTATCGGCGGTCCAGTAAATGACTGCGTTCTGGAATTCCTGAGCCGCCCCACCCCCGGATGGGGTCCATTCGTCGTTGGTCGGCAGCCCCAGTTCGCCGTTCTGGGCCCCGGAAACGATCCAGGCATGGCCGATGGCCCCGTGGACGAAGTGGGCACCGGTCTGCGAACTCCACACGACAATCCCGTTAGTGAAGGTTCTGGTGCGTACTCCGTTGGCGTCGACGGTTTCCGGGCCGCTGGGCGCACCGACCTCCGGGTGAGCGACCACGTATTCGTCGATCGGGGTTGCTTTTTGCTCGGGGGTGTTGTCAGTTGTCGAATCCGGCTGGGTGTCACGGGTGCCAGATGGATCACTTTGGTCCGGATCGTGATGGTCGGCAGACGCCGACGGCTGCGGTGCCGTCGGGTTCGAGGTGATGGACGGGGCCGACGGGGTGGGTTCATCGGCCGATGCGGCAAGACCGGTGCCGAGAAGTGATCCGGTGATCAGCGTCGACAACAGCAGGACGGCAGGTGTGCGTTTCATCGTTCTTCCCCTGACGATGCGGCCACCGAGGTGGCTTGCGGTGAACGGTCTGAACTATAGGCGAGCGATGGCTCGGGTCTGAAGGGCCGTGGGGCTCGATCGAGCAGTGGTGAACGAGGTCGGCGGGTGTTGAGCGGAGGGCTGAGATAAACTTATCAAGTCTTTGTGCTGTTGATAAACTTATCATCATGAGGTCGCCGTTGGACTCGCCCTTCAGTCCGGGTTCGGATACCGTGCCCCAAGTATGGGCCGGGCGCACCTCCCAACTGAGCGACTGGCGGGATGTCCTGCGTCCGCGGCGCTCAGCCGGGCTCTATGAGCGCGGTCGCATTGTTCTCGGGGAGGCTGGTTCAGGCAAGTCCTCACTGGTGCGGCGGATCACCCGGGAGGCTTCGCAGGCCGGTGACTGGGTGACACCGCAGTTGCGGATCCCTTCTGGTACTGACCCCGTCAAGCGGGTTGCTGCTGCTCTACTGGAGGTGGCGCAGCAGGCGGGTCTGGCTACGGCCCGGGAGCGGCGCATCGGTGAGTTGCTGCGTCGGGTGGAAAGTGTGGCCGCATCCGGGGTCTCCCTGTCGCTGCGCCCTGGGAGCGGGCCCGAGCCCTACACCGCTCTTACCGAGCTATTGACGGAGATCGGTCGTGCGGCGATCCGGCGGGGCGACATCGTTGTGATCATTCACCTCGACGAGGTGCAGAACATTGGGGACGAAGACGCACGGTCGCAGCTGCTCATTGCGCTGGGGGATGCGCTGGTTCATGAGGAGGGTGTCGAGGCACCGGGTGGGCTGAGGGTGGAGCGGGCTCTACCGATCGCCGTCTACCTCACGGGGCTGCCGGAATTCGCCGTCATGGCCGGGGCTCGCACCGGTGCCACCTTCGCACGCCGCTTTCAGACGACGACCCTCGGACCCCTTGACGATGACTCCCTGCGGGCCGCGCTTCAGCCCTTCGTCACCGAGGGCTGGCCGGTGCTCGGTGCGACCGGTGCGGGCCCAGCCGAGGTGGGGAGGGTATTCATGGAGCCCGCAGCGCAGCAGGCAATTGTTGAACGCGCCTGTGGTGAGCCTTTCCTCTTTCAGCTGGCCGGGGAGCGGGCCTGGTATGCGGGAGGGGGACAGCTCATCACTGCCGAGCAGGTGCAGGCCGGGTGGCGGGAGGCCGCCCCGGAGGCGGAGGCACATGTCCAGCGGATTCTCGACCGGCTCCCACCCCGGGAGCACCAGTTCTTGGAGACGATGGCCGAGCTGGCGCCCGGGGAGCGCACGCTGACGATGATCGCCCGGCGCATGGGCTACGACCAGGCAACAGATGCAGGACCGACGGCGCAGCGCCTGCAGCTCACCCGTGGTCTCATCCACCGGGGCAAGCCCTACCGTTTCCACCACCGCGCCATTGAGGCCTACCTCACTTCCTCCTGGCCCTGGTCGTAGTCCTACAGACGGAAGGTGCCAACAGCGTTGGGGATGCGAAGCTGTACCTCCAAGAATGGCCCGAACCTTGGTTCAAGAGATACAGACCAACGCGGCGCACACGGACTCGACTCCTCAAGGGTGATGAGCGGGTATCCGACGAGCCTGGGCAGGGCGTGGGCGTGGGCGTGCGACTGCGGTGGTAGTGACCCTTCTATGGCCTAGCCTCGTGGGCAGATCAACGTTTCGCTGGAGACCCCAGCCAGAACCGAAAGGATCCCCATGAGACGTCGTTCATTCTTGCTGGCCACCCTGGGTGCTGCAGCAGCTGCTACCCCTGTTCTGAGTGCTTGTGGCCCATCGGGCTCGCAGGGACGTGGCGACCCGGGTGAGAAGCCTGCCAATGCCGAGGGCTTCGACGATGTGACAATGATCCCGGTGGAATTCGGGGAGTACTTCACCTCTATGAGTGTCAGTAATTTTAATGACACGATGGTTGCAGGTTACTTCGATTTTACAGACGATACACCAATGATTCCAGCATATTGCAGTGTGCTGGCCAATGAGGCGCGGGTGCTCACTCTTGATCTTGCTTCCGGCGAATTTAGTACCCATCTGTTGGATCAGGGATTACGTACCACCGCGGGAGCGGAATTTGATGTCCCCGTCCTCAATGTCGCGAAGGGGGAGGGCTGCTCGGCCACGTCGATGGTCGTCGATGATGAATACGGCTATGCCGTGTTCCATTACGCTACTGGAAACCAAGGCTCCTCTCGGGGGGAACTGCGGGTCGAAGCGGTTAAGATCAAACTCTCCGATGGGAGCATTGCTGCCCGCAAGATGCTGTTCACCTATGACTCGAGCAGTCAGAAGACGCCGGACGTCCCCAGCGAATTAATCATCCCGTTCGACGGTGAGCATATCATCGCAAAATCGTCGACTTCCAAGCCGGATGATTGGCCATACTTCTCCAGATCGAGTGACCCCGGAAAATTCTATCGGTACACCGCGTTCACCAAGGATTTTGAAAAAGTTTCCGAGTTCGTCTCGACCGGCGAGAAATATGTCGGTGATTGGGTATTTCAGAGCGTCGAGATTGACATGCGCGACGGAAATTTTCCCAAGGTAGAGAATCAGTTGCTCTCTCTCGTGGGTGGTACCAAGAAGGTTTTCGAGTCCTCCAAGCAAGAGCCCATTTGCGGTTTCGGAGACCAGGTGTACGTTGCTGAGCTCGAGAAAAATGGTTCTTCGGGGGCATCCAGTGCAAAAGCGATGAACCTTGTTGATCTGAAGACCGGCACCTCAACTCCGCTGGATATCTCCATTGAAAGTGCTGGGGGTTTTGAAGGAGAGATCACTAAAGTCTCCGGAAACTACGCGATGTTCACTGCGAACGGATATTTCCTCGTATTCGAGAAGAACGATCCTGTGACGCCTGTCCTGCAGTGGGATAAGGGTGCGGGCAAGAAGAAGCTGTACGGCGCCGATGTTTTCGGAGGTGTCCTCTATGCGGATTTCCTGGATGACAACCTCATGTTGATCGACGCGGCAACCGGCGAGGATATCACCGCTCAGCCAGCGTCGGACTTGGGTCAGTTCGATGTGCGGCATTTCGGCATCATCGAGAGGTCCAAGCTGCGGGTAGCGACGAAGTGGGACAGACCCAGGTCGGGCAAGAAGGCTGGCGGCTCATCCTCTTCGGCCAGCCCGAAACCGTCGTCTGCTTCGCCTACGCCGAGCAGCTCGGCGAGTTCGTCAATGAGCCCTGGTGCCGAGAGCTCGTCGTCTGCTTCGTCGTCGGCCAAGACGCCGTCGGCGACCTCCTCCAGTTCGCGCTGATCCTTGCGACGCCGGTCGCTTCGGTGACACCCGACGGTTGTCGTGAATTTTGTTTCGCTGTGGCGGTCCTCCTGCCCGGGAGGGTCGCCACAGTGGCGTTGAACCGTCTCGTCATCTTCTTGGAGAAGACCTGCTCGGTTCACGAGATGAACGAGACGACGCCCGGCCTGTCGGTGAGGTGGGCCGCCACCATCTAGAATCGGTGCGTGGCCCAGTTCATCGTCATCGCCTTAGTCGTAGGATCCATTGCCATCGGAGGATTCGCGGCATGGGAACTGGTGCGCATCCTTCGCTCCGACCGCTGACCTTGAACATCCGCTGATTCCACATAGGAGTATCCATGGCATTCGAGATCCCCGCGAACCTCGATCCCTCGCTCATGCCCCTCGCTTGGCTCATTGGCCACTGGGAGGGCCGCGGGCACGGATCGTGGCCCGGGGCTGATGATTTCGAATTCGGCCAGCAGATGGACTTCCACAACAACACCGGCCCCTATCTGCACTACATCCTGCAGACCTTCACCTTGGATGACGAGGGCAATCCGCAGGCTCCGTTGTTCACCGAGACCGGCTATTGGCGTGGCACCGGTAGTGGCGTCGAGCTGGTTATCGCAAATCCCGGGGGCTGGGCCGAGATCTGGGCCGGTGAGGCATCTGGCGGAAAGATTGAGCTGACCACCGATGTCGTCGCGCGCACCACCACCGCAGAGCTGGAGTACACCGGCGGTCACCGGCTCTACGGCAATGTTGAATCCGACCTGATGTGGGCCTTCGACAGGGCGAGTGCCGACGTCGAGATGCAACCTTATCTGTGGGGGCGGCTCAAGCGTGTCTGAGCCGATGTCCGCCGACGTTGTCCGGGTGTCGGAGGGCCCGGATGCAGGGATGATCCTGCATACTGGGGACCCTTTCGGCGAGCAGCGGGCCATGAGCACCGGCAATGGGGTGCTGCATCTGGGATCCCGCGAGGTGTTCACCGTTACCGGTCCCGACCGGCTGACCTGGCTGCACTCCCTGAGTTCCCAGGATCTTGCCGGGCTGCGGCCCGGGATGGGCGTGGACGCGCTGGTGCTGTCGCCCAACGGCCATGTGGAGCACGGGTTCGTCGTGGTCGACGACGGGGAGCGCTGCTGGTGCTGGACCGAGCCCGGAGCGCGAGAGGGCCTTCTCGGTTTCCTGGAGTCGATGAAGTTCTGGACCGATGTCCGCTGCGAGCCCCGAGACGATCTGACGGTGTGGTGGATCGGGAACCGGGAGCAGGCCCCCGAGGCAGTCGCCATCGCGCAGACCCCGATCGGTGACGGTCGGCTCATGGTGCTGCCGGGTGACGTGCCGGTGAGCGGTCGCCTCGTGGGGCAATGGGCCCATGAGGCGCTGCGGGTGGTGGCTGGGGTACCGAGAATCGGGGCCGACACCGACGCCCGCACTCTCCCCAACGAGATCGGACTCCATGGAACAGCTCTTGACAAGGGATGTTATCGCGGTCAGGAGACGGTTGCCCGAGTGCACAATCTCGGCCGCCCCCCACGTCGGCTGGTGCGCCTGCTGTTCGACGGCGACCTGCCCGCAGCGGGTGCCGCCATCATGCATGGTGACAAACAGGTGGGGGTGCTCACTTCCCCGGTGCAGCACTATGAACTCGGGCCGGTGGGGCTCAGCCTGGTCAAGCGCTCGGTCCCGGTGGACGCCACCTTGGTGGTTTCGGGCATTGCAGCCGCCCAGGAAGCGATCGTTGACCCCGGAATTGGTGAACATTTCCGTCCCCAGCTGTGAATCCTGATCCGCTGGCAATGTGACCGACGGGTGCCCGACTGCGTGTGGTGGGGTGTCACGTTGACTATGGCGATTAGGCCACGGTAAGCAGAGAAAGGCCTCTGGCCCCGGGGAATCAGGGTCTGGCTTTCTCTACCAGGACAGCTTCGGCGATCTGTCCGTCGGCATTCGCCGGTGTCCATGGTTGGGTCCGCAGCCACTCGGAGCCGCAGCCCTCGCAGCGAAACAGCCGGTTCTGGTCTCGCCACTGCTCGGTGGCCCGCCAGTCGCACTTTCCTTGACATGGGTTGCGTACCAGGAAATTAGTCATGCACCTAGCTTTGCAGTCTATGGCTTCTCTTAAGAAGTGCCCGCACTGCGGCGGCTACTTTTTCGCGGTCTTCGCGCGGTTGCGGGCCTTCGCCCGGTCGGTTGCGGCCAGGGCCACCTTGCGCACCCGCACCACGTCCGGGGTGATTTCCAGGCACTCGTCGGCCGCGCAGTATTCCAAGGATTGCTCCAGGCTCATGCGACGTGGTGGAATGAGCCGCTCCAGTTCATCGGCGGTGGAGGATCGCACATTGGTGAGGTGCTTTTCCTTGGTGGGGTTGACGTCCATGTCGTCGGGCCGGGAGTTCTCGCCGACGACCATGCCCTCGTAGGTGTCGTCGCCGGGGGAGACGAATAACACTCCGCGCTCCTGCAAGTTGAACAGGGCGTAGGAGGAGACGGTTCCTTGGCGGTCGGCGACCATCGAGCCGGTGGTGCGGTTGCGCATCTCGCCGACCCACGGGGTGTATCCCTCGAAGACGTGGTTCATGATGCCGGTTCCTCTGGTAGCGGTGAGGAACTCGGTGCGGAAGCCGATCAGCCCACGTGAGGGGATCACATACTCCATCCGCACCCAGCCGGTGCCGTGGTTGCTCATCTGCTGCATCATGCCCTTGCGGGCACCCATCAGTTCGGTGACGGTACCCAGGTGTTCCTCGGGCACGTCGATGGTGAGGTATTCGGTGGGTTCGCAGGTCTTTCCATCGATTTGCCTGGTGACCACCTCGGGCTTGCCGATGGTCAACTCGAAGGATTCCCGACGCATCATCTCCACCAGAACCGCCAGTTGCAGTTCGCCACGGCCTTGTACCTCCCAGGTGTCCGGGCGGTCGGTGGGCAGCACCTTGATCGACACGTTGCCGATCAGTTCCTGGTCCAACCGGTTCTTCACCAGGCGTGCGGTGAGATTCTTGCCGCTGCGCCCGGCCAGCGGGGAGGTGTTGATGCCGATGGTCATTGAGATCGACGGCTCGTCGACGTGGATGAGTGGTAGCGGCTTCGGATCCGCCGGATCGCAGAGGGTCTCGCCGATGGTGATCTCCGGAATGCCGGCGACGGCGATGATGTCACCGGGCCCGGCGGTCTCCACCTGCTCGCGCTCCAGAGCGCGGGTCATCAGCAGCTCGGAGAGCTTCACAGTGGTCACCGATCCGTCACGACGGCACCAAGCCACCTGCTGACCACGCTTGATGTTGCCCTCGACGATCCGGCACAGCGCCAGGCGTCCCAGATAGGGGGAGGAGTCGAGGTTTGTGACGTGGGCTTGCAGCGGTGCACCCTGCGTATAGGTGGGGGCCGGGATATAGTCGCGGATGGTCTCGAACAGCGGCTCAAGGTCGTCATGATCGGGCAATTTGCCGTCCTCGGGCTGGTTCACCGATGCGCGCCCGGCCTTGGCCGACGCGTAGATCACCGGGAATTCCAAGGCGTCAGCGTCTTCGTCGTCGATGAGGTCCAAGAACAGTTCGTAGCTCTCGTCGACGACCTCCCCGATGCGAGCATCTGCGCGATCCACCTTGTTGATCACCAGGATGATTGGCAACTTCTTGGTCAGGGCCTTGCGCAGCACGAAACGGGTCTGAGGTAGCGGTCCCTCCGATGCATCGACCAGCAACACCACCCCGTCAACCATCTCCAAGCCGCGCTCCACCTCGCCACCGAAATCGGCGTGACCAGGTGTATCAATGATATTGATGAGCAAATCCTGGCCATCGGCCATGGTGTGGTGCACCGCGGTGTTCTTGGCGAGGATGGTGATGCCCTTCTCTCGCTCCAAGTCCATCGAATCCATCACCCGGCTGTCGACGTCGGCTCCCTCGCGGAAGGCACCGGACTGCCACAGCATCGCATCCACGAGGGTGGTCTTCCCATGATCGACGTGGGCGATGATCGCTACGTTGCGCAGGCCGGAACGTTCAGACATGGGACTCCGTCGAGGGTTGGTTGCAGAAGATAGTGATGAACTTCGCCGATTCTAGGCCGCTTCGGCCACAGACCTGCTTGCCGCAGTCGCGGTGTTGCCGCCGGATTGCGCCCGGGAAATCAAGCGGCCGGTGGGAGGGGAGCGGGTTCGGCGTCGTGGTTACCGTCGCACCACTGGTCGACGGGCACCGTGGCCTTGACTTCCTCGATATGTCGACCGCATCCGTCCCAGGTCGTCTTGCCGCACACCTCACACGTGACTGGCTTGCACATGGCACTCCCAACTCTCGATGTCATCCATTCTGCCTGAAGCGAGCCTCGGCAACAACTGGTTGAAATATCAACTTATTCCGTGCAGCATGGTGCCGTGAAAGCTTTCGGATTCCTCAGTTTTGGTCATCACGCGGTCGCGGGTCAGCTCGGGCCCGACGCGGGTGAAATGTTGCGCATTGAACTTGAACTGGCCCAGGCTGCGGACGAGCTTGGCGTCAACGGCGCCTACTTCCGGGTGCATCACTTCGCCCCGCAGGGTGCGGCTGCGATGCCTTTGCTCGCTGCGATCGCCGCGTCGACCAAGTACATCGAAGTCGGCACCGGGGTGATCGACATGCGTTAGCGCATGTAGCGGTTGCAACACCCGTTCACGTAAGCTTGGTTGCATGGTCGAACTGGTATCGCTGAGGAAGACGAACGAGGTTGCGGCGTACGTCCGCGCCTCGATGGACCGCAAGGGCGACCGATGGACCGTCGAGACCCAGCTGAGAAAGATCAGGGCGCTGGCCGAGGCCAAGGACTGGAAGGTCGTCGAGGTCTACGACGACAACGCGGTGTCCGCGACGAAGAAGCGCCGTGCTGGCACTCGGTGGGCCGAGATGCTGGAGGACGCCCGTGCGGGCAAGTTCTCGATGGTGGTCGCCGTGGACATGGACCGGCTCCTGCGTAGCACGAAGGACCTGAACACACTGATCGATCTCGGCCTGCGTGTCGTCACCGTTGACGGCGAGATCGACCTCTCGACGGCGGACGGGGAGTTCCGGGCGACGATGCTCGCCGCTCTCGCCCGGTTCGAGGCACGACGCAAGGCCGAGCGACAAATCAGGTCGAACGAGCGCCGACGCGCCGAGGGCATCCCCACGTCCGCCTGGAAGGCGTTCGGCTGGACGAGGGACGGCGAGTTGATCGAGGAGGAGGCCGCCGCCGTACGGCGGGCCTTCGATGCGTTCCTCGGCGAGCCGTCCCTGTCGATCCGGCGAATCCGCGAGGACCTGAACAGCGCCGGTCACTTCACCGCGCGTGGGTCGGAGTTCTCCGTCGATGCTGTGCGCTACCTGCTCGCGAACCCGCTTTACTGTGGCTACATCAAGCACTACGCGTCGGGCGAGCTGTACCCGGTTCAGGGCGAGGCGTTCCCGCCCATCGTCGGCGAGCAGACGTGGCGGGCCGCGGTGGCGAAGCTGGAGGACAACGTGCGGAGGTCGGCGAGGCAGGGGAACCAGCCGAAGTATCTCCTGTCCACGATCGGGCTGTGCGGGAAGTGCGGCGCGACGCTCGTCTCGGGGACGAACAACCGCAAGCAGCCGACGTACCGCTGCGGCGAGCAGTTCCATCTCACCCGCCAGCGCGAGCCCGTCGATGCGATGGTCACCGAGGCGGTGCTCACGCGTCTGTCCTCGGTGGACGTGCACGACCTCGTGATGCCACAGGAGGACGATGGGCCGGATCGCGAGGAGCTGCTGACGGAGCGGAACGCCCTGGTCGATCGGGTGAAGGAGCTGAGCCCGCTGCTGCGCGACATCCATCAGCCGGTCCTGGAGATAACGGCAGCGATCAACGACGTGAAGGCCCGCATCGACGAGATCGACGCGGAGCTGCTCGACCGTTCGGTGTCGGCGGCGGCGAAGCTGCTCGCGGACGTCGAGGAGCCGGTCGGCACCGCGGAGCGCCGCGAGGTGGTCGAGGCGAAGTGGAAGGTGTTGGACGTGGACCGCCGCCGGATGCTCGTGGACGAGCTGGTGACGGTGACCATCGAGCCCATCACGCCCGGTCACGTGAAATTCGACCCCGACCTGATTCGGATAGAGCCGCGTCGCGACTGAGTCATGAGTCGACTCGTCATTGCAATGGTGAGTCGACTCGTGGGAGACTGGTTGCAGACAAGAAGATCCCACCGGGGCCGCGACTTAGAAGCGCGGGGTTCTGCTCCCGGATGAGTAGCCGGTCAAACAGCCCAATTACCGTGGCGGGGAACCGGAAGATACTCATGTCTGAGGACTTCCGATGTCTGTCGTTATCGACGTTCCCCGCGCATCCGCGCTCGACCGCCCTGGCCTCGATCAGGGCTCCACTCCTTCTCCGCAGGCAGACGGCCTCGATCCCGTCATCGCCGCCGCTCGTGCTGCTGGTCGTCTGGCCGGTGAACGCCTGGCTCGCACGCCCCTGACCCCGCGACAGCGCGCCGCGGTCGCCGCCGTGATGGGCGGTGGTCACTGATGAGCGCCAACTCCGCCGCCTTCGACCACGTGAACGGCTTCCGCTGGCGACAGGGCGACCCCTCCCTCGCCGAGTCCGAGGCACGTCTCTACGACCTCGGCGTGCTCCGCTCCGTGCTGGAGGAGTCCGTCGAGATCGCCGTCGCCGACGCCCGCGCCGATGGGGTGACCTGGGCGAAGATCGGCGACGCCCTCGGCGTCACGCACCAGGCTGTCATCAAGCGCTACGGCCGGGGCGGTGGTCGCTGATGCGCGCCGACGCACGCAACCTCAGCACCGCTCCCGCCGACCTGACCCCGCCCGGAGGGCCTGGCCTGGCACCCGCCGAAGGCGGGCTGCCCGTCGTCGTGATGACGGTCCGCAGCCGTGCTTCGCACTCTAAGAGTTTCGGGAGCCTCATTCGTTCCTACGGGCGCGGCAAGGGCTTGTCGATTGCCGCGTCCTGCAACAACGTGCCTGGTCAGCGGTCGGTTCCGCCCGCGCTCCGTCGCGTGGCCTCGTGGGATCATTTTGGGTCTCATTTGGGGGTCAATAGGGGGTCATTTAGGCGCCGCACTCTCTCTGAGGCCCTCCGCGCTGTCCGCGGCGGGGGTGGTCGCCGTGGCTAAGCAGGAGAACAACCCGACGAGCATCGGGCTCACGCAGTACCTCGATCCGTCGTACTGGACCTGGGCTGCCGAGGACCCGAACGGGGCCGCGCTGCTCCAGCAGGGAGCCGAGGCGATCCTCGCCTACGTGGTGCAGCGGCTCGAGGCCACCGGCTGCGAGGTCGTCGAGGCCTACGGCATCGTGCATGACAAGGACGAGCGCGAGGTCTGGAGCGACACGGAGAAGGCTCTGGTGATCAAGCCGAAGCCCGATCACCTGCACGCGGTCATCAAGTTCGCCAGCCGTGCGAAGAGCGCACCGCTGGATCGGCTCGCGTTCGGCATCGGCGTCGAGCCCCAGTACGTCGAGAAGCCGGGCCGCGGGCGGTACGCCTACGACAACATGCTGTCGTATCTGACGCACGTGAAGTACGCGGACAAGCACCAATACGCGCCTTCGGAGGTCGCTACGGTGCGTGGGCCTGACTACCTCGGGATCGACGCCCAGCGTCGGGAGACCTGGCTCAAGGGGCGCGCGCACGTGAAGAAGAAGGTCGTCGCCGAGAACTTCGAGGACATGCGCGAGCGCGTGCTCCAGGGCGAGTTCACGCGGGATCAGATCATGCTCACGGACGAGCTGTTCGACATCTACTCGCGGCATCAGCGGGAGATCGACGACGCGCTGTCGGCCTACGGCCAGCGCCGCGCATACCGGGCGGCGGCGAAGCTCCGCGCCGGTGAGTTCTCGACGCACGTGGTGTTCGTCCATGGGGATGCCGGGATCGGCAAGACCCGGTTCGCCACGGACTTCATCACCGAGGCGATCAACGCGGCGAACGCGCACGGCGAGCGGTGGCAGGTCTACCGGGCCGCGACGGGGAACCCGCTTGATGACTGGCGAGGCGAGGAGGTGCTGCTGCTGGACGATCTGCGGGCCTCGGCGATGGATGCGAACGACTGGCTGCTGCTGCTTGATCCGTACAACGCCTCGCCTGCGAAGGCTCGGTACAAGAACAAGGGCGAGGTGGCCCCGCGCCTTATCGTCATCACGGCGACGATCGAGCCTGTCGAGTTCTTCTACTACGCCCGCCAGAAGGGCAACGTGGACGAGGCGTTGGACCAGTTCATCCGCCGCTTGGCCTCGGTCGTGAAGGTCTATCGTGCCGACGACATCAATCGTTACCTCGTGCAGCACATTGGGAAGATCGAGCCCTACGAGTGGCACCAGTGCAGCATCCCGACCGCCGCACACACGCCCGGCATGTACGGCAACGCGTATCACCAGAACGTCGGGTCGCGGGAGCTGACCTACGGTCCGGAGACCTCGGCGGAACATGACGCTGAGGGCGCGGTTGCTGAGCTGCTGGGCGGGCTCGCGGTGCGGAGCCCTGACGTGCCGCTGGCGCTGATCGGAGGTGCCGCATGAGCACCGAACGCGATGCGCTCCTCCAGGGGGTCGAGGGGGCCGGAGGCCCCTCGCAAGCAGCCGGGGAGGACATGAGCGCCAGCGAAATGTCCGACACGGCTACTGCTTGCCACTCTGGCGTACAGGTGGAGCAGCAGACCGACTCCCAGGTGAACACCGGTCGGGCTGATGCGGAGGCTGTGCGTCAGAGTCACGGCGGCGCGAAGCGTCGTCGTGGGGGCCGCGCGAAGCTCGATACCGACTTCGGAGAGGAGACGCTCGCGGCGCTTCGCACTCGTGCGAAGCGGCTCGGGCTGGCTCCGAGCACGTGGGTGCGGACCGTCGTCCGGGATGCCCTCCACGCCTCTCGGAGCGAGGAGTTGGACGCCGCCGTGGCCGCGCACCTGCTCGGGGTCGAGGCGCGGGTGCAGGCGTCGGCGGATGCTCGCGAGCTGGCCGCGCAGATTCGCCCGCTGGCGATCAACGTCAACGACCTCGACCGCCGGGCGCGGGCTGGTGAGTCAGTGGCGCTGTCGGCGGAGGTGCCCGAGCTGATCGAGTTGCTGCGCGAGGTCCGCGCCCTGCTCGGGGATCGGGCGGCCTCATGAGCACCACGCACTACAGCCCGAGCGCCAGCGCCGCCGACACGGAGCGCTATATCCGTGGCAAGGAGGACGAGCGGGGCATCGCGATCACGTGCGATGTGCCGGGAGGCCCCGGCGCGTTCTCGGCGCGCGCTCGGTCGCTCACGCAGAACACGACGCGCGAGGTCGAGGCGGTGCATTACCGCCAGTCGTTCAGCGACGAGGAGTTCGACCCGAAGAGTCCGGAGGACGTGCAGCGGGTGAACGATCTCGGTTATCAGCTCGCGAAGAAGATGCACCCGGATTCCGACTGCCTCGTAGTCAGTCATGTGGATGGGCGGGGCAAGAAGCCGCACAACCACATCTTGGTCATCAACCACAACAACCGGACGGGGAAGGCGCTCTCGGACTATCGCACGTTCCACGACCGCAAGGCCGGGAATCAGCGGGGCGTCCAGTCGGCGAACGACCAGCTGATGCGAGAACACGGGCTCTCGGTCGTGAAGCGGCTGGAGCACGCACCGAAGGACTGGGAGCTGCGCCGCGAGGACTTCGCCGAGGGATCGCTCGACCGCGAGATGGGCGACCGGATGAGCGCGGCGCTGGCCGATCCCCGGGCGGTGGACAAGGCCGGTCTGGTCTCGGTGATCGAGGAGCAGAACCAGCGGCTCGGCGATGACGGGGAGCGGGTGCCGCGGATGCGGTTGCACAGCCCCGTCAGCAAGAAGGGCAAGCGCGCCGGGCAAGAGACCTGGACGCTCTACATCGAGGATCGCCGCGGCGAGTCCGGCCGCGCCGAGCGCCGCAAGCGCGCGAGCGCCCTCTCGGCGGACTTCACCCCGGAGGGCGCGCAGGCGTTCTTCGACTACCACCAGCAGCAGAAGGAGAAGGAACATGAGCGCAGCGCTCGACAGGCTGAAGCAGCAGAACGAGCCCGAGCAGTCGCAGCAGCAGCTCGGCAGTCCGGAGACGATGGAGCTGTTGACCTCGATCCTCGCCGCCGTCGAGGCGCAGAACACGAGGATCGCCACGCTGACCGAACAGCAGAAGAAGCTCGCGGGGTTCGTGAAGGTCATGGACGAGGAGACGACGAGGCGGCTGGAGCGGATCACGGCCCCGGCGTCGACCTCCTCGCCCTCCAGCGACGTGTCCGCGAGGATCGCGAGTATCGAGAGCAGGCAGAACGAGATCGCGAGCACGCTCGGCGAGTTCGCGCAGAGTCTCAACGGCGAGAGCTTGAACGCCGCGTCGCGGAGCTTGGTCGCGGAGGCGCAGAAGAATCGCGCGGCTACGGCCTCGGCGATTGAGGGTCTGAAGGCGCAGGTCACAGCGAACCAGAAGCTCGTGAGCCAGGTCGGCGGCGCGGTCCAGCGGATCGAGAAGCGCACCGAGGAACGGGTCGAGAAGGCTGTCGAGCAGGTCGCCGGGGAGGCTTCGGCCACGATGACCGCGAGCCTCGACGCCTCGAACGCGCGGGCGGAGCGGATCATCGCCGCGACGGCGAAGCTGGAGGCGCGACAGCTCTGGTCCGCCGCCGCCGCGATGTGCCTCGTTCTCCTGCCGGTGGCCGTGGTCGTCGCCGGTCTCTGGATGGGCATCGCCGGGCTCATCACGGGTGTTCAGTGGGCGCTGGACGTGGACGGGAGCGTGTGGCTCGGCATCGGCCGGTGGCTCGTGGTCGGCGCTGGCCTCGCCGGGGCCGGCTACGGGCTCTTCGCGTCCGTCCGCTGGGTTGCGGGTCTCGTGGAGACCTGGAAGGGCCGCGGGATGCCGAAGTGGCCCCGCTGGCGCAAGAGGTGATCACGCCTCACGAGGGCAAGCGCGCGCAGCGCGTGCGGCAGCCGCGACAACTGGACATTAGGTCAGCGGCTGCTGTATAGTTCAGTGCATGCTGACCATTGCTTCGCGTCTTGACGTCATGAACCGGCTCGGCCGGGCCATGGCCGACCCGACGCGCTCCCGCATCCTGATGTCCCTGCTCGACAGCCCGAGCCACCCCGCGGTGCTCTCGCGCGAGCTGGGGCTGACCCGCTCGAACGTGTCCAACCACCTGACCTGCCTGCGCGACTGCGGGATCGTGGTCGCCGAGCCCGAGGGCCGCCAGACTCGCTACGAGATCGCCGACCCGCACCTGGCCGCGGCGCTGACGGCACTGGTCGATGTGACCCTCGCCGTGGACGAGAGCGCGCCGTGCATCGACCCGGCCTGCTCGGTGCCGGGCTGCTGCGCCGCGAGCAGTTCGGGGGACGCCTCGTGAGCGCCGCCTGCGGCTGCGACGAGCCGACGACCAGCCCCGCGGACGAGGCAGAGGAGGCAGAGCGCCCGTGGTGGCGTGATCCCGGCCTGGTCGTGCCGATCCTCTCCGGCGTCGCGTTCGGCACCGGCCTGGCGCTGGAGTGGTCGGGGCTGCACATCGCGGCGCTGGTCGCGTTCTGGGCGGGCCTGCTGCTGGGCGCGTACACGTTCGTGCCCGGTGCGATCCGGAATCTCGTTGTGAAGCGCAAGCTCGGGATCGCGCTGCTGATGACGATCAGCGCCGTGGGCGCGGTGATCCTCGGCTACGTCGAGGAGGCGGCCGCGCTGGCGTTCCTCTACTCGATCGCCGAGGCCCTGGAGGACAAGGCGATGGACCGCGCCCGCGGCGGGCTGCGCGCGCTGCTGAAGCTCGTGCCGGAGACCGCGACCGTGCTGCGCGACGGGACCTCCGCCTCGGTCCCGGCCAGGGAGATCGCCGTCGGCGACGTGCTGCTGGTCCGCCCTGGCGAGCGGGTCGCGACCGATGGGCTGGTCCGCTCGGGCCGGTCGAGCCTGGACACTTCGGCGATCACCGGTGAATCGATCCCGGTCGAGGTCGCGCCCGGAGAAGCGGTGTCGGCGGGCGCGATCAACAGCGCCGGCGTGCTGGAGGTCGAGGCGACCGCCGCGGGCACCGACAACTCGCTGACCACGATCGTGGAGCTGGTAGAGCAGGCCCAGGCCGAGAAGGGCGACCGAGCCCGGATCGCTGACCGGATCGCCCGCCCGCTGGTGCCCGGCGTGATGGTCCTCGCCGTCCTCGTCGGCGTGCTCGGGTCCCTGCTCGGCGACCCGGAGACCTGGATCACCCGCGCCCTGGTCGTCCTCGTCGCGGCCAGCCCCTGCGCGCTGGCGATCGCGGTGCCCGTCACCGTGGTCTCCGCGATCGGCGCGGCGACCAAGTTCGGCGTCGTCATCAAGAGCGGGGCCGCCTTCGAGCGCCTCGGCGGCATCCGGCACCTGGCCGTGGACAAGACCGGCACTCTGACCCGCAACCGGCCCGAGGTAACCGCCATCGTCGCCGCCCATGGGTTCGACGATGCGCAGGTGCTTGCTTGGGCTGCCGCCGTGGAGCAGCACTCGACGCACCCACTCGCCGCCGCCATCGCCGCCGCGGGCCGGGGAACCCCCGCCGCGCAGGACGTGGCCGAGGAGGCCGGGCACGGCATCGGTGGCCTGGTCGACGGCCGCAGGGTGGCGGTGGGCAGTCCGCGCTGGATCGACGCCGGTCCGCTCAAGGCCCGGGTCGAGGACCTGGAGGCCGAGGGGCAGACCTGCGTGCTCGTCACCGTCGACGGCTTCCTGGCCGGGGCGATCGGCGTCCGCGACGAGCTGCGCCCCGAGGTCCCCGAGGTCGTGCGGACCCTGCGCGACCAGGGCGTCGAGGTGAGCATGCTCACCGGCGACAACTCCCGCACCGCTGCTGCGCTGGCGAAGCTGGCCGGGATCGGCGACGTGCACGCCGAGCTGCGTCCCGAGGACAAGGCTCGCATCGTCGCCGGGTTCTCGGAGACGTCGCCGACCGCGATGATCGGCGACGGCATCAACGACGCGCCCGCCCTGGCCGGGGCGACCGTGGGCATCGCGATGGGCGCGACCGGCTCCGACGCCGCGATCGAGTCCGCCGACGTCGCCTTCACCGGCCACGACCTCGGCCTCATCCCGCAGGCTCTGCGCCACGCCCGCCGCGGCGGCAGGATCATCAACCAGAACATCGTGCTGTCCTTGGCGATCATCACTGTGCTGCTGCCGCTGGCGATCACCGGCGTGCTCGGCCTGGCAGCGGTCGTCCTCGTGCACGAGGTCGCCGAAGTCGTCGTCATCGCCAACGGACTGCGGGCTGCGCGTGCCCGCAAGCAATAGGTGTTCCGTCCAACGCCATAACTCAGACATGCGCTACGAGAACCCTCTGCATCTGGCAGAGGAGGCTGCGGGGCTCGATTTGCTGGCCGACAACCGCATTGCCCTGGGCATCTCGCGGGGTTCCCCCGAGCCTGCCGACAAGGGCTGGGAATCCTTCGGGTACACCGCTGATGAGCCGAATGGCGCCGACATGGCTCGCGCCAAGTGGGATCGCTTCCTGCATGCGATCGACGGTCATCAGATGGCGACGGCCGCACCGGCCGGTCAGCAGTACCCGAACCTTTACCACCCGGGCACCCCGCTGCCGGTCTTCCCGCATTCCGAAGGGCTGCGCAGACGGATCTGGTGGGGTTCGGGTACCAATGCCTCCGCGGAACAGGCCGCCCGCGATGGGGTGAACCTGATGAGTTCCACCCTGGTCTCCGAAGCGGATGGGTCGTCTCTGGGTGAGATTCAGGCACGACAGATCCAGTTCTTCCGCGAAGCCTGGAAGCAGGCGGGTCACGACTGGAACCCGCGGGTGTCGGTGTCGCGGTCGATCTTCCCGTTGGTTACTGAGCGTGATCACCAGCTATTCGGATTGCATGGCGAATCACGCGATCAAATCGGCTCGATCGAGGGCGCCACCCGCACCACATTCGGGCGTTCCTATGCCGCCGAACCTGATGTACTCATCGAGCAGTTGAAGGCGGACCCAGCCATCGCCTTGGCCGACACATTGATGCTCACCATTCCCAACGTCTTGGGAGTTGAGGTGAATCTGTCGATCCTGCAAAATTTCGCCGAGCATGTCGCCCCGGCGCTGGGGTGGGTGCCCAGCACCGAGGGCCCGGTGAGTGGTTACACTCTCGACTGAGATGTGTCGGCCTGAGGGTCAGGCCAGGGACAAGAACAATTTCTCTAGATCCTTGATGTCGGTTGAGCCGTCCTGGAGACGTTGTTCCAGTCCGGTCGCGATAACGGCGAATCCGGCCCGGCCCACCGCCTTAGAAACCGCAGAGAGCTGGGTGGCAACATCTTTGCAATCCCTGCCCTCCTCGATCATCCGGATGATTCCGCCGAGCTGGCCCTGTGCACGCTTCAAACGATTGATGATGGCCTCGGTCTTCTCTGGCCGCAGTTCCATGATGGTTCCTCCTCGATGTTCCCCGCTTATCGATGTTCCCCGCGGGCATTCAACCATGTTTGGCGGGCAAGTTGGGTGAGGCAGGAGGGCGACTCGGTTTCCTTATCCTTCTTGTGCTGGATGAGGACGGGTGAGATTCGGTGGAAAGAGGGCGACTCGGGGTTGCAAAGTTGTCTGGACGGTGAGGTGGTGCCCCCATGACGGGTAGTCTCATGGGTGCCGCACTGCCGTCGACATGGAGATGAGATGAGCGCACAGAATCCCGGAGCCCCTGGCAACTTCCAGCCGCCGGTTGTTCCGCCCCAACCCGTCCAGCCCGCCGCACCAGCGGGGAACCCTGCGCCGATGGGTGCACCAGTGGGGAATCCTGCGCCGATGGGTGCACCAGCACCAGCCCCAGCGCAGGCAGCCGTAGCGCAGGCAGGTGCAGCCGCAGCGGCTCCGGGGCCCTTGGCTCCGCCCGCTACGTCCTCCGTGCTGACCTTGGAGGCCCCAGCTGCCCCGCCGGTGGTCCAGGCCACCCAGGCGCCTGAGATGGCCCCGCCGGTCACCGAGGAGCAACGCCCCGCCCTCGATGCCAAGGTCTCCTCCTTCATGGGGGCTCTACTGTCCGAGCAGGCCGGTTCCCCGGAATTTGCAGCCCAGGCCAATGCCGTGACGTCGATGGGCGATGCCGACATTCGTCGTGCAGCAGAGACGTCGAACCGGCTGCTGGACACCCCTTTGCGGGAAATGAAAACCGGCGGGCTGACCGACGTGTCCAAGGTGTCCAACACCTTGGTCGAGTTGCGTCGCACGGTTGAAACCCTCGATCCTTCCCAGGCCAGCGCCTCCAAGAAATTCCTTGGGTTCATTCCCTTCGGCACCAAGATGCAGGACTACTTCCGCAAGTACCAGTCCTCTCAGGAGCATCTGAACGCCATCCTGCATGCCCTGCGTCAGGGGCAGGACGAGCTGACCAGGGACAACGTTTCCCTCAACATGGAAAAGCAGGTTCTGTGGGACACCATGTCACGGCTGAACCAGTACATCTATCTAGCCGAGCAGCTCGACACCCAGCTGTCGGCAGCCATCGCCGAATTGCAGGTGACCGACCCGGCCAAGGCAGATGCTCTCAGCAAGGACGTTCTGTTCTACGTGCGTCAGAAACACCAGGACCTGTTGACCCAGCTCGCGGTCTCCATCCAGGGCTACCTGGCGATGGACATCATCATCAAGAACAACGTCGAGTTGATCAAGGGGGTTGATCGTGCATCGACGACGACCGTCTCGGCGCTGCGCACCGCGGTCATCACCGCTCAGGCCTTGGGTAACCAGAAGCTGGTGCTCGATCAGATCGCTGCGTTGAACACGACGACCTCCAATCTGATCGCATCCACCTCCGAACTGCTGAAGAACAATTCGGTGGCGATCCAGGAGCAGGCCGCATCGTCGATGGTCTCGATTGAGGCTTTGCAGAAGGCTTTCGCGAATATCTACGAGACCATGGATTCGATCGACAACTTCAAGATCCAAGCGCTCAACACCATGTCGCAGACCGTGGGGGTGCTGGAGAACGAGGTGGCCAAGTCGCGTGCCTACCTTGACCGGGCCAGGCAGGCCGATGCGAATTCCCAGATCGCCGCCGGGAATTTCACCCTGCCGGGTGACGGCCGAGCCTGAGATGGGGCTCTTCGACTGGATACATGGCGACGACCGGGAGCAAGCTGCTGACCTCCCGGTCGCCGCACCCCCCACCTCCGACGACATTGAGGCCGCATTGAAGCGGGCCGAGCAGATGGTGCTGGAGGCCCAAGTGCCCACCGCCGTGTTGGCCCGCACCCTGCGCATCATCACCGTGGTGCGCCAGATCGTCCCGCGGTTGGGGAATCTCGGCCTGCAATCCCAAGAGGCCTACACCGTCGTCGCGACCTCCACCGACTATCTTCCTGAATCACTCGCCTCCTATCTAGCCCTTCCTCGCGACTGGGCCGACACCCGCGAAGTGGCCAATGGGAAGTCGTCGTTGCTGCTGCTCATCGACCAACTCGACCTGCTGGGGGTGACGATCGATCGCATGTACGACGCTGCGAACCGTCAGGATGCCGCATCCCTGGCTGCTCAGGGCGTCTTCCTCAACGAGAAACTTGGTGGGGTGCGCACCGTCGTGCGCATGGAGGAGAGCGCTCCAGCAAAAAACAACCCCCTGGATCTGGACTGACGTGTGGCGATGCTCCAGTTCGTCCGCTCACCGGTTGAGGCTGAGGCGACCTGGACGGGCGCGTGTGGGAATGTCGTGTTCCGCGATGGCCGACAGGCAAGAGGATGCCCGGTGGCGGTCGTGTCATTGGGGCTTACGGCCGGGTCAACGAAACCGTGTGGAGATGCGGTCCCTGTCTTCTCCCTGAACGGTCCCACCCGGGTTGTCTGCCCTCTGAGCGATGTGATTTGGTGTGTGCGGGCTTGGGCCGCTGTGGCAGTGCCCGGTTTCAGTATTGGGCGTGTGCTGGGCCCAGAAATACAGGCAGCTATCTGGAAGGGGCTTCGTGGTGGACACCGATGCGCCGGTCGTCGTCGCTCGTGATCTCGCGAAGGTGTACCAGGTGGGCAGTGCTCCCGTCGTCGCCCTGAACCGGGTCAGCCTGGAGATTCCGCGTGGCACCTTCGCCGCGGTGGTAGGCACCTCCGGTTCCGGGAAGTCAACCCTGCTGAATATGCTCGGCGGGCTGGAGAAGCCGACTGCCGGTGAGGTGTGGGTGGCCGGGCAGCCGCTGCACAGCTTCGGCGAGGATGAGCTGGTGAAGTTCCGGCGCGAGAATGTCGGTTTCGTCTTCCAGTCCTTCAACCTCATCGCATCCATGACTGCCATGGAGAATGTCGCCTGGCCGCTCGCCTTCCAGGGTGTTGGCAAGCAAGAACGCTTAGTTAGGGCTAGGGCAGCCCTGATGCGGATGGGCTTGGAATCTCATCTCGACCACCGCCCGAACCAGATGTCCGGTGGCCAGCAGCAGCGTGTCGGCATCGCACGGGCGCTGGTGGTCAATCCCAGCATCGTCTTCGCCGACGAACCCACCGGCAACCTCGATTCACGCACCGCCGAGACCACCTTGAACCTGTTCCGGCAGCTGTGCACCAGATACCACCAGACCTGGGTGATGGTCACCCACGACAACCACCTGGCATCCTTCGCAGACATGGTCATCAGGATCAGCGATGGCCGTATTGTCTCGGTGGAGCGCCCCAATCATGATGGCGCAGCCGTCCCCGCTGCCGCCCCAATGGGAACGAGCCCCGATAGGAGCCGATGATGATTCGCCGTGTTCTAGCAGTGATTGCCGCGCTGGCGGCCATGGTGCTGACGCCCTTGGCGACGGCGCATGCCGACGACCCGGTGGAGCCGCCGAAAACAGCCAATGTCCGGGTCGGGCAGGGTGCCGTGCCTCAGGGCAGGGCCGGTGGAGAGATGAACGTCACCATCCCGCTGACGAACGTGGGGGATGGCGAAGCGCGGGATGTCGTCATTGTTCCGCAGATCTCGACCAAGTCGGCATCCTTCCCCTTCAAGATCACTCAGCAGTACTACGCGAAGCGGGTTGACCAGCCCATCGCTCCCGGCAGCACGGTGGATGTCGATCTGGGCAACTTCACCCTGCGGGATGACCTGGCCAGCGGCTACTATGCGCTGCCGCTCAAGGTTCTGTACAAGCAGCCGCAGGACGGGAAGACAGAGATCGTTGACACGGCGGTCTACATTGGTGTTGAGGGTGTTGCAACTCCGCCATCAGACAACCCTTCTGCGCCCGGCAATCCTGCTCCGAATGTTCCGGCTCCCATCACTACAGCTCCGCCGCAATCCCTTGAGGTCAGTCTCAATCAAGGTGGCGGTGTACCCAACTACGGTGGTGGGGGAGGAGCCCCGCAGGTCGACACCCCGGGTGGTACAGGTGCGGCGCCTGCCGGTTCCACCGGTGGGTCCTCGGTACCTCGTGTGCTGATCACCTCCTTCACCACCGATCCGCCCGAGGTGCTGGCAGGCTCCAACTTCAAACTGGCGCTCACTTTGACGAATATGTCGTCGGATACCTCAATCGGGAACCTGAAACTTACCGTCGGCTCGGCTGAGTCCTCGCTGCTGCCGGTCAACGGCGCATCCTCGGCCTACGTGGCCGCCATCGGTGCGGGTGCTGCGGCCGGGGTCACCTTGGAGTACCGGGCCCTGCCGACCCTGGAGGAGCGCCCCTATCAGCTGACCGTGCGCCTGGAATACGAAAATGGTGCCGATCGTTCCCCGGTGACCGCCGAGGAGACGATCGCTGTTGTCGTCAAGCAGCCGTCGCGGGCCGACACCTCCACCCTGAAGGTGACCCCGGATTCGCTGTCGGTTGGGGAGGAAGCCAATGTCTCTTTCACCGTGCAGAATCTCGGCAAATCCGTGCTCTACAACACCCGGGTGAAGCTCAAGGACAACAAAACACTGAAATCCGAAGGTACTTTCATCGGAAACATCGCCCCCGGGACGGCCGGTGCTGCCGATGTGATGCTTTCTGCCGAGAAGGAAGGCAAGACCAAGGCGGTTCTCGAGATCTCCTATGAGGATTCCTCCGGCAAGCCCTCTTCCTTCGAGCGGACCCTAGATCTGGATATCACGCAGGCGGTTGCCGCACCCAAGAACCCGGGCAGCGACCAGGCATCGGGCCAGGGTATGGGGTTGTTGCTCCCCCTGCTTCTCCTGCTCTTGGTGGCCGGTGCCGTCGCTGGGTTCGTGTTGAACCAGCGTCGCAAGAAACGCCGCGCCGAAGAACTGGCAGAGTCGATGGCCCAGCTGGATTCCACCCCGATCTTCCCGCCCGACTTCCAGTGAGTGGCGATGAAGTGGTCTGATCTGCTCCAATCGAGTCTCAGCGCGCTGCGTCAACGGTTCTTTCGCACCGCGATGACGGTGTTGGGTGTGATCATCGGAACGATGTCGGTGGTCGTCATGGTCTCGCTGGGTGTGGGCATGTCGCAATCCCTGGTCGATGATTCCGCCGACGATGCGAGCCTTACCAGGGTAACGGTGACCGGCGGCGAGAACACCTCCGAGGATGGTCGCAAGGTCACCAAGGTGATGAACAAATCGACCATTCAGAATCTGTCGCGCATAGCCGGGGTGAATGCCGTGGTTCCCGTCTATCAGGTGAGTCTCAAGGCGACCGCCGGCGGGAAGTCGGGTTCCTTGACGGTGGTCGGCATCCCGGCCGATGCCATGGAATCCCAGGGGTTCAAGCTCGCCCAGGGCCAGATTCCAACGCGTGGCGATGGGTTTGCACTGGTGATGGGCTCCAAGGTGGACTGGGAGTTCGGTGTCTCCGCGGCCCAGAAGCAGCAGGGAGAACAGGGACATATGGATTGGATGCATGAGCAGGTCTTTGTCGACCTCGGCATCCAGGGCTCCTCTGATTCCCCCACCGGCGGCGGTGGGGCGGCTGGCGGCAGCGGTACCACCACCGGGGACGGTGGTTCCACGACGGATGGGACGACAGGTGGCTCTAGTGGTGGGACGACCGGCGGATCTGGCGGCGGGGCGATGGGTGGCACCAGCGGGGGCGGTGGTTCCACGACGGGTGGCGGCACCACCGGTGGGTTCGCATCATCGGCGCCCAGGAAGGTCGTCGCACCGGTGAGCGGGGTGCTGGCCGGTAATCCCAATACCTACTCCTCCGACGACTTCAGTACCTTTGTCGACTTGGACCGGCTCATTGATGCGATGCGCAAGGCTAATCCTTCTCAGGCGCTGCCGGGTCAGCCCGCCACCGCCGACGGAAGGCCACGCGGAACCGATTTCGTCTACTCCCAGGTGTATCTGAATGCTGAGAGCCCGCAGCGGGCCGAAGAACTGACTAGTGAGCTGCGCCAGGAGGGTTACAGCACTACATCCAATATTGAGTTGATCAAGCAGATGCAACAGACCGCAGGCATCGTCCAAGCCGTGTTTGGAGCGATCGGTTTCATCTCCTTGCTGGTCGCGGCCATCGGTATCGCTAACACGATGATGATGTCGGTCTACGAGCGCACCAAGCAGATCGGCGTGATGAAGGTTCTGGGTGCCTCGTTACGTGACATCAGGCGGATGTTCCTTGTCGAATCGGCCTTCATCGGATTCTTTGGTGGGTTCACGGGTCTGATCTTGTCGTGGTTGATCTCCTTGGTGATGAATGCAGCGCTGGCCGGGCTTACCTCGGTGGCTGGTTCAGACCCGAAACCGATCTCGATCATCCCGGTCTGGTTAGCTCTGGCATCGGTCATCTTCGCGACGCTCATCGGAACCCTCGCTGGAGTTATGCCAGCCCAGCGGGCGATGAAGCTTTCCCCGCTGGCTGCGATCCGATCTGAGTAAATCAGGGCGAATCAGGCCAGTCTCGGGGTGATCTCGATCCTGAAATGTCCACCTCGGATGCTAGGTTGAATGGGCTGTCGGCCACGACCCCCGTGGCCGGTAGTGCGATGAGGACCGGAGGACGGCAATGACGAGCGATTCGCTGCGTTCAGCACTGGCAGAGTTGGCCGAGGTGGCCGAGGACCTGGATATCGATGCCGACACCGCGCGAAATGAGGGACTCCACTTGGCTGCGGCCCTCGCGGAGCCAGCCCCCGGGGCCTTCCAAGACTGGGCCAGTGCCCAAGAAATTCCCGCCGACGCGACCGCCTTCTTCGCGGCGGCAGCCAAGGGCAGGAGATATCGCGTCGTGCCCACGCCAACGTTGGCTTCGCTCAGTGGCGCCAATGCCGATTCCTACCGCAATGCCCTTGCCAAGGTGATCCAAGCCTCCTGTCTGCTGGGCACCCCCAATGCCCAGGTTGCGGAGAACGCATCCGCCGCATTGATGGCCCAGGCAGGAACGGCCCCGACGCCGGGGGGTGCCCCCACTCAGTCGGCAGTCCCTGCGCAATCCCCGCCCGGGTCCACCTCAATGCCCGGGACCAACCCCTTCGAGCTTCCCCCCCAGGTGCAGGCCTCCGCCGACCGGCTCAAGGCGATGGAGGAGTTCTCCAAGGTGGGCAACCAGATGTTCTCTGGGGTACTTGCTCAGATGCAGGAGAATCAGGCCCGTCTGGAAGCGATGCGCACCCAGTCCTTCATCCCATCCTTTCCCACCTCACCCGCCCTGCCCACCGGCGATGCCCCTAACCCTGGAGCAGCCCCGGTTCAGGAGCAGGCTCCCGTCCAGGCCATCCAGTCCCCAGAACAACCCGGTGCCGAGCAACCCGAACCGGAGGAGGAGCCGCGTTCGGTGGAGGAGCTACTCGCCGAACTTGACGAGCTCACCGGACTCGACGAAGTGAAGTCGGAGATCCGTCGTCAGGCCGCGATTCTCAAGGTGCAGGCCAAGCGGGCCGATGCTGGGCTGAAGGTGCCTACCATCACCCGCCACTTGGTCTTCGTCGGTAATCCGGGCACCGGCAAGACGACCGTCGCCCGGTTGGTGTCCGGCATCTACAAGGCCTTGGGTCTGCTCTCCAAGGGGCAGCTCGTCGAGGTGGACCGCTCTGAACTGGTAGCCGGTTATTTGGGCCAGACCGCGACGAAGACATCGGAGGTGGCGGCCTCCGCGATTGGTGGGGTGCTGTTCATTGATGAGGCCTATTCGCTATCTGGTGACCAGTACGGCGAGGAGTCGATCAACACGTTGGTCAAGGAGATGGAGGACAACCGCGATGACCTGGTGGTCATCGTCGCCGGTTACCCCGGTCCGATGAAAACCTTCATCGCCGAGAATCCCGGACTGGCCTCACGGTTCCGTACCACGATGCAGTTCGCTAACTATACCGACGAGCAACTCACCCAGATCTTCACCACGATGGTGGCCAATTCCGACTACGACTTGGCCGATGGTTGCCTTGATGCCTTTGCCGACATGCTGAGCCGTCAGCTTCGTGACGAGACCTTTGGCAATGGCCGCTACTGCCGCAATGTGCTGGAAGCAGCGATCGGTCACCAAGCGTGGCGATTGCGCGATGAGACGGCCCCGACGGTCGAACTGCTGCGCACCTTGCTGCCTGAAGATCTCTACGGCGACGAGGTTGCATCCCCGGGGGACGAACTCATCCGCGGTGATGTCCAGTCGTCTACCGGCGGGGGCGATGACGACGAGGACGGCAATCCAGATTCCAGGAGCGCATCACCCACCCCAGCCGCCGACGAGGAGCAGCAATGAGCGGCCCCCGACCGGTCACCAGGACAGGCCCCGTACCCCAGTGGGGCGCCCCTCCAGCTGGTACGGCGGTTGCTACCGCCAGGCGGGCAGGAACGGGAACAGTTCAGCATTCCCGCACCGGGCTTCCCACCGCGACGGTGCTTGGTTGGTGGCGTGCCGTGCTCGTGGTCTCCTGCGTCGCGGCAGCCGTTTTCGCGCCCGGAGTGCTGCGTTCAACCAGTTCCTCGCTGATCGAGGCTAAGCAGTCAGCACAGATGATGCTGCACCTCAACCAGGCGAAGGGTGATTTGTTGGTCGCCAATTCCGTGGCTTTGTCGAACGCCTTGGCTCCTGGCAATGGCAAGGTGGTGGCTGAGACAGGGGCTGCCATGGAGGCGCTCACCTCGGCTGCCGATGTCGCCAGCGATGCGGGAACGAACGATGATCGACTCACTCAGTTGGCAGAGGTCTCCTCCGGGGTGGTTACCTACGTGGCGGCTGTATCGGCCGCAGGCACCGATGCGAATGCGGTGAACACCGCCAGCAACCAACTGCGCGAATCGGTGCTGCCCACCCTCGATTCCCTCATCGCGGCCGAGAAGCAGGACATTGAGGATGCCCGTAACTCGGCCAGTTGGGCGGTGATCGTCTGGATGGGCGGTATCAGCCTGCTCATCGTGCTGGCCAGCATCCACTGTGCCAAGCGCACCCGGCGGGTGCTGAACCTCGGGCTGGTCGCCGCGTTGGCCTTCTCAGGAGTTGGAGTGTGGCAGTCGTCGCAGCTTGTTGGGTCCTTGTCCGACGGGACCTCGGCGCGGTCGATTGATAGTGCTGCCACTGCGGGTTCGGCCTATTCGGCCTTGGGTGCTGCCCGTGATGCCCAGCTGCGCTACGTGGTGAGCAGCGCTGCGACGCGGGACGGCATCTCCAATGAGTTCACCGCGAGTCTCCCCACCGTGCGTGACGCCGTCGCGGCCCTCGACCCGGCAAACCAGACCGTCCTTGAGCATATCGACGCTTTTGGGACTTCCTTCGAGACGCTGCAAAAGGACATGGCTGATGGCACGCTCAATGGCGGTCTCCCCGCCGCCAGCGATTTCACGGAAGTGCGTGATTGGTCGGCCACCCAGATCAAGAATTCCCACGGCGATCTGGCCTCGACGGTTGGCGGGCGGGCCTCCTCGGTAGAGCAGAAGTCGAACATGGTGGCCATTCTCATGGCCGCGGCTGCGATTGCATCGGTTGTCGGGCTTTCCAGGATCGTCAGGAGGTACCGATGACCGCCACCGCTCCCCAAGCCCCCGGAAAGCTCGGGCAAGCCGTCGATGCGAATGTGATGCGTGGCTATCTCGGCGCCCTAGATAGCTGGCTCGTCGCCCGACGCTCCGAGCTGGACGCCCTCGACGAGGCAGTTCGCGCGAACAACGCCCAGCCCCTTATCGGAGACGTGATGCTCGGCCTGCAGTTGTGGCAGGCAATCCAGAACCGCTTCCACCGGCTGCTCGCCACGTGGGACGGGGGACGGGTGCTGGCGCCCCAGCTGGAGCAGCTGTCGTCCCTCATCTGGGGGCGGCTCGACGAGCCGGGTTCTGCCGGGGCAACCGGCGCAGGTGGGATGACCCTGCCTGAGGCCTGCCGGATGTCGGATGCGCTGACCGCCCAGTTACGTTCCCGGCTGCAGCTCGACCCGCTGGGCACCGAGGCCGTCGGGCGACTCCGTGACGTGCGCGCCACCATGGAACGCCTACGTGACCAAGTGGCGCTCGAACCCCCGGACCGGGCATCCACATCCGCAGCAAAGTTGGCCGAGTTGGAGGCCCGGCTCGTTGAAATCAACGAGAAAGCGAACCGTGGCGGCGACATCGGTGGGCTGCTTGGCCCGCTTGAATCCGAATCTGCACGTTTTGAGCGTGACCTGATCGTCGGTGGGGTGATGCGTCGCACTTCCGGTGCGGGCGGGGCCTCCGAAGACCCGCTCGGCCAGCTGCGCGCCGATCTCATCGCGCGCGGCAAACAACTAGAGCAGATGATCGCCCAGATCGCCCCGATGGTGGCTTCTCCTCCTGTTTACGCCATTCCTGACGTCACCGCCCTCGGCCCATTGCCGACTGATGTTCAGACCCGTGCGGAGTACGAAAAGCGCCTTCAAAGGGTGGCGGTGGCGATGGATCACATCGACAGCGCCTGGGCCAAGGCACTGCGTGAGTCACAGATCACCGGTCACATTTCCCCCGGTGATTCCTCGGCAATGCAGACCCCGCCGGTCCCAGCGCCGGAGCCGCTTCCGGCCGCTGTAACACCCCCCAGCAACGAGCCGGATGCTTCCGCAGGGCCCGAACCAGAAGCCTCGGTGCAGGCCACCGAATCCGGCACAACCGATACATCCGGCACCGCGGAAGAGCACGGAACAAAGCAAACGGGCCCTACCGAAGCCAATGAGCCAACCACTCCCGGGGCAGATGACGCCGTCGGTCATGCTGACCAGCTCATCAAGGCGGTGGATGACCTGTTGGGTGATCTCGATGCCGATCTGTCGGCACTGCTTGTCGCGGCTCGTGCCGGAGTACGCCGCTGGTCTGCGACCCGGAAGGATTCCTGATGAAATGCCAGCAACCCGGATGCTCCGGCTCCATCTCCTATGGCTACTGCGATGTTTGTGGTCTGCCTGCCGCCACCGGACAGCAGGAAACACCGACCGGCATCTCACGGCGTGCCCAGGCCCCGGCTCAATCGGCCCCGGTTCGCCGTTCTATGCCTGCTCAGCAGGGCCCGGCTCGCCGTTTGGCGCCGACCCAGCAGCCTGCCCAGCCCAGCGGCCCGGTACGTGGCCCTGGTCCTGCCGCCCCTGCGCCGAGTAGAGCCCAGCAGCGCCCCCTCGGTTCTCAGGGCGGCGTCTGCCCCCAGCCTGGGTGCGGGGGAACGATCGTTGACGGCTACTGCGATCATTGCGGGCAGCCGCCCTCCCCGAAACTGCTTGGCACGACCTTGTCCAGCACCGCCACCTCGGCGGAATTGGCGACGGTGCTATTGGGCTCGGCCTTGGCAGGAAAGGATTCGGGGCGCACCCCGAGCCGATCGGATGCCTATACCGCCAGGTCACGGATCGGTGCAGGCATCACCACGGTCCCACCGGCCCCGGCCATCGACCCGGCTTCGGCGGTCATCGCCGATCCAGTGGTGCCCGAGAACCGTCGCACCTGCGCCAACTGTGAGGCGCCGGTGGGCCGGGGCACCGGCAGCCAACCCGGTGAAGTCTCCGGGGTCTGCGCCAAGTGTGGGACGTCTTTCGACTTCCAGCCCTCCATCTCGGCAGGAGAATTGGTCGCCAACCAGTACGAGGTGGCTGGGCCGATCGCCTATGGCGGCATGGGGTGGATCTATCTAGCCCGGGACCGCAACGTCTCGAACCGGTGGGTGGTGCTCAAGGGCCTGCTCAACTCAGCCGACGCCGAAGCGGTAAAGGTCGCCGAGGCCGAGCAGGAGTTCTTGGCAGCGGTGGAGCACCCGCTGATCGTTGAGATCTACAACTTTGTGGAGCACCGCGATGCCCGCTACATCATCATGGAATACGTGCCCGGTCGTTCGATCACTCAGTTGTTGAAGGATCGGATGGCGGCCAATTCCGGCCAGCATGATCCCTTGCCGGTGGACTGGGCACTGGCCTACATCATTGAGATCTTGCCAGCCTTCAAGTACCTGCACGAATCCGGACTCATCTTCTGCGACTTCAAGCCCGACAACCTGATGCAGGTAGGGGATGCAGTGAAACTTATCGACTTGGGGGCGGTGCAGTCGGCGGGGGACCAGACCTCAGCGATCTTCGGCACCTTGGGCTACCAAGCCCCCGAGGTGGTCGAGAAGGGGGTTTCGATCGCATCCGACATCTACTCGATCGGTCGTGCCCTGGCGGTGATGGCCACCGAGTTCAAGGGCTACCAGACCGAATACCAGACCTCCTTGCCACCGCTGTCGAAGATGCCGGTCTTTGCCGCGAACGATTCCTTCTACCGGTTGGTTAAGCGGGCCTGTGCCCCGGAGCCCACCGATCGTTTCCAATCGGCCGAGGACATGCGCATTCAGGCATTGGGCGTGCTGCACGAGACGGTGGCCCGTCGCCGCTCCGGCGGGGCGACCACCGGACCGGTATCCACCCTGTTCGCCCCACCGATAACCGTCGCTAAGGGCTTCGACTGGACCCAGTTACCGCGGCTGCTACCTGATCCTTCGGATCCAATGGCCGACTGGCTAGCCGAGTTGCGGGTGGATGATGCCAAGGCACGCATGGCGGCTCTTGGGAAGGCGCCGCGGACCACCGCCCAGGTGCAGCTCGCGAAGATCGAACTGGCCTTGGCGACGGGACAAACCCGATTGGCTTCGAGCGTCATCCAGGACATGCTGCGCACCGACCCCTGGGATTGGCGGGCCGTGTGGATGCAGGGCGTGCTGGCCGTCCAACAAAACCGCTGGCACGACGCGGTGGCGCCCTTCAACACGGTCTATGCGCAGGTACCTGGCGAGTTGGCACCGAAATTCGTCCTGGCCTCGGCCTGTGAGTACTCCGACCGTCCCGAGCTGGCCGAGGAGTTGTATGCGTTGTGTGCGGCCACCGACCCGAACTATCTGACTCCCTCGGCCTTCGCCCTGGCCAGGATCAGACGGGCCCGCGGGGACGAAGAGGGCGCCCTGGCCGCCTATACCCTGGTGCCGCCCACCTCTCGCGGTTACCAGGATGCCCGGGCCGAGCGGGCCAAGCTGCTGATGGGTAGGGGGACAGATCTGGCCGATCTGTCGGCTGCCTGGGATTCGATCCATGATGCCCAGTTCGACCCGCAAACCACCGCCACCTTGGAGGTTCAAGTGCTGGATCGCGCCATTGGAGCGGCAAAGAAATCCCGGTTCTCGGTGACCCAGAAATTCGGTGGTAAACCCGCGACGGTCCGCAACCTGCGTACCCTGCAGGAGCAGGCTTACCGTAACCTTGCCAAATGGGCGCCGAGCGATGATGATCGACGCGAATACCTGGCCGAGGCCGACGCCGTACGAAAGTGGAGCCTGCTGTGAACGAGATCAACTGGAGTCAGCCGCCGTCGGCGAATACCAAGCCTAAGCTCCGCCTGAGTGCTTCACATGTTCCCGATGAAGCGCCCGGGGTTCCGGGGGGCGTGAGCCAGCCGGTGCGCACCTTTTTGCCGCAGCCGATCACCTGCGCGAAGTGCTCGGGGGAAATTGATTTCGACGGATACTGTCTTATCTGTGGTGAGAAGGCTGCCGACCCGCGGATGCACTACGAGATGACCTCTTGCGACTGGGTGGCCGGGGTCTGCGACCGTGGTGTGCGCCACCCGGGCAATGAAGATGCGCTTGCCCTTGACGCTTCGGCTTTCGAGCAAGGTAGGGCGGTACTTGTCGTCTGCGACGGGGTATCCATGGCAGCCGATTCCGCTGAGGCTTCGTTGTCGGCCGCCCATGCGGCGGTCGCCGCGGTGAATGCCGCTGAGTTCGACTGGGATCTTTCCCCGCAGGCGGTTCAGGCCGCGACCGGAGAGGTGCTTGGTGGGGTGGCCCTCGCCGCGAACCAGGCCGTTTTGGACAATTCCGATCTCCAGGTGCAGAATCCGGCTTCCTGCACGCTGGCCATCGGCCTGCTCAACGGGCGTTCCATGCTGTCGGCGACAGTGGGGGATTCCAGGGTCTATTGGCTGCCAGATTCGGGTGCCGCGATGCAGTTGTCCATTGACGATTCGATGGCCCAGCAACAGATGGATGCGGGCATGGACCGGCTCACCGCCGAGACCGGCGAGTACGGGCACGTCATCACCCGGTGGCTGGGCCGGGACGCTCCCGATGTGCGGCCCCGGGTTTCAGTGGCCACCGCGGAAGGTGACGGATGGTTCTTGGTTTGTTCCGATGGGCTGTGGAACTACGCATCGGATCCCTCTGAGATGTCCGAGTTGGTGGCGGCGATTGTTCGTGAACTCGGCGAACCCACCCCGCTGGAACTTGCATCGCGTCTTGTCGGCTGGGCGAATACCCAAGGTGGGGCGGACAATGTCACCGTCGCCGTGGCCAGGGTTACCGTCGAGCCCGGCAGCGAGACACAAGAGGCAGCGGAGAACGAATTGGACTCGGCGACCGTGCGGCTGCGCGGCTGAGTCGGAAGGAAGATCACGTGGCACAGTTCACCTCGACCGTCTACCAGAACGAATTCCTGCCCGATGGCGGAACAGACGTCAACGCCATCGTTCGGATCCAGGTTTCCGGGGCGGGCCAGGCGGGGACCGACGGCGCAGCCGGGGAAATTATCATCATCGACTGCTCTGGTTCGATGGGGCAGCGTTCGATGGCGGCTGCCCGCCAGGCAGCGATGGTCGCTTTGGACAACATCAACAATGGCACCTATTTCGCCGTCATCTCGGGCACCCATGAGGCCTATCTCGCCTTCCCCTTGGTGCAGTCTGGGCCCGGTATGGTGGTGATGAATGACCAGAACCGCCGCGCTGCGAAGAACGCCATATCCCGGCTGGTTTCCAACGGCGGCACCGCGATTGGGCGGTGGCTTTCGCTAGCCAAGGCTCTGTTTAACTCGATGGGTGGGGCACTCAGCCAATGCCACGCCCTTCTGCTGACCGATGGAGCCGACGAGCACGAGACCCCTCATCAGCTCGACAGCGCGATTCGTTCCTGCGTGGGATTGTTCCAGTGTGACTGCCGCGGTGTTGGCACCTATTGGGTGGTTTCCGAGGTACGCAAGATCTCCCGGGCACTGATGGGTTCCTTGGATATTATCCCCACCCCGGAGAAGATGGCCGACGAGTTCGCTCGTATCATGCAGACCTCGATGTCGCGGGGTGTCTCCAGCGCCAATCTGCGGGTTTGGATTCCGCAGGGCGCCCAGCTGATGTTCGTGCGTCAGGTTTCTCCCGATGTCGAAGATCTCACCCGTACTGCTACCCCGGTCAACCCGCTGACCGTCGATATCCCCACCGGTGCTTGGGGCGACGAGGAGCGTGACTACCACGTTGCGGTTCGCCTGCCCGCCCGGGCACTGGGCCAAGAGCAACTGGCGGCCCGCGTGCAACTGGTCGTCAACGAACAGCCCCGTACCCAAGGATTGGTGAAGGCAGTGTGGTCAGAGGATGACTCGCTGACCGCGCCGATCAATGGCGAGGTCGCCCACTACACCGGGCAGGCGGAGCTGGCCCGGGCTATCCAGGAGGGCCTGGCGGCCAAGCAGTCCGGAGATCTGTCGACGGCCACCTCCAGGCTCGGGCGTGCCGTCCAGCTGGCGGCGGAGACCGGCAACTCGGAGGCCACCTCCAGGCTGCGCAAGGTTGTCGACGTCGTCGATGTGGCCACCGGAACGGTGCGCCTGAAGAAGCAGGTGGACAAGGCCGATGAGATGGCCTTGGATACCGCCTCGACAAAGACGGTGCGCACCCGCGGTGAGGGTGGGGTCGCCGGCGTCTCGTTGGAGCAATGATGAACTGCCCGAACGGTCATGTCTCGTCGAGTGACGACTACTGCTCGGTCTGCGGTGCGGTGATGCCCACGGTTTCGCAGAGGCCCACCACCCTGCAGACCTGCCCGGTGTGCCGGACCCCGGCGAGCCGCGACGCCATGTTCTGCGAATCCTGCGGCTATGACTACCTGACGGGGGTCCGGCCTGCGGGTGCTCCTCCGGCACCAGCCGCCGCTCCGGCGACTCAGCGACCGGCCCCGCAGCGACCAGTTGCCAGACCCACGGTGCCGCAGCCTCCCGTCAATGCTCCTATGCGCCAGCCTGCGGCTTCTGCGATGTGGCCAGCGGCAGTTCCACCGCGTGTTCCGCCCGGCCCGGTGCGGAGTCCCGACCCCCGGCAGCAGTCAAGACCTGCGGCTTCCCCGGAGCGGCCAGTGCGGAAGGCGGATGCCACCAAATGGGTGGCGGAGATCTGGATCGATCCGGATTGGCATGCCGCTCAGGGCGGACCCGACCAATTGCCGTCGCCTGGCCAACCTGTGATCGTCGGCCTTCGCAAAGACACGGTGGTGATCGGGCGTTCCTCCTCCTCTGGCAAGCCGGATATTGATCTGGTCACCGATTCCGGGGTGTCGCGTCGGCAGTCGAGCCTGGTCACCGACGGGCGTCGCTGGTTCGTCGAGGATCTTGGTTCGGCCAACGGCACCTATGTTTCCCGGGTGGATGCTTCGATCCCCGACACCCCGATCTCCGGACGGGTTGAGGTGAGCCATCATGATCGTATCCTCGTGGGGTCCTGGACCCGCATCGTGGTGCGCCCCGCCTTGCTGCAGGAATCCAATCTCTGAGCCATGCCGATGCCCTCCGAGCGGTGTTGTCATCACCGATCACCTCTAGCAGAATCGCGCCCCTAAAATTGTCGGCCGTGACGAACACACCGCGCTATGCCTCTGCTGGATCCGGACATTATGCTTCGATGCTCGCTGCGCTGGTGCTCATCGTCGTGCTTTCTGCGATCGGTGCATCCAAGGGGGTGGTCTTTGGACCGGTGGTGACCGACGCGGCCTTCTTCATGTTCCCGCTGTGCTACATCCTGGGCGATATGATCACCGAGATCTATGGGCCGCAGGCAGCCCGGCGAGCGATTATCGCAGGCTTCGCCGGATCGATCTTCTCGGTGATCATCTATTCGGTGATCATCGTCCTTCCTGGTTTTGGCGATGACTACGGTCTTGCCAAGCAGCAGGCCCTGGAAGTAGCGCTCGGGCCAGTGTGGGTCGTCGTGCTGGCCTCGGTCTGTGGTTACCTCGCAGGGCAGAGCTCCAATTCGTTCATCATGTGGCGCGGCAAGAAGCGTCATCAGGAATCACGGCTCTATCAGCGGCTGAGTTCGGCCACCGGGGTGGGGGAGGCCGTCGATTCCATCATCTTCTGTACCATCGCGGCCTCTGCGATCGGGATCTCCACAGTGGGGCAGTGGGCCTCCTACACCTTCTTTGGATTCCTGTGGAAGGTATTGGTGCAGTTTGCCCTGATGCCGGTGACCGGGCGGGTCATCGGCTGGGTGAAGGCCCACGAACCCAGCTATGGAACCGTCGAGGGCTAAGGGCTGCGACGCCGATCCGGGCCGCCCTCAACTCGTTGTCAGTGACCGCCGCAGCCGCAGCCACCACCAGAGCCACCGGAATGACCGTGACCGGCTCCGCCGCCACCACAGCCGCAACCTCCTCCGCCGCAGCCGCAGCCCCCGCCCATCGTGGCATAGGGGTTGTCCATGTTCTCCTTGACGGTCTCCAGGGCTTCGAGGAAGGTCTCCTCTGTCTGTGCTCCAGACACCGCCCACTGGCCTTCGAAGAGAATAAACGGCACACCAGTGATACCGCGGGCGATGGCTTCCTGCTCGTCGACGTGCACCTGCTCGGCGAACTCGACTGAGCCGAGAACCTCACGCACCCTGGTCTCATCGAGACCGATTTCGGTAGCCAGCCGCACGATCGTCTCGTGGTCTGAGAGGTCCTCGCCGTCGGTGAAAAAGCCATGCGCGAAACGTGCTTGGGCCGCGTCGCCCTTGCCCTCGGCTCTGGCCAGTTGCAGCACCCGGTGGGCATCCATTGAATTGGTCATCTGGGCGGCCCGCCAGTTGAAGTTCAACCCGATGGATGCGGCCAGTTCGGCCAGGGTCTCGTTGTTGGCCGTTGCCTCGGCCTGCGACAACTCGTAGCGGGCGGTTTGGTCCTCGACCAGGGACACCGGAGTCTCCGGCGCGTCGGGATCGATCTCGAAGGAACGGTGGACGAGTTCCACCTCGTCGGAATGATCGAAAGCGTCGATCGCCTTCAGCAACTCGGTGACACCGATCCAGGAATAGGGGCAGACGACATCCGTCCAGACTTCGACTCGCATGAGCCCATCCTCGCAGGTCGGGCAAGCTCGTGTCTCATTGCGGGGAATGCCTCCACCCGGAGACAACCTCCATTCACGAGGTCCCCTACAGTTTCTTGTCTTGTGGCGGGAAGCCCTAGGCCCTCGGATAGCCCGCGTGTCATGGGGATTTGCGATGGTACGGGACTTATCGATCTTCCCATCATGATGGGTTGCTGCTGTGCGGAGAGCTTCACCGAGTCGCGTAGTCTCTTGCCCATGGACCAGGTGACGGTGCTCGTCGTCGAGGACGACCGGGAGGCGAATCAGCTGCTCGCCGAGATTCTCACCGAGCGTGGCATGAAGGTGGTCCAGGCTTTCACCGGTCCTGACGGACTGCGGTTGGCCCACAGCGAACACCCTGATCTCGTGCTGCTCGATTTGATGCTGCCCTGGAAGAGCGGTGACGAGGTGTTGCGGGTGATCCGGGAACGATCCCAGGTGCCGGTAATTGTGGTGAGCGCCCGGGAGACCACCCGGACGAAGATCGATCTGCTCAACCTGGGAGCCGACGACTACATCACCAAACCCTTCGATATTGACGAGGTGGTCGCCAGGTGCGAGGCAACGCTGCGCAGAGTCGGCAACCCGAATCCGGAGCGAACGGTGCATCGGGTGAGGGAATTGCTCGTCGATGAGGATGCCCACCGGGTGGAGATTGCCGGGTGCGCAGTGCAGCTGACCAGCACAGAGTTCGGGTTGCTGGCCGTGTTGGCCCGCAACCCGCGCATGGTGCATTCCAAATCCCGGCTCTACTCCGAAGTCTGGGAAGAGGAATACGGCTACGAGGAACGCACCATCAATGTGCACATGTCGAATCTGCGCCGCAAGCTGCGGGAGGCCGGTGGACATGATCCGGTGCGCACGGTGTGGGGCATTGGCTACACCCTGCTGCCGCAGGAGTGAGACTGCCGGAGAACAGCTCCTCGTCGCAGCCGGAGAAAATCTTGGCTTGTCATCGCCAGTTCGGGGGAATTTAGTGAAGTCTTGACATCGTTCTTGACGGTTTCTTGACCATCTCCTGATGTTCTCGTGTTCAAGTGGTCGTCGGAACAAGGAGGTCGTGTGATGAGCACTGTGGTGCAGACCACGGGTCTGACCAAGCGGTACGGCCGGACAGCGGCCCTGGACGAGGTGGATATCACCGTCGAGGCCGGGCAGATCTATGGGCTGATTGGGCAAAACGGTGCAGGGAAGACCACCCTCATCAGGTTGTTGACCGGACTAGCCCGTCCCAGTGGCGGTTCCCTGTCCCTGTTCGAAGACAGCGGGGCGGGGCTGAACCTGCAGCGTCGTCGCATTGGGGCACTCATCGAATCCCCCGCGCTGACCCTGGACCTGACCGCGGAGCAGAACATCGAAGCGATCCGCATCCAACGCGGCATCGCTGGCCGGCATCGCACCAGGGAGGCCCTTGAAGTGGTTGGCCTCCAAGACACCGGGCGCAAGAAGGTACGGCAGTTTTCCTTGGGCATGCGGCAACGGCTGGGGCTGGGCATCGCGTTATTGGGCGATCCGGAACTGCTGATTCTCGATGAACCGGTCAACGGGTTGGATCCGATGTGGATGGCCACGGTCCGCACCGAATTGGTGCGACGGGCCAGGCAGGATGGGACGACCGTCATGATCTCCTCCCATTTGTTGGCCGAGCTCGATCTATTCGCTACCCACTATGGGTTCATTCACCGGGGAAGGCTGCTTGCGCAGATGAGCGCAGCTGAGCTGCATTCTCGCTGCCAGCACACCCTGCGCATCGATGTTGCCGATCCCGCTGCTGCGGCGACCGTTTTGGAGGAGGAGCTGGATATCCGCACCTTCCGCATCGCCGATGATGCCGGTGCAACGGGCGGCCAGGTGATCTTGGCCGACCATCTGGACCAAGCATCCCGGATCAACTCCGCCCTGGTGGGCCGCGGCGTGGAGGTTCGTGGTATTGAAACCCGCGGGGCAAGTCTCGAAGAGTTTTTCGCCGACCTGGTGAAAGGGGCCTGATATGTTCGCCAACATCATTCGCTGCGACTGGTACCGCTTGGTGAGGTCGCGCTTCCTGCAGATCACAGTCATCGTCTTTGCCGTCGTCATCGGTCTTTTTGCCCTGTTCTGCACGTCTGGCAATAGCCGGTTTTCCTTCGGTGGGCCGACCGGGAACACCAAGGATGGGGTGCCGTTGATCGACGGATTCGTCGGTTTCGCCTATGTCGATGCAGCTCACCCACATTTTTGGGAGATCATGTATTCAGCGACTTGTTTCACCGTCATTACTTTGTTCGCGATTTCGATCACCGGCATGATCATCACCTCGACCGATGATCTGAATGGCACCACAAAACTTGCCGTCGCCCGAGGTAATTCGCAGACGCTGATGTTCGTCTCGAAGGTGATCTTGGCCGTGCTGGTCACCGGAGTGTTATGGGTACTGCACAATCTGGTGACCTTGCTCATCACCTTGTCTCAGATGGATTTCTCGCTCACCGGCGAGCAATGGTCTGCCTGGGTGAAGTTCATCGGATTGAGCTATCTGGTGCAGCTGGTGTTGATGCTGCTGGCTAGCTGGCTCGTTCTGCTGACCCGTTCCCGGGTGGTCGGTTTCGCGGTGCTGGTGGTGCTGACATTCGGCACGATCATCGTCACGGCCGTCAACCGGGAGCTTGATTCCCAGGTGATCAATACGCTGCTGGCGATCGATCCGGTCTGGCATCTCTACCGTATTGGGCGGGCCTGGGCCGAGACTCAGATCACCGGTCAGGCCCTGCTGTTTTGCGGCGTGGCGATCCCGGTGCTGATGGCTGCGAGCATCATCCACCTGCGGAGTCGGGAACTTTCCTGACACCATGGGAGTCGTGGGATTGGTGGGTTGGATCATCGCAGCCCTGTCCGGGGTAGTGGCTGCCTGGGCAGGGTGGCGCTGGGCGGCACTGCGTCGGGAGATTGCCTCCGTGCGGGCTCAGCTGACCGCTCACCGATCCTTGGGCTCCACCCAGCCGCTGGAGGTGGTGGTGCGTGATGACGAGCTTGAAGCCCTCGCAGCCGAGATCGATACCTGCATCAATGCCGAACGCAATGCTGTCGCCGTCAGCCGGGCTGCCGAAGCCAGACTACGCCGGGAGATCGCGAATCTGTCCCACGACCTAAAGACCCCGCTCATCGCGGTGCGGGGTTTTCTGCAACTGGTGCGTCGCGACGGTCTCGGCGCACCCAATGCCGGTGACCGGTTGGAGGTCGTCGCCCGGCGGGTGGATGACCTGGGCAGGCTTGTCGATGATTTCTTCGAGTTGAGCGTCCTGGATTCCGGGGAACGCTCATTGGAGTTGACCAGGGTTGATGCCACGACGGTGGTTGGTGAGGTGCTGACCGGTTTCTATGCCGCATTCCAACAGGCGGGAGTGACTCCCCGGGTGAGGTTGCCGGAGCGGACGGTCGCGGTGCGTGCCGAGCCGACGGCGCTGGGACGTGTGGTGCGCAACCTAGTCGCCAATGCGCTGGCCTACACCACCGGGGAGGTTGTGGTGGAACTGAGCGCCGAGAGTGGGCAAATGATTCTCGCAGTCTCTAATCCGGCCGATCTGTCACCAGGGGTGGCCGATCAGCTCTTCGAGCGTTTCTACCGTGCAGATCAGGCTCGCACTGGCCCACATGCCGGGCTGGGGTTGTCCATCGTCGCCGAGTTGGTGGCGCAGATGGGTGGTGTGGTGCAGGCCCGGGCCGATTCGGGGCAACTCGTGATCGAGGTGCGGCTGGAGGTCTGGCAGCATTCGTGAGCCCTGATCGGTCTGCTGCCGCGCCCCGGCAGTGAATAGGATCGGAGCATGCGTGAACTCCAAGCCCAGATCATCGCGTCGCTCGGGGTCTCCCCGGCCATCGACCCGGCCCACGAGGTGGATCGGCGAGTGCAGTTCCTCATCGACTACTTGCACGCATCCCATACCTCGGGTTTCGTGCTGGGTATTTCCGGAGGCATCGATTCCACCTTGGCTGGGAGACTCGCTCAACTCGCCGTCGAGCAACTCGCCACCCGGGGCGAGGAAGCCGATTTCATTGCCGTCCGGCTGCCCTACGGGGTACAGGCCGACGAAGCAGATGCCCAGGCAGCAATGGATTTCGTTGCGGCCAAGACGGAGATGACTCTCAACATCAAGGCCGCCACCGATGGCATGGAGGCTGCCTTCGAGGGGGCCCTGGGCGGGGAACAGATCACCGATTTCAACAAGGGCAATGTGAAGGCGCGGATGAGGATGATCGCCCAGTATGCGATCGCTGGGCAGCGCAATCTGTTGGTCATCGGTACCGATCACGCAGCCGAGTCGGTGACCGGTTTCTTCACCAAATTCGGCGACGGGGGCGCCGACATCCTTCCCCTGTACGGGCTTGACAAGAGGCAGAGCCGACAGCTGCTGCAATTCCTGGGGGCCCCTGAGCCGCTGTGGGCAAAAGTGCCGACCGCCGACCTGCTGGACGGCAAACCGCTGCGCACCGACGAGGACGAGCTGGGCATCAGCTACGACCAGATCGATGCCTACCTGGAGGGCCAGGAGGTGTCCGGCGAGGTGGCCGGGAAGATCGAGACCAAATACCTGCGCAGCCGCCACAAGCGTGCCCTACCGGTGGAGATTCGCGATACCTGGTGGCGGTGACCAGCCTTTGAGGTGGCTTTGGAGGCACTGACTCATGCCCCTGACCAGCTGATTCATCGTTGGGTGAGGACTATCGTGGGGGCTGGGCATTCTAGGCGGGTTCTTGGTCCTTTATGGTCAGTGCATGAGTGAGCCGTGGGTTGAAGACGACGAGTTCCTGGCGCCTCCGAATTATGGAGGTGAGGAAGAGGATCTGGCCAACGAGGACGAGGTCGATGATGTTCTTGCTTCTCCTGCCGATGTGGTCACTGAAGATGAGGTGGTTGATGAGCCGTTGGATGGCCCCGGAATAGAAGATGAGGGTTGGTCTCCTGCCCAGGGGTTCCGGGATGGGCGGCGGATCGTGCGGGTATGGGCTGATGAGCAGGGGATACTCAAAGACGTCCGGATCTCGGCGAATTGGCGGCACAAGTTGGCCGATGAGCCGTTGGATACGGCTTTTAACGCTGCGTTCATGTCGATGAATGCGATGTTGCACACCGGGGAGCATCGTATCCCTGCCCCGGAGCCGTTGCCTGTGATCCCATATGAGGGCGCTGCGGGCTGGCACACGATTCGCCGGGCACGCCGGGAGTTGGCTGATCTTGATGCCAAGCTGGAGGCCCTGGGTGATGTGCCGCCGAGTCGATGGGTCGGGACGTGTGCTGAGGGGACCGCGTTGAGCAGGGCGGTGGTGGTGCGGCTGGGGATCTTCGGGCAGCCGGTGAGCGTGAGGTTCGATCCGCAGTGGCTTGCTGGTTCGGTGTATCCGAAGGCGATCTCCCGGGCAGTGTTGCATGCCTATCGTCGTGCCCGTACCAAGTATCAGCCACCGCATGTGGAGTACGGGGAACGCGAACTGCTGCTTCGCGAGCATGCCCGGATCACGGATTCGATGATGGCCAGCTTGAAGAATGGTTTCGAGATGTGAACGCTGTTGTGGGGATGGCCGGTGTGGGCATAGCAGGGAACCTCATGGTGCCTGAAATACCTTGTTGATTAGCCATTCATGGCGAATCGCGGACGCTCGTCCGATGAGTGGTGGTGTTTTGGTTCCAGATGCCCGGTGGGGTGTGTAAAATCACCTGGTGACGTGGGGTGATGCCCCACATTCGATACAGGTTTGTATCGAATGCTGTTGTTCGTTGTTGTTGTGCCCCCGAGTTAAGGAATTGATCATGACTTATTCGGATGCTGTTGATGGTGTGGAGCCTGTGATGCGCGCTGCGGTGTCTGGTGTTGAAGGGTATTCGGCTGATACCGATGATGAGTTGGGTCGTTTGGAGCTGGTGGAGGAGGACATTAATCCTGCTCAGCAGGCTAAGCAGCGTGATGGTGGTGGTCGTGGTGGGATGATGCCGCCGATGGTTGGTGGGCCTGGGACATCTGCTAGCCCTGGGGTATCTGGTGGGCTTGGGGCCCGTGGCGGGGTTGGGGTGAATGCCAGTACAGCGCCGGGTGGGCTGCCGGTGGTGGGTGCTGGTGGTGGGCCTGGGGCTAGTGCATCAGCTGGGTCTGGTGTGTCTGGAGTGACTGGGGGTCTTGGCTCGGGGTCTGCTGGTTCGGTTCCGTCTGTTGGTGGCGGGTCTGCTGGTGTGGGTCATCCGGGTTTTGGGGTTGGTTCGGGGACGGTTGCTGCCGGCTCCAGCGGTGCGGATGCGGGGTTTGGCATCAACCCTGTGACGGGCAGGGCGTGGTCGCCGTCGGATCCGGGGTTTAGTGAGCGGTTCGGTAGCTATGACCCGAAGACCGGGCTGTGGGTGAATCCCGCCACCGGGATGGCGTACGACCCTAGGACTGGTCGGTGGAGTCATGTGGGTGGGTCGTCGTTTGGTGGTGGACCCACCGGTGCTGGTGCCAGGGCCGGTGTGGCTGGTGCTGGTATGTCTCCTGTGGTGAGTGGTGGGGGTGCGGTTTCGCCTGGTGCTGGCAGTGCCGGGGCTGGTGTTGGCTCTGGTGGGGTGTCGGGTGTGTCGGTGTCTGGGGCGGGTGGAGTGCCGTCGGCGGGTTCTTCTTCGGGGCTGGGCACGACTCGGTCGAGTGGGATGGGTGCCTGGCAGAGTTCGTCGGGTGATTTGCGAACGGCGTCAGCTCATTGGGATGGTTTGTCGGCTGAGATGGAGGCGGTGAAGTCGGCGATGAATTCCACGAAAACTCCTGGTTTTGGTGTGGTGAATCATCCACGGACTGCGTTTTGGTCTTCGTCGGCGAAGGCTACAAAAGAGGCGTCAGATACGACGGGGCGGTATGCGGGTACGTCGTCGAATTTGTCGGGTTCGGCGTCTGGTTATGAAGAGGTTGAGGCTGTGAATGCGGCTGTTGCAGAAAGGGGCCGGTGATGAGTGTTACGTTTTCGACGGTGCGTAATGGTGATGTGATTGCGTATACGCGTGAGGATTTTGATCCGTTGTTGTCTTGGTTGTCTGGGGCGTTGAGTCAGGCGATTGAGCTTGATCGGGCTGAGGTTGAGTATGCGAAGTCGAAGATGAAGGGGTTTTTGTTTTTCTGGGATGGTTATGATGCTGAGGGAACTCAGTCGAGGTTTGCTGAGTTGGAGCGGGGTGCGTGTGCTGCGATGGGGGATGCGCTGGGTAAGGAGTATACGACGAATCTTCCGTATCCGTTTGGTGGTACTAGTCGGCTTGATGGGTTGTTGAAGACGGTGTATTTTGTGGGGCCGAATATGAATGGTCCGCATAAGCAGTGGGGTGCTCATGCTGATCGGTTGCATGATATTGGGGTGCGTGCTCAGGGTATCACGATTGATTCGTGGCAGGGTGAGGCTGCTGAGTCGTATCGGCGTAAGGCTGTGGAGCGGGCGAATGATGCGTTTTTTATGGAGGATCTTGCTCGGCATAATCAGTGGGCGATTGAGGCGACCTCTTTTCTTCAGACGATGATCGCGGAGAAGATCAAGGCCGCTCTCGAGGCAGTGAAGGAAAAGCTTAAGTGGGAAAAGAAGTGTGATCTTGCTGTGAGAACTAAAAAGATTGATGAGGCGGTTGCTCGATCGGGTGATGCGGGTGCTATTGGTTGTGATTTCTACATGCGGACTGTGGCTGTGTGGGATGCGGTTGTTGGTTTGCCGGATGTGTGGTTGGCGTTGTTGAATGAGGATTTGGATTGGCAGAGTTCGGCTCGTCGGGTGCGTGATGTGTTGAAGGAGGCTGTTGTGGCGATGGAGCAGCGTCATGCGAATGCTGGTTATGCTGATGGGTTGGGGTTGATTGATAAGGATAATGGTGTGGATGATCAAGAAAGGCATGCTGGTGTGAGTGCGGATGATCAGCATATGAAGGATTCGCTGTTTTGAGAGTGGATGTGCCACGGGTCTGGTTCGGGAAGAAGGGCGTGAGTGTGTGATGCGTGGTGTGGTGTGTGGTGTTCTTCTCGGGCTTGGACTGTCGTTATTGGTGAGTGGGTGTAGCCCGAGGTCGAGTGATCCGCATGAGATGTGGGATCGTTTGGTGGCCGAGAAGAATATCACGACTGTTGCAGAGGTGGAGGTGTCGCATTTCTCGGTACATCATTTTTTGTATTCGTCGAGTAGCTATTCTTTGTCTGTGTATACGGTTGATTCGTCTGCTCGTGAGGTTGAATACAGTATTGGTTATGATGGGGAGATCTCGGAGCGGGTGGATGACGATGATGAGCGTAATGCGGATATGAGGTGGCATGCGAAAGCGAATCTTTCTCCTGATCAGATTGATTTTGATGGGTTGGTTGCTCGTGTTCCGGCCAAGGATGATCCGCGGCCTGGGTGTGATGATTCCAGGTATGCGTGGTTGAGGGTCATGCCCACTGGCAAGACGGCATCGTGGACGACTTGCTCCAGCAGTTTCGACTATCATGAGGGAAGTCTTGTGGTGGATGGAAAGCCGGTCAATGATCAGGTTGATCCCACCGATCCTGCTCAGGTTGCTTCGATGATGGAATCCTATAATGATATTTTCGGTGCGGGGACTTTGGTGCAGTGGAATGCTGGGGTGAAGAAGAGGGAGGCTACCTATGTGACGGCGATCCCGTTTCCGGATGACCCGGATTGCCGTATGGGAATTTTCTCCTCAGGCAGACATAATGCTATGCCGGGTGTTGGTGCGTGTGATGCTCCGCTTTTGAATGATGAGCCGACGATTCCTTTTGATTTGAGTAGGTTTAGTCCTTCTTTGGTGTCTGATATTTTGGGGTCGTTGGGGTCGTTGGGGTCGTTGGGGTCGTTGGGTGTTCAGGTGTCGGCGATTGATGAGTTGATTTTTACTGGTACGCCGGATGGGAAGTTGAGTTGGAAGGTGAGCACGATGAACATCGGCGATCAACTCGATTATCGTGAGCATATGTATGGCGTGCTGGAACCAATCAAGTAATGGTGAACCCGGGCGTAATGGCTGGTGTGGGGAGAGTCCTGATTGTGCGGGTACATGCGATTTTTCCAGAATAGTCCTTTTTGGCTTGGCGAAAGCCGACTGACCATGCAGCAGCTTGGTCAGCTCGGTTGGAGTCGAGACGCACGTGCGTTCACGACTCCAGCCCTCGTGCGGTAACGATCTTCGTGATGTAGCGCGTGCCTACCGTAATTGCCCGATCATCTTCTGCACAGGCGGGTACGAGAACTTTGGTATCAGCCAACCACATCACTGTGGATTGTCGAGATAGATGAAGCCCCCTTTGTCTGCCTCGATCAGAGTAAGAACAGTATGCTCACTAGTGTCTGTTGAGAGAGACAGTGTTGTCTCTTCATCGAAGTGAATGTTCTTCTCCTGAGCGAGTTCCTGCGCTCGTGCCCAGATTTCTTCTGCGGTGTATGCATTCAAATTCACCTTGTTCGTCGAGACAGCCGAGGCATTGTATGTACAGTGGGCGTCGAAGACGTGAGCTGCCGGTAGCTTTTGGTCTCCCCAGCTCCGGTAATAGCCAACTGCGCAGGGGGTGGGGGGGATACTCGGTAGCGAACAGTATGGTTACGTTGCTGTTCTTGATCCCGATATCCCTCACATATCCTTTTGGTGCAAACGTGAGCATCTCATTCCATATTGTGGTGAGACCTTCCAAGGACCATACATTGGTGATCGGAGCAATGGGCTGCCTATTGAGAAAGCTACTTCCCTGGTCAGTCATACCGCACCTTTGGGTAACTATAGAAGCAGTAGAGCTGATTACTTCTGCACTTACCGACCAGTATTGTCCCTCGCCGCAGCTCTTCGAGGTTTCGGAAACCTTCGCCAGGTAATCGTCAAGATCAAAATCTTTGGGGTCGACGGATGGCCGGTCACGATAATGCCTGGGCTGTGAGGAGACATTTTCCAGTTGAGTATCCGGCCCGAATGTGATCTGAGTCGTTTCCTTGCCAGCGGAATTCGTCATCCAAAGGGTCCCCGTCGAGCGCGAGATCTCCACGCCTGAGAATCGGCCTCCCTCGTGTTCGATGATTGGGCCCAGCAGCGCGGTCATCTTGTCAGTCACGTCCGGAGTGGAACTGTGCGTTGTGGAGGAAGATCCCTCGGGGGAGGAACATCCACCAGCCACAGCCATAAGACAAGCCACCGCCACGACTGCCACCGGCCTCGTCATCATTCTTCTTCGCGTGAACCAATTCTAGTCAACAACAGGCGCACACCAGCAGGGAACAGGCACCTGTGAAGCCCTCGGCCATTTCTTGCGAAAGCGAAGCGGGCCAGGTGTATGGGGGATATCTATGGTCAGGGCATCTCGGTTCCGTAGATCTCCTTGTAGATCTGATGCGCGATGGCGGTGTTCTCGGCCTCGGTGTTCAGGTAGGCGACGATGGTATCGTCGAGCCTGGTGGCGATGTCTGCGGTCGTGGTAGCCCCCTTCGCAAGAACCTTCGTGGTGATGTCGGAGGAGAGGTTATTCAGCGCTTCCGACTGATCAGCCGAGAATGTTGGAATCCTCAGGAACATCCGATCGATGGGAGTTACCGCTTCCGATCTACTCTTCAGTGTCGCCAGATCGGCGGAAATCTCTCGCCAGAAGGCCGCGTGGTCATGGAAGTATTGGGCGTTGTAGCGTAGGTCCCTTTCCGTGGGCGTCGCATCGTTCTCAATGACTGTCATGGTGGCCGCCCCGGGCCAACCATCATCGGATGCGGTCTCACCCATTTCAATGATCCGAGAGTTGAGTTCCTCGATATCCAGCAGAGCGGAGATGGTCTCGTTTAGACTGATGACAAAATTCTTTTTCTCTGCCGTCATCAATTCTGCTGCCTCATATACCAACTTCACTGACTCCTCGATGAAGTCCTTGATCTGTCCGAAAGAGACCTCTGTGGGAACGAATCCGAGTATTCGTTCTGCCCAATAAATGTTCTGCGCATTGGCTAATTCTGCAAAATTTGCCAGTGTGTCGGTCAGCGATTCCAGGAAACGTGCGCAATTCTTCATGAGATCTCGCATTAGTTTTGAAGCTGTACTGGCTGCCTCTTCCTGTGATCTGACGGTCGCCTGGTAAGCTTCGGCCGCGCTGGAACCCAGCCAGCCCTCCATATCGCCCTTGGTGGGAATGTACGTGGTATCCGAAGGAATTCTTTTTACAATATTCCTGCTAAACTCGTCAGCTATCTTGAGCCAGTCCGTGATCATGCTCCCAACCTTCTCGGGAGTGTCCACGATAGACTGGATGTCTAATGTGAAATTCTCGTCAGTAAGTTGTGCATTCTTGAACATCTTCTCGGCCATCTCCAAAGCCTCAGCCTTGCGATGATGCTCTACTTCAGTAACCGAGGTGATCCTGCCAAAAAGTCTCTCCCACCACCGTGGTGGAGCCTCGCTGTAGATGACATATGGCTCGTCCGCAGAATTGTAACCTCCCGGTCTAGAGCCCTCTATCCTATACTCGGTGAGAGATCCTATGACTGAGTTCAAGTGATTGATGGCCGGTTCTGCCTGCGTCGCCAGCACCTCGATTTCTTTTCTCATGTCGGCGCACGCCCCTTTGATCATCTCAACGATCGCATCGGGTTCCATGATGTGGTCACTTTCCTGCTCGGAGGGCTTTCATTGCAGCGCGGTGAGCTTGGAGCTGATCCCACTCGGGGTCATCAACCAGCTCGGCCACCAGCGGATGGCGTGATAGCACGTGGGCGGTCGTCTCGCTGATCGACCGGGCGGTAGCCCGAGCAACCCAGTCGGGATCGAAGCCCATCGACTCGAATCGTCCATTGACCCATGCAGCCCCCACATGATGCTGCGGATCGGTCTCCTCCACCTCAGCGACTGCACCAAGCTGTGTATCCCCGGCCAGGAGCCGTTCTCGGCGTTTGGCCATCAACTCCTGGCAGGTACGAAACTCTTCCCAGAACCGGATCGACCGTTCGTGGGTCATGGGAACCCGCTCCCCGTCCGGAAGCACGGACACTGGTTCGTATCGTGGACTGGGTGGGGTCGCCTTGGCCAATAGGGCATTCAACACACGTGCAAGCTCAATCGGATCGTAGTGCTTCTTCCAATTCGGGCGCACCACCACCGAAACCACCCGCGCGTCCTCCACTCCGACATAGACGAGTTCCTCGTCGTCAACGAACTCCGTCACCTCGACCCCTTTGCCTCACTCGTTGATCTGCTGACAAGAAGAAGGCGTCACCTCTCAGTGATTCCTTCTCGTGGTTCCCAGAGGGGTGCCCCCCTGACCAAAGGCCATGCCGGAAAAGCAGCGATCAAAGCGGTCAATATGCGAGGCCGACCAGCAACTGTCCGGTAGGACTGCTGTTGGCCTCATTGCCGCTCCTTTGCGCATGGGTCAATTCTAGTCAACGACGGGTTCACCGAAGGCCGGATGAGGAGAAGAATCAGATGACTGCGATCGTAGCCGGGTGAGGATGGTGTCTGTAGGTGCTGAACCGCTCGCCCAAGGGCTTGCCGCGCCGAAAACCAGGCCTTACTTAACAGAGAACCCTGTCGTGCCTCGCCGGTCCACAGATGCGGAGTGCAACCACCAGGCAATCAGCCCACCGGCCAGCAGGCCGCCTAGATGGCCTTGCCAGGAGACAGCCGTGTTGGTCGGCAGAATACCCATGAGCATTCCTCCGTAGAAGATGCCCACTCCTGCCATGATCAGTATATGCTTGACCGATCTGGCGAACAGCCCCCTGGCTAGCAGATAGCCCAAATAACCGAAGACGACCCCCGAAGCACCGATGGTGAGCGTTCCGGGGGCATTCAGGAAGAAGGCCAGCAGCCCAGAACCGATAGTTACCGCGAGAGTCACCGTGATCCAGCGTTTCATGCCTTCCAGCGCCACCAAGAACCCCAGCACGATCAGTGGCAGTGAATTCGCGATCAGGTGGTCAAACCCCGTATGGGCGAATGGCATGGTGAATAGCGTCCACAGCATCTCGAAGCGCCAGGAGTGCACACCGAACCAGTTCAGCGACTGGTGGAGCGGCATGTCGATCAATTCAAGGATCCACATGGTGGCCACCTGGACCCCAGTCACGATGGCTGCGGTCCGGGGCCTGGCGAACTGTTCAACGGTGCTAGACATACCCCAAGCATTGCCTGCCCGGGTGTCACCCGGAAACCTCGCCGGTGGTATCCCGGGTCAACTCGGGGTGGAGCGGTGCGCGGCTCGCAAAGCACTCCGCAGAGCTTGGGCCGGATTCTGGGGCCTGCCGGGCCGTCTGTGGGCCCGGGTGGGCGCTGGTCATGGTGCTGGTGCCCGTCAGCCCGCGAAACGATACGGACAGTGCGCCGTTGCGGGATAGACTTGGGGCGCAAGAAGCCCTTGCACTGTGCGGGGGCTTTCTCGTTGTCCGGGCCAAAACGGTCCGGCAGTGACGAAGGGGCAGACATGCCAGGCATCATCGTGGTCGGTACTCAGTGGGGTGACGAGGGCAAGGGCAAGGCCGTCGATGCTCTTGGTGAATCCGTCGATTACGTCGTCCGCTATTCCGGCGGTAACAACGCCGGGCACACCGTGGTGGTCAACGATCAGAAGTTCATCATGCATCTGCTGCCCGCCGGTGTCTTGAGCAAGACCGCCACCACGGTCATCGGCAACGGTGTGGTCATCGACTTGGAGGTGCTCTACCACGAGCTCGACGGGTTGGCCACCCGTGGCACCGTCGTCGATCATCCGCTGATCTCTGCCAATGCGCACATCATTGCCCCTTACCACCAAACCCTCGACAAGGTCACCGAGCGATTCGCAGGGAAAAAACGCATCGGCACCACCGGTCGTGGCATCGGTCCCACCTATTCCGACAAGATCAACCGCATCGGTTTGCGCGTGGCCGACCTGCTAGATGCCGATCTGCTGCGTGAGAAGGTCGCCGCATCTTTGGAACAGAAAAACCAACTGCTCGTGAAGCTCTACAACCGCCGCGAGATTGAGGCCGAGCAGATCGTGGAACAGCTGCTCGGCTACGCCGAACGCATTCGTCCTCATGTCGTCGATGCGGCCCGGGTGCTCAACGACGCCCTAGACGAGGGCAAGGTGGTGCTCTTCGAGGGCGCCCAGGCCCATCATCTCGACATCGACCACGGCACCTACCCCTATGTCACATCCTCGAACCCGACCGCCGGTGGTGCCTGCACCGGAACCGGTGTTGGGCCCACCCGCATCGACCGGGTCATCGGCATCGCCAAGGCATACACCACCCGCGTGGGGGAGGGCCCCTTCCCGACCGAGCTGTTCGACGCCGATGGGGAGCGGTTGCGCACCGAGGGGGGCGAATACGGCGCCACCACCGGCCGTCCACGCCGCTGCGGATGGTTCGACGCTCCCGTCGTCGAGGTAGCCGCCACGGTCAACGGCTGCACCGACATCTTCCTCACCAAGCTTGACATCTTGTCCGGCTGGGAGAAGATCCCGGTGTGCGTGGGCTACGACATCAACGGGGAACGCTCCGAGGTATTCCCGATGACCCAATCACAGCTGGCCATCGCCACACCGGTCTACGAATACCTGCCCGGGTGGAGTGAAGATATCTCCGCGGCCCGCAGTTTCGCTGATCTGCCCGTCAACTGCCGGGACTACGTAAAACGCTTGGAAGAGCTCATCGGCTGCCGTATCTCGGGTATCGGGGTGGGCCCGGCACGCGACCAAGTAGTGCTGATCAACGACTTGGTGTGACGCAGGCGAATCCGGTGAGCCCGGCAAAGGAAATTGTGCCGTCTCCCGGTCATGCATGCCGCTGGGCCCGTCGTAGATGTGAGCTGACGGGCCCAGCAGGGTGAAACCGGCGGATTAGAAATCCTTCGCAGCATGGAGGCGTTGGGTAATGTGCCAAGAAACTCCCAGAGCGATCATCGCGGTGACAGCGAGGAGAGCAGTCGGCAGCCAGATCATCTGCCACGTGCTGGTGAACAGATTGGCAAGATCGTCTTGGCCAATGAGAAAATTCCCCACGCTGAAGACGAGCGCACCCGTGACCCCGGCAAGACCGAACAGCACCCATGTCGAGCGACGGGCGCCAAATCTCACGATGAGCGGTACCAGTGTGGCATTGACCAGCGTCAGGATGGCCGTGCTGAGCAGTGGTATCGCCCACATCTGAGGTGAGCTTGGCCTGGTGAGGGCGGTCAGCAGCAACAGGAAGAGACAGCTTACCGCCAACCAGCAGCTCAGCAGGGCGTACCGGGCGGTGATGAATTGACGCCGAGTGATCGGAAGTGATTCATACAGCCGGTTGAGGTTCGAGACTTCGTCTTGACCGAATGCGGTGATGGCGAACACGGAACCAACCCCGATGACCATCGGTATCGCAACGGCCAGCTCGTGCGTTGCCATCGCTAGGAGCAAGGGCACGATCACTCCGATGATCATGGTTGAGGCCAGGCTACGCCGGTAGATCAGCAGATCCAGGCCCATCTGGGCCCTGATCAGTGACGGCCTGCGGTTAGTCATGATGTGCCTCCTTTGCGACGGCCACGACGATCTCCTCGATCGTTGGCTCGGAACAAACGATGGAAGCTGACAGCTGTGTCGCATCGCTGCCGGCAACCAGCGCCTCCCAACCGACTGCGGTTTCCACCAGACCGTGAGCGATGCGACGCAGGTGACTGGTCAGTTGATCGGGAGTGCCCTGGGCCTTGACAAATCCCGCTCTCACCTCGTCTAGCGGGCCATCGGCGATGATCTGGCCACGGGAGATAATCACCAAATTGTCGGCGAGCCGTTCGAGATCGCTGGTGATATGTGTCGAGAACCACACTGCGTGCCGCTCATCGGTGATGAACTCCGCCAGGTCATCACGCAATTCGCTGCGTCCCAGCGGATCTAGGCCGCTGGTTGGTTCGTCGAGGATGAGCAGATCTGGGGCGTGGGCCAGAGCCAAGCCCATCTGCAGGCGCATGCCCATGCCACGGCTGAGGTCTTTCACCATGTGGTCTGCGCGGATGCCGCCACGGTCCAATTGCTCGGCGAGCACGTCACCAGACCACACCGGGTAGAAGGCGGCCAAGGCCTTGATCATGTCGCCGATGCGCCACTGCGGGTTGAACGGCGGGGTGTCTAAGACGACGCCGATCCGTGCCTTGTCCCATGTAGTGACGCTTCCGGAATCGGGGCGGACCATCCCCAGGGCAGCTTTGATGGTGGTCGTCTTGCCCGCGCCATTTGCGCCGACGAAACCAGTGATATAGCCGGTGGGGATGGTCAGACTGACGTCGTCAAGGGTGAATCCCGCGTAGCGCTTCGTAAGATGATCAATGGTGATGGGATTCATGATTTCTCCTGCGTGTCCAAGCAGATGTCGAGCATCTGGTGCAGTTCACCGGGGGTGAGGTGGAGGATCTCGGCGCGAAGGGCTGCGGTGGTGAGATGATCTTCTATCTCCCGCAGCACCTGCTCGCGGACCAAGCTGCTGTCTCGGGGAAGGACGAAATATCCCTTGCCCGGCACGTTTGCCACGAAACCCTCCGCGACGAGATCTGCATAGGCGCGTGTGGTGGTGATGACGCTCACCCGCAGGTCTTTGGCCAGTGCCCGGATCGAGGGGAGGGCCTCATCATTGACGAGCTCACCCGACAAGATGGCGTCTTTGATCTGCTGCTTGATCTGCTCGTAGATCGGGATTCCTGCGGTGTTGGTGATGACGATCCCGGACACCACGATGCCTCCTTTCTGTATATGGACACTATATACAGTAGGTGCGGTGTAGGCAACAGGTGTGCACGAAGTTGCGGAATGCCATTCAGCCGTGCGGCGGGTTCCTCATGATGCTGTAGCGCCGTTGCGTGGGTCGTGCCTGAGCCGTGATGGCCACCAGATCATGGGACCGATGTCATGGAGAAGTGCGGGTACGAGCAGGGCACGGACGAGAAAGGTGTCGAGCAGGACGCCGAAAGCCACGATGAAGGCAAGCTGGAGGAGGAAGAGGATCGGGATAACTGCCAGCGCCGAAAAGGTGGCGGTGAGCACGAGTCCAGCAGATGTGATGACCCCGCCGGTGACGGCAAGCCCCCGGAGTACTCCTTCCCGCGTGCCGTGCAGGAAGGACTCTTCACGCACCCGGGTGGCGAGGAAGATGTTGTAGTCGATACCCAGTGCAACGAGGAAAACGAATCCGTAGAGGGGCACGGCAGGGTCTGCGCCGGGCAGATCGAGAATGTTATTGAACACGAAAGCAGAAACGCCCAAGGCTGTTCCAAATGACAGCACGGTGGTGCCGATGAGCAGAACCGGTGCCAAAAGCGATCGCAGCAGCATAGCCAGGATCAGCAAGATCACCCCGAGCACGATGGGAATGATCAAAGTGCGGTCATGGATGGACGCGTCCTTGGTGTCGATCGCGGTGGCAGTGACACCACCGATCAGGGCCCCGGTCTCGCTCTGCTCGAAAGTGGCTCGTAGATCACGCACGGTTTCTTCTGCTGCTTTCGAGTCTGCGACGTCAGACAGTGTGGCCTGGAGCATGACCTTGCCGTCAACAACGGTGGGGGCTGGTGCCGAGGTTCCGGGAGGCCCTGCGGTACCAATACCTTCTGTGGTCACCGGAAGCGATCCGGAGACGCTGTCTCGGCTGAGGACCGAGACGCTATCAATGCCCGGGTTGCTCAGCACGGTATTCGCTGTTTGTTGAAGGGTGTTCTCCTCGGTGAGCACATAAAGCGGGCTGCCCGATCCACCGGGGAAATGTTCCTTGAGGGCTTTTTGCCCATCGCGTGCCTGAGATGCGGTGAGTACCAGATCGGATTGGGCAACCCCGTCGGCTTGGAGCTGGGCGACCCCAAGCGCACCGATGCCGAGCAGGATCGCAGTGGTGATCCACACCTGGCGTGGGCGCCGACGGATGAGGGAACTCACTTTTCCCCAGACCCCTGGGGTGGGCAGCTCGTGCTCCGCGGCTGCGACGTCTGGTTCGTGGTGGGGGAATCTGGGCCAGAACGCTGCTCGGCCAAAGAGAAGAAGAACCGCGGGGAGGAGGGTCAGCGCAGAAAGCATGGCAAACATGATTCCGATGGAAGCGACCGGGCCGAGTCCGCTGTTCGACTTCAGATCACTGAGCAGCAGGCACAGTAACCCGGCGATGACCGTTCCGCCGGAGGCGAGGATGGGTTCAACTGCTGCGCGGAGTGCAATTCTGCTGGCGTGCCATGTGTCCGGCTTGATGCGCAGCGCTTCACGGTAGCGGGCGACGTAGAGCAAGGAGTAGTCAGTTGCGGCGCCGATGACGAGGATGAACAGAATCCCCCGAGTCTGCCCGCTGAGCAGCAGCACTCCAGCCTTAGCAAGCCACCACACGGTCAGCAGGGTGACGGTGAGCGCAAAAATACCCGTTGCGAGCACCACAACGGGCAGCAACACAGAACGATGGACGATGATGAGGATGGCGAAGACGGCGATGAGCGCCACGGCAAGCAGTAAACCGTCAACTCCCGAGAATGCCTTGATGAGATCGGCACTGAGCCCTGCCGGACCGGTCACGTGGATGGTGAGTGTTTGTGGGGCATCGTTGCGGAGATGGTCGCCGATCTTCACAACCACTTCCTCGATTTCTGCATCCGCATCGATGGGGATGAACATTTCAAGTGCCCGGCCATCTTCGGATGCGATGAGCGGCGACATACCATCACCGACGCCATCGATCTCGGACAGGGTCGATGCCGCGGCACGTGTTTTCTCGATCTCATCGCGCGTGAGCCGCTCTTCGCCGACGATGACGACCACAGCCGGTATTGATGTGGAATCGCGGAATTGCCCCAGCTGTTCCTGCACGCGGGTGGCGTCGGCTGATTCGGGCAGGTAAGCGGCTTGATTATTCGAGGAAACTTCCTCGACTCTGCCGAAGTAAGGACCACCAATTCCCGTTCCGACAAGCCAGATGATGATGATCAGGGCGGGCAGAGCGACGCGCAGCCATCGTGTACCTGTGCTGGGGTGGTGCTGCAACGACGCCGGTTCTGTTGTGGAATTCGGGGTGCTCATGATTGATCAATTCTAGGTCAGAGACCAGGTGCGGGCCGGGATGAACGTGGCAGGAATGAAGCGGGCGAACCGATCTCGCCACATCCGCCGCCCGGCACCGATGCCAATGAGTACCTTGCTGCGATGCACTCATCTGAATTGAGGTGTATTGGCGCGGTTTGGGGAGAACCGAAGGAGTGCTCGAAGGCGCACCGAAGGGGTGTGAGCATTTAGACTCATTGACGATGAACACCACGATTCCCTCGTCAATGACCGTTCTGGTTCTCGGTTCTGGTGGGCGCGAGCACGCTTTGGCCCGGGCCATCGCCGCAGACCCCGTCGTCGCTGCGGTGCACGTCGCGCCCGGCAACCCCGGAACCGCGGCCTTCGCCACCAACCATCCGGTAGATGCCGCCGACCCAGTCGCGGTCACCACCTTGGCCCGCGATCTGAGCGCCGACCTGGTCGTCGTCGGTCCTGAGGCCCCGCTGGTCGCCGGCGTCGCCGACGCCCTGAGTGAGGCCGGCATCGCCTGCTTCGGGCCCTCCGCAGCCGCCGCCCAGCTAGAAGGTTCCAAGGCCTTTGCCAAGCAGGTCATGACCGACGCCGGGGTGCCCACCGCCCGGGCACTCGTGTGTACCGACCGAGCATCCCTCGACGCAGCCTTCGACAGCTTCGGTGCCCCCTACGTCGTCAAGCACGACGGGCTGGCCGCTGGCAAGGGCGTTGTCGTCACCGACGATCGCGAGGCAGCGATGACTCATGGTCTGGGCTGCGACCGGGTCGTCGTCGAGGAGTTCCTCGACGGCCCCGAGGCCTCCCTGTTCGTCATCACCGATGGCATCCACGCCCTGCCGCTGCAGCCCGCCCAGGACTTCAAGCGGGTGGGGGAGAACGACGAGGGCCCCAACACCGGCGGCATGGGTGCTTATTCGCCGCTTGGCTGGCTCCCCGAGAACACCGTCGCCGAGGTCATGACCTCGGTCGTCCACCCCACCTTGGCGCGAATGCGGGAACTCGGCACTCCTTTCGCTGGCCTGCTCTATGTCGGGCTCGCGATCACCTCCAAAGGCCCTCGTGTCGTGGAATTCAACGCGCGTTTTGGTGACCCCGAAACCGAGGCAGTGCTGCCGCTGCTCACCACTCCGCTCGCCCAGGTGCTGTACGCAGCGGCGACTGGGGTCCTCGACCGCTTCGAGGCCCTGGACTTCGATGACCGATCCGGGGTCTGCGTGGTGCTGGCCGCAGATGGTTACCCAGGCACCCCTCGCAAGGGTGGGATGATCACCCTGCCTGCCGATACCGAGACGGTCCACGTCATCCACGCAGGAACCGCCCTTGATACTGAAGGCCATTTGGTGGCCGCTGGGGGACGGGTCCTGGTGGTCGTCGCCACCGGTGACGATCTCACCGCCGCCCGCGATGCCGCCTACGCGCACATCAAGACGATTGACTTCCCGGACGGCTTCTGCCGCCCCGATATCGCCCGCAAGGCGATCCAGAAACAGATTTGACAACGTCACACGCCGCCACTCGGCGACACGGCCCAGCTCAGGAGAACCATGCCCGTTCCCGACGTACTCGCCACCCGCTACGCATCGCCTGCCATGCGCGGCATCTGGTCGCCCGAGAACAAGATTGCCGCCGAGCGACGCCTGTGGTTGGCCGTGTTGGCCGCCCAGCGTGATCTTGGGGTCGATTTCGGTGGTGACACCCCGGATGCGGTGATCGCCGACTACGAGAAGGTCATCGACCGCATTGATCTGGCCTCCATCGCCGACCGGGAACGCATCACCCGCCACGACGTGAAGGCACGCATCGAGGAGTTCAACGCCTTGGCCGGCCACGAACACATCCACAAGGGCATGACATCTCGTGACCTCACCGAGAACGTCGAGGGCATGCAGATGCTGCAATCCATGCGCCTGGTGCGTTCCCGGGTGGTTACCGTGCTCGCCCGTCTCGGGGAACTTGCTGTTCGTTACGCCGGTCAGCCGATCGCCGGGCGTTCACATAATGTCGCGGCCCAGGTGACCACTCTCGGCAAGCGATTCGCCACCGTCGCCGACGAACTGCTCGTCGCCCATTCACGGCTCGACGAACTCATCGCCCGCTACCCGGCCCGGGGAGTCAAGGGCCCGATGGGCACCTCTCAGGACATGCTCGACCTGCTGGGCGGTGATCTCGACAAGCTCGATCTCTTGGAGCAGCGCATCGCCAGTGGTCTCGGCTTCGCCAAAGTGCTCGACTCCACCGGTCAGGTCTACCCGCGTTCCCTCGATTTCGATGTGCTCTCGGCCCTCGCTCAGACTGCGGCCGCTCCGTCAAATCTTGCTACTTCGATCCGGCTGATGGCCGGGAACGAGCTGGTCACCGAGGGATTCAAAGAAGGCCAAGTGGGGTCTTCGGCAATGCCGCACAAGATGAACACCCGCTCCTGCGAACGGGTCAACGGGCTGGCCGTCATCATCCGCGGCTATCTGTCGATGGTCGGTGAGCTCGCCGGCGACCAGTGGAATGAGGGCGATGTCTCCTGCTCGGTGGTGCGCCGGGTGGCGTTGCCCGGCGCCTTCTTTGCCCTCGACGGACTCTTCGAGACCTTCCTCACCGTGCTGCAGGATTTCGGGGCCTTCCCCCAGGTGATCGCTGCCGAGCTCGACCGTTACTTGCCCTTCCTCACCACAACCAAGGTGTTGATGGCCGCCGTCCGCAAGGGCGTCGGGCGAGAGGACGCTCACGAGGCCATCAAGGAAAATGCCGTCGCGGTTGCCCTGGAAATGCGGGACTGCGGAGCCACGACCAATGACCTGTTCACCCGGCTGGCCGCCGATACCCGCCTCGGGCTATCCCGCGCGGAACTGGACCAGCTGATCTCCGCGCCCCTGGAGCTCACCGGAGCTGCAGCGCGCCAGGTGGAACGGGTGTGCGAGCGAATCAGGGTGCTCACCGACGCCGATCCGCAGGCGGCCGCATACCATCCCGGCGCGGTGCTCTGAGGCCATGGTGTTTTGAATGCGCGGCGTCCCGGATACCGCGTGGGGGCTCTCCAAACAGGGCATTCACCTAGGAATACCGGGGCAGCGGGCGGGGGATGATGGTGCCGGGCGTATCCAGTTCCCATGTCAGGAACGGTTTAGGCAGCAAAATTACTGTTCACTTACCTTTGCGGCGCGGACGCGGGAACCGCTTGCGCTCACCCAGCGGCTGGTGTCGCGAGCCCGCCAGGAAATCCACCAACTGGTCGACGAGCTCGGATGGAGTCGTGCCCTCGGTGGCGGTGAGCCAGCGGGGTACCACCGAAACTCGCTGGGACCACCGCTCGGCCCGCACCAGTTCCGCGTCTACTCCGGCCACCAGGCCGGCATGATCGTCGTAGGCGAGCTGCCACACGAGTTTCCTGCCGAAGACGTCGGCGAGTTTATTGATGGGGGTGTCGTTCAGGTTCTCGGTGCGCAATTGGTCGCGCCAGATGAGGCAGGCTTGTTGGGCGGCCAACCCGTCGGCATCCAGTGGGGCGTGACGGCGGCCGCGGGAAACCAGCACCACCCCTGCTGTGGTCAGCGCTGCACCTCCGAGAACACCGTTGAAGTGGCTTGTAGCTAGCCAGTCGACGAGCATATAGCCAGTGGTGACGATGCCCAACAGCAGCACCACCGAACCGGTCCATGCCCACACAGAGTGGCGGGCATCTTTCTCGTCGGGTATCCAACGACGACGTCGCATTTCCTCGGTGAGCAGCCGTTGGGCCTGGTGAATCGGGCGCCCCGAATCATCACGGAGCTCTGCCCAGGTGCAGGTGCGCGGATTTCCCAGAGCATCAGAAAAAGGACCCGACAGCAAGAACCACTCATGATCGTGGAGGGCGCTGGACAGCTGCTTATCGGTGCGCCGCAGCGACCAACCGTCGGATTTCGGCCCCGATGTCATGTCGATGTGCAGATATCCGCGACTCGCCAGATCAAGCAGCGAAAGCCTGATGTCATGGCTTGTTACTTCGCCCACTGTGAGGGCATGCACCGAGGCCGGGGTCTGGTCGGGTGGGGGAGGCAGTGTGCCGTCACCGGCCCGCCATCGGGAGAGCTCCGGTACCGGCGGTGGAGTGCGCCGGGACATGAATGCGGTGACCAACGTCGTGACGAGTGCGACGAGACCGACGAGCAGCGTCACTGTCTCGATGCGCATGGCAACCTCCTCATTGGAAGGATTTTAGGGGGTGCACGTAACATTTCCGGGCTGTTCGCCGACGGGTTGCCGATCCCGGGGAGATGTTCTCGTGTCCGGAACTGCCTTGGGGTGTGCGACGACTTAGAATTCCAGCGTGCCCCAGTACGCAGAACTTGGCCTTCCCCTGCTCCATGCCGGCAAGGTGCGTGAACTGTACGAACTCGACGAGCGCCGCGCCTTGATGGTCGCCACCGACAACATCTCGGCTTACGACGTCGTCTTGTCACCACGCATCCTGGGCAAGGGCATAGTGCTCACCCAACTATCGATATGGTGGTTCGAGCAGTTGAGCGGCATCGTCGGCAATCACATGTTATCCACCCAAGTGCCCGCCCTGGTTGCCGGGAGGGCCCTGGAGGTTGAGCGCCTTGACATGGTGCCCATTGAGGCCGTCGTTCGCGGATATCTCACAGGTTCGGGCTGGGCCGAGTACCAGCAAACCAGAAGCGTGACCGGGATCACTCTCCCCGAAGGTCTGCACGACGGATCGCGACTGCCCGAGCCGGTCTTCACCCCAGCACGCAAGGCGGTCGCTGGGGCACACGATGAGAACATCACGTACCGTGAAATGGTTGAGATGGTCGGAGACCGGCTCGCCGAATCCATCCGCGACCTATCTCTAGCCCTCTACCATAGGGCCGAACAGATCGCCCGGGAACGTGGCATCATCCTCGCCGATACCAAATTCGAGTTCGGTGTACGCCCCACCGACGGTACCGTCATACTGGGCGACGAGGTTTTGACCCCGGATTCCTCACGGTTCTGGGATATAGCCGACTGGGAACAAGGCAGGCTGCATTCCTATGACAAGCAGTACCTTCGCGACTGGCTGGTCAATGATTCCGGCTGGGACCGCAGTAGCGATGCCCCGCCTCCGCCCCTACCCGCGGAGATCGTCGAGGTCACCCGGGCCCGTTATGCCGAGGCATTTCGGACTCTCACAGGAACAGATCTGGAAGGTAAGATCGGGTCATGACCCTTGTCGTCGTTGATGTGATGCCCAAACCCGAGATCCTCGATCCTCAGGGCAAGGCCGTGACCAGTTCATTGCACCGTCTGGGATACCAAGGCCTTGAAGTACGCCAGGGCCGCCGGTTCGAAATAACCGTCAACGGTGACCTCACCGACGAACGGATGGCCGAGATTCGTGAGGCCGCCGAGAAGTTGCTGTGCAACACCGTCATCGAGACTTTCGACGTGCGGGTGGAAAAGCAGTGAGCCGCATCGGAGTCGTCACCTTCCCCGGCACCTTGGATGATCACGACGCGCTGCGCGCAGTGAAGCTCGCCGGGGCTGATCCTGTACCCCTATGGCATGCATCGGATTCCCTCAACGGGGTTGATGCGATCATCCTTCCCGGCGGATTCTCCTACGGTGATTACCTGCGGTGCGGTGCGATTGCGCGTTTTGCTCCGATCATGGGCGAGGTCATCACGGCTGCGGGTGCTGGGATGCCGGTGCTGGGCATATGTAACGGATTCCAAGTGTTGTGCGAATCCCATCTACTCGAAGGGGCGATGATCCGCAACGAGGGACGCAAATTCATCTGCCGCCACCAAAGGCTGCGGGTCGAGTCGAATGACACCACATGGACCTGTGATTTCGCGGAGGGTCAGGAGATCATCATCGTCCTCAAAAACGGTGAGGGTAATTTCCGGGCCGATCCCGACACCTTGCACAAGCTGGAGGAGAACAATCAAGTGGTCTTCCGCTACGTGGGCAATCCCAATGGTTCGCTCAATGACATCGCCGGAATCACCAATGAGCGCGGTAATGTCGTGGGGCTCATGCCCCACCCGGAGCACTCGGTGGAGATGTTGACTGGAGAGAGTCGCGATGGATTGGTTTTCTTCACCTCGGTTCAGCACTTCCTCGTCGCTACCGCCTGAACCGCTCTGGGGGCACAGGCGCCAAGTCGCGGCCAATGCGGCTTGAATCATCACCGGTGGGTTAGATTTGTTGGGTGGTTGACACTGTTCAAGATGCCCGTCGTACTCCCGATCAGGACCAGCCGTGGGCTGCCTTAGGGCTGAAAGAAGACGAGTACCTCCGGATTCGCCAACTCCTGGGTCGTCGCCCGACTGGCGGGGAACTCGCCATGTACTCGGTGATGTGGTCAGAACACTGTTCTTATAAATCCTCCAAGATCCACCTCAAGCGGTTCGCTGCCCTGGATCAGGTCACCCCGCGCGGGCCGCTGCTTGCTGGGATCGGTGACAACGCTGGGGCGGTGGACATCGGCCACGGATATGCAATCACCTTCAAATCGGAGTCGCACAACCATCCTTCTTTCGTTGAACCCCACCAAGGCGCGGCGACGGGGGTGGGTGGGATCGTGCGCGACATCCTCGCGATGGGTGCCCGCCCGATCGCGGTCATGGATGGATTGAGATTCGGTCCCCTCGACGCCCCGGATACCGCACGGGTGCTGCCCGGCGTGGTTTCCGGAGTGGGCTTCTATGGGAATTGTCTCGGGCTGCCCAATATCGGTGGTGAGCTCTACTTCGATCAGTGCTACGCGGGGAATCCACTGGTCAATGCGCTGTCTGTAGGCGTGATGCGGCACGAGGACCTGAAATTCGCTAAGGCGATAGGGGCGGGCAACAAGGTCGTCCTCTACGGGGCATCCACCGGTGCCGACGGTATTGGTGGCGCCTCCGTGCTGGCCTCCGAGACCTTCGACGACACCAAGGAATCGAAGCGTCCTGCGGTGCAGGTCGGCGACCCATTCATGGAGAAGCTGCTCATCGAATGCACTTTGGAGTTGTTTGCCGCCGGAGTGGTCATCGCCTTGCAGGATCTCGGAGCGGCCGGAATCTCCTGCGCGACTTCCGAGCTGGCGTCGGCGGGCGATGGTGGCATGCATGTCACCCTTGACCTGGTTCCGCTGCGCGACAATACGATGACTGCCGAGGAGATCCTCATGTCGGAGTCACAGGAACGCATGATGGCGATCTGCACCCCCGAGGACCTCGATCGTTTCATGGAGATCTGCAACAAGTGGGAGGTGCAGGCAACCGTCATTGGCGAGGTCATCAAGGGCGACCGGTTACTCATCGATTGGAAGGGACAGCGGATCGTTGACGTCGACCCGCGCTCGGTGGCCCACGACGGGCCCACCTACGACCGTCCGGCCTACCGCCCCGACTGGATCGATGCCCTGAACGCCGACCACGACAACAACCTGCCGCGGGCAGGGGCGGGGGGCGAGCTGGCCGACCAGGTGCTCGCCATCGTAGGTTCGCCGAATCTGTGCGATCGCTCCTGGGTGACTGATCAGTACGATCGTTTTGTGCGGGGCAATTCGGTGTTGGCCCAGCCCGAAGATTCCGGGATGCTGCGCATTGATGAGATTTCCAACCTGGGCATCTCCCTGTCCACCGACGCCAACGGCCGCTACTGCCTGCTTAACCCCTATTACGGCGCCCAGCTCGCCCTGTGCGAGGCGTACCGCAACGTGGCAGTGGGCGGCGCCGAGCCAGTTGCGGTGACTGACTGCCTAAATCTCGGTTCCCCCGAGGATCCAGAGGTGATGTGGCAGTTCACCGAGGTGATCAAGGGTTTGGTCGATGCCTGTGCTTTCCTGGGTATTCCGGTCACCGGCGGCAATGTTTCTTTCTACAACCAGACCGGCGGGATGAACATCATGCCCACACCGCAGATCGGGGTGCTCGGGGTGATTGACGACGTGCGGTTGCGGGTGCGGACCGGATTCCGCACCCCAGGTGATGTCGTGTACCTGATAGGCGAGACGAAACAGGAGCTCGGCGGCTCCGCCTGGGCCGAAACCATCCACTCCCACCTCGGTGGCATCCCGCCGGTGCCGAACCTGGATGCGGAGAAAAAACTGGCCGCTGTCATGCAGCAGGCGGCCAGGCAGGAACTGGTGAGCAGTGCCCACGACCTGTCCGAGGGCGGCCTGGCGATCGCCCTCACCGAATCCTGCCTGCGTCACGGCCTTGGGGTCACTGTCCGGTTACCTGAGGGCGACCCGACGGTGGCGCTGTTCTCCGAGACCCCAGCCCGTGTGGTGGCCAGCGTGCGTTTCGAGAGGGCAGAACAATTCGAGGCCCTGTGCGCGGAACATGACGTGCCCTGTCATCGGCTGGGTGAGGTGAACCAGGAACCGGAGCTGGTCGTCGAAGGCCAGTTCAAGTTGCCGGTCGAACAGATCCGCTCCGTGTGGCAGGCGACGATCCCGGCAGCTATGTCTTGACATTCACCGAACGGTGTTCCAGATGGGCTTGGGGGCTGTCACGTCCGGGCAGTTCCGGGGCCGGGCATCGCGAAGGTCGTCGGTGCTTCCGCGCCCCGCCGAGTGTGCTGTCACGGACCAGCGGATTGTCATGAGCCACAATTGATGGCATGGCCCTTGTTCCCGGCGGAGCTGCCAAGCGCTCGATGGTCCCAGTCGATCCCACCCGGCGCCCAGTACGGCGCCGTAACGCTTCACGCATCATCGTCCGAAGTGGTGGCCGGGTGCTACTGGTTGCCGACAGTGATCCGGGTAAACCCGGGAGCCGTTGGTATGTCACGCCCGGTGGCGGCTGGGATCCGGGGGAGACGAGCCGCCAGGCGGCAGTGCGTGAACTGGCGGAGGAGACTGGGCTGCACGTCGCGCCAGGGGAACTGCTGGGCCCGATCGCCCACCGTGTGGTGACCCACGGCTACTCCGATCAGGTGCTGGTGCAGTACGAGGACTTCTACGCTCTCGACTTGGATACGCCCTTCATCCCCGACACCTCCGGGTTCACCCCCGACGAGAAGATCACCCTCGGCGAGTTTGTTTGGGCCGACGTAGGGCAGACCACCCGGATGGTGGTGTGGCCAGCCGAGATCGCCGACCTCATGGTCGCCGACGGCAGCAGCGATATCGATCTCGGGCACCCGGAGGAATCTACCGTGCCGCTCGAACCCCACAGCTGAGGCAGGCTCGGTTCGATCCCAGAATCGGGAAATCAGAACACCAGCCGTCTGGGCTCAGTCCACGGCCAGACCATTGATCAGCACTGGTTCCAGCAGTTCGAGTGACACGATCCTGGGTAGCGGGACGGTGAGCCGTCGTCCCGCGCGTCGCACAGTATGTGCCGAACCTTGGGCAACGAGCAACACCCGCACTACGTCGATCTGCACGCTGCCATCCTCGCGGGCGTGCACCATCCGCACCCATCGGTCGGCGTTGACTGCATCCGCGAGCAGTGCCGAGATCCTGGGTGGGTACTTCGCATGGACCCCGCCATCCACCAACCAGGCGGCAAGCGAAGCCAAGGCATGTTTGTCGAGCGCCTGGGGTGGGGTAGTGACGGCGGGGCGGGGTGGAGTGGGTAGTAGCGGCCCCAGCAACCCGCCGCGCACCATGAGCACCGTTGGCCGGGGAGCCAACAGATGGTTGTCGTCGATGACCACCAACAAACCGGTGCGTACCAGGTCACGCAGAAAACCTGAAGCTGGGATACCGTGCCGGAAGCTGCCCATTGGATTACCGGCTGATAAGCGTTCCAACAGCTCACGGGAATCGTCATCCAGGTGTTCCAGCCGTGCTCGGGTGGTTTCCTCGTCCAGATCACCGGGACGGCGCGGTGCGAGCCCTAGAGGATGAGATCCCAAGGCCCGGAGCACCTGTGGCGACAACTTCTCACCGATGATCAGACCCAGCGAACGGAGTTCGTCGACCGGTTCTGGTCCGCTCAGGTGTTGCGGGAGCAGGTCACACGCGTCGGCGGCCATGGCCGACGCAACCAGGAGCAACTCGTCGTCCAGCGTGGCGATGGCGACCAGGGTAGAGGCCGGGGAGAGCGAACGGGCTGCCAGATCCAGCAGATCTGCGGGCAATGGCTGGGTCAGATCGGGACGCGCGGCCAGTAGATGGACCACGGATTGCTCTGAGGCCCGGAGTTGGTCATGCAGCACCGCGATCGGTTCGCTCACGGGCTGCGTCTCGTTTGAAGACGCACCTGCAGGTGCAGCAGCGTCATGAAAATGATCACCACGATGCATAACCACCTGACGGAGTTCTCCCACACGCTCGGGGCAACGTAGCCGAGAGAGAAACGCCAGGACAGGTAACAGGCGATGAAGGCACAGAACAAGGCGACATAACGACCGGAGGCCTTGATCGCCAATGCTCCTACGGCGATTCCTGCCAAGGCGATCACTCCGATCCAGGGCAGGACCAATCCGATTCCCAGCGTCACTCCGGCGGTGATGACCAGACCCAGTGGGGAACTCGGCTGACGCGGTGTCTGCTGCGGGGGAACCCAGCCGCCGGGAGCATTCGGTGCCCAGCCCTGCCGGGGATCGGTCATCGCAGCAGGGGGCGGCTGGGTGCGAGGCGGGAATCCCGGGGGAGCCCACTGCTGGGCGGGCATCTGTTGGGGAAGACGTGTCTGTTGATGGGCGGCGGGTGCCTGCGGGAGAGCGGGCATCGGAGCGGTGATCGGGGCACCGGTCGGGGGAGGCAATTGACCAGGATCGACGATGGGGTCGATCCAGTCGCCGAGGGGCTGGTCCGGGGTCCAGGTTGTGGTCGTGGACATCTGCGGATCAACAGTGACCAAGGGCTGATTCGGATCATGGGCGGGCGGGGGCTGGGGAGCCAGTAGTTCCAAGGGGATGGCCTGCTCCGGTGCGGTGAACATGGGCATCGGCACGGCCCCGGGGGTGTCGCTACTGGGCGGGGGAAGGGTGGACAGCGGTGCAGTGGCGGGGGATGCGAATCCGATCAACACGTCCTTGGCCTGCTCACTCATGCCTCGATTCTATGTGGTTCATCGTGCAGCACTCGGCGGTGCGTTGCGTGGGAAGCTCATCGGTACTGCCAGATTCCGCGCGCTGGCCCGGAATCCACTGGGTCGACTACCATGAGTGGACATTGTCGGTACCGGACTCAGTGAGGTGGCAGTGCCCAGCGGGAAGGTGCGTTTCTACGACGCGGAGAAGGGATTCGGCTTCATCAGCAAGGATGGAGGCGGGGACGTCTACGTGCGCTCCGATGCTCTGCCCGCAGGAGTAGCGTTGTTGAAGAATGGGCAGCGGGTCGAGTTCGGGGTCGTCGAGGGCAGGCGGGGTGAGCAGGCTCTGTCGGTGCAACTCGTCGAACCGCCCCCGTCGTTGTCCAAGGCCTCGCGCAAGCGCCCCGAGCAACTCGCGGTCATGTTCGAGGACCTCATCAAGATCCTCGATGGAATCGGCAACGGCTACCGCCATGGGCGTCACCCCAACTCCCAGCAGGCCGCGAAGGTCGCGGCCATGCTCCGCGCGGTGGCAGATGAGCTGGAGCTATGAACGCACTGGACAAACTGGACAAGGCGGTCGTTGACGCGGTCGGCATGGCACGGGCAGCGGCCGAGGAAGCAGCTGAGGATTTCGGCGTCGGTGACTATCTGGGGGTCATCGCCGAGGGTGTGCGCCAGGCCACCCACTATTTTGTCTGCCCCCATCCCGGTTATCTCGGGTGGCAGTGGGCGGTGACCATGGTCCGCGCATCGCGGGCCAAGAACCCGACCATCTCCGAGGTGGTGCTGCTGCCGGGCGACCAGGCGCTGCTGGCCCCCGGCTGGGTGCCGTGGGCAGACCGGCTTCAGCCCGGTGATGTGACTCCCGGCTCGCTGCTGCCCACCCCGGACAACGATCCCCGGTTGGAGCCTGGCTACACCGGTGGGGAATTAGCCGCCGAGGAGGATCCAGCTGAATGGGCGCAGACCCGCTCGGTGGTATCGGAACTCGGCTTGGGCCGTGAGCGAGTGCTGTCGGTGACCGGGCGTGAACTGGCCGCGGAACGCTGGCTGGCATCCGATGCCGGTCCGGATTCCCCGGCGGCCAAGCAGGCACCGGCAAATTGCGTGACCTGTGGCTATTTCGTTCGTCTCGGCGGGGGACTGGGCAGGATTTTCGGTGCCTGCACCAACGAATATTCGCCCTACGATGCGCGCGTTGTATCGGTGAACCACGGATGCGGCGGGCATTCCGACGTGGTGGCCGAGGAACGTGGTATCAGGTTGCCTGATCCGGTCTTTGACACCACTTGGGTGGACGCATCCCTGTTCGACTGATTCATTCGGACGTAATCTTCGGCCCGAGCCCGGCAAGATCAGACCGGTTGTGGAGGCTTGGCTTCCGTTTGTTCAGTTCTGTGGGCTCCTGGGGGTGGCGCGTTGTCGGCGGTGACGGCACCACCAGAACCCGGCGAGCCCGATGAGGGTTCCCGCCGCGCAGATCTCGAACAGGGGCGATCCCGGCAGCCATTCCTGGCCGAAGATCGCGACGATCAAGGTGGCGGTAGCGAAGACCAGGGTGCCCAGACCGAATACACGCACCCCATCGTCATCGACCGGGTCGATAGGTGCGGCAAGCTTCATCCGCTCAATCCGTTGCTCGGTCTTCGAGGGTGAATGCTGTGGTTGGCCAGCGGTCATGGACGAATTCTACCGGGCATGGTCAATTCGCCTAGCATGATTCCATGCCCAACTCCTCTGTTACTGGGACGGATGCTGCCGGTGCATTGAGTTCCCAGAACTCTTTCATCGAACGCTGGTTCAAGATTTCCCAACGCCGTTCCTCCATCTCCCGCGAGGTCCGTGGCGGCTTGGTCACTTTCTTTGCGATGGCCTACATCATCGCTCTCAACCCGATCATTATTGGTACCGCCGCCGACCGGGACGGTAATCTGATCTCGGGCGCATCGAAATTCACTGATGCCGCCATGACCGTCGTGGATGGCGCGGCAGTGAGTGCATCAATCGGCATGGTCGCGGCGGTCACCGCCCTGGCCGCCGGCGTGATGACATTGCTGATGGGTATCGTCGGGCGTTTCCCGATCGGTATCGCCGCAGGTCTGGGGCTCAATGCTCAGCTTGCCTATGTCATTGCCCCGATGATGACCTGGGCGGATGCGATGGGTTTGATCGTCGTCGAGGGCATCGTCGTCACTTTGCTGGTGCTCACCGGTTTCCGTGAAGCTGTGTTCCGCGCAGTGCCCGCATCCCTGCGCACCGCCATCTCGGTGGGATTGGGCCTGTTCATCGCCCTGGTCGGGCTGGCCAACGCCGGAGTGATTCGCTCGGGCTCCCCGCTGACTCAGCTGGGTGTCAACGGTTCCCTCATGGGCTGGCCGATTTTTGTCTTCGTCGCCACCTTCGCCCTGCTCGCTTTCCTGCACGCCCGCAAAGTGCGTGGGGCCATGCTGTGGTCGATTCTGTTCGGCACGCTGCTGGCCGTCGTACTGGAGCACTTCGTCGTTTTGGGTGGGGTTGGCAAGGAGAACCCGACCGGGTGGGCGCTCAATATCCCGGTGCTGCCGGGAAGCGATGCCTTCTCGCTGCCCGACTTCTCACTGCTGGGCCGGGTGGACATCCTGGGTGGCTTCGCCCCCGACGGGCACGCCACCGTGGGCTCGGTGCTGACCGGAGTCATGCTGGTCTTTTCGCTGCTGCTGGCCGACTTCTTCGACACCATCGGTACTATGGTCGCCGTCGGTAGCGAGGGACACCTGCTTGATGACACCGGCGAGCCGGAACATCTACGTGAAATTCTGCTCGTCGACTCCCTGGGCGCGATGTTCGGTGGTCTGGGTTCCAGTTCCTCGAACACCTCCTTCATCGAATCGACCGCGGGTGTCGCTTCGGGGGCCCGCACCGGTTTGGCATCGGTGGTGACCGGTGGGTTGTTCTTGCTCTCCATATTCATCACCCCGATCATCAACGTGATCCCCTCGGAGGCCGTCTCCCCGGTGCTCGTGCTGGTCGGTTTCATGATGCTGCAGCAGATCGCCGACATCGACTGGCGGGATCTGGAGATCGCCTTCCCGGTGTTCATGACGATGATCTTCCAGCCTTTTGCCTACTCGATTACCGTCGGTATCGGTGCTGGTTTCATCACCTTCGTCGTGATGAAATTGTTCGCTGGCAAGTTGAAACAGGTTCATCCGATCATGTGGGTGGTCGCGGTGCTGTTCATTTTGTACTTCGTCCAGGGGTTGCTGGCGGAGCTTCTACTCGGCTGAGGGAACCGTATGGTGCCGGGTGGTTCGACGGAGCTGCCCGGCGCTGTCGTGTCCGGATGACTGGGAGTGGATCGCTAGACTTCAGGAAGTCCAACCAGGAGGTCACGATGCGTCGATGCGTGATTGCAACAGCGGTCACCGCGGTGGTGGTCGGCAGCACGCTCGCTGGTCTGCCTGCCTTGGCCGCGCCCGGTGACACCATCACCATTCCCACCGACCTCGCAACTTCCTCCGCGCTGGCTGCCGACCAAACACGCGGCGTCTACTGGTTGGCTCCCGGAGGTCCCAAGGCCGTCGCCATCGATCAGACCGGAAAGGTCGTCGGTCAGGTGGGCTGGGATGCCGAGGTCACAGATATCGAGGCACTTGCGGTGTACAACGGGCAACTGTATGCCGGTGACCTGGATTCCGGGTCCCCATCCCCGTCTGTCACGGTGTATCGCGTCGAATCTTCCAGTTACGGGTCGGCACTGCCGACCAGCAAATGGACCTTTACCTATCCCGACGGTCCCCATCGGGCCCAGGCAATGATGGTTTCCTCGAAGGGCAACATCTGGATCATCACCAACGGGGATCCCGGCGGGCTTTACTACGCAGCCGCACCCACTGCACCGGGCCCCCAACCTTTGGCGCGGGAGGCCGATGCCCCTGCCTGGGTGACTGATGGCAACTTCGTCAACGCGAACTCCGCAGTGCTGCGCACCTACAACTCGGTGTTGTCCTTCGACATGCTGAGTTATGCCACCAATGGCTCCCAGGCTGCACCGCAGCAGGATCGTGGCGAGAGTGCGACGATGACTTTGGCAGGCGATGGCGTACTGCTCGGCTCGGTCGGCGATACGAAGCTGGTGGAGGCCGAACTCCCCACTGTTGTGGAGGCTCTGCCTCCGGCGCCGTCAGCTCCTCCGGGAGGCGGCGCATCAGCGACGCCCAGCACCGAGCCGGGTGCATCCGAGCCCGCTCCGGAGGAGCAGGCGTCGCAGCAGACCTCGCAGCCCGGAGAGGACACGGATTCCGGCTCCGGGCTGGGAATGCGCAAGACGATCGTCGCAGTGGTGCTTGCTGTTGCTGTCGCTGGGGTGTCGGGGTGGGTCGCCTATCGCAGGCAGTGATCGTGGGCCGTGAAATGGCGTTCCCAGGATTTTCGGGCCCGTGGACCGCTAATATCTGGTTCAGGTAAGGTGAGCGTTACCATGGGATGCGGAAGGACATCATCACATGAGTGAACTGATCGATACGACTGAGATGTACCTGCGCACCATTCTTGAGCTCAAGGAGGAGGGGATCGAGCCCCTGCGGGCCCGTATCGTCGAGCGGCTGCACCAGTCCGGCCCGACGGTTTCCCAGACGGTCGCACGTCTCGAACGCGATGGTTTGTTGAAGGTACGAAACGACCGCCAGATTGAGCTCAGCGAGACGGGGTGGGCCCGGGCCCGCGCGGTGATGCGCAAGCACCGGCTGGCCGAGCGGATGTTGGCCGACATTATCGGCATGGATTACGTGATCCTCCACGAGGAGGCTTGCAAACTGGAACACGTGATGGGTGATGCCTTGGAGAAGCGGCTCACTGTACTTCTCAATGAGACCGAGTGGTCGCCTTATGGCTGCCCGATTCCATCCTTGGATGGGGAGCTGCGACCCGAGGATTTCCGTGTCGACGTTGTCTCACTGGACTCCCGGCTGGGCGACGCTCCCCGGAAGTTCACCATCAAACGGCTCTCCGAGTTCGTTCAGGCCGACGCCGAAACCTTGGCTGCACTAGTGGAGATCGGTCTGCGTCCCGGCGTCGAGATCGAGGCCTTGGTCAGTGGCGGTGGCGCAGAGCTACGTGGTCCCGAGGGCAGGGTGACGATCGATCCGCAGGTGGCCACCGGTATCTGGGTGGCCAAGTAGGCCATATCTGAAAGTCCAAGCGGACATCGGCAACAAGGAGGAGGGCTTCGCTGGGGCCCTCCTTTGTCATCCCCGGATGCATTCAGGCAGTGGGGATACAGATGCCTATCATGCTGCGGGATATCCACCAGGCTGCCAGGAGCATGACGCGTGAGACGCATGCCGGGCCGGGTTCAGGGATGCGATTCATCTCACTGCAGGAAGCCGGAGTATGAAGCTCGTGAGTGTGGAGCCGCACAGTCGCACACAAGATGACAGATGCTGGCCTGTGGTCAGGGCCGCCGACCCGGCGAGCACCATCGCGGACACGAGCATCGCCAAATCCTCGCGAGGCTCACGTTCAGTGTCCTGACAGGGAAAACGGCTGCCAGCTGATCGGGCCAAAGGCCGTCTACCCACCCCCAGGAGACATACGATCGCGGCAGCCGTTTTCTTGATGTAGATACTACTCAGGCCGCTGTTGAATGCAAGATTTGGGAATGTATCGACTGCAACAACGGGCAACAAATGATCAATGCACCGGGCGTCCTGCTTCCAGGCGGACTCCCGCATTGTCGATCTGATGCTGGGCCGCCTCCAAGGCACGTGAGGAGTAGGTACGGGAGGCGCGGATATCGAGCAGTGCGGCCTGCTCGGCTTCGAGCATCCGGCGCTCCAACTCCCGGTACTGCATGAGTGGGGTCGCCAGTGCCTCCAGGTCTTCGCGATCCACCTTGTTTGCCAGCACTAACCGGGCGGCACGGGCCCGGCGTAGAACTTCCGGGTCAAAGGGATGTCCGTTCGACTGTCTGAGCTCAGGGGAATCCAACAGAGCCCCTGCGGCCTCGGCCAGGTCGAGACGTAGCAGTTGCATCTCTCGTCGGTCCTTCTCTTCATCGGTTCCGCGGATGCCCAGCGCGGAGATGAGGAAAGGCAGGGTTCCGCCTTGGATGACGAGGGTGACGATGGCGACGATGAGAGCGATGAGCATCAGCTGGGAGCGGTGTGGCATCGTCCATGGCAGGGACTGGGCTGCGGCCAGGGTGACCACTCCGCGCATGCCCGACCAAGCGAGCACCGCGCCGCCGCGCCATCCCAGACCTTGGGTGGCGTGGAAGGTGGCGTCGGCGTGTCTGCGTTGCAGACGCCGGGTGACCCGGGCGGTATTCTCGGTGAGTGGGCCATCATCAAGCTGGAAACCATCGAGCACATCGGAGAGTATCTCGGCCTTCTGCGCCGAGTGTTTCTGCAAAATGAACAGGTGGTGTATCAGGGGGATCATCACTAGGACGCGTACGACGAGGAGTACCGCGACGGTTCCTAGGCCCAGCCAGATGGTGGTGGCCACCGAATCTTGGGAGAAATGGACGTCCTCCAGCAGGTCTTCAACCTGGTAGCCCATGACGAGGAAAACGCCATTTTCCAGCAGCAGTTGGATGGTGCGCCAGTTGGTGCGTTCGGTGACCCGGGCGGAGGCGGTGAACCGTCTTGGTGCCATGGCCCCGGTGACCAGCCCAGCGATCACCACCGACAGCACGCCCGAGGCATGGACGTGCTCGGCGGGGATGAAGGCAATGAAGGGTACGACGAAGCTGATCAAAGTGTTGAGCACCGGTTGATCGAGATGGGAGCGGACCGCAACGGCGAGCAGCCCCACGCCCAGGCCGATGACCAGAGCGATGATGACCGCGAAGACGAACTCGCCGACCGCCTCGGTGAAGGAGAATGCCCCGGCAATGGCCGCGACCGCGGTGCGCAGCAGTACCAGGGCCGTCGCGTCGTTGACCAGTCCCTCGCCTTCCAGGATGGTGACCAGGCGACGGGGCAGGCCGAGTCTCTTGCCGATGGCAGTGGCTGCTACGGCATCGGGCGGTGCGACGACGGCGCCGATTGCCACCGAGGCTGCGAAGTTGAGTGCGGGGAATAACCAGTAGATGAATGTGCCGACGGCGAAGGCCGAGATGATGACCAGGACAACCGACAGGATTGTGATGGAACTCAAGTCGCGCCGGAAATCACGGACCGGCATGTTGATCGCCGCCGCGAACAGCAGTGGGGGCAACACCACGGTGAGGATGAGGTCTGGGTCCAGGACAACCGAAGGAGTGCCGGGGACGAAAGAGATGCCTGCGCCCACCACGGTGAGCAGGATGGGGGCGGCGACTCCCAGCCGGGATGCGAACCACGAGATGGCGACGATGACGAGCACGCCTGCGATGATCAACATTTCGGTTTCGTGCATTGTCGCCTTTCCTCGTTGCCAACGGGCCGGTGCAGTGGGGTACATCCATTGTGACTGATACACGATCACTGTGGGTTCACGAGCGCCATAGACCATTGCCAAGTGGCTGGGTGGTCCGGGGAAGGGTAGGCTGGGGCGGTCGCCGGTTGATCGGTGTCATGGCCCCGTAGCTCAGGGGATAGAGCAGAGGTTTCCTAAACCTCGTGTCGCAGGTTCGATTCCTGCCGGGGTCGCCGCTTGTCAAAAGCGTCTTCTGCGTCGCTGGGAGGTGTCCATGGCGACAACCGGATCGACATACGAGGCATCTTCCGTACGTCGCGAGAAGGCCTGTGGGTGTCATCGGTGCACTGGTGATCGGACCTGTACAGGGAGGTGGGATGACTCTCGCAGAACTCGTCGTGTGGTCGCTGACCGGTGAGCGGATTGCCGTCAGCGGTGGCTTCGATCCGGTTGGCGTCGCCCAGCGGATTCTTGATCTCGGCTGGGATACTCAACGGCTCCAAGATGCCCGGGATCAGGCCTTAGCCCGGGGGCAGGTATGGCCTCGGTTCGTGCCTGCGAACGATCGTCCGGGCATCGGTGCGGCTCAGTTGGATGCGGCCACCCGGGCGGTGTTGCAGAATCTTGGTGTGGGCCCCCACGCACGGGTGCGCAGATCCGGTAAACCGGATGCGCGTGACCGTGCGTTGATGGCAGATCGACCGCCACATCACGGAACGGTGGGATGAATCATGAGACCCGGATTAACCACGGCGATTGTCCTGGGCTGCGGCGTGCTGCTCCTAACGGGCTGCGTTCCCTCTTCTATCAACGATGCAGGTACTGTTGCCTCGCGACTTGATGACGTGGTCTCTGGCAAGGACATGATCACTAGGTTTGCGGTGAGCCCCGGGGATGTTTCCGTCGTGGTGCGCGATCGCGGACAATTATCGGTGCGTGGTAGTGATCTCTTGAACAGCGAGGCTCTCCCTTCGGGGGCCACCACATTGGGTGTACTGGACACTGAGGCGATTGATGCCCAATACGACAGACTGATGGCCAGCTGCCAGGATTCGCCAGTGCTTCGAGGCTATGTGGCGATGACGGGGACGGTCGTCGTGAGTTCCTGGTGCGGCAGTGGGGATGAATCGGTGGTTCTGGAATCAACCCTCGATGGAGAACCAGGAATTAATTCCTCCGATCAGATCGACTTCCTGTCGGCCGGGGGCCTCGACCTGTTCCTGCGAGAACTGCGTGCCTTGGCCCCGGGGACCGAGGCGTTCATGGTGTCGCTTCCTGGGCCGGCCTCGGCTAGAGGTGCTTCTGTCGTCATGCACGGCAAGACCTGGACACAGCCCGACGGAACGGATTGTCATGTGGGTCTTGGCCTCAACGGGGCGACTTCGCCGCACAATCCGCGTGTGGTGACCTGCCTAGATAAGGACCCTGTGGTGGGCAAGGCCCGAGAGTTCACGCTCACCGGTATCGATGCAGAAAAACTCCATTCCGAGCTGTCTAGAATCCTTGATTCCAGCGGTTTTCCCCGGGAGCGGGTGGCATATGTCGGCTTGTACTGCGAGGAACCAGGAAGCCAGGAGATCGAGGTGATCGTGTTCTCCGACAGAGAAGAACGGTTCCGAGATTCGTTCCTGATCCTCTGAGCGGGCATGCAAACGGGGTCGGCGCACATAATGCACCGACCCCGTTCTTTACGCGTGGGATCAGTTCTGCTTGTTGACCAAGGCGTCGCGGATCTGGGTGAGTAGCTCGGCCTCGGAAGGACCAGTCTCTTCTTCCTTTGGGGGGTCGAAACGAGCACGCAGCTTGTTGTAAGGCAGCACCATGCCGAAGTACACGACAGAGGCGATCAGCAGGAAGGACACCACCTGGGTGAGGAAGGCACCTACCGGGATGCCGCCGGGCGCGAAGTAATTGAAGTTCGGGGTGCCGCCAAGGATGGCGGAGAGCAGCGAGAGCACGATGTTGGTGAAAGCGTCGACGACGTCTTTGAATGCAGCGCCCATAATGAAGGCAACGGCGAGCTCGATGAGGTTGCCGCGCATGATGAAGTCTTTGAACCCCTGCATATGTGTTGTGTCTCCTTGTGTGAGTTGCCCTGGCCAGCCGGTCAGGACGTTTGGAACAGGATTCAAGTTATTAGTACAGAGGGTGTAACTCTTGAATCCTGTACTGGCAAATTGGCAACTTTGCACAAAATGTGCAGATTACCAGTTGCCACGTTACGACATGATGACGCCGAGGTCCATCTGTCCCGCGGCTGCAGCAAGTCGTGCTGCGGTCTCATTGTCGGCTGCGACTACGATCAGTGCTCCATTTGACGAGCCAATTCCAGTATCTTGTTGAGGGGGAAGGTTCACTATCTCCACATCATCGGCCACGTTGATGACTGATCCGTCGGTGGCCGAGCCAACCACCTTGATGTGTCTGCCGACTTCGAGCAATGCGACCAAGGAGACATCTTTCACCCGGAACGGGACGAGGGCACGCCCGTTATCCGAAATCTCCCGCAGGGATGTGGTGGAGACCTCGGTGAGCATAGTTCCTCGGGTGACCGGGCCGGTGAGTGTGCGCCCGATGATGGACTGGGCATCGCTGAGTGCGCCTTGCGGCACCACCGTCGTGGGAACCTTAACGACTGCCAAATCGTCGGCGGACAAGGTAGCCCCGAGGGGAAGATCGCGGGTGGTTATGATTACCCCGATGCCTTCGGAGGTGGGGGACAATACCCACACGGTGGCCAGGAAACATATGACCGCGGCGCAGGCACCGATGGTACGGCGATGCCAGCGTGCGAACCGGGCCAGTCTCGCAAGAAGATCGCTCATGCACGGATGATGGCCGAGCGCTGCCCCAATTGTTCAGATCGGTGCGGGGCTGTGGAAAAGTTCAGGCTGCCGAACTGGAGGCTGGGGAGGAGTCCGAGGTCGTCGACGATGAACCCGACGCCGAGGAATCGGAACTGCTGGTGTGCGACGACTGCGATGCGGTGGAAGAGACCGACCGGGAATCGGTGGCGTAGAAGCCCGAGCCTTTGAACACAATACCGACCGAGTTGAACACTTTGCGCAGCGCACCGCCACAGGATGGGCAGGTGGTCAGCGGGTCGTCGGAGAACTTCTGGAACGCCTCCAGGTCGCGCGAACAGTCCTGGCAACGGTACTGATAGGTGGGCATCGTTTCTCTTCCACACGTGGTGCTTGTCCGCAGGGGTGCTCATGCACCCCGGTCGACAATGGTAAACCTCGGCGGCCCGTTGTGCATTCCCTGCACCAACTGGCGATGGCAACCTCACGAAGTGGTGCGAATCACGCTGGTCGGGGTAACAATCCATTCGATGGGAATGTCGTGGTCGGCCATCGGGCAGCAGGCCACCTCGTCGTCATTGAGAAGCACGACCACTGGGGTTCCCGGGGTGGCGAATCTTAATGCGCGGTCATACCACCCGCCTCCGGTACCCAGCCGGGAGCCGTCGGCCCCGGCCATCAGTGCAGCTGCGATCACCACCGAGGCACGGCTCAGCGACGAGGCACCCAGACCCGGCGGTGGGGGTGCGGGGATGGCGAAGGGACCCTCGGTGAGTTCGGCGAGATCGTGAAGACGCGCCCAGTCGGGGAAGGGAACACCTTGAACCCCTGGTGGGCGGCGCAGGTAGGGGACGAGTAGCTCATGGGTACCGAGCAGACTCACGATCAGTCCCATGGTGCTCGGCTCGCATCCCGTCGACAGATAGCAGGCGATGGTGCCCCCGGGCTCGCACAAGGATGCGATGAGATCGAGCGCCAATGTGGTGCGGGTGCGGTCGTCGTCGGTGCGCTGTGCGGTGCAGCGTTCGGCGCGGCGTCGATTGACCCGGGAACGCAGTTCGGCCCTTCGGGTGTCGTGGGCGTGGGAGTCCTGCGCCATGCACCTATGGTAGGTCCATGGCTTTGTTCAAGCGGCGTGCGGCTCGTACGGAAGACGAGACCGCCCAGGAGACGCCGGAGGTTCCGCGCACGCTTCCGGCTCCCCCACCCGTCGATGCGCGGGGGCGCCGCTCGGTGGAGGATCAGCGTGACTACCTGCTGTCGCTGGTCGAACCGCTGCCCGCATTCGGAATGTACCTGCTTGATGCTTGGGGCACTGCGGTATGTGAGGACATCGTCTCCGATGTGCTGGTGCCCGCGAGTGATCTGGCTGCGGTTTCCGGCTATGCGGTGCGCGCAGTAGATCTTGCCGGTCTGCAGGAGGGCATGACCACCACCCTGAAGCTGCGCGGCGACGGCCAGGTCACCAAGATGGGTGCGGCTGCCCGGGTGAGTGCTGGTGCAGAGATGCCCGAGGGCGCCGACGCAGTGCTTCCTGCATCCCAAGGCTTGGCCGACGGCGATTCGTTGCTCGTCGACCATGTGGTGCTGGCCGGTGACAACGTGCGTCGGGCGGGTACCGAGGTGCGCCCTGGGGTGCCGATCATGCAATCTGGGCAGACTCTCGACGCACGTCGTTCGGCGCTGTTGGCTCTCGCCGGGGTCGACCGGGTGATGGCTCGGCCGCGCCCGCGTGTCGTTGTATTGTCGCTGTTGGCTCATTCCGACGATGCCGATGCCGAATCTCACCTGCTTGCGGCGGCATTGAAGGCCGACGGGGCCCAAGTGTGGCGGGTCGCGCTCACTGTCGAATCGGAGCGGGAACTGCGCGACGCAATCGCCGACCAACTGATCCGCGCTGACCTGGTGGTGGCCACCGGTTCACTGGACGCCGATGCTCTGCTGCCACGGGTGGTTGCCGGGATGGGACTCACCGACACCGCGCTGGTCGCCATCGAACCGGGAGAGCAGATCGGTTTCGGGCTGATTGGTGAGGACGAAATTCCGCTCGTCATGCTCCCCGACGATCCGGTCGCATCCTACGTTGACCACCAGTTCTTCGTGCGGCCCTTGGTGCGCAAGCTGATGGGTGCCCCTGTGGTGACCACCGAGGAGATCAAGGCGCTGATCGGTTCGGACATGCCAGCTACTGGCGAAGTCACCACGGTATCCTTCGCGACGATGCGTGCCCAAGAAGGTGAGCAGGTGGTCGTGCCGCTTGGCCAGGGCCGTCACTTGCGGCTGCTGGATATGGTGGGCGCCGATGCCGTCATCGTGCGTGCCCCGGGTTCGGCTCCGGTGTCTCTCGGTGAGCGGGTGAGGTGCCTGCGGTTGAATGACTGAGTTCTCGTTACCTGCGGGAACCAGGATGCCCGCGGAACATCGGTGGCCGATGGTGATGAGCCACGGCCACATGGTGTTGCGTTCCATGGACAAACGCGACGCCCGCAGCTACGAGCAGGTGCGCGCGATAAACCTGCCGTGGACCTGCCAGTGGGATGCGACCTTGCCCCCGGGCGCGGGAGCCAGGGAACATTTCAGCTACACACAGTGGATTAAGCAGGTCCGTCGGCAGGCTAAGGACTTGGAGGCATTGTCTTTCGCGATCGGCTGGGTCGACGATCCGGGTGTCGATGACCATGAGATGGCCCGCTGCCAGATCATCGGACAGCTGTCAGTGTCGTCGATCATGATGGGTTCGGCGAGGTCGGCCTCAATCGGGTATTGGGTGGGGCAGCGCTGGGCTGGGCGTGGCATCGCACCGGCGGCCGTCGCCCTGACGATCGATTATTTGTTCCAAGTTGTCGGGTTGCACCGGGTCGAAATCTGCATCCGTCCGGAGAATGCTCCAAGCTTGCGGGTGGTGGACAAGCTGGGGATTAGGGCCGAGGGGTTGCGGGAGCGTTACCTGCACATCAACGGCGAATGGCGTGATCATGAGTGCTTTGCGGTGTGTTGCGAGGAGTTCCCACGAGGGCTGCTCACCCGCTTCTTAGAACGCAATACACTAGTGGATCTTGTTCACTAATTACAGCGGTGTGATTCAGTTGTGACCTGCTTCGGCGCGCCTGTAGCGGGCTACTTGATCGATTCCGTATTTTTGGGCACGTGCTGACGGGACTGATCTTCGGTGTGATCGCGATTGGATGGATCGCGTACCTCATGCCGGGCTACCTGTCCAAGCGCGACACCCACCATGGTTTCGAGGAGACCGTGGCTGATTCCTTCGCTGACAATATGCAGGTTGTTCGCCGTAGTGGAAGCCGGGAAAGTGAGTTTTTGCAGGATTCTGGCGCCAGCGTGTCGACTCCCGCGACCCGTCGCGCAGCCAGGTATCGGATAGCAGTGGCCCAGAGGTTGGCCGTCAGGCGTCGCCGCCTGGGATTGAATCTTGCGCTACTGGGTCTCGTAGCCGGCATCATCGTGCCCTTCCTGGTGCCGGTCTCGCATCTGTGGTCGCTGGTACCGGTGCTTGGGCTGGTGGGCTGGGTCGGGCTGTCCCGGTGGTCAGTCGTCACCTTGGACCGTGCTTTGGAACCGCTGCGCGCCGAGGCGCGTTTCGGCGCCGAGGAGAGCACGGTCAACATCTCCGAGATGCTGACTTGTGAGACTCCGGCGGAAATCGCCGAGGAGATCGGTGAGCGGTCCGTCGAGATCACCGGACCGGTGCAGGAGACTCTCGGGTCGCTGTGGGAGCCGATACCGGTAGCACCGACGACTTATGTGTCGAAGCCGCTGCTGCCACGGTCGGTACGCACCATCGATTTGGCCGCGCCAGTGGCATCTGATGAGTTGCAGTTTCCGGTGGGTGCGCAGCAGCCATCGGCCAATTTCGACGGGCAATCTCCTTTGTCAATTGCCGATGACGATACCCAGGAACTTCCGCCTGCTGCCGGGCAGTGACCCATCGTTTCCCCTCACCAGACGGGTTCACTGCCCGGTCGGTTGCGCGGGCAGAAGATGCTCCAGAATCCCGGTCAGCGACACCGATGCGCCTCGGGGCCGCATAGTACTCAGCCGGGCTGTTGTGGCGGCATCCAAGGCTTTGGCGTCGGCCAGTTGCTCAATGACCTCCAGGGTCGCGAGTTCATGTGAATCGAGGGCACCGTGCCCGTTGTCGAGCTCGACCAGGGTGGCTCCAGGGATGAGCCCTGCGATCTTGTGGGCCACCGATGGTGGGGTGCTCAGGTCCCGGGTTCCGGTGAGTACCACGGTGGGCCAGGTGAACAGAGGGAATTCCTCGACGAGGTTGAAGGGCTCGGCTTCGAAGGGTGGGAATTGTCTAGCTGTCTCTGCGAGGAGCAGTGCGACGTCGAAAGGCTCGTCATCGGGGGGCGGTGCGAAGCCGAGCTCCCGGATGGCGATAACCCCTGCCAGATCGAATTCGTGGAAACCGTGGACCGAGGGCAACTGTGTGATGCTCCCGGCGATCGCGGTGGCGGCCTTCCACACGGCGCTGCCTCTCAGCGTGTGACGTGCATCAATGAGTCGCCGGAGCAAGCCCGGTCCGCCGAGTTCGTAGACGGTTCGAGCAATGATGAGCAGGGCTGTCTCGGGCATGCCTTCGGTGTGCAGGTGCCTGATCTCGGTGGCGATCTGGGTCATACCGGGGACTTTTCCGTGCCACAGGGTGTCACGGATCAGCTGACGCAAGATGAGGTCATCTTTGCTGGATAGCAGCGGGGAATCGAGGAGCATGGATGTGACAAGGTGTGGGTGGCGCACGCCGAGCCCAGCGGCCAGGTAGCTGCCGTAGGAGGAGCCGAGAATGACGGCGCGGTCTATCTGCTCGGCTTCCAAGACGGCAGCCAGGTCATCGACGGTGGGAATGATGCGCATCGCCGAAAAAGGCAGATCGGCTCCGTTGAGATCGGTCCGGGACGAGCCGACACCGCGGTGCTCGACCATGATGACGTCTAGGCCGCGGGCTGCTGCACGGTGACGGAAGGAAAAATAGGGGAGGATTGATCCCAGGCCAGGGCCGCCGGGAACAACCAGCACCGGGATGCGCCCGCGGGGGCCGGTGCGGATGTAAGAGAGATCGAATGCGGGGGAATCGTTGGTGGCAGGTCGACGGATCGAGCTGACATCGACAAGCCACCGGGATGCGGTGCCGACGAGGCTGCGGGCGGTGGAACCGGCGATGTGACGGATCGTGTCAAGGCCCATGACGTCTCCTGGCTGCGCGCAGCGGATCTGCGGTGTGAGCCCCAGTGTATGTGGGGTGGCTGTGTCTCAGCTGTGGGCCGGGTCCACTCGCGCCTTGGTGGCCGAAGGACAGGTGGTGTACGATGACTCCTGCACTTGGGGCATTGGCGCAGTTGGTAGCGCGTCTCGTTCGCAATGAGAAGGTCAGGGGTTCGAATCCCCTATGCTCCACCCACACACAAGGCTCCCAGTGGCCTTAGTGCCGTCAGAACTCAGCCCGTGATACGACGCAGCACCCGGGAGTAGCCTACTGCCACCGGCATTCTCACGAGCGTTGCCAGGACGTCCGGCACACCGCGGACGCTGAAGTCTTGTTCCCAGTGAAGACGGCTTCCGGTGCCCACTGCCTCGATGCTCGCGTGGATGGTGCCGGTGAGTACCGGTCCGGTCTTGATGATGACCACGTAGTTCGGTGGCTGCCACCTGTTCACGAGCATGTGATCGTCGAACCGCAGCGGGCCCAGAGCGGTACGCGCCACGAAATGGCTTCCTGCACGCAAGGCGGAGCCATCGTCGCTGCTCACCTTGGTGAAAGGCACTGCCGTGCTGTGCCGCGACAGTTCCCACAGTTTTCTCCATAGCTCTTCGGGTGGCAGGGCCGATTCAAACTCCACCACGAACCGTGTCATTCCGTGGACACCCACCTCAACCACGTTCAGGCCTGGCATCGGCTGCGGATGCCGCACTTACTTGCTGGTAAGCGGCCAGCGCCTCGCGTCGCGACTCGGCCAGGTTGACGACAGGCACGATAGGCCGATCGAGTCCCGCCGGGATCCAGCGCTCGACATAGCAGCTGCGCGGGTCGAACCGGGAGCGCTGGAGTTCAGGGTTGAAGACGCGGAAGTAGGGCGCAGCGTCCGCGCCGCTGCCGGCCACCCACTGCCAAGAGACAGGATTGATGGCCTCGTCTGCGTCCACGAGAGTGTCCCAGAACCACTGCTCGCCGTCTTGCCATGGCTGGAGCATGTTCTTGGTGAACAGCGATGCAGCGACCATGCGCACCCGGTTGTGCATCCAGCCAGCCTGCCATAGTTGCCACATTCCGCCGTCGACGAGGTCGATGCCGGTGCGGCCCTGTCGCCAGGCCCGCGCCAGGTGGTCGTCGGGACGATAGGGGAATTCCGCGAAAGCTGAACGCATGGGGGTGTCCTCCAGATCTCCGCGGTAGTGGAGCAGGTGCCAGCAGAACTCGCGCCAGTAGAGTTGCCTGGTCCAAGCGGCGATGTCCTCGCCCGCGGCCGTGCTGCTACGGGCTGCGGTCAAGGCTTGGCGCGGCGATAATTCCCCGCACCGCAGCCTCGGCGAGATTCTGCTGGTGGATCTTTCCTCCCCGGGCAGGTCACGGCGTTTGGCATAGCCGGGCAACCAGCCGTCGATGGCGTCCAGTTGCTGCCGGGCTGCCAACTCACCGGGCTCCCAGTGCTGTTCGAGGGTGTCGTCCCACCAGGCGGGGCCGTCGTCGAGCAAGCCAAGGTCCTCCAAGTTCTGCAGGACACCGTCCTCCCGCAACGTGGAGAGGGCTGTGGCCGCACCGTCCGGTGCGTCGACCGGTGAGGGCTCGGGCAGGAGGGCACCGAGGGGCAGGTCGGCTACGGCCCGGCTGAAAGGTGTGAAAACTTGGTAGTGGGAGCCGTTGGCCGTCTGCATCAGCCAGGGTTCGACGAGCAGACTGCCGGGGTGGCTGTGCACTTCGGTGCAGGAATTCAACTCTTGCTTGATGGCGGCGTCCAATCGGCAGGCTGCCGGGGCGTAGCGTCGTGTCCAGTGCACGCACGTGGGTTGTACGGTGTCCACGACTCGGCGCATGACGTTCGCGGCATCACCCCGGGCGAGAACGAGTGGAATGCCCAGGTTGGCAAGCCGTGGCGCCAGCTGTTGCAGGCTGCGGTGGTACCACCACCGGGCGGCCGCACCGAGCGGGCGCGGGCCGTGCCGATTGTTTTCTTCATCGGTCCTGCGGGTTTCGTGGATCCACAGTGCCACCACGGGTCCGTGTGCTGCCGCGCAGGCGGCCGTCAGGGCCGGGTGGTCAGCCAGACGGAGGTCGTCGCGAAGCCAGATCAGTGTGGTCATGGATGGTCCTGGAGAGGGTTCAGTGCATGAGTCGGCTGGCGGTGCTGAGGGTCGGTCCCAGCAGGAGCAACATTCCGAGCGACCACACCAGGTGCGTGGCGACGGATGCGAGGAGTCCGCTGGTGGCCCGGCGCTGCAGGGCCACTACCACGCCGAGCAGCAGTGCTGCGAGTGCGAGCAGCGGCACTCCGGATAGAGCCGTCACGACGGTGTATGCCACCGTGGTCTCCGCCAGCTGCCAGCGGCGCGGGAGGGCTGCGAACAGAGCGCCGCGGAAGAAGAGTTCCTCGGCCAGCCCGTTGGCCGCGGTGATCGCTGCCACCAGCAGCAGGTTCCCCTTGCGGGCGTGATCAAGGAACTCCTGGACCGGCGTGGCCAGGGCCGGGACCAGCGAGACGACCACGGCGCCCACCAGAAAGATGGTCACCAGGATCAGCCCCGCGGCCAGAGCTTCTGCCAGGACCCGTAGCCGACTTTCGCCAGTGCGGCGGTGGCGCGGGGGCAACGGCCCCGAGAGCCTCGCCCCGCCTATCCAAGTGAGGGCCAGCAGCAGCGTCCCAGGGTAGAACAGCGCGTCGCCCGGGGGAAGCCGCAGCGACCAGGCCAGCACGCCCGCACCCACAACGAGGGTGGCGGCACTGACTACCCGGCGCCGCGGGCTGGCATCCTGCAACGCATTGGAAGCGACGGGGCCAGCGCTGGCGATCTTGTTGGCGAAGGGTGGGGAGGTCATCGGCTGCTCTCGATCGAGTAAGCGGTTCACCCGAACCCGGGCGCAGAGTGTTGTGTTCATGCATTCTTGTCATCATGGGCAATCGTACGGGAATGCTGACTGGTGCCACAGGATACGTCGGAGGTCTGGTGCTGGAGCGCCTGCTGGACGAAGGCTGGTCGATGCGGTTGCTGGTCCGCGACGCGTCGAAGCTGGAGGCCTCTGTACGGCAGCTCGTTGAGGTGGTTGAGGGCGACGCCGAGTCGGACGAGGACCTCGCTCGCGCCATGGCGGGGGCCAAGGTGGCCTGGTTTCTGATGCACTCAATGGGCGGCGACGGGGACTTCGCCAAAACCGAGCGTTCCATTGCGGAGGCTTTTGCCAAAGCTGCTGCGGGCAGCGGTGTGGAGCGGATCGTTTATCTGGGTGGCCTGCACCCCGGCGAGGAGGATCTCAGCGAACACCTGGCTAGCCGGTTGGCGGTCGGCGAGGTTCTGATGGGCAGCGGCGTCCCGACCGCCGCCATCCACGCCGGCGTGGTGATGGGCGCCGGCTCCGCATCCTTCGACATGCTGCGCACGCTCACCGAGCGGCTCCCCGCTGCTGGCGGCCCGGCCTGGTTGCGCAACCAGATCCAGCCCATCGACGCCGCCGATGTCGTGCACTACCTCGTGGCTGCTGCGGACCTCCCGGCGGAGGTGAACCGCACCTTCGACGCGGGCGGCCCCGACCGGCTCAGCTATGCCGAGATGATGCAGCGCTATGCCCGGGTGAGGGGCCTTGGGCCGCGCCCGGTGGCCACAGCTCCGGTCATGACCCCGCGGCTGGCTGGTCATTGGATCGGTCTGATCACGCCAATTGAGGCGAAGCTCGCCGCACCGCTGGTGGGGTCGATGCTGCACGACACCGTGGTCAAGGAGAACGATCTGGACCTGCTGGTGAGCCCCCGAAGGGCGGCACACCGGTTTCGACGACTCAGTACGCGAGGCGTCCCGCGATCTTGACTCGTGGAAATTTGCTCGCACCATCGCGGTGGTGGGCGCGGTAGTCACCGCCACTGCCGTGGCCGGTGGCATCGCTACCCGTCCCAACTCGTTGTGGTATCGTAGCCTGCGCAAGCCGTGCTGGCACCCTATGCGGCCTGAACCGGGTTCGCGGCCGCGCTCACCGCTGAGCTTCTGCGCAGGAACCCCCGACGATGAACCAGTGACCCAGCCGGATCACATCGAGGGCCACTATCCCGAAGAAAACGAGCGACAGGACAGGATGAGGACTGATGCCCGAGAGCGCACATGATGTGGTGGTGGGTGCCGGCGTCGCTGGCTTGTCCTGCGCCCGTGAGTTGGCCCGCCTCGGGCTGGATGTCGTGCTGTTGGAGGCAGCCGAACGGGTAGGAGGTCGAGTCACCAGCGACGACGTAGACGGCTTCGTTGTGGACCGTGGATTCCAGGTCCTGAACCCTGCCTACCCCAATCTGCGCAAGGTGGTCCCGATGGGCCGGCTCGGTCTGCGTTCCTTCCCGCGACAGGTGCGGGTGCGCACCGGCGACAGGTTGGTGGAACTGAACGACCCAAGCCGCCGCCCCGGCCGTCTGCCTGCCGCTCTGGCGTCAGGGCTGGTCCGTCCGGGAGACTTCGCCCTGCTGGCAGCCGTGGCGCGGTCGGTGGTCCGGGACAGGCCACGCGGCGAGAACTTTGACTCCAGTGGTTTCACCGGGCCCCTGCGGCGGCAGGTGATTGACCCCTTCCTGGCAGGCGTCCTGTGCGAGCGTGATCAGTCCACCTCGGCGCGATTCGTGTCCTGGCTGCTCGCGATGTTCGCAGTCGGGACCCCGGGCCTCCCCAGCGGTGGGATGCGCACCCTGCCGCGGCTGATGGCCGAGGGTCTTGACGTGAGATTGGGTACGACTGTCGAGCACGTCGATCTAGAGACAGGAACCCTCGCCACCAGCGCAGGTGAGTTTGCCGGGCGTCACGTGGTCGTGGCGGCGGGCCCCGCAGCGACAGCTCAGCTCGCCGGAGGCCCCGTCCCTGAGGTGAATGCCACGTGCACCTTCTGGTTCGCTACGACTAAATCTCCAAGTGACACCGCGGCCATCCACCTGGATGGCTCAGGTGAGGCCCAGGTGGCCACCACTACGGTGGTCAGCAACCTGGCACCCGAGTATGCCCCCGCCGGTCAGCATCTGGTGGCCGCGCTGACTCTGGCAGACGCTCCCGGCAGCGACCCTCGCGAGGTCGACGAGGGAGCCGTGCGCTCGCAGCTCGCCCACATCTACCAGACCGACACGGCCACTTGGCGCCTGGTCGCCCGCCATGATCTGGCCGAGACCGTCCCAGCCGTGGCTCCCGGGCGGCACAGGTCGCCCGCCGGCATCGAGCGCCGTGGGCGCGCGCTGGTGTGCGGGGACCAGTTCGGTAATGCGTCGTTGGACGGCGCAGCGGCCTCCGGCCTCAAGGCCGCCGCAGCAATCGTGCGGCGAGGTTGAGCCAGAAGGTGCGCGCCCGGGACACAGGTGTGGGACGATGGATCAAGTTAGGTCTTGATGACGGCAACATGAGGACCGTCCTGAAAGTCATGGCAGAACAGCGAGGGAACCCCTGATGACCGTCGTGCCCGTTGCTCTTGTTGCTGGCGGTTCGCGTGGCCTCGGACTGGAGATTGCTCGCCAGCTTCATCGGCGTGGCCATCACGTAGCTTTGTGCGCTCGCGATGAGGCTGCTCTGCAGCGTGCAGCGTCCGAGTTCAAGGAACGTGTATCCATCCATGTCATGGATGTCACTGACCGCGAGGGCGTGCAGCGCGTGGTCGACGAGATTTCGAATGGCTACGGCCCCATCGAGGTGGCGATTCACGTGGCCGGCATCATTCAGGTGGGGCCTGCCGCAGACGTAGCATTGGAGCACTTCGATCAAGCGCTCGGCATCATGGCCAAGGGGCCCATCAACATGGCGTGGAGCGTTCTTCCGTCGATGCGGGAGCGTCGTCGTGGACGCATCGGCGTGGTCGCCTCCGTGGGTGGCGTCGTGAGCCCGCCCCATCTGCTGCCATACTCCACAGCCAAGTTCGCAGCCCTGGGCTTCACTGACGGGCTGGCCGCTGAGTTGGTGGGCACTGGCGTGACGGCGACGAGCATCGTTCCCGGACTCATGCGTACCGGTTCCCACGACCAGGCCGCCTTTACTGGTGACGCCGCTGCCGAACACAATTGGTTTAGCGTGGCAGCCTCAGCGCCTCTGATCTCGGCTGACTCCACGCGGGCTGCTCGGCGCATGGTCGATGGTGTCTTGGCGGGGAAGCCTTTGGTGACTGTCACTCCGCTGGCGTGGATGGCGTATCGGGTGCGCGGCCTGATGCCGGGCACCACGACCCGGGCGATGGGGATCGCCAACAGGTTTCTGCCCAGGGCGACGGGAAATGCGGTGCCAGTCAAGGGATCGCAGCTTAGCGTGCCACCTGTCGTGCAGAGACTCACCCACTGGGGCCGGCGCGCGGCCGCTCGCAACAACGAGGTGTGACCGAAACTCAGGCCGACCACCCCGATGACATCACAAACACCAGCCACCACACTCGACGAGAGGACGGCCATGACCGACCATCGACAGACAGTCATCGACCTTGTCAAAAGGTCCCGCTTTGCCATGCTCACCACCCGCACCGCGGAGGGCACCATGATCTCGCGTCCGCTGACCGTCCAAGAGGTCACAGAGGAGGGGGACATCTACTTCATCGTCCCCGGCGACGGGGACGCGGCCCGCGAGGCCGACCGTGCCGAGGTGAACCTCGGCTTGAGCCACGACATGGCCTTTGCCTCCGTGGCAGGCACAGGTGAAATCCTCCACGATAGGGAAAAACTCGAACAACTGTGGGGCATCGGGACCCAAGCCTGGTCCGACAAGGACGAGACCCCCCAGAACACCTCCAAAGTCGTGCTCGTCGTTCATGGTGAGACGGCCCGGTACTGGAATGCGCCCTCCAAACCGGCTCTGGCCGTTGGCCTGCTCAAGGGCCTGCTCACCGATGAGAAGCCGGCCAGCGAAAGTGGCACTACGAAGCTGTGACAGCTACTCCGGCCAGTCCTAAGGCAAGACGAGATCGCCATTTCCGATTTCGGAGAGCCACAGTCGGCTCGTCTCTCCGTAAGAGCGCTCATAGCCGGGATTCCCTTGTCCCGGCATCTCCGGATGCTGTGGTTGGGATGTGGAGCCAGGGCCGCTGAATTATGGCGTTCCACAGCCCGACCCCTCCGCTTGGTGCCAGACCGACACACCAGATTGGCTTTGTTGTCGTATGACCGACCCGGCAGGAACCCGAGCACCCACGTCAGCCCTAACAAAAACCAACGCACCGAGCCACACAAACCGATCTGGAGAGCAACCGGTGGGCCGCGACCAGACGGACCCCGGCGAGGGCTGCAGTGGGGCATCCCGGCGATGCTCGTCAGCGTCCCCTACCTCGCACCGCCAACGTGTGCACGATCCTGATCCGACCGTGGGGCCGCCCGAGTGGCTGCACTTGGTCGTGCTGTGGGGCCTCTGGAACGCTTTCAAGTTCGTTCTCAACGGTCCCGTCAGCCTGTTCCGTCTCGTGCGAGCGGTCATGCGTGAGCAGATGATGGCCTAGGCGGTGTGTCCGAAGGACCGGGTGCGGGTCTCCACCAACTCACGCTGCTGAACTGCACTTCGTGTCACGCCGGCGTGGTCGTCCACCTGGTCGGATCGACACTCCCTGACGTGCGATGGTTCGACGCACGGTCTGCGCGTCCACCTCGAACCGACGGCCTAGCTGCACGAGCGTCCAACCAGCTTGGTACAGCCGGGCGGCTTCCTTGGCCTGCACAGAGTCCAGACCCGCGCGGCGAACGGGCACGCTGCGATGGGCAAGATGGGCAGCCGCGGTCAGGCGATGGATATGAAACTGCTTCGCCAGCCCACGCAGGGTCGCGCCGGCCTCGTAGACAGCGACCAGCTCGTCGATTTCGGCGTCGGTCAGAAAAGTTTGAGCCATCCCAAGTGAGTGGACGGACTGGCCCCGAGAGTCCACAACACAGGGTTCCGGCGACCGCTTCGATATCCGGTAAATCCCTCGCGACCAGCGAGAACACACGGTTCGCGCGGCCGAGCCAGGGTTGCCAAACTCTCTACGTAGGTCCACGTAAGATGAGAAAATCGAAGCTTGCCCCGCCTGATTGCGGGGCAAGCTTGTTTTTGCGGTGATTTGGGCCGGGGCGTCGATGTTGGTGTGGGTGAGGACGCTGGCTGTGGTCTCGTCGTGGGTGGGTTGGGGTTCTTCGCCGGTCCAGGCGGGTACCGGAGGTGGTGACCCAGTCGCGGAGGCGGTGGCGGGCATCGGCCAAGTCGCGGTGCCATCCCAGGGGTGCGGAGCCGCTTTGTTCGGGGTCGTAGGGGTGCAGCTAATGCAGGTGCAGCGCGGACAGCTCCCACAACAGTTCGGGGGCGGTGGCAGTGGGGCCGAGCTATCGGACTCTTGGCGGTAGATGATCCGCTTCTCCGCACTCGCCAGCAATGAGTTGGCCGGGGAGCGCATGGCGGAGCCTTCGTCGCCGACGTCGTCGAGGTGTAACGGCTCAACCATGGCGTGCCTTGTTCTTCAAGCGCTGACGGGTTTGCTGGTCGAGGTGGGTTTTGGGGATGTTTTGGATGGCTGCTTCGAGGGCGAGCAGCGAGTGGAGGCAGTCGAAGGTGGGATGGATGCGCCACCAGGCTTCGAGGCTGCCTGCCTCGATGAGCTTCGTGGGGGTATCGATACCGACGTTTTTCAGCGCTCGTGCTAAGGCTGGTCCGATATTGGGTAGGTCGGTGAGGTCACTCATCGTGGCTCCATTCGTCGAACCCGAAGGCGGTCAAGGCGAGGTCGAATCCGCGCTGCATCGTGGCCAGGTCGTCCGGGTCGATCGGTTGGGTGCGTAGCCGCACTGGACCGACCAGTGGTGTTCGTGTCAGCAACTCGCCTCCTGCCTGAGTGAGATGACAGATCCGGCGACGGCGGTCTGTAGGGTCGTTGGTGACCGTGACTAACCCGCGGTTTTCAAGGCGCTGGATCGCCTGCCCGAGGGAGGCGGGGTGCCAGTCCAGATCGTCGCGGAGTTGGCGGATCGATACTGGGGCGTGTTCGTCAATGATGCGCAGCAAGGCAAGTTGTGAACCGGTTACGCCAGTTTCTTGCTTGAGGTGGGCGTCGAACCGGGCGCGTGCGCGCTCTAGTCGCCACCAAGCTCGGATCACCTCCACCGAATCATTATGTGTCACATAACAATACTAGGTGAGCGAACACACAAAGTCGAGGAACCATCACCCAGTAGCCAGCACAACTAGATCTGGTCACCGCCTTCGGCTGCCGGTGGCGGTCGAAGGCGGCGGCCGGCGAGAGGTGTTCTGCCCAGACATCTTGTGTTGCTCGAAGCGATACTGGGTGGGGGTGACCCCAGTGAATCGCTTGAACTGCTCTGACGCGTGGTCCCGATCTCGCCAACCGAATCGTCCACACTCGCTATCGTGCCAGCCATGTGATTGGTGTTTGGCCAAACACAAGACAGAACCATCGCGAAAAACTTGATGTCGACATGCGAATAACATCTGCAAGCTCTCGGAGAGACCAACTGCGCGCCCGATCCCAGCATCATGGCCACCGTATTCCGGATTTTGCGGCATTGCAGACACGAGCCAGCAACCAAATTAGCATTCTGTTCCCTAGAAATCGCTCGCTGCTGCTTTTCGTTCATGCCTTGCAACGTCACACAGTCTGATTCAGCACAGTAGAGGTTCCACTGCCTTGGCGAATTCCGGGGCAAGCGTACTGGCCGCCGTATGGTTTCCCGGCAGATCGCGCAGGTCCAGGCCGAGGATGGTTGCCAGGCGTTGACTGGCGAGTCGGGCCAGCTGATTGTGGCTCATAGCACCAGCACAGATCTCCAGCGGCAGTGTCCGGAGAGCTTCGAATCTGGGTTGATAGAAGACTGTTGGGCCAGCCATCTGCCCAAGGAAGTACTGGTTCTTATCCAACTCTTCGGGTGGCAATGGAGGAAGGATCACGCGAGCAGGTGGCAATTCGCCTGCTCGGGTGTGATGCGCCGCGCCCGTGAGGTCAAAGAACTCTTGAACAGCTTGTTGGGGGTCGTGCTTGGCCAGCTTGAGCGCGGACCTGGCCCGTTTTTCCACCTCGGGCGAGTTCAGGAGCGTCAACAATGGCGGTTCGTGCAGCACCATCCGTGCGACGCGAGTCGGGAATCGGCAACCGTACTCAAGCAAAGTTACGGCCCCGCCGCTGGTCCCCACGAAGAGAGCTGGCTCAGTCGAGACCGAGATGTGCTCAACGAGTGCCGCGAGATCCTGTGCAAGAATCTGCGGTGTTGGTGGCGCCATGTCGGGGGATCCGATGCTTGCCCCGACTCCACGCGGATCATGGGTTACCACCGTGAAGCGGTCCTGGAGCTTGTGAGCGAGCTCTGTGAAGGCACCACGCCCAGCTGGTGCACCCACCAGGAATAACAATGGCCCCTTGCCTTGGACGGCGTAAACAATGTTGCAGTCTGGCCGGGCCAGTAGTTGGGAGCAGGCCTCGTAGTCCATATAGTCACCAATCTTGCGCTGGATCGTTTCTAGTGCGTGATCAACTTCCTGGCGTCGTGCCTCAAGACGCAGTCGGTGAGCTTCCAGCAGCTTTATCCTCGACGTCGGCACATCAGGTTCGGGTTCTGAGGCGCCCGTAAAAGCAGCGATCTCAGCCAAGGGCATTCCCGCATCTCGCAGGTGCACAAGAATCTTGAGCAGCTCGATATCTGCGGATGAGTAACGACGCTGCCCTGCGGGGTCTCTCTTCATCGCGGGCAGGACGCCACGGCGTTCAAAGAACCGGAGCGTGTCAGCCGGTATACCGAGTAGGTCTGCGACCTCTGAGATCGTCAGTCCTTGCTGTTTCAGATCCATGGTGCAACCTTCGGGCCTGAACCATGGTTCAAGTCAAGCCCGCTCATGACCGGGAACTCGTGATCGTGCGGTTGTAGGTCATGGCGGTCTCAATGTCGCCTGTTGTCCCGGCTCGGTGGTAGCTCGTGATTAGGCTACCTCGCCCACCGGCTGCGGCCCTGAGCGGATCACCCGCAAGGTTGCGCGACGGTTTGTGTCCGCCAACGCGCGCAATGCCACATCAACGTCGATTGCCTCTGCTGTGCCCACGTGGCACCTCCGTGGCTCGTGGATCAACATAAAGCGAACAGATATCTGTGTTCAGGGATATTTGGATACTGACGTGAGAGGCGCTCTGTCTTCAGACGAGCCCGCTGGTGTCGGTGGCGCAGACGCGTAAGCGGTGTCCGTCGGGGTCGGCGGCGACGAAGGTGTAGCCGAATTCAAGGGTGGTGGGTTCGAGTGCGATGGGGAAACCGAGTGCTGTCCAGTCGCGGTAGAGCTGGTCGACGTCGTCGTGGATGGCGTAGCTCATGGACAACTCTACGCTGCCTGGTGTGCCAGCTGCGGTGGGATCGATCTGGTCTCGGGCCTGCAAACCGATGGTGACCTCGTCGGTGAGGGCGAAGACAGCGAATCCGTCGAAAGTCTCGATCGGTTCCTTGTTGAGAACCTGACGGTAGAAAGTGGTGCTGGCCTCGACGTCGGTGACATAGAGAATCACGCTGGTGGGAGCGAAAGTAGTCATGGGAGTTTCCTTTCGTCGTGCCCCTGTGTGGGCTGAGTTCGTTGGTTCCCATGACGCTAGGGATCAAAGATGACGTCTTCTGTCATATATGTGTGCCATGGTGGGACCATGCGGGCGGACCGGTTGTTGTCGATGATCTGGTTGCTGCGTACCCATGGCGGGCTGTCGACGGCGGAATTGGCGCAGCGGCTGGAGGTGTCTCGCCGTACCGTCCTGCGGGATGTGGAGGCACTTTCGACCGCCGGGGTGCCGGTGTACTGCGAGCGTGGCGCACATGGTGGTGTCCGCCTGCTGCCGGACTACCGAACCGATGTGACAGGCTTGTCGGAAGATGAGAGCCGTGCGCTGTTTGCCGCGATCTCGTCGTGGGGTCCGGATTCGATCGGGCTAGGGGATGCGTTCGCATCAGGGGTACGCAAACTACTCGCGGCAGTCCCAGACGCGTATCGTGACTTGAGTATTGAGGTTGCGTCGCGGATCGTGATTGATCCACATGGGTGGTTGCCGCGACCTAAGGCGTCGCAACTTGGTGATGGCTTCGCCACGGTGCAAGCAGCAGTGTTCGCCCGGCAGCGGTTGCAACTCACGTACCATTCACGCCGAACCGCCTCCGTGCAAGAAGTGGTGGTAGAGCCGCACGGTCTAGTCTCCGCAGGCAGTGACTGGTATTTGTGCGCGAGCGAGGATGAGCGGGTCCGGTTCTTCAAAATCGTCCGTATCGAAAGTGTGGTTTTGCTGGCTGAGCCGTGTTCCGGGCCAGAGATAAATGTGGAGGAGGTCTGGCAGGAGCACCGCGCCAGGTTTCTTGACCAATTCACCCCCGTGGTTGTTGATGTATGGATCCGGTCCAAGCGGTGGGAAGAAGCCTGCGAGTGGACCATGCGCTTCAATGAAGTAGAGGCTTTCGGCGATCCTCCCGGTGACGGGTGGTTGCCGGTACGTCTGGAGTTCATGGACGACCTCCACGCGGTCACTATCCTGCTTCGGCTGGGTTCCGATGTCCGCGTCGAAGCCCCGGTGGAGGTCAAGGCTAAGCTCCTTGATCACGCCGACCAGATTGCCGCGCTGTACCGATCCTGACGTGCTGCGATGAGTAGTCTTGTGATGGTTAGATCCATCCGTCCTGAGCTTGAGCTACACGTGCCTGCAGATTGAGGAGGGAGGGTTCGGTTTATGACCCGCTACGCGGCAAGCATTCTGTATCCTTGATGGCCTGGCCATCATCGGTCGTTGCATGCTTCTAGGGTAGAAAGATGTCAGCAATTGGACTCCTTACCCAGCTCGTCTTTGAGTGCGGCGACTCACAACGGGCAGCAGCCTTCTGGCAGGAGATTCTGGATCTACCATCAGCCAATGGTGACGATGAGTGGCTCACGTTGGTTTGGCCCCCAGTAGGACGGCTCTCCTTCCACCGCGTTCCCGATTATGAGCCGCCACGATGGCCAGGCAGATGCGGCGAGCAACAGGTTCATCTTGATCTTCTGGTGGATGACCTCCCCGAGGCATGTGCCACGGTCGAAGCCGCTGGAGGCCGACCACTCACCGATGTGCAGGATCCTGGCCCGAAGGCCTGGCGCATCTACGCAGATCCCGAGGGGCATCCCTTCTGTCTTGTCACCGTGCCCGAATAGCCTGCCTGGATCATGTACCGGTGATGCTGCGGTTATATGTCATGGCGGTTTCCACCCAGAAAGTGAGCTTGTCATCTCCGGCAAGAGCGTCGGGGGTGACGGTGATCCAGCCGGAGCCCATACTCCGCTCTGCACCCATCTTGGCTTGTTTCGCACCCGGCTGGGTCAAGAGGGATTCGTGGTCGTGGGCGTCGACGCGGACGAGCAGGCTGCCGTCCTTACCGACACTGACGATCATCTTGTCGTTGACCATGACCGCGCGTCCACCAAACATAGACACTTCTCGGACGCCAGGCTCGTCAACGACGAGTGCACGCACGCGTTGAACGAGGGTGTGTTGTGTGGGTGTCATCGTCGCCATGGGCTCAGCCTTGGGTGGGTGGGCCGTAGGAGAGCCGGTCGAAGATCAGAATGCTGTCGATGATCTTTCCATTGCGCACGGTGAAGCACTCGGCTGCTGGGGCAATGCTGGTGGCGGCGGTTTGCGGGTAGTAGAACAACGCGACCCGGTCGCCGTTGGTGAAATTGGCGATATCTCCGATGCCGGTCAAGGTCGGGGCAAACCCGGCGATGAAAGCTTGGTAGGCCTGTTTACTGTCCAGATCGACCCCGGGCGCGCGGCAGGTGATGTCATCCGCGACATAGGACATAGCCGTCTTGATGTCGCCCGTCGTCCACGCGTGGTGATAGCTCATCACGGTCTCGTAGGGGCTCATCGATGTCATGTCTGGGTTTCCTTTCGTGGGACTGTTGCTTGCGATCTGGCGTGGATCAGCCGGTTGAGGGGTGCCAGCAGTCTGCACCGGCATCAAGCCCTGCGCCCACGAGTCGAAGGCGTGGCATGAAGTGTGACCAGCCATCGGCGTGGCCACGAACCGCGGTGTCCGGGAGATCGGAGTGGCACAGATCAACATGCGTTCCAGTATTGGTGGCGGTCAGGACAAACTCGACCGTGGAGGCTCCTGTGGGTAACTCTTCGTTGCCGGGGAAGCCCCATGAGAACACCACTCGACGGGGAGGCTCGACGATGAGGTATTCGCCTCGGATGGGGTAGCCCGCGACGTCTACCGCGAACTGGCCGCCCGGGGTTGGGTCAAGGTCAGCGTACTGGCCCATCCACGCTGTCATACCTTCATTTGAGGTCAGGTATTCGAACACGGTCTCGGGAGGGGCTGCGATCTCGATGGAGTCCCGAAACTCAGCCATGCTGGCCTGCTTCTCGCTGTTCGACAACAGCCTTGAGGGCTGTCAGCTTGCCGGGCCAGAACTCGTCCAGATAGGACCGCACCGCTGCTAGCCCGTTGGTGTTGAGCGCGTACAAATGCCGGGTTCGATCGGCTGTGACCGTTGCCAGACCTGCCCGCTCAAGTGTCCTGAGGTGGTGTGAAGTCGTCTGCTGCGACAGTCCCACCTCCTGTGCCACTTCACCAACTGGCTGCGGCTCCGTGCGGATTACCCGCAGAATCGCGCGACGATTCGCATCGGCTAACGCGCGCAGTACAGCATCCACGTCGATTGCTTCTGCCGCTGCCATGAGCCACCTCCTGGTCGGATACCTCACGGTAGCACAAATATTCGTTTGTACTCAGGAGTATTGGATAAGTCGACGGGTTTCTTGCTCTCAATCGCGCGCAGGTGCCTGGGAGGCTGGTGTGTCCAGTGGCGCAGATGCGGAGGCGGTGGTGTCTGTCCCGGTGGTGGGGCAGGATCGTGGATATGACGAACGATCAGTTCCTTGCGCTCTACGATCAGCAGTTGCGCGCAGAAGCCGAAGTGGCCGATGCTGACGAACTGACCATCATCGGGCCCTTGCTTGCGGCCACATTCCCGGGGCGCGGACGAGGATTCATCACTTATCGGCACATCCCTGCAAGCGCCGATCTCGATGCCCTTGTATCTGCTGCCGTAAATCACTACACGGCCGACGTACGTGTGAACCACTTCGAGTGGAAGACCCGAGGCCACGACGACCTGCCTCACCTGGATGATGTGTTGCGCAGGTACGGGTTTGTCTTCGAGGATTACGAGACTGTCATGGTTGGTTCTGTTGAGGCCGTGATGACAGCAGCCAGTGATATCCCGACCGGATATACGGTGGAGCAGGCCACCACTTCGGCTGCAATCCGCGAAGCGGAAGCTCTGGCAGGCCGGGTATTCGGGAAATCCCCCGCCAGTTCTGCCCGCCGTGCCGACGAATTCGTGACCCGGTTCGAACGTGATCCCGGTACATTCGAGGTGTGGCTCGTCCGGGACCCCACAGGGGAGGTCGTCTGCTCCGGGCGGGTCGATTTTGTTGCCACCACGGATTTTGCGGGGCTCTGGGGCGGTGTGTGTGATACCCGGCATCGAGGCAGAGGTCTTTACCGGTGCATCACCGCGAAACGCGCCCAGTCGGCTCAGGCTAAGGGGTATTGCTACCTGCAATCGGATTGCACCGAGTTCTCGCGTCCCATTCTCGAACGTGCTGGCCTGACACCCATCACCACCACAACACCTGCCGTGTGGAAACGCCGCTAAGGCACTTCTGCCGCGCCGAGAACCCCACCCACCGGGTCCAGAGCCGCCTGATGTCCAGCGGTACGAAATGCAGTGCGAATATGCATTGAACGGTCCTGCGACGAGGATGCCGTGTGGTCATCGTGGGGCTGATCAAGACATGGCACCATGTGTGCCATGTATACTGTTGCTGTCGCGCACCAAGGCCAGTCATTCCCGGGATCGGCCTTCGACAAGCCCCTGTACCGGATTCCTGCATTGGGTCTCACCACTACCGGGCGTATCCTGGCTGCTTTCGACGTCCGTCAGGACTGGCGGGATCTCCCAGCGGATTTCGACATCGCCCTGCGGACCTCCGACGACCAGGGGCGCACATGGAGCGAGGCTCGTCCGCTGCGGCAGCACACCCCGGGCCACGGCTTCGGTGACGCATCCTTCATCACCGATCCGGTCACTGGACGTATCTGCTGCTGGTATGTGGGTTCGACCGGTGAGTCCTATTTCAGCGCCGCTGCCGATCGTCCGGGCTTGGAACTGTGGCTGTCCACCTCCGACGATAACGGTGACACCTGGACCCATCGCGATCTCAGCCACCTGCGCCCCGGCGGTGTCGGTGGAATGTTCACCTCCTCTGGCAACGGCACTGTGCTTGCCGACGGTCGTTTAGTGCAGCCCTTCGTCGTTCGGATCGGGGAGGAGGACTGGGCGGTGTGCGCGGTCTCGGCGGATCACGGCGATACCTGGGTGGTGGGCCATCCGGTGGGGCCTGGCTGCGATGAGAACAAGGTACTCGGGCTGGCCGTTCCGCCGGGATCGTCGTCCGGTCTCATGTCGGGTGCGGAATCTGCGGCGGTGCTTATGCATGCTCGCGCCACCCCGCACCGGCGGCAGGCGCTGTCCATCGACGGTGGGTTTTCTTTCAGCGAACCAGTGCCGGTACCCGCACTGGTGGATCCGGCCTGCAACGGCGGACTGGTACGCGTTGGTCCGGTGCTGGTTGCCACGATGTGTGATGACCCCACAGGGCGGGCTCGGCTGTCCATCCATCTGTCGCTTGATGATGGGGAATCCTGGGGGCAGGCGATTCTCGTCGATGACGGGGCCGCCGCCTATTCGGTGGCATGCGCCCTGGACGAGAAGACGGTGGGGCTCATGTGGGAGGCGGACAACTATGAGCAGATCCTCTTCGCCACCATTACGCTCGGGGAACTGGGGGTTCGCATCGATGGATCTGGGCGGGTGTCGTGGAGCCGGGATGCCGTGGAGTTGATAGCTCGCACAGGCGTTCCTGGGCAAGCTAAACCACCGGTAGTCCACCAGAACCAGGTGGGCAAGGCGTTGATGGCGTGAGGATCAGACGAGTTGGGTCGCCTTCTTGAGCTGTTCTCGTGTCGCGCGGTCCAAGTCCAACTTCGGAATGCCCCGGACGGCACCCTCTAACGCGTAGAGGGAGTGCATGCAGTCGAAGGTCGGGTGGATGCGCCACCATGCCTCAAGGCTGCCGATCACGCGTAGTTCTTCGGGGCCGCTGATACCGGCTCTGGTGAGGGCGCTCGCTAGCCGAGGACCGATATTGGGAAGGTCGATGAGGTCTGTCATGACGAGCCTTTCCGTAGGGGTGCGAGAGCCCCCGTGCGGACCGGCATCCTGTCGACCCACACGGAACCTGAATAACATCAGTGTAGTCCTATAACAGTTCGATTTCGATCCGTGGCAATTCCCTTCCGAAACTCGCGTTTCATGCATCGGTCTGATCAGGGGTGATGGTGGTTGACCTCTGTTCCCGTGTGTCATGAGGCTTGCCTGAATTGGCTCCGGTGGACCAACGTGGGAGAGAATCTTATCTCCGTGCGCCGTGATCCGTAGGCTCAGCAATCGAGCAGGCATGAGCCCGTCCCCCGTTCTGCATCAGAACAGCCAATCGATTCGAAGGTCTCCAGCAGCCGCTGAGCGATGTCCTGGTAGAGCACGGGTTCGCCCACCGGCTCACCGATCGTGGCGGCATACTATCCATACGACGGTGCGCACTGACAACGACCACCTACGTTGCTGTTGATTCCTGCTCAGATGGCACATGGCTGACTTACGCGAAGGTCATGGGTGAACTCACCGATACGGGGGTTGGCCCTGTTGCCAGAACGGGGAACTCGTTGGCGTCATGGACACCGACGATGCCGACGGCTTCTGGGCGCTGGCCCGCAGACCCGCTATGTGCGGATACCGACAACCTCGTGTTGCACCATGATTATCCGAAGGGATATGTGCAGTGACCTCCGGGTCACTTTTGCCGATGCTGGGGGAGACCTGCGCAGTGCACGTTCGGGGGCGTCCCTGGCTTCTGCGGTGTCGTCTGTGCTGGTTGTGCGGCATGGTGAGAGGCCATGGTGACAGGCCACCCCCAACCGAACCCGGAAGCCGTCCTGCGACCCTCACGACCGGCCCGGCCTGCTCGTTACCATCAGAGCCAGGACGCGGTGCGTGACAGCTGGGATGAGAACAGTTCGTACCCCAGGGCGCCGCCCCACCACAATCAGGAGGCCCAGCAATGGAAGAGCAGAACCAGGACACCGAAGACCAAGCCGTGAACAGCGAAGACCAGACCAAGGCTGGTGAAGACCAGACCCAATGCACCACAGGCACCGATCCGGTCGACACTCTTGAAGCGGTGTTGACATCCATCGCCCAGTTGCCAGGGGTGCGTATCAACCGGACAAATTTCCTCCGTCAGGTGCTGATCCCGCACTGTCCGGCGGATGTCGTTGAGAATGCGATCGCGCAGGGCCCGGAACGGGCAGGCGTCGATGCGGCACTGGTACGGCAGTTGGCCGATGAGTCCATCGTCTTGGAAACCACGCGGGTGACGGCTCTCTCGACACTGTCGGGAATGCCAGGTGGCGCGGCTCTGGTGATGACCATCCCCGCTGATCTCGCACAGAACCTGGCCCACATCCTGCGCGTCGCCCAGAAACTCGCCTACCTTTACGGGTGGCCCGAGTTGTTCTCTGGTGAGGACGATTCCTTGGACGAAGGCACCAAGCGGGTGCTTGTGCTGTTCATCGGAGTCATGCTCGGTGTGAGTGGGGCTGCGGAGGCGGTGACTAGGATTTCCGCGATGATAGCCGTCCAAGCGGTTCTCCAGTTGCCACGCAAGGTGCTGTCCAATGGTTGGGTCTACATCATTGTCAAGAACGTGGCCATCCATGTGATGAGCAGGTACGTCAAGAAGAGTCTGCTGGCGAACGGGTTGGCTAAAGTCATTCCGGTGGTCGGTGGCATCGTGTCCGGAAGCCTCACCCTGGCAGGGTTCATGCCTATGTGCGGCCGTCTGCGGGACCACTTCGAGAAGGATAGGACGGCTGGTGCGCAGCAGCCCGACAGCCCCGGGGATGCCATTGATGCGGCGCAGGAGAACACCGAGTCGCTGGCAGACGACACCGGACAGGAGAAACCGGACGATACCGGAAAGTGAGCCCCGGATGCCCGGGTCTGCACACCGCTGCGTTACGGCATGAGCGGCGGGCACGGCGGTCACTTCCCGCTTGATTTTCTTGGGAAGTGACCGCTTGATCCTGATGCGATGACTACTTTTTCTCCATGAAGATGAGATTGAATTGGTACTGAATACCGCAGGTGGCACTCCTATCCGCCCGCGATGGGCAGGTGGCAGGATGCCTGGCTAGCGGTGCTGGGCAAAGGTGTTCCAGGGTCTTTACCACCACGGTGACGCGACCTCGGTGAAGAGATGCTTTCTCGTTCACCTATTTCTCACTTAACCCAGTCGATCTCCTGTGTGCCGTCGATGTCGATGCGCGCCCGGTACTGGCCGGTGACATCAAGGTGGACCACCAGTTCGTGCTGCTCCCCGCATACCACGTAGCAGAGAGTGGTATTGGTCTTGTCGCGGATCTCAATGCGGGCATCGAAGAGCCAGGAGTTGCGTCGCCGCAACCCGATGAGATCTTGGTGCAACCGGTACAGCCACCAGCCGCCGGGGTGGAGTTGGGCGGGTCCATCGGGCAGTTCAGGACGGATCTCGTCGTCGGCAGCGAGCCCTTCTCCCTTCGCACCACGGAATCCTTGCTCATCGCCGTAGTAGATGCTCGGCATCCCAGGAAGAGTGCACAAGATGATGGCCGCCAGTCCAGCGCCGGCGTCGCCCACTTGGGTGGCGACCCTGGTGACGTCGTGATTGCCGACGAAGGTCTGCATGTAGGTTTCCTGGCAGAATCCGTCGTGGCGTTCCAGTGCCCACGCCAACTCCCACATGTTCCGGTCGTTGATGCTGCTCCAAATCGCCTTCCAGGCCTCGTAGGCAGTGACCGCGTCCAAGGTTCCGGCTGTGGCGATCTCCCCGTAGTCGCCGTGGATTACCTCACCGAGGAAGAAGGCCTGCGGATGAGTTGTTCGTACCCGGCCCAGAACATCGGTCCAGAACTGTGGCGGGACGGCGTAGGCAACATCAAGGCGCCATCCGTCTGCACCGCGGTCGAGCCAGTGGTTCATCACCTCAACCACCAGATCGGCGACCCGTGGATCGCAGTGGTCCAATTCGGCCAGATCGCTGTGGCCCTCCCAGCCGCGGGGCTGCCCCTCTTCAATATGGACCATCCCATTCCCGGCGAGGGCCCCGCTAACGAGCTCATGACCGACTCCGAGGTGGTTGAACACCCCGTCGAGCATGATCTGTAGGCCTTTGCTGTGGGCAGTGGTGACGAAATGCTCCCAGTCCTGTTCGTCACCCAGTCTGGGGTCGAGCTGGAAATGATCGAGGGTGTCGTAACCGTGGCTCGTCGAGGCGAATACCGGGCCCAGCAGTAGCCCATTGCATCCCAGGTCAATGACGTAGTCGAGCCAGCCTTCCAGTTTCGCCAAGCGGTGCCCCGTCCAGTTCTTCCGGTTCTCGTCGGTGGGGCGGATCGGCGCTCCGCAGGCTCCCAGCGGATAGACGTGCCACCAGATGGCATGGGTGGGATCGATCATCACGGCTCCTATTGAGTGAGACTCAGCAACACTGTTGACTATAGCTCAACAGTTACGATGAGTGGGTGGCGAAGGAAAGATCGGAGCAACGGACCGGTGGTGGTCAACGACGGATGGACGTCGAGGAACGCAAGGCACTGATCCTGAATGCGGCCCGTGAGCTGTACGCAAGGGCCGCCTATTCCCAGGTGTCAACCACCGAGATCTCCCGGGCATCCGGCAGCTCACAGGCCTTGGTGTTCCACTATTTTGGCACCAAGGCCGATCTGTTTGCAGCCGTCGTCGGCAGCGCTATCGAAGACTTACGTTCCGCTCAGTCGGCTGTCGATGCCGACCTGCCCGACGGGGTGCCAGTGCGCGATCGGGTACGTGCTTCCATTGAGGTGTATCTCGATCACATCGCACGCCATCCGGTCAGCTGGGCCGCGCCATTGCGTGGTGGCACCGAGCCCGAAGAGGCCCAGAAGGTGCGGGCCGCTGCACGTGCAGAGTACGTCGGGCGGCTGGGCTCGTTGCTCGGGGTCAGCGGCTGGCCCCGTCACGTGTATGCCTTGTGGGGCTATTTCGGGTTTCTCGACCAGGCATGCCTACACTGGGTTGAGCAGGGCTGTCTCGACGATGAACGCCAGCCCCTCATCGAATCTGCACTCGGCGCTCTCGAAGGAGCGTTGGGTGACTGGCAAACCTGAACTGGTTCTCGCGCCCAAGCCAGCGTGACCATTCGAAGTCTGAAAACACGGTACGAGGCAGTCACGTCATTGATCAGAATGTCACGGCGGGTGCAGGTTCCTCAGGCGGGCACGAGGTCAACGATGAGGATCTCGGGCGGGTTGAACAGCCTCGGGATCGACGTCGATTCCCTGGAAAGCCCTCTGCTGATGATGAGTTCACGTCCGCCACCAAGGTCATGTATTCCTCTGGAAAGTTTTGGGAAGAACCCCTGATTGGGTGCGTAGAGGCCATTGGGCAGCAGTCCCGGGATACGCCACTGCCCGCCGTGGGCATGCCCGGAGAAGATCACGTCGACGTCGAGACTCTTGTACAGGTCGGTGCGTTCGGGGCGATGAGACAACAGCAACCTGGGAGTTTCGCTGGATACCGTGCGCAGTCGTTCGGCCTGGTCGTCGAAGCTGTTACCGGTCTGCGGGTCGTAGATGTCGGCGTCGGGGTCGTCGATGCCAGATACCAGCAGCGGTTGACCGTTGACATCGACCTCCTCGGTGTCCCCGGCCAGCACGTGGATACCCATGCCGGAGAGCTCCTTCTTGACTTCCCTGGCTCGTCCTGACCAGTACTCGTGGTTGCCTGCTACGTAAAAGGTCGGTGCGATCTCGGGCATGTGCCGAACCGTGTCTAGGCCGCGCTCGTAGGAGAGGTCGTCGTCGACGATATCTCCCACAAGGGTGATGACATCGGGGTTCTCGGCTCGCACCATGTTGGCGATCTGTTGTTGATCGTCGTCGTATCGGCAGGAGTGGGTATCGGCGATAACGGCGACACGGATTGGGGACTGCACACCGGCGACACCGAGCTGGTACCGGGTGATGATGATGTCGTTGCGCAGACCAGCCACGAAGAAACCAACTGTTACGGCGACCAGCAATAGCACTACGGCGACGATCCGCCGTCCACGACGAGAACTCACGCATGGCATGTTATGCGTGTCGCGGGTATTGGCGGATTTCGTGGCGACCGGGCATGAAATTCACCTGACCAGGACCAGATGATGTTGTCATGGCCGGGCTAAGCCACCACCTGCATCACCTCAGCACACGAGTCGCCATGCACGGCGCAGGGTAGGCCACGGCGTTTGGGACGTGCCCTGATTGTGCGGCTGGGTGCATTGTGTGCTGGCGGTGGGTCATCGTGTCCTGGGACGCTTCACCGCAGGCCGGTAGGCAGAGACCGTCGTCTCCCCGTCGAGCCAGAAGCGCCACGGGAAATGCCGGGCGTCCCCGCCCGGTCCGGCCACTCCGGTCCGTGGCCCGCTACGCAGCTGCTGCAGCTTTGGTGCCTCTCCGGGTTCGGGAAGCACCAGGCGCAGCCGGTCCCCTTCACTACCAAGCCGGATCCCATCGTCGCTCCTGGTCAATCCCAAGGCCGCACACAACCTGGCGGGTCCCCTTGCCAGATCGCGGTCCGCGCGTGCTGCGGGTCGGCGGGTCCGGGCAAGGTCCAGTCCTTTGATCACCTCTCCGCCACGCAGCAGGACTGCTCCTGCTCTGTCTTCTGGCCAACAGACGAGGTTGACACAGTGGTGCATGCCATAGGTGAAATAGACATAGACGGTACCAGCGGTCTCGAACATACTGGCATTGCGCGCCGTTCTGCCACGGAAGGCGTGGGAACCGGGATCTGACTCGCCACGGTAGGCCTCGACTTCGGTCAGACGGATGGTGACGTCCTTCCCATCACGAGACCGGCTGGTGATCGTCGCGCCAAGCAACCGCGGGGCAACCTCGACAGGATCACTGCAGAGCAGGGCAGCGGCGGGCACTTTGTCTGTGGACACCTCTCAAGGATTACACCGGTGGAACGCAACTTGTGAACAACTCGCTCGGGTGACCTACTCACAGGCCGAGAATCGTTGAACAACCTTGGGGATTCGCTCAGCCAGCCATTTCCGGTGTTCGGGAAGTACCTTCAGCAGGTCGCTGACCTGCTCCCAGGCCTCGGGGAGGCAAGCAGCCACCGCATCGACGGCCTCCCGGGTGGCGTCTACCGGGGCGCCCACGCGCTGGGCCAAACGGTAGAACGAATGAGGACCAATAGACTCGAAGCGCCTGGAATGACAAAGTTTCAGGCCAAAATCTTCCATCTCTATGAGGCGATGAGGTGCGGTGGACACTAAATCGTAGGCGGGCGAAATCACCGGGCGCCGGGGGTTCCGATAGATCAGGGAGATGTTCTTCAGATGCATGTCACCGTTGCCGATGACAAAACTGAAAAATAATCTCCATATAAACTCCAGGTAGGAGTCCAGATCTTGGCGACGGAAGACGAGGGCGGCCGCTGTCTCGAACGAACCCTCGTACTTGCGCTCCGGGTAGAAGTCGCGAACCTGAGCAAGGTCCTCCATATGGATGCGTCGCGCGCCATCCACTCTCTGAGCCTGCCTTCCGGCAGCAGATTCGAGAACCAAGGCGGTAGACGCAGGGCAGATGATACTTGCTTGTCGGGGTAATTCTCGAACCGCAGTCCCAGCACCGGTCGGTCCGGATCCTCCCAGTAGTCCTCCTGCCACTCCAGCCACGTGTAGTCCCCTCGGGCAAACAGGTGGGCCACCGTCTGGCCTTGGAGGTTGACACGGAATGCCTCGGTCATCAGTGGTCCTCCTGCGGCGGTTCTGGCTCTTGCGAGTAGTCATCAAGGTTCAGGGAATCCAACGGTGGGGAGTCATCCAGGCCCTGGCCCGTCTTCAGGGTCAAGAAGTCGTCAATCGCCTTCTGCAGCTTGGCTTCCCGTGCGTACACCATCTCGCTCGGATCGCCGAGTTCACCGAACAGGTGAGACTCTCGCACAATCGGATCCCAGTTCTCTGGAGTCTGGACCACTTCCAAAGGGATGCCCGGCATCAGCGCCCGATTCGCTAGCGAGTTGCTGAGTTGCTCCGGCAGCTTCCCGTGCGGAAAAACCTCGGGGCAGGCAGGCCGAGGAGTGGAGTTCCTGCCGATCTCTTGGGAAAGATCGTCTCCCGAGAAGGCTTCCTTCGTGTCGGGAGACAGGGGCCTTTGGGCCCACAGAGCACACAGCATGACGTGTCCCGAAGCCCGGTTGGTTCTGAAACTATTTGCCTGAGGAAAGGACAATGGCTTGTCGCTGACAGAATCTAAAAGCCGCTGTACTGAAGCATCCTCTTCACCTGCCCGAATGTATGCGGCCAAGATTCGCACCGCATTCGTGGTGCCGCCGGTGAGAACCGGGCCGATTACCGCCGCGCGCCAGTACCAGCGTCTCAGTAGCTCCAGATTTCTGGGTGATGGTTTGGGGAAGAGCGCGAAAAAGCGGCTGAGAACGACCAGCAAGAAACGGTAGGCCAGAAAAGTGAAATGCGGAACCCCTGATTTTTTCAGAAAATTGATGGTCGCTTCTAGGGAGTCGAAGGTCGCATCATAGGCCTGCTCTTTGGTCTCGTGGGGGAAGTCAGACCTGCTGATTCGCTCCTTGGTGAATTCCTGGTGGAGATCCCGGTAGGCATCCGATCCTCTGCGTGCGAGGAAGGCTTGAAGGATCGTTTCGGCATCGATGCTTCCCCAGGACAGTTCGGTCTCAACTTGTTCTTGAATTGATGCTAAAGTGGTGCCCTGATTGGCTACGGAGAATAGGCCGTGAAACGCTTCCGCCCGGGTCAGGCGCTTTCCGGTGTTATTCATACGGTCGTAGATCTCGCGCAGCATCTGTTCATTCTGCGAGCGGACCAGGTAGGCGGGGACATCGAACTCCCGGAGGCGCTGCGTGGCGGCGTTGATGTCGTAGATCCGATCGGCATAGGCGGGATGCTCGCTTGCCCAGCGCAGCAGACGTGGTAGATCGAACAAAACCGGCAGGGGGATGACGTGGTCATCCGATTCGCGACTCTTCTTAGCGCGAACTCGGAGAGGCTCGGAGCGTAGATCGTAGACGAGCGCAAAATCACCATTGAGACCATGAACGGGGTCGAACACGTTGAGGAATGTGGTGAGTCGTTGCTGTCCGTCGACGACATATGAGGCATCGGTCATCTCTTGTGCATCAATGGTGACATTGCCAAGCCGGATGCGCTCGGCGGGCGCAGGACGTACCCAGAACAGGAGGCTGCCGATGGGGAAACCCCGCAGTACGCTGTCGATCAGTGCCACCGCATCGGGGGTGTGCCAGCGCAGGCCGCGTTGGAAGTGCGGGATTCGCACGGATCCCTCGCGAACCGCTGCGACTAATTTTGCCAACGGATACGTCTGTGCGCTTGGCTCGGTGAGCAGGCTGGGGCGCGTTTCAGCAGTCGGCATCATCTCATTCATACTTCCCCTTCGAGCATTCTGGTAGAAAAATCAAAGCCACTGCTCACTCAAATGATCGTGATGCAGCCGTGAGAGGCATTCCCATGGTGAATCACCACTATTGTGCAACCCGTTCGTGCAGCGGATCAGCCTCATCAGTCGGATACTGTGACGTCGGCTGCTTCCACGACCATGCACAAATTTCTAGTACATTGAGGTTCGTCAGTAGGGACTGCTGGGTACCAGGAAGAAATACAGGGACGATGTTCGTCCTGACGGTCACCGAGTGGGTAACCGTCAGGACGACTTTTTCGCTCGAGTGCGGGGCTTAGCTGCGTCACAGCGCCCGGTGTGAGACCTCGACGCTGGCCGAGGTCACACCGGCCACTTTGACCAGTTCGTCTGGGGTGCATTCGGTGGAGGTGCAGCCATGGATCATGCCGAGATTCGGCAGGGTACGGGTCACCGTCACTCCGGCGGCCCTGAGTTCATCGGCGATGCTGGCAAGATCATCGGTGCGGTCGTCGGCGACGGTAATCACCCAGCTCTGAGTGCTTGCCTGCTTGGCCGCTGGGGCCGTGACCAGGCCCGCACCGGCGTCTTGTTTTGGCAAGCCGATCGAGGTGGCTCCGGCCACGATCTTGTCCCACAGTTCTTGGCCCCGGGCTCCCGTCGCCTCGGCGGTGAGGGCCGCGATTCCGGAGACGTGCGGGGTAGCCATGGAAGTTCCGCTGATGGTCTTGTAGTTCTCCGGTGAGATCCACGATGAGTGAACATCCACTCCCGGCCCAGCAATGTCTACCTCTCCGCCCTCGGCGTTAATAGCCTGGGCGGAAAAATCAGCGATCTTCATATCGGAATCGACCGCCCCGACAGCCATCACGTAGGGGCTGTTCGCCGGCGCCCCGACGAATCCTGGGTCTCCGATGCTGCGGTGGGCGTTGTTTCCTGCAGCGGCGATGATGACCGCACCCTGTTCCAGGGCTCGTTTCCCCGCGGTGACGTACGGCGGATGAACGGTGCGCACGTCGGCGCCCAGCGACATCGAGATGACCTGGCATCCGTTCTCCAATGCCCAGTCGATGCCCGCGAGGATAGTGGAGTCGGAACCAGAACCATCGGCTCCCAGCACCTTGCCCACGTAGATCTCGGCCTCGGGTGCCACACCATAGCCTCGGCTGTTCTCGCCACGAGCGCGTGGCCCCATGGCCGTGCCGACACAGTGCGTGCCGTGTCCGTGACCGTCCTCGGGGCCCTCACCGGGAACAAAGGATGCGGAGGTCACCTTACGTCCCCGGAAATCCGGATGGTCGGCGTTGAAACCGGTGTCCAGCACGGCGACCTTGATGCCCTTGCCGGTGTACGGGGAATCGATAGCCTTCACCGCTTGTAGGCCCCAAGTAGCCTCATCGGTATCGGTGAAGGAATCGGTGATTGCGTAGTAGGTGGTTTCCGGCAATACGTGTACTGGCAGGTCGTTCTCACTGGCGTGGGTGGTCAAGACCTTGAAGTCAGAGTCAGCTGCCCCGGTGACGATTGCAACACCCAGCCGGGGGTAGTAGTGCTCTGGGGTATAGCCGAGGGTCTTCAGCATGGTGGGGGCGACGTCGTCGCGAATATTGATGTCATCGGTGTCGAACACGACGACAAAGCGGCTGGTGGGGTCTTCCATGGGCTCTCCTTCGCGTTTCATGGAACCACTAACGGTGCCCACGCCGCCGAATCAGGGTCGTACGATCACAGGCACTGTGCCGGTTGATGGTTCCTTGGCTGCGACCCGGTGCCGCAGCGACTGCGCCCAGTCAATCAGCCAGGTCCGACAGTTTCCATGGGGGCGGTTCAGTCAACGGGGTGTTGCGGGGGCCCGCTGGCCCTGTGGTCGCAGTCGCCGACCGGCCTAGCATCTGACCGGGTCTCAGTCTGTGTCATCACTTCCCTCATGCACGTCATCGTCATGAGACTTTCAGCAACTGGTGACTGCTGTGCACTCCGGTGTATCGGGAGCAGAAAAGGTGCCCCTTGGCTCAAACTTAAGGAGCTTTCTCAGTACGGAGGAAACTGAGAATCACGGTGCACACTCATCAGAAGTTCTGCGACCCTTTCTACGGTGAATCACAATTTTCTTGTCCAAGACTGACGATCATGCGATTACCATGTTCACCATTTTTGTTTCGAATGGATGTTCACCCGAGCCCATATCGATGACTATGCCGACCCAAGCCTTCCGGCCCACAGCACCTGGACCTCTGATTCCCGGTCATGCTCGAATGAGGCAGCCTGCCGTTCGATGACAGTGGAAAAACTTGTGGGCAACTCCACCTATGCGCATCCAGGAAGGCTAGTTCCCGCCCGCTTGTGCGGGCGGGAACTACCGCGTGAACAAAATAATCCTTCGGCCCGCTCAGTTCCCGGTGCTCTTGGCTCGCTGCAAGGCTTTGCGCCGGGCTTCTTCGGATCTGGACGCCAACTGGGCAGCATGCTGCTCGTCTCGGGTCAGATTCTTCCCGGTCTCTGGGTCGAAGACCATCATGGTGGCGGGGTCGAAGAACAACCTGGCCGACTCACCCTCAACAACCTGGGAACGTGGATCAAGGTTGACAACGTACTGGGTACGCATGCCCTCACCGTCCAGGTCACGGTCCAATTCCTCCAAGGTGTGCTGCACCGTCGGATCGGGGTCGAAGGGAAGGTAGGCATACTGCTCGTTGCCCAGCCACTCGGTCACGTCCACCACCGCATCGAAGACCATCGTTCCGGCCGGAGGATCGGTGACGTCGGCATCTTTGACATGCTCGGGACGCAGACCAACAATGACCACTTCCTTGCCCGCCAATGCTGCCTTCGCGGCCTCAGGAATCGGCACGGTGGTCATCGGCAACTCCAACTGGTCTCCCTTCACCTTCGCGGGAAGGAAGTTCATCGGGGGAGACCCAATGAACCCAGCGACGAACAGGTTCACCGGCTCCTCGTACAGTTCGCGCGGTGAGGCGCACTGCTGCAAGACACCTTTCTTGAGCACCGCGACTCGGTCGCCCAAGGTCATGGCTTCAGTTTGGTCGTGGGTGACGTAGATCGTCGTGATGCCCAGCCTGCGCTGCAACCGGGCGATCTCGGTACGCATCTGGCCACGCAGCTTGGCATCCAAGTTGCTCAACGGTTCGTCGAACAGGAAGGCATCGGCCTCCCGGACGATGGCTCGTCCCATGGCTACCCGCTGGCGCTGGCCACCGGACAGATTCGCCGGTTTGCGGTCCAAATGTTCGGTGAGCTCCAGCAGCGATGCTGCTTCGGACACCCGGCGGTCCACCTCGTCGGCAGGCACATTCGAGTGGTTGAGCCGCAGCGGAAAGGCAATGTTCTCACGAACCGTCAGATGCGGGTAGAGCGCGTAGTTCTGGAACACCATGGCCAGGTTGCGATCCTTAGGTGCCAACTCGTTGACGCGCTTGCCGTCGATCTCCAGGTCTCCGGAGGTGATGTCCTCCAGCCCGACGACCATCCGCAAAGTGGTCGACTTACCGCAGCCCGACGGCCCGACGAAGATCATGAACTCACCATCGGCGATATCCAGGCTGACGTCGTTGACGGCCTTGAACCCGTCCCCGTATTCCTTGACGATGTTCTTCAGGGTGATCTGTGCCATGTCATTTAACTCCTTGCTGTAATCAGCCCTTGACGGCGCCGGATGTCAGGCCGGAGACGATCCGGCGTTGGAAGATGAGGACGAGGACCACGACGGGGATTGTCACGACCACACCGGCCGCACAGATCGCCCCTGTCGGTGATTCGAACTGGGATGCGCCAGTGAAGAAGGCCAGCGCCGCCGGCACCGTGCGCGCATTATCACTGGTCAGCGAGATCGCGAACACGAAATCGTTCCACGCAGTGAAGAAGGCGATGATTGCCGTGGTGAATACGCCTGGTGCCGCCAGCGGGACGATCACCTTGCGGAAGGCCTCCCAGCTGGTTGCCCCATCGACCTGGGCCGCCTGTTCCATCTCCCACGGAATCTGCTGGAAGAAGGCCGACAGGGTCCAGATCGACAACGGAAGGGTCAGCACCAAGTAGGGAAGGATTAAACCGGGAATTGTGTCAAACAGGTGAATCCGACGCCACAAATCGAACAGCGGGGTGACGAGCGAGATCACCGGGAAGAACGACACCGTCAGCGCGGTTCCCAGGATGAGGCGCTTTCCGGGGAAGTCCAATCGGGCGATCGCATAGGCGCAGAAGGTGGCCAGGATCACCGCGATCAGCGTCGCGATCATGGTGACGAGCACCGAGTTCAGCAGGGCCGGGAGGAAGAGGTCCTTCGCTCCGCCTGCGAAGATCAACTCGTAGTTTTCCAAGGTTGGGTGGTGAGCCCAGAACTTGCCATCAGCACGATCGGCGGTTGGCTTGAGGGACATGTTGACGATCCACAACAGCGGAATCACCGTATAGACGATGATGGCGATCGTCGCGACCAACTGCCAGAACTGCTTTGCGGGGCTGATTTCTCGATTCATGTCAGCTCACTTCCTTCCCCGGGCCAGGTCGACGCGGAATCCCTTGACGAAGACGACCGCGATGATCACCACGCAGCAGAACAACAGCACCGACACCGCAGAGCCGAGGCCGACCTCGGTTCTGGAGATCGTCTGGTTGTAGGCCACCAGCGACAGCGACGAGGTGCCGTTGCTACCGCCGGTCATGATGAAGATGTTGTCGAAGATGCGGAACGCGTCCAAGGTGCGGAACAACAGAGCCACCATGATCTGCGACTTCATATTCGGCAGGATTACCCGCCGTAGCCGCTCGCCCCAGGTGGCGCCGTCGACGATCGCGGCCTCCTCCATAGCCCCATCGATCTGGGTCAGCCCGGCCAGCAACAGCAGCGACATGAACGGGGTTGTCTTCCAGATCTCCGACACACAGATCGGCACCATCGCGCTCCAGAAGCCGCCGAACCAGTCGAAATCGGCCGGGAACATCCCGAAGGTCAGCTTATTGAGCAGCGGGTCGATGAAACCGGTGTCGGTGGCGAAGGCGTAGAACCAGGAGAATGCCGAAACCACGGTGATGATCGAGTAGGGGATCAGCACGATGGTGCGCAGCGGTCCGCGACCCCGGATCACTTTCTCCATCGCCAAGGCGATGAAGAAGCCGAGCACCAACTCGACCACCACAGTCACCACGGTGATCAACGTGGTGGCACCGAAAGCCTGCCACCACAGTGGATCGGTGAGGATGATCTGGTAGTTGCGCAGGAACACGAATTCGCGCCCACCCGGGTTGGTCAACCGGTAGTTGAACAATGAGGTCCACACGGCTTGGAGAATTGGGTAGAAGGTCACCAGGACCATGATCACGAAAGCCGGTCCGGCGAGCTTCCATCCCAAGCGGCGTTCATCGCGCGCCCGGTCAGACAGTTGCGCCTGGGTGGGCTCGGTCGACGTGGTGCTCACAGCAGTGCCTCCCCTCGAAGGACCTTCATGATCAGCTCGGTCGACTCCGCCGGAGTCGTTTCCGGATTCACCTGATCGGGTGGCGACCATGTGCGCTGGATGGCCGTCGAGAGGTCGCCGTAGTAGGCGGTGCGCGGACGCTGGACCGCCATATTCAGCGAGTCACGGATGGCGTCGGCCATTGGGAAGGCTTCCTGGATCTCGGGATCATCGAAGACTGCCTTACGTGATGCCGGGTTGCCGGTGCCAAGCATGTAGGCCTTCTGGTGTTCGGCGGTGGTGATGCAGGCGATCGCATCCCAAGCCTTGTCCTGCTTTGTCGAGGCCTTGTTCACCCCCAGTTCAATGCCACCGAACGGCGGCGCAGATTCCTTGTCTGCATCAACCCTGGGGTAGGTGGTCCAAGCGACGTCGTTAAGGAAGGGGACCTCGGTGGATCCCATCGCTGCGTAAACATAGGGCCAGTTGAGCATAAACCCGGAGGTTGAGTCGTCGGAGAACATGTTCAGTGCCGCCGTCTCGTTCATCGACGACATTGCCGGGCCCACGGCCCCGGAGGTGGCAAGTTTCTGGATGGTCTCGGCAGCCTGCTTGCCGGCCTCGGTGTCCAGACCCAGCTGGGTATCCTCGGCCGCAGCCCCTTCGTTTTCCACGATCGCCCCACCGGCCCCCGCAACCAAAGCATTCACAAAGACTGTGTAGCCCTCGTAGCGTTTGGCCTGTACCGCGATGGTCTTGTTGGTGCTCTGTGCTGCCTTCATGACCTGCTCGAAGGTGACCGGTTGGGTCATGTCGAGCCCGGCCTGTTCAGCCACCGACTTGCGGTACCACAGCAACTGGGTGTTGGCCCAGAAGGGAGCCGCGAGTAGATCGCCCTTCCACTTCGAAGCGTCCAAGGAGCCCTGAACACGGTCCTCGGTGAAATTGCTGGCGTACTTCTCGGGAACCGGAACTAAGTAACCAGCCTCCCCGAATTCGGGGACCACGACGGGGTCGAGACTCATGATGTCGACCCCCGAGTCATTGGCTGCCAGACGGCGGATCAACTGCTGACGCTGGTCCGATGCCTCGTTGGGCAACTGTTCGATCTTGATGGTGTACTTGCCGCCTGAAGCCGCCGAGCATTCCGCGGCCAACTGCGCCTGGCCACCACCGGTGGGCGAGGAACCGCCACCATCGGGGTTGATGAACCAAGTCAGGGTCGTATCACTCGTATTGGTGCCGCAACCCACCAAGATGGGTGCCAGGAGCGCCAGAGCGGCTCCGCCCACCAGTGAGCGCCGTGCGAATTTGAACTTCATCGTTCTCCTCGAGTTCACGCGCTGGGGTGCGCGTCCCTTTTGGAACTGCATTACCACACCAAATGCAACCACAGTTCTGGTGGATCTGTCACCAGCGTCCTCCTCATGGACGCTGCGTGATGGCATGAAGTGACTAGCCCGGGGACGTGATGCGACGAGAACGTCCGTTGGCGGTGAAGGTGGTGCTCTTGACAAGCAGAGATGGTTAGCTTGGTGGAGAGTTTAGATATCCACGCTGATCATTACTTGATCATGCCGAATACCGAATTGTTGTTGATTTGTGATTCTGAATACAGTGTCGCACCGAACGCGGTGAGCGCTTTCCCGTCGGTGAATGTCTGCTTGCCGAAAAATGATCATGGGGTTCGATGGCTCATCGATCTGGCACTGGAGGGGAGTGCGCTGCCTGGTCGGCTGTGGCAATCGAGTGATTGGCTCAGCGTGGGCTGTCGCCGACTGTCAGCCCGGCGTGACGTTGCGGCGGTGGCGCAGGGTCGTCACACTCTCGTAAGAACTTCCCGGTGTTGGCTGTCATCTGCCTGCGACGAGGCTTGATGTCATGAACAAGATTATTTCTTTCGTTGCCCTCTCCCTCGTTGCGGCGGCCACCTTCTCCGCGTGTTCCAGTGGCAACTCGATGGTTGGGAACTCAATGAGTCCCACCATGACCCAGGCTTCCTCTGGGACGATGACTCCCGATTCCAAGATGTCGGGTAGCGCCATGAGCCCGGACCACAGCATGTCCGATGCTATGAACAGTGGTACCTTCATCACCTACGACCAGTATGCCTCCGACAAGATGATGCACTCGCATGGACCGGTGGTGCTGTTCTTCAACGCATCCTGGTGCCCCGACTGCAAGGCCATCACCGAGGAACTGACCTCCGATCCATCCTCGATTCCATCCGGTACCACCATCGTCAGCGTCGACTATGACTCACACACCGATCTGCGTCAGCGTTACGGGGTTACCATGCAGCACACCTTCGTCCAGGTCGATGGTGACGGCAACGCACTGAATACCTGGAGTGCCACCACCGTCGATGACATTGCATCGGGCATCAAGGCCTGAGTTGCAACCGACCGAGGGCTGACCCATGTTGTTCACCGCTGTTCTATCCCTGCTCGCAGGTCTTCTTACCGTCCTCGCCCCTTGCGTGCTGCCATTCCTGCCGGTCATCGTCGGCGGTAGCCTATCTGGGAACCGTCGTCGCCCCTATGTGATCGCTGGATCGCTGGTGGCGTCGTTGATGGTGTTCACCTTGTTGCTCAAGGCCTCAACCGTGCTCATTGATGTCGATCCGATGGTGTGGACAACTATCTCGGGCGGCTTGGTGATCGGCCTGGGGCTCGTCATGTTGTTTCCCGGAGTCTGGACGACCATCGCCACCCGCCTGCATCTCGATCAAGGTTCCCATGCCCTGCTTGACAAGGCACAGCATGCATCAAACGGCATCGCATCGGCCGTGTTCACCGGGGCTGCCCTCGGCCCGGTGTTCAGTTCCTGCAGTCCCACCTATGCCTGGCTCATTGCCTCCGTATTACCCGCCAGCCGTACCGCAGGACTGCTCTACCTGGTCATCTATTGCATTGGCGTTGCGGTGGCCCTGCTCGCCATATCCCTACTGGGCCGACGGCTGCTGGACAGAATCAAGTGGGCGGCCGATCCGCGCGGCTGGTTCCAGCGCACCATCGCAATTCTGTTCATCCTCGTCGGTTTGCTGGTGGCCACCGGGGTGGACAAGAAGGCGCAGACCTGGGTGGCTGGACACCTGCCCTCGTTGTCCGCAGTGGAGCACAAGGTGCTTCCCAAGGACAGCGCTGATGCTCTGCCCACCGGCTCGGGAGTCGGTCAGCAAGCCCCGGAACTCGCCGGGATCACCAGCTGGATCAATTCCGATCCGCTCACCTTGGACGGACTCCGCGGCAAGGTGGTTCTCGTTGATTTCTGGACCTATTCCTGCATCAACTGCGTGCGCACCCAGCCTTACCTCAATGCCTGGTACGACACTTACCGTGACCAGGGCCTGGAGATCGTCGGTGTGCATGCACCGGAGTTCGCATTCGAGAAGGTGCCCTCCAATGTCGAGACCGCGGTACATGAAGCCAAGATCGCCTACCCGGTCGCACTCGACAACAACTTCACCACCTGGCGTGCCTTCAAAAATCAGTACTGGCCAGCCAAGTATCTGATCGATCAGAACGGTATCGTGCGCCAGGTGCACTTCGGAGAGGGTGGCTATGACGAGATGGAGAACGCCATCCGTGAGCTGCTTGAGGCCCGAGGCTCCACCGTCGGTGCGGCCTCGGATGATCAGGCGGGGGCCGGGCAATCTCCGGAGACTTATCTGGGAACCCGCCGTGTCTCTGGCTTTCAGGGAAGCCCACGGCTGGGTGAGGGCACGATGAGCTACTCACCGGCCTCGGATCCCGACTCGAGCAAATGGAACCTGTCGGGTACTTGGAAGGTAGACGGGGAATCGATCACCGCGGTCTCCGGCGACGCCACCCTCACCTACCGCTTCGACGGACGTGAGATGTACTTGGTGATGGGCGGGACTGAGGGCGCCACTGTGAAGGTGGAGGTCAACGGCCGGATCCAGCATCCCGGCCAGGATGTTGCTGACGGGACGGCGATCATCCACCAGCATCGCTTATATCGGTTGGTGTCGTTGCCGAAGGCAGCCGAGGGAACCCTCGTCACCCTGCACTTCAGTCCCGGGGTCACCGCCAACGCCTTCACCTTCGGAGGTTGAATGCCGGACAGCTATGGTGAGCGAGTGCCTCGAATCCTAGTGGTGGACGACGATGACACCGTGCGTGGTGTCGTGGGCGACTACCTGCGCGCCGCAGGCATGGAGGTCGTCACCCGCAACGATGGCGTCGACGCCTTTGCCACCGCTAGCACCCAGCGGTTTGATCTCATCGTTCTCGATCTGATGCTCCCCGGCATTGATGGACTTGAGGTCCACCGCCGCCTGTGCCGTTGTGGTATCCGCACCCCGGTCATCATGCTCACCGCCAAGGCTTCCGAAGCTGATCGAGTGCTGGGCTTGGAGACTGGCGCCGACGACTACCTCACCAAGCCGTTTTCGGCACGTGAACTCGTGCTGCGGGTGCAGTCGATTCTACGTCGTTCAGGGGCCAGTGAAACCCACGAGTCGGAGCGGCAGATCGTGGTCGACGGAGATATACGCCTCGACCTCACGGCCCGCAAGGCATTCCGTGACGAAGCGCAGTTGGACCTCACCCTGCGCGAATATGATCTGCTCGCCCACTTCGTCACTCACCCTGATGAGGTGATGTCCCGGGAAGAACTCATGGGACACGTATGGGGTTGGGAATACGGCGATCCATCCACCGTCACCGTCCATGTCCGGCGGGTGCGCAGCAAGATCGAGGCCGACCCTGCAAACCCGAAACGCTTGGTCACCGTGTGGGGCCGTGGCTACCGCTGGGAACCGGCAGAGGAGTGACATGACAGCGCTGCTCGCAGCCGTGGCCGCTGCCCTCGTTGTTGGGCTGGTGGGTGCCGCTGGCACCCTGCGCGTCGCTCGCAGTTCAGTGAGGTGGGCGACCATTCTTGGCCCGGTCACCGTCGTGCTGGCGGTGGGGGCTGGGTTGTTGGTTGGGACGAGCAAAATGCTCATCGGCGACGCCAGAGTGGTGCTGCTCATCCTCGGCGCCGTGCTGCCTGTTGCCTTGCTTATGGGGGTTTTCGTGTCTGTCCGGTCGAACCGGATCATGACCGATGTTCGGACCCGCTTGGATGGGGAGCGTCGACGCAGGGAGATAGAGGAAGGCCGGTTGGAACTCATCACCTGGCTCTCCCATGACCTGCGTACTCCGCTGGCGGGGATCCGGGCCATGGCTGAGGCGCTCATCGACGGCGTTGCTTCCGATCCGCAGGCCTATCACCGAGCAATTGTCGTCGATGCGGATCGGACTACCACCATGGTGAACGATCTGATGGCCCTCGCATCGTTGAAGTCCAAGCTCACCTCCAGGACAACCGAGACGGTTGTTATGGCCGATCTGGTCTCCGACCTGCTGGGTCAGCTCCGGCCCCTGGCACATTCGCGTGGGATGGAACTGGTGGGGGAGCTCAATACCACCACCTCCGATGTCAACGGGGACACTAGCCTGCTGACCCGGGCCGTGCAGAACGTTGTGGTCAATGCGATCAACTACTCGACACCGGGAACTCGGGTAAATCTCGCCCTGGATTCCGCCGCGGGATGGGTCGTGGTCTCGGTGACCGATGGGTGCGGGAGACTAGAACCTGACACGTTAGCCCACATGTTCGAGGCCGGGTGGCGTCGGGATACCGCCCGCACACCGAACGCATCTGCCGGTTCGGGCCTGGGCCTGGCCATTGTGAAAGCAGTAGTCGAAGCCCATTCCGGACGGGTGCAGGTGAACAATACCGTGGACGGGTGCACCATGGTCTTGCAACTGCCCGCAGCCTGATATGTGTCCCACGCAGGCGTGTCTTGGCCATCCCGGTCGTGACGGTTCTCGCTCGTCAGCGGTAAGGTCCGCTCCAACTAAATCCCCTGAGCATGCTCCCCGGGGTGCCTATCGTGCGAAGTGCCACACGATCCGATCGACGGATTCAGTCCTGTTGCGAGGATTGCAACTCCAGACTCATCGTGCAGTGCCCAGGGGCAGCGAAGGGTAATAACTGCGTGTCGGCTTGGTGGTTCCATTCCTCCATGGCTCCCGCGATCAGGGATCTGTGCATCGCACACACCATGTCTGGGTCTTGTCTGGCCTCCTCCACCAGGGGACAGGTGTGCAGCAGGACCGAGGTCCTGTCCTCCGACACCTCGGGAGAAAAACCCATCGAGGCCAACAAATCGACGAGATGCTGGAGCAGGTCATCCTGATCATCGGGCAGTGTGGAAATCAGCGCGCGGGCCCACAAGGAACCTAGTTGTCGCGCCATTTGCGGATCACGGGTCAGCACGCACTGCTGGGCCAGTGCTTGGGCTAGGGCTCGGTGGTCGATGTCCGATGGGGCGGTGAGTTTCGTGCGTCCCAGTGGGCTGATCGAATAACGCAGTGCGGGACGACCTCGGCCCCGGGGCGGTTCGGGTTCGCAATCGATATAACCCTCGGACGCTAGCTCCTCCAGGTGAACCCGAGAAGTGTTCGGGTGCCCGCCCACGGTTGCGGCGATCTGTACTACGGTCGCCGGGCGATTGAAGCTGTTGACCGCCCGCAACACGCGCATCCTGGCGGGAGTGAGCTCTACCGCGGTCGCGGCAGAGGGGTAGGGACCGAGTGGGATCGTGTTGCTGTTCACGCACATAGCATATTAAATTCTTCCATACCGTGAGTTGATAAATCTTTAGGAGACCCTGTGAGCAACGAACTTCCCATCACCGAGGCATCTCATTCCTGCGGCTGCGGACACCATGACGAGGGTCTTCCCACCCTTGACGCCCGCGTCATCCCCCATGCCATTCGCCATGGTGCCATCATTGGTGCCTTCCAACAGATTGCCCCGGGTGCAGCCATGGTGCTGGTCGCCCCGCACGACCCGTTGCCCCTACTCGCCCAGCTGCAGGAGCTATTCGGTGACCAGATCCAGTTCGACTATCTCGATCGTGCCCCCGAAGCCGTGAAGATCAAGTTCACAAAGATCGCAGCCTGAGGTGGTCGTGCTCAGCAGCAGCACGAGCACAAGGCGTGTCGCATTCTCACCGGCTCCTAGACCCGCGAAGGGACGCATCGCGCTCCTGATGCTCGGAGGGCTCTGCCTCCTGTCCGGATTGGATGCGGCATTGCTGCTGCTGGGTGTTTGGGCACCTGTTGGAGCCTCGCACCTGCCCGGGCTGCATGGCATGGTGATGACTTTGGGCTTCATGGGGACGGTCATTGCCTTAGAACGGGCTCAGTCCCTCGGCAAGTCGTGGGCCTATATCGCCCCGGCGCTCATCGCGGCTGCATCGTTGTCACTGGTCGCAGGCATTCCGCAGGTGTTCGGCAAGATGCTGCTCGTCCAGGGGTATGTGGTCTTCACTGCCGTCTATATCGCGTTATGGCGACGCGCCCCGGTGACCGGGGTCGTCGTGCAAGTGCTGTCCGGGGTGATGGCCCTGTGCGCTGCGATTCTGTGGGTGTCGATCACGGTGGAGAGCCTCATCATCCTGTTGGCCGCATTCATCGTGCTCACTATCGCTGCCGAACGGGCCGAACTCGCCCAGCTCACCATGGGCCCGAAGGCTTCCCCCCGGCTGTTGGGGCTGTCCACAATCCTTGTCGTTGCCGCGCTGCTCACCCTGCTCACCCCGGCGGTGGGGGCCAGAGCGTTCGGGGTCGCCGTTCTCGGTTTCGTCGTCTGGCTGGTCCGCGATGACGTCGTCGGCAAATTCATCCGTGCTCAAGGGCTGCGACGCTACAACGCGACCGCCCTACTGGCCGGCTACCTATGGCTCGGTGCGGCTGGCCTGAGCTGGGCCGTCGTCGGACTCCCGACCGTCCAGTGGGCCTATGACATCACCATCCACGGAACCTTCCTCGGCTTCGGGGTGTCCATGATCATGGCCCATGCCCCGATCATCTTCCCTGCGGTCCTCGGTCGGCCTCTGCCCTACAAGCCGATCTCATGGCTCCCGTTGTTACTGCTGCACTTGGGCATGGTGCTGCGCGTGGTTGGTGATTTGAGCGGTATCACCCTGGTCTGGCGTACCGGCTCGGTAGTCAATGTCGTCGCCATGCTCGTCTTCCTCATCGTCTCTGTGATCTTGGTGGTGACCCATCGTGCAGCTGACAAGCGCTCCTGAAACTCCTGTGGCGAAACCTAGGCGGGGGCATTGGCCCCTGCGCGACTACCCGTCGATCTTCTGGCTGGTGGCCGGACTCGGGGTGCTTGCCGGGCAGCGGTACATCGCCGAGGCGACCTGGCTGATGGTCCACCTGGTCATGCTCGGGGCGCTCACCCACGCCATCATGGTGTGGTCTCAATATTTCAGTGAGGCCCTGCTCAAGGTGCCTGCCACCGCCAGCGGTCGGCGTGCCCAGTCCGCGAAGATCGCCACGATGATTCTCGGCGCAGCCTTGGTGCTGGTGGGGTACCCGCAGGGGGCCCGGCCGGTCGTCATCGCGGGCGCGGCGCTGGTGGGTTTCGCCGTGACCTGGCATGCGGCGACCATCATCGTGATGATGCGCAGGGCATTGCCCAGCCGGTTCCGGGTCACCATGCACCACTACCTGCTGGCCGCACTTTGCTTGGTGGCAGGGGCCACTTTCGGCACGCTGTTGGCCGACACCAGTACAGAACCCATGCACGGGCGACTGCTTATGGCCCACACCATGACGAATCTGCTCGGCTGGGTGGGGATGACCGTTGTCGGAACTCTGATCACTTTCTGGCCGACGTTGCTTCGCACCAAGATGGATCCGCACGCTGACCGTGCAGCGCGCATCGCCTTGCCGGTCTTTGCGACGGCGCTGGTCATTATCGATGCCGGAGCCCTGAGCGGCCACATGACGGTCGCTGCCGCTGGTCTGGCGGTCTATCTGGCTGGGTTGCTCATCTGGGGCCGGGTGATCGTCATCCCATTCCGCGCCAAGCCACCCCGCGAATTCGCCTCGGCCTCGGTGGCCTGTGCCCTGGTGTGGGCCGTAGTCGGGTTGGCCTGGGTCGGTGTCTTGGTGGTCAGGGCCGGCGATTGGGCCCATGTGAGTGCAGGCTATGGGCTCGTCGCGATGCTGTTTGTCGGGGGATTCGCCGCTCAACTGCTCGTCGGTGCGCTGTCCTATTTGATTCCCACGGTCGTCGGTGGTGGGCCCTCGGTAGTGCGGGCCTCTCTGTCCTGGTTCAACCGGTGGACTACCGCACGGCTGGTGATGGCCAATTCTGCCGTCGTGCTGACGCTGCTCAGTACCGTCCCAAGCGTGCGGATCTTCGCTGCCGGTGTCGCAGGAGGGTGCATGGTCATCTTCCTATACCTCATGTATAAGGGAATTCTCGCTGGAGTGGATGCGAAACGGGTGCTCGCCGCCGGAGGGACTGTCGAAGTCCCTGAACATCCGACGTGGTCTGCTCCCCAGCTGGTTGCAGCACTCACCGTGCTGGCCCTGGGTATCAGTGCCGGGGTCGGCCTTGATCCGGAGGCAGCTGGGCTCTCCCGGAATACCGATCCTGCGCGTGGAGGAAGCCAGTACTCGACCGGGCAAACCGTCCGGGTGCAGGTGAAGGCCGTCGCAATGAGCTACGAACCTTCCTCGGTCACCATCAACGCAGGTGACCGGTTGATTATCGAACTGGTCAATGAGACTCCGTCGATGGTGCATGATTTGTCGGTGCTGGGACGTACCACCCCGCGCTTGGCGACGGGGGAGACTGCGGTGCTCGACTTGGGTGTGGTGAACCAATCCACCCAAGGGTATTGCACGGTCACTGGGCATCGGGCAGCCGGGATGGTCTTTGATGTGGTCGTCAACGGATCAGTTCCGGGCCAGAGTGGTGGGTACGGTCACGACCACAGTTCTCCCAAGGTGGATTCCACTACTGCCCTGGGAGGGTTCGTCGACCCGGTGCTGCCACCGCTTGCCGAGGAGACCATCCATCGGGTCACCATCGACATGACCGAAGCTCCAATGGAGGTCGCGCCTGGGGTGTGGCAGAACCGGTGGATGTTCAACGGCCACCAGGTGGGTCCGACGCTGCACGGTAGGGTGGGTGATGTCTTCGAGATCACCCTGATCAACTCTGGCACGATGGGACATTCCATCGACTTCCATGCCTCCGAGATCGCCCCGGACCAGGTGATGCGGACCATCGGGCCCGGAGAACAGCTGACATACACCTTCACCGCGAACCGCGCAGGAATCTGGATGTATCACTGCGGAACCGCCCCGGTCTCCTCGCACATCGCTGCCGGGATGCACGGCGCGGTGGTCATCGACCCGCCTGGCCTTCCGGGTGTCGACCATGAGTACGTCATGGTTCAGTCAGAAATTTTCATGGCTCCTGGTAGCGGTTCGGCACCTGACAGGGCAGCTGAGGTCGACTCGGACAAGGCGATGACCAAGCAGGAGGATTACATTGTCTTCAATGGCATCGCCTTCCAGTACAAGCAGTTCCCGATCAAGGTTCGCGTTGGGGAGCGGGTTAGGTTCTGGGTACTGGACGCCGGACCGAATCTTCCCTCCAGTTTTCACGTGGTGGGGGCCCAGTGGGACACCGTCTACTTCGAGGGTGGCTACCAGTTGGTCCGGGGGCGTGACGCTTTCGGTAACACTGGCGGGGGAGCCCAGGCACTGGGGCTCCAGGCTGCCCAAGGCGGTTTCGTCGAGACCGTCTTCACGCAGCCAGGGCACTACACGATGGTGTCGCACATCTTCGGCGATGCCGAGCGGGGTGCGCTGGGAATCATTGAGGTGACGCAGTGACCGAGTTCAAGCTCAAACGCATTCAGGAGACACCGGGCGTAGACGACGGGCGCCGAGTACTGGTCGACCGGTTGTGGCCGCGCGGGATCAGCAAGCAGGCGGCCCGCCTCGACGAGTGGTGCAAGGATGTTGCCCCATCTACGCAACTGCGCAAGTGGTTCGGCCATGATCCGCAGCGCTTTGCGGAGTTCTCCCACAGGTATCGTGAGGAACTCGCCACGTCCGGCGCCGCGACCGAATTTTCCGCCCGGATGGCCGGTTACCAGACGGTGACCCTGCTCATCGCAGCCAGGGATCAACAGCACAACCATGGCTTAGTGCTGCTCGCGGTTCTGCGCGAACTTGCCTGAGCAGCAGCGGGCTCCTGAGCGGGTGGTGTGTGCGTACTACCCAGGGCTGATAACGCCATCAATCATTTCTTCCATGTGATTGTCAGCCAATCGGAAGAAATGGCTTTTCGGTTAGGTGTCCTGAGAATTTTCTGAGAAATATCGTGGGATTTGTGCCACCGTGGCAGTAGTCCTCTAGTATGAGGTCGTCCGGTGGGGTCTGGGCCCGGTGTGGTGCTTAGGGCAGCGGGCACTTAGGGTTCATCGATGAGGAAGGCGGCGTGATGCGTTTCATCAGGCACTTGTGGCGCGACTTCGCCAATGCCTTCACTGGATGGATGGGGATTGCACTAGCTGCCCTGCTTGGCGTGCTCCTGGGAGTGGGCATCTACACGATGTTCTACTCGGGGGTCATCAGCTACTTGGACGACGATCCGGCCGTCTGCGCGAGCTGTCACGCCATGAACGAGGAATACGAGGCCTGGCAGAGGGGAAGTCACCACGACGTGGCCACCTGCAACGCTTGCCATGCCCCGCACGACAACCTCGTGTACAAATACATCAACAAGGCGGACAACGGGTTTTGGCACTCGCTAAAGTTCACCTTCCAGAACTATCCGGAGAACATCCAGATCCGCGATCATAACCGCGCGATCACCGAGGCAGCTTGCCTTTACTGCCATGGCAACTTCGTTGACCAGGCCGCTAATAGTTCAGTTCACAAGGGCGAGACGATGTCGTGCATCCATTGCCACGACGGCGTCGGGCACAAGAGGTGATGTGAGATGAGTGACGACAACGTTTCCGCTGAACAGCCGACGACGTGGACGGGCCCACGCAAGAAGTGGGTTCCCGTGGTTGTGCTGGTTGCAGTCGCCGTGGCCTCGGTCGCCCTGACCTGGCTGCTGACGACGATCTTCGACCACAAGCAGGAGTCGAAGGCTCCGTTCACCCAAGTAACAGAGCTCAACGACACCACCTACGACCCTGCGGTCTGGGGCCAGAACTTCCCGATCCAGTACGAGGGCTACAAGGCGACGATCAAGGACACCGATGGTGACTTCATCAAGGTGGAGCCTACAACCGAGGATCCTCGCGAATACCACACCCTCTCGCGCATCGACATGGAGACCCGCGCCCAACACATGTGGCGTGGCTATGCCTTTGCCGTCGACTACACCGAGCCGCGCGGTCACGAATGGGCATTGCTTGACCAGATGTACACCAAGCGCACCGATGAACAGTTCAAACAGCCTGGCACCTGCCTGAACTGTCACGCATCCATGCCGGAGGTCTACGACAAGCTCGGTAACGGTGACCGCAAGGCGGGTTTCGATGCCATGAACAAGCTCTCCTACCGAGAGGCCGTCCAGCACGCTTCGTCGTCGATTGCCTGCATAGACTGCCACGATCCCAAGACTATGGAGTTGACGATCACTCGTCCCGCTTTCATGGAAGGCATCAAACGGGCGAAAGCAGCTGAGGGCATCCAGGACTTCGATGTCAACCGCGACGCTACCAACCAGGAGATGCGTAGCTACGTATGTGCCCAGTGTCACGTCGAGTACTACTTTGCGGGTGAGGGTAAGACCCTGACTTTCCCGTGGAAGAACGGTCTGACCGTTTATGACGCGATGGCCTATTACGACGAGGTCGGCTGGACTGATTTCGAGCACGCCGAGTCCAAGGCCCCGGTACTCAAGGCGCAACACCCAGATTTCGAGACCTGGTCCCAAAGCATCCACGCACAGAATGGAGTCACTTGTGCGGACTGCCATATGGCCTACAACCGTGAGGGAGCCGCAAAGACTTCTAACCACCAGATCATGAGCCCGATGGCTTCTGAGGAAGCGATTAACTCTTCCTGCCTCACCTGCCATCACTCAACGGCCACCGAGATGAAGGAGCGCGTTGCCGGTATTCAAGGGCGCTGGCAGGATACCCTGAACGTCAGCTTCACCGCCCTTGATGCTCTGATCAACGACATCACCAAGGCAGAAGCCGATAAGACGGCAACCCCCGAGCAACTGACCGCGGCCCGCGACTACCAGCGCAAGGCTCAGTTCGTGATCGATTACTCCTTCTCGGAGAACGGTCGTGGCTTCCACGCACCGGCTTACTCGATCTCGATCTTGAACCAAGCCACTGACTGGGCCCGGTCGGGACAGTTGGTTCTGCGTGGGGTTGACGTCCAGAATGGTGTACAGCCCGCCATGGCCGAGCAGCACATGCCGACCGGAGGGCGCTGATATCGACGGTGACTACATGGGAGTTGGTGAGGAGGCAATGAAGCCGACGTGGGATGACGAGAACCGGAAAGCCCTCGAAGCCTTTCTCGCCACCGCCCCCGAAGAGTTGAGGGGCTGGGCAAGCGAACAGCTGGCCCAGCCCCCTATTACCGGTCATGATGCCGTCGAGGAGCCCGATGCAGACGGCTTGGCTGCTGAGTTGGCTGCAGCTATCGACGGGGATGAGGCAGCCGACATTGAGGACCTCCTCCCCGAATACGAGAGGCCTGCATCTGCCATGCCGGATGCCTCGAGAAAAACGTCTGTGACGCACAAACGCGTGGGGGCCGCAAAAGTAAATCTGGTGCTGGTTGTGCTGTTGTGCGCCGCCGTCGTGATCATCATTCAGCAGGCCGGTCGTAACGCGAATAACTCCCAGACCCAGATGCCCGCCAACCATCCGTCGGTGAACTCCAGCATCAATCCCTCGGACGTCGCCCAGATGGACGAGGCCGAGCCAGTAGACAGCCAGCTTGAGGCAGACCTCAAGGCTAAGGCCGAGGCTGACCCGAATGACATCGCCTCCCGCCAGCAACTGGGGCAGATGTACCTGAAAGCCACCCTCTACCAGGATGCGATCAGCTGGTTCCAGCAGATCCTGGACATCAGCCCCAGCAATCTCGATGCCCTGCTAGCCATCGGTGTCGCCGAGTACCAGTCGAATATGTACACCGAGGCAGAGACCCACTGGCGGCGCGCCGCTGAACTGGCCCCCGATGTCGCCGAGCCCTGGTATAACCTCGGTTTCCTGTATATGGCGCAGACTCCACCCAACGTCGACCAGGCTAACGAGTGCTGGAACAAGGTGTTGGAGGTCGCCCCCGATTCCGAGATGGCGGCCGCGGTTCGCAGCCACCAGTCACGGATGAACTCCTCGTCCTCGCCAAGGTAGTCATGGAAATTACCGTTCCAGCGGCCTTCCTGGCGGGAATCGTCTCCTTCGCATCGCCGTGTTTTCTGCCTATCGTCCCTGCCTTCGTCGGCCAGCTGATTGGTGCCGGTTCCGAGCGGGTATCAAAGCCCGCGGCCGCACGAAATGCTCTGAGCTTTGTCGCCGGTTTCTCTGTGGTGTTCATTGCCCTGTGGGCCTCTGCTGGACTTATCGGGCGTTCCTTGGGCCCCTGGGCCGGTTGGGCGCGCATCCTGGGTGGCATCGTCCTGGTGTTTATGGGCCTGCACCTGGCTGGAGTACTCAACATCGGGGTGCTGAACAACGTCGCCCGCGCCACCGTGACCACCGGGAAACCAGCATCGGCGGTGCGGTCTGCGGTCATGGGCGTGGTCTTCGGAGCTGGGTGGACACCGTGCATCGGACCGATCCTGGGCGGGATTCTCGCCATGGCGACGATGAGCGCCACGACCTGGTCGGGAATCTCGCTGATGATCGCCTACTGCTTGGGACTGGGGATGCCCATTGTGGCGGTCGCCTTGGGATCGGCGCAGGTCACTTCGAAATTCGATTGGTTCCGTCGTCATCACGTCGGCGTTTCGCTGACGAGCGGAGGGTTCCTGCTGATACTCGGTTTCCTGATGATCACCAACCTGTTCGCCAAACTTGCCAGATTCATTCCGCAATTCGGAATCTGAGGAGATACGGATGAGCGATGACACCTTAACCACGCCGGAACCGACTCCCGGTGCTATCGACGGGCTCGACGACCAAGCCGCGCTGACTCCCGGAATGGTCTTCGGTCATATCTATGCCTTCCTTCACAACAAAGTGGTTGGGCTGGTGTTGATCCTGGCCGCAGGGCTGTTGTCGCTGTTTGGTGTGCTTTTCCCCCAGATGCCCTCATCTGCGCGGGCTGACGCGGAGTCCATGGCTTCATGGATTGAATCGGTTCGCCCCACCTTTGGGGGATGGACTGACATCCTGAATGCCATTGGCTTCTTCACGATGTTCTCCTCGATCCCGTTCCTCGTCGTGATGGCTCTGTTGGCCGCATCGATCGTTGCTTGCACGGTGCATCGGCTACCAGTGTTGTGGCAGGCCGCCAAGCATCCTCACACCAGGGTGACCGCAGCTTTCTTCGACCGGGCCCGGCTACGTTCCACCTTCACCACCTCGGCCAGCCCAGAGGCGGCCTTCGAGATCTTGTGCGCTGACGCCCGCAAACACCGGATGAGGGTCGTTGTCGACGATCGGGGGCCAGGACTCAATGCCTACATGGATCGCAACTACTGGGCGCCCTTCGGCACCGCGTTCGCCCACGCTGCCTTCGTGACGATCATGGCGGGTTTCGTCGTATCGGCCTTGTCTGGGTTCCGCAACGAGCAGTTCACCCTGACCATCGGTTTCCCCAGGGAGGTTGGCAACGGCACAAATCTGGTGGCCGAGGCCACCGCCTTCCAGGACTCCTACTACGACAACGGTTCCCCGAAGGACTACGTTGCTGACTTGCGGGTCAGCGACAACGGCGAACAGGTAGCCCAGCAGCAGGTGCGGGTCAACTCCCCGCTGTCCTACCACGGAGTGATGTTTCATCAAGCCTATTTCGGGGTGGCTGCGGTGATGAAGATCGACGATTCCTCGGGAGCCGAGGTCTTCCACAATGGGGTGGCTCTCGAATGGGCTACTCCGGACAAGACCCTCACCTACGGGCGAACCACTCTGGGAGACCAAACGATATACGTCATCGGTTCGGCTTCCGGGCAGACCGGTACCGGTATTGAGCCTGGTCAGGTGCGTGTGGAGATCTATGGCACCGCCAACAACGAACCGATCGGGAAGGCGGTGCTCGATGTGGGTACTCCGACGACGGTTGGAGACCACACCTTTACTTTCGAGCGTGAGCAGCAATTCACCGGGATGATCGTGAAAAAGGACCCGGGGACCCCGATCGTATGGTCTGGATTCCTGCTGCTGGTCATCGGCACCTGCATGACGATGTTCTTCCGCCACCACCGGATGTGGGTGCGGGTCAGCGGATGCGATGAGGGTACCTTAGTGCGGTTGGGGTCACCCGACAGGCAGGATTCCGGTTTCACCCGATTTTTCACTGGCATGATCATGAGAACCAGTGGCAAGATGGCGCACATTGAGGAGAGGACCAACAATGCTTCTTGAATTTTCTCAGGCGCTGTTGCTTGTCACGACGGCCTTGGTCACGCTGGCCACCATCGCCTACCTGGGTGCGGTCTTCGCGGCCAGGATGTCGCGTAACTCCGTCGTCGCGACGGCAGAATCAGCGGGAACCGTCGTCGTCAGCACCGGTGTGGGCGATCAGACCGTCACCGTGACTGGAGGTATCCGGCACACTCCGGTGCGACGCTTCACCATTACCTGGTGGGCCACCAAGTCGACCCAGCTGGCGTTGGTCCTGCTGACCGTTTCAATGATCGCGCGGATGATTACCACTGGGCATGCGCCGTTCTCCAACCACTATGAATTCGCCATCGCCTTTGCTTGGGGGATGATTCTTGCTCAGGTGTACTTCGAGGCCCGCTACCGAGTGCGGATGATGTCGATCATCGTGCTGCCCATCATCTTGGCGATGCTCGTCTATGCCTCGACGTTGTCCTACGAACCGAGTCCGCTGATGCCGGCCTTGCAGAACTCGCCGCTGCTCACCTTGCATGTGATCACAGCTTCCATCGGCTACGGTGCCGCAGTGGTGTCCTTCGCTGCTGCGGTCATGTACCTGCTGGCCCCACACATCTCATGGAAGGGCTGGCCGCGCCAGGAGATCCTGGACGATCTTGGTTATAAGGCGACAGTCGTCACCTTCCCGATGCTGACGATGATGCTCATCTTGGGATCGATCTGGGGGAATGTCGCCTGGGGCCGCTACTGGGGCTGGGATCCGAAGGAGACCGCTGCGTTGGTCACGTGGTTGATCTACGGTGCCTACTTGCACGCGCGGGTCACCCGCAACTGGCGGGGCAGCAAATCTGCTTGGCTGCTGGTCCTTGGTTTCGCTGCCGTGGTGTTCACCTACCTCGGCAACTTGTTCTTCGGAGGGCTGCACGCATATGCCTGATCAAGACGAGATAGCCGAGTTCCTTGAACCATCCGACGTACCGGCCACCCGTCCCGGAACCCCGGCGGAGGAACCTGCATGGCGCTCGGGGGTGCGCAATTCCAAATTCGGGCAGATCGCCGTGCTGGCGGTCACTGCTTTTGCCGTGATCATCGCGGTGTGGTGGGTAATCAAGCCGAAGAATGCTGCCGAAGAACAGGCCGAGACCGCTGCGGTCACCCAGGTCAACATCGACGGGGCTCAGGCAGCACCCGTCGTCGGGGACCTCGCGCCGACCTTCATCGCCACCGATCTGGAGGGCAACCAAGTCGATCTGCAGGCGATGCGCGGCAAACCGGTGTGGGTGATGTTCATTGCCAGTTGGTGTACGGGATGCCGTACCGAGATGCCCGATGTCCAGAAGGCGGTCGCCGTCCATGGCGATGACATCCAGCTGGTGTCGGTATACGTCGGTGAATCGCCCCAGACGGTGAAGTCCTATTCCGACCGGGTCGGGAACAAGTTCACCCAGGTGGCCGACGGCTCCGAGTCGATCGCTGCGGCCTACGGTGTCATGGGCGTCCCGTCTCATTTCTTCATCGACGCCGGGGGCGTGGTACATGAGACCCGTGTTGGGCTGCTCAGCCCGTCGGCCATGGATGCCTCGATCAACGACGTGGTGGGTGGCTGAACCGTTGTGTTGAATCGCGCCAGAGGAAGAGTTTCCTACTAGTCAGCGATGCGCCGCAGCAAATCTCTGCACCGTGTGTCGGTATGAATTGCCTTTCGGCAAGGAAAATCGATCCGAGCCGGTTCTGGAGGTCGTCGGCACGACGAATTTGTCTCGGGTGATCGTCTGCTTGATGATCCCGCTGGTGGCCATCGCCACCGTGGATCATCGACGCCGTGGCACAGCTGATAGATGTCGAGGATGTCCGGATTGTCAGCTCACTGCTTGAGGCTGGTGGGTAGCAGCTGCTTGGGAACAGTAGCCGGGGCGACTTCCGATCTCATGGGTGGTCTGGAAAGCCATCGACAGGCTCACTGAAGTTCAGGATCGTAGTGGAAAGAACACATGATGTGCGAGCAGTGTGAAATGGCAGTTATGGGTTCATTGCAAAACGCATCTGCGAAAAGCCGGGTGAATCGTAGTTGGCAGCTGACAGGGCAATGGGAAGACTCGCTGACTAGCATCCTGCCAACTGTGATCTTCCGGTGCCCACTGATGGGAGGTGATCGGTCGCGCTGCTGGGCTCAGCGCTGTTGCTTTGGGTGATGCCGCCGAGCGGCAGGGATAGAGCCGGTCTCGTAGGCACCCGGGGCGTCGACGATGATTACTGCACCATCGGCGGCCTCACGCATCTTCGCCGGGGCGATGGTGTGGGCGATGTGATAGGCGGCGACGGTGACGATGGTGCCCAAAGCGATGCCCCCCAAGGTGAACTTCTCGGAGAAGACCAAAGAGACATCGCCGATGCCGATGATGATGCCTGCGGCTAGGGGGACCAGATTGACCGGGTTGCCGAAGTCGATCCGGTTCTCCTTCCAGATCTTTGCGCCGAGCAGTCCGATCATGCCGTAGAGCACCACACAAATGCCGCCCAGCACCCCGCCTGGGGTGGCCGAGATAATGGCGCCGAATTTGGGGGAGAACCCGAAACCGATTGCCACGATGGCTGCGACGGTGTAGGCGGCGGTCGAGTAGACACGGGTGGCGGCCATGACACCGATGTTTTCGGCGTAGGTGGTCGTCGGCCCGGTGCCCACCGCGGTGGCCAGCATGGAAGTGATGCCGTCGGCGCTGATGGCCCGACCCATGTAGGAATCGAGGTCGTCACCAGTCATCTCGGCGACGGCTTTCACGTGGCCGGTGTTCTCCGCGATGAGGGCGATGAGAACCGGGATAGCGATGAGCGCGTACGCCAAGGAGAAATCGGGTAGGTGGAAGCCCACGACATTGCCGGTGGCTCCGTAGGTCCAGTTGGCTAGGTCGGTGACCGGTGGAAAACCGATCCAGTCAGCCTTCTCGACCGCTGTCCAGTCGACGCGCATCACCTGGGAAACCGTGCCGTCGGCAGCGGTCCGGGTAACCGGACCGAAGATCAGGTCGGCGACCCAGCTGAGCACATAGCCGATGATCAGCGATAGGAAGATGGCGATGCGCCCGCCGAAGCCGCGTAGTCCGACGGACAAGGCGATGATGATGAGCATAACGATCAGGGCGATCCACTGGTCCTGGGGCCAGTAGGTTTTGGCGACGACCGGTGCCAGGTTGAATCCGATCAACATGACGACGGCCCCGGTGACCGCCGGTGGCAGCATCCGGTGGATGATTCCCGACCCCATGAAGTGGATGACCACGCCGGTGAGCAACAGGCCGACCCCGCACCAGAACATTGCCCCGGAGACTGCGTCGGGTTTGCCGCCTGCCGCGTAGATCGCGGTGGCCACTCCGACGAAAGATGCGGATGATCCTAGATAGGAGGGGACGCGATGCTTGACAACGAACAGAAATATGATCGTCGCCACGCCGGACATCATCACCGCCAACTGCGGGTTGAGCCCCATCAGCAGCGGGAAGACGAAGGTTGCCCCGAACATCGCCACCACGTGCTGGGCACCCAGCCCGATGGTCTTTCCCCAACCCAGTCGTTCGGTGGGCGCCACCACCGCGCCCGGTTCGAGAACCCCGTTGTTATGCAGTTTCCAGATCGCCATGTACTTCCCCTCCGACGCAGGAGTCTACGGCTTTGTCTTGGGTTCTCCTGCCTCGGACGCGATGGGTTGCTGATCAAGGCTGTGAAGCCGTGGTTCGGTGCAGTCCATTGCGTCGCAGGTTTACCGGATGAGGTGGGTCTGGCGGGGAACTTCGGTGCACCTGGGGAGACCGATCACGAATTCCTGACTCGGCAGGGCAGCGGCCAAGATACCGTCGCGCAGCATGATCATACGGTCGGCGAATTGCCGGAGTTCCCCGCAGCCCCGGGACAGCACCAGCACGCATCGACCCTCGTCCGCAATTCGACGTAGCCGTACCATGGTCTGACGTACCGAGCCAGGATCACCGGTGGGGTCTGGTTCGTCGGCCACCACGAGCCGGGCCCGAGCCAGTGAACCGATGATCCGCAGCCCGTCGCTGGCCGGGGTGTGGGATCGTGGGGCAATCGTCATGGAGCACAATCGGGAGCGTTCCCGTCGGCTGTCCCGAGTGGGGGAGAAGACAATGCCCCGGTGCGTGTTGAAAGCATCGGTGCTCTTCGGGCCGGCCACCAGAGCGAGATCTGTGCCGAGACGACCGGGGGCGGGTGCGCCGTCGAGCAACACCGGACCTTCCCGGACGGCGTGGTCGGGAAGTAAACCGGTGATGGCCTGGGCGAGCAGGGTCTTGCCTGCACCAGGGCCGCCGACGATTCCGATCATCTGCCCAGTGCTGGCGTTCATCGTGAGGCAGGCCAATGGGTGGGTACGTCCGCGAACTGACGGGCGCCTGGGGAAACCGACGCGCACACCGCGAAGCTCGAACAGGGGTGACATCGCTGGAGAACTCGACCGATTCATGCGCGACCTTTCTGGGGCGCGCGACGAGCCGGTCGCCCGCAACCCACGACGGGAGATGATTCCGCGGGGACGGCGGGCGATCCGGCTTGGCATAGGCTTCACGGTTGCGGGACAGCGTCAGAATCTCACTGAAATCTTCTCCCGAACGTCTCCGGACAGGATTCTACACGTGGGTTCGGGCATCCCGGGATTGGGACCTGCCTGTGCTGGGGGACGAAGAGCTGGACTGGGGTGAGCCACGGTGCATGCTGTTTCGTGTGTCGGCGGCCGTGGCGATGAGATCGAAGTCGTCCCTGAATTCTTGGGATACGGTCACCTTGTCAGACGACGGCAGAAAGCCTCACTTGTCGCTTTCTCAGATCCACGATTTGAACCACATCCGCAAGCTCCAGGCGGTTCTAGTCATCAACTGGTCGGTGAGGATCGGGTAGATGAACCAGAAATTCGCGACGATGATCAGCACCATCGTCCCGACGGTGATGGCACCGATGCGCCGTCTTCGCCCGCCATCGGCGGGGCCGAGGATCTTCCCACAGACCATCGCCAGTACCGTGGCGTTGAAGGGGATCAGCATGATTGCGTAGAAAAAGAACAACGGACGTTCGGCATTGGGCAGCCACATCAGCCAGGTGGCCGAAGCCGCCAGCAGCGGGAAAGCGAAACGCTGATCGCGCCCGAACCACCAGTAGGCGAAGCCCGCGATGACCGCAGCCAGGGCAAACCACCACAAGAATGGTGTACCCATTCCGGAGATCACCCGAAGGCAGGAGTCCCCGGCTTGTGCGGTGCATCCTTCGGTGTTGGCCGGGAGCCCATTGACTGCGTCGATGCCGATCACCCGCCCCATGACCAGCCACTGGAAGGGATGCGACTGGTAGATGTGTGACTGGTCGGCGATCCATTGCCCAGTGTGAAAATTGTAGATTTCTTGATGGTAATGCCACAAGGAGCCTAGAGCCTGCCCGAATACCTTGACCACCGGGTCGTTGGGATGCTCGGCTCCCCAGTTGCGGCTCCATCCGTCGTTGGTGGTCAACCACGACCACCAACTGGCGACGTAAACCAGTACCGAGGTCACCACCATGGCGAGAAAGGCCAACGGCCCGGAGACGAACAATGCTCGCCAGGCGCTGGCATCCGCGCCTGCGGTGATGCGTGATCGCAACTCGTACACCACCGCAGCCACACCCATAACTGCAAGCACGTACATGGCGTTCCATTTGCAGGCGATGGCGGCGCCGAACAACAGGCCTGAAGTCCACAGCCAAGGACGGAACAACAGCAGCGGCCCGAATTGCCCACCGAGGTCGGTGAGCTGTTTGGTGCACAGATGGTCGGCTAATTTCCGGCGTACCCAGTCCCGGTCGGCGACCACCGCGGTCACGGCCATGACAGTGAAGGCTGCCTCGAAGATGTCTAGCAGGGCGATCCTGCTCATCATGAAGCTCAATCCGTCGACGGCCAGGAAGAAGCCAGCCAGGGCGCCGATCAGGGTGGAGCGAGACAGGCGCCGGGCAAGCCGGATCGTTGCTATGACGAGCAAGGTGCCGAACACCAATGACATGAAGCGCCAACCGAAGGCGTTCATCCCGAAAACGTGCTCGCCGATGGCGATCAGCCATTTCCCTAGTTGGGGGTGGACGATGAAGGCCGGATCGTTCTTGAAGACATCGACCACGCCATTCTTGATCTGGTCGTTCGCGTTGTCGGGCCAGCTCACCTCGTAGCCGCGGCGCAGCAGTCCGTAGGCATCCTTCGCGTAATAGGTTTCGTCAAAGACCAAGTAGTTCGGGAAACCCAGATTGCGCAGCCGGATGAGGAAGGCGAAAGCGCCGATCAGCAGAGTGACCAGCCAGGAACGCCAGCGATCGGTGCGTAGCAGGTAGGAATCGTCCAGCCGCTCGATCGTCGGCATTAGCGGATCAAGGGCGCGGGCTGGTTTTCCCTTGGTGGACCAAGCCGCGACGATGCGGTCCCATTGGCGGGTGAGCAGCGAACGGTGTTGTCGGTTGGCCGACGGGTTGCGTGTCGGTGCCGACTTGTCCAGAAACGCAAAGCTCACCCGGCAATCCTAGGCGCCTTCCCGATCATCTTCGGTGGGAGACGTTTCCTGTTGCCGAGGTGCTTGTGCCGCAACCGGGGTTCTGTGGAAATGTGTGGCCCGCCGGTGCAGTGCCGCTGCTGGGTTCCTTTCGCTCACGGGTGTGACCTTTTGAGTGCTTGTGGCAGGGGGTACCCGGTCACAATGGCACAGCACACCTCCAGTGATAGCGTGGGCTTGAAGATATCGCTACCCAATGTTGTGGGTGGTCCAATATCTGCTCCGGATAGGAGCTCGCTGGCCAGGAACCAGGCTCGTGGCCGGTGCCAGTGACCTCGCGTCGCCGACCCGTAACTCGCCTCGGACCCGAGCAGCCAAGTACCCTTCACAGATGTGAGCAGAGCCCAGATCGAGCCGGGAGGATGCCTAATCCTGGCAGGCACTCCCATCGGGGATTTCCGCGATGCTTCGCCAGCCTTGCGTGAAACTCTCGCCGAGGCCGACATCATCGCTGCGGAGGACACCCGAGTGCTGCGTACTCTGCTGCAACGCCTGGGTGTGACCACGTCGGCACGGTCGGTGTCCTATTTTGAGGGCAATGAGGCCTCCCGTACCACCGGGCTGATGGAGGAGATGCTGGCCGGGGCGCGAGTCGTTGTTGTCACCGATGCGGGAATGCCATCGGTTTCCGACCCCGGCTACCGGCTGGTGGCCGCTGCCATTGAGGGCGGAATAAGGGTCACTTCGGTGCCCGGGCCTTCTGCCGTGCTGACCGCTCTTACGATCTCCGGGTTGCCCGTCAACCGTTTTTGTTTTGAAGGTTTCCTGCCCCGTAAGGCAGGTGAACGGCGACGTCGATTGGGGGCACTTACCGCCGAGACTCGCACCATGGTCTTTTTTGAGGCCCCTCACCGGCTTGCTGATTTCCTGACTGACGCCGCCGAGATATTCGGTGTCGACCGTCGCTGCGCAGTTTGCCGGGAGATCACCAAACCCAACGAAGAGGTGGTCCGCGGTGGTCTTGGTGACCTCGTGAGCTGGGCCACCGACCACGCCCGGGGTGAGATTACCGTCGTTGTTCAAGGGGCCCCTGCCCGCGTCGTCGACATCGACGGCGCCTTGGCCCGGGTGCGAGAACTGGTCGCTGACGGTGTCAGGTTCTCTGCGGCCGTCGCCCAGGTGGCCACCGCCACGGGCATGCGTCGTAAAGACCTCTATGAGCAGGCTCTGGCTAAGCGGGAGGAACACGAGGATGGATGACTTGATCGCCGAGTTGGGCCTGCCACCACGACCAGAAACGCTGCCTACCTCAACCGTCGACGCTCACACCCACCTGGACACCACCACCGAATACACCGGCTTGGCCCCCGACGACGCCCTCGCGTTGGCTGCTTCGGTCGGCGTCAACCGGGTGGTCACCGTGGGCTGCGACGTTGAGAGCTCCCGCTTCGCGGTGAACTGCGCCACGACTCACCGGCAGGTGGCAGCCGCGATAGCCATCCACCCCAATGATATTGCCCGGATGTCCCCCGCAGACCATGAAGCCGCTTGGGAGGTGATCGACGAGTTGGCTGCCGATCCGGCAGTGCGTGCCGTGGGGGAGACCGGCCTGGACTACTTCCGCACCAAGGATCCGGCCCTGCAGGGGGTGCAACACGAATCCTTCCGCCGCCACATCGCCATCGCCAAGGCCCACGACCGCACACTGATGATCCACGACCGCGACGCCCACGACGACATCGCCGACATCCTCGACGAGGTCGGCTGGTGTGAACGCACCATCTTCCACTGCTACTCCGCCGACGAACCATATGCCCGGCGTGTGCTGGCTCACGAGACGTGGCTCAGTTTCGCCGGAAACATCACTTACAAAGCGAATCAGCCGATGCGCGATGCCCTGGCAATCACCCCGCTGGACCGGATCCTTGTCGAGACCGATGCCCCCTTCCTCACCCCGGTGCCGCTGCGGGGAAAGAAGAACGCCTCTTACCTCATCCCACACACCATACGGTTCATTGCCGAGTTCCGTGGCGTCGAGCTCGCTGATCTATGTCACCAGCTGAGGGCCAATGCGGAACAGGCCCTGGGTGGGAGCTGGGGAATCACGGAAGGTGGCAGATGACACTTCTCGACCCGACGAAGGTGCGGCAGTTGGCTGCCTCTATTGATCTGCGCCCCGCCAAGCAACGTGGCCAGAACTATGTTATCGACGCCAACACGGTACGACGGATCGTCACTCGCTCCGGGATCGGTGTCGGCGACGTTGTGCTTGAGGTCGGACCTGGGCTCGGTTCACTCACCCTCGGCCTGTTGGAGACCGGGGCGGAGGTCACCGCCATTGAGATTGAGGAATCTTGTGCCCAGCTGTTGCCCCACACCGTCGCAGAACTACAACCTGACAACGCCAAACAACTTCGGGTGGTCAATGCCGATGCGTTGCAGGTGAATGAATTGCCCGGCCCACCACCCACCGCCGTGGTGGCAAATCTGCCCTACAACGTCTCGGTGCCTGTGCTGATCCATCTCTTCGAGGCCTTCGGTACTTGGACCAAGGGCCTGGTCATGGTGCAACTCGAAGTGGCTGACAGGCTGGTGGCCGCCCCCGGTTCCAAGGTCTATGGGGTGCCGTCGGTTAAACTGGCTTGGTTCGCCGAGGCAGCCAGGGTGGGTATTGTGCCACCCACTGTGTTCTGGCCAGTACCCAACGTCGATTCCGGGCTTGTTTCGCTGACCCGGCGCGAACCACCCATCACCACTGTATCCAGGCAGCAGGTTTTTTCCCTCATTGACGCGGCCTTTGCCCAACGACGCAAGATGCTGCGGGCCGCGCTTGCACCGATCTTCGGATCCTCCGTTCGGGCATCCGATGCGATCGCTGCTGCGGGCGTTGACCCCACAGTCAGGGGTGAGGTACTGGACATCAAGGACTTCGTGCGGATCGCGGAGCAGGCAGGAGATAGTTTGTGATGGTGAAATTTCACGAAGTCGTCCGGGTCCAGGTCCCGGCAAAGATCAACCTTGCCTTGGCAGTGGGGCCACGCCGTGTGGATGGCTTTCATGACCTCACCTCGGTCTTCCAAGCGGTCTCGGTATACGACGAGTTGACCGCCGTCGCCCGTACCGACGGTCAGATCATCCTGACGATGAGTGGGCTGGGTAGCACTCAGTTGCCGACCGACGAGCAGAATCTGGCCGTGCGCGCCGCACTTCTGTTACGTGAACGTCGCGGTCGTCCCGAGATGGGTGCCAATCTCACCATCGACAAAGCGATACCAATCGCTGGTGGAATGGCCGGTGGGTCCGGGGACGCTGCCGCGGCTCTGCTGGGTTGCAACGAGATATGGGATCTTGAACTCAGCGTCGACGAGTTGCGGGAACTGGGGACCGAGATCGGTTCGGATGTTCCCTTCGCGATTCTCGGTGGAAATGCGGTGGGTACCGGGAGAGGTGAGAAACTCACCCCGCTGTCGGCCGACGGGGAACTCAACTGGGTGTTCGCACTTGCCGAGGAGGGTCTGTCCACTCCACAGGTGTACCGGAGTTTCGACCAACTGGCCGAGGCCGGGGAACTGACACCCGACGTACACCTCGATGCCGGCTCACTTGAAGCTCTCACTAGCGGGGACGTCAATCGTTGCGCAGCGGCACTGCGCAACGACCTGTGCGCAGCCGCCGTGGCTTTGCGTCCCGCACTCGCCGCTACCTTGGCGGTGAGTGCTGAGGGGGTGCTGGCTTCGGTTCTTTGCGGTTCCGGGCCGACGGTGGCTTTCTTGTGCACCGACGAGCAGAGCGCGAACCTCCTGGCCGAGAAGTTGCCGGAGCACGAAGGTATTCGTGATGCCATCCCCGCGCGGGGGCCAGTAGTAGGACCCAGTGTCGTTCGTTCGGTGGTTGCCGGATGAGCGATCGCGACGAGGTCGACGAGATCATCGCAGGTTGGGACGGGGTCCGTCCGGGCCTGGATACCCAACCCATGCAGGTGTGGTCCCGGATCGCCCGGTTGGCTCAGGTTCAAGACGACGCCCGTTCGCGGGCTTTCGCGCAGCAGGGACTAGCCTTGTGGGAATTTGATGTCCTGGCTGCCCTACGTCGCGCCGGACGTCCTTACCGGCTGACTCCTAGTCAGCTGACGGCCGATACTCATGTGACCTCCGGCACCATGACCAACCGCATCCAACGCCTCTCGGACAAGGGGTTGGTGAAGCGTCTGGCGCATCCCGACGACGGTCGCGGAGCTTTGGTGGAACTCACCTTAGCCGGGTTGGCTGCAGCCGATGAGGCGCTGACCCGACTGGTTGATGCCGAACGGAAACTCAGCGTCGCCCTCGACGACCAGCAGTGCCACCAGTTGGCTGGTCTGCTGCGCGCACTGCTGCTCAGCGTGGGCTGAAGCTCAGCCGAGAGAATCTTCGGGCAACATCGCTCGTTGGGCACGCACAGTCACTGGCGCAGTGCGGTGGCGTGGTCTGCGGTCCTTCGCCCTGCACACCAGGACAGGATCCTTGCGTAACCGGGTGAGCCCGTTCCACACCAGATTCACCAGCTGTGCTGCGAGCTGTTCCTTGTCCGGTTCCCGGGTATCCAGCCAGGTCTGCCCCGCGGTGGCCACCATGCCCACCAGCCCCTGGGCAAAGACTCGCCCCAGTGCCGGGTCATAACCCCTGCGCCCCAAGGGCACCGAGATGATGTCTTCTACATGAGCGGTGATGTCGGACAGAATTGAGGCGAAACTCGTTGAGGTCGACTGGGAGCCGACCGCCGCGTCGCGGGAAATGATCCGGAAACCATCAGGGCAGGTGTCGATGTAGTCGAGCAGGGCCAAGGTGCCACGTTCGATGATCTCCCGATACCCGGCACCCGGAGTCTCCAGGGCTTCCTGGATTGCTGCCTCAAGGGTGCGCACCTCCCGGTCGACGACGACGGCATAGAGCCCTTCTTTTCCGCCGAAATGCTCGTAGACAACGGGTTTTGATACCTCGGCATGAGATGCGATCTCCTCCACTGATGTACCGTCGAAGCCGCGTTCTGCGAATAGCCCGCGGGAGATGACGATCAGCTGTTCCCGGCGTTGGGCGCTTGTCATGCGCTTGCGTCCACGGCGGGCACGCTGGGAATCACCTTGGGGCATGGGCCCCAGTCTCGCACAACCGGACAACACGGAACCGGACAGGAAGACATCGGTGCGCAGAACCCCGTAGAGTGGTTCCTGATCACGCCCGAGTGGTCGTTCCCCGGTTGGTCTGCCGGCAGGGCCCGCCTGACTTTGAATCAGGACCAGCGACGCAGGTTCGACTCCTGCCCGGGGAACGTTGTGGAGTCTGGAGGAGATCCGATGAGCACGTCCGGCGATCAGCGGGTGGCTGCAGTTGTCGTTCTGGCAGCGGGTGGCGGTACCCGGATGAAATCCAAGAAGTCAAAGTTGCTGCACGAACTCGCTGGCCGTCCGATGCTCTCTTACGCAGTCGATGCCGCGTTGGCGCTTGATCCCCGGCGTCTGGTGGTGGTCGTTGGTCATCTGAGGGAGCAGGTGGAGGGCCACCTCAACGAGCATTACCCACAGGTGAGCGTCGTCGAGCAGCCGGTTCGCAACGGTACCGGTGGTGCAGTGGCCTGCGCGATGGCCGCCCTCGACGGGGCGATCGGCGAAGTGGTGGTCACCTACGGCGATGTACCTATGCTCACTGGGTCCACCTTGGCCCGGATGATTACTGAGCATCGCACCAATGGAAACGCGGTGACCGTGCTAACCGCGGTCATTCCGGACGCCACCGGTTACGGCCGGATCGTGCGTGACGGGGGAGAAGTGGCCCGCATTGTCGAGCACAAGGACGCCAGTCCCGCCGAACGCGAGATTCGCGAGATCAATTCCGGCATCTATGTGTTCGATTCTGAACTGCTGCGTGAGGGGTTGCCCACCTTGGACACCTCGAATGCCCAAGGCGAGCTTTATATAACCGACATGGTCGGCTATGCCCGCGACCATGGGCAGCGTGTGGGCGCCTTCCAGGTCGAGGACCTCTGGCAGACCGAGGGGGTCAACGACCGGGTGCAGTTGGCAAGGATGAACGCCGAGGTGAACCGGCGCATCGTCGAGAACTGGATGCGTGAGGGGGTCACCATCATTGATCCGCGCAGTACCTGGATCTCCCACGATGTGACGCTCGCTCCCGATTGCGTCATCCAACCCAACACCCAACTGCTCGGGACCACTGTCGTCGCCACCGGAGCGGTCATTGGTCCGGACACCACCCTGCGCGATGTTGAGGTGGGGGAGGATGCCTTGGTGGTGCGCTCGCACGGAGAACTCGCCGTTATCGAGGCAGGCGCTCAGGTAGGTCCCTATTCGCGGTTGCGGGCCGGGACCGTTCTCGGGGCCAATGGGAAGATCGGCTCCTTCGTTGAGACCAAGAACGCCCAGATCGGTGAAGGCTCCAAGGTTCCGCATCTCACCTACTGCGGTGATGCGATCTTGGGCGAGGGGGTGAATGTCGGAGCGGGTACGATCTTCGCCAATTACGATGGCTCCCACAAATCGCCGACCCACTTGGGCGATCATGTGTTCATTGGGTCCAATTCGGTGCTCGTCGCCCCGGTCGACATCGGTGACGGTGCCTTCGTCGCGGCTGGTTCGGCGGTCGTCGAGGATGTCCCACCGGGCGCCCTGGCAGTGGCGCGTTCCCGCGGGCATATTTCCGTCCAATGGGTACAGCGACGCCGATCCGGTTCCAAGGCTGCGGAGGCCGCTGACACGGCTTCCGGGAAGATACATGAGAAGGTTGCCGGAGCCCGTGCGGCGTTGGATGCTGAGCAACAGGCCAGGGAGGCTAACAAGTGAGTGGAGTCAAGCGGCCAACGGAGAAGCACCTGATGCTTTTCACGGGGCGGGCGAACCCTGAACTGGCGGAGGAAATCGCCGCCCTGATGGGAGTCCAGTTGACCCCCTCCCGGCTGATCAGCTACGCAAACTCGGAGATCTACGTGCGCTACGAGGAATCCGTGCGCGGCTCCGATGCTTTCGTCATCCAGTCCCATCCCGCCAATGTCAATGAGTGGCTGATGGAGCAACTCATCATGGTGGATGCGCTCAAGCGAGCCTCGGCCAAGCGCATCACAGTGGTCGCTCCCTGCTATCCCTACGCGCGCCAGGACAAGAAGCACTTGGGACGGGAACCGATCTCAGCCAGGCTCATCGCTGATCTGTTCTGGGCCGCGGGTGCCGACCGGATTATGAGTGTCGACCTGCACACCTCCCAGATCCAGGGTTTCTTCAACGGCCCCCTCGATCACCTGTCCGCGTTGCCGGTGTTGTCCGCCCATGTTGCAGCCAAATATGACGTCTCGAACATGACGGTGGTTTCCCCGGATGCGGGCCGGGTCCGGCTCGCCGACAATTGGTGTGACACCTTGGGTGCCCCGCTCGCCATCATCCACAAACGCCACGATCCGACCATCGCCAACCAGGTCAAGGTGCATGAGGTGGTTGGTAAGGTGGCCGGGCGTACCTGCCTGCTTGTCGACGACATGATCGATACGGCAGGAACCGTCTGCCAGGCGGCCCAGGCGCTGCGAGACCACGGGGCAGAGCGGATTATCATCGCTGCAACCCATCCGATTCTGTCGGGTCCGGCAGCGGAACGACTCAATGCCTTCGGTGTCGAGGAAGTCATCTTCACCAACACCCTACCAATGAGTGCGGATATCCAGATCAACAACATGACCGTGCTGTCCATCGCCCCGCTGCTGGCCCAGGCCATCCACGAGATCTTCGAGGATGGTTCGGTGGCCTCCTTGTTCTCACACGGGGCATCCTGAATCGCTTCGGGTGTGCTCATGAGTAACCGACCGGAAAATCTGAGTATCCCTCTAAGCACTTGACTCCTCGTTGCTGACCCCACCGGGTGGAAGAGTTGGGGTGGAATAACGGAAGGACGAGGATGTCGCAACAAGAGATCTACACCCGCTGCGACCCCACTGGGGCACTCACGATCGCCTTGGGGCAGGGTGGCCGGTTGGTCTCCATGCGTCTGCAAGTCGGGTGGAAGCGCGTTTTGGCACCCGAATACCTCCAGCTGGTGATCAACCATAACTTGGGTGTAGTACGCGGGGAATTGATGGCGATGACCAACCACGAATCTCCACCACCGCGAGAACCCGAGCCCGGTTTGAGCCCCATTGAGGCAGAGAACCGAATGTGGGCCGCGCTCGATGGATTGCGCAAGACACTCGCCAAGCCCTTCCATGAACCTGTCCGGGTCTCGAACGATCACCACACGATCTCCATGTCGTATGCGTACGGAATCCTGGATGACCTGCGCTTTGCCAGCGAGCACGCTGCAGCTGGCTCTGCCCAGACGTTCAATGAATCCATTGAGCAGATCATCAGAAAAGCCGAGGAATTGAGAGAGGAAGAGCATGGCACTCAGTGAGGAACAGATGGCCAATGCCCGCGTCATCAACGATGTGGGCCTCAAGATGGGCATTTCCGAGAAGGGCCGGATCATCGCTATCGCCACGGCGATGCAGGAATCCACTCTGCAGAACCTCAACTATGGTGACCGTGACTCGCTGGGCCTGTTCCAGCAGCGGCCCTCCTGTGGGTGGGGCTCCCCGGAACAGGTGACCGATCCACAATATGCGGCGACCAAATTCTACGAGGGGCTGCTCGGAGTTCCCGGCTGGGAATCGATGTCGGTGACCGAGGCTGCCCAAGCCGTCCAACGCTCGGCCTTCCCCGACGCCTATGCGAAGTGGGAGCCGATGGCGACCCAGATCGTCCAGTCTCTGGGTGGCAAGATCACCACCGATCTTCGAGACATCGATACCACACCTGCCGCAGGCGCTTCGAGTGGCGATGGCGGGGGCGGCTCCGGCGGTGGCGGTGGAGGCGGCGGCGGGGGCGGCTCCCACGGCTCCGGTGGAGGTTCGGGCGATGCCGGTTCTTCTGGCGGCGGTGGTTCCCAGGGCAGCGACGGTGGCACAACGCGGGCCGCCGATGGCAAGGAAGAGACTGGCCAGAGCGAACACGACGTTGACGTGAACCTCTCCGACTTGAACTCTGATGCTGCCAGATATGACGGCTATGCCGAGAAATCAGCCAGCCTCGCCACCAGTTTCCAGGAACTCCCCGGCTCGTCGGGCGATTGGGGGGTCTTCAGCAAGGCCAAGACCGGGCTTGGTACCGCCAGTCAGCGGATGAGCAACAAATTCAATGCATTGAATCAGGAAGACACACAGTTGGCGGAAAAGCTGCGCACAGCTGCCAACTCGTACACGGAGAACGAGGAAGAAAACACTCATATTGCCGGTTCTGCCGTTCCCATCCAGGTCTGAAGGAAGTAATGATGTCCACTGAAGGAGAAGCTGCGGTCGCTGACCTCAATAATTCGGCAACAAATACTGCGAATAGCCTCACCAACGCGGTGCAAGTGTTGTCTCAGAAGATCGAACAAGAGCGGCAGGGGTTGGCTAACTTGAATCTCCCCCCTGCGGCCATAGATCAGGCGACAGCAAGGCTAGACGACACCCGCCAAAAGGCCGAAGCTAGCGCGAACGGGGCAAAATCAGAGCTGACAAATCTGAGCCAGATTCTTCCGAAGCTTGCAGGAGCTTGGGAAATTTCTGCGACTGCGGCACAGGCCAGGAGCCTCGCTACCAGCGCCAGAGAATATGCCAGTTCGGTCAAACCGCAGAATCTTGCATCGACCAACACGTGGGAGTCTGCCTCCGCCCGGGAATTCAGGACTTCGGCGGGTGAACATGCGACCGCTGCTGACAACGCAGCAACGGACGCCGAGAATCTTGCCAGTAAGCTTGAGAGCCTGTCCGATAAGGCGACCGCTGATACCGCGACGCTGATCGCAGATCTCGCGAAGAAGGTCAATGAAATGGCCGAACAAGCGGGCCCGCTGTCAGAGATCGGCTCCGCTCCGGGAGCATCAAGCGCGTTGGACACGGCGAAAGAGGGCCTTTCTTCAACCCGGGAGAGTGGGGTCGCCCAGCTTGAGAGCACTGCTGAGACTGCCTCGGGAGAGCTTGCGGCCCTGTAAGCAGCGCAAGATATTCAGAAGGTTCAGGGAGCAAGACCCTCGCCCGATGCATGTTGCCGTCGCAGGCGCTCCACCGAATTGGTGTGCCCGCCTGTGGCGGCTATGCTCACCGTGTCGCTTGGCGAGGGATCGACATCTGGTCCGTTATCGACTGGTGCTTGGGTCTCGGCCCTCCTCGGCAGGCGAAATGTTTCGCAACCAAGGAGATTCAGATGGCCACCACCATCAAGCTTGTCGCCGAGGCTCGTAACGAGTTTGGCAAGGGCGCAGCTCGCCGCATCCGCCGTGACCACAAGGTTCCCGCCGTTATCTACGGTCGTGGCCATGATCCGATCCACATCACCCTTCCGGGCCACGACTCGATGCTGGCCCTGCGTCAGTCGAATGCCCTCATTGAGGTCCAGTTCGCCGACGGTTCCAGCAAACTCGTGCTGCCTAAGCAGATCGTTCGTCACCCGGTGACCAATAACATCTTGCATATCGACCTGCTCCTGGTGGTCAAGGGTGAGAAGGTCTCCGTCCAGGTGCCTGTTGTTCTTGAAGGCGACGCCGAATCCGGTGCCCTGGTCAACCACGAGCGCAACGAGATCACCGTCCTGGCTGATCCCACGTCGATTCCCTCCGAGATCGTCGTGTCCGTTGAGGGCGCCAAGATCGGTGAGCACGTGTTGGTCGGTGACATCAAGCTGCCCAAGGGGGCCGAGCTCGACGATGACGCCGAGGCTTTGGTCGTCGCGATCAATGTCGCCGAGTCGGTCACCGAGATGTTGGGCGATTCCGATGGAGCCGAGACCGCCGACGATCCCGAGGCTGCAGCTGAGTGAGGTCGTGATGGTCGTGACCGGGGGAGTGCAATGGTGAGCGCTTGGATGCTCGTTGGCTTGGGCAACCCCGGTCCCGACTACGAATGGACTCGGCACAATGTTGGTTTCATGACTGCCGATGAGTTTGCCCGGCGTGGCCGGGTGAGTTTTTCCGCGCCCAGAGGGATGCGCGCCGATGTGGCTGAGACGGTGATCTCGACCCTTGGTTTGGGCACCATCCCCGGCGACAAGCTGTTCATCGTCAAGCCGCGCACTTATATGAATGAATCCGGTCAGGCTGTCGGCAGACTAGCCGCTTACCACGGTGTCGCACCTGGCCACATCGTGGTGGTGCACGATGAACTTGACTTGGACTTTGGGCGGCTGCGGTTGAAAAATGGCGGGGGCGACAACGGCCACAACGGTCTCAAATCGATCCGGGCACATCTGCGCACCGGTGATTTCCACCGGGTGCGCATTGGGATTGGCCGCCCCGTCGGACACCAAACCGGTGCCGCCTATGTGCTGGGTAGATTCCCACTTGCTGCGCGGGAGGACCTTGCGGTGGTCATCGCCCGCGCCGCCGATGCCGCCGAAACCTTGATCAGCCAGGGCCTGACTACCGCCCAGAACAAGTTCAACGGCTGATGCCTGCCTCCAGGCTTACGGGGGCACAACTCGATTTTGTGGATGCTGTGCGGTGGGCAGCTGAAACGCGGTGATCATCGTTTTGAGGATGGAGGTGGCCGTCCCTGGTGGGTCACGACCAGCAGGTGGATCAGCTGGGCAGGGGATTCACTTCCTCGGTGCGGCTATCTGCGCCGCCAGGTGACCGGCACCATAACCGTTGTCGATGTTCATCACACCTACCCCTGGGGCACAACTGTTGAGCATCGTCAGCAGTGCCGCCACCCCGCCGAAACTGGCGCCGTAGCCAACTGAGGTGGGTACCGCGAGCACCGGTGCGGAAACCAGCCCGGCCACCACCCCGGGCAGGGCGCCATCCATCCCCGCCACCACCACAATGACTCCCGCGCGACGCAGTAGATCGATTTTTGACAAGGTGCGATGAATGCCGGCGATACCGATGTCGGTGACCAGTTCGACCCGTCTGCCCAGGTGCCGGGCGGTGAGCAGCGCTTCTCTGGCAACGGGCAGGTCGGAGGTTCCGGCGCAGGCTACCACAACGAGTTCCCCACTAGGCTCCGGCATCCTTGGCGGCCACACCAGCAACTGCGCCAGCTCATCGTAGTGGGCGTCGTGCAGCACGGAACGGATCGCATCGGCGCGCTCCTGATCAGCGCGGGTGAACAAGGTTGTCACCTCGGGATGATCCGCCAGGCGAATGGCGATCTCCCGCAGTTGTCCGGGGGTCTTCCCTTCGCAGTAGACGGCCTCCGGGTAACCCCTGCGGTGGGTGCGGTCCAGGTCGAGTTCGGCGATCTCCTCGTTCATTGTCGCTCCTCAAGGTGCGGGGCTCTCAGGATCTGCATGGTGAATGCACCACATTGCATTCCTGCAAGGTCGAAGGTGACGTTGGCGAAACCAGCCGCCTTCACTCCGGTGAGCACTTCAATGCGGGTTGCGGGATCCAGCAGCAGCCCCAGTTCCTCAGTGGGCACCTCAATCCGGGCGATTGCTCCGTGGTGACGCACCCTGCAATCCGAGAAACCGGCGTCGCGCACTACCTGCTCGGCCTGCTCAATCTGGGCGAGTTTCCCGGGGGTCACCTGCTCACCGTGGGGGATGCGCGATGCCAGGCAGGGGGCCGCAGGCTTGTCGGCAACCGAAAGCCCCAGGGCTGCGGCCAGTGAGCGCACCCGCTGTTTGGTCAGACCGGCGGTGGCCAGCGGCCGGAGAATTTCATGAAGAGCAGCTGCTTTCGCTCCAGGGCGGTCCGGGGCGACGGCATCATCGGCATTTTCCCCGTAGGCCACCGCGTCCAGGCCGAGACGCTCGACCAGATCGTCTTCGATGGCGGTGAACATGTGGTGCTTGCAGTGGAAGCACCGGTCGGCACCATTCGCCCGGTAGGCCGGATCCTCGATCTCGTGAGTGCGGAACTCGACCAGGCGAGCTCCGATCCCGGCGGCCGTGCGACGCGCCTGCTCCAGTTCGGTGCGGGTGAGGGATTCGGAATCTGCCAGCAGCCCAATGACCCGATCACCCATGGCCCGCACGAGCACCGCCAACAAGGTGGCCGAGTCGACCCCACCCGAGTAGGCGACACCGATGCGTTTGTGCCCGCTCACTTGGGCGACGATGGCCTGCGCATCAGCTCGCGTGGCGTGTGGAAGATCAGCAAAGCTCATCGGGCATCCCGGATGTCGAGACCCAGCCGATCGAACTCGGCCCCCGCAACCAGCCCCGCGGCGACGATGGCCCCTTGCACGCGCTGGGTCACATCGAGACGAGACAGCTCCGCTGCCTGTGCGCCTGCTGCTAGGGAATCGAATTCCGGCGAGGCATGCAGCACGACGCCATTGCGGGATGCGATCTTCACGTCGATTGGCTGACCTGCCACGGTGAGCGTCGTCCACACCCGCTCCGCCACCACACGACGATGGCCGACGGCACGTACCCCGATGGTGGATGTGTGTTCCAGAAACAGCTGGGAAAGCGTTTCTTCAAGGTTTGGTGGGCACAGTGCGTGGATGGTGTGGGCGGGGCGGCCCTTTTTCATCGTGATGGGAACCAGCCAGGCATCAAGGGCTCCGGCGTCGATCAATTCCTCAATGACTCCGGGCCACAGCTCTGGCGGCATGTCATCGACATTGGCCGCCAGTTCGACAATTTCGGTGGCAGCCGGTGGGGTAACAGGTTTCCCGATGATGGTCCGCACGATATTGGGATGATCACGGAAGTCCTTGTCCCCGGCGCCGACTCCCAGCTTGGCCGGAACCATGTGCGGCATCGGTTCGCAGATCCTGGCGAGGGCCCGGATGATGGCGAGCCCGGTGGGGGTGGCCAGTTCTCCAGGAGCGCCGGGTGTGGCGACCGGGGCAGGCTGGTTGTGGGGGAACAGGTGATGTGCGGAGTCGTTGTCGTAGGCCAGTCCAGCGTCGGTGGGCCCGGCACTCACTTGCCAGCCGATAGCCAGGTGGGCGACCGCCGGTGCTGGGACCGGGATATCGCCATGGGCAGCCTGGATACGACCGGACCCCAGGGCGACTGGAGAAGCCGAGATGGTCTCGGCACCCAGCAACCGCAGTGCTTCACAGGTGCCGACGACATCGGCAATCGAATCGAGGGCCCCCACCTCATGGAAGTGCACCTGCTCGGGATCGGTTCCATGAACAGTTGCCTCGGCCTCAGCCAGGAGATGGAAAACGGCTAGTGCGCGGGAGCGGGTCTGCTCGTGGAGAGCGGAATCTGCGATCATCGAGCGGATGACTTTCCATGTGCGATGGGGTTGATCGGGAGCCAAGACCTCCACTATGAGCTTCGTGGCTCGTTGCCCGCCCCGGTTGACGGTGCTGGCTGACAGTCGGACGGCACCCGGAATCAAAAGATCGATTGTCTGCTGGATGGTGACCAGATCTGCGCCGGCGTCGATGAGCGAACCGAGCAGCATGTCTCCCGCGACCCCGGCAGAGACATCGAACCAAGCATGGGTCATGGATTCCATTGTGCCTGGATGTTCCTTTGAGCAGGTCCAACGGTTGCCGTAGTTGTCCGGGGCGAATTCATCGGTGCCCCACGAACTGATGGTTCGTCGCTCCTGCGGTTGCAATCCACAAGCCCTCGGTAGGGCGGCGTGCCTAAACTTGGCCGGTGAATGTTTCCGGCCTGTTCTCCGCTGTCGCGACTGATCCGGGGGTGGCGAATGCCTTAACCGAGGCCCGCAGTGGGCTCGTGTCCGCCGAGTTGACCTGTGCCCCCGCAGCCCGCCAGGTGCTGCTTGCCACCATGTCACGGCAGATCGGCCGCCAGATGCTCGTGGTTACGTCCACCTTCCGCGAAGCCGAACAGCTCACCGCGGTCTTGGAGACCTTACTCGATCCGCACCAGGTGGCGTTCTACCCGGCTTGGGAAACCCTGCCCCACGAGCGGCTGTCCCCGCGCTCCGACACTGTGGGACGCCGTCTGGAGGTGCTGCGCCGACTCGCCGGATACGGTGAGTTGCCTGCCCCGGAAATCATCGTCGCGCCGGTCCGCTCGGTGCTGCAGCCCCAGGTGGCTGGCCTGGCCGAACTACCCGTCGTCCACCTGGTGCGTGGTCAGGAGTACCCGGTGGCCAAACTCACCACGGATCTCGTTGCTGCCGCCTATCAACGTGTTGACCTAGTAGAACGCCGCGGTGAATTCGCCGTGCGCGGCGGCATAGTCGACATCTTCCCGCCCACTTGCCCGCACCCGGTACGCGTTGATTTCTTTGGTGATGAGATCGATACCATCACGTGGTTCCAAGTCTCCGACCAGCGCTCCACCGACCAGACCATCGATGCGGTAGATGCCTCCCCGTGCCGTGAGTTGCTGATCACCGACCGGGTTGCTGAGCGTGCCGCAGCCTTGGTGCAGGACCACCCTGAACTCGCCGAGATGTTGGAGAAGATCGCTAACCACCAGGGGGTCGAGGGGATGGAGGCCCTCATCCCGGCTCTGGTCGACCATCTCGAACTTCTCGTCGACGTGCTGAGCGACGACGCCATGATCGTGGTCAACGATCCTGAACTCGTGCGGGCCCGCGCCGAGGATCTAGTGCGCACCTCCCAGGAATTCCTCGGTGCCGGATGGGCGGCAGCGGCTTCTGGCGGATCTGCTCCTATCGACTTGGATGCTTCCGCGTATTGGGAACTGGGCGAGGTGCGTTCCCGTGCCCTGGATCGTGGTCTGCAGTGGTGGTCGTTGTCCAGCTTCGGCATGGATGATCAACAGCCAATGGACATTGAGGAGATCGCCGCACTGGCTTCCTCGGTGCCCACTCGCCGACTCGCCTTGACTGATGCCCCCAACTGGCACGGCGATGTCGAGGGATTTGTCTCCCGGATCAGCTCCGATCTGGCCGAAGGATTACGGGTGCTGCTTTCGGTGGAGGGATCTGGTCCAGCCTCGAGGATGGCTGACCTGCTGGGGGAACACGATGTACCTGCCAGGATTGTCACCGAGGTGACCGAGATATCCGATGACCCAGTGGTACAGATCTTTCGCTCCGGTATGCGCCAGGGCTGGCGGGCCGAAGAGATCCGGCTGGTGGTGCACACCGCAGCGGACATCACCGGAGCACAGGCTCCCCGCTCCTCCCGCGCGATGCCCACTCGTCGCCGTAACCAAGTTGTCCCCATGGAATTGAAGCCTGGTGATGCCCTGGTGCACCAGCAACACGGGGTCGGTCGCTATATCGAAATGGTCACCCGCACTGTGTCGGGTGCAACCCGTGAATACCTCGTCTTGGAATATGCCCCTGCCAAACGAGGTCAGCCAGGTGACCGCTTGTATGTGCCGATGGATCAACTCAACGAGGTTTCCCGCTACGTCGGGGGAGAGGCCCCGAGCCTGGACAAGATGGGCGGAGGAGATTGGAAGGCCCGCAAATCGCGGGCCCGCAGGGCGGTTCGCGAGATCGCCTCGGAACTTATCAAGTTGTACGCGGCTCGCCAGGCAACCAAGGGCTTCGCTTTCGCCGCTGACACCGTATGGCAGCGTGAGTTGGAGGACGCCTTCAATTACACTGAGACACCCGACCAGCTGGCCTGCATCAACGACGTCAAACACGACATGGAACAGATCGTCCCGATGGATCGGCTGATCTGTGGCGATGTCGGTTACGGAAAGACGGAGATTGCCGTGCGGGCGGCCTTCAAGGCGGTACAGAGCGGCAAGCAGGTCGCCGTCTTGGTGCCCACCACCTTGCTCGTTCAACAGCACGCCGCCACCTTCACTGAGCGCTACGCCGGTTTTCCGATCAATGTTGCGCAGCTATCGCGCTTCCAGTCCGATGCCGAGGTGAGGGCCACCCTCGATGGGTTAGTCTCCGGGCGGGTGGATATCGTCATCGGTACTCACCGGATCCTCTCCGACAAGGTGCAGTTCAAGGATCTTGGGCTGGTGATTATCGATGAAGAGCAACGTTTCGGGGTGGAGCACAAGGAGGCCCTCAAGAAGATGAGGGTCAACCTTGATGTGCTGTCTATGTCGGCCACACCGATCCCGCGCACCTTGGAGATGGCGGTCACCGGTATCCGGGAGATGTCGACTATTGCCACCCCGCCCGAAGAGCGCCACCCGGTGCTCACCTTTGCCGGGGCCTACGACCATGGCCAGGTGGTGGCCGCGATCCGCCGGGAACTCGCCCGGGAGGGTCAGGTCTTCTACGTGCATAACCGGGTGCAGGATATCGACCGGGTTGCAGCCGAACTGCGGGAAGCGGTTCCTGAGGCGCACATCGTCACCGCCCATGGCAAGATGTCCGAGCGCACCTTGGAACAGGTGATGACCGATTTCTGGGAGCGACGTATCGACGTGCTGGTGTGTACCACCATCGTCGAGGCCGGCATTGACGTGTCGAGCGCCAACACCCTCATCGTTGACCGCGCCGACCGGATGGGGCTATCCCAATTGCACCAGCTGCGTGGGCGGGTGGGTCGTTCCCGGGAACGTGGATATGCCTATTTCCTCTACCCACGAGACAAACCACTCACCCAGACTGCCCATGATCGGCTGACTGCCCTCGCATCGAATACCGATTTGGGGGCGGGTATGGCCATCGCGATGAAGGACTTGGAGATCCGCGGCGCGGGCAATTTGCTGGGTGATGAGCAGTCCGGTCACATCGCCGACGTCGGCTTCGACCTCTACATCCGGATGGTTGGGGAAGCGGTTTCCGATTTTCGTGGGGAGGCCGATGCTGAGGAAGAGGCCGAGATGCGCATCGAATTGCCCGTCGACGCGCATCTGCCCATCGACTACGTGGAATCCGAGCGGCTGCGCCTGGAGATGTACCGACGCCTGGCCGAGGTGCGCAGCGAGCAGGACATCACCGAGGTGCGCGAAGAATTGGAGGACCGCTACGGTCCGCTGCCACAACCCACCGGAATGCTGCTGGATGTCGCACGCTTCCGGCTCGCTTGTCGCGCCTCGGGTATAACCGAGGTGGTGGCCCAGGGAAACCACATTCGTTTTGCGCCGGTCAACGATCGGCTACTTCCCGGGCAGCAGCGGGTAGATCTGCCCGAATCGCGCCGACTGCGGCTGTCCCGGATGTATCCAGGCTCCCTGGTGAAGGCGACGAATATCGCCTTGGTGCCGCGGCCTCGCACAACCGGGGTGCCCAGCGTCCCGGTTGAGGGAGCCGATCTGCTCGCCTGGGCCGCCACCTTGGTCGAGGCGGTCTTCGCTCCGGTCCCCGTGGCGAAGTAGACTCATTCTTGGTCCGCCGTAACTACCCGGCGGTCGTTGGATCGGAGGAACAATGCCGAGGTTCGTCAAAGGTCTTGCCCTGATGGGTGCGGCGGCGCTGCTCGCCGGTTGTGCTCCGACCGGTGTTACTGCGGCGGTTGTCAACGGAGTGAAGGTGCCGCAGTCCCGGGTGTCGGCCATCGCCGAGGGATGTTCTGCTGCGATCAATGACTCAGGCATGGCCCAGCAGCAGGTGACTCCTAGGATGCTGCGTGCTGATTCGATCCAGATCGCCGTGCTTTCCGAGCGTTCGGCCCAGTATTCCGTTGAAGCAGCCGGGATGGGTGACCAATTGGCCGACGGCGAATCTGCCGTTGATTTCCTGGCTTCCCACGAGGTGAGCGGTCCGGGCGTGCCGACCCAGGAGGAACTGCTCGCTGCGGTTTCCGCAGCCCACCAAGAGCACCTGCTCGACAATGAGGACTGTGCCGTCGGCCTGCTCGGACTTGTCAGGCACAACCTGCTAGCCCAGAACGCGAGAACGTCCTATTTCGGCGCACCCGCAGAGATCACGCTGAACCCGAGCTACGGCACGTGGGATGCCAAGGAGATGAAGGCAGACGGCTCAGGCTCGCTTTCCGAGTTGGCTAAGGCCAAGGGATGACCGGAGCCGACCAAGAATCCTCCCAGCTGCTGCGACTCACCAGGATCATGCACCGGCTGCGCGCCGAGTGTCCATGGGATGCTGAACAAACTCATCATTCCCTGGTGAAATACCTCGTGGAGGAATCTGCGGAGGTCATCGACGCCATCGAGGGCCCGGATCCTGCTCCTGGTGACGATGATTCCACCGTTAATGATGTTGATCTCGTCGAGGAGCTGGGCGATCTGCTGCTGCAGGTCTATTTTCATGCCGAAATCGCTGCTACCCAGAACAGATTCGACGTGGAGGACGTCGCACGGGGCATCTCGGACAAGCTCGTGCGGCGGCATCCTTGGGTGTTTGCCGACCAGGCCGATCCGACGGATCTGGAGGGAACCTGGGAGCAGGTCAAACAGGCCGAAAAACGCCGGGACTCCGTGCTAGAGGGGATTCCGCGCAGCTTGCCCACCCTGGCCCGGGCCGTGAAGGTGACCGCGCGGGTGCGCAGCACCGGGTTGGGTTTGGAACTCGCCGACGAACCGATTGATGCCGAGCAAGCTGGGTGTCAGCTGCTGGAACTGGTGCAGCGTGCCCATGCCAGCGGAGTGGATGCCGATCAGGCACTGCGTGCCGCGGTGCGCGATCTGGAGGCCAGAGCGAGGGCGGCCGAGAGCTCCCGGTCCGGCAACGGCTGAAACCGTCATCCCCGAGCGGCAACCGACTCGTTCGGGGGTATCGGGGTACGGTGCGCGCGGATAGACTTAATGCTGGATCTGATCCACACCCTCCACAACGAAAGGGCATTACCCGTGGCATTCATCGAATACATCGAGGCACGCGAAATCCTGGATTCCCGCGGCAACCCCACCGTCGAGGTCGAAGCTGTTCTGGACGACGGCTCGTACGCTGTCGCAGGTGTTCCCTCTGGTGCCTCCACCGGCGCCTTCGAGGCCGTCGAACTGCGTGACGGCGAGGCCGGACGCTTCGGGGGCAAGGGCGTTCTCCAGGCAGTCGAGAACGTCAACGAGGCCATCTTCCATGAGGTGCTCGAATTCGACGCCACCGACCAGCGCGGTCTGGACGAGGCGATGATCGCTCTCGACGGTACCGCCAACAAGGGCAAGCTGGGTGCCAATGCGATTCTCGGGGTTTCCTTGGCCGTGGCCCGGGCCGCCGCCGAATCTGCCGAGCTGCCGCTCTACAAGTACATCGGCGGGCCCACCGCCAACCTGCTGCCGGTTCCGATGATGAACATCCTCAACGGCGGCGCACACGCCGACTCCAACGTCGATATCCAGGAGTTCATGATCGCCCCGATCGGTGCGGAGACCTTTGCCGAGGCCCTGCGTGTCGGTGCCGAGGTTTACCACGCGCTGAAGAAGGTGCTCAAGGATCGCGGCCTGGCCACCGGTCTTGGTGACGAGGGCGGTTTCGCACCGTCGCTGGACTCCAACCGTGAGGCCCTCGACCTGATTGAGGAGGCCATCAAGGCTGCCGGCTACAAGCCGGGCAAGGACGTCGCCTTGGCCCTCGACGTGGCCGCATCGGAGTTCTTCTCCGACGGTAAGTACGCATTCGAGGGCAAGCAGTTGTCTTCTGCCGAGATGATCAAGTATTACGAGCAACTCGTGAACGACTACCCGCTGGTGTCCATTGAGGACCCGCTGAATGAGGAGGACTGGGACGGCTGGAAGGTCATTACCGAGAAGCTGGGAGGCAAGGTCCAGCTGGTTGGCGACGACTTCTTTGTCACCAATGTCGAGCGTCTGCAGCGCGGCATCGACGCAGGTTCTGCAAATGCCCTGTTGGTTAAGGTGAATCAGATCGGTTCATTGACCGAGACCATTGATGCGGTCAACTTGGCCCACCGCAATGGCTACCGTTCCATGATGTCGCACCGTTCCGGTGAGACCGAGGACACCACCATCGCTGATCTTTCCGTGGCCTTGAGTTGCGGCCAGATCAAGTCGGGTGCTCCGGCTCGTGGAGAGCGGGTTGCCAAGTATAACCAGCTCATCCGCATTGAGCAGGAGTTGGGTGAGACTGCCGTCTACGCCGGGGTTTCGGCCTTCCCGCGGTTTGACACCGCGAAGTGGGCCTGATCAACTGAACTCGAAAGGGTCGCCGGGTGCTTGGCGCACCTGGCGACCCTTTCGTGTCCCATGATTGGGTCTGGGGAGGTGAATATGGCTGATTCGCGAGGCGGTCGAGGGCCGAGGGCATCGTCGGGACGGCGCGGGAGTGCCGGGCCTGCGAACAGTGGACGCTCGGGCAGTCCGACGTCGCGTACATCCCGACGCACCAGCATCCAGTCGACCACCCGGCATCGTCCGGAGGTGGAGGCGACGTCGGTGGATTCGCCGCCGAAACCCAGGTTCCGTATTCAACGGACTCAGCGGTTGCTGGTAGTGGCCGTGGCAGCGGCTCTGTTGTTGTTGCTCTACGGCGGAACGCTGAATGCCTATATTCACCAGCAGCGTCAGATTGCCCAGACCAAACAGGAAATCGAGGATCACCGGGAATCCATCGCTTCCTTGGAGGAGGAGATTGACCGGTGGAATGATCCCGAATACGTCAAAACCCAGGCCAGGGAGCGTCTCGGCTGGGTGCTCCCTGGGGAAACAGGTTTCCGTGTTGTCGGCCCTGATGGCCAGCCCTATGGTGGTGGGGCTGGGATCAATGGCAGGAATCTGCCGGACAGGGAGGACAACGCCTGGTGGGACACCATGTGGGGATCTGTTATAACCGCCGATGATCCCGAGCCCGGGACCGGGTCATCTGTACCGTCCACCGTTCCCAGCACGACGAGCGGCGAACCTCCGCGGTGATGCTGCGGACAGTTCACTATTTTCCCGCGGAGAGTAGCCTCACATCGGTACGATCTGGGCATTGTTCCGCTCCGTACCGTGAGGATCACCCATGTACAAGCGCTCAGCCATTTTGTCCCTTCCTATCGCCCTCGTCTCGTTGACGATGGCAGCCTGTGGGTCATCGCAGCCCGCAGCCTCGCCCTCCGCTGGCTCCTCGTCCGAGGCGTCGGCGTCGTCGTGCCACGCCTTGAATGCCTCTTTGGAATGGTACGGGGAGAACCGGCAACGCATTGATGCGATGATCGCCACCAGCGGTTCTTGTGGTGGGCCGGGTAATGTGTCCGGCGGGGCTCCCGTCGCCCTGTTCGACTGGGACAACACCGTCGTCAAAAACGACATAGGGGATGCTCAGACTTTCTGGATGCTTGCGAACGGCAAGGTGCGTCAGCCTGCGGGGAAGAATTGGCGCAATGTTTCGCCATGGTTCACCGATGCGGCAGTGAAAGCCCTCTCTGCTGCCTGTGACGCCTTGGGTGAGGAGGGCCAGCCGATGGACACCGCTTCCCAGACCGGGGCGGCATGTGCCGACGAGATCTTGTCGATCTACTCCGAGGGCGAGACGACCGCCGACGAGGATGCCTTCGATGATTTCAATGCCCGGCGTATCGAGCCCCAGTACGCCTTGGCCGCCCAGTTGCTGTCCGGTTGGAGCGTCGATGAGGTGAAGCAGTTTGCCACCGCTGCCCGCGAGCAGAACACCACTGCCAAACAGGGCACCGAGCAGATGATCGGAACCACCGAGGTTACTGGATGGGTGCGCTACTACGAGCAGATCACCGACCTCATCGAGACCCTGAAAGCCAACGGTTTTGATGTGCGGATCATCTCCGCATCGGCCGAGCCGGTCGCCGAGGTCTGGGGTGAACCCTTGGGGTTGAGTTCCGACAAGGTGATGGGTGTGATGACTACGTCCGATGCCGAGGGGAAACTGACCCCGAAGCTGGCCTCCTGCGGCGGGGATGAGGCTGCCATGCCCTACATCGAGGGCAAACGCTGCCGGGTGAATGAGGAGGTCTTCGGCATCGAATCGGCCAAGGCTTTCGAGATCGCCCCAGAGACCAGCCGTGCCGTTTTCGCCGCAGGTGATTCCACCACCGATGTCTCCTTCATGTCGGATGCAACCCAGCTGCGGCTGGTGATCAACCGCAACAAGACCGAGTTGATGTGCGAGGCGTATTTCAACGAGGACGGCAAGTGGATCGTCAATCCGATGTTCATTGACCCGAAATCGCAGCACGAGCCCTACGCTTGTTCCACCGAGGGCATGGTGCTTCCCGATGGCGATGATGGGCCGCTGCTTGATGGCAAGGGGCAGGTTGTACCCGACCAGCCCGATTCGGTGTTCGCAGGCTGAGGCTGTAACCGCTCCGGGCTTCGTTGCCGAGGAGCCCGTGCGGGGGTCTTGGTGCCCGGGCAGTGTGCGGGATCATGACACAATGGCCCTCATGCGTTGCGAACCCTTCACCGCCTCGGATGCGGCGGCGGCCGCCGAGCAACTCGGACGAGAGATGCGTGGTGTGGTTGGCGTCGCGTGGCGATGCCCATGTGGGAGGCCCGGGGTATTGGCAACGATGCCCCGGCTTCCCAATGGGACCCCGTTCCCGACGAGCTACTACATGACCTGCCAGCACGTGATCCGTGCGGTGTCTCGGCTGGAGGCGACGGGGGTCATGGCGGAGATGACGGCCCGGCTGGCCACCGATCCTGAATTGGCCGATGCCTATCGCCGGGCCCATGAGGCCTATCTGGCGGATCGCCGGGAGTTGGCCGCCCAGCTGGGTGAGGAGGTGCCGGAGATTGAGGGAGTCAGCGCCGGCGGTATGCCCACCCGGGTGAAGTGCCTGCATGCCCTGGTGGCCCACTCCTTGGCGGTCGGCCCGGGGGTGAATCCGATCGGCGACGAGGCGCTGGGGATGCTGGGTGAGTTCTGGACCGAGGAGGAATCCGATGACTGAGCGTATCGCGGCGCTGGATGCTGGCACCAACACCTTTCGGCTGTATGTCGCCGAGGTGGGTGACGACGGCACGCTGCACGAATTGGTACGCACTGTCGCCTTTGCCGGGCTGGGCCAGGGGGTGGATACCACGGGGAGGTTCGATCCGGAGGCGATCGCCCGCGCGATGGCGATCCTGGATGAGTACGTGGCGGTGATGCGTTCTCGCAAGGTGTCCCGGGTCCGGATGGTGGCGACTTCGGCGGCCCGGGATGCTGAGAACAGGGCAGATCTCTTCGATGCCGTGCGCCAGCGGCTGGGTTCCGGCGCCGAGGTGGTGTCGGGGACCGAGGAGGCCGCGTTGTCATTCGCCGGGGCAGTATGCGGAGCGCGGATCGATGCCTCGCCGGTGCTGGTGATGGATTCTGGGGGCGGATCGACGGAGTTGGTGCTGGGACGTGCTGGGGGTGAGGTGATTTCCTCGGCGTCGTTGGATGTCGGGTCTCGCCGGATCCGGGAGCGGTATCTGCATGATGATCCGCCGGTCATCGAGCAGGTCGATGCCGCGCGCGCGGAGGTTAACCGGTTGCTCGACGGGGTGGATTTCCTCGATGGGGTGGGTACCTTCGTCGGGGTTGCCGGTACCGTCACCACGATCACGGCTTTGGTGAAGCGGCTGCACGCTTACGATCGTGACAAGGTGCATCGTGCGGAGATTACCTGCGAGGAGATCAAGGAGATCAGCGACCAGTTGCTGGCGCTGCCGGTAAGTGAGATCGAGAAGCTGGGGCCGGTGCCCCCAGAACGTGCGAAAGTTCTCAGTGGCGGGGCGTTGATCGTCGGCGAGGTGGCCAAGCGGGTTTGTCTCCCGCTGCAGGCTTGCGAATCGGACATTCTGGATGCGGTGGCGGCATCGGTAGTCGCAGGAAAGGGGCATGCTTTCAGGTAATTTTGGTGATGGTCAGGCGCTGTGGTGTTTGGCCCCCGTAGCCCAACGGTAGAGGCAAGCGGCTTAAACCCGCTCAAGTATGGGTTCGAATCCCATCGGGGGCACTCAACGCACAAGGGTCGAAACCTTGGCCCGAAGATTCAAGGGCCAGGTCCGGACCTTGTCGATGTTCGTGGCTCAGGTGAGCGTGTCTACATTGACCTCGGGGTCGAGGGGACTGCACGCCCCGCTTTCAAGCATCGCTGCTGCCACCTACACACCCTTCGGGATACTCTTCCTGTCCCAGTCGCCGGTTGAGGACATCCCCATCCCGGACATGCGGACCATTCGCGACGCCGGAGTCCGCGAACAGTCCGCCGATCTGCTGGAGACGATCTATCTGTGTCAGAGGCGCCAGATTGGTACCGTGACGACGCCCTCGACTCCGGGGGGTGACCCCGCTCTCCGACGCGGCTGCGGGCGCCGCGCAGGGGACGAAAGAGAGGAGCGCTGGTGCAACCAGGGCGCCGCGGAGGTTTTAGTACCTCGCGACTCGCTCCAGTCGGAATGGGCAGGGGCTGTGATGAAGACCAGTTGGACCGTTTGGCGTCCCGCTACAAAGCCAGCACCCTCGTCGTGCTCGCCAGACTCTGGGATGCCGGGTACCTCATGTGGGATGAGTACAAGGCCTGATACGAGCGAGGTCGAGCGCCAGCGTGTCATGGAATGCATGGATTCCCAGAAGAATTGCGGCGGGGGCGGGAACTACTACCACACCCAACTGCGACGTCTTGGGCATTCCTTCACGCGAGCTGTGATCTCCTCGACCCTAGAGGGACGGACGACATACCGGGATGCCTACCGGTTGCGCGGGACCATTAAGCATTGCATTCGACCTTTGATGGGCTGGCGAAGAGAGCAGGACCAGCGTGATGTACCTTGTAGACGCCAACGTCCTCATTGAGGCGAAGAACCGCTACTCCGCCTTTGACATCGCGCCCGGCTTCTGGAAGTGGCTCGACCAGGCGCACCTTCGAGGTACGGTGTTCAGCATTGAGAGGGTCGGCGAGGAACTCGGGCACGGCACCCCAGCGCCGGGAGGCGCGGCCTACCGCAAACAGTCCTGGTCGTCGGGCATGGCCTCTGCCGGTTTCGTCAGTGGGTTTCTAGTACGGTATGAGCACACCTGCTGAGAACAGCATTGAGCGCGCCGTTGGCGTAGGAGACATACGATGGCACCGACCACCAAAGAGGCCCAGCGGGCCGAGTTGCACAAGACCATCTGGCGGATCGCCAACGACCTGCGCGGCTCGGTGGACGGCTGGGATTTCAAGGCCTACGTCCTGGGCATGCTGTTCTACCGGTTCATTTCAGAGAACCTCACCGCCTATATAAACCAGGGCGAGCACGAGGCCGGGAATTCCCAGTACGACTATGCCGAAGAGTCCGATCACCGGGCCTGCGGCATTCGTGCGGGCCTCGTGGCAGAGAAGGGGTTCTTCATCTTCCCCTCAGAGCTGTTCACCAATGTCCGCGAGCGGGCGCCCCGGGATGAAAAGCTAAACGAAACCCTGGAGCGGGTATTCCGCAACATCGAGGGGTCGGCGGTCAGCACGCCGGCCGAGGGAGCGTTGAAGGGTCTGTTCGACGACCTTGACGTCAATAGCTCCAAGCTTGGCCCGACGGTACACAAGCGCAACGGGAAACTCGTCAAGCTCCTGAACGCGATCGGCGATCTGCCACTGGGCAATTTCGAGGACCATTCGATCGACCTTTTCGGGGACGCCTACGAATACCTCATGGGCATGTATGCCTCACAGGCTGGCAAGTCCGGTGGGGAATATTACACCCCGCAGGAGGTCTCGGAGCTGCTGGCCCGGCTGACGGTGGTCGGCAAGACCGAGGTGAACAAGGTCTACGACCCGGCCTGCGGGTCGGGGTCGCTGCTGCTGAAATTCGCCAAGGTTCTCGGGCCAGACCGAGTTCGCAACGGTTTCTACGGGCAGGAGATCAACCTGACCACGTACAACCTGGCGCGGATCAACATGTTCCTGCACGACATCAACTACGAGCACTTCAGCATTGAGCACGGCGATACCCTGACCGACCCCAGGCATTGGGACGATGAGCCGTTCGAGGCGATCGTGTCGAATCCTCCCTATTCGACGAAGTGGGAGGGAAACGACAATCCGCTGCTCATCAACGACGAACGGTTCGCCCCCGCCGGGGTGCTGGCGCCGAAGTCGAAGGCGGACCTGGCATTCACCATGCACATCCTGTCGTGGCTGAGCGTCAACGGCACCGCGGCGATCGTCGAGTTCCCCGGCGTGCTGTATCGCGGGGGCGCGGAACGCAAGATCCGCAAATACCTCATCGACAACAACTACGTGGACGCCGTGATCCAGTTGCCGCCGGATCTGTTCTTCGGCACCACCATCGCCACCTGCATCATCGTGCTGAAGAAATCGAAGCCCGAGAACACGGTGCTGTTCATTGACGCCTCGGGTGAGTTCAGCCGGGTCGGGAACAAGAACAAGCTGTTGCGGCAGCACCAGGATCACATCTTGGAGACCTTCACCGCTCGCATCGACGTGGACCACGTCGCCAAGCTCGTGACCAACGAAGATCTCGCGGCCAACGACTACAACATCTCGGTGTCCTCCTATGTCGAGAAGGAGGACACCCGCGAGGCCGTGGACATCCAGGCCCTCAATGCCGAGATCGCCCGCATCGTTGCCCGCCAGGCCGAGTTGCGTACCGAGATCGACGCCATCGTCGCCGACCTGGAGGGAGAGCCGTCGTGACCGGGGGAGCAGCCGGCGAGGTGATCCTCTACCAGCGTGACGACGGTGCCCCCGCGCTTGAGGTGCGCCTGGAGGAAGAGACCGTCTGGCTCAGCCAGCAGCAGATCGCCGAGCTGTTCCAGACCTCCCGCACCAACATCGTCGAGCACCTCCGGAACATTTACGACGAGGCAGAGTTGGACGAGGCTGCAACCTGTCGGAGATTCCGACAGGTTCGCACCGAGGGTTCCCGTCAGATCGAAGGCAAGAAATGAGCCACATCGACAAGCTGATCGCAGACCTGTGCCCGAATGGGATCGAATTCATCAAGATTGAAGATCTTTTCGACCTCAAGAACGGATACACGCCCTCGAAATCTAATTCATCATTCTGGGAAAATGGAACAGTCCCTTGGTTTCGTATGGAGGACATTCGAACAAACGGCAGGGTGCTCAACCACTCCGTTCAACAGATCAGCGAATCAGGAGTAAAGAGCGGAAAGCTCTTCCCACCCAACTCGCTACTCGTAGCCACTTCGGCAACCATCGGCGAACATGCGCTAATCACGGTACCGCATCTCTCCAACCAGAGATTCACATCCCTCTCGGTCAAACACAAGTGGACAGACCAAGTAGACATCAAGTTTCTCTATCACTACGCCTTCATCCTCGACAATTGGTGCAGAGCAAATACAACTACATCCAGCTTCGCCTCTGTCGACATGACCGGCTTCAAAAATTATCCTATCCCCATCCCACCGCTTGAGGTACAGCGGGAGATCGTGAGAGTGCTGGATAAGTTCACCCAGCTGGAAGCGGAGCTGGAAGCGGAGCTGGAAGCTCGCCGCCGCCAATACGAGTATTACCGAGATCACCTGTTGACTTTCAGTGAAGAAGCCACACTACCGAGGCTCCCCCTCGGCGAAGTAGCTTTAATTGTTCGCGGCGCTTCACCTCGACCGATCCGGAAGTTTCTCACCTCAGATAAGAGCGGGGTACCATGGATCAAAATCGGAGATGTCGCAGCAGCGGACAAATACATCGCTACTACGACTGAGCGAATCACCGAAGCAGGCGCGGCTAAATCTAGACGCGTCTCTCCTGGGGACTTCGTTCTTTCTAACTCGATGAGCTTCGGCCGACCTTTTATCATGAAGATCGAAGGATGCGTCCATGACGGATGGCTTGTGATTAGCAACTTCGATAAATCGTTCATTCCAGATTTTCTTTATCACCTACTTCGCTCTCAACCAATACAAGAAGAGTTTGCGCGTCGAGCTGGTTCCGGAGGTGCTGTTTCGAACCTAAACTCCGATACGGTGAAGACTCTCACTGTGCCTATTCCTCCTTTGCAAGAACAACGTCGTATCGTCTCAATCCTGGACAAGTTCGACTCCCTGGTGAACGATCTCAGCATTGGTCTTCCGGCGGAGCTGGCGGCTCGGCGGAAGCAGTATGAATATTACCGGGATCGGCTGCTGACTTTTGAGGAGAAACGATGATCCCCAGCCTTGTCTGTCTGGACGAAGACTTCTTCGACACCCTGTGAGCCGCGCGATGAAACCGAACGACCACACCCAGCCCACGGTCGTCTCCTATGACCCGATTGCGGTCTCGATGGAGTCCACGGTCGTCGCAGAGTACATCCCTGACCCGCACGAGGAGACCGCCTATCAGTCAGAGGCGGCCCTGGAGGCCGAACTCATCCGGGTGCTGCAGTCACAGGCCTATGAGTATCTGCCGATCCGTTCGGAGGCCGACCTGATCGGCAACCTGAGGACCCAGCTGGAACTGTTGAACGGCTTTCAGTTCTCGGACGCCGAATGGGGCCGGTTCTTCACCACCTGCATTGCCGGGAAGAACGACGGCATCACCGAAAAAACGGTGCGCATCCACGAGGACAACGTGCAGCTGCTTCGCCGGGACGACGGCACCACCAAGAATGTGCTGCTGATCGACCGTCGGCGCATCCACAACAACCGGCTCCAGGTCATCAACCAGTACGAGATCGGCCAAGGCGAGGGAGGCGCCAGGTATTCCAACCGGTACGACGTGACGATCCTCGTCAACGGGCTGCCGCTGGTCCATATCGAACTCAAGCGCCGGGGCGTGGACATCCGTGAGGCGTTCAACCAGATCGACCGGTACCAGCGAGACAGCTTCTGGGCGGGCAGCGGCCTGTTTGAGTACGTTCAGCTGTTCGTCATCTCCAACGGCACCCTCACCAAATACTATTCCAACACCACCCGCAGCCAACACCTGAAGGAAGGGCAGCAGGCCAGCCGCAGACGCAAAACCTCCAATTCATTCGAGTTCACCTCGTGGTGGGCGGACGCCAGGAACCAGCCGATCCGTGACCTGATCGCGTTCGCCAAAACCTTCTTCGCCCGGCACACGCTGCTCAACATCCTCACCCGGTACTGCGTCCTCACCGTCGACAAGATGCTGCTGGTGATGCGTCCCTACCAGATCGTCGCCGCCGAAAAGATGCTGCAGCGCATCGAGATCGCCACCAATTACAAGAAACTCGGCACTATCGACGCCGGCGGCTACGTCTGGCACACCACCGGCTCGGGCAAGACCCTAACCAGTTTCAAGGCCGCCCAACTCGCCACCCAGATAGACAGCGTTGACAAGGTGCTTTTCGTGGTGGACCGCAAGGACCTGGACTACCAGACCATGCGCGAATACGACCGTTTCCAGAAGGGCGCGGCCAATTCCAATACCTCCACCGCGGTGCTCAAACACCAGCTGGAAAGCCGGGACGCCACGATCATCATCACGACGATCCAGAAACTCTCCACCTTCATCAAGGCCAACCCCAGCCACGACGTCTACCGTCAGCACGTTGTCATCATCTTCGACGAATGCCACCGCTCCCAGTTCGGGGACATGCACACCGCGATCACCAAGGCGTTCAAGCGGTACAACTTGTTTGGTTTCACGGGCACACCGATCTTCGCGGTCAACGCGGCCAGCGGCGGGAACCCCCGGCTGAAAACTACCGAACAGGCCTTTGGGGAGAAGCTCCACACCTACACGATCGTGGACGCCATCACCGACAAGAACGTGTTGCCGTTCCGCATCGACTACGTCAGCACCGTGCAGGTGGGCAGCGTCATCGACAAGCAGGTGTCGGCTATCGACACCGAGCGGGCGCTGCTCGACCCGGAACGCATCGGCAAGATCGTCTCCTATGTGCTTGAGCATTTCGACCAGAAAACGAAACGCGCTTCCAGTTACGACCACTTGGTCGTCACCAATGTGGCCGAATCCAGCCGCACCTCTCGCCGCGCCGAAGCACTTCGGGGCCGTCGCCGGGTGCATGGTTTCAATGCGCTGTTCGCAACCGCATCCATTGAGGCCGCCCGGGTCTACTACAACCACTTTGCGCTGCTGCAAGAAGACCTACCGCCCGACCGCAGGCTGAAGATCGGCCTAATCTACTCCTACGGAGCCAACGAGGCTGCCAGCGACGGGATCATCGACGACGAGGCCTTCGACACCGACGAGCTGCCCGCCGACGCCCGCAGCTTCCTGGAGGACGCGATCCAGGATTACAACAACCTGTTTGGCACCAGCTACGACACCAGCGCCGAGAAGTTCCAGAACTACTACAAGGATCTCTCCCAGCGGATCAAGAACCGGGAAATCGACCTGGTCATCGTCGTCAACATGTTCCTTACCGGCTTCGACGCCACCACCCTCAACACCCTTTTCGTCGATAAGAACCTGCGCGCCCACGGCCTCATCCAGGCCTATTCCCGCACCAACCGGATCCTGAACTCGGTGAAGACCTACGGCAATATCGTCGCCTTCCGCAACCTGGAGGACGAGACCAACGCCGCGCTGGAACTGTTCGGCAACCGGGAGGCCCGCGGCGTCGTCCTGCTCAAGCCCTACCAGGACTACTACCGTGAATACGCCGACAAGGTCACCGAGTTGCTGGAGACCTTCCCGCTCGGGCAGCCGATTATCGGAGAGGCAGCACAGAAGGCCTTCATCGCGCTGTTCGGCGCAATCCTGCGGCTGCAGAACATCCTCTCCGCATTCGATGACTTCGCCGGGAACGAGATCCTCAACGAACGCCAGGAGCAGGACTACCGCAGCATCTACCTCGACCTCTACGCCCAGTTCCGTCAAACCCAGGACGCCGAGAAGGAAGTCATCAACGACGACGTGGTCTTCGAGATCGAACTCATCAAACAGGTGGAGATCAACGTCGATTACATCCTCATGCTGGTGCAGAAGTACCGGGACGAACACGGCGACGGCGACGACAAGGAGATCCGCTCCGAGATCACCCGGGCGGTCAATGCCAGCCCGACGCTGCGCAACAAGAGGGACCTCATTGAGGCCTTCGTCGACTCGGTGTCTGTTCACGGGCACATCGACGACGAATGGGTGGCCTTCATCGAGGCCAAGCGCGAGGCCGAGCTCGCCGGGATCATCGCAGACGAGAACCTCAAACCGGAAGCTGCCCGAGCGTTCGTCCAAAACGCCTTCCGCAACGGCGAGTTGCGCGCCACCGGGACGGCCATCACCAAGATCTTGCCGCCGGTCTCCCGCTATGCTCCGAGCGGCGGCCACGACGAAACGAAACGGCGGGTGATTGCCAGGCTGAGTGCCTTCGTCGAACGCTTCCTCGGGTTGGGTGCCCCACCAGCCGAACCCCGGGCATCATGACTGACCTCTCTGGGCGGCGTCCGCCCCGGCCAACGCTACGGTTTCTCCAACTCCTCCCTCGGGAGTCCTTTCCCAAACCCAGTGCTCTGCAGGCTATCGAGAACCGGGAATGGTCCCAGGTGCGTATTGATGCCATTGAGCATTCTCTGATCGCCGACGCGGCGCGACGATTCGCTGAGGGGCTCCCGGACCGGCACCAAGAGGCATCAAAGCAGCTCGGTCGGGCGGTATTTGAGGTTCGCTCAAGGACGGGAGCGGCGTGGCGAGGTGCTGCCGTTCTTGACGAGCACGGTGACCCGTGGCTGGTGTGGGCGGCGCCCCATGACAAGTTCCATGCCCAAGTCTGCGACGTGCTCAAGAACCTGGACCATTGGATGCCAACAGCTGCGGAGTACAAGCTGCGCGACCGCGAAGCCGAAGCCAACAGACTCTCCGTCTGGCAGAGGGAGACAATTGCCTTCTTCTGTCAGGTGCTGGCTGAAGCTGTGAACACGGGGAAGGACACCTTCTCCTTTCCCAGTTATGACCGCAACACCCACCTGAACTTGTCCATCACCTTGGAGCATGACGCTCCCACCGGAGCACCCGAAACGGACTCGTCGCTCGTCACACTTCAGCTACGGCTGGGCAGTTCCTGTGACAGCTTCGTTCAGCTGGTCTTGCCCGTGCTCCAACCCGACATCAGCATGATCGACTCCACGTACACGCAGAACGGTGAGCTAGAACTGTGGGTCAGCGTTTCTCAAGCCAAGCTGTTTCAGCTTCTGGCTGCGGTAGAGATCTCCGGCGGTGAGATTGATCCGGATCCGCCCTGTACTCCCCTGAGCCATCTACACTATGTCGGTTGCCATTACCTCAGCGAGGCTTTAGTGATAGGAGCAGCAACTCGAGCTGTGTGCGGACTGTGGTTCGTCCCGACACGAGACGAGAGCGCTGACCTGCCGCTTTGTCCTGAATGCGAGCGTCGCAAGCCCATAGCTCAGGCGGCCGCGGCCCTGATCGAGTCACTCCGCGATCAACGTATTCAGGGCAGCTAGGTCTTCGTCGGTCAGTGGAGCCGCTTCGTCCATTGCCTGAACCTGTGCGTGGGCACGCGTCCCCAGGAGCCGGTTGACATGGGCGTTCGCGCGTTCGTGGCGTTCGATGTAGTCGCGCAGGTCGGTCATCGCGATGCGCCGGTTCGACCCGACCAAGCGGTAGGCCAACAGACCCCGATCCATGATCTTCACCAGATGTGGGCGGCTTACCTGCAACAGTTGGGCCGCCTGATTGGGGGTCAGTTCCTTGTCGGAGGCGAGCAGCGTCACGTCCGCACCGCGCCGCACCGCATCAAGCAGACCTTCGAGCATGACCGCGAGCGGCGAACCCTGAGGCAAACCCTGAGCAAACTCTTCCGTTTGAGCCAGCTCGGCAGCAGAAACCTTGTCAGCAGTCAGCGTCGTGGACATGAGACAAACCCTCACTCGCATAGATGCAATATCTGAAAAGAATGTACCAGCTGTTCAGACCTTCGCCAACTGGAGGACTGCTACCCGGTTCAACGGTGAGATCGTCGCAGACGGTGGGCCATCGGCGCTTCGTTGCTGTACCCCTGGGTCACCTACGCCCACTCGGCCGCTTCGCCCCGGACGAGCGGGCCGCCCTGATAGATTTGCAGCCGCCCGCCCGACCCACGCGGGTGGAACCCTACGAGGTCGCCAACGCCCGGATCGGCGACACTATCTTCTACCTCATCGCGAAGGACTGACTCGCCCATCCCACGATTCGCGGGCTCCGCGCTGGCGCCCTGGCTTGAGCTCAGCCTCGAAAGCCGTCCTGAACACCCAGACGGCATTACTTTCATCACTGGTTGCCTAGGCGCATATTGAGACTCATTCACAGAGGCTAATCTGCAGGCGACGCGCCGACCAATGAAACCCCTACTCAGAGCGCACTTGAGGATGGCTGTGAATAAGGGGGTTGTTCACGAGGAGTTACCAGTTGAGTCTGTAGAGTTCTAGTTTTATGATCGTTTGGATGATGTTGGGGAGTTCGTGGAGTGGTCCTCGGTAGCCGGTTTTGAGGATTTTCCATTTTTTGAGTTGGGTGATGCAGTGTTCGATTCTTGCTCTGAGGCTGGTGATCGTAGCGTTGAATGTTTTCTGCCACTGCTTCCGGGGGTGTGGGGTGTTCGTTTAATGGGTGTGAGTAGGGAGATCTTTCGGCTATGAAGAACCCCTGCTATCCGTGAGGCGACCTCCAGGATCTGATCGAAAATTCAAGCCCTTGACAGAGTCGTAACGCATCGGTTCTCTAAGGGCGTTTACTTCCATAAATGTGGCTCGTGCCTACCCAAAACAGGAATTACACCTGGTGATAGACAACTACACCGCGCACAAGCGCATCGAGGTCCGTGACTGGCTTACAGCAAACCCGCGCATCAAGCTTCACTTCACCGCAACGTTGGGGTTATGGTTGAACCTGGTCGAGGTCTGGTTCGGCATCATCGAACGTCAGGCCATCCGACGCGGTCCCTTCGTCTCGGTTCGCGAGTTGATCGACAAGATCCGCGAATTCATCAACAGCTGGAACAACCGGACACACCTGTTCGTCTGGACCAAAACTCAGACGAAATTCTCACCAAAATCGACCGCACACGTAAACCCATCTCAACGCCACGCCACTAGAAAGGTTTGAGTCTTCCCATTGCGCGCATCACACGCCGAGGATCGGTCATTGATGACTTATATGGGCGTTCGCTACGCTCGCAGGCACCCCGAGACAGGCGAGAAGCCACGCTTTTCAAAGGCCAGGCTAGGGTTCTCAAATTTACTACGCATGGGCACTGGCGACTAGGACGGGAGAACTCCGCGCTTGCGCAGCGCGTCAGGTTCCGGGGTCGTCGCGGCAGCGGTCACTGCAGCTGTTGGTGCGGCCTTGCCATGGTTGGTGGGCGCATCGCGTTGTGGTTCCCGGGGTCGGGTAGTTGGGACTGAACCGCCGAAGGGACCCAACAATCGCGCCTCAGTATCTGCTGGCTAGGAATCATGATGGCCGTGATAGTCCTCTTCCCTGCCCTTCTGGTTGTGCCAGGCCCTCTCGGCTGCGATCAGCCGTTCCCGGATCGCCGGATGAAGCATCACATCGTCCGGCAGGCTGGATGGCTCGGCAGCAGAGCTCTGGGCGGGGCACAACAGTCGCATCATTCCAATCCGGAGAAGCTCCGGATTGAGCGCCTTGCTCCCGGCCAGGGCTAATGTGGCCGCTCCTTGGTCCAGTGCAGCCAGGAGCGCGCCGAGGTGCTCATCGCTCAATTCGTCGGCCACTTCTTCCTCGCTGCGCTCTGCCTGTGCCTTGCGTGTGCCCTCGACCACTGCGCCATAGATGACCGGGAGCATGTCGATGCGCCGTGCTACCTCGGCGTGCAGAGCTTCATCCCGGGCTGCCAGCGCCACGAACTCCAAGGTGGCCAGCCCAAATCCGCGAATGACGGTGGTTGCATCGTCGTCAGCCGTCAGATCCGTGGGATGAGATTTGAACAGATCCCAGCCGCCCTGTGCGAAGGAGTGCTCAATGTTCATGTCCATGACGGCTAGAAACAGTTCGGCCTTGTTCGCGAAATTCGAGTAGACCGCGCCTTTCGAGAACCCTGCCGTGCGGGCGATCTCCTCCAGTTTGGCGCCGTGATAGCCGTCGCGCGCAAAGGAGGCTCGGGCAGTGAAGATGATCGCCTCGCGAGTCTGTCGCTGGCGGTCGCGACGGCTGATCGGATCAGGGAGAATGGTCACCCCTCGATCGTACGGGCAATGATGGTGTTGACCTCGGCGTGAAACTCGCATACTCTCAGTATGCAAATACCGTGGGTATGCGAAAGGAGTTCCGTGACTGCCGCCAGCCTTCGTATCACTGGCCTGACCCGCCGCTTCGGTGTCGTCGTGGCCAACGATTCTGTCGATCTGACCGTAGAACCCGGCACTGTTGTGGGTCTGCTGGGTCACAACGGTGCGGGCAAAACCACGCTGGTCTCCCAGGTGGTCGGACTGTTGCGGCCCGACGCGGGCCAGATCCGCGTCGGAGCTATCGACGCCGTCGCCCACCCCGCTGCGGCCCGGCGTTTGGTCGCCATCCAGCCCCAGGCCCAGTCCCCGATCGATGGGCTCACCCCGCGTGATGCCGTGGAGATCGCTGCTCGCCTGCGAGGGCTTTCCGCCCACGACGCCCGTGCCGCATCGTTGGCCATGGCCGAGGAGCTTGACTATGGTCCGTGGCTGATGCGTCGTGCCCTGCCCGAAGGTGGTGGCCTGTCCGGAGGGATCCGCAGGCTCGTCGGCTTTGCGATGGCGGCGGTCGCGCCTACGCCGCTGCTTATCCTCGACGAACCGACCAACGACGTCGATGCCTCCCGGCGCAGGTTGCTGTGGGATGCCGTACGACGCCGGGCCGACGCCGGGTCCGGGGTCCTGTTGGTCACTCACAATGTCGTCGAGGCGGAGCAGGTGCTTGATGAGCTCGTCATCCTCGATCGTGGCCGCGTCGTCGCCAGTGGATCACCTGCCCACCTGCGCGGGAACTCCGAGGGCTTACGCCTGGAATTGAACCTGCCTCCCGGTGCCAGGTCCCCACTTGACGATGCTGCAGCAACGCCGCTGCCCACCCAGCCGATGCGTGTCGTCCACGCCGGACGCCGGATCCTGATCACCATTGCATCCAAGGATGCCGCCTCCTGTGCTGAGTGGGCCACCGGGCAACGTGAGATCGGAACGATCGAGACCTACGCCATCACCCCCGTCGCCCTTGAAGACACCTACCTGGCTCTTACCGGCGCCCCGGAAGGTGAGGAAGGCACCACAGGTGAGCGTGAGAAGGAGAACGCAGCATGACTAGCACATCTATCACTCCGGTGGATTCCAGCACACCGACAGCCGCCCACACTGGCATCTGGACTATCTACCGCGTCATGCTGCGGTGGAACCTGCTCTCCCTGGGCCCCATGCTTCCCTTAGTCATCGTGGTTCAGAGCCTCATGGCGGCCGGGATCATCATCGGTTTCGGGCTGATCATCCCTCACATCGATTCCCAGCCCGCCATCGCACTGTTCATGGTCACCGGCACCCCGACGGTGCTGCTCATGACCGTCGGGTTCGTCATGGTGCCCCAGACCGTGGCGCAAGCCCGCACCAATGGCCATGCGCACTCTTCCTGTGCCACGTCCGATACTTCTGGCCACCGATCTGACCATGTGGATGGCCGTTGCGTTGCCCGGGGTGGCGGTCGCCGTTGGGGTCGGTTTGCTGCGCTTTGACCTGCCCCTGAAGATCAACTGGCCGCTGCTCATCGCCGCGTCGCTTCTGGTGGCGATCATGGCGGCGTCGGTGGGGTATGCAATCGCGGTGAGTCTGCGCCCCATGACAGCACAGGTGGTCACCCAGGTGCTGGTCTTCTTCGTTCTGCTGTTTTCCCCGGTCACCTTCCCCGCCTCCCAGTTACCACAGTGGTTCCGAACCGCCCATGATTGGCTTCCGGTACGCCCCGCGGCCGATCTGTTGCGCACGGGATTGGCATCGGGCACCTACGCCTGGCAGGGTCGGGATCTCGTGGTGCTCGCGGTGTGGACGATGGTGGGCCTGGCGATTACGTTGCGGGCACTGAATCGCAGGTGATGTGGCCTTTAGACAATCGCGACATAGCTGCTCGTCAGTTCACACTGTGGGTGATCACGGTTGCGTGGAGTCGTTTCCTGTAGTCTTGAGCCGGTCAATCCAATTCTC
>NZ_KE340297.1:1619279-1620000 GCF_000413315.1 Propionibacterium sp. oral taxon 192 str. F0372
CGTGGTAGAAGTCTGCGGTGAGGTCTTGGTCTGAGGGGCGGAATTTGATGATGATCCGGCGGGGGAAATCGTCGGGGTTATCCATCGCGCGAATGATCCCATTCGACGCCTCATTCAAGCGATCAAGAAGCCATCTCTGGGCATTTGCTCCCACGTCCAGGCCTGGAATGTGGTTAGCAAGTTCAATCTTCTTGATTGGTCTCCCGGCTACCTTGTAATAAGGGTGGTAAAAGGCCCAGTGTCCATTCTTCGAGAGGTAGATCCAGATCAGTTCGATTGTATCGGATCTGTCGGCGAAATCCCAGGCTGCGGCGATGAGTTCGGGTAGTGCTTGCTCGAATGCTTCTTCAAATCGCATGCGACTTAGCTTCCTTTGATCGGGTTATTGATGAGAGGGATGTCGTTTAGATCGCCATTCGGTAGAATCTCGGTGATTCTGAATCCCGTTGGGCGTAGGCCGCTTCCATCGTAGAGGACTTCGAAGTCGACTTCGAAGTCCTCTACGATGCGCAGTCTCTTGTTCAGCCGTTCGGGTGATTTAAGAGGTGGGCATATGCTGAAGAAACCCTGCCGAGCGCGTCCATTGCGAATCGTGATCGCCTGGTGCTTGTTGAATCAGGGTGTGCGGTCACGGTTGCGCGGAGTCGTTTCCTGTGGTCTTGAGCCGGTCAATCCAATTCTCGAACAATGAGGCCTCATCGAGTTGGTCTTCGTCTGGGAG
>NZ_KE340297.1:1620580-2418339 GCF_000413315.1 Propionibacterium sp. oral taxon 192 str. F0372
GGATCTGTCGGCGTAGTCCCAGGCTGCGGCGATGAGTTCGGGTACTGCTTGCTCGAATGCTTCTTCAAATCTCATGTCAATTCCCCTTCACTAATTGACGATTTCATCAAGCCTTAACCTTTTTCCGTCTGGTAGGATTTCGGTGATCTTGAATCCTGTTGGGCGTAGGCCGCTTCCATCGTAGAGGACTTTGATATCCACATCAAACACTTCTCCTGCTTCCAGTTTCTTCAACCAACGATTCTCAATCTTCTTCATTTTTGAGAGGTTGACATTGTCGAGCTGGGCCACGATGTTATCTAGTTTTTCTGATCCGCCGAAGATATTGGCGAACAGGTGCCCTGCATGGTCGCCGGGCACTTTTCCAACGGGGTTCCCTTGGTGCGATGGACGGAATTTCTGTTTGGGTAACTTCAAGGGGCGGGCATGTGCCGAAGAAATCCGGCCGAGCCTATCCGTTGTGTACACGTAGCGAATCGGTTTTCCTGCGGCATCCACCGTTTCACGCCGACCCGCTGTGTACACGGCATCCTTCGCCAAATGGTTTGAACCAGGAATGAGCGGACTATCGACGTATTTTTTGCCGTTGACGATCAGCTTCTCCACAAAATCCCGGACGATTTTCGAACCGGCCTTGGTTGGAACGTTTCCCATCGTCACCCACCCAGCAAAGCATTGATTGCTTGGTCGATCGCGATGGAGATCGCTGCGCCGATGCGCCACCGGATATGATCGCTGCTGCCAGCATCACTGCGTCGAGCAGCAGCTTTCCTATCACGTAGGCGCGCAGGCCTCGCACCAGCAAGGCTGCGCCACTGTACGAGGCGGACGCCACCCCAGCAGCGTCCCTGATCGACACCAATGTGGCCATATTTGCTTGATCGGAGCCCAAGTAGGTGACAAATGAATCTGCCCCTGGCCCGGTATTGTTTGAGCGGATGTGATTGATTGCGCCTTGGTACTGGTCGATGTAGGTCTGCAATCGCTGTGGGGCATTTCCCCACAACTCGGCCCACTGGTCGAGCACATCCTCCTTGGCGGTTGGCCACTCATAACCCAAGTGGTTCAGCAGCTCGATGGCCTTGGTCTTGATAAAAGCTATCGGATCGTCCGGGATGGTGACATCCATTCCGAGAAAGGAAATTTCCACTTCTACATCTCCCTTCGGGGTCTAGGGGCTTATCTGGAGCGACTGGGCCTGGCTGGTGTTGTCAGCTTCGGTTATTACATAGTCGTTGGCTGTGGCACACATGACTTCGGCTTCGCTGGCCACTCCCTCGCAATATGGTGTGATGACGTTTTCCTGCATGACTTGCCCAAACACTTGGAGCATCATCGTTAGTGCGCCATCGACGGTCGATAGACCTCCCGCGGCGCCGCATGCTGCGGCATCTGTTGTCGCGGTAACCAGCTCAGATACCATGTGAGAGGAATCGTCGGCAACTTCACTGAATCCGGTCGCTGCTTTGCGCCAAGACTCTGGGCTGAACTCAATATCATTCATCGGTCACTCCACTTTCGCTTGTGCCAGGGTCTGCGCCCATGCCCGATCCAATTTGTCGTTTGCCGCCTGGAACGCGGCACCGAGCTCGTTGAGCTCTGGTAGCTGGTCGCTCATCTGAGCCAGATACTGCCGGTTGTAGTCGTCCAGTGCCTGGTTCAAGGTGTCAATGATCATTTCTGAGACTTCCCCCGTATCGGCTGCATCGTGCCAGATCTCATCCAGTCCGAGCCATGCGACCCGCGCATCGCACACACGCACTCTGACTTCACCGCGAGATGAAACCGCTTCGACCTCAAGTGGTTCAACATCGCGTTCCCGGTGGTCCGGCAACGTGGCAGCTTTCTTCACCACGTCAGCAATCGAAGTGAATGCATCATCAAAACCAGACAACTCCATACCAGTAGTTTACCGACGGCATTGTGAGATAAGGAATGAGCATTGCTACTCAAGAATCGGGCACCGTTACTCAAGAATCGGTCACCGGCTTGTCTGGTGCTTCGGTCTCGGTGATCACAGCACCTGCAGCGCGTGCTCGGCAGCGTCACGAGACTTGACAGCTAACTTGTTCTAGTTATTATAGAACTATGTTGTGGCAGGTTGATCCCACGGATGCGGCGCCGCTGTACGAGCAGATCGCATCGAGTGTCCGGCGTGCCGTCGCCGAGGGAGAACTCACCGACGGTGAGCGCCTGCCTCCAGCGAAGCACCTTGCCGCAAGCCTTGAAGTGAATCTGCACACCGTGCTCAAGGCCTACCAGGTGCTTCGTGACGAGGGCTGCTTGGAACTGCGTCGTGGCCGCGGGGCAGTGATCATCGCCAAGAAACCCGATGCGCCGGACATCGGCGAGTTGATCAGTGAGCTCGTGCGTTCGGCGCGAGCCATGGGAATACCCGACATGCAACTGATGGCGTTGCTCGTTGAACGGATGGGGAATGGACATGAAAACTGAGAATGGTCAGTACCGCCGTGGGGTGATCGTGGCGAGCATCACCGTGATCTTCCTCGCGGGGATTCTTGGCGGCCTTGCTACCTGGCTGATACGCGACGAACTCCCGAGTCGGATCGCGGTCCACTGGGGTGCTGACGGTACGCCTGACCGGTTCGTTGATGCCGACGCGGCTATCGTCGAACCCTTTCTGATCGGCGTCTTGGCTCCCATGGCTGTGATCGGGGTCGGTTTCCTCATGCGGCGGGGGCAGCAGTTGGCTCTCGTGGGTGCTGGTACCGCGGTCTTCTGCTCGCTGCTATTCCATCTCTTCACCCGGGCGCAGCGGGTGGGGCAGGAGGCCGATGCCGGAACTGCCCAGGTGTTGGGTCTGTGGGTCTCCCTCGCTTGCGCCATCGCAGTGGGCGTGGGACTTCATATGGTGTTCCGGCGCCGATCACCTGGTGGCCCGGTTGCAATGAACCTCGTAGGGCCTCGTTTGGAGGTGGGAAGGGCGGCCCGCATTGCCTGGAGTGGGCGTACCCCGACCTCATGGGGTGTCATGGCCATAGCTTTGGTGGGCGTCGTGAGTCTGGTTGTGTCGGCATTCATGTTGCTGCGCAATGGCAATATCGCGATGGGCGCGACGGTGGCGGTGCTGCTCGTCCTATTGGGTCTGCTGTACTGCGCGACGCAGGCGTCGGTGATGATCGACCGGCAAGGCGTGCGGGTGCGGGGACTGCGAGTCATCCGCTGGGTGACCATCCCCCTCGGCCAGATCTCGGACGGCGAAGTGGTCGAGGTCGATCCCAAGCATTTCGGTGGATACGGCATGCGCAGCACCGGTGACGAGATTGCCTACCTGACCCGGCGCGGTCCAGGCCTGCGAATCGGCCGAAACGGCCTGCCCCCGGTGACCATCACCGTGGACAAACCCGATGAAGCCCTCACTGCACTGAACACTCTTTTGGCAAGGACACCAGCATGAGCAATGAACCAATCCCCGCTTCCGGAGCCGTGAGCGAACCCCGGACAACCACAGATGCTCGCGTCATAGCGGAATCCGACACAGCGATGGCGGCCACAACGGCAAGCACCAAAGGAGTGGTGATATTCGTCATCTTGGCGGTGGCCCTCGCCTGGATCCTTGCGCTGCCGCTGTGGTTGGGCCAGGGCATCAACTCGCCTCTTTTCTTGCCGGTTGCAACCGCGACGATGCTCACCCCGGCGACCGCTGCCCTGATCGTCGTTCGATTCGTGGAACACCGTCGCATTCTTGATGCACTGGGTCTGCGTCCCCGGGGGTCTGCCAAACGAACCGTTACTTGGCTGGCGATCGCTTTCGCGACGGTGCTCGGTCTGTGTTTCCTGAGTTTGGTGAGCTCGGCTGTCGTTGGTACTTACCAGTTTGACGTGGTAGGCATGTCTGGTTTCGAACAAACATTCAGAGCGCAGCTGGAACACCTCGGCAAGAGCCTTGATGAGGTGGGTCTGCCCCTGCGGGTTCTGTGGCTGCTGCAGTTTTTCAACATTGCCACGGCGGCGGCGGTTAACACCGTGGTCGCTGCCGGTGAGGAGATCGGCTGGCGGGGATATCTTTTCCCGGCCCTGTCCAACAGGCTGGGGATCCTCGGTGCGGTTGTAACGGTCGGTGTTATCTGGGGGTTGTGGCATGCTCCGCTCATCCTGCTTGGCTATAACTATCCGTCGAATCCACGGCTTGGGGTAGCGGCGATGTGTGTGCTGTGCACCGGGATCGGTGCGGTGCTGGCCTGGGTGTCGCAAAAAGGCGGGTCTGTGTGGCCAGCGGCCCTCGGGCACGGGACGCTGAACGCGGCAATGAGCAGCTTCATCGCCATGTTCGGTGACGCCGACTTCGAGCCGGACGCCCTCGCCGGGACCATTATGGGTTGGGGTGGGTGGCTGGTGCTGCTTCCCGTCGCGGGCCTCGTATGTTGGTCGATGATGCGCCCGGGGCGAAAGTCTGGAGCCTGAAGAAGAAAGACTAGCAGTGCGCATCGTCTGATCGTGAGAGATTCGCTCCGATATTGGGTGCCAGACTCCAGGCATCCTGGGTCGGCAGGTGCCGCTCTTGCAAAATGAGACGAGATGGCGTAAAATTTTTTGCTGGAATTTGAGCATTTTATGTATTAGTTCATGACCGCTTTGGTGGTCTTTTATTTCTCGCATATGGAGGTCGGTATGGATCGCTTCGCTCTCTTGGTGGATGCCGGATATTTTTACGCGGCTGGCGCCAAAATTACTTTTGGTGATTGGGCTCAGCGGCGAGATATTTACTTGACAAATCCTCGGGATGCTATTGATGATTTGGTGAAACGCTCGCAGCAGAGCTGTGGTGGTATCCCGCTTCTTCGTACTTACTGGTACGATGCGATGCTGGGCAATGAGCTTTCGCAGGATCAGGCCGAACTCGCACTTCTGGACTCCCTCAAACTTCGTCTGGGAATCCTCAACGAGGCGGGTCAGCAGAAGGGCGTTGATGCTCTCATAGTGACCGACCTCATCGAGTTGGCAAGGAACCGGGCCATAAGCGACGCCGTCGTCTTGTCGGGTGACGAAGATGTGCGCATCGGTGTTCAGGTTGCCCAGTCATACGGCCTGCGAGTGCACCTTCTCGCTGTGGGTGATGTCTCCGGAAACGTCAGTCATCTCCTCAGGCGTGAGGTTGATACGCTTCAGGTGTTGGGGGCGACGTGGTTCGAAGGGTTCTTCCAGAGCAGGATGCCGGGGCCAGCTTCAGCTGCAGAAGCGGAGTTGGCCCCGATGATGCCGCACGATGGGCCAGCCGTGCAATACCTACAAGTCGACCATGTGGCTGGTGAATCCCTTCGTGAGACCACAGTTCGAGTGAGCGAGGAACTCGTGTCTCACTGCGATCAACGTGATCTCGACGAACTGCGTGCCCAACTCGAAGTGACATCAAGTATTCCGGCAAAATATGATGGCCGCCTGATCGCCACGGTCAGCAAGGCCCGTGGTGGCGGGTATCTCACTAGTGAGGAACGCGAAGAAATTCGTGGGGTCTTTACCGAGGTCATTCAGAAAAGTCAAGGAAATAAATCGGGAAAACTTATCCCTGGTGACCTCATTCCCGGGACAGGTGACACTGCGGAGCAATGACCGCGATGAGGATTGTCTGCAGGCATCACCAATTACGAGTTGACTGATTGATTCGCTGAGACATATCTCGTTGTGCATAATTTTCATCAGCATCAAGATCAGCGAGGTTGTCGTTTTGGTGAGCAGCTTTTGATTCCTGGACCTTCGGGATCAGCAATCACGGTTCCTCAGGACGGTGATTGCTGGATCCTGCCATTCTCCTCAGCCCATTGGATAAAGCCTCCCGGTTTAAAGGGGACGCGATATTTGGAATCAGCTAAGTCGTCACAGAGCGCGCTGACTAGTTCGCGGGTGAGATGACCATCATTGATGGCATCGCAGAGAAGACTGAGCGTTCTGCGTACCTCAATGGGGGTGGCAGGAATCTCTTTGGCTGCCTTTGAGGCTTCGTTATCGTCGAGGATCGCAACCCAGGAGCGGTTCTCAGCTAAGGCAAGTACTCCGCACTCGCCCATGTTGCGACCATCCGTGCCGACAAGGCGCTGGGTGTAGAGTCCAAAGGCGTTTAGATCTCTGGGCTCAAGTGTGACGATGGTGATCCACTCAGCATCAAGAACAGACTGGAGATAGGAATACTGCGAGACATGGTTTTTTAGCTCCTGCTCCACAACATCCGGGATCATGATTCTGTGGCTGGGCGCAAGCATCTTCAGCACGCCCAACCAGCCGGCCTTCGCGAAGTGGACCAGTGGCCCGGTATCGGCGACCCAGCTCACTGCAGAACCGACCAGAGCGTCGACGGATCTAGGGTTGGGCGGGGTGGGAGGTCCTCGGTCGTTAGCCGTCCTTCCAGCAGATCGACAGCGCGATCTGCCGTGATGTCCTCGCTGAGGTAGGCCTTGATAACGGCCATCTCATACGAGGGCGGGGAGACCGTTTCCTCCATGTCATGCGGGACGACCAGGCCGAACTGCATGATGTCACCCTTGCGAGTCCGCACGTCCCTGATGTCATCGGCGGTATCAGCCGAGATGTGGCCTAGTTCGAGCAGACGGGAAGCCAAAGTCGTCATGTCTACGCGAAAAGCGCTGGCGGTGCGAACAGCAGCTGAGCGTGTCCCATCCTCTTCGAAGTACTTCTGCCACATCTTGTGTACCGGATCAGCTGGAAGGAGGAAGGCCCGCGCCGCATGATCGATGCGTATTTCGTGCTGGGAAGCATGATCGTAGATCATGAAATCATTCTGGTACCGGTCATCTACCATGTGGTGCATGAGTTCATGGGCCGCAGACAGCCGACGACGACCAACGGCCCGATCACTGTTGACCAGCGCCACCCCATGACCGGCATCGACCACCGACGCGGCGTCTGCGTCGTCGCCACCAAGATTCCGTGCGAATACGAGCAGACCGAGCTTCTCGCACACTTCGACGAGATCGGTGACGGGATCCTCCTTGCCCAGCCTCGCGAGCTTGCGCACCTTTTGCCCCAATTCCTCCGACTCATCCGAGTTCCCGGGCCTCCGAAGAACCTGCGGCCGCGCAGCAACCCTTAGTGCACCGAGATCGCTGAGGAAACGAACGTTCCGCTCTAGGAGGTCGAGATGGTGGTCAATGGGCAGCAGGAGGAGTTCCTCCTCGCTGGCACCCCGGTGCTGGGCTATGGCTGGGGACGGGGCTGACAAGAACCAGTCGATTCTGCGATCCAGCTCCCGGGACAAGGCGATGAGGTCCAGCGCCGAGACCTTCCGCTGCCCAGCCTCGATCTTGGCCAGAGTGGTCCGATCCATCCCCAATGCCTGCGCCAGCTGTGACTGGTTCCATTGCTTCGCCGTCCGGGCTTCGTGGATTCGTCGGCCAAGGTCCACATTGTCCATGTGTGCGATTTTGTCACATCGACGGGTCTGATACTACCGCTGTCGGCAATTGAGTTGTCGTGATCCATGACCGTGGCGATCAGTTTCCTGATGCGTTGGTGACTGTTCGCTCAGGAACTCATCCCGGACAACTCCATGCCCTGGACCAGCCAGCGCTGCAGAACGACGAATACGATCAGCACCGGGATCAGTGAGATCATCGCCCCGGTGAACAGCTCCGGGTACTCAACACCCTGGGAGGTCATGAACCGAGACAGCGACACCTGCAGGGTCCGGGTGTTGTCGCGGGCAACCAACATCGGCCACAGGAAGGCGTTCCACGAACCCATGAAGGTGATCGTGCCCACCGCGGCGATGATGCCACCCGAATTGGGAAACACGATCCGCCAGAAGACCTGCCACGGGTTTGCTCCATCGAGACGCGCAGCCTCCTCCAGCTCGTGGGGGAAACCCAGGAAATGGGAGCGGAACAGGTAGGTGGCCAGGGCCGAGAACATCGGTGGCACCACCAGACCCTGGTAGGAATCGATCCACTGCAATCTGGCGGTCATGATGTAGGTGGGGATGAAAGTTACCGCAGCCGGCACCATGAGGGTGAACAATGTCAGCCCGAGAAGTATCCGTGATGCGCGCCCGTCGTAGCGGGCCAGCCCATAGGCGGCGAGCATCGATACCACGACGGTCCCGAGAGTCTGCAACACCGACACCACGACGGAGTTGAGTAGCGAACCAGCCAGATTGACCGATTGATTCGTGAACACCGACGCCAGATTCGCATACCACGGCTGGGAGGGATCGGTGAACAGATCACCGGCCCAGTGGAAGTGCGGCGAGGTAAAACCGGCATCCGTGGAGAAGGCATTGCGCACGATCATGTAGAAGGGCAGCAGGAAGACCAGGGCTAACGCTGTCGCCAGCACGTAACGCCACACCGGGAACCGTTTCATGACCGTTCCTCTGCCCCACTGCGATGGTTCACCCAGTTCTGCACCAATCCGAAGACCACGATAATCGCCGTCACAATCATCGTTCCGGCAGATCCGACCCCCAGATCCAGCTGGGAGCCTCCCAGCGAGATCAAGTAGAGGAAGACCAGCGGGGGCCGGGCATGGCTCGGGTAGGAACCGATGGAGCCCAGCAGATTGTAGAACTCGTCGAAGGCCTGGAAGGCGTTGATCACCAGCAGCATCGTCACTGCGGCCGACGTTGCCTTGAGCTGGGGAATGGTGATGTAGCGGGTCAGCCGCCACCCTGTTGCGCCGTCGAGGGCTGCGGCCTCATAGGTCGAGGCCGGAATCCGGTTGAGCCCGGCGATGAATAGAATCATGTAGAAACCGGTTTGCAGCCACAGCCGCAGGGTCACCAACGCCACCCAGTACCAGGAATTCTCCCCACCCAGCCAGTGCACCGGCTGGGAACCGAACCCGGAGAGCACCGAGTTGATCATGCCGAAACGGGCCCCGGAGAAGAAGGTGAATCGCCACACCATTGCGGCCACCACGTAGGAGCAGGCAGCCGGCAGGAAGAAGGCCGAACGGAAGAAGGCCTGGAATCTCGGCATGCCGTTGAGTAGTAGGGCCAGTCCCAGGGAACAGACGAAGGTCAATGGGACGATGAACAACGCGAAGACGATGAATGTGCCCACCGATGAGCGGAATGCCTCGTCATTCAGCAGCCGACCGTAGTTGGCGAACCCCACAAATTTGGTTGGGGTGATGGTGTTGCGCGCCTCGAAGAGGGACAACACCGCGCTCCACACAATGGGGATATAAACGAAGACTGCCAGCCCGCAGAAGAACGGGGTGACGAACGCAGCCTGCCACAGGTTTTGGTTGTGACGCCCGGCCAGACGTGACCGGAATCCCGGTCCCGGACGAGTCGGGGAGCGGGATTCCGGGTCAACCGGTGTCGGCATCGTTTCAGGAAGCCAGCTCGGTCTTCGCGGTTTCCGCGAGGGCTTGGAATGCCTGCTTGGGGTCTACCCCCTTGACGACCACCTCGGAGACGGCATCGGTGTAGGCGGTGCCCAGCGCACCCGACCACATGATGTCGGCGGTGAACCCATGCTCGGCCACCAGCTGGGCGGCCGTCGCGCCCGGGCCGCTGGCCAACTTGGTGGCCTTGGCCGCGAGGGCAGGTTTTGCCGGGATGTGGGTGCCAAAAGAATCGGCGAACTCGACTTGGTAATCTTCTTGGTCGATCCACAGCCACTTGATGAACTCCTTGGCCGCGGCGGGATCCTTTCCCTTGACTGCGGCGCAGGAACCGTAGGCGCCGAAATGGATCGCTTGGGTACCGCTCGATCCCATCGCAGGCATGGCCATTACGGCGACGTCATCACCGTGGGCGGCCAGCACCTCGGGAAGATTCCACAACCCGGTCCACTGCATGGCGCATTCCTCGTTGATGAACGGGGCTGCGCTGGACCATTCGGCGGAAGCCGCCTTCAGTAGCCCCTTGCCGGATTTGTACCACTCGGCATATTCGCTCACCACGCCGTAGAAGGAGTCATCAAGGAAACCGAGTTCGGTGCGTTCGCCGTTGAGTTCCTTGTGGCCGGAGGCCCAGATGAACAACGGAGCCATCACAGTCACCCCACCGTCATTGCCTCCGAAGAAACCGCCGCGGGTATCGGTGGTCAAGGCATCGGCGGTGGTCAGTAGCTCGGTGAGGGTAGTGGGGGCGCTCAGTCCTGCGGTCGCGAGCAGTGACGGGCGGTAGTAGAGCACCCGGCAATCGATCGTCTGGGGAATCGACCAGATGGCGTCCTTGAACGTGAAACGCTCAATGACCGAGGGGGCGAACTGATCAACATAGGGCTTGATGAGTTCGGTGAGATCCTCCACCTGGCCCGCATTGATCATGTCCACAGTGGCGCCGTTTTCCGACTCGAAGATGTCGGGGACATCGCCGGTGAGTAACTGCGAGTTGAGCAGTTTCATGTATTCGCCAGGGTTCCACTTCACCTCGACGGTGGCGTTGGGGTAGGCAGAAGCGTATTTTCGCACCGCGGCCTCGACGCCTTGTTCGCCATACTCGTGGTACCACTGGGTCAAGGCTGCTCCATTGGATGCCGAGGAACCGGAGGTGAGCCCACCGGAGTTTCCCCCGCACGCGTTCAAGCCTGCGATGGCAGCGGCGCCTCCGGCGAAGCTCAGGAGTCCACGTCGTGAGATGTTCATGATCGGGATGCTATGCCCGCGAGCACATCATCCAGAAATGGAAGTTCGAAATCTGGAAGGTTGATTGCTGAATCAACTTGAGCTCCTGGTCTCAGCTTTCGGTCAGCTCGCTCACCCACAGGGCACCGGCACCGACCTCCGCCGAGGGCCCCGGAACCAGAGTGCCATCGTTCATGACGGTGTATACCGTTGCCATTCCAGATGTTTCCGATGCCACGACGAGTCTCCCGTCGCTGGCCAGGGTAAATCCGCGCGGTTGCTCGAGCACCGGAGAAACCGCGAGCAGCCGCACCGGGATACCGTCGCCGTCCACCTCCAGGGTCGAGATGGTGGCATTGGTTCGCTCTGCGCAAAACAACCGGGCCTCGCTCGCATCCAGCTGCAAATCGGAGACCCAGATGAGGTGCTCGGTCTTGGGGTCGGCGCCAAACCGTGAGATCCCCAGATCGGTGTCGTCGAGAATCCGGGCCATCCCGATATGTTCCAAGGTGCCGTCCAAGCGAGGGTGCAGGCAGTGTACCTCACCGGTGAACTCGGTGTTGACCAGTAGATTCCCGCTGTGCGTAGGGATGATGTGGCGTGGCCCGGAACCTGGGGGAAGGTGGAAATCCCTGCCCAGGGGGAGAAGCCTGCCATCTATGATGCGCAAGCCCAGGATCACATCGTCGTGTAGGCAGACGACGTGGACGCAACCATCAGCGGTGATTACCGAAGAATGCAGATTCGGGGCATACACCGCATCGGTTACCTGGATCGGCGCCCCATTGGCATCCAGCCGGATCAACTGCGCGACTCCGCCGTGATAGGAGGCCGTCACTGCCCAGGTGCCATCAGGGCTGATGGACAGATGAGCAGGCTTACCTGCGACCTCAATGCTGGCACCTGTGACCAATGACCCGTCCCGTTGTTCGATGTGCACTACTCCGACCCGATGGGGCGAACTAGCAGCGAACAACACGCTCCCGCTAGGGTGAATCGCCAACGGACCGACCGCTGCGAGCCTGGCGGAATCAACCTTGGTGAGGGCATCCGCAGTGAGATTCAATAGGGTCAGCGTGCCGTCGCTGGCGCCCACCAGGAGTCTGCTCATTGCTCCATTTTATTGCCGCAGGCATGACAGTGGCCCGCAGGTTTCCACGGGCCACTGCGCGGTCGTTCATTCCTTGTTCACTCCACGACGTCTTCGTCCACCCATTCCATGGAGCGCCGGATGGCCTTGCCCCAGTTGTGGTAGAGGCGATCGCGTTCAGCAGGATCCATCGAGGGTTCCCAGGCCTTGGCGATGGCCCAGTTGTTGACGATGTCGTTCAGCGAATCCCAGTAGCCGGTGGATAGGCCAGCGGCATAGGCAGCGCCCAGGGCGGTGGTCTCGGCTACCTCCGGCAGCACCACCTTCACGCCGAGCTGATCGGCTTGGAACTGCATCAAGACGTTGTTCACGGTCATGCCGCCATCGACCCGCAACTCGGTGAGCGGAACGCCCGAATCGCCGTTCATGGCATCCACCACGTCACGGGTCTGGTAGGCGGTGGCCTCCAGGGCCGCGCGGGCGATGTGGTTACGGTTGATAAACCTGGTCAGACCAGTGAAAACGCCCCGGGCGTCACCACGCCAATAGGGTGCGAACAGCCCAGAGAATGCGGGCACGATGTAAGCGCCACCGTTGTCTTTCACCTGGGCAGCCAATTCCTCGGTCTCGGGGGCCGAGGACACCAGCTTCAGATTGTCGCGTAGCCACTGCACCAGCGAACCTGCGACGGCGATCGAACCCTCCAGGGCGTAGACCGGCTCCTGGCCCTCCAATTGGTAGCAGACCGTGGTGAGCAGGCCATGCTCGGAGAAGACCACATCGGAGCCGGTGTTCATCAGCAGGAAGCAACCGGTGCCGTAGGTGTTCTTCACCATGCCTGGCTTGAAACAGGCCTGACCAAAGGTAGCGGCCTGCTGGTCTCCCATCATGCCGGTGATCGGGGTATCGATGAGTAGGGAATTGCCCGCCCCATTGCCGTACCGGTACGACGACGGGCGTATCTCGGGCAGCACGCTCATCGGGACATTCATCAACTCACACAGCTGTGGATCCCACTGCAAGGTGCGCAGATCCATCAGGCCGGTGCGTGAGGCATTGGTCACATCGGTGGCATGTACCCCACCGTTCAACCCGCCGGTCAGATTCCACAGCACCCAGGTGTCCATCGTGCCGAACAGCAGATCCCCCTTGGCCGCTCGCTCCCGGGCACCCTCCACGTTGTCCAGGATCCAGCTGATCCTCGGGCCCGCCATATACGGGGTCAGGGCCATGCCCGAGCGCCGCCGCAACTCATCAGGGGAGATTCTGGTGGCCAGCTCGTCGCAGAATTTCTGGGTGCGGGTGTCTTGCCAGACGATGACGTTGTGGATGGCCTTGCCGGTGGTCTTATCCCAGACCACCGTGGATTCACGCTGGTTGGTGATGCCGACCGCGACGAGTTGGTGCCGGTTAATGGATGCACGTCCCAGCGCCTGCCCGACCACCGCGTTCACATTCTCGATGATCTCGGCGGGATTGTGCTCGACCCATCCTGGCCGGGGGAAGATCTGCTCGTGTTCCAACTGGCCGATGGCGATGCTCTTGCCGGCGTGATCGAAGATGATGGCACGCGAACTGGTGGTGCCCTGGTCGATGGCCAATACGTAGGTTCCAGAGGTCATGGCATCCTTGCACTTTCTTTATGTGGACGAACTCAACGTCGAGCTGTCATTGAACCATCGTGCCACCCCTTACGATGCTGCACCAGTGATCACCATGGAATGAGCGGAATGCATATCCCGGGTTATGCCGGGGGAGATGACCATTGGGTGTGGGCTATCAATCACATATTGTTGTCGGTGTTCCCGACAGGCACCGTTCCCGGTGACTGCGGAGTGTTTACGATCAGGAGGATGTAGCGGTGGCAACCACCAATCCCGTGCTTGCGCGTTCCGAGACCTTCAGGCCGAATGCCGGTTACCCGCAGGGCTTCCAGCCCGACGCCTACTACAACCCGCAGTCTGGTGGCTACGAGACCCCGCAGAGTTTCCAAGCCATCCCGCAACCCGGTGCGGGCCGGATGACCATCGACGACGTCATCCTCAAAACCTCAATGCTGCTGCTCGGCGTCATTGCTGCTGGCGGGCTGACGATGTTCTTGCTGCCAATCTGGCTGATCGCCCCGGTGGCTCTTATCAGCGGGCTGGTGTCCTTCCTCACCGTCATGTTCGTTTCTACGCGCAGGGTGCTGCCGGTCGCCGGACTGTTCGTCTATGCGCTCGTCGAGGGAGCCTTTATCGGTGCCTTCTCGCTGATCTTCGAGCTGCGTTACCCGGGCATCGTGATCTCTGCAGTCGTTGCCACTGGTATCACGGCCATGGTCGTAATGGCCTGCTACAAATTCTTGGGCGTCAGGGTCAACGGGCGCATCGGCAAGATCGTTGCCGTCTCGATCATCGCCTATGCGGTGGTGGCCCTGCTCAACTTGGTGCTGACCCTGTTCGGCCATGGCCTGGGGCTAGGAGCCATCGGCGCCGATGCAGGCCCCATGGCCTGGCTGTTCTCTGGGGTCGGTGTCGTATTGGCAGCGGCTTCGCTGATCTCCGATTTCGAAGTCGTCGAGAACGGCGTTCGCAACCAGGCCCCCGAATCCGAGTCCTGGCGTGCCGCTTTTGGGCTCACAGTCACCATGCTGTGGATGTACACCAACTTGCTGCGGATCCTAAGCTATTTCCGCAGATGACCCACGTCGGTGAGGGATATGGCCCGGTCGGTGACCGGGCCATATGCATGCCCGGAGCGGTTCCCGGCGAGCACACGACGACGTTTGATGCGTGCGACGGGCGCTCACAGATAGCGATCGAGCAGTGACCTAGCACCCGAGGTCCAGGGCAATGAGCGCCATCTGCGCAGCGGTACCCAGCTTGCCGAACGCGTCGTGCCGTCAACGTCGTTGACGATCGGCGTGGTTGGGGCATTGCAGGCTGCGGTGTAGATGAGCCGCAGCGCTTGGAAATCCTCCAATACCCCGTTCGGGGCCCTGCCCACCCAGTGTTCTGACTGGACATCGATCAGCCGACCGATCCGAACCACTTGGTTGGTCTCTTCGGTGATCTCCCGCACCACCGATTCGCTGGGGGTCTCACCAGGCTCCACGCCCCCGCCCGGCAACTGCCACAACCCCGGTATCGCTGTGAGGTCGGAGCACTGGGTACCGAGCACCCCCAGCGCGGAACGTACGATGGCGTAGGCGGCGACCCGCTGATGGGGAATAGCCACTTCGTTGGGGGCGACCACCAGACCGGGATCCAGTCCCCGGGATTTCACCTTGGGTGGTCGTGAGGCCTGGGACCTGCGGCGCACTTGGGCGGTGAGCACGATTTCCTCATCGTCCAGCCGTACCGACAGCGGCTGGGTGAGCATCCAACCGCGCTGCCACAGCAGCATCCGTGGATCTTGGCCGTGTAGGAGCTCCACGTCGACACAGGTACCCGCTCCGGGGGCAGGCACTCCGACGATTCGCATGGAGCCCATCTTCTCACGCGAACAAGCGCCCCGCCTCTGGTCCGGGTGATCAGCCCTCGTCAACCGGTACACCGGTGAGGTCGAGGACCTCCACTTGGTTACCCACCGCGACGCGCAACCGGGGTTGTGGGTCCTCAGCCTCACGACTGATGGTGATGGTGATCGGCGAGGCACTACTATTCGACAGCATTCCCGGATAAGTGCGCAGGATCCGGCCAACTACAGCCACGTCGATCTGTGCCGGGTCGAAGGCGATAGTCGACAGTGTCTCCTTGCGACGGGTTATATACACGGGGCCGGTCATCGGGCGGATGCGCCGCTCCACGATCCCGTTGGGCCTGCGATAGTCGGCGGCAACCTGCTGATCACGGTCGATCACCACAGCGTCCGGTGCTTGACCAGCGGTGGCATCGGCGATCGCCGTGGCAAGGGCCTCGTTATCGGTGAGGTCCAGGCGGGGGATGAGAGTTCCATCGGCATTGAAGAAGACAGTCGTGGTCTCCGGATTGGTCGTCACCGTCATGAGGATCTGGCCCAAGTTGTACTCGTTGATCTGCAATTCTTGACGCGTGTCATCACCGGCGATTTCGGATGCCTGGGCGAACAATGCGGCGATGTCGGTGAGATTGAAGGCAGCCGGGTCGAAGGGGGTGGCGGTGACCAGATCGGTTCCGTCATTCGATTCGGTGGTCTCGCCCTTGGTCCACTTCAGTGTGGCAGGACGGTCCCCACTCGCAACGTAGGTCAGCCGTACCTGGGTGCGGTCGATGACAACCCGAACGATTGGTCCCCTAGCCTTCCCCGCCAACTCGGCTACCACCTGGGCAGCAAGTCCGGGGGTAAACAGATCGTGTGCAGGGTCGATGCTCAAGGTCGTGGACCGAGAGGGTGTTGCCGAATTCCCAGGGGCTGAGGGTGTGGGCGTCGGCGTCGGACTGGCATGGAAATGGCAACCGGTGAGCAACAGGAATGCCAGACATGCAGCACCCAGTGATGCGGGGGTAGGTCGGCGATCCATGGTTGAAGGCTACCTGTCCAAGGGCTCGCTTCCCACTTTCCCATCGCTCGCAGCGGCAACGCATGGTGTACAACCTAGCGCCGGGGCCGACGAAGCAGCGCGACGGTCATCAATCTCTGGGTCGTACTGGCCGTAGAAGTGCCGTGGAACTTGGTTGAGGATAAGCTCCGCACCATGATGAGGTTCTGGAAAACCATGCTTCTCGTGCTCGGCTTGATCGTCCTGGTCGCCTTTATCGGCATCATGGTTTACAACGTGATCGAGGTGAACCAGCTCCACGCTGTCGCCATCGCCAACCGCAGCGCGGGGTTCGATAATCCACGCAACATGATGCTGATCGGCTCCGGCCTTGGGCTGGCTGCCGGTCTTCTGCTCGGCTTGGGAATAGCCACCCCCTCGCGTGGTTTCAAGGCCCGTTATGCTGATGCCCGCAAGGCTGAAGCCATCTCTGATGCCGAAGCTCAGGGCTTTCACGGGGCATCGGTGCCCGAGTCTTCGGTTATCCAGCCGAACCCGGAGCCCCCGACGCCGACCGCTTGATGCTCAATGAAACCAAGAGCGGCCCACACGATTACGTGTAGGCCGCTCTTGTTGGAATGAGGATCACCGATTGTGTGGGATGGGAAACCGGGATCCTCCTCTTCCTCGGAATGGGGATCACCGGTTGGTGGGATGGGAAACCGGGGGATCCTCCTCTTCCTCTTCCTCCCCGTCATCGGATGGGGAGGGGCTGTGGTGGCTTGCGGAGGGTGTGTGGGAAGGAGTCTCCACCGGCGGCTCGTAGACCGATGCGGCGGTGCCATTGGTTTGGATCGGTTCCGCGGTATAACGCTCCCCAGTCTGGTTCGGTGAGGAGTAGGTGGTCCCCGGGGCAGCGGATTCGGCTGAGGCCTTTGCCGCTGCTTGCGCAGCAGGTTGTGGAGCCCGGCCCAGGGCGATGATCACCGCAGCGAAGGCGAATACCAAGGCCAGAGCGCCGACGATGAGTGTCATGATGAAACCGCTGTTGGAACTGGCCGGCCGGGAGGTGATCCCCATCGGACGGTTGGCGCTGGTGCGCGCAGAACTCTGCACACCCGTGGCCCCCGCGTCAGCGGTTGACTTGCTCTTCTCGGTCAACTGAACTCCAGACTCGCTGCCTTGATTGATTACATCCGTGCCAGGGCAGGATGTGGTTCTCCTCAAATATACGGCCACCATGGGGCACAGACCACCCGTGGAAGCATGGGGATTCCCTGAGTACCATGAACTGCTGGTCACCACATGCCAATCACGAGGATGAACAATGGAAAACCGGCACACCGTCAGCAAGCGCGAGGTCGCATCGATGAACACCCAGGAGTTGCGTGACAACTTTTTGGTACCCGATCTCTTTGCGCCCGGTGAGGTGAGGTTGGTACACACCCATGAGGATCGCGTGGTCATCGGGGGAGCAAGCCCCGTCGACGGTCCGCTCACTCTTGAGGCCCCCAGCGAGCTGCGGGCCGAGTACTTCCTGCAGCGCAGGGAACTCGGTGTCTTCGTCGTTTCGGGCACTGGGCGCGTTACCGCCGATGGTGAGTTCTTCGAATTGCCCGCACGCAGTTGCCTGTACATCGGGCGTGGTACCCGCGAGGTCACCTTCGATGGTATCGGTGAGGTGCCTGCCCGTTTCTACCTGTTCTCTGCAGTGGCCCATGCCACTCATCCCACCCGCGCCGTGTTCCCGGGAGATGGAGACATTCGTGAATTGGGTGACCAGGAGCATGCGAACCGCCGTACCCTCAACCGTTATATCCACGCCGATGGCATCCAGTCCTGCCAGATCGCGATGGGTCATACGGTGTTGCACTCCGGCTCAATATGGAACACGATGCCAGCCCACACCCACGACCGTCGTATGGAGGCCTACCTCTACCTCGACTTGGCCCACGACGCCCGCGTGATTCACCTGATGGGAGATCCCAGCGAAACCCGGCACATGATCGTTGCTGATCAGCAGGCGATCATCTCCCCGTCCTGGTCGATCCATTCCGGGGTGGGTACTCAGGCCTATTCCTTCGTGTGGGCGATGGCCGGTGAGAATCAGGACTTCGATGACATGGATCACCAACCCATCGACACTCTGCTGTGAACCGCCGCAGTCTTGGCTTCAGCTGATGCCGTTCTCATCGACGGTTACGCCATCGGGAACCAGGCTCGGTTTGCCCGGGTCACCCAGATGGGCCGCCCCGTGGGCCACGATCCCGCGGCCGAAAGTCCAATCGCCCTCGACCGTGAATGAGGAAGCCTCCACCAGCGATGGCACCCCGTGAGGGAAGCGGGCCTCGAAATCGTTGATGACTCGGTAGTGCTTCTGGTCGAGTGCGACGATGGGCGCATTACTTCGTGCGACGAGCCGGTCATCGTCGGCAAACTTGTAGACATCCGAGCGGAGCAGGGCCAGCTCGGCGGTAGATTTCACCGGAAGGAAGCGGGAGCGTGGCACGGTGATGGCCGTCGCCCCATCGAAGACCTCAATGGCGGCTCCCAGTGCGCATTCGAGATGGATGACCGCGGGGGTTGAGGAATCGGCCGGGTCAACCGTCTTGCGGTTGACGATGAGCGGCAGCGGAACGGTGCCCTGGTTCGCATCAAGGATCTGCTTTAGGGCCTGGAGGTTCATCCACAAGTTGTTGGTGTTCATCCACCCGTGTTTGGTGATGTCCATGAAGGAGTCGGTCTCCTCAGGGGACACTTGGGTCGATTCGCGCAGCACCAGTCGTCCATCCGCGGCACGCGCCGCCAGATGCCCGCCCTTGCGGTCCATGATGGTGCGTGCAGTGACCTCCATGGCGAAGGGCGCTCCAGACGCGGCGAACCAGCCAGCAAGCCGGGCCTCGGGGATAGCACCCAGATTGTCGGAATTGGCGACGAATAGTTGCCGGAATCCCATATTGAGCAGAGTGTCAAGAAGCCCGGCGGCAAGCATCGAGGGGTAAAAATCGCCGTGTCCCGGAGGACACCACTGCATCTCGGGGTTGGCGGGCCATGCTACGGGCATCCGACTGCTGGCCTCGATCTTCGGCTGTCGGGACTGCAGGAATTCCAGGGGAATCCCATCGACCATCAGCCCGGGATAATCCTTCAGGGCGGCCATCGTCGCCTCCGAGGTGTTGTAGGAATGCATCAGGGTCAGCGGCAGCCGTGCCCCGGTCTCGCGTCGCAGGGCCATCACTTGGCCGACGACGATGTCCAAGAAGCTGCGCCCGTCGCGAACCGGGATCAGGCATTTCGGACTGGCAAGCCCCATCGAGGTGCCCAGCCCACCGTTGAGCCGGATCACCGCGGTGGCAGACAAAGCCTCTACTGCCGCGTCGTCCAAGATGGTGTCATCGAAATTGGGCAGATCGGTGACCGGGGTGATCTCGGATTCCGCGATGAAACCGGAGTCGCCACCGGTCAGGCGCTGGAATCGGTCGACGAAGGCAGCGATCACTGACGGTGCTGCACCGTCGGCCTTAAGCGTTGCCACATTGGCTTCAAGTGCCTGCTCGGACATGGTTCTCCCTTCATCACGCCAAGATTTTCCAGGCTGTTCATGAGCCTAGCCATCGGCGGTGTTCACCGGCACTGCATCTTTGTGGTTTACGCAATCCACGGGGAACTGCTGGTTGGTGATGGGCGCCGTGAACCTCATTGGTGGCCTCGTGGAAACCCAGATGGTGCTCAACAGGGGTAGTGGATCTGTACGGGGTCTTTCCGATGTTGGCCCTCAAGAGCTTCGACCGAGTTGTTCATCGCCGGAAGAAACCATGGTGGTGTGCCTTTCCCCGGCGTCAGCTGCTTGGGTGCGCCTGGTGAGGTCGATACCGAGACCGATCAGCAGCATTACCGCGGTTGGCACGATCCAGCCCATGCCTGCGCCGTGCAGGGGGGCCCAGGCGACGGCCTGCTGCAGGGCGCCAACCTGCCAGGTGTCGGCGGCGGTCACCATGCCCGACCATACGACCGCGGTCCACACCGACAGCCGGAATCCCCACAGCAGCGTCACCGAATGCAGCAGCGGATCGAGCAGCGTGCAGGCCACCACGGTGATCGCCACCGGGTAGAGGAAGCCAATGATCGGACCTGCGAAGCCGAGCACCGTCGATAGGCCTGCGGATGCGATGACGAAGGAAGAGATCGCGAAAATGAACAGCCACACCCGGTAGGAGATCCCGGGCATCAGCCGGTGGAAAAACTCCGAGGTTGATGCGAGCAGTCCGACGGCGGTGGTCATGCAGGCGAGTAGGACGATGACCCCGAGCACGATCCGGCCGGGGAACCCCATCGTGAGATTCGCCGCGTCGGCGATCATCGCCGCACCGTCGGAATAGGAACGCGGGTTGGGCATTGAGCGGCCCACCATGCCCAGCCCGATGTAGATCACCGCGAGCAGCCCGCCTGCGCTGACTCCGGCTAAGGAAGTCTTGGTAAGCAGTTCGCGACGGGAGGTGACCCCCCGGTAACGCAGCGAGGAGATGATGATGATGCCGAAGGCCAAGGATGCGATTGAGTCCATGGTCGTGTAGCCCGCCAACAGACCTTGAGCCAGCGGGTGCTCGGCAAAGGCATCGGCCGGGGCCAGAGTTTGGCCTTCAAGCTTGCTCACCGACAACCACACCAACACCACCAGCAGCACCAACAAGGCCGGGGTCATCACCTTGCCCAGCTTGTCAACCAGGGTGTTTGGGTTGATCGACAGCGCCAGGCCGACGCCAAAGAAGACTAAATTGAACAACACCGAAGCAGTCGTCGAATGCCATCCGAAGACCGGCTGAGCTGCGGTGAGGAAGGACACCGCCCCGGTGCGCGGCAGTGCATAGAGCGCGCCGATGGACAGGTAGCAGGCCGCCGAGAAGATGATGGCGAAGGCCTTGCCGCCTCGGGCTGACAGATCGAGGACGTCCGATCCCTTCACTGCGACGGCGAGCATTGCGATCACCGGCAGCCCGACGGCTCCCATGAGGAATCCGGAGAATGCGGGAGTGAAATTGGTGCCCGCGGAGGCGGCGAGCATGGGCGGGAATATCAGGTTCCCTGCCCCAAAGAACATGGAAAACAACATGAGTGACATGGAGACCATGCCAACCTTGCGTTTGGCCGCTCCGGCCTCGGTTTCGGACATCTCAACTCTCGTATGATTGATGATTCGGACTGTCGCAGTCTACGCGTGCGCAGCCCCACCTCCATCACTGTCCGATCGCGCTGCTCAAGATGGATTGCAACGCACTCCGGTGGCATGCACCGGGCAATAACCGTGGGGATTCTTGAACAAGTACTGCTGGTGCTCGGCCTCGGCGAACCAGAACTGTTCCGCGGGGGTGATCTGTGTGGTGATCTCGCCGTACCCGGCCTCGGACATCCGGGCCTGGAAATTCCTCCGGGAAGCGCGGGCCTCGGTCATCTGCTGTTCATCGAGGGGAAACAGCGCCGAACGGTACTGGGTACCGACGTCGTTTCCCTGCCTGAAGCCCTGGGTCGGGTCGTGGGCCTCCCAGAAAATGGTGAGCAACTCGGCGTAGCTAACCCGGAGAGGGTCGAAGACAACCTTCACAGTTTCGGTGTGACCAGTCAGCCCGGTGCAGCATTCGGTGTAGGTTGGGTTACGGGTGAACCCTCCCATGAAGCCGACGGCTGTATTGAGTACGCCGGGCACCTGCCAGAACCTTTTCTCTTCGCCCCAGTAACAACCCAGCGCGAAATAGCCGACGCTGCTTCCTTCCGGCTCGGCATCCAACCGCAACCCCAGCACCTCGTGCACCGGGATCGGATTCAGAATCGGGGTCTCACGCCCGGGCAGGGCTTGGTCCGCGGTAACCATCTGCGGATAACGTGAAAAGCCGAACATGGAACCAAGATTATGTGAACTGGTGGAATAGGCCATCCATGCCCGTCAGCAGTTGAGGATCTGCTGGGGATGGGGCCCAGGCATCGCTGGTGTGTCCGCAGGCGGCAGTCTGGCCTCACAACCCGAGCCGGTCGAATTCCTTGATGGCCAGCCGTCTACCCAGCTCAATGACTGGGGCGGCTTGCCACATGTCGAGCACATTGGCGGTGGAGGTCGGCACTTCGATGTGGACATCGGGTGGGTTCTGCGCGACCCGAGATGCTTGGATGCGGGCCTGCATCACGTCGAGGGAGATCATCATCACATCGGTGATGTCCAGATCGTCGGGTAGTGGCTCGAAGAGATCGTCCATCTCGAGATGACGAGGCCGGGACAGGGCCTCACCGAGTCGTTCGGGAATCCATGACAGGGGATTGGAGCGGGGGGAAACAACCGTGGCGACGTCTGTTCCGGCATCCGAGGTTTCTCGGGTCGCCGACTGGGCGTTCAATCCATGGTTCTTGCCGAACAAGGAGACCGCCACCGTCAGGTCGGCGTCGAAGCGTAGCGATGACTCCATCGGAAGAGGATTGACCAGTCCACCGTCAACCAGCAATCTTCCGTGCATCATGACCGGGGTGAACACCGTGGGGATTGCGATTGATGCGCGGATCGCGGCGAGCAGCGGACCCTCGTGGAACCAGATCTCGCGTCGGGCCATCAGATCAGTGGCCACCGCTGCGTAGGAGACTGGTAGATCCTCAATGCGCGCATCTCCGATGATCCTGGAGAACATCGACATGATCGCCTCGCCCTTGACTAACCCCGGGCGTCCCAGGGTAGGACGCATCATCATGAACACATCGGTTCGTGACAGCTTCCGGGCCATCTCGACCAAGGCATCCAAGCGTCCTGCCGCGTAGGCGCCACCCACCAAGGCACCCATGGAGGCTCCGGCGACGGCGACAATCTCGTGCCCTCGCTCCTCCAGCTCTTCGATGACCCCGACGTGGGCGTATCCACGGGCTCCGCCAGAGCCGAGTACCAGGGAGATCTTCATGTCCGCTCCTGATTCAGTCCATCAAGTTCCAGTCTATGGGTGCAGCTCCTTGGGCGACGAGGGCCTCATTGGTGCGGGAGAAGGGACGGGAGCCGAAAAAACCAGCGTGGGCCGACAGCGGTGATGGGTGGGCGGATGCGATGACCGGAACTTCGCCGAGCATCGGGGTGAGTGACTGGGCATCGCGACCCCACAGAATCGCCACCAGCGGGCCGCCCCGCGCAACGAGGGCCTCAATAGCCGCCTGAGTCACCTGTTCCCAACCCTTGCCCCGGTGCGCGGCGGAACGCCCGGGCTGTACCGTGAGGCATCGGTTGAGCAGCAGAACCCCCTGCTCGAACCAGGCGGTAAGGTCACCGTGGGGCGCCGGTGCAATACCCAGATCGTCGGACAATTCCCGGTAAATGTTCACCAAAGATTTCGGCAGTGGACGCACCGTTGGGTCCACCGAGAAACTCAACCCTACCGGGTGTCCAGGGGTGGGGTAGGGGTCTTGGCCCACGATAAGTACCCGCACCTGTGACAGGGGGCGAGAAAACGCACGCAATACCTTGTTACCGGCGGGTAGATAGCCGCGTCCGGCGGCATTCTCGGCACGCAGGAAGTCCCCCATCTTGTGGATGCGGTCCTCTTGTCCGGCCAGGGCTTGGGCCCAATCATCGGCCATCAGCTGGGTAAGGGGTCGGGGCATTAGGTCTCCTATGAATCATCGTGTCGTTCGAGGTGGGTTAACAGGGCGGTGACGGCGACGACGGCCATCAGCACGGCCCCGAGCCAGAATGCGACGGCCAGCGACCAGGCGTCGGCCATCCATCCGACGGCTAGCGGGCCGATGATGGAGCCGGAGTCGGTTGCCATCTGGAAGGCTGCGACCGGTGTGCCGCCGGATGCGACATCGCCGAGGATCGCGGTCGGGGCCGTTGATAAGGCTGCTGCCCCCACCCCGAAGACGCACAACAAGGCGGTTAGCGCGACGATTGACGGGGCGAAGGGGATGAACACCGATGACACACCGCACAGACCGAGCCCGGTGACGAGTACCGGTCGGCGCCCCACAGTGTCCACCAGATGCCCCATCGGTTGCAGGGCCACAGTCTGGGCCACCGCAGCGATGGCAAAGGCTGTTCCCGCAGCCGTGGTGTCGTGTTGTAGCACCTCGACAACCAGCAGCGGCACCAGAGTTGAACGGGCACCCTGGGCCTGCCACCCGGCGGTGAAATTGACGAATGAAGCCACCCGGTAGCGGGCCTGTGACCACGCGTGGGCCATGGACGTGGCCTCTGCGGTTTCGCCGGGGGAGTGGTCATGGACCGGGCGGATACGCAACAGAGTCATGGCGACAATTCCCGAAACCACCAGTGTGAATGTGTAGAAGAAGAATGGGGCCCGGATCGAGATCATTGCCAGTACCCCGCCGATGGCCGGGCCAGCCATGCCTCCGAGTAGGAAGCCGCCGGAGAATAATGCCGATGCCCGGCCCCGGTGCTGGGAATCCACCGCGGCCAGCAGCAGGATCATCGCCGAGACCGAGAACATCGCCGAACCGATGCCGCCCAGCCCGCGTACCACGAGCATTTGCCAGTAATTCTGCGCTGCACCTGTTGCAGCCGAGGATGCTGCGACGATCCCGATGCCCAGCCCCAGTGTCCAGCGTTCACCGATCGCATTGGTGATCCGCCCACAGAACGGGGATGTGACGAAACGCATCAGGGCGAAGGCCGCGACAACGGCCCCCACCTGGAACTGGGAGGCATGGAAGGAGCGTGCGAACACCGGCAATACCGGCACCACCACCCCGAAACCGACTGCCACCAGGAAGGCGACCAGGGACAGCACCCATACGTCATGGGGCATGCCATCGGTCCGGTGAAGTCTCACCGGTCCAGACTAGTTTCCCGCCCGGTCGTGTGCCGGTACCTGTCTGCCCACCCGTGTACTGACCGGTGCTGCAGGTCTTGAACTCATGATTGTCTGCTATGTCCCCATCTACCCGTATGCTGAAAGGATCGACCACCATAGATGGGAAGACATGTCCGCAATTGAGCAAACCGATCCCCAGTCCGTCTCGGACGATATCGCTCTCACCCCAATTTGGCTACGCGTGACTGCGAGCTGGGGGTGGCGGCTCATCGTCTTGTGCGGCGTGATGGTCATCGTCTGGAATATCGGAACCAAGCTGTCTCAGCTGACCGTCCCCCTGCTTATCGCCTTGCTCATTGCCGCGGGTTTCTCCCCGCTGACCGACTTCCTGGGGCAGCACCGGTGGCCGAGATGGGCATCGTCGGCGGTCTCGCTGCTCTTGCTGGTGTTCGCGGTTCTCGGGCTGCTGGCTATCGTCGGTGCGCAGATCGCATCTCAGTGGGATGAACTGGTTTCGACTGCAACATCGGGTGTTAGTTCCTTGGTCAACTGGCTGTTCACCGGTCCGCTCAATATCTCCCAGGAACAGGTGAACGGCTGGATCAATCAGGCGACCTCGCTGGTGAGGCAGTACCAGAGCCAGATCGCGGGCGCGTTGACCTCGGCAGGCGGACGGATCGGTGCCTTCGTGGCCGGGCTGTTGACCTGTCTCACAGCAGCTTTTTTCTTCCTCAAGGACGGTTCTCGGATGGCTGCCGCCTTCGGTAAGGTGATCCCGGATCACGTGCTGGTGAAGGTCGAGCCCATGGCACGTGGCGGTTGGACGGCCCTGGCCTCCTATGTACGTGCCGCGGTCACTGTTGCCGCGATCGACGGTGTTGGCGCCGGCATTGGTGCCTTGGCGCTCGGATCGAATTTGTGGGTTGCCATCATCGCGATGACCTTCATCTGCTCTTTCGTGCCGATCATCGGGGCGATCACGGCGGCCACTTTGTCGGCGGTCGTCGTGCTGGTGACTCTTGGGCCAGTGAAGGCAGTCATCATGGTGGTGGTCTTCATCGCCGTGATGAACATTGAGGCCAATGTCCTGCAACCGCTGCTGCTGGGCCGGGCAGTCGAGATCCACCCGTTGCTGATTCTGCTGGGTATCACCGCAGGCACGATTCTCGCCGGAATCCCGGGTGCCCTGCTGGCGATCCCGGCCGTTGCCTTCGTCACCGGGTGCGTACGTGGCGCGGAAGGTATCTTCATTGACGACGATCGTGGTCGGCGTAAGGCCCACCTGCCGCGGGTCCGCTACGGGGGTCGCAGGACCGGAAAGACCCCCACTTCGCCCTCAACGATTCCCGGCGAGGGCGAAGGACAGAGCACCATTGAGTCATGACCAACGATTCGATCGCCGCCGTTCTCACGGCCCTGGCTGCCGGTCAGATCGATGCCGAGACTGCTCGGATCGCCATCGACAAGCTCAGCCAGTCCAACGTGCAGGTGCAAGTCCCCGATCCTGATTCTGCCTCCTCTGCGGATGCCCCGGCCTTCCAGGTGTCCGCCACGGGTGATGTCACCGAACCTATCGGACCCCGCCCTGGGGAGAAAGATCCGGCTTCCGGAGAACCGCCGACGTCGAGCGAGGAATCCCATCGGGAACAGGTCGACCGTGCGCACTCGGAGGAAGCTAGGGCAGAGGAGGGACACGTGGTTCCGTCCTCCGGGCCGGTTGTAGAGGAGGCTGCGGAGGAACCGGTGGTCGAAATCATTGGCTTCGACGATCCTGACCCCGAGGCCGAGGAGGTCGTCATCGAACCTGATCGCGTGGTTACCGCAGTGGAGTCACCATCCAGCCTGACTGATGTCGCGAACAGTGCGGGTGCCATGCTGCGTGAGGCGGGTGGGCTTGCGGCACACACCTTGGGGCGGCTCGGTCGACTCGCAGGTGGGGTGCTCAACGACGTGCGGACCGATATCGTCACCCCCGCCGCTCAGGCCGCATCTCAAGTGGTGGTTCCCTCACCAAGGCTCCCTGGGGACACCCGCAAGGTGGTGGTCCGCTCGGTGGGACGCCGGGTGCGGATCGTTGCTGATCCGACTGTCGCCACCATCAAGGTGAAGGGCCCGCACAAGTTGCGCCGCTCGCAGACCACCTTGGAGGTGCTCACCGAGGGGGAGATAGGTCTGAACTTTGATTTCATGACCATGGTCAATCCGCCGCGTTCAGCAGAGGACCTGCGCTCCCTTGGTTTCGGTCCGGAGCTAGAGGTGCGCGTCAATCCGGAGATTACCGTCGAAGCCGAGGTGGTCGGCTCGCGGTTGATCACCATGAATGTACCCCACATTGGACGTGTCAGGGTGACCGTCGGCGGGGCCAAGCTGATCGGCGTCCATGAGATTGGTGACGCGCTTATCCAGGCTTGCAATGCGACCGTTCAGGGAATGTGGACCTCCGGAAAATCCCGGGTCAAGGTCGAATCGGGCAATCTGACCTTGAAAATCTCGCCCGATTCGAATGTGACGGCTCGTGCCATCACCCAGCTGGCCCGGGTGGCCTGGCCTGGCGGGGTGGGGGGAGCGCTCGATGAATTTGTCGTCGGGGATGGTGCCGCTAACTTGCAGCTCGACGTGGTGCTGGGACGTGCCTCGGTGCGCGTGGAGAACTGAACGAAAGCGAGGCCGTGGCGCATTCGGGCTGACAGCAGCCACGGCCTCTTCGCGTTTCTGATCCGTACTATACGCTCCGGTTTCTGTGCCGTCCGAGAATCGTCGCCTGGATCAGCCCCGGAAGGGATCGACTTCCAGGATGGTCACCTTGATGTCCTTGCCGTTGGGGGCGGTGTAGGTGACCGATTCGCCTTTCTTAGCTCCAAGTACCGCAGCACCTAGTGGTGACTGGGGGGAGAACACGGATGTCTCGATGTCGTTGTCGAGCCCCAGCATCTCGCGTGAACCGAGCAGGAAGGTTTCGGTGTCGTCGGCATCGTCGAAATAGGCGATGGTCACCAATGTGCCGGTGCTCACTTGGTCGGAATCCTCGGCGATTTCTCCGACCTCGGCGTTGCGCAGCATCTGTTCGAGTTGGCGGATGCGTCCTTCCATCTGGCCCTGCTCTTCGCGGGCGGCGTGGTAGCCACCGTTCTCGGACAGGTCGCCCTCCTCACGGGCGGCTGCGATCTTCGCGGCGATGCCAGGACGCCCGTTCTCCTTGAGGTCTTCGAGTTCTGCGTTCAGCTTGTCGAAGGCGTCCTGGGTCAGCCAGATGGTCTCGTGTTCAGCCATTGCTCCAGTCTAACCTGCGGGCGGTCAGGGGAAGACCAGCGGCCAATGTCTTCGCCGGGTTCCGTTGCGGAAGGTGCCGCTGGTATGGCGGTCGTGCCTGTCTCATTTAGGGTGCCCATCAAGCCTGCCGTCGACACGGCCCAGGGAAATTCCGACGGGCGTGATCGTGACATTAAACCTGGGAGATTATGCGACGAAATGATTCGTGTGACACAAGAAAATCATTCCCGTTTCGCGTGAGTGGTTGTGTATTAGGGTTTCGGGATGCTACCTTCGAGGTTCTCTTTGTTGCTGAGCCGATCTTTTTGGTGCAGTAGCCGTCGGAAAGCAACGACTTGTCGGCCACTTCCTTGATATCTTTCATTCTCGGAGAAATTGATTAAGACGACGGAGAAACTGTTTGCTAAGCAGCTCGCCATGTTCTTCAGGTTCTGCCCTTCGAAGACAAGGGTCGCCGATTTGTCGCAGGTGTGGAAGATTTGTTGGTAACTTGATGCTGATAATATTTCATTGTGGAGCGGTCAAAATCACGGAGAAAAGAATTCTGGTGGTCGTGATCTGGCAGTGATCGCTCGAATGATCCTGCATTAAATAGTCGGCAGATTCTTTGTGCCCGCCGATGGAAGGTCGTGCCGACGTTACCAGAATGGGAGCCGAGATCCTCGTTCCTGGCGTGGCTTGGTGGCAAGTTTTGATGTTTGGTCGTATCGAATGCTGTTTTCTGATCACACTCTCTGAGCAACATGCACCACTGTGCCGCGCTCGTGTCGTCTGCTGTTCGGCGTGCCTCATGTGCCGATGGGAGCCGTCCTGTCCCGGGGCCGTGATTGTGCGTGGTCGTTTGTTGCTGGTGCGGTCGGGGTGGGCACAATGGTGGGTATGACCATTTCCAGTTCTGCGCGTGCTGCCGATGGGTCGAGGCTGCGGCTGCTGCACGTGCATGCCCATCCTGATGACGAGTCGTCGAAGGGGGCCGCGACGACCGCTCGCTACGTCAGTGAGGGTATCGAGGTGATGGTTGCCACCTGCACCGGCGGGGAGCGCGGATCGGTTCTCAACCCGAAGATGGATCGCCCTGATGTGTGGGAGAACATTACCTCGATCCGGGAGCAAGAGATGCATCTTGCCCGGGAGATCCTGGGGGTCAGGCATGTCGCGCTGGGCTTTGAAGATTCCGGGCTTCCCGAGGGAGACCCTCTTCCCCCGCTGCCCGCGGGCTGTTTCGCGACCTTGGATCCGCAGGAGGCTGCCCGGCCCTTGGTTGAGGTGATCAGGAGATTCCGGCCTCATGTCATCACCACCTATGACGAATCCGGTGGCTATCCGCATCCCGATCATGTGCAGTGCAACCGGATTACTATCGCAGCTCTTGGTCAGGCCGCCGATCCTGGGCATGCCCAAGAGTTGGGGGATGCGTGGCGGGTGCCCAAGATGTACTACCAGTTCGGTTTCCACCGACGCCGGTTTGCGGCCCTCGACGCGGGGATGCGTGCCAACGACCTAGAGTCTCCCTACGGCGAGCGGCTCCAGATGTGGCAGGACCGCAATTATGAGCACCGCATCACTACCCGGGTGGAGTGCGGGGAGTTCTTCGAGGTGCGCGACGATGCCCTGCGGGCCCACGCATCCCAGGTTGATCCCGATGGTATGTGGTTTGCGGTACCTCTGGAGATCCAGCGGGCCGTTTGGCCTACCGAGGACTGGCAGCTGGTCTATTCAGCGGTGCCCACGGTTATTCCTGAGGACGATCTGTTCGCCGGGCTGCGCCCGGATCCACCACAGGCTCCCGATCCTGCACGACTCTGGGAGCCCTAAGCGTGGTTTGCGACAATTCCGGTGCGTGGTACCAGCGGAATTGTCGGTGGATGCGGCTAGGTTTTCGCCGAGGAGCCCAGGAAGGTGACCATGGTTCGTTTCATCCACACATCCGATTGGCAGCTGGGCATGACCAGGCACTACCTGCCACCCGAGGCTCAGGCGAGGTTCACTGCCGACCGCGTTGACGCTGTGCGGCGCATTGGTGAGCTGGCTCGTCGTCTCGGTGCCGAGTTTGTGGTGGTGGCAGGCGATGTCTTCGAGCACTCCAACCTGCCCGATGCCCATCTCGCACGAGCAGCCGGGGCACTGGGCGAGATGGGGGTTCCGGTGTATTTGCTGCCGGGCAACCACGACCACTTGGGTCCGGGATCGGTATGGAGCCGCGATGCCTTCACCAAGGGTCTTCCCGGCTCGGTCCATGTTCTCGATACCCCCGGCATCCACCGGGTAAGTGAGAGCATCGAGCTCGTTGCCGCCCCGTGGACGGGAAAACACCCCGAGGCCGACCCCGTCGCCGGGGCTCTCGGCGGCCTGGCTCCGGGAGGATCGATACGGATTCTCGTCGGACATGGCATGCTGGGCGGGGTCACTTTCACCGATGACTCCGATGGCTCAGTGGTACGCCCCGAACCCCTACACCAGGCTCTGAACGCCGGGGTGATCCACTACGCAGCCTTGGGCGATCGGCACATCATGTGGCCGCCCGACAACTCCGGGCGCATTCACTATCCCGGTGCTCATGAATCGACGAGCTTCCGGGAAAAAGGCCCTGGCAAGGTCCTCGAAGTCGAGCTTGGCGATGAAACACTCACCGTTACACCTCATGTCGTTGGTCGCTGGGAACATGTCTTGGTTGATGCCGACCTGGAATCCGATGCCGATCTCAATGTCCTTGATGCGCAGCTGTCGGCCATGTCTGATCGGGAGCGCACCATCGTCAAGCACGTCCTGCGGGGCAGTCTCGACATGGCCCAGTCCGCCCGGCTGGATGAGATCCTCGACCGGCACAAGGAAGTCTTCGCTTCCCTCACAGCTTGGGCCCGGCACAGCGACCTGGTGGTCATCCCGGGTGGCGACGATTTTGCGGGCCTTCCGGTTGGTGGTTTCGCCAAGACGGCCGCCGATGAACTCGCGGCTCGGGCTGCTGCTGGGGATGACACCGCAGTTGGTGCCCTCAAACTGATGTATCGGCTGGCGGGAGGTGTGCGATGAGGCTGCACCGCATTCGATTGATCAACTATAAGGGCGTCGCCGAGCGTGAAGTGGAGTTCCCCGACACCGGGGTGGTGATCATCTCTGGGGACAACGAGGTGGGCAAGACCTCCCTGGTGGAGGCCCTCGGTATGGTTGTTGGGTACAAACACACCTCCGGAAGCCGGGTGATCAGGGTCGCACAACCAGTGGGCCGGGATGTTGGGGTCAGCGTCGAGGTGGAGTTCTCCCTCACTGGTCACCGGGTCGTGCTGTCTCGCACGTGGCTGCGCAAACCCACCACCACGCTGAGTTTCGTCGAGGGTCCGCGCGCCGGGGAGAAACTAGCTGGGGATCAGGCGAATAATGCCTTCGACGAGCTTTGGTCGCGAAACGATGAGGTGTTGTGGCGAGCCCTCCAACTGCTGCAGGTGGCCGGTTCCGGCCCGTGGCACCTCGGTGATTCCCGGGTGCTGTCCGGTGCCCTCGATGCAGCCTCTGGAGGTGACGATATCTCCGACGACGCCCAGCAACTATTGACGAAGGTTTCCGAGGAGGTCAATCGGTACTTCACTCCCACCCGCAAACCCAACAAGGACTACCAATCGGTGCTTACCGAGGTGGAGCGCAGCGCATCGGAATGGCGAGCGGCCGAGGAAGCCGTCGCCGGTCTGGAGGATGCGCGCCAGGCCGTCGACGAGGCAGAGCAACGATACGAGCAGCTGAACTTGGCCGTTGCCGGGGCCCGCCGGGAGGTCGAGGTATGGCATCAACGCCTGGCCGGGGTTACCGATGCCGTCGAGGTCGCTCGTAGCGCTGGGGAATCGGTGAGGTCAGCTGGATTGGAGGCAGAACGGGCCGATACCGCGTGGCGGGAACGCTTCCGACTCACCGAACAGGTTGATGAGCGCCGCCAGCAGATTACCGACAGCATGTCTGCGATCCGGGAAGCCCAGCAGGACGTCGATGCCTTGGAGCAGGGCGTTGCACAGCGACGTGCGGAATACGAGGCTGAATTCCGGCGATTGGGTGAACTCACCAGGAGTATCGAGAGGGTTCGCTCACGCCGCGATCATCTGGTCAAACTGGCAGACAAACAGCGTCTCGCCTCGCGGCTTGCCTCGTTCGAGGAACTGCGTCAGCAGATGGCCCTGCTGGAGGCCAAGCAGATCCAAGATTGTGACGAGGCCTTCTTCACCCGCTTGGAGAAGGCCCGCGTCACTGCAGCCGAGGCGCAGTGGAAACTGGAGGCTGCCAGCGCCCGGCTAGGTGTTGAGATGCTGGGCAGTGACACCATCCTGGTCGACGGAGCCCCGATCTCCAATGACCTGGAACGTCCGGTCACCACGAACATGATGATCGAGGTGCCCGGCATCGTGCGTCTCACCATCCGGGCAGCTTCCTTCGAGGATCTGCGATCAGCAGCTGAGAAAGCCGATGAGGAACTCGCCGAGATGCTAGCCATCATCAAAGCCCCCGACATGGATGCTGCCTTGAGATTGAAGGCCGAGCTCGACAACGCGCGTATTGAATGGAAGATACTGAGTCGGCAGCGAGAAGACCTGCTGGATGGGGACACCGAGGCCCAACTGCGGGACAGACTGGAGAATCTCACTGCGCAGGTCAATTCCTGGTCCGGGGAACCCAGCCCGAGCGATCTACCTGACTGTGATGCGGCTCTGGCCTGCCTCGACGAGGAAAGAGCCCGGTGTGCTGATGCCGTGGACTTGGCTCGCATCGCACGGGAAGCCGCCGAAGCCAAGGCCAACTTCCGGTGCCGGGAGCTGGCCGATCTCCAAGGCCGTCAGCAGATTCTCGATCAGGAACTGGCGTCACGGGTCAGCGAACTCAATGCCGCCCGGCAGGAAACCCGCGACGACGACCTGCAAGCGGCAAAGCAGCGGGCGGCTGCAAACCTGCAGGTGGCACAGGAACGTAACCAGGTGGCCGAGGCCCATCTCGTCGAATTGGGAGCCGATGCGGTGCAGGCTGATGCAACATCGGCTGAAGACAATCTCAAGGGGCTCACCGAGCGTCTCCGGGAGGCCGACAGGCGCCGTATTGAGGCGAAGTCTCGGTTGGCAGCACTTGCTCCCGACGAATTGCAAACAGCCCTTGATGAGGCTGCCACCAGGGCTGAGGCTGCACGAGACGAGGCAGATTCCTGGCAACTGCGCGCCGAGCGGGCGAAGCTCCTAGAGGAAACCTTGCTCGCCCACCGTGAACAGGCCCAGGCCCGCTATGTCGAACCCTTCCGCCACGAGATTGTGGAACTGGGCCGGGCACTGCACGCTGACCCCGGATTTGATGTGCGGATCGACACCAATCTCGTGATTGCCGAACGTCATCTGGGCGGCTGCTGGCTGGGTTTCGACGCGTTGTCCACCGGAGCCAAGGAACAACTTGTCATTCTGGCGAGGCTTGCCGCCGCATGTCTGGTTGCGCCTGGGGAACCGATGCCAGTGGTACTCGACGATGCCCTCGGTCACGCCGACCAGCGGCGGCTACGGCGGATGTGGAATGCGCTGACGGTGGCCGGTGACAAGGTGCAGGTGATCGTGCTGACGGCGAATCCGGACAGGTATGCAGGGCTGTGCGGAGCGATGTACGTCGAGTTGTGAACTGAGCCGGTAGCCTTGCCCCCATGGCCAATCGTCTCGTCCAGTCATCCAGTCCCTACTTGCAGTTGCATGCGGACAACCCGGTCGATTGGTTCGAATGGGGGCCGGAGGCCTTCGAGGAAGCCCGCCGCCGCGACGTCCCGGTGCTGGTCAGTGTCGGATACTTGGCCTGCCACTGGTGCCACGTGATGGCCCGTGAAACTTTCAGCGATCCGAAGGTTGCCGCCGAACTCAATGAGCACTACGTCGCTATCAAGGTCGATCGTGAAGAACGCCCCGACGTGGACCAGGCATTGATGCGGGTCACCCAGGCTCTCACTGGCCAAGGCGGATGGCCGATGACCGTCATCCTTACCCCTGATGCGCAGCCCTTCTTCGCTGGAACCTATTTCCCGCCCGAGCCCCGCGATGGACAACCTTCCTTCACTCAGTTCATTGATGCGCTCGCTAGCGCCTGGGAGAGCCGCCGTGCTGAGGTCCTCGAATCTGCGGACACCATCGTGTTGCGGCTCCAGGGCATGGATCACCCCCCGATTCGCGATGTTGAGGATCGTAAAGTGGCACCGACTCGCCTGGTCACCGACGTGCACACCCAGTACGACTCCGAGCATGGGGGCTTCATGCTGGGTGCCCCGAAGTTTCCGCAACCAGCCCTGCTCGATGCGTTGTTTGTCCGCAGTGACCAGATGGCCAATGACCGGGCGCTTTACACTTTGGATTGCATGGCCCGAGGCGGCATCCATGACTGGGTTGGCGGTGGATTCCACCGTTACGCGGTCGATGCCGGATGGGAGGTACCGCATTTCGAGAAGATGCTCAGCGACAATGCACTGCTGTTGGGCACCTACACCCGCGGTTTCCTGCGAGCCACCCCGGACGACGGAACCGAACAGCACGAACTCTTCACCAAGGTAGCCAGCGGAATCGTCGGCTGGATGCAGCAGATGCAACTTCCCTCGGGTGCGCTCGCATCCTCCCAATCGGCCGAATCCCTCGACGAGCAGGGCAACAGCGTCGAGGGCGCCTATTACCTGTGGACCCCGGCTCAGCTTGATGAGGTCCTCGGCAAGGATTCCCGGTTCGCCCAAGGTGTCTTCCACGTCACTTTCAACGGGAACATGCCGTCTGGCGCGCATGCACCCACCGACGGCAGTGGCCGATCGACCCTCCAGTATCACGGACTGCCGCACCCCGGACGAATGGAACGAATTCTCGCCACCTTGCGCGAGGCCCGATCTCAGCGCCCAGCCCCGGCTGTTGATGACAAGGTGATTACCGCTTGGAATGGGTTGGCCGTCGAATCTCTGGTGCGTGCCGCGATCGTTTTCGGTCATCCGCAATGGCTGGAATTGGCCACCGGCATCGCCGGATACCTGTGGCAGGTGCACTGGGATGGGCAAGAACGTCTTCTGGCTCGTTCTTCGGTCGAGCGCGCCGGTGAATTCCTGATCGGCTCCGATGGCGGGGCGGGGGACTACGCGTCCGCAGTGATCGGCTTCCTGGCCTTGGGCGGTGCACTGGGTGATGCAGTGTGGATTGAGCGGGCCGTGGAGTTGATGGACCGGGCGGTCGAGCTGTTCCATTCTGGTGACGGTGGCTTCCACGATTCGATGCCCGACGAGACCCTTTTCGAGCGCCCGCGTCGTTACGAGGACGATGCGATGCCCTCGGCAACCTCAATGATGGTCGTCGCTCTGCGTCAGGTCGCGGAACTAACCGGGCGCAGGGAACTGGCGGAGCGGGCGGATGCTGCGGCCATGCGGCTGCGTCACGTGCTGGTGGCCAACCCGGTGCATTCGGGCTGGGGTCTCGCCGATCTGCTGTCGCGTTCTGAGGCTGCCAAGGGGACTGGCCCGGCGCAGATCGTCGTGGTCGACGACTCTGGTGATGTCATGGGCGAACTTAACCGGGCCGCTTGGCGCCTGGCCCCCTGGGGCTCACTAGTCGTCCGAGGTCCGGCCGGGGCAACGGGATTCGGGACGTTGTTCGACAATCGCACCGAGATTGACGGTCCCACGGCCTATATCTGCCGTGATCAGGTGTGTGTCGCGCCGATAACCCAGTGGGCCGACCTGCGAGAGATCCTCTGGCCGCACCAGCATTGAGTCGCGCCCGGCCTGAACCGCATCGCCGTTGGTACCTCGTCGATGGGATGCCGATCCGGTTCTGACGCATCTTGTCGTGCGCGGCAGTGGGATGAAGGAGCGGTGCGCCGCAATGATGCGTCATTTACCGAAGCGACGCTCGCGGTGCTCGTAGTCGCGTAGGGCGCGGAAGAAATCAACCCGGCGGAAATCGGGCCACAGCGCCTCGCAGAAGTAGAACTCGGAATGAGCCGATTGCCACATGAGGAAACCGGACAGGCGCTGTTCGCCCGAGGTCCGGATGATCAGATCTGGATCGGGCTGGCCCTTAGTGTAAAGATGCTCGGAGATCTGATCGATGTCTAGGCGTTCCGCGAGTTCGGCCAGGGTGGTGCCTTTCCCAGCCTCCTCGGTCAGCAGGGAACGCACGGCATCGGTCAACTCGTGGCGCCCGCCATAGGAAACGGCGATGTTGATGTGCATACCCTCAATGCCGGAGGTCCGTTCGGCAGCCTCCTGCAGATCTGCAGCCACTTGGCCGGGCAATAGCCGCAGGTCGCCAACAATCATCACCTGGTAGCGCCGGGAATCCGCCAGGTCACGTACCAGATCGACGATGACGTCGAGCAGGGGAAGCAGTTCGTCGGATTCGGCACGGTTGAGATTGTCGGTGGACAACACCCACAAGGTGACCACCTTGATGCCGATGTCGTCGCACCACCTGGCGAACTGGCGCAGCTTGTTGGCGCCAGCCCAGTAGCCGATCTTCAACGGTTCGCCGGGGGCATTGGTACGGGCCCACCGTCGGTTCCCGTCGGCGAGTACGGCCACGTGGGCGGGCAGCATACCGGGATGGATCTGTTTGCGAAGCTGGGATTCGTAGATGCGGTACAGCCAGCTCAGATTGCCGGGCGAGAACCTATCCAAGGCCGCCATCACCCGGCTCTGCAACTCATCCGTTCGCATGGGGCAAATCTAACCGCAGTGATGCTAAGACACCACGAGATGGGAGTTCTCTGCCGAGTCCGTGGGTTGGTTGTCTTGTCATTGCGTGGTTCTGTGTGGCGGTAGAAAGAAGGTTGGTCTGCCGCGCTGCCCTGTGCGGTGGCCTTCTTTCCTGAACACATAACCTACGGTACCGTAGGTTATGTGAATGTCGAGTACCACATTGAGACCCTGGACTCCGGTCTGCTGAGTGAGGACACCATAGACGGCGACATCCAATCGACGATGCATGCCGAGACTGTGGTGCCGAAGCTGCGGGGGCTGCTACACATGATCAACGTCCCGGTTTGTTTGATCGGCGGGTTGGTGCTGCTGGTGTTGGCCGAGCGGATGCCTGACCGTGTCGGGGTGTCCGTGTGGACCCTCACTGCCTTGATGTTGTTCGGTAATTCGGCGGTCTATCACCGGGGCCGGTGGAGCGACAGGGTGAAGGCGGTGCTACGCCGCATCGACCACTCCAATATTGCGATCTTCATCGCTGGAACCTACACCCCGTTGGCGATCTCCCTGCTCGGTGGCGGGTCTCGGGTGGCGTTGCTGTCAATCATCTGGGTCTGTGCACTGGGCGAGGTGTTGTTCCGGACATTGTGGATGGGAGCACCGCGAGCCCTGTACGTGGGGCTCTATTTGGTGATGGGGTGGGCCTCGCTGCTGTGGCTTCCTCAGTTCTGGGCTACCGGTGGTGCCGCCATCGTCATCATGATTGCCTTAGGTGGGGTCTTTTACTCGGTGGGCGCGGTGATCTATGCACGCAAGGCCCCCAACCCCTCACCGACCTGGTTTGGTTTTCACGAGCTGTTCCACGCCGGAACGGTGCTTGGCGCCCTATGCCATTGGGTGGCGATCCTGCTGGCTGTGCTGGGCTGAGTTCAGGCCTCGCCGTCCCCCATTCCGTCGGTGGCACGGGCGGCTTCGATCTTCGCGGTAGCGCCATCAAGCCAACTCTGGCAGATCTTCGCCAGCTGTTCGCCTCGTTCCCACAAGGTCATGGATTCGGCCAATGGTACGCCTCCGGATTCGAGGCGAGTAACTACCTCGACGAGTTGCTCTCTGGCCTGTTCGTAGCTGAGTTCGGGTTCACTCACTGGTCATCCTTCTGGTTGCTGACCTCGACTTGGATCCGCCCGTCATGCAGGTGGATGAGAAGTTTCTTCCCGGCTGTTACCTCATGGGCCGAGGTGATGGATTCGCCCTCGGTATCGGCGATGATTGCGTAACCGCGTTCCAGGGTCGCCTTCGGTGACATGGCCCGCATTGTTCGCAGGGCATGGCCGAGTTCGGTGGATTCCAACGCGATGCGCTGATCGATGGCCCGGTTTAATCGTGCCTGGTGGATGCTCAGCCATTCTTGATGGGCCCTCACATTGGTGAGCGGGTCGCGTAAAGCAGGGCGGGAGCGCATCATCTGTAACCAGGAATGTTCCTCGCGTAGTACCGAGGAAATCAGTTGACGAAGCCGGGTGATGGCGGTATCGAGGTGAGTGCGCTCGGCCAGCACATCGGGGACGACGATCTCTGCTGCCTTGGTCGGGGTGGATGCCCGGACATCTGCAGCAAGATCGATCAATGGGTTGTCGGGTTCGTGGCCGATAGCCGAAACGACTGGGGTGCGGGCCGCCGCGACGGCGCGTACTAGCCCCTCGTCGCTGAATGGCAGGAGATCTTCGAGAGATCCACCGCCACGAGCGATGATGATTACCTTGATTGATGGATTTGCGTCGAGATCGGCGAGGGTGGTCATCACCTCGGCGGCGGCCTGCGGACCCTGGACCAGGCTGTGACGCACCTCAATATCTGCTCCCGGCCAGCGTCGAGTGATGTTGGTCAGAACGTCGCGTTCCGCAGCGGATCCGGCTCCGGTGATCAGACCGATCCGGCTCGGCAAAAAAGGCAGGGATTTCTTGCGGATCGGGTCGAACAGGCCTTCGGCGCGCAGTTTCTGCTTGAGCGCCTCAATGGCTGCCAGTAGCCTGCCCTCACCGGCGATGCGTAGATCGGTGCACTGAAAGGACAACCGTGATGTCTTCTGCCATACGGTCGGGGTGATCAGGGCGAGCACTGTCATGCCCTCGGCGAGTGGACCGGCCGAATCCAGAACGGTGGTGGAGCATGTGACGGTCGCGGAGCGTTCCGCGGTGATATCGCGCAGAGTGAGGAATTGCATTGATGCCGCGCGACGACGCAACTCGATGACCTGGGCAGTGACCCATACCCACCCGAGACGATCGACCCATCCGGCGACCTGGTCGACGACGTCCCCGAGTTGGTGCGGGGTGTCGGGGGTATTCTTCGCCGTCGACGGCTGGGCTTTGACCATCAGCGTTTACGATCGCGGGTGTCGTGGCGTCGCAACTGGGGCGGAAGAGAAAATGACAGGGATTCCTCAATGAGTCGTTCCTCCACGGCCCGGGGGTAACCGAGTTCGACCAGCCGGTCGAGTACCCCGTCGACCAAGGCCTCGGGAACTGAGGCTCCGGAGGTGACCCCGATGGTGTCGACACCAGCAAACCAGGATTCCTCGAGTTCGGAGGCATCGTCCACACGATAGGCGGCCTTGGCCCCGGCCTCCTTGGCGACCTCCAACAGGCGCACCGAGTTGGAGGAGTTACGGGACCCCACGACGATCATCAGATCGGAATGGGATGCGATCTGTCGCACCGCATCCTGGCGGTTCTGCGTGGCGTAGCAGATGTCGTCGGAGGGCGGGGCGACCAGTTTCGGGAATCTCTGCTTGAGTCGCAGGACGGTCTCCTCGGTCTCGTTCACAGACAAGGTGGTCTGTGACAACCAGGCGACGGGCTGATTGGCTGGCATGTCCAAATCGTCGACGTCGTCGGGATGCTGGATGAGGATGATGTTGTCAGGTGCCTCGCCCGTGGTCCCCTCGACCTCCTCGTGGCCGGCATGCCCAATGAGCAGGATCGGAAGTTGCTGGGCGGCGAACCTTTTCGCTTCATGGTGCACCTTGGTGACCAATGGGCAGGTGGCGTCGATGGTGCGCAGCCCGCGTTGCTTGGCTTCTGCCCGCACGGCCGGGGAAATTCCATGGGCAGAGAAAATGACCAGGGAATCGGCGGGTACCTCGTCGAGTTCCTCAACAAAGACGGCCCCCTTGGCCTCCAGGCCCTTCACGACATGCTTGTTGTGCACGATCTGCTTGCGAACGTAGATGGGAGCCCCGAACTGCTGCAACGCCTTCTCGACGGTGACCACGGCGCGATCGACCCCGGCGCAGTAGCCACGAGGAGCTGCGACGACGACGCGACGCGATGCGGATTCGGGAGAACTCATGGACTCAAGCATAGGTGCTTACCTGGTGGGCCCGGATCGCCCCGAGTGGGACGTTCGTCGATGAACAGGTCGGTTTAGGGGTTCCTCGGAACTGAGTGCGGGCAGCTTATCGCCTGAGTTCGGAGACGAGACAGTGACCGAGTGAGTTGGGCTCTTGGACACGCCGATGATCGACTCCTGCTGCTCGGCGTCAATGAGTTCAGGGGCCGACAGCCCCCTGGGCAACTGGTCAACCCCGCTCATTGGGGCCAACTCCGCCTCAGTGACCTTGAGATCCCGGAATCGCCGGGCTGTCACCATGACCCGGTGCTCCACCGTGCCGATGGTGGCGTTGTAGGCGTTGACGCTGGCATGCAGGGATCTGCCCAACTTGCCGAGATTGGCTCCCAGGGTGGTCAGCCGTTCGTACAGTTCTCGACCCAGAGCGAATACCTCGGCGGCGGATTCGGCTAGGGCTGATTGTCGCCACCCGTAGGCGACGGCTCGCAGCAGTCCGATGAGGGTAGTAGGGGTGGCGACGACAATGTTGCGCTGTGCCGCGTACTCGTGGAGTTCCGGGAAGTGGGCCAGGGCCTCGGCGCCGAGGGTCTCTGAGGGTATGAACAGCACCACAAATTCGGGGGAGCTGGTGTTGGTGGTCCAATACTTCTTTGCTGACAGCGCGTCAATGTGGGCCTTCACATTCTCGGCGAAACGGGCCATGTGCTGGGCCTGCAACCCGGGATCGTCAGTGTGCTGGGCATCAAGGAAGGCTGCCAAGGGCACCTTCGAATCGACGTGGATGCACTTGCCATCGCCGAGCAGCACCGTCATGTCGGGGCGCACCCTGGTGTCGGCAGCGGTTACCGACGAGGCCTGCTCGACAAAGGAGCAGTGTTCCACCATTCCGGCGATCTCGACCACCCTGCGCAGCTGCATCTCGCCCCAGGCCCCGCGCACCTGCGGCTTTCTCAACGCTGTTGATAGGGCATTTGTCTCATTGCGCAGTTCGGTTGAGGTGGTCAGCACCATGCCGACTTGTTCCCGCAGCTGGGCGGTCATAGCTGCGCGTTCGGCTGCCATCTTGGTGATTTGCTGGTTGAGTGCGTTGAGACCGTCGCGCACTGGGTCGAGTAGGGTTTGGGTGTGTTCGAGACGCTCGGCTGCCTGCTGATCGGCTCTAGCCTGCTGGGCGACCAAGGATTCGTCGGCCAACACTTTGAATTCATTGACCACGGCTTTGCGATCGGCCAGCAGAGTGTCGAGGCGTTCTTTCAGAGTGTCGCGTTGGGCTTGGGCCGTGATCAGCTGGCTCTGGGTGCGAACGCGAGTCCACAACGCACCCACGATGGCGCCCAGTCCCAGGGCTACGATGATCCACCACACTGAATGGCTATCCATACGTTCAGCTTGTCAGAAGGCACTGACATTTTTTCGGGCACTACCCTTGGGGTTATGTCCAATCTTGATGCCCGTGTCCAGGACCTGATCCGTTTTATCGGTGCCTCACCCACCTCCTTCCACGCCACCGTGAGCCTCACCGAGAGATTGGAGACCCGGGGATTCACCAGGCTGTTGATGACCGATCCGTGGGAGGAACTGCCCGCACAAGGTTTCGTGGTGGTCGACGGCAGCGTCATCGCATGGCGGACCCCCAGGCGGTGGTCGTCGGCGTCGACTGGGCTGCGGGTCATCGCTTCGCATACTGATTCCCCGGCTCTCAAGGTGAAGCCCAATGCAGGCTTCGACCGGTTCGACTCCCATCAAGTGGGTGTGGAGGTCTACGGGGGCCCGCAACTGCACACGTGGATCGACCGGGATCTGTGCCTCGCCGGACGAGTGGTTGACATCGACGGGCAGGTGCACATGGTGCACACCCAGGCCTTCGCCCGGGTGCCCGGCCTGGCGATCCACCTGGATCGCGGTCAGCGTGAGAACTTCCACATCGATGTGGCCAGGGACATCAACGTGCTGATCTCCCAGGTGACTGCCGAGAACGGCCCGATCGAATCGGTCGCATCCGGGGTCGAACCGGATCGCATCGCAGGACACGACCTATTCTTCGTGCCTTCTGAGGCTCCGGCGGTCCTGGGGCTGGGCGCAGAATATTTGGCATCCTATCGGCAGGACAATCTGTTGTCGGTACACGCAGGGCTGCTCGGTTTCCTCGCTGCTGAACGGTCCGATGCTGTTCAGGTCTACGCGGCTTTCGACCATGAGGAGATTGGTTCCGGGACGGTTACCGGGGCTAGTGGCTCGTTGCTTGAACACGTGTTGCGTCGGCTGTCGGCCGGTTTCGGTGCCAGCATGGATGCCCATCTGGCCTGGTTGGCCAGGGGAGTGGCGGTCTCGGCCGATGTCGCCCATGGCATCCACCCTTCGCGCCCCGATGTTCATGATCCGATGGCTCATGCGGTGCTCAACGGGGGACCAGTGCTCAAGGTGAATGCGCAGCAGCGCTATGCCACCGATGCGACCACTGCGGCCGCGTGGACCATCGCATGCCGTGATGCGAAGGTTCCGGTACAGACCTATGCCAACAATTCGAATATCCTCGGTGGATCGAGTCTTGGCCCGCTCATGGCGATGCGGTTGGGTGTGCGCACAGTCGACGTCGGGGTGCCGGTGCTCGGCATGCATTCGGTGAGGGAACTGTGTGGAATTGGTGACCAGAAGCTTTTCGCCAGGGCTGTGGAGTTCTTCTTGGCCGGATGAGCGGGCTTCTTTTCGGCCAGGGTCGATCGTACGGCGGTGCCGCAGCAGCAGTCCAGGGCGACAGTCAACTATAGAAGATCATCGCGGTAATGACGATCGCGCTGATCAGCGTGCTGAGCGCGCCGATGATGATGGATGCCTTCGCCAGGCCTTTACCACGCCACCTCGTGGGGTTCTTGGATATCAGCACGTGGGCGATGATTCCCAGGATGAGCGGAATGAAACCCAGCGGGAGAAGCAAGTTGACGAGGAAGATCACCGATGTGATCAGAGCGCTGATGGCCAGCGGATGATTGGGGATGGTTTGCACCTGGATCGGTGTGACGCCGGGCGGCAGCATCGGCTGGTGCATCGGTGCCATCCCGGGCTGGAGCTGCTGCGGGTACGGTGGCTGCTGGTACTGCTGCGGGTACGGTGAGGCGAATTGCGCTGGAAAGGGTTGTTGACCGGGGAAGATCTGGGGTGCTCCGAATCCCATCGGGGGTACCTGGGAGGTCGCGACAAAATCGGGGCCCGGAGATGCCTGTTCCTGTTGCCAGTCGCTGCTCATGACAAGCCAAGTTACCCTATCAAAGGGGCAAGAAAGACCCACGCCCGTGGCTGTTACCTATCCTGCCCGAGCGGGGCCTGCATGTTCCCCGGTTTGTTGGCCTCGTCAGTACGTCGTCGCATACATGAGCATCATGAAAAAGAACAGCGCTGCCAGCAGGGTGAGGACTGTACTGAAGGAACCGAGGATGATGTTTGCCGTTGCTGTGCCGTAACCCCGGTACTTCATCGGATTGCGGTGAATGTCGTTGTTGGCCTTGATACCCAGCATCAGTGCGATGATTCCGACAGGGGGAAACCCGGCAACGCCGATGATCCCGCAGATCAGTCCCGTGATGTTGTTGGGGTGGTCGACGGGAAGATTGCGTGGCCAAGGGTGGTTCATGGGTGCCGTGGCGCATCGATTGGCTAGTGGTATCCGAGTGGCAGGTGTGGGGACAACGGCTGGTTGATTCCACACTGGCGCAGGGACCGGTGTGGTGATGCGCTGCCCGTAGAACTCGTAACCCGTTGGCGCGCTGTCGGTGGGTGTATCGGTACCGACCGGGGACGTGTTCGTGCTCATGCCAACATGCTGGCATCGTCAGGGGGCACCAACAGTGCTCGAAGGAGGGAATCAGGGGTACTGTGGGGTGCTGTGGCACTCACGATCGGAATCGTCGGACTCCCGAATGCAGGAAAGTCGACCCTGTTCAATGCTTTGACCCGGAACACCGTTCTGGCTGCGAACTATCCGTTTGCGACCATTGAACCCAATGTCGGTGTGGTCGGAGTTCCCGACCACCGGTTGACTGAATTGGCGAAGATCCATGACTCGGAACGGATCGTCCCGGCGACGGTGTCGTTCGTCGACATTGCGGGCATCGTCAAGGGGGCATCCCAGGGAGAGGGCATGGGCAACGCCTTCCTGGCCAACATCCGTGAGGCCGACGCCATCTGCCAGGTGACTCGCGTGTTCACCGACGAGGACGTCACCCATGTTGACGGCAGGGTGAATCCGGCCTCCGACATCGACACCATCCGAACCGAGTTGATCCTCGCTGATCTCCAAACGATGGAGAAGGCGATGCCACGGTTGGAGAAGGAAGCCCGGATCAAGAAGGAGTCACGTCCCAAATACGAGGCTTGGGTGGATGCGAAGGCGAAACTGGAGGAGGGCATGGGGGTTTTTCAGGCGGGGCTGGATCCGGAGCCGCTGCGCGATCTATTCCTGCTGACCGCTAAGCCTTACATCTATGTGTTCAACCTTGACCAAGACCAGTTGGCCGATCAAATACTGCTCGATCAGCTGACCGAGATCGTTGCCCCAGCCGAGGCGATCTTCCTTGATGCCAAATTTGAATCTGAGCTGGTGGAGATGACCGAGGAGGAGGCCCGCGAGTTCCTGGCGGAGGCTGGCATCGGGGAAACTGGCCTCGACAAGCTCGCCCGGGTCGGTTACGCGACGCTCGGATTGCAGTCCTTCCTCACCGCTGGGCCTAAAGAAGTGCGTGCTTGGACCATCAAACAGGGCGCGACCGCACCCGAGGCCGCCGGCGTTATCCACACTGATTTTCAGAAGGGCTTCATCAAGGCCCAGGTCGTTGACTACGACGACCTGGTTTCCTTTGGTTCGGAGAACGCGGTGAAGGCTGCGGGAAAGATGCGTCTGGAGGGCAAGGACTATGTTATGGCGCCCGGCGACGTGGTTGAGTTCCGCACGGGGCTAACGTCTGGGGGCTAGGGGGTGAGTCAGGCGACCTTCGACCTCGGGCTTGACGACTGGGTCGAGTCCGGAGAAGATCCTTCGTTCCTGACGCGTCAACTCATCACTTATATCGGCAACAAGCGTGGGCTGGCCGGGCCAATCGGGCAAGCTATCGTCGACGTCCGCAATCGACTCGGCGGACGAAAGCTGAGGTCGATTGACCTATTCTCCGGCTCAGGCTTCGTCGCTCGACTGATGAAGAAACACTCATCACTTGTAGCTTCAAACGATCTGGAGCTATACGCGCAGGCGATCGGTGAGTGCTTCCTCGCCGACCGTAACGAAATACTGCTGGCCGAGGCTGCACAGCATGCCGATCGTCTCAACCGAGCAGCGTCCGATGGAGCGTCGCACGATGGGTTTATCCGGAAGCTCTACTCCCCAGTAGATGACCAGAACATCCAGGTGGGTGAGCGTGTTTTCTATTCGAATGATAATGCACGCCGCCTTGATTTCTATGTCCAGGAGTTGGTGCATCTCCCCGATGAGATTCGTCGTCTTCTCCTAGGGCCGCTGCTTTCGAGCGCATCGATCCACGCGAATACCGGAGGCGTTTTTAAGGGGTTCTACAAAGACAAGAACACAGGCGTCGGCAAGTTTGGGGCGGCGGCGGGTGATGCTACGAGCCGGATCCTTGCACCGATCACCCTCGACGTTCCTGTTCAGAGCATTTTCAAGTCTGAGCACGAGGTTTTCAGGAGATATGCCAACGATCTCGCGCCGGAACTAGATACCTTCGATCTCGTCTACATCGATCCGCCATATAATCAGCACCCCTATGGCTCGAATTATTTCATGCTCAACCTTCTTGCGAACTACGAACGACCAGAAAGAGTGAGTCGGGTGTCGGGTATTCCCATGGACTGGAACCGCTCGGGGTATAACGTCAAGAAGCGTTCCCTATCGCTCCTCACTGATCTATTTGATAAGATTCCATCCCGATTCCTTCTAGTATCTTTCAACTCCGAGGGCTACGTGTCCACAGAAGATATCAGAGGCGAACTGGAGGCTCGTGGTCGTGTCGATGAGGAGATCCTGAAATACAATACTTATCGCGCTAGCAGGAATTTGCGTGATCGATCGATTTATGTGAATGAGCACCTTTTTTTGCTCGATCGAGAGGGCTAAAATAAGAGCATGAGTTCTGATAGGGGAATCCTCTCTATCGTTTCGGCGGACGGTGAACGTACTTTTCCTGTGCTGATTGTGAAAATGAAGAATCAGGCAAGAATTGCCATTAAGTGAATATCGAATATCATGTTCAATGTCGGGGATTGCGCGATTCACTCTATTTTTCAAAGTTCGACGACGATGCATTCAAGATGATCGCCTCTTGACTTGCCATTCAAGTACATTGGTATGTTATATATACCTCAAGAACCCCTCAACTCGTGAGGTCACAGTGTCTCTATGCTCCTGGAATAACCACGCCAAGCCACGTCTGGTTCCTGGCAAGCCGATGGAGTTGAAACTTCATGAGTTGGATGCGCAAGGAACGGAGTCTCCAGAATGGCTATGCAAGGATTGAACTTGACCAGTTCGCATACGCTGTTCGTGCCAACGCGCGACTCGCGGCCGCTTGACTTGATTGAGCGATGAGCGATGGGTTCCATGTCTCCTCATCTTGTCAGCGACGCCTAGTGCAGTGAAAGGAATTCGGTAGCCTCATGACCATCGAGATGATTGTTGTGCTCATTGTCGTGTCGATCATCGCCTACGTGATCGCCGACAGGTTTCAACTCATCGCCCCGGTGCTTCTCATCGCTGCGGGCGTGGCGGTGGCCTTCCTCCCGCCCGGGAAAGAGATGGGGCTCCCGAGCACGGTGGTCCTGACGATCTTCCTGCCCATCCTCCTGTACTGGGAAGCGCTGTCGGTCTCCCTCAACCGCATGCGGCGGAGCTTGCGCGGCATCGTCCTCAGCGCCACGGTCCTCGTTGCCATCACTGCGGCCCTCATCGCAGTGATCGGCGTCCTCATGGGGTTGGGGCTGGGAGCAGCTCTTCTGATCGGGGCTTGTCTTGGTCCCACCGACGCCACCGCCGTCTCCAGCTTGGGACGCGACATCAACCCGAATGGCCATACCATCCTTCAAGCAGAATCCCTCCTCAACGACGGCACGGCCCTGGCCATCTTCGCTATTGCTCTTCAGACTGCGCAGGATTCCTCCGGTGTCACGGTCGGCTTCGTCGCCAAGGATCTCCTCTTGGCATTCGGTGGAGGAATCGGGGTGGGAGCCCTTCTCGGTACTGCCGTCACCAAGATCGGCATTCGTGTCCGCATCATCACCGATGACCCCATGCTGGCGACGATCACCGCCTTGGCGACTCCACTCGTCACTTTTTTCCTCGCCGAGGAGATCGGAGGTTCAGGCGTCCTCGCCGTCGTCACGTGCGGCATCATCATTTCCCGGTTTGCTGCACCGCACATGTCCTTGGGATCGCGCGTCTTCGGGATCCCTTTCTGGACGATCCTCACCTACATTCTCAACACCATTCTCTTCATCATGGTGGGGGTGGCGCTTCCCGGTATCGTGAACGGCCTCCCGCGTCCCGACCTCGTTCGAGGATTCATCCTCATCCCCATGGTCTATGTCGCCATGGTCGTGGGACGGTTTGGCGGCCATCACCTTCTCATCTACTCCATTCGTGCCCTTGATCGTCGCCCGCAGCAACGTCTTCGCCGCACCAATCTCCGGGGGCACTTTGTCTCCTTGGTTGCGGGATTCCGCGGTGCAATTTCCTTGGCGATGGCACTGTCCATCCCGGTCGCATTCGATGGCGCCGAATACATTGAACGCGACCTCGTCATTCTTGTCGTCGCAGGCGTGACGCTTCTGTCTCTCATCGTCCAAGGGGTCGCCCTACCCTACGTGGTCCGCTGGGCCAACGAGAGGCCTTCGGTCGGTGTGCAGACCGCGCAGGCGACTGAATCGCAGGAGACCGATGCTCTCGCCGGCGTTCTCAGCGACGCTGTCGCCCAGATCGAAGCGATTGCCAACCGTGCCGGCGTCGATGATGACGAAGCCATTGATGCCGTACGCACCGACTATGAGCGCCGCTACAGTTCCGTACGCGATGCCGACGCCGAAGAGGAAGTGCGGATTTACAGTGGTCCGGAGAGCACTCTGCGGCTCGCAATCATTGACCACCTGCGTGAACGCGTGCGTGATCTGCGTTTCGCGGGCATCATCGACGATTCCACCGCATCTAACGTCATCAGGCGCCTCGACGTCGAGACACTCCACATCAGCGGCCCCATTGACGTCGAGTAATTCTGACTCACATGCGTGTGCCCAGTGCCTGTCCTCCTGACGCCCATCCATGTCATCGACAGCAGTGGCGCGAAGCTCGTGAACTGCGTGGCGTTCGGGTCCGAGGCGGTAAGTCAGCCGAGTCGAAAGATGGATGCTCCTCATCGGAGCGAGGCCGTCAGGTAGAGATCCGACGTTACGAGTTGCAGGAAGTTGCCAAAAATCTATCCTGGCTGTGCGCTGCCGACCCGAGCAGTGGCTTCACAGAACATCCCGAAGCCATCGACATGATCAGATGCAGATGTGTAGCGAAACTGATCAGGAGGAAGCGTGCATACAATCCTGTATCCTAGATACAGCTTCGCATCGACTATGAGGAATGACCCTCTGGGAGGGTTAACCTGCCCGGAGCAGGGAGTGTGCTCGCGGTGCGTCTTGCCGCGGCCGGGCTCCACGTGACCGAGGAAGTTTGGGAGAGAAAAGTGGTGAGATTCAAGGGCCGCGTAACCGCAATGGTCGCCGCCTTGGTACTGGGACTGATGGGAGTGCTGGGGACGACCCCCGCCCACGCGAACGAGATCGACGCGGTGGTTCCCGGCAGCCTCAAGATGACCAGGGTTGACAACTTGACCGATCCTGTCCACCTCTGGTCAGAGGTGAAGCTGACGGGCGAGTGGAGAGTTGCCGACTTCTCTGCGAAGAAGGGTGACACCTTCTCGGTGGCCATCCCCGATATGCTTGCGCCGCTGCCCGGCGGGTTTGGCTTCGAAGGTGCCGATGGGACTTCCTTCGGAGACTGTGCCGTCAATGGACAGAAGCTGACCTGCACGCTCAACGAGAACGTGGAAAATCGTGCCAACGTTCACGGTACTTTCTGGTTGCGTTCCCAGATCGTGAAGAAGAGCGACCAGGCCACCGTGCCGGTCACCGTGCGCGGCAACCAGATCGTGAACGTGTCGTGGCCGAACGGCGAGCCGGGCGTGGGTATCGACTCCTTCGTTCCCTGGGATATCCTGAAGGAAGGCTGGGTTGAGAACGACAACGCCCTCGTGTGGCGCGTCATCATCCCCGGCTCGAAGATTGCTGATCGCTCTGTGGTGAACATCGCCGATGATTACACCCTTGATGGCCTTCCCTTCACCGTTACTCCGGGTTACCCGCATGCATACACCGTCAATAACACGGCTGAGTGCTGGAACGAGGAGTATATCCCTAACTGCCGGACTCAGTTGGATGAAACGACCAGCCCGAAGGCCGTTATCAAAGTGAACGAGGCCGACACCTCTTTCACCGCAGAGCTCAACAACAACGGTCAGAACTTCGACCCGAACAAGATCTACGTCGTGGCGCTGCGCCTGCAGACCACCTCCAAGATCCAGGTGGGTGCGAAGTACGTCAACAAGGCCAACGTTGACGGAGTCGAAGTCAACGCCGAGGCCAAGCGTAACGCTGCCGGTGGCGGTACCGGCTCTGGCGATGGTGTGGGGCATTTGTCGTTGGCGAAGACCGTGTCGGGTGCTGCTGTTCCGGCTGCCACCGAGTTCACCGTGAAGTACTCCTACACCGTTGATGGAACGCTGAAGAGCGGTGAGCTGAAGGTCAAGAACGACGGCACTCCGGTTGAACTGAATAACATCCCCAATGGCACCGTGGTGACGTTGACCGAGGATCCGGCTGCTGCTGCAGATGTGACTTTCGGTGATCCGGTGTTCTCTGGTAACGGAGTGACTGACGGTGGCGCGAACGATGCGTCGGCAACCGTGAAGATCACCGAGTTCACCACTGTCGCGGTAGAACTGAACAATCCGGCGACCCCGAATCGCAGCAAGGTAGTTCCGGTATCTCCCAAGATCACTCCCGGCGTGTGTGAGGTCGGGTCGACGACTCCGACCGAACCGACGGTGAACGTTCCGAGCACTGATGGGATTACCTATTCGACCCCGGTCCTCAAGACTGAGGGGAATGTGGTGAAGGTATCGCTGACCGCGACTCCGGCTGCCGGTCGCTACATCGACGATGCCGATCTGCCGCAGGGCTGGACCAAGAATGCCGATGGGACTGCAACGTTCAGTGGTGAGGTGACCCAGCCGAATTGTGCGGTCGAGGAGGTCAGCCCGGTTGCGCCTCAGATCACGTGGTCAACTTGTCCAGTGGGCAGCAAGACACCGGTGCCGACGACCGCTCAGGCTCCGACCACTGCTGGTATCACCTACACCAATCCGGTGGTGAGTTCCGAGAGTGGTACCGAAAAAGTGACCATGACCGCGAAGACCGAGGCTGGCAAGGTTTTCCCGGCTCAGTTGGGTGAGGGTTGGACCAGGGTGAGTGATTCTGAGGCGACCTTCATGGCGACGGCTCCCACGCCGCCGTGCGGCACGACGACGGTGACCCCGTCTAACCCGGTGGTCAAGGCTGGTGTGTGCCAAGCTGGGTCGTCGACGCCGAGCGAGCCGGTAGTGGAGACCCCGTCGGTGTCTGGACTGGACTACGGGACTCCGAAGATCATGACCAAGGATGGCAAGGTGACCGTTACCGTGGTGGTAACCCCGCAGGCTGGTCATGTCATTGGTGATCTCCCCCAAGGCTGGACAAAGAATGCCGATGGAACTGCCACCTACACCTGGAGTGGTGATCAGGCGACCTGCGAGCCAGGAACGACTCCGCCATCCCAGCCAGAGCAGTCGGCTCCGGTCACCCCGAAGAAGAAGCTGCCAAAGACCGGCAACTGATCTCCAATGCGGTGGATGTGATCATTGGTCGCGTCCACCACCACAACCACAACTGAGGGGCGGAACCTGAGAGTTCCGCCCCTCAGTTTCCGTGCTCTTGTGATTGCCATTTCCTTAGTCAGGCGCCCCACTATCTCGGGCGCCCGGTGATTGCTGGGGTTGGCTGGTCAGAGTTTGGTTGCGATCTTCTCGAGTGTGTTCCAGTTCCGTGCAGTGGCGGTGATCCCGAAGCGCTTCTCCAATGCCGTGTGGGAGACCTTCATGGCCTTCACGCCGTCAGGGGTCCATACGAACGCCGTGCGTCCGATCAGCCGCACTACCTCGGGGCTGAAGTCCTCAGCAGCCAAAGCCGCTGCCCGCGCCTTCGTCGGGGATGCAGACAAAAAGATGACCAGGTACCGCGACCCGTCGGTGGCGATCGTCTTTAGCGGGTTGGCGCAGAGTGCCTCGCGGATTTCGTCGGCGCAGCGCACCACGACAGGCACGTCCACGCCGAAGGTGTCGTGCATCATTGATTGGACCGAGAAACAAACCTGCTGTTCGGAAGCCTCTCGGTCGGCGGCGATATTGCCGCTTTGACCGATGGTGACAATGTTCTCGAACCCAGCTTTGCCGAGTTCGGTGCGTATCCCAGCCATTGGAACTCGATTGCTCTTACCGACGTTGATGCCACGCGGCATGATAAGCCAGCGAGTCATGGCAGCTCGGTCATAACGTAGGCTGCCGAGCTCAGGTCGAGGGCCCGCGCTGTGGCCAGTTGTGCCTGTGATGTTCCGGGGATCGCCCAGGAGAAGGTCCTATGCACGGTATCTCGGCTGAGCACCAGCTCTTTTTGTTCCTGGAATGGGGACTTACTGTTCGTGCCGATCTTGGACGGCTTACGAAAAACGGTCATTTTTTCCTCATTGAGTTGGAGTGATGGCGGATCTGCGACGGCGCTGAGAACCCGCCTGGAACATTGTGAACCTGCTTGAAACATCGTGTTCCGAGACCAAGAGTACCGGCGATGTGATGGCACGGGGCCGTGAAGGTTGCCCAGCACGGCTCAGCTCTGGCAGGGGATCTCTTCGCAGGCAAGCTGCTCCAGGATCGGGATCGTGCTGCCGACACCATTCTCGGCGGCCATCGCCCGCGCGACCTTGGTACAGATCATCGCCATGGAATCCGTCTCGATTTCGCGCACGGCTGCGTTGATATCCGATGTGGTTGCACGGCGTGGGTCCAGCGGACGGGATGCCACACCGAGGCGGTGCAGCCGGTGGGCCCAGAACGGCTGGTCGAGAGCGAAAGGGAGGGGGATCGTCGGTGTCCCAGCACGGGCTGCTGCATGGGAGGTACCGGCCCCGCAATGATGAATGACCGCTGCACATCTAGGGAAGAGCCAGTCGTGTGGCACATGGCCGATGGGTAACACATTGCCGGGCAGCGGCTCGTCATCAAGGCCCGCCCATCCCGCCGACAGCAGGATACGACGTCCGCGCAGAGCATCCAGCAGGGTGCGGCGCAGCCGGGGAAGCCAGTTCACCGCAGGCATTGACCCGAAACCGACGTAGATCGGGGCCTCGCCGGCGGCGAGAAAACCGGTCAGTTCCTCGTCAGGCACGAAATCGGGGGTCTTGTTGCGCCACTGTCCGACGACCCTGCACACCTCGGGTCCCCAATCGCGAGGAGCAGGCGATAATGTGGGGGACCACGCCCCTAGGGCAGGCACGTGCCGCGTCGGATTGCCGGTACGGGGCAGCCCCAACTCATGTCGGGCCCGGTTCAATCCATGAGAGGTCATCGCCCAGTGACCGGTGCGGATCAGATGACCGCCGGCAAGGTTCGCCCATGGGGACCGGCGCACCCGCCCGACCCCGGTCGGGAAGTGCTCCCGTGAAGGAGACATCGGTTGCAGGTGGGCGAGCACTCCCGGAATCCCCAGGCTGCGGGCCACTGACATCGCATGGTGGTAGATGATGGGCCCGCCGAGCACGAGGTCGGCGCCTTTGGCGGCGTCGGTCAGTTCCTCCAGCCAAGCGCGATCGGGGACGATGAGCCCGGGCAGCGAGGACATCGCGTAGCGGCCCCGCTCGAAGGCATCGAAAGCGGTGGTGCCGGGTTCCCAGCGCATTGCATCCGGAACGCTGAGTATTCGCAGCTCAATGCCTGCTCGTTCGGCGGCTTCCGTGTAGGCGCCGTCACAGGCGATCACGGCCTGGTGCCCGGCCGCGATGAGGCCAGAGGCCAAGGCGATGATGGGCGCAGTGTCGCCCTCCGTGCCGAGGTTTGCGAGCAAAATGCGCAGGTGCTCCACGTTTTCCTTCCCCGGACCCGACCGATCGCAGCGATGCCGATCTGGCGCCCACCATTTAGTGGCGGGCATGGGCCCATTGCCACTATCTTCCCAGAGGGATGGTCACTTCCTGACGGCACCCGGAGATGTTGCCGTCGATGACGTCGCGGGGTAGGAATGAAATCAGGAGCAGCCGCTCACTGGTTTCACCCGGATGCCAGTTGAAGGAGAAGATGCCAGATGATCCCGGAGGAGATGCGAGTTCGTCATGCTGGGACAGGTGACATCCGGTTCCTGGTGGAGGCCAGGGCTGAGATGTTCTCATCTATGGGAGTCGTTGACCAAGTCATGGCATGGCGGGAGGCTGCAGCTGACTGGTTCGAGAATCATCTGGATGACGGATCGGTCGGTGTGTTCATCGCAGAACGTGAGGGCAAGGCCGCTAGCTGTGCCGTGGGAGTTCTGCATGCATGTATTCCCGGGCCCGACGTTGATGGTCTGCTGGACGTCGAGATCAGCAATGTGTATACATCGGAATGGGCCAGGGGAAGCGGGTGTGCCAGAGCCGTGATGACAGCCCTGCTCAACTGGGCTCGTGACCGCGGCGCCGTTCGGGCCAAGCTCAATGCGACAGATCAAGGACAGCCTCTGTACACATCTCTGGGATTCGTCATGACCCGGTGCCCGGCGATGAAACGTTCCTTGTGACAGTCAGTTGAGCCGCATGCTGCAGGTGCGATCCTGGCAATACGAGCGAATTGGCTGGGCTCGGGGATACGGTCACGCCTGGTCCGGAGTGGTTGTAGGATTCTAGAAATCTAAAGGAGACAAAGGATCCCAAGCGAACAAAGGACCCTCCGATGCCAGCTCGCCGAAACCCCTTCCGGCCCACCGCAGGGGCCACACCGCCGATCCTTGTCGGACGCCATGGCCTCCTTGAGCAGTATGCCGAATCGATCGACGATGGCCCCGGTGCTCCGTGGCTGCTTACCTTGGTGACCGGTGCCCGGGGTGTCGGCAAGACGGTCATGCTGACCGAGCTGGGCGATGTGGCTCGCGCTAAAGGCTGGGTGGTGATTGACGAGACCGCAACCAGTGGTGTGATGGAGCGGATAGCAGCTCAAGCCGATCGGCACCGCTCGGAACTGGGCTCTCCCGATCGCGCTCGTGTCGTCGGTGGGTCGATCGGCTCCGTCATTAGCATCGACCTGGATACCCCTGAGCGGCCGGTGAAGTCCTGGCGACAACGAGTTGGGGCGTTGCTTGACGTGCTGGCCGGGCATGAGACCGGGCTGGTGGTCACCATCGACGAGATTCACGGCATGGATACCGGAGAGCTTGCGGAACTGGCAGCGTGCGTCCAGCATTTGATCCGCGACGGTCGTGCGATCTCACTCGTCATGGCTGGCCTACCCAGTGCCGTGAATGACCTGCTCAACGGCGATGTGTCCACCTTTTTACGGCGGGCAGAGCGGATGCAGTTGGACAACGTTCCTCTCCGGATGATCGCTGACAGCCTTAAGGAGATCTTCGAGGACGGAGGTCTGCGGATTTCCGAAGAGGACCTGGCCGAGGCCGTCGCAGCGACTCAAGGTTATCCGTTCATGATCCAACTTGTCGGTTATCACCTGTGGCGACGTGCTGATGACCAGGGTCATTTGAACCACGAGGCAGTAACCGAGGGTATCGAAGCGGCGCGGCAGCGGCTCGGGACGATGGTCATCGCGGCGGCCCTGGCAGATCTGTCGCGGATGGACCGCACCGTTTTATCGGCTATGGCTTGCACGGATGGGCCCTCGCGCACCGCCGACATCGCACGAGCCATCGGGCGTGATTCCAAATATGTCGGGGTCTACCGGGCCAGGCTGATGGCAGCCGGGATGATCCGACCGGTAGGGCACGGGCAAGTCGACTTCGCCATGCCCTATCTCAGGGAATACCTGGCTGGCCTCGTCGGGCTTGCAGATTGACTTCATCGAGAGCAAAAGCCTGAGGCGGTCTTGGCGCTGCTACCGGAAGTATCGGAGCCGATTCGAACCCAAGAGCCCCATAGAATGATTTCATGAGTGATCCCACCGCTCCTGACCAATGGCGGTTGGCGAACCGGGCCAGAGCCACGTCAAATGAATCGGCGCTCAGGGACATCGCGCAGTTTTTCCTCGCTCCTGAGTTGATCTTCCGGGAGGAGTTCGAGTTCGGAAGGATATGCGCCAAGTTCTCTCTGTTCAGCCCAGATAGCGGGTTCGTCGGCCGGATAATACAGGTCGACGAGGTGCTGCCGACCGAGGTCTTCAAGCCCAACTGCTATGTGGCCGAGATAAAAGACGCCGATGACCGCACGCTGCTGGTTGTGTCACGAGAACTTTCGATGAAGTTGCGGGTGAAGGCCTATCGTCCTGACGGTGAGGAGATCGGCAGACTCGAGCAGCAGGGGCCTGGCATTCTTGGCGCGCAGGAAATCTTCATCACCAACGGAGGTCTCCCCATCGGGGTAATGCGGCGTACCGAAGCCTTCTCCCACGACTTCCACATCTTAGACCAAAACGATAACCTGGTAGCCTCTGTTTTAGACGTCTGGGACGGGTTCGCTCGAGAACTTTTCACCAATACCGAAACCCATGTGCTGGTTACGCCACGGCCGGTGAGTGATCCTTTGAGACCGTTGTTGTTAGTTTGCCCTCTGGTGGTTGCCTTCCTGAAAAAACAGGAGTCTGACTGAGAAGTGTACTTTCTCGTATAAAGCCATCTCTGATGCCGATGCCGTGATCTTTGTCTCCTTCGAGTACAACCACTTGGTGCTTGGTGTGTTGAAAACGCTATCGACTACCTGACCTCATATCCCTTGCCCATAAGGCCGTCGCACCGTTACCTATGGTGCCGTCGGCGGGGGTGCTGGTGAGTAGATGCGTCAGATTCTTGGCAACTTCAACGCCGACACCATCGCGGCCGGTGTGCTGTTCATCCTGTTCACCGATGTCGAGAGCATATCCGAGTCCACCCCGTAGCTTTACACGATGGCGAGAATGAGGGCTTGGTGCAGGCGCTGGTGATGCGCACTGACGTGTTGGCCTACCTGTGCTGACCTGCACACATCCTAGTGCCTCCTGGAATACGTGCTGGGTCGCTGGGAGTCTCATCAAACCATCCGGCGGCGGGAGATAGCGTCGGGTCTGCGCTCTGGGCGGGAACTGGAGTCGGTAGTGGGAATTCGCCGGAGATCTCCGGTAGGTTCGGCTTCATCGATCGGCGATTGTGCAGGAAATCGTCGGAGCTGTTCTGTACAGGGGGAGTCATGCAAAAGATCCAAATGATCTTGGTGGGAGTAGTTGCGGTCGTCGTCGCGTTGGCTGTCGGGTTCGGTGTATCCTACTTTGGATTGCTCGGTACGAAGCATGGTAAAATCGACTCTTCAACTTTGGAGACGTCCTTCCATGATGTCGCGGAACTGACCACTGAGGAATACAATTTTAAGGCCGTCGGGAAATACTCCGATGAGTCTGGGCTGTGGGGTTTCGGGAAAGCCACATTCCTCGTCGTTTACAAGGGGAAAGTCAAGGCTGGGGTGCCGGATCTCTCCAAGATCGATGCCAAAATCGATGGGAAAAACGTTGTGGTCACAGTCCCCGAGGTTAAGGTGCTCGATTCGACGATCGACCCTTCAACAATCGAAACCTACGATCAGTCCTTCAACCCGTTCAATCAGATTGGTCCCGGTGATGTGGCAAATTTCCTAACCGCAGAAGCCGACCGGGCAGCAGAGGAGGCCATCTCCGGTGGCCTGCTCGAGCGGGCGAAGGCACAAACTGAGAGCATTCTTACCGCTCAGGTCAGAGCCATCGCCGGTCCAGATGTCTCAGTGTCGGTCACCTGGGCCGCCGACTCCTGACATGGCGAGCCTGCGGCTCCACATGAGCTCGCAGGCTCGCCAAGGGCGAAGTGTTTGCTCACTCGAGCTCGCCGACTGTCCCTAACTCAGAGGTCAACCACGTCTGGTAGGCAGCTGCTTGCGCTGTGAGATCATCAGTGCCCAGCGACATGGAACCTGCCGTGATGAAGGGAGTCACATATCGAGTTCCGATGAGGTTGCTGACTGCTTGCAGGGGGCGGAGCAACTCGGTGACCGTGTAATGGTACGAACCATCGCGTTGATACTTCTCACCAGGTGAGCCGGGGGAAACCGCGATACCGAGTTCTTTGCCATTCAGGGCCTTACCGGTGCTGCCATAGGCCCAGCCGTAGGTCAGGACGTCATCCTGCCATTTCTTGAGCAGTGGGGGAGTGGAGTACCAGTACATCGGGAACTGGAAGACGATGCGATCTGCGGCTTCCAGGGTTTTCTGCTCGGTGCCGATGTCGATCGTGAAGTCTGGGTACAGCTTGTAGAGATCGCGCACCTCGACGCCGGTGGTCGCCTCGGCTGCTTTCGCCAGCGCGGCATTGACCCTGGACGTGCTGATGTCAGGGTGGAATACCAGAACGGTTGTGGTCACGAGTTCCCCTTTCGTAGGTGATCTCCATACATGATGACGCGCCCGGCCAAACCGGACGCGTCATCATGTATGGACTGCATGCTGTCAGTATCCCGTGGGCAGATCCTTGATGTCCGGAACCTGACCCGCCTTCTTCACCTCATCAAGGGTCTGCTTCAGTCCATCCGTGAGGTGACCGAGGGTCGTCGAGGCCGATGAGCCAGACTGCGGGGCACTACTTGCGGACGAGACGGAACCGGTGCTGCCGTGTTGCACATTGCTGTAACCGGAATTACTGCCAGAGGCCGTGGTACCGCCGCTACCGTGTCCCACGCCGCTGCTGCCCACCCCCACTGTGCCGCCATAGCCGCCACCGGAGCGGATGGTGCCATTGTGGGTAGTGCTGTGCGCGGTGCGGCCATCGTTGATGCGGCTCTGCGTGAAGTTGCCGGACCCACTGCTTTCACGGCCGGTGGACGATTTGACAGCGCCCATAATCTCGGAGACCTGGCGCAGCAACTGGATGGCCTTGGTGAAGGATTTGGCACTGACCCCGAGCTTCTGAACCAAGGTGCCAACCTTCGACATCAGCTTGGAGATGGTGGATGCGAACTTCGAGCACATGGCCGAGAGCTTGCCGGTGAACCACGAGATGAAAGAGGTGATCGATCCGCCATAGGTGGGAACCGCGGCGGCCAGTGCCGACAGAGCGGACTGGATAACCTGCATCAAGAACTCACGAAGCCACGACCATAGGGTCTGACGAACCGTGGAGACCAAGCCTCCGACTGCGGTGACCCACTGGGCGACGCTGGCCGCAGAGGCCGCGGCGGCCTTGTACAGCTCGTGAGTCCGGCGCACCGAGGTGCGATAGGTCTCGGCCGCGTTGCTCTGCCATGCCCGGACCTGAGGCAGGGAATCCACGAAGGCATTCGCGGAGGAAGCCACCTGGTTGGCGGTCTGAGTCCATTTCTGGGCCACTCCCTTAATCTCCTCGGGGCTGCCCAGCAGGGAGTCCACCACGTCGGCCAGTGGCTTGCAACCCTTGAGGATGAGATCCATCAGGTAGTCGAGAGCGGCCCCCATGACGGCATCGAGGGGGTTGGAGCCGTTTCCGAGAGCACTCATGTCGAGATTGCACAGCGAGGACAGCGAGGAACCGTTGAGGTCGCCCTTGGCGAAGATGTCGGCGATCGCCGATAGGCGATCGAGGGAGGAATTGTTCGAGTCTTTGGTGTCAAATGCGGCGGTCAGGGTGCTTTCGCTCATTGTCTTCTTCTCCTCACATCTCGCCCAAGATCTTGCTGATCTGCTCCGAGATCTGCGCGTTGTTCTCTTCGATGGCCTCATACTCGTTGGCACTGTTGGTGAGGTTGTCGCTCATCGCGGTCGCCATGTCCGCGAGGCTACGCAGAGCCTGCTCACCCTGATCGGCAGCCGAAGAGAGCATGGGGTAGGCCAGCGCTCCGACGAGCACGCCGTACATCTTGAACTTTCCTGCGCCCACAGCGGCCATATCAGTGGCGACGGAGTTCACCTCGTCCGCGCGGGTACGCAGTTCATTTACTTGCCCACGCAACTGTTCGTAGGCGATCTCTATGTCCTGGTTCATGTGGTTTCCTAGTCGTCGTCCGGCTCAGGGGAAGCCGTGATACGGAGTGCGTCTTCATGCACGTGGTTGAACAGCGAGCGGGTGGGGTCCTCGCCCTGGGTATCTCCTTCGTCGAAGACTTGCAGGGCCTGGGCGGATGCCTGTTCACAGGCATCCGCATAAACCCGGCGGAAGTCCTCGGTCAGCTCGTCGGCGCTGACCACCGAGAATGCGGGGCGGAACTCGACATCGATCAGTCGTCCGCCCCCGTTGACCGTGATGATCAACTTGGTGGAGCTGGATTCGGCGCGAATCTGCTCCAAATTTCTTGCCAGTTCCGTTGAGCGCTCCGACATCGTTGCGGCCTGCTTCTTCAGACGCTTGTCGGCCAGTGTCGGGTCGGTCTGGGCGTTTGGATCCCAGCGGAGATCCTCGTAGAGGAAGGTGTCGACGTCCAGATCCTGGTCCGGGTCGACATTCGCTTCCACCCATTCTTCTACCTCGGCCAGGCTGAGCCGGGGAGCCTCGCCCGGACTAGTCTCGGGCTCAGGGGTTGGCTCGGTGGTCTGCTCTGGTTCAGGTGCAGGGATAGTCGCCCGTTCAGCGATGTCCTCGGGTGCGGTCGATCGGATACCGGTCATTAGGTCGGGGATGCCGAGCATTGATGCCATCCTGTCGGCTAGACCTGCATTGGCACTGGTCAGCAGGTTCGCATAACTGGTGAGCACCAACTCGCGTAGTTGAGCGCCGGTGATCGCCTGGGCCCTGGGGGTGAAGACGAGTTCAGCGATCTGTGCACTCGGGGTGGTGCGCATGGCGAACTCCTCGCAGGTGATAACTCCGCCGGCTGTCGCCAAGAAAGAGTTCACCTCTTCATGAGTGCGCTGCCATTGGGCGGCCAGTGATGTGAGGTCCTCGACGATGCTTCGGAAGTCAGGGGCTGGTGCCATGAGCGCCATCCTAGGGGCAGGAGAGGGCCATGATCACCTCGTGGACGACACTGCGATGACAGTTGCCATCCAAAAGTTATGGCCCCGGATGCGGAGGAATCTGGAGCCTCCGCATCCGGGGCCCATGCCCATGCGATAGCCGTGCGCTCAGGAGGTCTTGCGTGTGGGACGCTCTTGCGGTGCTGAGGCACTACCTCGGGCTGTGGCTCGCACCCTTGGCTTTGGCTCGCGGATGGGATGCTCCCGTCGCGTTGAGGCACCCGGCACCAGCCGGTATACCAGCTTCGCCATGGCTAGTACAGCCAAGAACCAGACCGCCACATTGCCGATCACCCAGATCGGGCGCATCCAATTCGGCATCACCCACTGATCGGCTGGTGTGATGACTTCTTCATTGTAAAAATAGGGCCTGTTATCTCCAAGGTAGGTGGAGATGGTGCGCTCTCGGGAAACCACTTCGACGGGACCCACCGGGTGACCGTAGGCGATCACGACGATGGATTCCTTTTCCTCGTGGGAGTCGTCCTGCCAAGAGGTCACCATGGCATCGCAAACGCTGAGGTGCGCCGGGCTCGAATGGCAACTGATGATCTGTGCACTGCCCCGGGAGTTGATCTCCGGATGCGCGTACATCCCAGCCCAGTCGCTCGCCCATGCCAAAATCACCACGCCCAGCACCAGCATTATGACAATCAGCACACTCACGATGCCGACCGCCCGCTGCTGCTGCGGGGTGAGAGCGATTCTGGGGGAGCGCTTTGAGGCCATGAGTCAGTATCCCTCGGGGAGGTCCTTAATCGTCCTCGGCGCCTCACCTGCTTTGTACATGTCTACGGCGGTGTCGCCGGCAGCTGTGCCATAGCGTTCAGCTTTGGTGTAAGTTTTCTTGAATTCGCTCCAGCCTGACAAGTCTCCTGTTGAGTCAAATTTTAGTTTTGGCGCCTTGAAGCCCTGGCCTGATTTGGCGAAGGCCTTTGATGCGGTTTGCCCCATGCGTGATGATAGTTGCTTAAGCTGTTGGGCTGCACGCATGAACGATTTACCGCTCATTCCTAGTTTGCGCATAACGAAGCTCACCTTGGTGAGTAGCTTGGAAATGATCTTTGTGAACTTCCCGCAAATGACGGCCATTCTGCCTCCGAACCACGCGCAGAAGCCGCCGATGGATGCGCCAGCAGTCGGTATCGCGGAGGCCAGGGCAATGATGCCTGCTTTGACCACCTCGCTCAAGAAGGTCTTGAGAATGGCCCACAAGGTTTCTCTTGTGACGCTCACCAAGCCTCCCACGAGGGTTATTGCCTGAGCGACCGAAGAGGAAGAGACGCTAGCTGCCTCGTATGCGCTGTGAATTTGCCGCACCGATTGCCGATAGGCCTCAGCGGCTGGGGATTCCCAAGAACTGACTTCACCCAATGAGTCAATGAAACTGTTAGCAGAATTTGCGACGTTCTGTGCAGCTTCGGACCAGGATTTCGCCGCCTCGGTGATCTGTTTCGGGTCGCCCAGCAATGAGTTAACAACGTCGGCCAAAGGTTTGCAGTGTGCCAGAAGCCAATCTTTGAGATAATCGAGAGCGGAGCCGATGAGGGTACCCAAAGGATCGAGAAGGGTGCCCAGCAGTCCCATGTGCAGATTCGCAATGGAAGCGACATCGGTTGCGTTAAATTTTCCGTTAGTGAACTCCTTGGTGATGGAGACCAAGTCCTTGTAGATGGGAATCTTGAACTCCGTTCCACCGAGGGAGGGGTTCGAGAGTGTGTTCGGTTTTTGATCCTCGTTGTTGGTCATCTCGTCTTCTCATTTCGCGTCGAGCATGCTGCGTATCTGCTGGGCTATCGCCGCATTGTCGGTTTCTGTGGTTTCGTAGTCGGTGGCAGTCGCGTCCAAGTTGTAAGCAGTGGCGTTGGCGAGTTCGCCCAGACCCTTGATGGATGACACGCCGCTATTCCCCACCAATTTGAGGATCGGATAGGTGACTGAACCAACCAGGAGTCCGTACATAGAGAAAGACCCAACGCTCTTTATAGACATGGCATCTGCAATCAAATTCATCTCATTTGCTCGAGCACCCAAGCTCGAATTGTGACAACGTAGCTGTGAAACATCGACTTGTATATCGTTCATTTGTTGTTGAACCTCTCTTTTGTATCTGGTTATTCAGTGTCGAGCGCTTTCTGAGCGTTTTCTGTGACTGTGGAAAATAAGGAGACTGTCGGATCATCAGCCTCTGGATCGGACTCAGTCAGCCGCTCGATGGCTAGCCGTGACGCTTCCTCGCAGGCTTGCGCATGGACGACTTCGGCATCATGGTTGAGAATATCGATGCTGAGGGAGTTGAAGGGTTGGTGAAAATTGATGTCCACAAGTCGGCCCGCTCCGTTGACAACCATGTCCACCGTCCGAGACGTGGCCTCGGCGACGATCCTGTCCAAGTTCGCGGCCAGCTGTGTTCCTTGTTCGACGGCTTGAGCGATCTCTTTCTCGAATTCGTGCTGGGTGTTGTCGGGATCAAGTGGACGAGACGGGTCCCACTCCGGGACATCGGCGAACAACTCGTCCACGTCGAGTTCAGCGGTGTCACCCAGTGTTTGCTCGATCCACTCGAGGACATCGTCAGCTTCCAGATCGGCTACCGTGGGTGGCTGCCGGGTCGGGGAGGAGACGGTTCTGGACGACTCGGGTGTCTCCTCGACTGTGGCCAGGTCCGTAACCTCGGTCGGCAACGATGACCGGATGCCCTGTGCGATCCCAGGAGCTTCCATAATCGTGGCGACCTGTTGGGACATAGCAGCGTTTGCGCTGGCGATCAGTTCTGCGTGGGCCTTGAGAACCTTGCTCCGTAGAACCGCTGCACTGAGACGCTGAGCCTTGGTGGTGAACTTGAGTTCAGCGATTTGGGAGGTACCGGTCATGCGCAGTGTGAACTCGGGGCACTCGTGAATGCCACCGTTAGAGGTGAGAGCCTCCTGCATCTCCTGCGCTCGGATGGTCCATTCCCTAGTCAGACCAGCAAGTTCTTGGACGATCGTGCGGAAATCAGGCTCGGAAATCATGCGCGTTATCCTAGGGTTCAGAGGGTGCACTGATCCTTCGCGGGAGCACTGATTCCTTCCGGACACGAACAGCCAGCCTCGACAGCCGATCACCAGGAGGACAAATGCCGGCGCTGCGCATCGCTCAAGTGGCCAATTTTGTCTCACCGACCTCGGGGGGGATGAAGGTCGCCATTGATCAACTAGGCCGGGGGTATGCCGCCGCGGGTGCTGAGCGGCTGCTGCTCATCCCCGGCGAGACCGATCGGACCACCGTTACCGATGCCGGGACGATCGTTGAGGTGGGGGCGCCGAAGATCTCCTCTTCGTACCGGATGATCCTTGATCTCAAGGCCGCTCGTGCTGCCTTGGAATCCTTCGGGCCCACTTCCATCGAGTGTTCCGACAAATGGTCGCTCACTCGGCTGTCGACCTGGGCTGCCCAGCACAGGGTTGGAACGGTATTGCTCAGCCACGAGCGGCTTGAGGAGATGGCCACCGATTGGGTTGGGCACGGTGCAGTGGTGCGTTCCGCGGTGCGTGCCTGGAACCGGCGACTGGCCGATCGCTTCGATATCGTCGTGGTGACCTCCCGGTACTCAGGGGTGGAGTTCGAGCGGATCGGTGCCCACCCCCACTTGGTGCCACTCGGCGTGGATCTGGACAATTTCCATCCCTCGAAGGGGCATCCTCCCGGCATCGGCCCGGTGCAGCTCGTCCACGTCGGGCGCATGTCCCACGAGAAATACCCGCAATTGGCGGTGGCCTCTGCGGTCGAATTGCACCGAAGAGGAGTCGGCTTCCAATTGAACATGTACGGAACCGGTCCGGACATTGACTCCCTACGCAAGCTGGCTGGCGATGCACCCGTCAAGTTTCATGGGCTGATCGCAGATCGTGCGGAGGTGGCGCGCAGGCTCGCCGCAAGCGACATTTCGCTGTCGGTGTGCCCCACCGAAACCTTCGGGCTGGCGCTGCTCGAAGCACTCGCCTGCGGGACTCCCGTCATCACCGCCGACCGTGGAGGGGCCCGGGAACTCGTCGATGAGAGCTGCGCAGGGTGGGGGAGCCCAGATGCAATTTCCATTGCCGATGCCGTGGAAAACCTCATCGCCAGGCGCAGCCGCAGCCTGCGGCACGCGGCCCGGAGCCGCGCCGAGCAGTATCCTTGGTCGGCGAGCGTGGAGCGGATGCTCGACATCCATGCGACCGTGACCTATTGAGGGCGCACGATATTGGCAATGCAACAGGGGTGGCACCACTGTGGTGCCACCCCTGTTGGGTGATGAGGGATTATATCTCCTAGCGAAGACCAAGACGCGAGGTGCATGCGGGCCAGGCACCCCAACCCTGGGCGGCCTGTACCTTGGTGGCGATGGCGATCTGCTGCTCGCGGGTGGCCAGGTGAGCAGACGGCGCATAGGCGCCGCCACCGAAACCGAGCCAAGTCTGCGTGGTGAACTGGAGACCACCATAGAAGCCGTTGCCGGTGTTGATGGCCCAGTTGCCGCCCGACTCGCACTGGGCGATGGCATCCCACACCGAGCCGTCGCCGACGGCCGGAGCCGGGGCACCGGTGTTGCCGCCACTGTTGCCGCCACCCGAGGAATTGCCGCCACCGGAGTTGGCAGCAGCCTGCTTGGTGCCGACGGTGACCTTCTTGTCGACCGGAGCCTTGATAACCTCCTCGGAGATCACGGTGCGTGATTCCTCGACCCCGTCGACGGTCACGATCTCTAAGGTGACTTTCTTCTCACCCTCGACACCAGGAGTGGTGACCTCCTTCGTGCCTGCGGGCTTGGTGTCATCTTTGGTCTCAATGACTTGATAGTCCATCACTTGGCTCTCGGTGGTCTGAGTCTTGGCCACCCGCTGCACGCTGATTGCCAGACCAGCGGTGATCGGGGTGTCCGCTGCCGGGTTCACCCGGTCAAATTCGCCGAGGGTGATATTCAACTCGGCGAGCAGGGCACCCACCGTGTCGGCAGTGGACTTCGGGGTGATGGTCTGCCCGTCGACGGTCACGGTGACATCCTTGTTGGTCGTCGCGGTCAACGATAGTCCCTCACGTCCCAGTTTCATGGAGCGATCGACGGAGAGCTTCGCGGCATCGGCCCGGAGCCCGAACTCGTTGAGGGCTTCGTCGAGGCTGGTCCTGGTGGTCCAGAACGACTTCTCCTCGCCGTCCAGGGTCACCTTCACCAGCCGGGCGTAGCGCACCTCAATGACATCGCCGTCGTCGATCTTTTCATCGGCGTGGGGTGAGACCTCGTCGCGAGCACCGAGCTCGACCTTCTGAGATGCCAGGACATCGGAGACCGTGGAGCCCCAGACATCCACCTCGGAAGAAACTCCGTCGACGGTGAGGGTGACATCCTTGTTGACTGCGGATGCGACGGCCCCGAGGCCGAGCGATGTGGCGGCCACGCCTCCGGCGATGGCTGCAACAAGTGACTTCTTCATGTGTCGAACCTTTCGGGTGGGTTCAGGCAGGGATCGGGATGTCAGTACCAACCGGTGGCGTTGGAGTGCGCAAGCGCCTGCTGCCACCCACCGTAGACGGTCTTCACGTAATTGTCTCCCCACTTGAGTGCGACGATGGGATCGTTCCAGTTCGGGCCGAGCTTGGAGCAGGGAAGTGCCTGAACGAGTCCGCACGCTCCGGAGGATGCGTTGACTGCATTGGGATTCCACGTGGATTCGCGGGTGATCAGCTTGTCGACGGCATCCCAGTCGGACTGGGCGATGCCTGCGGCCTCCATCCAGTCCTTCTTCGATCCGGATGCAGAGGGTTCCTTGATGCCTACGGTCACTTCCTCGGTGACCGGCTGGGCAGTGACATTCTCGGCCAGGGCAGTGCGGGATTCCTCGACCCCGTCGACGTAGGTGATTTGCCATGTGACGGTTCGTGCACCATCGGTGCCCGAGGCGGTGACTTTCTCAATGCCCTTTGTCAGGTTTGCATCCTCGGTCTTCTTCACCTCGTGCGGGATGACCTCGTCAACTGTCTGTTCGACGACCGACACGCGTTGGACGGTGATCGTCACGCCATTGGTTACCTCGGAGTCCAAGGCTGGAGTGACCCGGTCGGACGGGTTCACGGTGATCCCGGATTCGGCGAGCACGTTGGCAACTGTTTTCGCCGAGGAGGTGGAGGTGAGGTTTTGACCGTCGACGGTGACCCGGACGCCCTTAGGTAAGGTGGCGTCGAAGGTGAGGCCTTCGCGGCCCAGCGGGGTGGAGCGGTCAACAGATAGCCGGGCGTCAATATCGTGCAGACCGACTTCTTTGAGTGCTTCGTCGAGGGTGGTTGCTGTGGTCCAGGTTCTCGATTCGACGCCGTCGATGGTGATCTTCAGTTGACGGGCGTAACGCACCTCAATGGTGTCGCCGTCCGAAACCTGCGTATTCGATGACGGATAGAGCTCGTCGTGGTCGCCGAGTTCGATGTTCTGCGACTTGACGGCGTCGGCGACCGTGGTTCCCCAGAAATTCACCTGGGTGCTCTGGCCATCGACGGTGAGCAGTACGGACTTGTCGAAGGCGGATGCTGCCCCTCCGAGGCCGATGGAGGTGGCAGCTGTGATGCCCGCTGCCACCAGTGCTGTCGACTTCTTCATGCTTCTCCGTGGTCGGGTTCCCCTGACGGCCGCTTTGGCCAGTGGTAAAAAGTCTATGCGAAATCTGAGAATCTTCCAAGAAGAAATTGAGAAACGTATTAAAATGCCTTGTCGCTCCGATTGAAGTGGATTGCCCCCGCCAATCATGGCGGGGGCAATCGATACGGCATCGTCTCAGCGGGCAGCGGCGAAGCGCTCTGCGACATCTGTCCAGTTGATGATGTTCCAGAAGGCGGTCACGTAGTCAGCCTTGACGTTCTTGTACTGCAGGTAGAAGGCGTGCTCCCACATGTCAAGCAGCAGCAGCGGCACCTGGCCGACCGGTATGTTGCCCTGCTGATCGTAGAAGGCGAGGGTGTTCAGCCGCTGGCCGAGCGGATCGTAGACCAGTGCGCCCCAGCCAGAGCCCTGGATGGACTTGGCGGCCTCGGAGAACTGGGCCCTGAAGGCGTCGAAGGAGCCAAAGAACTCGTCGATGGCCGCAGCGAGTTCGCCCTGCGGGCGCTCGGGGGCGTTGGGTGCGAGATTCTTCCAGAAGACGGAGTGGTTGGTGTGGCCGCCGAGGTTGAAGGCCAGGTCCTTCTCCAGCTTGGAGATCGCACCGAAGTCGCCCTTCTCCCGGGCCTCGGCAAGTTTCTCGAGGGCGGTGTTGGCGCCGGCGACGTAGGCCGCGTGGTGCTTGTCGTGGTGGAGCTGCATGATTTCACCGGAGATGTGCGGCTCGAGAGCACCGTAATCGTAGTCGAGTTCGGGCAGGGTGTAGATGGCCATCTGGATGCTCCTTCTGGTCGGATGGGCATTGAGTCGAACAACACTGTTGATCCGATTATTCCCACGGTGAAAAGAGCCCCAATGGGTGATTGCCCGCCAGCTGACGGTTCACTGATGCCGAAGCGTCAGCCGCGACTAACTTCCAGAACCCGGAATCCCTTGGCCGACGCGACCTTGATGGCCTGCCAGCCTTGCCCCACGAGCCACTTGGTGAGCGAATCAGCGCCCAGGTTCCTGCCCACCACTAGACGGGCAATGCCGTCATCGGTGAGGCGGGGCAACCAGGTCGTGAGTAGGTCATGGAGGGCCTGTTTGCCGATCCTGATCGGGGGATTCGACCAGATTTCGTCGTAGCGGATCTCGGGAGCCACCTGAGCGGGTTCCAGTGCATGCACCCGGTCGCCGACCCCGGCACGTTGGGCATTCTCCGTGGTCAGTTGCAAGGCTAGGAGGTTCACATCGACGGCATCCACATGGGCGGTGGGGCAGTGAGTGGCCAAGGCGACGGCGATCGGTCCGAAGCCGCACCCCAGGTCGAGAAGCCGTGCCAGGTTGCCGGTGGGTGGGTGGGTCTGCTTGAACAGAACGAGGGTGCCTAGGTCGAGCCGGTGAGCTGAGAACACCCCAGGGGCTGAAGTGAAGTGATGATCGACCCCCCAAATGGTGGCCCGCACCTCATGGCGGGTCCCATCGTCGCTGGAGGTGGTGAAGTAATGGCTCATCGTTGCTCCAATTCACTGCGAAGACGCCGGACCCGTGAGGCTGCCGCCCGCTCGGCGAGTCCATCGTCGCCGGGGTAGCCGACCTCCTCCAGACACAGGCCCTTGGCGGGCATCACATGAATCTCTCCACAGCGGGTGCTCATCACCGCGGTGCGAGCCAGCCAGTCCAGATCGCGACGCCCGCTGCCGACCGCGGTGATCGCCCCCACCAGGGAACGCACCATCGAGTGACAGAAGGCATCTGCGCTCACCGTCACCATGATGGTGCCGCATTCGTCGTCGAGGCGTTTTAAATGGAAGGTCTTGAGATCGCGGATAGTCGTGGCGCCCTCGCGATATTTGGCGAAGGGGGCGAAATCGCGTAACCCGAGCAAAGTGGCGGCCCCTTGGTTCATTGCATCCAGGTCCAACTCGCCCGAGACCTTGGTCACTAAGTGGCGTAGCAGGGGATCGGGACGTGAGAGGTCATCCCACAGCCGGTAGGCATAACGTCGCCACAGTGCAGAGAAACGGGCATCGAAACCCGCTGCGGCCGGTGCAAAACCCGAGATAACGATGTCTGGTGGCAGTGCCTTGATCAAGGCGCATGCTAGGTGTTCACCGTCATGATCATCGGGCAGATCGACGTGGGCCACCTGCCCGCGGGCGTGAACCCCGGCATCGGTGCGCCCTGCGACGGTGAGCGCCACCGGCTCGGGGGAACGCGATATTCGGGCGATCCAAGTTTCCAATTCTCCCTGCACGGTGCGCAGCCCGGGTTGTGTGGCCCAGCCATGGAAGCCGGTGCCGTCGTAGGCCAGATCGATCCGCCAGCGCTTGGTCATGGGATCCTCTGGAAGGTGAGGTCGCGTACCGGGCGCCCCGCGGTGATTCCGCGTTTCTCGAAACGGGTCAGGGGCCGGGAGGGCGGACGTGGCGCCCAGTCCGGGTGCTCATTGCCCAGTCCGGGGGTATTGCTCGCCACTTTCAGCATCTGGTTGGCATAGTCGGGCCAATCGGTGGCCATCCGCCATACCCCGCCGGGAGCGAGCCGGGATGCGACCAGCGCCGCGAATTCTGGGTTGATCAGGCGACGCTTGTGGTGGCGCTTCTTGTGCCAGGGGTCGGGGAAGTAGACGCAGATCTCGTCGATACTGCCTGGTGAGAACAGCTGACGTAACCCCTGCACGCCATCGACCATGAGGATGCGCACATTGCCGATATTTGCTGCCTCCAGTTTCAAGAGGGTCGATGCGACTGCGGCCTCATAGACCTCAAAAGCGATCAGACGCGCCATCGGATTGGCCTGTGCCCGGGCGAGCAGGGCCTCGCCGGTGCCTGAACCGATCTCCACCATCAGTGAGTGCTCATCGTCAGGCGATTCGGTGCGGAAGAACTCTTTGTCCCAGTCGACGGTGGCATCCTTAGCCAGCGAGGTTCGCAGGTCGCCGGTTGGTAGCTGGATGAAATAACGCTCGGCTAATCGCCGCATCCCACTGGCCTGGGATCGGTTCATGCGCGAACTTCTCCTCACATAGGAGACGATCCCGCGGTGTGGTTGATCCGGCATGGCAATAGGGTAACGGCGTACCCCGCGAGGTCGCGATCAGGAGCTTGCGGACAAGGTCTGATGGCAACAAATGCAGCGTTAGTTGGCAACACGAAGCACGCTCCGAGTGATTGGATCGGGTAATAGGGTACATTAACGGGCGAATTGACCGTATCCAGACACGGATGCGTGGGAATCCGGTGAGAATCCGGAGCTGACGCGCAGCGGTGATGGGGACGATTCCGACACAACCACTGGTGTGTACCGGGAAGGGTCGGGACCGGACGAACCAAGCCCGAAGACCTGTCAATTCGTCGTTTCGTTGGAAGGCCCCGCGCACAGGGCCCGAAATGAGGATGTTGCCCATGGCCAAGTTCTCTTCTGGTGTTCCATCGCGCGATTTGTCCGGCAGCCGGGCATCGGGGCGTCGGCAGCAATGAACGGCCACGGTGTGCGGAAGCGCCCCTCCACCGTGTTGTTGACCGGGGCGCTCGCGCTCATGCTTGTGGCGGCGTTGGTGGTGTCTCTTGTCTTCGGGTCGGAATCGATTTCCTTGGAAGAGGTGCTGGAGGTATTGCACGGCAGATTCACCGGGCATCCCCTCGGCTCCGGCTACGACACCATCATCTGGGAGTTGCGCATCCCGCGGAGTCTGTTGGCGGCGATCGCCGGGGCAGGCCTGTCCCTGGCCGGAGCAGGCATGCAGACTTTGGTCCGCAATCCCTTGGCTGATCCATACCTGCTGGGTCTGTCTGCGGGGGCATCGGTGGGGGCGACTTCGGTGATTGTGATCGGCACATTCTCCGCCTTCGGCGTGTGGGCCCTATCGGTGGGCGCGCTGATCGGTGCCCTGGGTGCCGCAGTTGCTGTCTACCTGGTGGCGCAGGCCCAAGGTGGCTTGACGCCCCTGCGACTGGTGCTTTCCGGGGTCGTGATGAGTGCCGCGTTCAACGCGATTTCTGCGCTGATGGTCTTTCTCTCCGACGACAACCGGGCAGCGACCTCGGTGATGTTCTGGAGCCTTGGATCGGTGGCCGGGGCCACGTGGGTTAAGTTGATCTTCCCGGTGGTGGTGCTGGTCGTGGTGGGGATCTTGATGATGGTGTTCAGCGGGTGGCTGGATGCCATGGCTGCCGGACCGGCGACTGCCACCGCGCTAGGGGTTCCAGTGATCGCAACGCGCAACGGTTTGTTCGTGGCCATGGGTGTTCTGGTCGGTGCTCTTGTCGCGGTGAGTGGCGGTATTGGCTTCGTTGGGCTGATCGTTCCCCACGCAGCCCGGATGGTTGTCGGTGCCCTGCACCGAAACGTGCTGCCTGTCTCGGCGGTGGGGGGAGCGCTGTTTATGGTGCTCGTGGACATCATCGCCCGTGTCGTGGTGGCGCCCCAGGAGATCCCCTTGGGCGTGGTCACCGGGGTCATCGGCGCTCCCATGTTCCTGTTCCTCATGGGCCGTAGGTCTTATGCCTTCGGAGGCCGCGACTCATGAATGGACACGTCCCCGATGTGCGTTTGCGGGATGTCACTGCCTCGATCGGCTCCCACATGGTCGTGTCCGGGGTCAGCTTCGAGGTACCGGCTGGATGCAAGGCGGCAATCGTCGGCACCAATGGAGCGGGCAAGTCGACGCTGTTGCGCGCCATGGCCGCGATCAACCCACCCACCAGTGGGACGGTACTGGTTGGCGGTGAGGACATCGCCCGCATGAAGCATCGTCAACGAGCCAAGACGATCTCCTTCGTCAGCCAGGAGGAGGGGCCGCCGGCCGATCTCACCTTGGCCGAGATGGTCTCCTTGGGCAGGCTCCCGCACCGTCCGCCGTGGGCCGTCGACGCCGGACGGGAGAAGGACATCGTCACATTCGCCCTGGAAGTGGTGGGTATGGCGGACAGACTCGATGTGTCGTGTGATCGGCTCTCTGGCGGAGAACGGCGCAGGGCGATGATCGCGCGTGGCCTGGCCCAACGATGCCCGGTCCTCATGTTGGACGAACCCACTAACCATCTGGACATTGCCTGGACGATCCGGGTGCTTGATGCACTGTCTGAGTTTGATGCGACAGTGATCGCAGTCATCCACGACCTCGATCTGGTGCTGCGGCATTTCGATCTCGTCGCAGTCCTGCACGATCACCGGCTGCTGGCCTTTGGACCTCCGGTCGAGGTCATTACGACCGAACTGATGGCTGGAGCCTTCGGTGTGTCTGCTGTGCAGGTCGCTCACCCATTGACTGACGCCAATCATCTACTCGTCAGCAGGAAGGAATGACAACGTGAAAAGGAATAAGGCCGCCATCGGCGCGGCAGGGGCACTTGCCCTGGCTTTGTTGGCCACTGGCTGCTCCGGTGGTGCGGGCAAGGATTCGAGCACATCGGCGGCCAGCGTGACCGTGGAAAACTGCGGTGAGCAGGTCACCTACAACTACCCGGTGACCAAGCTGTTCGTGAACGACGGGAACATCATCTCCATCGCGCTGGCCGCCGGTGCCGCCGACCAGATCACCGCGGTCAGCTCCCTGCAGCGTGACAAGGATGTGCTGAGTCTCAAGTACGGGGATGCCGTCGGTGAACTGAAGCAGGTTGCGGAGAAGTACCCGAGTCTTGAGAACGTGATCGCAGCCGACCCTCAGGTGATGTTCGCAGGCTGGGGATACGGCTTCAAGGAATCCGACGGGCTGACACCTGATCAACTCGCCGAGAAGGGCATCAAGACCTACCTGCTCAGCGAGACCTGCCGACAGGCCGACGGTAACCGCGGCACCATGGAACCGTGGAATGCCTTGACCACCGACATCAGCAACATCGGTGAGATAACCGGCAACAAGCAGACCGCGCAGGATACCGTCGCCGACATTGAGGCCCGCGTCAAGGCTCTGGAATCCGCTCAACGTGCCGAGCAGATGCCGAAGGCCTTCCTATTCGATTCAGCCTCGGAGACTATCTTCTCTTCGGGACGTTTCGGGGCGCCACAGGCCATGATGAACAGTGCCGGGGTGAGTAATGTGCTGTCAGACGTGGACGACACCTGGACCTCCGTGAGTTGGGAGCGGCTTGCTAATTCAGACCCTGACATCATTTTCTTCGTCGACTACCCGGGACAAAGCTACGAGGAGAAAATCAACGCGCTGGAGTCCAACCCGGCATCCCAGAACTTGAAGGCCGTCAAGGAGAAGCGCTACGTGAATTTGCCCTACGCGATGTGGACCTCCGGCCCGCTGAACGTCGATGGAGCGGAGTACATCCGCCAAGCCTTGGAGCACTGGAATCTCCAGCCCGCCAGCGACATTAAGCCCGGCGTGGACATCACCAAGTTGAGTGATCTGCCGGGCAACGAGTGGCTGCGTTGAGCAGATGAACGTGGGAGACGACCGGTTGCCGCGCGCTAGGTTTGGCGATCCAGCAGCTTGTGGGATAACCTTGACGCCGGTCGTCCCCGCGCGAGGCTTGCAGCTTCGGGTCCCAGGAAGAATGGGGGCGTCCTTTCAGTCGTGTTTCAACAACGGAAGACGGACACACCGTGACTACCTACAGCCCGAAGCCTGGTGATCTCACTAGGAATTGGCTCGTGATCGACGCCACCGATGTCGTACTCGGACGTCTGGCCACCACCGTGGCCAGCCTCCTGCGTGGCAAGAACAAGCCGACCTACGCGCCGCACATGGACGGCGGCGACTTCGTCATCGTCGTGAACGCTGGCAAGGTTGCCCTGACCGGCAAAAAAGCCACTGATTCTCTGCGCTACACCGTCTCCGGTCGCCCCGGCGGCATGCGGGTGCGCACTGCCGGTGAGCTGCGTGAAAATGACGCCCGCAAGCTTGTCGAGCGTGCTGTGTGGGGCATGATGCCCAAGAACAAGCTATCGCGTCAGCAGATGACCAAGCTCAAGGTCTATTCCGGACCCGAGCACCCGCACGCTGCACAGAAGCCGCAGCCCTACGAGATCACCCAGATCGCACAGTGAGCGCCGACAAGATCGAGGATTTGAACGTGACCGAGAACGTGACCGAAATCGAAGAGACCGGCACCACGCCGTTCGTCGATGAGCAGAACCGCGAAATTGCCTACCGTTCCGAGGCCGTCGGCAGCGCCGCATCCGCCGAGCGATCCGCCGTCATCGCCGCAGGGCAGGGAACCGGCCGCCGCAAGGAAGCTGTTGCCAGGGTGCGCTTGGTGCCCGGTTCGGGCAAGTGGCAGATCAACGGTCGTACTCTTGAGGAATACTTCCCCAACAAGGTACACCAACAACTGATCAACGGGCCGCTGACGACCGCCGGGGTTGTTGACGCCTACGATGTCATCGCCCGCATTGGCGGCGGTGGCGTCACCGGCCAGGCCGGTGCTCTCCAGTTGGGCATTGCCCGCGCGTTGAACGCCATCGACCGTGAGGCCTCTCGCCCCGCGTTGAAAAAGGCTGGCTTGCTGACCCGCGATGCCCGAGTCAAGGAACGCAAGAAGGCCGGTTTGAAGAAGGCCCGCAAGGCCCCCCAATACTCGAAGCGCTGACCCTTCGACCTTGTGCAAGGGGGTGGCCAGGCCAGTTCGGTCAGGTCACCCCCTTTCCGTAGCCTTCTATCGGCGGATGCGATCATTCGCGACGAGGCAAACTGGCCGGAGCGGACGCTATTGTTCCGGGTGTTTCTGATCCGGGATCGGGATGGAATACCGGGTCGGGAGAGAGCCTATGGGCGATAGACTTCCCCACCATGGCGAGACTTTTTGGTACCGATGGGGTTCGTGGCATCGCGAACCGTGAACTGACTGCAGAACTTGCGCTGGAGCTATCCATCGCAGCCGCCCGGGTACTGGGGGAGACCGGTGCCTTCCGGGAACGGCGACCGGTGGCCTTAGTCGGTCGCGACACTCGCATTTCGGGCGAGTTCCTGGCGGCAGCCGTGTGCGCCGGATTGGCCAGCGCTGGAGTCGATGTCGTGGATGTCGGCGTGGTGCCCACCCCCGGGCTCGCCTACCTGGTCAACACCGAAGGAGCCGACCTGGGCGTCATGCTGTCCGCATCCCACAACCCGATGCCAGACAACGGCATCAAATTCTTCCAGCGAGGCGGGGTGAAGCTCGACGACTTCTTGGAGGACCAGATCGAGGAGCGCCTGGAAAGTCCTTGGGAACGACCGACTGGAGCGGATGTCGGCCATGTCACCGCCGACGACGGCACCCTTCTGCACCGCTACGTCGACTACTTGGTGGCCTCCTTGGGGGGAATCTCTCTCGCCGGACTGAAGATCGTCGTCGACGGAGCCAACGGAGCGGCTGCGTTGACCGCCGTGCCCGCCTTCACCGCAGCGGGGGCCGAGGTCATCGGCATGAACATCACCCCCACCGGCCTCAACATCAACGACAAGGCCGGTTCCACCCACATGGATGGGTTGCAGGCTGCGGTCGTCGAGCATGGTGCGATGCTTGGCGTCGCCCTTGACGGGGATGCCGATCGTTGCCTGGCTGTTGATGCCTCCGGGAATCTGGTCGACGGTGACAAGATTATGGCCATTCTTGCGGTCGAGTTGAAGGCTCAGGGCAAGCTGCACAACGACACCCTGGTGGCGACGATCATGTCCAATCTCGGCCTGATCAACGCCATGCGGGAACATGGAATCCACGTCGAACAGACCCGGGTCGGCGACCGTTACGTGCTGGAAGCCATGGGGGCCGATGGATTCACCCTCGGCGGGGAACAATCCGGACACGTCATCATCTCGGAGTACGCCAATACCGGCGACGGGGTGCTGACTGCTCTCCATTTGGCTGCCGCGATGGCGACCTCCGGGAAATCTGTTGCCGAGCTCGCTTCGATCATGACCTCCTTGCCACAGGTGATGATCAACGTCCCGAATGTTGACAAGATGCGGGCTGGAGTCGATCCGGAGATCACCCAGGCCGTGACCGCGGCCAACAAGGAACTGGGCAACGGGGGACGCGTCGTGCTGCGCCCTTCGGGTACCGAACCGCTAGTGCGTGTCATGGTGGAGGCCACCACTGACGAACAGGCCCGGGAGATCGCCGAACGGCTTGCTGGGCTAGTGGCACACCGCCTGGCCCTGTGACCATGAGATGACTTGCCTCGGTCCGGGCGATGCTGGGCCAGGCTTCAGATTTTGCGGATGCGGATCTCGGAGATCACGTGGTCGGCACCTTTGTGCAAGATGGCGGTTGCCCGTTCTCTGGACGGTTTGATGTTGAGTCGCAGGTTCGGCTCATTGGTGTTCGACCAGAATCCCTCGGCTATCGCCATCGCCTGTTCGTCGGGCATCTCGGCGACCGACCGGAACGCTGAATCTGGATCACGGAAAGCCGATTCCCGAAGGGCTGCGAAGCGGGACATGAACCATGACCTGATGTGCTCGACGTTGGCGTCGACATACACCGAGTAGTCGAGGAAATCGCTGATCGCCAAGGAATCGGTGCCCAGCGGTGCCTGTTGAAGGACGTTCAACCCCTCGATGATCAGTACATCTGGTTTCTCCATCACCTGGCGCTCCCCGGGCACCACATCCGAGCGGACGTGGGAGTAGACTGGAGTTTCGACGCGGTCTACTCCCGATTTCACCCGGATGAGAAAATTTAATAGGCCTTCGCGGTCATAGGTCTCTGGAAAACCTTTCCGCGTCATCAACCCACGGGCTTCCAACTCGGCGTTGGGTAACAGAAACCCGTCGGTGGGTAGCAATTCCACTCGGGGATGGTCTGGCGCCCGGGAGATCAGCTCACGAAGCAGGCGGGCAGCCGTCGACTTTCCCACCGCCACCGAACCCGCGACGGCGATCACGAAAGGCGTCGAGGTGGCGGAAATGTCCAGATAGTCATTGAGGTCGCGATACATTCCCTTGTGATGCCGCCGATGAAGGTTGATCATCTCGACCAGCGGGAGATAAACCTCGGCGACATCGCGTTCATTGGTCGGATCCTGCAAAGAACGCAACCGGTCGAGTGTTCCCGCATCAAGGGACATTTCCGAATCTCTGGCGAGGGTCGCCCATGCCTCGCGTGGCAAGGTCACCCATGGTGTAGCTCGGTTCTCGGCGGCCGTAGTCACCGCATCAGCGTAGCCCACCCCTTAGACTCTTGTGATATGTGCGGAATCATCGGATACGTCGGCCCCCAGGATGCCCAGCAGGTGATCCTCGATGGCCTGGCAAGAATGGAGTACCGAGGCTACGACTCGGCTGGGGTGGCCGTGGTGGCTGATGGACGGCTGGCCTGGGCGAAGAAAGCTGGCAAACTAGCTAATCTGCGCAGTGAACTTGAAATAGCCCCGATCCCCAAGGCCCACCAGGGCATCGGGCACACCCGCTGGGCCACCCATGGCGCTCCCGTCGATGTGAACGCCCATCCACACGTGTCGAATGATGCTGCTGTCGCCATCGTGCACAATGGGATCATTGAGAACTTCGCCGAACTGCGTGCTGAGCTTGAGGCCTCCGGCGTCACCTTCACATCCGAGACCGACTCCGAAGTGGCGGCCCACCTCCTGTCGCGGGAACTCGCCCGTACCGGAGAACTGCTGCCCGCCATCTGCGCGGTGGCAGATCTGCTCTCCGGCGCATTCACCTTGGTCGGAATAACTGCAGACAAACCTGGCGAGGTCGTCGCTGCCCGTCGTAACTCGCCCTTGGTCGTCGGTGTGGGGCAGGGAGAAAACTTTCTCGCATCCGATGTACTAGCTTTCATTGCGCACACTCGTGAGGTAATCGAACTCGGGCAGGATCAGGCTGTGCTCATCACCCCCACGCGGATCACCGTTACCAACTTCGACGGGACCCCGGCCGAGACAAACACCTACCACGTCGACTGGGACACTTCTGCCGCCGAGAAGGGCGGCTACGACTGGTTCATGCGCAAGGAGATCTTCGAACAGCCCAAGGCTGTGGCCGATACCCTGCTGGGGCGCTACAACGCTCGTAGGGAACTGGTGCTCGACGAGATGCGCGGTATCTCCCCGGAAGACTTGCGCCGGATCAACAAGATCGTGATCGTCGCCTGCGGCACCGCCTACTACGCAGGAATGGTCGCCAAATATGCTGTGGAGCATTGGACCAGGGTGCCCTGTGAGGTGGAGGTGGCCTCCGAGTTCCGCTACCGTGATCCGATCATCGACCCACAGACCCTGTGCGTGACCATCTCTCAGTCAGGTGAAACTGCAGATACTTTGATGGCCATCCGGCATGCCCGGGAGCAGGGCGCCAAGGTGATCGCCATCTGTAACACCAATGGTTCGACGATCCCGCGGGAATCAGATGCGGTGATCTACACTCACGCTGGCCCGGAGATCGGTGTTGCATCCACGAAGGGCTTCCTCACCCAGGTCGCCGCCTGTTACCTGCTGGGTCTCTATCTGGCCCAGGTGCGAGGCATGAAGTATTCCGACGAGATCTTCACCATCACCAACGAACTAGAGCGGGTGCCCGGACTAGTGCAGGAACTGCTCGACCGGGCCGAGGAGATCTACGACCTGGCCCATCAGCTGGCTGGACAGAAGCATTTCATCTTCCTGGGACGCCACGTCGGCTACCCGGTAGCCCTGGAGGGCGCGCTGAAGTTGAAAGAAATCGCCTACCAGCACGCCGAGGGATTCGCAGCCGGTGAGTTGAAACACGGGCCAATCGCGATCATTGAGCCGGGCATGCCGGTGTTCATCATTGTCCCACCCAGCGGTCGCGATCAGCTGCGAGACAAGGTACTTTCCAATATCCAGGAGGTTCAGGCCCGGGGCGGGCGGGCGATCGTCCTGGTCGAAGCGGGCGACCAGGAGGCCGCGAATCGTGCTGACCAACTGATCGAATTGCCGCACGTATCCACGCTGCTGCAACCCTTGGTGGCTACGGTCCCGCTTCAGCTGTTCGCCTGCGAGCTGGCCGCAACCTTGGGCCACGACGTCGATCAGCCCCGCAACCTGGCCAAGTCGGTGACGGTCGAATGATCGCCGGAGTCGGGGTGGACATCTGTTCGGTGGACCGAATGGCGGCGATGATCACCAGGCATCCGGGCATCGTGGCGCGACTGTTCACCCCGGCCGAATCTGAAGGGCGCACTACCGAACAGCTGGCCGCCCGGTTCGCGGCCAAGGAAGCCCTCGCCAAGGCCTTGGGTGCCCCCGCAGGCCTGGGTTGGCACGAGGTCAAGGTTATGACGGGGGACGATGGAGCGCCTACCATGGTGCTGAGCGGTGGCGTTGCCGCACGAGCCGCGCAGTTGCGGATCGGCAGAGTCCATCTTTCGATGAGCCATGACGGTGGTCTGGCCACGGCATTTGTAGTTTGTGAGGAACATCAGTGATCGGAATCCACAGTGTCCAGCAAATCAGGGCTGCCGAAGTCGAGTTTGAGTCCCGCAACCCTGACATCAGCCTGATGCAGCGTGCGGCCCTCAAGGTGGCCGAGCGTGCGATGCAGATGGCGCCCAAAGGCACCATCTTGGTTGCCGTGGGCCCGGGAAACAACGGCGGCGACGGTCTCTACGCCGTGCGCGAGTTGATGAAGATGGGCCGCCACGTGCTGGTGTGGCAAGTGACGGACAAGGCCCACCCCGGTGGGGTCATCGCAGCACGTCAACTTGGTGCACGGTTCATGAACACCCTCGCAGTGATGCGTCAGTTGCCGGAGATCTCTCTGGTCATCGACGCTGTTGTCGGGCTGGGCTCCCACAGGGGGCTGTCGGAAGAGATGATCATTTTCGCCGAGGAGGTGCGCACCCTATCCATTCCAGTACTCGCCGTGGATATTCCTTCTGGCCTGGATCCGGATTCCCATCTGGCCCCTGAGCACGCCGTCCACGCGAACTGGACAGTGGTCTTTTCCGCTCCCCAACTGTGTCACCTAGCTCAGCCGGCGGCATCCTATTGTGGCGATGTCGAGATCATTGATCTGGGTTGTGAGCTACCTGACACCGACATCCAGCAGATGCAGCGGGTCGACGTCGCTAGGTGGTGGCCATGGCCAACCCAGTACGCCGACAAGTATTCTCGTGGCGGCCTGGGTATCGACACCGGCTCGGACCGCTACCCGGGTGCTGCGATCCTGTCGGTCACTGGTGCCGTCTTCTCCGGGGCGGGTATCCTGCGGTTCAGCGGTCCTCCTTCGTGCGCGGACATGGTGGTACGTCGCCAGCCCTCGGTGACCATCGGACGGGGACGCGTCCAAGCTTGGCTGGTTGGCTGCGGGTGGGGCGACGGACCGGAGAACGAGCACCGTCTCGACCACGTCCTGGAGGCGGGCATTCCGGCAGTCGTCGACGCGGAAGCCCTAGTGCACATACCTGCTGCCCTTCCCGAGGGGTGGCTGATGACCCCGCACGCCGGTGAGTTGGCGACAATTATGGGGGTCAAGCGCGCCGAGGTTGTGGCCGATCCGATCAGGCATGCCCGCGAGGCCGCAAAGCGATGGAAAACCACTGTCCTGCTGAAGGGCGCCACCCAGTACATCGCCGAGGAAAACGGCAGGGTCACCTTGGCCATCCCCGGCCCGGCATGGACTGCCCAAGCCGGTTCCGGTGACGTGCTCGCCGGCATCTGCGGTACCCTCATGGCCGCCGGACTGCCTGCTTGGAAGGCCGCATCAATGGGAGCCTCGGTGCAGGCAATGGCCGCAACCCATCGCCCCGGCCCTTATCCGCCCGAACGGCAGGCCGAGGTGATTCCCGAAGTGCTCGCGCATTTGGCGGGGGTGATCGGGGATCAGGCGATTCTGGCGGGTAATCTCACTCCCAACTCGATCGCCGTCGCGTAGTGGTCGAGCAGTTGGTCGCAGACCTGCGGCCAACTGCGATGTTGCACCATTGAACGTGCCGTGCGGCCGAAAGCAGCGCGCTTGTAGCCGTCACCTACTAGGTCGATGACCTTGGCCCGCATATCGGTGAGGTCACCGGGGGCATACAGCCATCCATTGTGCGAGGGGGAGACCAGATCGACCGGGCCACCTCGCCGTGGGGCGATCACTGGTAGCCCACTGGCCTGCGCCTCTTGGATCGCCTGGCCGAAGGTCTCCATTTCGCCAGGGTGGACGAACAGGTCCATTGAGGCCAGATGACGGGGCAAATCCTCACCGGTGCGCACTCCGGTGAATACGGCCTGAGGTATCGCTTTCTCTAGTTTGGCGCGCTCCGGTCCGTCACCGACGATGACCATGCGCACTCCGGGAATCCCGGACAGCGCAGTCAGGTCGCTGACCTGCTTCTCGCTGCCCAACCGGCCCATATAACCGACTACGATCTCCCCATTGGGGGCCCAAGCAGCATGCAACCGTTCGTCGCGTTTGGCCGGGGTGAACCGGACGGTGTCCACACCGCGACCCCAGATCGCCAAACGGGAAAAGCCGTGGCCCATCAGTTCATCGTGGGTCCAGGTTGAGGGAGCAAGGTTGATCGTCGCCATGTTGTGCAGCGAACGCAGGTGGTGCCAGAACAGCGGTTCGGTGAGCGAGTAACCGTACTGGCCCAAGTAATTTGGGATGTCGGTCTGGTAAAGAGCAATCGACGGGATGCCCAGGGCTGCGGCGGCCAACACGCCCTTGTGGCCGAGGACCACCGGGGCAGCCAGGTGGACGACGTCGGGGGCGAACACCTTCAACTGGGTGGTCAGATGGTGCTTGGAGGTCATCGACACTCGCAGGTCCGGGTACCAGGGAAGGGTGAACGAGGGGGTGGTGACCACGGGGAAGCCTGCGTACTGGGTGGGAACCCCGCGAGGGTCGTCCGGGGCAATCACCAGAGCCTGATGGCCCTCATGGCCCAAGTGCTCCAAGACCCGCAGAACGGAATTCGTGACACCGTTGAGAGAAGGCAGGAAGCACTCTGCCACAAACGCGACACGCACATGGCAATGGTACGCGGTTCGGGAACCGACTCCTGGTTGCAACGATGGCAACATGGTCAACAAGTTACGTGGACAGGTTTGTGGGGGGCAAGGTACCGTGTCCGGGTTAGGGCTCAAACGGTGGCCCCACAGTCTTTCCAGGGGAGCTTCATGGCCGACGTGCCGAGCCCAGATGTCCATTCCGATCAGACCTTTGCAGCCCTTGGCCTGCCTGGGGAACTCGTTGCTGCCCTTGATGCGCAACAGATCACCGAGCCATTCCCGATCCAGTCCGCGACGATTCCCGATTCCTTGGCCGGACATGACCTATTGGGCAGAGGCCAGACCGGATCGGGCAAGACTTTGGCTTTCGCCCTTCCGACCCTTGCCCGTCTCAGTGCAGGAACTCGTCCCGGTCGTTCCCCGCGTGCGGTGATCCTGTCACCGACCCGGGAACTTGCCATGCAGATTGCCGATGTCATCCAGCCCCTGGCCCGTCGGATGGGGTTGTTCTCTGTGCTGGTTGCCGGGGGTATGAAATATGGTCCCCAGCTGAAGATGCTGGAGCGAGGGGTGGACATCATCGTGGCCACCCCCGGCCGGATGATCGATCTCATTGAGCGGGGTGCAGCCGATCTGTCATCGGTCGAGGTGGCTGTGCTCGACGAGGCCGACGAGATGTGCGACATGGGCTTCTTCGAGGAAGTCACCGCCATCTGGGATCGGATTCCCGCAAAGGCCCAGCATCTGCTGTTCTCCGCCACCCTCGACGACGAGGTGCAGCAGATCGCCGAGAAATACCTGGATGACCCAGTGGAACACGGCGTTGATCCGGGCAAGGCAACGGTCACGACGATGGAGCATCGCATCTGGGTCGTGCATCCTCTCGACAAATTCGAGATCGCATCAATGGTGGCCAACCGTGAAGGCCGAACCTTGGTCTTTGTACGTACTCAGATGGATGCGGAGAAGATGGGCCAATACCTGCGCCGACACGGGTTGATGGCCGGTGCCCTGCACGGCGGAATGCGCCAGGGGGCCCGGTCGCGGGTAATGGATGCCTTCCGGCGCGGCGACCTGCCGGTTCTGGTGGCAACCGATGTCGCGGCCCGCGGCATTGATGTCAACGATGTCTCCTTGGTGCTTCAGGCCGACATCGCCCACGATGCGAAGGACTACTTGCACCGGGCTGGGCGCACGGCCCGCGCCGGAACTGACGGACAGGTGATCTCCTTCGTCGCCCCACGACAGCGCCGACGCATGGATCAGATCTCCCGACAGGTTGGCCTGACTTCGAAAAATGTCCGGGTCCGGCTCGGAGATGAAACCTTGGCGGATTTCGAAGCTCCTAGTGGGGAGCCGATCGCTGACGACAGTTACGAGGCTGTGTTGTGGCCCCCGCGCCCGGGACGCCGAGGTCGTAGCGGCAGGGGATCCGGGCGCCGGGGATCACGGGAGGAAACGCGGCGGGCTCGACGGGAAATCAACCGGGAGGCCGATCACGGTGAGTTGCGCAGGGCGCGGCGTCCCCGGAGCGGGGACTCTCGCTGCGATGGGATGGGACCGAGCATTGATCCGGTGATCGAACAGGCCTCGGTGGCTCCCCGGCGTAGTTCTGGCAAGGACCTCGCCGACGAACTCCTTGAGTATGATCGCAGCCTGCGGGACCCCGAAGCTCGCCAGCGGGGGTCACATCATGATCGCTATGCTGCCGTCTCCCGCTCCCGCCGCTGGGGCGATCGCCGCCGCAACACCAATGAACAGGATCGAGGCCGGGGAAAACGCTCTGACTCGGCAGAACGTAGTGGATTGCGTGGGCGGGGACTGCGGGATCGCCGCGGATGGTCCGCGGACCGGGAGACTGAATGGACTCCACAGGAACGTGGACGTGACCGGGCGCGGCAACGCAAGACTCGCAGTTACCGACCGGGCGGGCGCGAGAGGCGCTACGACGACTTGGGCAGCGATTGGCGGTTCCGGCGGCGTGATGACCAGGGCTTTGAAGGCCGGGATCGCTTCGATCGTGATCGCGGGACCAAGGACCGGGAATCCCGGGGTTCGTTGCGTGGCGGAAAGGCTAGCGGCGGTAGAGAACGTGGTAAGAGTGCACCGCCGCACACCCGGGGTCAGGAATTCGGTCGCCGCAATCGCCGGGCGTAGGATTTCGGGTCGTGAACGATTCACAATCGCAGGTGCACCTGCGACTGGCCAATCGGGATGATGCAGGGCTGATGCTCGGCATCATCGTCTCGGCCTTCTCTACCCGCCGGGTGCTGGACCCGCCGACGGATGCGCTGTCGGACACTGTCGAGGTGGTGCGGGCTCGTCTCGACGGTCAACTCGGCATCATTGCCAGCGTCGAGGATACCGCGGTTGGTTGTTTGTTCCTGGCGCTGGACCGGAAACGACGCATCGGGACTATGCATCGGGTGAGTGTGCTCCCGGAGACACGGCGTCACGGGGTCGCCACCCACTTGGCCACAGCGGCAGCAGAACTCGCGGTCGATGCCGAGATGACCTCTCTGCAACTGGTCGCCCGACGGGAACTCCCCGAAGTTATCGGCTGGTGGGGCACTCACGGTTTCCGGACGATCTCGCAGATCGATGAGCACAACCTGCTCCTCGGCATTGAGCTTCCAGCGCGGATCAAGGTCCCCACTAGCGAGGCCATGGCCTCCTTGGGGAACAAACTCGCCGGGGTGCTGCGTGGGGGAGATGTCATCGTTGCAAACGGGGACCTCGGTGCCGGGAAGACGACCTTAGCCCAAGGGCTGGGGCAAGGGTTGTCGGTCAGCGGACCAATTACCTCACCCACCTTCGTGATCAGCCGCATCCATCCCTCGCGGACTGGCCCGCAGCTGGTCCATGTTGATGCCTACCGGCTGGCCTCGGCGGCCGAGATTGATGACTTGGACCTCGACGACTCGCTGACCGGTTCGGTGACCTTCATCGAATGGGGCGCCGGACTCGTCGAGCAACTGTCGGCGGATCGTCTGGAGATAGACATTGAACGCAGCCCAGACATCGACGACAACACACGCACCGTCACCATTCGCGCCGTCGGTTCCCGCTGGGCTGACGTAGACCTGCACGCCCTGTTCTCGGAGGAACTGTGAGCACATGGACCCTGGTCATCGACACCGCCACCGGAATCAACATCGGGTTGGCTCACGATGGTGTCGGCGTCGATGCGCGTACTGATACTGATTCACGACGTCACGTGGAGCGTCTTCAACCAATGATCGCTGGGTTACTGGCCGCCCACGCTATCACCGCCTCTGATCTGGGAAGCATCGGGGTGGGTGTGGGGCCTGGGCCGTTCACCGGGCTGCGCATTGGAATCGTTACTGCCCGCACTCTAGGACTGGTCGCGGGTGTCGCGGTGCGGGGGTTCGTGACCCTCGACGCCATCGCCCTCACCGCCCGGGCTGCGGGCAGGGTGAATGGGGGAGAGTTCGCCGTGATCACTGATGCTCGTCGTAGGGAGCTATACTGGGCCACCTATACCGCCGAGGGTGTACGGACGAGCGGCCCGAAGGTGAGTGCCCCCGGCCATATACCGGATCTGCCGGTGATCGGTCCCGGCATTGAGGCGTTCCCCGAGGTCTTCGCCCACCGGGCTGTGCTTGATGCCCGCCACCATCTTGACGCGGCTCTTATTGCGGCGCGGCTCGGTGAACTCGTCGACGAGGGGCTGGAGCCCCAGTACTTGCGTTCTCCGGATGCTGAGATTCCTAGAACTCGCAAATCCACCCTGGCCCCGGGAAGGCTCAGGCTACCGGAGGGAGCGCTGGGATGATCATGGCCCCGGCGACAGTTGATGACCTCGAATCCCTGCTTGGTCTCGAATCGGCCGGGTTCGATGCCCCGGAGAGGTGGTCCCGGGATTCCTGGGCTGCCGAATTGGATGCCGATCAACGGCTGGTCGTGGTCTCCCGTGAAGCTGGACGGGTCGGTGCCGTCGCCTGTTTCTCGGTGCTTGACGAGACAGCCGAACTGCTGAGGGTCGTCGTCGCCCCCGATTGCCGGGGGCGCGGGACAGCGCGGCGGCTGGTGGGTGCCGGGAAGGATTGGGCACAGGCCCGGGGAGCCCGGCGGATGTTGCTTGAGGTGCGTCCCGACAACGAACCAGCCCTCGCGGTGTACCGGGCGACTGGTTTCCAGCCGATCGCCCGCCGCAAGGACTACTACGGAACTGGCCGTCACGCGGTCGTGATGGAGTGCGAGATATGAGTGGACCTCTTGTTCTGGGCATTGAGTCCAGTTGCGATGAGACCAGCGTCGGTATCGTCCGGGGCACCGAACTGCTCGCCAACCAGACGGCATCTTCGGTGGAGTTACACGCCCGTTTCGGTGGCGTGGTTCCCGAGGTGGCTTCTCGGGCACATCTGGAGGCCATGATCCCTACCCTGGAACGCGCGCTGGCCGATGCTGGCATCGACCTGGGTGAGGTGGATGCGATCAGTGTGACCGCGGGCCCCGGGCTGATGGGGTCGCTGGTCGTGGGCCTGTCGGCTGCCAAAGCCCTGGCCTCGGTGCTCAACAAGCCGTTGTACGGGCTCAACCATCTGGTCGGGCACGTGGCCGTCGACATCTGTGAGCACGGACTGTTTCCTCGTCCCACCTTGGCGCTGCTGGTGTCGGGCGGACACACCCAATTACTGCTGGTTAACGACATCACCAGTGATATCGCCGAGGTCGGCACCACCATTGATGACGCCGCTGGAGAGGCCTATGACAAGGTAGCTCGTCTCCTCGGACTGCCTTACCCGGGAGGGCCGGTGATAGACCGGATCGCAGCCGGGGGGGACCCAAGAGCCATCGCTTTCCCGCGGGGGCTCACCGCACGCCACGATTTGGAGAAGCACCGTTTCGACTACTCCTTCTCTGGGTTGAAGACCGCCGTCGCCCGCTACGTGGAACGCGCCGAACGGGATCAGCAGACGATCTCGGTCACCGATGTCGCAGCTTCGTTCCAAGAAGCGGTAGCCGATGTGCTCACCCGCAAGGCTGTCGATGCGGCCCAGCATTTCGGTTCGGGAACCATCGTCCTGGGCGGCGGGGTCGCCGCCAATTTACGTCTGCGGGGGCTGATGACCGAACGTACCCAGGCCGCAGGTATCGAACTGCGCCGCCCCAGCCCCGGGCTGTGCACCGATAATGGGGCGATGATCGCGGTCCTCGGCGCCCAAGTGATCACTGCCGGGTATGGTCCCAGCTCACTGGATATCTCCGCCGATCCGGGGATGCCGGTCACCAAGGTGATGGCATGAGCTACTGCCCTGAACTGACCACCTTGGGATTCGTGCTCCGCGCTGACGGCGAGCAGGTACTCATGGTGCACCGCGTCGCTCGCGAGGCAGACGAACAACTCGGCAAGTGGAACGGGCTCGGCGGCAAGGTAGAACCCACCGAGGATATCTGGAGCGGCATGGCCCGGGAAATCCACGAGGAGGCAGGTATCGAGGTGACCTCAATGCGGCTACGCGGAACGGTGTCTTGGCCCGGTTTCCACTCCGACGGCTCGGATGTCTTCGGCTTCGTCTTCCTGATCGACGGCTGGTGTGGGGAACCCTTCGAATCCAATGAGGAGGGACCCTTGGTGTGGCAGCCGGTGTCGCAGATCGGTCAGTTGCCCATGTGGGAGGGCGACAAATGGTTTGTTCCCCAGGTCTTCGACCCCGCGGTTGATCAGTTTCACTTGGTGATCCCCTATCGGGATGGGCAACCGGTGGGCCATCACGGAGTAGTCCGCTGAGCACCATCCTGTTTGGCGACGAGGGTGCAGCTGCCCTCGAACTAGCCGCTGTCCAGGCTGATCCCGGATCCTTGGCAGCGGTGACGGCGATGCGCAAGCAGTTTTCCCCAGATATGGCGGCCGCAGCCTTGGACCAGGTAAGCCTGCGTCGCCGGGCACACCGGAAATTCGCCGAACGGTCAGAGAAGATGTGGTTCACCCACGATGGGATGGAGCAGGCCTCGCGCCCCGCGGTGGCTGCTTGGCGTGCGCGACGATTTACCGACCAGCGGGTGCGCCGGGTCGTGGACCTGTGCTGCGGGATCGGCGCCGATGCGATGGAGATGTGCGCACGCGGCCTGGAGGTGGTCTGCGCCGAGCTTGATCCGGTGACCGCGGCCTTTGCTGCCCGGAATCTGGCCCTGGTGGCTTCGCGGGTCGAATTGCTCAATGGCGGTCAGCAGCAGGTGATTGAGGGGGCCGGGGGAGCTGGTGCAGCCATGGCCCGGGTCGTCGCCGGAGATGCGACCGGGCTCGTGGATGAGCTGGCCGCCGATTCGCAGACACTGGTTTTTATCGACCCGGCTCGCCGGGATGGCCGAGGCCGTTCCTGGAATATCAAGGATCTGTGCCCCAGTTGGGATTTTGTGACGGGCCTGCTAGCCCGCCCGAATCCGGTCTGTGTGAAGCTCGGCCCCGGACTGCCCCGGGAAATCATCCCCGACGGTGTCGAGGCCTGCTGGGTGTCCGATGCCGGAGATGTTGTTGAGGTCGGGCTGTGGCGGGGCGTCTCTGCCACTCACACCCCTGGAACTGCTGCCGGAAGATTCCACAGCACGGCCCATTTATTGCCCGCGGACATTGATGTGACGGGCTTCGACGATGACCGGCCGGTCAGTGCTCCGGGCAGTTTCCTCCTGGAACCCGACGGTGCGGTGATCAGGGCCCGAGCGCTTGCAGCGGTCCATCCCGACGCCCGCCCGCTGGCCCCATCGGTCGCCTATCTGACCGTCGATGAGCCGGTGACCACGCCGTTGGCCGTGTGCTACGAGATCTGCGAGGTGCTTGATGCGGGGGAGAAACAGCTGCGGGCATGGGTGCGTGACAACCGGATCGGAATCCTGGAGATCAAGAAACGCGCTGTGGATATTGACCCGGCCCAGCTGCGTCGCAGGCTGCGGCCAAAGGGGCCCAACCATGCGACGCTGGTGCTCACCCGAACGGTTGACGGACTCAGGGCATTGGTAGTCAGGCGAATCGGCTGAGGAAACTGTCGAGGCAGCTCGCCATTGAGCTGCCTCTTGATAACAATCGAAGCATACCTGTGGTCCACCGGGGAGCTGTGATCAGATCACGAATTGGCCAAGGACGACGTCGGATGTCTGCCCTCGGGTGTGGTCGGGGCGTTCTGGGAGCAGGGAGCATCGTGGCTCCCGCATGCCGGTATCCAAAGCATTCGCCTGTGCCCGTAGGGTGGCTTCACCCATGGATATCGCCGACTCGGCTGGCACTCCGCTTGTGTGAGTGCCAACCCGCTACTACTGTGGGCATTGGCACTCGACGGGTTCGGGTGCCAACGAACGGAACGGCACCGCGACGACGTCCCGCTCGGACCTGCAAGAACGTAGTCAACACAGAAAGGGGTTTGACGTGGCAACCACGATCAAGCCGCTCGAAGACCGCATCCTCGTCGAGCCTCTTGAGGCTGAGACCACCACCGCTTCGGGGCTGGTGATTCCGGACACCGCCAAAGAGAAGCCGCAGGAGGGCAAGGTCGTCGCCGCTGGACCGGGGCGCGTCGATGAGAAGGGAAACCGCGTGCCCATGGATGTCGCCGTCGACGACGTCGTCATTTTCTCTAAGTACGGCGGCACCGAGGTGCGCTACAACGGCAAGGACTACCTGCTGCTGAACTCCCGCGACGTACTCGCCGTTGTGGTGAAGTGAGGAACCCTGGATGGCCAAGCAACTCCAGTTCGATGAGGAAGCCCGTCGCTCCCTGGAGCGCGGTGTCGACATCCTCGCCAATACCGTCAAGGTGACTCTCGGCCCCAAGGGTCGTTACGTCGTCCTCGACAAGAAGTTCGGTGCTCCCACCATCACCAATGACGGCGTGTCCGTCGCCAAGGATGTGGAACTCACCGATCCCTACGAGAACCTCGGCGCACAGCTTGCCAAGGAGGTCGCGACCAAGACCAATGATGTCGCTGGCGACGGAACCACCACCGCCACCGTGCTGGCCCAGGCGCTGGTTCATGAGGGCCTGCGCGCCGTGGCCGCTGGAGCCAACCCGGTCGGGTTGAAGCGCGGCATCGACAAGGCCGTGCAGGTCGTGGTCGATGAGTTGCACTCCGTGGCTCGCGAGGTGGACTCCACCGATGCTATGGCCTCGGTGGCGACCATTTCCTCGCGTGACGAGGAGATTGGTGGCATCATTGCCCAGGCCTTCGACAAGGTCGGCAAGGATGGCGTCATCACCGTGGAGGAGTCTAATGCCTTCGGCATTGAGCTTGATTTCACCGAGGGCATGCAGTTCGACAAGGGTTACATCTCGCCCTACTTCGTCACCGACCAGGATCGGATGGAGGCCGTCCTCGACGACCCCTACATCTTGCTGCACCAGGGCAAGATCTCGAACATGAACGAGCTGCTCCCGCTACTCGAGAAGGTTATCGGGGCCCACGGCCAGTTGGTCATCATCGCTGAGGATGTCGACGGCGAAGCGCTGTCCACCTTGGTGGTCAACAAGATCCGGGGTACTTTCACCTCGGTTGCGGTCAAAGCCCCCGCCTTTGGCGACCGGCGCAAGGCCATGCTGCAGGACATCGCCATCCTCACTGGTGGCGAAGTCGTGGCCGCAGAGGTCGGGCTCAAGCTGGATCAAGTTGATCTCGATGTGCTGGGTCGCGCCCGTCGTGTCGTCATTGGCAAGGATCACACCACGATCGTCGACGGTGCGGGTGACGCAGCAGCCGTGACCGGCCGGGTCGAACAGCTGCGCGCTGAGGCTGCGCAGACCGACTCCGAGTGGGATCGCGAGAAGCTCGCCGAGCGGATCGCCAAGCTTGCCGGTGGCGTGTGTGTGATTAAGGTTGGTGCTGCGACCGAGGTCGAGCTCAACGAGAAGAAGCATCGCATTGAGGATGCTGTCTCAGCCACCCGCGCGGCCATCGAGGAGGGCATCGTCGCTGGTGGCGGAGCCGCCCTGGTTCACGCAGCCAAGGCGCTGGACAGCCTCGAAGCGGTCGACGCCGATGAGGCCCAGGGCGTGTCAATCGTCCGCAAGGCTCTCAACGAGCCGCTGCGCTGGATCGCCGAGAACGGCGGCCAGCCTGGTTACGTGATCGTTTCCAAGGTCGCCGATTTGGGCCCCGAGGAAGGCTACAACGCGAAGACTGACGAGTACGCGAACCTGGTGTCAGCCGGGGTCATCGACCCGGTTAAGGTCACCCGCTCGGCTCTCGCCAATGCTGCATCCATCGCATCCCTGCTGCTCACCACCGAGACCTTGGTGGTGGAGAAGAAGGACGACGAGGAAGCCAACGCCTGAGATCAGTGAACGGAAGGGGTCGCCGGTTAGTCGGCGGCCCCTTGCCGTATTCATTGGCCAATGTGGACACGTTCGCGGTGCGATGGGAAATTTCTGTGTGGGCATGCTTGTCATCCGGGAATTGCGCACTGCTGCAAAACTCGCAGTGGCAAGGCTGTGTGAGAGATACCGCAAGACGGCGTGGGTGGCGTGTCCCGTGGTGGTGCCGGAAGGTCGAGTCGAATGGTCTCGATTCGGACACGGGCAAACTCCAAACAGTGACCAACCGTGATGAGTTACCATGAACACCGGTTACCATCATCGGGTGCAGCGCTCGACACCCATCCTCATAGGGTTCACTGGGGCAGCGTTGCTGTGCGTGTCGGCTTGGTTGGCTACTCCCCAGCCTTGGGGGCTGGGTTTCGCGGGTCGCGGCAATCCGGTGCCGGTGCGTTGGGCCCATGCCGGACCCGCAGGTTTGGGCGCGGCATTGCTGCTCGTCGCATGGATCATGTCGGCGAAATGCGATGTGAAGGCGATCTGGCGCCGGTTCACCATCTGGACGATGCCACTGGTGGCGTGTCCGCCGCTGTTGTCCAAGGATGTGTGGGCCTACTTGGAGCAGGGGTGGATCGTGTTCCGGGGATACAACCCCTACGAGGTGGCCCTTACCTCTATTGGCGGACCTTTCGGGGTGTTTGTCGATTCCTACTGGCAGTACACCACCACCGTTTATCCGCCACTGGCGTTGCAGATCCAGGGACTGGTCGTGGCCCTCACCCACTCCCACCGGTGGATGGCCCTGCTGGGCATGCGGGTGCCCGGGGTGATAGCTGTTGTCGCTATCGGATTGATGTTACCGAGGATCGCTCGTGCTGTCGGCATGGACGAGGGCAGGACATTGTGGCTCGGCCTGCTCAACCCGTTGGTGCTGGTGCATTTCATCGGCGGGGCACACAACGACGCCTGGGGAATCGCTTTGGCCGTGACCGGGCTGTGGATCGCCGTCGCCCGCCCACGTGCTTGGGTCCTGGGCTGCGTGATGGTCGGGCTGGCCATGGCCATCAAACAGCCCTTGGGGTTGTGGCTGGTGCCCGTTGCGTTGATCGGAATGAAAACGGAAGACATTGAACCACGCCAGATGTGGGCCGACAACTGGGCCCCTGCCTTGGGGCGGTTAGCTATCGGACTGGGTGGGGTGATCATCGGATTCGCTGTCCCCACCATCACCTCAGGCTGGGGTATCGGCTGGGCGGCGGGCTCCGGCTCACCCCAGTCTGCCGGGTCCCAGTCACTGGCTCATACCCTCTCGGAGGTGGTGCATACCGTATTCCCGGTTTCCCTTCCTGGGGCGAAATCCTTCGTCGAGCCACTCATCCTGTTAGCGGGCATGGTGGTGATCGCCCGCTTGGGCTGGTCACTAGCTCTGGCCGAACCTGTCGGCTTTGGGGCTTGGGGGCTGATCGTCTTTGCCCTGGCCTATCCGAGCCTGCAACCTTGGTACATGTTGTGGGGTGGGGTCTTACTGGGGGCCGTGATGTTGGGGGAACACGCCATTAGGTGGGTGATTGGCGCCGTGGCTGGCTTCTTGGTCACCTCGGTGAGCCTGGACTATGCGGGATGGCCGATTCCTGTCGCCCAGGTGTTGGCACTGGGTCTGTGCTGGCTGCTGGCCACTAGAATTGAGGCCACAAGAATCTGACGAAGGGAAGCACTGTGCCGGACCTGACCCCTGCCGGAGTTCCGCCCATGTTCGAGGCTTTGGGGCTGACATTCGACGATGTCTTGCTCCAGCCACGTGAATCCGATGTGATCCCATCCGAAGTCTCCACCTGCTCCAGGCTGACCAGGAATGTCACTTTGAATGTGCCCTTCCTGTCAGCGGCGATGGATACCGTCACCGAGCACCGCATGGCCATTGCCATGGCCCGTGAGGGAGGCATGGGGGTCCTCCACCGCAATCTGTCCATCGATGACCAGGCCAAGATGGTGGACCGGGTGAAGCGCTCCGAGGCAGGCATGGTCGATCAACCGATCACCATCTCTCCGCAGGCCACCTTGGCCGACGCGGAGGAATTGTGTGCCACCTACCGGATCTCTGGGATCCCTGTTGTTGAAAGCGACACATCCTTGGTCGGCATCATCACCAACCGCGACATGCGCTTCGAATCCGACCCGACACGCTTGGTCGGTGAGGTGATGACCCCGATGCCGCTGGTCACCGCCCCGGTCGGAATCTCGAACGACGATGCTCTGGGGCTGCTGGCCCGAAACAAGATCGAGAAACTGCCGCTCATCGACGAGAATGGACGCCTCAAGGGCCTGATCACTCTGAAAGACTTCGTTAAGACCGACCAGTACCCGAATGCGGCCAAGGACGAGCAGGGACGCCTGCGCGTGGGAGCCGGGGTCGGGGTCTTCGGCGACGCTTGGGAGCGAGCCATGACCATCATTGAGGCAGGGGTTGACGTGATCGTCGTTGACACCGCCCACGGGCACTCCAGGGCCGAATCCGAGTTCATCAAGCGTCTTAAGGCCGAGAGAGCTGCAGCCACGGTGGATGTGATCGGTGGCAATGTCGGCACCTATGAGGGTGCCAAGATGCTAATCGATGCGGGGGCTGACGGCATCAAGGTGGGTATCGGGCCGGGTTCGATCTGCACCACCAGGGTTGTCGCAGGTGTTGGCGTGCCGCAGATCACCGCCATCCACGAGGCAGCCCGGGCCGCGAAGCCAGCCGGGGTCCCGGTGATCGGCGACGGTGGTCTGCAGTACTCCGGTGACACGGCGAAGGCGATCGTCGCCGGGGCTGATACGGTGATGCTGGGTTCCTTGTTGGCTGGGTGTGATGAATCCCCAGGTGAGCTGGTGTTCATCAACGGAAAGCAGTTCAAGCAGTACCGCGGCATGGGGTCGTTGGGGGCCATGGCCACCCGCGGACGCCATATGTCCTACTCCAAGGACCGCTACTTCCAAGCCGACGTCACATCGAACGACAAGATCATCCCTGAAGGCATTGAGGGTCAGGTTCCCTATCGCGGGCCCTTGAGCCAGGTGCTGTACCAGCTGACCGGGGGATTACACCAGTCCATGTTCTATTCCGGTGCTCGCACCATCGCCGAGTTGCAGACCAACGGTCGGTTCGTGCGGATCACCGCAGCCGGTCTGAAGGAATCCCACCCGCATGACATTCAGATGACCGTGGAGGCACCGAACTACTCGGTCAAGGGCTGAAACCAGCATTGATCGGGCCCGGTGGCCGGATGAGTGATCGCCGGGACTTGTTCATACCCGGGCGGGTCGGGGGTAGATGCGTTTGCTGAAAGCTGGTTGCCGCGGCGATGGTAGACCAAGGCAGAAAGGTCCTACCATTGGTCCGGGTTCGTGAGAACCTGGAGCATCGGCTTCCTGGGTAGATTAATGAGGAGGGTCCCAATGACTGCGGCAGCGAGCGTTCTGGCAATCATGCTGATTGGATTCGTGGCAGGTAATAACGGCTTCCGCGACTGAGCGGTACACGCGGTGTGAGGGGTGAGTGACACGACTGTGCCACTCACCCCTCACACGCGAGGAGTTGCTGATCAGTGGAATTCGCGGATTCCCCTGCGTCTCTTCTGGACTTGCCAGCCGATGAACAGGATGACGAACCACACCGAGGTGAGTGCCAACTTGATCAACTGCCCCTCCTGGAAGGCCGTCACGATGAGGATAAAGGCAAAGAATGCCAACACCACCCATGGTGTGACCTGCGGGAAGGGCAACTTGTAGATGGACTTCTCATGGGCCTCACGATGGTTCCGGTAGTACTTGATGTACGCCACCATGATCAGCGACCACATGAATAGGATGAGCATCGCCGCCACGTCCGCGATAAAGATGAAGCCCTCCATCACCGAACCGCCGATGAGCAGCATTGGAACGAACAGGAAGCCGATACCCCCCGATAGCAGCAGCGCCCTAGCCGGAACGTGCCGGCTGGAGAGCTGTTTGAACGTGGGGTGTGCCTGTTCCTGGTCCGCCAGCCCGAATAGCATCCTCGACGAGGAGTAGATGCCGGAGTTGGCGGAGGAGGAGGCTGAGGTCAGCACCACGAAGTTCATCACGGATGCCGCAGCCACCAGACCGACCAGGCTGAAGACGTTCACGAATGGGCTCTGACTCGGATCGACCTGGTCCCACGGGGTGATGGCCATGATCACCGCAAGAGCCAGCACGTAGAAGATCATGATGCGGACGGGAACCGCATTGATCGCCTTCGGGATGGTCTTGTACGGATCCTGGGTCTCAGCAGCCGTGGTACCGATCAACTCCGAACCGATGAACGAGTAGATGGCTACGGGGAAGGCTGCCAGGAAGCCCCCGACGCCCATGGGGAAGATGCCCCCATGGTCCCAGATATGGGCGAAGGAAGCTTGGGTCCCGTCGGGGGAGGTGAAACCCCCGACGACCATCCCGGTACCGACCAGGATCAACACCACGATGGCGAGGATCTTGATGATGGCGAACCAGAACTCGATTTCACCGAACAGCCGGACGGTGAGCATGTTGGAGACGAGCAGCGCGGCGAGCAGGACGACCGTGCACATCATGGAGACGTGCAGGTTCTTCACCCAATGGTTGAAATAGCCGGTGACGACGATCATGTCGCCCACGGCGATGATCACCCACAACACCCAGTACGTCCAGCCCGCGAAGTAGCCGGCCCATGGCCCCACGAGATCGTGGGAGAAGTCCATGAAGGACTTGTACCTCAGGTTGTGCAGCAGCATCTCGCCCATCGCCCGCAGGACCAAGAACATCACCGTTCCCAAGATCAGGTAGACAACCATGATCGAGGGACCTGCGATGTGGATCGTCTTGCCTGAGCCCATGAACAGCCCGGTACCAATCGCTCCACCCAGCGCAATGAGTTGGATATGACGGTTGGACAGATTCCGCTTCAGGTGGTCCTCGTCAGTCGGCGGATGAGCGGTGTCATCCGCCGACTCGAGATTGTTGGCGGTTGTGGACATGGATGGTCCTTAGTCAGCCCAACACGGATTCCAGCGGGGTGTATTCGAGATCGGTGAAGGCCTCGGAGACACCCTTGAAGGTCAGCTTGCCGGCGGTGGTGTTCAGACCAAGCGCGAGGGCCGGGTCATCTTGCAGAGCCTTCTTCCATCCCTTGTCCGCCAGGGCGCAGGCGTAGGGGAGAGTTGCATTGGTCAACGCCCAAGTCGAGGTGTTGGGAACCGCACCAGGCATGTTGGCCACGCAGTAGAACACCGAGTTGTGCACCTGGAAGGTCGGGGCATCATGGGTCGTCGGGTGGGAGTCTTCGAAACAGCCGCCTTGATCGATGGCGACGTCGACGAGCACCGAGCCCGGCTTCATCTGGGAGACCATCTCGTTGGTGACCAGCTTCGGGGCCTTGGCTCCCGGAATGAGCACGGTGCCGACAACCAGATCGGCCTGGAGTACCTGTTCGCGAACGGTCAACGCCGAGGACGCTAGGGCGTGCACCCGGTTGTTGAAACGCCAGAAGGTAGCGCGCAGCTTCTCAAGGTCGGTGTCGAGGACGGTGACATCGGCACCCATGCCGAGGGCGATGTTGGCCGCGTTCTGACCTGCGGTGCCGCCGCCGAGGACGACGACCTTGGCCTGCTGCACGCCGCCGACGCAGCCCATCAGCACGCCACGTCCGCCGGAGGCCTTCATCAGGTGGTGGGCACCGACCTGGGGCGCCAGGCAGCCGGCAACCTCGGACATCGGATAGAGCAGGGGGAGCATGCGGTTGGGCAACTGGACGGTTTCGTAGGCGATCGCGTGAGTTCCTGCCTTCAGCAGGGCGTCGGTCTGGGGGCGGTCGGCCGCGAGGTGCAGGTAAGTGAACAGCGTCATGTCATCGCGCAAGAAGCCGTACTCCTGTTCGATTGGCTCCTTCACCTTGATGATCATCTCGCCGGCCTCCCAGGTGGCCTGGGCGCCTTCGACGATCTTTGCTCCTTGTGCGGCGTATTCCTCATCGGTGATGGAAGAGCCAGTGCCGGCCCCTGCCTGGACGAAGACCTCGTGGCCTCGGCGCACGAGTTCGTGGACGCCGACGGGCGTGATGCCGACGCGGAACTCGTTGTTCTTGACTTCACTCGGTACTGCAATGCGCATGAGCGACAACTCCTCGTTGAGTTCAGGTTCCCTCAGGGATTGTGAGGTTGTTTTCACGGTATCGCCGGATTATTCGTTCTGTCCGCTGAATCGAAAGAATGGTCTGAACGTGTTCGATCAAGTTCTGAACTTGGATAAAATCCCTTGTCAAGACCATTTAGTCATTGTTCAGCATGCTGAACCAAATTCGTAAATTTGAACATGGGGGTGAGTGGAGGGCTGTAGGCGCGACGCGGTACACTGCCTCGCCATTCGCCCGCATATCAAGATCATCTTCCTGTGATCTGCCCTGTAGAAGGCCATTCACTGCGAGGTGGAGTGCCTCGCATATGCGTTCGGTGATGTTTGCGCGCTGGGCAGGACCGGTTGTGGGGGAGGCAGACGGTTTGGGTCTCGGGCAAATGAGAACCAAGAGGGTGAAACCGGTAGATTTGCAGACGTGCGTGTACCCGGTTGATCCGGGCAGGACGAGTGCTGGGCCAACGATCGGAGAATCATGGATGACATCGGACGCTCCAAGCGAGCTGAGCGGGCCTTCTCGCTCGACGACGTGGCGATCATGCCCACTCGACGTACCCGCGCCATGGAGACTGTTGATCTTGAGTGGAAGTGCGATGCCATCACCTTCAGCTTTCCTCTGCTCGCAGCCCCGATGGATTCGGTGATGAGTCCACGAACAGCAATCGAATTCGGTCGCCTCGGAGGTTTGGGAGTGCTCAACCTCGAAGGGTTGTGGACCCGTTACGAGGATCCGCTGCCGGTTCTTGAGGAACTGGCAGGAATGGGAGCGGATGCCGGGGTTACCGCCAGGTTGCAGGAGATCTACGCTGCCCCCATCCGAGCGGAACTGATCACCGAGCGGCTCCGGCAGATCAGGGAGGCCGATGTACCCGTCGCCGGCGCGCTGTCGCCTCAGAACGCCCAGGAATTCGCCGAGGTGATTGAGGGTGTCGGCTGTGATTTCTTCGTTATCCGAGGCACCGCAGTCTCGGCCCAGCACGTCGCCCGGGACCACGAGCCGCTCGATCTGGCAAAATTTATCCATGAGATGGAGGTCCCGGTCATCGTCGGCGGGTGTGCCACCTATCAGACCGCTCTTCACCTGATGCGCACCGGCGCCGCCGGGGTATTGGTCGGTTTCGGGGGTGCGGCGATGTCCACGAATGCCCAGACTTTGGGCATCGAGGTACCGATGGCCACGGCGATCTCCGATGCTGCCGAGGCACGCCGCGACTACCTGGATGAATCTGGGGGCCGCTACGTCCACGTCATCGCCGACGGCTCTATGGGCTACTGCGGTGATGTGGTCAAAGCGCTGGCCTGCGGTGCCGACGCCGCGATGCTCGGCACTCCGCTTGCTAGAGCTACCGATGCCCCTGGCAAGGGGTGGCACTGGGGCCCCGAGGCATGGCACCAGAGCCTGCCTCGGGGACGCCGGGTGCACATGGAACAGGTCGGCTCCTTGGCTGAGATCATCGCAGGGCCTTCCCATTCGCCCGATGGCGAGATGAATTTCGCCGGAGCCTTGCGCCGTGCGCTGGCCACCACCGGGTACACCGACGTGAAGTCCTTCCAGCGCATCGATCTGATTATCCGCTGACATGGCTGATCAGATGATTCCCGAGGAACTAGCACGGATGCGCGGGTCGATTGACAACCTCGACGCCGCGATCATTCACATCATGGCGGAACGGTTCAAGATTACCCAGCAGGTCGGACATCTGAAGGCCGCTTGTGGCCTGCCCCCGGCTGATCCGGGACGCGAGGCGCAACAAATCGAACGGTTACGGTGCTTGGCTGATGAGGCGGAACTGGACCCGGAGTTCGCGGAGAAGTTACTGAATTTCATCGTCTCCGAGGTGGTCCGACACCACACCGAGATTGCCATCCGGTGCCCGGGCGCTGGACGGGGGCACGCCAACAATTGACGCGCCCCCGGTGATTCGTCACATCACTCCAGCAGCAGATTGACTACCTCCACGACCTTGCCGCCTTCCAAGAAGACCCGCGGAACCCGACGAGCTACCGAGGTGAGCAGTTCGTAACCGATGGTCTCTGCCCAATCGGCCACTTCCTCACACCGCAGGTCGTCGGTGCCCCAGAGCAGGACCTCGTCGCCCACACTGACCCCGGGGACGTCGGTGACGTCGATCATGAACTGGTCCATGCACACCCGCCCAACTACCGGAGCGCGGCGGCCTCGGATGACGACCTCGGCCCGGCCGGACAGTATCCGGTGGTAGCCGTCGGCGTAGCCAAGAGGTAGGGATGCGATCACCGACGGTCGCTCGGCAGTGAATTTGCGCCCATAACTCACCGTTTCGCCCGCTGCCAACTGCTTTACATGGCTCACCATGGCTTTTAGCCGCATCGTCGGATGCAGGTCGATCCGTTCGGCCATCACTTCGTCCGAAGGTAGGACTCCGTAGAGGATGATGCCGGGCCGGACCATGTCCAAATGCATCTCGGGCAGGTCGATGATCGTCGCGCTGTTGGCGCAGTGCCTGATGCGTGGCACATGACCGTGGGCGGCGATCTCATCAATGAGTGCGGTGAAGGCCTCGAACTGGCCGCGGGTGTAGGTCTTGTCGAGTGTGTCCGCCACCGCGAAATGGGTGAAGATGCCCTCGAAACTGATGCCCGGCAGTTGCAGCATGGCCACGATCTCGTCAACTGGGTTCTCGTCGGGCCGTAGGCCGATGCGGCCCATCCCCGAGTCGATCTTGATGTGCACCATAGCCTCACGGCCTTGGTCAACCGCCGCCTGCGACAATGCACGGGCCAGATCCATGGAGTACACGCATTGGTCGATCCCGCTCGCCACGACGGTGGCTGCCTGCTGTGGACGTGTCCAGCCGAGGATCAGGATGCGCGCATCAATGCCCGCATCCCGCAGTTCCAAGGCTTCATCCAGGGTGGCGACGGCCAGCCTGGTGGCTCCGTTGGCCAGTAAGCAGCGGGCGAACTGGGGAGAGCCGTGGCCGTAGGCATTGGCCTTGACCACGCCGGTCACCTCAACGCTGGGGCCCACCAGCTGACGGATCTCCCGGATGTTGTGAGCCACGGCATCAAGGTCTATTTCGGCCCACACAGGACGCAGGCCGCTGATGTCGATCATCTGATTCCTTCCTGTTCAGGCTTCGTCCGGTTCTGGGGCGTCGGCGGCCTGCCGCAGGGTGCCGGGATCCGGGTTGATGCTTCCGGTTGCCCCGACCTTCTTGAAGTACATCCAACTCATGAGCACCATGATGATCATGCCGCCATAGCCCAGCGCCGGGTAGACATAACCGACGAGGTCCTTGAAGCCGACGAAGGATGCGATGAAGCAGACCACCGCGATGCCGATGAGCAGCGGAACCTTGCCGAATTTCTCAAGAGCCGGGATATCGGCGAAGCGTTCGTAGGTGCCGAAGAAGCAGGAGATCGCCGTCGAGTAGAGACCAAAGAACAGCACGAGGGTGTAGACGCCCTGCATGATTGGCGAGATGTTCGCCGCTAGCTCAACCATTGGTAGGGTCGTCGTGCCGATGATTGAGGCGTTGCGGATGAGGGCGAAGTACTCCACCAGTGCGCCAAGTCCCAGCAGGAAACCACCGATGAAGGTGCCCCAGAACAGAGTGCTGCGCTTCATCCTGCCCTCATGGCCGATGGGTACCAGAACGGCGATCGCCAACTGGGCATTGAAGGAAACGTAGAGAATCCCCGACATGATCCAGTTCTTGATCATTGGGGAGGAGTTGACCTCGTACTCGGTGGCCGCGGCAGAGATGGGATTGGCGATGGCATACAGCGATACGCCGATGGCCACCACGACCATGATCGGGACGATCAACGATTGGATGAGTACCAACCCACGCATGCCGAATAGCAAGTTGATCACGCACAGCACGACGAGGAAGATCCCCCCGGCTGCCAGGGGTAGGCCGAACTGCCGCTGGAAGTTGGCCGCGTTACCCGCGATCATGATGACGAAGGTCCCCACCAGCGAGAACAGGATCATGATGTCGCAGAAATACTGGGGAATCGGATTCTTCAGCGGATTGACGACATGCTGGTAGTCGCTGGTCTGCAGCTTGCGGCCCAGGGCCATGGCGAAGTAGCCGGTCAGGAAGAACAGGACACCGGCGATCAGGATCGCTCCGATGCCCCATGGCCCGAAGTAGACGAAGTACTGCAGGATCTCCTGCCCGGATGCGTAACCGGCACCGATCACGGTGCCGACGAAGGTGGCGGCAATGCCCAGCACATTGACCGATTTGAGATTGGAAGACACGAAAACCCTCCTGTGAATGGGTCCGGGAGTTGGATGGGCCCGGATCCTGTGGTCGGTGTTGGTGGCGGGATGCTCTCGGCATTGAGGGCACCGGTTGTCGGGTCGCCACAACGGTCTCATTGTGTTCCATGAATGCAGTCGTGTCAGCAAATTGGCCACATTGGGTACGAAGACAGTTGTAGGAGCGGCAATCCAGCAGGTGCCACCGGGAGAGCTTGTGCCGGTCTGGCTCAGGCGATGACGTCGCCCCGCCGCACGTTGGAGGGGATGCCCACGACGACCGCTCCTGGTTCGACATCCTTGACCACTAGGGCATTAGAACCGATTTTCGCATCGTTCCCGATGACTATGTCGCCGACTACCTTGGCGCCAGCCCCGATGAGAACCCGATCACCGATGGTCGGATGACGCTTGAACCTGCCTCTGGCACGTCCTCCCAAGGTGACCTGGTGATATATGAGCACATCGTCACCGACGATCGCGGTCTCGCCGATCACCACACCCATACCGTGGTCGATGAAGAATCGACGCCCGATCGTTGCTCCCGGGTGGATCTCAATGCCCGTCCAGAAGCGGGCGAACTGGGAGAGGAACCGTGCCGGGAAGCGCCCGCATGGACGGCTCCACAACCAGTGGGCGACCCGGTGGGCCCAGATAGCGTGAAGACCTGAGTAGAGGATGGCGACCTCGAACTTGGAGCGTGCTGCAGGGTCCTCCCGCTGCGCAGTGGCAAGGTCTTCGTTAATGCGGTGGAACATGATGCGCAAACTCACTCTTCCATCAAACCATCCTCCGCTGCCGAGGAACCAGTCCGACATGGTCATGGGTGCCGCGTGGCATGCGTTTAGAATGCCGCCATGGCTTCTCGTCCTGTCATTGTCATCGACTTCGGCGCCCAGTACGCCCAGTTGATCGCCCGCCGTGTGCGCGAGGCTCGGGTCTACTCAGAGATCATGCCGCACACTGCCAGCGCTGCCGAGGTGCTTGCCCGCCAGCCGCAGGCGATCATCCTGTCCGGTGGACCACAATCGGTCTACGCTGAGGCAGCGCCCCAGGTCGATCCGGGGCTGCTCGATGCAGGGGTCCCGGTATTCGGCATTTGCTACGGTTTCCAAACCATGGCCAGTGCCTTGGGCGGTGAGGTATCTCGTACCTCCACCTCGGAGTTCGGACGCACCCAGGTGAGAATCGCTCCCAGTGGGGTGCTCACCGCAGGGGTTCCTGCCGATGCGCGGATCTGGATGTCCCATGGTGATGCAGTGACTGTCGCTCCGGATGGTTTCGCTTGTCTGGCGCAGACCGTTGGTGCTCCGGTAGCAGCCTTCGAGGCTCTCGATCGGAAGCTGGCCGGAGTTCAGTGGCATCCCGAAGTGCAGCACTGCGAGTACGGGCAGAAGGTATTGGAGAATTTCCTGTACAGGATCGCCAGGATCACCCCGGAGTGGACTTCAGCCGGCATCGTCGCCGAGCAGGTGGCCCGGATCCGGGAACAAGTAGGGGACCGCAAGGTGCTGTGCGGGCTGTCCGGTGGGGTTGATTCCGCGGTCGCGGCCGCCCTGGTACAAAAGGCCATCGGTGAGCAGCTGACTTGTGTGTTTATCGACCATGGTCTGCTGCGCAAGGGTGAGGCCGAGCAGGTCGAGAAGGATTTCGTCGCATCCACTGGGGTGCGTTTGGTGGTTGCCGACGAGAAGGATCGCTTCCTTAGTGCACTGGCGGGGGTGAATGATCCCGAGATCAAGCGCAAAACCATCGGCCGAGAGTTCATCCGTGCCTTCGAGGATGCCGCCCGGAAGATTGCCGGCGAGCAAGGAGTCGACTACTTGGTCCAAGGAACTCTTTACCCCGATGTCGTGGAATCTGGCGGTGGTGAGGGAGCATCAAACATCAAATCCCACCACAATGTTGGGGGGCTGCCCGACGATCTGCAGTTCACCCTCATCGAACCGCTGCGCGTTCTGTTCAAGGATGAAGTACGGGCGGTCGGCACAGAGTTGGGTCTGCCCGACCACATCGTGTGGCGTCAGCCCTTCCCCGGGCCGGGGTTAGCTATCCGGGTCATCGGTGAGGTCACTCGTGAGCGCCTCGACGTGCTGCGTGAGGCAGACGCCATCGCCCGCGCCGAACTCACCGCTTCCGGGTTGGACCGTGAGGTCTGGCAGATGCCGGTAGTGCTGCTCGCCGACGTTCGTTCAGTCGGTGTCCAAGGTGATGGGCGTACCTACGGTCATCCCATTGTGTTGCGGCCGGTGTCTTCGGAGGATGCCATGACCGCTGACTGGTCGAGGCTTCCCTACGATCTCATCGAGAAGATCTCTACCCGGATCACAAACGAGGTGCGTGAGGTCAACCGCGTCGTCATCGACGTGACCTCCAAGCCGCCGGGCACCATCGAGTGGGAGTGATCTCCTTGCATGCCAGGTTTCCTGGGCCCGCAACAGATTGTTTCTCGACGACTGGTATTCCCTCTGCTTGGATCAAGTGCAAGACGACATTGAAGGAGCGGCATCATGGCATTCGGAGAGACCCTTGCGGAGCTTCGCAGACAGAAGGATCTGACTCAACAAGAACTTGCTGAACGGCTGTACGTGACGCGGCAAGCGGTGTCACGGTGGGAGACCGGTGAAACGACGCCAGGGATCGACATGATGAAGCTACTCGCCATCGCGCTCGACGTACCGGTCACGCGCCTTCTCGAAATGCCGGGCTCATGCTGCAATAGCTGCGGAATGATCCTGGCCGACCAGGCGGAACGTGGTCATGAGGCAGATGGGTCCATCTCGGATGCCTACTGTGTGTGGTGCTATGACGAGGGGCGTTTCCTTCAGGAGGTGGACATGGAGTCTATGATTGAGGACTGCGCCCCTCGCATGGTCGAGCACGGAGGGTTCAGCTTGGACGAAGCTGTTTCGTTGCTTGGCGCGGTGCTGCCCCATCTGGACCGGTGGCGTGTTGCGGGAATGAAATCGTGACACACGAATCTTCCCCGGCCTCAACTCATTCACCAGGGATTCATCCCAGCTCCCAGGCCAAAGGCAGGCTAGACCTTGTGAGACTTGATCAGTCCCGGGAGTAGCGCTCCATCATGTCGAGCTCAATCTCCTCAAGGGAACGCCCCTTGGTCTCGGGCATCACCTTGAACAGGATCGTGCCGATGACCAGGTTCGCCACCCCGTAGACGGCGTAGGTGGCCGCACCACCTAGGGCCTCAATCATCGATGGGAAGGTCCATGTGATGGTCGCGTTGGCGATCCAGTGGCAGAAGATTGCTGTGCCGTTCATCACCCCGCGTACCTGGGAGGGGAAGACCTCGCCGAGCATTGTCCACACCACGGTGCCGTTTGAAGACTGGACGATCACCATGAACACGCTCATTAACCCGAGCACGCCCCAGGCAGCCCAGCCCGGGGCAGGGGTACCAGTCCTGATTGCCGGTGAGATGATTGTCGCGAAGACAGCGGCGATGGCAAGCAGGCATACACCAACCCCCACCACGTCAGCGATCAATAGCCCGCGACGGGAAAATTTGCGGATCAGCCACAGGCCGAGGGCCGCACCGAAGACACTCATCACGCCATTGGCGACCTGAGCGGTGATCGCGGCAGAGGTCGACATGCCCGCCAGGTCGAGCACCTTGGGGGCGTAATACATGACGGTATTCACCCCGGTGGTCTGGTTCACGATCGCCAGGAAGATGCCGACTCCCAGGAGCCGACGCAGCCATGGGGTACGCATCACCCTGACGAATTTCGCCCGATGGGAGGCCTCGTTCATCTCCGCGTCGTGGGCGCGGGTCATCTCCAGCAGTTCGTCGACCAAGGGATCAGCGTCGTCATTGCGCACCTGCTTGAGGGCCCCGATGGCCTCGTGCAGACGGTTAACCGAGATGTACCACCGGGAGGACTCGGGCATCTGGCGGATACCAATCCACAAGGCAATGGCCGGTACCGAGCACAGTACGAGCATGTAGCGCCAGGCCTCGCCATTACCCGATGCGATGACCAGTTGGTCACAGAAGGAACGGAATTCCTCTGTGCTCATGGTTCCACCCTTGGCGAGTTGCAGGGCACTGATCGCGTCATAGGAGTAGGTGCCGGGGGCGAAGTGCCCAGACGGATCGACGGAAATGGTTAACTGCGGACCGCCGTGTAGCGCCGAGATCGCAGCATTCATCGCGAAGGCCAACAACTGACCGGTGACTATCATCAACTGATCCACAGCGACGATCGACCCGCGTACCGCCTTGGGGGCGGTTTCGGACAAATAGACCGGGACGGTTGCACTTGCGCCGCCCACCGCCATGCCGAGGATGATCCGAAAGGGATACATCACCCACACATTGGGTGCGGCTGCGGTGCCGATGGCCCCGATGATGAAGATGATGGCCAGAAGGGTGAGGTTATGGCGACGCCCGTACTTGTCGGATAGATAACCGCCGACCAGTGCCCCGATAGCGGCGCCGATGAGCAGGGTGCCGCCGATGGCTCCCTCTTCGAAACTGGTGAGCCCTAACCCGCGTGCGGCCAGCGGCATGTGCATGAATGGAAGGGCTTGGGAGATCACCCCGGTGTCGTAGCCGAAGAGCAGGGAACCGAGGGTGGCCACACCCGCGACGGCCACCACGCTGCGACGTGGTCCCGCAGCGGGAGTGCCGACGACGGCCTGGGCCATCTGCTGACGATCGGGCTCGGAAGGGAGCCTGCGGGAGATGGCATCCGAGGCGGAGGCGCGCATCTGTGTTCCTTTCCCGGTGCAGGACTGCACTGGACAGTGAATCAAGGTTACCGGTTCCATCAGCGATCACGTCTTCTGGGGCAACACTCGGACTACGAGGGCAGCAGATTGATGTCCTCCAGGCAAGACTGACCTGCCATCTGCAGTTGTTGGCGACCCCCCCAGGTGATTAGCGTGGTCACTGCTTCTAGGAGACCGCATGCAGAAAATCGCATCATTCCTGGTCGGCAGGCACCTTGTGGTGCTCGGCCTCATGACCATGGTGACGGTAGTTGGTGCCTTCCTCACATCCCGGCTCCACGTGACCACGGAACCGATCACGGCTCTGCCTGCCGCATCACAGGCGGGGCAGCAGGTGATGGCTGAAGAATTCCCCACCCCCACCAAGCGGACATCGATCAGGGTGATGGGCACCGGACTCGATGTATCCGAGGCCCGGGTGTTGGCAGATAGGTTGCGGCAGATTGAGCACGTCATTTCTGTCGATCATGATCTAGCTTCTGGTGAGTACACCTCAGGTGAACACAGCCTGTTCGTGCTCCACCTCGACTGCGAACCCGCATCTCTCGATGAAGCTGCCGTCGAGGAAACCCTGGACAAGGATTTTACTGATGACAACATCGTCTGGACACCCGAGCAGGCCAGGGCTCCGGGAATACCGTCGGCAGGAGTGCTTACCGTTGCGGCTGCGCTAGTGCTGATCTTGCTGCTGGCGGTGAGCGCATCATGGAGTGAACCAGTTCTGGTGCTTTTGGCATGCGCATCGGGGACACTCATCACCTGGGGTAGCGGCGCGGTCTACAAAACGATGCCACCCCTGGGCGCCTTGATCGTGGTGGTGCAGGTGGCGTTGACGGTCCACCATTCGATCACCCTGTTGGATCGTTACCATCGGGAGGAGAACAGGAACGACCAACCCTCTGATGCGATGGGTGCCGCACTCATCGCGACTCTGCCACCGGTAATCACCACCACATTGGCCACCCTCGTGGCGCTCGCGGTGTTGTGGGGCATGGGAGTCCCGCTACGTATTCAACTGGGCGCTGGATTGGCCACAGCCGTGGTGACCAGCGCGATCACCGTCTTCATGGTGCTGGTTCCGCTGCTGCTCGTCACTCACAAGATATTGGCGGCGACCGCGAAAACCAGCTGGAAACCGGATGCCGGGCGATTGGCAGATCTCCAATACCGCTGCCGTGGGCTGGTGGCTGTCGCTCTGCTGGTGGTCACCGTGGGGTGCTGCATCATGGCGGGAAACTCCGGGATGGTGCACATTGAGGGGCCTCGTGATCAGGTCTCACCAATCTTCCCTAAACGCAACCAGGTGGTGCTGCTGCATTCCAGCAGCGACACCGCGCAGGCTTCTGCGCTGGTCAACCAGTTGGCTGCCGATCCGAGGGTGGATCAGGTTACCGCGGTTCCGACGGTGACAACCATTCCTCAAAGTGCCGGTCAGATGGCCACAGCCATGGATACCCTGGTTCCAGGGGAAGGCCTCGACCCAGATGTGCTGCGTTTGGTGTACCAGGACATGTTCGGTGAGGTGCCCGAGATGAGTGCCGGGGAGTTCATCACCTTCGTGACCTCGCAGGCCGCCGGTGACCCGCTGATTGCCAAAGGCGCCGGGGCTGCAAACGCCGTCCGGTTGCGTGGTCTACTGCCCTACGCAGACCGGGCGGCGATGGTTGCTGCGGTTCCGTCCTCCGCTCTCGCCGAACGCTTTGGCCTGGACAGCGCCCGCGTAGAGCAGATGATGCTGGAGCACTATGCTGCAAAAGGAGGGGTTGATCCCGGGGCTCTCACCTTACGCGAGTTCATTGATTTCATCGTTGACCACGTGAGCGTGGATCCGTCGATGTCAGGCACCTTGGATGCAAACACCATGGAAGAACTGCGCGGGCTGAGGCGTTACACCGATGCCCGGGTGCTGCAGACCCCTATCAGCCACGGGGCAATGTCCTCTCTGCTCGACGTGGACCAGTCACGGATGCTGGGGGTCTATGCCCGCCACCAGGTCGATGATGGCAGCTATGCTCAGACAACCTGCTCACTGCCGGAGATCATCTCCTTCCTGAGAACTATCAACGACCAGCCTTGGGCCTTGGGCCTCATGGATGATCAGCAACGTTCCAAAGTTGAGGCCGTGGCCCGCTTCACCGATACGACGGCCATCACCGTCCCGATGAATGCGCAGGCCTTGGCGGAGACTTTCTCGATGGATATCAATCAGGTCTCACACCTTGTCACAGCGGCTACTAAGGGGAGATCGACGACGACTTCAATGAAGGACTTCGCTGCCTTCGTGCTTGGCAGCGCAGTCGTGGACCCGGTGTTGTCGGTTGGGCTCGATCCTTCGGCAGTGGCGAGAATTCGGGATGCCTCTGCTGCCATGACCGCGAGCATCCAGGAAACTCAACTGGACGTATCCACCCTCACCTCGCTGCTGCAGATGCCTGCTGAACAGGTGCAGTTGGCCCTGGCATTGCAGGCTGCCGAGGGCGAGTCAGGGTTCTGGTCCTATACTCCCAGCCAGTTGATCAACTATGTCGCCACAGATCCCCAACGCTTCGTTCCTTTGCTCGGCGACAAGGCGGTCGCCATGCAGCAATTATCACCATTCATCACCGGGGTTATCGAAGGAACCCGGTTCACCCCCTCAGGGATGGCCTCCAGATTTGGTGCTCGAGTCCAGCAGATGAACCAGATTTTCCTGCTGCGCCAGTTACGTACCGGCACTACCCAGACCTGGGTGATGAGCCCCGCCGACTTCCTGATCATGGTCACCGATGAGGTTTTCGCGGATCCGGGACGAGCCGCCCAGTTCGACCAGGCCGCAGTGACGTCGCTGAAAGCCTTGCGAAGCCTCGTCGACTCCGTCGTCTCCCAGGCTCGGGTTTCCCCGACGCGGATGGCCGAGCTATTGGGGGCGATGGGTATGGATACCGGTGTCCCCGCGATTCAGCTAATTCACTTGATCCATGCGACCAGGATTGCCTTCGATGAGACCTGGCGGGTTTCCATGGATGAGCTTCTTATGCACATTCGCACCAAGGTCCTCGACGACCCCAGATTTGCGTCGTTGACCACCAGTGACTCGCGTTACCGGGTGAGGGAGACTCTAGATAAGGTGGACGGTGCGCGCACGACGCTCACGGGAATGAGATTCTCCCGAGTGGTCATCAACACCCATCTGCCGGTGGAATCCGATGAGACAACGGACTTCATCAATGATGTGGAAGCGCGTTCGGACACCCTTGCTGCAGAGCACTATCTAGTGGGTCAGCAGGTGCTGGCCCACCAGCTCGCCGATGCCTTCGATGGACGATGGGTCAGCGCAATGGCCGTCGCCGGGCTGTGCGCCTTGGCCGTCATGGTCATCGGATGCCAATCCATCTCCGGGGCATTGGTGAGTCTCCTGTCTACCTATTGTGGAATCTGGGGAAGCTTGGCATTGCTCGCCGCAGGCGGAGACCGCGTCCACCTGGTGGAGATCCCCATCATCCATGCCATCGTGACGGTTCTGGTCATCGCACACGGATCCGTCTTTGTCACCCGGCTGCGTCGTGAGGCAGCCGTGCGGGGAACACAAGAATCCTTGCGCGCGGCCCACGAGGACTCTTTCCGCGCGATTCTGGTGGCATCCGCGGCACTCATCGGCCTTGCTGGGATCGTGGGGGCGGCTGCGGGTGATGTGACGACCGCTGTGGTGTGTCGCGGCGCCACGCTTGCTGCGGGAATGACGCTCCTCGTGGCGGTCTTCGCCACACCCTGTGGGTTGGCGGTCGTCAACCGGTGGATGGCACCCCGCAGCCCAGTCGGCCATCCTCGCAGGGCGGCAACCGACTGACGCGATGCGAATGTTGAGGCCTGATCAGGATCGACGGGTCACAGGGCAGCGATAACCTCGGCGAGATGATCGATCTGTGAATCGGTGGTTGACCAAGATGCGCAGAACCGGACACAATGCCGGTCGTCGCCCAGTGCCTCCCAGTACTCGAAACCAAAGTGCGACCCCAGGGCTTCCATCTGGGCAGTGGTTACCACGATGAATTGCTGGTTGGTTGGTGAATCCATGTGGGATGCGATCCCGTGGGAGTTGAAGATCTGTTTGATCCGTTGTGCCTGTTCATCGGCCCGTGCGGTGATTCGGAAGTACAGGTCATCGGTGAAGATCGTGGCAAATTGGATACCGAGCAACCATCCTTTGGCCAGTAGGGCCCCGCTGCGCTTCATCATCGACCGGAACCCGTCGGCGATGACCGGATTGATGATCACTGCGGCTTCCCCGAACAGCAAACCGCATTTGGTGCCACCGATGGTGAAGACATCACTTAGCCTGGCGATGTCCGCGATTGTCACGTCATTGGCAGATGACCCCAGCCCATAGCCGAGACGTGCCCCGTCGATCATCAGGAAGAGCTTGTGACGACGGCAGGCCTCGGAGATTTCGGTCAGCTCGGACAGTGAGTAGAGGGTTCCAAATTCGGTGGGAAAGGAGATGTAGACCACCCGGGGCTGGGTGACGTGTTCGGGCACTGTCGATCTGGCCCACCTTGTGGCCGCATCTTCGATCTGAGTTGCTGCCAGCTTCCCGTTGCTGGTCGGCAGTGCCTCCACCTTGTGTCCGGTGGCCTCGACGGCTCCGGTCTCATGGACAGCGATGTGCCCGGAATCGGCGCTGAGTACCGACTGCCAGGGACGTAACGCGGCAGCGATCAGGGTGGAGTTCACCTGTGTGCCGCCCACCAGGAAGTGGATTTCGGCGGCGACCCCGCCGAGATGGGCGGAGATCAGCTCTCGGGCACGGGCACACCAAGTGTCGTGGCCATAGCCCGGATGGGAATCTTCGTTGGCGGCGGTCAAGGCGGCCAGGACGTTTGGATGAGCGCCTCGGTCATAATCATTGTTGAACAGGATCATTGAGGGCCTCGATTGTCTTCGGTGGGGTAATCAGTTTTCCAGGGCCGCCTAGCGCTTGTCGCTGACCAGTTCCAGCCGTTGATCGTGACATCTCGGTGCTGTCCGGGACGCTTGCGATGCGGGAGAATCAGGAATCCCTCTCCCCGTGCCAGTGCTTGATACCGGCCAGGATGACGACGACCGAACCTGGTCTCAGCGAGACAGCAGGACTGCCCTCCTGCTGATAGCAACCGGATCCGGCAGTACAGATGAGAACTTGGCCAATACCCGTGGCGGCGTGGTGGATCTGCCAACTGTTGCGGTACCCCGGTTCGAACGTCATATGAGAGCTCTCCGGCCTGCGGGTCGGCCAACAGGCTCAGGAAGGATTACCCGGTGAAGAATTCGTTGTGGGCAAGGTTCGGTTCGCTTGTGTCAAAAACATTCGCTGACTCGAACTGCTGCCGGTCACTGTTGCGCATGGTACGGCTCTTTCTTCCGGAGACGATGCAACAACATTGAGGTTTTACCGCTTAGATGACTCCCATCAGCCAGATCACTGCTCGATGGACAACAACCCCAACTCGATGGAAAAGAGAATACGTTCATATCCATCGTGAACACCGAAGTCGGCAAACGATGTGGGAGCCATTCAGGGCAGCGCCGGTGCTCAGAGATAACCGTAGTGACGACGGGCGCCCAGCACGATGGAAAGGGTCACCAAGAAGGCCAACACCTCGGCCACCACTGCGGATGCCCAGATCCCGGGTACCCCGAAGAATCCGGGAAGCACTAGTACGCACAAGCATTCGAAGACCAGAGTCCGGCAGAAGGCGATGACCGCAGACAGCAGCCCGTTGTTTAGGGCGGTGAATAGGATACCGCCCAAGATGTTGAAGCCGATCAGAAGGAAGGCCAGGGCATAGATCCGGCCTCCCTGGACAGTGAGATCCAGTAGATTCTGGTTCCCGGCGGCGAACAGCCCGGCAACCGGGCGAACTACAAGAAAGATGGTGATGGTCATCACCAAGTCGAAGATCGTTACCAGAGTCACCGACTTGGTGAAGAGGCTGCGCAGTTCGTCGGTGCGACGGGCGCCATGGTTGTAGGCGATCAGCGGGGAAACTCCGAAGGCGAAGCCCAATAGGATTGCCGCGAACCCGAAGCCTGCGTACATGATGATCCCGTAGGCGGCGACCCCGTCGGCCCCGGTGTACTTGAGTAGTTGATAATTGTACAGCATTCCGACAACAGCCATCGCGATATTCGCCATCATCTCGGAGGAGCCATTGGTACATGCCTTGCCTAGGGCACGCCAGTCACGAACCGCTTTCCCCAGTTGCAGCATGGAAGGATTGGGACGCAAAAACCAAATCAGGGGCAGCAAACCTCCGGCCAAAGACGCGATGACCGTTGCCCAGGCCGCCCCGGCCAACCCCATGTCCAGCGGAACGATCAACAACCAGTCCAGCGCCATATTGGTGATCCCGGTGCCGATCACGAACCACAGCCCGGTGTGCGGACGGCCTCCTGCGGTGAAAAAGGACTGGAACACGGCCTGGAGCATCATGGTGGTTAGCCCGACGAGGAAGATTCTGCCGTACAGGGTTGATGCTTCCAACAACTGACCGGTCGCTCCGAGTCCTCGTGCCACATCCGGGACGAGCCAGGCCCCAATAGCGGAGGCTACTACACCCAATACGATGGTCGCCCGGATGATCAACGAGAAAAGTTGGTTGGCCCGTTCAGGCTGGGCTTCTCCGAGGGTCTTGGCCACCAGGGCACTGCCTCCCGAACCGAGCATCATCCCGAGCGAGGAGATCATCTGCAGCATCGGGTAGATGAAGTTGAGTCCCGCGAACTCAGTGTTCCCGACGAAATTGGCGACGAACAACCCGTCGACGATCGCGTAGATCGATGTAAACAGCATCATGGCTGCTGTCGGGGCGGTGAACCGGAGGAGCTTTGCGAAGGTGAAATGGTCTGAGATCTTGATCTGCATCATTCCCCTTTGCCTTGAAAATGTCGGCGACAAGCCTATGTGTGCCGGTTCCCGAGGATCAATCGGCAGGCAAATCTGTTGCGTGGCATCCGGTTGTGATAAGTCGCGGAGATCTCAGGGTGTTGCCGCTGGCCTGGGTGGCCCCCAGGGATGGCAAACTTGAAGAGTCACAACAGGAGGTCATGATGACGGCAGACGACACCCCTAGGCGGGTCACGGGCTACGATGTGCACGGAATCACCGCCACCAGCGATGATGAGCTTGAGGATCTTGAGGTCTACGAAGAACTCGTTGACCTGAACCGCAAGCGGCACGAGAAGGAAGAAGAAGGATCCGGCGGTGCGCGCCCCCCAATGATCGGTGCGCAGGGCCAGGGCTCTGGTGTGTCCGGCTCTGCGGGAACAATGCCGTCTGGTACCACGGCCCCCGGTGTGGCAGCTGGTGCAGTTCAGGTGCCCGGTGGCGTAGGCGTCGGTAATGGCCAGGCTGGGTTCGGCGCAGGGGCTGCTCAGGCATCCGGAGGATTCGGCGGAGTGACTGGCCGAGAGGCCGTATCCCGTTCCTCTGCGGGCGGCGGAGCGATGTCTGCTCCACCCATCGGTATGACAGCAGCGGCAGGTTCTTCCGCGGGTGGCAGTGTGGCCGGATATGCTCCTGGCGCCGGTTCTACCGGGGCAGCCGGGGGTACCCAGGCATCCGGTTCTTCCGGCCATGTGGCCGGTTATTCTGCTGGCACCATCGCAGCCGACGGTCGAATTGACGGTGGTAGATCAGACTCCGACGGTTCCGGTGGCAGCAGTTCCAGAATTATTGGTGGCAGAGGGACGAACCCTGGCACAGGGGCTCCTCGCGCTGGATCCTACGCTCTGGTGGACCTGAAAGTGCCTGCCCGCGGTGGAGCAGGTGGCAATGGGACCGCGGAGTTCATCTCAGGACCCGGTGGTACTAGCAGGGGAGCTATCGGTGCAGGTGCCGGTGGTGCTGTCGCTGCCGGGGGAGCCGCTGCCGGAGGGGCCGCTGCTGCGGGCAGTATCGGCGGGTGGGCTGGGACCGTTGAGGCCTCACCCGATGCGATTGAGGCCAGGTCCGCAGCCTGGCAGGAATGGGCGGCTCGTATGGAGGACATCTCCAAGGTGCTTTCCCGCACAACCGCCGAACGCAGGGATTTCGGTCTGGTGCAGACGGCTGAGGCCGGTTATCACGATTCTCAGAGTTCGTCGACCAAGTGGAGCGCCCAGGGCAGCCTTGAGTTCAAGGATTTTGCTGATGCGGTGTCCGGGACGGGGCAGGCCTATCGCACCACCGAGAACGAGAGCACCGAAGCGGTGAAACAAAGGTTGACCTACTGAGCTTTCCATCACCTATCTCCGTGGCCGATGCCTTTTTGGTGTCGGTCACGGTCACGTTATAGTCAGGACTGGTTACTGGTTGGTCCTGCTGCTCCACAGGCCGAGCAAGCCCAGGACGATCAACAATACCGGGACACCGGTACGGACCAACTCGGTGACTGTCTCGGCGGCTCCCATCGCCTGAAAGAGAGCAACGAGTGCCACCAAGGCGAACATCGCAGCCCAAGCCAGTGTCGAAACCCTCGGTCGTCGGCTCATGGCTGAGAGACCACCACCCTCGAATTGGTTGCGGTGATCTGGATCAATAGATGGGGGGCACCCGCTTCACGCAGCGCGGTGCCTGTTGTTCCATCCCGACCGGAGCCGTACAACACGAAGGCATAGGGGAGGTTTACCGTCGAATCGGTGTATTTCACGTCCACATCGATGTTTTGTTCGGTTGGGAGAACCAAGGTCAGATTGGAATTGTCCACCTCGATTGACCAGGTGGAATCGGTCGTGACAGTCATGGAACTCAGGTCATAGATGACTGAGGTTGCCGTCAGGGCGACGTCATGTAGTTCGGACTGTTCGACCAGTTGGGGGCCGGGTACCACCGAGGAGGAGCTGGTGTAATAAATGGTGACGAAACTCGTGGCTGTCAGCAAGGTTAGAATCACTCCGGTCGCGATGAGTAATCGTGAGGTACCCACCCAAGCGGTGATCGCGGTGCCGATTGCGGTGATTGCTAACCCGATTCCCAAGATCAAGAAGGGGTCCAGTCCACTTGCCAGCAGCACCGCCATCACCAGGGCCGCTGTGGCTGTGGTAAAAGCTCCCAGGGCTGTGGCCGAGCGTGCTTGGGACGGGGCGGAAGTGGGCTCCTGCAGGTTCTGTCCGTAGCGCACCCGGCGCCCCAGCCACACCATGAGCCCGATGACCATCAACGTGTTGAACCCGGCGATGGCCTGGAAAAATGTTCCGGCACCGAGGGAGAGTAGAATGGCCAGGGTAATCGCTCCACCGACCACGGACTGGGAGGACTGGTTGCGCCATCCACTTCCCAGCCGGTCCAGGGGAGCCCGTCCGGTATCGGTGTCGATGGTCAGGGCAACCAGGAATAGGTAAGCGATCACGCCCAGGCCGCCGGATGCTGTGAGCACGACGAACAGGCATCTGATGAGCAATGGGTCGATACCCGTCCAAGCTGCCAGCATCCGGGATACTCCCGTCCACGAATGGTGCCCGGGGGTGCGGTGCAACCGCAACAGCGTGGTCGTCCAATCCTGGGGAGCCGGTGTGTGGACGGAGTACATGAAGCAAGTTTGTCTCATTTCTGTCCGACAACCCATGCATCACCACCCCGATTCTTCCCCGGCAGAGTGGAAAACGATCCCGGACCATGTGAGTCTGGTTCGGTGAACACTGCTCGGCCGACGCTGGGACACTCCCAGCCAGTGATCCGACCTGGCCTGCACAGATCGCTCGGTCGTGCTTGGCTCGGAGGGGTCGCCGGCGGCATCGCCCGTCACCTGGGATGGTCAGCCTGGGTGGTGCGTGGCGGGTTCATCGCACTGACCTTCTGCAATTTGTTCACTGTCGGCATCTACGCTGCTTTGTGGATGCTGATGGCCGACGAGCCGAGCGCGGTGCAGGCACCTGGCATCATGGCCGCATCCCACCAGGGGATGAGGCCTGCCGGGAATGACCATTCGGTCAAGGGATCTGGAATTGGTCGGATCACGGCATTCTCGATGCTGGCCGTAGGAGTGCTGGCCTTGGCCTCACGAGTGGGCTGGGGGATCTCTAGTCCCTTGTTCTGGCCCGCGTTGATGGCTGCCATCGGTATCGTCCTGGTGTGGCTGCAAGCCGACACACCGGCCACCGGGCGCAATCGTTGGCTGCTGGTATTGCGGGTGATCGTCGGCATGAGCATGCTGGGAGTCGGCATTTCCCTGCTCACAGCTGCCCAGATTGGTCTCGACCAGATTCCCGTGGTGATGTCGGTCGTTGCCCTGTCAATCTCGGGTCTGCTGGTCGTCGCGGCTCCATGGTTCTTCTCCTATCTACGCAAGCTTGATATCGCCCGGGAGGAGAAGCTGATCGCCGACACCCGGGCAGACATGGCTGCACACCTGCATGACTCGGTCCTGCAAACCTTGGCCCTCATCCAGCGTCAAGCCGATGATCCGCGTCAGGTGGCCTCTCTCGCCCGTCGTCAAGAAAGGGAACTGCGAACTTGGCTGTACGGGGATGTGAAGGCCCCGGGCACTCTCAAGGCGGCGCTGGTGGAAGCCGGTGGGGAGATTGAGGATGAACGCGGGGTGCCCATCGAGGTGATCTGTGTTGGCGATGTTGAGCTTGACGAACGCCTTCATGTGCTGGTCCAGTCGGCCAGGGAGGCGATGATGAATGCAGCCAAGCACTCTAAGGCGGCAATGATCGACGTGTACGCTGAGGTCGACCGGGATGCGGACCCTGCGACGGCGCAGGTCTTCGTACGCGATCGTGGCGTAGGTTTTGACATGGCCCGGATTGCTGCCGACCGGATGGGTGTGCGTGGTTCGATAATTGACCGCATGGAACGCCACGGAGGCGTGGCGACGATTCGTACGGCGCCCGGTGAGGGCACCGAGATTCGATTGGAGATGAAACTGTGACCACCGAGACCTCCGAAGCCATACATATTGGCCCGTGGCGGGTCGTCCTGGTTGACGACCACGCCATCTTCCGGGCTGGGGTTCGCCACGAGTTGGACAAGCGCCCCGACGAGATCCTGGTGGTCGGGGAGGGCGAGGACGTCGCATCCTCGGTCGCGGTGATCAACGAAACCCTGCCCGATGTTGTCCTGCTGGATGTGCACCTCCCGGGCGGAGGTGGTGCCGAGGTTGCCAAACAGGTGCATGCCACCCATCCCGAGGTGAAATTTCTGGCGTTGTCGGTCTCGGACGCAGCCGAGGATGTCATCGGGGTCATCCGGGCCGGGGCCAGGGGGTATGTCACCAAGTCGATCTCTACCGACGACCTAGTGTCCGCGGTTGGGAGGATCGCCACCAATGACGCCGTTTTCTCCCCGAGGCTCGCAGGTTTCGTGCTCGACGCTTTCTCCGGGTCCATCGACGTTGCATCCATCGACGAGGACCTGGACCGGTTGAGCAACCGGGAACGCGAGGTGATGAAATTGATCGCCCGCGGCTATTCCTACAAGGAGGTTGCCCGGGAGCTGTTCATCTCCATCAAGACGGTCGAGACTCACGTCTCCTCGGTACTGCGCAAGTTGCAGTTGTCGAACAGGTACCAGCTCACCAAGTGGGCGACCGACCGGAAACTCGTCTGACCTCGGTGGGATGGCCGACGATCTCGTTGCTGACTATCCTCGGGACAGGGCCGGGAAGGCCCACGGGCACCAGGCCGCGTCAAAGTTGCGGCTTGGGGGAGAATCGTCGACGAAGGAGAGGCAGTGTCCACCCATCCCCAGCGTTCCGCAGAAGGCATGGTCCACCGCTTCGAGGACGAGATTCGTCGTCCTCATCGCGACCCCAGGGATGCGACCGAGGTTGATTTCGACGCGGTGAACAACGCCCACCACTATGCGCTGTGGGCAGTCTTCCGGTTGGCTATCGCCCTACCAACCGGTGAGGTGGAACGCCACCGTCTGGTGGGGGAGTCGGAATATTTCGTTGCCAGCAGCAATATCACCACCCGCGGCTGGTATGACGTCGCGGGATTCCGTTCCGATGCCGACCTGCTGGTGTGGTGGTTGGACGACGATCCGGATGCGCTGCAGGACGCTTATCACCGACTACGGGCAAGCGCTCTGGGCAGGCACTTGGAGCCGGTGTGGTCGTGCATGGGATTACACACCCCGGCGGAGTTCAACCGGCGGCATATCCCGGCATGTTTCGGCGGAGTGGCCCCTCGGGACTGGCTGATGGTTTACCCCTTCGTCCGCTCCTACGACTGGTATCTGCTGGCGGACGAGGAGAGGTCCCGGATCATGGCAGCTCATGGGCGTCAGGGCTTCTCCCAGTACCCGGATGTCAAGGGTTCCACCCTGGCAACCTTTGGCATGAGCGATTACGAGTGGATTCTTGGCTTCGAGGCAGACACCTTGGATAGGTTGGAGGGGGTCATCCACCACCAGCGTCACACCGAAGCGAGGCTCCACGTGCGGGTTGACACCCCCTTCTGGACCGGACGACGCGTTGATCCGCGGGTCTGGGCCGACCGCCAACCCCGTAACTGAACAACCGCTGATGGAGGTCCGGGTTTTTCATGCAGCAGACACTTCCCTCGTGTCTCGCCTGTTGCTACGGAGGCGAGACACGGCTCGCGCGATCAGGATTTGTTGGTCATCTTGTTGTAGATGAAGGTGACTAAGAAACCGCCGAGGACGGCGAGAATCCAGGTCTGCAGGGAGAAAAAGTGCCGAAGAGATGCGCCAAACAGGGTTGAGCCAAACCAGCCGCCCACCATGGCACCGAGGATGCCGAGCACGATGGTCATGATCCATCCATTGCTTCCCCCGCCAACCACTGCCTTGGCGATGGAACCGGAGATAAGGCCCAGAAGTATCCATGAGATGAATGACATGCCGCCACGATATCCCGTTCCTCAACGCCCGGATCCGTTTCTCCGGGGTCGGCTCGGGTTGGTTCGGGTGATCTCCTGATACCCAGTTGTGCTCTGCTGGGGGTGTACACCCGCGAACTGTCCCGGGCCTTGGATATCGTAGACCCGCCATGACTTCTTCGGACCTGTTCCCCGCCTTCACCACCCCGGCGCCATCGTTGCTCACCGAGGTGGTTCCCGATCGACCCGCACCCTTCACCGCGGAGACGGATCTGCTGGAGAGATTGAACCCGCCGCAACGAGAAGCCGTCGTGCATGCCGGTTCACCGGTGCTAGTGATCGCGGGTGCGGGTTCCGGCAAGACTCGGGTACTCACCAGGCGCATTGCCCATCTCGTTGCTGTCCGTGATGTGCATCCCGGATCGATCCTGGCCATCACCTTTACTAACAAGGCCGCTGCCGAGATGCGCTCCCGGGTTGCCGATCTGGTCGGCAATCGGGCTCGCGCCATGTGGGTGTCGACCTTCCACTCAGCCTGTGTGCGTATCCTACGTTCAGAGATCGACAAGCTGGGCTATCGCAAGGCCTTCTCAATCTACGACGATACCGATGCCCGGCGGCTGATGGCCCTGGTGGGTCGCGATCAAGGTCTTGATACGAAGAAATTCCCTCCTCGTGCCCTGCTCAACTGGGTGTCGGGTTGCAAGAACGAATTGGTCACCCCCGATCAGGCTGTTGCTCAGGCCCAGGGCGCAGATGAACCCCTCGCTGAGGCATATGCCGAGTACGACAAGCGGTTGAAGGCAGCCAATGCCCTAGATTTCGACGACCTCATTATGAAGACGGTGCAGTTGTTCGAGCACAACCCCAGTGTTCGAGAGAGTTACCGCCGCCGGTTCCGGCAGGTGCTCGTCGATGAGTACCAAGACACCAACCATGCCCAGTACCTGCTGGTCAAGCAGCTGTGCGGCGAGCTTGGCGATGACGGATTGCCCGCTGACGCTCCGCGTATCGGGCCGGGGGAGTTGATGGTGGTCGGCGACTCTGACCAGTCGATCTACGCCTTCCGGGGTGCGACTATCCGCAACATTCTTGATTTCGAGGCCGATTTCCCCGGGGCCCGCACCATCCTGCTGGAGCAGAACTATCGCTCCACCCAGACCATCCTATCGGCGGCGAATGCCATCATCCGGCACAATGAAAACCGGCTCGACAAGCAGTTGTGGTCTCAAGCCGGGGATGGTGAGCGGATCATCGGATATGTCGCTGATACCGAACATGAGGAGGCGAGATTCGTCGCTGACCAGATCGACTCCTTGGCTGATTCCGGCGACAAGTATTCTGATATGGCGGTCTTCTACCGCACCAATGCCCAGTCCCGGGCCTTGGAGGAGGTCTTCATCCGGGTCGGGGTGCCCTACCGGGTGGTCGGTGGAGTGCGGTTCTACGAGCGCAAGGAGATCAGGGATGCCATCGCCTATCTGCGGGCGATCGCCAATCCAGACGACGATGTGTCGGTGCGACGAGTGCTCAACACCCCGAAGCGAGGTATCGGGGAACGCGCCGAGAACGCACTGACGATGCTCGCCGGCAATGAGCAGATCACCTTCTCCGAGGCCATCGACAGGGCAGACGAGGCTCCGGACATGGCTTCGCGTTCGGTCAACGCAGTGCGGGCCTTCTCCGACATGATGGCCGGGCTGCGCGTGATGGCTGCCGAAGGGGCACCAGCCCACGAGGTGCTGGAGGCCGTCTTGCAACGCAGCGGGATGATGGCAGAACTTGCTGGTTCCAGCGATCCCCAGGACCAGACGAGGGTGGAGAACCTCCTCGAATTGGTGAAGGTCGCCCAGGAGTTCGTGGCCCAGGCCACAGCCCAGGACATTCCCGATGACCCGGGTGAGTCCGACGCCGAGTTGATGGGTGTGGCCGAACCCGACCCGTCGCTGCCCGCTTTCCTGGAACGCATCGCCCTGGTTGCCGATTCGGATCAGATTCCCACCGACGGGGCCGGAGTGGTCACCATGATGACCCTGCATACCGCCAAAGGCCTCGAATTCGACAACGTCTTCCTCACGGGTATGGAGGACGGCATCTTCCCCCACATGCGATCTATGACCGACCCCAGGGAACTTGCCGAGGAACGCCGCCTGGCCTATGTGGGCATCACCAGGGCGCGCAAACGGCTACACCTGTCGCGGGCCGGGGTCCGCACCGTCTTTGGTCAGATATCCCATAACCCGCCGAGCCGTTTCCTGGACGAGATCCCGGCCGGACTCATCGACTGGCGGCGTACCGGTGCGGAAGCCGCCAACTGGGCAGCCACCTCGACGCCCCGTTCCTACCAACCCCCCAGCGATGAGGGCCCGGTGTTCGGTTCCGGAACAAGTAGGGGAGCCAAAACAGTTCCCGCACTGTCGGCTGGTGACCGGGTGCTACACGCCACCTTCGGCCTGGGCAAGGTGGTGGCGGTCAGCGGGGAAGGCAACAAGGCCAAGGCCGACGTCGACTTCGGATCGGCCGGCACCAAAAGGCTCGCCCTGAAATACGCACCGTTGGAGAGGCTTTGATCATGGCCGATGACTCCCGGCGCACACGCAAGCGACGCCACCAACTAGCGTCTGTCCATGCTGGCCCCGACCGTACGTGGCGACTTCCATGGATGCCCATGACTGTCCTCGCAGCGGTGGGGACGGCCGCGGCAACGTGGCTGCTGGTCGCCGGGTTCTGCGTCCTCGGCTGGTTCGCGGTCACCCCGGTGGATTTCCCTGCTGTTCTTGAGGTGGCCACTAGGGGATGGTTGCTGGCTCATGGAGCCTCAATCAACGTGGGTCCGGCGATTCTATCGACCACCCCGCTGGGCGCTACGGGAGTGGTGGTCGCCATGGGTCTGGGCGCCTGTCAGCTCGCGGCCAGGCATTCACATCCCCCTGAGCGAGACCAACGTCCAGTGCGGTGGTTGCGCAGCGGGCTTACCTTTTCCCTGACCTATGTGGTGATTCTGGTCGTCGTGCGCGCCGCTACTAGACCCGATGGGGTCGAATCGCGCCCGATGTTCGCCACCATCTGCATGCTCATACTGCTTGGATTGGGTGGCTTCGTGCGCCCTCTAGGCCTTCGCCCCGCACGCCCGAACCGCTGGGTGGAGCCGGTGCTGCGTGGGGTGATTGCTGCTTGGCTGTGGATGATCGCTGTGGGTGCTGTGGTGATGGTGACGGCTCTGTTAAGTGGCATGGATCGAGTCGTGACCATTCATGAATCATTGCAACCGGGGGTTCTCGGTGGGATCATGCTGCTCATCGCCCAGCTCATGTGGCTGCCGAATATGATTCTGTGGGCGGGGGCATGGGCCATCGGGGCGGGCGTCCAGATCGGCGTCGACACTGTCGTCTCTCCGGTCACCAGCCAAGTCGGGTTGTTGCCGGCTATCCCGGTGCTGGGAATTATTCCTGACACCATCGCCATGCCCGTCGGCCATGTCATCTGGCTCGCGTCGGGGCTCATCGCGGGCGGAATCGCCGCGACCTTGGTGCTGCGCGGCGTTGACGTGCACACCCGGGTGGACCTCTCGGCTCTGGTCGGGGCATCGTCCGGGGTCGTATCTGGCATCTTCTTTGCGGCAACCCAGCTGCTGGCCAATGGCGATCTCGGCATGGTGCGGCTGATCGACATAGGGGCGCGGATGGGGCCACTGCTCATTATGGCCCCCACCGCGATGGGTATCGGTGGACTCCTGGTGGGTGTCACCATGGGGATGCTGGGTCGAGGCAGGGGAGCCAGCGAGTTGCTCACCCCCACATCCGTGGTCGTCGACCGGCGCATCCAGCCCAGCGAGACCGCTGACGAGTAGGCTGGGTCTGTGAAACGCGTCGTCGTGCTCCTATCTGGAAGCGGAACCCTGGCGCAGTCCTTGATCACTGCGGGCCGTCTTCCCGATTCTGTCTTCCAAGTGGTCGCTGTCGGCTCCGACCTCCCGGATGCCCTTGGGCTGATGCGTGCGGCCGATGCCGGGATCGAGCATTTCGTCGTCGAGATGCTCCCGGACCGTAAGGCATGGAACATCGAGTTGGCTGAGGCCGTCGCACGGTACCAGCCTGATCTGGTCGTCTCTGCGGGTTTCATGAGGATCGTCGGTACAGACTTCCTCGATCTCTTCGGCGGCCGGTTCATCAATTCCCATCCGGCGCTGCTGCCCTCTTTCCCGGGAGCCCATGGGGTGCGTGATGCCTTGGCTGCCGGGGTGAAGGTCACGGGCACCACCATTTTCATGGTCGATTCTGGCGTCGACACAGGCCGTATCATCGCCCAGGAGCCGGTGCGCGTTCTTGATGAGGACACCGAGCAGACACTGCACGAGCGGATCAAGGTGGTCGAACGGGATTTGCTTGTGCAAGTCGTTACCCAACTGCTGAGCGAGGAGAATCATGGCTGAGTTGCATCCGATCCGTCGAGCCCTGGTTTCGGTGTACGACAAGTCGGGCCTTGAGGATCTCGGCCGGATGCTGGCCGATGCCGGGGTGGAGATCGTGTCCACCGGTTCGACGGCGATGTGCCTGGCCCGGGCTGGTGTGACGGTCACCCCGGTCGAGCAACTCACTGGTTTTCCCGAATGCCTCGATGGACGGGTCAAGACCTTGCATCCGCGCGTCCATGCCGGCATCCTCGCCGATCGGCGTCTGGAATCCCATCGCGCCCAGCTGGCAGAACTCGGCATCGAAGCCTTTGATCTCGTGGTGGTGAATCTCTACCCGTTTACCCAGACGGTCGCATCCGGGGCCACTCCCGCCGAATGCGTCGAACAGATCGATATTGGTGGACCCTCCATGGTGCGCGCCGCGGCGAAGAATCATCCCTCGGTTGCGGTTATCACATCTCCGGACCAGTACGCCTTGCTGGCTGATGCCCTGGTTGCGGGTGGTACCAGTCTGGAGGCCCGGCAGCATCTGGCGGCTCAGGCCTTCGCGCTCACTGCTTCCTATGACATCGCCGTGGCCTCCTGGGTGGGTTCGACATTGGCCGATACCTCCAAAGGAGACGGTTTTCCGGCTTGGATCGGCGGATCCTGGACCAAACAGGGCACCCTGCGTTATGGCGAGAACTCCCATCAGCCAGCAGCCTTGTACGCCTACGAGGCCGGCCCGGCCGGACTCACCCAGGCGACCCAGTTGCACGGCAAGGAGATGAGTTACAACAACTACACCGATGGCGACGCAGCCTATCGCGCGGCCCACGACTTCGACGGGCCGTGCGTGGCTGTCATCAAGCACACCAACCCCTGCGGCATTGCGACCGGTACTGACATTGCCGAGGCTCATCGCAAGGCCCACGCCTGCGACCCAGTGTCTGCTTTCGGTGGAGTGATCGCCACGAATCGTGAGGTGAGCGTCGAAATGGCCCGCCAAGTGGCCGAGATCTTCACCGAGGTGATCATCGCTCCGTCCTATGCCGAGGGCGCCATTGAGGTGCTGGAGGTCAAAAAGAACATCCGCATCCTGGTCGCGGCCCCCCATCAGCATCGCGCCCGTCAGCTGCATCCCATCTCGGGGGGTGCCTTGCTGCAGGCTCCGGATCGGATTGATGCCCCCGGTGATGACCCGGCCAATTGGCAACTGGTTGCGGGGCAACCAGCCGACGAAGCGACGATCGCTGATCTGGTATTCGCTTGGCGGGCCTGCCGGGCAGTGAAGTCGAATGCCATCTTGTTGGCCAGCAACCGCGCCTCGGTGGGGATCGGCATGGGACAGGTGAACCGCGTCGACTCCTGCAGGCTGGCCGTCGAGCGTGCGGGGGAGCGTGCAGTAGGTTCGGTGGCCGCATCGGATGCTTTTTTTCCCTTCTCTGACGGGCTCTCGATCCTCATCGAAGCCGGGGTGAAGGCCATTGTCCAACCGGGTGGATCGGTGCGTGATGAGGAGATCATTGATACGGCACGGGCTGCCGGGATCACCATGTACTTCACCGGAACCCGCCACTTCTTTCACTGAGGAGCACCGATGAGCGCCGAACGGATTGATGGGAAGGTCATCGCTGCTGCGGTGAAAAAGGAACTGGCTCTCAGGGTTGCTGCCCTGCGAGAACACGACATCGTGCCGGGGCTGGGCACGATCCTGGTGGGCGAGGATCCGGGCTCCCAGCTCTACGTCGCCGGCAAACACCGGGACTGCGCTGAGGTGGGCATCGCATCGATTCGTGTCGATCTTCCCGCCGATGCCTCGGCCCAGCAGGTCTCCGAGGCCATTGCCGCTCTCAACGAGAACCCGGCCTGCACCGGTTACATCGTCCAGCTGCCGCTTCCCGGACATCTCGACGACAATTGGGCCCTGGAGCAGATAGACCCGGCCAAAGACGCCGACGGGCTGGCCCCGGCCAACCTGGGACGACTGCTGCTGGGGCAGCAGGCACCGCTGCCGTGCACCCCGCGAGGGATCATTGAGTTGCTGCGATGTCACGACGTGCCCACCGATGGTGCCGAGATCTGCGTCGTGGGTCGCGGCACCACCGTCGGACGTCCCCTAGGGGTGCTGGCCACCCGCAAGGACGTGAATGCGACCGTGACGCTGTGCCACACCGGGACCAAGGATTTGGCTGCCCACACCCGGACCGCCGATGTTGTTATCGCAGCTGCCGGACGGGCCCACATGATCACCGCAGATATGGTGGCGCCCGGGGCGGTACTGGTGGATGTCGGTGTCACCCGCGTCGATGGCAAACCGACGGGCGATCTGGCCCCTGGTGTATGGGAGATCGCATCGAAGGTAACTCCCAACCCGGGTGGAGTCGGGCCGATGACCCGCGCGATGCTACTAGCCAATGTCGTCGATCTTGCCGAACGTGGCTAAAAAGCTTTCTCCAGCCCCCGAGCAACCAGTGCCGGTCTTCGGGCATGACGAAGATCTGCGGGTGAGTGCACTGGCGGTGGTGTTGGTGGCCTTTGCCGTGGGGTTGGTGCTGGTCTGGTTGCACCACTGGCGTCGTGGTTCGATGATGATGGGTGGTGCGATGGTACTGGCTGCGGGGCTGCGCATGTTGCTGCCCGAGCGAGTTGTTGGACTGCTGGTGGTTCGCTCTAGACTCTTCGACGTTCTCGTATCACTGACCGCCGGGGTGGCGATGATAGTGCTCGGGCTCGTGGTTCCCGGCGGGTTCTGGGGTTGAGATAGTCTGCAGATCGGCGGTCGTGACTGTTCGCTACCCCAGCCGGGACTAGGCGATTATGCGGGGCCGAGAATGGATGCTGGGCCGGGCTCGCAAGAGCCCGGCCCAGCATCGTCGAATGACAGATCAGATGAGACCCAGCTCGGTGACTGCTTTCTTCTCGTCGAGCAGTTCGGCGACGGAGGCATCAAGCTTGGCGCGGGAGAACGCGTCGAGTTCCAAGCCCTGGACGATCTCGTACTTGCCGTTCTTCACCACACAGGGGAAGGAGGAGATGACGCCCTCGGCGACCCCGTAGGAGCCGTCCGACGGAACAGCCATCGAGACCCAGTCGCCCTGGGGAGTGCCCAGGATCCAGTCGCGCATGTGCTCGACCGTGGCATTCGCGGCGGATGCAGCCGACGATGCACCACGGGCCTCGATGATCGCAGCACCGCGCTTGGCGACCTTGGGGATGAACTCGTCCTCGACCCATGCTTGATCGACCAGCTCACCGGCGGGCTTACCGGCTACCTCAGCGTGGAAGAGATCTGGGTACTGCGTGGAAGAGTGGTTGCCCCAGATGGTCATGTGCTTGACATCGCCGACACTGGCGCCGACCTTGGTGGCGAGCATCGCCTTGGCGCGGTTGTGGTCGAGCCGGGTTAGCGCGTTGAAGCGCTCGTTGGGGATGTCCGGAGCATTCGACATGGCGATCAGCGCATTGGTGTTGGCCGGGTTGCCAGTCACCAGTACGCGAACATCGTCGGCGGCCACCTCGTTGAGGGCTTTGCCCTGAGCAGTGAAGATGGCGCCGTTGGCGCTCAACAGATCACCGCGCTCCATCCCGGCCTTGCGAGGCATGGCTCCGACCAGCATGGCGGCGTTGACTCCCTCGAAGACCTTCTTCGGATCATCGCCAATGACGATGCTTGTCAGGTTCGGGAATGCGCAGTCATCGAGTTCCATGACCACGCCCTCCAAGGCCTTCAGGGCCGGGGTGATTTCGAGGAGCCGCAGCTCGATGGGACGCTCGCCGAGCAGTGCACCGCTGGCAATGCGGAAGAGCAGGGAGTAGCAAATCTGACCGGCTGCACCAGTGACAGCGATCTTGACCGGAGTTTCAGACACAGGAATCCTCTTCTCGACATTGGTTGATGAGTCCTATGGGTCCAAGGCTAGTCCAGTTCCATCCTCCGTGCGCCCCCGGGGTATCAAGTGACCGGGTCAGTTGAAGATCACGGTGCGTACCCCATCGAGGAAAATGCGGCGTTCGGCGAACAAACGCACCGCAGAAGTGAGGGTGTCGGACTCAAGTCCCTGACCGATGGAGGTGAGTTCGGTGACCGAGCGTGAGTGGTCGACTCGTTGCACGTTTTGTTCGATGATCGGGCCCTCGTCGAGATCCTTGGTGACGAAATGGGCCGTGGCCCCGATCAATTTTACTCCGCGCTCGTGGGCCTGACGGTAAGGGTTGGCTCCCTTGAACCCTGGGAGGAAGGAATGGTGGATGTTGATGATCCGCCCCGGGAAGTCGGCGCAAAACTGTGGGGTGAGAATCTGCATGTAGCGAGCGAGCACCACTACGTCGATGTCGTGCAGTTCGACCATGCGCCGCACCTCGGCCTCGAACCTCGCCTTGGTCTCGGGAGTCACCGGGTGGGAGACGAAGCCCACCTCATAGAACCGGGCCATCGGACGCAGCGTTTCGTGGTTCGACATGACCAGCGGAATGTCGATGGGGAGGTCTCCGGACCGCTTGTGGAACAACAGATCGTTGAGCGGTCCCCCGGCCTTGGAGACCAACACCAGGGCCCGTGTGCGACGATCCGATTCGACCAGATCCCAGATGGCATCGAAGCGGGAAACCACCTGGGACAGCAGGGAACTAAACGTTTTTCTGTCCGCCGAAACGTCGAGTTCGATGCGCATGAAGAACCGTCCGGTGTCCAAAGAAGTGAACTGCTGGAGCTCGGTGATGTTTCCCCCGGCGGCGACGATCACACCAGTCACGGCGTTGACGATGCCCGGAACGTCGGTGCAGGAGAAGGTTAGGATCAGGCGATGCACGCCGTCACACTAGCCGCACCATTCGTCGGGCTGGGTCTTCTCGCATGCGTGGACAATTAGTGTGTGCTTCCCAGACATGGTGGAGACAGGCAGGAGATGTGGCATCGTTGAACTGATATCGGCAGCGACTCAGCGGAGGAGGTCGGACCTGTGGGCAAGATCAAGGTGGTCGGCAAAGTCGTCGAGTTAGACGGCGACGAGATGACCAGGGTCATCTGGGAGTTCATCAGGCAGCGGCTCATCCTGCCCTACTTGGATGTCGACCTGGAGTACTACGATTTGGGCATCGTCAACCGCGACGCGACCGATGACCAGGTCACCGTCGATGCGGCCAATGCGATCAGAGTCCACGGAGTGGGTGTCAAATGCGCGACCATCACCCCTGACGAGGCTCGTGTCGCCGAGTTCGGGTTGAAACGGATGTGGCGCTCGCCCAATGGGACCATCCGCAACATTCTCGGTGGGGTGATCTTCCGTGAGCCCATCGTCATCTCCAACATCCCGCGGTTGGTGCCGGGTTGGACCAAGCCCATCGTTGTGGGTCGCCATGCGTTTGGTGACCAGTACCGGGCCACCGACATGAAGGTACCTGGTGCCGGGACCGTGACCCTCACCTATACCCCCGACGATGGTTCTGAACCGATGGAACTCGAAGTGGTGCGGATGCCCGAGAGCGGGGGCGTGGCCATGGGCATGTACAACTTCAACGAGTCGATCCGTGACTTCGCCCGGGCATCAATGGCCTACGGCCTGCAGCGCGGCTATCCGGTCTACCTGTCGACTAAGAACACGATCCTCAAGTCCTATGACGGTGTCTTCAAGGACACTTTCGCCGAGGTCTACGAGACCGAGTTCAAACAGCGTTTCGAGCAGGCGGGCATCACCTACGAGCACCGCCTCATCGACGACATGGTCGCCTCTGCCCTGAAATGGGAGGGCGGCTACGTGTGGGCCTGCAAGAACTACGACGGCGATGTCCAGTCCGACACCGTTGCCCAGGGCTTCGGATCACTCGGGTTGATGACCTCGGTCCTGATGACCCCCGACGGGCGCACCGTGGAGGCCGAGGCTGCCCACGGCACGGTGACCCGCCACTACCGCCAGCACCAGCAGGGCCGGGCGACCTCCACGAACCCGATCGCCTCGATTTTCGCTTGGACCGGGGGACTGCGCCATCGCGGCAAGCTGGATGCGACCCCCGAGGTGACCGGCTTCGCCGAGGCGCTGGAACGGGTCTGCATCTCGACCGTCGAATCTGGTCGGATGACCAAGGACCTGGCGCTGCTTGTCGGCGACGACCAACCCTGGTTGACCACCGAGGAGTTCCTGTCAGCCCTGGACGAGGAACTGGTCCGCACACTGGGGTGAGCCGGTCACGTCGGTCGCCGCTCGCGGGCGGTCGTGCACCGGAGCCAAGGGATTAGGCCTCGAGATGATCCTTCGGCTGTCTGCAGTAGAAAGCATGGCTGAGCCCCCCCCGAATATGAGAAACATACAAGATTGAACTTCTCTGAACCTTCATTCAAGTCTGTGTTTGACAACATGGCTGCCGTCGCTCATTGTTCACAACAGCTTGTTGAGACCATTTCGAAAGACACGCTGGAAAATGTTGAAGCGGATGTCATTTCTGATGATGGAAACATTTCTCGCGTAGTTAGAGATGCGCATTTCTAGGGTTTGCAATTTAGCAGGATGTATCTTAAATATGTCTCTGTGAGCGGCTTGAAGATGATTTGATGAAAATCATCAACAGAGGACTTGATTAATACACTGAAACAGTTTTGGAAGGTCTCTGAAAAGCGACTCCTGCCATGGAAGAAACTTCCATGGCTGTTGGGTTTGTCTGTTTTCGGTTGTAGTAGGCTTTTGAGGAACGACTGGATGCGATAAATTGTGAAGAGCCGGCAAAGCACCGAAAAAGCTTGCGGGAATCTTGGTGTTCAAGGTCCAACTCAAGATTGGAGGAAAATCGGGAACGTGCAGTAGGATTTCCGCATCCGGGACTGCGGTTCCTGTCTGTCCTGGATTCACCTCTACTCCGTGTCGAGAGGGAATTCCGAATACTCGAAAAGATAGGCCTTTCACTCCTAACTGGAAAAGGTGAGGTGATGTGGAGGGGTGCGCATGCGCAGCCAGATGGGTGCGCTAGGCGCACCGACTGTGATACGCCTGTCGTTAGAACGAAACAGAATCGCTGAGGTGAGCTGCTGCCGGATGACGAAGTGGCTGTCGATCAGGTTATGCCGAGATCAGAAGGAGGAAGTGGGAATCCCAGTAAAAGACAGTGTTTGTGTCTGGCTTGTAATCGTCAAAAGTTATAGTAGGGATACCTTTGAAAGGGTTGGATCGAACCATGCCTCATGTATGGATTGCGTTAGAACAGGATGCGGAGGGTTGGCCTCCGGTGACCGAGGAGGAGGTCCGCACCGAGGAGATCGGGGAGAACCTCCACCGGATCACATCAACTCCTGTCTTCGTACCGGGTGTCGCCGTGGGGGACGTGCTTGCCACCGAAACCCAACCGGACGCGAGCGTGTGGGCGGTGGCAGTGGCCGAGCAAGGCAACCACTGGTGCTCCCGGGTGGTTCCGCTCGGCGGGTTCGACCCGGAGCGGATTGTCGAGGTCTTCGACTCCATGGGGGCACGCACTAAGCTCACCCGGTACGGCATCGTGACACTGGACGTCGGTCCCGGTATCGATGCACGGCACGTGCTGGACGAACTTGAGGCGGGTCGAGCCGAAGGGGATTGGGACTTCGACCTGGGGGTCACTCCTGAGCTGGGGTGAGCTGCTCTGCCGGTTGTCGTTTGCGGGGGTGGGATTCGACGCCCGATAGGATGGCATGGTGAGTGACTTACTCGTCTCCGTCGGTGTCATCTTCTTGCTGTTCTTCGTCGGGGCGATCTTCTCCGCCGCGGAGATGTCCTTAGTGACCCTGCGTGATGCGCAGATATCCAAGCTCGCCGCCCGGGGCAAGCGCGGGCGTGCGATCACCGCGCTTACCTCCAATCCGAACCGTTTCCTGTCCTCGGTGCAGATCGGCGTCACCCTCGCAGGTTTTCTATCTTCGGCCTTCGGCTCGGATTCCCTCGCAGGAAAATACCTTGCCCCGTGGTTGGCCGCGCACGGCTTGTCCTCCGGACTGGCTTCTACCTTTGCGGTGATCCTCGTCACCGCGGCCATCTCCTTCTTCTCCATTGTGCTGTCTGAGCTGACGGCCAAGCGATTGGCCATGCAGCGACCTGAGGAATTTGCCATGGCCTTGGCGCCGGTCATCAACACCATCGCGAAGGCTGCTACCCCGCTGATCTGGATGCTTGACAAATCGACCAACATCGTGGTCCGTATCTTCGGAGGTGACCCGCAAGCGGGCAAGGATGAGGTCACCGAAGAAGAATTGCGCTCAATGGTTGCCAATGCCGATTCGCTTGGTGAGGAGGAGCGGCGCATCGTCGACGATGTCTTCGAGGCCGGTGATCGCAGCCTGCGGGAGGTGATGGTGCCACGTACCGAGGTCGACTTCCTGGCCGGTGATCTTCCAGTCCACCAGGCGATCCAGCTGGTGCGGGACAACCAGCGTTCCCGGTACCCGGTCACCGACGGAACCGCCGACCAGATCGCGGGCTTCCTCCACGTGCGCGATCTGATGGGCTTGGATGCATCCGAGCGACAGACCCCGGTACGGGACCTCGCTCGGCCGGTGTTCTCCCTGCCCGAGACCGTGAAGGTGATCAACGCGATGTCTCAGATGAGGCGAGCCGGTGCCCATCTGGCCATGGTCCGCGACGAGTACGGCGGTACCGCAGGCATCGTCACTCTCGAGGATCTCATCGAAGAATTGATCGGAGAGATCACCGACGAATTCGACATCGTGGAACCTTCCGACTTGGTGCACGAGGGGGCCTCCGACATCGAAGGCCTCACCTCCTTGGAGGATTTCGCGGAACGCACCGGCTTCCTCATCCCCGAAGGGCCTTATGACACTCTGGCCGGGTATTTCATGGCCGTCCTCGGCCGGGTGCCGGTACCTGACGATCGGATCGTTGTGGACTTGTTGCCGGTGGAGGTCGATGAGAACGGGGAGCAGCTGCCGGTGACGATGTCCATGCGGGTTTCCGAGATGGACGGGCGACGCATCTCCTGGGTTGACCTAGCGCGGGTCCCGGTGCTGGCGGCCACTGTTGAATGAAACTCTGCATCGCGCCCGGCGCGGCACTCCTTGGATGCGGACCCCACGGGTAAGGTCACCTCTGATTGACCCAAGGAGGAACCATGCGTCGACCCATCATCGCCCTGTCGGCGGTTGCCCTGCTTGCTGGATGCGCCAGCGCACCCGGCGGGGGACAAACATCATCGACCGGCACCACCGTTGGGGCAAGCCAATCTTCCTCGGCGAAGGCCACCCCGACTGTATCTGGTGCTGACTACAAGGCTTGCTTGATCGCTGAATCCGCCGGGCTGGAAGATACTGGGGTCAATCAGGCGGTTAAAGCCGGGCTTGACAAGGCAAGCAAGAACACCGGCATCAGCGTCGAGACTGCCGTCGCCAGCGATGAAGGTTCCTACGCATCAACCGTGGAGGAACAGGCGGGCAAGGGCTGCCAGCTGGTCACGGTCATCGGACACGGTGATGCCGCCATCGCGGCCGCCACCGCGCATTCCGATGTCAATTTCCTGGTCGTGGGGGCCCAGCCCACTACTGCCCTGCCCAATCTCAAGGGCCTGATCTTCGACGCCAGTGGTGCCGCATTCCTTGCTGGTTATCTGGCTGCAGCCCAGTCCGCCTCCGGCACAGTGGCCACTTTCGGGGGCAGCCAGGATCCCGATACCGTCACGGCGATGGACGGTTTCGTTGGGGGAGTGGCGCACCACAACCAGGTCAAGGGGACCAGTGTGAAGGCTCTTGGCTGGGATTCCACCACCCAGCAGGGCTCCATCCTGCCGGGCAACGACGCCGCAGCAGCCCGCACCGTCACCGAGGAATTTGTTTCCCAGGGTGCTGATATCGTCTACCCAGTGGCTGGGCAGGCAAGTACCGGTGCCCTGGAAGTGGCTCAGAAATCCGGAGGGAAGCTCGCGGTCATCTGGGACGGCTTCGATGGCTGTGAGACCACCAATGCTTGCCCGGTGATCTTGACCTCCGTGGTCGACAACATCACCGATGTGGTGGCGGATTTGGTAACCAAGGCCACCACCGGAACCTTCGAATCGGCGACCACTACCGCCACCATGGAGAGTGGAGGGGTTGTCCTGGCCCCCTACCACGACTTCGATTCCAAGGTTTCCCAGGAAACCAAAGAAGAGATCGAGAAACTGCGCGCCGGTGTGCAAGCCAACCCCCAGCGTCCCTCGGCAGCTGGATAGGAGCACGATGAATAAGCCATTGACCCTTGGACCTCTGCTGGTACTGGTGCTGGCGGCCTGCGCAACTCCGCCCACGACCACCACCCGGGAGACTTCTGCGGCTCCTGCCGAAAAGACTTCGGTAACGGCCTGCTTGGTCGCTGACCCGGCGAACGCCTCGGTCAACGCTGAGATAACTACCGGTCTGGAGAAGGCCGCCAAGGAACTCGGCGCAACGATGCATGTCAACCAGATTGCCGCCGTCGACGACTACGTGGCAGCCCTTCAAGGTGCGGTCGACCAAGGATGCACCGTGGTGCTGGCCACTGGGTCATCCTCTGCCGATCCGGTGATGGCCGCGGCCAAGACGAATCCATCTGTCGGTTTCGCGCTGGTCGACACCCTGCCCAACGTTGACGCGAGTAATCCGCTGCCCTCCAATCTGCGCCCGGTGCTGTTCAACACCAACGAATCTTCCTTCCTCGCCGGTTATGCTGCGGCAGCCAGTTCTGCGAAGGGAACCGTTGGAGTGTTCGGTGCAATCCGGGTACCCGCCGTCACCATCTACTTGGATGGTTTTGTCCAAGGTGTAGAGCATTACAACCAGGCGAAGGGCAAGTCGGTAAAGGTCAACGGCTGGGACCGTGAACGGCTGGCCGGAACCTTCGTCGCATCGACCACCGATCCGTGGAATGATCCCCCTGCCGGTGCCAAGGCTGCAGCTTCCCTGGATGCCGATGTGGTCATGGCCGTCGCCAGGGACTCTGGAACCGGCGCGCTGGAGAATGCCAAGTCTGATGGCACGAAAGTGATTTGGTCCGATGTCGACGGATGCCAGACCAACGCGGATGCCTGCGAGCAGATCCTCGGGTCGGTCATCAAGGATCGTGCTGCGGCAGTCTTCGAATTTGTCTCGGCGGCCTCACAGAACCGTTCCGCATCCGGGGTCTTCGTCGGCAATGTTCGAAATGGTGGCACTCGGCTGGTGGGGCTCTCCGATGACGCGCTGACGGCCGAAATCGAGGATCTTTCCGCGCAGATCGCCGATGGACGGATCCGCGTGACCTCCGATTCCGCAGTCAACTGAGTGGCGGAACGGTCATGATTACCGCATCGGTTGATGGATCGGCGCTGTCGAATCCCGGGCCCGCAGGGTGGGCCTGGTACATTGACGAGGACCGTTGGGATGCTGACGGCTGGGAACACGGCACCAACAACATGGGAGAACTCCAAGCCATCATCGAAGTGCTCGCAGCGACCCCGCCAGACGAGGAATTGCACATCCTGTGTGATTCCACATATGTCATCAACTCAGTCACCAAGTGGATGCCAGGTTGGAAACGCAAGGGGTGGAAGAAGGCTGACGGACAGCCGGTGCTCAACCAGGACCAGCTCAAGACGATTGATGAGGCTCTGCAAGGGCGCAAGGTCACTTTCGAATGGGTGAAAGGCCACGCTGGACACCAGATGAACGAGGCGGCCGACGAGCGCGCCCGCAATGCCGCCAGCGCCTATCAGCGGGGCACAGTTCCTCCCCGTGGCCCCGGATATCGCCCGGGCAAGGTGGACCCTGCGCCAGTGGCGGACCGGGGAGGAGACGACCTGTTCTCGGCGGGGGCCGACGAGCCGTCGCTGCCTCGCAAGCCCGCCGGTGCGGACCCGGACATCATGACGACCATCTCCCAGGAGAAGGAACTTCTCTCTGACAAAGTACGTTGTGATGTCTCCCGGGTGCGGACTTTGCTGCACGCTGACTTCACCGAGTTCAGTTCATCGGGACAGATCTGGACTAGGTCCCGGTTGCTGGCCGAGATCAAGCCATTGCCACTGCGGATCGGTTTCGAACCGATCCGTGCCCAGAGACTCTCTGATGACCTGATCCTGTTGCTGTGGCGGGCCACCACCCCAACGCATTCCTGGCTGCGATCATCGCTGTGGCGGCGGGGGGACGGGCGCTGGCAGCTACTGTTCTGTCAGGGCACCCAAGCTTCTTGATCCCTTTCTTTCTGCGGGCACGATCGCTGGCTGCCTATCTCCAAGAACGACTCGGTCACGCTGGCGGGACAAAAGGGAACAATCACGGACGATTCGAGGCCCAGGGATACCACCGATAAGATTGAGCGTATGTGTGCACACATTCTCGCCACCGCTGCCTGGCCGTATGCGAACGGCCCCCGTCACATCGGTCACGTCTCCGGATTCGGCGTGCCCTCCGACGTCTTCGCGCGGTACATGCGAATGTCGGGCCACAAGGTGTTGCTGGTATCCGGATCTGACGAGCATGGCACCGCAATCCAGGTGAAGGCCGAAGCTGAGGGGCTCACCCCGCAGCAGGCGGCTGACAAATATCACGGCATCATCGTCGAAGACTTGCAGGGGCTGGGGCTCTCATACGACCTATACACCAGAACCACCACCCGCAACCATGCCGCGGTGGTGCAGGAGATGTTCTCCACCCTGCTGCGCAACGGTTGCATCGTCGAGAAGACCCTGATGGGTGCCATCTCACCGTCAACCGGACGCACTTTGCCCGACCGCTACATTGAGGGCACCTGTCCGATCTGTTCTTTCGAATTCGCTCGTGGTGACCAATGCGACAACTGCGGAAACCAGCTCGACCCGATCGACTTGGTCAACCCGAAGTCTAAGATCAATGGTGAGACCCCGGAGTTTCGTGAGACCTCGCATTTCTTCCTCGACTTGCCTGCCGTGGCCGATCAACTCAAATCGTGGCTGGATTCACGCACCGACTGGCGTCCGAACGTGCTCAACTTCTCCTACAACTACATCAAGGAGTTGAAGCCCCGGGCGATTACCCGTGACCTCGACTGGGGAGTGCGGATTCCTGTCGACGGTTGGCGAGATGAGGACCTCAAGCGCATCTACGTGTGGTTCGACGCTGTCACTGGCTACTTGTCGGCCTCCATCGAGTGGGCCCGTCGCAGCGGTGATCCCGAGGCTTGGCGGGCCTGGTGGAATGACCCTGAAGCCCGGTGTTACATGTTCATGGGCAAGGACAATATCGTTTTCCACTCGGTGATCTGGCCCTCCATGCTGCTAGGAGTCAATGGTGAATCATCCCGCGGTGGGGAAAAGTCCGGATGGTTCGGTCGCCTCGAGCTGCCCACCGAGATCGTCTCCTCCGAGTTCCTCACCATGCGGGGCTCCAAGGTCGATACGTCTCACGGCCACGTTATTCTGGTCCGCGACTTCCTGCGTGATTTCGGCGCTGATTCCCTACGCTATTACATCTCGGTGGCCGGCCCCGAGGCTCGGGACACCGATTTCACTTGGGACGAATTCGTTCGCCGCAACAACACAGAATTGGCCAACGAGTGGGGCAATTTGGTGAATCGCTCGATTTCCATGGCTCACAAGAACAATGGTGCGATTCCACCCGCCCACGAATTGACTGAGGTGGACACCAGATTGCTGGCCTCCTCGAAGGATGCCTTCACGGTGGTCGGCGAGCTGTTGGAGCAGCACAAATTCAAGCAGGCAATTACTGAGGCGATGCGCGTGGTCTCTTCGGCGAACCAGTACCTGTCGCAGACCGAGCCGTGGAAGCTCAAGGAAGACACCAATCGGCGTGACACAGTATTACACGTCGCCCTACAGGTGGTCTCCGATGCCAACACCTTGCTTACCCCGTTCCTGCCGCACTCGGCCCAGAAGGTCCATGAAATGCTCGGCGGTATAGGCGTCTGGGCTGCTCAGCCCGAGGTGAGGATGGTCGAGGAGGATGAGGGTGATCCCTACCCGATTCTCACCGGTGACTACGCGAACGAGAAGGCGGCATGGGCATCGACGCCGATCATTGTCGGTACTCCACTGGCCAAGCCGGTCCCGCTGTTCCGCAAGCTCGACGAAACCTTGGGTGACACTGGCCCACAATGGGCTCCGCTCGGCTGAGCCTTTTGTCCAGAATTAGGCCTCGGATCTGCCGCGGTCAGTGTTGCATATCCTGGGCTAGCCTCATAGAGGGCATCTGAGACCGAGTATCCGCCGGCGTCGATCAGTCCGGTCGCTGTGGTGTGTCGGTAGTACCTGTTGCGGGGAAGCGGCAGGATAGCGGCGATGAGGTTATCGACGATGGCTAGGGGCAGCAGAAAGCTGCGTACGCTGCCGAGAGTGGTGAGCCGATGACTGCTAGAGCGAAGGAAATGTCGGTTGTGGTGGGGGAACTGCCCAGCCGGAAAGAGCTTCTGGATTAGCGGAATTAGCCATGGCGAAGATTATTGCAGGAGCGGTCACTCCGTCGACTGTCGTGATTACCAGAGTCAAGGCGTATCACGGATTGCGCAGATCACCGGCTATGATTTCCTGCCTGGTTTATAGCCCAGCCATGAAAAAGAAAACCGTCAACAATCCATCGGCCGCCCGATGGCCTATCGCCAGGTCGAGATGCAACAGGCTGATGTCATGGCAGGTGGGTGTCTTGGAGCTTGAAGTAGAACTCGGCGGTAACCACCGTTCGCCAAGATGCTGGCGCCCGAGACCGCGATCAGTAGTAAGATCCCGCCGATTAGCTCACTGTGCAGCAGACCTAGATTCGCTGTCATTCGAACCAGGACCCGTGGAAAGGACGGTGCCATGTGCGGGTTAGGACAATCTGTTCATCCATCATGGGTCGTATCTCATCCATCATGGGTCGTATCACAGTGGCTCGACGGGTAGTCGGGGATGACCGGGGTGGGGTTCTCTGGGCACGGCCATACCAGGTATCTACCCCAGGTTGCCGATCCTCTTTCGGTGTCATGAGCAGAGCGGCCGAGGTGTCGACTAGCCTGTTGCCCATGAGGATCCCCCAACTCGGTTTCGGTACTTGGCGGTTGTTCGGCGACGAAGGATGTGATGTGGTCGTCGAGGCGCTTGATGTCGGCTATCGCCACATCGACACCGCCCAGATGTATGGCAATGAGGAAATGGTTGGGAAAGCGATTTCTCTCAGTGGAATTCCGCGCGAGGAGATCTGGATCACCACCAAGCTGGACAACCCGAACCACGCCCCGGTGTCTGCTCGTGATTCCTTTGCTCGTTCCTTGGACGCCCTGGGAGTCGACCATGTCGATCTGTTCCTCATGCACTGGCCGCTGCGGGACGAGGCAGGTTTCGTGCGCACCTGGGAGACCATGCAGGAATTCTCGTCTGATGGTCGGGCCACCCACATCGGTGTCTCTAATTTTCATGCTCATCATCTGGAAGCAATCATCGAGGCAACCGGCGTCACTCCTTTTGCGAACCAGATCGAGGTGCACCCTTATCTGGTGCAGAAGGAACTGATCGATTTCTGTCACTCGAAGCGGATCCTCGTGGAGGCATGGTCGCCGCTCGGGCGTGGGCGAGCCTTCGCGGAACCGGTCATCGTCACAATCGCCGAACAACTGGGACGGACCCCGGCTCAAGTGGTACTGCGCTGGCAGCTGCAACGTGGGTTGGTGGTCATCCCCAAGTCCGCGAACCGCGAACGGATAATCGAGAACTCCCAGATCTTCGACTTCGAGCTGACCGACGACCAGATGACCGCAATCACATCCCTGCACAACGGGGAACGTATCGGCCCCGACCCTGACGAGCGCGACCAGTGACTATCACCGCTTCAGACATAGAAACCGCGGCCAGGCGGCTGGAAGGCGTCGTCCGACGCACCGAGCTCACCGAGTTGCGGCGTCTCAGCGAAGCGAGCGGCGCGAGGGTGCTGCTCAAACGGGAGGACCTTCAACCGGTCCGCTCTTATAAGCTGCGTGGCGCCCACAATCTGATGTCACAGCTCAGTGAGGAGGAGCGTGCTCTCGGAGTGGTTTGTGCATCGGCCGGCAACCACGGGCAGGGCGTTGCTCATGCCTGCGCTCAACTCGGCATCAGGGGACGGATCTTCTGCCCTACAACGACCCCACGCCAGAAGCGGGATCGGATGCGTAGCCTAGGAGGCGAATGGGTGGAACTGGTCTTCGTTGGCAATACCTACGACGAAGCCGCTGCTGCCGCTGTCGCTGAGGCAGCGGTCACCGGGGCAGTCAAGGTACATGCCTTCGACGACGAACGCACGATCGCCGGGCAGGCGACCGTTGCGGTGGAGATTGTCGAACAACTTGGTCGGGCCCCCGACGTATTGTTGGTCCCCGTTGGCGGTGGAGGACTGCTGAGTGGATGCCTCACCTATCTGCGGGAACGCTGGCCCGGAACCCGGGTAATCGGTGTGGAACCGGTAGGTGCCGCGTCGATGCAGGCCGCGCTATGGGCCGGACGGCCTACTCAGCTCGAATCTATCGATACTTTTGCTGACGGTGTCGCGGTGAGCAAGGCGGGGGAGAACACCCTGCCGATCATCCAGCGCTACGGGTGCGAATGGGCGACGGTCCCGGAAGGCCAGATATGCTCCGAGATGCTCGACCTCTACCAGATCGACGGAGTAATCGCCGAGCCTGCCGGGGCGCTGGCCGTTGCTGCGCTGCGTGACCAAGTCGAGGTCTCTGCGGGACAGACAGTTGTGGCGATTGTCTCGGGGGGCAACAATGATGTCTCCCGCTACGCCGAGATCGTCGAACGTTCGTTGGTCTTCGAGGGCCGAAAGCACTATTTCTTGGTCTCCTTCCCCCAGGAACCCGGGGCATTGCGCGGTTTCCTCGACAATGTGCTGGGGCCTGAGGACGACATCACCTTGTTCGAATACACCAAACGCTCGAACCGCGAGCAGGGCCCGGCCCTGGTGGGGATCGAATTGGGCGATCCGGCAACTCTTGATGTCCTGATGCAACGGATCGAGGTCTGCGGGTTGCAAGTGGAAAAACTTGATCCAGCATCCCCGTTCTATCGGCTCATGGTGTGAACCGGCACGGGGATCGGCACCATCTCCTGTGCGGTCGTGGTGCAGTCTCGGGGGATTGCAGATGGCTTGTCACTGATCCGATCGGGTTCCGCATCATGGGATGCGATTTCCCGCCCCGGATACTTCCGGCTAAGCTACCGGCCATGTTGACGAAGGCTTCTGCACCGGTGCAGCGTTTCGTCATCTCCTCCGGCTCTTGTTGTCGGTGTTGCCGCATGCGCGGCGCCCACTCCTGACGATGTGTTCGGCGGGGCTGGGCAGGAAACCCAACACCCGCACACCATCCAGGAGAGCCACTCATGACCGTCGATCTTTTCTTCGTCCAGTCAAATTCCGCCGCTTCCGCGCTCGACCAGCTTCGCGCCGAGCTTGGTCTGCACACCCGTATCGTCGCTGAGCGCACCACCACGATGGAGATCTTCCCGGTGCACGTGTCGACCGTCGAACTTGAGCCCGGGGCAGCAGACCTAGTCACTAACTGGTTCACGAACCGGGGCATCCACTGGTTCGCGCGGTGAACACCCCCCGGGCGATGATCGCCACTCCAGACTCTGTTGGGTGGTTCGCCGAGCTACAGACAATCGGCGAGATCCTTGAGAACATGTTTGGTCGCCGAACTGTTGCGCGTCGCATAGGTTCTGCTCGTGGGCTAAACGCGGTGGGCCCCACCCCTCTAGAGGAGGGGTGGGGCCCACCGCGTTCTTGATATTCACGGGGCTCAGGGGTGCTGTGCGATGATGCCCACGCTGGAAGTATTCTCGCCGTTGCCACCCAGGTCGGTGAAGGTGGTGGTCACGGTGATGGTCTTGTTGGCATCGGCATCGGTCAGCTGGTAGCTGCGCGAGGTGGCTCCGGGAATCGCTACCCCGTCGGCAAGCCACTGGTAGTTGACATTCTCGGGCACGCCATTGGGGTCCAATACCTCGGCGTGGACGGTCTGCCCGACTTTCGTCGTGCCACGCACATATGTGCCGGCCTTGGTCGCAGCATCATCGACGTGGTTGTGGACGCCCGCGTCAACGGTCTTTCCTCCGATGTGGACATTGCCGGTGACCTGATTGTCTGTGGCACCGGAGAACAGGTGCAGGGTCATCGGGAAGGCCATGTTCAGCTGGTTGCCAGCATTGCGGATCGTGTTATTGATCACCTGGCAGCCAATTGCGCGATGCAGCATGATCCCGGATTCGTTGTCCAGCACCTGGTTACTCTCCAGGCGCACGCCCTTGATGGAAGCATCGTTCTGCTCACCCCAGGTCAGGACGATGCCGTCGCCGAGGTTCTCCGAAAAGACGGAATCACGAACCTCGACGTTCTCGACGAGGTTGCCGTTCTCTGGCTCAATGTCTAGTCCAGCCTGCGGGGCAATCCCGTTGGTGCGGGAGAAGGTTGAGTTCAGCACGCGAATGTTGGTGCCGTCCACGATCGACAGACCCTGCCGACGGTTGTTGACGGAGGTTACATTGCACAGTGCAACCTGATTACTGCGGGCATCCCAGACCTGCCAGGCCTGGCCGATGTAGAAGCCATCGCCCCAGAAATCCTTGGAGGTGACATCCTGGACAGTCACCTTCTGGGAGGACTGGATGTTGACGCCATGGCCCCACTCGCCGCCCTGCCCGGTGTGCTGGTATCGCTCACCGATCAGTGTGCCGCCCACGAGGTTGGCGTTTTCCACCTTGACAAAGGAGATCAGGGAGTAATGGGTCGTGTTGGTCGGCAGAGCCTTGAGAACGGCATCGTCGGCCAGTTTCAGGGTGACATTGTTACGCATCATCAGGCCATGCACCGAGTCCACGGCGATGGGATTGATCATGTAGGTGCCGCCTGGGATGTTGACGGTGCCACCGCCCGCGTCTGACGCTTGGTTGATCGCTCGTTGGATGGCCGCCGTGTCGTCGGTGCGGCCATCGCCCACAGCGCCGAAGGCGGCATCCTTGACCTGAAGGGATAGCCCAGTGGTCTGGGTTGTTATGCAGGACTGCGTGAGCTGGGGCGCCCGGGCCAGTGGTCGGCCTGCGGACGTCTGCTGGTCATTGGTCGAGTCCTGGGGAACGGACAACTGCCCGTTGCCGCTGGGTACGAGTTGTACCCCTCCCGCAGCCGTTTGCGAGGTGGTGTCCGAGCCCTGGGGAGATGATCCTTGGCCAGAACCTCCGGATGCCTGGCCGGAGCCGGGGCCGTCGGAGGCCTGTGCAGGATCTTGCTGGAACGAGTGCTCATCAGTCTCAGGGGACGATGAGGACTGCTCGTTTGATGATGACGATTGACTGCTCGGCGGCGCAGCCACTGGGGCCGCGCCGTGAACGTCCTGTGATAGGTCTGATTTGCAACCCGCCAAGGCGATGACGAGGAGAAGAGGAGCCAGGCTGATGGCCTTGCGCATGATCTACCCAATCTTCCGGGGGTGATACCGAGGTATCCTTGCTATTCATGCCGGACGAGGGAACTGATCGTGTCGCCCGACCGACACCAACATAACGTTACCTTAACGGTATCTGAGAGTGCTTTGTAGAACCTTGGAACAGTTGATGGCAACAAAGGGCAGGTTTCCTACGTGGTTCAGTGCTCGGCCCGGATATTTGATCTTGGTTTGGGTATTCGCGTTGTTCTCTCCTCTGTCATGATCATCTGATTCGCCTGTCGGTTGTTACCGGTTATCACCTGATAGTTCGCCCCAGTGTGGACTCCGGTGTTGGTGTGGGTGCTCCTTTGGCGACGTACTCTTGTGGGAGAGACAAGGAGGCACCCTCATGCTCACTGTCAGTCAGGTAATGAACTCCAACCCCAGCCAGTGGGGCGATGCAGAAGAAGCTCTCGCCCGCATGTCCAAGGACATGAACGAGGCCGCTGATGGCCTGTACAACCGGGCTGGGGGCAAGCTGGAAAATTTTTGGACCGACGCGAACGGAAAGCAGGCGCATACCCGAATTACCGAGCTGGCTAGTAGTTATAGCGTGTTGGCGATGCTATTGCGGGCGGCATGTTCGGTACTGACTGGGTTGGACCTGTCGTTGGGCACCTGTCGTAACACGGTTGTTGATCTTCTGGGACAAGCCAAGGCGTACGGGTTTTCCGTGGCTGAGGACGGGAGTGTTGAACTCTCGAGTGAGCAGATGTCCTCCACGAATCCGACGAATGCAGTAGTGAAAGCACATAGCATTGAGGCTGGTCTCAAGGATGCCTTATCGGATGCGACGCGAATCGATGAGGAAGCCGCCAAGATGCTTGGTGACGAGCGGATGACCCAGTTGGACTTTGACAAGGACGGTGACGTCGACGCTGATGACATCAAGGGACATCGAGACGATGGGCAGACCTTGGACATGAGTTCCCAGGCTGCGCTGAAGGAGATCCTGGCAGCCATGCCGCTGGATGGAACTGAGCAGGAGCAACAGCAGTGGTGGAACTCCTTGTCCAAGGAGGAACAACAGATGTACATGAATGCTGCACCGCTTGAGGTGGCCGGTATGAAGGGAGTCCCTGACGACGTCAAATCGCAGATGTCGGGCTCGGACGAGCTCGGTTACGACCGGTTGCGGCTGCTCCAGTACGCTCAGGATCATTGGAACGATTCCTCCATTGACTGGGACAAGAAGAACAACTGCACCAATTTTGTGTCGTTGGCTTTAGAAAATGCTGGCCTTGATCCCAAGGGAACCTTCACTCTCCAAGATGACAGCTGGGGGCACGGTTCGTGGACGCAGGGGCCGTGGGGTCTCAACCCGGGTTCCTACAGTGACTCCTGGGGTGGTGCCGATGCGCAACATGATCTGTTCACGCGCAGTGGATCGCAGGAGGTGCAACAAGGTGACGTTCGTCCCGGTGACATCGCCTACTGGTCCCAGCAGGGCGCGGGGGAGAATTCAGCAGGAGTGGAACACCATGCGGCCATCGTCACCGGAGTCCTGCCGAATGGTGATGTTCTGTACACACAGCACACGGGGAACAGAGAAGACCAGTCGCTGGCTGCTCGCCTGCCCTACAACAACGTGCAGGAGGGTGATCAGGACATCAGATTCGTTCGTGTGAAGCAGACGTGGTAGGAGGAGAAAATTGGGTATCGAGATCAACACGGACATGGTGGCCAAGGCCTCTGAGGAGACCCGGACAGCTGTTGATGGTGCTGTTGAGCGGGCGAATGCGTCCTTGTCTACTTGTACCGGGGCCAGCGGCGCCAACAAAGATTTCAAGACCAGCGCTGCGTTGGACAAATGCGTGGAGGCCTGGGGCAAGATCATCGGTGATCTGGTCAACAAGTCTGTCGAGACTGCCGATGACTTGTCGGCTACGGCGCAGAGTGTCGACTACACCGAGGATGAGAACCGTAGGGCTGCTGCTGCATTGCAGGGGTTGTTGTGAGAAGGGCTGTTGTCGTATTGCTGGTGTTTTTGGCGGGTTGTAATCCGCTGGGTGCTCATCTGAGTTCTGAGGAGATCGCGGTCATGAAACCTGCCGAGGTGCTCACCCGGTTCATTGAGGCCGCGCAGCACCGTGACCAGCGCACCGGTGAGCAGCTTGCCGGTGAATGCTGGGTGGCAGTGCACGGTTGGTTCGTTGATGCTGGTCCGAAGGTCCGCGACTACAAGATCCCTGAGGTGGATGAACCAGCTGCCGGCACACTAGCTGCGTGGATTGACTTCGACTACACATCGGGTTCTGCTGATGGCTCCAAGGAGACTTGGCATGCCACCTTGCGTCGAGACAGTACAGACTCGCCGTGGCGAGTGTGTGAGATCTACGACTTCGGGGGCTGAACCCAGGATTCACAGTCCTGCCTAAGGGTAGGAGCGCAGATATCATCGTCAGCCTGATGCCTGATGCCTGATGCCTGATGCCTGATGCCTGATGCCGGGTCAGGGGCACCTGAGTGGCAAGAACGGTGCAACGCACGAGACGGTCCTGCCCCATTAAGTGAAGGCTGTGGGACAATCCACGGGTGGTTGATGTGAGCAACACGTGGGCAATGACAGACGGCAACGAGGCAGCGGCACGCATTGCGCACCGATTGTCCGATGTTATCGCTATCTACCCGATCACCCCGTCCTCGGCCATGGCCGAGGCTTCTGATGCGTGGAGCGCGGTGGGTCGCACCAATATCTGGGGCGAGGTCCCCGAGGTCGTCGAGATGCAGTCCGAGGCCGGTGCGGCCGGCGCTCTCCACGGAGCGGTTACCAAGGGATCACTGGGCACGACCTTTACCGCGTCCCAGGGTCTTTTGCTGATGATCCCCAACATGTACAAGATCGCTGGTGAGCTGACTCCCGCAGTGATCCACGTCGCAGCCCGTACCGTCGCCACCCATGCGTTGTCCATCTTCGGTGATCACTCCGATGTGATGGGTGTCCGGATGACCGGCTGGGCAATGTTGTGCGCTACCTCCGTCCAGGAGGCCCAAGATTTCTCGTTAGTTGCCCACGCCTCGACCCTGCGCACCCGGGTCCCATTCCTGCACTTCTTCGATGGATTCCGTACCTCTCATGAGATCAACAAGATCCGGCTGCTGTCCGACGACGATATCCGGGCGTTGGTCCGGGAATCTGATGTGCTGGCCCATCGTGGGCGGGGTCTCACCCCTGACGCTCCCTCGATCCGGGGTACTGCGCAGAACCCGGATACCTATTTCCAGGCGCGTGAGGCTGCCAATGTCTTCTACGATGCGGTGCCGCAGGTCGTGTCGGAGGTTTTTGATGAACTCGCTGGACGAACCGGTCGCCGCTACCAGTTGGCTGAGTACCATGGGGCGCCCGACGCGGAGCGGGTCATCGTCGTGCTGGGATCAGCCTGGGGAACCACCAAGCAGGCGGTCGATGCCCTGAACGCTGGGGGGGAGAAGACCGGGGTGCTCACTTTGCGGTTGTACCGGCCATTCCCGGCCGGTGAACTCATTGATGCGTTGCCCCGCACCGTACGCTCAATCGCGGTGCTGGACCGCACCAAGGAACCGGGGGCCAACGGGGAACCGCTGTTTGCCGATGTCATGGTCGCCGTTGCCGAGCACGCTGAGCATTTCGCTGCTGGAACCCCACGCGTCATTGGTGGGCGCTACGGGCTGTCGTCGAAGGAGTACACCCCCGCCATGGCGGCCGGGGTCTTCGCTGAGCTGGCGTCCGCCAGCCCCAGGAGCAGGTTCACCGTCGGTATCACCGATGACGTCACCCATCTCTCGGTCACCGTTCCTGATCACTTTGACGTCGGTGATCAGGCCTTGGGCGCGGTCTTCTATGGGCTGGGCTCTGACGGCACTGTGGGCGCATCGAAGAACACGGTGAAAATCATCGGCGCTGACGAGAATCGCTACGCCCAGGGTTATTTCGTCTACGACTCCCGTAAGTCCGGAGCCACCACGATCTCCCACCTGCGTTTCGGTGACCGCCCGATCGATTCCGCCCATCTCATCACCGAGGCGGATTTTATCGCCGTCCATCAATTCGACCTGGTGAACCAGATGAAGACGGTGGACATCGCCAAAGTGGGTGCTACCGTGCTCATCAACTCACCCTACGGCACCGATACCTGGGCCCATCTGCCTCGCGAGGTGCAGCAGATCATCGTTGACCGAGGTCTGCGGGTACATGTCATTGACGCGGCATCCGTCGCTAGGGCCGCTGGGCTCGGGGCGCGGATCAACACCGTCATGCAGCCCTGCTTCTTCTACCTGTCCGGGGTCGTCGATCGTGAAGAGGCCATCCCACGGATTAAGGCATCCGTCGAGGCCACCTACGGTCGTCGCGGCAGGTCGGTGGTCGAAAAGAATTTCGCAGCCATCGACGCAGCCATCGACGCACTCCACGAATTGGAGACACCAGCGGTGGATTCCGAACTGCACCGCATGGCACCGATGCCCGATTCTGCCCCTGACTTCGTGAAGAAGGTCACCGCGGTGATGCTGGCCGGGGAGGGGGACCGGTTGCCGGTCTCCGCCATGCCGGTGGATGGGGTGTGGCCCTCGGGCACCACAAAGTACGAGAAGCGCGGCATCGCTGCCGAGATCCCGATCTGGGATCCGTCTATCTGCATCGACTGTGGGAAATGTGCCATTGTGTGCCCGCACTCGGCCATCAGGGTGAAGATCACCCCTGCGGAAAACCTCGACGATGCTCCCGAGACCTTCCAGTCGAAGATCTACAAGGATCGCAAGCTGGCCGATCACAGGCTCATTGTGCAGGTTTCCCCGGATGACTGCACCGGTTGCGCGGTGTGCGTCGATATCTGCCCGGCCACCTCGCGTACCGAGGTGAAGCACAAGTCGATCAACATGGAACCGCGCATGGAACATGTGGCGGTCGAGCGGACTAATTTCGACTACTTCTTGGGCATTCCCGAGATTCCTCGCGACCACGTCCGCCACGATCAGGTCAAGGGTGTGGCGGCACTGCAACCGCTGTTCGAGTTCTCCTCAGCCTGCTCCGGTTGTGGCGAGACTCCCTATTTGCGCACCCTGACCCAGTTGTTCGGGGATCGGCTGCTGATGGCCAATGCCACCGGCTGCTCGTCAATCTACTCAGGCAACCTGCCCACAACCCCGTACACCACCAATGCTCAGGGCCGCGGCCCCGCTTGGTCGAACTCGCTGTTCGAGGACAACGCCGAGTTCGGTCTCGGCTTGCGCCTAGCCTGGGAGAAGCAGAATGCCCAGGCACGCCGCTTGGTTGGGGAACTTGCCGGTCATCTGGATCCCGGACTGGTCAGTGGCTTGTTGACCGCTGACCAAACTGCTGAATCCGGTATCACAGCCCAGCGAGAACGCGTCGAGGCTCTCAAACAGGCTTTGGCTAGCCTTGATGACTCCCGGGCCGTTCACCTGCTGTCACTGGCCGATGAGTTGGTCGACAAATCGGTGTGGATCGTCGGTGGCGACGGATGGGCCTATGACATCGGATTCGGTGGTTTGGACCACGTGCTCGGATCCGGACGTAATGTCAACGTCTTAGTCCTGGATACCGAAACCTATTCCAATACCGGTGGCCAGGCCTCCAAGGCAACCCCGCGTGGTGCAGCGGCCAAATTTGCGGTGGCTGGGAAATCTTCTCCCAAAAAGGACCTCGGGCTGTTTGCTCAGGCCTATGGCAATGTCTACGTCGCCCAGATTGCCATGGGGGCCAATCAGCAACAGGCTGTAAGAGCGCTTTCTGAGGCCCAGGCCTGGCCCGGTCCATCGATCGTCATCGCCTATTCGACCTGCATCGCTCACGGCATTGACATGGCCACTTCCATGTCCCACCAGGCCGACGCGGTGGCCACCGGTTACTGGCCGTTGTACCGTTACCGGCCCACCGAGGAGGAGGGAGCGGTACCGCTGCGAATGGATTCCAAGGCTCCATCCGGGTCCGTCGCAGAATTCATGATGGCCGAGAACCGCTATGCCATGCTGAAGCGCGCCAACCCGGGACGAGCAGAGGAATTGTTTGCTCTCGCACAGGCCGATGCCGACGAACGCTGGCGTTACTATTCGCAACTCGCATCCGTGCAACGGGCCAAACCGAAGGGCAACTGACATGGCAGACCTCACCACCAGCTACCTTGGTCTCGATTTGCGGGCGCCGATCATCGCCTCGGCCTCGCCGCTCACCGGCCAGCTTGACTCCCTGCTTGCCCTGGAGAGGGCCGGTGCCGGTGCCGTCGTGCTGCCCTCGTTGTTCCAAGAGGAGGTCGAGGCAGAGGAGATGGCGGCCGTTGACATGATGGAAGTCGGTGATGGCTTTGCGGAATTCGATTCGGCCCCATTGGCTGGCATCGACATGTCCGGGATGGGCACCCAACATCACCTTGATCTGGTTGCCGAAGCCACGGCGAATTTATCGGTCCCGGTGATCGCCTCGGTCAATGGGTCCCGCAAGGGAGGCTGGGTCGACTACGCCAAAGAGCTGGTGGCTGCTGGTGCCAACGGGATTGAGTTGAACCTGTTCTCGGTCAACACCGATGAGACGGAATCATCGGCTGATGTCGAGGAGCGTTACCTGGAGATCATCTCTGCGGTGCGCGCCGGGATAGATGTCCCCTTGGCCGTGAAACTGTCGCAGCACATCACCGGGCTGTCTGCCTTCGCGCTACGGGCTCAGCAGGCGGGAGCAGACGGGCTGGTGCTGTTCAATAGGTTCTACGGTGCTGAGGTGGACCTTGATGCGATGGCCCTCACCTCTAAACTTGCCCTGTCCACTTCAGATGAGTTGCGGTACCCGTTGCGCTGGATTGGAATCCTGCGGGCCCAGCGTGAGGGGTTGGGCTTGGCAGCCACCTCCGGGGTGCACTCCGGCCTGGATGCCGTGAAGGCGATCCTGGTGGGTGCTGACGTGGTGTGCACGACCTCTGAGGTGCTGCACGCGGGGCCTGAGCGAATCGGTGGGATGATCGCCGAACTCGACGAGTGGCTCGACGCCCACGGCTACCCCTCGGCCAACGAGGCCAGGGCAGCAATGAGTGCGGCAAATGTGCCGGATCCCGGTCAGTTCGAGCGGGCTCAATACATGAAGGTGATCACCTCCCGCTGAACACCGGTTAAGGGTCAGTGCTCTGCGGAAAGTGTCCTTCCATTCAACATCGGTTGTCGGTGGTGCCTATGTCCAGGACGATCTTCACATTCCTGCCGTCGTAGGTCGACCAGTAACGCAGATTGCCCTCGGGCAGCAGTGATTCCAGAACCGGCTGGCCGTTGGCAGTGGTACCGTCAAGTGGCTCCGGGAACCCCTGCGTCACGAGCAGAGACCGGTTTGCCGTCAGCCAGTCTTGCCAGGAGGCCCTGCCATTGGCCGAATGACCGAAGGACCACAAAGTCACTGCGCAACTGCCGTTGAGGGTACGCCCGGTCAACAGCTGGTGGTCAACGGACCACTCCTTGACTCCCAACTCATCCTGGGCGGAGTTCATCGCATTGTCGACCAGGCGTGCCCATTGCATCGCCACTTCTTGGTCATCGACGGGTGAGGCTGCTGCTGTGGGCAGGGCCGGTGAGCTGACCGCTCCGGTAGGGGTTGCTTCCTCCGGGCCTGGCGGATTCGCCGGGCCCGTGCCGGTACAACCGCTGAACACCAGCACCGATACCGCGAGGGCGATGCCTGTCATGCCCAGCGATCCGGTTCTACTTGCCCGGGTGGTGGTTGTCACGGCTCGTCGATGGGCGCTCGCATGGATGTCCATCAATCCTCCCTGTTACTTGCGGTTGCTCAAAGGGCCGACCTCAGTCCTTGATCTGGCAGATCACGTCGCCAGAGCCCACTGGGGTACCGGCTGCGATGAGATCGGTGACCACGCCCGAACGATGGGCCAAGATGGGTTGCTCCATCTTCATGGCCTCCAATACCACGACCAAGTCACCCTCGTCGACCCGGGTACCGTTGGCGACTGCCGCCTTGACGATCGTCCCCTGCATCGGTGAGGTGAGGTCATTGCCGGAGATCTCCGCTTTCTTTGTGCTCCTGGCCCGTCGGTTCGGCTTCTTCGGTTTGCGTTCGTCGGTGTGCCCGCCCAGCCCGCTGGGTATCTTCACTTCGACACGACGCCCGTTAACCTCGACGACGACGGTACGCATGGGCTCGGATTCGGTCGGCTCACCGAGTTCCCCGACATAGGGCTCCACTTTGCCGCTGAATTCCGATTCGATCCAGCTGGTGTGCACCCGGAAATCACCGCAGGGGGCAGTGAAGGCTGCATCGTTCAGTACCACACGATGGAAGGGAAGTACGGTCGGCATGCCTTCAACCTCGAACTCGTCCAGGGCACGCCGGGCCCGTGCCAAGGCGTGGTCGCGATCGGTGCCGAAAATGATCAGCTTGCCGATCAGCGAGTCGAAGGCACCAGGAACGGACATGCCCCGTTTATAGCCCTCGTCCATCCGCACACCCGGGCCGCACGGCGGGCGGTAGCGAGTGAGGGTGCCCGGGGCAGGCAGGAAGCCTCGGGCCGCATCCTCGGCATTGATCCGCATCTCGATGGAATGTCCGCGCACCACCGGGTCGGATTCGGGCAGATGGGCACCGTCGGCGATGTCCAACTGCCAGCGCACCAAGTCCCACCCGGTTACCTGCTCGGAGACCGGGTGCTCCACCTGGAGACGGGTGTTGACCTCAAGGAAGGAGATCGTGCCGTCGAGCCCGATAAGGAATTCGCAGGTTCCGGCCCCCACATAGTTGGCCTCCTGCAGAATCGCCCGTGAGGCTTCGTAGAGCCGCTTCTCCTGGGCGTCGGTGAGGAAAGGAGCGGGAGCCTCTTCGATGAGTTTCTGATGACGGCGCTGCAGGGAGCAGTCACGGGTGGACACCACGACCACCCGGCCATGCTGGTCCGCCAAGCATTGGGTCTCCACATGGCGGGGCTTGTCCAAGTAGCGTTCGACGAAGCATTCACCGCGACCGAAGGCAGTGACTGCCTCACGGGTTGCAGACTCGTACTTTTCACGGACTTCCTCGCGGGTGTAGGCCACCTTGAGTCCGCGCCCACCACCACCGAAGGCTGCTTTGATGGCGATCGGTAGCCCGTGTGTATCGACGAATGCCAGCACCTCCTCGGCATCGGTCACCGGGTCGGGGGTGCCGGGAACTAGCGGTGCGCCGACCTTCTGCGCGATGTGCCGGGCTTGTACCTTGTCTCCCAACTGCTCAATGGCCGAGGGAGGAGGCCCAACCCAGATCAGCCCGGCATCAATGACCTTTTGGGCGAATTGGGCATTCTCGGACAGAAAACCGTAGCCGGGATGCACGGCATCAGCCCCTGAGCGCAGAGCGATGTCGATGAGCTTGTCCTGGTCCAAGTAGGACTCCGCGGGGGTAGATCCGCCCAGGGCAAAGGCCTCGTCGGCGAGGGCGACGAATAACGAATGGTCATCGGTGTCGGCATACACCGCTACCGAGGTAATGCCAGCGTCGCGTGCTGCGCGGATGATACGCACCGCAATCTCGCCGCGGTTGGCGACGAGCAGCTTGTAGATCGTCATATCTGTTTCCTCCGGATCATCTCAACGCAGCGAACCGCGCCATGCCTTGGGACCGTATAGGAAGGTGGGCCGGATGTTGCGCCAGTAGGCGTTCCAGCCACCGGAGATCGTCCGGTCCCGGTTGCTGCGCCCCGGCGGGGGAGCAGCCAATGCCGTGGCCAGCACGACCGTCAGGGCCGCGAGTTCCTCGTCGCTCGGGTTCCCACGACCCACGAGGAAGCGAATGGTGGGTTCATTCTTGCCGTTCACAATGGAACATTCCCGTGCTTCTTGGGAGGTAGGGCCTCGCGTTTGGTGCGTAGCAGCCGCAGGAACCTGATCACCTGGGAGCGGGTCTGGTGAGGGTGGATCACTTGGTCGACGAATCCACGCTCGGCTGCGACATAAGGGTTTGCCAAGGTGCGGTTGTACTCCTCCACGAGTTCGGAGGCTCGTGTAGTGGGATCTGTGGAATTGGCAAGTTCCTTGCGGTACAGGATTTGCACAGCGCCCTCCGCCCCCATCACTGCGATCTGTGCGGTCGGCCAGGCGAGGTTCACGTCGGCACCCAAGTGCTTCGAGCCCATCACGATGTAGGCGCCGCCATAGGCCTTGCGGGTGATCACTGTCATGAGTGGGACGGTGGCCTCGGCATAGGCATAGATCAGTTTTGCCCCGCGGCGAATGATCCCGTCGTGTTCCTGTTCGACGCCGGGCAGGAAGCCGGGCACATCGACGAAGGTGAGCACTGGGATGTTGAAAGCATCACAAGTGCGCACGAAACGTGCGGCCTTCTCCGAGGCCTTGATGTCCAGACAACCGGCTAATACCTGGGGTTGGTTGGCGACGATTCCGATCGAGCGACCCTCCACTCGGCCGAAACCGCAGATCACATTTGGTGCGTAGAGTTCCATCACCTCGCAGAAGTCGTCGTCGATGACCGTCCGGATCACATCGCGCATGTCATAGGCTTGCGAAGCAGAATCCGGGATGAGGACATCCAGGCTGCGGTCCCGGTCAGTGAAGTCCAGATCGACGTCGGTATCGAAGTCGTAAACCGGAGCATCCTCCAGGTTGTTCTGCGGTAGGTAGGTGATCAACTCCCGGACGTATTCGATGGCATCGGCCTCGTCAATGGCCAAGTAATGGGCGTTGCCCGCTTTGGTGTTGTGAGTCCGCCCACCGCCCAGCTCTTCCATCGAGACATCCTCGCCGGTAACGGTCTTGATGACCTCCGGGCCAGTGATAAACATCTGGGAAGTCTGGTCAACCATGACGACGAAATCGGTGAGCGCGGGGGAGTAGACGTGGCCACCGGCAGCTGCCCCCATGATGAGCGATATCTGTGGGATCACTCCGGAAGCTTGCACATTGCGCAGGAAAATGTCGCCGTAGGCGCCCAAGGAGGCCACGCCCTCTTGGATACGGGCGCCACCGCCCTCGTTGATGCCGATGAGTGGGCACCCAGTGGTCGTCGCGAAATCGATGATCTTGGCGATCTTTGCCCCGTAGCGCTCCCCCAGAGAGCCGCCGAAGACCCCGACGTCTTGGGAAAACACGCAGACCGGGCGGCCATGGATGGCCCCCAGTCCGATGATCACCCCGTCACCGTAGGGGCGCTTTGTCTCCAGGCCGAAGGATGTGGCGCGATGCCGGGCAAATTCATCCATTTCGGTGAATGTGCCCTCATCGAGCAGCATGTCTATCCGCTCGCGGGCGGTCATCTTGCCCCGGGCATGCTGACGTTCGACGCTCTGGGCTCCGGCGGCATTGATTGCCTGGTCGATCCGGTCGTTGAGATCGGACAGCTTCGCAGCTGTGGTGTTCGCCTTGGGCTCCATGGAATCCGAGGATAGTTCCCGTTGGCACCGTTTCGTCACTTCGGGGCCCAACTACTGGCGTATGGACCAGATGGGGTGATTATCCGAGGTGGTTGTGACGGATGTCATCCGGCTTCGCTTGATCTGTCCCTGGACCCAGCTGGTAGTCACAGTAATTCGGGATTCAGCCTTTCGATCGCTACTCCGGAGGTCGTCGGCTCACTTGATGGCGACATGCGCAACGCACGTGCACCCTCGCGTTCGGTCACTGCTTTGGCCAGTTTTCCGTTGATCCAGTGCAGCGCGGCCCCGTCGTCGACGGCGTAGCCGCCAGGTAGCGCCCCATTGGCGATCGCATCGGTGAACACGGGCTGACGCTCCGATTCGCCGTCCCAGTGTGGGCAGAAAGAACCCGACAACACTCCCAAGCCATTCTTGACCGGACGCAGATCACCGAAGGCATCCGACAAACAGGCGTCATACCAGCAGGCGGCGCCTGCGGAGAGCCCGCCCAACACGATATTGTCGCCGTTCGTGATCCGCTCGGTGAGCAGCCGGTCGACACCGTGGGCGCGCCACAAGGCCAGCAGATTGACTGTGTTGCCCCCGCCTACCACCAGCAAATCTGCCCTTGCGAGCTGGGCGACTGAGGCCGCGGCATCATTCCACAGGGTGAGCACGGAGGTACGCATTCCCATTGCACCGTAGGCGGTCAGGAACCGGTGGATGTAGGAGGCATCGTCGGCCGATGCAGTGGGAGCAAAACACACCAGTGGAGTGCGCTTACCGGTGAGTTCGACCAGATAACGGTCGAGGTTGGTGGGGGCTCCATTCTCGGTCATTGAGAACCCACCGCCACCCATGGTCAAGATGTGCGCGGTCATGGGCTCATTGTTTCATGCCCGCCCAGGCGCCAGCGGTGCATCTCGTGACAGTTCCCGGACTCATACCACACCAGCTGCATCTCAAAGACGTGGTGATGCGCCGGTAATAGTGCAGCGATCGCTCGTCGGGTTGATGCCAGGTCAACCGTCGTCGATACGGCATCCAGGGTTAGGTGCGGGGTCGGGCTAGGAGCTCCATTGGGTACCACCGACGGGTGAGCCGCCCATACTTGCCGGGTCAGTTCCCGCAGCGGGGCGCCGGGGGTGGGGATCAAGTGAATGATCCCATTGCGGAAGACGTCCACCTCGTTCAGCACGATATCAAAGGGGGGTGTGCGCTGTGCGATGGCCGAGATCGCGCCCAGGTTCCACTCATGCAATGGTGCCAGCACAGTAATGTGTGCGTGGTGGAAGCCGGGGTCCTTGGAGACAAAACCGGGATCATAAAACCGGTTCCGCTCCCGGACCCAGTCCTCCAAGGGGGCCACGCCGATTTGTAGGACACCGTGACCTGGCCAGTTCACCGACGCCACAGCTGGTGCCAACCGATTCCCAGGTCGATAAGCATCTGACGCACCAGTGGTAGCGATATGCCAACCACATTGTGCGGATCCCCGATGATGGAGGTGATAAATGCCCCGCCGTAACCGTCGATAGCAAAGGCACCGGCCACCCGCTGTGGTTCCCCGGTGGCAGCATAGGCGGCGATCTCTGCCTCGGTCAGGTCGGCGAAGGTGACCTCGGTAGTGGCGCACCGCACTTGGGAATGGACTTCGGTGGGCGAGGTGACTACAGCCGCGAAGTGCCCTGTGTGGAATAAACCCCGTCGCCCACGCATCCGGTACCAGCGGACCACCGCGGCCTCGGCGGTTCCGGGCTTGCCGTGTACCCGCCCCTCAATCTCTAGCATGGAATCGCAGGCGAGCAGCACCAGCGGGGCTTGCGCTGTCGGACTCTGGGAGAGCAGATCGGCCAGGACGGATTCGCCCTTGAGCCGTGCCCGTGCCCGGGTCAGTTCGCGTGGGTCGGCGGCGGTCACTGAGGCCTCATCGACCTTAGGGGCGATGACCAGGGGATCCAGCCCAGACGCGTGCAGGGTCTTCAATCGCGCCGGTGAGCTTGAGGCCAGAACAAGGCGGGGAACAGGGGCAGGATGGTTCACCCCTCCATCGTAGGTTGCATATCTGACAAGGACACTGTTCGCCCGGGTGGGCACAATGGATATATGCCTTCTTGCCCGCCACTGGATATCGACCGGATTACCCCCATGCTGCAAGGACGGTGGCAGGTTACGACGGTCGTCTCGACGGGTTCGACCAATGCGGACCTGCTGGTCCGGGCACGACGGGGCGCTGAGGCCGGACAGGTGCTGGTGGCGGAGAATCAGACCGCGGGGCGAGGGCGTTTTGAGCGGTGCTGGCTGTCCCCTCCGGGCTCCTCCCTGTCCACATCGGTGCTGTTGCGGCCCAGCCGTCCGATGACCGACTGGGGATGGTTGTCCCTGTTGGTGGGGGTCGCCGTCCGTGATGGGGTGGCCGCGGCGGGTGCCGGTGATCGTGTCCGTCTCAAATGGCCCAACGACGTCTTGGTGGGCGGACGCAAGATCTGCGGAATCCTCTGTGAGGGAGCTGGAGCTGCAGTGGTCTGCGGATTTGGCATTAATGTTTCCCAAGGCCTCGACGAATTAGTCTTTCCCAATGCGACCTCGTTGTTGCTGGAGGGACTGCCCACCGACAAGACCCTCGTCTTGGCTGCAATCTTGCGCAGGTTCGCCGAACTCGTCGACGCCTGGGATGACGGCCAGGATGTCTCACCGGACTACATCGCTGCCTGCTCCACCATCGGACGTCAAGTGCGGGTACATCTGGATGCCGAGCACCCCGATGAGGGAACGGTCGTCGGCACCGCAGTCGGGATCGGTGATGACGGTGAACTTTTGGTGGAGATCGACGGTGAGATTCGTCCCTTCAGTGCCGGAGATGTGGTTCATCTGCGATGAGGTTTGCCAGCGACGAGGAGCTGATCTTCCGCACCCGCCCCCATGTCGTGGTGCTGGCCCCAGCGGTGGCTTGGTTGCTTCTGGATGCCGCCTTGGCGGGGGTCGGCCTTGCTCTGCTTGGCCCTGGTCCCCAGCGGGTAATCATGTGGGGCGTGCTCGGGGTGGTGCTGTTGTTCGGGGTGGCCCGACCGCTGGTTCGCTGGGCGACGACGGTTGTCACCCTCACTGACCGGCGACTGGTGGTGACGACCGGTGCTATCCGCCGCGATTCCCGGGTGATGCTGTTGGGGAGGATCGTGGAAACTGTCGTGCGCAGGTCTGGGTGGGAACGCATCATCGGTGCAGGAACCCTCGTCATGTGGACCTCGGAAGGGCACTATCTGAACGTCAGGAACCTGCCCAGGGCCAAGTGGATTGCCGAGGCCGTCGATGAACTCGCGGCCGAGAGCCGCGACCCAGGCGATCCGCTCGCCGGGCACCTCTAAACTTAGCCGGGTGAGCATCTCGATCGGAGTCGTCGGAGGCGGGCAGCTCGCCCGCATGATGTATGCACCGGCCACTGCCTTGGGTTTGGACATGCACCTGCTGGCCGAGGGCCCCGATACCGGGGCGGCTAAGGTCTACCACCAGGTTGAGGTGGGTGATTATAACGATCGGACCGTCGTCGAGGGATTCGTTGCACGCATTGATGTGCTGACCTTCGACCACGAACACGTCCCGACCATTCTCCTGCGTGGACTTCAAGAGGTCGGCAAGGTGGTACGCCCCGGCCCAGAGGCTCTTCAATACGCTCAAGACAAGGCACTGATGCGCCAGCGACTCACCGGGATGGGAATCCCTGCTCCCACCTGGGAGGTCTGCTCGAGCGAGGCGCAGCTGGTCAATTTCGGCGAGCGTATCGGGTGGCCCGTCGTCGCCAAGACCTCTCGCGGTGGCTACGACGGTCATGGTGTGTGGAAGCTTGATGGGCCCCGGGATGCCGGGATCCCCTTTGCCGGGGCTTTGCCGGATTCTGCGGGAGAACGGGTCGAGATCATCGGCGAGGAATACGTCGACTTCGTCAGGGAGTTGTCGGTGTTGGTGGTCCGGGATGCCGGGGACCGGGTACTCGCCTACCCAGTGACGGAAACCATCCAACGTGGTGGGGTGTGCCGTCAGACGATCACCCCGGCCCCGGGCCTGTCCCCGCAACAGACGGATGCAATCGTGGCGATGGGGTGCCGCATTGCCTCGGAGCTCGGAGTGGTCGGGGTTCTCGCCGTCGAACTGATGCAGCGTGGCGATGGCAGCGTGGTCGTCAACGAACTGGCGATGCGCCCGCACAATACCGGTCACTGGACGCTTGATGGGGCCGTCACCTCGCAGTTCGAGAACCATCTGCGGGCTGTGGCCGGGCTGCCATTGGGCGACACCTCCGCCAGGGCGCCGTGGACAGTCATGGTCAACATTCTGGGCGGCGAATTGACCGACCTCACTGCGGGACTGCGCGAGGTACTGGCTGACCCCGGGGTGCGGGTCGAGTTGTACGGTAAACAGATGCGGTCCGGCCGCAAGGTGGGCCATGTCAACGCTTGGGGAGATGATCTCGCCCGGGTCCGGGAACGGGCCGAGAACGCGGCCCGTCATTTCATGGAGGGAACCAAGGAACAATGATGAATCCACTGGTGGGCATCGTGATGGGCTCTGATTCCGACTGGCCCACGATGGAACCCGCGGCCCAGGTGTTGAACGAATTCGGGATCGCGCACGAGATCGATGTTGTCTCAGCGCACCGGATGCCCGAGGAGATGGTTAGCTACGGACGCTCGGCCCACACCCGCGGGCTGAAGGTGCTCGTCGCAGGGGCGGGGGGAGCGGCCCACCTGCCTGGGATGCTCGCAGCTCTCACCCCGCTGCCGGTCATCGGCGTACCGGTTCCGCTGACGTATCTCGATGGCATGGATTCGCTGATGTCGATTGTCCAGATGCCATCGGGGGTTCCCGTCGCGACGGTGGCCATCGGTGCAGCCCGCAATGCCGGCCTGCTCGCCGCGCGCATCTTATCGGTGGGTGATTCCTCCCTCATTGAGCGGATGGTCGATTTCCAGTCGTCGCTGCGTGATGTGGCCTTGGCTAAGGGTGAGGCCTTCCGTGGTCGCCGCTCCTGATTTCCGGGCCGGTTCCCGCTCAAATTCACCACTGAGCACCCCTAACCATCCGGGGGACACGAACGTCTACCGTACCTTGGCGCGGGTCTGTGGTGCGGTATTCCGGGCGACGATCGAGGAGACCTGGGACGACGCCACCCAACTCCCGGTTAATGGTGGGGTCCTCGTTGTCGCCAACCATGTGACCAATCTCGACACCCTCATGCTGGGGCGTTATCTGATTTGGTCTGGGCGCTGGCCCCGCTATTTGGGCAAGGCCGAGTTGTGGAAGGTACCGGGGATCGGCTGGTTGGGTGACAGGTGCGGGCAGATCCCAGTGCACCGCGGAACCGACAAGGCGGCAGATTCGCTCCAGCCCGCGAAACAGGCGCTTCGTGAAGGTCAGTGCGTGGCGATCTTCCCGGAGGGACATCGCACCACCGACCCAGGTAGATGGCCCGACCCGAAGGGACGCACCGGAGCGGCCCGGCTGGCCTTGGCGACCGGAGTGCCGGTGGTGCCGGTTGCCCACTGGGGAACCCACGAGATCTTCCCGGCCAAGGGATTCTCTTTACCTAGGCTGTGGCCTCGAAAGCACGTCGAGATTAAAATGGGTGATCCGGTTGATCTCGGTGGCCTCGACGATCCAGATGATCGCGAACAGGTGCGGGAGGCCACCCGGCGGATCATGGTGACGATCACCTCACTCGTTGCGGAATTGCGCGGCGAACCAGCCCCTGCGTGCTGATATCCCACGCAAACACGACCGGAGATCGGTGGCACGTGGTTCATGACACGACGTGGTCTCAATGGATAACTCCATTGAGACCACGCACACTGTTGACCGAGGTGGATCAGTCGCTGAGTCTGAGTGCCGCTCGGTAGGACAGCCGACCGCTGGTCTGCATTAGTGCTCGTCGGTAGATCCTGCTGCCTAGGCTCACCATCAGCGCAGCGAAGAGCAGGTTGATTACCAGGGCGATGACCGGCTCCCACCACTGGGCCGTGTTGTCCATGATCCGGGCAGGCATGAGCACTGCCGACATGATCGGGACATAGCTGAGCACGACCTTCGCGGTGCCGCTGGCCGTGAACCCGGCCACATAGACTGCCATCAGGACGAAAGTGAGTGGCTGGGCGGAGTACTGGACGTCCTCGGTACGAGTACCGAGGGAACCAGCGGCGGCCCAGATACAGGCCAGAGCGAGGAAACCTGCCAAGAAGAAAACCAGAAACCAAGCCACCGCACCCGACAGATTTGGCAGCATGACGGACAGCTTCGTGGCAGACAATCCGATCAGCCCGAGTCCTAGCAGGAGAACCATCTGGCCTACGGCCATGGCCGTTTGTCCGATGACCTTCCCGGCCAATAGTGCTCGGACTGGGACGACCGAGACCAGGATCTCGACGATGCGGGACTGTTTCTCCTCGACCACCGAGTTGGCGATCTGCATGCCGTAGACCAGCGAACTGAACATGAAAAGCGCAGCGAAGGCCAGACCAGTGAGGGAGCCGATCATCGGGTTGGAGTCACCTTCTAATGTGACCGATTCGACCGACATCCGGGCTTGGAGTTCGGCGTCGGACAGACCCGCCTGCCGAGCCAGGTCGGACAGGGTCAAGTCCTTGATCACGGTGTCTACGGATTGTTCGAGACTGGTCTTTGACTCGGTTTTCCACACCAGCTGCCAGGAGCCGTCGGCCTGACGCAGCCAAGCATCGGCGTCGCCGGCGCTGACCAAGTGCTCGGCTTCCTCATCGGAGGAAACTTCCACGACGTTCACTGATGATTTCGCGTTCTTCTTGCGAACTAGGGAGTCCGTGCCCTGAACGATGGCCGCGGCCTGCTGATCGGTGACCACGATGTCGGTGGTCGTCGAGCGGTTGGCGAAGATTTGCACTCCCGCGAAAGCGAGAGCCGTAACAGCCAAGGACACGATCGTGGAGATGATGAAGGATTTGTCAGTCAACTTGACCATGATTTCGCGGCGGGCAATCGTCGCCCATGACGTGTTCATGCTGTCACCTCACGGTAGATCTCGGACAGGGTGGGACGGATCCGGGAGAATTCCAGGACATTTCCGCGGTTGATGGCTTCAGCCAGAATGATCTTCTCTACACCGGGGTCGATGACCTCGACCAAGGCGGTGTTCCCGTCGACGTCGTCTACTTGGAGACCGGCGATTTCACGGACCCAGGCGACATCATTGTCGGTGACCAAGCGATGCTTGTGAGCCCCGCGGTTCTCCAGTTCCTGCTTGCTGCCACTGGCGACGATCTGCCCGTTGGACAAGATGATCAATCCGTCACACAGCCGGTCGATCAGATCGAGCTGGTGAGAGGAGAACAGTACCGGCACCCCGGTTGCGGCAAACTCGGCGAGTAACCCGGCCATTTCATCGATGGCTTTCGGGTCGAGCCCGGAGAAGGGCTCGTCGAGGATCAGGCAGGTGGGGCAGGCCATCACCGAAGCGGCGATCTGTACCCGCTGCTGGTTACCCAATGACAGTTTCTCCAGCTTGTCCTTGATTCGTTCCCCCAAGCCGAAGCGCTCCATCAGTGTGGTGGCCTCGGCGGTGGCGTCAAAGCGGTTCATCCCTTTAAGTTCGGCCAGGTAGACCAGCTGGGCGAGGACCGGCTGCTTGGCGTAGAGGCCGCGTTCCTCGGGCATGTAACCGAACCGAGCGCGGTCCTTAGCGGTGATGGGTGCGCCGTTCCAACGGACCTCGCCGGAATCAGCGGCGAGGAGGCCCATGATCATGCGCATCGTGGTGGTCTTTCCGGCACCGTTGCTGCCGACGAAACCGATCAATTTTCCTGCGTCGACGGTGAAGGACACATCCTGCACCGCGTGATGGGAACCGAACGAGCGGTTCAGCGTGTCAACTTCGAGCATGGCTCCAGCTTGCCGGTGATGCTGGGGTTAGCACATCGGCCACGTGATCGAAATCTGGCGTTGGATATTCTCCGTCATCCGGGGGAGACAAACTCCGTCGCAGGATTGAGCCGAGGAGATGGTCTCAGTCCATCAGGTGATGCTGGTAGGCCCAGGCTACGGCCTGGACCCTGTCGCGCAGCCCCAGCTTGGCGAGCAGATTTGACACGTGGGTCTTGACCGTCGACTCGCCGACGACCAACTCGGCCGCGATCTCCGCATTGTTCAGACCCCGAGCCAGGGCTTGCAACACATCGGTTTCCCGCTCGGTGAGATCAACCGGGAGGCCGATGGGGCTTTCGGTGCTTGCTGTGGGTTGGGATATGGCACCGGCATGCATCTGGGCGATCACTCTGGTGGTGACCTCGGGAGACAGCAGACCGTTCCCGGCAGCGACCTGGCGCACGGCGTCGATGAGCAGTTCCGGGCCGGCATTCTTCAGTAGGAAACCCACGGCTCCCGCATTCAAGGCATCGAACAGGTAATCGTCGCGGTCAAAGGTGGTGAGGATCACCACCTTGGTGCGGTCCGCGATCTGCCGGGTGGCCGTGATGCCATCGACCCCGGGCATCTGCACGTCCATCAGAACCACATCGGGGCACAAGGAAGCCACTTGGTCGATTGCCTGGGCACCATCCGAGGCCTCGCCGACCACTTCCACATCGTCGAGGACCGACAGGATCATCCGGAAACCGGTGCGCACCAGCTGCTGGTCGTCGACCAGAAGCACCTTGGTTATCTCGCTCATAGAGCTCCTCCTCGCAACGGCAGGCGCACCCGGACACGGTACCCACCGGTGACGCGGGGGCCGATCTCGGCAGTACCGCAGTGGGAGGCCACTCGCTCCCTGATCCCAAGCTGACCTAGTCCGGAGCCGGAGGTGCCGGGTTTGGGCCGGCCATCATCCAGGATCTCGGCCTCCACCCAGTTCGAGCCGCGACGGATGGTGACCCGTGCTGATCGGGCGGTGGAGTGTTTCTCAACGTTGTTGAGGGATTCCTGGACAACCCGGAACAGCGATAGTTGGATCGGGAGCGGCACATCCGAGGTGTCGACGGCGGTGATTCCCACCTGCAGACCGGTCTCCGCGAAGGAAGCGGCCAGCCCATCCAATTCGCCCAGTGTCGGTTCCGGAGCCCGATCGGTGTTCTCCTCCTCTCCGCTGGCTCCCCTCAGTGTTCCCAGTAGTGATCGCATTTCGGTGACCGCGGCCCGGGAGGAGGTTTCGACGTTGGCCAAGGCTTCGGCAGCCAGGGCAGGATCCTTGGCCAGCACAGTGCGGGCGGCTCCGGCCTGGACACCCATCACCGAGACGTGGTGGGCCACCACGTCGTGCAGTTCCCTGGCGATTCGCAGCCGTTCATCGGTCACTGCTTGGTTGCGCAAGGCATCTGCCTGAGCGGTGATCGTGGTGGCTTGCTTGACGAGCAGCGCCTTGTTGCGAGCCTGCCACCAGTTGTTACGGCCGAGGATGACCGCACCGATGATGTAGACAGCGCTGATGAGGTAGTTCATCAGAACGGAGGAGACGATGGTGGGCAAGATACCTCGGTTCGGCAGCTTGCTTGCGGTCACCGCGTCAACGAGCCTGTCGAGTCCCGACCCTATCGCGAGATCCCAAGCCAGCCAGCCGAACATGAGCAACAATATTGCGCCCAGTGCTACCAAGGCCACCGACCGGTCGCGGGACCATGCGGCACAGGAGTAGAGGGCGAAGAAACACATTGCCTGAAATCCGAGAAGGACGCCCACTTCAGGAATAAGGCTAGACCCGATCAACAGGGCGAATTCGATAATGGCGACCGGCACGGGGAACCTGCGGCGCCAGGCCAGGACAATCGCGCCGAGTGCGATGAGCAGGTGGTGTTGCCACCAGGGTCTGGTGATTTCTATGGAGTACAGGGGTCTGTTCAACTCGAACTGCACTGCGGCAAAGCACCACAAGATGACGACCGTCCACAGGTCGATCACCCCGAGTTCCGGGCGGGGCCGTATGTAATCCTCCTCGGTTCCGAACCACGTCGTCATGCGGCAAATCTGTCCAAATTTGAGGTGTCGCCACGGGAGATCTCGTCGAACAACTGGATTGCTTGCTCGGAGTTCCAGATGACGACGGACTGACCGTCATCGGTCCATCCTTCGGTGGTCTTGATCGGAACCACTAGGGACAGACCCTCACCGTTCGAGACATTTGCCAGTCCCAGCACGGTCGCAGCCAGGTCCCCGGCTCCGGTATCTTTACCTCGGGCCAGCATCCCTGATCCGGCGCGGCCCAGGTTCCAGTACCGGAATGGGTTGAGCACGCTGGTGGGGGTGGCGATCTTCGCCATCACCTTGCTAGTGATCTCCCGCTGGCGCTTCGCGCGACCGATATCGCCTTCTGGATCCGAGTAGCGCATCCGGACATAGGCGAGTGCAGTGGTCCCGTTGATCTGTTGACAACCTGCGGGAACATTCAGCCCGCTCAGCTCGTCATTGATCGGGGTCTCGGGGCAGATCTCCACTCCGCCGACCACGTCAACCAGTTCGGAGAAGCCGTCGAAACCGATTTCGTAGTAGCCATCGATGCGAACCCCGGTGACCGCCTCCACGGTCTGTTCCAGCAGCGCCGGTCCCCCCATCGCATAGGCGGAGTTCAGTTTGCCCTGACCGTATCCTGCGATCGGTACGTAGGAATCCCGGGGCAAGGAAACCAGAACTGAGCGACCCTTTGGGGGCAGGTACAGCAACATTATGGTGTCGGTGCGAGCCGACTCCAGCCCCTCGCGGGCATCCGAACCGACGAGCAGGATCGCGGTGCCCGATTGGTCGGCCAAGTGCCCACCCGCGGGGGTGTCATCCACCACCTTCATCTGATTGATCCAATAGATCGGTGTACCAATGAGGAACAAGAGCCAGGCGGCCAGAACCAACCCGATGAATCTGATTGTTCGTCGTGCACCGGATGCGCGCCGTCGGCGACGCGATGGCCGTCGCGACGGATCGGTTCTAACGGGGGTCGGTGCGGTGCGTCGTACCTGTTCTTCGACGGATCGTGTCTGGTTTTCCTGATTAGGGTGCGGCGCGGGAACCGGGCGAGGCCGTCGCGAGGCAGGGGCCTCGACCGGGGCTGGGTGCCCGGGTGAGTGGGACCTCTCTTGGGCTAGCGTCGCGGAGGGTAGAGCGGTGGGATCCAGTGCCGCCGCAGGCGGCGGGTTTGGTGTTTTGGGCGTGGACTCGGGCTCTTTTTGGTACAGCCAGTCGATGTCCGCCCGGCGTTCTGACTCGTCACGCACGATGTGCCTTCTCCTGTCGCAGCAATTCCCCGATATTGGTATGTCGGTCCCCGACGACCAGCACCACGGACCCGCCGCCGAGCAGCGGTCCGACGAGTCCAAGACTCACTAATTCCCACGGCTGCGTGGCCCCTTCCAACAGCACTCGGTGAGACAAGGGAGGTATCGCAGCCAGATCCTGCCAGGTGTGCTCGGTGCCGTCGTCGAAGCAGACTAGGTCGGTCGCATCGAAGCGCTGGTGGGCATCGGGTTGGGATAGCACCTCGGCGAAGTCAATGACGCCAGTCGCCGGTTTAATCAGCGGAGCTCCCAGGGGATGCAGGGAGCAGGCGATGGTCACACCTGCGCCGGTTGGTTGTGTGCCGGGCCCGACGACCGCGGCTGCGGTTCCCGCCCCGACGGCATCGACCGGGATCGCTTCGACGATTCCTCCGGCCTGCCAGATCGCCATGGTCCACACCAGCGTGGTCCAGTGCGCTGGATTGCTGATCAGCAGCGTGTTCGCCACCCGTGATGAGGTCAACTCCATCTCGTCGAGCAGGTTGACGGTCTTATCCACCCAGTTCGCGAAGGTCCGCGCCGAGAACTCCGCTCGTGCTCCGCTCGATGGGCCGTACCAGGTGACCAGCGGATCGGCGCCATGGCGGCGTGCCCGGTTGGTCAGGGCATCCACCACGTCGCAGGTCGGCGAGTGGGAGGCGAGCATTACTCCATCGTATGTGTGCCGGGCACAACAGCGGGGCAACCCTGCCGGGCGTGCCCGCTTGCTCGGGCTAGATTGAGGCCATGGAGTACGTGGTGATCATGGCGGGTGGATCGGGGAAACGTCTGTGGCCGTTGTCGAGGCAGGGTGAGCCCAAGCAACTTTTGCCGCTGTTCAATGACCGGTCGCTGCTCCAACTCGCTTACCAGAGAGTTTTGAAGGTGGTCCCGGCCTCCCGGGTGCTGGTGTGTACTGGTGCCTCTTATGCCGATGTCGTCGCCGACCAGTTGGAAGGACTGCTTCCTGAGAACATACTGGGAGAGCCGGAGGGACGTGATTCCCTCAATGCAGTCGCATGGCCGGCCGCGGTGCTCGCAGCCCGCGACCCAGATGCGGTCATGGCGGTGGTGACCGCGGATCAGTTGATCTCCCCGGAGGAGGCCTTCGCCGAGGCTTTGAGTAACGGGATGAGGCTGGCAGCCGATGATCCCAGCGTTCTGGTGACCTTCGGTGTGGTGCCGACCAGCCCGCACACCGGCTACGGCTATCTGCACCGCGGGGAGCAGATCTCTGGCTACGGGATGGCCGCCGAGGTAGTGGAGTTCAAGGAGAAGCCGGATCTGGCGACCGCCGAGACCTATCTGGCTTCGGGGGAGTACTGGTGGAATGCTGGAATGTTTGTATTCCGCGCCAGGACCCTCCTTGAGCAACTGGAGGTGCTGCATCCGGTCACCCATGCCAGGGTGCTCGAATTGGCCGCCCGTCCGGATCGGCTCGCTGAGATCTACCCGGGGCTGCTGAAGATCTCGGTCGACTACGCCGTGATGGAGCCGGTTTCCCGCGGGGAGGCCAGTGCGCGCATTGCAGCGATTGCCCTGCCCGTCGAATGGATTGATGTCGGCTCCTACGAGGCGTTGTTCGAGGTGCTGTCCTGTGATACCAACGGCGAGGCCACCATAGGCACGGTGGTTGATCTCGACTCCCGCGACAATCTGTTGATCAACACCCAGGAAGGGTCGGTGTTGGCCGTCGTGGGGATGAACGATGCCATGGTGGTGCGCACTCCGCAGGCCACGCTGGTCGGGCCGTTGTCGGCATCTCAGAAGATCAAGCAACTCGTCGAGCAGGTCGCCGCCGAGGTATCGGAGGAACTCGCCTGATGATCGACTATGTGAAGAATCTTCGTCTGCCATTGCTGGGGTTTGTTCTCGTACTAACTGCGGTGCTCATAGTCAGCTCTGTTGTCCAGTTCGTGATGGCCTTGGTCGGAGCGACATCATTGGGTCAGGCAGCCCAGATCGGGGCCAGCACTTCACCCTCATTGGTGTGGGTCCTGACCGCTTTGGTGTTGGTAATGGCCCTGGTGTTGTTGCGCCCCCATCCGGTGGGCACGATGCGTATGGTGCGGGTGGCCTCGGTGGTCATCGGGTTCGCTGCAGTTCTTGCCGCAGTGTACTGGGTGCTGCTGTTGTGGGAAGGATTCAGTCCCGGGGTCATCCTAGGTTCCTTGGGCGGGCTGGTGGAGACCATCGCGAAGGGGGCATGCGCGGTGGTGCTGCACCGCTTGCATGGGGTGGGCCGCACCGATCTCTTGGCCGCCCTCGGGGCTCAGACCGATGCCAACCCCAAGGATTCGGCTGCTGAGACCGGCGAATCGCAGCGATCGGCATGGCAGGTGGACCAGACAACTGGATACCATTGGACCTCCGCCGCGCAGGCCGCCCAGGGCGGCGCGCCGACCGGGCAACCCCCCGAGTTGGAGGGCCCTGAAACTGCTGCGCAGTACCCGTCACGCCAGCAGGTGTGGTCCCGTCCGAAGCGGTCGAGCCCGGACTGGGGAAGCTCCGGATGAGGCTGCGGTCGTTTCTGAGAATTACCAATGAGTTTCTGAGAATTACCGATGAATATCTGTATCCATTTGACTCAACCGAACTACAGCGCTGTAATTCAAGAGACCGGTTTCAGCCGTCGAAAGGAGCGAACGGGGATGTACGTAGTGCAGTCGCTCGTGGATGACGCCGTGGAGGATGGTCCTCTCGGTTGGCAGGAACAGGCTTTGTGTGCGCAGACGGATCCCGAGGCGTTCTTCCCTGAGAAGGGCGGCTCGACAAGGGAGGCCAAGAAAGTCTGCCAATCCTGTCCAGTGCGGTCGGATTGTCTTGACTACGCCTTGGCTAATGACGAGCGCTTCGGCATCTGGGGGGGATTGTCCGAACGTGAACGTCGGCGTTTGAGGAAGCAGGCCTGATAATCATCCGAGTCGTGGGCGTCGACGGGGCGCCCACGACTCCGTCATCTTGGTCTTGAATGTTTCGGCTCTTCGATGTGCAGGCTTGTAGGCTGTTTTGGTGACCGATCCGAACGCAGACATGTGGGCATGGGCCCACGAGCAGCATGTCGAGCCTGCGGTCGTTGTCGATTCTTCGGGGGTCCTAGCCATCCTCGTCGCGCACAACGGTGCCCAGTGGCTGCCGCGCACGCTGGTAGGCTTGGCGCGCCTGGATGCGCAGCCGGGGATGCTCGTGGTTGTCGATGCCGGCTCCACCGATGACACTCGTACCCTCTTGGACAAGGGCGTCGCCGACGGGCTCATCGACTTGGTCGTTGACGGCGACGCAAGAGCCGGGTTCGGTGCGAACGTTAAACTCGCGATCCAGGCTGCCTCATCGACGATCACCCCCACCCATTACTGGTTCCTGCACGATGATTCGGCTCCGGAACCCACCACCCTGACCCAGCTGCTGAATGGCGCGGAGACTCCCGATGAGGCTGGGCGTAAACCCGGGATCGTCGTCCCCAAACTGCTGCACCCGCGGCGACGTAACCACCCCGACCAGATGAGCGCGGTCGGTGAATCGATTGCTCCTTCCGGGGCGCGGGTTCTCACCATTGAGCCCGGTGACATCGATCAGCATCAGGTCGGGGCCGCCCCGGTGCTGGGTGCTTCCACCGCCGGATTGTTGGTGACCGCTGGGACTTGGCGGACCCTGGGTGGATTCGACGACCAGATCGTGCTCTTCCGCGACGGTGTCGACCTAGGCTGGCGCGCCAACGAAGCCGGCATATTGGTGCGTACCTGGCCGAAGGCTTCCCTGCGGCACGTTGAGGCGGGCCGGGTCGGTCTGCGGACCCAGGCTTTGTGCAAGGATTCGCGATCCCTGGATGCCCGCATGGGCATGATGGTGGTGGCAAAGCATTCCGAGAACCCCGGGCATGTCATCCGGCGAATGCGCCGCAAATCCTTCGGTCAGGCAATCGGTTTCCTGCTTGGTAAATCCCCGTCCATGGCGCGTGGCCAGCTGCGAGCTACGGCCCGGCTAGTCGCCGACCGGGAGAAGATCATTGCCGCTGCTGCGAAGACCTCCCACTCCGCGGTCCCCGCCACCCTGCTACCGGGACGCGGTTGGGAACTGAGACATCTCGCCGACCGATGGGCTGGTCGGATTTCGGATTCCTACTACGACCTCATTGAGGATGAGGATTCCTCCGGGATGCTCGACGAACTGACCGGCGATGAATACGCAACCACTCAGCAGCAGTCTCGCATCGTCTCGCCCGCCCTCGCCGGGTTGGTGATCATGCTGATCGGCACCCTGATCGCCATGCGCTCCCTGCTGCACACCGGTTTCCTTGTCGGCCCAGGCCTGCTGCCCGCACCTGCAACCCTCGGGGATGCCTGGGGGGCGTGGGCCACCTCGGCTAATGGCCTGCCCGGCGCCAACGCCCCTTGGTTGGGTGTCATGGCCGTCTTCTCGACTCTATTCTTGGGACATCCGGACTGGTTCGCCACCTTTTTAGTCTGCGGAGGCCCGGCCTTGGCGTCATGGACGGCTTTCCGTTTTTTGCGCTCATTGTCGGGTCCGGGCTGGTGGACCCCGGTCCTGGCCATCGCCTACGGAGTGTGGTTGCCACTCATGGGGGCCACCGCGCTGGGTTCCCTGCATCTGTCGATGCTCGGGATCATGCTGCCGGTCATCGCCGGGTGGATCATCTCCTGGGCGACGCAGCGGGCCCGCGGCCCAGAGCGGTGGCGACGTCCGGCGAAGCTCGCCGGGGGGTTCGCGCTGCTGGCCGTCGCCATGCCCTGGACCTGGGCAATCGCCATCATCGTTGCGGTGGTGGTGATGATCAGGCGACGCACTGCGGCAGCCCTCCTAGAGGGTCTGCTGGTCATCATCGTGCCCCCCGTGGTACTGGTGCCGTGGCTACCGAGGCTCATTGCGGACCCTGGTCGGTTGTTCACCGGAACTGATCCGGTCTCCATGCCCGCGTCCGCCGCTCACTCCGGGCTATGGGTACTCACCGGGGCTTCACAGGCCGGAGGAACCCCGGTCATCATGGGCGCCGTGGGGGTCATCGTGCTCCTGCTGGCAGCTGCCTTGGGGGCGGTACGCAGTCGGGATCTTGATGGATTGGCGAAGTGGACGCTGGTGCTGCTCGCGATGATGGCTCCCGCTGCAGCGGTGGGTGTCACCCGTTTTGTGGTCCCGGTCGCAGGCATCCTGGTCCGGCTGGATCCGGTCCCATGGCTGCTCACCTGGGGATTTGCGATGATCTCCCTGGTGGCTGCGGGCATGGGGCATCGCAAGGACCGGACGATAGACGACTCGGACAAGGACATCGACCGCAACGACCAGTTCAACCGGAGCCGGATAGTTCTTGGGGCACTTGCCTTGGTAGTGGCCGTCATCGGTGTCTGCTGGTGGATGACCGGGGCCATGGCCACCTTGCAACGTCAAGATGAGGTCTTGCCCAGCTATGTGGCCGGGGTACAGGATTCCGAACGCCGGACCAGGACCTTGATGGTGGATCTCAGCTCGGGGATCGCCGCGGTCAATGTGGCATCGGACACCCAGCCTGCCTGGGGCTCTGCCGAGGTGCCAATGATGGCCGCATCGGCTTCCGGGGCCCTCGACCAAGTGGCCCAGCAATTCGCACAGGGTCAGCCCGCTGACGATCTGGCTGATCGGCTGGCCGATCTCGGAGTGGGACATGTCTGGCTGCGGGGGGCTTCCCCGCAGGCCGTGACCGAGCTGTCGACCAGCCCTGGGTTAGGGCAGGCAGTCGTCGATGACAATACCGTGGTGTTCATCGTCACGTCACAGCCCTCGCGCTGGAACTGGGACAGGGACCGTTTGGTGCTTGCCGAGCCGGTGGACCCAGCTTGGCAAGCATCGATCGACGGGAACAAACTGGAACGGGTCGATTCGGGCGACTGGCGGGTTGCTTGGGATGCCGGCTCGGCGCGTGGTGAGATCCGTTTCTGGGCCACCCCGGACGTCGGATGGATCATCTGGGAAATTGTGGTGAGCATGGGGTTGGTCGTGTTGATGGCGCCGAGCGCTCAACGGGTTGCTGCGCCGCGCCGAGCCCTGGGAGGTACACGATGAGCGCCAGACGGGCGATGGCTGAGGAACCGAGCGAGAGCACCGACACCCTTGAGATCTCTGCCATCAGGCGTGGGGTCGACTGGGATCTTGACATCGATCCGAGGAAACCGCGACGGGCCTTGGTCGAGCAGGTTGCCGCGATGGATTTCGCGCCGACAAACGAGGGAACCTGGGCCAGGCTCATTGAGGAGGAAACTCCCGATCCCCAGCCGGAACCGAAAGAGGCCCCGGCCACAGCACCCCGCTCGGCGAAGGCGTCCGGGATTGAGGTCCTGGTGGTGTTCAAGGACCTGGTTCATCGCCCGGTTGCCCCGGTTCTGATGGTCATCGGGGTGGTGCTGGGTGTTGTGGCAGGAGCATTCCCCGCCGAACAAGCGGCCACTGACCGGGTCATTCCGCTGGTCACCTCGGTTTCCAAGGTATGTCCCTCGGTGGATGGCACGCTGAACGTGGTCTCCTCGGATGGTTCACAACACGACAGCTCGGAACTGTCCGATGCATCGTCGGTGTTTGCCACCGTCGTGGCGCCCATGGACCAGCAGGTCTCCTTGGCTGGTGGCACGCTCATCACCGGAGACAATCGTTCGGCGTGGGCCGATTGCCGCCGGGCTGCCACCGACCAGTACGTGCAGGTGCCTGGGGGACAGGGTGCGGTGCTCGAACTGGCGAATCCCGACCTGGCCGATGCCCTGCTGGACGTCACCCTCAGTGGACCCGACGGTGAAATCACTGGCGATGGCCTGCGCGGAATCACCGTCCCCGGTTCTTCCAGGATCACCATCAATCTTGGAGCTTACGCGAACACCGACACCGCCCTGGGCGCCAGGATCCGCTCATCCATCGGACGGATTGCGGCTTGGTCTGTGGTAAGTAGGGGCATGACTGCCGGTGTCGTCGGCGCAACCAGCCAAACAACCGAATTTGTGGTCCCGGCGGCACCCACTGGCACCCGGACCGAACTGTTGTTGACCAATCCGGGAACCACCCGCAATGTAGTGAACATCACCGCCAACGGAACTGCCGGGCCGCTGCCCTTGCAGCAGGACAAGGTCACTCTCGATGCCCAGCGTACGACAGTGCTGGACTTGAGTGATGCATTGGGCGGTCAACAGGCTGGGTTTACCCTCACCGGGCGCGATCCGTTCGCGGTGACGGCGTTGGTCGTTACCGACTCGGATGCCGATTTCGTCCCAGGTCAGCCCAAGGAGTCGCTGAACAGCACCCAGCAACTGCTCGCTGCGATTCCCGGTCCCGGAGACGTCCAAGTGGTCAACCCTGATGAGGGCGACGCGTTGGTCGTCATCGACTGGGGGGAGGGCCAGGCCCCCTCAAATCTGAAGGTTTCCTCCAAGGCGGTGGCTTCGGTGGCCATTCCACAGGGAGTGAGTCGGATGAGCATCACATCCACCCTTCCGGTGAGCGTCTCGGCAGCGATCCGGGGAGGTGAGGTGCCGGGACTGGCGATGATCGTGGCCGTGCAGGTGCCACAGGCGCAGGCGTCGATGCCATTGGATTACGACCCGTCGCTGGGCCGCTGAGTTCACCATTGGTCGTCGATGTTCGGGTCCAGATCGGGCATCGAGCGACCGGTAAGCCCGGACAGCTGTTCAACCAAGGTGTAGTGCACCAGTTCCCGCAGCTCTGCCCGGCTGCTTGCCCGACGCTCCAGCGGGCGGCGGAATAGAACGATGCGTGCCGGACGGGTGGTGCTGGATTCCATGGCTGCGGCCAGCGGGACCCGGTCGACCAGATCCCAGGACATCGCGCCGGTTGGCACGTCCTCTACGCCGATATCTATCGCGGTGATCACCTCGGGGCAGGTTGTCATCAGATGCCGCACGGATTCGTCCATGACCTGCAGGAAAAACTCGGCCGGGGATGTACGCCCCTTGATCGGAGAGGCCCGGCGCGTGTAGCGATTGGGCAGGGACATCGGTCCACGTACCCCGCGGCCATGCCGGTCTCTCCTGGAACCCATGTGGCGCACTCTAGCGCTGCAGCGCCGATGGACTAATTTTGACCCTGTGATGATGAGGCGGTGTTCGCGCAACGGCTGCGGGGAACAGGCAGTGGCGACGCTGACCTATGCGATGGCCGAGCGCACCGCGGTCATCGGCCCGTTGTCACCCAGTGGAAGTCGTTCCGGCTACGACTTGTGTGCCAGGCATGCTGAACGGTTCACCGTTCCCCGGGGATGGGAGTTGATCCGGCTGGCCGCACCCTCGGAACTCACCCCGGTTCCCGACGAGGACGACCTGATGGCCTTGGCCGATGCGGTTCGCCGGATCGGGTTGGCTGATGACGCAGAGCACCCACCTACCCCTGATCCGGACACGGTGGTGGAGATTGGGCGACGAGGTCATTTGCGGGTCATCACCGATGCTGACCGGCTGCACGGCTAGTCTATTCGGGTGAACATCGAAGACCTCCGGATCATCGCCTTCGACCTCGACGACACCTTGGCCGAATCGAAATCGGCCCTGGAACCCGGGGTGGGGCGGGTGCTGTCTCGGCTGCTGGAGCAGCTGGAGGTGTGCATCATCTCTGGTGGGCGCTTCGAGCAGTTCGAGGCCCAAGTGCTAGATCATCTGCCCGCCGATACCGGTCTTTCCCGGTTACACCTGATGCCCACCTGCGGCACCCGCTATCTGCGATTTATGGATGATGGCTGGCGGCAGGTTTATGCTCACGACCTTACCGATGGACAGAAGGTCCGGGCGATCAAGGCCCTGGAGAGTTCGGCGCGTGCGCTCGGTCTGTGGGAGAGCGGGGAGAAGGTACGCGGTGACCGAATCGAGGACCGCGGTTCTCAGATCACTTTCTCGGCCTTGGGACAGGAGGCTCTAGTCGCCGAAAAGAAGGCCTGGGACCCCGATGGCAGCCGTCGTGAGGCGCTGCGAGCCGCAGTTGCCGAGTTGCTGCCCGATCTTGAGGTGCGTGCTGGTGGTTCCACTTCCATTGATGTCACCGCTCGCGGTATCGACAAGGCCTATGGAATGCGTCGGCTGGCAGAACAGACCGGAATCGGTCTTGATGACATGCTGTTCGTCGGTGACCGGCTGATGCCTGGTGGCAATGACTACCCGGTGGCGGCCATGGGTGTCGCCACCCATGCGGTGACTGGTCCCGCAGACACGGTCGCCTATCTGGAGAACCTGATCACCACATTGGAGGAACGATGATCGACGAGTTGGGTCTCACAAGCCAATTCTTGGAGATTGCCGCCTGTCCTGCCTGCCACAGCTCTTTCGCCGTGGACTATGAATTGGCGGAACTGGTGTGCGTGAATGCCGAATGCGCCCTGGCCTATCCGGTGCGCGATGGCATCCCGGTTCTTTTGGTCGGCCAAGCACGCAAGGTCGGCTGAGATGCCCACCTTCGACGAGGCACGCATCGACGATCCAGCCGCGCTGGCGGCTCACGACACAGTACTGCGCACTCTTGCTGGAGCGGGGGCTCGGATCAGGATCGAGGCAACCGATGTTGAATGGCCTGCATCCCTCGGCCAGCTCTCGTCGGTGGATCGGCCTCGTGGGGTGGTCGTTGCAGGGGCCGAAGCCCGGCTGGTGCGGGCCGTGCTGGAACCGGTGTGCCCGGTGCCGTTGGTCGCTTGGTCTTTGGGCGGGTTACCCGGTTGGGTGGGCCCGCTCGATCTCGTCGTGGTGCTCGCCAGTGATGAGGCGGGGCAGCAGTCGGCAGCTTTGATGGCCACCGTCGACGAGGCGGTGCGTCGTGGAGCCCAGTTGTGGTTGGCGGCCCCATCGGATTCCGTGCTCGTCGGGCGAGGGGAGCGGGCCAGTGTTCGGATCCCGACCCGCACTGGTGACCCACTGGCTGCTGCAGTGGTGGTGCTGGAGATGTTCGGGCGTATCGGTCTGGGACCCGCGGTGAATACCGTGAATGCCGCGGAGGCCGCCGACATGGTGGCCGAGGCCTGCTCGCCGTTCCGGGATTTGTCGAATAATCCCGCCAAGGACCTCGCCTGTGCCCTGGGTGATGCAGAGCCACTCATCTGGGGTGGATCGGTGCTTGCCGGTCGCGCGGCTCGCCGGATGGCCGAGGCTATCCGGCGTTGTTGCGGATGTCATGCTCTGGCGGCTGATGCATCTGAGGTGATCGCTGTCATGCAGCATGTGGCGCCCAGGGACGTCTTCGCAGATCCCTTCGAGAACGGGACGAAACGCAGGGAGGCTTTGGTAATGCTCGACGACGCTGAGAGCGATGATCTGTCCGAGGCCATCACCCGTGAGGTGATCTCTGTAGCGACAGCGATGGACGTCCCCATCCAGCGGATCGCTAGTTCACACGGCAGTGCCCTGGACCGTTACCTGACCTTGTTATTGCACGGGCTTTATGCGGTGGCCTATCTGGAGGTTGGCCTGTCGGATCGGTGAAGGCTGGGACTCGTCTTCACCCGGGCCGTCAACTGGTGGGATCCCAACTAGTTGGTGTCGTGCAGCGCGCGGGTGTGGGAAGAGGTATGTACGTGCGGGATCTGAGGAAGACTGGGTTGCGCCCTGTTGATCCAGCGCAGTTAACGACCGGACCAACAGGGCGCAGATGTCTCATCCCCGATGAAGGGGACCTATCAGTATCAGGAGTATCAGGGAGCTTCCCAGTATTCGATGGTACCGGCCTTCACTCCATTTTCAACGACCTTCAATGCGAGATCGGGGAAGAACTTTCCTGCCTCTGGGTCGCCCGGATGGCACACGCCATCCGATTCGCCGACCGGCTTGGCCCACACATATGCGTCAGCATGGGCACCGGTGGTATTGCTCGTCGGGCGTGTACCCACAGCGGCGGTCGAGTTATTGCAGGTCAGGAACTTCCCGCCCGGGTTGGAGTCGGGCTGAAGGGCAACACCATTGCGGCTGGTGTCGACCACGTAGTGCTTTCCTGCAACGCCCTTCGCTTCGAGGGTCTTGACGAATTGCTCGGCCCATGCCTCTTCGACAGGGGTCGTGCCGGACGAGGAGACGTTCATGGCGAAACCGCGCATGTACTTGATGCCTCCATCGATCACGGCATCTGCGGCCGACTCCTGATTGAGCTGACCGGAACCGGCATGGATGTAGAGGGCGGCGTTGGGGTTGTTGGCCTGGAACTTCTGTCCGACATAGGTGAGCAGTGGGGCTCGCTCTTTGCGGATCTCTGCTTTGCCGCAGTAGCTGATTGCGTCGGGTTCCACGATCACCATGACGGTCTGGTCGCCGACCATGGCCGAAACCCGGTCGATCCATGCCCTGTAGTTCCCAGGAGTCTCATGACCACCGGACGACAAAGAGCCGCAGTCGCGATGGGGAATGCCATACAGGGCGATCTGGGCAACCTGGTTGGCTGCCTTGGCCCTGTCCAGCAGTTTCTTCAGTCGCGCGTCTGCATCTGATGACACGCCGTCATACCACGCCACACTGGGGGTATAACCGATGTTGTAGTAGGCGCGTTTTTTATCCGGATCAGTCTCCTTCTGGTACGCCCAGTAGGCCGCGGTATTGGTCGGCAGATAAGGGGTGCCGGTCGCTGCAGCGGGCTTCTTGTCGCTGGAGGCAGCTGGTGTGGTGGGCACATTCCAGCGAATGGCGGCATTGCCCCACACTGCGCCGGTCGTCGTTGAGGTGTTTGCACCGTCGGTCGCGGTCTCCCATGTATTGCCGGCGTCCACGATGGCGTTGTTGATGGATAAGTCGACACCATTTCCGCCGCTGATCGACCGCACCCATAGGTTCCGGTCTCCGGTCTGGTTCATGGCGTCATTGCCGAAGAACAGGTCAACACTGTCGGTGCTCTTCAGGTCTGCCGTCAGTGGAATCTTGTAAACGGTGTAGTCGGTCGAGTTGACCGTAAAACGGCCTTGGTCGACGCCGTTGACCCGCACTTGGACATCGGGGCCTGCTCCATCGCTGAGGGTTGCTTTCGCAGTCACGCTGAGGGTGGGGGAGGCAGTTGCGGTCGGAGCGAAGACCGGAAGCGCCATGGACACCATTGAGGAGCCAACCACGGCAACGGCAAGACTGGTTTTTCTGAGGTGTGAAACAGTCATGATGACATCATGCCTCACGAAAGGTTCGTGAAAGTGACTCGGCATGCCGTGGATGATGAATGGCGAGGTCACACCCCAGAAATTTGGATACACAGATGGATGCAACGAGACCGCTGGTGTTGCTGGGGGCTGAGGTGGCGTAGAGTAAGAGGCTCTCATGATTGCCTGTTGTCGATCGGCGCCGCGCGGTCGATCAGCCCCCGGCATGGGATGAGTTGGAAGAGAACTTGCTCATCTTGCCAGGGACATCGCGGACGGGGCTATGAACAGTTTACAGGAACGTGATACCGCCAAGTTGGGGAGAAAACACTGAGTCGATAGCCTATGCGCGGTCAACGAGATGGGGCATCCCGCCACAGCATCGGTGCCCGATGCGAACTGGGCAGCTGTGGTTGGGAGGCCTTAACATGAACCCTGCGGGCTATCACCGATACGGACGAGCAGGTTGTGCACTTTATCTGATGTCAGAAGCGTGAGCGTGGAAACTGATGGAAGAGATGGAATCGATAATGATGGCGTCTTGGCCTACTAGGCCATGACTCTGCCCGTGGGAACAGGTGGTGTGGTCTGAGCATTGCGTGTCCGCGTACCGATGGAGGCTTCCGATGCCGAGCAGACAGCATGGCGGGCTGGACTGCCATGAACAGCAAAGCGATTATCTGCGTGCAGTGCTCTTGGAAATTGCAGGCATGCCCGTGCTCCTGCCAAGTATCGGGCTCGGGGCCTATAGCCATGCATGGGAAGGTGTCGATGTTCAGCACGATCTGTTCATTCGGGCCATGGAAGCAAAGTTGAAACTTCTGTCGTGGGGTTGTCCTGCTTGAGGTGGTGAGGGCTTTTCTGATGCTGCTGTTGTCTACGGCAGGTCGACTGTCAGGCGGATCGCGGGTGAGTGCCGGTCCGATGTTGGGGGCTGAAGGTGGCAAGCATCATGAACAGTAACGACTCTGACCGCATTGTTCGATACGAGGTGAAGGCTGTTTATGATGTTTCTTCGAAAGGAATTATGATGAATGTAATCTTCTAAGGTTAGCGCAAATATATTGAGGATCAAAAAATTAATGCCTGCTGAGCCGTATCGCGATTCGGAGCAGTCGCCATGGTGTGTTTGCGACCTCGAAGAATTATGCATAGAGAAACATGATGAACATCGAGATGGGCTGGGCGGAGGTGGCGTGGCGCATTGCGGCGAACGCATCATTCGTCGTCGAACAGCTCACGCAGGTCGCGGTGGCGTCCGCCACCCATCAGCGCATCCAATTGACGGCGTTCCCGTTTCGTGGGTCTTCCAGTTCCTCGGTCACGGATGATCGCCGCAGGCGCCTCCAGCGGAGTAGGCCGTGGCGGGGAGAAATCGGTATAGGCGCTCTGGGCGATCGAGGCTCCCACTCTTTTGAGCAGGATGCGTTCTACTCGGAGAAACCGATCGAAGCCCGCTACCCGATAGCGCACCTCATCACCGACGCTCACGTGCTGGGCTGGCTTCGCCGGTTCGCCGTTGATGCGCACATGTCCGGCCCGGCAGGCAGCGGTGGCCGCAGAACGTGACTTGACCTGACGCACTGCCCACAGCCACACGTCGATGCGGGCCGAGACTGGCCCGTTCGTCGCATCGGTTCCGTATCGTTGTGGTGAGGTCATCCTAGGACCCTACCGGTGACGGGATACGAGTTGCGAGAGCACCACGACCAGGGCGGCCATCTCGTAGTGGACGTTGTAGGCGCCCAAGGCTGAGTAGGCCATTCGTCCGACCGGATAGTCCCAGATCTGTAGACCTGCCACGATGACGGTCAGCACCGCGACGCCCATCCACATCACGGGGCCGCTCAGCAGCGGAGATAATGTGGTTGCCACCGACACCGTGTTCCGGCCTTCCACATGAGTGAAACCGATCCAGAAAAGGTAGTGCATCCCTTGCATGAAACAGAAGGCGGCATACCAGCCCATGGCGGTCACCGGATCGGCGCCGGGCGGGGCGACGGCCGAGATGAGAGCATTGGTGTGGATCTCTTCGGGCAACAACCGTGGGATGGGCCACGTGGTGATGAGCCTCCCAATCAGCAGCGCTGGGATGACCAGTGCCCAGACTGCGAGAAAACCGTGCACCATCCGGCGGGTGGTCGAGGCGGACCGTCGTGCCCAGTCCCAGACGAGTACGACGGGGACCAGATTGTGGATGTGGGCGGCAGCGAATATCCACCAGCCCAGATGTATCACTCCCAGCACGGTGACCACGACCATGACTCCGGTCAGTGTCCACCGGAGGGTTCCGCGGCACACCAGATGAGCCACCAAGCACATCACCACGCCGGAGGCGATGACCTCGGCACGATGACCAGCAGTGAACCACTGGGTGGAAATCAGTCTGATCAGCGCCATAACCGTCAGCCAAGCCACGATCACTGCCCCACCTCCCGGAGGGATGACCTCTGCCGTACGCCCCACCAGGTAACGCAGCGCGCAGGCGATATGCAGCACACCAACCGCGCCCATAACGAAGACATTCATCTCGAACGGGGCGCACAAGGTCACCCCCAGAATGACAACCGCTGCTCCCGCCCACGGCCACAGCACAGGTGAGGTGTCATGAAGTGTCGGCCCAGTAATCACGGGGTCTTGCGGGGTGCTTGCGGCGCATCCGGAGCCGGGCCGGGCGATCGTTCGGTGGTCGGTGCCGTGGTGGGCCATTCTGAGCTCGGATTGGTGGTGCGAGCCGCCCCGCGGCGTCGTAGCACCACAATGAGCGCGATCGCGGCGATCAGCACCACCAAGGCGACCAACACAAATACCGGCCAACCGTCGGTAAGTTCTTTTGGATAGGAGGGAACGTCCAGCAGCATCGCACCATTTTGGCATGTATAGGGTGTCAGATGCCGTAGTGGAATGGTGCCATGCTCTTTTGGTTGTCGGCTTATCTGCTCACGTGCGCGGTGGAGATCCCGGTGATCTTGCTCGCTTGCCGGGTATTGGGCTGGCCGGTGAGACTCTGGCCCATGGTGGTGATCGGCTGGATGCTGCAGTTCACCCACCCAGTCTTGTGGTTGGTGGCACCGAATACCATCAGTGGTCTGCTGTGCGCCGAGATGGTGGTCATCCTCGTCGAAGGTGCGGCGCTGGGGCAGTGGGCATCCCATCGTCCGGAACTGGGGAACCATCCGGTGAGGTGTGCTGCCATGACGGTGAGCATGGCGGCCAACGCAGCTTCGGTGCTGGTGGGCTTGGTTGCTTCGCAGGTCGTGTGGTGACCACAACGGGAAGCGCCCTGGGGTCGATGCGGTCGTGTGCCTGGGTCTCTAGACTTGTCTGCATGGATCACCGCGTAGCAGACATGTCCCTGGCTGATTTCGGTCGTCGTGAAATCACCCTAGCCGAGCACGAGATGCCCGGGCTGATGGCGATGCGTGAACGGCATGCGGTCAGCAAGCCACTTTCCGGGGCGCGGATCTCCGGATCCATCCACATGACCATCCAGACCGCGGTGCTCATTGAGACCCTGGTGGCTCTCGGCGCTCAGGTGCGCTGGGCTTCCTGCAATATTTTCTCCACCCAGGATCACGCCGCGGCCGCCATCGCTGCAGCAGGGATTCCCGTCTTCGCGTGGAAGGGGGAGACTCTGGAGGAGTACTGGGAATGCACCACTGAGATCTTCCGCTGGCCCGACGGCCAGCTGCCCACGATGATCCTCGACGACGGTGGAGACGCTACCTTGCTGGTGCACAAGGGAGTCGAATTCGGTCGTGATGTGCCACAGCCGGGACCCGATGACTCCACGGAGTACAAGGTGATCTTGGAACAATTGCGCCGCACCAGCGATGTTGACTGGAAGGCCATCGCTGACAACCTGCTGGGCGTTACTGAGGAGACAACCACCGGCGTGCACCGACTCGTTCAGATGGCTGCCCGTGGGGAACTGCTGTTCCCTGCGATCAATGTCAACGATGCGGTCACTAAGTCGAAATTCGACAATGTTTACGGCTGTCGTCACTCGCTTCCCGACGGGATCAACCGGGCCACCGACATGCTTGTTGGTGGAAAGACCGCGGTCGTCTGCGGGTATGGTGAAGTAGGCAAGGGCTGCGCCCAGGCTCTGCGTGGCCAAGGGGCCCGGGTGCTAGTTACCGAGATCGACCCGATCTGTGCCCTGCAAGCTGCGATGGATGGCTACCAGGTGGTGCGTCTCGACGATGTCGTCGACCAGGCAGATATCTTCATCACGGCCACCGGATGCTGCGATGTGATCTCCGCCGGGCAGATGAGCCGCATGAAGCATCTGGCTGTGGTCGGGAACATCGGCCATTTCGACAACGAGATCGACATGGCCGGGGTAGAGAACTGGCCGGGGATCCGTCGCGAGAACATCAAGCCCCAAGTCGACGTGTGGCATTTCCCGGGTGGTAACGGCATCATCATCCTCTCTGAGGGACGCCTGCTGAATTTGGGAAATGCCACCGGTCACCCATCCTTCGTTATGTCGAACTCCTTCACCGATCAGGTACTTGCCCAGATGGAGCTGTACATCAATCACGAGGCCTACCCGGTGGGGGTGCACGTGCTGCCCAAGAAGCTTGATGAGGAGGTCGCCCGGCTCCACCTTGACTCGTTGGGAGCCAAGCTGTCGACGCTGACCACCATGCAAGCAGACTACTTGGGGATCAGTGTCGAAGGGCCTTACAAACCCGACACCTACCGCTACTGACACCCTCGCTCGTGGGGCCACCATCGCGATGGACGCCACGAGCGAGCCAGCATCTCACGCGATACTTCCGACCAGTTTTACCTCCCGTTTGGCGGATCGCTTGGGCTGGTCGCCCTGCTTCTGTGAGATACGCCGCAGTGCAACCGGCTGCCAGCGAGTCACCACTCGCCAGCACCACTCCAGCGGCCCGTAGGTGAAGTGAGCGAGCCACCAGCGGGAGACCAAGTTCTGAGCGACGAGGATCGTTACCGCCACGCCGAGGGCGGGCAGCACCGTGGTGCTCATCCGGAAATCGAGGGCCTTGCCCGCCAAAACGGCGAGTAGGCTGGCGCTCACGTAGTTGGAGAAGGCCATCCGGCCCAGCGGGGTGAACAGCATAGTCAGCACGTTGCGTGCCCGGGTTTGCCACAGCAGGGACAGGGCACAGATGTAGAGCACCGTCATGATCATTCCCGCATCGCCGCCTGCGGTGGTGAACCGGGGATCGCCTGGTTGGCTCACCTGCCAGATCAACGCCGGGATGCTCAGCGCGAACGTGATCCACAAGCCGGGACGGGTTCCCCGCCCGGCGGTCTCCAAGCGTTGCGGCAGGTCATATGCCGCGCAGGCCGCTCCCAGGCAGAACATTCCCGGCAGAGCGGCTGACCCGCCACCGATCATGAAGGTCACCAGCGTGCCCGCAAGGCCGATCGCCAGCAGGATGCGGCGTGAGCAGCACAGCACCAACGGAAGAACGATCAGGCCGAAGATCGCGTATTCACGCAGCACCTCGCCGGGGTAGACCAAGGAATGCAGCATCCCGAAACCGAATAGGGCGACCATGCGTCGCATCAGCTGTGGCCAGGCCCGCTCACCGCGGGAACGCAAGCTGCGGGTGATCAGCCCCATCGAGATGCCGAACAAAAACATGAAGATTGGCACAAATCGGCAACTGACTAGGTAATACAGAACCTGCTGTGCTGGTTCTGTATTACCTGCCACGCGGGCAGTGGTGTCAAGACCATCGCCTAGGCGGGTGATGTCGCCGATGTTGACCAGCAGGATGCCCGTGATGGCGAAGCCGCGGAGCATGTCGAGGAAGGGGATGCGTTTGGTGTTCATGGGAGCAAGCTAGGAGATAAAACAGCGCGCTGGGGCCGGATTCCTCTCGGGGAACCACTGGTTGGTGACCTAATCCACCCCAGGGTGGAATCAGTCGCCATGGGGTGGGGATCCGACGGTCCATCTGCCTAGTCTCGTGACGAAGGAGGCCCGGATGACCTACACATCACGATGGAACTGGAACCTGATTAGCCACACCTTGATGGCGGTCGTCGTGGTGCTGGGTGCCATTCAGATCGTCGTCACCGATCAAGTTTTTTCCGTGGACATTCTCATTCCGGTCGCGCTCGGCATCGCGGTAGCCAATGCCCGGGCGTGGTGGGTGTGGCTGGTGCCGATGATGATCGGGATCGGCATCGCCTGTTTTGACTGGACCAAGGATGAGCTCGGTGTGGTTTCGCACGAGTTGCTCATGAAGGATCGTCTGATGGTGCTCATCTCCTTGGTCTCCACTGTGGGGGCGGCTGTGGCGGTGGGCCTGATAATCCGGGTCAACCGGCGGCTCCACCAGATGCGTCGTGATGCCCTTGAAGCCGAGCATGAACAAAATCTGCGGGCCGCCGTGCTGGGCGAACGAAGCAGGATTTCCGCAGAAATGCACGATGTCGTGGGCCATGGACTCGCCCTGATCGCCGTCGCCAGCGAAGCTGCTAGATATCTCGCCCAGGCCCCCGCCGATGAGGTGGATCTCGGCACCGGGGAACGCTTGGTAGAAATCGGTAATGCCTTAGACCAAATACACGCCACCGCAGTGCGATCCTTGTCCGAGACCCGGACTTTGGTCCATGCACTGGGTGAGGGCACCGCGGTCACGGGGGTGGCCCCGGGGCTCGCCGATATACGTGAACTGGTGAACAACGCCTGCCAGGCCGGTCAACGTGCTCGGGTCATCATCGCGCGGGAGGTGGACCTGCTCGATATCGGGATCCCGGCGCAGACCGCGATGTACCGGTGCGTCCAGGAATGCCTTACCAATGCGTTGCGACATGCTCCTGGAACAATATTGCGAGGATCGCTTGAGGTGCAGGATTTGTCACTGGTGTGGCATGCGGTCAACCACACGGATGCTCTCGCCATCGCCGAGGGTAGTGGCGTGGCAGCCATGCGGCAACGGCTGGCGGCGGTGAATGGTTCGCTGGATGTGGGCCTCGCTGATGGGGAGTTCGTCCTTGAGGCTCGGATCCCACTGAAGGAGGAACGATGAGCACATGGCGATTGCTGCTGGCCGATGATCAGGCGATGGTGCGCACCGGTTTCCGGATGATGCTCGCCCCGCAACGCGACATGGCCGTCGTTGGGGAGGCCGCCGACGGCCTGCAGGCGGTTCAGCTAGCTGTCGACCTCAAACCTGATCTGGTGCTCATGGATATCAGGATGCCGAACCTTAATGGGTTGGGTGCCACCGAGCAGATCCTCAACCGGTGTCCCGCAACGAAGGTGCTCGTGTTGACCACTTTTGACCTGGACGAGTACGTGATCCGAGCTCTGAACGTGGGGGCCTCCGGCTTCCTGCTCAAGGACGCTTCGGCCCACGAACTGCTGGCGGCCGTGCGCGCGGTGTGCGGTGGTGATGCCGTCGTCGCGCCTTCGGCAACCAAACGCTTGCTGGACAGGATGCTCCCGATTGTGATCGGGGATGGAGCCTCGCGGCTGGCTGCCGCAGGGTTGAGCGAACGTGAATGCGAGGTGCTCTCCCTCATCGGTCGTGGCCTGTCGAATCCCGAGATCGCTGACGAATTGGTGCTCGCTGAATCTACCGTGAAATCCCATGTCCATGCCCTGTTGGCGAAGACCCGCAGCCGGGACCGGGTGCAACTGGTGATCCTGGCGATTGAGAGTGGACTGGTGACGCGCGAGTCCTGAGCTCCGTGCTCATCCGAGCCGACCATTCTCACGGAGAAGGGTCACCTTATTCCATTATCAGTCGTCTGCAAGCGGTTGCTATTCCTCATAATGGCAGGATTATTGTATGAGACATCTCGAGGCTGAGGTCGTCGTCGTCGGTGGAGGATCCACCGGGGTCGGGGTTGCCCGTGACGCTGCCATGCGCGGATTCCGTACCATCTTGTTGGAACGTGCGGATTTGGGGCAGGGAACAACCTCACGGTTTCACGGGCTGCTACATTCGGGCGGGCGATACGTCGTCTCCGATCTTGGATCGGCTACCGAATGCGCCCAGGAGAACGCGATTCTGCGCAGAATCCAACCTCACGCCATTGAGGATACCGGCGGCTTCTTCGTCGTCACGCCCGATGATGACCCGGCCTTCGCCGATGACTTCCTGGCGGGGGCCGCTAAGACGGGGGTTCCCGCCACCGAGATCCCGGTCGCCGAGGCCTTGCGCCGGGAGCGGCTACTCAACCCCGGTATCAAACGGGTGATTGAGGTCGCTGACGGCTCGGTCGACGGATGGGCCCTGGTATGGAGCGCAGCACGCTCTGCGCAATCTCATGGAGCTCAGGTCCTCACCTATCACCGGGCAACCGGCATTCAGGTGCGTGACGGACGCGTGGTGGGAATCAGCGCCCATGACGTGAAGAACGATGAGCAGGTGCTCATCGACTGCTCCTTCATCCTCAACTGCGCAGGGCCTTGGGCGGGTCAGGTCGCTGCCCTGGCCGGATGCCACGACGTGAACGTCATCCCGGGGGCGGGCATCATGATCGCGATGAATCACCGGTTGGTGAATACAGTGATCAATCGGTGTGTATACCCGACCGACGGAGACATTCTCGTGCCGGTGCACACCGTTTCGATCATCGGCACTACCGACGTCAAGGCCGACGATCCGGACAAGCTGACCATCCCGCGCGACCAGGTCCAGCAGATGATGGATGCCGGTTCGGTGCTCATCCCGACATTCCGAGAACACCGGGCTGTGCATGCCTGGGCTGGGGCCCGCCCGCTGATCAAGGACGACCGGGTATCGAGCAGTGATACCCGCCACATGTCGCGTGGTATGGCCGTGCTCGACCACGACACCCGCGACGGTATCAAGGGGATGCTGACCATCGGTGGCGGCAAGCTCACCACCTACCGACTGATGGCCGAGCACATTGTCGACGCCATGTGCGAGCAACTGGGGCAGACCCGGGAATGCACCACTGCAACCGAACCGGTTCCCGGCGAGGCCGACGGGAAGCTGTACCACGTCACCCACCGGCTCCATGAGCGGGAGAAGAACCGGCTGGATGAACAGACCATCTGTGAATGCGAGCTGCTGGCCAGGTCACAACTGGTCTCGGCGATGAAAGAACAACCCCTGGGCACCATGGACGACTGGCGTCGCCAAACCAGGCTTGGCATGGGGCCTTGCCAGGGTGGATTCTGTTCGACCCGGGCTGCAGGGATCGCCGTCGCAGAGGAGGTTGTCGACCATGAACGGGCTACGGGCCTGCTGCGATTGTTTCTGGCGAACCGCTGGATCGGGCTGTGGCCGATCCTGGCCAACGACCAAGTGCGGCAAGTGGCTCTGGACCACTGGATGTTGGACGGAACGATGAGCGTCGGTCATCTGCCTGCCCTCGAAACGGAGATCAAGCAATGAGGATCATCGTCATCGGAATGGGGCCGGCCGGTCTGAGCGCGGCCTTGCGTGCAGTGGAGGCCGGGCATGACGTACGGCTGATCTCAAAGGGAGAGGGTGGGTTCCAACTCTCCCAAGGGACTCTCGACGTGCTCGCCAGCCTCGACGGTCACCAGATCGACCAGCCTCTGGTTGCCATCGCATCCCTCGGTCCTGAACACCCCTATGCAGGGATCGGCGCCGACAGGGTGCGCGAGGCTGTGAACTGGGCAGCCGAAAGGATCGGTCCGGAACTCCTCGTGGGTTCGGCGGAACACAATCTGGTACTGCCGACGGCTGTCGGGGCGATGCGCCCCACCGCCTTCGCTCAGCCCTCCATGGTGGCCGCGGCAGCGACGCGCGAATATGCCGTCGTCGGGGTGCGCCAGCTCAAGGACATGCCAGCCGAACTGATGGCTGGCAATTTGGGCGCCGAATCGGCTTGGATCGACCTGCCAGCCCGTGCGGGGGAACAGGACCCGACCTCGCTCACCTATGCCCGTGCCCTGGAGGATCCCGAGTTTGCCGATCGCTTCGCCGACGCGGTGGCCAAGGCTGCGCCACCAGGTGAGGTCATCCTGCTGCCGGGAGTACTCGGCACCCGGCCGGGAACCTGGCGCAGGATTAGGGACCGCATCGGCCGGGAGATCGCTGAGGTCCCGCTAGTGCCGCCGTCGGTGCCGGGCATCAGACTGCACGACGCCATGGTCGCGGCCATCCGTGCTGCCCATGTGAAGGTCGTCATCGGCTCCCGGGTGGTGGGCTTTGAGGCCGACGGTGACCGGCTGTCCGGAGTACGAGTCGGTATTGCGGGCCGCACCCGGACCTTTGGGGCCGACGCAGTGATCCACGCCCCGGGTGGGTTCTCCTCTGGTGCCTTGGATGTCGACTCCTACGGGAGAATCACCGAGCGGGTGTTTGGGTTGCCACTGACTGCCGACGATGCCACCGGCCTCATCACCCCCAGCTGGTTCGATCCCCAGCCATTGTTCGAGGTGGGGGTACGCGCCGACGTCCACGGGCGCGCCGTCAATGCTGACAACGAGCCGGTGTTCCGCAATCTGTATGTGGCCGGCGACATCATCGCCGGTGCCCAACGGTGGATCGAGAAGTCGGGGGAGGGCACTGCCATCGCGACTGCCCTGCGTGCCGCCGACGGTCTCGCGGAAGGAGCATGATATGCCCACCCTGCGTGAACGCCTTAACAACGAATTGGACCGGGTGACCCTGGACCATTGCGTCAAATGCACCCTGTGCGAGCAGAACTGCCCGGTCGCCCCGGTCACCGACCTGTTCTCCGGGCCGAAATTCGTCGGTCCTCAAGGAGAACGGTTCCGCAACGAGTTCTCCGTCGACCATTCGATCGACTACTGCTCGTCTTGCTCGACGTGCACTGTCGTATGCCCGCAGGGAGTCAACGTCGCCGAGATCAACTCGATCGGCCGGGCCTTGATGCGTGAGGAGACTGGAATCCCGCTGCGCGACCGGCTCATCGTCAATACCACGATGATGGGCCGGATGATGACCCCGGTCGCTCCCGTCGCAAATGCCGTGCTTAACAACAAACTGGCCCGGGTCGCGATGGAGAAGGTCATCGGGGTTCACCGTGCCGCGGCGATGCCTACCGCCCGTTCCCAGTCCTTTCGCAGCTGGTGGCGTAAACACACCCCTGCCAAACCTGCGACCCGCGGGCCAGTGGTCTTCTTTCACGGTTGTGCCGGTGGCTATTTTGAGGTGGAAACCGCCAAACAGACCGTCGAGGTCCTGGAGTACATCGGTTATGAAGTGCTGGTGCCGAAGCAGTCGTGCTGCGGATTGGCCGCGCAGTCTAACGGGTTGTTCGACCAAGCGAGTGCCTCGGTGCGCAGCTTGGTCGACCAACTACGCTCGGCAGGTGAGGATCTACTCATCATCTCCAGTGCCGGTTCCTGCGGCGGTATGCTGCGTCACGAGGCCCGCAAGATTTTGGGCATCGATGACCCGGAACTGGCAGATGTCGGCCTGCGGATGCGGGACATCAGTGAGTTCCTGATGGATCTGCATATGGCGGGGGAACTGCCCACCGATTTCGCCGAGATCGCCATGCGGGTGCCCTACCATCAGCCCTGTCAGGTGCGTTCTCAAGGAATGGGGATGCCCGCTGCGGATCTGATGAGGTTGATTCCTGGACTGGAGGTGGTCGAATCCTTCGCCACCTGTTGCGGCATCGCCGGAACCTACGGGCTGAAGAAGGAGAAGTACGAGATCGGTCAGCTTGTCGGGAAGGACCTGTTCGAAATGGTGGAGGCAACCAACCAAGGTTATGCCGCCTGCGATACCGAGACCTGCCGCTGGCAGATCGAGAAGTCGACGAAGGTGACCACCGTCCACCCGATCTTCTTCATCCACAAGGCCTACGGTCTTGCCAGATGACGGTCCCGGGATCGTCACGGGAGATCCTTGCCCTAGCCATCCCAGCTCTCGGAGCACTACTCGTCGAGCCTGTATTGCTGCTCGTTGACTCGGCGGTGGTGGGGCACTGGTCGACCGATGCTTTGGCAGGGCTGGGGCTGGCTCAGACTGTGCTGACCACCGTCGTCGGGCTGTGCGTCTTTTTAGCGTACTCGACGACGGCCTCTACCGCGCGGGCAGTTGGGGCCGGGAATTTGTTCCGGGCCATCCGATCGGGCATCTCCGCGATCTGGTTGGCGGTATTCATCGGAGTGGTTGTCACTGTGATCATGTTGGTGGGAGCCCAATGGATCGTGGTCTGCTTCGGCACTTCCCCGCAGGTGGTTAACGAGGCGGTTGCCTATCTGCAAGTGTCGAGTGTCGGGCTACCTGCCATGCTCGTTGTTCAGGCAGCCACAGGTATCATCCGCGGGTTGCAGGACACTCGGATGCCACTGTTTGTGTCGAGTGGGGCCGCTGTGGTCAACATCCCGCTGTCGGTCTGGCTCACTCTGGGGCTTCGCTGGGGCGTCGTGGGTGCGGCTACGGGAACCGTCATATGCCAGTACGCGATGGCGGTGTTGCTGGTGGGTGTGGTCGTAGGGCACGCGCGCCGACTGGGAGTTGGTATTGGCCCGGATCGCTCTGGTGTCGGCGGTGCCTGGCGTGACGGTTTGCCGCTGCTGGTGCGTACAGTGATGCTGCGCATTGCGCTGATCCTGCTGGTCGTCGCTGTGACCCGGCTGGGAACCGTCGTTCTGGCCGCCAACCAGATCATCATGAGCATCTGGGGATTCTTTGCATCCGGCTTGGATGCCTTGGCGATTGCCGCCCAGGCGCTTACCGGGAAATATCTCGGTGGCTCTCAGGCACACCTCGCCCGGGCTACCACCGCGCGGATGACCAGATGGGCGGTGACCGGGGGAATCGTGATGGCGGTTGTTGTCGGGGCGGTGGCGGTGGCCTGCCCCGCAGTGTTTACCCCCGATATCGAGGTACAGCACGCGATCCGGATCGCCTTGGTGGTGGTGCTCGTTGGTCAGCCACTCGCCGGATATGTCTACATCCTCGACGGTGTGCTCATGGGAGCTGGGGACACCCACTATCTGGCGAAAGCCGGGGTAATCAACTTGGTGGGCTTCCTTCCCGTCATCCTCCTCGTCATCGCCCGGGGGCCCACGGGCGTCGTTGGGTTGGTGAGCGTGTGGATCTGCTGGGTCTTTTGGTATATGGCTTGGCGCGGGGTCACACTGCGGCATCGCATCACAGGTGAGCAATGGATGCGCTTGGGGCAGTGATGTGACGGTGCCCGGGATTGGTGCCGTGCGGCGAGATCACTGGGGCGGTGCCCAAGGGCTGGGCATCCCAGCTTAGCGATCGGGTCCCTTGTCCTTGCCGGGTTGGAGGGATTCCCAGATCTCCTTGCACATCGGGCATACCCGGAAACGCTCGGGGTTGCGGGTCGGTACCCACACCTTGCCGCACAGCGCGACCACCGGGGTGCCGTTCACTTGGGCCTCTAAGAGCTTTCCCTTGGGCACGTAGTGCGAGTAACGCTCCTCGTCACCTTCCTGGTAATCCTCCTGGATCCGTTCCCGGGTGATGGTCTGCGAGCCTGGTGCGAGTGTTGCCATGGTTCAAGTGTCGCACGTCGGCATGCGACCGGGATACTGATCTGGTGAACAGCACCTCTCCCGAAGACAAACAAACCATGTTGGTCGCATCCCTGCTGGGTATGGCGCTGTGCACAGCCTTCGAGGCCTATGGCACGATCACCGCGATGCCGGTGGCTGCGGAGGAACTTGGCCACGTTGACTGGTACGCGTGGGCATTCACTGCCTTTCTCATTGCCCAAGTGGCAGCCATCGTGATGTCGGGGCGCATCGTCGATCGGTCCGGACCGGTGATTCCTCTGATCATCGGCTCGGCTGTCTTCATCGCGGGGCTGTTGATGGCCGGATTCGCCCTCTCCATGCATGTGCTGCTCACCGCGAGATTCGTCCAGGGACTGGGAGCCGGAACCACCAATGTGGCTTTCATGGTGGTGGTCGCCCAAGGGTTCGGTAAGGCCCGGCGGGCAACAGTGATGTCCATGTTGTCGTTCTGCTGGATGCTGCCGAGCTTTGTCGGACCAGTCGTCGCTGCCTGGTTGACTGAGACTTTCTCCTGGCACTGGGTATTCCTCGTTCTGCTCCCAGTTCTGCTCATCATGATGGCAGTCGGCTGGCGGCCATTGATGACGCTGCGTGCACGGTGGACACCGAATGAGTCCAGCGATCCGGTGCCGGTGTGGGCTGCTGTGGTGGCAGCCGGTGGCTTGGCGGCGGTGCAATACGCGGCGCAACGCTTGGGAGCCGCCGCGGTCATCGCCGTGATGGGGTTGGTGGCACTGTGGGTCTCGGTTCCACGACTCATGCCGCCGGGATTCCTGCGGGTTTCCCGTGGCCTCGGTTCGGTGATGTGGACCAGGGGCCTGGGAGCCGGCGCCTTCTTCGGGGCGGAGACGTTCATCCCCCTGCTGCTGCGTTCCCAGTACGATTTCTCTTTGTCTCAGGCAGGAATGTTCTTGGCAGTTGGGGCGGTGAGCTGGGCAGCCGGATCATCGGTTCAGGCATCTGCCCGGCTCAGGATTCGCCGCGATGTCATCATCACCAGCGGTGTTGCAAGTCTGACCGGTGGTTTGTTGATCAACTGCGTTGCGGTGTGGGGAAATCTTCCTTGGCCGCTGGTCGCCATTGGTTATGCCATGGGCGGGCTCGGGATGGGCCTCAGTGTGTCGAGCACCTCGCTGGCCAACATGCAACTCTCGGAGCCACAGCAGATCGGGCGCAACACCTCGTCGTTGCAGGTTTCCGAGGGGCTCGGCAACTCTTTGGTGACGGGCCTGGTAGGTGCCGTCTTCGCCGTCCTGCACGGCGTCGCCGTGACGACGGTCACCTTCGGTGCGATCCAGTTACTGGCGCTGCTTGCCGCCGGGGCAGCAGTGGCGGCGTCGTTGCGCATCGGTGCAGTGCGCAACGAATCATCCGGAGTGGGTTGAACGGGAATCCTGGCTCACAGTGGATTCAGCGGTAGGTACGGATCACCTGGGAATCGTCCTCAGTCAGCAGGTCCATGTCGGCGGCCAGCCGGTAGCGCTGGTTGGCCGCCTCAGCCAGCGGTACCTGGGCACGGCAGCGGTGTCCTGTATGGACCACCATTCCGGCATCCTTGACGAAGATCCCGATGGAGTTGTGCACCTCAATCTGGCCCAGGGCGAGCATCCGGGGCCCGCGATCCGAGAGCATCCGTGATCCGGCGCCTCCGTTTTCGACAGCCCGAAGTGCTTTTTCGGGATCCAGCCCCATACGGTCCGCCAGGTTGAGGGCTTCTGCGGCCGCGGCGATGTGGATGGCACACAGGTGCTGGTTGACCAGCTTGAAGGCCTGGCCTTCGCCGATCCGCTCGCCAACAACATTGCGGGGGCCCACAGCATCGAGAACATCCCCCAGCGCTTCGATGTCCGAGGGGGCTCCGGAGGTGAACAGGGTCAGAGAGCCGGTTCCGGTGCCCGGGATATCTCCGGACACCGGGGAATCGATGACCATGGCCCCTGCTGCCTGCAGCCGCTCGGCCTCGGTGCGTACCGAATCCGGGCCGACGGTGGACATGATGATCCACCCACTGCCATTCAGATCCTGTTCCAGCGCATCGTCAACCAGACCGGTCAGCTGGGTAGGGGTGGCGACCATTACGACCACCGTTGCCAGCTCGTCGACCTCGGACATATTGGTGACCATCGATTCGATCCGTGTACCTGCTGCACGTTCGGCTGCTTCGGGTCGGGGATCAACCCCGGTCACCCGATGACCTGCCTCTGCAATCCGGGCAGCCACCGGCAAACCGATGGCTCCCACTCCGATGAAGGTGATGTTGTCGCTCATGATCCCTCCTGGGGACGAGGTGTCCGGCCAGTATAGGAAGCTGTGGGAGCACTCAGGTGAGGAACATGATGGTGAACAGCACTACCGTGATGAACAGCAAGGCCACACCACCGACCACGATCAACCAGTAGGTCTTGGAGTGGGATTCCCTGGGTTGCTCGACCTCATAGGTCCCACGCCCGAGATAATTGTCCAGCATCTCTTGGGGGGTCTCCGAACGCGGCGCTACCTGTCCGATGGAGTGGGCGGAACTCCATCCGCCGGAACCCGCGAGGGAGGAAGTGCCGGTGACCAGAGAAGGACCCCATCCATTCGGATCCGAACCATAGGACACCGGCGCCGGGGCAAGGGGGTGTTCGGCGCCCAATGCAGCCCAGTCGGTTTGGGAGGTCGCGACGTTGCCTCCTGGAAGCACGTCGGCCAGGGCATCGAAGGCATTGGCCAGTTCCAGGGCGCTTGCCGGGCGCATCCGAGGATCCGGTGACAGGGCCGCCGACATGAGGTCATCAAGCATCGGAGGGGCCCCGATGCCATCCGCGATCGGGGTGACTCCGACCGACCAGTTGCGGACCAGGAGATCATTGAGCGTCTTGATCGGGAAGGGCGGATGCCCGGTCAGCATCGAATAGGTCACTGCGGCCATCGAGTACACATCCACCCGCTGGTCTAGATATCCGCCGGTGGCCTGCTCATAGGCCATAAAGGCAGGGGTGCCCGCGGTCATCGTCGATTCCTGGCGCTCCACCAGCGATTTCGCTACACCCAGATCGGCGATCATAACCCGCATCCCCCTCGAGGAATGCTGCATCAAGATATTGCCCGGGGTGATGTCGCGGTGGATCACATTATTGCGGTGCAGTACCTCAATGCCCCGGGCAGCCTCGGCGGCCAGCCGCAGCGCTCGTCCGGAAGCCGGAGGATGCCTACGCATCTGTTCGAAGGAGCCGGCGTCGGCGAAATCCATGACGAAATAGGGGCGGTCGTCCTGGGTAGTGCCGATGTCGTAAACCGAGATGACCCGCTCATCCTGGAACCGGCGCAGCATCCGCGCCTCGGCCAAGAACCGTGAGCGTACGTCAGGATTCGTCGACCAGTTCTCGGCAAGGACCTTGATCGCCACGGTCACGTCAAGATCGGGATCGCGTCCCTTGAAAACCGTGGCGAACGAGCCCGCGCCGATGCGTTGACCGACTTGGTAGCGCCCGATCTGTTCCATTCAACCCCCAACCTTGTGCCCGGGGTGAGGCGCCCCAATTGTTGCACGTGTCAGGATGAATGCGTGAGCGAATCAGAAGACACCGATCGGATGTTGCCACCTGCCGGTTGGTACTCAGATCCTGTGGGCTGCCAGGGATACCGCTGGTGGGATGGGACAAGTTGGACCAATGACACCCGCGATGCCGCGTCCACCCCCGTTGCACCGGCTGCCAATCCTCACCGTGCCGACGCTCCGCTGCCGGGATCAGCTCCTGCCATCCAGCCCCGGCCTTTTGCTGTCATTCCTGGTCCGGCAACCGCTGATGGAGTTCCGCTGGCCGGTTGGTGGCGCCGGGCGGGCGGTTTGGCGATTGATGCAATGGTAGTGGGGATGCTCACGGCCTTGGTTTTCTGGCCCTTCTCGGCAGATCTCGTAGAGGGCCTCAACCGCTTCATGGACGATGTGTGGCGATCTGCGCAGACCGGTGGGCAGACCCCCGATCCTTATGCCACCACCTACGGGTTGGGTGCCAGCATGCAGCAACTCACTCTCGTGCAATTGGTGGTTGGGTTCATCTATTCGGCGGGAATGCAACTGTGGCGCTCGGCCACCCTCGGCATGCTCATCCTTGGCATGAGGGTGGTGCCCCTTGATCGTGGTCGGGAGCACCACGGTCTGCCGATGCGTGAGGCACTGCTGCGCAACCTCCTCTACCAAGCATTGTCCCTCCTGACAATCACAGCGCTACTCAACGGGGGCATTCCGCTGATGAACCCACGACGACAGGGGCTGCATGACATGGTTGCGCGGACCCAGGTGGTGCGCATCAGATAGGGTTATCCATGCCTCCACGTCGACCCTGAGGATTGGCATGAACGCAGAACAACTCCACGTATTAGCGGAACGACTCGGAATAGCCACCGAGTACTGGGACTGGAAGGGGCGTCACGTTCCGGTTAGCCATGAGACGATCATCAAGGTGCTGGCCGCGATGGGCATCCACGCGCATACCGATGAGCAGGCCGAGGCTGCCCTCCGCGAGATTGACATGCGCCCTTGGCGTCGTGGGCTACCGCCAGTCGTGGTGGTGACCCAAGGGGAACAAAAACACATGGAGGTCCACGTTGCCCACGGTCATCCCGCCCAGGTGCGGCTCAAGCTCGAGGATGGGGGTATCCGCTACCTGGGACAGTGCCAGCACGACGTGCCGCCTCGCGAGGTGGATGGTGAACTGATTGGGGAGGCCTCTTTCCAGATTCCCGGCGATCTGCCCACCGGTTACCACCGCCTCGAACTGGTCTCCGACGACCGTCAGGCTGAGGCCACCCTCATCGTCACCCCCCGCTACTTGGGCTTGCCTCCGCGGCTCAATGGCCGACGTATTTGGGGATATGCTGCTCAACTCTACTCGGTGCGTTCCAGGAGATCTTGGGGCATCGGTGATCTGACCGATCTGGCGGATTTATCGGTATGGTCGGCCACCCAGCAGTACGCCGACTACGTGCTGATCAATCCGCTTCATGCGGCCCAGCCCATGCCGCCGATGGACATCTCGCCGTACCTTCCCAGCTCGCGGCTGTTCTTACACCCGATGTACATCCGCCCGGAAGCGATTCCCGAGTACGGGGAACTCAATGATGACGCCCGCGCCGCGATCAACCGGCTGCGCACCGATCTGGAACAGCGGCTGACGGATACAGATCTCATCGACCGGGACACTGCCTGGCTGGCGAAGGTCGCCGCGCTGCGGATTATCCATGATGCAGGCCTTCGCCCCGCTCGCCAGATGGCTTTCGCCGATTTCCGCCGCCGTCAGGGCCGCCGCTTGCGCGACTACGCCACGTGGTGTGTGTTGTGCGAGAAATTCGGCAATGACTGGCGCACTTGGGCGGAAGAACTGCGTCGCCCCACCTCCCCGGCCGTTGCCCGGATTCACCAGGAGAACGCCAAGGAAATCGCTTTCCATGAGTGGGCCCAGTGGGTTGCTTGGGAGCAGTTGTCCGATGCCCAGCAGGATGCGGTGGATGCCGGGATGGGGATTGGCATCGTTACCGATCTTGCGGTGGGTGTCTCGGGAGCCTCCGCGGACACCTGGATGATGAGTGATGTCTATGCCCACGGCATCAATGTGGGCGCCCCGCCGGACGGCTACAACCAGATGGGCCAGGACTGGGGTCAGCCTCCATGGCGCCCCGACCGGCTTGCCGATACCGCCTATGCCCCCTTCAGGCAGATGCTCCAAGTGGCCTTGGGACATGCCGGGGGAGTGCGCATCGACCACGTGTTGGGAATGTTCCGGCTGTGGTGGGTTCCCTGGGGCGGAACCGCCAAGCAGGGAACCTATGTGCGCTACGACCACGAGGCTCTGGTCGGTATCATCATGCTGGAGGCTCAGCGTGCCGGGGCCTTTGTCGTCGGTGAGGATCTCGGGACCGTCGAACCGTGGGTCAGGCAGTACTTGGGTGCTCGCGGCATCCTGGGCACTTCGGTGCTGTGGTTCGAGCAAGACGACCAGGGTGTGCCGATCCCTCCAGAGCAGTGGCGAGAACTAGCGATGGCTTCGGTGGTCACTCATGATCTACCACCGACCGCCGGGTACTTGGCCAAGGACCATGTGCAGTTGCGTCACAAGTTGGGGCTGCTCATGGAATCGGTGGAGGCCGAGGAGGCAGCCGCCAATGCGGAGCAGGCCGCCTTCCTGGATGTTCTTGAGGAACGTGGGTTGCTGGTTCCTGATGCCGACATCGATCTGGTTGAGGAACAAATGCTCGGGCTCTACCGCTATCTGGTGCAGTCGCGGTGCAAGGTGCTGAATGTTCCCCTGGTCGACGCGGTGGGAGACCGCCGGGTGCAGAATCAGCCGGGAACGTGGAAAGAGTACCCGAACTGGCAGATTCCGTTGTCCGGACCGGATGGCAAGACCCTCCTGTTAGAAGATGTCTTCACCATGGCCCGGCCGATGCGGATGGCCGGGGTGCTGAACGGGTTCACCCACGTCCCCCAGCCTTGGAGCCCCGACCAGGACTGATCAGGACATTCGGGCGGTAAAGTCTCAGTGGGTGATCAGCACTCGTGCAGCTTCCAACTCGGCCACGACCCGGGTTATTGCTCCTGGATCGACGGCTGCACACAGTTTCAGGTCGACGGTGGTTAGGAAGCCCAGACGTGCCGCATCTAAGGCGGTGGCCCGCACGCAGTGATCGGTGGCCAGCCCGACGATGCTCACCGCAGTCACCCCACGCTGCTGCAACCAGGACTGCAGTCCGGTGCCGTCGGCGTCAACGCCCTCGAAACCGGAATATGCGGCTTGGGTGGCTCCCTTGTCGAAGACGGCGTCGAAACCGATCTCGGCGACAGCCGGGTGAAATTGCGCCCCTGGTGTGTCGGCGACACAGTGTGGTGGCCACGAATCGACGAAGTCTGGGGTCTCGCTGAAATGGGAGCCCGGGTCGACGTGGCTGTCCCGAGTGGCTACGACCAGATCGAAACCGTGACCGCGGGCCCGGCGTAGATCCTCCCCGATGTATTGGGCGATGGCCCGAGCGACCTGCTCGCCCCCGGTCACAGCGAGGGCTCCCCCCTCGCAGAAATCGTTCTGCACGTCAACGACCACAAGTGCGGTGCTCATATCTCTCCTCCCGTGGGATTGCCGACGGTTAACCTCAAAGATTGGCAGGTGGTTTGCCCGCCAGATAGACATTGGCTCGTTCATCCCCGGTGCTGTCCACGTAGAGCGTGGGGATGGCCTGCTCGGCCCGTGAGATCTTCAGGCCGGTCTTCGGCAATTCTGCGCGGGCTCGCTCGTGGCGCTCCCGGGCCACCGACAATTCCTCGGCCCCGACGATCTCGCCGTCCCTCACGAGATCGACCATTACCATGCGGTCGTTCGAATCCGCGCGCGGGGTGATATCGATGCCGATCACCTCTGCGGTTGCCTTGCCATCGTCGCCGATCTGACGCTTCACGGTCTTGCGTCCGCCGATCGTGGATTTGTTGGTGGATCTCTTGGCCACTGGGACCTGCAGAGCATCCGGATCGTCGGACTGGGCGCGGGCTACCAGCTTGTAGACCATTCCGGAAGTGGGATGCCCTGAGCCGGTGACCACCGAGGTGCCCACTCCAAAGCCGTCAACGGGTGCCCCGCGCAGGGCAGCGATCTGGTACTCGTCGAGGTCACTGGTGACGATGATCCGGGTTTTCGTCGCACCGAGGGAATCCAGCAGCTTGCGCACTCGACGCACCTCAGTCGACAGATCACCCGAATCCAGGCGTATGCCGCCAAGTTTGCCACCGGTTAATTCAACGGCTGTGTGGATCGCCTGGTCGACATCGTAGGTGTCGACCAGCAAGGTTGTGTTCTCACCCATCGAGTTCAGCTGCGATGCGAAGGCATCCTGTTCGGAGTCGAACAACAGAGTGAAGGAGTGGGCTGCCGTCCCGGAGACCGGGATTCCCCAGTGCCGACCAGCTTCCAGCACCGAGGTGGATGCGAAGCCTGCGATCCATGCAGCCCGGGCCGAGGCCACCGCAGCCCACTCGGCGGTTCGGCGCCCGCCCATCTCAATGATCGGGCGGCCCTCGGCGGCCAAGGTCATCCGGGAGGCCGCCGAGGCCACTGCGGAGTCGTGGTTAAAGATCGATAGCATGAGGGTTTCCAGGACTACCGCTTCGGCGAAGCTGCCCTCGACGACTAAGACCGGCGAGCCGGAGAAGAACAGTTCACCCTCCCCATAGCCGCGGATGGTTCCGGAAAAGCGGTAACCGGCCAGCCACTGGGCCAAGGCGTCGTCGGCGACTCCGGCCTCCGCGAGATAGGAAATCTCCTGGTCGCCGAAACGAAACTCGGCGAGGGCCTCCAGTGCGCGCCCGGTACCGGCGACCACCCCGTAGCTGCGTCCCTGGGGTAATCGGCGCGGGAACAACTCGAAGGTGCAACGACGATCGGCGACCCCGGAGGCCAGGGCTGCCCGGATCATCGTCAGCTCGTACATGTCGGTCAGCAGCGCGGTCGACGTCATGCGCACAACATTACCCAAGACGGTTTGAACCAATGGGCCAGAATGGAGGTCATGGTCGGACCAGCACAAGAAGGGATCACCGGCGGTGGCACAGCAGTTGAGGATCGCACCGACGCAGCGGATCCTGCAACTCACGGTTGGGTGACCGTGGTCTGGGACGACCCCGTCAACCTGTTTTCCTACGTCATCCACGTCTTCTCCAGCTACTTCCATTACCCCAGGGAAAAGGCTGAACACCTCACGATGCAGGTCCACATGGAAGGAAAGGCCGTCGTCGCCATGGGCAGTCGCGAGGCAATGGAACGTGACGTTCAGGCCATGCATAGCTACGGGCTGTGGGCCACCATGAGTAGGAATGACTAATGCAGGCATTCCGCAGGATCTCGGGGAAACTGGTCTGCGATTTCGATGACACTGAACGACATGTGCTCTGCGGGCTGGTGATCTCCCTCATTGAGGTGCTGCTGGACGCGGTCCCAGGATGCACCGGCCCGGGTACCGACCGCATCACCGATACCGATGATCTCTTCGCCCAGTTGGAGCGCGAACTGATCACTAGCGATGCTTTCTGTGGAGATCCGAATCCCGATCCTCTGCTGGGGCGATTGTTCCCCGATCCTTACCCGGATGATCCCGCAGCCTCCGCAGATTTTCAGCGTTATACCAAGGTCGCTCAGCGTGATCAGAAGGTGAACGACGCCCGCATCATGCTGGCTGACCTGCATGCCATCACTGACGGGCGGTGCGTGGTTGAGATGGATAATGCCGACGCTTGGTTGAAGACCTTGTCCGCGGTGCGTCTGGCGTTGTCCATCCGGCTGGAGGTGCGTACCGCCGAGGACATCGATGCGCTGGCCGAGTTGGATGCGAACGACCCGATGAGTGCGGTTGCCGCGATCTTTGACTGGCTGGGCTTCGTCGTCGAATCCTTGGTGGTCACCTTGGAGTAATGCACGAGCGCTGGACTGTGGGCAGGTGGGAACTGCTACTGCGGCAGAGTTCGTTGTCTATCCCGCTCGTCGTGACCTGGATCAGGAGTAATCCGTATCGAAGAATTGACAGTAAATCGATGCGGACCTGCTATAAGTAGCAGGCATTTTCAAATAGCATTTTTGTTACACCGTCTGTGCGGAAGTGGGTGAAGTCAAGTGAGATTAAAGGTGTTCAGCGTAGTGAGACCGTGTTCGCGCTTGTCATCCTCCCTGCGATTGAGCTACTGGGACCGGAAGTCCGGGCCTTCTGGAAGTTCGTCACGGGGCTGCTTGCGTGGCGAGGAATCAGGTGGGATTCACAATGGTGAGTGTCATGGCAAGGAATGCTCACACCCACCTGGGAACCTGTCCACGGTTACCAAGGCCAACCGATTCCCTTGGCTGCTATGACCACCGTTGGGCACCGACGCCCTACAGTTGGTCGGGTGAGAATCAACGCCCCGATCGGAATCTTCGACTCAGGCTTCGGAGGACTGACGGTGGCACGCGCCATCGTCGATCTCCTGCCAGATGAGGACATCATCTATCTGGGCGACACGGCCCGGACCCCCTATGGACCCCGGCCCATCGCCGAGGTCCGTGAATTTACCTTGGAATGTCTCGACTGGCTGGTGGGACAAGGGGTCAAGGCTTTAGTCATCGCCTGCAACACTGCTTCCTCAGCTGCTCTGCGTGATGCCCGCGAGCGCTACGACATTCCGGTCATTGAAGTAATCCTCCCTGCGGCGCGCAAGGCGGCCACGATCTCTCGCAACGGGAAGGTGGGGGTCATCTGTACTCAGGGCACCGCGAATTCTCGGTCCTACGATGACGCGCTGGTGGCTTCTCGCGCGAAATTGTTCACCCAACCCTGCCCGCGTTTCGTGGATTTCGTGGAAGCTGGGATCACCAGCGGAGTCGAACTCCTTGAGGTTGCCACCGATTATCTGACCCCGCTCAAGGATGAAGGGGTTGACACTCTCATCCTGGGGTGCACGCACTACCCGCTGTTAAGTGGGGTGGTGTCCTTAGTGATGGGTGAGGAGGTCACCTTGGTCTCATCCTCCGATGAATCTGCACGGGCTGCCTATGCCTTGCTCACTCGGCGCAACCTGGTGCGCACCGAACCCCACGTCGCCACGCGGCGCTTCGTCACCACCGGTGATCCGAAGGCCTTCGAGGGACTCGGCCGACGGCTGATGGGTGGATTCGTTTCCGGCATCGAATCACTCCACCTGGATTGAATTGATCGAACGGTGGGTGCGGTGCCTGGGCCCGCACCCACACCGTGGATCACACGACGCCGCGTACCGGAACCAGCTTCTTCACCCGGTCGTTGATCTCCTCCAGAACGTGGACGTAGACCTTTCCGGTGGCCCGGGTCAAGCCCAGCTCGCAGGTCCGGTTACAGGACAAGAACAGGTCCGCGTGCATCTGGGCGACATCGTGGGCTTCATCCTGCGTTGCGGTGGCCGTCAACTCCTCGTGCAGCAAGCCACGGTCACCGGCGAAGCCGCAGCACCGCCAACCATCGGGAACGCGAGCCTCATCGGCCACTAGCTTGGCCAGGGTCATCAGGGCGTCGTTGACACCCATCCGGGTCGAGGAGCAGGTCGGGTGCAGTACTGCCAGTTTCGCCTTCGGCAACTCGGGGAGTTTATCGATGATGTGACTCACCGCGAACTCAGTTGCGTCGAGCACCGTGGCCTCGGTCACCCCCATGTGGGACAGGGCGATCTCAATGCCCTCGGAGCAGGATACCGAATCACACACGATGGGTAGCCGCCAGTTGTCCGTCGCCTTGCGCAAGGATTTAGTGAGCCGTTCGTCCATGATGCGTTCACCGGGACGCATCCCTTTCGACTTCCACACCGTGCCACAGCACAGCGAGGAGATGTCGTCGGGGACCCGCAGCTTCACCCCGGTACGTTCGCACAGCTCCCGCAGGGCTTGGTCGGCTCCTTCCTTGTTTTCGTGACCGGTGCCGAACATAGTGCCCACGCACGCAGGCATGAATACCGCATCCGGGTAGTCGCAGTGGATCGGGGAACGACGCCGACCGCCACCGGGAAGCTCGGAGGTGACGGTGGGAACCACGTCGGTACCCAACAACTTGCGGGCAGCCCCAGTAGCACCGCGCACCAGTGGTGTGGGAAGCACCTTCACTGTCGACATGCCGATCGATGCGACCCCAGTAAACGGTCCCCAGACCTTCGCTGCTGCGGTCCAGAAGCCACTGACTGGCTTGCTGCGGCGCTCGGCACGAAGGTCACGGACCAAATCCGCGGTGTTGATCTTCATCGGGCAGGCCGTTTGGCACATGCCGTCAACCGCGCAAGTCTGGACCACCATGTAGTCCTCTTCCTCGTACAGTTGCCTGGCCATCTCGCGGTCACCGCGGGCCTCGGCATCTGCGATGGCACGTTGGATGACGATGCGTTGCCTTGGGGTGGTGGTCAGGTGTTGGGAAGGACATACCGGCTCGCAGTACCCGCACTCGACGCAACTGTCGATCAGCGGACGCACCGGGTTGGTCTTCTTGATGTTCTTCAGGTAGAGCTTCGGATCCTCGGTGAGTACAGCCCCCGGGTTGAGTACCTCGGTCGGGTCACAGGCCCGTTTCACCGACCACATCGCCTCGTAGAGCTCATCGCCGTACTGGCGGTGGACGAATGGGGCCATAATCCGACCGGTTCCGTGTTCAGCCTTCAGGGTTCCCTGCTTGTCGAGGATGAGCTCGACCATGTCCTCGGTGAAATTCTCGTAGCGTCTCATCGACTTCTCACCGTCGAAGTCCTCGGTTACCAGGAAGTGGATGTTGCCGTCTTTGGCGTGACCGAAGATCACCGCGCCCTCGTAGCCGTGTTTGTCGAAGAGCACCTGGAGATCGGAACAGACCCCGCCCAAGGTGGGCATGGGTACCGCGATATCTTCCAGCAGGGGAGAGGTGCCGGCTGGTCGGTTGCCGGCCACCTTGGTGTACAGCCCATTGCGCATGACCCACATCTGGTTGCGTCGGCCAGAGTCCTGAGTGAGTTCCGGGTCCATAGCCAGATCGAATTCGCCGAAGTGCACTGCGCCCTTGTTGGTGCGGGCCTCCAGTTCTTCGGAGGTGTCACCCTGATACTCAACCAGCAGGGCCGCCTGCTGGTCGACCTGGAATCCGGCGGGTAGCACGGCCGATGCCTGGTCTTGCACCGCAAGGATCGATCGGCAGTCGAGTAACTCGACGACGTCGGCCCCGGAGTACACCAAGGTGGGCAGGGCATCGGTCGCGGCCTGCAGGGAATTGAAGATCAGCAACCCGGTGGCGGTCTTCGCATGGATGGGCACCGTGTTGAACGTGGCCTCGGCGACGAATCCTAGGGTTCCTTCAGAACCGATCATCAGGTGCTCAAGGATTTTTACTGGCTCATCAAAGTCGATGAAGGAGTTCATCCCGTAGCCCATGGTGTTCTTGATGGCGTAGCGGCGCTCAATGTCGGCTCGCACCTCGGGGCGACGCAGTTGATCACGCAGGTTGAGCAGGGTGAGGTAGAGCCCGGGCTCGGAACTCTTGAGCTGCTCGTCGGCATCCTGGTCTGCGGTGTTGATGACGGTGCCCGAGGGTAGGGCGAAGATCATCGAGTCGAGGGTCTTGTAAGTATTGGCGGTCACCCCGCAGGTCATCCCGGAGGAGTTATTGGCGACCAAGCCACCAATGGTGCAGGCGATGGAGGAGGCCGGGTCTGGGCCGAGCTTGGTGTGGTGGTGGGCTAATCGCGCATTGACTTGCGCAATCGTTGCGCCCGGTTGGACACGCACCTTGCGACCCTGATCGAGCACCTCAATTCCGCGGAAGTGTCGTCTGGTGTCCAGGCATAGGCCTTCGGCCATGACCTGACCCGACAGCGAGGAACCGCCACCGCGGAAGGTTAGGGGCCAGTTGCAGCGAACGGCCAGGGCCATTGCCAAGGCGACTTGTGTTGCATTCGTGGGCCGAGCGACGGCCTGGGGAATTTTGAGGTAATGGGATGCGTCAACCGCCAGGGCGAAGCGCTCAAGGGCTCTGGTGGTGACTTCGACGTCGGAGCCGAGGGCTGCCGCCAGCTGATCGACGTGCGACTGCGGTGTAGTGCTGAGGATGGAGCGGGAGCTGATCGCCGTCATGAACTTCTCCTGGAGTGAGGGTCAAGCCACGGTGTCCGAGCCACGCCAGTGCGAATTTCACATCGGGAGGATCGCGTACGCGGTACGGATGTGGTTCTCCACTAATTCAACAGCAAGAGCAGTGTTCTTGGCAGCGATTGCATCGAATATTCCGTGATGTTGCTGAATTAAGCTACTCCTCAATTGCGAATATTCTGGTATCTGCTCTGACGCTTTCTTGATGGGCAGCGATAGGGCGTAGCGGACCGAGGAGGTGAGTACCGCCGACAGGCTGTTGCCCGAGACCTCGGCGATACGGACGTGGAAGGCTGCGTCCAACTGGTTGAAGCGTTCGAGACTCAAGTCCGGCTCATCCATCTGGGTGAGCATGTGCCGGATCTCCGAAAGATCCGCTTCGTCGGCCTTCTCGCAGGCAAGCCGTACACTCTCTTTCTCAAGGATGATCCGGGTCTCGACGACGTCGTCGATCGGGAAATGAGCCAGCGCGACATGGAGTTGTAGGGTTTTGGCAACTGAGGGGGAGTAGTGGGCGGAGATCCGGGTGCCCGATTCCGGACCTGCGCCGACATTGGAGGTGACCAGCCCCTGTGCCTCCAAGGTACGCAAGGCCTCACGTACGGCGGTGCGTGATACCCCCAGCGCTGCCGCGAGCTCCCTCTCGGGAGGCAGCAGCGCTCCGCTGGTCAACATGCCTTCTAGGATCTGTTCCTCAATGTGTTGTTGCACCAGTTGGTAAGCCTTCATTGGCGTCGATCCTTCCATCCGAACCGAGTGCCACGGAACATGCACATGCACGCCACGATGATTGCTGACAATAGACTCGCGCGTCTGCAAGTGCTGCGTTGAGACTTCTAGGAAAGGCTAGCCTTTGTTGACTGTGGTCCGACCACAGTCTGGAATAAGACGGTAAACCGCCCGATGCGAAACGATGGAGTTTCGATGGAGTTCAAACCTGATACGGCCCCAGTGGGAGGCAGCCTGCTGATCTCCGCGCTGCTGGCCATGTTGCCGCTGATTGTCGTCTTCGTTGCCCTCGGCGTGGCGAAGATGAAGGCTCACTGGTCCTGCTTGCTGGGTGCGGCTGTGGCGATGGTCATCGCAGTTCTCGCTTTCAAGATGCCGGTCGGCATGACGGTCGCATCGTTTACCGAAGGTGCCGCTTTCGGCATCTTCCCGATTACTTGGATCGTGCTCTGTGCGATCTTCCTCTTTGAACTGACCGTGGCATCTGGTCACCACGCTGACCTGATGCGTGCCTTCAACGTGATCTCCAACGATCCGCGGGCACTCGGTATCCTCATCGCCTTCAGCTTCTGTGCTCTTCTTGAGGCCCTCGCGGGCTTCGGTGCGCCGGTGGCCATCGTTGGTGTGATGCTTGTGGCCATCGGGTTGAAGCCGATGAAGGCTGCACTCACGGTTCTCGTCGGCAACACTTTCGCGGTGCCCTTCGGGGCCATTGCCACCCCGGTGATCACCGGCGCGGCAATCACCTCCATCCCGGCACAGGAACTTGGCATGTACATCACCCGTCAGACCGCGGTCATGGCGTGGGTCGTGCCTATCCTGCTGCTCATCATCATGGATGGGGCCAAGGGCGTGAAGGAACTCTGGCCGCTGGCGCTCGTCGTCGGTATCACCTACTCCATCGCGACCTGGGTGTCGGCCGCCTACATCTCCACCGAGCTGACCAATATGGTTGCCGCTCTGGTCTCGCTGGCTTTCGGCGTGCTGATGCTGCGTTTCTGGCAGCCGAAGGGAGTAACCGAGGCGATTGCTCGGATGACCGGCAAAGAGGCTGCCGCAACAGCCAAGGACAACGAAGACGTTCCGGTAACCTTCAAGTCCGTTGCCTGGGCACTGTTTCCCTACATCTTGGTCATCGTGGTCTTCGCGGTTACCCAGATGATCCCCGTAGTGAAGAAGGCTCTCGCCGCCACCAATATCAAGATCCACTGGCCGGGCTTGTGGAGCGGTGATACCAACTTGGTGCTCACTGCCGAGGGTAAGGCGACCTCTTCGGCGTTATACACCTTCACGTGGTTGTCATCCCCGGGTACCCTGCTGCTGCTCACTGCGATCCTACTGAGCATTTGCTACGGCATGAAACCGGCTCAAGTCTGGAAGGTTTTCAGCACCCAGGTTTACAAGTTGCGGTGGACCTTCGTGACCATCGGTTCGGTGCTTGGTCTGGCCTATGTGATGAACTTCTCTGGACAAACCCTCACCATCGGTTACTGGATCGCCGGTGCAGGCGCGGTCTTCGCCTTCCTGTGTCCGATCCTCGGCTGGATTGGTACTGCGGTCACCGGCTCCGGCACCTCTGCGACGGCGCTGTTCGCGTCGCTGCAGCAGACTGCTGCCTCGCAGATCGGTGTCGATCCCAGCCTGTTGGTCGGTGCCTCCACCGTCGGCGGTGCCGTCGGCAAGATGATCAGCCCCCAGACCCTCGCCATTGCGGCCACGGCCGTGGAAGGCAAGGAATCCGACATGCTGCGCAAGTCGTTGCCTTGGTCTATCGGCCTGCTGGTGATCTTGTGCATCATCGTCGGTCTCGAATCTACCTCGGTCCTCGGCTGGCTGCTGCCCGCCTGATCCTCGACAAAGGAGAATTCCATGACAACAACCGCTGTCTCGGCCCCCGTGGCCAAGCCCGGAGCGGGGATGACCGTTGCGATCTTCCCGACCTGCGCGAACGATGTGATGTTCCCCGAGACTCCGATCGCCACTGTCAAGCTGCTTGAGCGGATGGGCTGCAAGGTCGTGTTCCCCAAGGCACAGACCTGCTGTGGCCAGATCTTCACCAACACCGGCTACTACGACGAGGCCATGGGTTCGGTGAAGAACTTCCTGAAGGCCTTCGAGTCCTACGACTACATCGTTGGTCCGTCCGGGTCCTGCGTCGGCTCGGTACGTCACCAACACGAGATGCTGGCTCGCCGGGATGCTGGTGATCGGATCGGTGACCGTGTGGCTGCGGTTACCTCTCGCACCTACGACATTTCTGAGTTCCTCGTCGATGTTCTGGGCACTACCGATGTTGGGGCCTACTTCCCGCACCGGGTCACTTTCCACCCGTCGTGCCACTCCATCCGCATCGCCCACGTGGGTGACAAGCCGCAGCAACTGCTGCGCGCAGTACGCGGCATTGATCTCATCGATCTTCCGGACGCCACTACCTGCTGCGGCATGGGTGGCACCTTCTCTCTGAAGAACCCGGACGTATCGGTGTCGATGGCTGGCGACAAGGCGCGCAACGTGGCCTCCACCAGGGCTGAATACTTGTGTGCAGGCGACAACCTCTGTCTGTTGAACATCTCGGGCGTTCTCAATCGGACCAAGGCCGGTATCAAGCCGATTCACTTGGCCGAGATCTTGGCCCAGACCGAAGGAGATGAATGATGACCAGCACAGAACTCGAACGTCTCACTCCGGCACCGCCGCCAGGTGAGCTTGTCGATTCGCCCAGATTCCAGGTGTCCGCTCGCACCTCGCTGACTAATACCCAGCAGCGGGCGAACCTGAAACACGCGACCACCACCATCCGCAACAAGCGGGCGCGCGTGGTCGGTGAGGTCGCCGACTGGCAGGCTCTGCGCACCGCAGGTGAGCAAATCAAGAACCGCGTCGGCCGCCACCTGGACGAATACCTGCTGGAGTTCGAGAAGAACTTCACTGAGGCCGGTGGCATCGTCCACTGGGCACGCGACGCCGAGGAGGCCAACCGGATCGTCATCGACTTGGTCGAGCAGACCGGGGAGAAGGAGGTCGTCAAGGTCAAGTCGATGGTCACCCAGGAAATTGACATGAACGAGGCCCTTGAGGCCGCGCGCATCGCTGCCTGGGAAACCGACCTCGCGGAACTCATCGTCCAGCTCGGTCACGACCGTCCCTCGCACATCGTGGTCCCGGCCCTGCACCGCAACCGTGCCGAGGTCCGCGAGATCTTCCTGCGCGAGATGGGCCGTTACGGCACCCCGCCGCCCGACGGCCTCGACGATACCCCGGTGAACCTGGCCGGTGCGGCTCGCCGCCACCTGCGCGAGAAGTTCTTGCGGGCGAAAACCTCTACTTCGGGTGCCAACTTCTTGGTCGCTGAGACTGGTTCGCTGGTGGTTGTGGAGTCCGAGGGTAACGGTCGCATGTGCCTGACGCTGCCCCAGACTCTGATCTCGGTGGTCGGGATCGAGAAGATCGTCCCGACCTTCCAGGATCTTGAGGTCTTCCTGCAACTGCTGCCGCGTTCCTCTACCGGCGAGAGGATGAACCCCTACACCTCGATATGGACCGGTGTCTCCAAGGACGACGGCCCACAGGCCGTGCACGTGGTGCTCGTCGATAACGGTCGCACCAACGTGCTGTCTGACCCCATCGGCCGGGCTGCGCTGCGCTGCATTCGTTGCTCGGCCTGCCTGAACATCTGCCCGGTCTACGAGCGCGTTGGCGGTCACGCCTACGGCTCGGTGTACTCCGGCCCGATTGGTGCCATCTTGACCCCGCAGTTGCGCGGTCTGGCCTCCGATGTGGACCGCTCGCTGCCCTTCGCGTCGTCGTTGTGCGGCGCCTGCAACGAGGTCTGCCCGGTGCGTATCCCGATCACCGACCTGTTGGTGCACATGCGTCACAAGGTGGTCGAGGCGAAGAAGTCTGATCCGCCGCACATTCCGCACACCGCGGAGCCGCAGCTGATGTCTATCGCATCTTGGGTGATGGCCGACGGCAAACACTTGGCATGGGCAGGCAAGGGAACCGCTCTGGTCGACCTGATCCTCGGCAAGGGATTCAAAGTCAAGAAGTTTGGCCCGATGCCCTACCCGCTGTCGCGGTGGACCGATGCCCGTGATGTTCCGATGATGCCCGAGCAGAGCTTCCGCACCTGGTGGAAGAAGAACCGAGGAGAGCTGGCATGAACGCCAAGGACGAGATTCTCGCTCGGGTGCGCAGCGCATTGCGTGACGTACCCGGCAATGTGGCAGTGGCCGAGGATTCCCCGGTCGACTGGAAATATGGCCAGCAGGTCGATGTCGGTGACGTGATCGAGACCTTCATCGAGAGGGTCATCGACTACAAGGCGACGGTTATCAAGTGCCCCGTCGCAGATGTTCCCGCTGAGATCGCCAAAGGTCTGAAAGCCCTTGAGGTGAAGTCGGTGGTTATCGGTGATGGCGTCGACGAGAAGTGGCGCGAGGCGATCGAGGGGGCCGGGGCCAAGCTCTACATCGACACGCCGGGTCAGCAGCTGAGCGCACTGGAGTTGAACGAGGTCGATGCGGTGGTCTCTGCCGCAGCCGCCGGGTCTGCGGAGACCGGGACCATCGTCCTAGACCACCGTCCGGATCAGGGTCGTCGCGCATTGTCGCTGGTTCCTGACTCGTTGATCTGTGTGATTCGTGCCGATCAGGTGTACTCCTCTGTCCCCGAGGTGGTCACCAAGCTCGGGCCCTCAGTCAAGGAGGACGGCCTCCCGTTGACGTGGATTTCTGGGCCGTCGGCGACTTCCGACATTGAGCTAAGCCGTGTTGAGGGTGTGCACGGCCCGCGCAACCTGTACGTCATCGTCCAGGAGTGATGCCGGTTTCACCGCGATTTGTCGGATCCCTGGCCCATATGGGCCAGGGATCCGATGCGTTGCGAGGTGATGGAGTGGCTGGGAGTATGGTCCACCGGGAGTCTGCTCCAATAGATCACGGTGCGGCTCGATATGTTTGTCGGCGTGAGTGATTAGGTTTATTGGTGTGAGTGATCTGCGTGTTGATGGTCGGGGTCCCGACGAACTGCGTGAGGTGAGATTTACCCGCGGCTGGCTCGACCATGCGGAGGGTTCGGTTCTCGTCGAGTTCGGGAAGACGAGGGTACTCGTGGCGGCGTCGGTGAGCGAGGGAGTACCGCGCTGGCGTAAGGGCTCCGGGCTGGGCTGGGTGACCAGCGAGTACGAGATGCTGCCCCGGTCCACCAATACCCGCAGCGATCGGGAATCACGGCGCGGGAAGATCGGTGGGCGCACCCATGAAATCTCCCGGTTGATCGGCCGCTCGTTGCGTGCAGTCATCGACCACAAGGCACTGGGGGAGAACACCATCGTCATCGACTGCGACGTACTCCAAGCCGATGGTGGCACTCGTACAGCGTCTATCACCGGGGCCCACGTCGCCCTGAGCGATGCCGTGTCCTGGTTGCGGGAACGTGATCTGCTGGCAGGCGAGCCGCTCATCGGATCGGTGGCCGCGGTGTCGGTCGGCATTGTTGGAGGAACCCCAATGCTTGATCTGTGCTACGCGGAGGATTCCACGGCAGACACCGACATGAACATCGTCTGCGACGGAACCGGGCGGTTCGTCGAGATCCAGGGCACCGCGGAGGGCACCCCCTTCGATCGTGGCCTGCTTAACGAACTGCTGGATCTTGGTCAGTATGGGTGCGCCGAGCTGACCCGGTTGCAGAGTGAGGTCCTCGCGTGACTACCAGTGTGGTGCTGGCCACTAACAACGCCAAGAAACTCGCCGAACTACGGCGCATCGTCGTTGAGGAAGGCTTGGATATCGAGGTGCTCGGTCTGGGAGATGTCGCCACCTTCCCGGAACCGGCCGAGACCGAGTGGACCTTCGAGGGCAATGCGCTCATCAAGGCGCGCGCTGCCGCCCAGCACACCGGGTTGGTAGCTCTCGCCGATGATTCTGGGATCTGCGTCGATGCGCTCAACCAGATGCCCGGTGTCCGTTCTGCACGGTGGGCAGGGCCACAGCATGATGACTTGGCTAACCTCGACCTGCTGCTGGCCCAGATCTCCGATGTGCGTGACCCCCACCGGACTGCCCGTTTCGTGGCGGCGATGGCGCTGGTCACCCCCGACGGCCGGGAGTTCACCAGTCGCGGCGAGATGCCTGGACGTATCACGGGAGCCCCGCGTGGTGAGGGGGGGTTCGGTTATGACCCGATCTTTGTCCCCGACGACGGCGAGGCAGATCTCACCACCGCACAGATGACCCCCGAGGCCAAGGACACGATTTCCCATCGGGGCAAGGCGGTACGAGCCATCATCGGCACCCTGGCATCGGTCATCGGAGGTGAGGCATGAAGCAGTACCTCGACCTGCTAGCTGATGTGATGGCCAACGGTACTCACAAATCCGACCGTACCGGCACGGGAACCCGTTCGGTCTTCGGCCGTCAAATGCGTTTTGACCTGTCCCAGGGATTCCCGCTGGTCACCACCAAGAAGATCTTCACCCGTGGGGTGTTCGGTGAGCTCATCTGGTTCCTGAGCGGTTCGACGAATATTTCCTGGCTGCACGACCACGACATACACATCTGGGATGAATGGGCCGACAAGAACGGCGATCTTGGTCCGCTCTACGGCCGCCAATGGCGTTCCTGGCCCACCCCTGATGGCGAGGCTATTGATCAGATCGCCAAGGTGGTCTCTTCGATTCGCGATAATCCCGACTCCCGTCGCCATGTGGTCTCGGCATGGAACGTCGCTGAGGTTGAGGATATGGCTCTTCCCCCGTGTCACATCATGTTCCAGTTTTACGTAGCCAATGGCAGACTCAGCTGCCAGCTCTACCAGCGCTCCGCCGATCTGTTCCTCGGAGTGCCCTTCAATATCGCCTCCTATTCGGCGCTGGTGCACATGATCGCCCAAGTGAGCGGGTTGGAGGTCGGGGAATTCGTGCATACCTTCGGCGATGCCCACATCTACGACAACCACATCGGCCAGGTGGCCGAGCAGCTCTCTCGCACTCCACGCGTACTTCCCAAGTTGTGGTTGAATCCCGATGTAGCAAGCATCGATTGTTTCACTCTCGACGACATCAAGGTTGTGGACTACGATCCGGCACCGGCCATCAAGGCCCCGGTGGCGGTCTAGGAGCCCCCATGCGTCTGGTGTCAATCGCGGTGGTGGCCGCCAATCGGGTGATCGGTGATGGTACCGATCAGCCCTTCAAATTCGCCGAGGACTGGAAACGCTTCAAAGCCCTCACCATGGGGCATCCGCTCATCATGGGGCGACGTACCCACCAGTCCATGGGCTTGTTGCCGGGACGTTTCTCCATCGTCATCACCCACGATCCAGCATCGGTAGATTTTCCTCCTGATGCCCAAGGAAACCTTCGTGGCCGAGCGGTTCCCGGAATCAAGGAGGCCATCGAGCTGGCCGGTGAACTCGACCAGGAGGTAGCTCATGTCGTGGGAGGAGGCCAGGTTTACGCGACCACGATGGATCTGGTCGACGAGCTAGACATCACTCAGGTGCACGCCGATGCCGAGGGATCGGTGCTGTTCCCGGTCATCGATCCGAGAATTTGGCGGGAGATCTCCCGGGAACAACCGCGCAAAGAGTTCAGCTTCGTCCGCTACCGTCGGCGCTGATGCCTGGCCGAACGGTTCTGCATCTCGACCTGGATGCCTTCTTCGCCTCGGTCGAGCAACGAGATAAACCATCGCTGCGGGGCAAGCCTGTCATCGTGGGTGGAATCGGTGGTCGGGGAGTGGTAGCCACCGCATCCTACGAGGCACGTCGATATGGGGTGCATTCTGCTTTGTCAACTGCTATTGCTCGTCGGCGCGCTCCGCATGCGGCCTATCTTGCCGGGCGTTTTGATGCCTACCGGGAATCCAGCAATGTCGTCATGGGCCTGTTGCGAACCATCAGCCCTCTGGTGGAGCCCCTCAGCCTGGATGAGGCCTATGTCGATCTCACTGCATCGGCTTGGCCAGTTGACGACCCGATTGCCCTGGGCGAGGCCGTGGCGTGGCTGAGAAACGAATTGTGCCAACTTACCGAGGGGCTGACCGCATCGGTTGGGGTCGGTTCCTCCAAGCTCATCTCGAAGCTGGCCTCCGAGGCAGCCAAACCCGACGGTGCATTGGTGCTACGTCCCAGCGAGGAATTGGCAATGATTACCCCACTAAAGGTTTCGGTGATCCCGGGCGTGGGACCTGCTACCACCGAACGACTTGCCAGACTGGGCGTGGAGACCGTCTCCCAATTGCAGAAGCTTTCGGTCAATGAACTCGTTCGGGAATTCGGTCGGGTGATGGGTGAGGGCCTGCACGAGCTTGCCTTCGCCCGTGACGACCGGCTCGTGCAACATGTCCGTGAGGTCAAGTCCATCTCCATGGAGGATACCTTCGCTGTTGACATCACCGATCGCGCGGAACTCGCCGCGATTTTGGCGCGCGATGCCCGGGCCGTCGCCGAACGCTTGACCCGCAAGGGTCTGTTCGCCCGAACCATCGGCATCAAGGTGCGACACGCGGATTTCAGTACATGGTCTCGTTCGCGGACCCTGAACGGGGCAACCGACAACCCGGAACGTATCGGGCAGGTAGCCATCGATCTATTGCGCGAGGTACAGGTCGCCGACGGGGTGCGCCTCGTAGGGGTCGGGGTCTCCAATCTCACCGATTCTGCCCAGGAGGAATTGTTCTGGGAGCCGGATGCCGGGTCCGACGAGATACCGATCATCACCCAGGCAGCCCCGGTAATGAGACGACGTCACGGTAACGAGGCCAGTTGGGTGCCGGGGATGGATGTCTCCCATGATGACCATGGCCGCGGCTGGGTGTGGGGTGCGGGGCACGGGATTGTCACGGTACGATTCGAGACTCGGCACACTGGGGTCGGCCCGGTTCGTTCCCTGCGCGCCGACGACCCAGCGCTGCACGTAGCTGCCCCATTGATGCTGGCCGTGACCCGGTCAGCCCAACAGGCAGAGTTCGTCAACGAGGACCAATTCATCGTTTCCTCAGGATCGACACCAGATGGTCTGAATCCGGGGTGAACGGATGCAGATCCCAGGTTGACAGGTTCTGGTCGACCACCAGGTCAGCCTGCTGAACATCGTTGAAAAAGTCGGCGAACTCGTAGCCTCGTCCTGCCCCCAGACCTACGGCGATGCGTCCTCGGTCGCGAAGGTGCTTTGCGAAGCGGGACAGCACCTCAATGCGGGTGGAAGCAGCCAGGAAGGTCATGACGTGCCCTGCGCACATGATCACGTCGAATCCTTCGGCGATGCCAGCCGACGGGAGATCCAGGGTGGCGAGGTCACCCACCAGGTAGGTGGGGCCCGGGCGTTCGTTGTTGGCCACCTCAATCAGGTGCGGATCGACATCGACTCCGACGACCTCGTGCCCCATGGCGACCAGACACGGTCCCAGCCTGCCTGGCCCACAACCGGCATCGAGGATGCGCGCGCCACGCGGTGCCATCGCATCGACGAATCGGGCCTCGCCGTGGATATCGTCGCCCCGGGCCTCCATCTGGCGGAAGCGGTCGGCGTACCACGCCGAGTGCTGAGGATTTTGCTCGATGATGCGTTGCCATTTGCTGGGTTCTGGCATTGTTCTCCTTCAATGTTCTGTTCCATTGTCCCCCATGGTTCATGATGGGATCCGGCGGGACATCGCAGTCCGTCCCACCAGGTGAGGAGGAGCGTGTGATGCCGGTGGGACGCGAGCAGATCCGCGGTATCGACGTGGATGCCGAGGGACGCTGCGCCCATTACCATACGGAACTGGATGTAGTGGCCAATCGGTGTACCCTCTGCGGGGAGTTTTGGGCCTGCCACGAGTGTCATGCCGAACTTGCGGGTCACCCCTTCGGCCGGGTTGGTGAGGGGGTCCCTGCGGTGATGTGCGGAGTCTGCGGGCTGATCATGGATCATGCTACCTACGTCGCAGCCTCCTGCTGTCCCTCATGTGGGCACGCTTTCAATCCCAGATGCTTGCTTCATGCCCACAAGTATTTTCAACCGAAGGGCTGACCTGGGTCATCGGCTGGTGGCGTTCATCCACCGCTTCGATTCCGGGAAGGCCTCGGCCAGTTGCTCGAACAACCGGCTGGTGGCTGCGAGCATGCATGTCACCTGCTGGCGCAGGAACTCATCGTCGATGCCGGTCTCCATGTTGATGTTGTGGTCAGCGATGACGACCAGGTGCTTCTCGAGTCGGTGGACGAAGGCACGTGGCCAGAAAGTGTTGGCATTCCAGTCATTGAGGTGATGCAGGATCGCGTCGAAGGCCTCGTGGGGTGGGAGAAGCTCCCAGACCGCACGCATGACCATGATTTCGCCTCGTGAGCCGCACCCCTCGAACCACACTCGCATGTCATCCCACTCGGCGAGGTGATCTCCATCGGAGTCGGTGGAGAAGTTGATGTCCATGCTGGTGAGTACCCGCGGCCACCTGTTCCCGGTGAATGGCTCGGGAGTGCTCCCGGAGGTGATGTCGCTGAACAATCCCATCATTTCTCCTGTTCATTTTGCTTTTGACAGCTGGTCGAGCAGGTTGAGACAGTCTGCTCGCATGTCCTCGTCGGTGGCAGGTAGTTCGACGAGGTCGGTCAGGATGCTGCGGATGCGGGATGCGTGGACGGTGCGATCAATGTGCAATAGGAGGCGGGCGAGGTGGAAGCGCAGGGTGCGTCCGGTCCTACCGTCGGGATCTGGGCAGACCTGCACTCCTTCCTCCGCCAACCGGGCCGCTTCCTGGTGGTTTCCTTGCCGTCGCTGCCACCGCATCCAGATGAGCAGGATCTCAGCGTGACTCGCGCGTGCGGTCATCCAGTCCGGGGCTGCCGAGCAGAACAGGACGGCGTCGCTCATGGCTGCGGCCACCTGCTGCGGTTGTAATGAACCGGTGGTCCGCGCTGCCGCCTCGGCAAGTGTTTTCCTTGCGGTGAAGAGTAGGTGCCAGCTCGCACCGAATCGTGGCCCCTCCTCAATTACCCGGTCGGCGAGCTTGCCGGCCGTGATGACATCGCCGACCTGCAGTCTCAACTCGGCCGCATCGGCACCGGAGTGTAGGGCATACAGGTATTCCCCGCCTTTCTCGTAGAACTCCGCAGCGATGAGTAACTCGGCAGACGCCGCCTTCAGGGCATGACGATCGGCGATCAGGGTCTCGGCCAAGGCCTTGTGAACGGCGGCGACTATCGCGGGATGTATCTCCTCGGCCCCGTCGGCCTCCTTCGCTAAGTCGATGGCCAGTATGTGTGCTCGACGGGTGTAGCCGACATCCAACAAATGGGTGATGCATTCGATGGTTACCCGGGTACGACCGGTCGGATCCATCTGCTCACGCAGGGCAACTAGATGATTGACTGTCGCCAGCACCTCGGAATCATGTCCGGCGGCGACGGCCGTTTTGGCGAGCCTGCTGGCCATGACCGCCCGGAATGGGGCTGATGCCCACAGTGAAGCTGCTTGTAGCGCAGCCAGCGCATGCGCATAGGCAGCGTGGTGGTCTTGGGCAAGAGAGGAGAGCAAGCTCAGCATTGTCTCGTAGGTCGACCGGGTGTGGCAGGAGTCCAGATCCGGCGGTATGGATTCCAGGACCATTCCGGTGAGCGGCAGGGATGCATTGATGGCGCGAATGGTTAAGGTCATTCGTGAGTTCAATGCTGTTTCCCGCCACACCGTCAGCGGCAGTTCGTTGACGGCTGCGGTGAGCCATTCGAAGGCGAGCCGGTGTTCCGAGACGGGTACCACCCACTCATCGTGCATCAGAATGAACCCTGCGACGACAGGGCCGTGGCTTCGGCCGAGATCGCAGACGTCAGCCCACATGATCTTCGGCTGCTGGTCGGGGGCCTTTCCACACAGGAGATGACGGATGGGAGCAGCGGCCTCGGCGAGCGTGTTGTACCCGAAGGTCTGAAAGGATCCGATGACCTCCTGCATGACGCAAGTCGCTTCCCGGCGGTTTCCAGTGGCGGCCTGGGCCCGGGCTAACAGGTAACGGATCGCCAGCTTCTCGCGAGGATCTGTTACCCGGGACAGCCAACTGGAGGCCAATCCCAGTGCTCGTGATCCCCGCCCCAGCTTCAGCAGCGCAGCTATGGCGCTGATCGCGGCTGCTGCATCCGGGGGTTCGGCGACCGGCGCATCGTCGAGTCGGAACAAGGTGGCCGAGGACGCGGCATCCTCGGCGAAGGCCGTACTCGGATCGACTGGCAGATCCAGTTCAACCTCGATGGTTCGCTCGTCGAAACGCTCGGCGAGTTGGCGGGCAGCGGTGGCTGCCCGGACGATCACCGTCTCGACTGTGTGCCCGCTCGGAGGGCTGGACAGCAACACGGAGAGCACTGGGTTGGTGGTTTCCGGCAGAAGCTCGCCGCCCATCTCCAAGCGTGCGCCGGAACACACCCTGGCCAGGGCAGCACAAAGGATCTCCTGGGCATAGTTGTTGGTGGGATTGCGTTCAGCCAGCCCGAGCACCTGGCGCAGCAGGGCCAGTCCACGCCGATGATGGCCGCATCTAGTGAGAAAGACCGCCAGCCGGGCGATCGCCCCTGGGGATGTCTCCCTGATCATCGGGTTGGTGCTGATCTGCTCAATGGCCGGGCCCAGACGGTGGTGGTTTTGTGGAGTGGCGAGCAGGTCAAGGCATTTGGACAGGATGGTGGCCGGCTCCTCGGCACAGCGCTGCCCTTCAGCAATCATCTGGTCCAATAGCTCCAAGGCGGTGGTGTGATCGCCAGTGAGCAGGCTGCAGTCGATCATCTGGGCCGTGGAACAGGCGGGGCAGTCCGAATACTGGTCTTCGGGAAGTTCGGCGAGGATAGCCTGCTGTTTAGCCATCCCGGCTCTGTCATGACGCATTATGGCCAAACTGAGCAGTCGCTGATGGACGCCGCGTTTTCCGAGCCCTGCGCGATCGTAGCTGGCCTCCATGGTCGAGAGCACCTGCTCAATCGCGCTGCGTGTGAAAGCCAGGCTGCATTCCAGGATTCCGGGAATCGATTTCCACAACCAGTACAGATCGGCATAGCCGTATCCCTCACCCGCAGCTCCCATGACGGCTGGATCGGCGGGGAAGGTTACCGGGTCGTCATGGTGACATTGTTCGCAGATGGCGAAGGTAGACAACAGTAGTTCCTGGTCACCGGTCATCAAGGCGTTCTGAGCCAGGCGCATTCGTGCGGCATAGGCCCACTGGCGTTCCCCCGCGGCATCGGCCAGAGTGATTGCCTCGCCGAGCATTGATGCGCATTGTTCTCCCCATGGCACACGGTCAGAGTCGATGACGAGTTGCCGGATGTGGGAACTCATCGTTGCTCCGTGATACCTAAGATCATCAGATCGGTCAGGGTATCAGTCAGCCCTCGGGATTCCTCACTGGTCAGCGGTCGCCCGCTGACCAGGATTGCCTGCAAGTGCAGCAGACGGATGGAACGAGCGAAGACGACCTGATCGCTGATCTCGGAGATCTGGCGCACCAGGGGATTCGCCCAGTTGAGCAGGGTGACCGCTGTGGGAGTGCCGTGGGTCTCTGTCTGTTCCAAGGCACCCAAAATGTCCGACCATCTGCCCGACCCTTGGGCTTTGCGACGTTCCGAGCGACGCAGCATGTCGGGGTCGGTGAGCAGGAAGGAAGGCATGTCCGGGTTGGAGGCCAACCGCACTGAGGAACGGGCGTCCCACTCGGCCAATACCTGGTTCGCCCGGTTCGCCAAGTCGTCAGCCCGCACCGAATCCGGGCCACTCACCGGGTCGAGGGCCTCCAGTACGTCGTTGACCGAGATCTCCTGGACAGTGGTTCCGGGCATCAGTTCAGGCAGGCGCTGGAGTAGCTGGGAATCCCAGGTGTAGGTGGCGTTGACGATGGTGCGATGGGTGAGGGCGTTGATCTGACGGAACTGGTCAGTGGTGGGCACATAGGCGATGTGTGAGGAGTGTTCCAAGATCTCCTGGATGGAACGCATGCCTCGTGAAGTCTCCATCGGCAACAGCCCGACGATCACCGGGGCGATCGTCTCATCGTGAATTGCCAACGATTTAAGACCCAAGTAGTGGATCGCAACGAAGGCCTGCAGCCGCATCGGATCATTGGTAGCCATGGTGGTGATCCAGTCCCGCAAGGTCTGCGAGATGGCATCCCGGGTGATCGAGGCGACCTCATCGTCGATCAGATCCTCGCGGGAGGCCGTCGGGTTGAGGCCGGTCGAGTCGATCTCGATGCGGGCGAAGAAGGCCCAGTCGGGGGCGATCACCCGGCAGTGCTGCGAGACGAGCATCGAAGAACAGTAGATGGTGTGCGCCGCATGTGCCTGAGGCGGCACCGGATAGGGAAGGATGTAGGCCACTCCCCGGGTGCCGGTCAGTGGCACATTGATCGGCACCACATCGAAAGGGGTGGTACCGAGCACCTCGGTGCCGTGAGCCTCCAGCACCATCGGGTCGGTAGAGGCAAAGGCGGGGGGTTCGGTGATCGTCACATCCGCTCCGCCAGTGGCGATGTGGATCGGTACCGGCAGATAACGCGCGTAGTGGCGTGCCAGACGGTTGACAGATTCCGTGGACACCAAGTGGTCGTTGTCGGCATGTGGTTCGAGGATGACGGTCGTCCCGAAGGGTAGATCGGTGGTCAGTTCGGTTATCGACCAGGTGCCGTCGCCACGCCCGATCCATTCGATGGGAGGGCCACCCTTCACCGAGCGGGTGTGCACGATGATCTGCTGGGAGACCATCAGCGCGGAGAGCAGGCCGATACCGAACCGTCCGATCATCCCCGCTGAGCGCATGCCCAGCGCGTCGCGTTTGGTCGAAGATCCGACGGTCGCCAGGAATTCGTTGATCTCCTCGACGGTGAGCCCCACCCCGTCGTCACGGATGGTCATCGTTGGGCCTTGGACCCCGGCCGGGGTGATACGGATACCCGCTGAGACCCAGCCAGGTTCCTGCTGTTGACGAGCGGTGACCGCGTCCACAGCGTTCTGGATGAGTTCACGCAGATACACCGAAGGGGTCGAGTAGATGGCTGTCGACAAGAGTTCGACGATTCCGCTCAGATCAACCTTGAAGTTCTCCACGGTGTCCTTCCAACGATGAGTCCAGTCCCACCGTAGCGGCAGTTGGTGCATGCCTGCGTTGAAGTCGCCACTCAGCACGTGATCGATGGCTCCGAGGCGGTCCGTCAGTCATCGTTGAGGGTTCCCAGCCAAGTGCCGTCAGAGATGTGCAGCGGGCCCTGGGAGGTGATGTCGACATCTCCCAGGATGTGCACGGCTTGACCGAAGCTGACGTCTCCTGTGACAGTGAGAGAGGTTGCCCGGCGAAGGTGAAGCGGGAACGGGACGCGGCGGGTGAAGTCGTGGATCAGCTTGAAATGGTGGTCCAACCAGACAGCCGGGGTCCGGCCCTTGGCCACGAGACGGTACTGGTCGTCGAGTTCGTGGAGGTCCGAACGTAGTAGGAGCAGTTCGTTGGTGGTTTTTACCGGCACGAAACGTTCGCGGCTCACGCCGATGGCGGTGGCCCCTGGGAATACCCCGACTGCGGCTCCCATGGCAGATTCGAGTTGGATCACTTTGGGAGACGTGGGGTTGGTGGGATCAACGGTCTTCTCGTTACGGATGAGGGGAAGGTCCAAGACACAGTCCCGGGCCCGCATCACTTCCTTGAGCCTGGATAAGCGAATCCACAGGTTGTTGGTGTGGAAAAAGGGGTGACGAGACTCGTCGGTGAAGAAGTCCATCTCTTCTGGTGCGGTTTGAGCGGTGTCGCGCAGCACCAGTTGGCCATCAAGCTTGCGGGTAGCCAGATGCCCGCCTTTGCGGTCGTTGGCGGTGCGGCGGCAGAGCTCGGCAGCGTAGGGGGCGCCAGAAGCCGCGAACCAGCCGGCCATGCGGGCATCCGGCGCAGCACCGAGGTTGTCGCCGTTACTTAGGAAAAGATATTCGTAGCCGTGTACGAGCAGCCGGTCAATTAGTCCCGAATCGTAGAGTGCGGCGTAGACATCGCCGTGCCCGGGTGGGCACCACTCGAGCGTAGGGTCGGCCGGCCAGTCGACAGGAGTCAAGTCATCGGCCCGAAGCTTGGGTTCCCGATTCTGTAGGAAGCAGACCGGCAGATCGTCGGCTGGCAGATCTGGGTATGCGGCAAGTGCCTTCTGGGTATCCTCGTGGGTGCGGAATGAGTTCATCAACAGCAGTGGAAGCCGGGCACCGTGTGCGGCGCGCGCGGCCAGCACTTGGGATACGATGACATCAAGGAAGGTCATGCCGTTACGGGCCGGAAGCAGGTTTTTCGCCTTGTCCAGGCCCATGGAGGTGCCAAGACCCCCGTTGAGTTTGAGAATAACGGTCCGGTCCATGGCCACTCGGGCCCGGTCCGGATCAATCTTCAGTTCGTCGATTTGGGGAATGTCGAGCAAAGGTTCGATGTCGGCTTCGCGAATGATGCCGGTGACACCATGCTCAAGTTGAATGCAGTGCTTTTCAAAGACGCGTATAGCGGCGGGGCTGATCCCTGCCGCAGTCATCTTGGTCAGGGCCAGTCGTCGCCCGTGTTCACTCATGATGGAATCTTCTTCGCGGTGGTGGGTGGAATCATGCGGTGCTGCTGGCCCGCACAACCAGCTTCGGTGCGATGACCGTGGATCGGCTGGGGCTGAGGACTCCGGCGTCGGCATGCTGTTCGATCTGCTCGACTAGCGTGCTGACCAAGCCGTGGCCGATGGCCCGGAAATCTTGGTGGATACTGCTCAGCGGGGGCCACAGGTATTCGGCGCTGATGTCGTCAAAACCGACGACGGCCACGTCTCGTGGGATGTTCCGCCCTGCCTCGTGCAGGGCGCGCAGCACCCCGGAGGCCATCTCGTCGTTGGCGACGAAGACGGCGTGTACATGCGAGTCATCGGCGATCATTTGGCCGAGTCGGTAGCCGGATGCCGGGCTCCAGTCTCCCCACAACGGCTCGGGGGTAGCCCGGCCCGCTGATTGCAGTGCCTCACGCCAACCGGTGACGCGTTGTTGTGATTGGATTGAGGTGGCAGGCCCGGCGATCATCGTGACTGTTCGCGCACCCCCGTCGAGCAGGTGCCCGACGGCCAGCCTGGCTCCGCCCGCCTGATCGAATCCCACGCTGGGCAGTGACAGCAGTCGGGAATCGGCGATCACCAGGGGAAGATTCACCGGGAAGCGCAGATCACCCACCTCGGCTGTTTCCAAGCCGAGAACGACCAGACCTGCGACGCCTTGACGTGCGCGAACCATGGTCCGGTTCAGGTCATCGGCCGATCCGCTGGGTGCATTGGCCAAGGCGATGTCGTACCCGTGAGCACGGGCGGTGGTGCACACGGCTTCGATGATGTTCGCCTCACCGGTTCGGCTTAGGTGATGGGCAACGAGTCCGATAGTGGTGGAACGCCCCGCACGCAGGCTGCGGGCGGCGGCGTTCGGGGCGTACCCGAGGCGTTTCATCGCATCCAGCACACGGTTGCGGGTCTGTGGCAGGACATTGTCCAGATCATTGGCGACTCGGGAGACGGTCTGCGGTGACACGCCCGCGAGTGCCGCAACATCCTTTGCTGTGGCCCGCTGGGCCCACCCCTTGCCACCTCGGCGGGATCCAGTCGTCTGATGTTCGGTCATGGAACCTGTGTTCCCTTCTTGGAGTGTGCCGACGTGGGTCGGTGGGGGTTGTCATGGTCATGGACCGTGAACCGGGTGTCAAGCAAGTCGCCGACCGGATGCGCCTGCCGTGACCAAATGGATCCGGGGTCGTGGCAGACCCCGGGCTCGAGCCTGCTTGATAGCCTTCGCTGCCACTGTATCTATCTTCGCATCGTCGACCAGGGCGACGATGCTTCCGCCGAACCCACCACCGGTCATCCGGGCACCCAGTGCCCCGGCCTGCAATGCCGATTCGACAGCGGTGTCGAGTTCCGCGACCGACACTTCGAAATCATCGCGCAAGGATGCGTGAGAACCGGTCATGACCCGGCCGACACGATTCATGTCGCCTGCCTTCAGGGCAGCGGTGAACTCGGACACCCGCCAAATCTCTGTCACGACATGCCGCACGCGACGTTGCAACAGATCATCGGGCAGGCATGACAGCAGTGCGTCCAGTTCCTCTCGTGTGGTGGTGGCGTCAGCTGCTTCACGCAGGGTTCGCAGGCCGAGGATGGTAGCCGCCTGCTCGCAGCTGCTGCGCCGGGCGCCATACTGGCCGTCGCCCAGACTGTGGGAGGCCCGGGTATCGATCACCAGCACGCAGAGCTGATGCTCCGTCAATGGCAGCGCAATGTGCCGCACACTGCCATCCGAGGTGTCGAGCAGCAGCGCGTGCCCGTCGCGACTGCGTAAGGAGGCTGCCTGGTCCAGGCCGCCGGTGGGAGCACCCGCGATCTCGTTCTCGGCTGCCACGCAACACTCGGCGAGGTGGGCGCGTGTCTTGTCTGATTCGCCGACTGGATGATCGAAGACTTCGGTGAGAGCCAGCGCCATGGCGCATTCCACAGCTGCCGAGGAGGACAACCCGGCCCCGACCGGTACGCACGAGACGACAGCGGCATCGAAACCGCTCAGCCGAATACCGGTTCGGCGCAGAGCCCACGCGGGGCCCGCGCAATAGGCCACCCAGCCCTCCACGCCGCCGGGTGAGATATCGGCCAGAGTGCCCTCCCACCGCTGACCCCCATCCATGTCAGTGATGATGCGCGTCACCTCGTCGCTGCGTGGGCTGAGCGCCACGTAGGTTCTGTGCGGCAATGCGATCGGCAAACAGGGGCCCGCGTTGTAGTCGATATGGTCCCCGATAAGGTTCACCCGGCCGGGGGAGGCCCACACGCCGTGCGCATCGTGTCCGAAAGTCTCCGCGAAGAGGGCTCGGGCCCGTGTCACGCCCTTGCCGCTGCTCCATGCCGTCTTCCAGTTGCTCATCGTCGCTCCACGCCCGTTCTTATCGCTGCTCTGTCATTGGACGCAAGGTGACCCGATGCCGTCACCTTGGGTCGAGGGCTGTCACGCATCTACTTGTTTGCGCTATCACAAATTTAACACATCCTCTTGACAATGGTGCAAAGATCGCTCACGGTTGATGCATTGGATCAATGATGACGCAAACATAAATCGATGATCGCCAGTGAGTCATCGGATCCTGCTCTCGTTGAAGATCAGCAGGGTTATTGCAGGGGCTCACTCCCGTGAGCGGCGGATGAGCCGCATCGTGGTGGCATCCTCTCATCGTCGTTGGTCCTGACCGGAGCAGATCAAGGAGCACCAACGATGTTGATTCCCAACCACCACGAGAATTTGGCGGTTCTGCACGTGAACACGCTGCCAGCTCGTTCGTACTACGTACCGGCAGCCGTACCGCTCACCGACGTGGTCAACGCCCGGGATGATTCCGACCGGGTGCAGTCACTCAATGGCACCTGGCGGATGCGGTTCGGCACGTCGATTCGTGGCTTGGATGATGCTTTCATCGCTGCGGATGGTGGTCCCGGTTTCGAGCCCACGGTCGTGCCCGGTGCCTGGCAGCACAACGGGTATGACGTACACCAGTACACGAATGTGCGCTACCCGATACCGCTCGATCCGCCCTTCGTACCCTGGGATAATCCCTGTGCCGCCTACACCTTGGACTTCGAACATGTCGGACGCGTGGACCTCCCGCGCACGTATCTGTTGTTCGACGGCGTGGACTCATGCTTCCACGTGTGGCTGAACGGCCACTACATCGGCTACAGCCAGGTAACGCATGCCACCAGCGAGTTTGATGTCACCGACTTCCTACGCAATGGCAGTAACCACTTGGCCGTTCTGGTACTCAAGTGGTGCGACGGCACCTACCTGGAGGACCAGGACAAATTCCGCACCAGCGGCATCATCCGCGATGTCTATTTGCTCGACCGGCCTGAGAAGGTGCTGTTCGACTACTTCACGACCACCGCGATCAGGACCGAGTTTACATGCGCTTAGATTCCGCTCGCCGAATGCGTGCATGATGCGATCATTAGCGGTCGCGTCAATGAATTTATTGCGGCCTTGCATCTGATCTGTAAGGTGAGGTATAATCATAAAATGGCGATCAATTAAAGTTGGGTAATTAGTCCCAAGGAAAAAAATGACGATAAAGAAGGTGCTTGTCACTGGAGGTAACCGAGGTATTGGCAGAGAGGCGTGTCGCCAATTCTCTGAACAAGGATTTCAGGTATATCTCGGCTGTCGTGATTTAGAGTTGGGGAACGAAGCGGCGCGCGAGATCCAGAGCAATGGAGAAGTCGTTCCGGTTAGACTTGATGTGAGAAATCCTGACGATATTTCTTCAGTTGGAAGCGCGGTGGGATTGCAGTTGGACGTGCTTGTGAATAACGCAGGGACGTACGAGATGAGTCCATTCGAAAGCCTTAGTGCTGAAGCCTTACAGGAGTCGATAGATGTTCATTTGATGGGGGCGTTTCGACTCACGTCGTTATTTTTGCCGCGCATGAACGCGGTAGGTCGAGGCGCAATCGTTAACGTATCTTCAGGTGGAGGGGCATTCGAGAATGATATTCCTGGCCCAGCGGCGTATGGTATCGCAAAAGCTTCTATGAACGCGCTAACGATTGTCGCTTCCAAATACGCTGTTGCTTCTGTCGAGGTAAATGCAGTTTGCCCAGGATGGGTTCGAACGGATATGGGTGGAGCCAGTGCTCCAAGGAGCGTTGCAGAGGGCGTCGATACTATTGTGTGGCTTGCTACTCGCCGAAATAAGACGCGCATCAATGGCAGGTTTCTCCGTGATAGAAAGGTGATTGCATGGTGATGTTTTTTAAGCGGTCATCGAAAAGTGTTGCTGCCAAGGAAGACGGGGAAAAGAATAGTTTTCCGGAGATCGGCACGGGCAGGCTGGAGGCGTTTAGTGACGGGGTTATGGCGATCGCCATAACATTGCTTAGCCTTGAGATTAAGCTTCCCGATTATCATGGGGACTTATTGGGCGATTTGGTCACTTTATGGCCAACGTATGTTGGATTTGTGTTGAGTTTTATGCTTATCGGTCAAGTGTGGCTTAACCATCACGCCGTTTTTCATATTCTTCGTGTAGTCGATCAACGAGTGTTGATTTTTAATCTTTTGTTATTATTGGATGTTGTCTTCTTGCCGTTCGCCACTTCCGTTCTCGCTGACAGCTTGGAGATTGGATCGGAAGCTCGTGTGGGCGCGGTTTTTTATGGCGGCGTGATGGTGGTTGGTGGACTACTTTTCAACGCTTTATGGCATTCAGCTATTCGGAACCCTAGTAACCTGAAATTTGAGATTTCAGAATCTGTGGTCAAGAGGATGAGTTTGCGATTCGCTTTTGGTCCATTTTTGTATATGTTTGCGTGCGTTCTTGGTATTGTAAACGTATGGCTAAGTATAGGTACCTATATTTGTCTTATCATGTTTTACATGATGGATAGTATGTCAACTTCCCGAGGTTGAAGTGTTCAGGATAGGTCAGGTCTTAATGTTGGAGAGCACCCTCTCGATCTTGTAGCGGATCTGGTTGACGGTCTGGTTGTTGATTCTGTCGTCAGGTTGGGGCAGGTTCGCGGGTTTTTCTCCTCGCGGTGGTCGTGGCCAGCCCGATGCACCCTCCCGCTTGTCGCTGATTTGCTGAGGCGGTGAAGTACCGTCGGGTAAGGCAGTGGCTGGCAGTGTGCTGGTGGCGGGGCCGACGGGAGTGGTGAGGGAGTCGGGTGCTCACGGTGGTCACAATCAGTATAGTCAGCTTGAGCAGTGGCGAGCTGATGCAGGCCATCAGGCGGAACGGGCTGAGCAGCGGTATCAGCGGCAATGGGATAGTCGCAGCTTGAGCCCCGGGCTTGATGCTGAGACAGTCAGCCGGAAGCGACGCACTCACTCCACTGCTGGAGGTCAACAAAAGAACGGTCGGCGGCGTCCTCATTCTCTGAGGAGGTAGCCATGATGGCCCTCTACGCGGCGGGTGCGCTTGGTGCCGGTACGGCGTCAAGTGGTGGATGGTGGATCACCGGGTGGTGGCGCGGATCCTGTTAGCGCTGGCGCGGCAGATGGCGGTCGAGACGGATTAGGCTGTACCGTCGGCGGCGTCGGCGGCGGATGATGCGGTTTCCTCGGGTGCGAGGGCCTGCTCGAGGCGTGAGTGTGGCACTTCGGTGGGGCGCTGTGCTGCAAACGAAACCGTGTCTGCATCGCCTGGGAGCTGCTCGGCAAGGACGGTGTTCTCACCAGTGTCATGACGGCGCTCGTCACTCGGTTCATCACACCTCTTCCATTGGTTCCCACCCCAACCTCACGGCAGCCGAAGCCGACACGGTCGTCGACCAGATGGCCAGTTCCAGCCTGCACGCCGCAGCTTGCGCGCACTTTTTACAGCATGAGGCTCAGCCTGACAACCTGACCACATCGCCCACTGCTGGCGACATACCCACGAGCCTCGCAACATGAAGGACGCCCACTCTAACGGTTGGGCGTCCTTCATCAGCTGAGACCACATCCCAGCCTGTTTCAACTGGGGTGGTTTGAAGAGCTTACTGGTACCGGAAAAGGGACTCGAACCCTCACGCCTTGCGGCACAGGAACCTAAATCCTGCGTGTCTACCAATTCCACCATTCCGGTTCATGCCCCTGGCGGGGCGGGGGGATCAGTCCAGGTCGACTCCGATCCCCAGTTTCTTCTGGAGCCTTGCTACGTGCCCGGTGGCCCGGACGCGGTACTGGGCTAGGGCGATGGTGCCCACCCCGGATGAATCTACCTCAACTAAGAAGGTGGAACGTAGTAGGCCCTCCACCTGCTTGCCATACAGGGAGCGCATGCCCCAGGCACCGTAGGCCTTGATCACCTCGCGGTCCGGATCCGACAGCAACTCTACCGACAGCGCGTTCTTCGAACGGAATTTGTCGAGTTTGGCGACCGGATCGGGGGAGATTCCCACGACGTCGATGCCCTCGGCATCGAAGGCTTCCTTGGATTCGCTGAAGTCGACCGCCTGGGTGGTGCATCCTGGGGTGAGCGCCGCGGGGTAGAAGTAGACGATCACCTTCTTGCCTGCATAGTCCGACAGCGAGACCTCCTTGCCGTCGGCATTGTGTAGGGTGAAGGCGGGTGCAGGGTCCCCGGTGGCGAGTTCAGTCATGGGTTAACCCTATCCATCAGGGAGGGCGACTGCGAACGAGACACCACAGGGCATAGGCTTGGGGTGCACTTCAGTGATCCGAGGAGGAAAAGTGGCTTCGAACCGACGCACGCCGGAGCAGATTCGTGCCGACATCGCCGCATCGCGGCATGCGATGACCGTTGGTCTTGAGGGGCTCGTCTCCGAGGTTCACCCGAGTGCCATCAAGAACACCGTGAAGGAAGTCGCCCAGGACATGGCGGACGAAGCCAAGCAGTCCGCCTTCGATTCCGTGCGCAGGGCGAGGGGCTGGTTCGTCGACGAGAACGGGGTTCGCTGGGACCACGTCGGTACCGTCACCATCGCCGTGGTCGGCGTCGTCACCGTCGTGGCGGCCGTCTCGGGTCTGTCGAAGTTCGCTCGCCGCGGCATCACCAAGTGAACGAGGAGACTTCCGGATTGGTGAGCTTGCCGATCCGGATGCTGCATGACCGGGTGCTCGTCGATCCGGATGCCGACGCCGGGGAACGCCACTCAACGGGTGGCATCCTCATCCCGGCGACCGTGCAGATGGGGCATCGTCTCGCTTGGGCGAGGGTCGCGGCCGTCGGTTCTTCAGTGCGCACCGTGAAACTGGGCGATCGGGTGCTCTACGACCCCCAGGAGCGCTCCGAGGTGGAACTGCAGGCCAAGACCTACGTGCTGTTGCGGGAACGCGACCTGCATGCGATCGCGGCCGAGAGGATCTCCGAGGCAGAGACTGGTCTGTACTTGTGATGCGTCCTTCCTTGTGCTCGATGGCCTTGGTTTTCATGGGTGGCTGTGCGGGAACCGGATTGCGAGTCGGTGTGGGGTTTGTAGCCGGTTCGCTGCTGGGAACTTTCTTGGTCAACATCATCGGCTCCTTTGCACTGGGTGCGATCACCGCGATGGCGCTTGCCCGTTCCTCGGCGCACATTGAGCGGATCCGATTGCTGTTCGGGGTGGGGTTCTGTGGAGCATTCACCACCTACTCGGCTCTGGTGGCCCCCGCAGTGGTGATGATCAGCACTGGTTCGGTTTTCCTGGCCGGAGTGGATCTTCTCGGTTCGATCATTGCGGGGCTGCTTGCAGGATTGCTCGGATTCCGGGCGGGGGAGTGCGCATGGGGTTGATGACGCTGCTCGCGGTGTGTTTGGCCGGAGGCCTGGGTGCGGTTGGCCGGTATGTGCTGGATTCACTGATCAGATCCCGCATCAACCCGGTGATCCCGCTGTCGACCTTGGTAATCAATGTCATGGGAAGCGCTTTGTTCGGATTCTGCCTCAGTTACGCTGTGCCCGATGGAATGGTTTCTGCGGTTGTCATGACGGGATTCTGCGGTGGATTCACCACCTTCAGCTCGGCCATGGCCGAGGCCGTCTCCGGGTTGCGCGCCGGAGACATGCGGTCGGTTCTCTTGGTGCTGGTGGTGATGGTGATCGCCTGCTGCGGTGCAGCTTGGATTGGGATGGTGGTTGGTGCCGGGGTCCGTTGACCCCGAGCGCTGTGGTTTGGGGCTGCGAGAGTGGAGTGACGGAAGGAACGAGAAATGGGTTCCGACAAGCCGGAACCCATTAGATTTGGTACACCGCCAGGGACTCGAACCCTGAACCCGCTGATTAAGAGTCAGCTGCTCTGCCAGTTGAGCTAGCGGTGCGCGCGAAGCTTGACTTTAGCCCTCACAACCGCTGGTTGCAAACTCGGTCGGAGATCTGACATCTGGGCTAGCGTAGTACGTGATGTTGATCGGTGGACGGTGGCGGCACAAGCTGCTGAAGATGTGGCCGGGGCTGCCCGGCAGCGGTGCGGAGTTCTGGCGCTCCACTCGTGATGAGATGGAGAACGTACTGCGCTACTCGTGTGCCACCATCGTCGCTTTCCTTGTCACTCGCAACCTCTTCCACACCGGCGCCATCGACCTCACCGGTTCGCTCGCAGCTCTGCTCATCTCGCGAGCCTCGTTGCGAGGCTCATTTCGTGCCGGGCTGATCAGGGTGTCGGCCGTGGGCGTAGGTATCCTGCTGGCGCTGGTGGTGGCTACCCTGTTTGGTCTGCATTGGTGGTCATTGGGGCTGGTCGTGTTCGGCGGGATGATGCTGGCCAGGTTCCTGCGGCTCGAGTCTCAGAACTTGGAGGTGGCCATCTCGGCCATGCTCATTCTCGGCGCGGCCACTTCAGAGATCGCTGCCTGGCAGCGTTTTGCGGCGACGATGGCGGGCACCCTCATCGGCATCGTCGTTCCATTGCTCATCCCGAGACGGGTGCGTGTGGGCGATCTTGCCTCGGCAGTGGAACTTGTCGTGCTGCGGCTTTCGGAGGTCTGCGACAGCGCGGCTGGGTATTTGTCCGGCAATCAGCTCACCAATCGGGCCGTAGATCGATGGCTGGGTGATACTTACCAGATCTCCCCGCTGATCGCCCGGGCCACCGTGGCACTCAACGAGGCCGATGATGTGAGAAGACTGAACACCCGGCAGATATATGACGCCGATGTTGTCCCGCTGCTGCGCGGGCACCTGGCGAATCTGGAGAAGGCGCAGCTAGCCACACGGCACCTGTTCTTGGTGATGAACAGCCGGATACAGCATGCTCCGCTAGGCAGTGAGGAATTGGCACGTCGGCTGGGAAAAGCATTCGAGGAACTGTCATCGATTCTCGCCGGCTACGGTTGGCTGGTGCAGGCCGATGGCCTAGGCGACGAGCGCACCTCCGATGAACAGTTCCGGGCCATCTTGGTATCGAAGGAACACATGGGGCAACAGTTGGCCCTGCTGGCTACCAGCGATGACCAAGAGCTGGTTGTTTGGTGGGCCGGTTCCGGGATTGCCCCGGCGATGGAACAAGTCGTCGCACAACTTGATCTGGCCAGTCATCCCGCACGTATGGAGGAATGGAAATCCTCCCAGTTGGGCAAGGTCCTGCCGGGCGGCCGGATTGGACCACGCATCCGTTCCCCATGGGGATTGTTTGTGCAGAAGCGACTGCATGATCGGGCACGCACGTTGCGGCAGGTCTATCCGGAAGGGGTCAACGAGGTATCGGCCACCGACACCACCACCTTGCTTCCGGCCATTAAAGAGGATGGAAAGGGTCCGGCTGGCGAGGGTGAGTGAGTTGCGGGTACCGTACCGACGCCCGACTGCTCGACAGGGACATTCCCAAGTTGATGCTTGTCTGCCAGTCGCAGGGTCGGGATGCAAAGCCGATGGCCGATGATTCGTCCGCGACCGTAGGCGCGGTTGTGGCTTAAGAATGGCACATGGTGCTTAAGCAGCTCACTTATCCGGGGCCACCGGTGGCTGAGCTGACCACGGGAAGACAATCCATTTCGAGGTGGACTTCCACACGAAGTCGGGCTTGACGCTGGTGGTTGGTTTCTCATAGATCACCGCTGAGCGCACCTCAGCACCAAATTTCGTGAGCAGTTCCAGAACCAGGGCGAGGGTACGGCCGGAGTCCACGACGTCGTCGACGACGAGCACCCGTTTACCGCGGATCGAGTCGATGTCAAGCATCGGGGCGAGCAGCACCGGGTCGGGTAACGTCGCCTCCACATCGGTATAGAACTCGACGTTAATCGCGTCGGTGAGCTTCACTCCCAAGGAATAGGTGAGAGCTCCAGCGGGGATCATGCCACCGCGGGCCACGCCGATCAGTACCTCCGGGTTGAAGCCGGAATCAGCAATCTCCTGCGCCAATTCCCGGCTCATCACCGCAAAATCGTTCCAGGTAAGAATCTCTTTGTCACTCAACTCACTCGAGTCAGCGTGGTAGGCCGTCATGAATGAAAATCCTACCTAGATCAACTTCGTATCGTCGGGAAGTGTGGGGCTTGATGCGTAGGGATGATCAGCTATCGTGTGGGCACGTCCAGATGTGCCGAGGCCAGCGATGGCTTCTGCCCAGTGGATGTTGGGCTCGCAGACTCATACGCCGGGGACCATCTGGATCACCCCGGCTGCGATCCGGGCATAAGTGAGTGTGATACCAAGAGCTGCTCAGCCGTAACGATGCTCCAGGACCCGGATATAGGATTGGGGGACGATCAACCCGGCCCTCGTTGGCGAGTGGCCAATGACAAGGAAACAAAGTGACACTAACTTGGACCGACGAAGACAAGCGCGCAGTTGATACAGCTCGCATCCTGGCTGCTGACGCAGTGCAGAAGGTCGGCAATGGACATCCGGGAACCGCCATCTCCCTGGCGCCGGTCGCCTACCTGCTCTACCAGAAAGTCATGAAGACCGACCCCACCGATGACAAGTGGCTCGGACGTGACCGTTTCGTGCTGTCTGCTGGCCATGCGTCGATCCTGCAGTACATTCAGCTGTTCCTGGGCGGGCTCGGCTTGGAGATGGACGACATCGCATCTCTGCGCACAGCCGGTTCCCTGACCCCCGGACATCCTGAGTTCGGGCACACCAAATTCATCGAATGCACCACCGGCCCGCTGGGTGCTGGGGTGTCGAATGCCGTCGGCATGGCCATGGCCGCTCGTCGAGCGCACGGCCTCTACGACGGTGACAATGCCGGTGAGTCGGTTTTCGATCACTTTGTTTACGTTCTCCTCGGCGAGGGCTGCATGCAAGAAGGTGTCCAAGCCGAGGCCGCATCGCTGGCAGGCACCCAGGGCCTGGGCAACCTGATCATGATCTACGACGAGAACCAGATCACCATTGAGGGCGACACGAAGATTGCCTTCGGCGAGGACGTAGCGAAGCGCTACGAGGCTTACGGTTGGCAGGTCATCGACGTCGACTGGACCAACGGCGGGGAATACTGCGAGGACATTCAGGCTTTGTACGATGCCATCAAGACGGGCAAAGCCGAGGCCAACCGTCCGACTTTGATCCATCTACACTCGATCATCGGCTGGCCACTGCCGACCCTGCAAGGCAAGGAGAAGATCCACGGCTCGGCCATCGGCGCCGAAGAGATCACCCGGCTCAAAGAACTGCTCGGCTTCGAGGACACCCCCTTCGCCATTGATCCGGCCATCGTCGATTACACCCGCAGCCAAGTAGCGGCCAATGGCAAGGCCGCCCGCCAGGAATGGGACGCTCACTTCGAGGCATGGAAGAGCGCCAACCCGCAGGGTTCCACCCTGCTCGACCGGGTGCTGGCTAACAAACTCCCGAGCGACCTCACTGTTCCCAGTTTTGAGGCAGGTTCCAAGGCGACACGCTCCGCATCCGCCGAGGTACTCACCGCTCTCGCTGGTCAGCTACCTGAACTGTGGGGCGGCTCCGCCGACCTCGCAGGTTCCAACAACACCACCATGAAGGGCGAGCCGTCCTTTCTACCTGCTGACCGCACCACCGACGAGTGGCCAGGTGGTCCATTCGGGCGCACCCTGCACTTCGGTGTGCGCGAGCATGCGATGGGCGGCATCCTCAACGGCATCAACGCCGACGGACTGACCCGCGCCTATGGTGGCACCTTCTTCGTCTTCTCCGACTACATGCGTCCGACCGCTCGGTTGGCTGCGCTGTCGAAGATTCCGTCGATCTTCGTGTGGACCCACGACTCGATCGGCGTCGGCGAGGACGGCCCCACCCACCAGCCGGTGGAGCATTTGGCCGCCTACCGTGCGATCCCCGGCCTGGCGATCGCCCGCCCCTCAGACGCCAATGAGACCGCCGAGGTGTGGCTGGAGACCTTGCGTCAGGCCTCCCAGCCGGTCGGTATCATCTTGACGAGGCAGAATGTTCGCACTGTGGATCGCATTAGTGGGGAATATGCCCCGGCCTCTGGTGCTGCCAAGGGCGCTTACGTGCTGCGTGAGGCCTCCGCAGCACCGCAGGTCATCCTGATCGGCACCGGCTCCGAAGTCGAGGTCGCCCTTGATGCTCAGACCGAGCTGGAGGCCGCAGGGATTCCGACCAGGGTCGTTTCGATGCCTTGCCAGGAGTGGTTCGACGTCCAGGATGAAGCCTACCGTGACCAAGTGTTGCCCCCGGAGGTGACTGCCAGGGTATCGGTCGAGGCCGGTATCGCCATGGGTTGGGCCAAGTACGTCGGCCCCAGAGGCCGCTCGGTGTCCCTGGAACACTTCGGCGCTTCTGCCAAGGGCACCCTGCTGTTCGAGGAGTATGGCATCACCGCGGCTGCTGTGGTGGCCGCCGCGAAGGAATCGCTGGAGGCCTGAAACAAGGTGACGAGAGATTACAGGCGAACTGTTCTGTAAGCTCCGGGCACCAACTGGCTGCACGACGGGGTCCGAGTCCGGTGTCGTACCGGGCTCGGACCTTCGTGTCATGAGTTGCGGCACTAGACCTCACCCACCACGCCGTTCAGTTGCTTGGCGGATGTGTGGGAGGGAGGTGGGATGACGATCTGCTGCGCCAGCCTCAGCCGACCTCGCCCCACCGACCGCCTCTCATGAGTTGTTGGGGATAATCTTGATGGGGTGACGGGTGGATCAGGCCAGATCTGCGAGCACCTCGTTCAGTGCCTCGGTTGAGGAGGGATGGGTCCAGATACCGTCACGCAACACGTCGGCGGTGAGACCAGCGCGCATGGCTAGGGCAACCAGATTGACCAGTTCCTGGGAATCTGTGCAGAACAGCGTGACACCGAGGATACGGCGGTCGGTGGCGTCGACGACGAATTTGATGATCCCGTGGGTCTCCCCGAGAATCTTTGGCCGGGGCATGGCTGCGATCTTCGCCACTGGCTTGCAGGCCACCAGCACCTGGTGACCGGCCTCACGGGCCTGTGCCTCGGTGAGACCGACCTGCGACAACGGGGGAGTGATGAAGGTCGTGTTCGGTACTGCCACTCGATCGGAACGCCGACGCGAACCAGTCCCAGTCAACTGGTCCCACACGATCCGGTTGTCGTCGAGGGAGATGTAGGTGAACTGGGGACCACCGTTAACGTCGCCAACGGCGAAGATATCCTTCACGGAGGTACGCAGTTGATCGTCCACCACGATGAAACCGCGCTCGTCCACCTCAATGCCAGCAGAAGCCAGGCAGAGATCCGCAGTGACGGGGGTCCTGCCCGTGGCCACCAGCACCGCATCGGCTTCCACCCTTGTTCCACCCGCAATGACGGTCACATGATTATCGGACTCCTCAATGGCGTCCACTCGCACTTTGTCGAGGATTGTGACGCCACGATCGGTGAGGGTCCGCGCGACCTCGGAAGCTACTTCCGGTTCGGCGCTGGGGAGGATTCGTTCCGCAGAGTTCAGCAAAATGACCTGTGCCCCGAAGGCTGCGAACATACTGGCGAATTCCAAGCCGATGAATCCGGCGCCCACCACGGCCAACCGGGCCGGGAACGGATCGGCGTGCTGGATGGTGGTGGAGTCGTACACGCGTGGGGAGTCGATGCCGGGGATCTCGGGGCGACGCGGAGTGGTTCCGGTGCCGATGACGATCTGTTTCGCGGTGACCTGTTCGGTACCTGTGGCCGTGGTGACCTCGACGGTGTGCTCCGCCACGAAACGGGCAGTGCCGTCGATGAGGATGATGTGCGGATCGTCGGCCAGCATGGCGTGGTTCGCAGCGTTGAGCTTACCGATCAGCTCATCACGAGATGCCACCGCAGTGGTGAAGAACTGTTGCGGTTCGTCCGAGTCACGTCGGGATTCCGCACTGGTCACCAAATCTTTGGTCGGCACGCAGGCCACGTTGATGCAGGTGCCGCCGTACATCTGCGGGGAACGTTCCACCAGGGCAACCGTGTGCCCAGCTTTCGCCCATCTCCCGGCAAGGGTCTTTCCGGCCTTGCCCCATCCGATGACCAGTAGGTCGACGTCGATCATGCTTCCTCCTCGTGTCGATCAGTCAACTCCAGAACGGATCATGCCCGCGAATTGTTCCCGGACAGATGGTTGTGTGTGGGGGGGGGCTCGCGCTGCGCCAACTCCTATCCATTCATCATGGATCCATGCGGGCACTTTGAAGATGAGTCAACTCGTCTCTTGACACGAGTCTGTTGGGGTGAACACACTGATGGCGCAGTCATCGTGATGATGAGCAGCATCGCCGCACAAGTTCTGGCCGAGCGTGAGGAACTGTGCAGGTGGCAGCAGTTATCCGGCGAGCCGGAGACTTAGAAGGAACACCGGGGAAAGCAGAACAGGAGTTTCAGTACAACTGGTGGTGCAAGAAAATGCTTGCACTGCAAGGTGTGGTCCAAGAGGCTTTGGAGTCTGAAGCTACCCCGATCAGGGTAAATCTGCGCCTGCGCTTAGGGCATAGGAAGATCCATGATGACACACGATCAACTCCTTAGATGATGTCAGGGGAGCTGGCGACGCCATTCCTGCAAATCTCATCGAGCGCGCAAGCGCTCCCGGGCTTTACTGCGCTCTTACCAGGCGGAGCGACTATTGTGACGTCGAGGGCTTGCCCGCCGACCCCAAGCGAACACTCGCGGTGAATGGAACCAGGCTCCGTGCTCAGGATTAGGCCACGTTTTTCTATTAGATAAGAGGTGAATCAATCTTCGTCCTAGATTGCTGGCAGAGGAGGGTCTCTCAAAAGATTTTCCTGAGTCGGCAGTGAAAATTTTCAAGAAAACATGGCGTCTGATATTCAATCCGTTCATGCAATATGATCCAACAGTCATCCGACGTGATGTGTTCGGTTGTTCCCGGGCGAACTCCGATTCTGAATTCCCCAAAAGTTGGCCTGTCAGATCAGGATACTGGTGGCCGTAGATTCCGTGCCGTTTACCGCCGACGGGTAAGGATCCCCACTTATCTCTGCGAACTTGGCCAGTACCTGGGAGGTTATTTTGAGAATGATGAATTCCGGCGATTTACCTGCGCTCCCTGGTCAGCTCTGAGCATCCCACTGGGAACCGGAGTCCGATGGTGACATGTGGTCTGTCGTCATGTTTGATCTGCCCGTGCAGACCAGAAAGCAGCGAGGTGAAGCAGCAGTATCTCAACATCTACTCCTGAACCTCGAGTACCGGCAGGCCCATTTAGTGTTTATGTGAGGTTCACGCCTAGATAGTAAAACAGGTCCTGCTGAGCCGGCTGAACCCAGCCGAACAGGGCAGATCTGAAAAATCTAACGTGCTGATCGGGCCCGTCATCGACCCGCTCATCGCGCAAACTCGGCCATCTCGGTGAACTCGGCGTCTACCTCAGGTGCTCGGGTGAGCAGGGAAACGATCATCGTCACCACGATGTTCGCCGCAAAACCGGGGATGATCTCGTACAACTCGTTCCACGGTGTGTACTGCCAGGTGAAGACCACCACGGCACTCACCACCAGACCGGCAAGGGTGCCCTGGGTAGTGAGCCGACGCCAGAACAGGGACAGCAGGATGATCGGCCCGAAGCAGGCACCGAAACCGGCCCAGGCGAAGGCGACTAGGGCAAGAATCGTGTCGTTCTGGGTCCAAGCCAGCACTGCGGCCACCAAAGCGACGAACAGCACCCCCAACCGACCCAGCCATACCTGGTTGCGCGGGGAAAGAGTGCGCTTGAAGAATACTCGCGCCAGATCGTGCACCAATGCCGAGGAGCAGACGATGAGTTGGGAAGACACCGTCGACATGATGGCCGCTAGTACCGCGGCCAGGATAAACCCGGCAATGAGTGGATGCAGTAACAGCGACGACAACGCCAAGAAAACCGTTTCTGGATCGTCGAGATGCTTGTCGGGATGCTGATTGAACCAGGCCAACCCTGCGAGGCCTGTGACCACCGCGCCGCTCATCGATGCCACCATCCAGGTAATGCCCACGCGGCGGGCGTGGCGGGCATCTGCCGAGGAACGTAACGCCATAAACCGCACGATGATGTGCGGCTGGCCGAAATAGCCTAGGCCCCAGGCAACCGAGGAGATCATTGCAACCAGCGCAACGCCTAGCCCAGCAGAGGTGTCCGGCAGCAGCGAGAAGGCACGCGGGTTCGTCAGGGTTACCGCGCCCACCAGATTGCCCGGCCCTACCTCAATGACTGCTAGCACCGGCACCAGGATGAGTGCCCCCATGATCAGTAAACCCTGCATCATGTCGGTATAGGAGGCACCGATGAACCCGCCGAAGAAGGTGTACAGCACGGTCACCCCAGCCACTACGAGCATGCCCACTCGGTAAGAAGATCCGAAGGAATTCTCGAAGAAAACCCCGCCTGACACCATCCCCGAGGAAACATAGAAGGTGAAAAAGGTGAGAATGACAAGGCCAGACACAATGCGCAGTGCCCGGCTGGAGTCGTGCAGGCGATTCTCCAGGAAGGAGGGAATCGTGATCGAGTTTCCCGCCACTTCCGAATAGGTGCGCAGTCTGGGGGCGACGATCTTCCAGTTCACCCACGCCCCGATGGTTAACCCGATGGCGATCCACGCGTCGGCCAATCCCGTTACGTACAGGCCGCCTGGAAGCCCCAGTAACAGCCACCCTGACATATCCGAGGCTCCCGCGGAAAGGGCCGCGACGACGGGAGACAGGGAGCGCCCGCCGAGCATGTAGTCGTCGAGGTTGTTAGTGCGCCCGTTGGCCCATAGACCGATCCCGATCATGGATGCGAAATAGATGACAATCGCCACCAGTTGGAAGATCTGATCTAAGGGCATGAGGATTCCCATCTCGGCTTGCGGCGTCGCGGACCGGACGCCAGACCCAAAATCTACTTGTCCGATGCGCTGTCTCTGCATTCATGTCAGGATGCGTCGTGTGATGCAGGGAATCACCCCGGATGCTGACGGGATGCTCGAGCCCTCACAGCTCCTTCATCAGCAGCATCCGAGCCAATCTCTCATTGCCCATCACGTTGGCCAAGTGCGTCAGCTGATTCTCCTCGTAGGCTTGACTGAACACGGCGATGTCTAGGCTGAGGATCTTTCGGAAGGCCTCCACTGCGGTCTGCCCACCCGCTGCCGCGACCTGTTCCCCGTGGCGGGTTACCAGATCGAACATGGCGATCGGGTAACGTACCGGCAGCCCTAGCCGCACGTGCACCTGACCGATCCTGATGCGCGCCTCGGCATAGGTCAAATCGTAGGTGCCGCTGAATAATTCGATGAACCAATTCGCGAGGGTCTTGGCCAATACATCGAGTGGATAAGGGGCGATGTATTCAGCGGTCTGCTCGGCGGCTAGGATGCGTCCCGCGAAATCCTGGGCGAAGGTCATTGAGCGTTCCTTCGCTCGCTCGTACAAGGAACCCAGAAGCTGACAATCCTCGGGAGTGACATTGATCCAGCTCAGCAGTTCGGCGGCCACGTCGGGCCCGGTGATCTCCCAGCTTTTGTGTTGCGGCATGTCCATGGATGATGTCCTCTCGCTCGGCAGCCGCAGGTAGCGGTACCGTTGTTTCCTTGATTCTCGCTCCCACATCGCATCCTGCACCCGAGCATGACAGCTGACAATTCCGGGCTGCTACCAAGCGCCGCCGTCCTTCTAATAGCGGCGAACACAATTCGGTCCGCAGCAGACGGGCCGTACCTGAAAATGATACGGCCCGTCCTAGGTTGATGCGATGGATCAGTCCTCTGCAGCACTCGGATGGGTCATATCCATCGGGATGACCCACTTGTCGAACTCCTCATCGGTGACGAAGCCCAGGGCAAGAGCAGACTCGCGCAGCGAGGTTCCCTCATGGTGGGCCTTCTTCGCGATCTTGGAGGCCTTGTCGTAGCCGATGTGACGGTTCAAGGCGGTGACCTGCATCAGGTTGATCTCGAGATCGTGGGCGATCTTCTCGCGGTTTGGCTCAATGCCGTAGGCACAGTTGTCGTTGAACGAAACGCAGGTGTCGCCCAGTAACTGAATGGATTCCAGTACGCACCAAGCCATGACCGGCTTATAGACGTTCAACTGGAAATTGCCCTGCGAACCGGCAAAACCGACCGTCGCATCGTTGCCGAAGACCTTGGTGGCCACCATGGTCATGGCCTCGCACTGGGTTGGGTTCACCTTGCCCGGCATGATCGATGAGCCCGGTTCATTCTCTGGGATGAGCAACTCACCCAGACCGTTGCGGGGGCCGGATGCGTACCAGCGCACGTCGTTGGCGATCTTCATCAGGGCGTCGGCCAACACCCGCAGGGCACCCGACACCAGCACCAAAGCATCGTGGGCGCTCAGCGCGGCGAACAGGTTGTCGGCCTGGACGAAGTCAATGCCGGTCTCCTCGGAGATCTTCTTGGCGGCCAACTGGCCGAACTTCGGGTGGGCATTCAATCCGGTGCCGACGGCAGTGCCACCGATCGCCAGCTCGCGGGCTCGGGATTCGGCGTATTTGATGCCGTCCAGGGCGAAGTCGATCTGGGCTACCCAGGAGGAGATGACTTGACCCAGCAGGATCGGGGTTGCGTCCTGCAGGTGAGTGCGCCCAGGCATGACAATATCCATGTATTCCTTGGCCTTGGCGTCCAAGGTATCACGCAGCTTCATGATGCGTGGGTACATGTTTTTCAGCTCGCACACCACGGCGATGTGCATGGCGGTTGGGAAGGTGTCGTTAGAGGACTGGCCGCGGTTCACATGGTCGTTGGGGTGGACCGGGGCTTTAGAGCCCAGTTCACCACCGGCGATCTCAATCGCGCGGTTAGAGATGACCTCATTGGTGTTCATATTCGACTGGGTGCCGGAACCGGTCTGGAAGACCACCAGCGGGAAGTGTTCGTCGAGTTTGCCTGCGATGACATCGTCGGCAGCCTGGACGATCAGGTCGGCGATGTCGGCGGGCAACTCTCCGAGCTCGCCATTGGCTTGGGCAGCGGACTTCTTCAGCACGCCCAAGGCGCGCACCATGGGGCGGTTCCACACGAAGGTGGGCCGACCGATGTCAAAGTTCTGCAGGGAACGTTGGGTCTGGGCACCCCAGTAGCGGTCACCTTCGACCTCGATCGTGCCCATGGAATCGGATTCGATGCGTGGAGACATGCCTTAATCTTACCTGCAAGCCTCGTGGCGTGTGGGGCAGGGTGATCTGTATAGGAAGCTCGTGCGGATTGTGCCGGTGAGGGCCTAGGCAGGCAAGGCGTGGAGCAGGGCGAGGATTGATCGTGCATCCGCCCAGTTGCGGTAAATTTCATTGCGGTCCCCGTCGGTTTCGCGTAGGCTGCCGAGCACGTTGAATCTGGTGCGATTCCAGAGCTGTCCCGCAACGGTGTGACGATTGCCTCGTCGAGCCCGACCTTCGCTATTTTTGACAATGACTCACTGACTCACTTGGAGCGGAGAACTCTTTTCGTGATCAGAATTTCGGTTGGGTGGCGCTTCCTGCGCTGGTTGGGTGCCACAGTGCTGGTGCTGTTCGGCGTCAGCGTGCTGGCCTTCGTGCTCACATACCTTACCCCCGGTGACTTAGCCGAGAACATGCTCACATCCCAGGGCATCACCCCGACCCAGGAGATGATCGCCATGATGCGCGAGCGTCTCGGTCTAGACCGTCCTTTATGGGAACAGTACGGCACTTGGCTTTGGCGGCTGCTGCACGGTGATCTGGGTGAGTCTCTCAGCAAGGGCACCGTGATCATGGACGATCTGAGTGCTCGGTTGCCTCTCACCCTCGCTCTGACTACTTGTTCCTTGCTCGTGACGTGGGTCATTGCGGTGCCGTTGGGGATCGCCGCAGCCCTGCGGCCGCGTTCGCCGCTGGATTTGGTCTGCCGGGTAGCCAGTTACATCAGTTCCGCACTTCCTTCATTCCTGGTGGCGTTGCTGGTTCTGCACTCTTTGGGAATGAAAGCCCGGTTCTTCCCGATTGCCGCGAGCCAGGATCTGCGAGGCATGGTGATGCCGACGATTGCCACCACGGTTGCCACGGTGGGCTGGTACTTCCGTCAGATCAGGGCGATCGCTCTAGAAGAGGCGGACCAGCCCTACATCGGTGGGCTGCGTGTGCGTGGTATGGGCGAGGTCAGGATTGGCGCCCACATCCTGCGCAACATCGCCGCTCCGCTCGTCACCCTCGCAGCGACAAGTTTTGGCGCGATGCTGGCCGGTACCGCGGTGGTGGAACAGATCTTCGGATGGCAGGGAATCGGAAACTATGCGCTGAGCGCCATCGCAGCCAAGGACTATCCGGTTATTCAGGCCTATGTGGTCTGGTGCGCCCTGGCATTTCTCGTCGCGAACACCATCGCCGACCTGGCGGCCTTCATCCTCGACCCACGACTCAACGAGAAACCAGCTCGGGCAAGAGGATCTGCTCGTGGTGCAGATGTTGGAGGAGCCCCGGCACGGCTGCGGATCAATCGCCCGGATCTGACCTCATTGGTCTCCGGGAACCGAAAACGACCGCACATTCTGATCCGTACCAAGTTGCGTCCCATCGTGACCTGGCGAATCCTGCTGCTACTGATCGTCGTCGTGCTGCTGGTCGGGTCACTCGCGGGAACGATTGCTCCCTATGATCCCAATGCCCCTGACGTTGTCGGTGCTCGCAAGCCCCCCGATCTGAATCACTGGATGGGAACCGACAGCTTGGGACGCGATGTATTCTCTCGGGTTCTTTCCGGTATCTGGCCAACCATGTCGATCGCTCTCACCGTGGTGGTTTGCTCATTGGTGATCGGGGCAACCATCGGGATGCTGTCGGCCCTGGTCGGGGGAGCGGTAGATGCCGTCGTTCAGCGGATCGTCGCAGTTTTCCAGTCATTCCCGGAATTCATCCTGGCACTGGCATTTGCCTCCATGCTCGGGCCGGGTTTCGTTCCAGTGGTAACCGCCCTCACCCTGTCCACCTGGACCAATACTGCCCGGTATGCACGCATCCTGACCATGCAGGTGAAACGAGCCCCCTACATCCAGGCAGCGAGGATGAACGGGGTGCATCCGGTGATCATCTTCCTTCGGCACATGGTGCCCAATATCGCCAGTCCCTTGTTCGTCATGGCTGCCTCCGGGCTGGGTAGCGTGATCCTGAACCTGGCCACCTTGTCTTTCGTCGGTCTTGGCCTGCCCCAGCCGACCAGTGAATGGGGCACCATGATCAGTGAGGGGCGTACCCAGTTGCAGCTGGCGCCCTGGCTGGTCACCGGCCCCGGGGCCGCCCTATTCGTGGTCATTCTCATCGTCAATCTCTTCGCTGATGCATCCCAAGAAATATTGGCAGTCAGCGCAGATTCGTCCCCCGCTCAGGACGAAATAGGAACCAAGCAGTCCTCTGGGTCGGTTGCCGGCCAGAAAGGCATGGAATAGTGAAGATCAACCCGCTCATGGCTGTCGGTGTTGCGGCAGCTCTCCTACTGGCCGGATGCGGTGGTGGCACCGGCTCCACCAGTGGATCCACCACAATGACCGTCGGCACTGGTGATCGAGGTGATTCCCTCGACTCAGCATCCGCCTACGTTGGCTGGTCGAACAGCCGCGACGGTATCGTCGAGACCCTGGTTGATGTTGACGAGCATCTCAACTTGGTCCCTGAACTGGCCACCTCATGGGAGAACACCGACCCAACCACTTGGGTGATCACCTTGCGTGACGGGGTTACCTTCCACAACGGCGCGCCAATGGACGCAGCAGCGGTCAAAGCCTCCCTTGAGCACGCCATCGCCACCAACGTACGGGCTCAGGCTCAGATGCCGATCGCATCAATGACGCCGGAGGGCAATAAGCTGACCATTGTCACATCAATGCCTCTGGCGGCTCTTCCGAATATCCTGACCGATCCCATGACCGGTATCCAGGCCGTCGGTGATGGGATCAACCCCGCTACCGATCCCCAAGGTACTGGCCCCTTCCAGGTCAGCGAGTTCGTCCCCCATGAGCGCCTAGAACTGGACGCCTACCCCGGATACTGGGGTGGGGAGCCGAAGTTGAGTCACGTCACCGTGCGGTCCTACGCCGATCTGCAAGCTCTTGGTCTGGCCATGCAATCCGGCGAGGTGCAGGTAGCGGTCCAACCCGAGGCGGCCGGCTTGTCGGTGTTCTCCGATACCAGCGAGTTCACCACGTGGGATGTCACATCTACTCGTGCCGAGGCAGTGATCATGAACACCGCATCACCGGTGACCTCCGATCCGAAGGTGCGTGAAGCTGTCAACTGGGCCATCGACCGGGAAGCCTACGTCTCGCTGATGCATGGCATGGGTGTGGCTTCCTACAACCTATTCTCCCCGGATATCGCTTTCGGAAAGACCGATGGGCTCAACATCCCCGTCGACAAAAAGGACCTCGCCAAGGCCAAGCAGCTGTTGCTGGAGGCTGGTTACACCGAGTCGGATGGCATGCTGGTCAAGGACGGGCAACCTCTTGTCCTGAGACTGCTCACCTACCCGAAGCGTCCCCAGCTCGGGCAGATGGCTCAGCTGCTGCAGTCTGATCTGGGCTCCATCGGCGCGAAGGTTGAAATCTCCGAGCTGACCAGCACCACCGACCAGATGGTTGCTGGTGAGTTCGAGCTTGGCATGTACTCGATGGCCATGGTGCCCACTGGCGACTCCCAGTACTTCTTCGAGACCATGCTTCGCTCAGGTTCAACGAGCAACTACAGCCACTACAATTCGCCACAGTTTGATGCGGCCCTCGACACTCTGGGCGCGACCTTTGGCGCCGAGGAACGCGCTAAGCAGACCCAGGTGCTCACTCAGATGGTGCACAACGACATGCCCTATGTCGTCTTCGGTCACTCCAAGTGGTGGGTGATCTCCACCGCAGCGGTTAAGGACCTGAGCCTGCGACCCACCGAGTACCACCTATTGGATCACCGGACCCATGTCGGGTGACGAGCCTGTACTGGAGGTAACCGGCCTGCGGGCCGGTTACCTCCAACAGCCTGACACCATTGCCGGAATCGATCTGAGTTTGGCAGCTGGTGAACTGGTGGGCATCATCGGGGAATCTGGGGGCGGCAAGTCGACCCTACTGTCATCAATGCTTGGGCTGCAGCATGGCGGGTTGACGGTGCGCGAAGGCACCATCTGCTACCTGGGTATTGATGTTACCGGTGCTACTCCTGCCGAATGGCGCAGGCTACGCGGTCCGGAGCTGGCAATGGTTTTCCAGCGCCCGAGCGCTAGCTTTGATCCTCTGGTGCGCATCGGCAAGCAGTTCACCGAATCGGTGCGGTTGCACACCCCGCGGGCTTCACACCGCACCTGCCAGAGCGCTGCTCGAGAGCTACTGCGCAGGCTGCGTTTCGCGGATCCGGATAAGGTGCTCGACTCCTATCCCTTCGAACTGTCTGGTGGCATGGCTCAGCGGGTAGCGATCGCAATGGCTCTGCTCAGCGAACCTCGTGTACTGCTCGCTGACGAACCCACCAGCGCCTTGGACGTGCGGGCCCAGGCAGAAGTGCTGGATTTGCTCGCCGAGATCGCATCTCAGTTCGGCACCGCCGTGCTGTTCGTCAGTCACCAGATCTCCTTGGTACGCAGGCTGGTGTCCATGGTGCATGTTTTGGCTGGTGGTGCCTTCGTCGAATCCGGTTCTCCGGAGAAGGTGCTCGACGAGCCCGAGCATGATTACACCAAGGCCTTGGTGCGTGCGGTGCCCAGATTGGATGTGCGTCGTGTTGCTTGAGGTGCATGACGTTGACAAGACGTTCACCAATCGTTTCGGTTCTGTCACGGCTGCCTTTGGTGTTTCTTTCGAAGTGTCGGCAGGGGAGTGCTTCGGGCTCATCGGGGAATCCGGGAGTGGCAAGTCCACCATAGCTTCCATCGTCTCTGGTACCTTGGCCCCAGACTCCGGGACCGTGTGCTTGGACGGGCAGGCGCTGGACACCCGGTCCGCTCGTTCCCGGAAAGCCCATCAGCGGAAACTTCAGATGGTGTTTCAGGACCCCAGGGCATCCTTCAATCCTCGGATGAAAGTCATGGATGCGCTTCGTGAGCCCTTGATTCACAAGCTTGGACGCGCCAAAGACGAGGCTGATGCCGCGATCGAGCAGGTGATGGAACAGGTTAACCTTCCCACTGGGATGCTGCGACGCGGAGTGCACACGATCTCCGTCGGTCAGGCCCAGCGGGTGGCGATCGCCAGGGCCCTGCTGGCCGAACCGAGGTTGATCGTCTGCGACGAGATCACTTCAGCCCTTGATGTCACGGTGCAGGCCAGCATCCTCGAATTGCTTGCCCACCTACGTCGGGAACAGGAGTTGTCTATGCTCTTCGTCTCTCACGACATGGCAGTGGTGGCTCAACTGTCCGACCGTGTCGCGGTGATGGAGTCCGGCCGGATCATTGAGCAGGGGCCGGTTGATCAAGTGATCGGCAATCCGGTCCAGGAATACACCCGGCTGCTGATTGATCTTGCGTGATGTTTGCCGATCTCCGGGTCTTCCGCCAACTGCCGCACCCGCTAGGTCTGCTCATTGCCACCCAGTTCATCTTCAACGTCGGGTTCTACTTGGTCGTGCCCTTCCTCGCCGCATATCTGGAAGCAGATCTTGGTCTCGCAGTCGCCTTGATTGGGTTGATTCTCGGGTTGCGCACCTTCTCTCAACAAGGATTGTTCTTCCTGGGCGGAGCATTGGCCGACTGGTTCGGGATCAAACCGGTGCTGCTCGTCGGTATCGCTGTGCGGGTTGTTGGGTTCGCCACCCTCGCCATCACTCAGGAACTCACCTGGATCATCGTCGGCACCATGTGCATCGGAATGGCGGCCGCTTTGTTCTCCCCGGCTTCCGAATCGGCGATCCTTGGTCTGGCAGGACAAACGGAGATCACTGGAGGGATACGCAGGACCCGGGTGCTGGGCCTGCAACAGGTCTTCTCCCAAGCAGGATCGGCTGTGGGACCAGCCCTCGGTGGTGTTGTCCTGTTCGTCCCTTTTCAGGCAACCTGCCTTATCGCGGCTGTTCTGTTCGCGATCGTCGGTGTGGTGCACTTTCTTTGGCTGCCTTCTCGGATGAGGGTTGGGGACCGCACCCGGGTGAGTGCTTCGTTGCGGCTGGTGCTCGGTAACCGGCGGTTCATGATTTTCGCAGCACTTAACATCGCGCAACTTATCGCCTACAACCAGATGTACTTGGCTTTGCCGGTGGAGCTCACCCGCAGCGGGAACAATTCTGCGGATATCACCTTCTACTTCCTACTTGCATCGGTCCTAGTGATCCTGCTCCAGTCCAGGATCACCGCGTGGACCGACTCCTTTCCCACCACGAAGGTCTTCCTGTTGTCCCATCTGTTCATGTCGGCAGCCTTTGTGGTGGTGGGTGCCATCGCCTGGTTCCCTTCTGCCGGGGGAATTGTTGGTGCGCTGCCGAAGATCATCATGGTGGTGCTGCTTCACATTGGCCTCATGATCCTGCAGCCCCGGACACGCGACATGGTCGGGAAACTTGCCGGTGAGAACCAACTCGGTTCCCACATGGGCGTGATGAATTCCCTTGGGGGATGCGCCGTGCTGTTCAGTGGTGTCCCAGTCGGTTCACTGCTGGAGGCTGCGCGAGTTCCCGGACCGTCAGCAGTGGTTCCGTGGATCGTATTGGCTGCGCTGCCGGTGGCTGTCGCAGTGATCGCCACCCCGGTACTGAGGTGGTTGGGCAGCGAATGAGATGACATGACTGTGCCGGGACAGATCGTCCCATCGTCTTAGGACATCCATGCCATGGTTCATTGGCCATGTTACGGACCAGCGGTAGAGTCGTGCACATCACCGGCGGTTTCCCCGCCGGTCGTTGTTGTGGACAGGAGAAAGCGAATGACCTACGTCATTGCCTTACCGTGCGTCGATGTCAAGGACCGGGCATGCGTTGACGAGTGTCCCGTGCAGTGTATCTACGAAGGTCCGCGGTCGCTGTACATCCACCCCGACGAATGCGTCGATTGTGGAGCCTGTGAGCCTGTCTGCCCGACCGAGGCGATCTACTTCGAAGACGACCTGCCCGACGAATTCGCCGACTGGTATGACATCAATGTGAAGTTCTTCGACGAGATCGGTTCCCCGGGTGGTGCTGCCCGCGTCGGTGTCTACGAGAAGGACGAACCGCGTGTAGCGGCCCTGCCCCCGCAGAACTGATGCGTTCTCGCGTGGCCGACCTGCTGCCCGATTTCCCGTGGGATACGCTGGCCGACGCCAAAGCGAAGGCCTCTACTCATCCCCACGGGATCGTGGATTTGTCGGTAGGCACCCCCGTTGACCCGACTCCCGGGTTCATCGCGGAGGCATTGCGTGAGGCCGCCTCGAAATGGGCTGGGTACCCCGCTGTGTGGGGCACGCCGCTGCTTCGTGGAGCGATTGTTGACTACATGAGCCGACGATGGAATGCGGTCGGGCTTGATGAGAAAGGTGTGTTGCCGGTCAGCGGCACCAAGGAACTGGTAGCTTCTCTGCCCGCCCAACTCGGACTGGGTCCCGACGACTTGGTTGTATTACCAGAGGTCGCCTACCCCACCTACGAAGTGGGAGCCCTGCTCGCCGGATGTCATATCCAACGCTGCGACGATCCCGACCAGGTCGAGGGCAGCCCGTCGCTTGTGTGGATCAATTACCCGGCCAACCCTCACGGGAAGATCGCCGGGAGCGGTCTGTTGCGGCGCTGGGTAGATTTCGTTCGTGAGCACGATGCGGTGCTGGCTTCTGATGAGTGTTATGGGGAGTTCGGCTGGGAGGCCACACCGGTGAGCATCCTCGACCAGGCGATCTGTGAGGGGGATCACACTGGGTTGCTGGGGCTGCATTCGTTGTCCAAGCGTTCCAATCTGGCCGGTTACCGTGCCGGTTTCGTGGTCGGCGATCCGGTGCTGACCACCGATCTGTTGGCTCTGCGCAAACATGCCGGGATGATGATGCCCGGACCGGTGCAGGAAGCCATGGTTGTTGCTCTCAGCGATCAGGAGCACGTTGCCGAGCAGTGCGCCCGTTATCGGCGGCGTCGTGAGGTGATGATGTCGGTGTTGCGTGGCTGCGGATTCACCATCGATGACTCCGAGGGTTCGCTATATCTGTGGGCCACCCGAGGCGAGAACTGCCGCAGCACCATCGACTGGCTGGCTGAGCGGGGTATTCTCGCAGCTCCGTCGGATTTCTACGGTACGAAGGCCACCGATCACGTACGCATCGCGATGACCGCCACCGATGAACGAATCGCATCAGCGGTCGAAAGGCTGCGCGTTGAGGATTGATTGCCCAGATCACGGATACGTGTGCTGCGCCGTGTCCATGATGAAGATGTCTGGTGGGCGGTTGGCTCAGGGCCTCAGATTGATCACGACCGATGAGGCTGACGGCTGAGCCGCGGCTTGCCAGATGGCGTATTCAGTATCCGAACGGGTCCAAGTCTGGTTGCCCACGGCGACCCCGGTCATCCCGGCCTGGCGTCCCAGCAGCATCGACAGCTGCGCCACTGCCCAAGCCTTGGTCTCGTCGGGAGTGGTGACTCGTAGTGATCCAGTGGCATCCACCTCGGAGGTGACCGCGTCGTCCCAGATGGCTTCGAAGAAATTAGTGAGCACCGTGACACTAGCGCCTGGAGCCGTCGTGTCGAAGCAGGTCACCGTTGCAGGGTCGTAACCATTGAGGGCCGAGGCCCAAGCGCGTCCCTTGTCCTCGTGCTGGGCATAGGCTTGCGGGAAGCCGGAACGCTGCACGGTTTGGGCAACGTCATTGATCACCCCGCTCTCCCAGCCGTCGATCTTCACCAGTTCCGTATAGAAAGCCCCCGACGAGTACCACGGATCCATGATCTGCTCGACAGTTCCCCAGCCTTGGGATGGGCGCTGTTGAAATAACCCGACCGAGTCCCGGTCGCCGTGGTCCAGATTGCGCAAGCCAGATTCCTGGTAGGCAGTCACCAGTGCAATAGTCGCAGCCCTGGCGGGTAACCCGCGGCGGATGGATTCCCCGACGATGATCGCTGCATTGTGGGCCTGCTCCCAGGTGAGAGTGGTGGTGAATCCCGAATCCAAGGAGACCATGCACCCCTCGTCGGGCAGCACCGGCGCCAGTTCCTCGCTCCGGTGGGCGAGCTGGGTGACGATCGTCGCGATGATCGAGCACAGCACCACGGCGATGAGCCCAACGACGGCGCACCCGACAACGGTGGGGCCACGAGAGGTGGTTCCGGAGCCTCGGGTAGTGGTCATCAGTTCACGTGTAAGGCGTCGTTGAGAGCGATGGGCTGTCCGGCCCTTGCTTTGACGATCACGGCACCGGACTGGGAATCACGCAGGAACAGCAGGTCAGAGGCCCCGGATAACTCACGGGCCTTGACCACCGAGCCGTCGGGCAAGGTGACCTTGGTGCCCGCCGTGACATATAGCCCTGCCTCGACGATGCAGTTATCCCCTAAGGAGATGCCCAATCCGGCTTCAGCGCCCAGCAGACAGCCTTCGCCGATGGTGACCATTTCCTTGCCGCCGCCGGACAGGGTGCCCATGATCGAGGCTCCGCCGCCGATGTCCGTACCGTCCCCGACAACCACACCCTGGGAGACCCGTCCCTCAACCATCGAGCGGCCCAAGGTGCCGGCGTTGAAGTTGACGAATCCCTCGTGCATCACCGTGGTGCCTTCGGCCAGGTGGGCGCCCAGGCGAACCCGGGCACCGTCACCTATGCGCACTCCGGTGGGGATCACATAATCGACCATACGCGGAAATTTGTCGATGGATGTGACATTCAACCCGCCACGGTGGGCACGAAGGGTGGCACGAACCTGCTCGAAGGATTCCACTTCACACGGCCCGGCCGAGGTCCATACCACATTCGGCAGCGCGGAGAAGATGCCGTCGAGATTGATCGATCGTGGCTTGCGCAGCCGGTGAGATAGCAGGTGCAGCCGTAGGTAGGCGTCGGCGGTCGTCGACGGTTCCTCGTCCAAGTCGATGACGGTGAGCACGATTTCGGTGGTCACCTGGCGAGTCGCATCATTGGTCCGATTGGCTCGCAACAGGGCTGGCGGCTGGGTGTCCGGCTCCGGCACACCGATGTGGGGCTCGGGATACCAGGTGTCGAGCACCAGACCCGAAACGTGGACATTGGCCAAGCCCCAACCCCACGCCTTCTGCGCAGGCGCGGTGGTCGGGTCGAGAGTGGGCACTCCTTCTTTGCTCATGGGTTCAACTCTACTGGGAGCTGATGATCCCTCAGGGCTTCCCGATCGAGGCTTACACTGAGGTACCCAACTGATTGGCTTATCGTACATCGATATTATCGATGCGCGATAACGGATGGCAGCTAGACGATGGAAGCCAAACTGGGCCAGGACTCGATAGGAGAGTCCGGACGCAGTGACTAGATCGGGACCCTGCTGGGCGTCGCGCCTTCCGGATCCGATGACGAGTAGGCTTCCAGACATGCTTGCCCACCAGTCGCTGACCGAATTGTTCCAGCAGATCGTCGATATCGAATCGGTCTCCCGCAACGAAACCCGGCTTGCTGACGAAGTGGAACGTACGTTGGCAGGTTTTGAGCATCTACACATCGTGCGCGACGGCGATGCGGTGGTGGCACGCACCGCTTTGGGGCGCCGGGAACGAGTGCTCATTGCCGGGCACTTGGATACCGTCCCGGTCGTGGGCAACCTGCCTTCCCGGCTTGCTGACACCGATCAGGGCCAGATGCTCGTGGGACGCGGTAGCGTCGATATGAAGGGCGGGGTGGCCGTTATGGTGCATCTGGCTGCCAGGCTCGCCAATCCCGGTCGAGACATCACTTGGGTCTTCTACGACTGTGAGGAGATCGAGGAGACCGCCAATGGGCTGGGACGACTGCTCGTCAACCATCCGGAACTGTTCACCGGCATCACCCTGGGAGTCTTGATGGAACCCACAGCCACCCTCATTGAGGGTGGCTGTCAGGGAACCCTGCGGTTCACCATCACCACCAAGGGTCTTGCGGCCCATTCGGCTCGCTCTTGGTTGGGTCGTAACGCTATCCACGAACTTGCCCGGGTCATCGAGCGTGTAGAGGCTTTCGAGGCCCGTCAGGTAAATGTCGATGGGTTGGAATACCGGGAGGGTCTCAACGCCACGATGGTTTCCGGAGGCTTGGCCCCCAATGTCATCCCTGATTCGGCGACAGTGCAGATCAACTACCGCTTCGCTCCAGACAAGACTCTCGACGAGGCCGTTATGGCGATGACGGAGTGGTTTGATGGCTGGGAACTCATTTTCGTCGATCGTTCACCCGCGGCCCGGCCAGGTCTTGACCGGAAGGCTGCGGCTGAATTCGTTGCTGCTGTCGGTGGCACCCCTCGCGCTAAGTATGGATGGACCGATGTCGCCCGGCTCGCAGCAGCTGGGATACCGGCAGTCAACTACGGCCCCGGTGACCCGGGCAAGGCCCACCAGGCTGATGAGGCATGCCCGATTGCCGAAGTGGAGGCCTGCACAACAGGTTTAATGCAATGGCTCGGTGGTGCGTCAGGACAGGAGGCTTGAGCGGTGGGGTGGATATTTGCTGCGGTCATGGTGGTGGTTATCGCCGTCTTCTTCGTCATCGGTACTGGGCATGGTGGGGAACTCGCCCCGCAACTGGAAGATCGGCCCGTACCTGATGCGCCCATACCCGATGACTTGGGTCCTTATGACCTGAGTGAGTTACGGTTCGCGGTCGTCACCCGCGGCTACTCGATGGCGCAAGTTGACGCCCTGCTCGACCGGGTGAGCCAGCGCTGGCAGGAGGACCTCGACCAGATTCCGGTCACGACTGCTCCGGAAACCAATCCAAGTCCCGTTTCGGGGAGTGGACAAGCTGAGCAGGCCAAGACCCCTTCGTGGCAACACTCAGCAGAACCTTCGGTGGATGCGGAATAATAGATTGTGAAATTTCGGTCGTGAACGGAATCGAGGGCACACATGGCAGCTATGAAACCGCGCACCGGTGACGGGCCCATGGAGGTTGTCAGGGAAGGACGTGGCATCGTCATGCGCGTTCCGGTTGACGGCGGGGGCCGTTTGGTTCTCGAAGTCAACGCGGAGGAGGCCAAGTCGCTGTACGACTGTCTCAAACCGGTCGTCACGAACTGACGACCACCCAGGATCACTGCCGAGCGCCACCGCCTAAGAGGACTGGTGGCGCTCAACGCTTACCAAGCCAGCAAGTCAGGCAGTGGCCGCCTCACTCAGTGTCTGTTCGCCTCGTGATGGGCGATGGCTTCCTTGTACACCTGCACCGTTTCGGCCGCGATTTTCTCCCAGGAGAATTCCGCGATGCACCGCTCGCGTCCGGCAACGCCCATCTGACGGGCCCGATCACGGTCACGGGTGATCTCGTTGAGGTTGGTGGCGAATTGCGTCTCAAACTCGGCGATGCGGGCTGGATCATCTGCATAAGCCGGATCGTAAGGAACGAGTAGGCCGGTTACACCGTCGACGACGACCTCCGGGATTCCACCGACTGCCGAAGCCACCACCGGGATCCCACAGGCCATCGCCTCCAGGTTCACGATGCCCAGCGGTTCGTAGATTGAGGGGCAGGCGAAGACTGTCGAATGAGTGAGCACCTGACGCACTGAGGCACGTGGCAGCATCTCGGCAACCCACACCACTCCCGAACGCTCAGTGTTCAGCTGGGTGAAGGCTTCGTCGAATTCTGCTTTGATCTCCGGGGTGTCTGGTGCTCCGGCCAGCAACAGCACTTGGGTGTCAGGGTCAAGTCGGCGGGCTGCTCGCACCAAGTGCACCAGCCCCTTCTGACGGGTGATGCGCCCCACGAAAGTGACGATCGGACGTGTCAGATCCATGCCCAACGACTCGATGACATCGGTGGCGGGATCGGGACGGAACTCGTCGGGGTCAATCCCGTTGCGCACCACGTGGATGCGTTCGGGCTCGACGAAAGGATAGGCCGCACGGATATTATCGATCATCGCAGCCGAGACCGCGATGATGGCATCGGCATCGGCATAGGCGGTTTTCTCGATCCATGATGACACCCGGTAGCCACCACCGAGTTGCTCCACCTTCCAGGGGCGGTCGGGCTCCAGCGAATGGGCTGTGACGACGGTGGGGATGTCCTGGAACTGACCAGCGACGACGGCTGCAAACTGGGCGTACCACGTGTGGGCGTGGAGCACGTCGACCTGGGGGATGGCTGCGGCCATGGCGATGTCGGCGCCCAAGGTACGGATCGCGGGATTTGCATCGGGGGGGAAACTCTCGGGATGAGCCGTCGCGCCGTCGCGGGGTTCGCCCATGCACTGTACGTCGACCATCTCGCAGAATTTGCGCAGTTGCGGCACCAGTTGGCCCACATGGACACCGGCTCCGCCGTAGATGTGTGGGGGATATTCCCGAGTGAGGATCGAAACTCTCATGCCTCGATCGTCTCATGGTGATACCCCCGAGGGGGAGAGCTAGACCGACATCGTCACAAGGAAGAGACCCAATGACAGAACTGATCATGGCATCCAGGAAGGAAGTTATGGACAGGGGGTGTCAATGTGTTCGCTGGTGCCCTAAGTTTTGGTCATGGCTGAACCCAAGGTCCTTTCCCTCATCCTCGCCGGCGGCGAAGGTAAACGGCTGATGCCGCTCACCGCCGACCGAGCCAAACCTGCCGTTCCGTTCGGTGGTACCTACCGGCTGATTGACTTTTCCTTGTCGAATATGGTCAACTCGAACCTGTTCAAGGTAGCGGTGCTCACCCAGTACAAGTCTCACTCTCTTGACCGCCACATCTCGGTGACCTGGCGGATGTCGACGATGCTCGGCAACTACGTCACCCCGGTCCCTGCCCAGCAGCGCCGCGGACCACACTGGTACCAAGGCTCGGCTGACGCCATCTACCAGTCCCTCAACCTCATCTCAGACGAGGACCCCGACTACGTCGTCGTCTTCGGCGCTGACAACATCTACCGTATGGATGTGCGCCAGATGCTGCAGGCCCACATCGACTCGGGGATGGCCGCCACTGTCGCGGCCATCCGGGTACCGCGTAGTGAAGGTTCGGCCTTCGGCATCATTGATGCGAATGGCGACGGGGTAATTGATCAATTCTTGGAAAAGCCCGCCGACCCGCCCGGGCTATCTGATTCACCAGATGAGTGCTTTGCATCAATGGGTAACTACATCTTCTCCCGCAAGCAACTCGTGGAGATGCTCGTCGCTGATGGACATGACACCGACTCCAAGCATGATATGGGCGGGAATATCATTCCTTCCTTCGTCGACCAGGGCGAGTGCGGGGTCTACGACTTCACCTCCAACGAGGTTCCCGGGGCCACCAACGAGGATCGCAACTACTGGCGTGACGTGGGCACCATTGATGCCTATTTCGACGCTCACATGGATCTGATCTCGGTGGTGCCGGAATTCAACCTGTACAACTCCCAGTGGCCGATCTGGACCCAGCAGGCCCAACTACCCGGCGCAAAGTTCACCCTGCACGGCACAGCGGAATCCTCCATTGTGACCAACGGGTGCATCATCTCTGGTGGCGATGTCGATCATTCGGTGCTATCCCCGGGGGTGCGCGTCGAAGGCGGTGCCTCCTTGGACAAGTGCGTGGTGATGGATCAGGTCAAGATCGGCAAGGATGCGGTACTGCGCAACGTCATCCTCGACAAGAATGTGACTATCGCCGACGGGGTGCAGATCGGCGTCGATCCTCAAGCCGACTTGGCACGTGGACTACACATCTCGCCTCGCGGGATCGTCGTGGTGCCGAAGGGGATGATTGTCGAACCGATCTGATCCGTCGTCCGAGTTCAGGCGTGGACGCCGACCGCCACGCCATGCCCCACCGGCAGCATCGCGCAGGTGAACACCTCGGATTCGCGGATGGCGTCGAGAGCCTCGCGGATGATCACCGACTCGTCTGAATCGTCGTTCGGGTCGGCCACCTTGCCCTGCCACAGGGCATCGTTGATCACCAGCATCCCGCCGGGACGCAGCAATCTCTCGGCTTGGGGGACGAAGTCGAGATAATCGAGTTTTTCGTCGTTGAGCAGCATGATGTCGTAGGCCCCGGCCCGCAGGTTGTTGCAGATATCGAGGGCGCGCCCGTTAATCAACCGGGAACGTTGGGATGCGATGCCCGCTGCGCGGAAGGCCGTCTTGGCGGTGTTCTGCCAGTCGGTCTCGGTATCGATAGAGGTGAGCACTCCGGCGGGGTCCATTCCTTGGAATAAGGCCAGGCCGGTGCAGCCGGTGGAGGTGCCGACTTCGACGACGGTGCGGGCGTTGATGAGCTTGGCCAGCATCGTCAGCACGGCATTCACACCACCGGAGCTGGCCGGAGCTCCGGCCAGGACCGCAGCTTTGTGCGCCTCGTCCATGGGTTCGGTGCCGGGCACGAAGTCCTCGGCGAAGGCGATGGAACGCTTGTCCAGCAGGAACTCTTCACTCACGAACCCAGCCTAGGCCATGGTCGAGGCAATGTCTGTGCCCGAGGTGGTGGGCTTCCTGCGCGCGTGGTTCCCTGATTGCCTAGCATGGAGGCATGAGTGAACCGATCCTGGGCCGACTGATCACTGCCATGGTCACTCCCTTCGACGCCTCTGGGGCTGTCGATCCGGAGCGGGCCGAGCAACTCGCGGTTCGGCTGGTTGACGAGCAACGTAACGATTCGGTGCTAGTTAACGGCACCACCGGTGAGGCTCCGACGACTAGTGACGCCGAGAAATGCGAGTTGATTCGTGTGGTCAAGGCAGCAGTAGGGGACCGGGCCAAGGTGATCGCCGGGGTCGGCACCTTCAACACCGCACACTCCGTCGAATTGGCCAAGGCATCTCGGGATGCCGGCGCCGACGCTCTGCTGACCGTCACCCCTTACTACTCGTTGCCTCCCCAGGAAGCGCTGGTAGCGCATTTCCGCACGATCGCATCGGCGACCGATCTACCGATGGTGCTCTACGACATCCCGCACCGGGCCGGGCGTCCCATTGAGACCCCCTCCCTGATTGCCTTGGCCGAGCATCCCAACATCGTGGGTGTCAAGGATGCCAAGAACGACATCGTCGCGTCCTCTCAAGTGATGGCCGCCACTGGTCTCGACTACTACGCTGGTGACGACGCTAAGCTGCTACCGATGCTGGCGGTTGGGGCCGCGGGTGTCGTTGGAACTTCCACCCATTTCACCGGACGGCGCACCGCTGAACTGATCCGGGCCTGGCTGGATGGCGACCATGCCAAGGCGCTGGCAATCCACCGGGAAATGCTGCCGGTCTACACCGGGGTGTTCGTCACCCAAGGGGTCATGATGGTCAAGGCAGGTCTGGCCCATCAGGGCTTCGATGTCGGTGGGCTGCGTTCACCGATGATCTGGCCCACCGACGAGGTCGTCGCCGGTTTCACGGCCCTCCTGGACAGCATCGTCCTGTGATACCCCAGGAGTTCTTCGGGGTCGGCTGGGCGGAGCTGGCCTTCCTGCTCATCGCGGGGGTCGTCCTCTTCGGGCCGGAGAAACTTCCCGTCTATGCCCGCAAGGCCGCCCGCGTGGTGGCCTGGGCACGGGCCTTCGCCGACAACGCCACCAACCAGTTGAAGGCCGAGCTGGGCCCCGAATACCAGGACCTCACCGCGGCTGATCTCAACCCGAAGACCTTCGTCACCAAACACCTGCTGGCCGAGGTCCAGGCCGATCTCGACGATGTGAAAACCGAACTCAACGGGGTGAAGAGCGATCTGGGGTTGGGGGTGTCCGCCGTCTCCTCGGCGGGTGCGGAGGTGAAATCCACCCTGACCAGCGCAACCAAGGGCTCACCCGCCCTGACGGCTGCCGAATTGCCGTGGGACGACGAGGCGACCTGAGGTGGTGGCACCTCGGTTTGCCCTCGGGCTAGCAGCACTGGTCACCCGGTGGCGATTGCCTTCCGGGTTATCCAGACCTGCATATATCGCAATGCAGCGCTGTTATTGCACGATGACTTGGGTCGACGTGATGAACTGCCTGAGTCTGCGCTCATGGGTTGCCGACACTGCGCCTGTTTGTTATGCCCTGTTCGGTTAGGCTGTGAACACAGCCTCACTACCTGGGTTCTTGGCTGTTGATTGCAGTCGCGCTTTCTGCCTCCCTGACGCTCCCAGGGCAAGGAGGGGATGCTCGACGGCACTTGGTTCGCGACATTTGTGTGTCGTACTGATGGGGCCTAAACGGGTTCTGGCATTGCCTCGTGCCCTACGAAGAATGTGTTTCGGTATCCCTAGCATAATGTGTTCGGTATAGGTGACTGGTGCTCCAACATGAATAATGTGATTGAAATTGATTCACTCTCCAAGATGTACGGCAAGGCGCGCGGTGTGAAGCAACTCAGTCTTTCCGTCAAGGGCGGTGAGATCTTCGGCTTCATCGGCCCGAACGGTGCTGGCAAGAGCACCACGATCCGCACCATCCTTGGCTTCTTGAAACCTACGAGCGGAAGCGCCAGAATCTTTGGTTTCGACACCGTGACCCAGTCGCCCGAAATCCACCGCAAGGTGGGCTACCTACCTGCAGACGTGAATTTTTACGACAGCATGACCGCGCAGGAACTGCTCGACTTCTCTGCGCGTCTTCACCGGGTAGAGGCTGCCGAGCGCATCAAGCAGCTCAGCGCACGTCTGGACCTGGATCTGAGCAAGAAATTCCGTTCCCTCTCGACAGGTAACAAGAAGAAGGTGGGCATCATCCAAGCGATGCTCCACGATCCGGAACTGCTCATCTTGGACGAGCCGACGAGCGGCCTCGACCCGCTGGCGCAGCGCACCTTCTTCCATCTGCTGACCGAGGAGCGCGACCGCGGTTGCACAGTCTTCTTCTCGTCGCACGTCTTGTCTGAGGTCCAGTTGCTGTGCAACCGCGTCGCGATCATCCGTGACGGTGAGCTGGTCACAGTCGAGGACCTCAAGGAGCCGAGCGTCGCGCAGTACAGGTTGGTGCACGTCAGGTTCGCACGGCCGACTGTGCTGCCCGAGATCCCCGGGGTCAAGTCCGTTGAAGGTGATGGCACGGAGTACCGCTTCATGATCCAGGGCGATGTCAACCGCCTCCTGCGAATGCTTGCCGACAACACCGTCGACGATGTACGCATCGAGGAACCCCCACTCGAAGAGGTTTTCATGAACTACTACACCGGTGGCACCACTGCAACCAAGGAGTGCTGATCCGCTATGAACATGGTTCTCTTCAAGAATGAGATGCGTCGACACCTTCTGGCGTTCCTGATCTGGAGCGTTGTGCTTCCGTTCATGAGCCTCATGCGTATGGCGGAGTTCCCTGAGTTCGTGCGCAAGTACCAGTCTGCGGATCAGGCGCTGGGCGAGTTTTCATCGACCGAGATCGATATGTTCGGCCTCGATGGGGTCGATCTGACGTCGATCACCGGGTACTTCGGTGCTCGCGTCTTCTCTGTTGTCGTGCTGCTCGGTGCCTTCTACGTGATCATGCTGGCAGCCACCATCTTGTCCAAAGAGGAGGATTACAAGACCATTGAGTTCCTCGCGGTGAAGCCTCTATCCCGTACCGAGATCACTGTCTCGAAGATCGGGGTGGTTGTTCTGTACGCGTTACTGCTCAACGTGGCGCTCTTCTTTGCCTCTTGGGCGATGTGCGCCGTCTTTCAGCAGAAGGGCTATTCGCTCAAGGCGCTGGTGCTGATGGCGCTCGGGTCTTTCTTGGTCCACCTCATGTTCGCGGCCGTTGGCTTCCTACTCTCGGTCTTCGTGACCACTGCCCGCGTGATCTACCCGGTGACGATCGGCATCGTCCTCGGAGCCTACTTCGTGCAGATGATGGCAAACTCCAACGGCAAGGCGAAGCCCCTCACGTGGCTGTCATTTTTCACCTACCCGAACATCGGGAAAGCGTCAGCAGGTGGGCAACTGATTGATATACCGCACTTGGTGGTCGCCCTACTGGTGATCACGGCGGGGTTCATGCTTGCCGTCTTCCGCTACCGCCAAAAGGACATCACCGCCTAGCAGAACTGACGACCAGGTTACAGATTCTTGCGCAGACGCGTTGCGGTTGATGTCACCGACGTCCTCCTGTGCAAAAACATAGATCACGCCCTCAACCACCTGTCGGTATCACGAAATGGACGATGCATCGAATCACCGGTCGACGGCATCAGAGGCGTGATCGGCTCCCACTGAGCATCGGTCAGAACCCATTCACGAGATAAGCCAACATCAAATCAACCCCACCAGCACAGGCTTAGGAGACACACCCTAAACGGTATGAGTAATCCCAGATCGGGTGGAGCTCTGGCAGGCCGGGCATCACCGCGCAACGATTCTTGGGTCGCCGGGCGTACGAATGTTGACCTGGGTATGCATGCGCGCTCCGTCGTGGTGCATGACATGGATGCCCAGACCGGAGAGATCTTCAGGGCACGGCCTATGCCCCGGTCCAATGGAGGTGACGGTTTGAATCAACGGTGTCGACGATACTCGATCCTAGACACGTGTGAGGTTCCGAGCCGAAAGCACCGTCCTGCGGTAACCAACTCGTGAATATCAGATTGGCATCGCCGTCGGACAGACACGCGAAACCCCTCGTTAGCATCATTTTGGGCTAACACAAGACGGGCGCCGTCAGGAATCCCACCCGGTGGCGTCTCATCCTGCCCTTTTAACAAAACAACAACCATATCAGATGTACTTGATGAAGGAAGTTAGTTCCGATCCATCGCGTCTACGTCAGTCACGTGGCACAACACCGCTCATGCTCACCTCGTTCTTCGATTGCTACAGGGCGGTACAGGCTTTTGTCGCAACCTGTACCAATCATTTCCGGCGACTTCATTCTCGGGGAAAAGAAATCTTGTGATCGACAGAGTCTCGAGTGAATTTACCCGTGAGCACTCCCGGTGGCTGGGGAATCGCCCACCAGCTTGCTCAACATGAGTAGATCCACCGGATGGTCATCGCGGAAACCGCCGCGGTGACGCAGCAGGCCCTCCTGGCGGAAACCGGCCCGCTCGGCGACGGCCAGGGAAGCCACGTTCCCGGGCTCCACCTGGATCTCCACCCGCCGCATCCCGGCCTCGGCGAACAACCAGTCGACCAGGCAACACAGGGCACGCGTCATCACCCCACGGCCCCTGGCCCAGGGACCCAGCCAGTAACCCACCTCGGTGTGGCGGGTGGCCCAGTCGGTGTTCTTCAACCCGATGACCCCGGCAAATGCGCCATCGACCTCGATGGCCCGCTCCAAACCCTGGCCCGATTCGGTGACCTGCACCGCGTGGTCGTGCACGTATTCCCGGGCCCGTTCCTCGGTATAGGGCCGGGGCAGCAGCGACAACCACTCCAGGGTGAGGGGATCGTTGCAGCCCCGGACGATCGCAGGAACATCCGCATCGGTGGGTTTGCGCAGGATGATGTCGCCGGTGACGAGCACCGGTGGATCGAGCTTATTCATAACGGCTCCGATCAGTTCGTCTGCAGCCCCAGGGGTTTGCCCACCAAGGATGGGCGAGAGGCAACGAGCTTCGCTGCGATCTCGGTGATAACCCGTGAAGCGGTGGTTTCCGGACGTGCGATGACGCCGGGTGCCTGGGCCTCGGTCTCGACGCCGATCGCCGGTTCGAAAGGTACCTTGCCCATCAGTGGCACTTGGGTGGCCAGCCGGTCACTTAGCGCGTCGGCGGTCAACAGACCACCACCCTCACCGAACAGCGGTACCTGATGCGGTTCGCCGCAGTGCGGGCACAAAGCCTCGTAGTAGCTCATGTTCTCGATGACACCAATGACCTTCTGGTGCATCATTGAGGCCATCGTGCCAGCCCGCTCGGAGACGACGGCGACGCTCGGTTGAGGCGTGGTGATGACGATCACTTCGGAACCGGGCAATTTCTGGCCGATGGACATGGCGACGTCGCCGGTGCCAGGGGGAAGATCGATAAGGAAGTAATCCAGATCGCCCCAGAAGACCTCAGACAGCAACTGGGTGAGGGCCCGGTCGAGGATGGGGCCTCGCCAGGCGATCACCTGGTCCCGGGATTCTTTGAGCATACCCATCGAGATGACCTTCAACCGGGCGGTGAATCCGTCGGCGGAGCTGTACTCTACCGGCACCGGCATGATCATGTCGTCGACCATTGTCGGACGGGCATCCTCCGACAGACCCAATAGATCGGGCACCGAGTGGCCATAGATGTCGGCATCGAGCAGGCCCACTTTCTTGCCCATCTTGGACAAGGCCAGTGCCAGATTTATGGTGATCGAGGATTTGCCGACCCCGCCCTTGCCGGAGGCGATCGCGATGACCTGGGTCAGGTTTCCGGGCTGGGCGAATTGGATTACCTTCGCTGGGGCTCCACCGCGCAGCTTCTCCGACAGTTGGGCTCGTTGCTCGGCGGTCATCGCCCCCATGGTGAGGTCTACCGAGGTGATGCCCGCCACTTTGCCCAAGGCATCGTGGATCTGCTGCTCGATGTTGTTGCGCATCGGGCAACCAGCAACGGTCAGCAGCACGGTGACATGAGCAACGCCTTTGTCGTCGATCTCCAGGTGATCGACCATGTCGAGGTCGGTGATCGGACGATGGATCTCCGGGTCGATGACGGTGGCCATCGCGGCCTGCGCCGCTTCGAGAATCTGTGCGTTGCTCACCCTATCATGCCTACGCGAGTCCGGGATGGGTTTCAAGTCGGCGATGCGCTGGTTCCGAGACGGTTGCCGAGCGGTGATCATATGGTGCTCAGCCTTGCAGGCGCTGCACCTCCAGATCGCGACGTAGGTGGTCGGCACATTCCAACAGCACCCGCCGCAGGGCGCCGGGTATTTCCTTGTCGAGATGGTTCTTCGTGGCTGTCAGCGAGGCCTCGACCTGCGGGTACAGACCGCGCACCAGCCGGTTGGCGATTTCGATCGGGTGGGTGTCCCATATCTCATCAAGCACCTCGAAGAACTCCTGGTCCCAGCCGCGGACCAGATCTGTGGACCCTGGGGCATTCCAGGCGCCCAGCAGGGCGTCTACTTCGTCGTTTGACCATGCCCCGACCCGACGCACCGATTCCCAGATCCGCGCCTTCATCTCCACCGTCGGCAGGCAATGGGCGGCGCCGAGCAAGGCGACAGCTCCGGACATGGTGTTGTCGGTGTTCTTTTGTTCCTCCAACTCCGCCGGATCAGTCTCACCACGTGCAGCTAGGGCGGACAACACCGACCACCGCAGATCTGGATCGCGTCTCAGCCCCGGGACCCGGCCGTTGAGAATCTCCCGCAACCTGGTACTACCTGAGGTCTCGTCGCTGGCTGCCAGGGCGGGGATGGCGGCTCGGACAAGGGCCAATTGCAGATCGGATCCCTCCCCGGCACCCAGCAGGCGGGTCCACAAGGTATCCGCCAGCTCCCGTTGCCCCTGCTCCCGCAGACCATGCGGCAGGAAATGGGCGGTTGCGAAGGAGATATTGGCGAGCACCTGGGCGACGAGATTCGGGTTCGGCTCGACCAGCCCGTGGGTCAGTGCGATCCCGGTGTAGTCAGCGACGGACAACTCACCATCCCTGGTGAGATTCCACAGTGCGGTCCACACCACGGCCCGGGTTAATTCTTCGTCGATCCGCGACAGCGAGGTCCTCAGGGTCGTCAGGGAACGCTCGTCGAAGCGAACCCTGGCGTAGGTGTGGTCATTGTCGTTGAGTACCACCAAGCTGGGTGCCTGGATTCCAACGGCCTCGGCGACCATGGTGACCGGGGTATTCGGGTCGACGAGGACATCTAGGGTGGCGATCCGCTCCAGGTGCTGCTTCTCGCCACGGAATAGCGTGACGTCGAGCCGGTGCGGGCGCAGGGCATCGGTGGCGCTGGCGGTGATGCGCAGCTCGGTGATCCGCCCCTCGGTGATAGTCACCCGCGGGGTGAGCAGATCCGGGCCCGTGGTACACAACCAGCGCTGTGCCCAGTCGTGCAGGCCCGCTTCGGTGTGCGGTGCCAGGGCATCCAGCAGGTCGTCGAAGGTGGCCGAAGAGAAGGCATGGGCTGTGAAGTAATCCCTGGCGCCGGCATAGAACTGGTCGCGTCCGACGTAGTGGACGAGTTGCTTCAGGACCGCAGCCCCTTTCGCATAGGTGATCCCGTCGAAGTTCTGACGGGCAGCGTCGACATCGGGGATCTCCGCGGCGATTGGATGGGTGGTGGGCAGCTGGTCCTGCAGGTAGGCCCAGTTCTTGCGGTTCCCGGCGAAATTGACCCAGGCCTCCCGGTAACCGGTGGCGCACACCGAGGCATCGGCTCCCATGAACTCGGCGAAGGATTCCTTCAGCCACAGGTCATTCCACCAGCGCGGGGTGACCAGATCACCGAACCACATGTGGCTCATCTCGTGCAGGATCGTGTTGGCACGGGCTGCGTGCTGGGCCCGAGTCGGGCGGGAACGGAACAGGTAACGCTCGGTGAAGGTCACCAGCCCTGGGTTCTCCATCGCGCCCAGGTTGTACTCGGGAACGATGATGGAATCGTATTTGCCCCATGGGTAGGCAAAACCGTAGTTGGTCTCGAAGAAGTCGAGTCCCTGGTGGGTGAGGGCGAGGAATTCGTCATCCACGAACTCGGCCATCGATGCCCGGCACCAGACTCCACACTCGATGCTCTGGCCGCTGGGCGAGGTCCAAGTGGCATGCTGCCCGGCCCAGGGGCCCACGGCGAAACAGGTTAGATAGGTCGACAGTGGTGGGGTGGGGGAGAAGCGGTGGGTGGTGGTCGCGCCGTGATTGGTCGTCTGGACCGTCGGCTGGTTGGAAAGCGCCGTCCAGCCGCTGGGGGTGATCATCTCGACGGTGAACCGGGCCTTGAGATCGGGCTGGTCGAAGCAGGGGAAGATCCGCCTGGCATCAGAGGGCTCCGAATGGGAGTACAGATAGGTCTGCCCGTCGCTGGGATCGGTGAACCGATGCAGTCCCTGGCCGGTGCGTGAGTAGCGGGAATGACAACAGATCGTGACCTCGACCGGTCGCATGGTCGGCAGGCTGGTCAACCGGATGCGGGAGCCGTCGAAATCGATGTGGCGTGGCTGCCCGTCAACGGTGATGGACTCGACGCGCTCACCCAGGAAATCCAGGAAGGTCTCCCCGCTGGTGGTGGTGAAGGTGGTGGTGAGCTTCACCGGATAGGTCGCCGATTTTCCGGCGGTCTGGCTCAGATCAAGAGTCAGATCGTAGGAATCCAGGGCTAGATCATTGCTGCGAATCCGTGCTTCATGCTGGGTTAAGGTGCCGATCATGGCCAACACAGTAGAACTCGCTGTCCGAACCCGACACCCAGGTGTTCTGTGTGCGGTGCGGGACTTGCGCCGCACACAGTTTCCGATCAAGGCTCTTCCCGGGTATCCGGGTCCCGGTCAAGCAGGACGTGCCCGCTAACTCCACAGCGGCGGGCAGCCCGGTCACTGAGGCGGCTCTGGGTCCTCTTGTTGTCCCTCGGCCTTGTCCAGCTCGGCCAGTAGGTCGCGCAGTTGGTCGCGGATCTCGGAACGGATGAAGTCTCGAGTAGCCACCTCGCCCATCTGGGCGCGCAACGAGGCGATCTCGCGAGCCAGGAAATCGGTATCGGCCCGGGACTGGGCAGCGATGCGACGGTCCTCGTCGAAACTCAATCGGTCGCGGGCCTCCTGCCGGTTCTGGGCCAAAAGGATAAGCGGAGCGGAATAGGCCGCCTCGATCGACAACATGAAGGTGAGCAAGATGAACGATGATGGATCATCGAACCGGATTTCCTCCGGAGCGACGAAATTCCAGATGATCCAGAAGGCGATGAACAGGGTCATCCAGATGAGGAAGGCGGGGGAACCCATGTAGCGGGCGATCCACTCCGCGAAACGGCCGAAGGCCTCGGAGTCGATCCGCAGCCGCTTAGGCAAAACGAAACGCCGCCCACTGCCAGGAGTGGATAGGGACTCCTCTGGGGTGAGGTTCTCAGCCATCGCTCACCGCCGGGAATTGATCAGTGCCATCCATCTGCTCGCCGCGCCAGTCGGCGGGCAGCATATGGTCGAGCAGGTCGTCGACGGCCACCGCCCCCACCAACTGGTGCAGTTCGTTGACCACCGGGGCCACCACCAGGTTGTAGGTCGCGAAATAACGTGAGACCTGGGAGATGTGGGTGTCTGGGTGCAGGGGTTCCAAGTCGCTGTCGGTCATGTGGCCCACTTGCAGGGATGGAGGTTCGCGCAGTAACCGCTGCACGTGTACCGCCCCCAAATAGCGTCCCGACGGGGTGTCGTGTGGTGGACGGGTGATGAAGACCATGGAAGCGACTGCAGGGGTGAGCTCCTTCAACCTGACCTTGGCCAAGGCATCGGCGACGGTGTCGTCCGCGCCGAGGATCACCGGCTCGGGGGTCATCATGCCGCCGGCGGTCAATTCTTGGTACTGCAGCAGGTTGCGGACGTCCTCGGCCTCGTCGGGCTCCATCTTCGACAGCAGTTGTTCGGCCAGCTCGGTAGGCAGGTCGTTGATCAGGTCGGCGGCATCGTCGGGGTCCATCTCGTCGAGTACGTCGGCGGCGCGTTCCTGCTCTAGGGCCTGCAACAGGTCGACCTGTTCATCCTCGGGAAGTTCCTGGAAGGCGTCGGCCAGCAATTCGTCGTCCAGGGCATTGACGATCTCGACGCGCCGGTCGGGGGTCATCTCGTAGAGTTCGCGGGCCACGTCAGCAGGTTTCATGTCGGCCAGTTGGGCGAGCTTGGTGTCGGTCGACTGTTCCGATCCGAGCACCCGGCCCTGCACCTCACTCCATGGTGCGACGACCAGCGAACCTTTGCTGGTGATGCCGAAGCGACGACTGCGGGAGTGCTCGCGCAGCGCCACCTCGTGGAGTTCCCACTCACGGTTGCGTACCTCAATCATTGAGGCATCGACGATGCGTGCCTTCACCTCCCCGCGGATGATCTCTCGGTCGAACATGTCATCCATCACCAAGATCTCCGAGGAACGACGGTCGAATTTGCGGGTGTCGACCACCCCGATGATCGAGATCTGGGTGGCGTCGATGGAGTGTACCCGCATCATCGGTACGAAGATCCGGCGCCGGGCGAAGAGCTCGACCACCAAGCCGCGCACCCTGGGGCGTCTGGCCATCCTGGTCTGCACGACCACATCACGCACCTTCCCGACCTGATCGCCGGATCGATCTAGTACGGGCATTCCCTGCAACCGGGAGATGAAGATGGCGGATTTGGTCACGGGTGAATGGTAACCCGTATATGTGTCCGCAACCGGCTCAGGCAGGGCATCCGAGAGTCGCGGGGAGGAGAACTACCTGGGTCATAGCGCAGGAAACGATTGAGGTGATGTCGCAGAGCCGATGATGACCTAGTTGAGTTCCTAGACTGCTCGCATGAGCGATCGCCGATTCCGCCCTCGACGCACGGTTCTGGCCACCCCTGGAAGCTCCGACAGATTCATCGCGAGATCCCGGGATCTTGAGATCGACTGCGTTTTTCTTGATCTGGAGGACGGGGTGGCCGAATCCGTCAAGGTTGAATCGCGGGCCAGGATTACCGAGGCTCTCAAGACCGGGGGCTGGAGGGCCGACACCGTGTGCGTGCGGGTCAATGGCTGGACCACCCCATGGACCAGCCAAGATATCTGGAGCGTGGTCACCGGGGCAGGCGGCCACCTAGATGCGATCATTCTGCCCAAGGTACGCATCCCGGGAGAGGTGATTGCAGCCGATCTGCTCATCCGACAGGCCGAGATTGCTGCTGGAGTTCCGGTCGGGCGCATCGGGCTGGAATTACAGATTGAGGACCCCATCGGGCTTACCAATGTGGATGCCATCGCTGCGGCCTCTCCGCGCACTGAGGCCTTGGTATACGGGCCTGGGGACTGGATGGCGACCAGCGGTATGCGCGAGTTGACGGTGGGGTCACGGGTTCCGGGGTATCCGGGCGATGCCTTCCATCATGTGTTGATCCGAATCCTGATGGCGGCCCGGGCCAACGGCTTGCAAGCGATCGATGGTCCCTTCGTGGCGATCCGTGACCTCGAGGGATTCGAGGAGGCAGCGACCAAGGTAGCGGCCCTTGGTTATGATGGAAAATGGGTTGTGCACCCTTCCCAAGCTGAGGCCGGGAACCGGATCTTCACCCCCGGAATCGAGGTGATTGCCCGGGCCCGGCGGGTCGTGGATGCCTACGAGACGGCCACATCGCAGGCTGGTGGAGCGATCGGTGCGATCGTTGTCGACGACGAGATGGTTGACGAGGCAGGGGTGAAGGTAGCCCGGGCGGTTCTCGCGCGAGCCGGTGGCTGAGGGCGCCAGGATAGGCTTGGTGCAGGAGGTCAACCCATGTCAAGTCCACGCTCCGTGTCGATGTCGCGACAGGCAGCGATCAAACTGCAGCAGCCCGCGTCGGTGGCGCTGTACGATGACTATGCTGACGCCCAGCGTGCCGTCGATTATCTCGCCGGCCATCAATTCCCGGTGCAGCAGTTGGCGATCGTCGGTACCGACCTCAGATCCCTTGAACGGGTGACCGGTCAGCTGACCAGCGGCAAGGTGCTGGCAGCAGGTTTTTCCCGGGGGATCATGTGGGCGCTCATGTTCGCCGTGCTCATGTGGTTGCTGAGCGATAGCATGTCCTTTCTCACCGCCTTCGCCTTCGGAGTGGCGAGCTTCGGATTGGCGAGTGCGGTGATGACCTGGATCTCTTACCGCAGCCGCGGGGGAAACCGCGATTTCACTTCGCGGACGACGATTATCGCCGGTCAATACGAGGTATTAGCTGAGTTGGATGTGGTGGACCGGGCCAGGAACCTGCTGTCCGGCGGGAAAGTCCATCCCACCGTCGAGGTGTTGGAGCAATCCAGCCCGGCTGAGACGGCGGCTCAACATGCCACGGCTTCGCAGCCGATTCCCGATCTGGCCACCCTCCCGCCGCCCTTCGGCCAACAGCCGGTGGATGCCGGGGAACTACCCGCAGACCAGACGCCAGCAGCGCCCGGATCGTCCTTTGACGGCCAGCCCACCATGCAACCGCCGACTGCATCACAACCGCTGGGCCCCGAACAAGAGCCATCAGGCCCTGATGAGGAGCCACCAGCTGAGCCGACCGCCTTTCAGCAGCCCTGCGACAGCTACTGGGGCGCATCCGATGAGCCCGGTATCGGGATACCACCGAAGGGTTTCAACCCCGACGATTCCCGTAACTGAAGCTGCGACGGATGACCGGAGCGGAACACTCGTCGGGAAACCGCTTTCTTAGCTGATCATCAACTCGTTCATCCAGGCCTCAATCGCATCTGGTTCTCTGGGTAGCTGGCTTGAGAGGATCTCGCAGCTGTCCTCGGTGATCAGGATATCGTCCTCAATACGCACTCCTATTCCCCGGAATTCCTCGGGCACCAGCAGGTCAGTGGCTTTGAAATAGAGACCGGGCTCCACCGTGATGATCATGCCCGGGGCTAGTTCACCTTCCCGGTACACCTCGCGACGAGCTTGGGCACAGTCGTGGACATCGAGACCTAGGTGGTGGGAGGTCCCATGCACCATCCACCGCCGGTGCTGTCCACCGGCGGGCGACAAGGATTCTTCGGCAGATACCGGCAACAGCCCCCATTCCTCAAGTTTGCGGGCGATCACCTTGATTGCTGCCTGGTGAACATCGGAGAACTTCGCACCGGGCCGGGCGGCATCCATCCCGGCACGCTGGGCTTCGAGAACCGCTTGGTAGATGGTGCGCTGGGCGGGGGTGAACCGGCCGTTGATCGGCAGGGTACGGGTGACGTCGGCGGTGAATAGCGAATCGAGTTCAACACCGGCATCCAGCAGCAGCAGGTCACCGTTACGCAGATCTCCGTCGTTGCGGATCCAGTGCAGGGTGTTCGCATGGTCGCCGGCGGCTGCGATGGTGTCATAGCCCACAGCATTGCCCCGATGCCGGGCATGCAGCCCGAAGATCCCCTCGACCCAGCGCTCACCGCGCCCCTTGGCCACGGCATTGGGTAGTTCGGCGACCACTGCCCGGAAGCCGGCGGCCGTGGCCTCACAAGCCTGGCGCATCTGGGCAATCTCGAAATCGTCCTTGATCAGGCGCAGCTCAGAGACCACCTGGGCGAGTTCTGCGTCGGCCTGCTCGGTGCTTCCACCACGCCAAACGTCAATCTTTGTGGCGAGATCGGGATCTGGATCCCGCACCACGCGGGTGGGAATCTTCGTGTCGATTGCCTGGGACAGGGCCTGGATCGGATCGGTACGCACCCCGCACAGGGCGGTCATCTCCTCCAGGGACTCTCGTTGCCCCACCCACATCTCCCCGTAACGGGAATCCGCGTAGAACTCTTCGTCGGTGCGGGGAACCCGGGGATGGAAGAACAGCATGGCCTCGTGGTGGTCACCGGTCGGCTCCATGACCAATACCGCGTCGGGCTCCCGGTCGGTACCCAACCCGGTGGCCCAGGTGAAGGCGGTATGTGGGCGAAACCGGTAGTCGCAGTCGTTGTTGCGCACCTTGAGCCCACCGGCGGGCAGCACGATCCGTTCCCCGGGGAAATGTTTGCTCAGTTTTTCCCGGTGCTGCGCTGCGGCGTGAGCTCCTGCGGTGGGTGCAGGGAGCTGGGGATCGTAGGGCGCCCAGTGCGATGTGATGAAGCTGCGGAATGCGTCGGAGAACTGTGTTTGCCGGTTGGACAGCGGACGCTGCTCACTCATGGAAGGCCTCCTGACCATGTTCTTGCTCGCTGCCGATCATAGGACGCCTGTCCGTAACTATTTTGATCAAGGTATGTCAGTTCACGAACCCGGCGGTGTTGATTGAGCATTCTGGTCAAGAACCCCTGTGCGCGCAGGCTCTTGGTGCGATGGCTTGCCGCACCGCCTCGGTTAGGTTCTGCGGCCCTTGCCGCAGGGCCTCGTCGAGGGGTTGCCCATCGGGGGTGATACAGAAGATCTCTACCCGGCCCGGCAATTCGGCGAGATCCAGGTCGACCCTTCCGCCGAAGATCATGACCGGAACCCCGGCCTGTTCGGCGTGAGAACACAACCGCGCTATGGCCTTGCCGTGCGGGGTCTGGAAATCTACCGATCCCTCCGCGCCCAGCACCAGATCGGCCTTGGCGAGGTATCGGTCCAGGTCGACGAGATCTGCCACCAGCTCGAATCCGGGGCGCAACTCGGCGCCCAACATATGGTTCAGTGCCCAGCCGAGGCCTCCGGCGGCACCGGCACCCGGTATGTCGGCCGCAGCCCGAGCCTGCGGGCCGCACACCTCCAGCAGGTGGGCGAGGATTCCGTCCAGGATGGTGATCTGCTCTGGGCTGGCTCCCTTCTGGGGGCCGTAGATGGCGGCTGCCCCAGTTTGGCCGAGCAGCGGGTTGGTGACATCGCAAGCTACTTCAATGCGGATGGTCTGCAGCCGCGGATCCAGGCCTGTGAGATCGACGGCAGCCAACCGGGCCAGGCCTGTTGGATTGGGTGGCAGTTCTGCCTCGTTCTGGTCCTGGAATCGGACCCCCAGCGCGGAGAGCATCCCAGCTCCGGCATCATTGGTAGAAGACCCACCGATGCCGATCACCAAGCGTTTCGCTCCCGCGTCGATTGCTGCGGTCATGAGTTCGCCCAGACCTCTGGTGTCGAAGCTCATGATGTCGCGTTCGGCTGCTGGAACCAGATCGAGCCCACTCGTTGCAGCCCCTTCGAGCACCGCGGTGGGCATTGGGCCGCTGTCCGCCAGGGCAAATCCCGCCATGTGGGGGAGGCCACGTTGATCGTGGACTTCCACTTCGACGATTCGAGCGCCGATCATGGCGGCCACTGTGTCCATGAATCCTTCGCCGCCATCGGCGATGGGCAATTCCATAACGGTGGCCGAGGGTGCGACATGGCGGATTGCGGCAGCCATGGCGCTGGCTGCCTGTGGAGCAGTCATTGATCCCTTGAAGGAATCGGGGGCGCAGACGATATACATGTCAATAGATTACGTGGATGCCTGGATGATCACCGGTTCCGGAAAAATAATCAAGCAGGAGGACTCTCGCGTGCGGTGCTGGCTGCCGGGCTGCACATGTTCATCTTCTACTTGGAGACGATTACCTGGCAGTGACAGACCGCTCGGAAAGTTTTCGGGACAGGACCATTGAACAGGCTTGGGCTAGGGCTTTCTTCGTCTAAAACCAAGGTTTCTACAATCTATTCTTGATCTTGATGGCCATCATCGGTGCCATCGTTTTCTTGATCGGACAGGTGCAGGTTGGCGCAACGCTGATGCTTGCCGGGAGCGGTGCCATGGCTGCGACATCTTGCGCATGGCGGGATGATGCGCCAACATGCAGGGCTCAATGGTCGCAGTCCGGAGCACCGTAGTAGCCGCCTAGGGCGCTGAGACCGGCCCAGGAGACCATGGCGGTTCCGTTGTTGTGACCCAACAGTTACCGGTGGGAGCACGAAAGCTGGTGAGACCTGCGCGGTCCCACACCACCTGTCGGCATCGGGGCCATCGGGGTGATATTCCAGGTGCGGGTCAGCGTCGAGACTCCATCTCCGTGCACCCACACTTTGACCAGATCAGCGTCGCGTATCTGAACGTTGAGCCGATGATGGTTGTCGATCGGTGCCTTCACCCCGTGGAGGGCGATGACCGGGAGCATCGCCGGGCCCTGATCGCGATACGGGAGCGCATCGAGTCGGCCTGGGTAGGTCGCTCCGAGACGGTGCGCTCTTTTGCGGTATGAACGTGCGTTGCCCAGTTCCGTCCGGGGAGTGTTTTGGGCGATAATACCGGTGTCATGACCTTTCTCCCTGGGCTGTTGTGCGCTCTGGCATCGGGCCCGGAGATCGGCGTTGGCGGAACGACGTGGTCCCGTGCGATTGAAAGGATGGCTATGACTGATCCGGTGAGCATCTCCTTGATGGCACCTCTCAGCGGGGTGCTGGTGCCCTTGGAGAAAGTGCCCGATCCTGTCTTTGCGAAGAAGATGGTCGGTGACGGTTTCTCGGTAGACCCGATCGGTGACCTGCTGGTCGCCCCGATCGCCGGCGAGGTCATCGACCTCCAGCCATCCCATCACGCGGTCAGCATTCGTTCGGCAGAAGGCCTTGAAGTGCTGATCCATATCGGTTTGGACACGGTGCGATTGGGCGGCGATGGCTTTACCCCCCAGGTGACCGAGGGAGCAATGGTCGCCGTTGGCGATCCGCTGATCCGTGTCGATCTGGACGAGGTGGGGCGCAAGGCCAAGTCGCTACTGACCCAGGTGGTCGTGACCAACATGGACATCGTGTCCGCCATCAAGGCGAATAGTGGTGTCGTGGTGGGTGGACAGGATCTCGCGGCGAGCGTGGAACTCGCCGGGGCTAGCGAGCAGACGAGTGCCGCCACCGGGCAAGTGCACACTGCGGTCTCCGAGGCGATCCTGTTACCGAATCCCACCGGTCTACATGCCAGGCCTGCAGCGACCTTGGCGGGGTTGGCCAAGGGATTCGACTCCGATGTGCGGCTGCGGCGCGGCGACGACTCGTGCAGCGCCAAGTCGATCATGGCGATCTTGCAGATGGCCGTGACCTGCGGCGATAAGATCGTGGTGACTGCGCACGGAGCCGATGCTGACGATGCCGTCGCCAAGATTGCCGAAGCTATCCGTGGTGGTCTTGGTGAGGATTGCCCGCCGGTGACCGGAACCGATGACACGGCGCCGGTGCCCGCGGTGGTCGAGCCCAAGCAGTTGGAGGTCGTTGCCACTCCGCGGTCCGGCGACGAGAACCTGCTACTGGGCGTAGCGGCATCCCCAGGGCTCGGCATCGGCCAGGTAGTCCAGTTGCGTCGCGATGACATCACCGTCGAGCAGGACGCTGCCGATCACCACTTGGAGCGCCGCAAGTTGAATGCAGCCATTGACCGAGCATTGCTCGATCTGTCTGCCTTGCAGCAGCGTCTGGAGCTTGAGGCGGATCCGGAGAAAGCCGCGATTTTCGCAGCACACCAGGAGATCCTCGGTGATCCCTCGCTGCTCGATCTCGCGGTGAGCGCCATCGACAAGGGCCGCAGCGCCCCCTACGCATGGCGTGGCGCATTCAATGCCTTCGCCGACCAACTTGCCGGGCTGCCGAATCCGATCCTCGCGGGGCGGGCCAGCGATGTGCGGGACGTTGGCCAGCGAGTGCTGGAGGAACTTACTGGTCAGCGCAGCGAACGTGCACCTTTGCCGGATAACACCATCCTGGTAGCCGAGGAACTGACCCCTTCCGACACGGCCCAGCTGGATCGCACCAAGGTTGTCGGTTTCGCCACCGCTCGTGGCGGGGCCTCCTCACACGTAGCGATCATTGCACGGTCGCTGGACATCCCGGCAGTGGCTGGCATTGAGCCCAGGGCCTTGGATATTCCCGACGGTTCTCAGGTGGTGCTCGACGGTACCAAGGGCACGCTGCGGATCAACGTGCCCGATGAGGAGATCAGTGCTCTGCGGGAACGCCAGGCGAGGATGGCCGAGATTCGGGCAGCCCAGGAAGCTGCCAAGGATGCCCCAGCGATCACCACCGATGGGCACCAGATCTCCGTCGTCGCTAACATCGGTGGCCCCGAGGATGCCAAGGAGGCAATGGCCCGAGGCGCCGAGGGGGTTGGTCTATTGCGCAGCGAATTCATTTTTATGGGGCGTGCCAGTGCCCCAACCCAAGATGAGCAACGTGAGGTCTATGCCGATTGTTCCCGGTCCATCGGGGAGGGCAGACCCTTGGTCATCCGTACCTTGGATGTTGGCGGTGACAAGCCGCTTCCCTATCTGCCGATCGCTGCTGAGGAGAATCCTTTCCTGGGCGTGCGCGGGGTGCGTGTGGGCCTTGAAAAACCCGAGGTGCTGCGCTCGCAGATTCGCGCGATTCTCGGCGCAGCCGGTGAGGGAGCGGATCTGAATGTGATGTTCCCGATGATCGCTACCCTCGACGACTGGCGCAGTGCCAAGGCGATCTTCGACGAGGAGAAGGCCGCGAGTAATCCTGCGGGCAAGGTATCGGTGGGCATCATGATGGAGGTGCCTTCGGTGGCGGTGCTGGCCGAACAGTTCGCAGCCGAGGAGGGCTGTGACTTCTTCAGCGTCGGCACCAATGACCTCACCAGCTACACCTTGGCGATGGACCGCGGCCACCCCAAGCTGGCCCCTCAGGTTGATCCCTGCAACCCGGCTATCCTCACCCTGATTGGTCAGGCAGCGAAAGCCCTGCATGCCCGTGGCAAGTGGCTGGGGGTGTGTGGTGGAATCGCATCCGATGTACAGGCGGTGCCCATCCTCATCGGCTTGGGGGTTAATGAGTTGAGTTGCTCGATCCCATCCATCCCTGCGGTCAAGGCCACCGTCAGGGCACATTCCCTGGCTGAGTGCCAGGAGCTCGCCGTCAAGGCGATTGCCTGCGGCACGCCGACCGAAGTTCGCAATCTGGTTCCCGTGGAAGAGGTCTGAGGAAATGAGTACTGCGTCAGATATCGTCAAGGCCGTTGGGGGACCGGGCAACATCCAAAGCCTCAGCCACTGTGCCACCCGGCTGCGTTTCCAGCTCGTCGACGCGTCAGGGGTTGACGGGGCCACCGTGGATGCCATCAACGGGGTGATGGGAAGCGTGCCCCAGGCAGGCAACCGCTTCCAAGTGATCATCGGTGGGGGAGTGGCGTCGGTATACAACGACATCAACGCGCTCCCGGAGATGGCGAACCGTGGCGAGATGAGTAACGAGGAGATCAAGGCTGCCGCGCGTCAGGGCGGGGTACGCGGCAAGGCTGCTTGGGTGGATTCCTTCTTCGAGTTCCTTGCTGATTCTTTCCGGCCGATCCTGGGTACTTTGCTGGGTGCCTCCTTGATCATTACTTTCATGGCCTTGATGTCCACCCTCGGGGTAATCGGCAACTGGGCCGATCCGCGCGTCGAACTCCCGCCATCGTGGCAATTCGTGAACCTGCTGTGGAAGGCGGTCTTCGTCTTCCTGCCGTTGATGGTGGCCTACAACGCCGCCAAGAAATTGGGGGCCGATCCCTGGCTCGGCTTTGCCATCATGGCTTTGGTGATGCTTCCTGGGTTCAGCGCCCTCAAGGAGGACCCCTCGGCATACACCGCAGTGGTTGCCGGTAGCGAGATCAAGCTGGTCAAGGTTTTCGGTCTCCCATTGACCCTCTTCGACTACTCCTCGCAGGTTTTCCCGCCGCTGCTCATGGCAGGGGTGCTCGGGCCGCTAAGCAAGGGGCTGAAGAAGATCATCCCGGAGAACCTGCAGCTGATCTTCGTGCCTTTCCTAGCGATGATCATCATGCTGCCGCTGACCGCCTTCCTGATCGGCCCGATCGGTGTCTACATCGGTGCCTGGGTGGCCGGTGGCCTGGGTGCCATCAATTCCTTCTCGCCGTTCATCTTCGCGGTCGTCATTCCGCTGGCCTATCCATTCATGGTGCCGTTGGGCCTGCACTGGCCGATCAATGCGGTCATGCTGCTCAACATCAACCAACTCGGTTACGACTACATCCAGGGCCCGATGGGCGCATGGAATTTCGCCTGCTTCGGTGCTACCGCTGGTGTGCTCTTCCTGGCCGCCCGCGACCGGGACGTTCAGATGCGTCAGACGGCAACCGGTGCCCTGGCTGCGGGCCTGTTGGGTGGTATCTCGGAGCCTTCCCTCTACGGCATCCACCTGAGGTTCAAGCGGATCTACCCGTCAATGCTCGTCGGATGCTTGGTGGGTGGCCTCATCCAGGGTATCGGTGGAGGCGTGACAACCCACGCCTTCGTGTTCACCTCCCTGCTGACGATCCCGACCTTCAACAACGACGCATCTGGTCACGCGAACACCGGTTCGATGATTCTCTACGGCATCTCGGTGCTTTCCGCCTTCGCGGTGTCGATGATCTTGGTCATCTTCCGTGACTACCGAACCCCGGAGCAACGGGCCGCTGCCAAGGCCGCGCAGGAGCCCGCTGTCGAGGCCGTTGAGGTCAGCCCGGCCGAAAGCAACCGCGCGGCCCAGTGGGTCGAGGTGCTGGGTGGCAAGGCGAACATCGTCGAAGCCGAGGCCATTGCGGAGACCCGGCTGCGGGTGATCGTCGCCGATTCCAGCTTGGTGAACCGCCCCGCTCTCATTGAGACCGGAGTCAAGGCATCCACCGAGGTGAGTCCGGGAGTTTGGCACCTAATCGTGGGTCTTGATGCCGATCACTATGCGACGGTACTGAGCCGGAAGCTTGCTTCCATCGACGCCTGAACACATCGGGGCGGGTCACGGTTCGTGGCCTGCCCCGATGCCTGCTGGGGTGCGGGTGCCCGGCCCACGGTCTAGGCTTCGGGGCAACGAAAGGTGGATTGATGCAAGCTGATCCGAGTGCTCAGAATGCCCTGTTGACCATCGCTGAGTTGGATAAACAGATTACCCAGCTCACCCACAAGCGTTCCTCCCTTCCGGAGAACGAGGAACTCGTCAAGCTGCAGGCGGTGCGCTCGGGCTACAGTGAGCAGATCGTGGCGGCCGAGACGCGTCGTGGCGACGCAGATTTCGAGATGGAACGCATTGAGAAGGATCTCGCCCCCGCAAGGGCCCGCATTGAACGCAATCGGGCAACCATTGATGCCGGTACCATCGACCCCAAGGCGCTTGCGGCGATGATCGAGGAGACCGAACACCTCACTGGACGTATCTCGGATCTGGAGGATGCCGAGTTGGAGGCGATGGAGAGCATTGAGGCTCTTGATGCACAGATCGCCTCACTCAAGAAACAACGCACTGAAGTGGAGACCACCATGCGCTCCTTGCTGGGTGCCCGCGATGCCAGTGCGAAAACTATCGATACTCAACTCGCCCAGGTGCGCGAACGGCGCGGGACGCTCGTTACCACTTTGCCTACCGATCTGGTCGCCCTCTACGAGCGGATTGCTTCACGCTCCACAACGGGAGCTGCCGAGTTGAAGACTCGTCGCTGTGGTGGGTGCGGTATGGAACTCGGCATTTCCGAACTGAAGAGAATTAGCACCATGGCACCCGCCGAGGTGGTGCGGTGTGAGGAATGCTCGCGCATCCTGGTGCGGACCGCGGAATCCGGTCTGTGATTCCTGCTGTCCGGTCGAGACCGGTTTGTGATCTGGCCCGCTGCGGCTTGGTCGGCGAGATCATGGGGGTGAGCCGTCATGCCTGCTCCTGACAAATCGCCCCAAGGTGTGGGGCCGCGACGCGTTGACCCGGCCGATCGTGCCCAACTGGCCGAATCGCCAGTGCCCATGTACCGGGTCGCCGAGCTGATGAACGGCCAGTACCTCAGGCTGTTGGTATTGCTGGCGGTTATCACCGCCACCGCACTGATCGGGGTGGCCAATCCCTTCCTGCTCAAAGCGGTGATCGACGACGCCCTGCCCCATGACAATGACCGGTTGCTGGTGGGGGCCGTGGTCGGCATGATCGGGCTCGCCGTGATCGGCGCGGTGGCCGGAGTGTGGCAGACCTGGTTGGCAAACTTGATTGGACAAGCGGTGATGCACGATCTTCGGGTGAAGGTCTTCGCCAACGTGCAACGCCAGTCGATGAACTTCTTCAAACACACCAAGACTGGCGAGATCCAATCCCGGCTGGTCAACGATATCGCTGGTCTGCAGACGGTGTTCACATCCACGGCCACCTCGATCGCCACGAATTTCACCACGGCGGTGGCCAAGGCGGTAGCCATGGTCGCCCTGGACTGGCGGCTGTCCGTGGTATCGATGATCATCTTGCCCCCGGCTTTCTGGGTCACCCGCAAGGTGGCCCTGTTGCGCCGCGATATCACCGCGGAAAGACAACGTCTGCTAGCGCAGATGAATACCGAGGTCGTTGAGTCGATGGGGGTTAACGGGGCCCTGCTCACCAAGACCCTCGGTATCGCCGAGGAGCGTGCCGAGCGCTTCTCCCGGGCCTCCCAGGATCTCGTCGGCCTGGATCTGAGAACCCAACTGGCCGGGCGCTGGCGGATGGGGGTCATGTCGGTGCTGTTTGCCGCGATGCCCGCGATCATCTACCTGGCGGCTGGGCTGGGGCCCAGTGGGATGACCTTGGGTACGGTGGTCGCCTTCACCACCCTCCAAACCCAGATCTTCCGGCCCGTCATGGGACTGCTCAACATCGGTGTCGACTGGGTTGCATCCCTGGCCCTGATGTCACGGGTCTTCGGATATCTGGATTTGGTTCCCGAGGTGGCCGAACCCAGCGAACCGATCTACCTCGATCCGAAGCAGGCGCGTGGCGAGGTGCGGTTTACGAAAGTTGGTTACCGTTACCCGGATGCCGAGACCAACGTGCTCACCGACATCAACCTGGTGGTTTCCCCGGGAAGATCGCTGGGCATTGTGGGCGCCACTGGATCCGGGAAATCGACACTCGCATCAATGATCTCGCGGTTGTGCGATCCGATCACCGGAGAGATCACGATCGATGGTATCGACCTGCGCCGGATCGCATCGACGAATCTCGCCGAACTCGTCGGGGTGGTTTCCCAAGAAACCTGGCTCGGTCATGACACTCTGCGCAATAACCTGCTCATGGCCAAGCCAGATGCCAGTGACGAGGAACTGTGGCGGGTGCTGCGGGTTGCCAGGATGGACCAGGTGGTGACCGAACTGCCGGAGGGCTTGGACACGATGGTCGGTGCCCGCGGGCACCGGTTCTCCGGTGGGGAACGCCAACGAGTGGCCGTTGCCCGCACCCTGCTGCGCAACCCCCGCATTCTGGTTCTCGACGAAGCGACCTCGGCTCTCGATTCAGGCACCGAACGCGATGTGCAGGCGGCCCTCGACGAATTGGTTACCGGACGTACCACCATCACCATCGCCCACCGATTGTCAGCTATCCGGCATGCCGACGAGATCATCGTGATGGTCCATGGGCGCATCGTCGAACGTGGTGATCACCAGCAGCTGATGGCGGTCGGTGGAATTTATCGGGAACTGGTTGATGCGGGTAGCCGAGATGTGGTGCGAAGGCAGAGTCATCAGTGACACCGATGACCTGCGTGGGGCATGGTCCAGTGGAACCGGAACCAGAATCCCAAGAGCATCGGGCTGGGGCGTGAGCACATCACAGCAGGCAGGCGCCGGTTCCTGACCGCTGGCCTCATAGGCTTGGTGCCATGCCACGTCGCCATATCACGCTGCCGTCTGTTCCCGCCCCGCTCCGGGAAGGCTTCCGAACCCTGGCTGAGCAGTTGGAGATACCTGGCGAATTCCCACCCGAGGTGTTGGCGGAGGCTAGCCAGGTGGCTGCCTCGGGGCCGGTGGATGGTATTCATCGTGAAGATTTCACCGATCTCGGTTTCATCACCATTGATCCTGCTTCTTCGACCGATCTCGACCAGGCGATGTACATCGAACGCAACGGCGACGGTTACCGGGTGCACTATGCGATCGCCGATGTTGCGGCATGGGTGCCTCCGGGTGGGGCGATTGATGCCGAAGCCCGCAGCAGGGGCTTGACCCATTACGCTCCAGGGTGGCGTATTCCGCTGCACCCACAGGTGCTGTCAGAAAAGGCTGGCTCCTTGCTGGCCGATGGAACACCGCGTCCGGCCCTGGTGTGGCAGATGGATCTTGATGCCGACGGCGAGGTGCGCAGCTGGGATCTGCGCCGGGGCATGGTGATTAATCGCAGCAAGCTGGACTATATGGGTGTACAGGCGGCCATTGAGCGAGGGACGGACCTGACAACGCTGAAACTGCTGCGCGAGGTAGGGGAACGTCGCCAGCGCATAGAGGCAGAACGCGGCGGGGTTTCGCTGGGCATTCCTGGGCAGGAGGTCGTCGCCGACGGCGACAAATGGCGCTTGGAGTTCCGGACCCCGCTTGCAGTGGAGGGGTGGAATGCGCAGATCTCCCTGATGACCGGTATGTGTGCCGCGCGCACGATGCTCGAGGCTGGTGTGGGTGTGCTGCGCACCTTGCCATCTGCCGACGAACGTGACATCAACCGGCTACGGCTGACGGCCGGTTCATTGGGACTCGACTGGCCTGCGGACGTCGGCTACCCGCAGTTCGTGCGTTCCCTGGATGCTTCGTGCCCGGCGGACCAGGCGATGATGAATGCCTGCATCACCCTGTTCAGGGGAGCGGGCTACACCCTGATCACCGGTGACCGTTCCCAGAAGGCCACCTGGCACGCGGCGATGGCGGCTCCCTATGCCCACGTCACCGCGCCGCTGCGTCGGCTAGTGGATAGATTCGTCGGACAGGTGTGCGTCGAGGTGATCGCGGGCCGCGAGATCCCTGATTGGCTTACCGAGGGGTTGGCATCAATGCCGGAGTTGATGACCGAGGCCGATCGCCGGGCGAAGAAATTCGAGCGGGGCATCGTTTCTCTCGCCGAGGCCCTGGTGCTGGGTGAGCGGATTGGCGACCGATTCGATGCAACCGTCGTGGATACCGATAACCGCAGCCCAGAACGCGTCGTAGTGTCGCTTCCCGAGGTGGCGGTGGAGATCCCGGCCAGCGGCAGCGGAATCGAGCTGGGATCGGTGGTGCGAGTGCGCATTGAGGCGGTGAACCCGCGTAGCGGTGAGGTGAAAGCCGTCGTGGAGCGCTAGGCTGTCGACCGGACGAGTCGGCCGGGTGATCGCGGCGCAAGCTGAGGAAAGTCCGGACTCCACAGGGCAAGGTGGTGGGTAACACCCACCCGGGGCGACCCGCGGGACAGTGCCACAGAGAATAGACCGCCTGAATGCTTCGGTATTTGGGTAAGGGTGAAACGGTGGTGCAAGAGACCACCGCGCGACTGGTGACAGTCGTGGCAGGGCAAACCCCACCTGGAGCAAGACCAGACAGCAGACGTTCGAGGGCTGCCCGCCCGAGTCTGCGGGTAGGTCGCACGCGCACCGGGGAACCGGTGCGGGAAGGTCACCAGAAATGGTGATCGCAGATGGATGATCACCGCACCCGGCATCCGCGAGGAACCGGGTGAACAGAATCCGGCTCACAGGCCGACTCGTCTTCTAGAATTCGTCAGGTGTCCAATGGGCCAGGCGAGGCAACTAGCAATCCTAATTGTCCGGGGACGGCCCGATGGATCGGATGAGTCGCCCTATGGAGAGACAAGCCCGAACCCCATGAGACTTGATGGTCGCGGTATTCCGTAGCGCATCCTGCACGATACATGGCTTTTCCTCCCTGCTCAGTGGCCACGGGTAGCGGGGAACTGGAGCGTCATCGCGGTCCCTTGGATCGACCGGTGCCAGGGTATGGGAGAGTCTGCAGGTGGGCAATGATCAGCCCGCATGCCTCGGCATCGGCATCGGCCCGGTGATGGTCGAAGCGGTACCCCGGGATGCAGCGGTCGACGACGGTGGGCAGTTTATAGTCGGGCAGTCCCTTGATCATCCGACGACTTAGTTGAAGGCTGCAGAAGAATCGCGGCGGAAGGGATGCGGTGCCGAAGAACTCATCGAGCTGACGCCACACCCGGGCGTCGAAGGACGCATTGTGCGCATACACCGGGGTATCCCCGATGAACGCGGTGATGGACGAAGCCAGCGCATCCCACATCGGGGCGCGCCGGGTGTCACTGGCGGAGATGCCGTGCAGCCAGGTGAACTCGAAATCATCCCAGCCTGATGGTGGGCGGATGAAGGTGGTGAGTCTGTCGGCCAACTGACCGTCGCGGAACTTCACCAATGCCACCTGGCAGGCCGAAACACCGCCACGACGGTTCGCGGTCTCGAAATCGACTGCGACGAATTCCCGTGCGAGAAGATCGGCCGTGCTGGGGCTCGACAGGGCCGGTCGCCTACCTCGCGCGGTTGAGTGATGGATGCCGCCCACTGTCATGCCTCCCGTTTCGTTACTGTTTGGTCGGGTTCTCATGGTACGTGGGTGTGAGTATTCCATTGGCCCACGATTGGGTGAGGTCTTTGAGTTCCTGTCGAGCGCATGGTTCAAGGTGGTCCACCAATCCGTCTCACGGTTCTGGGTGACGAGATCAATATCGCGTCGTGGGTGCTCTCGTTGCGCGGCCACAGGTTCCAGGGACGCGCCTTTTCACGGGTAGATTCCGGGCATGGGTGGCGATGGCTTGGACGAACCCACCGTGACGGTCACCTGCATCCCCGCATCAGCCGGTGCCGGAATACTGCGGCGAACTGCCACCGATCGATGTATGGTGGCATTCAAGCCATCGCCAGACTGGCGAGATAGGCAACGGAGCCTAGGCAAGGAGAGCCGATGAAGGCACTGAAGACTGCTCTTAAGGTCGTGGGGGTGCTCGTCGGGCTGATCGCCGTGTTGGTGTTGGCCATCATCGGGGCGCGGGCATACAACGGGCACAAATACCCCATCGTGAACTCTATGTCCGACTCGCGGGACAAGGCCCAATACCCCACGGACGACCACATCGTGTCGATTGAGGGCGAACACCTCAACGGTTTCCACTTCATCCCAGAACAGCGGCTTCACCCCGGTACCGTCATCGTCTACGGGGGGTCGGAAGGCTCCCCTGCCTACTGGCAGGCGAAGACGATCGCCGACCAAGGTTACGAGGTGTTAGCTCTATACTTTTGGGGCCAGCCCAACCAGGCCCCGGCTCTGTCCCAGGTCCCGCTGGATCAGTTCGACGAGGTGGTCAGCTGGGTCGAGACCACCATCGAGCAACCCCGGCCCATCACGGTGATCGGCTCCTCCAAGGGGGCCGAATACACCGCACTCCTGGCCGCCCACGGCTATCCGGTGGATAACCTGGTCAACTACACCCCGGGCGACCACTCCTATCCTGGCCTCAGCCCCAAGAACAGCCAGGAATTGCCGAGCTTCACCAACAGGGGCGAATCCGTGCCCTACGCGTCCCTACGCAAGGCCGACGGTAGCCGTATCGGGAAAATGTTGTGGGACATGATCATCGGACGTCCCCCGCAGTACCGGCCGGTGTACCAGCAGGCTGCTGAGCGTGCAGACGATTCCTCAAGGATCGATCTGAGCGACTTCCGGGGCCATGCCCTGTTCTTCGCCGGTGACAAGGATGCCATGTGGCAGGGAGACATCGCTGCGCAGAATCTGTCAGCCCAAAATGAGCGTTTCGAGGCCTTCATCTACCCCGACGCGGGGCACGTCTTCCTCGAAAGTGAGGACCAGCTTCCCAGCGGATGGGAGATCATGCTGGGTGGTACTGCGGATGCTTGCGTCGCGGCATACCACGCATCCAACGAGGTGCTGTTTTCCAGACTGGGTGAATGGCACGGCACCCTGTGATCTCCGGGGCGGATCGTGATGAGCCGTCCCCGGTTTGCTGGGTCTCCTACAGTGATTCTCGTGACCGACGACACCACTAAACAGACATCTACCGAGCACTGGGAGGAGCAGTACGCCGGGGAGATGCCGCGATGGTCCGGCAAGGTGAATCCGACTCTTGTCGATGCCCTTGGTGGGCTCGACCTCACTCCCGGAACCGCGCTCGACCTGGGATGCGGGGAGGGCGGTGACGCCATCTGGCTGGCTTCTCAAGGTTGGCAGGTCACTGGTGTCGATATCTCACCCACCGCAGTGGCACGGGCAAAAACCCGGGCGAGTTCTGAAGGGCTCACCGAGCGAGTCTCGTGGATCGTCGCTGACCTGTCTGAGTGGGCACCCGCCAAATCCCAGGAACTAGTGTGCGCCTCGTTTCTGCACTCGCGCGTCGATGGTTTCCCCCGCATCGAGATCCTGCGGCGCAGCGCCGGGTGGGTGAGCCCTGGAGGACATTTGGTGATCGTCTCACACCTGTTCCAGACCGTTGAGGACATCCCGCCGTGGGTGCGTCGTCATCATGCCCAAGAATCAGGCACCGATGCCAGAACACTGAACCACTTGCAGCAGATGCCGACACCCGCTCAAGAGATTGAGCAGTTGGGCTTCGACCCGAAGTCATGGATGGTCCTCGCAGCAGAATCCAAGGTGAGGGATGCAGTCGGGCCTGACGGGCTGGAACGGGCCCGGCTGAGTGACGGGCTCATCGTGATGCGTCGCATGCGCTGAGCGGTGTGCAGCGCGGCCTGCAGAAGCCCGGTGAGTAACAATGGTCACCACGATGGGTTATGCGTCATGAACCGGTACAGCCCACACGTGAGTAGCAAGGTGGGTGACTCAACCGAAGAGGGCACGCAGCACCAAGACCGAGGCCGCCGACACACCCGCAGCCGCGGGCAGGGTAGTGAGCCAGGCCAAGGCAATGGGCCGCATCAAACGCCAGTTCGCTGCTCGGTTCACGATGCCGATCCCCAGAACGGCCCCGATGAGGATGTGGGTGGAGGAAACTGGGAGACCGAGGGCAGACGCTCCCATCACCACCGCAGCGGCCGATAACTCGGCAGTGAACCCGGAAGCCGGGTGCATCTCGGTCAGCCCGGAGCCGACGGTTTTGATGACATTGCGGCCAATGAACCACAGCCCGGAGATGAGAGCCACACCGCACATCAAGGTCAGCGCAGCGGGTACCGCGGCAGTGCCGTTGATGGCGTTGGTGCCCAGCACATCGAGAACTGCGGCGAACGGGCCGATCGCATTGGCGATGTCATTCGAGCCGTGTGAGAAGGCAAAGGTCGAGGCGGTGAATACCTGCATCCAGGAGAACAGCACGAAGGTAGATCTCGAAAGATCGCCTTTCTTCAGGGTTCGTGCCGCGATGAGCACCGACATCCACACTGCGGCGCCCACCATCAAGATGATCAGCAAGGTGGTGGTCGACTGCAGGCCGAGATGCAGATTCGACAGGCCCTTAAACAGGATCATCGAGGTAATGACCATCGCCCCGATGGCAGCCAGCATGGGAACCCAGGTCACTAGGGCATGGTGGGGATTGATCTCCTCCTCCCTTGCCTCGATGGCGTAGAGCTCCTTGTAGTAGTCGGATTCGAGTTTATCGGGGCGGAAATCCGGCATGGTCACAGTCACTGCGTCGCGGGCCATCATGCCGGTGTAGGAAATCTGCTGGATCTCGGTTAGCCGGTCGAATTTCTCCTTGTGGCGACGCCGGTGGGCGATACGTTCCTGGTGCAGGGCGCGCAGCTGGGCGTCGGCGGTTTCGTTGTAGACCAGCACATTGCGTCGGATCCAGCGATACATCAGGTAGGAAGCCATCCCGCCCAGAATCGGCGACAGTACCCAGGACACGGCGATCATGCCGATCTCGCCCCATTGGACCATATCCACCCCGCCGGTATGGGTGACCATGCCGGTGGTTACCGCAGCGCCGACGATACCTCCGACGATGGAATGAGTTGTGGAGACCGGAAGCCCTTGCCAAGTAGCAAATAAAAGCCAGATTGCGGCCCCGAACAAGGCCGACATCATGATAAAAGCGAAATCGAGGGGCATCAGGTGGATCGCATCAAGATCGACGATCCCGCTGCGCACAGTGTCGGTCACCGAGGCACCGGCGATCACCGCACCGCTGACCTCGAAGATTGCTGCGATGACCAGGGCTTGTTTGATGGTGAGAGTCTTGGCGCCCACTGAGGTACCGAAGGAGTTGGCGACGTCGTTGCCGCCGATATTGAAGGCCATGAAGCAGCCAAAGCCGATGGTGAGTAGCAGAAGCCAGCGGTTGGAGCCGTCAGCTACGTGACTCCAAGACCATGCGCAGAAGATAACCAGGGCCACGATGAGCAGCGATCCGAACGACAGATGCCACCACGTGTCCGGGCCGAGGAACCCCATGGGATAGGAGGAGGACGAAGGGGTTTGACCGGCACTGTGTGTGGTGCTGGACGAACTCATGGAGATTCCCTTTCGAGAGCTCGAGTCGCTGGATTCGTTGTCCGCACGCGATGCTGGTGGGGCATCTTTGCAAGGGACGATCCGCTACCCATATTGGGTCTAATTCACCACATATCGCCACCGGACGGCAACAAGAATGCAAGCACTCTGCTTGCCCACGCTGGGGATGGTACACCTTCTCCCGATGATCGGCCCAAGGAAGTTTGAGCAGGGAATTTGCCATCGTGGTTGAGTTTTTGTGGTCTGCTTGCCAAGCCAGGGGAGAGCTGCTCAGTCTCGTACTGGGGTAGGGCGGTTGCCTCGTTGAAGTCCGGATAGGGTTGACTGATCGACGAGAGGATGAGGATGAAGCAGGTTCTCAACGTGGTGGGTGCTCTCGCGCTGGGAATGGGCATCGTGGGCCTGTCGGTGCTGCTGGTGCTGGCGTCGAGCTTCACCTATCCGTGGTTCTCCGGCGATGTGGTCAACTCTGCAAATTTGAGTCCCGAGCAGATCTCCGAAAACTACCGTGCGGTCATTCGTTACTGTCTGCTGCCATGGAGCGGGGATTTCACCATTCCCCACTTGAGATTCTCCGAGGCTGGTGCCCAGCACTTTGCCGAGGCCAAGGCGATCTTCCAGGGGTTCATCTGGAGTGGGGTGATCGGTGCGGTCGTTGCGTGGATCGCTCTGCTGGTCAATTGGCAACGCAACCGTGCCTGGGGAGGGCTGGTCGCCGGGGGAACTGGCGTGTTGGCCACCATTGTGATGCTCGGGGTGATCTTCATCACCGACTTCAACCGGGCCTTCGTCATCTTCCATCAGATCGCCTTTAACAATGAGCTGTGGATCTTTGACCCGCGGACCGACCCGATCATCAACTATTTGCCAGAATCCCTGTTCATGGCCAATGCATTTGCGATCCTGGTCCTCATGGTGATTGGCGCGATGGCGTGCATCGTCGTCGGACTCCGGCTGCGTCGCCGAGTCGCGATGAGCCAGGACTGAGACCGGCCGGGGCCGACTGGGTCAGGCGATCTTCGAGGTATCGATCGTCGTCGGGTCTCCACCGAGGATCAGTTCACCGCTCGATGGGACGGTGAGGATCTCGGTGCCAGTCTCGGTGACGACGAGGGTCTGCTCGAACTGGGCGCACCAGGAACCGTCCCGGGTCACCACGGTCCAGCCATCGTTCCACTGCTTGTTACGGGCCGAACCCATGGTCAGCATCGGCTCAATGGTGAAGCACATCCCCGGCTCAATGATCGTGTCGAGCATCGGTTCGTCGTAGTGCAGCACGATCATCCCGGAGTGGAAGGCAACGTGACAGCCGTGACCGGTGTACTCGCGCACGGTGTCGTAACCGAATCGTTTCGCGTAGGATTCGATCACCCGGCCGATCACCGACAGCTGCCGCCCGGGCTTTACCGCCTTGATACCGCGGTACATAGCCTCGCGGGTTCGCTCAGACAGGAGTTTAGCCTCCTCGGAAACCTCGCCGACGTAGAAGGTGGCGCAGTTATCACCGTGCACCCCGTTGAGGAAGGCTGTTGAGTCGATCTTGATGAGGTCGCCCTCCTCCAGCGGGCGCGTGTCGGGGATGCCATGGCAGATCACCTCGTTCACCGAGGTACAGATGGACTTCGGGAAACCTCGGTAGTCGAGAGCTGCCGGGTAGGCGCCGTGATCGCAGAGGAATTCGTGAGCCACCTTATCCAAGTGATCGGTGGTGATCCCCGGGCGGATTTCCGCGGCTGCGATCAGGATCGAATCGGCGGCCACCTCACCTGCGATGCGCATCTTTTCGACTGTCTCGGCATCCATTACATCCGAACCGTCGTACAACTCGGGGCCCGGCACCCCAGCATAGGCGGGGCGCACGACCGAGTCCGGGACGCGGCGCATGGGGGAAACAGGGAAGGGCTTCACAGGAGTGCTCACCCGAGTCAGTCTAGGCCGGGAAACAACGAGGCCGAACCTGGGCTGACTGTTCGTTGGCCATGCCCATTGCGCCGAGGAATCCGGTTGCTGTTCCTGATACATGCCGGTATGGAGCTACGAGGGTCTCGTTAGATGGTGCGGTCGAAACACTTCGTGTCGTGGAGTTAATCGCGATGCATTCAATATTGCTGGGATGCCCTGTCGAGCCGCGTAGCCAGGCTGGATACCGCTGCTCGCACAGTCTCGTCGCCCAAGACGATGAAATCATGGCTGAGCTGGGTGAGCCATCGGATACCTTCAAGAGGGTCCTCGACGCCGGCAATCAGCTCGGTGGTCGTCTCGTCGTGAGCACTCAGATAGGCAGCTCCCGGAAGTTCCTGACGAACCACCTCGTAGGGAGCGAGGATGTGCACGACCATCCGGTGACGCCAGGCCTCGAGTGGGGTTGGCGAATCGATGCGCTCCAAAATCTGCGGCAGATCCTCACGCGGAGTGAACCTCCACGTTCCCACCGTGCATCGCACCATCCGGTCGATCCGGAAGCTGCGCCAGTCATCTGGGCCTGGATCGAAGGCGACCAGTATCCAACGCCGATCCCGGGCGATCAGGCGATGGGGTTCCACCGTCCGCGAGGACTCCTTTCCGTGTCGATCCACGTAGTCGAAGGATAGTCGAACCCGGCGACGGATAGCCTCGGCGCATCGCAGGAGCAATTCTGCGTCAACCGGTTCTTGGGAGATCGTCACCGTGGTGCTGTCGCGTAGAGCGCCAAGCCGATGCCGGAGCCCCGAGGGCATGAGGGATTCGATCGTTGCGAGAGCCCGCAGAGCAGCCTCGGCATGGACACCTGATGAAGTGAGTGCCGACCTCGCCAGGGCAAGGGTGGTGGCCGTCGCCTGTTCCTCATCGAACAACAGCGGCGGCACGACCTGGCTGCGACCCAGAACGTACCCACCTCCCGGGCCCGGATCGGCCTCGACGACATAGCCCAGAGCGCGCAGCCGTTCGATGTCGCGTCGCAGGGTCCTGGTGGTCACTCCCAGATGCTGGGCAAGCTCGGATCCGGTCCATGTGGCTCGGCTCTCGAGAAGCCCCAGCAGGGACAGCGCGCGGGACGTTGGATCGGTCATGGAACGATCATCCCAGTTCTGCGGACAGAATCTGTCCGCATCGAATGCAAAGCTTGGGGCAGCGCCGGAACTACCGGTGCGCTGGAAGGAGAGATCATGGGTTTTCTCACCCCAAATGCCTCAGGCGAACTCGAAGTCATCAAGACATTCGCGCTGCAACAGTTGGCGCAAATACGCACGACCGTGGTTGGCCTGAATGATGAGCAAGCGCACGCCACTCCCACTGCATCCGCCCTGAATCTGACCGGCTTGCTTTTGCACGCGGGCGAGGTGGGTGTCCATTGGTCGGCCCGGGCAGCATCTGCCCCGCACCCACTCAAGGTGCCTGAAGACCTGCCTGAGGACCTGCAGAAAGTAGAGTATTTGTTGGAGCGACTGCTTAAGGATTCCCGCAGCCTTTCCGACACATTGGTCTTTTTCGACCGGTGTGTGCAGGTCACCGAGGCCAATCTGGATGCGGTGAGCGACCTGTCAGCTGCGGTGCCGGTGCCGCCTGCACCGTGGATTCCCAAGGAGATCACGCACTGGGAGGCTAGGTGGTGCCTGATGCATTTGTGCACGGAGATTGCCCGGCACGCAGGTCATGCGGACATCATCCGTGAGACCCTGGACGGCAAGGGATCATTCGAACTCAACGACCTCGCCGATGCCGAGACTGCCTGAACGCACCGATCGCCTCGGTGACGGCTGGTACGTAAACGGCCGTCACCGAGGAGTCGTGGGCGATGGGCGGATCAGCGCTCTCAGGTCTCCACCCGCAGGTCTGCAATGACGGCATCGACTTTTCTCTGACGAGCTGTGTCGCCGATCGTCACCGAGGAGACGAAGATGCCCATCCGCTTCGGGTCACCGACATCAATGATCAGGACATCGACCACGTCCCCGTCGATCTCGGGCATACTCGGGTTGTTGACGTGCACCTCGGCACGGGCGTGCCAGGCAAATTTTCCGCTGACGGTGGTCTGCTCGTTGATCAGGTCAACCCGGTGGGTGAATTTCTCGTAGTAGTGGGTCGTCGAGAAACACTCAATCGTCTGTCGCGCGGTGGTCTGTGCATCTGTGAAACCGTCCTCGGCGTTGACCTGTCCCACTCCGATATTTGAGACCCAGCCTGGACGGACATTGTCGAGTTGCACATGGTAGTCGGAAATCCAGTCGAGGTACATGTAGGAGTCGGTCCACCCGCTGATCTTCGGTGCGGAGATGCCGCCGCCATGCAGTCGGCCGTCATTTTTCTGCTTGGTCTTATCTGTGTTGTTCGTGTTCGGGCAGGCCGCGAGATCGCCTTGTTCCACTGGCGGGGGAGTTGGCTTCGAGGTCTCGTCCCAGCCGCTGATCGTCGGCGCGGCGGAGTTCGTATCGGGCGCTGCCGGAGTAAAGCCCCCGGAGACCCGGTCCCCGAGCAGCATCCACAGGAAGATCGCGACCACGACCAGCAACACCGCGGCCAGGACGACAGGGGCCGACAAGATCCTGTCGCGTTGCGTTCTGTCTCCCGTCTGCCCCGGTTCCCCAGCCGGGGTGGAGGACGTCGAGGAACCCCAGGAGCTCCCGTCCCAGTAACGGAACCGCCCCGGTGCCCCTGTGGGGTCTGGATACCAGCCGGATGTTGACACGCACAACAGTGTATTCGGCAATGACGAGTTGGCTGATCAGTGATCATCCGGATGTGTGGTGGGCGGTGAACTGTGACGTCGGGGCATCACTGGCAGACTGTGGGCATGGATCGCCAGACCGAGTTCGTGCTCCGTACCGTCGAAGACCGCAACGTGAAATTCGTGCGGCTGTGGTTCACCGATGTACTGGGAAGCCTCAAATCCGTCGCCATCTCCCCGGCTGAACTGGAAGGGGCCTTCGGGGAGGGCATCGGCTTCGACGGGTCATCAATCGAGGGGTATGCCCGGGTTTTCGAGGCCGATATGATCGCTCACCCTGACCCGGGCACTTTCCAACTGCTACCCTGGCGTACCCGGGCAGGCACCGCCCGCATGTTCTGCGACATCTCGATGCCAGACGGCTCTCCGGCTATGGCCGACCCCCGGCACGTGTTGAAGCGCGCCATGAAGAAGGCCGCCGATATGGGGTTCACTTACTACATCCATCCCGAGATCGAGTTCTTCCTGCTTGAAGCCTTCGATGACCCGCTCAGTGCCCAGCCCCTGGACAACGGCGGATACTTCGACCACACGACGATGGATGCGGGAACCGATTTCCGCAGCGATGCGATCGCCACCCTTGAACAGATGGGTATCCCGGTCGAGTTTTCCCACCACGAGGGCGCCCCTGGCCAGCACGAGATAGATCTGCGCTACTCCGACGCCCTGCTGATGGCCGACAACATCATGACCTTCCGGATGGTGATCAAAGAGATCGCCGTTTCCCACGGCATCCGGGCTACCTTCATGCCCAAACCGTTCAATGATCAACCCGGCTCGGGTATGCATACCCACCTGTCGCTGTTCGAGGGAGGCCAGAACGCCTTCCACGACGCCGCCGACGAATACCGGATGTCACGGATCGGCAAGCATTTCATTGCCGGGCTGCTCGCCCACGCGGCGGAAATCACTGCGGTCACCAACCAGTGGGTCAATTCCTACAAGCGGCTGGCCTGGGGAGGGGAAGCTCCCAGCTACGTGTGCTGGGGGCGCAACAACCGTTCTGCCCTGGTGCGGGTGCCATTGTTCAAGCCGGAGAAGTCCTCCTCGGCGAGGGTTGAGTACCGGGCCCTTGATTCGGCTTGTAACCCCTACCTGGCCTACGCGCTGTTGCTCAATGCCGGTCTTGACGGAATTGCTCGTGAGTTGCCGTTGCCCGTTGAGGCCGAGGACGATGCCTGGTCGCTGTCCCACCGCGAACGGGTGGCTATGGGCATCGACTCGCTGCCCAAGAATTTGGGAAGCGCGATTGAGGTCATGCAGAACTCCGAACTTGTCGCAGAGACCCTGGGGGAGAACGTTTTCGATTATTTCCTGCGCAATAAACGTGAGGAATTTGACGCCTATCGCTGTCAAGTTACGCCCTATGAATTGAACACCTTGCTGCCTCGGTTGTGATTCACCGCAAATCCAACACTGGCAGATGTGCCGCTACCTCGTGGGCGTGTGCCCCGGAATGGGTGAGCCCGTGGGTGCCGATCGCATCGTCCCAGCTGAGCAGGCCCGTCGTCAGGAGGATGAAGGAACGCGGGGGCATCTCCACGACGTTTGGGGGAGTGCCTCTGCGATGCGTTGGGCCAGCCGTCTGGGATGCCACTTGGACTGCGACGACGGGCGGCGTGCGTACCTCGATCGAACGCCCACCGTGTGCATGAACCAGGGCGTCAGCCAAACCGCGAACTCCTTCGTGGAGGCTGTGCTCGGGTGGGGTATCGCCGCTTGCGAGGGTGGCTGCGCAGAGCACCGCACAACCCAGGCGGCACAGGTCTATGAGCCTTACTGACCCGAACTCGCTGGTCAAGGTCTCGGCGGCTGAGTCCAACAGTCGGGCAATGCCGAGGGCGGGGGTGACGCTGTTCAACGGATTGTGAGATAGACCGGGAAGCCCTCGGGCCAAAGCCTCGGCAAGAGCTGCGCTGGTAATCGGCCTGGTCCCGCTGGGGCTGACCAGGGCATCAGTGCATATCTCCCACAGCCGGTCAACTCGCGGCTGCCAAGTTGGGTCGATGGGCAGGTCGCGGTCGCCCAGCGCAGCGAGCCCGGCCCGCGCCTTGTCGATTCCCCTGTTGCTGGTCATAGAACAACCATGGCCTGGGGAATCGATCCGGGCAAGCGAGCCGGGTTCGCTGCGCTGGGCGAGGGAGTGCATCTTTATCGATGAGCAGGACCCGCGATCGTTTCTGCTGGTGATGGGGAACATCGGGTCACCATTTGTGCGGGCGGCCCATCCGCGGCGCATCCCAGAACTCAGGTGCCTGCTCGTCGAAGGACTCGCCACGCCGTTGGTTACGTCGTCCGCGCCCGTGAGGTCCGCCGAATCCGTGTCCCCCATGACGGCCACGCCCGACGGCCATGAACATCTCGAAACGTTCATCGCCCCACCGAGCACGGGCATCGCGTGCCCACTGTGTGAACTCCTCGTCATTGTCCAACTGATCGGACAAAGCCTCGATCAGCTTGTCGCAGATCTCGATGAAGGTTCCCTTCTCCTCGGTGCTTAGCACGTCGAGAACATCGTCCGGGCAGGGATCGACGTTGGTGGCATCGCGTCCGGCATCGGTCAAACCGATGAGTGTGACCCGGCCGTCGGCGGGTGATGGAGTGCGGGTAATGAAGCCCTTGGCTTCCAAGCGACCGAGCACCTCGTTCAACGACGGGGTGCGCACTCCCAGCACATATGCCAAGTCCTTGGTCGAGATACCGGACTGCATCTTCAATGCAGCGAGTACGCGCCCCTGACCATGAGAGATGTCGGTGAACCGTCGCGGCCCCGGTCCCGGATGATGGCGGTGCATGAGGTGTTCTAGCTGATGGATGCGAGCCCTGATCTCGTGGCTGCTGTTGTTGTGCATGGTTATCTCCTTAGGTTGTTTCGCGGCGCTTGCTGTTCAGCAGGTGCCTGTTAGAAATAGTAGAAGGTACCTTCTGAAAAATCAACAGGTACCTGTTCGAGGTTGCCAGTCTGCTCGGCCAATCTGACTGGGTGGGTCATCGCGCCGGTGCCTTGATGCGCTGCGGGACTCTTACCCAGTGGTGGGAAGCGAGCTCGGTCATGCCGGATACGTGTCGGCTCGCATTGACGGCCTGCGATGGTGGGGAGACCATTGGGATGGGTACGATGACAGGGAGGTGCCGATGGGCGGGCGCACGAATTCGATGGTCGGTGAACTTGCAAGGCTCGGCTTCTCTGACGTTACTCGCTCGGCCACTCGGGTCGCCGAACTGGAGAGCACCTTGGCCTCCGAGGCACCCGGCTGGCTGGAAGTCGTCGCATCGGTGCCGGGCCCCGATCTGGCATTACAGCAGCTCTCGGCTATCAATTACGACGATCCCGGCATGGTCCAGGCGATCTTTGCCGACGAGATCTGGGCCCACCGCTTGGTCAGCGTACTCGGTGCATCGCAAGGTCTTGGTCTGCACCTGAGGGCCCACCCTGGCGACGCCGAGGTGATCCGCGGTGATCTGAATGCCTTCGACCGGGCAGGAATCTGGGCGCGAATGGCGGAGTGTATCGGTGCCGATCTGGAGCAAGATTCCCCGATGGGGATCATCAAAGATCCTGCCGCGGCCGACTTATTACGACTTGCCAACCGGCGAGAATTACTGCGGATAGCAGCCCGTGACCTCACTCATCCCGAGCCGATCAAGATTCTTGACGAGATCTGTGCTGAACTGTCGGACCTGGCCGATGCTGTTTTGCAATTTGCTTTGGCTATCGCTCGCGCCCAGACTCCGGGTCACGACAAGGTGCGACTTGGGATCTTGGCGATGGGCAAGTGTGGGGCCCAAGAGATCAACTACCTGTCTGATGTGGATGTCGTTCACGTGGCGGAGCCCGTCGAAGGGGTCGGTGTCGAGGAGGCAATGCAAATAGGTGCTCGCCTAGCCGGCGCCTTGGCTCGCATCTGCTCGGCACACTCCGCAGCCGGAACGATCTGGCAGGTGGACGCCGCCCTGCGACCGGAGGGTAAGGCCGGTCCTTTGGTGCGCACCTTGGAATCCCACCGCGTCTATTACGAGAAATTTGCCAAGAACTGGGAGTTCCAAGCCATGCTCAAGACCCGCCCGGCAGCCGGTGATTTAGAACTTGGCCAGCAGTTCTGCGAGATGATCGACCCGATGGTGTGGCAAGTGGGTGGGGCTCCCAATTTCATGGCGGACACCCAGGCTATGCGCAAGCGGGTGGTCTCTTTGATCCCGGCTACGGAGAAGAAGCGAGAGATCAAACTCGGCGCTGGAGGACTGCGCGACGTGGAGTTCTCCGTCCAGATGCTCCAATTGGTGCACGGACGGGTGGATGCTTCTGTGCGTACCCGCGGAACACTCGAATCGCTGCATGCCCTGATGGCCGGCGGCTACATCGGCAGGGCCGATGGAAAACGACTCGACGAGGCATATCGTTTCCTGCGAGTACTCGAGCACCGGGAACAGCTCGCCCGGTTACGGCGCACCCATTTGATGCCCGACAACGACGTCGACCAACGGCGCCTGGCCCGTCAGATTGGTTGTGCCGATGCCGAGGAACTAATGACCGCTTGGCATTCCACCACCCGTGAGGTGCTCGCCCTCCAACAGCGGATCTTCTATTCACCCCTGTTGGAAGCCGTTTCCCGCCTGTCCGGTGAGGAACTGCGGATGAGTCCCCAGGCCGCCACCGACAGACTGCACGCGATGGGCTTCGCCGATCCGGCTGCGGCTCTGCGTCACATGGAGGCATTGACCACTGGATTGTCGCGAACAGCTCAGATACAACGCCAGTTGATGCCCGCCATGTTGCGCTGGTTCTCCGAGGGACCCAACCCTGATCTCGGGCTACTCACCTTCCGTCGCTTGTCGGAGGCCATGGGTGCTACCTCTTGGTATATGAGGGCGCTGCGCGACGAGGACTGGATGGCCGAACGCCTCGCAAAGATTGCTTCTTCCTCACGCTATGTCTCCGAGATCCTGCGCAAGGATCCGTCGGTGGTGCAGTTGCTCGCTTCGGAAGAGAGTACGACTCCTCGTGGCAGACAGGAATTGGCTGAATCCATGGCCAAGGTCATCGACCGGCACGGGTCGGATCACGAAGCTGCGGTGCATGCGATCCGTTCGCTGCGAACCCGGGAACTGTTTCGCTTGGCTGCCGGGGACATTCTTGAAGTGACCGATCTTGCCACGCTGGGTCAGGGGCTGAGTGATCTAGCCTCGGCAAGCGTGGATGCGATTCTTGAGGTGGCTGCCCGGGCAGTGGAAGGGCCCCGCACCAGGATCGGAGTGGTGGCCATGGGGCGGTGGGGCGGCAATGAACTCGGTTATGCGTCAGATGCCGATGTCATGTATGTCGTCGACGACCAGGCGGGTCCCGGACAGATCGCCTGGGCAACCCAGGTAATTACCCGGGCCAAGAGCTGGTTGGGGACCCCGGGAGTAGCCAGGTTGGTCATGGACGCGGGTTTGCGTCCAGATGGAAAGAGTGGCCCGCTGGTGAGGAGCCTCGGCTCCTTCTGCTCCTATTACGAGAAATGGGCCGACACTTGGGAGTTCCAGGCGCTGCTGCGAGCTGGGCATGGGGCGGGAGACAGAGATCTCACCGAGGCGCTACTGGAGGCCATTGAGGCCGTGCGCTATCCCCCTGAAGGCATCGACGACAAGCAAGTTGCCGAGATCCGGCGGCTCAAGGCCCGGATGGAGACCGAACGCACTAAGGGCAAGGCCGCCGGAAACCTGAAATTGGGCCTGGGAGGACTCAGCGATGTGGAATGGACTGCTCAACTCATTCAGTTGCGTCATGCCGGTGCCCATCCCGGGCTGCGTACCACACGGACCGTCCCGGTACTCATCACGGCAAGGGACCTCGGGCTCATAAATGCCTCGGATGCTGACGCCCTGATTGAGGCTTGGACGACGGCCTCGAAGCTGCGTAACAAGACGATGCTGGTGCGGGGACGGTCCAGTGACCAGCTTCCGGTGGATCCTAGGGAAATCGCCTCGGTTTCTCTGCTGCTCGGCTATGAGCCAGGACACGCCTCGGAATTGCTCCAGGACTGGGCAAAACAGGCCCGGTATGCTAATCAAGTTGTTGACCGACTGTTCTGGGGAGCGCAGGGGTGAGAATCCTGGCTTTTGGTGGAGCCTCCGAGTTGGCCACAGCCATCGTCGCGAGATTGGCCGATGACGATGCCCACGTCGTGCTACTCGGGCGCAGCGACTCACCGCATCGTGCCGAGGCTCAGATGGCCCTGGCCAGGTGCCGATGCGTTGAATGGGTCGACTTCGATGCGACTGACACCTCTTCGCATCCAGATTTGGTGAACTGCTTGTTCCGTGACCCGGTCGACATCGCCGTCGTGGCTTTCGGGATACTCGGCGACCGGAATTCATGGCGTGATCATGAGACAGCGATGGCGATCGCCAACACCAATTTCGTTGGAGCGGTCAGCGTAGGCTCGCTGCTTGCCACCCACATGCAGCAGAGCGGCGGTGGGAAAATCATCGCTTTGTCGTCGGCTGCGGGAGAGCGGGTGCGCCGCACCAATCTGCTGTACGGGGCCACCAAGGCCGGGATGGATGGTTTCTACACTCAGATGGGGGTGGAACTGGAGGGCAGTGGCGTCGAGGTGCTCGTGGTCCGGCCGGGAGCGGTGCGCGGACGGATGACCGCGGGGCGAGACGTGCCGTTGTCGGTCACCCCTGATGCTGTCGCCAAGGCGGTGGCCAGGGCCCTGGAACGTGGGGACCGGATGGTGCGGGTGCCGGGCATCTTCACTCTCATCCAAGCAATCAACCGGAACCTGCCCGCATCCTGGGCGGCACGCCTGCCCTTCTGAGCAGTTGCTCTTCCGCATCAGCCCATGGACATCTATCGTGCGGCCAACGCGATGGTGATGGCGAACCCGACCCAGGTCAGGGCGCAGCAGACCTCCGCCAACGCACCGAAGACGTCCCCGGTGGTTCCGCCAACCTGGTCCACGATACGTCCACACCACAACCAGCCGAGTACGACAGCCGCTAGCACCGATATGGTCATGCCTGCCGCAGCGATCGGTCCCAGCAACCACCAGCCGACGCCACCCGCCAGCACCATCACAGCGAGGTTCGCGGCCACGGCATGGGCCGGGGGAGTGATATCGGCGAACAGTGCACCAAAACCTCCGGGGCGAGCTGGGGGAATTCCCACACGGCTGGCCAGCAGTATCACGCTCCGCCCGGTGGCTGTTCCCAGGCCTGTCATGACGGGCAGGAACCACGGTGAAGACACCGACGTGGCCCCCAGGGCCACCACCTGGCAGATGATCACCATGACCAGGGCCATCACGCCCATGGCGCCGATGTCGGGGGCCTTCATGATCTCCAATGCACGGGTAGCATCGCGACCCTTTTTGCGGGAGCCGAGAGCCGCCAGGCCGTCGAAGGTATCGGCTAACCCGTCGAGATGCATACCACCCAGTAGCAGCTGCAACACCACGATGCTCACCACCGCACCTAGTAAAGCGGTGCCAGACAGCCAACCGATTACAGCACCCGCCAAGCCGCCGGCTATACCGATCAGCAACCCCAGCACTGGCATCCAGCACAATGCCCGCCTGGCAGCATCCTTGTCTACCCGGGTGAGCGGTGGCATCGGCACATGGGTAAAAAAACCCGCGCTGAGTACTAGACCCGGGATCTTCTTGTCTTGCGGGGGAAGCTCGTGATCGGTCACTTCAACCTCTGGGGAATCCCGGCGATACAGAAATCGACCCGATTGACCGCGGCAGCCACCTTGGCGTTAAGAATGCCCATCTCGTCGCGGAACCTGCGGGTGCCTGCGTCGAGGGGGACGATTCCCTGACCCACTTCGTTACTCACCATGATCACTGGGCGACGACAAGCTCCGATCGCCTTGACTAGGCCGTCGACGGCGGTGCGGAGAATCTCATCACAATCAGGTTCGGCGGTCCACACACCGGCGGCATCCATTTGCCGGGTCAGCCACACGGTGAGACAGTCCACCAGCAGCATCCGGTCGGTGTCGCGCACCAACTCCGCGGCCACGTTGATGGTTTCGATGGTCGCCCATCCTCTGGGACGGCGGGCCCGGTGCAGGGCGATCCTGGCCTGCCACTCGGGATCATCGGGACGATTCTCGGAGGTGGCGAGGTAATCGACCTCCCCGGCGGTCGCGGCGATGGCTTCGGCATGGGAGGATTTCCCAGATCGTGCTCCGCCCAGGACCAGGATGCGTGTGTTCATTGCCTGATCCTCCCACACCACAACCCGTGAAGAGCCCTGGCACAGGGTGCGTCATCGCCGGGGTGCCCCGCCAATATTGTTGTCTTCATGCTGCATCTTGTCCTTGTCCGCCACGGGCAGTGCACCCTGAACCGGGAACACCGGGTGACCGGGTGGTCCTTGGACACTCCGTTGACCGAGTTGGGGCTTGAACAAGCCGGGGAGGCTGCCCGGAAGGTAGCGGACCTCATTGGTACCAAGGCGGTGCGTGTGGTCTGTTCTGATGCGTTGCGTGCGGTGCAGACTGCCTGTCCGATTGCTGCGGCACTCGGCGTCGAGGCCGAGGAAACAGACCTCGCCAGGGAGCAGTATCTCGGGGAGATGGAAGGGATGGCCAGCAGCGAACTGCGGTCCATGCCGGTACCCGAGGGCAAGGACATCACCGAGGTGTCGTGGAGCGGTGGGGAAACCGTCCAACAGCTACATGCCCGTATGAGTCGGCTGCTGAACTGGCTGGAGGCTACGACGCCGACGGGGGGCGCAGTGGTTCTGGTGGGTCATGGCGAGGCACTTCGGGTGCTCGTAGCCGTGCGTGCGGGGCGCGGCCACCGGGAGATCGACTGGGATTTTGTCATGGCCAATGGTGAGGTGCGTGAACTGTCCTGATGCGTGGTGCTCTCGTCCACGGTCGTGTGCCGGTGTGGACCAGCCACCGGTCATGCATATTCCGGGCTCATCGAAGCCCTCCACGTCGTGGCACCGGTGGAGGGCTTCGATGGTGGATGGGATCAGGCGACCCGCTGTAGGAGGTCGCGGGTGGTCGGCGCAGCAGGATCCCGGTGATGCCCGTGGACGAAGACCACCAACCGCTGCACCGTGTATGAGATGACCAGCAGGGTTATCTCGGTGAGTAGTTTCGCCCAGAAGCTGCCGAGCACCGGGGTGAGCACCCACATCACAGCTATATTGCCCAGCAGTAACACCGCGGCAAGCCCCGCATATCTGGGGAGTGTTTCCCGTACCGGGGCTGGATTGCCATGCTCGAAGACGACCGTGCGATTGATGATGTAGTTCATCGCTGCCGACAGCACCCTAGCAGTGACGATCGAACCGATCAGTCCCATCCCCAATGCCAAGAACACTGTCAATAGCACGAAGTCCACGGTGAAGGCCAGCAGCGAAGATGCGCAGAACCCGAGTAACGGCCGGTAGATCAACCAGGAATCGGCGATTGGGCGGAAATGGGAGGATGCGTTCTCATCGAGATAGATCGTCTCGATGCCGACCTGCTCGATGGTCATTTGCTCCCTGATAGCCTCCAATAGAACCTTCAGTTCGTAGTCGAAGCGGTCGCCATCGATGGTGCACAACCAATTGAGCATACGCGCCGGATAGGCGCGCAATCCGGTCTGGGTGTCGGCGAGTGACCGGCCGGTCGCCATGTGGAAGATGCTGCGGGTGACTACATTGCCGAAGCGGGAGCGCAACGGCACCTTTCCGGTGAAAGAGCGTACGCCCAACACCATTTCAGCATCCGAATTGGAAAGCGCTTGCGCAACGAGGTTGATGTCGCTGTTGGTGTGCTGCCCGTCGGAATCCGCGCACACGACATCGGCGCCGGGATGGTGCTCGGCGATCCAGGTGAATCCGGTGCGCAGGGCCTGCCCCTTGCCTCGGTTCTGTTCGTGGGTGAGCACTGTCGCGCCCATCCGGGCAGCTTTGGCAAACCACAGGGCATATTGCGGTCCGGACCCGTCGTCGACCACCACGACCTTCTGTGAGCGGGGGAGAGTGGCGAGCAGATCGGTGAGGCGGTGATCCGGTTGGTACCCAGGAATAAGGATGATCATGGTTCAGCCCACCCAGATGATGTCGGAGGTGCCGCGTTCCTTGTTCCTGCCCAACGGTTTGTTGACCAGTGATTTCTGGTACACCATCGCCGATGAACCGCCGCCATCAAGGTTGTATGCGACAGATGCTCCTTGGTCGGCGAACAGCTGGGCAAAATCGGTCATGTTGATACCCGCGGAGTACCCCGTCGAGCGACCGTCCACGACGATGAATAGGAAGTGGTTCGGCTCAATCATCCCGATTCCGGTGCGCGGCTGCACCCCTTGGATCGAATGATTGCCGATGTTGGTATCCACCTCCATGTCCTCGATCCCATTCATCACCTTGCCGCCATCGACTAGGCCGGGCCCGAAGGACCACACCTGCCAGGCTCCGTTGGCGATGAGCTGGTCTGCGGAGGTGGTCGTCTCGTCGACCAGCCGCATCTCCCCGCCTACATACAGCACCAGGGCGGTGCGCGTCGGTTCGTCCCGGTAGGCGACGCCATTGCGGACCACGATGCCGGTGTCACGGAATCCGTAATAGTCACCGTTAATGGCCAAGGTGGCACCTACCCGGGAGGCGATCGCCGTGGGGTATTCGATGATGTTCGTTCCAAAGGTGTCTTCGGCGAAGGCCGAACGCACCGAGGTTGCCGAGGGCACCTTGATGTCGGCGACGTAGCCGGTCACCAAGCTCGATCCGGAACCAGAAGTCCAGGTGTTGATGTCGATCTCGGTGGCAGCGCTGGTTCCCGGCGATACTGAGGCTGAGCTGGACGCCTGGGCTTCCAGCTCGGAGACGTTGGTGACCTCGGCGTGTTCGATGAGGAATCGGTCGAGCCCCCAGGCGGTGGCCCCGGTCAGCGCAGCTGCGGCACCGACCCCGCCGATGAGCGCTGTTCTGCGGGTGAGCTTGCTCATGCTGGGCGCCCCTTCCCAGCTCCGGGGGCCATGCCGCCGCCGCTGCCACCGGGAGGCATACCACCTCCACCGCCACCGGGAGGCATGCCACCACTACCCATGCTGCTCAATTCGCCGGAGTTGGCGACAACCCGTGTGGAATCGGAACCGTTGACCGTGACCGTGTACTCGGTACCGGGAGTCATGGATTCGGTGGACAACACCACTACCTGCGAGGCGACGCCCAAGGTATAGGTCATTAGCGTCGTCGACCCGTCAGAGACCGTGATGGTATCGCCTGCGGAGAAACTGCCGGACATACTCACCCATCCTTGCTCGGAGTTGGTGCTTGGTGTCATGGCCATCTGCGAGGTCCCGCCAACGGCCAGAGTGCCACCCGAGATATCCATCGACGAGGCATCGATGGAACCATTCGCGCCAGCTGTGGGGCCGTTGACGGTGACGACGCCACCGGTCATCGTGATGGTTCCGTTCGAATCGAGGCCGTCTCCGGAGGCATTCACCGTGATCTCACCGCCCATCAGGATCATCTGGGAGCCATCGTTTTCTCCCATGCCGTTCCCGCTTGTTGTGTTGCCCGATGTGGCGTTGAGCCCGTCATCGGAGGAGGTCGCGGTTGTCATGCCCCCGGCGATGACGACGTTTGCGCCCTCAATCGCTTCGACAGATGTGGTGATTTTGGTGGTGCCTCCGGCGATCACCAAGTCGCCCTCGGCATGAATACCGTCGTCGCCAGCACTGATGGATATCTGCCCACCGTTGAGGTACACGTAGCCGACGGTGTCGTCGTCTTCATTGGTTGATTTGATCCCATCCTGCGCGGCGGTCAGCTCAAGAACACCGCCGTCGATGACGACATAGTCCTTGCCACGCACGGCATCGTCAGCGGCCTTGACGGCGAGAGTGCCGGACTGGACCACTAAGCCGTCCTTGGTCCCTATGCCGTCACCGGTGGTCGAGGTCACCTGCAAGGAACCGGTGCCGGTGATGGTGAGATCGGCCATGGAGAAGATCGCAGCATCCGGGGCATCGGAATTCGTTTTGGCCTGTGAGTGATCGGCGTTGTCTGTGATCTTGTTCGTCGAACCGTCAGCGAGGACGATCACCACCTCGTCGGCGGCCGTCACCACCACCGGGGAATCTGTGGATGAGGATATGGTCACCCCGTCGAAGACCAACCGGACTTTGCCCTCCGCTTCGGATGCCACCCGGACCGAGTGATCGGTGAGGGTGCCAGAAAGGACATAGGTGCCTGGTTCAGTGATCGTCACATCCTCATTCGACAAGGTGATCTTTGTGGCGCTCGTGGCGTCGTAGTCGGCATCACCGGCCTCGGCATGGGAGGTCGTGTTGTCCGCCAGGAAAGCGGTTAGCCCACTTCCCAGGTCCGAGGAGGCATTGGCGGTATTGGTCTGCTCCCCGGAGCCTGTGGACGAGGAGACTGTCGAGGTCTGGGAGCTGGTGTCCTGCGAGGAGGCCACCGAGCATCCGGCCAGGGAGAAGGTGGTCAGCGCGAGGGCTGCGATGATAGAGGTTTTGAATCGTGAATTCATTGTGCTCTTTCTTGATTGTCAGGCGGCAAAATCGGTGTTCATCAGGCGGGTCCACCTGAATGCTGGTTGATCGATGCGCAGCAGCGCGGTGCCGATTCCGTATTTAGAAATCGATCGGGGGCGATACCCCATTCGGTACAGCAGATGATCGATCCCAGAAGGACGCGGGAATCCTTTCGTCTCCACGATGACCTTGTGGCTCAGATCGGCGAATAGCGCACCTGTGGGTGCGTTGTTGGTGAGTTCGACCGCCAAACGACGGTCGATGGTTACCCGCGTGGGCCCGTGATTCTGGGCCGGTAAGGTCTGCAAGGTGCGTCGCATGTAGCTGGTGACCAGCGTGGGCTGGAGCAGGGGAATCGGAGCGGTGTCGACTCCTCGGTGGGCGAGGGTTGCGGCGATCCATACTTGGTCCGACGGCATCAATGTCCTGGCTGGATGCGGGATGCGGTCCTTGATTGTCGTGCCCCGTACCCCGCGGGTCTTAACCTCAAGCCAGTTCGACCCGCTCGACAGATATTCGCGGGTGCGTACCTTGAAACGGCGACGGCGTTTGTGTCCTGCTTGGCGGTAACAGAACAGATCCGGGGTATCGAAATAGCAGGATCGGTAGTCGAACCAGGTCGACCCATTGATCTCCAGAACCCTACTGGTCGCGGAGATCTCCTCAATGAAGCCCTCCGCATCGGTGAGATCTAACAGGTATTTCCGATCAACCCGCTGCAGCAGGGACGATGTGGCATTGAGCTCGGCCAAACTGATGGTCGTGGTCATCGTCGGGCAATCTCCGGTTGCGCTGCGCGACGACACATGACAGCAGATTCCTCCGGGATCCGGGGAACAACGCGCTGCGTGGGTATGTAGCGGACGAAAACCAAGGTTGAGTCGTCGACCAGATCAATGCGTTGTGGGTTGATCTCCAGGATTTCACCGTTGACGAGGTGCGTGACTCGTTCGGTGAGTGCCACTGGATCAGATATCGCTTGGTCGATCAGCAATTCGCTGGAGGCCGTGCGCTTGGTCAACCGGGAGGCGTCGCCGATGGCGATCGCGAGCAGGATCAATGCCATCAACCCGGCTCCCCATTGCACTGCAATCGTTCCGAGCCCGCCGAGCAACCCAAGTGACAGGGAAGCGAAATAGTAGGCGATTTCGCGGTGGGATAGTTCTTCGGAGCGCAGGCGGATGATCGACAGCACACCGAATAGACCCAGGCCCAGGCCTGCACTGACCGTTCCTGTGGACATTGCGGCGGCGACGGCCAGTACGCCAACGTTGGTCACCAAGAAGCTGGAGACTAACTCCCGTCGCCCCTGACGGGGCAGGTAAAGAGTGGTCATGAGTACGGTGATGGCGATCAGATCGGCGCCCATCAGCAGCAGGTTCATCTCAGGCCTTCCGGTTGGATCAGGTGACGAACCAATCCCGCCTGATGAAGCTGGGGTGAACCCTTGGTGAAGCTGTGGACCAGGTGTGAAACAACATCCCAATGGTGTGAGACGACAGCCCAATGACTTTGGGAGGTATTCCTGGCGCAGGCTGCTGTGACTGTTCAGTGCCCATCTGCAGGCAATGAACAGTCACAGCACATGCCCTCAGGCCTCTCGGCGCAGACCGTGCCGTGCGGTCACCCAGGAGGCAAGAGCCAAACAGGCGATGAACACCATCCCTGCCGACAGATACGGGCCGATCAGATCGGTTGTCCCGGCTGCAGCACCGAGCAAGGCGGTGGGGGACCACCGTGCGGTCGCTGGGGAGTTGTTGGCCAGGGGTAACACCAGCATGAGGATTGTGGACACCGCGATTGCTGTCGCGGTGCGACGGGTGATTGCCATGATTAGATACCCGACATTCATCGCCATCACCATATATGTGATCGACGCTATTCCCGTCCTGAACAGGTAGGTTACCGAAAGCGGGCCAATGAATGCTTGGGTCTGCCAAGCGGCAAGCCCAAGTGCGAATGCGTGGCTGGCCGCCACGATGACCCAGTCGACACCCAGACGCGGGAGAGTGATCCCGATCAGGTGCGATGTGCGGGTTCGATAGAAGCTCGATGAGCCAGGTCGGGTATCCCATCCCAGGGAGGTAATCGCAACAGTAACTGCCAGGATCAATCCCAACTGCATCGCACTCTGGTTGAATAGGGCAATTCCATCGACCGGGGTAGGATCTGCTGCCGTCATCGTGACCTGATCGGTTTTTGTCGAGGTAGCCAGGATTTTAGGCATGTACAGGGCAAGTGCTGGGCCCGACAGCCCGAAGAAAGCGAACGTTATCAGCAGCCCGGCCAACAGACCAGAACGTGTCAGCCGTCGGATCTCCACCTGTAACGAGTTCAGGATGAAGTTCATCGTTCCTCCTCACCGAGGATGCGGGCGAAGGAGACGTCGAGATCTTGGTCACGCAGGCTGACCTCCAGTATCGGTGCGTGAAGTTCGGCTAGGGCTGGAACCAATTGGGTGTGGGCAGCCTCGAAGCTGGAGAAGCCGAGGGTGCACATGGTGTCTGAGGTACATCTGAGACTCACGTCGGGAAGCGTTGCGGCAAATCGCCTGGCATCGATGGCGGTGGGTGATGCTAGGCGCAATGTCCACACCGGTTTCATTCCCTTGGCGAGAATCGATGGGGTGGTCCCTGATGCGACCATCCGTCCATGGTTGATCACGATGATGTGGTCGGCCAGTTTTTCGACCTCGCTCAGCAGGTGGCTGGACAACAGGATGCAGCGGTGCCGTTTCTGCTCCATGATTACTTCGCGTACATCGGCGCGGCCGATGGGATCTAGGGCACTGTTTGGTTCATCAAGCACCAGCACATCCGGATCGGTCACTAGCCCGGCCGCAATTCCGAGGCGCTGTAGCATGCCGCGGGAAAAGCCAGCGATTCTGCGGTGCATTACCCGGTCCAGGCCACAGGTCTGCAGAGCGCAGCCCACAGGGTCACTGGTGTTTGGTAAACTGCAGCGCATGGCATTTCGCTGGGCGACAGCCATGGATGTCTGCACTACCTCAAAAGCAGTGAGCCAGGGCTCGAACTGGGGGACATCGGGACAGTAGGCAACCCGGGGATTCGAAGAAGCGAAATTGACGGTTCCGCTTTGGGGCGTGACCAAGCCGACAAGGATGCTGAATAGCACTGTTTTTCCCGCGCCATTAGGGCCGATGACTGCCGTCACTGATTGGTCTGCTACGGTGAGATTGACGTCGCGGATTCCTCCGCCGCCGGGATAAAGCTGGGTTAGTCCGGTGGCCGTGAGCGCGGTTGTCATCGCAGATCCTCATCGGTGAGGTCATCACGCCGGGCCTGGCCCACGACAAGATACAGAATTGGTCCCAGCGGGATGAAGCAAAACACGATCAAAATCCAGGCCCATTTGGGCAGATGCCGCACCGGGTGGCGGATGATACCGATCAGGCACCAGATGATGAGTAGGGCACACATGATGGCTACCGGTAATAAGGCGTCGTTCATGCCTGCACCTTTGTGGAGCTTCCATCGGTTGGATTATCTTGTGAGAAAGCAGTCGGCATCAGTACTGTGCTGAGGGTACGACGTCGACGTGTCGGAGAGGTTTCGTTGTTCAGTAATCGCTGGATGGCTGTCATCAAGACCTCTCCTAGTTCGTCCATTTCCTCGTCACTGGCCCAGAACGACGCTTGGGCGAAGCTCACCCGATCGGCCCGCAGATCTCGAGGTTCGTCACCCAGATATCTGCCGAAATCGTTGATCAGACCCGAAGTGAACACCGTGAAGGCGGTAAGCAATTGCTCATTGCTCAATGCTTTCAGGTCTTCGGCCGAGGGATTGGACAGGCCCGGGGCGAGCCGATAGGTACTCTCGCTGGTGCCGCGCACTTGGTGTTGGGCAGCGACTTCGATGAGACCGTGGGAGACCAGGTGATTGACGTGACGGTACAGCGTCGCGATAGGAATGTCGGGCAAGTGCTCGTGGAGTTGGTGTGTCGTCGCTTGTCCTTGTCTGAGCAGGGTTTGGGCTATGCGTTGGCGTACCGGATGGAGCAGAGTTGAGGAGTTCACCATGACACATATTGATATCAGTATCGATAATAATATCAAAACTGGTGCGGCAACACCTGACTCTCGCTCAAGGATGAGAGGTGATCGGTTACGGGCACCGGTGAGACGCGATGAAGGGGCCGATCCTGATGCTCGTCGCTTCGGCCCCTTCGATGGCAGGCGTCAGATCTGGTAGTAGAGATCGAATTCGTAGGGGTGCGGTCGCTGTTGCAGGGCCGCGATCTCCTCACGCTTCAACCCGATCCAGATGTCGATGAGGTCTTGGGTGAACACATCGCCGACCAGCAGGAAGTCGTGGTCGGTCTCAAGGGCGTCGAGCACCTCGGACAGCGACCCCGGGACTTGGGTGATCTCGGCATGTTCTTCGGGGGGAAGCTCATAGAGGTCTTTGTCGACGGGGGCCGGCGGCTCGATCCTGTTCTGGATGCCGTCGATGCCGGCCATTAGGCAAGCTGAGAAGGCCAGGTATGGGTTCGAGGATGGGTCTGGGCAGCGGAATTCGATGCGCTTGGCCTTCGGATTTGAGCCGGTGATCGGAATGCGGATACAAGCCGAGCGGTTGCGGGCCGAGTAGACCAGGTTCACTGGCGCCTCGAAACCCGGCACCAGACGGTGGAAGGAGTTCGCCGTTGGATTGGTGAATGCCAGCAGGGCCGGGGCGTGGGCCAGCAGACCCCCGATGTACCAGCGGGCGATGTCGGAGAGTTGGCCGTAACCGTTCTCGTCGTAGAACAGCGGCTTGCCTTTGTTCCAGATGGATTGGTGGATGTGCATGCCCGAGCCGTTGTCACCGAAGACCGGTTTGGGCATGAAGGTGACCGACTTGCCGTTGCGATAGCCGGCATTTTTCGCCAAATACTTGAATTTCATCATGTTGTCTGCCGATGCGACCAACTCGTCGAAACGCCAGTTGATCTCGGCCTGTCCGGCAGCGCCCACCTCGTGGTGAGCCCGTTCAATGATCAGACCTGCCTCGGTGGACAACCGAACCATCTCGTCGCGCAGATCACCATAGTGGTCTGCCGGGGCAACGGGGAAATAGCCGCCCTTCAGTTTCACCTTGTAACCTAGGTTTCCGCGGTCCTCGGCGCGGGCGGAGTTCCACCCGGCTGATTCGGCGTCGATGGAGTAGAAGGAGGTGCGCTCATTGGTCTCGTAGCGCACGTCGTCGAAGACGTAGAATTCGGCCTCCGGGGCGAAGAATGCAGTGTCGCCGATGCCGGTGGTGTCCAAGTAGGCTTCGGCCTTGCGTGCAACGTTGCGCGGATCGCGGGAGAACGGCTCCTTGGTCAGCGGATCGTGGACGAAAAAGTTCACCACCAAGGTCCTTGCCTCTCGGAAGGGGTCAACGAAGGCGGAAGCTGGGTCGGGCATCAGCGCCATGTCGGACTGGTCGATGGTGGTGAAACCAACGACCGAGGAGCCATCGAAGGCCAGCCCCTCCTCAAAGACCGCCGGGCCGAATTCGTGGGCTGGGACGGTGAAGTGCTGCATGACACCGGGCAGGTCGCAGAAGCGGACGTCGATGTTCTCGATGCCCTCCTCCCTTACGAACGCCAGTAGGTCATCGGCGCCTTTGAACATCTGTACTCCTCTGCTTCGTCAACGGCAGGTATCGATCGATTCATTCGACGTGGACAACCCTACTGATCCGTGAGGAGTCAGTGTTGCATCTGTACTTCAACGAGGCTACGAGGCGTGAGAAGGCTCCGTCTCGGGTGACCCCGTCGCGACCTAGACTTGCCTGCATTACACCCGGATGCCCCCGAAGCAGGGAGAAACGTTGAAACGAAGGCGAAGACGTCGCGCATCCTCGGGAACGACATTCCCTGGCGGTTCGTCGTGTGCTGTCCGGCCCCGGATCTTATTGGGGTGGTTGACCGGAAACACTGGTGGAATCGAGACCTTCATCGTGACCGCGGTACGGGCGCTTCGTGAGGACTATGACATCACCGTGCTCACCACGAGTCCCGCTCCGGCAAGGCGCGGCGAGCTCGAGCAATTGGGGGCACGAGTGGTCCGGCTTCCGTCGCCCACGAGGCATCCTGTACGTTACCTGGAGAGCTTGCTGCTACTGCTTCACAGAGGGGACTTCCAAGTCGTCTGGATGAACCACTGCATTGCTCACCTTCATGAGTTGGCGCTGGCCCGGGCGATGGGGGTACCGCGAAGGATCTTTCACGCCCATCAGTCGGCAAATATGTTCGGGGTCGGGCACGGGATAGTGCATCGACTCCAGCGACGTTTCATCCCGCTGTTCGCCGATGGATGCTTTGCATGCGATGAAGAAGCTGCACGGTGGTTCTTCCCGCACACCACATGGACCTTCGTTCCCAATATGATTGATCCCGAAATATTCGCCTTCGATCCCCGGCGGCGTCGGGTGAAACGAGAGGAACTGGGAATCGCGGATGACACGACGGTGATGATCCACGTAGGACGGCTCGCTCCAGAGAAGAACCAGCGTTTCTCGCTCGAACTGCTCGCCGAGTTACGGGGGCGAGGACATGAGGTTTTGCTCCTCATGTGCGGTGATGGGACCGATGCTATTCGGCTCCACAAGGAGATCGTCAACCGGGGGCTCCAGAACAACGCTCTGATGCTGGGAACCCGTGACGACATCCCCGACTTGTTCCAGGCAGCGGACGTGGCAGTGTTGCCATCCTGGTTCGAGGGCCTGCCCTATGTGGGCCTTGAGGCCCAGTGCAGTGGGCTTCCCCTGCTCGTGTCTAATCGAGTCGGCAGGGGGCTGGGGGTTGGTGGACAGGTGTACTGGCTGGACATCGGTCACGGTGTCGATGACTGGGTGAACTGCGTGGAGCAGCTGATTGACAAGCCCTCGGACCGGTTCCACAATCCGATTCTTGGGACCAGGTTCGATGCCGGAGCCGAGCAGAAGCGGTTCCGATCGCTCGCGGACAGAACAGGTCACTTGCCAACTTTGAACTGATTTAGGTTAAACTAACCTTGACGACAGACTTGCGGGACCTTGGGGCAGGGCTCGATGGTGAGCCTTAGGACAACGGTTTCCAGGTGTGCGTCGGTATTCCCGGCGGAACCACCCCTCTGACGGGTTGGCTGTCGTTGTTACCCCACAATGACGAGGCGGTCCAGTGAACAAAACAAGAGAACAACAATCCCTCGGTACCGTAGGCACAATGCTGCGGAACTGGTTCTGGTTGGCCTGCGGGCTCATCGGACTCGGTGGGACGGCTGCTACGTGGTTGCTGTTGCCCCGGGAGAGGGAGGTATCCGGGCCGTTAGAATTCATCATCAAGATCGTGGTCTATCTCCTGCTCATCGCTACCATCGCGACCTTCCCACGATGCGGTGGGCGATGGACGTGGTTGTCGGTGATGCCTTTCGTGGCATTCACCGGCTATGTCATCCCGCGAATCTCCTACTACTATTACTTTGACCGGGAGCAACTGCACGCCGGGGAGTTTTACACGCACTTGTACCTGTTGCTTTATCCGGGCATTGTGCTCACCACTGCCCTGGCTCTACGAGTTGGGGGGGCTGCGGCCGGCAGAGTTGTCAAGGTAGCGGTCATGGGGGTGCTTATAGTCTTTTCTGGCTTCCTCGACGTCATGTGGCAACTGGTCAATCCCCTTGACCATATTGCCGAGACCTTGGACGCTCCCCACATTGTCGTCATCGTCGGGCGACCGGTGAGCTTCACCGAAGCCATCTGGTTCACGGTGGCTCATGTACCGCTGGCTGTGCTGCTCGCTTGTTTGCCCCTGCAACGTTGGATGCAGATCTTCGATGATCAACCCGATGAAGCCCCACCCGGTGCTGGGGGCACCCAGCCTCCTGCGGTACAGCCTGGCGGGTGTCCGCTGGCGGAGAACCAGCATGAACCGGGTACAGCTGCTGATGGGGGAGTCAACCTGTCGGTGGTTGCTCCCGCCTACAACGAGGAGGCAGGAATCGGGCAGGTTGTGGATGAGTGGGTTGGATACCTGGATACCAGCAACTGGGTGCGTGACTGGGAGATTGTCGTATGCAACGACGGCAGTTCCGACGACACCCACCGTATTCTCGCCGAGAAGGCACGGACGATCCCTCAATTGCACGTTGTCGAGCACGCGCAGAACCTTGGGGCCGGAGCAGCTATCGCGACCGCTATTGCGGCGAGCACCAAGGATTGGGTGGTGCTGACCGACTCAGATGGCCAGTTCCCGCTGAGTAATCTGGAACGGTTCCGCCCGGCAGTGGTCGCCGGTGCCCACGCAGTTTCGGGGTGCCGAGTCAACAAACGCGACAGTTTCGTCCGCAGACTCGGATCAAGGATGAGCGGAGCGGTGTGCAACATGACTCACTCGACCAGCTACCGGGACTTCAATTCGATTTTTAAGATGATGCCGGGAGAGATGGCCAGGTCGATGACTCTGGAATCTTGCGGGTTGAGCTGCTCCACGGAGATCATGTCCAACCTGATCTTGCGAGGAGTGTCCTGGACCGAGGTGGAGATTGAGCACCGACCGCGTGCCTCGGGACGTTCTTCGTGGGGACTCTGGAAGGGAGCCCGTGACAGGTACTTGTTTGTTCGTTACCTGGCAACCAGGGTGAGGCTCATCCACTTGGGTCTTCTTCGTCTTCCAGTGGAGGTGATGGCATGATCAGGGTCTGTGTCTTCTGCGGCGGTCATGGCGGCACATCGCTGGTCCGGGAACTTGCTAAGCGGCCCGACATCCACACGACCCTGCTGGTCAATGGCTATGACAATGGGCTGTCGACCGGGCTATTGCGCGGGCTGGTTCCCGGAATGCTGGGTCCTTCAGATTTCCGCAAGAACCTCACCCATCACCTGGATTCTGCAGATCCCCGTGATGCTGCATTACTGGGGCTGATGGAGTTCCGGATGCCTATGGGCAGTACCTTGGAGGATCTGACGGCCCACATCCGGGCCGCATCGGGCGGGGTGCGGGAAGCGATCGGCTGGGACCTGCTTCCTGTGCAAGTAAACCGGGTATGTGTCGATGGGCTGACGGCGGTCGCTGACCATCTCACCACCGTGGCCCCGGATGCTGACCTCGGTGATTGTGCCTTGCCGAATCTGGTGATCGCAGGGTTATACCTGCGTCTCGGTGGATTCAACGAGGCCATCGCGGTGCTGGGTGAGGCCGTCGGTTCGCCCATCGAGGTGCTCGACATCACCTCTGGGGAAAACGCTTACCTGATGGCTCGCAAGGCCGACGGTCAGATTCTCTTCGACGAGGCGGACATCGTTGCCGAGCAGTCGGCTTCGCCGATCACTGGGATTCACCTGGTCACCGAGCAGATCCCGGTCGCATTGCGGGAACGGTTTGCTCGTTCCTCCCGGGCCAGCCAGCAGCGATGGTTTGCGTCCCATGCCGCAGTGGTCACCCTTGATAAACGTGCCGATGTGGCCTTGCGCCGGGCCGATGTGGTGGTGCTCGCCGCAGGCACCCAGTTCTCCTCGCTCATTCCGAGCTACCGTACTCCCGGGGTGACAGAAGCCATGGTCGAAGGCCGGTCACGAGTCAGGTGCCTGCTCGTCAACATTCGCCATGACAAGGATATTCAGGGCTTAGATGCGGAACACGTCGTGGACAATGCGCTGACTGGGCTGGGCGATGCCCACAACCGTCGCAGGGCGCTTACCCATGTGCTGCTTAGCGGCGACGGGAAAGTTCGACCCGCGCACCGGGAATGGGGCCAGCACCGTGGGGCACTGGTTGTTGAGGCCGATCTGACCGATCCTGACCATCCTGCGCAACACCACGGAGCGAATACCCTGCGTGCTCTTTTGGACCTCGTCGATGCCAACGGAACTGAACCGCGCGAGATGATCCCGTCTCCGTCGGATCCCGTCTGTTGGATGTTCGACCTCGACGGTACTTTGGTTGACTCCTCTCCGGCACACGAGGCTGCATTCCAGGAGGCAATCTCGACCTGCTGTCCGGATCTGGACCCAGCAGACTTCCACTACGCTGACGTGTTGGGGCAGTCCACCGGAGCCATCGCATTCTTCCTCGGAGTCCCCGACGCCAAGGTGACCGAGTTCACCGATATCAAACGAGCCGCCTACCGTCGCATGGCGGGTGAAGGCATGGTTCATACCTTGCCCGGGGCCAGGGAACTGTTGACCCAGCTCAACGCTGCCGGTCACCAAGTGATGGTGGTCTCCGGAGGCAGCGCCGCGTCCACGATGGCCTCCCTGCGGGCAACCGGCTTGCTAGATCTGGTCGATCACGTCGTTCCGGGTGATTTGGTACCTCGCAGTAAACCTGCGCCCGATGTCTACCTCCGAGCACTCGACCTGGCGGCACCCGAGCTGCGGCCGGTTGCCGTTGAGGATTCCCGTGCCGGGGTGAGCGCTGCTCTAGCCGCTGGTCTGGACACTATCCAGGTTGGGGAACCGCTGGGCATCGAAGGGACCTGCTGGGTGCCCGACCTCGATACGCTGGCGGAGTTGGCCGGTTTGGGGACGAGCAGATGAAGGTCTGTGCCGTCATTCCCGCCGCCGGACGGGGAACGCGTATGGGTACCGCCACCCCCAAGGTGCTGCTCCCCATCTCGCCGGGGATCACCGTCCTGGACATCCTGCTCGACCGATTGGAGGGATCCGCCGACGATGTCCATATCGTCGTTGCTCCCGGGGCGAGGGAAACCATGACCGATCATCTGGCCGACGGGCAACACGAGAACTGTTCGATGAGCATCCAGCAGCATCCCACCGGAATGGGTGATGCGATCTTCGGTTGCGCCGGGGTATGGCGGAATCATGATGTCCTGCTGATCGTCTGGGGTGACCAAGTGAACCTGTCGGCTGCCACAGTGCGCGCTTGCGTCGATGCGATCGGCGCGGCAGGTCCTCATACTGGCGTGCTGCCTTTGGTGAAACAGAGGCACCCCTACGTCGACTATGTGTTCGTTGATGGTCGGCTACACCACATCGCCCAGAGCCGGGAAGGCGATGCGGTTCGCGCGGTGGGGTGGAGTGATGTGGGACTGTTTGCGCTGCGCACCCAGGACCTCGAAGCAGCTTGGCAGCGCCACGTCGTTTCCTTCCCACCAGGTCAGGGGACAGGTGAGATCAATTTCCTGCCCTTCCTGGCTCATCTTGCGCAGGAGGAGGGATGGAACATGCACCATCTGGAGGTCGGCGACCCGGTGGAGACCCGCGGCCTCAATACCCCGGAGGATCTGACCTTCGCCCGGCGACGATTGTCCGGGTTGCACGCCGGACTGCACATCCTGTGCACCCAGGCCCCACCCCCCGTGGAAGGAGGGCTCAGCAGTTATCTGCAACGGGTCACGCGTGATTTCGATCTTCTGGAACCAATCCCCGTGTGCTACAGCATGGGCAAGACAATCGGCGCTGGCCGGGAGGCGCTGTCGATCGAGGTGCGCAGATTCCATGGTTGGCGAGTTGTGAGAACCTCTGGCGCGCCGAGCTCCCCGCCTCAGGACCATCGGTGGAGATGGGCCTGGTATCTGCTTGGCTATAACTTGCGCTGCGCGCTCGCTGTGCTGGGCGAGACCAGGCAATCCGGTAGCCGAGCGGTCATCGCGGTCCACGACTGGCTGGCTTGCCCGGCAGGAATCCTAGTTGCGGTCCTCAGTCGGTTGCCCGTAGTCTTCCACGTCCACTCCACCGAGATGGACCTGTACCCGTCCTGGCTGGGGTACCTGACCAGGTTCCTGGAGAACACGATGGCCAAATTTGCCCGCAAGGTCATCGTTCCAAGCCGGATGCTGGGTGACTACTTAGTGGCTCGTGGATTCCCCGCCCACAAGATGGTCGTTATTCACCATGGGGCTGATGACCCGCAGTTGGCCTCCGTCCGGAGCTCCCTTCCCTGCGGCACGCGCGAACAGAATGCCACCACAGCGGAGAAGACGCTTCTGTTCGTCGGAAGATTCCGCCCCCACAAGGGGATCCATGACTTCTTGGAGGCCGTTTCCGTATTGGCGACACGCTACTCGGAGCTCCGGGTGGTGCTCCTCGGAGCCGATCATCCGCGCGCCGATGAGAAACCGCTCAATGAGGTCATCACGGATCTCGGCTTGGACAAGATAGTCTGGCAATCTCCTGGTTTCCTGCCCGCGCGTCAGGTTTATGAATGGATGCAGGCTGCCGACGTATGCGTTCTGCCGTCGCGTTACGAGCCGTTCGGACTCGTGGGAATCGAGGCCATGGCTTTGGGCACCCCGACGATCCTGGGGCCCGGCTACTCACCGGAGGTCTCCGGTGCGGAAGCCGGAGCATGCATCCAACTTGAGCGAGTCGACGCAGCAGAGATCGTGGAAGCCATTGATGCGGTGTTCACCGATCCCGGACTGCGTACCAGGCTGCGGTGCGCCGGGCAGCATCATGCTGCGGGATTCAAATGGGCCCGCACCGCAGCACAGACCTTGGGTCTCTACGAATCGGTAATCGGATGAGCACGACGGGTCCTCCGTCGAGACGTGTCCTGGCATCGAGTGTGACCAGTGCGGTCTCCGCCGGGCTCGTCGCAGTGGTGGCCCTCGGACTAGCCCGCTGGCTGGGCCCGGCGGAGTTCGGCACCTATACCGTTGTGTCGACGGTGGCCGTTGCGGGCAGCGGATTGCTCACCTGGAATGTAGGCATGGCTGTGATGCACCGATTGCCCACCGCCGATCCGGTGCAGGCCACCCGGCTCATGGGGACCGCACTATCCGTCGTGCTCACCACGATCGGGGTCGTGAGTATCGCCATGATTGGAATCGGCAAACTCCTGTACGTGGCTTGGGGAATTCCTACAGAGATCACTTGGCATGCCTTCGCCCTCGCCGTCGCCCAGAGCATCAATGCCCTAGGGGACTGTTCGCTGAGGGGAAGACGCCGGTTCGCCACCTCGGCGGCGGTGCGCCTGGCAGCCGCGATCGGATATGCGCTGATTGCCATGGTCATGCTGCTACGTGGAGTGCGGCACTGCCTACCATTCGTCGATGCCTTCGCCGTCGTGACCGTCGTTGCCGGGGCGACGGCATGTCTGATTGCCGGTGCCCGGCCCCATGGCTGGGTCAGGTCATCGGTTCATGAACTGTATGGCCACGGCATGCCGGTGACCTTGACATCACTGCTGCTCAGCGTCCTGTTCACCGTCGATTCGATGATGCTCATGCACTATGCGGGCCCCGCGGCGGTGGGGGTGTACTCGGTCTACAACGGGATGCCCAGGAGGCTGGCCGGGATTCTCATGAACGATGGTGTGGGGCTAGCATTATTGCCGCGGTTGGCGGTTACCGATACCCGCACGGCCCTGCAATGGGTGCGTGATTACACCCCGTTGCTGCTGGGGGCAGGAACCCTGGGGTTCGCTGTGGTATGCGCGCCTTTGTGTCTGCTGGTTGGTGATCAATACGGGTTCTCGGTCGTGGCCATGGTGGTCAGTGGTGCCGGAATTGCGATGCATTGTCTGATGATCCTGCTGGGGTTCGTGCTCACCATGGACGGAAGCCATGGATCAAGAAGCCATCTCGCAGCGGTGTCACTCGGCTTCCCAGTGGGGATCGTGTGCCTGTGGGTGATCATTCGATCTGCCACACCGATGGCCGGGCTGTGGGCGTTCGCGGCCGCAAGCGCGGTGATCAGTTCTGCGATCGCTCTCATCGCGGGATGGAACCAAGATCGTGGAGGGGTCACGAAAGGAGCCCGGAGATGAGAATCGCAGTACTCATCACCCAGTACCCACCGAATGTGACGGCGGGCTTGGGTAGATACGCTCAGGTGTTGTTCCCACTGCTCGCTCGTACTGAGGAAATGAGCGTTCACACGTTGAACACGGGACGATTGCAGATATGGGAACGCCGCGACGGGCTGGAGGTACATCGCCCCATTTCTTGGGTGCTGCGGCTGGCTACTCGCAAGCACTCGATCAACCGGGAGACACGGTCGGGTTTCTTCGCCTTCGCTCTGGGGGTGATTGAGACCAACCTGCGGCATCTGCCCGCGTTGTGGGTTGCCAAACGCCGAGGGCAAATCGACTTGGTGTGTGCCCATGACTCGACAAATTTCATCGCGATGGCTTTCGTCGAGCACGTGCTGCGGATTCCGTTGGTCTTTCACGTCCACACCACCGAGTTCGGGCTGGCCCCGGTTCGTTCCATCAGCGATCCCCTGAGCCTGTTCCCCAGGATAGAAAAACACTTGGCCCGGCGCTCCCGGCTGGTCGTGGCCCCCACCCCGGAGACCGCTCAGGTGCTGCGTGACAATGGTTGGGGGGATACAGATCATGTGCGTCACGTGGTGCACGGCAGCGGCTACGTGGGCCAGGAGCGCCAAGTCGATGTGCAGCGTTGCCATAGGCTGCGTACCAAACTTGGGATCGACCCCGGCGCGCCACTGCTCGTCTTCGTCGGGCGACTCCACAAGCAGAAGGGAATCCTTCCGTTGATCCGGGCGTTGCGTGTGGTGGCCGATCGGGTTCCGGATGTCCGGTTGGTCGTGGTGGGGGAGGGCAACCAGGATGCGGTCCGGGGACTCGTCAGCGACTTGGGGCTGGGAGACCATGTGATTCTCACCGGCTTCGTCGACCAGGAACGGTTAGCCGATCACTACGCCATGGCCGATCTATGCGTCTTTCCTTCTCTCTACGAGCCCTTCGGGTTGGTGGCGGTGGAGGCGATGGCTTTGGCTCGTCCCTGCGTGTTGGGCAGCGGGTTCTCCGAAGTCTTCTTCCGTACCCCCGAGCAGGGTACCCCGACAGCGATCCGGGTTGACGAGAGCAATCCGGAGAGCTTCGGGGATACCCTGATCGCTTGGCTTCAGGACGCCGAAGGGACTCGTCGTGTCGGAGAAGCCGGGCGTGACTGGGCGCGCGAACAGTTCTCCTGGCAACGGGCCTGCGCGCAGACTCTGGAACTCTACCGAGAAGTGCTCGGCTGACCGGCAGTACTGGGCCGGTTAGGCACCGGGAAGCTGTCGGAAGGCCCGGCGGTAGGGAGCCGGAACGTAGTCGATGCCGACCCGGAGTTCGACGGCAGCATGCAGCGCAAAAGCCGGATCACGCAACGCCTGACGACCGACCAAGACGACATCGGCTGCGCCGCTGGCGATGATCTGCTCTGTCTGGAAGGCATTGACGATCATGCCGACCGCGGCCACCGGAACGCCAGTTCGTTCTCGCACAGTCGAGGCCAACCGAACCTGGTAACCGGGACCGATCGGGATCTCGGCGGGAACATTGCCTGCCGAGGAGATATCCGCCAAGTCAACACCACGCTCGGCGCACCAGCCCGTCACGGTGGTGGCTTCGTCGATATCGAAACCGCCATCCACCCATTCGGTTCCAGACAAGCGAACGAGCACCGGCATCTGCTCCGGTACCACTTTGCGGACCGCATCCACCACCCGCAGCAGTAGCCGTGCCCGATTTCCCAGGGATCCGCCGTAGGAATCGGTGCGTTGGTTCGATAGCGGGGAGCAGAACTCGTGCAGCAGATAGCCGTGGGCCGAGTGAATCTCGACGAAATCGAAACCGGCCTCTACCGCGCGAACTGCGGCGGCGGCGAAGGCCGCCACAACGGCATCGATACCTGCCCCGTCAATCTCGGTTGGGGCTTTCAAACCCGCTGCGGCGATTGATGACGGGGCAACGGTCGCCCACCCGCCATTTTCCTCGTCCAGGGAGGTTCCGGGAGTGCCGAAACCCCACTCGGGGGCGACAGAACCCTTGCGCCCGGCGTGGGCCAACTGGATACCAGCCGTAGCTTTGTGGGCATGGATTCGATCCACCACCTTTGTCAGCCCGGCCACCTGCTCATCGCTCCATAACCCCAGGCAGCAGGGTGAAATCCGTCCCTCGGGGACCACTGCGGTGGCCTCTACGATGAGGGCGCCGAAGCCACCTCGGGCCAATGCACCATAGTGCTCGATGTGCCAGTCAGTGACTTTTCCGTCACGCCCGGTGGCGGAGTACTGACACATCGGGGGAACCCAGATGCGGTTGCGCACGGTTATTCCGCGCAGGGTGATCGGTTCGAAGGTTGTCTTGGTCATGGATTCCTCGCTCTCATCGGATGCTCTTCTCTGGAGTTCGTGGGCACATGCGGCTCATGCGAGTTCCGTCGGAACCGGCAAGCGGCGGGTGAGCCGCGGCAACCAACGCACCCAGCAGAGCTGATTCGCACGCTCGCCGACGGACGCAAAAGGGCCATGGAGGAACTGCGGCTTGCCAGCCCACGGTCTCGTCATCTGACAAAACTACGTGTGCTCGGGCCGGGATAGGAAGCCGGAGGTCAGTGCGGCCGAGTTGCCATCGCTCCCTAGTGCGCGTGGGTACCGCCCGTAGATCCAGTCACGCATGGTTTCATAAGCGATCGCTCCCTAGTGCGCGTGGATACCGCGTGAGTTAGGTGGGTACCAGAGCCGTGGTGCTGCCGAGCTATCGCAGTGGGTATCAACGCAAACACTTAGACATGTTAGGTAAGGCTAAGCTAAAGTGTGTGATGCTCGTGGCGTAGGCGTGATGACGAAGTAGTCGCTGCACCTCGTCGGTCTACGAATCATGGAAGGAGAGCACATGCCTGACCCCGGCATGATCGTCCCAGCGGGTGAGGTGGCGCTGAGCGTGCGCGATCTCTGCAAAACTTTCGGCAGAGGAACAAAGGCTAAACAAGTGCTGATGGGTCTGAGCTTCGATGTTCACCCTGCGCAAGTTGTTTCACTGCTGGGGGCCAATGGTGCGGGCAAGACCACCTTAGTGAATATCGCCTCCACGCTGATGCTGCCTACCGCAGGGACGGTTACCGTCTGTGGGGCGGACGTCGTGACCCGACCGCGTCAAGTACGTCAGTGCATATCCCTCACCGGTCAGTTTGCTGCTGTTGATGGAGAACTGACCGGTAAAGAGAACTTGATCTTCTTTGCACGGCTCAACGGGCTCAGCCGGGCCGCTGCTGCCAAACGCGCCGATGAACTGTTGGAGAGGTTCCGACTTGCCGATGCCGCGGGACAGCGCGCAGCCAAGTACTCCGGTGGTATGAGGCGGCGGTTGGACATAGCGGCTTCGCTGATCGTGGAACCGCAGTTGTTGTTTCTCGATGAACCCACCACGGGTCTCGACCCATTGTCGCGCCGGGAACTGTGGGAGATGGTCGACGAACTGCGGGGCCAAGGCGTTGCGATCTTGCTCACGACCCAGTACTTGGACGAAGCAGAGCGGTTGTCTGACGACATCGTCTTGTTGCGTGAGGGACGAAAGGTCTCTCAAGGATCACCGGCACAGTTGCGGCAACGCTTCGGGGCGTCTATCTGCAAAATCGGTCTTGACGAGGCGACGCTTGCCCAGAAGGTCGCCACCAGTGTGCTTCCCGGTGTGCTTGGGCGAGCACAAGATGACTTCACTGTTGATGCTCTAGAAGTTACTTTTACCGCGCTAAACGGTGCTGAAGACCTCATTGCGGCTAACCGTGCGATCATCGCTTCGGGCATTGAGATCACATCTACCTCGCTTACCCCGCCCTCGTTGGACGATGTGTTCTTGGGAACGGCTTTCGTGTCCGGTACCGAACCGGTCGAGGGGGTGTGACGGTGGTTACCGTGATCACCGACCCGGTGAGCGGCCGGAGACCATCAAATGTGCGGGCCCTCGTAGGCGCTGTGTGGCGCAACAATCTGCGCCTGCGGCGCAACAGCGCATCTTTGGTGTCAGCTTTGGTAATCCCTGGGATGTCGATGCTCTCCTTCTGGGTTGTGTTCGGACACGCGGCGAGTTCGGCTGGGTTCGATTATGCCTTGTTCCTGATGGCAGCCGCGATGTTCCAAGGTGTCATGTTCGCTGCGGGTGGCTCGGCGATGGCGCTGGCCGTGGATGTTGAGAACGGGCTGATTGCCCGCATGCGAGCCATGCCCATCCGGGCTCTGGTGGCGGTGGGCGGGCGAATGATCACCGATCTGCTGCGATCCTTGTTGTCGCTGACAGCAATCGTTGCCATAGGCCTGGGTTGCGGGGCGAAGCCGGACAGTATCGGTGGGTTATTGATGGCATGCCTGGTGGCATTGCTGATGGGAGAGGTCTTGGTACTCGTCTTCTGTGGGCTCTCGTTGAGATCGGCTCATCCCGTCCAAGTGGCCAGCCTCATCCAAGGGATCGAATTGCCGCTGTTGATGATGTCCACCGCATTCATCCCCTTGGCGGCTCTGCCTGATTGGTTGGAGCCATTCATCAAGCACATGCCGTTCTCAGTGATGATCGATACGAACCGTGCTTTCCTCAACGGTCTCACCCCGGGTAATGAGGGCTGGGAGGCATTGGGTTGGCTGGTGTTCGGGTTGGTGGCCGGGAGCTGGTGGGTATCGAGAACCTTCAGGAGGCAGGCATGAGAAATCGGGAAGACCTGCGCATTGGTTGGCTAAGTGCCGTTGGGGTACATGCCGGGCGTCTGTTGAAGCGATGGAGTCGTTCGCCGGCAGAGGTCATGTCCACTTTGGCGATGCCGATTTTGATGATGGTCATCATCAAGGTGATGTTCTCAGGCATGGTAGAGCAGTTCAGCGGCGTTTCAATGGACATGACTGCGGTGTGCGTGATGATCGCGGTTTCTCAGGCCTTCACGGCAGGGCTCATGGGGGCAGGAAATATCGTCCAGGAACGCCATGAAGGACTCCCTGACAGGCTGACAACGTTACCGGGAAACCAATCCACCAGCATGGTGGGAAGAATTCTTGCGGAGTCCTTGACGTCATTTGTTTCGATGGCCGTCGCAGTAGTCACCGGGCTAGTTTATGGCGCGGATTTCCGTACGTTCACCGGCCTGATCGGTACTCTCGTAGTCCTTGCCGTGGTGTCTGTGGCCGCCGGAGCTGTTGGCGTCATGCTTGGGTTCGTGGTTGACACTCCTCAGGGCGCGATGAGTTTTGCGCCTCTGGTTATGGCGGCCATGTTCTTCAATACAGCAATGATGCCGCGTGACATGTATGCAGAAATACTGCGGCCTGTTGTCGACTTGTCTCCACTAACGTCGGTGACCTCCCTGACCGATGCGCTGATCAACAGCCGGTTGAGTACTTCTGACATCGTCTTGTTCGTGGTGTGGTTCGGAGGATTGATTTTGCTCAGTCTGATGGTTTTAGGTCGCAAAGCACTTAAGGTGTCCAAGTAGTCGTCCTCGCAACTGTACGGGATTGCTAATGTCGCATTTCGAATTCGTGTCCAAACGACGAAGCATGATCGCAACTGGAGTGGCAGCCACAGTCATCCCGCGTGCTTGGACAGGCAAGGAAGTGGCCAAAAGTATTGAGGAGGTGATGAATGCGTCCATTAAAGGGGCAGAAGAAGCCCCGGAAATAATTGTTGGAGCGATTCCCTTCGATGTCCGTCGCCCAGGGCTCTTGTATCGTCCAGCACATGTCGTCGTGGAGCAAGTGTCGCCTCAGAATCTCGTTGATTTTTCGACTAACCAGCTGGATATCTCAGAGCAGTGGCCAAATCCTGATAATTATTGCGAAATGGTAAATCAGGCCATTCAAGAAATCATTTCTGGCACTATGGAAAAGGTGGTCCTTGGGCGATGCTTGAATGTGGAAGTTTCTCCGGCGCCAAGTCCTGGGAAACTTTTCGCGCATCTGAGGAAAGAAAATCCTGACGCCTATGTCTTTCGCCTTGATTTTGACGGAAAAATGGGCGGTTTTTTTGAGGAACCTGGTGTCCTTCTTGGAGCCAGTCCTGAACTCGTGCTTTCGTGCAGCGATTTTCGTGTGTGCACCTTTCCGCTCGCCGGAACGACTCCGAGAAGCAGCGATCCGGTGCGTGATGCTGAAGCTGCTCGGGCCCTGCTTCTTTCATATAAGGATCTGATTGAGCACGCACATGTTTCCCGAACTGTGATAGAAGTATTTCGTCGGCATACGGATGAAGTTCAATTTCCATCAGAGCCGCAACTTGTTGCTACTCCTGTTGTGTGGCACTTGGGTACCCTAATCGAGGGCGTGCTGCGCGAAGGATATTCCCCCATGGAGTTACTCTACGAGCTTCATCCAACTCCTGCAGTGTGTGGGTGGCCCAGTGATCCAGCGCGCGATTTTATCACGCGGCACGAAAATTTCGACAGAGGGCTTTTTTCAGGTTTGATCGGTTGGATGGATTCCAGCGGCGACTGTGAGTGGGCGCTGGTCTTGCGTGCTGGTGTGTTGCGTGCAGATCATGTAATTGTTTTTGCCGGGGCAGGGATTATATCTGTATCTGATCCGGTGTTAGAGCTTAGTGAGACCGCAACAAAGATGATGACTTTCATCAGGGCTCTCGGGGAACTGGTTAATCCCCTTACAGCCGACCTTCATACTTCCGGAAACCCAGCGGCCGATGCCAGTGGTTGACCCACCCGATTGACAAGGATAAATTATGGACACGCGTGAACAGATAGAAGAAAAGATTCGTACTGGTCAGCCCTTCCGGGTTGTTGATGATCTGTCGCTCTATGAGGAGATGATGGCGGCTGCAGAGAAGTGTCATGCAATGAATAAGCTACGGCCCACCCAGTACGACGAGAAACGTGAAGCCCTGCGTGACCTGCTGGGCTCCATGGGTGAGCGAATGATGGTTTTTCTCCCCTTCCGCGTTCAGTATGGCACCAATATCACTGTTGGCGACGATGTGACTTTCAATCATTCAGTCACCATCCTCGACATGTCTCCGGTAACTATCGGAAACAATGTGATGATCGGACCGAACTGTTCTTTGTTCGCTGGGAACCATGCCTTGGATCCCGACGAGCGCAGGAACATGTTCTGTACTGGTGGAGCCGTCACCATCGAACAAGACGTGTGGATCGGTGGCCATTGTGTGGTCACCGCCGGTGTGACCATCGGGCATGGAGCCGTCATTGGGGCCGGCAGCGTTGTCACCAAGGACGTTCCTCCAATGGTCTTCGCTGCAGGCAACCCTTGTCGGGTGGTTCGTGGAATCGGCCCCGCAGATCGCTTGCTGGATGAACCGTACATTCCGGAACCTCCTATGTGGTCTGATGAACATCAGTGAATGTGAAGGTTCTTTGTGAGCATGAAGATTCTTGCTGTTGTGATGGGCTCGCATGGTGATTTGCTTCCGTTTATCCATCTTGGCAAGGTACTTGTTGACCGTGGCCATGAGATGGTGATTGCCGGTTTCGAGGAATTTACTAGGTCAGTCCAGGAACAAGGCATCGGATATGTTGTCCTTCCCGGTGACTGCCAAGAGATGATGCGCCGCCTGCTGGGGGACAGTGGTGGGGCCTTGGATGCTGTGCGAGGCATACGACAGTTGCTCAGCGACCCGGCCATTTTCGATGCACTGGAGCCGGCCATGGATGGGGTCGATGTTGCTTTGTACAATCAGTTTGGTGAGGTCATACGCTTGTTGGGTGCCTCGCGGGCTATACCCACTGTGCGTGTTCAGGTCTATCCGACTGAACCATGCCGCTCATACAGCTTGGTGAATCCTCGTCGCCTTGATGGCACTGTGCTTGCAGTTATCGTGCATCACCTATCCAACCTCATGATGCATTGGGCGATGCTGCCGGTGATGAAGTCTTGGCGTCATCGCCTCAGACTGGGATACGGGGCATCAGATAGTGGTGCACCACAAACCATTTATCAGTTCAGTCCCTTTCTTAACCCGCCGGATCCTGCCTGGGGCCCGCACATCCATGTCACTGGTGAGTGGCTTGATCCAAACCCGGTGGCTCATTCTTTTGATGAAAAGATCGAAGATTTCCTGCTGTGCGGTGAGGCACCGATATTGGTCAGTTTCGGAAGTGTCGCCTCGGAACGTATGAAAAACCTTTGGTCCTGGATCCGGGAAATACTGGTTGATCGAGGCCTGCGGGCGATCATCGTCGATCCAGACCATCGTCCAGGGGTGGTTGATGGGTTGCCCACCGTCGGCCGGATTCCTTTTGCAGCAGTGCTGCCAAGATGCCGCGCGGTGCTGTGTCACGGATCGCTGGGTACAACGGGTGCAGCTTTGCGTGCCGGACTCCCTTGCTTAGTGGTGGCTTTTGGCGGAGACCAACAATTCCATGCGCAGGCAGTGCATAGAAATGGTGCCGGTCCAGATTACATTGATGCTCAACGAGGAGAACTGACCCGTGAAGTGCTGGCTGAGCGTATCGATGAACTGCTCAGGGGAACTTATGATCCGGCTGCTCGGGACCTTGCCGCAAAACTGGCTGCGGAGCCAGGTCTCGACGCTGCTGTTGAATTAATTGAAAAGCTGATGGCCACCGGGTGTTAGGTCCATTATTTGCCATGACTAAGGAGTATTAATGAATGACATCGCTTTTCGAATTAGCCATTTGCAGATTCGGGTTCGCGATATCGCTACTGCGGTGGAAGATCTTCGCTATGAGGGCTTTGATGTAGATTGGAGAACCGATGCGCCAAATGCTTTCATATGGTTTGATGAAGGGCCCTTCCTGGAACTGTTCACCACCATGGACCGGCTGCGTTTCATTACCCCGGTGATGGGTTTACTGTTCGGTCGTCCGATGGGACGTCGTTTTGCAGCTTGGGTAGATGCTCCGGATGGACTCTGTGACATCGTCATAATCCCCCGCGACGAGAAACTGGCTCATCCTGACCAGCTTGGTCGGTGCCGGGCAGTGGTGGAGGCCATTCCCGGAGTGCGAGGAACCCGGGTGATGCAGTCATCGCGCGCCAGCACAATTGATGGATCCCGGATCCGTTTCTCTTTTATGGCCCTCGATCCACTGGCCCTGCCGCTAGTCGCATCAGCCTACGATATTCCTCAGAATCCAGGCAACTGTGCCCACCCCAATGGGGCACGTGGTGTGGATTGGGTGGCCCGTGAGTTCACCGATACCGAATGGATGCAGGTCACTGCTTTGCTGGGGGAAGCCCCAGAACGGCTGAGGCGTTCAGGATTTCTACCTGCAGCTGATTTCTCTTTGATCGGCCTCGATCACCAAGTTGTCACCTGTGGGGTGACCATCGCACCCGGCGAATTTCAAGAAACTATCCGGCAGAATTGAGAACAGCGATGTCAGACCATATACGTCATTCTTTGCGCCGCCTCCGGGATCAAGGGATTCATGTTTTTGTCGACGAGGGTCGGTTGCGCTTCCGAGCTTCCGGTCAGCCAATGAGCGAAAGTCAGAAGGCGTTTCTTGTTGCTCATCGTGACGAGATCATCGATGTGCTCACCAGTGCGCCGGAGGACCAGCAGATACTTCCTCTCACCGAGATCCAATCTGCCTATCTATTAGGACGAGACGAGGCTCATCTCTACGGTTCGGTCGGTTGTCATGTCTATTTTGAGCTGGAATACCCTGAACTGGATTCCAGAAAGGTGTGCCGGATATGGAATCAACTGGTGGCTCGTCACGAGATGTTGCGTACTGTAATTCGCTCCGATGCTATGATGGAAATTCTACCGTCGGCGCCTGGTCAAGTGCGAGTGCCGACACACGTCGACACTGACCGGCATGGGAAGGTGGTACGTGAAATCCGTGACAGGCTGCGTGGGCATAAGTATCCGGTGGATTCTTGGCCTTTTTTCACTGTTGAACTCACTTCTACGCCACAAATGTGGGTGATGCATCTTGATTTCGATTTCATGATTGCCGACTGGGCTAGTATCTGGTTGTTGCTCGAGGAATTTTCCACCCTGATCCATGGGGGTGCCCTACCCGAGGTGAAACTCACTTTCTCCCAGTACCTCGAATTAGAAAGCAAAATGAAGGAGGGCACTGACTATGATCGGGATCGCCGGTTTTGGATGGATCGGCTAGACACCTTACCGGGGGCTCCGAAGCTTCCAGTGCTGAGTATTGAACAGGACCAGCGGTGCTTCGATCGCTTGGAATGTCAGATTGATGCTGTCAGTTGGGCGTGCCTTCAGGAATCCTGCCGCGCGCAACAAACAACTCCGACCGCATTGTTGGCCACCATCTACGGAATGGTGCTGGCCAAATGGAGCCAAGAAAATCACTTCTGTATTAACCTTACTTTGCTCAACAGAATGCCACTTCACCCGGAGGTGCAACGAGTGGTGGGGGACTTCACCTCTGTTTCCCTGCTGGAACTTGATTTCGTCGGAACCGAGAACTTGGTGAACCAAGTACGTAGGACGCAGCGGCGGATGATGCGGGATCTGGATCACCGTCGCTTCTCAGGGGTGGAGGTCATCCGAGAGATGGCCCGCCGTCGGGGTCGTGTCGATGCCCTGTTGCCTTTCGTTTTCACTTCTTCCATTGGGGTGGTATCGCCCGGAGCGTCGACGTCTGTCGGCGCCTACGGACGCAGTGAGACTCCTCAGGTCTTCATCGACTGCCAAGTGATGGATTCGGATCAGGGACTGCGGATCAACTGGGACTACCGGCTGGGCATATTGCCCGACCGGTTGGTTGACGACATGTTTGCGACAATGAGTGCTACCGTTCAAGCCCTGTGCGATGATCCGGACTGGAACCATCCGTTGAAGCTCGACCTGCCTGCCTGGCAGCGCGCAGCCCGAGAAGCAGCAAATGACACTAGCGCCGACATTCCGGCTCGTACTTTGCTCGCCGACTGGTGCGAAAAACTGCCACTGTTCGCCGAATGTCCGGCAGTGATCGTGGACCAAACCGTCTGGACGCATGCCGAACTGATGAGTGCGGCCCGGCGCTATGGGGCACTGCTGAATGCCAGAGGCCTGGAACCGGGAGAGATCATCGCGGTTTGTGGGTCGAAGAGCCCCGAACTGGTGGCAGCGATCTGTGGAATCCTGCTGGCTGGTGGGGCCTACATGCCCTTGGACCCAGACCAACCACTCACCCGTTTGCGCGGAATACTGGAACGTTCTGGGGCCCATATCCTGATTGCTGATGACTCAGTGGCAGGGATGACAGATTGGCAGGGTGAGACGCTGGCTCTCGATCCGGCCAGCGGAGTTGATCCCGGTGATGACTGGACTTTGCCCGAGGTCGATCCCACCCAGCTCGCCTATGTGATTCATACCTCCGGATCCACCGGCGTTCCCAAGGGGGTGATGATCACTCATGATGCCGCGTGGAACACCATCGCTGATGTCGTTGATCGCTGGAACATGAACGCCGAATCACGAGTTCTGGCTTTGTCCCGGTTCAGCTTCGACTTGTCGGTATTTGACATTTTTGGCATGCTGTCCTGCGGCGGAGCCTTGGTGTTGCCTACTCCCGGGGCCTGGCTGGATCCTGCTGATTGGGCCGCATTGATCCGGACGCATCGGGTGAGTGTGTGGAATTCCGTACCCGCGATGGCTGAGTTGTTGATCAGGCATATGGAGAATCACCCCAAAAATCGCTTGGATTCGCTACGTATCGTGCTGCTGTCAGGGGACTGGATTCCGGTGAGCCTACCGTCTCGCTTGGGTGCGCATGCCCCGAATGCCACTGTCGTTGGGCTGGGCGGGGCGACCGAGGCCTCTATCTGGTCTAACTACCACATATGTCTTCCCGAGGATGCAGAAAAGGTCTCCATTCCGTACGGATATCCGTTGTCGAACCAAGGATTTGCAGTGCTTGGCCGTGATGGGGATGACGCACCGGTGTGGGTGGATGGAGACCTGATCATCACTGGGCGCGGTTTGGCCTGTGGTCTGCTGGGAGATCCCGAACTTACTGCCGAACGTTTCCCGGCCCATGACGGTGTCCGCTGCTATTGGACCGGTGACCGAGGCCGTTATCTACCCAATGGCGAGATCGAGTTCCTCGGTCGTCTTGATGACCAAGTGAAAGTGCATGGTTTCCGTATTGAACTGGCTGAGGTTGAAACTGCCATGGTCTCCATGGTTGAGGTTGGTTCGGCGGCGGCAGCCATCCGCCGCCATGGCGAGGAAGTACACCTGCTGGCGGCAGTTGTCCCCGCTCCTGGTGTTGAGTCGCTGCATGGGGATACTGTTCGCGATCATCTAGCGGGCTTGCTGCCCTCTTATATGGTGCCCAGTCAGGTTCAAGTGGTTGAGATCCTCCCACTCACCGCCAACCAGAAGGTCGACCGCGACCTGATTGCCAGCTGGTTTGTGCCCGATGAGACCGGGGAATCAGTTCAGGCAATCATCGTTGATGACCCATTGGGAACACGGGTCGTGGAGATCGTCTCGGAGTGCCTTTCGCAGGTCGGAATCGGTGAGCAAGTCAGCTACTACGATCTGGGGGCCGATTCCTTGGTGCTCGCCCAACTGGCCGGTCGACTTCGGGATCTGCTTGATGCGGAGTCTCCCGGCCATCGAGGTAGCTTCGATGTTATCCTGCGTGGTCTGCTTGATGAGCCCACCCTGAGTGCCACCATTGCGATGGTGCGTGTCTTGGCTGACAACGCTCACACCACGGAAGCCGAGGTTGCCCCGGAGAACGACGGCGGTATCGGGAAGATGAGTCTGCTCGGGGGCACCCCATCTGATGTGGTGCGTTTAGTGCCGCATGCGGGGCTGGGAACGATGAATGCTTTTCGGTTGCTGAATGCAGAACTTGTCGGCCAAGACCTGGGGCAGGTCAAAGTGTTCACCATCTCCGATATGGAAGCCTATTGCGCTTTGGACCCTGCCGAGCTCGTGGTCCGGCTGGGACGGGAGTATGCCCAACGTGTCATTGACGCAGGGCACACCAAGGTCCAGTTGATTGGGTACTGCATGGGCGGTTTCATCGCACTGGAGATCGCACGTTCTCTGATGGAGAAGGGGATCGATGTGGTGGATCTCACCCTCATTGATAGTACTCCACTAACCCATCGCATCGAGGACTCCATCATCATGGAGGCCATCTTCCTGCCGAATTTTTACATCACGCTCGGTCAGGTATACCCGCACATTGATGAGCAAGCGGTGATGGATGAGGTGATGAACTGGTTCAACGAGTGCGGCGGGCAGCTGAGTGCGGCTGATGTACGCGCGCGGCTCGATGCTCCCATCACCGAGGTATCCCGTCAGCTGGCAGAGCTTGATGCCCTGGGGGTGGAGCAGCGATTCGCCGATTACACCGCAGCCATCTCTGCGTACACCGACCAACAAATTCCTGCTGAAATGCTTGCGGGGTACTACTCGATATACGTACACAGTTTTTTGGCTTCAGCAATTTCGCCAGAGCCTTACTTTGGCAAGGTGACGTATCTGCAAGCCAGTGAAGGAATGTCTTTTATGCTCGCCGATCCGGGGGAGATTATTGATTTCTGGAGGCAGGTTTTTGTCGCGGGTATGGAGATTGAGCAGATACCGGGAAACCACATCACTTGCGTCGAGATGGCTGACAACGCCAAGGTTTGTGCCGCACGTCTGGGGCGGTTGCTTGTCGAGGCATTGGAAGGGGAACAGCGATGACCTACGCGTCGCAGGCGGTGCTGGTTCTGGGGGCCACCGGAGCGGTGGGATGCGGTGTTGTCGACTTCTTGACGCGTGACAACTCCTTAGAAGTGGTCGCTGCTTCTCGTGACCCTGCGAGAGCCGTCGCATTACAGCAAGCCTACGGTTGCGCGACCACTGTGGTGGACATCATCCAGTCGGCTCACTTGGCTGAGGTCATGGCTGAATACCGCTGGGTGGTGCAGGCAGCGGGACCAGCCCACCTGATCGCCGACCGGGTACGGTCCCTGGCCAGGACTCACCAAGTGGTTGTTGACGTCTCCGGTCCACCCGGAGAACTCAATGGGTCATCAGCGGACGGCTGCTATTTGTGGTCGGGCGGGGTGTACCCGGGCCTCACCGAGATATGGGCAGACCATGTGATCCGCAGTCATCTGGACACCTGCTGGCGCGTTGAAACGCATCTGGCGGGCAATGCTGGGTTCACTGCCACCGGCAACTTGGATGTGCTCATCAGCCTCGATGATTCGAGGAACCATGCGATGGCCACTCTTGCAGGCAATCAAATGGTGTCGGCTGGACCGCGTACCGTGAATCTGCCGCATCCTGCGGGGATGCGCAAGGCGATGCCGGTGGTCCATCCAGGACTACGTGTTCTGGCTCGGATGCATGACCTCACCGAGGCCGCATACCACAATACGTTTGCCACTGCTGAGGCTCTGCATCGCTTCATGAACCTGCGTTCCCGGGTGGCTGATGGCCAGCATCTGGAAGTCCTGGCCCGGGAGATGTCTGAAGAAGATCCCCCGACCGTTGACGATGGATGGTGCATGGTTTTTTCCTCGGCGCATGGCATAAAATCCGGTTCCCCGGTCAGAGTGGATGGTGCCATCCTGCTGCCGACCGATTGGAACCGGGCCTCGGGGTGGGTGTCTGGTGCCGCCCTGGCCTGTTTGCTCAGCGACCCCGCCATCGCAGTTCAGGCTGACACCGTCGTCGAAGCCGTTCCGAGTTCCCAGATTATTGCTGCCCTCAGCACCTGCGGGGTCCGTCACCGCATCACCGTTAAGGACCTGGCATGAGTATCATCCGACCAGCCACCACCGGTCGTTCCGATATTTCCCGGATCGCTGCTGAGGTTTCGGCTCATGTTGCTTCCGGTATCTTTCTGGATGCCACTTTGCTCGATCTGCTCGATGTCCAAGTGCGGGAGCGGGGCAATGTCGAGGCGGTTCTTGATGCCCGCGAATCGTTGACCTTCGCTGAACTGCGTCGCGAAATCGACACCACTGCTGCTCACCTCATAGGGGCAGGGATAATGTCAGGGCAGTTGGTACTGGTCCAGATGCCCAACAGTGCTGACTACCTCAAGGTTCTTTTCGGCTGCATGGTGATTGGAGCGGTTCCGGTCCTCATGTTGATCTCGCATCGTCATCGGGAGTTGCTTCACGTTGCCCGCATCACCGGGGCCACTGCGATTATCACGGTTGATGAGCACTTGGGTGTCGATCATGCAGCGATGGCTTGCCGGGTGGCTGAGGAATTGGCGGTCCAGGTGCTGGTTGTTGGTGATCGTGTGCCTGCTGGCGCTCGGGCACTGTATGCCACCACACCGGGGGACTTGGGCGCCGTGGCCGGGCCCACAGTCGGCGACACGGCTTTGTGCCTGCTGTCTGGGGGAACCACCTCAAAGCCCAAGGTGATACCCAGATTGCACGGAGCATATGCCTGTGTGGCTTTGGCCAGCGCGCGGCGCTGTCAAGTCACCCCGGATGATACCTATCTCGCGGTACTGTCCACCAGCCATGACTACCCGTTGAGTTCTCCCGGCGTGCTGGGTGTATTGCTGAACGGGGGGAGAGTAATCATGTCTGTCACTGCAAGCTTTGATGAAGTGGCCAACTGGCTTGAGACAGAAGAAGTCACTTTAGTCCAAGCTGTCCCCGCTGTCGCCGCTGCGTGGGCGCAGGCCGCTGAGCAGGCTCCTGCTGATCTGCGTGCTGAGTGGCACATTCCTACTTTAGTGCTTGGGGCCGCCAAGGTGGGTACCGAGTTGGCGTCTCGTTTGGTGAAGATCTTCGGCTGTCGAATTATCCAGGGCTACGGGCTGGGCGAAGGGATCACGTGCTTCACCAGTCCCGATGATCCTGATGAGATTGCTTGGAATACCCAAGGCACCCCGGTGTCCGATCAGGATGAGGTTCGCATCCTTGATCCACAGGGCAATGTCTTGGGGCCCGGGGAGGTCGGTGAGCTGGTGGAGAAAGGGCCCTACACCTTCCATGGGTACATGGGAGCTCCCGAACTCAACGCCGCTTGCTTCGACAACGAGGGTTTCTTCCATACGGGGGACCAGGCAATGATCCGCCATGATGGGAGGGTCGTCATTACTGGGCGGGTGCATGAGCAGATTAACCGAGCGGGGGAGAATGTCATCCCATCCGAGGTGGAGTCCTTGGTGGCTGCTCATCCGGATGTCAACGAAGTTGCGGTTTTCGGAATCCCTGACTCCGAGATGGGGGAAGCCACCTGCGCGGTGGTCACCGTTTTCCCAGGACGCGAACAACCCACCCGGGCGACCATGGCCGCTTTCCTGCATGCCAGTGGAGTAGGAGCGTACAAGGTTCCGGATCGCCTGGTTGTGGTACGGGCCATGCCTCGCAAGAACATCGGAAAGATCGACAAATTGATTCTGCGCAGCCAGATACTCGGTGGTGCTGAAGCCGCGGGTCCATCGACAGGCATCGAGAAGAAGGACAATCATGAGTGAGCCCCACGCTCTCGGTATCGACTTGGCAAGCATCGTCACCGGGATGATTGGTGCCACGGTCGGGGAAACGGACAATCTGGTCGAGATGGGCATTAGCTCCCTACAGGTGATGACCTTGGTGGGAATGCTGCGAAGTGCCGGTTACGATGCCAGCTTCGCCAAGTTCATGTCGAACCCCACGTTGGAATCCTGGCGGCAGGTGGTCGAAAAGATTCCGCGCACCAGGATCCGTCGTCGTCGCCGCGTCGATGTAGACCCGCACCTGCCCTTCGATCTCACCGAGGTGCAGCGGGCCTATTGGGTGGGCAGGCGACCGGGGCAGTACTTGGGACAGGTTGGCTGTCACGGTTACTTGGAAGTAGACGGTCATAACGTCGATCCGGAGCAACTGGACAGGGCTTGGGCTGAGCTCCAGCGGGTTCACCCAATGTTGAGGGCTCGCTTCACTGATGACGGGCGTCAGCAGATTGCTGAGCAACCGGGCAATGAGCCATTGATTGTTCATGACCTCCGTGACTTAGGCCCTGATCAGGTTGCTGCCCACCTCGGTAAATTGCGCTCAGCCACCTCTCACCGGCTACTCGATGTGGCTGCTGGCCAGGTGGCTGGACTTCAACTGAGCCTGCTGCCGGGCGGGGCTACTCGATTGCATTTCGACATTGATCTGCTCATCTGCGATGTGACCAGTTACCAGATCCTCCTACGTGATCTTGCTATTCTGTATACCGGTGTTGGAGAAGTGGCAGCCCCGTCCGACTGGAATGTGGCGGCTTGCCTAGAATCGTTGCGAGTGGCGAACCAGCAGCGGTTCTCGTCCTGCGAACAGTACTGGGCCGAACGCTTGGACAGCTTCACCGGGGCACCTGCCATCCCACTGGCTGTTGATCCGCAAACCATCACGGATCCACGTTTCGTGCGCCGTCAACACCGTATCCCAGCTCCGATCTGGAATGAATTCGTCAACCGGGCGGCTGCAGCCCGACTTACCCCGGCAGCCGCTCTGCTGACCCTCTACGGAAAGGTCGTGGAACGCTGGGGATCGGGCAGCGGATTCACCATGAATGTTCCTCTGTTCAACAGAGCGGGAGTTGGACCAGCACTTGCTGATGTGGTCGCAGACTTTACCTCTTTGGTGATGGTCCAGATTACCCCAGACGCCACCACCGGGCTCGCAGAGGAGGTGCGGAGGGTGCAGTGCGCTTTGCACGAAGCGATCAGTCATGATGCCTACTCTGGTGTGGACGTACAGCGCTCCTGGTTGCGTAAACATCCTGGTCAGCGAACCATGGCGCCAGTGGTCTTTTCCTGCAATATCGGTGTGGAACTGTTCTCGCCGCTGTTCACTGAGGCCTTTGGGCAGATGGGGTTCATGGTTTCCCAGACACCACAGGTGTGGCTCGATTTTCAGTTGTTCACGGTGGATGGTGAGCTGTTGCTCATCTGGGATGCTGTCGAGCAACTCTTCCACCCCGAAGTGCTGGACGCTATGTTCACCGCCTTCGTTGAGTCCGTCACCGCTGCCTGCGCCCCAGATTTCTCCTGGTCCCAACCTTTGGAAATCGTCATTGATGAGATGCTGCAGGTACGGGCTGCCTTGTGTTCACCGCCGATGTCGCTGAGCTGTGAGACCATTCACGAACCTGTCTTCGCGCAAGCCTTGCGCTGTCCCGAGGCGTCGGCCCTGATCGATGGACGCAGTGGTGAGACGACCACTCGTGCTGAGCTTGCTGATGCTGCTTTGCGTGTGGCTGCATACCTGCATGCTTCCGGGGTCGGACCAGGGCAATTGGTGGCGGTGGAACTTTCTCGAGGGGTCTCCCAAGTGATTGGTGCTCTGGGGGTACTGGGGGCTGGGGCCACTTATGTGCCGATTCGTACTGACCAGCCGCTGGCCCGCAAGCAGCGAATGTACCGGAGTGGTGGAATCACTCACGTACTCACTGACCAGGACCCCGAAACCGTTAGTCCGGAAATCATGGTTCATCGTATGGACACCGCTTTGGACTGTGAACCTCTGACGAGTCCGGTCCCGGTCAGCGGTGACGAATTGGCCTATGTGATCTTCACCTCTGGATCAACTGGGGAGCCCAAGGGTGTGGAGATAAGCCATCGGGCCTGTCGCAACACCTTGGAGGCTGTCGTCTGTCACAACCAGATCACCGAGGATGACCGGGTTCTCATGGTGTCCAGCTTCGATTTCGATCTTTCGGTGTTCGACATCTTCGGCATGCTTGGGGCCGGTGCCTCGGCAGTGTGCCTGCACCCCGACGACTGGCGTGACGCAGAAGTATGGGTGAAGATGTGTGTCGTTCACCGGGTGAGTGTGTGGAATTCGGTGCCTGCTCTGCTCAAGATGCTTCTCATCAACGCTCAGGTTTCGGGTCAGAGAATTGATGACCTGCGAGTTGTTCTGCTTTCCGGGGACTGGATTGGGCTGGACCTTCCCGGGTTGTTGGACGAGGTAAGTCGGCAAGGACACATCATCGCCATGGGCGGGGCCACCGAGGCCGCCATCTGGTCCAACGAAATCGATGTTCCGGTTCCCGTACCGCAGGCATGGATTTCCATTCCCTACGGAGTGCCGCTGCCCGGCCAGAGTTACCGGGTAGTCGATGAACTGGGTCGTGACTGCCCCGACCGAGTGACCGGTGAGCTGTGGATAGGCGGGGCTGGAGTGGCTCGTGGTTACTGCGGGGATTCCCGGAAGAATGCTGAATGCTTTGTTACCCATGCTGGTCAGCGCTGGTACCGCACCGGTGACTACGGACGATTCTGGCCTGATGGCATCTTGGAGTTTTTGGGCCGTAGGGATCAGCAGGTCAAGGTACGTGGCCATCGCATCGAGCTGGAGGAGGTCGAGACTGCAGTTGCAGGGTTAGAACACGTCGCCGACTGCGCGGTGGTCACCACCTGCATTGAGGATGTCGTTGCGCTGTCGGCCTTCGTAGTTCCATCCAAGAAGCCTGAACCGTTGTTCAAGGCTCGCGCCTCGGCAAATCTCGAAGGATTCACCGGTCTGATCCTCGACCTGGAGAATCATCAACAGGCCAGGGAGACCGAACTGTGTACGCAGGACCATGTCCTGCGTGCCGGATTGTCGAGTATCCTGGCTGCCAGGGAAGCTGAAGGGCGCGAATCGCCGGTTCCTAGCAGTTGGCAGGCAAGGCTCCTGGATGCTTGGCGGAGCCATTTGGTCAGTCCCCAGGAGCCAGGGGTTCCGGATAAGGCGCGTCTGATGGAGCTGGAGGAATTCTGTCGGCCGTGGGTTGACGAGGCATCCGAGCTGCTGGACGGCACCCTCACCGCATTGGATTTCCGTCTTCGTCATCCACAGGCTCGTCCCGAGTTGCTTGCTGCTGCACAACCTTTCGTTGCCGAACGCAACCAGTGGATCGTCCAGGTGGTTTCGCAGTGGCAAGAACAGAACGAGACAGGACGGGTGCTGCTGTGCGGGATTCGTGATACGCATCTGGTTGAAAAACTTCTACTGATGTTCGAAGGAACTGAGCACGAGGTCATCATCGCCGACGAGGATCCGGAGCTATTGGAGCAGTGGACCGAGGCCGGATACCAGACCCGTGGCTGGGCTTGGGTGGATCGCCATGGATTCGATCGCCTCGGAGGCTACGACTTGGTGATATGCGTGGATTCTTGTCATCGGAGCCCCGATGTTGTCTCGGCGCTTGCCCAGATCTACGCGGCGTTGCGCGGTGGTGGGTGGCTTGTGTGTGGGGAGACCACAGTGAACCTACCGATCCAGATGCTGCTCATTGATCTGCTTGATGGTCCCAATGCAGTCACCGACTGCCGGGCCGGCAAAGGAAGATTGATGGACATAACGGAATGGATCCGGCTGGCGGCCGAGGTGGGTTTTGTGGACACGCGTAACGCCCCAGGCGCGCAACTGGGCCAGGGGCTGTTCGTGGCACGACGCCCCGGTCTCATGTGGAGCGTTGACCTGGAGGTCTGGGAGAAAGAATTGGGCAAAATCCTGCCCGAGTACATGGTGCCCAGGTTGGTGACTGTCCTCGATGAATTGCCGGTGACGGCTAATGGGAAGATTGATCGCGGGTTGTTGAGTCAACTGAGCATCGGGACTGAAACCAGCGCCCAAGCTCCGGACGGGGTCATCGAAAAACGTTTGGCTGCGCTGTGGGCTGAACTGCTGGGGAGGACCAAGATCTCGCGCACTGACAATTTCCTGGAATTGGGAGGCGACTCGCTGAGCGCCACCGTCATGGCCGTACGGGTGAACAAGGAGTTCGGTTGCCACATTGGTCTGGACACCATCTTTTCCGCCCCATGCCTTCATGAATTGGCGTCAGCAGTGGTCGAGAGCAGCGATCTCGCAGGGGTGGACCGGCTCGGAGAACTACCCCAGGCTGTCTCCGACTTCAGCAAACGCCATGAACCTTTCGGACTCACCGAAATTCAGCAAGCTTATTGGCTGGGCCGCACCGGGCTGTACGCTTTTGGTGGAGTATCCACCCACTGCTACTTTGAGATGGCCGCTCCGTGTTTGGACATTGAACGGGCTGAGAGAGCTTGGAACCAATTGGTGCGGACGCACGATATGCTGCGGGCCGTGCTCAGCAGTGATGGCAGTAGCCAGTGTGTCTTGGAGCAAGTACCCGACTACCGCTTCCGTACCGTGACCGGAGAACCGGATGCGCGGGAAATCCTGAGAAATGAACTTTCTGCGGCCCAAGTCGATCTGACCAGCTGGCCGCTGTTTGCAATCGGAGTCTCCGGGGCTGGCGACGACCGGGTGCTGCATCTCAGTTTCGACAACACAACTCTTGATGGGTTCAGTATTTTTACTCTTTTCGCGCAGTGGCGCAACCTCTACGACGATCCTTCCAGCGAAATTCCACTAGCCGAAATAACGTTCCGTGACTACGTGCAAGCCGTGGAGATGATTCAAGGATCATCAGTCCATCGGGCTGACCTCGATTATTGGATGCAGCGAGTTGTCAGCCTGCCACCTGCTCCTGCACTACCAATCAACTCGGGAGCGACCACCAGTCGGTTTCGTCGTCGTGAGGCCCGTCTCGCAGCTGATCGCTGGGCTCGGCTGCGTGCTCTGGCGGCCCAGCACCAGATTTCGCCATCGGCGGTGCTCATGGGAGCCTATGCCGAAGTGCTGAGCAGGTGGAGCGAATCCAAACGGTTCACCATCAACCTCACCCGGTTCAACAAACTCCCCCTGCATCCGCAGGTGGAACACCTTGTGGGTGATTTCACCTCTTTGACTCTGCTCGGCCTCGACTGGCGCGGGAAGAATTTTGGTTCTCGTTGCGCGGACCTTCAGGCCAGACTCTGGCAGGACTTGGCTCATCCCACCGTCAGTGGGGTCACTGTACTGCGTGAGTGGACCAGACTTCATCCCGAACTCGGGAATCAACCCGGCATGCCGGTGGTGTTCACTTCGGGGCTGGGCTTGAGTGGAGCACGCCCGAGCAATGAGACTTTCTTCGGCCCCATTCTGCGTGGAAACTCCCAGACTCCACAGGTATGGCTGGATGAACAGGTCAGCGAACAGGATGGGGAATTACTGGTGTCCTGGGACATCGCTGACGAGGTCATTGAACCAGCGATTGCCGACGCCATGTTCGATGCAATGCTCCAAGTGTTGGAACACCTTGCTGACGAGGACGATGCTTTTGACCGTTCCGCCACCACCTTGGTGCCGCTTGTCTGCTCGCAGCAGCGGATCGAAGCGAATCACACCGGGGTCCAGCGGACGCCTTCTGACCTGCTCAGCCCGTTGTGGAAATGGGTGGACGAGGATCCCGATGCGGCTTTGGTGATCAGTGATGAGCGCACCTTGAGCCGTGCTGAGACGGAATCATTGGCCCAGGATCTGGCAGCCCGGTTGCGGGCCACCGGGGTCAGGGCAGGGGACATAGTCGTGGTCGCCATGCCTCGGAGTTGGCGTCAAGTGGTGGCCGTCAGCGGTGTGATGATGGCCGGGGCTGCTTACTTGCCCTTGGATCCGCGTGGCCCCACTGATCGAATCGCCAGAATCCTGGATCGTTCCCGGGCGGTGGCGATGGTCACCGATGACGAGGTTCAGGAGATTATCAACGTTCATCGTCTGCCAACGATCAGCGTTGATGATCTGATCGGTTACGCTCCCGGCAGATGGCAGCGCATCGCTCCTGACCCCAGGACGCGTGCGTATGTGATTTTCACTTCCGGATCAACCGGGGAGCCCAAAGGTGTGGTGATGACCCACGATGCTGTCGCAAACACCATTGAGGCGGTGAACCGGACGTTGGACATCGGGCCAGAGGATAGGACACTCATGTTGTCCAATCTCAGTTTTGATCTGTCGGTCTATGACATCTTTGGGATGTTCCACGCAGGCGGTGCCGTGGTGATGGGGACTGAAGCCGACCACCGGAACCCTGAAGCCTGGATCGATCTGGTGGCACGTCACCGGGTGAGTGTGTGGAATTCGGTACCGATGTTCATGTCGATGATGGCTCTTCATCTCGACTCCCACCCCGGTGAGTTCCCCGGTATCCGCCGGGTTATGTTGTCAGGAGATTGGATTCCTCTCGATCTGCCAGCAGCGGTCCAACGATACTTCCCCAATGCGAAACTCATTAGCTTGGGCGGAGCGACCGAAGCAGCGATCTGGTCGAACAGCTTCCCGGTGACGGAAGTTGATCCCGGATGGCGGTCCATACCCTATGGAAAGCCCTTGGCTAATCAGATGTTCCGCATCCTTGACGAAGTGGGTGATGATGTCCCTGACATGGTGGCTGGAGATCTGTGCATTGCCGGAGCTGGGCTGGCAGATGGCTACCTCAACGACCCAACCAGTACCGACCTGTCCTTTGTCGTCGATCCGCGCACTGGGGAGCGGCTTTACCGCACTGGGGATAGGGCCCGGTACATGGGCGATGGCAATGTTGAATTCCTCGGTCGAGCAGACAGCCAGGTGAAGGTTGGCGGGCATCGCATTGAGCTGGGGGAGATTGAGGCTGCCCTGAGTGATCTTGACTGGGTGCGGAATGCAGTAGTCAGCACGATAGGGGGCCGCGAATCACGTCAGCTGGTGGCCCACTTGGTGCTGGAAAACGGCATGTCCGCAATTCCATCGAAGGAACGGCTGGTGATCAGCAAGGCTGAAGTGGTGGATGCTGACCAGAGGTTCTCCACTGCAGTCGAGGCCATGGCGCGCCGGGTACTGGCTGCGGACTGGCAGGTGCTCACCGGCCGGATGGTAGGTCCGGTTGATGATGTGGACCGGGCAATGCGTGAGGCCGGGATTCATCCCACGATGATCCACCTGGCTCGCAATCAACTGCGGCGCCTGGATGAGGAACCGGTCGCTGGGGGGGAGCCGGTCAACGATCCAATGGTTGAGATGCTGGAGGCCAAACTGGTTGCTGACAGGCCAACGCGTCTGGCGATGCTGAGGGGTCAACTCAATGCGGTCACCGTGTTGTCCAGCCCCGGGCAGGCATTCACTCCCGCCGAGCTTGGGGAATTCAGTGCAGCCCGGTTTGCATCAAGTACTGGAGTGCTGGTTGAGGCATGCGATGCGCTGCGCACTGAGGCTCACCATGTGATGGTGATTAATGGCAGATTGGGACTGGAACCCCGCTTGATCACAGAGAACCCCGGTGGCGTGCCGGTCATTGTCATCGACGAGTCTGCCTCAATGCTCGGGGCCGTAACCGAGCAATTCGGTACTCGAGTCAGCACCCGGGCGTGGGATTGGCGTACCACCCGGGCTCCGGCCGACTGGGAACCAGTTGAACTGGTTGTTGCTGACAACGCCTTGCACAGGGCTTCTGATGTGTCGGTGATGCTGAGGGGTTTGAGAGAGGTCATGGATGACGGCGCACATCTTGTGCTGAGGGAACAGACCCGGAACACCACCCTCATGTTGCTGACCACTGCACTGTTCGCTGGAGGTTATGGCGATCTGATCGATCAGCGGGCTGCCACTCATCTTCCGCTTCTTGGCGAGCAGGAATGGATCGATGCCTTGGACGCTGCAGGGTTTACTCAGATCACTTCCAGTGGCGTGGACGGGGCTGGGATGGTTGTCTTGTGTGCCCGGGTCACTGGTACTTCCCGGGTCAGCCCCGGCCGACTTGCAACCGAATTAGCGAAAACTCTCCCAAGTTACATGGTGCCCTCTGCGGTGATCTGCCACGACCAGTTTCCGCAGACCCCCAACGGCAAACTCGACCGGAAGCTGCTGGAACAGATGGGGGCGGATCTCATCGGCGGTGGCCGCGAGATCGTCGCTCCACGCACCGTCACTGAGCAGGCCATCGCTCCGGTTTGGGCTCGCGTGCTGAGGTTGAACGAGGACCAAGTGGGAGTACATGACAGTTTCTTCTCCTTGGGCGGAGACTCCTTGCGAGCCCTGCAACTGGTCGCAGGGCTCCAACCGGAGTTCGGCACCAAGGTGAGTTTGGAAATTCTCTTTGACCATCCAACACTCGCCGATCTTGCCGCTTGCTTGGATGATCCTGGTGAGGTCGCCGACCAATTCGTCGACGACTTCGAATTCGGGGAAATCTGATGATAACATCATACCAGCGATTCGGAATGCCGATTCCCGTGGTTGTGGCCGGAACGCGTTTTGGCCAGTTCTATGCCGAGGCGGTTGCCCGTAATCCTCGTTTTGAGTTGGTGGGTATTCTTGCTCGAGGATCGCAACGCTCGGTGGAAGTGGCCGAGCGTTACCAGGTGCCGCTGTTCACTGATGTGGACCAGGTCGCCGAGGTGACCAAATTTGTCTGTGTGGCAGTGGGAACCCAAGCGCTCGGCGGTCAGGGCACTGAGTTGGGTATTTGTTTGCTGCAAACCGGCCTTGATGTGCTGATGGAACAACCTGTGCATTATCGTGATCTGGTCCAATTGGCGCGCGCTGCATCCATGTCCAAGCGTAATTTTCACGTGGGAGATCTGTACCTCAATCTGCCTGCAGTCAGGCAGTTCGTCAAGATGTTCGCCACCTTGTCCGCGATCTCCCCGCCTACCCACTTGGTCTGTGAACTTGCCAACCAAGTTTGCTTTCCTTTAGCCCATCTTCTGGTCAAAATGACTGGTGGGGCAAAACCGTGGTCTTTCACCGAGGCCGTGGCTGAGCCCGATGCACCTATCGTGCAACTGGGAGGAAAAATTGCGGGTATCCCAGTCAGTTTCACAGTGCACAACACCGTGGGCGCAGAGGTGGCTGATGCAGACATGCCCCTGCTCTTCGGGATCACCGTAGGTTTCGGATCAGGACGGTTGAGTCTGCGTGACCCACACGGTCCGATTGAATGGCACCCGGCTCTGACGCTTCCCGCCGACACCCTTATTCCTGCTGACTTGGGCTGCCATCCTTCAACATTGCTTGATCAGGACACCACTTGTTTCATCCCGCCCAATCCGTTGTCGTTGCGTGAAGCACTCGCTCGCCAGTGGGTGGATGCACTGAGCATGGATATGGACGCATGGCGCAAAAGTACTGCATCAGGCCGTGCTGTGGGTTTGCAGCGGGCTTTTGCCGCTGCCGAACTCTGGCATGAGATGACCTCCCGCGTTGGAGCACCTCGTCCTGTAGCCGCTGCTGCGATGGGAATCGACTGGGAAACCGTTGAGATCGCCAGATTGCGTTCCATGGCTTGGCCCCAGATCGCCGCTGAGTCCAATGTTACATCGGTGGCTTCAGCGGTTGCTGGACTCGATCGTGCCGCTGAGCTGTCGATGGCCGCACTGCTGGGGATGCATGCAGAGTTGAGGACCGGAATGCTTCTTGCCGATCTGCTGGACAGCGTCGAGGTCTGTCCTGCCACGGCTCACATTCCGCGTCGTTGGATCCGAAGATTGCAGGAATCTGGATGGCTCACCACTGTTGATGGCCTGGTGCAGGCCACCCCTCGGTTGCGTGCCCACCTCGACGATTTGTGGATGGCTGCTGACCGCGCGTGGGAAGAAGCAAAACAGGGGTGGAATCATCGTCTGGGTTCTCCGCAGGTTCTTTCCTACTTCCGGAGCCACTTGGAGAACTTGGCTGATCTGATGGCCGGAAAAATGAATGCTGTGAATCTTCTTTTTGTGGAAGGTTCTACCGAGCAGGCGCATGCCTTGTACCGGGACACCATGATTGCTGCATGCCTCAATCAGTATATTGGGGCTCATGTCGCCGAGTTGGCCGCTGAATGTAGAGAAGGATTGCGGATTCTAGAAGTGGGAGCTGGAACTGGAGCTACGTGCGATGTGATTCTGGACAATGTCAATGACCTTGATCCTGCTTCCTTGGCTGAGTATCACTACACAGACATTTCCTCCTTCTTCTTCGCGGAATCCCGCGCCCGTCACCGAGGAGATGGCAGAATAATCCATCACGTACTTGATCTCCAAGATCCCAGGGCGTTCATTCAGCTGGATAGCCAGTTTAATGTGGTGGTGGCAGCCGGGGTACTGAACAACGTTGTCGATGTCGTCGAGGTACTGAGCAGAATGCGACGGGTACTGGCCCCGGACGGGCAGATCATTCTCTCCGAAGCTTTCCAGGAGTCAGCTCTGATGCTGCTCACCCAAGCCTTCATGATGTCCGAGGCCTATGACCTGCGCGCCGCGACCGACACAATGTTCTGTACTCATGATCAGTGGCTGGCCAGTTTCGAGGCCGCAGGGCTCTCCTGCATTGAGCACTGGCCGCCCGATGACCACCCGATCTCTGTTCTGGGTCAGCGGGTTTATATTCTTATCGCGCCGGAGAACCAACAACAGGAGGAATTATGATTGTGAGCCGGGATCCCTTCCCATTTGTTCACGAACCTCGTCGTGGCAGACTGGTTTTCTGCTTCCATCATGCTGGCGGGAATGCTTCATCCTACCGACCGTGGGTGGGCATACATCCAGACCTTGATGTTATCCCCGTTGAGTTGCCCGGGAAAGCAACTCGAATGAAACAACCTTGGGTGGGAGACTTCTCCAGTCTCGGAGTTCACCTCGCATCCGAAATCTCCCGGATCGCTGTTGAGCCGGTGGTGCTCTATGGGCATTCCATGGGAGCGGCCATGGCCTATCAAGTGGCTGCCTGTCTCCAAGGGGCAGCTCGAGTAGAAGTGGCTGCACTCGTTGTTGCCGGTAGGCAGGCTCCAGGTCAGATACTTGAAGGGGAGTATCACTCATCGATGGGACTGGCTGCTCTGAAACAAGAGTTGGTGATTGCTGGAGGTACTCCCGCTGAGATACTTGCCGACGAGGCAGCGATGGATCTGCTGCTGGGGCCCATCCAGCGCGACTATATGCTCCACGAGTCCTTCGAACACCATTCGACGATCCTAGATGCTCCCATTCTTGCCTTTGCCGGGAACCAGGATCCCACCTTGGATTCTGAGGCCATGCGGTTGTGGTCGGGATTTACCAGAGGCAGGTTCCGATTGGTGACTCATGATGGTGGGCACTTCTTTCCATTGGAAGACCAAGGTTTTCTTGATCGGCTCGCTGAAGAACTGGAGGATCTGCTGAGATGATCCGAGGCACGTCGTCCGACGTGCTGCCCATCTCCAGAGCAGTCACGGGCACCCGGCTGGGAGCCCTCTGCAGTCGCGATCACCGAGTGCAGCTTGAATGGTGGGCTCGCACTGCATCAGGAGAAGGCCGTAGCCCGGGTGCTTCGTGGATGAGCCGAGAGCAGCGGCAGAGGATAGATGCTCTCGTTGACGCCGATGACCGCAGCACCCGCCTATTGGCCCATGCCGTGGCCTCATCAATGGTGAACAGGGTGCACAGTGGAATGGATCCGAGTAACGCAGTCATCGATCATGCTCCCGATGGGAGGCCGATGACCCGTTGTGGGTTGGAGGTGAGTCTCTCCCACTCCCGCACCGTGGTGGCAGTTGGTGTGGGAAAAAGAGGGGTGCGGATCGGAGTTGATGTGGAAGACATCGAAAGGGCTGATGAAGCGGCCCACGTTGCTGGGATGATCGCTCATCCCCGGGAAGAGGCGTTGCTGGGCACGTGCCCAAAGGCACGGCTGAAGCTGTGGGTGGCCAAGGAGGCAGCGGTGAAAATCGGGTTCACCAGCTTGGACGAGGCCCATTTGCTCGACTTGTCGGCCCTGCTCGAACCGGGCAAGGCTGGCTGTGACCGACGTATTGACTGGTGGCGAGTGATCGTGGGACGGATGCACGTCGCGGTATGGAACGACCAATACTGTATCGGTGCTTTGGCTCGCGTCGATAGGTGAGAATGCCAAGTGCTCGTGGGAGAGCGGAACCACAGGTGAGCTCGGATCCATTCAGCCCTGCGCGATTTCGGCTGCAGTCAACCAAGCCTCCTCAAGTTCAGCACATCGGGCTTCCAGACCAGTGAGTTCCTCCTGGAGGGTGGCCAGGGCGATGTAGTCACTGGCCTGTTCGACCATAGCGGCATGCACCCGCTTGATCTCGATGCTCAGTTTCTCCAATTGGGATTCCAGCCGGGCCGCCTGCTTGCGAGCAGTGCGCAGCCGTGCCTGCTCGGAGACCTGACCGGTCTGCGGATGGGGAGCAGGGGCCGGTGCGACGGCCGCCTGGCGTTCGGTTAAGTACTGATCCATCCCGCCCGGCAGCAGCACACAGCTGCCGTCGCCGCGCAACGCGTACTGCACGTCGCAGACTCGTTCAAGGAAATAGCGGTCGTGGGATGCAACGATGAGGGTTCCCGGCCAAGTGTCCAGATAGTCCTCAAGCACGGTGAGGGTGTCGATGTCCAGGTCATTGGTGGGCTCGTCGAGCAGTAACACATTAGGTTCTGCGATCAACAACCTTAGTAATTGCAGCCGACGGCGTTCCCCGCCCGAGAGCTCACCGATCCGGGTGACCAGCTTGTTTCCGCGGAAACCGAATTCCTCGAGGAGATTTGTGGTGCTCGCTGTACGACCGGTCGCTAGCCGGGTCTCCTCACGCAGCTGGTTTACCGAGGCCAGGACCTGCTCGGTGTCGTCGAGTTCGTCGACATGCTGAGATAAATGGGCCAGCCGCAAGGTCTTGCCATGTCTGACGATGCCCGAGGTGGGGGAGAGCTCACGAGACATTAACCGGAGCAGGGTTGATTTTCCTGCCCCGTTCACCCCGACTAGGCCGATCCTGTCTCCAGGACCGATCGACCATGTGAGATCGTGCAGCAGCACCCGCTGTGCACCTACCGTCACCGAGACGTTCTTCAGATCAATGACCTCCTTGCCGAGGCGTGCCGAGGAGAACTGAGCGAGTTGGAATTTGTCCCTGGGCTCGGGTACATCGGCGATCAATTCGTTAGCAACCTCAATGCGGAACTTCGGTTTCGAGGTGCGGGCCGGGGCGCCGCGTCGTAACCAGGCCAATTCCTTGCGTATCAAGTTCTGGCGTCGTGCTTCGTTCGCCGCTGTCTGACGGGCACGTTCTGCCCGGGCCAGCACATAGGCCGCGTAGCCACCTTCGTAGGCATCGACGACCGCATCGTGCACTTCCCAGGTCTTGGTGCACACGGCGTCCAAGAACCACCTGTCGTGGGAGACGATAAGCATCGCTGTACCGCGGTTCTGCAACTCGACAAGGTGCTTTGCCAGCCAGTCGACTGCCTCCACGTCGAGGTGGTTCGTCGGCTCGTCCAATACCAACAGGTCGTGGTGGGCGGTCATCAAACCGACCAGCCCCGTGCGGCGACGTTCCCCACCTGACAGCTCGGTCACCGGGGCATCAAGGTCGATCCCGGCCAGGAAATGCGCGACGACGGCCCGGTTGCGTCCATCTGAGTTCCACACGTGGTCGGGGGCTGACGCAAGGGCGACATCACGAACCGTCTGTCCTTCCACCAGGTGCTCGACCTGGGTAAGACTCCCCAATGAGATCCCGCCGGTGCGGGTGACCCGGCCAGAATCTGGCTCCACGACACCGGTCAGCATGCCCAGCAGGGTCGATTTCCCGTCGCCGTTGCGACCGACGACGCCCACCACTTCACCAGCGCCCAGCCCGAGGGAGACATCGTCGATGAGGATCCGGGTGCCATAGGATTTGGTGAGATGCTCCGCGTTGACCAGATTGGGTGCGACCACGCCTCAACGTCCCCGCATCGCCTTACGGGCCCCCTTCATGTTGGTGGGCATCGGGCCCTTCGGGATTGGCATGCGGCCTTTCATGTTGTCCAGGGCACGCAGCCTGGAGATGACCTCTTCCTGCTCCACTTTGTCGATGGCCTTCGGCAGGGATTCGATATGCTTGGTGAGTTTTTCCATCGGGACCATGCCCTCGCCCTCGCCCATCTGGATGGCCTCGACGGTGATCCCGTAGAGCACTGCTTGGTGGCGTTTAAGCTCAGAATTCAGTAGCGGGCGGAGCCGGGAAGGGTTTCCATCGCCGATCAGCACCACTCCGGGGGCCCCGACCACGCGGTGGATACAGTCCTGTTGGCGAGTGAAGGCGATTGCTGGGGTGACGGTCCATTTCTTGTTGTTCAGCATGGACAGAGGCACTTCACCGGCTCCCGGGGTGCCCTTGTAGCGCAGATAGGTTCCGGTGCGGGTACGGCGGGTGAGCATAAACAGAGCCGCGGTGAACCCGAATAGCAGCGCCATGATCAGTGACATCCACCATCTGGCGCCGGTCAGCGTGGACAACCCGGCGATGAGGGCCGCCGCGACGATGAAGGAGCCGACCAGCCACAGATTGAGCTGCGGATCGACTTCCCGGGTAAGCCGGTAGGACTCACGTACCTGTTTGACGATGCCCCAGTCCCTGGGGTTGTCGGAGTTCTTCTTGGCTGCGCGCAAGGCCTTGGCCTCGGCCTTCTGCTTCGCCGCAAGTTCCTTGGCCCGTTCGCTCTTCGCCATGTCGCTCCGTGTTCGCCTGGAAGTGTTGCTGGGGGCAGGGGTCTCGGCCACCCGGTGTCTGAATGGCTATCCTACCCGACGAGATTGTCCAGTTCAGTACACAACGACGGGGACACAGGCGGAAGCTGTGACCCCGTCGGGATGTTTGAATGAGCGATCAGAGACCGAACTCGGCGCCGAAGATACCCTCCTCCAGACGATGCTTGATCGTGGACAGGAACCGGGCCGCCACAGCACCGTCGATCAGACGGTGGTCGTAGGTCAGCGAAAGATACATCATGTCCCGGATCGCGATGGTGTCGTTGCCGAAGGAATCCTTGACCACCACCGGGCGCTTCACCAGGGCGCCGGTACCCAGGATGCCTGAGTTCGGCTGATTGATCACCGGGGTGTCGAACAGTGTGCCTGCCGAACCGTAGTTGGTGATGGTGAAGGTGGCACCGGACAGCTCGTCGGGGCCCAGTTTGTTGTCGCGGCCACGGGTGGCGAGATCCGAGATCTGCCTGGCGATGCCGCCGACATTGAGATCACCGGCATTCTTGATGACCGGGACGATCAGGCCACGAGGGGTATCCACCGCGATGCCCAGGTGTTCGGCTCCGGGGTAGACGATGTTCTTGTCTTCAATGTAGGCGTTGATGATCGGGAAGGCCTGCAGTGCTTCCACCGTCGCCTTTGAGATGAAGGCAAGGTAGGTAAGGCCGGTGCCCTCACGCCGCTTGAAATCGTCCTTCACCTTGCCGCGTAGCTTGGAGATGGCGGTGAGGTCAACCTCGACGGTGGCGGTCAACTGGGCGGCGGTCTGCAGGGACTCCACCATGCGCGCGGCGATGATGGTGCGCAGTCGCGGCATCTTCTCGCTGGTGCCACGCTTGGCAGCGTCGGTACCCTCGGGAGCCTTCGGTGCCGAAGCGGGAGCAGCCGATGCAGCCGGGCTCTCAGCCCGTGCCGGAACCTTGGCGGCTTCGGCGGCAGCCTGCACATCCTGCTTGCGGATGCGTCCACCCACCCCGGTGCCGGTTACTGCGGACAATTCGACACCCAGGTCGGCGGCCATCTTGCGTACCAGCGGGGTGACATAGGCAGACGGATCGGAGCTACCGGTGGCGCGCGGCGCGATCCGGGGAATCGTCGGGGACGGCGAGGGACCCTGCGGGATCTGGGGAGCCGGAGGCTCTACGGCAGGGGCCACAGGTGCGGTAGCCGGTGCCCCGGGAGCCGGGGTCGCGGATGGTGAACCGACCAACCCCAGTACGGAACCGACGGCAGCGACCTCGTCCTCGGGAACGCGGATCTCCAACAGCACACCGGTCGCCGGGGAAGGAATCTCGGTGTCGACCTTGTCGGTGCTGACCTCGACCAAGGGCTCGTCGGCGGAAACCTGCTCACCGACCTCCTTCAGCCAACGCGACACGGTTCCTTCGGTGACGCTTTCGCCCAGTACGGGCAGGGTGACTTCAGTCGACATGGGTAGCGCTCTCCTTTGACGTGATGTCGGTACCAGTTGCAAGCCTAACGCCCCAGAGCGACGTGTGGGAAAACCGCGGCTGGTTTGGTCAGCAATCCGCAGTTTTCTCAGCCGACTCAGATGTACTTTGCGTCATCAAGGCTGCCAAGCAGACCAAGGTTCGTACTGCGGTTCCCGTCGCGTTTGCGGGCACGTAATCGTGGGCTGACCCGGTGTTCCATGCTGGTCCTGCGATGTCGAGATGCGCCCAGTTGTGATCTTTGGTGAAGTGCTGCAGGAAGGCAGCTGCGTAGATCGTTCCCCCTGAACGGGTATTCTTCGATTTCAGATCGGCGAAGGGGGAGGACAACTGGGAACGGACCTCTTCGGTGACTGGGAGTTGCCAGTAGTCCTCACCGGCGAGTTCGGCAGCGTCCAGGATGTCATCGGCCACCGGGTCACTGCTCACCATGAGTCCGGCGGTCCGCTCTCCTAGGGCAACAATGCAGGCACCGGTCAGGGTAGCGACATCCACGATCAGCTCTGGCGAGTCCTCGGCGGCTCTGGCCAGAGCATCTGCGAGAATAATCCGGCCCTCGCAGTCGGAATTGGAGTTCTCCACGGTGGTCCCATCGTAGGTGGTAATCACGTCGCCGGGACGGTAGGCGGCTCCCGAGATCATCGACTCGACTATCGGGGCGTAGATCGTCACATGCAGCGGTAATCCTAGGGTGGCGATCACTCGCAATGCAGCCACGACGGTGGCGGCTCCCGCCATGTCCTGTTTCATGGTGAGCAGGGAGGACTCGGTTTTCAGGTTATAGCCGCCGGAGTCGTAGGTCACCCCCTTGCCGACAAGAACCAAATGTTTTGTAGCCTGCTTCGGGTGATAGTCGGCGCGCAGCAACCGGGGTGGGCGCACCGATCCTCCACCGACCGCGAGAATGCCGCCATAACCGCCCTTGGCGAGGGCCTTTTCATCAAGTACCTCGACATTGATCCCCTTTGACAACCCCAGGTAGTCCTTGGCCTGTCCGACGAGTTCGCTGGGGCCGAGCAGATTCGGCGGAGTGTTCACCCAATCCCGCACGACGCGGATCGCCTCGGCGACCACCATTGCATTCTCCAGTTCCTGCTGGGCTGAGGAGGGCCCGATCACCACGATCGTGTCGCGCGGGATCTGCTCATCGTCGTTGGAGATCTTCGTGAACTGGTCTATGGCGAGCACCGCTCCTTGGGCGACTGCCGCCACCTGCTTGCCGTGGTCGGTGTCCAGGCTAATGACAATCCGTCGCATGGAGGGCAGCTTGGTATGGGTGATCCGGCGGATCGCATGCCCGGCACCGCGTCGCAGGTCCTCGTTACTGAGGTCCAAGTCATTACCCAGTCCTACTACAGCCAGCCGCTTGCTGCCGTTTCCGAGCACCGTGACCGATCCGGGCTTCGAGGTGGCGCCGGCGGCCACCACCGTTTCAGTCAAAGTGCCAGCGGTGGCCCAATGTTTCTCCAGTTCCGGGGTTGCGCCCACTACAGAATCGCAGCCTTTGACGGTGACCAAACCGATGACCACATCGGTTGCGTCCCGGGTGTCGGTACCCAGTTCCACCGTCGCTGTGGCGATGCGGTCGGGATTGAATCGGCTGAAGTCAGCGGCGCCGCGTCCCATTGCGAGAGTCCTCCTGCGAATCGTTGATGCTCAAAGGCTATGCGCAGTTGTGCACTCGGATCCAATGGCACGTGTACATGACGGACTGCCGCGCTACAGGAGCGTATGTCACGTGCTTGAGGTCTCTCTCACGCATGGCTTCTTCATCGTATCCTCGTGGGATCAGGATCAATGTCCCTGCTCGACCAAGATTCTTAGGTAGTCACCGTAACCTGACTTCTCCAACGCGGTTGCTCGTGCCAACAGTTCCTCATCACTCAGCCAGCCGTTGCGCCAAGCGATCTCTTCCGGGCAGCCCACTTGGAGCCCTTGACGTTTCTGGATGGTGCGTACGAACTCACTGGCGTTACTGAGAGAATCGAACGTACCGGTGTCCAACCAAGCTGTACCACGTGGAAGTACCTCAACCTTCAGTTCGCCCTGTTCCATGTAGATCCGGTTGATGTCGGTGATCTCCAGCTCGCCGCGTGCTGAAGGAATCAACTCCCGGGCGTATTCCATGACGTTATTATCGTAGAAGTACAAGCCCGGTACCGCCAGATGCGATCTGGGGTTCTCGGGCTTTTCCTCGATGGAAATCGCCATGCCGCTCGCATCGATCTCAACCACTCCGTAGGCGCGGGGATCCGCCACCTGGTGGCCGAAGATTGTGGCGCCGTTGACATTTGTGTGACGACGTAACCGGGTGCCGAGCCCTTGACCATAGAAGATGTTGTCACCCAGCACCAGGGAAACACCATTGGTACCGATGAAATCGGCGCCAATGGTGAATGCCTGGGCCAGACCCTTGGGCTCGGCCTGGAGAGCGAAGGAGAGGTTGATGCCGAACTGGGAGCCATCACCGAGCAAACGGTGGAAGGGCCCGGCATCGTGCGGGGTGGTGATGACCAGAACATCGCGAATCCCTGCCAACAGCAGAGTTGACAGCGGATAATAGATCATCGGCTTGTCGTAGACCGGGAGGAGCTGCTTGCTAATGGCTGTTGTGAGTGGATGCAGACGCGATCCGGTTCCCCCGGCGAGAATGATTCCGTGCACTGTTTCCCCTGGCTGTTGTTGACTTGGAAGAGCGGGCCTCTCGATAGGAGCAGACTGACGCTTAGGTTACCCACGCTAGCTTGTTCGCCTAGAGGGTGACTCGCTCTTGGCGCACGGTGGCCGGAGAAACCCGAGTACCCCAGGACAGCGCCAACCCATACAATCGCGGGCAACTTCAGTTCGTGCGGGACATAGTTGCTTGTGCGGGCCGGTGACGAACCCGGCTTGTGTCCGGGCTAGAGCCCAGCAAGGTACTCGCGCATCCGTTGTCGCAGGTCAGCAGCCCTGAAACCAGTGGACTCGATCTTGGACAGATCCAAGGTTGAATTCAATGGGCGTCGTGGGGCTTGCTGCTTGTCGGCGAGGTATTCAGCGCTGGTCACAGCCGATACTCGTGCGGGATCGTGCCCGCATAGTTCAAAGGTGGAGGCTGCCACCTGGTACCACGTGATTGGATCGCCGGTGTTCGATAGGTTGTAGGTGCCGAACTCGGCCCCAGAACGCACCAAATGGATAATGCCGCTGGCCAAGTCTTCGGCGAAAGTCAATCGCCCAATCTGATCGGACACCACGGTTGGGTTAACTCCATCATCGGCGAACGCCTTCATGGTTCTCATGAAGTTCTTGTCGCCGCCGATCACCCAAGAGGTACGCACCAAGTAGTGGCGCGGCACCGGGGTGACAGCTGCATCGCCGGCAGCTTTTGATTGCCCGTAGACGCCGAGAGGGGAGGGAGGATCGTTTTCAGAGTATGGAGCCTTGGTCCCGTCGAAAACATAGTCCGAGGAGATGTGGACCAGAGTGAAACCGTGTTCTACTGCAGCCTTGGCGAGGTTAGCTGGGCCAACAGCATTGGCCCGCCACGACAGCGGAAGCCCTTCAGGGGACTCCGCCCCGTTGACGTCAGTCCAGGCCGCAGCGTTGATCACCAGGTCGTAGGAGGACCAGTCCACTTCGGCCATGGCAACTGCATCAGATATGTCGAGTTCAGGAAGGTCCATTCCAACAAATTCGTAGCCTGCCGCAGGCAACTGGACGCCCAATTCCCGGCCCAATTGACCGTTGGCGCCGGTCACTAAGGCGCGGCGGTTCTTGGTCGCTGCTGGGAAGGGAACTACCTCGTCCATGTGCGGGTGGTACCGGTCATTTTCCGATAAAGTCGCCTGGTCCAATGGGATCGGCCAGTTGATTGCTGAGGCTGTGTCTGCCAAGTTGAGGAAAGTGTAGGTATCTCTAGGACTCCAGTGCGCATTCGTCAAGTAGGTGTAAATAGTTTTGGGCTCCAAGGTCTGGTAGGCATTGCCCACGCCGGCGGGTACAAAAATCGCCATCGATGGGTCGATCTCACGGGTGAACACGGTGCCGAAACCTGGACCTTCACGTAGATCCACCCAAGCTCCGAAGATTGTGCCGGCGGCAACTGAGATGAACTTGTCCCAAGGCTCTGCATGGATGCCGCGGGTTGTCCCTGCCTTGTCGTTGAAGGAGATGTTGTTCTGTACCGGACCGAAATCGGGGAGACCCAATTCCAGCATCTTAGCCCGTTGCCAATTCTCCTTGAACCAGCCGCGGTTATCAGTGTGGACAGGTAAATCGATGATCAGGACTCCCGGGATGGGCGTGGTGTGCAGTCCAAGACTCTTTTCTGTCCGGAGATCATTCATCATTGTTCACTGTTCACTGTTCACGCGTGGCATATCTGACCTCAACGAACTTCTTTTGTTTGCGCCACCAGCTCTCATTGGTGCGATACCATTCGATGGTGGAAGCCAGTCCGATTTCAAAGTTACTATGGACGGGCTCCCAACCGAGTTCGGTGCGTAGTTTGGTGGCGTCGATTGCGTAGCGCATGTCGTGGCCTGGGCGGTTCGTAACATGATCGTATGCGTCGGTGGGTTGGCCCATTTGGAACAGAATTGACTCGATGACGCTCCTGTTGTTTTTCTCTCCGTCGGCACCGATCAGATATGTTTCGCCGATCACCCCGGCCTCCAGGATGCGCAGCACTGCGGAATTGTGGTCATCAACGTGTATCCAATCACGTACGTTGAGTCCCTGACCATAGAGCTTGGGGCGAATCCCATCGATCACGTTGGTGATCTGGCGTGGAATGAATTTTTCCACATGCTGGCGGGGGCCGTAGTTGTTAGAACAGTTCGATAAAGTCGCTCGTATTTCGAATGAACGTACCCAGGAGCGAACCAAGTGGTCGGAGCCCGCTTTTGATGAGGAGTAGGGGCTGGAAGGTCTGTAGGGTGTGGTTTCGCAGAATCTTTCTGAGCTGCCTATTTCTAGGTCTCCGTAGACTTCATCGGTGGAGATGTGGTGGTAGCGTTTGTCGTGGGCGCGTACTGCTTCGAGTAGGGCGAAAGTGCCGTAGAGATTGGTCATGATAAAAGGCTCTGGATCATCCAGTGAGTTGTCATTATGTGACTCCGCAGCGAAGTGGACCACCGTATCCACTTTTGCGACCAGCCGGTCAACCAACTCGCGGTCGCAGACGTCCCCCACGACCAGCGTGAAGCGATTGGCGGGTAGTCCAACGAGAGAGGACTCGTTGCCTGCGTAACCCATCTTGTCTAACACGATGACAGTGTCGTCGGTGTTGTCCATGACCAAGTGGACGAAGTTGGAACCGATGAATCCGGCGCCGCCGGTGACGAGAAGTTTCCCCACGAGAAAATTGTAGTCGTCTTCCAGGTCCATGGAAGACCCTGGCGAGACTTCGCTCAGAAGGCCTGGAGAGCTTGCGTTTCTCAAATCCAGGGATGTCTGCACGGACTACCCCGTCATCCGTGGCGGCGCGCACCTTTGCGGCAACTGCCCGGCTCCTGCCGGATGCCCTGCCCACCTTTGTCTGCTGACGGGCATGGACCGGGGCGTACGTCAGCGTCGACGCCCACCAAGGCACTGTCTCATCAACCAGTCTGGAACTAGGTAACGTTGCGCACTGCAAGTGAGAATTCCGACCGAATGCTGCGCACTGGGCACGCCGTTGCGTCGTGTCGCATAGCGTGGGGTCATGGATCAGTTGTTGCAATCACCTCTGGCTTTTGCCCATGAACAGCTCGGCGCGAAGATGGCCGAGTTCTCCGGTTGGGCGATGCCCATTGAGTATGCCGGGGGAGGGGTGCTTACCGAACACGCGGCGGTACGTGAGGCGGTGGGTGTCTTTGATGTCTCGCACTTGGGCAAGCTACGGCTCACCGGCCCGGGGGCCGTAGCTCACCTCCAGTCCAGGTTGACCAATGACTTCGACAAGGTCGGGCCAGGCCAGGCTCTCTACAATCTGCTGGCGAATGCGCAGGGCGGGGTCATTGACGATCTCATCGCCTATGTAATCGCCGATGATGATGTCTTGTTGGTGCCCAATGCCGCCAACGCCACCACGGTCGCCGAGGTACTGGCTCAGAACATGCCCGATGGGTTGAAGCTGGCGAACCAGCACCGGGATCTGGCCATTATTGCCGTCCAAGGGCCTCGCTGCGATGATCTCATTTCACGGGTAGGGCTGCCAACCGACTTGGACTATATGTCCTTCGCCGTCATTGCCGGGGAGCGGGTAGGGCTGCCCACCACCTTGTGTCGCACCGGTTACACCGGGGAACGCGGGGTCGAATTGATCTGCCCGGCGAGTGAGGCAATGGATTGGTGGAACCGGCTCATGGAGGCTGGGGATCGGCTTGGGGTCCGAGCCTGTGGTTTGGGGGCCCGTGACACCCTGCGTACCGAGATGGGTTACCCGCTGCACGGCCACGAGTTCTCCCCGATCATCGATGGGATCACCGGGGGCGCGGCCTGGGCTGTGTCCAAGACCAAAACCGGTTACGACGGGGCCGAGGCCTTTGCCCGCATTCGCGCTGATGGTGGTCCGCTTCGCCGATTGCGTGGTATCAAGGCCCTCGGCCGAGGCATCCCGCGTCCCGGCATGGAGGTGGTTGATGCGGAGGGCGCGGTGATCGGCAAGGTGAGTTCGGGCACTTTCTCCCCGACTCTGCGCACCGGCATCGGGTTGGCCCACATCGACGTGGACCATGGACTGGGTAAACAGGTCGGGGTGCGAGTTCGCAACCGGGTTGAGAATTTCGAGATTGTCAAGCCACCTTTCGTAGAACCACACGTGCGCGACTGAGATGACTGTGAACCGGGTGGCTCAGGAAAACGTGGCTTGGGGCTACCCGGTGATCAGGCATCCAAGGACATCGGTCCGTAGACCACGATGCCGTCATCCAGCAACTCGACCTCGGCGACGCCGACCTCCTGGAGGAGATCGAAATTCTCACGCAACCAGTCCTCGGCCTCCTGTTGATCGGTGAATTCGGTGTCTAGACCGGACTCAGCGACATCGGTGGGATCCGGATGCGGGGAGGTGAAGGTCGGTTTCCAGGTGAAGCTCATCAGTATGTATCTCCTCTGTTGAGGGCGGTCGGCGGGCGGCGCATACGTCGTGGGGAGATCATCCGGGAGGCCATGTAACTCAGCAAACCCCGGCGCGGGGTACCCGGAAGACGCTCATCCAGTATTCGACGGAACCTGAACCACAAGATGGTGATCTCGATCAGGTCGATGGCGAGGATTCCCCACATCACGACGACCGCCGCGGTCAGCAGCATGGGGACCCAAGAGCCGGCGATGAACAGGGCCATGGATAGCAGCAGCACGGGCCAGGCAAATTCGGAGACAGTCCACCGGGAATCGATGAAATTGCGCAGCAGCACCCGTTCTCTGGCACTCTCGATTCGCTGGTAAGCCCGCTCGTTGCGTTCTGCGTTGAGCCTGCGTTCCCTCTCTCGCTTCTCCTTCTTCGACAGGGTAGGGCGCAGTTGTTCTCGCCGGGCAGCTTCGGCTTGTTTGCGGGAGGGAGTTGGGATCCCCTTGCCGTGGTGCCCGGCAGCGTCGGCGCCTGTTGCGACATGGCTGGGCTCCGCAGTCTGCTTGGAGCGGTCATCCGAATATGGGCGGAACAGTCCCACTTGTCATCCTCGATTCCATGGGTGGTGCGGCAAACATATCAGTCGTCATGGCTCCGGGACAGTGTGCGGGAAGGGTCAACAAACCCTACAGGACTACTGGAGGAGTGAAATGCCGTGTGAGGGTTGGTTGGGGTAGCGTCGGGTTGTTGGGCGTGGCAGGTCCGATTCCCTGACCACGCGGAACGGAAGGACTTGTGGCCCATGGCAGGCATCTTCTCTCGCATTTCGCGGGCGTTGGCACCACGCCCGGAAAACGACCAGGGCACCGAGGCGCAGGCAGGGACGCAGCATCGCAGCACGCCCCCAGTCAATCCCGAGGCTTCATTGCGTAAGACCCTTATCGATCTGCGCGCATCGGCGGCGCGGGTCGCGGAATCCCGACGTCATGTTGCCGGACGCGTTGACGAGATGGCAACTCGCATTGATCAGCATACGACGAATGCCCGGCGCGCGGTGGTATCGGGGCAGGACGAGATAGCGCGTGAGGCGTTGGGTTCCAGGCAGGTTCTCATGTCCCGGCTAGCCGAACTCGATGCCCACCACGATGAACTGCAGCGTACCGAGGAGGCTTTGGTGCGGGCTTGCACCAGGCTCAGCGCCAAACTTGACGACATCGCTACACAACGGGATGGTGGCTGGGCAGGACTTCCTGCTGAGGAGGCCGGAGTCCGGGAGGCAGAGGCTTGGCGGGGCGTCAGTGAGGATTTCGCCGAGGCGGGCGAGGGACTGGCCCGGGCCGACCGGTTGAGCCAGGTTGATGTCGATGACTTGCAGGCTCAGGTTCCCGATCTCTCTCGGGAAGCCATCGACCAAGAACTGGCGGAGTTGTCTGGCATCACCTACCGCAACCCGGATGCTGCCGGTGCGGCATCTGCGGTCCAGGATGAATGGAGCAGTTAATGATTGTGCGGATCTCATGGGACAAGCACAGTGAGATCTGCTAGCCAGAGAAGTTGTTGCCCTGGCACAACACTGCCATGGGGAACTCAGGACTGCGATCGAAGAAAAAGGGCGGCTAAGGGGGTTGAGACTTTGATAGCGATCCGTCATCTGGTGCGGGAAAATAGTCGGTGGCGCTCCTAAGCTGGTCAGCTCGACTGTTCGATACGGTTCTTCCCGCTCCCCGGTGGCCGATATTGAGGAGATCACCGAACTGGATGGACTGCTCCAATACTGAGAGCGGACTCGTTCCCGGGCCATTCCGTCCCTCAGCATGACGACAACCAGGCCCTCGACCGATGGGCTGACGCTGTTCGGCGGCGTAGACTCGCCGACGAGAACTAGACAAATCTTGGAGCGAGCAATGACTGAAACCCCAACGCGTGTCACCGGCGTGAGCCTGTCCGATGCCGCCGTCGCCAAGGCCAGCGCCCTGCTGAAAGCCGAGGAACGTGACGACCTTGCCCTGCGCATCGCGGTGCAGCCCGGCGGATGTTCGGGGCTGCGTTATCAATTGATGTTCGACGACCGCCAACTCGACGGTGACCTGCGTGACGACTATGACGGGGTCGCCTTGGTAGTCGACAAGATGTCAGCTCCTTACCTGAATGGGGCTAGCATTGACTACGCCGACACCATTGAGGCCCAAGGCTTCACCATCGACAACCCGAACGCGACCAACACGTGCGCTTGCGGAGATTCTTTCCACTGACTTGAGATTTTGCGGAGTCCCGAGGGCTGAAGTTGCCGATTCTGTTGGAGGCTTCCATGAGGTCGCTGCGGGGCCTCACCCGTACGCCGGGATCAGGCGGAGAGGTCACGACCAACTGCTCGACAGGGGGCGGCCCTCCTCGTAGCCGGAGGAAGATTGGATGCCGATAACGGCCTTGTCATGAAACTCCATGAGGTTATGAGCGCCCGCGTAGGTACACGAGGACCTCACCCCGGAGGTAATCCAGTCGATGAGGTCCTCTACCCCGGGACGACGGGGATCCAGATACATCTTGGAGGAGGAGATACCTTCCTCAAACAGCGCAGCCTTGGCCCTGTCGAAGGAGGACTGGCTGCGGGTTCGATTGCGCACAGCTCTGGCCGAGGCCATCCCGAAATTCTCTTTGTAGGCTCTGCCATCGGGATCGTGTAACAGATCACCGGTGGACTCGTGGGTACCTGCGAACCAAGAGCCGATCATCACGTTCCCAGCGCCTGCAGCCAAGGCCAGGGCAACGTCGCGCGGATAGCGCACCCCACCGTCTGCCCACACCGCGCCATTGCGATCCCCAGCGGCCTCGGCGCACTCCAGCACCGCTGAGAACTGGGGTCTGCCCACTCCGGTCTGCATACGGGTAGTGCACATCGCACCGGGCCCCACGCCGACCTTGACGACATCTGCCCCGGCATCCAGCAAATCAATGGTGCCTTGGGCCGTGACGATGTTTCCTGCCACGATCGGGATACGCCTTCCAGTTGATGTCTGGAACTCCTCACGGACCGGGAGGACCCTACCCAAGGCATCAACCATACGCTGCTGGTGTCCGTGTGCGGTGTCCATCACCAAAACGTCCGCGCCGGCATCCAGCAGGGCCCGGGCACGACCGGCTGAGTCCCCGCTGATTCCGATGGCAACCGCTACCATTAGCCTTCCCTGAGGGTCCAGCGCGGGGGAGTAGATAGCACAGCGCAGGGCACCGCGCGAAGACATCACCCCGACCAAGGCGCCGGAGCCGTCCACTGCGATGGCGAGTTTCTGTCTGGTCTCCGCCAAGAGGTCGAAGACATCCTGAGGGGTGCTTGTGTCGGGAATCACGGTGAGGTGGGTGGACATTACCTCGTGCACTTGGGAGAAACGGTCGACCCCGTCAGTCTCACTCGTCCCCAAAATACCCACTGGTATCCGTTCAGCATCAATGACGATGACGGCACCGTGCGACCGTTTCGGTAGTAGGGCCATCGCCTCGCCAACCGTCATTGTCGGATCCACCGTGACCGGGGTCTCGAAGACCGTTGGAGCTGCCTTGACCTTGGCCATGGAAGCCGTCAGGACATTCACCGGGATATCTTGTGGAAGCACCGCCAGTCCACCGCGACGTGCCACAGTCTCGGCCATGCGACGCCCGGAGATCGCTGTCATGTTTGCCACAACGAGCGGAAGCGGTAGCTCAATCCCGTCGCGGGAGGTGAGGTCCACGTCGAAGCGGGAGGTGACTGCCGACCGGTTGGGGGCCATGAAAACATCGTTGTAGGTCAGGTCATGGGACGGGTTCGTGTTGAGGAATCGCACCCATGCATTCTGCCCCGGATCTGGTGGAAGAAACCGGGAACCGGCCCCAATTGGGGAATCGCGGCAGCAGACGCGGTAGCATCGGGCGTGTCTGGTTGTTCCGAGGCTGGCCCGGCATTGGTGCGGGGGCTGCCCAGGTGAAGGAGAGGCTGCTATGAGTAACACCACCGCAGATGCGAGCGACAATCTGCTCAAGGTTCTCGTGTACTCGAGCAACCGTTTGGTGCGGGAGAAGATCAAGGCTGCCCTGGGGCGGCGCATCGCTGCCGATCTTCCTGAGATCACCATCACCGAGTTTGCCACTGACGAGGCACTGATCCGCGCACTTGATGCCGAGAAATTCGACGCGGCTGTCATGGACGGTGAGGCCGTTCCCGGAGGCATGGGGATCTGCCACCAGATCAAGGACGAAATCATCGACGCACCGCCGGTCGTCATACTGGTCGCCCGGCCCCAAGATGCTTGGCTGGCCACTTGGTCGCGAGCCGATGCGGTGGTGGGTTTCCCGATTGACCCGTTACGGCTACCCGGCGATGTCGCCCAAGTAATCCGTGACCGGCGAAATAGTGTCGTCACAGTGCTCAGCTCCGTCGATGTGGTGCCCGGAGTCGGGTCGCGACACGACTGAATCATCGATATCCCACTGGATGTCCACCAGTCGCGACCGGGTAGGTGCAGTTGCTGGGCGGCGGTAGCCTTGCGCCCATGATCTTCACGTGGCCCGATATCCTGACCCATCTCATCGACGGCGAGGACCTGGATGCCGATGCGGCTCGTTGGGCCATGGCACAGGTGCTCGCCGGGGATGCGTCGCAGGCCCAAATGGCTGCTTTCCTGGTGGCGCTTCGGGTCAAGGGCGAGACGGTCGTCGAGATCGACTCCATGGCTCAGGCGATGCTTGATGCAGCCACCCCGATCACTCTTGACACTCATGCGGTAGACATTGTCGGCTCCGGTGGCGACCGAGCCAACACCGTCAATGTGTCGACGATGGCCGCGATTGTCGCCACAGCTGCAGGGGCGAAGGTCGTCAAGCACGGTAACCGGGCCTCCTCCTCCAAATGTGGAACCGCCGACTGCCTGGAGGAACTTGGGTTGGCGTTGGAGGTGGAACCCGCCCGCCAGCAGGAGGTGCTGGAGCGCACTGGCATGGTTTTCCTCTACGCCCCGATGTACCACACAGCCCTTCGGCACATTGGTCCGGTACGCAGGGATCTCGCAATACAGACAACGATGAATTTCCTGGGCCCGCTCGCCAATCCTGCCCGCCCGGATGCCCAGGCGCTGGGTATGGCAAACCGGCGAATGGCGGATCTGGTCGCCGGGGTGATTGCCCATCGTGGCAACCGGGGGCTGGTCTTCCACGGTACCGACGGACTGGACGAACTCACCACGACAGGCCCCTCGAATATCTGGTTGGTGCGCGGTGGGCAGGTTGTCGAGACCGTCTTCGACCCGACCACGATCGGGATCGCTCCGGCTGCTCCGGCAGATCTTGTCGGTGGTAACTCGGCGGTGAACGCCAGGGTAGTGCGGGAACTGCTAAGCGGACGCAAAGGTCCGGTGCGTGACATTGTTGAACTGAACGCAGCCGCTGCGCTGCTGGCCTATGACGGGCCTGATCTCAATGTGCCGGTGACCGACCAGATCGCCGAGCGTATCAGCCGGGCTGCCGCGGCCATCGACGACGGGCAGGCAGCTGACCTGTTCGATCGGTGGATCGCCACCAATGCAGAACTGGCAACCCGCTGACCCGGTGGAAGACTGACCTTCAGAAGAGTCTTGAAACGGTGGGGCACCGCGCGATCCTGCCACCGATGTGATTTCGCAGGTGATACTCAGCTGGGATACAACACCACTAGCACCCATGGGCCGCACCACAGCCCCGGGCCATAGGCGAAGACTGAGCCGAGTGGGTGAGGATGATGGCGTCGCCACGCGGTGGTGGCTATTCCCCACAGCGCAGCGGCTACGGTGCCCACCAGCATGGTGATTGACCATCCGCTCAACCCGTGAAGTGCACCCAGTGCCCCGGCCATCCCGGCCAGGTGTACGTCGCCGAAACCCAGTGAGCGGGTGAGTAACCAGAAGATCGCGAAGATCCCGGCTGAAGCAGTTGCCCCGATCAATAGTGCAAATACTAGGTTGGGCGCTTCGATGCAGTGGACAGCGAGGGTACCGAACAGCCCGGTCCACAGCAGGGTGGTGCAGCGCCGCGGAAGCCATGTTGAGCGGGCATCAACCCACACCAGGACCAGTCCGGCACCTGCCCACACAGCCCATGCCCAGAGGGCCTTGATGCCGAGAACCGCGCACAGTGTTCCTAGCATGGTTGCTGCGAGACACAGGCTGGTCACTGCGGGCCATGTGATCAGCGAGCGGTAGCTGGGTTTGTGCGCGATATCGGGGTCGTCTCCAGTCGGTTCCGGATGGGTGGCGACCAACAGCAACTGCACGAGGGCCGCGAATGCGGCAAACACTGCAGGGATCATCGCATCCATTGTCTCCGGCTGGGGTATATCAGCGTCTCGGGGTCGATGCCCCGGGCCTCGCATGCAGCCTCGGCGCGCAGCATCTGTAGCCGCGTGCACCACACATCGCTGCCCGACATCAGTGTGCGCAGTTCGTGGGGAAGTACCGTGGTGAATCGGGCCATTTCCTCCACGCTGACCCCATCCAGGCCTAACCGCCACATCAACATCCGTAACGCAGGGCAGGGAGCAGGCTGGGTGGCCATCTCTGTCAATCTGTGGCGGGTGAGCCCAAGGAGCCTTTGGGCATAGCGACGCGGAATCATCCGGACCTGGTGGCCGTTCACGCCGTGCAGCAACTGGGCGACCACACTCGAAGGTACCCCGGCGGCTCGGGCGATGGCCCGCCAGGGCAATCCGGTATCGCTGATCAACTGCCTTACCCAGGCGCGAAATGCGGTGGCATCGACCAGATCACTCGGGCAAGGGGTGGATGTGCGGGAGTACGGGGATTGCGCGAGACGCGGCGCTGCAACGATGGTCATCATTCCTCCTCGTCTGGGGCGACGAGACCAGTCAAGTCGCGCAGCAGAGTGGCTGACGAGGTTTTGCCCGGTACAGACAACACCACCGCGAATCCGGACAACACCGAAGAGGTCCTGGACAACACCTGTGCAGGTTCGGACAACACCGCACATATTGTTGGCGGGGGGCCGGGGCTCTCCCCGGCCCCCGCCAATGATTCAGGTTCAGCGCAGGGCGCGGGTGAACCCGGCGGCTTGCGCGGCCTCCTCGGTGGCGAACCACACATCGGCGTTGGTGCGCTCGTAGCCCATCGAATTCGGGGTGTGGTACTTCATCGAACGCTCATTGCCCTTGATCCAGAACTCAGCGGGCGGGTTCTCACCCACGTAGGAGCCTTCACCGTAATCGATCTTCCCGGTCTCGGCGCGTTTGGCCTGCCCATCTCGATGTGGATCTTCCTTGGGATTCGGGGCTGCCGGTGCCCAGCCATCGTCTTTGGTACCGAGTACCTCGCGGACCACGAGCACCAAGGCACCGAGGAAGGCCGCCACCCCCAGCAAAGCGAACAGCTTGCCGAGGGAGCAACGTTTCTTCGCCTTGGGTACCACGACCTCGGCCTCATCATCTTGGACTTGTCCCAACCAATCGGCCAGGTGCGGCTGGACATCGTTGTCAAAATGCTCCGAGATGCTCTCGTAGGCTTGGGTGACCACGGGGCTCACCAAATCGACGGTATCCGCAACTCGCGGTGCGAGATGCTGCTCGTAGAGATCCTCGATGGTGTCCTTGGTGTTGCTTAGCACAGGCGTGATTGCATCGACCGCTTGCTTGCTGGTCTTCTTCGCCTTGGGCGCCACCTGCTCGAAGACTTCTTCAAATGCGTTGGTGGTGTTCTTTGCGGCCAGTTCGGCGGCCTTGCGTACCTTTTTCGATCGGCGAGACATATTCGCTCCGTTCGTTGTTGAGGCTCGTGATCGAGCTGCTCGTAGTCGAGCACTTACCACCGTAGTTCACCGCTGCACCGAACCAACCCCTGCACGCCGATCAGCATCGATGCAATTGCACACAGCTGTTGGCCGAAACTGGCCATGATCGTTGCAGAACTTCAGGCTCTGGCCAACAGGACAAACGGTACGTGACCGACCGTCCCGGTGCCGAAGGCCGTCTCGGGACCATGAGCACGATGGGCCATGCGTTGGGTTGATCTGGAAGGATGGGTGCAGTCCCACACAGAAAGGCGGCCCACATGTCCCAGGCCACCCTGCACACCTCATTGGGTGATATCGTCGTCGAACTCTTCGACGACCATGCTCCCAAGACCGTCGCAAATTTCGTCGAACTAGCCAGTGGCACCCGGGAGTACACCGATCCCGTCGACGGCACCACCAAAACCGGGAAATTCTATGACGGCACCATCTTCCACCGGGTCATCGACGGTTTCATGATCCAGGGTGGGGATCCTACCGGTACCGGGCGTGGCGGCCCGGGCTACCGTTTCGCTGACGAGTTCCATCCTGAACTCTCCTTCGACCGGCCTTACCTGTTGGCCATGGCTAATGCCGGTCCGGGCACTAACGGCTCGCAATTTTTCATTACCGTCGCCAAGACCCCACACCTCAACCGGCGCCACACCATCTTCGGTGAGGTCACCGAAGAGGCTTCCCGCAAGGTCGTCGACGCCATCGCGACCACTCCCACCGGGCGCATGGATCGTCCCACCACCGACGTGGTGATCAACTCGGTCGAGGTCGCCTGATCGATGTCGATATCTCCTGCTGCCCGGCATCCGGCAAGGAGCCGGGCAGCACTTCGTTGAGATCGCCCGGTGGAGCGACGGGAAGTGGTGAAAGGGTCCATCTGGGCAGGTCCTGTTCCCCAATGCCCGCGCCCAGGGGCATTGACCATTCACCGTCGATCTCCAGCAGTCGAACCCCGGGACTGGTGAGGAAGGCGATCACCCGCTCTGCTTCCTCCACCGAGGCCGATGGCAGATCGTGGGGCGAGGGGAGCACAGTTTCGGCAGTGGCGAGCACGTGGGCTGCGACTTGACGCACTGAGCTTCCGGCCCGGGCGAATCCCGCAGCTGCGAGCCGACCGTGGCGAATGATATTAATCTGCCAGCCCGGGCGCGAAGGGACAGTAGAGCGGCGCACCGCGACGATCTGGGGGCAGCGCCCCACCGCAACCAGCCGGTGCCAGCGACGAATCGCTGCGGTGAGCAATTCAAGGCGACTGGTGATTTGTGCCGCCTGCTCGTAACGCTGTTCAGCTGCCAGGGGCCGTAGATGACTGCCAACGATCCCCAATAGCGGACGTACGTCATGATTCCACGCCTGCTTGATGCCCAACACCAGTTTCTGATGGGCAGCATGGTCGGCATCCGGTAGGCACGGTGCCAGACAACGACCGAGCTCGGCTAGGACGCACCCGGTAGGGGATGCGTGGGGCCCCATCGACTGGGTGCACTGCCTGATCGGATAGGCGTCGTGGATCACCTGGCAGACTTCCTTGGCTGTGACTCGTGAGGAGAAAGGGCCCAGATAGCGGGCCTGGTCGTCGCCCACCGCGTAGGTGATGGACAGCCGGGGCCATGTCTCGGTGGTCAGCTTTACCCAGCACAGCCTGTCCTGGTGCTTGGATCGACGGTTGTAGTGGGGGCTGTGGGCGGCGATCATCCGCAGTTCTCGGACCTCTGCCTCCAAATCTGTGGCGCACACCGTGGCCTCCACACCGGTGGCCACCCGGACCATTTCGTCTATGTAGGTTCTGTTCTCTGAGGCTGTGAAATAGGATCTCACCCGGCGGGCAACGTTGACCGACTTGCCGACGTAGAGTACCTGGCGGGACTCCCCGGGGCGTTGGGCATAGAAGGCATAAACTCCGGGTTCGGTGGGCAACTCGCTGGCCCATGAACTCTTTGCCCGCCGCTTGGCCGGTACCCGGTGTTCGATTTCCTTGAGATCTTCCAAGGTGGTTACTCCGAGACCACCTGCCCGTCCCAGCAACTCGTGCAGCACGTTGACGGTTGACCTAGCATCCGACAGGGCACGGTGGCCGGGGGTAACTGTGGTGCGGAAGTGGGCGGCGAGGGTGTGTAGCTTCACATTGGGCACCTCGTCGCGCAACAGCACCTTCCGTGCCAATCCGACGGTGTCGACCACCATCATCCCGGGCCACTCGTACCCCAGGTCAACGCAGGCACGCCGGAGAAAACCGACATCGAAGCGGGCATTGTGGGTTACCAGCACGCAGGGGGTGACGAACTGCAGGAAAGTGGGCAGTACTGCTGGCAAGGTGGGAGAGTAGGCAACCATCCGGTCGGTGATGCCGGTCAGAGCCTGGATTCTCGCCGGGATGTGCATACAGGGATTGATCAAGGTGGCGAACTCGCCGAGCGTCTGGTCACCGCGTACTTTCACGGCCCCGATCTCGGTAATTGCATCAGTGGTCGAGGTGCCAGTGGTTTCCAGATCGACAACGCAGAACGTTACCTCGCGTAGCGGGGTTCCGAGATCATCAAGGCCGGGTTGCGTAGCAACAGTTGGTGAGGTCATGCAGCGACCTTAAGATCGGTAACTGACACTTCTGGAGGGCGATCGGGAGCTTGGACGAGTCATGCAAAAGAGTTGAGAGCAACCTTAAGAAGTCTTAAACTTTATGTGAGTAACGTTCCATGAGGGTGGATGAATGGTGAATCTCCAGGGTGCCATCGCGGCTGTTGTCGGTGGCTTGGTTGCTTGTTCCGTCGTCGTTGCGGCGTCCCCGTCGGCCCGGGCTGATGACACCGTCGCCAAGGCACAAAGCGAGTTGTCGGGTCTCCAGATTGAGGCGGCCAAGGCCCAGGTGGAACTGGAGCAGTCCCGCAAGGACCTCACCCAGGCCCAAGCCGACTACGACGTAACCACTGCTGATCTTGCCGATCAGCGCGTCTTGGTCGATGCCTTGCGGGTGCAGGTGGGCCGGGTAGCCGTGGCTGCTCAGCAGCAGGCGGCCTCCATGGGTACCGCATCTTTGTTGTTTTCCTCGGATTCCGAGGAGTCTTTCATCGCTGATATGAAGGTTATGCAGTCGGTCACCTCGCTGACTGATGAGCAACTGGCCCGCCTGGCCGCCGAGCAGGACCGGCTCGCCGAACTCGAATCCACCCAGGCCTCAACCGTAGAAGCCATCAATGCCGAGATCGCGGAGCAGGAGAAACTCACCGCCGACTACGACGGCAAGGTGGCCCAGGCGAAGTCGATCGTTGACGCGCTGAGCGCATCCCAGAAGTCGATGCTTGAGTCCAAGGCCTCCCAGGCGGTCATCGACGAGAACATGAAGCTGTTGAACTCGGCCATGGCTGAGGCCTCCGGACGTTCCTCCCGCAGCGCCAGTGGCGATCCATTAGGTGCCGGGATCTGGCCTACCTCGGGTCCGATTACCTCCCCCTTCGGATACCGCACCAACCCGATCGGTGGATACACCGAACTTCACGACGGGGTTGACATCGCCCCGCCGTGTGGCACGCCGGTGATGGCCTCTTGGACTGGTGTTGTGCTGTCCGCTCGCACTGAGGGCGGCTGGGGCAATCGGGTGATTATCGATTCTGGCACCTACAAGACCGCCTATGCTCACCTGCAGTCGATGAGCGTATCGCCAGGTGATGTCGTCCAAGCCGGTCAGGTTGTCGGTGCGGTCGGCACCACCGGTTTTTCGACCGGCTGCCACCTGCACTTCTCCACGTGGGTGAACAATCAGATCACCGATCCAACCACTGTCATCAAGCGCTGATACTGTCTTGGGCTCTGTGATGGATGCTCAACGAGCAATGTGTGAGTGGTGTCCGTGATGGGTGTAGCTAATCAGAGTTGACCGAATGCGATACCTGCGAGGTGCGCTGGCCTGCCTGCACTACCGACTGCTTGGGCCATTTCCGGTTCTGGGGAGCAGATCGGATTTGGCACCGTTGATCACTTGGCGATCATCACTACCATTCTCGTTGGACTGGTGTCGTTTTCCTGCATGGGGCTTTATGCCAGCGTCGCGGATGGTTGACCGTCTGGTGGTGACCGTGATCGCTTGGTGCTGTGTTATCACCTTTACCGGTTGTGCATCTAGAGATCCACGTACCGGCTCCGAGGTCGCCGCCGGGGTAGCCATGGCTTGGGCCAGTCGTGAGGAGAATGCCTTTTTCGCACTCTTTGACAAGACCGCACGTTCTCGTGCCGCACAGTTATGGCAGTCGACCGATGGAGTGCAGATCACCTCCGTCGATCCCATTGATGACCAGCAATGGCACATCACTTGGAGCGTCCCCGCTACCCGGGCCAGTACACGCAGCGTTGTCCGCCCGGTACTCAACTGCGACCGGGACTGTGCGTTGGTCGATCTGGTGCAGTCTCCTGATCAGCCAGCTCCCATCTGGGTACTGGGACAAGTGATGATCAGTATCGATGCCAATGTGGTGGTCTTGGACGCCACCGCTGGTGGGCGGGTCCCGGCTCTGGCGGAGGCAGCCCGATCGCGGTTGTCACAATCCGGGGTCCCGCTGCTGGACATGACAGAATCAATCATCGTCGAGGTTCCGGCCACGGCTGGACAGTTTGAGCAGATGATGGCAGCCCCTGCATTGGATTTCCGGTCCAGCGGTGGGCTTACCTGGACGGCGGGAAGCCTCACCACGCCTGCCCTGCAACACATTGTGCTCAATCCGCAGACCACCGATTCGGCTGTTGATGCCCAGCTGGAGCATCTGATTACCCACGAGATGGTGCACGCCAGCACCGCTTACCTCCAGGTTGGATCAGGAAGGCAGTGGGTCAGCGAAGGGCTCGCCGAGCACCTCTCCCTGGCCGCAGATCAGGCGGCTCAACGGGGCTCGGTCGAACTCTTGGCGCAGATGTGCCCGCTGGCCACCACCATTGTGGCCGATTCTGATTTTGCTGCCGACAACCCAGCACGCGCCTATGCCTGGAGTACCTGGGCTGTGGGGCAGATCATGGCCACCGATCCGGCATCTTTGAGCGGATTGTGGCAGGGCAACACACCGGTTCCCAAGTTCGATGACTCTCTGATATGCGGTTGAGTCTCAAAACGCGGTACTCGGCTCGTCATGGCACTCTTAATTATCGACACGCGACCGGGCTCAGGTCCCGGAGATCACTCCTACTGCGCCTGCCTCGGTCGCCGGGTGAGCCGGTGGCCGTAGAGTATGCACCAGTCGACAGCCAAGGAGGGCACAGGTGACGGGGTGGTACAGCTTCTTCAAGATCGTGGTGGTGCGGCCCGCGGTGAAGTACTGGTTCAGGGTCGAGATCACCGGTGCCGAGAAAGTGCCCGGCACCGGTTGTATCTTGGCCGCCAACCATCTGGACGTCGGCGACACCTTCTCCCTCCCGGCGCTGGTGCGCCCCACGGTGGTCTTCCCGGCCAAGCGGGAACTATTCGAGGGACGCACCCTCAAGGGACGAGCTTTGGCCCGGGTGCTTCGCGCGATCGGTCAGACACCGATCGACAGATCCGGTGGGCGCGCATCGGCCAGCGGGCTCGGGTCGGTCGAAGTAGTGCTCGAGGCAGGCGGTACAGTCGGTATCTTCCCGGAGGGAACGCGCAGCCCAGATGGCCGCCTCTACAAGGGCAAGACTGGGGTGGCCCGGCTGGCCTTGGCATCTGGGAAACCCGTCCTGCCGGTCGGGGTGATCAACACCAGGTTGATGCGCAATCGTATCGGGCTGCCGGTGATGATGGATCACCCGCGTATCATCATCGGTGATCCCCTCGACTTCAGCGCGTGGGCCGGTCAGGAGAGCGATCACAAGGTACTGCGGTGGGTGACCAATGAGGTGATGGGTGCCATCAAGGCTCTCACTGACCAGCCCTATGTCGATGCCTATGCCTCCCGGGTGAAATATGGCGACTTGGCATCGAAGGATACGAGTTCACTGGAGCTTGACCACCCCAATCAGGGGGTTTCGCAACCACCGATCATTGCTCAGCGGACGGAGGGTTGAAGTGAATGGCCCCCATCGCGCATATCGCGCGCATAATTGGTGGAAGCCTCTGGTGGAAGGGGCGGAGAACCTGCCTGACGGGCCATTCATCCTTGCCGTTAACCGGGTTGGGGGATTTGACCATCTTCTGGTCACCCAGGCCATCGGACGGCCGATGACCGTCGTCACCAGTCGTGGTGACGGCCTACTGCGCATTCCAACCTTGGCGACTACTGGTTTCGGACAGGCTGGTCGTGCTGCATCAGAGGAAGTACTTGCCAGTGGCGGAATCGTGTTGGTCTTCCCTGAGCGGGTCTGCGGGAATGACGGCGCGGTTCACCGCGGGACCGCGGACACCGCAGCTGTGGCGATCGGGGCGGAAGTGCCCATCGTTCCCGCAGGTCTTGCTCCGCGCACCCACCGGGGGAGCACGCGGAACCTAGCTGACGCCCCCGCACGATGGGCTATCGGTGACCTGCGCTATCGCCTGGCCATCGGCAAACCTATTCTGATCAATCGCTATCTGGGACTGGACGAACCCGGGAGGGTGACCGACGGGCTAATCATGCGTGGACTGGTCGACTCAGTGATGAGTCGTATTGCCGAGTTGGCCAACCGCCGCTATGTCGACACTCATTCATTTGATCCGGATCTGCGTGCGGCTAACCGCAATCCGGTGTTGAACCCAGTCGATCCAGCGAGCCTGCGGGAATGGGTCACAGCGCGACGGCGGATGCAGCGGGAGCGCCGGGAGACACAGCGCCAGCGAATGGCGGCCGAGGCCGAACTGGCACGCATCCTTGACGAACAGGAGGCGGCCGAGATAACAGCTGCCCAGGAAGCTGCGAGACGCTGGGCCGAGGGCGTTGAGAGTGGGGGACGATGAAAAATGACACCATGAGGATCTGCACGGCCCAGGGGGACGAACGCGTCTCTGGGTCCATACGCCGATCCGCTGACTGGATCCGTCTCGCCATGGTTGTCCACGCTGTGGTGGTCAATCTGTTGCGTCTCGACGTCGCTCACCAACCGGTGGTCATGATCGTGGTCAGCAGCGTGATGGTCGCTTGGAGCTTAGTGATGGTCCTGTATGGACGCCGCAACTGCCGGAGACGACGGAATCTGTATCTTTGCGACATCGGGATCACCGCGGTGATTGTCGCCCTGTCCGGACCAGTGCTGGGTACCGAAGTCCTGCGCAGTACCACTTTCGGGCTTGGCGGATTCTGGATGTTGATGGCGCCGGTGACACTGGCCATGTACACCGGATCAGCCGTAGGCGCTGGGGCAGGTCTGGTGCTCGGTGCCATCCAATTCCTTGAAGCTCCGTCGTTGGATCCACGTGTGTGGACTCACCTGATCATCACAGTCACCGTTCCCTATTTGGTGGGGTTGCTGATCAAAGTCAACAATGAGGCGATCGCGGAGCGGAACCGGTCCGTCGCCACCGCGGTGGCCCTGGAGGAACGAGAAAGGCTCAACCGGATTGTCCACGACGGGGTGTTGCAGGTGCTGGCGATGGTTGCCCGCGAAGGTCATGAGCTGGGCCCCAGGGGCAAGATGCTCGCGCTGCTCGCCCGCAAGCAGGAGGATCAACTGCGCACCACCCTGCAAGACAAACATGTCGATGTGACCAAAGGTGAGTACTTGGATGCTGATACGACAGACCTGACCACCATGCTGGAAAAGCACCAGTCGAAAACGGTGACGGTCTCGACGATGGCCGGGCACGTGTCTATGACTACTGATCGCGCCAAGGAACTTGACCGGGTGATTACTGAGGTTTTGTCCAATGTTTTCAAGCATGCCGGGGTCAATGCCAAATCCTGGATCCTGTTGGAAGAAGAGAAAGGCCAGGTGATTGTCACAGTGCGTGACGATGGGATCGGCATGACTCCCGAACGGCTGCAGGCCGCAGCCGATGCCGGGCGACTGGGGGTCAAGGAATCAATCGTCGGCCGAATATTGTCGCTGGGCGGGACCTCCACCCTCGACTCTGCGCCGGGGAAGGGTACCGAATGGGAGTTCCGGGTTCCCCTCCAGTGAACCACACGGCACAATGGCAGCAACGAATCCCCCAGGAGAAGAAGGATGAGATTTTCCAAGGCGCCGACCCGGATCATGCTGGTCGATGACCACCCAATGTGGATCGAGGCACTGGCCGAGGATTTGAGCGAGGACGGCTGCGAGATTGTCGCAGTCGCCCATGATGGCTCGGAGACCTTGACTCGTGCCCGTGCCACTTGCCCCGATGTCGTGGTGATGGACCTCAACATCCCCGACCCGGATGGTGCGACCTGCACCCAGCTGCTGATGAATGAACTGCCCGGGTTGCGGGTGCTGGTGATGTCCGCGTCTGGGGAGCGCGACGACGTGTTGCGCGCAGTCAAGGCCGGGGCTAACGGCTACGTGCTGAAATCTTCCTCAAAGGCAGAACTTCTTGATGCGGTGCACAAGACCGTCGATGGTGAGGCCGTATTCACCCCGACCCTGGCCGGTCTGGTACTGGGGGAGTACCGCCGCATGGCAAACAATCCCTCACCCGACGACGACACTCCCTCCCTGACCTCCCGGGAGACCGAGGTGCTGCGCTTTGTCGCGAAAGGTCTCAGCTACCGTGACATTGCCGAACAGCTCTTCGTCTCGCATCGTACCGTGCAGAATCACGTCCAGAATGTGCTGCGCAAGCTGCAGTTGCACAACCGGGTGGAACTCACCCGCTACGCCATCGAGCAAGGTCTCGATTCCTGACCATGCCGATCTGTCGGCGCGATTCTTCATTGGTGGGATGAGACAGCAGCGAGGTAGTGATCTGACCTATTCTTGGGCTCGTGCCTGACGTGATCCCCGGACTCGACCTTGACGACTTGCATCGCCTGCCCAAGGTACAACAGCCGACCTATGACGATCCCGCAGAAGCCGCGGAGGTCGTCGCCCAGTTGCGCGCCCTGCCCCCACTGGTCTTCGCCGGGGAATGTGATGATCTGCGGGCCAAGATCGCCAAAGTCGCTGAGGGACAAGCCTTCATGCTCCAAGGCGGTGATTGTGCCGAGACCTTCGACGGAGTGCGGGCCGATAACATCCGCTCCAAGCTGCGGGTACTGCTGTCGATGAGCGTGGTACTCACCCATGCCTCCCAGCTTCCCGTGGTCAAGGTCGGCCGAATCGCTGGACAGTACGCGAAACCCAGGTCCAAGGACACTGAGACTCGTGATGGGGTCACCCTTCCCGCCTATCGGGGGGATGCGGTAAATGGTTTCGACTTTACCCCGCAGGCGCGCTGCCACGACCCGAAGCGGCTGCTGCAGGTGTACAACGCCTCGGCAGCCACTCTGAACTTGGTGCGCGCCTTCATGACCGGTGGTTTTGCCGATCTGCGCCAACTGCACGCCTGGAATGCCTCCTTCGTGCGCGACTCCCGGGTGGAGAAGCGTTATGAGCAGGTTGCCGATGAGATCCAGCGGGCCCTGGGCTTCATGCTCGCTTGTGGGGTCCAGGACGACACCTTGTCCACCGTAGACTTCTATGCTTCCCATGAGGCCTTGCTGCTGGACTATGAATACGCGATGACCCGCATCGACTCACGTTCCCAGATGCCCTACGATACCTCGGGGCATATGGTGTGGATCGGGGAGCGCACTCGCCAGCCCTACGGCGCCCAGGTGGAACTGCTGCGCCGGGTCCACAATCCGTTGGGCGTCAAACTGGGGCCGGATTCCACTGGGACCGAGGCCCTGGAGATTGCCGATAGGCTCGACCCTGAGCGAATCCCCGGACGTATCACCTTCATCACTCGGATGGGGTCCGACAAGGTACGTGACCGGCTTCCTCGAATCATTGAGGAGGTCGAGGCCTCGGGACGCAAGGTCGCCTGGGTGTGCGATCCGATGCACGGCAACACCTTCGAGAGCGCCAACGGTTTCAAGACCCGCTCCTACGACGCGGTGGTCAACGAACTGCACGGCTTCTTCGACGCCCATGATGAACTGGGCTCCTGGCCGGGTGGGGTGCACATCGAGTTGACCGGTGATGACGTCACCGAATGCATCGGGGGTGCTTTCCAGTTGTCCGAGACCGACCTGGAATCCCGCTACGAGACCGCCTGCGATCCACGGCTCAACCGTAACCAATCCTTGGAACTTGCCTTCATGGTGGCCGAACGGGTGAACAAGTCACGGTTGCTGCGGCACGTGCCGGTCGAAGTGCCGGATTGGAATGATTGAGTCTGCAATCGGTCTGCACCACATGTCCCGTGGGACAATGGATTCATGCAGATCACGGCTCTGGGACATTCCTGTGTACTCATCGACGATGGGGCGCGTATCCTCGTCGATCCCGGTAACTTGTCGACCAGTTGGCATGGGATGGGGCAACTGGATGCGATTCTGGTGACCCATCAGCATCCCGACCATGTCGATCCGCAGCATATTGGTGCCCTCCTGGAGTCGAATCCGCAGGCCTTCGTTGGGGTCGAGGCGAGTGTCGCCGAGGTAATCGACCTCCCACAGCGGGTGCATCGTTTTGCTGTTGGTGAATCTGTCGAACTGAAGGGCACCAGGATCACCACCGTCGGAGGACTGCATGCGGTCATTCATCCCGACTATGCGCGGTTCCGCAATCTCGGTTACCTGATCGTAGGAGCCAGTGGGAAGACTCTCTTCCATCCCGGGGATAGTCTGGAAACCACACCACAGGGCGTGGATTTCGCCTGCATCCCCACCTTTGCCCCATGGGGGAAGGTGGAAGAAGTAATCGACTTCACCCGGGCTCTGGATGCTGCCCGTGGGATGCTCATCCATTATGCAGTGCTCTCCGATGCTGGTCAGGCGATCACTGCGACTCACATTGGCAATTTGTGCCGCACCGAACTGGTCAAGGTCGCCGAGGGTGAGCCTTTCGAGATCTGATCACCAGGTGATTACTGGGCGATGATGACGACCGTCGAGCCCTTGGCTAGCTGGTCGTCGGTCAGCAGTTGCTTGCCAGACTCGTCGGTGATATCGATCACCACACCGCGTCGAAACGGCAGACTGTATGGCCAGTCGACGCGCACTTTGAATCCAGCATCCTCCAGTTTCTTGGTTGCTTCCGAGACCTGCTCATTGGCCCTGATATTGGGCAAGTGCACCTTCTCGGCTCCCTTTGATGGGGTGAGGGTGATGGTATCCCCACGGTGGCCGGTACCGTCGGATGGGTTCTGCGAAACCACTGATCCCTCTGGAATTGAGTCGTGGAAGACTCCGTCGGCGGTGGTGACCTTGAAACCGGCTGTGGTCAGAGTCGTGTTGGCCTCAGCGAGGGTCCTGTTGACCACCGAGGGGATGGAGATAGGCTCCCTGCCCTTGGAGATCGTCAGATCGACGGTGGTGCCCGGCCTCAGCATCGTTCCCGGGTCATAGCCTGCCGAGATGACATGTCCGGTTTCCACGGTTTCCGACCAAGCTTGCTCCACCCGCCCGATGGCCAGGCCTGCTTGGGCGAGCGCGTCAGTCGCATCCTGCTGACCCAGACCGATGATATGGGGCATGGCATTGCGTTCCGGGCCCAAGGAGACCACCGCAACGATTTCCGAGTCACGTAGTACCCGGCTTCCCGCTGATGGATCGGTGGAGATGATCTGCCCGGCGGGCACATCTTCGGAATAACCCTGGGTAAACCGAACCGTCAGATTCGCAGCAGCCACCACCGGTCGGGCGTCTACTTCGGTCATGTTGATCAGCGATGGGGTCTGCGTGTAGCGCCCCGAGGTTAGCCACCAAGCCCCGCTGCCCACCCCCAAGGTGAGCAGCACAAGAAGTATCGCGGCGAGCAGTGCTCGGCGTCGCCGGTGGACGGGGGAAGTGGACAGTTTTGGGAAGCGGGGGGAAGCCACAACTCCGGTATCCCGCCGATCGGGAGCAGGAAACAATGTCTCTAGTTGCTCGACGGGGGTCTGTTCGATGTCGTTCTCATCCACATCATCGGGGGCGGGCGTGACGGCGGTCGACCGGGGAGTGGAGAGCACTGGCTGAGCGGTCTGGGAAGAAGCGATGACCGAGGTGGCAGCCATATCGGGGGTGAGCACCTGTGTAGATGCTGCCTGTGACACGGCGGCTGGGAAGGCCAGTGCTACCAGGTCTGCGTCGGAGCCCAGTCCGCGCTCCACGCCTTTGCGCACGACCCTGATCCGGTGCAGCAACTCGCGCCCGTTCGCAGGGCGCATCTGTGCGTCGCGACGGGTACAGGAGAGCACCAAGGCATCCAAGTAGTCGGGGATCGGTTCGCGACGCGCCTGACCCGGGTGGGATTTGCCCAGGACTACCGAGGGGGCGAGCATGTCCTCATTGACGTGCTTGTAGGCCACCTGGATGGGTTGTTCGGCAATGTAGGGCTTGGAACCGGTGAGCATCTCCCACAGCACCACCCCGGTGGAGTAGACATCCGAGGCTGAGGTCGCTTTGCCGGTGGTGAGCAACTCTGGGGGAAGGTAGGAGACGGTGCCGATCAACAGCCCCTGGGAATGGGTTGCGGTTTGGGCGGACACGGTGCGGGCCAACCCGAAATCGGCGACCTTGATCTCACCGTCGCCGTTAATGAGAACGTTCTCAGGTTTCACGTCGCGATGCACCAGCCCGGACTCGTGGGCGACTGCCAGCGCTGAGGCGACCGGTTCGATGATCTCCAAGGCACGAATCGGTGTCAGCGGAGCCTTGCGGGTGATCAGGGTGCGCAGGGTACTGCCCGGAACATATTCCATGACGATATAGGGACGCTGGTGGTCGAACCCTTGGTCATAGATGGCCACCACATTGTGGTCACACAACCGCGCGGCGGCCCTGGCCTCTCGATCGAATTTCGCGGTGAAGTTTACGTCGGTGCTCAGACTCTCGTGCATCACCTTGATGGCGATGATCCGCTCCAGACGACGGTCCCAGGCCCGGTAGACCGTCGCCATGCCGCCGCGGGCGAGGCGCTGCAATACCTCGTACCGTCCGTCGAGGACATCCCCGACCAGCGGGTCAGGTGCGGTACGTCGGTTCAAGGCAACTCCATCCGATCAGGGAGCACCAATTCTAGGTGGGTACATGGGTTGACGACGACCGGCACGGCGAATGGGGTCGTGGTTGCCGTGGTCATTCGGGGTTTCTTTAGTAGTGCGTGATGGATGTACGAAATGAATCGGTGGAGCTGGTCACGGGCGGAGCCTGCGAGTCGCAGCCTCTTCCCAGGCGATGACCCCGGTGCGATCCCCGGCCGACGATGGCTGCCAAGCCGGTACAGTAGGCCGCGTGAATGCAATGATGGGTTTGGATGCCCGGCTGAAGCAGGCACGGATCGGTATGGTGATCGGCGTCGACTCGCCGGAGCGGATTGCCGAGGTAGGGTCCGCACTGGCCCGCTCCCGGGTGGATCTGGTCGTTCTGGATTCCACAGGAGCGGACCGCGAGGATTTTCTACGCGGTTTTGCGGGACTGCGCAGGGCGGTGGGAACCCACACGATCGCTGGGGTGCTTGCTCCTGCGGATCTCGCATCGGTAGCCCGGGCCGACTTGGTCGTCGATCTGCGTGTCCGCCCCCACGCTCATTGCCTGAAGCTGGGCCGGGTCACCACCATCGCCGAGTTCGATGCCTGTGATGCCGATGCAATCGTCATCCCCGAGGGGCTCATTCCCCATGCCATATGTACCGCTCCCGCAACGCAACTTGCAGCCAAGCCATGGTTCGTGCACCTCACCGATCCAACACTGGCCTCCCGGATGATCCTGGCTGGGGCCCGGCGGCTCTGGTTGCACGGCCTGACCAGGCAACAGATTCCGGTCCTGCGCGAGGAATTGTCTTCCGCATGGAAGACCGATATGGGCCCCGTTGCCTTGGGTGGGTGGAACTGGCGTCGCGGCTGAATTGGTTCAGGAATCACGTTCCACGCACTGGCGTGCCAACTCGGTCAATGCGATGCGTCCGGTCTGGGTGATTCCCGGGTGATCCAAGGCCTGCAGGGCCGCTGCGTGATCGGCAGCGATCATCTCCTCCAGCTGTTCTACAGCCCCTGAACTGGTGATGAGTTGCGTTGCCCGTTCTACTTGGTCATCGTCCATCCCGGGGCCGAGCAGGGATTCCAGTTCCGTTGCTGCATTGCCGAGATTGTGGGTGGCCCGCGTCAGCAGCACAGTGCGTTTGCCCTCCCGCAGATCACCAGCCGCGGGTTTCCCGGTTTGAGCGGAGGGCGCAAACACCCCGAGTAAATCGTCACGCAGCTGGAAGGCGCGGCCCAGAGCTATCCCGAATACTCCCAAAGCATCTTGCAGTGACTCGTCGGCCCCGCCGATTGCAGCCCCTAATTGGAGCGGGCGTTGCACGGTGTAGCGGGAGGTCTTCTCCTCCAGTACCTTCCAGGCGATCTGCTGGGGGTCGCCCCTCGACAAACGGTATTGGGCACAGATGTCCAGTACCTGCCCGGAATTCACTTCGGTGCGCATCAGGTACCAGTAGCGCGCGGCCCGCGCCCACACCTGTGGATCCAGCTCTGCGGTCGTGGCCATCTCATCGGCCCAGGCCATGAGCTGGTCACCGAGCAGAACCGCGATCTCGGTGCCGAAGCGTTCTGGGTGTTCTATCGCCTGGACCGCAGCCCAGGCCTCGAACTGCCGGTGCGCGGCAGGACGACCGCGCCGGGTATCTGAGGAGTCCAGTACGTCGTCGTGGATCAGCACCCCCACATGGAGCATTTCCAGGGCAGCCAGCACCGACCAGATGCCCTCGGGAATACCCGAATCACTGACCGCGACATGACCCCAGTAGCCGAAGGCAGGACGAATCCGCTTTCCTCCGGCAATCAGGTCACTAGCTACCTCGGTGAGGGGCCCGAGGCTGGGAGAGACCGCCACCAACTCATCGGTTCGGGCTGCAAGGAATCGCGTCAGTTTGGCATCGACATGCTCCCGCAGTTTTGTGGAGGTCGGCTCATGGGGATCCGGAGACATGAACCAAGGCTATCGCTGCGATTGGTGGCCGTTCTTCTTGTGGTGTGGGCATTTTGGGCATGATCGTGTTCCGGGAGCATATCTGCGTACAATCGCCACCATGTCTGATCCCTCCTCCATCGGAGAACTGCTTGCCACAGCCTGCAGCCCAACCTCAAGCTTCGAATATTTCCCTCCCAAGGATGATGAAAGCCATGCGCTGCTGCTGCGGACCATCGACGAACTAGAAGAGGTCGGCCCCGACTGGGTATCGGTCACCTACGGTGCCAACGGCTCCAACCGGGCCCGCACCTTGGCGATCACCACCGAGTTGGGGCGGCGCCACAGATTCCGGGTGATGGGGCACCTGACATGCACGGGGCAGACCGTCGATGAACTGAAGGCGGCAATTGATGCATATGGGAACGCTGGAATCACTAACATTCTCGCCATCCGCGGCGACATGCCGGGTGGTGCTTCGGTAGCCTGGGAACAGTATCCCGGCGGGCTGGCCAATGCCACTGAGTTGGTTGAGTTGATCGCATCTCGTGGCCCCTACTCGATCGGAGTGGGTGCCTTTCCCGACGGGCACACTGGATCTTCGGTGGAGATGGATGCCCGGATCCTGCTTGGTAAACAGCAGGCTGGAGCCTCTTTCGCGATATCTCAACTGTTCTTCGACGTCGAGCACTATTTTGCGATGATCGGTCGCGCCCGTTCCATTGGATGTACCTTGCCGATCGTTCCCGGTATCATGCCGGTCTCCTCACTCAAGCAGCTCGGTCGTTTTGCCCAGATGTCGGGGGCCGATATCCCTGCGGCGATGGCCGAGCGATTGATGACAGTTTCCGACGACGCCGAGCAAGTGCGTCAGGTGGGTTTCCAGATTGCTACCGAGTTGTGCACCCGCCTGTTGACCGGTGGCGCTCCGGGCCTGCACTTCTATACGCAGAATCGTTCCCGGGCCACGCGTGAGATTGTTGCCCGGCTCAAGGGGTTCATCTGATCTGTTGCAGTTTCCCGCGCGGACGAACGGAACGCCAGGCGGTCGCGTTGCGCGTCTACCTAGGAGTTGACGTGACCGTGCAACTCAATGCGTTCCCCGGCGCATCCCACGACTGAACCTGGAGTCGCAGAAGTCGCCATCGTGAAAACTGCGAAGCTGCGCAACTCTCACAGATTTCTCCGCCAGACCGGATCAGGGGTCAGATCCAGGGTGACCAGGCGCTGGGTTGGTCGGGTCAGGGCGACGTAGAGCACCCGCATGCCCCCAGATGTGTGGGCGACGATGTCGTCGGGGTCCACCACGATGACCGCGTCGAATTCCAGCCCCTTGACCTGCAGGGCCGTCCGCACCTCAAGGCGGCCGGCCAGGGCAGTGGGTAGGTCGAGGGCCACGATCATCTCGCGCATCTCCTCGATCCGATGACCGGCACAAATCACCGCAATCGTGCCGTCCACCTGGCTGGTGAGGGTTGTGAGATGCTCGCGGAGGGAGGCAGCAAGTTGCTGGGGGGTGATGACATCCAGCAGCGGCTTGATCCCCGTGGTGCGCACTGAGGTGGGTACTTGGGCACTCGGGTACTCACGACGCACCACTCGACCGGCCAACTCCATTATCTCTGCGGGGGAGCGGTAATTGGTTGTGAGGGTGAAGGTGCGCGAGGCGCCACGACCGACCAGGTCGCGCATCGCACGGCGGGTTTCCTCGTTGGAGGGATAGGAGGACTGCGCTGGATCGCCAACCAAGGTCCAGGAGGCCTGCGGGCCGCGGCGTCGCAGCATCCGCCACTGCATGGGGGTGACGTCTTGGGATTCGTCGACTAAGACATGGGAGTGGATAATCACGGTCTCATCTTCGGTCTCTATCTCGCGCCGGGTAGTCAGCTGGTCGGCCAGGGTGACCAATTCGGAGACTTGGGAGCCATCGGTGAGGAACAATGTCGGATCGGCATCGGCTTCGACCGGGGTCGGGCCAATCATATGGGCTAGTTCATCAAGCAGGGCAATGTCGGCCACAGTCCATGCCGGTCGCGGTGAACCGCTTCCCGGTACATAGCCTCGGGCGTGTGCCAGGGAATCGGTGAGCACCTGGCGTTCGGCCTCGTCGAGCACGTCGTGACCGAATTTGTGCGCCATCGCCGGGTCTGCCAGCCGAGCCAGCACCTGCTCCGGCGACAGGGTCGGCCACCAGGCATTGAGGAACATGGTGTAGGCGCCTTGGGAGGTGATGGTGTCATCGAAATAGCTCCGGTCAATGTCCAAGGTGGCTGCGATGTCCGGGCTCAGATGGGCCCAAAGGGCATCGAGCAGTCCTTTTCCGACAGCCTCTCGGGCACGATTCGCCTTGTGACTGGCGAGGATATCGCGACGCAGTCGGGTCAACTCGGCAGGATTGAGGGTGAGTACCTCACCCTTGACCGAGACCCGAAGCCGCATCGACTCCGCGGTCAGCGGCTCATTGACCGCCCGCCGCAATACCTTGAGCATCCGCAGGCTTCCCTTGATCACCGCGGCTTCGGCGTCGTCGACGAGCTGGGAACTGAATCCCAACACGTCGGTGCCGAGCTCTCCGATCGACTTCAGGGTTACCGAGTCCTCACCGAGACCGGGCAGTACTCGCTCGATGTAACTCATGAACAGGTCAGTGGGGCCCACCACGAGTACTCCACCTTGTTCCAAACGCCTGCGGTGGGTGTACAGCAGGAAGGCTGCGCGGTGCAGAGCGACGACGGTCTTGCCGGTCCCCGGCCCGCCGGAGATGATCGTCACTCCTTGGTAGGGGGCGCGGATCGCTTCGTCTTGCTCGGCCTGGATGGTAGCGACGATGTCGCGCATCCGGTGCCCGCGGGCTCGCTGAAGGGAAGCCATCAAGGCGCCTTCGCCGATCACCACGAGATTGGAGGAAGCCTGGTCGTTGAGGAGATCGTCCTCAATGCCGGTGACCTTGTCGTCGTGGCAACGTAATACGCGGCGACGGACCACTTCCATTGGATTGGCGGCCGTGGCTCGGTAGAAGGCCTCCGCAGCAGGAGCTCGCCAGTCGATGACTAATGGTTCGTAGTCGGCATCGCGGACCCCGATACGGCCCACATAACGTTTCTCCTGGTCGACAAAGTCGAGACGTCCGAAGACCAGCCCCTCGTGCTGGGCATCTAAGGTGGCGAGTCGTTTGGCTGCCTGGAAGGCGAAGGCATCGCGCTCGAACATCGCGGTTCCGTCTTCCTCGCGCATCCAGTCGGAGCGGTCGGTGCGGTACTTGCGGTGCGACTCGGCCTGGATGCTGCGGGCCGATTCCGTCGCTAACTCGAGGCTCCGGTAGACCGCGTCTACGTGGGCTTGTTCGACGGCGATCTCCCGTGCGATGAGTTCTGCTTGGCTGTCGTTGGATTGGTTCAACTGTTTCCTGCCTCGTGAAAAGCCCTGAAACAGACAGCTTACCTTCATCCAGCAACCAACAAGCGCAACCGGAATCCCAGATTGGTCGTTGCGCGGGCGCTGCGTTCAGGGTTTTCTCCCTCATCAGAGCTAGTTTTCGCCGTTCATTCGAGCAGATTGCAGGTCCATCTGTGGAAGATTGATGACTTGTAACGGATCCATGCCCTGGCTGGCTGAATGTATTGGTCACCAATGTCCCCGGTCTGGAGCACGAGGTGCTGTCCGCCTGGCCTGTGGGGATCGACAATCTGTGAATGGATGCAAACCTGTCCACCGTCACTCCGATGCGCGTCGGTCGCGCATACACTGGGGATAACCGCAGGAAGCGGGTACCTGTTGGCAGGCACCATTCGGTGCGGATCTGGAGGGGAGGCCATGGAGCTTTCGGAGGATGAACGCCGTCGGCTGGCCCAGTTGGAGGCAGCCTTGGCCGCTGACGATCCGAAACTGGCAAATACCCTGGGCCGTTCCGCTCTGGGGGGCATGCGCCAGGTCAAGGGGCGGCGCGCTGGGCTGGCAGGTCTGTTCTTTGTCTTCGGTGTGCTTGCGGTCATCGGCGGTATGAGTAGCCACTGGCTCGTCTCGGTCCTCGGTTTCCTGGTCATGGTCGTATCCACCGTTTACGCCCTCAATGCGTGGCGCGTCGTGGAGGACACCTCCGGGAAACCGGCGGGCCCCAGGCAGAACCCCGAATTTATGGGGCGCATGGAAGAACGATGGAATCGTCGTCAGCAAGGTGACAACTGATTGGTTCTGTCCGGTCGATCGGTGACCATTCATTGTACTCGTGGTTCTGCCGAACCCGGTCGTGTGCTTCTGCAAGCGATGGCACGACGGCTTCCGGAATTCTTCCAGATCAATTTCAGTGCCACAAGGATTTGGGTAGCAGACGCGCGATGAGTCGTCGTCCGCTTGAGGCAGAAGCCCACCAACCGGCACGTACCGTCGCGACATCGCTCACCAGATGATCAGTTTCCGGAACTCGCGCGGAGAACCTCAACTCCTGGGTGGCCAGCAAGATACGTTTCATCGCCTGCGAGGCCTCGGCATTGAGCCCCCAATCACGATGGGCCAACTGCTGCAAAGTCAACTCCGGCCAGGAGATGTCCAGATCAACTGCGGTGGCCCGGATCTCGGAGAAGACGCCACGAACCAGGGCAGCTCCCTCCCCGGACAACCGGTGACGTCTGATACCGGTGCGCACCGTCATTGGTACTGCCCCAGCAATCAGCGCTGTCAGGATTGCCACGATCCACTCCCACGGCAGGTCTAACTGGCCATCCTGGCCATCTTGGGCATTCGGGGGAGTCACCGACGGGGACTGTTCCGGGGGCGGAGGAGCCGAGGGAGTCGTGTCCGGCTCCTCTGCAGAGGGAGTCGGCGACGGCGTCGGTGAAGGGCTGGGAGTGGGGGCGTTAGTGGACCAACTGGGATCCTCGCCAACCGAGACTGTTGGCTCGAAGCGAACCCAGCCGATCCCATTGAAGTACAGCTCGGGCCACGCGTGGGCATCGTGGGCGGTGACTTCCCATGAACCGTTTGCGGAGCGCTCACCGCTGGTGTACCCAACCCCGACCCGGGATGGGATGCCCAAGGAACGAGCCATCAAAGCCATCGAAGCTGCATAGTGAACACAGTAGCCGCGATGTGTCTGGGTCAGGAAGGCGGAGAGGGAATCGTAGTTGATCGATGGGGAGACCGTCAGGTCGTAGCTGAAGCGAGAGGTGTCGCGTAGCCAAGTCTGCAGGGCTATTGCAGCTTCCCCGTCGGTGTTCGCTCCTGCAGTGATCTCCTGGGTTAAGGTGGTGATTGCGGTTGGTATGTCGGCGGGGGAAAGATTCGCCACATCACCATCTGGGGCAACTCCCGCAGAGGCTGCGAGCAGTTGTTCCCGTGAGGGCTCGACATCGCGGTGTGCCACCTCGTAGGAACCCAGCCTCGGAGGCTGCTCGGCCACGTCGACCACGCTGAGGGTCATCGGGTCGTAGCGCCAGGAACCTTCTTGCGCATTCCACCGGCGTGGAGCGTAGGGGAGTGGGAGGTAACTGACGTCGAGGTCGACGGGGCGCACGCTGGTGGTGTCAGTGATTCCTGTCGCGGACATCCCAGGGATCTTCTCGGGAAAACCAGATTGCAGATCCATGTCGACGATGTGCCAGCCCTGCTGATCCACATTGGTCAGTGCAGCCATCCGCAGCATCACGCCGTTTTTTGCGGAGCTGTCATAGGTCGCGACCGTGGCATCCTCGGGGCGTTTCAGATTCTGATCCAGCAAGACTGTCGGGTCAGTGAGCTCCACCGAGGAGCGCTCATTGGCCTGTGGCAGTAGGTCGCGTTCCACCGGGGCAATGGCCAACCCAGCCAGGAGCGAGCCGACCAGACCGACGGCGGTCAACACCAGCGCCCACATTGAGTAGCCGAACCACCGCTTACGGTTGGGAGGTGATGTGACCAGTCTGGCCCACCGCAGATCGTGGTCGAGGGTCCTAGACCACAGCAGCAGGCACCAACTGATGACTAGACCGGCCATGGCGGCCACGGGCACCGGATGGGAGATGATGATCACGGTTACCAGGAAGGGGACTGCCGTGAACATGCAGGCCAACATCGCGTTGCGGGCCGCGATGAAAACCAGGTCGACCAGCACAGTCAACAAGCTCGCGACGAATGCTAGGGCGAGCAATGTCGAATCATCAGCCGGGGCGGGCTGATCCTGAGATAGCACTTCGACGGCCCGCTCTAACACTGTGGGCAGGGCGTTAAAGGCCAGCACTGTCCCGGAGGTCAGCAGTCCGGCCGTGACCTGGGCACCGACCGCAAGCAGAATGAACTGGGCCACCGATACCAGTACCGATCCGGCACCAGCGCCATCGGCGGGACCGCGTCGCCGCGCGACCGCGCTGCGTACCAGCGCGGCCACCAATTGCAGTCCTGTGATGGTAGCTGCCCAAGTCCACATGGCGCGGGGGTCGGTAGTCAGCACGAGGCCGGGAATCACCGCACCCACCATGGCGAGGGCGACGACGACTGTGTTGCGCAGGGAGGAGGTCACAGTGCCCCCATCGGGTCGTTGAGTAGTTCCCAGGCCAACGGGACAGAGGTCTGGGCATCAGCAACGATTACTTGCCACCCCCGGGCGGCAAGAATCTGCGCTGCTCGTTTCTGGGCTGTGGTGGCCTTGGCTCCGGAGAAGGTGCCCACGTCGAGGACGATCGCATGGGCACTTGCCGCCGAGGTGTTGATCGTGGACAGCGCCGCGATGTCAGCGTCGTGGAGCAGACCTAGCAAGGCGAAAACACCTGTGGAAGAGGCTTCGGAGACAGCAGTTTCCAGGGAATCAGCCTCGACGAGTTGGATATCGGTGAGCTCGTCGAGCAGCCGGGATGCTGACATCCGGGGCTCTGGGATGCGTCGGATGCCCTCGGCGTCGGCTAGGGAAACCCGGGAGGAGGCTCCCAGCATCGCGATGCCTATGGATGCGGCGGCCGAGACCGCCCATTCGAAGGAGGATGCCATCCCGAGCCCGGCATGGGCATTCGCTCGGTTGTCGATGACGATGCGGGTGGTGGGCGACCAGGACTGTTCCTCGCGACGCACCATGAGCTTGCCGATCTTGGCGGTGGAACGCCAGTGCACCCGGCGTACCTCGTCACCGGGCCGGTAATCGCGCACCAGGACATCATCGGCACCCACCAGGCCCGAGGAGGAGGACCGGTCGGTCACATGGTCACCGGCTGTACCCGAACCGGCCGAGGACAGTTCGTACACATGCGGGGTCACCGACAGCGGGGTGACCGAACTGAACGCCATGTCATGGGTAGCCAGCCCGAAAGGATCCAGGTTGCGCACCAGCAGGGGGCCGATCTGATGACGACCCCGGCGAGAGGCGTGCAGGGCATATGTGATGTTGCGCCCCCGTTTGCTCGTCGGGTCGCTCAATCCGAAGCGGGGACGGACCCCCATGTGCCGAGGAACGACCTCTTCGAAGTGCAACAGGCGGCGTCCCCGCGCATTCGAGTGCAGTATCACCTGCACTGCCACGGACTCATCCACCGGAACTGAGGTTGCAGCCAGATGGCGTTCGTGACGCAGGCCTTTGAGCGGCCATGACACGAGGAAGAGGGCCCCGGATAAGACGACGACCATGAACGACCCCACCCATACAAGATCACGCTGGGAGGTGATCACTCCGGCTGCCAGGAACACCAGTGCAAGCCCCAGGACGGCCCGGCCCCGGGAGGTCATACGACGCCAGACCCACACGACGACTCAACGATCGGTGGGGGCCGGGACGGAACGCAAGGCTGCTGCGATGGCCGAAGCCGGGGTCACTCCTGTCAGCCGGGCCTTCGGGGTGCACACCACGCGATGGGCCAGAATCGGCTCGGCTAGCGCCTGAATATCGTCTGGGATCACGTAATCGCGCCCCTGGATCGCGGCCTGGGTGCGGGAGGCACGCAGCAACTGGAGGCTGGCCCTGGGTGATGCGCCCAGCCTCAGGTCATCGCTCTCACGGGTGGCTGCAACGATGTCGACAACGTATTCCTTGATGGATGCGGTGGCGTGTACCCCGCGCAGCATGTCGGTGATCGCCGCGATCCGATAGGTGTCGGTGATCGGCATCAGGGAGTCCAGAGGATTGCGTGATCCGTGGTTGGACAGCATGTCGATTTCGGCGGTACGCGCCGGGTACCCCATAGTGATCCGCGCCATGAAGCGGTCGCGTTGCGCCTCCGGCAGGGAATAGGTGCCCTCCATCTCGATCGGGTTCTGGGTGGCCATCACCATGAATGGCTTCGGGAGTTGGTGAGTGGTGCCGTCAACCGACACCTGCCGTTCGGCCATCGCTTCGAGCAGGGCCGACTGGGTCTTGGGCGATGCCCGGTTGATCTCGTCGCCGACGACGATGTTGGCGAAGATGCCGCCGGGCTTGAACTCGAACTCGCGGGTCGCCTGGTCGTAGATGGATACCCCAGTGATGTCTGAGGGCAGCAGGTCTGGGGTGAACTGAATGCGTCGGACGGTGCAGTCGATAGTGCGCCCCATGGCCTTCGCGAGCATCGTCTTGCCGACCCCGGGAACATCCTCGACCAGCAGATGCCCACCGGACAGCAGGACGACGGTGGCGAGGTTGATCTGCTGCGCCTTGCCCTCGATCACCGACCCCACGGACTTCGCGATCGCTTGGGCGGTGGCGCGTACCGCATCAATGTTCAGCCGGGCTGTTGTCTCCACTATTTCTCCTGTGTCGATCTCCACGTCGTGGGCAGCCCGTGCCACGGGCCCGTTAATCCTATCCACCTTGATCCCGGGGTTCGCCACCAGATGCCATCCGTTTTCCGCGACACGCGTGGAGGCGAAGCGCGATGGAAGAAAGGCAAACCCTTGCTCCACTTTCCTCCACCAGATAGAGGCGCTGGTCAGAGCTGTTTCGTTGAGTGCGGTGAGGAGTGTCGATGGCGTGTCGGAAGGCAAGTTGGGTGGAAAGTGGAGTGATCTGGAGTAGGGTGGTGCGCACTGGAGAGGTGGTGCAGGTCGATGAACTTGGGAGGTGAGGACCGATGTTTCTCGGCACTCACACGCCCAAACTCGACGACAAGGGCCGCTTCTTCTTACCCGCGAAGTACCGCGACCAGATGGCTGCCGGACTCGTGGTGACCAGGGGTCAGGACCACTGTCTGTCCGTCTTCCCGAGAGCGACTTTCGAGGAGCGGACGCAGCAGATGATTCAGGCGCCGACCACCATGCGTCGGGTGCGAGACTTCCAGCGAATGCTGGCAGCCTCGGCTTCTGACGAGGTACCGGACAAACAGGGGAGGGTCACTATCCCTGCTGTTCTGCGGGAATACGCGGGACTGGAGACCGAGATCGTGGTGGTCGGGGCCATCGATCGACTCGAGATCTGGAACCCCACGTCGTGGGCTGACTACAACGCCGAGAAGGAAACCGAATTCGCAGAACTGAATGAGGAGATATTCCCCGTCCTGTGAGGCCGCCGTGATCCCGGACCTCGGTCCGGACCCTGGACCCTGGCGCATCTTCCCCGGTGCCAGGTGCCGGGGGCCGGACTGGGATCCGAGGCCACGGAACAACGAAAGGAGAGTGCAGTCATGACCGCACGCCACAATGCAGCCTCGTTGGCTGTTAATCGTGCGTTGCCTGACGCGCTCCCTGCATTGGCGACACGCGAGGGACGGGTGATCCATATACCGGTGCTGCGGGAACGCATCACCCGGGAGTTGTCCGATGCGCTGGATGTCCCTGATGCAATCCATGTTGATCTCACCACTGGGATGGCTGGGCACGCATCAGCGATCCTGGTGGCGAACCCCAGGGCGCGGGTCATCGGGATCGACCGGGACGCGTCGGCTCTGGAGATCGCCCGGGAGACCTTGGCGCCCTTCGGCGAGCGGGTGCATCTGATACGGGCCGGGTTCGATGAATTGAACGAGGTATTGGATGAACTGGGTGTGAAGCGGGTGCACTCGGTGCTCGCCGATCTCGGTTTGTCCTCTATGCAGATTGATCAGCGCGAGCGTGGTTTCGCCTATGCGGTGGACTCCCCCCTGGACATGCGCATGGACAGCAGGCAGCAGCTGACTGCTGCGGATCTGCTGAACAAGACGTCTGCGAACGAGTTGGTAGACATTCTGCGCACCTACGGCGAGGAACCACACGCTGAACGGATCGTGCGGGGGATCGTCGCCGCTCGCGAAGCTGCCCCGTTCACTGACTCGGCCCGCCTGGTGCAGGTCATCTCGGACGCTCTGCCTGCGTCGGCTCGCAACAACGGGCACCCTGGAAAGCGGACCTTCCAGGCACTGCGCATCCGGGTGAACGGGGAATTGGATGCCCTGGAGCAGATGCTGCCGACGGCGCTCAATGCCCTGGAGGTGGGGGGGCGGTTCGCTGTGCTGGCCTACCACTCGTTGGAGGATCGCATGGTCAAGCGGACCTTCACTGAGGCCTGCTCCGATCATGCACCGGCACGACTGCCCGTCGTGCCACCAGAACTGATGGCCAAGTTCACCCCGGTAACACGCAAGGCCGTCCGGCCTGACCCAGATGAGGTTGAGGCCAACCCCCGTGCCGCATCGGCACGACTGAGGATCGTCGAGAGAATCCGCCCAGGGGCGGTCATGAGCAAGGAGAGACAGAGATGAGTGCACTGGCAACGCCACTCGATGAGTCGCCCCGTACCGAGCGACCCCTGCTCCGGCTAGTTCCACAGGTGGGTGGACGGCGCATCAACATCCCGTGGGTTCCGGTGGTGATCTTGGTCCTGATTGCCTGCATCGCAGGAGTGCTGGTCTTCACCACCACGATTCAGACCCAACAGGCTGAGTTGAACAGGCTGCAGCAGGAGGCCGCCCAACTGTCCTACCAGGAGGCAGCACTGCAGGCTCAAGTGCAAAACTTGAGGTCCAGCAGGAACCTTGCTAGCAGAGCTTATGAAATGGGGATGAGGCCCAATCCGCATCCGGCCTTCATCCAAATGCCTGACGGCACCGTGGCCGGTGATCCCACTCCCGTGACCGGTGACGAGCTGGGCGGTATGGTACCGGCCGAGGTAATCGAGGCGAATGCCGTTGCTGCAGCACGCACCAAGGCCGAGGAGGAGGCGAGATTGAAGGCGGAGGCCAAGGCTAGGGCCAGCGCCTCGACCGTGCCTACCCACCAGGGTCCTTCGGCTACACCGTCTCAGGAAGCTACTGCTGCCGCGAGCGGGCAGGGCTGATGGCGCGGAAGCGGTCACGCAGGCCGGTGGGACGCATCGCTGAGGTGCGGGTCACCATTTTCTTCCTCGTCATGGCTTTTCTATTCTCCTTGTTGGCGGGCCGGGCTTTGCTGGTGCAGGGGATTGATGCCGGATCGAATGCGGAAAAGGCCGCGGCCATGCTGCGGCACAAGGAGATCCTCAAGGCCGACCGGGGGGTGATCGTCGACCGCAACGGCACGGTGCTTGCCGAGACCCAGCCGGCCTTCCAGGTCATCGCCGATCCTTACTCGATCTCCACCAATGGCAGAGATCCTTCGTCGATGACCGAAGAACAGAAAGATACTGCCGCGCGTGCGCCCCGGGCGATCGCGGAAATCGCAGCTCGTTACCTGGGTGGTGATCCCGCGGATTATCTGAACAAAATCAAGGATCCCATGGACGCCGATGGAAATCGCCGCCAGTACGTCCTGCTCGCACGTAAGGTGGGGGCGGCCATCTACCAGCAGATGGTCAGTGAGCTCACCGCACAAGGATGGTTCGGCATCTACTCGGCTCCCGATCCCATCCGCTTCTACCCGAACGGTACTCTTGCCTCGAATGTGCTCGGTTTTGTGAACCATGAGAACGAGGGAGCCGCGGGTCTGGAGTACTCGCAGAATGCGTGGCTCACCGGCACCGATGGCTCGCAGATCTATCAGTCCTCCAGCTATGGGCAGATCCCCCTAGGCGAATCCGCCTTGGTGGAGCCCGTGGACGGGGCCGCCTACCAGTTGACCATTGATGCCGAAATGCAATACATGGCCGAGACTGAGCTTGCGAGTGCAGTGGCCTCCCACAAGGCGAGATCTGGAACTGCGGTGGTGATGGCGGTCAACAGCGGCGAGGTTCTCGCACTGGCCAACTACCCCTCGTTCGACTCCAATGATCCAGCGACTGGCAAGGAGGGAGACCTAGGTAACCGGGCAGTCACCGATGCCTACGAGCCTGGTTCGGTACAGAAGGTGCTGACCATGGCAGCCTTGATCGACGCCGGGGTATGCAATGCCGACACCAAGGTGGAAGTGCCTTCCCGGATCTCTTCCGGTGATGGTTATGTCACCGATGCCTGGAGTCACGGGACCCTATACATGACGGCCAGGGGAGTGCTCGCGCGTTCATCCAACGTTGGAACCGTGCTGCTGGCTAGACAAATAGATAAATCGACTTTGAGAAATTACCTGTCTTCCTTCGGCCTGGGAACCTCCACGGGCATCGAGTTACCCGGTGAGGCTGGGGCAGGCATGGGGACCCTGCCCGATGCCTCAATGCCGGACTATGCAAGGGACCAGATCTCCTTTGGGCAGGGTTTGTCGGTGACTGCTCTGCAGGAGGCGGCCGCTGTTGCAGCGGTCACCAACGGCGGTACTTATCACGCGCCGAAGATCATTGCCTCGGCACGCACCGCCGAAGGTGAAGACATTACGGTCCCACGGCAGGAACCCCGCCAGGTCATCTCCAAGGAGGCCTCGGGGCAGGTGGTCAACATGATGGAGGCCTCGATCGCATCCCCGGAGATGACCACCTTGGATGCGAACAAGATCCCCGGCTATCGGATGGCCGGCAAGTCAGGTACCGCTCAGAAGATCGGCAGGTATGGCAACTACGATGGGGGCTACACCGGGTCTTTCGTCGCGGTCGCCCCGGCGGAGGACCCGAAGATCCTGGTCTACGTTGTCATTGACGAACCAACCGATGGTTACTATGGGTCTCAAGTTGCCTTCCCTGCCACCCGAGAACTGATGATGCAGGCCCTGCCACGATACGGTGTTGCACCGACGGCGAATATTTCGCCGTACGCCGACCCGTTGTCCTACGAACCGTGAGCGATGCCATGAAGCTGTCCGAACTGGTGGCAGAAACAGATGCCAGCAGACCCGAGACCGATCCCGAGGTATTCGATGTCGTCCTTGACTCCCGTCGGGTCAGACCCGGAGCAGTCTACGTCGGACTCCCCGGGACCCGGCACCACGGTGCACATTTCGCGAAGGAAGCAGCAGCAGCCGGAGCCGTAGCGCTCATCACCGATCCGCAAGGGGCCAAGATCGTCTCGGGTATTTCGATCCCGGTCTGCATAGCTGATGATCCCCGTGAGGTGATGGGCGTGGCCGCTGCGCGGATCCACGGCCATCCATCGCGGTCGATGGGTACCTTCGCGGTGACCGGGACGAACGGGAAGTCCACCACTGTGTTCATGATAGACGCTGCACTGCGGGCCGCGGGTCGGCATGTCGGTGTCATCGGGACCTTGGGTTTTCTCGTTGACGGTCAGCCGATTGATGTGGAAACCACCACGATCACCACTCCCGAATCCCCGGACCTGCAGCAGAACCTGGTACGGATGCGCGAGGCTGGTGTCCAAGACGTGGCCATGGAGGTCTCCTCCCACGCACTGGTGCTGGGGCGGGTCAGCGGGATGCACTTTGACATCGCAGGGTTCACCAATCTGGGACGTGATCATCTCGACTTCCACCACACTGTGGAGCAGTACTTCGAGGCGAAGGCCAAGCTATTCACCTCGCAGCTGTGCCGTTGTGCGGTGATCACCATTGATGACGATCCGGGACGCCGGATGGCCGGACGTGCCTTGGACGCAGGCCTTGGGGTGAGCACGGTGGGATTCGCCGAGGATGCCGACTACCGAATCGTTTCCCATCGCCCCGAGGCGACGGGGTCGGTGATGCAACTCGCGCATCCTCGCGGATTACTGGAGGTGAATGTTGGCTTGCCCGGGGTTCACAACTTGAGCGATGCAGCCTTGGCCCTAGCGATGATCGATCAGGGTGATGTCGACATCACGGTGGCAGCGAGCGGATTGGCTGATGTCGTGATCCCAGGCCGCATGCAGCCGGTCCCGTTGGGTGATGATGCTCCCCGGGTCTACGTCGATTTCGCCCACACTCCTCAAGCCATCTCCTCTGCGCTGGAGGCTCTCAATTATGCGCAGCGGGCCGGAAGAGTCATTGTGGTGCTGGGGGCAGGTGGCGACCGGGACCCCGACAAGCGGGAACCCATGGGCGCTGCTGCCGCCCGATTAGCCGATGTTGTCGTGGTGACCGACGACAACCCCCGATCCGAAGAACCGGCCGCGATTCGTGCTCGAGTGCTTGCTGGGGCTCGGTCGGTAGAAGGGCGCGCGGTGCAGGTTGTCGACGGAGGTGACCGCCGCTCGGCCATCGAGACGGCACTGCGGATCGCCGAGCGCGCTGATGTCGTGGCAATCCTGGGCAAGGGACACGAGAAGACCCAGCAGTTGGCCGATTGCACCATAAACTTCGACGATGTTGCAGAGATCGTTTCCGCGTGGGAACGGGGGCAGGCATGAGAACCATTGATGCAGCAACCATGACTCGGATGATCACGGATTACGGGACCGTCGCACGGTTGTCGGGCGCCCCGGAAACGATGATCGGCCCCGATGTAATCATCGATTCTCGGAAGGCCACCGCGGGTGCATTCTTTGTCGCCCTTCCCGGTGAGAGCGCCGACGGTCATGATTTTGTCGGCGCTGCGTATGAGCAGGGTGCGGCCGCAGTCATGGTCACCCATCCTGTCGACGCCGAGATCACCCAGGTCATCGTCAACGACACAGCCGCGGGGCTCACGTCGCTGGCAAGGGCTGTTCACGCCTGCGCCCGCGAGGAAGGATTGCGTACCGTCGCCATCACCGGATCGGCGGGGAAGACCTCCACCAAGGATCTCACCCACCAAGTGTTGTCTGCGGTCGGAGCCACCGTATCGCCGACCGGTTCGTACAACAACGAAATCGGTACCCCGCTGACCGTGTGCCGGGTCGGGCAGAATACCGACTTTCTGGTCGCCGAGATGGGCTCTCGGGCGGCCGGGGATATCGCGCATTTGTGTTCCATCGCACGTCCCGACGTGGCCATGGTGTGCAATGTCGGCTCCGCCCATATCGGCGAATTTGGTTCCCGGGAAAACATCGCCCGGGCCAAGGGAGAAATATACGAGGCCCTGCCTACTGAGGGCTGGGCCGCTCTCAACGCCAACGATCCCCTGGTCGCAGCGATGTGGCAGCGGACCGCCGCCCATCGGGCAGCGTACCGGGTGGGCGGCCAGCCGGTCTTCGATGTTCCCGGGGTCGAACTAGAGGTGCACGCTGATGGGATCGTCCTCGATGACCTGCAACGGGCAGGTTTCACCCTCGTAGCCACCCAGGATGATCAGGTTTCCTCGGCCAGCGTCCAACTCAAGGTGATTGGCGCCCACCAGGTGACGAATGCCGCAGCGGCCGCCACCGCGGCTCTGTGCCTGGGAGTAGATCTGCAGATCGTTGCAGATGCTTTGTCGAATGCGGTTCCGCGTTCCCCGATGCGCATGGAGTTTCACGAGTTGGCTAACGGGGCTGCGGTGATCAACGATGCCTACAACGCCAATCCCGATTCCATGGCCGCGGCCCTACGAACTCTTGCCAGCATGATCGCGGACCGGCGTCGCACCAATCCGAGAGCCCGGGCGCTCGCCGTTGTTGGAGACATGCTCGAACTGGGCTCCGATGAAGTGCAACTACACCGGGCGATGGGTGAACTGGCGGCTCAGCTAGGTATCGACGAGGTCTGGGCCATCGGCGATTTCGCCGAAGTGATCGCCGATGGGGCAGGCGAACGGGGGCGTGTGACACGAGTTGATCGCGCTGCCGGGTCACTACAGTTGGACGACGGGGATGTCGTGCTCGTCAAAGCCAGTCGTGCTTTGGGTCTAGAGCGCGTCGCGAATGAACTCGTCGACAGGGAGGACACACGATGAAGTTGATCATCGCTGCGGGGGTGCTCTCCTTGCTGGGTACTCTCGTCGGTACGAAGTTCTTCATCGATTTCCTGATCCGTCGGCACTATGGGCAGTTCGTCCGCGACGATGGACCGCAGAGCCACAACTCAAAGCGGGGGACTCCCACCATGGGTGGGGCGGTAATCGTCTCGGTGGCTGTACTGTCCTATGCGCTGGCCCACCTAATCACTTGGGAACCAGTCTCCTATTCGGGGATACTGCTGCTGGGATTACTGGTCGCCTGTGGGCTTCTGGGCTTCATCGACGACTGGACCAAGATCTCTCACAAGAGATCCTTGGGCTTAACGAGCCGGGGCAAGCTGATCGGCCAATTGGCGATCGGGGCAGCCTTTGGGGTGTTGTCCCTCGTGGTTCCCAATGCCTATGGTGATACTCCGGCTTCTCGCTACATCTCATTCACCCGCGACATCGAATGGTTGCGCATGCCTGTGGTGGTGGCGGTGGTCTGGATGACTTTGCTGGTCATTGCATCCTCGAATGCGGTCAATCTGACCGACGGTGTCGACGGGCTGGCTACTGGATCACTGACCATGGTCTTCGGTGCCTACACCTTGATCAATATCTGGCAGCGCAACCAGTGGTGTCGCCCGGGATCAACCTCCGGGCCATTGTGCTACGACGTGCGTGATCCATGGGACCTTGCAGTGATTGCCGCAGCCATGGCCGCGGCCTGTTTCGGGTTCCTGTGGTGGAATGCAAAGCCGGCCAAAATTTTCATGGGTGATACCGGTTCACTGGCCTTGGGCGGGGCAGTCGGTGGGTTGGCAATCCTGACCCGCACCGAGTTGCTGCTTATCGTGTTGGGGCTGCTTTTCGTCGTTGAGGCCGCATCGGTGATGATCCAAGTCTCCTATTTCAAAGTCACCCACGGTAAGCGGGTGTTCAAGATGGCCCCCCTGCATCACCACTTCGAACTCCTGGGCTGGGACGAGGTGACCGTGGTCATCAGGTTCTGGATCATCTGTGGCACGACGGTGGTTGCTGGGCTCGCACTGTTCTATGCCCAGTGGGTGCTGGGCATGGGCATCGGCTGAATCGGCTGAAAGGGATCTGATGGCTGATCTGGACTGGCTCACCAATGCGGACCGGCGCTCGCCGTGGCCGCAGGTGAAGGCCGTTGTTGCAGGCATCGGCAGCGCCGGTTTTGCGGCCGCGGATGCGCTGTTGGAACTCGGTGCTCAGGTAACGGTCCTGGACGACTCCGATTCCGATGCGAACGCTGACCGCGGTGGGCTGCTGGAATCCTTGGATGCTACCGTCCGGCTGGGTGAGGGAGCCTCCACGAGCCTGCCCGCCGACGCTGATCTGTTGATCGTCTCCCCGGGGTGGCGCCCAGATCAGCCCTTGGTGGCACAGGCTTTGGCGAAACGGCTGGAGGTGTGGGGTGACGTCGAGCTGGCTTGGCGGTTGATGTTCCCCGACCGCGTGGTTCCTTGGCTGGGGATCACAGGAACCAATGGGAAGACCACTACCACCCAGATGCTCGAATCGATGTTGCGCGCCGATGGACTGACCGTTTCGGCGGTGGGCAATATCGGGCGACCGATCATTGAGGCCCTCAATGATGAATTCGCCTATGACGTGCTTGCCGTGGAACTGTCGAGTTTTCAACTGCACTGGGCACCCTCGCTGCGTCTGCATTCCGCAGTGGTGCTGAACCTGCATCCCGACCATTTGGAATGGTACGGGCCTTGGACCGGTGAAGACCTTGCGATGCAGGGCTATCAGGACGATAAGGCGCGTATCTACCACCAGGTCTCGCAGGCCTGCATCTACAACGTCGCCGAACCTCTCACTGAGGAGATGGTCGCTCAGGCCGATGTCGTTGAAGGGGCCCGGGCGATCGGTTTCACCTATGGCATCCCCGCAGTCTCCATGCTTGGGGTGGTGGATGACGTCTTGGCCGACAGAGCCTTCATCCCACAGCGCCACTCCTCGGCCCTGCCTTTGGCTCAACTTTCTGACGTCCAACCGCAGGCTCCGCACAACGTGGAGAATGCATTAGCCGCTGCTGGGCTCGGGCGCTCTTTCGGCATCCGGCCCGCGGCCGTGGCTAAAGGATTACGCGACTTGCACCTGGGAGGTCACCGGATTGCGACGGTGGCCGAGGTCGGCGGGGTCCGGTGGATCGATGACTCCAAGGCAACCAATCCGCATGCGGCAAATTCTTCGATGCGGGCCTTCGACTCGATCGTGTGGATTGCTGGTGGCCAGGCGAAGGGAACAAGCTTTGATGATCTCATCGCGGCCCATGCGGGCAAGCTAAGGGGAGCCATCGTTCTCGGGGCCGACCGGGTGATGATCGCCGAAACTCTACGCCACCTTGCTCCCGAGGTGCCCGTCGTGGTGGTGGATACCACCGAGCCTCGTGCAGCGATGACCGAGGCCGTTGCGGCAGCGGCAGGATTGGCTGCCGTGGGAGACACCGTGTTGTTGGCTCCGGGGTGCGCATCCCGGGACATGTGGACCGGATATGACGCCAGGGGTGACGATTTCGCTGCTGCCGTGCAGGCATTGGGAGGTGTTAGGTGATGGCTGCCCGCACGAAGTCTTCGGTCACCACGGAATTTTCGACCACCAACTCGACTCCTCGGCACAGGTGGCGGCCAGCCGACGGCATCTCCAAGCTGTTTTCCTCGCCAGCTTCGAAACTGTCCCATCCACAGGCTGATTTCTATTTGGTGCTCGGGGCGGCATCAATGCTCGCCCTCGTCGGGGTCCTGATGATCTGGTCCGCATCTTCGGTCTACGCTTCGGTCAATCAACTCGGCCCCTATTACTACCTCCAACGCCAAATCATCTTCCTCGCCATCGGGGGACCGGTGGCTTGGGGGCTGTCCCGCTGCGGAACCCGGACCATCTACGGAGTGGGATTTGCCGGGATCCTGGTCTCGGTGGTGCTCCTGCTGGCGGTGCACACCCCCCTGGGCGTCGAACTCTACGGCAACCGTGCCTGGCTGAATGTGGGGCCACTGGGAACCATCCAGCCCTCCGAGTTCGCCAAGGTCGCCCTGGTGATGTGGGCAGCGGGTTTCGTGGCCCTGCGTAAGAGGACCCACAACGACCCGGCCAAATGGGTTCCTCAAATGGTGACTGTTTTTGGCATCATTGAATGTTTAGTGCTCGCCCAGAAGGACTTGGGCACCATGGTAGTGATCGGCATGATCCTGATGGCGGTGCTCATCTTCGCGGAAGCTCCGTGGAAATGGCTGGCGTGGCTCACCGTGGCAGCCGTGACTGGCGTGTTGTTGATGATCGCCACAGACGCGGAACGGCGCACGCGTATCTTGAGCTTCCTGCACCCAGAATCGGCGGTCTCTGATCAACCAAACAATGCGATCTACGCACTGGCCTCAGGCGGTTGGCTAGGTCTGGGGCTGGGACGTTCCCGGCAGAAATGGGGAGGCCTCTACAACGGCGCCCAGACCGACTATGTCTTCGCCGTGCTCGGTGAGGAGACCGGGCTGGTCGGTACCCTCGGGGTGATCTCGCTGTTCTTGGTCTTGGTATTTGCCGGTTTCCGGGCCGCGTCGCGGTGCACCTCGCGAAGCCTCGGTCACGCTGCGGCGGGGATGACCGCGTGGCTGGGTCTGCAGGCGCTGATCAATATCGCGGTGGTGCTGCGTGTGGCCCCGGTGTTAGGCATCCCGCTGCCCTTCCTGTCGCAGGGTGGTTCGGCTCTACTGGCGAATTTGGCTGGCGTCGGCGTCATTCTGGCTGCTGCCCGCCGCGAGCCCGGAGTCTCCCAGTCGGCGACCACCACCCCAGATAAACCCCAGCGCACCCCACGGATCACCTCAGTGGTCGACACTCCGGGTGGCTGATCCACATCGTCCCCGATGGGGGATTGGTGACAGACTTGAAACAGTGACGAAAGGTTCATCCATGCTCCATGTGGTTCTGGCCGGTGGTGGTACGGCAGGACATACCTCTCCACTAATTGCCACGGCCCAGGCGCTAGGGCGGCTGGAACCGGGGGTGAAGATCACCTGCATTGGGACCGAGCGCGGTCTGGAGACCCGGCTCATTCCGGAAACTGGGCTGCGGCTGGAATTGATCCCCGCGGTGCCGCTGCCCCGCAAACTCACGCTGGATCTGCTCAAGGTGCCCTTCCGGCTGATAGGGGCGGTGAAACGGGCTAGGCGGATTATCCGCGGTGCCGATACCGTCGTAGGGTTCGGTGGATATGTGTCGATGCCGGTCTACTTGGCTGCCCGCATATCGGGCATCCCAGTGGTCATTCAGGAACAAAATGCCCTACCGGGACTGGCGAACAAGGTGGCTTCCCGGTTCTCTGCGGTGACCCTTACCTCCTTCCCCGGTACTCCGCTTCCCGGAGCCCGGTTCGAGGGAATGCCGCTGCGTGAGCAAATCACCGAGTTGGCCACCCATGGGCGAACGGCACGCCAGGGCGAGCAGCGGGAACGCTTTGGATTGCATCCCGATCTGCCGGTGCTGCTGGTCTCCGGCGGTTCCCAAGGAGCGCGTTCGCTCAACGACGCTACCGTGCAGGCAACCAACCGGCTGCTCGAGGCAGGAGTGCAGATCCTGCATGTGTGGGGAGCCCGCAACTTTCACGACAGGATCGCTGGGAGTGTTGCCAGCAACGGTGCTCGCTATGTTCCGTTGGCCTATGTCGACAACATGGCCGACGCTTATGCTGCAGCCGATGTGATGCTCGCCCGTTCCGGAGCAGGAACGGTGGTGGAGACCGCGGTGGTTGGACTGCCGACGATTTTCGTCCCGCTGCCCATCGGCAACGGGGAACAGGCACGCAACGCGGCACCGCTGGTGGCTGCCGATGCAGCCATCGTTATTGACGATGATGATCTTGACGCGGATCTGCTCACCACCACGGTGAATACGCTGGTGAAAGATCCAGGACGATTGTCTACCATGTCCCGGGCAGCCAGTGAGTTGATGCTTCCCGGAGCAGCCGAACGGGTAGGGCGCATCGTATTGGACATTGCGCGAGGTCGACGATGAGTCTGCGTCGCCCCACACCGGTGGTTCCGGCTGCACGAATTGGATCCTTGCACTTCATCGCCATGGGTGGTGCTGGGATGAGCGGCATTGCCCAACTTTATCATGACCTTGGTCATCGGGTCTCCGGATGTGACCGAGTCGCCACTGAGGCCCTCAATGCCCTCGCCGATCAGGGTCTGAGCTGTTTTGTTGGCCATGATGCGGCGCATCTGGCTGGGGTGGAGGTCGTAGTGGCCTCCTCGGCGATTCCCGCAGACAATCCAGAACTGGCGGCCGCCAAGGCGGCGGGGCTGCGGGTGTGGCACCGTTCCGAAGCACTGGCCGCCCTGATGACTGGCCAGACCGGGGTCTCGGTCGCAGGAACCCATGGCAAATCCACCACCTCCGCGATGATTGCCGTGATGCTGAGGGCTGCAGGAGCTGATCCCTCATACGTGATCGGGGCGCCCTTGGTATCCACCGGGGTCTCGGCGCACCTGGGAGGAGGTGAGGTCTTCATCGTTGAGGCTGATGAATCCGACGGCAGTTTCCTGCAGTATCCGACCAAAGTGGCGGTCATTACCAATGTTGAGCCAGACCACTTGGACAACTGGGGAGATGCAAAGTCTTATTTCGCCGGTTTCGTTGAATTTGCTACTGCAGATGAGGTCGAGGCTGTGGTCATCAATGCCGATGATCCGGGTTCCCGCAGACTTCGTGAGCTGCTGATGGCCGCCGGAACGAGGACGATCTCCTACGGCAAAGCCCCCGATGCCGATGTCCGGATCACCGGGATCGGCTATCAGCAAACCCGCTCTTATGCGGTGCTGACCACCCCGGAGGGGGAACACCGGTTGGATCTGCGGATTCCTGGGGAACACAACATTGTCAATGCCACTGGAGCCTTCACCGTGGGATGTCTACTTGGGCTGGATGCAGGCGCGCTGCTGGGCGGGGCCGCCGATTTCACCGGCACCCGGCGTCGCTTCCAACTGGTCGATGATGTGGACATTGGCGGGGGCGCTGTGCGCATCTTCGATGACTATGCCCACCATCCCACCGAATTGCGAGCTGCCCTCCAGGCAGCACAACGGGTCAAGGGGGAGGGGCGGTTGATCGGGTGCTTCCAGCCACACCTGTACTCCCGCACCAAGAATTTCGCAGAACAATTTGGTGAATCACTAGCGATCGCCGACCACGTCGTGGTCACCGACGTCTATGCCGCCCGTGAGGAGCCGGTACCCGGGGTGAGCGGGGAACTGGTTGCCGACGCGGCCAGGGCCCATGCTGCTGAGGTTGACTGGATCCCCAATAAACAGGAACTTCCCGGGCACCTGGCAGGTTTGGTGCGTCCCGGAGATCTGGTGATAACCCTCGGAGCTGGCGATATCACCTCGGTGGGCCCACGCCTCGCCGAGGTTTTGCGGGAAAGGACTACGAGTTGAGCGTCCCAAACCAGGAACTCAACACGCGACTCGGCCTGCGCGACATGACCGAGCGGCGACGCAGGCTTCGTCGGCGGTTAACCATCGTCGCAACGATGATTGCCGTCGCGCTGGTGACCGGAACGCTGCTCTTTTCCCCGGTACTGGCTACCCACCAGGTGGAGGTGCGGGGCACCGCGGTCTTGTCTACTGAAGAGGTCATCGAGGCGGCCCAAGTGCCTTTGGGAGTGCCGCTCACCCGACTTCCACGCGCAACGATATCCGAGCGGATCTCTGCCTTGGCTCCCGTCGCTGATGTGCGGTTCGGTCAATCATTGCCTCATACCCTGATCATCACGGTGACCGAGCGGACGATGGTTTACCAGGTGGCCGACCGGGGAAGTTTTCATTGGGTCGATGGCGAGGGTGTCGATTTTCACCAGACTGCGGAACAGGCTGATGGGTTGCTCGGTGTGCTGGACATCAGCAATGAGCGGCTGCTGCGCGATGTCGCCACAGTAGTGACATCACTGGGTCCCGAGGTGGTGACGATGACGACGAAAGTCACCGCTGATTCAATCGACCACATCGTGCTCACTTTGTCCGATGGGCGGCAGATCAACTGGGGCAGCGCCGAGAAATCAGCCGAGAAGGCAGCGGTGCTTCCCACTCTGCTCGGCATGAAGGCCGCTTGGATCGACGTCTCGGTGCCCTCTCATCCGGCCATCAAATGAGCCTCGGACATCTTCGGGGTTCTGACCAAAACCCTTAAGCGATGGTTGAGGTTCGTGGCTCCACATGGACACTTGAACTCCACGGAACCTAACCTTTTTGAAGGTCGCCGCGGGTCGATCACCGTTTCCGGGGCGAACGTACCCACAATCTGAGCAGACCAACCACCCCAGACGGGTAACGACGAGAGCGGGGCCAACAGTGGCATTTGTGGATGAGCCGAATCTGACGGCAGACATCAGGGTCGTCGGTGTTGGCGGTGGTGGCTGCAACGCAGTGAACAGGATGATCGAGTCCGACCTGCGAGGGGTCAGCTTCCTCACCATAAACACTGACGCCCAGGCATTATTGTTCTCCGAGGCCGACGTCAAACTCGTCATCGGTGCCGAAACTACCGGAGGACTGGGAGCGGGCGCTAATCCTGAAAAAGGACGCCAGGCCGCTGAAGATGCCAAGGAGGCAATCGAGGAATCATTGCGCGGTGCCGACATGGTCTTCGTCACCGCCGGTGAGGGAGGTGGCACTGGTACCGGCGCAGCACCGGTGGTCGCCAAGATCGCCAGGTCATTGGGTGCCCTGACTATCGGCGTGGTCACCCGCCCGTTCTCCTTCGAGGGCCGCAAGCGTGCCCGGCAGGCCGATGAAGGCATCGACAATCTCAAGTCAGAGGTCGACACCCTCATCACGATCCCCAACGACAAGCTGCTTGAGGCCGCGGATCGCAACATCGCTATCATGGACGCCTTCCGTCAGGCCGATCAGGTGCTGTTCCAGGGTGTGTCTGGCATCACCGACCTGATCACCACCCCTGGAGTGATTAACCTGGACTTCGCCGATGTCAAGGCGGTCATGCACGAGGCGGGCACCGCCTTGATGGGCATCGGCTCAGCATCGGGTGATGACCGGGCCCGCAAGGCAGCCGAGCAGGCGATCTCCTCGCCACTGCTGGAGGCCTCCATTGATGGTGCCAAGGGCGTGCTGTTGTCGATTGCGGGTGGACAGGATCTCGGATTGTTCGAGGTCTCGGAAGCCGCCGCGATGATCGAGAAGGTTGCCCATGAGGATGCGAATATCATCTTCGGAACCGTCATTAATGAGGCTCTCGGCGACGAGTTGCGGATCACCGTGATCGCCGCCGGCTTCGATGAGAAGCCTGCGGTCTCGCGGCCCGTGCAGCGTCCGGCTGCCCGTTCGCAGGTCACCATCGCGGGGTCTAGCAGCAGCAACATCGCCACAGAACGACGCGACGCCACTGAACGCGACACCACTGAACGCGGCACCATTGAACGCGACGCCACTGAACGCAGCATGGTGAGCGAGCGCGTCAGCTTCACCGGGCAGCGTCGGTTCCCCACCATCGTCAATCAGCCAGGCGCCCCAGCACCGAACCCTGGTGATGACGAACCGACGAATACCAACGTCAACCGCCACGCAGCCCCGCTGCCGGTGAACGATGACGGCGACGATCTGGATGTTCCGGACTTCCTGAAGTGATGTTTGACTCTTACCTCGACCCCGGCAGCAACGCCGGGGTCGGTGTGTTCTTCACGGACCGTACCGGTGGATTCTCCAAGGGTGGGATGAGCAGTCTCAACTTGGGACGCACCGATCTTGATGACGTAGCGGCTCTGCGTGCCAATATGGGAGCGGTACGACGGGCCAGCGGTCTGGAATGCATCGCCGTCGTGCATCAGATGCACGGGGCGGAGGTACACGATGTGGACCGGGATCCAGACTGGAGGGGCGATCGCTGGCTGGGTGACCGAATCCCGGGGGCGGCCAGGATCCCGTTGGCCGATGCCATGGTCACTTCGGTTGCCCGAGTTGGATTGGCCATCCGGGTGGCTGACTGCTTACCGGTGCTTCTCGCTGATCCGTGGGCTCGGATCGTGGCTGCCGCCCACGCCGGAAGACGAGGCCTGCTCGACGGGGTACTGCGAAGTACCGTCGAGGCAATGACCGCCAAAGGGGCGCGACGGATCACCGCGTGGATCGGACCACACATCTGCGGAAGTTGTTACGAGGTGCCGGGCGATATGGCCGCTGACGCGCAGCATCGCATTCCTGGGGTGGCCACAACTACCTCCTGGGGCAGCCCGGCGATCGACCTAGGAACCGGGGCCTGCATCCAATTGGCAGAACTCGGTGTCGAGGTGCATTCGGTCGACCCATGTACCCTGACGACTCCATCTCTGTTTTCCCATCGCGGCGATGGTCCGGATGCCGGGCGTCAGGTCGGGGTGGTGTGGTTGGACTGAGCCTCGTGCGGTTGGATTTCCTCGGTGTGCCGAAGTTTGCTCGCATCGGTGTTTGGGTAGGCTGACGTGCCAAGGACGAGTAGGGAAGGAAGACCGATGCCGCAGTTCCTCCGCAAGGCGGCGGCCTGGATCGGACTGATTAGCGACGAGGAATTCACCAGGTACGGTGACGACGTCGAACAGTTCTCCGAGCCCATCTATCCCGATGATTCCCGCATCGAGTCCGCCCGCTCGGCAGCCAAATCGTCCGCCTCTTCGGTGCGCACTGTAGAGGTTTCCGAACCGGAGGGTCCCGTGCAAGCAGACCTGAGTCGGATCATCACTGTGCATCCCCGCACATACAACGAGGCGCGAACCATTGGCGAACACTTCCGTGAGGGAGTGCCCGTCATCATGAACCTCTCCGAGATGGAGGACGCGGATGCCAAACGCTTGGTCGACTTCGCGGCTGGCCTCATCTTTGGTCTGCGTGGCACGATTGAACGTGTGACCAGCAAGGTCTTCTTGCTGTCACCCAACAATGTCAACGTGACCGCCGAGGACAAGGAACGTATCAAGGGCGGTTTCTACAACCAGAGCTGAGGTTCGATGCATACCATCGGGTTCCTGCTGGCCACCGCGCTGCAGATCTACATCTACCTGCTCATCGCCCGGATGATCATCTCTTGGGTGCCTGCTCTCGTCCCGCAATGGCGTCCCACCGGAGGTGTTGCATCGGTCTTCGAGGTGGTCTACACGGTGACCGATCCGCCGATCAAGATGCTGCGCCGGGTGATCCCCCCACTGGACCTCGGAGGCGTGAGTCTCGACCTCGCCTTCATGGCAGTTTTTGTCCTCGTCTACGTCCTCCAAACGCTGGTCCACAACCTTTTTTGGTGATCTAGAGCAGTGTGGGCAGGATGCGGTTGAGATTTTTTCGTGATTTTGCTTGCCTTGCTTGCGTTAGCCTAGTTTGCAAGGGCGATGAGCCAATTGAAGCCTGCTGATGTGGAGTGAGAGATGACCCTGTCCCTCGATGAGGTCCGCAATATTCGTTTCCCGATGGCGCGCAAGCCGAACGAGGACGGATACCGGGCCAGTGCGGTCGACAATTTCATGGACAAGCTCGAGATCAGCTACGCACAGCTGGTCGAGGAGATTGACCAGTTGCGCTCTGCCGGTGCCTCTGGCAACTCTGGGGCGTCCGACGAGCTGCGTGGTCGTCTTGAGGAGGCGAACGCCAAAGCGGAGTCTGCGCGTCAGGAAGCCCAACAACTGCGTGTCCAGGTTGACCAGTTGAAGGCCTCGCAGTCTAGTTCGGCTTCTGCTGTCAGCCAGCTCAACCAGGACAAGCAACGCCTGACCCAGGACAACGAGCGACTCACCGGTGAGATCGCGAGCCTTCGTGGCCAGCTCGACGAGTTGCGTGCTTCTTCTGACGTGGCCGCCACCGGTGGCGAGCAACTGAAATCGGAGAATGCCTCCCTGCTCACCCAGTTGGACAAGCTGCGCAAGGAACTTAACGCATCACGCCAGGAGACAGCTGCCGCGCGTGAGGAGGCCGAGAAGGCACGTACTCAGGCCGCACAGATGACCTCCTCCATGGGGCCGGTCTCCGCCGATGGCGTGCAGACGATTCACGTAACGACTTCAGCTGAGGCCTCCCCGGCAGTGATCCGGCTTGTGGAGCTCGCCACCGAGCAGGCCGAGACCTTGGTCTCCGATGCCCGGACCGAAGCTCAGCGTCGCTTGGATGAGGCCGTCGGCCAGGCTGAACGGGTCACTGCTGAGGCTCAGCAGCGTGCTGCAGCTCTGGAGAAGGAGTCCCGTTCGCGTGCCGAGTCCGCCGAGACCGAGGCTCGCGCCACTGCAGATCGCGTGCTAACTGAATCTCGCGCCAATGCCGATCGTCTCCTGGCCGAGGCCCGGGGTCGCGCGGAGCGGTTGACCGCCGAGGTCACCCAGCGTCGTTCCGAGCTGTTCACGGCTTTGGAAGCCGAACGTGACCAGCTCACCGTGAAGGTCAATGGGCTACGTGACTACGAGGATCACTACCGCACTACGTTCACCAATTTCCTCAAGACCCAACTCGACGGGTTGTCCAAGGCGGAGCTGTCCGGGAACCGTCCCGATATCGACTCGATGTTCGGAATGGGTAACCCCAGAGTGTCCACCCCGAGGCTTGATGCCTTGGTTGACGAGTCCCGCAAGGGGCTCAACTGATCAATACGATCTGCTGCGGGCCCGTTCCACACGATGTGGAACGGGCCCGCACTCATGCCGAGATGATCGCCCCGGCGTGTATATTGCGGGGCAAAAGTCGTTGAAGAGGGAGCAGTTGATGCCCGCCCGTAAGACCGCCGCCGCAGAGGTGGCCGCCAATCTTCCAGTACTGGCCGGGGAAGACCCATGGACCGTGGAGGAGATAGCTCAGGTCCGCGCTGAGCTGGTCGCTGATCGTGACCGGCTGCGCGCGTCCATTGCGCAAAATGAGGCTGAACTTGCCGAGTTGATGAATGAGGGAAGCGACGGTGCCGGCCGCGATCCGGCCGATGTCGGTTCCTCGAATTTCGAACGCGACCAGGAGGTCTCGCTGCACAACAACCAACTCGCGATGCTCGACCAGATCGAACAGGCTCTGCGCATGCTGGATGATGGTACATACGGTGTCTGTGAGAACTGTGGCGAGCCAATCGGCAAGCTGCGTCTTGAAGTTTTCCCGCGGGCAACGATGTGTGTGTCCTGCAAGCAGCGTCAAGAGCGTCGCTGACCGGTGGACAGTACATCTGGCATCTCCCACCAATCCACCCCGCAGACTTCGGTCGCGGGGCTGCGCATCGGCATGGCCCTAATCGTTGGCTGCGGTTATGTGATAGACCAGCTGACCAAACGCTTGGCCCAGACCCACTTGGATGTTGGTTCCCCAGTCCCGGTCATTGATGGGTTGCTGTGGTGGTCACTGCACCACAACCCGGGGGCAGCCTTTTCGATGGGGGTGGGATTGACCATCGGATTGTCAGTGCTGTCCCTTGTAGTCGCCGTCGCAATGCTCGGCTGGGTGCTGCCCAGGGTACAGACCAGGCTGGCAGCCGTCGCCTGCTCTCTGCTGACCGCAGGAGTTCTGGGAAATCTGACCGATCGGTTGTTTCGTGCTCCCGGCCCCTTTGAGGGTCATGTTGTCGATTTCATCGCAGTCCGGGGATTCGCGGTGTTCAACGTGGCCGATATCTGCATTACCACCTCGGCCGGGTTGCTCGTCATCTGGTCGATCCTGTCCGATCGAAAGAAGCGTGTCTCGTGATCTGGCTGGTGTCAGACGGTCTGGATGGGGAGCGCATTGATGCCGCAGCTGCCCGGATGAGTGGGATGTCGCGTTCCAGGATCGTCGATCTCCTGAACGAGGGAAAGGTGCTGCTCGATGGGGTGACGGTGACCCGGCCATCGACCAGGGTGCGTATCGCTCAGATGCTTGAGGTCGACACATCCGAGCCACAGCGGATCGCCACCGTTCGTCCGCAACTTGCTGACGGTCTGGTGGTGGTCCACGAGGATGCCGACTTGGTGGTCGTCGACAAACCGGCCGGGGTGGCAGCCCACCCATCGCTGGGTTGGGAGGGCCCCGATGTCGTTTCTCATCTGGTGGCTGCGGGCATCCGAGTGTCCACCTCCGGTGCTGCCGAGCGGCAGGGGATCGTCTCCCGGCTCGACGTGGGCACTTCCGGGCTGATGGTTGTGGCCAAATCCGAAAGCGCCTATTCGGTTCTCAAACAGGCTTTCCGGGATCGCAGCGTGGACAAGCAGTACCTGGCTTTGGTGCAGGGTCATCCAGATCCGCTGCGGGGAACCATCGATGCGCCGATCGGTCGTCATCCCGGGCATGACTGGAAATTTGCAGTAACCTCCGATGGCCGGGAAGCGATCACCCACTATGAGACCGATGAGATGATGATCGCAGGAACTTTGTTGCGGGTGCGCCTGGAAACTGGACGTACTCACCAGATCCGGGTTCATATGGCAGCCCTCGGTCATCCGTGCGTCGGGGATCCGCTGTATGGGGGCGATCCGGTGCTCGCCCAACGGGTGGGCTTAGACCGCCAGTGGCTGCATGCAGCACGTCTAGGGTTCATTCATCCCGGGACGGGGGAGCGGGTCGATTTCGAGGTTCCGCCCGCCCCCGATCTGGCCAATGCACTGGAGATATTGCGGTTGGCATGAGCTTGCCGTCACGTTCCGGCATGATTGCCCCGGTCGGTTAGGGTTTTGCCGTGCGTAGAGCAAAGATCCTTTGTACCCTTGGTCCCGCCACATCCACCCAGGCGCGGATGGAGGAGTTGATCAACGCCGGGCTGGACGTGGCCCGCTTCAATATGAGCCATGGTGACCATTCTGAGCATGAGCGTCGTCTCCAAGAGACCCGTGCTGCAGCGGCCGCCGTCGGCAAGACCATTGGCCTGCTGGCCGATCTGCAGGGCCCGAAGATCCGCCTCGGCAATTTTGCTGATGGCAAGGTTAACCTGATCCACGGGCAGAGGTTCACCATCACCGTCGACGATATCCTCGGCGACGCCGAACGGGCCTCGACCACATTTAAGGGGCTTCCCGGCGATGTCCGCCCCGGCGACACCATTCTCATTGATGATGGGCGCATTGCACTTGAGGCTGTCCAGGTCACCGACACCGAAGTGGTTACCAAGGTGGTCGTTGCCGGTCCGGTATCCAACCACAAGGGCATCAACTTGCCCGGCGTGGCGGTCAACGTCCCCGCTATGTCGGAGAAAGACGAGCAAGACCTGCGTTGGGCAATCCGTAACGACTTCGACATGGTTGCCCTGTCCTTCGTGCGCAGCGCCGCCGATGTCACCCGCGTCCACGAAATCATGGACGAGGAGGGAAGACGACTACCGGTGATCGCAAAAATTGAGAAGCCACAGGCCGTCGACAATCTCGACGAGATCATCGACGCATTCGATGGTTTCATGGTGGCCCGCGGTGATCTGGGTGTAGAACTTCCCTTGGAGGACGTGCCACTGGTTCAGAAGAGGATAGTCTCCAAGGCTCGTCGCTGGGCCAAGCCGGTCATCGTCGCTACCCAGATGCTTGAATCGATGATATCGGCTCCACGCCCGACCAGGGCTGAGGCCTCTGATGTCGCCAATGCGATCCTCGATGGCGCCGATGCAGTCATGCTCTCCGGGGAGACCTCGGTGGGCGCCTACCCGGTGGAGACAGTGCAGACCATGTCCCGCATTGTCGAGAAGACCGAGCGCCGGGGCATCGCCCAGATCTCCAAGATCAAGTGGGACCCACACACCACCGGAGGCGTGGTCGCCATGGCCGCAGCGATGGCTGCTGATCAACTCGGGGCCAAGTACATGGTGGCCTTCACCACCTCTGGTGACACTGCACGTCGGTTGTCCCGGTTGCGTTCTAAGATTCCGCTCGTCGTGTTCACGCCGGAGAACCACACCGCACGCTGGCTCACCCTGTGCTGGGGTGCCCAAGTGATGCTGACCCCGGAATTCGATAATCAGGAGCAGATGGTCACCGAGGTGAACCGGATCCTCCAGGAGCAAGGCCTCATCAAGATTGACGAGCGTGTCGTCATTGTCTCTGGCTCGCCGATGGGACTGGTCGGCAAAACGAATAATTTGCGCGTGCACCGCATCCGTCCGCTGGACTGGAACGGTCACAAGGAAGCGTAGCGAGTGAATCCGTGTGAAAGCGCCCATCCACCAAGGTGGATGGGCGCTTTCACACGGGTACGGTGCCCGAGAGGGGAGTCGAACCCCTACAGCCTTGCGGCCAGACGGGTTTGAGCCGTCCGCGTATGCCATTCCGCCACTCGGGCCGAGCAACCGGTCCATTGTGGCACATCCATGTGCCTGTTCACATCTCGGCTATCGGCAACACGGCAGAGGCAACAAGATCTCGATTGTTTCCCTCCGAATCTGATCCATGGGTATAGAGTCAACGTGAGGCACGCTGCTGAGCCGTTGGGAAAGATTAGTTGCCCGTTCGGGCCGACACCAAGAGGAACCATCGTGGTTGAGAAGAAGTCCGCATCGTCGCGGTCGCCACGTGTGCTCGTCGCAGAGGACGAGGCACTCATTCGCTTTGATCTCGTCGAGTTGCTGGGGGATGAGGGTTACGAGGTCGTTGGCCAGGCCGGAGACGGTGAGGCTGCGGTCGAGATGGCCCGAGAACTCGAGCCCGACTTGGTCGTCATGGATGTGAAGATGCCGAAGATGGACGGCATCGCAGCGGCCGAGATCATTGCCGCAGAACGCATCGCGCCCGTCGTCATGCTGACCGCATTCAGTCAACGCGAGCTCGTCGAACGGGCCCGCGAGGCAGGTGCCATGGCCTATGTGGTCAAACCGTTCGACGCCTCCGACGTTGTACCGGCCATTGAGATCGCCATCGGGCGGTTCGCCGAGATCCGTGCTTTGGATGACGAAATCGAAGATCTTGAAGAACGTCTTGAATCTCGCAAGGTCATCGATCAAGCCAAGGGAATTCTCCAGGAATCCCTTGGCCTCACCGAGCCGGAGGCCTTCCGGTTCATCCAGAAGACCGCGATGGATCTGCGCAAATCGATGCGCGAGGTCGCCGAGGGAGTCATCAACACCAAATCAGGTCGTAAGTCCTGAATCCAGACGCATCCGCAGGTGGTATCGAGTGATCCGATGTCACCTGTGTGCGTTCGTGATTACGCAGGCAACAGCCGACAGGTGACCCGACCGGTGGCGATTGTATTCCCCTCGTCGTTGACGAGATCGACTTGGTGGACGGTTGAGCTGTGGCCCAGGTGAACAGCCCTTGCCGTCCCGTGTATCCACCCGCCGCGGGCGGAACTCAGGTGGGAGACGTTTAGCTCGGTGCCCACCGCCATCGCCGAATTCCCTGCGTGCAAGGTGGCCGCGATGGAGGCCAAGGATTCGATCATGATCCCAGATGCACCACCGTGCCACAGTCCCGCCGGTTGGGTGTTGCCTGCTACCGGTGCCCGCCCGACAACCTCGGTGGGGGTAGCCGATTCAATGACCAGCCCGAGTTTGCTGTCGAGGGCAGAATTGGCGACGAGGCTTTGAGGATCCATGTCCCAACTGTGGCACACCGATGTCGCCCGACTTGGCTACAGTCGAGGAGTGACCACTGAGCCCAGAATGATGTTGATCGACGGCCACTCGATGGCCTTCCGTGCTTTCTACGCTCTTCCTGCGGAGAACTTTGCCACGGCTACCGGCCAGCACACCAATGCCGTCCACGGCTTCGTGTCCATGCTGCTCAATGTCCTACGCGACGAGAACCCTACCCATCTGCTGGTTGCCTTCGACGTGGACCGTAAAACCTTCCGCACCGATGAGTACGCCGATTACAAGGGGACCCGCGCAGCGACTCCGCCGGAGTTCTCCGGACAGGTGGAGCTCATCCGCCAGGTGTTGGATGCCATGAACATCGCCCACGCATCGGTGGACAATTACGAGGCCGACGACATTATCGCGACGATGAGCGCACGTTCCGCAGAGCGTCACTGGCCCACGGTGATCATCACCGGCGATCGTGATTCCTTCCAGCTGGTGGATGACTCCACGACGGTCCTCTATCCGGTCAAGGGAGTCTCGGAGCTGGCAAGGATGACCCCAGAGGCTATTGAGGCCAAATACGGCGTCGGCCCGCAGCGCTATCCAGAGATGGCCGCCTTGGTGGGGGAGACCTCCGACAATCTTCCCGGGGTGCCAGGCGTCGGCCCGAAGACCGCAGCGAAATGGCTCACTGCCCACGACGGTCTCGACAACCTGCTTGCCGTAGCAGACACGATCAAGGGCAAGGCAGGAGAGTCGCTGCGGGTACACATTGATGACGTGCGCCGCAACCGCCGCCTCAACCGACTGGTTCGTGATCTGGAACTGCCGGTGACCATTGACGACACCGCGGTCGGTGGTTTCGACCGGGAGGCCATCCACCAACTCTTCGACGCACTGGAATTCCGTACCCTGCGAGAACGGTTGTTCTCCATGTACGGCGAGGCCACTGAACAAATGGCGGACCTGACTGTGGAGATCGTGGCCGACGTCTTGGTGGAGGGAGAACTTGGTACCTGGCTCAAGGCCCACGCCACCGGAACCATTGGGATGATTCCCAGAGGAAGGTGGGGACAAGGAATCGGCGAGCTGACCGGGATAGCCTTGGCTTCTTCGGACTCTCATGCTTGCTGGGTGCCTGTCGCCGATCTCGGTCCGGAGGACGAGCAAGCACTGGCTGCTTGGCTTGCCGATTCCGACAGACCCAAGGTGATGCATGGGGCGAAACCGCCGATGCTCGCGATCAAGGCTCACGGCTGGAGGCTGGCTGGCCTGACATGCGACACCGAACTCGCCGCTTACCTATTGCGTCCGGACCAGCGCTCCTATGACCTGGAGGATCTGGCGATTCGTTATCTCAAAATGGAGATCAGTGCTACCGGAGACGATGACCAGCAGGTGCTTGATCTGGTAGACGACACTTCCCGGGAACTTGATTTGTTCAGGGCCAGGGCGCTGGTTGATCTCGCCGAGGTGCTCGGGAAACAACTCACCGAGGTGGGGCAGGCGCAATTGCTCACTGAGGTGGAGATGCCTCTCCAAGTAGAACTGGCCGAGATGGAGATCCGTGGGGTGGGGGTCGACGCGGACTTACTCGACGCCTTGAACCACGAATTCGACGGCAAAGTGATGGAAGCCCAGCAGGCTGCTTGGCAATCGGTGGGGCGGGAGGTGAACCTGGGCTCGCCCAAACAGCTCCAGTCGGTGCTGTTCGACCAACTCGACCTACCCCGCACCAAGAAGATCAAGTCCGGTTACACCACCGATGCCGAGGCTCTGGAGAATCTATTCGCCACCACAGGTCACCCCTTCCTGGCCTACTTGCTGGCCTATCGTGATGCCATCAAGCTGCGCCAGGCCGTGGAGGGACTGCAACGTTCGGTTTGCGACGACGGACGCATCCACACCACCTATTTGCAGACCATCGCGGCCACCGGTCGGCTGAGCTCCGCGGACCCGAACCTGCAGAACATCCCGATCCGTACCGAGCAAGGCCGACGCATCCGTGAGGCCTTCGTCGTCGGCGATGATTACGAGGCGCTGATGAGCGCGGATTACTCACAGATCGAGATGCGGGTGATGGCCCACGCGTCGGGGGATGCTGATCTGGTGGAGGCTTTCCGATCCGGAGTCGACTTCCACACGGTCACCGCATCCAAGGTTTTCGGGGTTCCTGCTGACCAGGTCAGTGGCGAGCAACGAGCATCTGTAAAACAGATGAACTACGGGTTAGCCTACGGGCTGAGCGCCTACGGGCTGTCCAGCCGTCTAGGGGTGCCGGTCTCCCAGGCTAGGGAACTCATGGAGGACTATTTCGCCACCTTCGGCGGGGTACGCGACTATCTGGACGAGATCGTCGCACGGGCCAGGCAGGACGGTTGGACCCAGACTCTCCTGGGGCGTCGCCGCTATCTGCCGGATCTGAACTCCTCTAACCGGCAGCGCCGAGAGATGGCCGAGCGAGCCGCGCTCAACGCACCGATCCAGGGGTCGGCCGCCGATATCATCAAGATCGCCATGCTCCGGCTGTCGAATGCCCTGAGTGAGGCGAAATTATCATCGCGTATCCTGCTGCAGATTCATGACGAACTGGTCCTAGAGGTAGCCCCGGGGGAGAAGCAGGAGGTCACTGATCTTGTGCTCACCCACATGACAGGTGCTGTGGAGTTGGCGGTTCCTCTGGATGTGTCCATCGGCTACGGCCCCAATTGGTTGGCTGCGGGACACTGAGCTGGACATGAGAATGGGCGGTGGTCACCCCACCGCCCATTCGATTGTTCGTTGTCGTATACGCTCAGCGTGTCGGGCTGGGCGAACCGTTAGCGGCTTCCGCATCGGCACCGGTGACCAAGGAGCCATAGTAGATGATCCGGCCCAGCGCGTTGCCCTGCGCGTCATAGTCGGAGCAGACCACCAGGGCGAACTGGGGCTCACCATTGGAGTCGTAGACGATGTCGGAATTCTCGTCGTAGTCGGCCTCGAGGAGACGGTAGTTATTGGTGTAGCGGTAGCAGGCGATCGAACCGTCCTGGTCGGTGAATTTGACGACGTCGCCGACCTTCAACAGCCCCCCATTGAGATCATTACCGATGGCGCCACCTTGTCGGTAGGTATGCGCGGTCAGCAGTGCTTTGCCCTCCTTGGAGCCCAAAGCAGGGCCTTCATTGTACCAAGCCATGGTGTATGCGGCGTCGCCAGGAGGAGCGCCCGCTGCGCCGTCGGCGTCGAGGCCCAAAGACAGCATTGGCATGGTCTTATCGTGTCCGACCAGTTCAACCGAGACCGGGTTTGCCAGTGGTTTGGGATCGGCGGGACAACCGACTGGCACTGCCGTGTCAATCTCACCCTTTGCGGCCGAAGTCTCCACGACCAGGGACGGCACATTGGTCAGCTCTTCGGTCTTTCCCGGAGTGTTCTGCTTCGGACGCACCAGCAGGAAGACCCCGACGGCACCGAGCAGCAGCACCACCGCTCCGATGATCAGCGTCCGAACGCGTGCATTCATTACTTCCCCCATCTTGTTCCATGCCTGTTGGCCAGCGAGCAGAGTTGAGGCTACCAAACCGCGGGGTTGATCAGAAGACTGCGGCAGGGAGGTTTCCGCGAGGAACAACCGAGGGCGAAACCCACCCCGGATTGACCCTGTTTCCGCTCGCGACGTAGGATCATAGAGCACTTCGGCTCGGGTCGCTCCAGACATGGTGGGTGACCGCGGGGAATCGGCCTCCGTGCGAGGTCGTCATCCAGGTGGGTCGGCGTGCATCGCAACCACATACGCAATCAATCGGAGCCCTACTATATGACCTCCTCCACTGAGGCCTCTCAGGTCGCAATCGACGACATCGCCACCCCCGAAGAGTTCGAGGCCGCGGTCGATTCCACAATCAAGTATTTCAACGATGGTGATCTGGTCACCGGCACCGTCGTCAAGGTCGATCGCGACGAGGTTCTCCTCGACATCGGCTACAAGACCGAAGGCGTGATCCCATCCAAGGAACTGTCGATCAAGCATGACGTCGATCCCTTCGAAGTCGTCCAGGTGGGCGATGAGGTCGAGGCCCTCGTCCAGCAGAAAGAGGACAAGGAAGGCCGCCTGATTCTGTCCAAGAAGCGTGCCCAGTACGAGCGCGCTTGGGGCACGATCGAGAAGATCAAGGAGGACGACGGGGTCGTCACTGGTACCGTCATTGAGGTCGTTAAGGGTGGTCTGATCGTCGACATCGGTCTGCGCGGCTTCTTGCCCGCTTCCTTGGTCGAGATGCGCCGCGTCCGCGATCTGCAGCCCTACGTCGGGCAGGAGCTTGAGGCTAAGATCATTGAGCTCGACAAGAACCGCAACAACGTGGTGCTGTCCCGCCGCGCCTGGCTGGAGCAGACCCAGTCCGAGGTTCGTCAGTCCTTCCTGCACCAGCTGGCCAAGGGGCAGATCCGCCGCGGCGTGGTCTCTTCGATCGTCAACTTCGGTGCCTTCGTGGATCTGGGTGGCGTCGATGGTCTGGTCCATGTCTCTGAGTTGTCATGGAAGCACATCGACCATCCGTCCGAGGTCGTCGAGGTTGGCCAGGAGGTCACCGTCGAGGTCAAGGACGTTGAATTGGATCGCGAGCGCGTTTCCCTGTCGCTGAAGGCAACCCAGGAGGATCCGTGGCAGACCTTCGCTCGCACTCACCAGATCGGCGAGATCGTGCCCGGCAAGGTCACCAAGCTGGTCCCGTTCGGTGCCTTCGTCCGCGTCGAAGATGGTATCGAGGGTCTGGTTCACGTCTCCGAGCTGGCTGAGCGCCACGTGGAGATCCCGGAGCAGGTCGTTGCCGTTGATGATGAGGTCATGGTCAAGATCATCGACATCGATCTCGACCGTCGCCGCATCTCTTTGTCGCTCAAGCAGGCGAACATGGGTGTCGACATCGCGGCCGACGACTTCGATCCATCGCTGTACGGCATGACCGCCTCCTACGATGAGCAGGGCAACTACATCTACCCCGAGGGATTCGATCCGGAAACCAACGAGTGGAAGCCCGGCTACGAAAAGCAACAGGCTGCCTGGGAGGCCCAGTACGCTGAGGCTCAGGCTCGTTGGCTGGCGCTGAAGAAACAGGCTGCTGAGGCGGAGGAATCAGCCGACGCTGCTGCTTCGAGCGCAGGCTCAGCAGAGTATTCTTCCTCCGAGTCAGGGGCTGGGGGGTCGCTGGCCTCCGATGAGGCCTTACAGGCCCTGCGTGACAAGCTCACCAGCGGTAACAACTGATCCACACATCATCGCAACAACGGGGGTCTGGGCTCATTGCTCGGCCCCGTTTGTTGCTGTCATGAATGTCTCGGGAAAGGTGAGGTGCGTCCGATTGGTGGTACTGCCATGATGGTGTCCGGGTCGGCGATGACCCAGTGATGCAGGAGGACAGATGCTCAAACGCGGTCGTTTCCCGATCCTCGACCACGATGACGACCCCGGTGATGTGATCGGTGCGATGGCCCCACCACCGGCAACTCGGCTGCCGGAACGTGCAGTGCTGGGCATCCTCGGACCGAAGGTGGGCCAGTACGCGGCGGCGAACCAACTGGAGCAGATTGGCACCATGGACATGGTGACCGTTTCCTATCCCATCTATAAGGCGCGACGCGGTTCCCAGCAGATTGCCGTCGTCGAAGCCCCGGTGGGGGCCCCGGCGGCGGTGATGGTCGCCGAATACCTCGCCTCGGCAGGGGTGCGGGTGGCGATTGCTGTCGGTTCCTGTGGTGCACTCCAGCCCTTCGGCGAGGGGGAATTCCTCATCCCGGTCCGTGCCCTGCGTGACGAGGGAACCAGCTATCACTATCTGCCGGCCTCCGAATGGGTGGGTACCGACATGGGTGTGCGCCGGGCTGCCGCCCGGGTGCTTGCCTCCCACGGTTTGGTGGGCCGCGAGGTGAATGTGTGGACGACCGACGCTTTCCACCGGGAAACCCGGGAATTGGTGGCTGACCGGGTGGGGCGCGGTTGCGCAGCTGTCGAGATGGAGTGCGCAGCCTGGGCCGCTTGGGCTAAGTTCCGGGGCGTGCGCTTTGGGCAGCTGCTGTTCACCGCCGATTCCTTGACCCAGGGCCACTACGAATTCCGCAATTTCGGCCGGGATCACCATCAGGCTGCCTTGGAATTGGCCGTCGAGATCGCCTTCGAGGTCTGACGCTCGCGCATGCTCTGCTGACGAGCTGGTCCGACTCCTTCCCGGGACAGACGGCTCGGGAAGGAGCGCCCGCTCGGGGTGGACGTGCTTCGGTTTAGGCGGTGGCCAGTTCCATGGCCCGGACATAGTGTCCCGAAGGCTGGTAGGGGCACATCGGATCGGTTTCTAGGGGATCCCCGGTGCGTGCCCAGGCCCTGGCTCGCGACCCCCCGCACCAGCGGTTAAACTCGCAGCGCCCGCACCGTCCCTTGAACTGCTCCGGGCGACGCAAGGCAACCATCAACTCGTTGTCCCGGTAGATGTCTACTAGCGAAATCTGGCGCACATTGCCCACCTGGATCGGCAGGAAACCCGAGGGATTCACATTGCCGAGCTTGTCGATGAACACGATGCCGTTGCCGTCGCGGATGCCGAATCCCCGGGATGCTGGAGATTCAATGATCTCCTGCTTGGTGCGGCCCTGGGCGAACAGCCGCTGGGCGATGATCCGTCGGTACTGCATGGCCTCGGTCGTCTTGATGCGCCATGGGGCGGTGTGGGCGCGGGTCCCCCAGTAACGCAGTAAGCGCTCGGCTTGACCAGGGTCGAGTTCGGTCAACTGGGTGCCGCGACCCACCGAGATGAGGAAGAACAGCGACCACTGCATCAATGGATAGGGGGTCAGCAGCTCGTAGATCTCCTCCAGATCCTCGGCATTGTTGCCCGACACCAAGGTATTCACCTGCACGCCGAGGCCCACCTCGGCGGCATCCTTGATGGCCCGGAGAGTGTCGGCGAAGGTTCCCTCGACCTGACGCAGCCCGTCATGGGCAACGGCGGTGGCGGCATCCAGGGACAATGAGATAGCGCCCACTCCGGCATCCTTCATCCACTGAAGGCAAGCCCGGTTCAGCAGGGGAGTGACCGCTGGCGCTAGGGAAACCCCTATGCCCCGATCGATGGCGGCCTTCACCAGCACCGGGAGGTCAGCGCGACGCAGTGGATCTCCACCGGTCATCACGATGTGGGGTAGCGGCGTGCCAAAGTCAACGATGGTGTCGAGCACCTGTAGACATTCCTCGGTGCTGAGCTCCCCAGTGGCGGGTTCGGGTAGGGCCGTGGCACGGCAGTGCTTGCAGGCCAGCCCGCATGCCTGGGTCAGTTCCCAGTAGATGATCATGGGTGCCCGGTCGTATGCCCAGTTGACTGGTTTTACCGATCCGATTGCTCCAGGATGTCCTGCCACGTTGCCGCCTTTCTGTGCCGTCCACGATGGATTCCTCGCCAGGCCGTCTGCGCATCGCATCGGGACGTGTTGAACAGTAGCCTTCATCGGCTCCGGAAGAGGTGGCCCGACGGGTGAGGACGTGTACATCGGCCTGTCGGGATACGGTGATGACATCTGCCGGGATACCTGGCGGCTGTCGGCCTGGTACCGTAGTGCGATCTGTGGGGAAGAGTGTGCCTGGCAGGGCCTCGGCTTCCTATGCTGGCGGTCATGTCTGACCGCTACGACGCCATCGTGCTGATCTCCTTCGGTGGGCCCCGGGTGCCCGATGACGTGATGCCCTTTCTGCGCAATGTCACCAAGGGGCGAGGCATCCCGGAGGAACGCCTCGCGGAGGTGGCGGAGCACTATTTGCATTTCGACGGCGCCTCGCCGATCAACGAGCAAACCGAGGACCTGTACGAGGCGCTGGTCCAGGGGCTGGCCAATTCTGGTCACCCGATGCCGGTGTATGCAGGCAACCGGAACTGGACCCCCTTCATCGCCGATGCCTTCGTCCGCGCCCATGCTGATGGACATCGCCGCCTTCTCGCGGTGGTTACCAGCCCCTATGCCTGCTATTCCTCGTGCAGGCAGTACTTGGAAGATATCGAGCGAGCCTTGGCAGAAACCCGCCTCGACAGTGTTCTTGCGGTTGACAAGGTACGGCAGTTCTTCAATCATCCCGGTTTCATTGCCCCGTGGGTCCGGGGGTTGGAGGAAGCGGTTGTCTCGCTGCGTGAGGAGGTCGAGGATCTGAAGGCAGAACAGATAGAGGTGCTGTTCTGCGCTCATTCGCTGCCGGTCGGCTACGAATCCTCTTCCGGTCCGAAGGATGGCCGTGGGGTATATGTCGCCCAACACCTCGAGGTGGCGCGGCTTGTCCTGGCCGAGATGGCACAGCGCGGGGGCCTTGAGCTGCCCAATTGGCAGCTCGTCTTCCAGTCACGTTCCGGACCTCCGCAGATGCCCTGGCTGGTCCCCGACGTCAATGATGCGATCGCAGAGATCGACACGTCCTCTCGGAAAGCAGTCATCACCGTTCCGATCTCCTTCCTATCCGACAACATGGAGGTGATCTGGGATCTGGATAATGAGGCCGCGGCCACCAGCCGGGATCTCGGATTCGCCTTCCGTAGGGTCCCCACTCCGGGCACCGCCCCGGTCTTCATCAGTGCTCTTGTCGAGATGATCGGAGAACGTCAGGGATGGGTCGAGGGTCGCTGCAGCGTCGGGAAATTCGATGCCTGGTTTGATGCCTGTCCGCCGGGATGTTGCACCCCGGAACGCACCGGTTCGCCACGAATCGTCCGGGTAAGGACTTCCGGGGAGGAGTCAATGACCGGGGCATCCCGGGTGTCGGTCTCGCGTGAGGCAATGAACTGAAATGGTGGCGGCACTGTCCGTTGCACTAACCGGAGGCATCGCCTCCGGCAAGTCGACTGTCGCCGACCTCTTCGCCGATCGTGGGGCAGTCATCATCGATTCGGACCTGTTGGCCCGCGAAGTCGTGGAACCGGGCACCGAGGGTCTGGCGGAGATCATCGACCGGTTCGGCGCCGGTGTGCTGGATGGGGACGGGCGGCTGAATCGTGCCGGACTGGGCGAAATCATCTTCGCCGACGAGACGGCCCGTCAAGACCTGAACCAAATCATCCATCCCCGGGTCCGGGCGCGTCGCACAGAGTTGATCGCAGCAGCCCCGGACGACGCGGTGAGCATTTCCATAATACCGCTGCTGGTGGAGACCGGGGTCCGGGACCGGTTCGCCGGGATCATCCTCGTCGATCTGCCCGTTGCCGAACAACTGAGACGGCTCATGGCGCGCAACCACATGACGGCCGATCAAGCGCAGGCCCGTATCCGGGGTCAGGCGACCCGGGCTGAACGCCTCGCAGTCGCGGATTGGGTAATCGACAACTCCGGGACACCGGGCAATCTGCCGCACCAGGTCGACCGAGTGTGGACGCAGCTGCTTTGGGAAAAGGTGAGTCGCAGCTGACTCATTCGTGGAGGGGTTCTCCTGATGCAAGATGACGCCCTACTCTTGGGGCATGACTGATCCCGTACGTGATGCGCGTGTTGTCTTTGCGCTGGCTTGGGTCGGTTTTGGTATGCGTACCGCCTTATCGGGGATGAGACTGGTGGACGGTGATGATCTGGCCTTCTTGTGTTTCATGATCATGTTGGCAGGATTCGGCGGTGCAGTCGCTTGGACGGGCGGTCGTGCGGCCAAGGTGCTTGGGGTTGTCGGTGGAGTTGTGGGGGTCGTTGCGGGCATTGGTCAGCTGGGGCTGCAGGATCAGGCGTTTGTGTGGGGTTTTGGCGTGATGGCGATGATGGGCGCCATCATCCTCTTGGCAGAGGGTTGGTCTGTGATCACCTCCCCACGATGAGTCACGCGCTGCCAGACAGCGAAACGATGATTTCATCAATGGGTGTCGCGAGCACGGACTGTGGGTAACGGCGGGTCGTGTGTCCGGGGCTGCGCAATACGAGCCAGCGCTGTCCGAAGCGTTTCACCACATCGATGGTGGTTGCACCCAGTGGCCACGTTTCTGCTGGTCGTGATGGCTGTTCTGGAAAGAAGATGGCATCACCGGACATTTCGAAAGCATATGGAGCCCCGAGCCGTAGTTCTCGAGTGCCAGTGTGCTTCCTGAGCCATGTGCTGCGGGTGATTCCGTTGTACACCAGCAGGGCCCCGACGCCACCGATGACCATGATCCCGACCTCGTTCTCGATGGTCCAGTTCCCGAGAACGAGGGAAACGGTGATGGCCAGTATGGCGAGCAAGAGCAATCCGGTTCCCATTCCCAAGGCTGCGATGATGTTGCGACGTAACCGATCCCTGGAGACTGGAGTTGCAAGTCCCATGTCATTCAGTTCGACTCGCAGCTTCATCATGACATGAGTCTAGGGCAGCCGAACTCCGGGTCGGTACGTGAGGAACGGCACGGCAGGAGAATGAGTACGCATACTTATCTTACTCTGAGCATTTATACGTGTTGATGCGAAAGTGAAGAAGAACGTAGTGTTTCTCGCATGGTGTATTTTGATCAAAATGTTGTCGCATCCGGAGCGAAAGACTTGGCCGACTTACGTGATGACGTCGCCAAGGCACAGGCCTATGGCGATGATCATCTTGGGAGCCTCGGACGTTGTAACGGTGGAAAAATATACGAAGCTTTTTTAGCGGAGCACACGAAGTCGGTAGAAAAATTCGGGGAATTAGTCTCGGGAAGCCGCACGTTGCTGAACAATGCCAAGCTGCACGTCGATTCTACGGTCAAGGCTTACGCAGATACCGAGAACACCAATACTGATGAGGTTGCGAAAATCTGGAATGCACTCGAGAAGAATCCGAAGCTATCTCCCGTGGGGCCGGCGTCGGCGGGTGCCAGTGCCGGGCCACTGCCGTCGGCTGGGTTGAAGCCCCCTGATAGCAAGACCGATGACTGGATCTGGAAGGTGCTGAGCTGGCCGGACTATCTGTCCATCAGTAGTTGGGCCCGTACGCTCCTGAATTACATCGCTTCCCTGTTCGGAATCGCTGATCTGTGGGCATGGTTGTGGGAATGCATCGGGGGAGATTTCAACAAGATCAGTTGTGTTTCGTCTGCCTGGTTCAATCTTGAGGCATATTACAGGGAACTGGGCTCCGAACTGAAGAACCGGATGTCGATCATGTTCACCGGATGGTACGATTCGGCTGATGCCACAGCGGCTGGCGATTACTTCGCTAAGGCAGCCAAGGTGCTTGGTGGCACGGGCGGGGTGCCCCAACCCCTGCATAATTTGGGGGATCTCTACAACACTGTTTCTTTGTCTTCTTTCTGGTTTTATCAAGCAATCTTCAGTGCCGTCGATGCGCTCGTTGATCAAACCATCGCGGCCATCTTTGAGGCTGGCAGCTTGATGACGGCAATCGCTGCAATCTTTAGTGGAGGTCTAACGGCCATTCCGGCGGCCATAGCCGCTTTCATTGCACTGATGTCCCAGGTCAGTGCAATGTGGGGATGGATGATGACCGCGGTGTACGGCTATACCGGTCTGATTGCTCTTCTGGGGGCGGCCACTACCGATGTGAACTGGGTGACCCTCCCCGAAGGATGAGGCTAAAGAGAAAGGAAGTCACATGGGAACACCGGATATGAACCCACTGGCAGCCAAGATGCTCGGGGGTGCCGATTTTCGCAAGCAACTCAAACGTCAATTGGAGGAGGCTGCTGCAAAAACTGATGATCCTGCTTATCGTGCGCGTCTTCTGGAAGTCGCAGAAGGAAAGCGTCCGTTGCGCACGCTGATGGCCGATCCCGGTTTTCTTGACCAGATGGGGCTTCGTGGCCGGGAGGCTGAGCGTCAGTTCGATGAGACGATGCAGCAGAGGATCAGGGAAGCGCTCCAGGACCCGAATTCCATCTGGCATGGAACACCTGACGAGGTACGGGAACGGGTCCGGTCCCGGTTGGAAGATATGGGCGTGACGATTCCCGACACCGAGGAACTGAAGGCCTTGTACTGCGATGCCGAAAGGCTGGGCGCACAGGCTGGGTCGATTATTCGCCAGGAGCGTCTGACTGGTTGGGGCGGCACCGAGGAGCGCCTCGCGGAACGTGATGCTCAGCAGGCTGGGAAGAGCGACACAGATTGAGGAAAACAGCGCGACCGGTTCAAGTGTCCAACACCATGAGGGTCACCGGGGTGTTGCGCGGGGCCCACGACGGATGGGCGACTGCGATGGCCCGCCATCCACGTCGCTGGTAGATCTGTTTGGCTACCGCCTGTTCATCGAGTACATCAAGGATGGGCACCCAGCCATGGGTTCGGATCTGGGCGACGGCATGGTCAAGCAGGGCACCACCAATGCCCCGGCCCGTCAGGCGATGATCGACGAAGACCGCACCGATCAGTCCCAGGGATTCCACGCTTAGAGCGGTGCTTGCGACCCAGTGTGAGGTCAACTCATCCTCCGGGTCAGGATGGGTCACCCCTACGTGCCCCACCACCGCGTCATCCACGACCGCTACCCAGGCGCCTACCTCGTGCTCCCGGGCGATGAACTCGCGTACCGGCATCGGCAGCGGCCAGACCGATGGGTAGCCCGTGTGCGGCTGGGCCTCCAGGAGCAGACTCTCCAGCATCGGGAGGTCTGCGGATTGACGTGAGCGGATGATCACGTGGAATAGCCTATTGGGAGCATGCCACCGAGACGACCGGAGGACAGAACTAGTGTTATATGTGGGGGATGGTTCCTTTGTAGGCGGTGATGTTTTGGTAGAAGTCGAAGCTGTCGTGGCTGCTGATCTCCCAGAACAGTTGGCCGTTTTGGTGGTAGATATGAAAAGCGAAGACCTTGTCCGGGTCTAGGTTTCCGGTCATGGCCCGGTTGAAGGTGTTACTGATGACCTCAGGGCCTCCGTAGTCATTCAGATCAAAAGCAGGACCCGACGTGTCATCCGGCGTGCCGCATTCCATGGGAATCGACGGGTAAGTCCCATCACGGTCGGCAGATGCTCTGATGGTGCATTGCGCTCAGATGGAGTTTGTGATGGTGCCGGTGATGGTGACGCCGTGGTCGTCGAGGGTGTAGTAGATTTCATTGATGGTGGTGCCGGTGATTGCGGTGTAGGTGTCGAACAGGGAACGAAAACTAACAGGATCAATGAAATCAATCTGGTAAGGCACCGGGTCGGAACCGATCTGGCCACTAGACGGCTCGGTCTTGTCTTCACATTTATACTATAAGACGGGTTTTCCAGCAGGGCTGCTCGCAGTGAACATACTCGGTATCTGGCAGGTTCCCTCAGCTTTGAGGCGTTTCAACGTACCCAGCGCCTCATCAACCAACAACTGATCAATCTCCGCCAAAGGTTCTAAGGATTTACAGGCACTGTTTTAGGTCAGAAAGAATTCACTGTCACGAATGCTAGACCAAGTCAGTTCCCCATTGGTAACACTGAAAGCGCGGGCCGAATCGCCGTTTTTACCGGAGCTGGCTTCGATAACAAAGACCGTGATTTCAGGATCTTTTGCGAAATGGTGCGAGTATCGGGTTTTGGTAGGTCGTCAATGATGTCAACACACTAAGAACGGCTGCGATGCAAACCAACCGCCGTGTTCTATCGCATATCAAAACCATATGATGCCCATCAATCTATCGAACACCATGAATACTCTAAAAACGCCACCGCGTTGAGATGGAATTACCATCTCAACGTGCCGTCCCGAAGAACGCGGGCCCGCTTCGGTCTCATAACCTGAAAACCCCGCAATTGTGCACGAGGCATCCCATTAAAAGCAATGCGGTCTCGTTCGTCAGTGGACACCTTTTTGTATTTGCCGACGACGGCGGTGATCGCGGACTGGATGTAGCTCAATGAATGCATCAAATCACGTGAATTCTGCGCTAACGGCCGCAACGTATCAATCTCCCTGATCCGCTGCTGAGCCGTAGTCCGATACACAACACCTGCCGCAGATTACCAACTATCACTCATCAACAACCGCGCATCCCCACTCATCTGATTCAAGCTCCGAAGTGACTACATTCCACTCCACATAGGCCTGGTGTATATTTGAAGCAATCGCATCACAGTGGCCATCCACGCGCTTCACGGTCCTCTCACCGCTACCCAGACCAGGAAAATTCCCTATAATGTCGTGCTCCCTGCTCAGATCTGTACCCGTCAGTCGTTCAAGAGTCTGAATTATACCGGTCTCCAACTCACGAAAGATCGGTCGCGGCACGCTTCTGCTCCAAAGGATCATCATTCCAAGGTGTTTGCGTCATTGATCATTAATCCTTCTACACGAGATTGTGTGATTCCATGCTCTGTAACAATGCAGATGTGGGCTTGAATTCACTAGATAAAACCCACTCGGATTCACAGAGTCAACCCATTGACGAAGCTCTTGAGTACGCTTCCGGTGATCCTGTCGTAGTGCCGGGTGAGTAGATCACGCTGGCTGAACTTCATCCGGAGTAGTTTGTATTTGGCTCGTGTCCGCCGGTAAGCACCTAGCACGCCATTGGAGATGGTCGATGATCTTTTCGGGCCCTCGACCCATTCGGGATCAAAATAAGCACCGACCGGTTCACTGAACAAACCCAGTTCCACGGTGATCCCATCACCATAAGAAGAGCCCGTGCAGGCGGTACCCACCAACGTGTCGGAGGGTCATCGGGCAACTCGGCGATGAGCCAGTCCACCTCCGCCCATTCCTGTTCCATGCGACGTAACGTGTGCCACCCCATACCACTACCCACACCTGGGCAGGAAGTGGCTCCGGAGCGAGAACGTCTCGGCCGTAATCGCCACTCTTCCTCTGGGACAGGCCAGGCGGCAGACCTTAGATTGGTGTCATGCGTCCAGTCGAGGAGATCACCCGCAGAGTTGCCCCGTTCACCGTGCACTCGGAATTTCAACCGGCCGGTGACCAGCCGGCGGCCATCGCCGAATTGGCCCGGCGGATCAACGCGGGGGAGAAGGACGTCATCCTGCTCGGAGCCACCGGTACCGGCAAGACGGCAACCATCGCATGGCTGGCCGAGCAACTGCAGCGACCCATGCTGGTCATACAGCCGAACAAGACTCTCGCAGCTCAGTACGCCGCCGAGCTGCGCAGTTTTTTCCCCGAAAACGCCGTGGAATACTTCGTCTCCTACTACGATTACTTCCAGCCTGAGGCCTACGTTCCGCAGACCGATACCTACATTGAGAAGGACTCCTCCCTCAACGAGGAGATTGAGAGGCTGCGCTATTCGGCCACCAATTCGCTGCTCACAAGGCGTGATGTGATCGTTGTGTCGACGGTATCGGCGATCTACGGCTTGGGAACCCCGCAGGAGTACGTTGATTCGATGCTTAAGCTGGTCGTCGGTCAGGAATGGGGCCGCTCCGAGTTGATGCACAAGCTGGTCGACATGCAGTACGTGCGCAACGACATCGCCACCGCTCGCGGCACCTTCCGGGTTCGTGGGGACACCGTCGAGATCTTCCCGGTCTATGAGCAAAATGCCGTGCACATCGAGTTCTTTGGCGACGAGATCGACTCCTTGGCCACCATCAACCCAGTGAGCGGGGAGTTCCTCACTAACGACTCCGAGATCTACGTTTTCCCGGCATCGCACTACGTGGCGTCGGCCGGACGTATGGAGCGAGCCATCGCAGACGTCGAGGCAGAACTTGCCGACCGGGTTGCCGAGTTCGAACGCCAAGGCAAGTTGCTGGAGGCCCAGCGCATCCGGATGCGTACCAGCTATGACATCGAGATGATGCGCCAGATCGGAACCTGCTCGGGCATTGAGAACTATTCCCGGCACATTGATGGGCGCGGTGCGGGCACCCCACCCAACTGCCTACTTGACTACTTCCCGGAAGATTTCGTGCTGGTCATCGACGAATCCCATGTCACCGTTCCGCAGATCGGTGGCATGTATGAGGGCGATATGTCTCGCAAACGCACCTTGGTGGAGCACGGCTTCCGGCTGCCCTCGGCCATGGACAACCGCCCGCTGCGTTTCGAGGAATTCTGTGAGCGCATCGGTCAGACGGTCTACTCCTCGGCTACCCCTGGGCCCTACGAGGTGGAACGTTCCGAAGGCCATGTTGAACTCATCATCCGACCCACCGGGTTGGTCGACCCGGAGATCATCATCAAACCCACCAGGGGCCAGATCGACGATCTGCTCGGTGAGATCCGGACCCGTGCCGCGAAGGACGAGCGGGTGCTGGTCACCACGCTGACCAAGAAGATGGCCGAGGACCTCACCGACTACCTCATGGAAAACGGGGTGCGTACCCGCTACCTACATTCGGAAGTGGATACCTTGCGCCGAGTGGAGTTGCTCAAGGAATTGCGCATGGGCGCCTACGACGTGCTTGTCGGTATCAACCTGCTACGTGAAGGCCTTGATCTCCCGGAGGTGTCGCTGGTGGCGATCCTCGATGCCGACAAGGAGGGTTTCCTGCGTTCCGAGCGTTCCCTGATCCAGACGATCGGGCGCGCCGCACGAAATGTGTCCGGCCAAGTGCACATGTATGCCGATCGGATCACCCCGTCGATGGAAGCCGCAATTGAGGAGACCAACCGCCGCCGGACACGGCAGATTGCCTGGAATACCGAGCATGGCATTGATCCCCAGCCGCTGCGCAAGCAGATCTCGGATATCTCCGAGATGCTCGCAGCCGAGGACGAGGACACCATGCGTCTGGTCGCCGCCACCGGCGGGGGGCGGCACCGCAAGGGTGGCCCGGTGCCCGCCGAGCCGCGCAGGCTGGATTCCTCGACGATGGCAACCTCGGAACTTGCAGACCTCATCCAAGAACTTTCCGAGCAGATGCATGAAGCGGCAGCTGGGCTGCAGTTTGAGCTTGCGGCAAGGCTGCGCGACGAGATTGCCGACCTCAAGAAAGAACTGCGGCAGATGGCGGAGGCAACCCGCTGAGCCCGTCGCGGCCACGTACGGGGTTTTGCATTGACCCCTTAAGGTGTCAAAATCAAGTCTTGGAGGGGAGTAACCCCAAGTGCGGCAGCGTCACTCCGAAGATGTCTTCCGTTGCCGTCGCCAGGGTACCTGGTGGTGAGACCTCCAGCGTTCCCGTTCCTACCGGAAGGTGCCCACAGATGCATGTGACCCCGTTGGCTTGGGCGATCACCATGGTGATCCTCATCGGATTCCTGGCGTTCGACATCATCCACATGATGAGAAACCCCCACGAGCCCACACTGAAGGAGTGCGGGAAGTTCCTCACCTTCTACATCTCTTTGGCTCTGCTGTTCGGGGTGGGGATCGGGCTGTTCGCCCATCCGGTCGTCGACAAGACCAGCTGGGACTACTCAATCGAGTTCATCACCGGTTTCCTCACCGAATATTCGTTGTCGATTGACAACCTGTTCATCTTCATCATCCTGCTGAGTTCCATGCAGGTGCCCCGCGTCTACCAGCAGTACGCGCTGATGTGCGGCATCGTGCTCGCTTTGGTGTTCCGTGGCATCTTCATCGCCCTAGGGGCGGCAATCATCAATAACTTCGCAGCCGCCTTCTTCGTGTTCGGTGCTTTCCTGCTGTACACCGGGGTGAAGCTATTCCTCGACTGGCGCAAGGAGAACGCAGCCGAGGAGAGCGGTGAGGATGAGCCTGTCGAGGGTGACAACGTCTTCATGCGCTGGGTCAAGCGGGTGGTTCCCTCTACTGAGGAATACCACGAGACCCACATGTCGGTGAAGATCGACGGTAAGCGTGTGGTGACCCCGATGTTCTTCGTCGTCGTTGCCCTGGGCTCCATCGACCTGATGTTCGCCTTGGATTCGATCCCAGCCATCTTCGGGCTCACTCAGGAGCCCTACTTGGTGTTCACCGCGAACTTCTTCGCGCTGATGGGCCTGCGGCAACTCTACTTCCTGCTGGGTGGCCTTCTCGAGAAGCTCGTCTACTTGTCGGTGGGCTTGTCTTTCATCTTGTGCTTCATCGCCTTCAAGCTGGTGCTGCACGCTTTGCACCATTACGACATCGTTCACTGGGAGATGCCGAATCTGCTGTCCCTGGCAGTCATCATCGTCACCTTGACGATCACGGCGGTGGCATCCCTGTCGAAATCCAGGCGGGATGAGCAGGCCCAAGCATAATCTGTTTCCCGGCCGGGGCTGGCGTCATCTGACGTCGGCCCCGGTTTTCATGTGTGCACGGATCGCCGCTGGCGTCGACTGCCCTGGGTTGCAGAGTTGTCCCTGGGTTGCAGAGTTGTCCCATTGCTCTCAACAATTATATGTGCAAGTATACGTATATGCCGAACAAGACGATCTACGTCTCCGCCACTGACCTGCCTATCTTCGAACAGGCGGCTGCCATGGCGGGTGGACTCTCGCCTGCCATCGCTGCGGCGTTGCGGATGTATGTCTCGAACCGATCAGCAGGAAGGGCTGACATGGAACGACAGCGCACGGATGACGATCTCATCGAACTCGACGTTGCAGAGGGACCTGCGCGGGTGCGCACCAGGTTCCGGGGTGAGAGGATCGCAAAACTCTCTCAGACCCTGGGATTGCGCAGGATAACTTTTGAGGTGTACCGCACGGCGAAGAGCCAGTTCGCTCTGTACATCGTGGACCGTCCCGATTGGAGCAGGTGGAGCCAGGATTCCTCAATGTGGGAGGATCCGCAGACGTGGGAACCCAGCTTCACGCAGGTGCAGGACCGCAGCTTGCAAGTGTTCGAGACGATGGACGAACTCCTGGCCGCTCTACCTGGTGATCTGGTTAACGCGGCACGATTCGCCATTGAGGGCCCCAGTGTACGGGTGCTGGACATCTGAGAGTATGGGGCCGTTATGACCTGCTGACTTCGGTGGGACTGTTCGGCGCGGGGAATGCAGAATTTTCCCTTGGCCAACAACTCTCCTGCGTATCATTGAGACTCAACCGTGAGTGGATCTCGGCGGAAAGAGTGCGGGTAAGTGGGCATCTACTTCAGGAATGCACTCAGCGATTTGGTGAATTATGACATGTGCTTGGATTACCAGCCGCGCTCTCGCCACTGCGGCAGGGATTCGCGTTCTGCACCCAAGGTGGTGGCGTCGCCGTGACCCGGGTGAATGATGGTGTCGTCGGGGAAACAGTCGAAGATCTTCTTCTCAACGTCGAAGAGCAGGGAGGTAAAGTCATCTGCCGACCAAGTCTTGCCGACCCCACCGGGGAACAGGCAGTCGCCCACAAACAGGTGCACCGGATTGTGCGGGGGGCGCAGGACCAAGGCGATTGAGCCCGGGGTGTGCCCGACCAAGCCGATGACCTCCAATCGGATGGCCCCACAGATGAGCGTCTCGCCGTCCCAGACCCCATTCAACCCGACCCCGGTCTGCTCTGCTATGCCACCCACATCAGGGGTGCCGCAGAAGCCACGTGCGCCGGTGACGGCCAGGATCCGAGCCAAGGCCCCGATATGGTCGTGGTGCTGGTGGGTGGTCACCACCATGCCGAGGTCGCGGTCTGCGATCACCTGCATCAGGCGATCCAGATCAGCGGCGGCGTCGATGAGAACAACCTGACCGCGCGGCGGGGCGATGAGATAGGCGTTGTTGTCCATCTCTCCGACCGAGACCTTGGTCACGGCGAGATCGCCAACGGCAAAGGTGACGGGGGCAAGACTCGGGCCAGTGTGAAAGTTCATGACCCAACGCTACCCGCCGTCGCTGAGGCTCGGCTGGTGAATCAGCAACAGGTGGGGGCCGGAGAGGGCGGGAAACCTGCCGCTCGTACCTGATCCAGCCGACCGGTCAGCCAACCCAGCAAGAGGCTGTCGTCGCCCTCAATGACCTCGACCTCCCCGGCTTCCCCCAGACGGTGGCTCCATCCAGAGGCCGACCGGAGTTCAATGCTGACCCAGCGGTCCCATTCGATCCCGAGCAGATTCCACTGGACCAGCCAGGCAGCTACGTGGGGCTCAATGTCTTCCACCTCGTAACCGCAGTCCAAGTCGATGTGATGCAGGACGATCTCATTCAACCGGATGACCGGCAACAGATCCATCCGGAACAGGCAGCCGGGCACCAACTCGACCATCAACTCGGGGGGAGTGGACTCGAGAACATTGAGCCGTCGTGCCAACCGGCCGATCGTGGTGTCCAAGTCTATCTGCAGATCCAGACCGGTACGTTCGGAACCGCGCTCAATGGCAGTCTCCCGGTCGTCGGCGGAGTCGTACATCAGACCACGTCGCCCACTCAATACGGAATCGACGGAGCGCACCAAGGCATCGGCGTTTCGGGCGATGTGGGTTGCCACATGAGCCCTGGTCCACCCGGGCAGCCGGGACGGCTCCTGCCAGGCTCGATCGGACAATGAAATGGTGCTTCCGAGCAGACGCTGACCCAGCTCGCGCTTCGCTGCGCGGACCTGATGGACCGGCGCCAGCGCCGAGAACGACTGCTGTTCAGCCTGATCCCAAGCCACGGGGCCCTCCCCTCAATGAGTACGTCGCATATGCACACTAGCGGTTGCCACCGGCCGTGCACAGAACAAGTTTTGTCGGCGGCCACGAATACGATGGCACCGTGAAGGACAGACTGATCATCTCGGGGGCCCGCGAACACAACCTACAAAATGTCTCGCTCGACCTGCCCCGTGACTCACTCATCGTGTTCACCGGCTTGTCCGGCTCCGGGAAATCATCCCTGGCCTTCGACACCATCTTCGCAGAAGGACAGCGCCGTTACGTCGAATCCTTGTCAGCTTATGCCCGCCAGTTTCTCGGGCAGATGGACAAACCCGCCGTTGACTTCATCGAAGGCCTATCACCGGCGGTGGCGATCGACCAGAAGTCCACCTCGCGCAACCCGCGGTCCACCGTCGGCACCGTTACCGAGATCTACGACTACCTGCGCTTGTTGTTCGCCCGGATTGGTCACCCGCACTGCCTGACCTGCGGGGCGCTGATCTCCAAGCAGACCCCGCAGCAGATCGTCGACCAGGTGCTCGCCATGCAGGAGGGTACCCGCTTCCAGGTGCTGGCCCCGGTAGTGCGTGGACGCAAGGGTGAATACTTGGAGCTGTTTCGTTCCCTGGCCTCCGATGGTTATGCCCGGGTTCGGGTGGACGGGGAGAATCACCAGCTGAGCAACCCGCCAGCTCTGGACAAGAAGCGCAAACATGACATCGACGTGGTAGTCGACCGGCTGGTCGTCAAGACCTCGGCCAAACAGCGCATCACCGATTCGGTGGAGACCGCCCTGGTGCTGGCCAAGGGAATCGTCGTTCTCGACTTTGTAGATGTGGCTGTCGGCGATCCTGCGCGGAGTCGTTCTTTCAGTGAAAAACTCGCTTGCCCCAATGGCCACGACGTCGCGATGGATGAGATGGAACCCCGCCAGTTTTCCTTCAACTCCCCGTGGGGAGCCTGCCCTTCGTGTACCGGTCTGGGCACCACCCTGGAGGTTGATCCCGACCTCGTCGTCCCCGACAAACTCAAGTCCCTGTCCCAGGGAGCCATCGCCCCGTGGGCATCGGCGGCCACCGCTTCCTACTACAAGCACGTCTACGCTTCGATCGCCGATGAGCTCGGGTTCTCCGTCGATACCCCTTGGCAAGACCTTCCTTCCGGTGTTCGTCGCTATCTACTCAACGGCAACGACGATGCGGTAGTGGTCAAGTACCGCAACCGTTTCGGTCGAGTGCGTTCCTTCACTCAAAAATACGAAGGAGTGCTGCCTAATGTGCGTCGGCGTTACGACGAATCCGAATCCGACGCGGCTCGCGACAGGTGGGGAGCCTATCTGCGGGAGATTCCGTGCCTGGCTTGTGATGGGGCGCGTCTGAAACCCTCCTCGCTGGCCGTCACGGTGGCCGGGCGCAACATCAGCGCGGTGTGCGCCATGTCCATCGATCAACTTGCGGGGTTCATCACCGCACTTGAACTCACCGAGCGGGAGTCGGCGATTGCTGCATCGGTGGTTCGGGAGATCTCCGTCAGGCTCCGGTTCCTGCTCGACGTCGGCCTTGACTACCTCACCTTGGCTCGCTCGGCGGGCTCCCTGTCGGGTGGGGAAGCCCAGCGTATCCGGCTCGCAACTCAGATCGGCTCTGGGCTGACCGGCGTCCTCTACGTTCTCGACGAGCCGTCCATCGGATTACACCAGCGAGACAACCGGCGCCTCATCGAGACTCTGGAACGATTGCGGGATCTCGGCAACACCTTGGTGGTGGTCGAACATGACGAGGACACCATCCGTGCCGCAGACCATGTGGTTGACATCGGGCCTGGGGCAGGTGAATACGGTGGTCACGTCGTGGTGTCGGGAACCGTGGCCGACATGGTCGACAACCCGGCCTCGATTACCGGTGCCTATTTGTCGGGAAAGCGGTCCATCGCTCTTCCTGAGCGCCGGCGACGGGGCAGCGGTGAGGTGATCGCAGTGCTGGGGGCCACCGAGAACAACCTAAAGAATGTCGATGTTGCCTTCCCGCTGGGCTGTTTCGTGGCGGTCACCGGGGTTTCGGGTTCTGGGAAGTCGTCGCTGGTCAACTCGATCCTGTACACATCCTTGGCCAAGACTCTCTACTCGGTCAAGGAAGTCCCCGGCCACCACACCGGCATTACCGGAGCCGATGCGATCAACAAGATCGTCCATGTCGACCAATCACCCATCGGCCGCTCACCAAGGTCGAATCCGGCCACCTACTGTGGGGTTTTTGACAAGATCCGGGCCCTGTTCTCCCAGACCCCCGAATCCAAGGCCCGCGGTTACCAGCCGGGGCGGTTCTCCTTCAACGTCAAGGGTGGCCGGTGCGAAAATTGCCAGGGCGACGGCACGATCAAAATCGAGATGAACTTCTTGCCCGATGTCTACGTCCCCTGTGAGGTGTGTCAAGGGGCCCGGTACAACCGGGAGACCTTGGAGGTGACATACAAGGGCAAGTCGATCTCCGAGGTACTCAACATGCCCATCGAGCAGGCTGCCGAGTTCTTCGCTCCCATCCAGGCGATTGCCCGTCACCTGAACACCTTGGTTGATGTAGGGCTGGGTTATGTACGCCTGGGGCAACCGGCTACCACATTGTCGGGCGGCGAGGCCCAGCGGGTAAAACTAGCCGCGGAACTGCAACGCCGTTCCACCGGACGCACCATGTATGTGCTCGACGAACCCACAACAGGCCTTCATTTCGATGATATCGACAAGCTCCTCTCGGTGCTGAACAGGCTGGTTGACAGCGGAAATACCGTGGTGGTCATCGAACACAACCTGGATGTCATCAAGACCGCCGACTGGGTGATCGACATGGGCCCCGAAGGTGGTTTCCGGGGTGGAAAGGTGGTGGCCGAGGGCACGCCCGAGCAGGTTGCGGCGGTGAAGGCCTCACACACTGGTCATTTCCTAGCCGAGGTCCTCGATGGCAAGAAGGTGCCCCTCGAGCCCGGGCAACCGGAAAAGGTCACCGAGCCCGTGAAAACTGCCAAACCGCGACGAAAGGCCACTCGCAAGCCGAAGGATGCTGCCTGAGTTGCCTGGTAGCGGGTTGCTTGCCACGTTCCCGGGAGGGAGGACGCGCTTGCTATCGGTGGCGGGCACCGCCTTTGGAACCACCAGCCGAGGCACCTATGTGAGCTGAACCACCAGAAGCAGAAACATCGATTTAGCTGTGTTTGCTGAGCTACCTAGTGTCTCACCCACGGTTGCATTGCATATGCCAAAGGGCTTCCAGATCAGATCTGGAAGCCCTTTGATTGGTAGCGGGGACAGGATTTGAACCTGTGACCTCTGGGTTATGAGCCCAGCGAGCTACCGAGCTGCTCCACCCCGCGGTGACTCAATGAAGTATAACCCATATAGTCTCCAAGAGCCAAGCCAACGGTCGGCAATCGCTCCGTTACGGTGGTTATCTCGCTTGTCGACATGCCTAATGCTGTGCTTGCACTCCTCGACTGGGGCGCTCGTAGACAGAGCACTAGACTCTGGGGCAACCTACAACCCGTACGGGAGGATCATGCGCACCACAGCTGCTCGGGTCGTCGCTGCGACGATCAGTGCCGTACTCACGGTAGTGTTGACGGCATGCGGGGGCACCAGTGCTCCTGCCGATCGCCAACTGGTCGTCGGAGTGTCGACCAGTCCTTCATCCCTTGATCCGACCACCGCCGACGGTGCCGCGATCTCCCAGGCCTTGCTGTACAACGTCTACGAGACCTTGGTGAAGATCAATGATACCGGTGATATCGTGCCGTTGTTGGCTAAGGAATGGTCGGTCTCTCCAGACGGCACTTCTTACACCTTCGAGTTGCAGCCTCGCGCAACCTTCGCCTCGGGTGCTCCCGTCGATTCCCACGCGGTGATCGCATCGCTGCAGCGCATCATCGACGATCCTGCAGTGCTGCCGATTCTCAAAAAGAAGATGGAACCGGTTTCCTCGATGACTGCAGTCGACGCGGACACCGTGCAGGTGCAACTGAACCAACCCTCCAACTCATGGCTGTTCGATATCGCCGAACGTGCAGGCATCATCATGGATCCGAACTCCCATGCGAATGCCGCATCCCAGCCTCAAGGCTCCGGTCCCTTCAGGCTGGACAATTGGACCCAGGGTGACGAGATAAAGCTCGTGCGTAACAGCAGCTACTGGGGCACCGGCACCAAACTTGCCGGGATCACCTTCAGGAAGTATGCCGACCCGAATGCGATGAATGCTGCGATGCTGTCGGGAGAGCTTGACATCATCTCCAACGTCGCCGCTCCCGAGGCGCTGTCCCAGTTCAGCGACAAGCGTTTCACCGTCTTGGAAGGCACCTCGACGGGGGAGATCATCCTCGCCTACAACCACGCATCGCCGGCCCTGTCGAACCTTCAAGTGCGCCAGGCGATCAACTACGCCATTGACCGTAAGGCACTGCGTGATTCGGTGTGGGCAGGCAAGGGTGAACTGATCGGCTCCATGGTTGCCCCCACCGACCCGTGGTATCAAGATCTGTCGGGGGAATACCCCTATGATCCGGCCAAGGCCAGGGAACTGCTCGCCGCATCCGGGATTACCGATCTCAACCTGCGGTTGCGCATCCCCACCCTGCCTTACGCCCCCGGTGCGGCCTCGTACATTACTTCCCAGCTGGCAGAGGTGGGCATCACTGCCACCGTCGATCAACTCGAGTTCCCTGCCACGTGGGTGCAGACCGTCATGGTGGAACGCAACTATGACATGACGATCATCTCCCACACCGAATCACGGGACATCGCCAACTTCGCCAACCCCGGGTACTACTGGAACTACAACAACACGGCGGTTCAGGAGAGCATCGCCGCAGCCAATGTGGCGCCCACCACCGCTGAGCGTGACCAGCTGATGGCTCAGGCAGCGAAGCTGATCTCGGATGATGCGGCGGCTGACTTCCTGTGGTTGCTGCCCAACCTCGTGGTCACCACCTCTGACGTGACCGGGGTAGGGGCCAACGCGGTCTCTCTGTCCTTCGATATGACGGCAGCGGCGGCACCGCCGAAATAAACATGCGAACCCTGAAGTTGTTGGGCAACTTCCTGATCTGTCTGGCGGTTGCCTCCGTTGTGGTGTTCGCCGTGGTGAACCTGCTGCCCGGTGACATTGCAGGGGTGATCCTTGGTCCTAACGCATCCCCGGAGTCGGTGGCTGCGCTGCGGGAACGCATGGGTCTCGATGAACCCTTGGTGATGCGCTATGTGACATGGATGGGCACCCTGTTGTCCGGGCACGTGCCGCGCTCAGCCTTGTCTGGGGCCCCCGTTGGTGCAGATATCGCCGGACGGTTCGCAGTCACCGGCTGGCTGGTGTTCTTCGGTATGGGCGTGGCTATCTGTCTGGCCTTGCCGATGGGGGCTTGGGCGGCACTCAATAGACATCGCCCCAGCGGCTGGCTGGTGTCGGGATTCGCTCAATTCGGTATGGCTATTCCGGCCTTCATGGTTGGCATCTGTTTGACCATCATCTTCGGCGTCAAATTGCGCTGGTTTCCCGCCAACGGTTACGTCGAGGCTTCCACCTCGGTTACTGGTTGGCTGTCCCACCTGGTGCTGCCCTCGATCACCCTGGGTGCGGTACAAGGAGCGATCCTGGTGCGCTACGTGCGGTCGGCTTTCGTCGACGTGTTACGCACCGACTGGTTCCGCACCGCACGCTCGGTGGGGTGGCGGCGCTGGGCAGCGGTGTGGCGCCACGGGTTACGCAATACCGCCCTGCAACTGGTCACTGTCGTCGGCTTGCAGGTGGGAAGCCTTTTTGCCGGAGCCATCGTCGTCGAATCCGTGTTCGCCATTCGCGGCATCGGCACCTATCTGCTGCAGAACGTGAGCAACCGTGACTTGCCGGTGGTATCCACCATCGTGCTGATGCTCGTCGCATTGGTGCTGGTGGTGAATCTGCTGGTTGATCTCAGCTACGGATTCATTGATCCTAGGCTGCGCAACCGCAGGAGGCTTGGACGATGAAACGAGCAGTACTGTGGGCCGGGGCGACGTTGGTGGCCCTAGTGGTCTTGGCCTGCTTGGTTTCGGTGGCCTGGCTGCCGACGGATCCGAACACAGTCGGCACCCCGACCTTGGCCCCGCCTTCGGCCGATCACCCGCTGGGCACCGACAATTTGGGCCGTGATCTGGCGGCCAGGCTGCTGGTAGGGGCTCGTTCCTGTCTGCTCGTCGGGGTGGTCGCGGTGTCGATCGGCGCGGTGATCGGGGTTCCGTTAGGCATCATCGCCGGTGGCTCCCGTGGGGTGGCGGCCACAGTATTGATGCGCGGGGCCGATATCGTCTACGCATTCCCCGCACTGCTTCTGGCGATCCTGCTGGCCGCGGCCAGGGGACATGCCTCGACCTTCACCGCGATGGCCGCCATCGGGCTGTCCACGATTCCCGCATTCATGAGGGTCACCCGCTCCGCAGCCGTTGATGTGCTCGCCCAGGATTACGTGATGGCCGCTCGAGGCGCGGGTTTCGGGCTCGGGCATATCGCGCTGCGTCACGTACTGCCGAATGTGGCCCCCGTCGTGCTGGTACAGTCCTCCTCGGCATTTGGGGTGGCTATCTTGGCCGAAGCTTCCTTGTCCTATCTGGGGCTCGGCACCCCACCCACCACCCCCTCGTGGGGGCGGATGATCTACGAGGCCCAGTCGTTCGTCTATTCCGACATCCAACTTGCTGCGCTGCCCGGAATCTGTATTGCAGCCGCGGTACTTGGCTTCAACCTGCTCGGTGACGGCCTGCGCGACTTGCTCGACCCCACCTTGAGAGAGATCACCCGATGATGCTCAAGGTCGACCAGCTCACGGTGCGGTTCGGGCGACGTACCACCCCGGCGATCTCCGGCATCGGATTCCACATTGACCAAGGTGAACGACTCGGGCTCATCGGTGAATCAGGCTCCGGGAAATCGGTCACATCCTTGGCGGTGATGGGGCTGCTGGGTGATACCGCAAGAATCAGCGGTTCCATCCGGTGGAAGGGGGAAGAGCTCGTTGGCCGCTCCGACGCTCACTATTCGAGGTTGCGCGGGGCAGCGATGGGCATGGTCTTCCAGGAGCCCATGACCGCTCTCGATCCGACCATGCGCTGCGGGCGTCAGGTGGCCGAGGTGGTGCGCCTGCACGCCGGCGCCGACCGTGGGCAGGCGCGGGCCAAGGTCCTGGAAATCCTCGCCACGGTGGGGTTGGCTGATCCCGAACGGATCGCCGATTCCTACCCCGATGAACTCTCCGGCGGGCAACGTCAGCGTGTGCTTATCGCCATGGCGATGGTCAACTCCCCACAACTGTTGATCGCCGATGAACCAACAACCGCCCTTGATGTCACAGTGCAGGCGAAAGTGCTGGAGGAACTCGACCGGATGCTCGCCAATACTGGTGCCGGGCTGCTGTTCATCTCCCACGACCTTGCAGTGGTGGCGCGCATGTGCGAGCGCATCGCGGTGATGTACCGGGGTAGCATCGTGGAGACCGGTCGGCTCGACCAGGTGCTCGGTAATCCGCAGCATCCCTACACCGCAGGGCTGATCGCTACTGCCGACATCACCTCAGCCGAACCCGGAAGTCGGCTCCCGGTCATCCAGGACTTCTGGAGGCAATCATGACCTTGCTCGAAGCCCGTGGCCTGGATAAGACCTACCGGCGTTCCGGAAACCCCGTCAGGGCGATACGCTGCATCGACCTCAGCGTGGCATCCGGGGACCGGCTGGGCATAGTGGGGGAGTCCGGTTCCGGGAAGTCGACTTTGGTTAGGATGCTTGCCGGGTTACTGGAACCCAGCTTTGGCCAGGTCCTCTACCGAGGAAATCCGATCAACGGTGCCAATCGAGAACAACTGCGGGAACTGCGGCGCGGGGTGCAGATGGTCTTCCAGGATCCCCGCTCCTCGCTCAACCCCAGGATGCGGATCGGTGATATCATCGCCGAACCTCTGTTCTCACCGGTCCAGCCTCGCAGCATTCGCGCTCACGCTGTTGAACGCGTCGCCGAGTTAATGGACCTGGTGGAGCTCGACGACGTTGCCCCGAATGTCTACCCCCACGAACTGTCCGGTGGGCAACGCCAGCGGGTCGCCATCGCTCGCGCCCTGGCCCCGGCCCCCGAGGTGCTCATCGCCGATGAGGCTGTCTCCGCCCTTGATGTCAGCGTGCGGGCTCATGTGCTCAACCTGATCACCGACTTGGTCGCTACCCAGAACCTCACACTGGTTTTCGTCTCCCACGATCTCACCGTGGTGCGTCACCTGTGCGACCGGATGGTGGTCATGCGTGACGGGGTCATCGTGGAACAGGGCCGTACCGAGGCCATCCATGCAAACCCCACCGACGACTACACTGCCCGGCTCCTGGCTTCGGTACCACGTTTGCCCGGACACTGAGCATGGCAACCGTGGACTGACCACGGTCTGGGCTGGCAAAGCCAGGTGCATAAGATGTCTGGCGTGAAGGCTTTGCTCCTGGAAAACATCCATCCTGACGCCACCCAAGTCCTGCTTGACGCGGGCTACGAGGTGGAGAACCGGCGCGGCGCGCTGGGTGAAGACGAACTCATCAAGGCACTCGATGGAGTCACCTTGCTCGGCATCCGCTCTCGCACCCAGTTGACCGAGAAGGTCTTCGCTCATTCGCCGGACCTGCGCGCCGTGGGTGCCTTCTGCATCGGTACCAACCAGATCGACCTAGAGGCAGCTGCTCGTGCTGGGGTGGCCTGCTTCAACGCACCCTATTCGAACACACGCTCGGTGGTGGAGTTGGCGATGGCCGAGATCGTGGTGCTGGCCCGCCACCTCACCGACAAGAACACCCAGATGCATCAAGGTCTGTGGGACAAATCCGCCGCCGGCTCCCACGAGGTGCGCGGGCGCACCCTGGGTATCGTCGGCTACGGAAATATCGGCTCCCAGCTGTCGGTGCTGGCGGAATCCTTCGGGATGCGCGTCTATTTCTACGATTTGGTGGACAAGCTCGCTTTGGGCAATGCGAAGCGTCTTGACACCCTTGACGAGTTGCTCGCCACCTGTGAGACCATCTCGGTACATGTCGATGGGCGGGCCGGGAATACCGGGATGTTCGGGGCCGAGGAATTCGCCAGGATGCGTCCGCGAACCCTGTTCCTGAACAACGCCCGCGGCGCGATCTTCGATCCCCAGGCCCTGGCCGACGCCCTGCGCTCCGGGCACCTCGCCGGTGCCGCAGTGGACGTCTTCCCGACTGAGCCCAAGGTAGCCGGTGACCTCTTCATGTCGCCACTGATTGGCATCCCAAATGTGATCTTGACTCCGCATGTCGGCGGATCCACCCAGGAGGCCCAGAAGGACATCGGGCAGTATACCGCTAACAAGCTCGTCGACTACGTCTCCACCGGTTCGACGGTGATGGGTGTCTCCCTACCTCAGGTGCAGGTGGCCCCGCAGCAGGGACGCCGCGTGGTGCACATTCACCGCAACGTTCCCGGCGTTCTTGCCAACATCACCAAGGCTCTCAGCGCCCACGATGCCAACATCGCCTTCCAGGCGCTCAACACCAACGCTGAGGTGGGTTACGTGGTGGCCGACGTCACCTCAGCCGAACCCGGACTGGAAGACGTGCTGCGGGAGATCCCCGCGACGATCCGGGTCCGGGTGCTCTGATCACGGCGATCATGACCGTTGAGCGTTTGGACGAGGGTGCTCAATGGTTACCCTACTTCTGGAGTACCGCGTTGATCAACGACTTGACCGTTCAGCCTCGTTCGTGGGGACGAAAAGGCCGCATTGTTTTGGGATGATGCGAGTCGCCCGGTGCTCAGTGCTCGGGCTCAATGACGATCGAAGTCTCCTCGTCGGGAACCTCGACGAAACCAAGCCTGTCGACTAACTCGTCATGCAGCAGCCCGTTAGATGCGATAGCACCTGGCCCCTCGACCCCAGGCTCCCCGTCCAGATTAGTGAAGGTGCCGCCCGCTTCCCGCACGATGATATCCAAGGCAGCCATGTCGTGCAGTTTTAGTTCGGGCTCGGTGGCCATATCGACGATGCCCTCGGCCACCATCATGTACGACCAGAAATCACCGAAGGCCCGGGTACGTCCCGAATCGCGCATCAGGTCGACGAATCCTTGGCCGCGGCCCGAAGAGATCCACCCGTCGACCGAGGAATAGGACAAGAAGGCATCTGAAACCTTGGAGATTTTCGACACGTGTATCCGCTCCGCTCCGATGAGGGACCGTCCGGTGTAGGCACCCTCAGCCTCGGCAGCCCACCAGCGACGACCGAGCAATGGTGCACTGACCATGCCCACTCGTACCTGGCCCTTATCCATCAACGCGATCAACGTGGCCCACACGGGCACCCCGCGCACGAAATTCGCGGTGCCGTCGATCGGGTCGATGATCCACTGGCGGGGTGCCCAACCGGTGTCGTCCATCTCCTCACCGTGTACCGCATCGCGGCGTCGAGCCTGGCCCAGCATGTGCCTGATCTGCTCCTCCACTGCGGTGTCGGCATCCGACACCGCAGTATGGTCCGGTTTCGTGGCGATCTGCAGGTCGCGGGCACGGAACCTCGCCACGGAGATCTTGTCAGCGGCGTCGGCCAGCAGGTGGGTCAATCGGAGATCATCGGTGTAGGAGCCCATGCCGCAAGGCTAGCCCTCGGCAGTGGCAAGGCGCTGGTGGACACCACCGATGATCCGCCGGAAGGAGGACAACCTCTCGGGATCTAATTTGTGATGTGACACCGCCAGGTCTAGGCCGCACTCGGGTGCCGTCCGGTCATGCTGGCATCCCCGGGGGCAGTCCTCAGTGAGTTTCGCCAGATCCGAGAAACCCTTCAAGATCGAATCTGGAGTGACGTGGGATAACCCAAATGACCTGACCCCTGGGGTGTCGATCACCCAACCCGTGGTGGGCAGCTCAAGGGCCATCGCTGATGTGGAGGTGTGCCGCCCTCGCCCGGTGACTTTGTTTACCCGCCCGGTCACTCGATTCGCATCGGGTACTAGCCGGTTGATGAGTGTCGACTTACCTACTCCCGAGTGACCAACCAACACGGTCACATGACCGGTGAGCAGGTCATTGATCCCGGTGAGATCCGCATCGGGTGAGACGGCCACTACCGGAACACCGAGCGGAGAATAGGCCGCCCGGATCTCTGCGGGATCGGCCAGATCGGCTTTGGTGAGACACAGCACCGGAACAATTCCGGCATCATAGGCGGCAACCAGGATCCGGTCGATCATGCCCGGCCTTGGCGGTGGATCAGCCAGGGAGGCCACGATCATCAATTGGTCGGCATTGGCTACGATCGGACGCTCATACGGGTCGTTGTCGTCGGCGGTGCGCCGCAGCACGCTGCTACGTTCGGCGACCTCGACGATCCGCGCTAAAGTCCCATCATTGCCGGATACGTTGCCGGTGAGCCGCACCAAGTCGCCGACGATGGCCGCCTTGCGTCCCAGGGAACGGGTTTTGACGGCGGTCACCAGCGCATCACTCATCCGCACTCGGTAACGACCACGGTCGATGGTGACTACGCGGCCCACCGGGGCGTCGGAGTAATCAGGACGATCCTTGGTGCGGGGCCTGGTACGCCGGGCAGGCCGGGCACGGAAGGTATGGGGGTCGACGTCGGCATAGCGCTCGGCTGTGCGTGATGCCTGTCCCATCTAGACCTGCCCAATCATCGCGGCCCACCTTTCGGTGAAATCGGGCATCGTCTTGGAGACCGCACTGATGTCATCGACCTCGATCCCGTCGACCACCAGCCCGAGCACTGCGGCGAGATGGGCCAAACGGTGATCAGCGTAGGAGCGCAACACCCTAGTAGGGTGCAGCCGTGCAGGGTCGGTGCCCTCAATGATCAGACCGTCGTCGGTTTCGGTGGCATTGACCCCGATTGAGGAGAGCTCCGCAGCAATCGCGGCGAGTCGATCGGTCTCGTGACCTCGGATGTGAGCGACGCCGCTGATCACCGTTCGCCCGCTGACCACCGCACCCATGGCAGCCACCACCGGGACTAGCTCGCTGGCGGCATGCAGGTCAATGCTCACACCATGCAGCGTGCCCTGGTGACTTGCGGTTAGCACACCGTCGCACCAAGTGGTGTGGGCACCCATGGCATCTAGCACCTGACGCATCAGATCACCGGGTTGGGTGGTGTGTTCGGGCCAACCGGGAACCGCCACACTTCCACCCGACAGCACCCCGGCGACGAGGAAGGCAGCCGCATTAGTGAGGTCCGGTTCGATCCGCTGATCGATGGCGGCGATCGGTCCAGGGGCCACCTGCCAGCTGGTGGGCTCGGAGCAGGTCACGACGACTCCGCGGTCACGCAGCATCTTGACGGTCATGTCGATATGCGGTCGTGAAGGAAGTGCGTCTCCGGTGTGTATCAGGTGGATCCCATGAGGCAGACGCGCCCCACTGAGCAGCAGGGCCGAGATGAACTGGGAGGATTCGGAAGCGTTGATGACCACCTTGTGGCCGGTCAACTGTTCGGGGGCGCTCAGGGTGAAGGGTAGGGCATCATTCGAGCACTGCGCACCGAGTTGGCGAAGGGCGTCGACTAGCGGGGACATCGGACGTTGTGAAGCTCGTTCGTCGCCCACGAAGGTGCTTTTTCCGGGGGCAAGAGCGGCGATCGGGGGAACGAAACGCATCACATTTCCGGCTAGCCCGCAATCGATTGATGCAGCGGGAGAGAAGGCCTTCGGTGGGGTGACGAACAGGTCATCGCCGTTGTGTGTGATAGTGACGCCCAGGGCTTGCAGGGCGCCGACCATCAAGGTGGTATCCCGGGCTGCCAGTACCCCCGATAGCCTGCTGGGAGCGTCGGCCAGCGCCGCTAGCACCAGAGCGCGATTGGATTCCGACTTCGAACCTGGAAGTGCGCACACTGCACGAAGAGGTGTGTGCGCTCGTGGCGCGTGCCAAGTGTTCAGCGGTCCAGCTCCTTCGCCATCTTCTTGGCAACCTTTCGTGCCTTGCGGGCGCCGACTTCACCGAGTTTCCCGGCTTTGGCGGAGAACTTCCGTGAAATGCGATGGGCCGAGCGGGAAGTCTGGGTGGCCTGAGAACCGATGGACTTACGGGACTGGGCCGCTCGCCATGCCAATGAGGGCTTGCCAGCAGTGTCTTGGGTGGCTACCACGGCACCGCCCAGCAGGCCGAGGTCGGTCAGCAGGCCGTGACTAGAACCGAGTTTCGGCAATGTGGCCAGCACTAGTAACCAAGCGCCAGCACGGCGACCGAAACCACTGGCATAGGTGATCCCGCCCAGCATCTGCAGCCCGCCGAATAGACGGGTCCAAGTGCGGGGCTCGACTGGCAGGGAACCGGCTACCGGGTCAGGCAAGACCGAACTGATGAATGGGACAACGCGATCCACGGCGGCGGAGATCTGCTCCTCGTCATGCTCGGGCCTGGTGATCATCTGGTAACCGTCGACCACGTACGGGGCGGAGAACAGGGCGCGTCCAGCGAAGCGAATCAATGACATGTTCCATTCCTACCCTGTCAAGCCCCCACATCGAAGCCAATTCCGCAAAATAGATGGTGTTTGATCCCCGGGAATAGCAGGGCCACCTTCGTCGTTGTTCCGGCATGAGCGTCACGAGCCCCACCATCCAGGCATCGCCGGATGCTCCACCCTCACCCGGCGGTTGCCATCGGCTGCGCGAGGATCCGCTAATGTGGAAGCTGATGAGTACTCCACCTTCAGACGTGCGTGACACGGAGACGCAAGAAAAGCGAACCGAACGCTTCGAACGCGACGCGATGGAATACCTCGATCAACTCTACGCGGCAGCTTTGCGCATGACCCGCAACCCGGCAGATGCCGAGGATGTGGTTCAGGAAACCTATGCCAAGGCGTTCTCTTCATTTGCCCAGTTCACCCCCGGAACGAATCTGCGGGCTTGGCTGTACCGGATACTTACTAACACCTACATCAACTCCTACCGCAAGGCGAAACGCCAACCACAGTCCAGCGGCGACGCTCAGGTGGAAGATTGGCAGTTGGCCAGGGCCGCATCACATGACTCGGTAGGGCTGCGTTCAGCGGAGCTCGAAGCCCTCGAAGCAGTGCCCGATGCGATCGTCACCGAGGCCTTGGACTCGTTATCCCCGGATTTCCGTCAGACGGTGCTGCTCAGCGACGTGGAGGGGTTCTCCTACAAGGAGATTGCCGAGATTATGGGAACCCCGATCGGCACAGTGATGTCACGGCTCAACCGTGGTCGCGCCCAGCTGCGGGCGAAACTTGCCGACTATGCGGCCGAACGTGGAATCGGGGTGAATCGCGATAATGACTAAGGACGATCCTTGTGCCGAGGCGATGAACCAGGTGCACGCTTTCCTACATGGTGAGTTGAGCGAAGAAGCCGCTGACGAGATCCGCGAACACCTGATTGCCTGTGAGCACTGCGTGGACAGCTACGACGTGGAGGCCTGCATCGATACGCTGCTGAAGCGCTGCGCCCAAGTGGAGATCAGCGCACCGGTTTCGCTACGTGTCCGCATCACCCAGATGGTGGTGCGCGGTTCCGGTCCGGCGAACAGCTTCTGACAGCGACGAAGGTCCCGGCGAATATCGCGCGGGACCTTCGGTTTGTCCCGGATCATGCCGGGATACCTGATCTCAGGCGTTGGGGCGCTTGCCGTGGTTCGCAGCCTTCCTGCGGCGGGCGCGGCGCTTGCGTCCGGTCTTTCCCATCTTCGTCCTCCTGATCCAGCACGTGGACCTCACGTGCCACACACGTGGTCTCACGCGCAGCACGAACATCATGCCAAACCATGTCGACTCGCCAAAACCGGAATGCCACCATTCGGCGAGAACGGTCGGATGGCTCGGGTGCTCTATTGTGTGGGTCGTGATCAGCTTGTCCCAAGTTCTCGAGGAGCACACCGCCCTTGATGCCTCGGACCGGCAATGGCTCGAAGCACTGACCGGCGAGTGGCAGTTGCTGGCCGACACATCCTTCTCTGACTTGGTGTTGTGGCTGCCCGACTGCGCCGACGAGAACGTTTTCTGGGCGGGTGCCCAGATTCGTCCCCTCACCGGGCCCACTGCCCTGGCCGACGATGTCGTCGGGGATGACGTCTCCTACGATCCTGAGGCCTTGGTCACTTGTGCTTTCTTGTCGAGGGAGATCTCTGCCACCTCGGACCACCGACTGATGGCAGGCATTCCTGTCGATGTCATGGCGGTGCCCGTCGTGCGTCACGGCAAGGTCATCGCGGTGGTCGAGCGACACACTAACCAGATGGGGCTGCGCGCCCCCGGCGCCTTGGAAGACACTTATTTGGCGGTCGCTGATGTCCTGACGAGCATGCTGCATCGCGGAATGTTTCCTCTCGATCCGCCCTCCGATCCAGTGTCCAGTCCTAGGGTCGGCGACGGGATGATGTGGGTGGCCCCGGACGGAATGATCACCTTTGCATCGCCGAATGTCATCTCTGCCCTGCGTGGATTGGAACTCAGCGGCGACATCCAGGGCGAGAAGATCACTTCGCTGGCTCCCGAACTCGTGGACGAATTCACCCGTACGGTGGAGGCCGGAAATGAGGGTCGCAGCTTTAAACCAGTCGAGGTGACTGTCGAGGGTCCCCAAGCGGCTGTCCGGATGAGGGTGATTTCCTTGGACAGCGACGGGGTTTTCGTGGCTGCTCTCGTCTTGGTGCGTGATGTCACCACGGTTAGGGAGAGGGAACGGCAGCTGGTGAACAAGGATGCCACCATCGCGGAGATTCATCACCGGGTGAAGAACAATCTGCAAACCGTCGCGGCGCTGCTGCGTCTACAGTCCCGGCGATTGACCAACCCCGAGGGCAAGGAAGCACTTGCCGACGCGATGCGCCGGGTGCAGTCGATCGCGGCGGTGCATGAGATTCTCTCCCGGGGATTCGACGAGGATGTCGATTTCGATGCCATCGCCGATCGCATCTTGGTGATGGTCGGTGATGTTGCAGCATCCAGCGGCAGGGTGAGCGCCATCCGGGAGGGCAGCTTCGGTATGGTGCCGGGGGAATGGGCCACCTCCCTGTCGCTGGTTATGACCGAATTAACCCAGAATGCCATCGAACACGGACTAGCGATGGGCGGTGGATCGGTGATAGTCCACGTTGAGCGACATGCCGACGGAGAACTACTCATGCAGATCATTGATGATGGAGCCGGGTTGCCCGAGGGGTTCGATCCCACCAAAACAAGCTCACTGGGATTGTCCATCGTCACAACCCTGATTTCCGATCTGGGTGGCAGTTTCGCGTTGACCAACGGTGCCGGACACGGAGCCGTCGCCACTGTCAGAGTGGGTATGCCGTTTCATCTGTGAGTTGTGAGCATCCGGGGCAGGTAATTTAGCCAGGGAAGCGAGGATAGACCACTGGCGCACCATGCTCCCATGGTGCGCCAGTGATGCTGTTCAGTTTGCTCGGGCCCTTGCTCGGGAGTTGCGTCGTTTCAGAGCCCGACGCTCGTCCTCGGACAGGCCGCCCCATACCCCGTGGTCCTGTCCTGCTTCCAGTGCCCATTTGAGGCAACTCTCGCGGACGTCGCAACGACGGCACACGAGTTTTGCCTCTTCAACCTGGGCAAGTGCTGGGCCCGTGTTACCGATCGGGAAGAAGAGTTCAGGATCTTCTGTGAGGCACGCTGCTCGATGGCGCCAGTCCATGCTCGCGGCTCCTTCATCTTTTCGGTTGCACGGCTGTATAACTGTGCCACTTGGAAGCCGGAAGTGGAAGAGTTAGTTGAGCAAAATGCAACTAAGTCAACCCTAACATGCGCTCCGCTGGTAAAGCCCACCGGGTCTTGAGACGATTCCCGGTCAGGCCCCTGCGAAGGCGTTGTCCATCAACTTAAGGTGCTCTGCCTTGTGAGTGGTGGAAAGACCGGTCGACGGTGCGGCCAGCGCCGGTCGGGTGTGGAAGCTGATGTGGATATCCTCACCGAGAAGTGGCATCAATCTGTGGATGAAGAACTCTGCCGGGCCCTGGTTGGCAGGCTCATCCTGGACCCATCGGATGTCGTCGACCTGGGGGTAAGCGGCCAGTACTTCGACGAGTTCCTCCACTGGCAGGGGAAACAGTCGTTCCAATGTGATGATTGCCACCCGGGAATCCATTTCCCGGCGGGCGCGTTCGGTCTTGAGATCCCAGGCAACCTTCCCGGAACACAGCACGATGCGCCTCACCTTCGAACGGTCGGCGATGCTTGGATCATCCAAAACCGGTTCCCAGGTGCCGGTCGTGAAATCCTGGGGTGTTGAGACGGCAGCCTTGTTGCGCAGCATCGACTTGGGGGTTGCGATGATCAACGGACGGTGCTGGTTGATCTGGACGTGCCGACGCAGTAGGTGGAAATAGGAAGCTGGGGTGGAAGGCTGGCAGACGGCCATGTTGTCGCCGGTGCACAGTTGCAGGAATCGCTCTAGGCGTGCCGAGGAATGGTCTGGACCGGCTCCCTCGTAGCCGTGGGGCAGCAACAGTACGACCCCCGACTTCTGGGTCCACTTCGTGAACCCGGAGGAGACAAATTCATCGGTGATGATCTGGGCACCGTTCACGAAATCCCCGTACTGGGCCTCCCAACAAACCAAGGCATCGGGAGCAGCCACCGAATAGCCGTACTCGAACCCCAGGGCGGCATATTCCGACAGCAAGGAATCGAAGATGTCGAAAGGGGCCTGGTTGGCGGTGAGGTGCTTGAGGGGAACCCATGCCTCGTTCGTCGCCTGGTCGACGATGGCCCCGAAACGCTGGGAGAAGGTACCGCGACGGGCATCCTGACCCACCAGGCGTACCCGGTGGCCTTCCATGAGTAGCGAGCCGAAGGCTAGCAATTCTGCGGTGGCCCAGTCGATCGGCCCGGTGGAGATCTGGACGGCCCGACGATTCAGCTGGGTGATTACCTTGGGATGGGCCGTGAATCCCTCGGGAAGGATCTGGTGCACTTCAGCGATGCGTTGCATCGTTGCCTCGTTGATTGAGGTTGCGGGGAGCAGCTTTGCTTTCGCCGGATAGACCGGAACTCTGCGGTATTCGACGGGCTCTTTCGGTACGAGCGGGTCACGTACATTGGAGAAGACCTCCTCCAAGCGGTCTCTGAACCGGTTTACCGAGGCTTCAGCGTCGGCCATAGAGATATCGCCACGACCGATGAGTTGCTCGGTGTAGAGCTTGCGTACCGAACGCTTCTTTTCTACCAAGTGGTACATCAGCGGCTGAGTTAGGCTGGGGTCGTCGCCCTCATTGTGGCCGTGGCGCCGGTAACACAGCATGTCGATCACGACATCTTTGCCGAAGGTTTCCCGGAAATCGAAGGCCAGCCCAGCGGCCTCCGCGCATGCATCCGGGTCGTCGCCGTTGACGTGGATCACCGGCGCTTGCACAGATTTTGCGACATCGGTGGCGTAGACTGAGGAGCGGGCGTCGCCTGGTGAGGTGGTGAAACCGATTTGATTGTTCACCACGATGTGGATCGTCCCACCGTTGCGGTAGGGCCGCAACTGGGACATCTGGAAGGTTTCGTAGACCACGCCCTGCCCGGCAAAGGATGCGTCGCCGTGCATGAGCACCGGCAGTACTGAACCGCTGCCGTCAAGAGTGGCTTGGTCGTTTTTGGCCCTGGCGATGCCTTCCAACACCGGGTCAACAGTCTCCAGATGGGAGGGATTCGCAGCCACCGAGGTGCGCACCGTATTGCCCGATGCGGCCGTGTAGTGGCCATCTGCCCCCAAATGGTATTTGACGTCGCCGGAGACCTGGTCGGTGGAGGCTCGATTGTCGAATTCGCGGAACACTTGGGAATACAGCTTGCCGACGATGCTGGTCAGCACGTTCAATCTGCCGCGGTGGGGCATACCGATGGCCACCTCGCCCAAGTGTGCATCGGCCGCAGCCTCGCAGATTGCAGCCAGCACCACGATCGCAGATTCGGCCCCCTCCAGGGAGAACCTGGTCTGGCCCACGTATTTGGTCTGCAGGAAGGTCTCGAAGACCTCAGCCTCGTTGAGCTGGTCGAGGATGCGCAGGTGCCCTTCACGGGAACGTGACCGGTGTGGTGATTCCAGGCGATCTTGGATCCATCGACGCTGGGCGATGTCGTGGATGTGCATGTACTCGATACCCATGGTGTGGCAGTAGGCGTTGCGTAATTGGTCGATGACCCCGCGCAACGACACCCGGGCATTGTCCACCGCGCCAAATCTCCCGACGGGGAGGGTACGGTCCAGATCCCACAGGGTCAGGCCGTGGAATTCGAGCTCTAGATCGGGGTGGGTGCGCATCCTGAATTCCAGGGGATCAGTGTCGGCCTGCAGATGGCCCAAGGTGCGGAAAGCAGAGATGAGCCCAGCCACCCGTGCCGACTTGTCCAGCTGGTTCGAGTCGTTCACCGGGATATCGACTGCCCATTTCACCGGCGGATAGGGGATGCGCAGATCCTGGAAGATCTCCTCATAGAAATTATCGGCCCCCAGCAGCAGCGAATGCATGCGGCGCAGGAACTCGCCGGACTGGGCGCCTTGGATGACCCGGTGGTCATAGGTGGAGGTGAGGGTGGTGACCTTGGAAACAGCCATCGCATCGGCGTCGTGCAGGGAGGTTCCAGCGAACTCGGCGGTGTAGTCGATCGAGCCGACCCCCAAGATCATCGCCTGGCCCGGCATGAGCCGCGGTACGGAGGCATTGGTGCCGATGCCGCCTGGATTGGTGATCGACACCGTGGTGCCGGTGAAATTGTCCATCGTCAACTCGCCCTTGCGGGCCTTGCGCACCAAGGTTTCGTAGGCGGCGTAGAATCTAGCGAAGTTATACTGCTCGGCACTTTTGATGTTCGGCACTAGAAGTTGGCGTTTTCCCCCGCGTTCCACGTCGATGGCAATGCCCAGGTTGATGTTCGAGTGCTGCACGGCGCTGGGCTTGCCTTCGGCCACCTCGTAGGTGGTGTTCATCGCCATCTGGTCCTTGATTGCCTGCACCATCGCATAGGCGATGATGTGGGTGAAGGAGACCTTGCCACCCCAAGAACGACGTAGGAAGTTGTTCATTGAGGCGCGGTTCTCGATGACCAGCTTCATCGGCACGGTGCGCAGCGAGGTGGCCGTCGGCATCATCAAGGATGCATCCATGTTGAGGGCGGTGGCTTTTGCCGGGCCCTTCAGCACGGTGCGGATTGGCTCGTCGCGGCTTACCACGGGTTCGGCGAAGGGATTGGGAACATCGGGGCCCAGTGGCGAGATGGCGCCCGGGATCGACGGCGACTCGGTGCGAACCTCGCTGGGCTCCACGGTGGCCACCGGGGTATTGCCGGGGAGCGGGGTAGTGCTCACGGGATGCCCCTTGAGCGGTTGTGCTGTTTCGGGGGAGGTGACTGTGGCTGGGACGCGCACCCTGGGGGTGAGATGGCGTTCCGGCTCATTGGCAAAATATTCGCGCCAAGTGGGAGAAACCGATGAAGGATCGGCGAGATAGTGCTCCCGCAGCTCCTCAATGATCCAGTCGTTGGTTCCGAATCCATCGTTCGACATGTTCGCTGCGGTGGACCGCTTCGCCTCCTTGCGACATCGCATCTGGTGCAGTGCCCATGACCGGGAATCACTGCTGGACGGGAGATACTGCCCCGATACTAATCAGGAGCACCGGTGTTCGCAGGTCACGCAGCGCAGTCGTTCTGGTTTCCTTCTGCAACAATCGGGCCCGTCCCTGTGGGTGGGGGAGACTCGAGGGCACCTAGTCGCCAACCTGCGACGACCGCCCGCCAACCGACGAGCAGGGTTAGCACTACGACGGCTCCGTTGCGCACCGCCAGCAGCAGGGTTTCATCGGGACCAGCCACCTCACTGATCAATCCGGAGTAGTTGAGCGGGAAGACCTCGTGGGTCGCGAATGCGCAGACTAGCCCCAGCCCGGCTAGCACCAGTGACCATCGGCGGTCACCACCGGACAGCGGCAGGCAGACCAGGATCGCCAGCGGACCGGCGAGCCAGATCATGTACTGGGGAGAGAATGTCTTGTTGGCCACAATCATGGCGCAGATGATCGCCGCGGTTGCCAGCACGATTGCATGTCGACGGGCCGCGAGGACAGCCGGTGAATCGCTGCGTTGGGTGGTCCGGTTGCGGATTCCGAAGCCATTGAAGGCGATCAGCCAGCACAGCAGGATGGTGAAACATATGGCGATCACCATGAGCACGTCTCCGACCTGCTGCCAGGTGTCCGTCCCGGGTCCGTAGATCTCCCAGGCGTTGTACTGGGACAACTCAGTGCGATACATCCCGGGGGTGCCGAAGGCATGTTTTAGCATCACGACGGTGGCCGGGATCGACTCGATCTGCAGCCCCCGGTCCGACTGCCAGGTCAGCGGGGACAGCGAACGGTCGATGCCGAACCATAGCAGCGAGATGAGGCCAAGCAATCCGCCCATGACCAGGAAACCCAGCCCGCGTCGCCGGGCCATCGTTCCCCTGCCGAGCATGGGGGCGATGAGCAGAGCGGGCCACAGCTTCAGGGCAGCCCCCACTGCCACGGCAGCTCCGGCAAGGCGAGGGCTGCGATGCACCCAGCCTAGGGCCAGCACTACTGCCACGGCGGGCAGCAGATCAATGCGAAACCAGACCAGGGAACCGATAGCGGCGATGAATGCCGTCCAGTAGGCGGCCGCCCAGTGATGCACCCGCAACCACAACCACACGGTGGTCCATGCGTCTAAAGATGCCATGACAAGGACAAAGACCAGAACGAAGGATCCTTCGTCGGCGGCCAGCAGGTTGCGGATCGCCTCCAGCATTGCGGGAATCGGTGTGGGGTATTCAACCAAGGCGCCTGCCAACCCCTTGGATGTGAGTTGGTGGTAGTAGTAGCGCACATCGTGGTCGATGAAGCTCTCCCGGGTGGCCCACAGAGTCGCCATCAGCACTCTTGTGATGAGCCAGGCTGCGACGGCGGCGAGCACCCGCAAAACGCCGACGTTCGGCCTGGAATCCATCAACCCTCTCCTGTTCGGTCAGGTGCGCGCAGGAACCCGAGAACCGTGTCGGCGACCAGCACGGTCATCGCACAGATCAGCATGTTGCGGATCGCCAGGACAATGGTGACCACTGGTCGCCATGTTCCGGAGATCGGGCTGTCGCGCACCAGTGGATCGTAGCCGATAGGGAAGACCATCGTCGTGGCGAGACTCGCAGCCAGCACCATCAATAGGATCATCCATATCCGGGAGCGACGATGCAGGTAACCGGGGGAGTCTCGGTTCTCGAGACCGAGTAGGGCGATGGCAGCGGCCGTGGGGCCACCGAGCCAGATCATGTACTGGGGGGAGAATGTTTTGTTGGTGACAATCATCATGAGCACCACAGCGATCACCAGGATTGCCGCTTGGAAACCGGTCTGCTGATCGCCACGCAGCCACCACAAGTAGCCGATCAGCAGCCCGATCAACCCGGCGGGCATGGCCACGCTGGCGATAACCGACCAGTTCACCACGTGGGGCCCAAAGATCTCGAAGGCCTGGTAGCGCGACACGGCGACGGTGTAATCGCCGCCGCCGAAGGCACGCAGCAACATCGGTACCGTTGCCCAGACCGATTCCACTTGAAGACCACGCCCCGACTGCCAGGTGAGCGGGGAGATCAATCGGTCCCAACCGGCCCAGACAAAGCTCGCCACCCCCAGCACACCGCCACTGAACCAGAAGGCCAGGGTGGGCGCTGCCCGCCTACCCCGGGTTCCGCACAGCGCTGGCCACAGCAGGGCAGGCCACAGTTTAATCGCGGCGCCTAACCCGGCCAATCCGCCGGCGGTGCGGGGTCGGTTGGCAGCCAGCCACAGCAATGACCAACCCGTCAGTACCGAGGTGACGATGTCGAACCGCAGGTAGACAGTTGGGCCGATGGCAGTGATGAAGACGGTCCAGAACCAGGCCGCCTGGGAGCCGAGCCTGCCCCCAGTGAGCCACAACCGACGGTAGAGGGCGGCGTCACAGGCGAGCATGGCTAGCACGAACCACACGACATAGCCGACCTGGGTTCCTAGGCCCAAGTACCAGCACATATCCAGCAGCCACAGCACCGGAGTGGGATATTCCGGCATCGTCTGGGCTGGGCCGCGCTCATGCATGGCGGTGATGTGCTCGTAGTAATAGACGACGTCTCCTTGGGATTCGGGGGTGAACAGTGCCCAGATGAACAACAGCAGGACTCTGGTGCATACCCACACCAAGGACATGGTGCGTGCAGAGGCGAGATCCCAGGAGCGGAACAATCGCATGGCCCGCTCCATCAACTGCTGTCTGTTGACGGACATCGGCACCCCTGACGGTGGAGGGTGATGGTGTTGGGGCGCCCCCGAGAGGATTCGAACCTCTGCTCCCGCCTCCGGAGGGCGGTGCTCTATCCCCTGAGCTACGGGGGCCCGACCTGCTCGTACAGGTCGTCGAACAGGGTAGCACCGCCGCTGCTGTGCGCCCAACCCGCGTCCCAGCAGCCCAGAGAACTGTGTCCGGTCTGTCACACTTGGAGCGTGACCCACATGCATGTTGCCGGCGCGATCCATGCCGATGTTTCCACCCCATCTCCGCAGTGGCTGCATCGCCCAGTGGACCCGAATGCACTCGACCCAGCTCTGTGGTCGTGCTGCGTTGCACGTGGCGATGATGGTGCGCTGCGGGTGGGCGGCCTGTCAGTCGCTGAGCTGCTGGCCGACTATGGATCGCCGCTGTACCTAATCGACGAACGAGATTTCCGGAACCGGGCCGCAGGGTTTCGTGATGCCTTCGACCCTTGGCATGTCTACTACGCGGGCAAGGCTTTTCTCACCAGGATGGTTGCCCGGTGGGTGGACCAGGAAGGACTGTTCTTAGACGTGTGTTCAGGTGGGGAACTCGCCACTGCACTGTCGGTGGGTTTTCATCCGGAACGCATTGGCATGCACGGGAACAACAAATCTACCGAAGAATTGGCCATGGCCCTAGAGGCCGGGGTAGCACGGATCATCGTCGACTCGATGGATGAGATAGCCCGGATCGAGCAACTGTGCCACGATCACGGCTGGAAGGCCTCGGTGCTGATCCGGGTCACCCCGGGTGTGGAAGCGCACACCCACGAGTACATAGCAACCGCCCACGAGGACCAGAAATTCGGTTTCTCAATCACTAACGGGGCAGCAATGGTGGCTATGGTCCGCTGTCATGTCGCATCGGATATCGAATTGCTTGGCATTCACTCCCACATCGGCTCCCAGATCTTCGACACCGGCGGTTTCGAGGTCGCCGCTCGACGCACCATGAAGCTGTTGCGCCAATTTAAGGAGGCTACCGGCACGGAGTTGCCCGAACTCGATCTCGGTGGTGGCTTCGGAATCGCTTACACCTCCAATGACTCACCAGCCACCCCGGATACCCTGTCGAGGAATCTGCGCGAGATCGTCGAGATTGAGGCCCGTGGTCATGCGATGAAGGTTCCGCAGATCTCCATTGAGCCTGGTCGGGCTATTGTGGGACCTTCGGGAATGGCGCTCTACACCGTCGGAACGGTGAAGACCGTCGACTTGGAGGGTGGAGCTCAACGGGTTTACGTCTCGGTGGACGGGGGCATGTCCGACAACATCCGTCCTGCCTTGTACGCTGCAGAATACTCGGCAGTCCTGGCTTCACGCACCTCGCAGGAAGACACCGTTTTGAGCCGTATCGTCGGCAAGCACTGCGAGGGTGGTGACATTCTCGTGCATGATGTCTTCCTGCCGTCGGACATCGCCCCAGGGGATCTGATCGCGGTCCCGGCGTCCGGCGCCTATTCTCGTGCAATGGCCTCCAACTACAACCACACCCCACGTCCCCCAGTACTGTCTGTGGCGGATGGGGCGGTCTCGGTGTTGCTGCGCCGTGAAACCTTTGATGATCTGATGGCCTTGGACATGGGGGAGTGAGATGAACGAGAAGAACGTGCTGCGGGTTGGACTTCTGGGTGCCGGAACGGTGGGTGCTCAGGTGGCGCGATTGATCCTCACCCAGGGAGATGAATTGGAGGCCAGGATCGGGCGTCGGCTTGAACTTATCGGTGTGGCGGTGCGCGACAAGAATAGACAGCGTCCGGGCATCCCAGCCGAGTTGATCACCACCGATGCCGAGGCTCTGCTCGCTAGTGGCGATCTTGACATCGTCATTGAGTTGATGGGGGGCATCGAACCGGCCCGCACCCTGATCATGTCCGCGATCTCCCATGGCGCATCGGTGGTCACTGCCAATAAGGCCTTGCTGGCCGCAGAGGGGCCGATGATTTTCAAGGCGGCTGCCCGCGCCGGGGTGGATGTCTACTACGAGGCTGCGGTTGCCGGTGCGATCCCGATCGTTCGCCCGCTACGAGAATCGCTGGTTGGCGACGAGATCCGCTCGGTGATGGGCATCGTCAACGGAACGACGAATTTCATCCTGGACAAGATGGCCACCGAGGGCATGGACTACGGCTCTGCGCTACGACAGGCCCAGGAGTTGGGCTATGCGGAGGTCGACCCGACGGCTGATGTCGAGGGACTGGATGCCGCGGCCAAAGCCACCCTGCTCGCATCGCTGGCTTTTCACACTAGGGTCTCTTCCAGTGTGCCGACCGAGGGGATCACGGCCATCGATACCGACATCATCAAGGCTGCCGCCAGCATGGGTTGTGTGGTGAAGTTGCTGGCGGTGGCAGTCATGCTATCCGATGGGAGGATATCGGTGCGGGTACACCCTGCGATGGTGGCCAATGACCACCCTTTGGCCAGCGTAAACGGTGCCTACAACGCGATCTTCGTCGAGGCAGCTAGTGCCGGGCGCCTGATGTTCATGGGGCCGGGAGCTGGGGGTGCTCCCACGGCTTCGGCCGTCGTTGGTGACCTGGTCACCATCGGGCGCAACCGTACCAGAGGGGTGGCCGGTGCCGCCCAGTCGATGTACCGGGAGTTGGAGGTCGCACCGATCACCGCGGCACGCACTCGTTATTACCTGCGCATTGATGTCGTCGACCGGCCCGGAACTCTGGCCCAGATCGCCTCGGTGCTAGCCGCGCACAATGTGTCCATCCGGATCGTCCAGCAATCACCGGATGCGATCGCCGACGGGGAGGCCAACCAGATTCATCTGATGACTCACGAGGCACTCGAATCGGATGTGCTGGACTGTGTCTCAGAACTCAAAACCTCGCCTGCGGTTCACGGTGAGGTGCGCTTCATCCGAGTGGAGGGAATGTGACAACAATCGCCTGTCTCGATCTTGAGGGCGTTCTCGTCCCCGAGATCTGGATTGCTTTCGCCGAACGCACTGGCATCCCGGAACTGCGGTTGACCACCCGGGATATCAGTGACTACGACGAGTTGATGACCCACCGGCTGCGGATCCTCGAGGAGCATGGACTTCGCTTGCCCGATATTCAGGAGGTAATCGCAGGCCTCGAACCCCTGCCCGGTGCAGCCAGTTTCATCGCGTGGCTGCGTGAGCGGTTCCAGGTGGTGATCCTGTCGGACACCTTCTACCAGTTTGCCGAACCCCTGATGGTACAGCTCGGACGCCCCACGTTGTTTTGTCATCGCTTAGAGGTGGCTAGCGACGGCCGCATCACTGACTACAAGCTGCGGATGGCTGATCAGAAGCGTCAGGCGATCCGGGCTTTCCATCAGCTGAACTTCCGGTGCATCGCATCCGGGGACTCCTACAACGACACCAACATGTTGTCCCAGGCCGATGCCGGAATCCTGTTCTGCCCACCGGACAATGTTGTCGCCGAGTTCCCGCAATTCCCGGTTGCCACCGATTACGACCAGATGCGTGAGCTGTTTACCGAGGCTGCGGAACGCTTGGTTGCACGGGGCTGAACCGATGTTGTCCGAAGTAGACCACGAGTGCTGCTAATCTTGGGGAAAGTGCTGCTAGTCTTGGGGTACTCTGGCGAGGTTGGTTGGTGCACGCGGTGCCCGACCGAGTGTTGACTCGCACTCAGAACCCCGGCGGTGACCGCATCGGCGGTGCTGTTGGGATGCCGCCCGGCCACGATCCTGCGTGCGCCGACGACAAAACAGATCTTCCCGGTTCCACGCTTGGTGGACCGAACCGGGTACAACCGCGGCAATCGCGGACCACCATGAAAGGACTCCAGTGAGCGAGACTGCAAGCAACTCGGCGCTGTCCACGAAGCTCCTGCCGGAGCTGAAGCAGATTGCCGTGGGGCTGGGTATCAAAGGTGCGCGCACCATGCGCAAGGCCGACCTGATCTCCGCTATCCAGGCCTCGAACTCGGCTGCCCAGAGCAATCAGGGGCGCCCCAGGCATGCCGCAGAATCGACTGCACCAGATCCGACGGCGCCGGAGACTTCCGATATTGAGCCGGCCCAGGCCCCCTTAGTCACCGGGCAAAGTGTCGAATCATTGCCCCAGCGGGGTGATCGTCCGGTTCGCAGTCGCAACCGTCGCAACCGTGATCAGCATCGGGAAACACCAACCGCAGCTACCGAGCCCGCGGTCGATACCGATGAAGTTATCGGCGCGCGGATGGCTGCACTGCAAGCCGACCCTCAGTTGCAGCAACGATTGCGAGAACGTGAGGAGGCCCGCGAACAGCGTCATGATGCAGGCAAGGCGCAGGTTAGTGAGGTCACTGCCGAACATCGCGAAGAACAGGCCTCCCAGCCGAGCAGCCGACGGCGTAACCGTCGCAATCGGGACCGTGCCAATCGTCGTAACCGTGGAAACAATGGCGACTCCGGGGTCGACGAGTCTGTGCGCGAGGATGACGTGCTCGTGCAGGTCAGCGGCATCCTCGACGTGATGGACAACTACGCCTTCGTGCGTACTTCCGGTTACCTTCCGGGGCCCAATGACGCCTATGTCTCTTTGTCCATGGTGCGTCGCAATGGGTTGCGCAAGGGCGACATCGTCACCGGTGCGTTGCGTCAGCCGCGTGAGGGCGACCGTAAGGAGAAATACAATCCGTTGGTGCGCCTGGACACCGTCAACGGCGCCGAACCGGATAAAGCTCGCAACCGTCCGGAATTTGCCAAGCTCACTCCGCTGTACCCGCAGGAGCGGCTGCGGATGGAGACCATCCAGAACAACATGACCGGGCGGATCATGGATCTGGTGTCGCCTATCGGCAAGGGTCAACGTGGGCTTATCGTCTCCCCGCCCAAGGCAGGCAAGACGATGGTCATGCAGGCCATCGCGAATTCGATCACCCAGAACAACCCTGAGGTACACCTCATGGTCGTCCTAGTCGACGAACGTCCCGAGGAGGTGACCGACTTCCAGCGCACCACCACTGCCGAGGTAATCGCATCCACTTTTGACCGCCCGGCCACTGATCACACGACGATCGCCGAACTCGCCATTGAACGAGCCAAGCGGCTGGTGGAGATGGGCCGTGACGTTGTTATTTTGCTCGACGGCATCACTCGCTTGGGACGCGCCTACAACCTCGCAGCACCGGCCTCTGGGCGTATCTTGTCTGGTGGCGTGGATTCTGCAGCCCTGTATCCGCCGAAGAAATTCTTTGGCGCGGCCCGCAATATCGAGAATGGCGGATCGTTGACCATCCTAGCTACCGCCTTGGTGGAGACCGGATCCAAAATGGATGAGGTCATTTTCGAGGAGTTTAAGGGAACCGGCAATATGGAGTTGAAGCTGTCGCGTCAACTGGCTGACAAGCGCATCTTCCCGGCGATTGATGTCGACGCATCCGGCACCCGTCGCGAGGAGTTGCTGATGGGGCGCACTGAACTTGACATCATCTGGAAACTGCGCCGGGTGCTGTCGGGTCTGGAGGATCAGGCCGCAGTGGAGATGCTGTTGTCACGGATGCGTAAGACCACCAATAATTCGGAGTTCTTGGTGCTCATCTCGCGAACCACTCCTGGCAACGACTGAACCGCTTGTGGCTTGGCTATTTGCCCCAGCCGCATCCATCAACTACCATCGCGGAGTTGCCGGTTCACGCCACATGGATCCGCAGGCGACCCGGTGAAACTGACAAGGAGATCCAAATGAAGCAGTCCACGCATCCCGAGTACGACTCGGTCAAGGTCGTGTGTACCTGTGGGAATCAGTTCGAGACCCGCAGCACGCTGACCGGCGGGGTGATGAGTGTCGACGTCTGTTCGGCGTGCCACCCCTTCTACACCGGCAAGCAGAAGATCCTCGACACCGGCGGCCGGGTCGCCCGTTTCGAGCGTCGCTACGGCAAAAAGACTGGCAAGTAGCTCTTCGGATGAGGCGTCGGTCACGGTGATCCGTGCCCGGCGCCTTGTCGTCTTGTGCCGAGATGAGGGGTCGAGATGTTCGAGAATGCGGCAGAGTTGAGGGCCGAGTATGCAGACCTCGGGCTGCGGATGGCCGATCCCGGGGTGCTCACCGCTGGCTCCCGCTCCCGGAGCGTCGGGCGTCGCTATGCGCGGCTCGGGCAGATCGTAAAGGCTCTCGATGATCATGACCGCTTATTCGCGGACCGCCAGGCAGCAGCGGAGTTGGCACAGGAGGATCCTTCCTTCGCTGCCGAAGTCGACGATCTCGATAAGCAACTCGGTTTTGCCCGGGCGAAGGTGACTGCGCTGCTGGCCCCCTCGGACCCCAACGACGACAACGACGCGATTATCGAGATCAAGTCCGGCGAGGGAGGAGAGGAATCGGCCCTGTTTGCCGCTGATCTGCTGGGGATGTACCAGCATTACGTGGAATCGCGTGGCTGGAAAATGCATGTGCTGGACTCGGAAGTCACTGATCTGGGCGGGGTGAAAACCGTCACTTTCTCTGTGCATGCAGGAAACGCCGAGCCAGGCCAAGCCCCCTACGGGGTGCTGAAATTCGAAGGCGGGGTGCATCGTGTGCAGCGTGTCCCAGTCACAGAATCTCAAGGTCGCATCCACACCTCGGCGGCAGGCGTCCTGGTAATGCCCGATGTCGAGGCCGACGAGGTGGATATCGACGAGGGCGATCTGCGCATTGACGTTTTCCGGTCCTCTGGCAAAGGAGGTCAGGGAGTCAACACCACAGACTCGGCTGTGCGGATAACCCACGTGCCCACTGGCACCGTGGTGACGTGCCAGGATGAACGTTCCCAGTTGCAAAACAAAGAACAGGCAATGCGTATCCTGCGGGCCCGGCTCGTTGCGGCTGCGGCCGAACAGGCCGCAGCCGAGGCATCGGCCGCCCGGAAATCCCAAGTGCGCACCGTGGATCGTTCCCAGCGGGTCAGAACCTACAATTTCCCAGAGAACCGGATCACCGACCACCGGATCGGTTTCAAGGCTCACAATCTCGACCAGGTGCTAGATGGGGAACTTGGTCCGGTGATCGCCGCCCTCCAAGAGGCTGATCTTGCCGAACGGCTTGCTATGGGGAATGACCAGTGAGGTGGTCCCGGCTGCAGGCGATTGCCGTTGAGTCATTGCAGCGTTCCGGAATTGCGGCGCCGTCAGCGGATGCTCGCTGGCTTGCCCAGCATCTGCTGGGGGTCGACCAAATCGGCCTGCTCACCGCAGCCGATCCCTCGCCCGAGCAGATCGAGGCCTACGCCGCTCTGGTAGCCCGGCGTGCAGCCCACGAACCGCTGCAGCACATCGTGGGATGGGCGCCCTTCCGGGGACTGCGGATCGCGGTGGGGCCGGGAGTTTTCGTGCCACGTCCGGAGACCGAATCGGTGGCCCAGACCGCCATTGAGATACTGCGGGAAATGACTCCGCAACACCCGGATGGGTTGCGATGGGTGGAATTGTGCGCCGGAACCGGCGCGATCACTGCCTCGGTGCTCTTGGAAGTTCCCCGAGTCCGGGGATGGGCCGTGGAAAAGCATGAGGCCGCTTGTGCTTGGACCCGGCGCAATCTGGCAGGCACGGGAGCTGTCGTTGTGTGCCAGGACATGGCCGATGCGCTAGGGGATTTGGATGGGAGCGTTGATGTGGTGGTAGCCAATCCGCCCTACATTCCCTGGTGTGATCTCGAACATCTGCCCGAGGAGGTTGTCGCGTATGATCCGCACACCGCCTTGTTTGCCGATGACGACGGATGTGCGGACATCGCTATGGTTATCGCTACCGCAGCACGGTTACTTCGCGCCGGAGGGGCAGTCGTCATTGAGCACGGCGATGACCAGCAGCAAAGGGTGCTCAGGATGCTCGGAGCCGCCGACTTTGAGGAACCGGCCGGACACCGGGATCTGGCAGGACGGCCTCGGCACGTCAGCGCACGTCGCGTGCCAGTATTGGGGGGATGAGCGTGGCAGCAGAACACCGGTGGCGTCGCTATGATTTGGCGACCCAGTACGAAGATGGCCTGGAAGCCGCAGTACAAGCCATCACAGCGGGGGAACTCGTCGTGCTGCCCACCGACACGGTCTACGGGATCGGTGCCAATGCCAACGATCCGCGAGCCATCCAGGCCCTGTTGGACGCGAAACACCGGGGCAAAGATATGCCGCCGCCGGTGTTGATTGCTGAACCCGCCATGCTGCGAGCACTGGTCAGCGAGGTTACCCCCAAGGTGCTGCGGACCATTGAAGCGCACTGGCCCGGGGCACTGACCCTCATAATGAAGGCCCAGCCCGATCTGCGGATGGATCTGGGGCAGGCCAACGGCACCATCGCGGTCCGGGTCCCGGCCCAGGAACAGACCCGGGCACTGCTGAGGCGCACCGGTGCGCTGGCGGTGTCCTCGGCGAATATCTCCGGTCAGCCACCAGCCACAACGGTCGATGATGCGATCATCCAGTTGGGTGATTCGGTCACCGTCTACCTTGATGCGGGCCCAGCCCCTGGACCGGTTGCTTCAACAATCGTCGACTTGGCTACCACGAGAATCGGTCGCATCGTGCGTGCCGGGGTGATCTCCCACCAAGACCTGCGCATTCACCTGCCCGGTTTGGTGGATGCTCCTGTTCCGGGCCACGAAGCCCCCGCATCCGGTGACGGTTCCGCCGTAGGCGCCGGGAACGCCGACGACGAGGACATACCTTCAGCCCCGCAGGAAACCGAGGCCTCGTCGCCGAATGTCACTGCAACGGGCGGGGATGCAGAGGGCGGAAAATTTCCGAACACCCCCGGGGCGTGAATCGATGAGGGAGTATTTCCTGGTCATGCTGGTTGCCGCGACGGCGACCCACTTGCTGTGTGGGGTGATGCGCCGGGTGGCGATCCGTTACGGGGTACAGGCCTTGATCCGGGAACGCGATGTGCACACCAGACCGACGCCCTATCTAGGTGGGGTGGCCATGTTCTTCGGGGTTGCCTGTGCCTTCTTACTCGCATCGAATATGCCTTTCCTTGGCCGTCATGACGTGGTCACCAAGGATTCCGGGGGAGTACTGCTGGCCGCTGGGGTGATTTGCGTGGTCGGTGTGCTAGACGACGTGCTGGATCTGTCGGCCATCGCAAAGATCGCTGGACAGGTGCTGGCCGCGGGGATTGCCGTCATCAACGGGGTCCGGATGTACTGGGTATCCCTGCCAGAGCGCACCATTGCTCTAGACCAGGCCACCTCGATCCTCATCACTGTCTTTTTTATCTTTGTGTGCGTGAATGCCATCAACTTGGTCGATGGGCTGGACGGCTTGGCTGCGGGGGTGGTCGCCGTGGGGGCGTCGGCGATGTTCATCTACACCTATGTCTTGGCCCGGGAGGAGAACTTGGTCGTCGCGACCACTGCATCGCTGGTGTCGGCGACCACCGTGGGAGTGTGTCTCGGTTTCCTGCCGCACAACTTCCACCGGGCCCGGATGTTTATGGGCGATGCCGGGTCGATGGTGCTGGGGCTGCTGCTCGCCTGTTCATCATTGTCGTTCACCGGTCAGATGGATTCCACGGTCATCAACGCCGCCCGAGCCGGGTTGATGCCTGCTTGGCTACCGCTCATCCTGCCTTTCGCGATCATGGCGGTACCACTGTTCGACCTGGTCTCTTCCTATGTGCGACGTACATGGAACGGCAAGTGGTGGTTCGTTCCCGACAAACAGCACCTGCACCACAGGCTGGTGCGTCTCGGGCACTCCATGATTACCGCGGTGCTCATCATGTACCTATGGACGGCAGTCTTTGCCTACGGGACGATCGCCTTGGCATTGGCTCCGTTGCAGGTCGCGCTTGTTGGCATCCTGACGGGCGTTGTTGCAGCAACTCTGGTAACCCTGTGGCCTGCTCGCCGACGAGCCCGGAAGGTCGATTCGGATGCTTTCGCCTGATGGCCTAGTATCCCTCGTGGCTGCATTGACCGGGTGGAGAACGAGGAGGTTCGCATGACACAAGATGTCACGACGGTCTCCTGGACGGCTGCCGCCGTGGCAGGCCCTCTCGTTGCTGGAGCTGGGTGCATCGCTTGGATCGTCGCAGGAACTGAGACTGCGGTATCAGTGTTGGTCGGTGGGGCGGCGGTGTTGGCCTTCTTCGCATCTGGGGTTCTCGTGCAGCGGTTGTGCATGGCCATGGGTGATGCCCGTGGGCTCCTGCTAAATGTGGCTGGGTACCTGCTGCGTCTGTGTGTGTTGTGGGCGGTTGGCACTGCACTCGCCACTCATCCCATCATCGGTCAGAATGCCTCGCCCACTCTGCTGGGCGTGGGAGCTCTTGTGGGGGTCAGTGGGTGGGTTGCAGGGATGCTTTTCGGTCATTCCCGTGAGAAAATTCCCGTCTACGACCCTCAGTACACCGCACCAAAGCCGAAGGGGTGGGAATCGTGAGCCTGCGTGCAGACATCGGCGACGCCCGTCGCACCGCGGTCGAAGCATCCGGTCATGACCAAGGCATGCGCATTGTCTCCTACCTGCTGGCAGGCATGGTCTGCTACGGCGGGTTGGGGTGGGGCGTTGACCACTTCTTGGGAACCAGGGTGGGGGTCATGGTAGGGCTGCTGTTCGGAACGGCGGTGTCGATCTGGATGATCATCAAGAGATATGGACGTGCAGCATGATCCCCATGGAGGGCGGTTACACTAATCCAGGAGTCGAGGATTTCCACTTCGAGCCACTGTGGGGCACCGCATGGGTGACCAAGCCACTGCTCCAGCTGGTAATAGCTGCGATCCTCGTCATCGTGGTCTGGTGCGTGGTATCGCGCAAACTGCGCACGGTGCCCTCGAAATCCCAGTTCCTGTTCGAGCAGGTCTACGACTTCATTCGCAGTTCGGTCGGTCGTGACGTGCTGGGCCCAGGGTTCCGCCCCTACCTTGGTGTGCTGGTCGGCTTGTTCACCTTCGTACTGTTCAACAACTGGTTCGGGGAATTTTTCTTGTTCATGTTCCCGACCTTCTCCAAGATCGGTTTCGTGTGGGGCATGGTCGGGTTCGTCTATCTGCTCTATATTTTTGCCGGGTTCCGGACCCACGGCATTGGCTACCTTCGCAAGTCGCTGATCCCCGAAGGGGTTCCTTGGTGCCTGTGGGTGATCATCATCCCCATTGAGTTCCTGTCGAATTTCGTCACCCGGCCGCTCACCCTCGCCGTGCGGCTGTTTGCCAATATGTTCGCCGGGCACCTGACGGTGGTCGTATTCGTCGTCGGTGGCACCTACCTGCTTACCTATGCCAACAACCTGTTCTACAACGTCGGCGGGGGTTTGTCCCTGGTGTTCGGCGTCGTCATGATGGGATTTGAGCTGTTCATCGGATTTCTCCAAGCCTACATCTTTACGATTCTGGTGGCCCAGTACATCTCCAGCTCGATCAGTGAATCGCACTGACCGGACCGAACTTCACGACAAATCGGAAGGAAACGCAATGACTCCCATGGAACTGACCGGTAACCTGACCGTCCTCGGTTACGCCTTGGCGACCCTCGGCCCGGCATTGGGCGTTGCCTGGATCTTCGCCTCGGTGATCAACGGCACCGCACGTCAGCCGGAGGCCCGTGGCGCGATGATGAGCACCGCCTACATTGGCTTTGCCGTCGTCGAGGCCTTGGCCATTCTGGGCTTCGTGCTGGCCTTCATCCGCTGAGCGGGGACGCGACCATGATCCCACTGGAGACCGGCAACCCGCTTCTGCCCGAGCACCTCAGCGAACTCGTCGCGGGTCTGGTGCTTGCCGTGCTGGTCGTCGTGTTCATCAGCAAGGTGGTCGTGCCGCGCTTCGAGCAGATGTACGAGCAGCGGACCGCCGAGATCGAGGGTGGCATTAACCGGGCCCAGGCCGTGCAGGCCGAAGCGGTGGCTGCGCGACAGCAGTACCAGGAACGCTTGGAGGCCTCGGCCGTTGAGACCGCGAAGATCCGCGAGGATGCCCACGCGAAGTCCGCCGAGATCATCACACGCGCCCAGGAAGAGGCGCAGGCCCGGGCAGCAACCATTCGGGAACAGACGCTGGCGCACATCCAGGTCGAGCGTGATCAGGCCTATTCGGAGCTCAAGACCCAGATCGGCACGCTGGCGACCGATCTCGCCGAGAAGATCCTTGGTGAATCACTTGACGATCCCGAGAAGATTAATCGCAGCGTCGACCGGTTTTTGGCCGAACTCGAGGCGATCCCCTCTCGCGGGGCGGTGCAGGGGAATTGATGACGACCACTCGACACATGCGCACCCTTGACGGGGGAGTTGACGGGCTGTCACTGACGGACACCGAGATCAACGCTCTCCAGGTGGTCTGTCACGAGTTGTCGGTCAACCCGAGGTTGAGGATCACCCTTGCTGACGGTTCCATCCCGCCCGAACGGCGTTCCGAGCTGGCGAGAGACCTCGTCGGACAGCGCTTGGGGGATCGTGTCGGCCAGGTTTTGGGGATGGTTGCCGCGATGGCGACCGATGCGCAGGACCTTGAGTTCCAGATGGGCCGGCAAGCGGATCGTGCCGTTCTGCGCTCGGCCCAGGACCTCGGTAAGGTGCGTGAGGAGCTGTCCGGGATCATAGCCAGCTTGCTGGCTGATCCGGAACTCGCATCCACGCTCACCGATCCCTCCCTCGACCTTGCCGCACGCCAGCAGCTGGCTGCCAATCTGCTGGAGGGGCGGGCCTGCCCAGCGACTGCGATCTTGGTCAAGCGGGCTGTCACGGGACGACGACTCGTCGAGCGTTTAGTGGAACTCACTGAGTTGACCTCCGAGGTGGTGGGACATCAACTGGCCCGTGTCACGGCAGCGGCCCCGTTGACCGCCGAGCAGCGTGCCCGGTTGATGACCGAGCTCGACAGGATTTTCGCAGTCAAGGTCGACCTTCACGTGGACGTCGACCCGCGGGTCCTGGGGGGCCTGCACGTGCGCGTCGGCGGGGAGATCATCGACGGCACCATCCGTACCCGACTTGACAAAGCGCGACGCCTCATCGGCTGACGCATCACACACGGCCCCGACGGGCTGACGAACAGAATTGGAGATCTCATGGCGGAACAGATGATTCGCCCCGACGAGATTCGTGATGCTCTGGCATCCTTCGTCCAGGGCTATGCCCCGCAGGCGAGCGCTCGTGAAGAGGTGGGCACGGTCATTACCTCGGGTGACGGCATCGCCCGGGTCGACGGGTTGCCGTCGGCGATGGCCAATGAGTTGCTCATGTTTTCCAACGGGACGATGGGCATCGCGCTCAATCTGGAGGAGCGCGAGATCGGTGCGGTCGTCCTCGGGGAATCCGAGGGTATCGACGAAGGCTCGGTTGTGCGGGCCACCGGTGACATTCTGTCGGTTCCGGTGGGAGACGGCTTCTTGGGCCGGGTTGTTGATGCCATGGGCAATCCGATTGATGGCAAAGGGCCGGTCCCCAGTTCGGAGCGCCGGGCCCTGGAAATCCAAGCGGCCGGTGTCATGTATCGCCAAGAGGTCCGCGAGCCGCTGATGACCGGTCTCAAGGCGGTCGACGCGATGACCCCGATCGGGCGGGGCCAGCGCCAGTTGATCATCGGCGACCGCAAAACCGGCAAGACGGCCATCGCGGTGGATACTATCCTCAATCAGAAGGCCAATTGGGACAGCGGCGATCCGGAGAAGCAGGTCATCTGCATCTATGTTGCCGTGGGACAGAAGAACTCGACGGTCGCCGAGGTACACGAGATCTTAGCGAAAGCCGGGGCGATGGATTACACGGTCATCGTCAACTCTCCGGCTTCGGATCCCGCCGGTTACAAGTACATAGCCCCCTACGCAGGTGCCGCATTGGGCCAGCACTGGATGTACCGGGGCCGCCACGTGTTGATCGTCTTTGATGACCTGACCAAGCAGGCGGAGGCCTACCGGGCGATGTCGTTGCTGTTACGTCGGCCGCCGGGTCGTGAGGCGTACCCCGGTGATGTCTTCTACCTCCATTCACGTCTGCTGGAGCGCTGCGCCAAACTTTCCGATGATCTGGGCGGGGGGTCGATGACAGGCCTGCCGATCGTCGAGACCAAGGCGAATGACGTCTCGGCCTACATTCCGACCAATGTCATCTCGATCACCGATGGGCAGATCTTCCTCCAATCGGACCTATTCAATGCCAATCAGCGTCCCGCGATCGACGTTGGCATCTCGGTGTCGCGCGTGGGCGGTGCGGCGCAGACGAAGGCCATGAAGAAGGTCTCCGGCACGCTGAAGATCTCGCTAGCCCAGTACCGTGATATGGAGGCCTTCGCGATGTTTGCCTCCGACTTAGATGAGGCATCCAAGAACCAGCTGGAGCGGGGTGCGCGCCTGATGGAGTTACTCAAACAGCCCCAGTACTCGCCGGTACCCATGGCCACCCAGGTGCTGTCCATCTGGGCAGGCACCACCGGGCGCATCGACAAGGTTCCGGTGGAAGAGGTCCAGCGATTCATCGACGGGTGGATCGAGACTGTCGCTTCCGAGAGCTCCCTGCTCACTGAGATCGAGTCCTCCGGTCAGTTCAGTGACGAAGCGGAGTCGGCCGCTGACGAGATCCTCACCAAGTACAAGGCGGCTTATCGTACCCTTGACGGGAAGCTGTTGTCCCAACTGGGTATCGACGAGGTGGGCGACGATGACATCCACCAGCAGAAGATCGTCAAGGGAAACCGAGGTTGACCGATGGCCTCGAACCTGCGTGAACTGAGGGAACGGCGGGCCTCGGTCGCCACGACGATGAAGATCACCAAGGCGATGGAGCTCATTGCGGCCTCCAGGGTGAACAAGGCCCAGATCAAAGCCGATGCGGCTCGTGAGTACACAATGGAACTCCACCGCGCGGTGAATGCCGTTGCCACCTTCGCACATGTCGATCACCCGTTGACCAGGGAACACCACGCTCGCCAACGCTCAGCGGTGCTGGTCATCTCCTCGGATCGCGGCTTGGCCGGCGCTTACCCGAGCAATGTGACCAAGGCCGCCGAGGGTCTCATCCAGCACTTGGAGGAGTTGGGCATTGAGGTGGAGTTGTACACCTCGGGCCGTAAGGCCCACGACTACTTTGCCTACCGCGGAGTGCCGGTCACTAGGTCGTGGTCGGGCTTTTCTGAAGCCCCGCATTTCTCCGAGGCTCATGAGATTGGGCAGGTGCTCATGGAGCGCTTCCTCATCTCCCAGGCCGCAGGGGGAGTCGGTGAGGTACATGTGGTATACACCCACTTCCGCTCCTTGGTTTCGCAACGCACTAGGATCATCCGGCTGCTGCCCCTGCAGGTGGTCGAAGCGGATGACGAGGAGGAGATCTCGGAGGGAGAGTTGCCCACCGGCTTCGTCCCGGACTACACCTTCGAGCCTAGCCCCGAGGCAGTTCTCGATGCCTTGTTGCCGATGTACATCGTCGACACCGTGAAATTCATGCTGCGCCAGTCCGCGGCATCCGAGTTGGCTGCCCGCCAGCAGGCTATGCACTCTGCCACGGACAACGCCAACGAATTGATCCGCGACCTGACGAGGGCCGCAAACCAGGCCCGTCAGGGCGAGATCACCCAGGAAATCAACGAGATCGTCGGCAGTGCTGCTGCGCTGTCGAATTCGTGACAGGAGAGCCATGTCCATCCCTCCCACTGACAACACCGCCACCACCGGCGCTGGTCGGGTCACCAGGGTGATCGGCTCGGTCGTCGACGTCGAATTTCCCCCGGATGCGATTCCCGAGATCTACAACGCCCTCAAGGTGGACGCTGGTGTCGGCGGCGACCGCCGTCAGATCACTCTTGAGGTTCAATTGCAGATCGGTGACAACCAAGTGCGTTGCACCGCACTGAAACCCACCGACGGCATGCGCCGCGGGGCCCAGGTATTGGACACCGGCGCCCCGATCACCGTGCCCGTCGGCCAGATCACCACCGGACACGTGTGGAATGTGACCGGTGAAGTGCTCAACGTTGATCCGTCAGCCATTGAGGTGACCGAGCGCTGGCCGATCCATCGCGATCCGCCCGCATTCGACTCCTTGGAGCCGGAGACCCGGATGCTGGAGACCGGCATCAAGGTCATTGATCTGCTCACCCCCTATGTGCAAGGTGGCAAGATTGGCCTGTTCGGTGGTGCGGGAGTAGGCAAGACGGTGCTCATCCAGGAGATGATCTTCCGCATCGCGCACAATTTTGGTGGCACGTCGGTGTTCGCAGGGGTGGGGGAGCGCACCCGTGAGGGCAACGACCTGATCAACGAGATGGCCGAGGCCGATGTGCTCAAGGACACCGCCTTGGTGTTTGGCCAGATGGATGAGCCGCCGGGTACTCGTTTGCGGGTGGCGCTCAGCGCCCTGACCATGGCCGAGTATTTCCGAGATGTCGAGAGTCAGGATGTGTTGTTGTTCATCGACAACATTTTCCGTTTCACCCAAGCCGGTTCCGAGGTTTCCACTCTGCTTGGGCGGATGCCTTCCGCGGTCGGCTATCAGCCGAACCTGGCCGACGAGATGGGCCGCCTGCAAGAAAGGATCACCTCGACCCGCGGACACTCGATCACCTCCATGCAGGCGATCTACGTGCCTGCCGATGACTACACCGACCCGGCCCCGGCAACAACCTTCGCCCACCTGGATGCGACTACCGAGTTGTCCCGGGCGATCGCATCGCGAGGCATCTACCCAGCCGTGGACCCACTCACCTCGAGTTCGCGCATCCTTGATGCCCAGTACATCGGGGATGCTCATTACCATGTTGCAACCAGGGTCAAGCAGATCCTGCAGCGCAACAAGGAACTCCAGGACATCATTGCAATCCTTGGCATTGATGAGCTCTCGGAGGAGGACAAGGTGTTGGTGAACCGGGCCCGCAGGGTGCAGCAGTTCTTGTCGCAGAACTTCTATGTCGCCGAAAAGTTCACCGGTGTTCCCGGTTCCACCGTCCCGGTGGCCGACACTGTGGAGGCCTTCCAAATGATCTGTGACGGCGAGTGCGACGAGATCCCGGAGCAGGCTTTCTTCAACGTCGGTGGCATGGAGGACGTAATGGCCAAGGCCGAGCAGTTGCGAAAGGGTGCCTGAGATGGCCTCCGAAGCCTGTCTCGAAGTGCGATTCATCGCCAACGATGGGGTTGTATGGGAGGGACGAGCTTCCAGCGTATTGGTCCGCACCACCGAGGGTGATCTTGGGGTGTGGCCGGGGCACGTGCCCTTCATGGCTGCTCTAGTGCCGCACGGTGCCGAGGTAGTGGATGAAGATGGGGACCGGGTGGTCGTAGCCGTGGATTCCGGGTTCATTTCGGTGGTGGACAACCATGTCTCGGTGCTGTCGGTCTACGGACAACTCGCCCGTGATGTGTCGGTGGAACAGGCAAGGATAGAGTTGGCTGCATTGCACGACGCAGTTCAGGCTGCCGAGGCCTCTGACGCCGAAGTCAGGGCCTATCGTCGCTATGAATCCCAAGTAAAGGCTGCCAACAAGTACAACGAGTTGATCAAGTCACCGACGCGCCATTGAATAACGCGCTAGCCTCATGTATGTGGGGTTTCCGGCAGTGATGGGCGAGATTCTGCCGATCATGGTCGGGTTGCTCGGCGTCTACCTACTCGTGTTGGTGGGCCGTCGACTGTGGCTGACCGTGAGCGGGGGTCTGGTCGACTGCGCCCTACGCCGTGACGACGGTCGCTGGCACCCCGGACTGGCCCGCTACCGTTCGGATCGGTTCGAGTGGTTCGGCAGGTGGGGGCTGCTGCCTCGTCCAGCGTTAGTCCTACGTCGGCGTGGTGCCAAGGTGAGCGAGTGGCGGGATTCCACTGACGAGGAGTCGAGGCAGGGCTATGCCTTTTCCAAGGTGCTGGTCTTGGTACGCTCGGATCTTCCCGAGGTGCGCTGGTCGTTGGCGATGAATGCTGGTTCGGCCACCGGACTGGTCAGTTGGTTGGAGGCAGCGCCGCCCGGTGGAGTCGCCTACCGGCCGGATCTGTGATTAGTGGACGCTACGCGTGGCCCTGGTCGGTGGCTGCCCGATCACTAGCACCCGTGGGCCGACCGCCACGGGCGCTAGTGCCGGAAACGAATCAGACGTTGGGATTGCGTTCCCCACCAGGGATCCACAAAATCTCATCGACCCCGTCGATGACACCTGCGTGCCGGGCCATGATGAAGAAGAGATCGGAGAGCCGGTTGAGATAGGTGATCGCAAGTTTCGAGACTCCACCCTCAACCCGCTGTTCGTCGGTATCCAGCCCGAATGCTTCTGCTGCCACCCAGGCCGCACGTTCAGCACGTCGTGCCATGGTGCGCAGTAGGTGAAACTGAGCGGCTGCAGGGGAGCCCCCGGGTAAGATGAATGACTTCAGATTCGGCAGGTCCGTTCCGAAGCGATCGCACCAGCTTTCCAGCCGGTCGATTGAGGGCTGGACAACCCGCAGCGGCTCCCATTCCGGTGCTGCGACCACGGGATTAGACAGATCGGCACCGACGTCGAATAGCTCGTTTTGGATGAGTCCCAACACATCACGTCGTTCCTCGTCGAGTCGGTGGGTGGCCAACAGGAATCCGATGGCAGAATTGAGTTCGTCGACTGAGCCGTAGGCATCGACCCTGGGATCTGTCTTGGTGGTGAGCGAATTGTCCGACAGCCGGGTGTTTCCGCCGTCGCCGGTGCGGGTGTAGATGCGTGTGAGGTTGACCATGGAACCAGACTACGCAGTGAGCGGGAGGGCTTCGATGAAGCGAATGATGTTGGCAGGTCTCGCAGGGACATGTGTGCTAATCGCGGGATGTGCGGCGGAACAGCCGATCACCGACCCGCCTGCTTCCAACGGTGCCACGGCCACCGCATCCCCTTCCGCAAACGGGGGAAGCACCTGTGAGTATCGCTCCTTCGGTACTCCAGCGAGACCGGTCGACTTGCCGAGAGCCACCGATGTGCGCACCAGCGGGGAGATCTCGATGACCTTGGACATGTCCGCGGGCCCGGTGACAATCACCATGGATCGTGCAGCCGCCCCGTGTACCGTGAACTCCTTCGAAGCCCTGGCCAAGCAGGGTTATTTTGACAACACCGTTTGTCACCGGCTCGTTGATCAAGGGATCCACGTGTTGCAGTGCGGCGATCCAACGGGAATCGGCACCGGAGGACCGGGTTACCGCTTCGACGACGAACTTACTGGCAACGAGAAATACACGGCTGGTGTGGTCGCGATGGCCAATGCAGGGCCGGACACCAACGGTTCACAGTTCTTCATCGTGTGGCAGGATTCCACTCAGCTGACACCTAACTACACGGTTTTCGGCACGGTTGATGCGAAGTCCCTCGAGGTGATTACCGGGATCGCTTCCCAAGGTGTATCCCAGGACAAGTCGCCGGCCCCCAATGCTCCCGCAGAGATCCGGAAAGTGACCCTAGGCTGAGCATCTTACGACCGTCGGGGCTCACTGGTGATGAAGGACCGGATGGCCTCGGCGGTCTCGCGTGGTGCTTGGGCGTGCACCCAGTGTCCAGCATCGGGGATGGTCACCAGTTCGGCCTTCGGGAATAGTGCTCGCATGAGCGGTAGCTGGTGGGCACCGACGTGGGTGGACTTCCCACCGGCGAGCCACAGTACTGGGCCCTGCCAACTGCGCTCCTGGGCTCCCCACCCGGCAATTTGGTTCATCGAATTGTCCAGCAGGGTGAGATTGGGCAGCCATCTCCAGGGATCGCCCCGGTGCAGATTCTGCAGCAGGAAGGCGCGGACATCGGGGTCGGGAACCGCGGGAGCCAGGGCCGCGTCGGCGCTGGCTCGATCGGTCAGCGAATTCAGATCGAGATTCAGCAGCGCCTGGGTGTAGTGGGCATAGCTCCTGGTGTCGGGCGAATCTAGGGGGGCGATGTCGATAACGACCAGGTGATCCAGCAGGCCGGGATAGTCGAGTGCGAGTTGCATGGCGACTTTGCCGCCCATCGAGTGGCCGATGAGGGTGATCGGCTGTTTCCCTGCGCCGGCCTCTATGAGCGTATCTGCGACGATGTCGGCCATCAGTGGGTAATCGAAGCAACTCGTCCATGCAGACCGCCCGTGATTCGGCAGGTCCACCAAGGTGGTGGTGGCAACGTCGCCGAGCATCTTCGCGACTGTGGCAAAATTCTTCCCCTGACCCAGTAGGCCGTGCAGGAAAGCGACCCGCTTCTCGCCGTGGCCGATCTCAGTAGTGTGCAGACCCATGACTCCTCGCATTCCAACAGGTGGTGTGGAAGTGACGGCGGTGTTCCACGCCAGAACTCGAACCGATTGGTGGGGTATGCGGCCACGCCACGACGTGCGGTGTGCCCGGGGGGATCGGGCGATTGCAGTGTGGGCAGGTGTAGGTCTTGGTTGATGACTGGCCGCTGATGCGTCGGATGACCCAAGTGCCCTCGGAGGTGGTCGCCTTGGTCTGTGAGCCGAACCTCAGGGGGCGTGGTTCACGTAGATGCTTGCTGGGGCGACGTTTCACATCCGACACATTACCCGGGTAGTTTTGCCAAATGCGCGTTGTTGTCGGTGAGTGTCAGGTGGACTACGGAGGCAGACTGACAGCCCATCTTCCGATGGCCAAACGGCTCATCCTGGTCAAATCCGACGGGTCGGTCTCGGTGCACGCCGATGACCGTGCTTACAAGCCGTTGAACTGGATGTCACCGCCGTGCACCATGACTGTCGTCGAAGCCGAGGGTTTTGATGGATTGTCCGGGGTGGAACTCGACCCGAGGATCCGGGAGGTTTGGGTGGTCAAGGCTCGCAACGGGGATATCCTCCAGATCGGTCTGGGCTGCATCGAACTCGACCGGTGTATCGAACTCGGTGTTGATCCCGGGTTGCAGAAAGATGGTGTGGAGGCGCATCTCCAGGCTCTGCTCGCGGAGAACCCGGATACCTTCGGCGAGGGATGGACCACTGTCCAGCGTGAGTACATGACGGCAATCGGACCAGTGGACATCCTGGCCCGGGATGCTGATGGCGGCTATGTGGCCATTGAAGTGAAGCGTCGCGGTGAGATCGACGGGGTAGAACAACTCACCCGCTACCTGGAGTTGATGAACCGAGATCCGTTGTTGGGGCAGGTGCGTGGGGTGTTCGCGGCTCAGTTGATCAAACCGCAGGCTCGCACCCTGGCCAGTGATCGTGGCATCGACTGCGTGGTGGTCGACTACGATGCATTGCGCGGCATGGACCGCGCCGAGGAGCGGCTGTTTTGAGGTGTGCGGATCGCAATGGTCAGCCGCGTGTTGTGCGCAGATTTCCGGTTCGCCACATCCACACCGCGAATCCGGTGCCCGCGACGGCTAGCACGGTGGGTAACAGTATCGCCCAGCGAAGTCCGAATCCGTCGGATGCCAACCCCAGCAGCGGAGAACCGGCCAGCCCACCCGCCCGCAAGAACCAGGACATCAGGGTGATTCCGCCGGCCGAGGACATGGTCGCGATGGAGCCCGATGCGGCATAGGCCGTCGGGGTAAGTGGGGCACAGCCCACACCGATGACGATCAATCCAGCCCAGCGCATCACGAGTAGGGGAGAAACGACAACCGTTAACAGTCCCAGGGCGACCATCACGCATCCCACTACGCAGGTGCGCGCTGCCCCGATACGGTCGGTCACGGGGTCGGATGCGATACGTCCGGCAAATTGGGAGACCATGACGGTGGTGTAGGCCAACCCAGCGGTTCCCGGGTCGAGCAGAGCGATTTTGTGGAAGTAGAGGGTGGCCCAGTTGTTGGCGAAGTCTTCGGTCAGGGTGGAGGTCATCGTGATCATTACTAGCCCGGTCATGATTAACTTCACCGAAGTTTTGCCGCGGGCGGTCGCGGTTGGCTTCTGCGCAGGGGCAGCCAACCGGTGGTGATCCGGTAGCCGGGCAGACGATAGCCAGGCGGAGACCACCATGGCGGCGGTGCACGCGAATCCGGTTCCCAGCAGTTGGATGCCCAGATCAATGTGAGCCCGGGATGCGAGGACCGCGGTGACGCCACCGCAGGCTGATCCCAGCGACCAGAAGGCGTGCATTCGGTTGATCAACGAGCGGCCGGATGCCTCCTGGACCGCGATGGCCTGGGCGTTCTGCGCGGTGTCGGACACCGCGTCGGCGATCCCGGCGAGTAGCAGGGCGACGAAGACCATCGGCCACAAGGATGCTGTTCCGGTGATGACCAGAGCCCCGCCCATTACCACGGTGGCCACAATCCCGATGTGCGGTGGTGCCCAGCGGGCCAACAGCCGGGAGGGCATGTTTAAGGCGAGCAGCCCGCCGAGTGAGACGGCGATGACGGTGAGCCCATACTGGGTGTTAGTCAGTCCCAGCAGATTTTTGATCTCCGGATAGCGCGGCAGCAGGGATCCGAAGACCGCTCCGTTGGTGAAGAAGGCCAGACTGCAGGCAATTTGGTGCCGAAGGGCGAGCCGGTTCACCAGACAGCCTCGAAGACTGCAGGTGAAACATCAGTCGAAGCAAGTTTGTGGCCGACCACGCTTCCATAAGACATGCACCCGGGCCACAGTGTGGGTGAATGGCTGGTGGGCAGTGTCGCGGAATTCATCCGAACAGGTGACCGCACGCCGATACTCGTGTTCAGTCGGTCGGCTTCGAGGCGCTCTGCTGGTTCTGCATGAACTGGGAGAGCACCACGGTTGGTTCGTGGTCCGGTGGCTTGGACAGAACCGTCGTCTTTTCCATCTGCTCATGATCCACGACCGCGGTGGGCTCGGTGGATGCGGCGGAGGTGCGTACCGGTTTCGACGACACCCAAGTTTCGGAGTCGGAATCATCGGCGGAGAAATCCTGGGTGGCCTCGGTGGCGAGGGCCTGCAGGTTGCCCATCTGGGAGATGATCGTGTCTTTGCGGGTGTGCAGTACCCCGATCTCGCGTTCGAGTTGCTCTTTGCGCCAAGCGTACTGGGCCTCCAGGCGGTCGATCATCATCGTTGCCTGTTGGTGGGAGCGAGTCACTTGTGCCTGGGCTTCTGCGGACGCCGAGGTGCGAAGCGATTCCGCCTCGGTCATTGCCCGGCTCCGGATCTCCTGGGCCTCGGCAGCTGCAGCATCGAGCCGGGCCCGGGCTGCCTCCAGTTGCTTATTCGCCTCGGCGACGGTACTGGCGGAGTTCGCGGTGATCTCACTGGCTTGGGCAGCCGCATCCTTCAACAGGGACTGTGCCTCGTCGTGGGCCAAGGAAAGGATGCCTTCGCTGCGCGATCTGGCACCGATGAGGATCTTCTCTGCCTCGGCATTTGCGGCCTGAGTCGTCTCATCGGCCTGCCGATGGGCGTCCTCCAGCAAGGAGCGACGCTGGGCTGCGGAATGCGCTGCTTCCATCTCCGCCTGGCGCCGGGCAGCGTCCACCAAGGCGGCAGCATCGGTGCGAGCAGCGGCCAGTAGGGCCTCGGTATCCCGGGTCGTTGCTTCCCGGAGCTGGGTGGCTTCTGCATCAAGGGCGGCCCTCATATCGCGCAGGGATGCGAGGGTTTCCACCCGCACGTCATCGGCCTCGGTCTGGGCGTTGGCACGCAGATCCCCGGCGACCCTGCGGCCCTCTTCCTTGATGCGTTCAGCCTCGGCGGCGGCCTTCGCCACCAAATCGGCGGCCTGGGCCTCGGCCGCGCGCAATAGGGTAGTGGCATGGGAGCCCAGCTTCGTGAAGTCGGTGTCTCCGTGGATGGAGCGTGCGGATGCGACTTCGGAGCGCAAGTGACGCACTAACTGCTTGAGGGTGGCGACCTGCTGCTCAATCTCACGCACGTAGTTGTCGACGGTGGGGCGGTCATAGCCCAACATTGCGTGGGGGAAAGAACCGGCAGCAGAGGCCCTGTCATCGAACAGGTTGAGGCCGGTCTCCTCGTTCTCCTCTGGTCCGGGGGTAGTGGTGCTCATCTGGGACTCCTCACGTCATCCTTGAGGCTAGCAACACCGGTGGAGTGATCCCGGGGTGCCACGCCCTCGGACACGGATGTGCCGGACCGGGGGAGAACTCCCGCCGACCCGGCACATTCATGACATCAGTGTCAGTGGCCCTTGCCGGGTTCCACGATTTCGATCAGCACACCCTTGCCGGACTTGGGGTGCATGAAGTTGATCTTCGAGCCGCCGGTGCCGATGCGTGGTTCGTCGTAAAGCAGCACAACGCCACGATCACGCAGGGTCTTCGAGACCGCAGCGATGTCGGCGACACGCCATGCCATGTGATGCAGGCCGGGGCGGTTCTTCTCAAGCCACTTTGCAGTGGTGGCGTCCTCGCGGGTCGGGGAGATGATCTGGACCTGGGTCATGTGCTCGGTGAGCTCAGCTGCTGGGGCCATCATGATCTCGAAAACACCCTGCTCGTCGTTGACCTCACGGTGGATCTCGTGCCAGCCAAAGGTGTCGGTGTAGTACTTCTGTGCCTCCTCTGCGTCGGGGCAGACGTAGGCGGCGTGGTCAATGCAGATGAAGAGGTCTTCCATGTCCCGATTCTCCCACAGGCTCACATGACACGCACAGGTGGGGGCATCATTGTGTGAGCTCAGCAGTGGCTGTCCGCCAGTTCGCATCAAGCCGGGCAACGTCCACTCGGGCCCGAGCCATATCGGGCAGTGGTGCATCACCGCGCAGGGCCGTGCCTTCTGCAGCCCAGTGGACCCTTGCGTCGTCGAGCAGCCGAGACGGCAATCGCCCGGCTCGGTTCACGACCCGCCACCAGCAGACCCCGCCACCGACCTGGGCCATGAGGGTGCCGACGATGCGAGGCCCGCACCCCACGATGGCAGCGACGTCGCCGTAGGTCGCCACCTGCCCGGGTGGGATGGCCTCGACGCAGCGCAGCACTAACTCGGTACGGAATTCGTGATCCATTAGGGTCGATTTTATTGCAAGGTCTAATCTGTGGGGCATGCATGCTGTGGGTTTGGTGCTCGGAGTCTTCGGAGCACTGTTCTTGCTTGCTCAAGTGATCGTCATGATCATCGGGGCAATGAAGTTGCGTGGTACGCCGCGCACCTTTTTCTTCTTGGCGGCCGCCTGTGCTTTGGCCGGTTCGCTGGTTGGCCTCATTCAGGGGCCATTGGCCGCATATCTTGACGCGGCCTGGAGCATCTTACCTGTGAGTTTCGTCACACACCTTCTATGGACGGGAACCATCGTGTTGCTCGTGACGGGCGGGGTGAAGGCCTTCACCAGTGGGCAGTTTACTGGGGTTGGGGGCAGTCCTGCATGGACTCCAGGCATCGGTGTGCCCGCGGCGTCCGATGCCTTCGGATGCGAGGCTCCGGTGCAGAACTATTCCACTGCTCCCCAAGAAAACACACCACCTCAGAACCTGATGTCGCCAGGGCAAGGATTCCCTGAGCAGGCACCGCAATACGGGCCACAGACCCGGTGGCCACAGACCCGGTGAGCCTTGGCCGCTCGTCGTCGGGACAGATGCTGAGATTACTCAGCCGTTGAGCGCCGTATTCACCACAATCTTCGCGGCGGCCTGGATCTCGGCCAGATGCTCGGCCGAGCGGTAGGATTCCGCATAGATCTTGTACTTGTCCTCGGTACCAGATGGGCGAGCGGCGAACCAACCGGCGTCGGTGGTCACCTTGATACCGCCGATGGCAGCACCATTGCCCGGAGCATGGGAGTAGACATTGGTGATCGGATCCCCGGCCAGGTCGGTCGCGGTGACATCGGCAGGAGTGAGAGCCTTGAGCCGTGCTTTCTGTTCTCGGTTTGCCTCGGCGTCAACCCTGGCGTAGTGGTAGGTACCGAATTCGCCGACCAGATCCCGGTGGTGCTCGGATGGGGTCTGTCCGGTCACTGCAGTGATCTCAGAGGCCAACAGATCCAACAGCAGGCCGTCCTTGTCGGTGGTCCATGTGGCGCCGGTCTTTTCCAAGAAGGAAGCTCCGGCTGACTCCTCACCACCAAAACCCATGTCCCCGGAGATCAACCCGGGCACGAACCACTTGAAACCGACGGGCACCTCGACCAGCGTGCGTCCCAGCTTCGCTGCGACATTGTCGATCATCGCGGAAGAGACCAAGGTTTTGCCGATCTTGGTATCCGGGCCCCAATCGGGACGATTTGCGAACAGGTAACCGATGGCGACCGCCAAGTAGTGGTTTGGATTCATCAGGCCAGCATCGGGGGTGACGATACCGTGCCGGTCCGAATCGGCGTCGTTGCCGGTAGCAATGTCGAAGGCTGACCTGTTGGCGACCAGTGAGGCCATGGCATTGGGGGAGGAACAGTCCATCCGGATCTTGCCATCAGTGTCCAAGGTCATGAAATACCACGTTGGGTCGACGACCGGGTTCACGACGGTCAGATCCGGCAGCAGGTTCTCGGAGATAAACTGCCAGTATTGGGCCGAAGCCCCGCCCATCGGGTCCGCACCGATTCGCAATCCGGATGCCTTGATGGCCTCCATGTCGATGGCCAGAGCCAACTCATGGCAGTAGGGGGTGCGGTAGTCGTACCTGGTGACCTGGTCGGCGATTCGATCGTAGTTGTTCCGTTTGATCGAACCGGGGTCGGTCATCAACTGGTTTGCGCGGTCGGCGATCCAACTGGTCGCATCGGTGTCTGCCGGGCCGCCATTCGGTGGGTTGTATTTGAAACCGCCGTCGCGTGGAGGATTGTGCGAGGGAGTCACCACGATGCCGTCAGCCTGTGGGCCATCGGCGTGTTTCCGGTTGTAGCGGATGATGGCCCGCGACAGGGCAGGGGTTGGGGTGTACTCGTCGGCCCGTTCGGCCAGCACCTCGATTCCGGCGGCGGTGAGCACTTCGATGGCTGTTTTCCAAGCGGGAAGGGATAGGGCGTGGGTGTCTTTGGCGATGAACAGCGGGCCGGTAATGTTCTGAGCTGTCCGGTATTCGACGATTGCCTGGGTGATGGCGGTGATGTGGGCTTCGTTGAAGGAAGTGTCCAAGGAGGAACCGCGGTGTCCTGAGGTACCGAAGGACACCGCCTGGTCGGGGTTTGAGGGGTCTGGAACCATGTCGTAATAGGCGGCGATCACCGCATCGACGTCGATGAGATCGGTTGAATCGGCCACTTGGCCTGCACGTGGATGAGCCATGGATCCATCATGCCTCAATTGGAGTTGTGGTGGAACAATGGTGTGCATGAGCACGGATCAGAATTTTTCCAGGCCCGGCGCGGTTGATCTTGCTGGGCTGACTGCAGCCGCAGCCAACAATACTGGCCAACCCACTGGTGCAGGCGCGCGGGGCAGCTATGTCCTTCCGGTCACCGAGGCGGACTTTGAGCAGGTCGCCGCGCAATCGGTGCGTTACCCGGTGGTTCTGGTGCTCACCAGCACCCAGGCGCCAGGGGCCGACCAGGTGGTGGATGATCTCACCGATGCGGTCAATGCCCAGGAAGGTCGGCTGATTCTGGGCGTCGTGGATGTTCAATCCGATCCCCGGATCGCCCAGGCGTTGCAGGTACAGGCCGTACCCACGGCGATTGCCCTCATCGCAGGTCAGATGGCGCCGCTGTTCCAAGGAACTGTTGATAAGCAGCGGATTGTTGATCTCATCGCTCAGGTCGTCCAGTTGGCAGTGGCCAACGGCTTGAGTGGGCGCGCCACGCCGGTGAGTACTGCCTCGGTACCCGAGGCAGCTGGGGAACAGGCCGATCCGCGGTTCGCGGCGGCTGACGAGGCCCTTGAGGCTGGCGATTTCCAGCGGGCCGTCGAGGAATTCGACAAGGTGCTGAAGAATGCCCCCAGAGATGCCCAGGCCCTTGCCGGGCGAGCCCAAGCAGCCTTGCTGGCCCGTACCAGCGAGGTCGATCCTGGCGTGGTCGCCAAGGCCGATGCCGCACCCACCGACATTGAGCTCGGTTTCGCGGCTGCTGACTTCGAATTGGTCACCGGTGATGTCGCGAGAGCCTTCGACCGACTGCTGGGATTGGTGCGAGTGACCCGCGACGTAGAACGCGACAAAGTGCGTGAACGTCTGGTCGAACTGTTTGAGACCAGGGGTGCTGCAGATCCTGAGGTAAAAAGAGCGCGGCGCCTGCTGTCGGCCGCGCTGTTCTGAGGTCATCACTTGGTTTGCGGCTGATCCGGACCCCTGACACCGGGGTCCGGATCAACGCGCCTGGGGATCCAGGCCGTTCTCGGTGTAGGTCATCGATTCATTTACGATGAGCATCTGTAACATCCGGGCTATGCGGCGCGCCGAGAGTTTCGACACATGTGCGGCCACCCGATCCGGTTCCACCCAGTGGAAAGCGGCGATCTCATGGCAGGGCAACACCATCGCCTCGGTCGTCTGCGCATCACAGATCCCGCCGTCGAAGATGAACTCAATGGCGTCGCTCCACCCCAGATACGGGGGCATCCAGTCGACGAGCAGCGGTTGCCCGAGAGCGATCTCTAGTCCTAGCTCCTCCATGAGTTCTCGCTGAGCTCCCACCCGGGGTGATTCCCCGGGCTCTACTACGCCGCCGGGCAACTCCCAGTCTGGTTTGTAGGTGGTCTCCAGCAACAGCACTCGGCCGGTCTGATCTGTGAGCAACACGTGACCGATCACCCGGTGGGTTGGCAAGACGGTATCAAGCATGGCGGTGAATCCCATGGCGCCTGTCACCACGTCGTCACGGACCAAGGAATAGACAAGCAAGTCCTCCCCGTCGGCGCCCGCACCGCGCAGCCTGGCCTCCCTGCGGAAACGGGCATGATGCAGGGCGCTGATACGCGACCGGTCACCGGCGCTGACCCGGACCTCGACCCTAGAATGTCCCGAGGCGAACAACTCCCCGGCCTTGGCCGTCAACCAGCCGGAGATCTCGGAAGCTTCGCAGTCGGGCAGTTCCAGCCGGGCCTCACTCACTTTCGTGACGCAGCCATACAGACCCCAGCGGGGGAACATTCAGGCAGGCCGCAGCCCACTCGTCGGCACCTGCCACGGTTGGGGAGGCCAGCACCCCGTTACTGTTGAGATAGTCCCCGTTGCCGTCGAAGTCGGTGGAGTTGGTGTTGAGGATTTCGACCCAACGTCCCGGTCGAGGTAACCGTACCGGATAGATGGCGATCGGATTGGGGGAGAAATTCGTCACGCAGGCGACCAACTGTCCATCACGGGAGGCCCGCACATAGGAGTAGGTATTGTGTGCCGAATCGTCGGCATTGATCCAAGTGAACCCCGCTGGTGAGCAGTCCAGCTCGTACAAGGCGGGGTGGTCGGCTTGGATCTCGTTCATTCGGCGGATCAGCTGGCGAATCCCGTTGTGCCCATGCAGGGAATCAACCCACCATTCCAGGCCAGTGGCCTCGCTCCACTCGGGGCGCTGGGCGAATTCTTGCCCCATGAACAGCAACTGCTTACCGGGGAAGGACCACATATACGAGTAGAAGGCTCGCAGGGTGGCGAATTTGCGCCAGTCGTCTTGGGGAATCTTGTTCAGCATTGAGCCCTTGCCATGCACCACCTCGTCATGGGAGATGGGCAGGATGAAGTTCTCCGAGTAGGCGTAGACCATGGCGAAGGTCAGGTCATCGTGGTGGTACTGGCGGTGAAAGGGATCCCGGCTGATGTAGCGCAAGGTGTCATTCATCCAGCCCATGTTCCATTTGAACCCGAAACCCAGCCCGTTCCAGTTCGTCGGCCGGGTGACACCGTCGAAGGAGGTGGACTCCTCGGCGATCATGATGACTCCTGGCTCGCGTTCGTAGAGATGTTTGTTGACGTAGCGGAGGAGGTCGATGGCCTCCAGGTTCTCTCTGCCGCCGAACTGGTTGGGCACCCAACCACCCTCGGGACGTGAGTAGTCCAAATAGAGCATCGATGCGACGGCATCCACTCGCAACGCATCGACGTGGAACTGCTGTACCCAGTACAAGGCATTGGAGACCAGGAAGGACTTCACCTCGTTGCGACCGAAGTTGAAGACATAGGTTCCCCAGTCCAGCTGCTCGCCTTGGCGGGGATCCGCGTGCTCGTAGAGAGCTGTCCCGTCGAATCTACCCAGTGCCCAGTCATCCTTCGGGAAGTGCCCGGGCACCCAGTCCAGGATCACCCCGATGCCCTCGGCATGCAGCGCCTCAACGAGCACTCGGAAATCATCGGGGGTGCCCAATCTCGCATCTGGTGCGTAGTAGCCCGTTACCTGGTAACCCCAGGAACCGGGGAAGGGGTGGGCCATTACCGGCATCAACTCGACATGGGTGTAGCCCTGCCACTTCACATAGGCGGGAAGCTGCTCGGCCAACTCCAGATAGCTGAGCCCGGGACGCCAGGAACCGAGATGCACCTCGTAGATCGACATCTGGGATTCATAGACATTGGTTTCGGCGCGTTGTTGCAGCCAACGGCTCTCTTGTTCGCCCCAGTCGTGGGTGGATTCCCAGACGATTGATGCATTGCCGGGGGGGATGTCGGCAAAGCGTGCGTAGGGATCGGCCTTCTCCTGCCAAGTCCCGTCGCTGTGCTGCAGTTTGTACTTGTACTGGGTGCCGACATCGACCCCTTCGACCCACAATGCCCATACTCCGGAGCCCGGGACGATTTCCATGTCATCGCCCTGCCACCAGTTGAAATCACCGATCACTTGGACTCGTGCCGCATTGGGGGCCCATACGGCGAAGCGGGTACCCCGGACCGGGCCACGCACCGGGTCGTCGACGGTGACGACATGGGAGCCCAGCCGCCTCCAGGCCTCGGTGTCACCACCGCAGTGGAATCCTTCGAGATCCCATCCGGTCAGATTTCCGAACTTGTCCATGTCGTCCTCGTTCTCTTCAGTTCACTTTGAAAATGTGCGCGGGATGATCGGGGGTTAGCCGGACGTAGTTCTCAGTTCCCCATGCCCAAGCTCCGTCTCCCAGCAGGTCGTGAACACCCATCTCGGTGCCGATTCCCCATTCCGATAGGTCCACCGACACATTGCCCTCGGCACTGTCATGAGGGTTGAGGTTCACCACCACGAGGATCGTGTCATCGCCGTCGTTCTTGGCGAAGGCGAACAGGTCATCGTGGGTGGTCGGTAGGACTTTCACTCGCCGCAGCTGCTGGAGCGCGGGATGCTCACGCCGGATCTGGTTGAGCCGGCCCATCAACGGATTCATGTTCGGTTCCGCGGTGATATCGCGCGGACGGTACTCGTATTTTTCCGAATTGAGGTATTCTTCGCCGCCGGGTTTGAGAGGCTCGAATTCATATTGTTCGAAACCTTGGTATATGCCCCAGTTCGGGGACATCATGGTGGCCAGAATGGTACGAATCCAGAAGGCCGAGGGCGCTCCAGAACGCACCGAGAGTGGATTGATGTCGGGGGTGTTGACAAAAAAATTCGGTCGCATGAAGGCATCGGTCTCTGAAGCCAGCTCGGTGAGATAGGAGGCCAACTCATTCTTGGTATTGCGCCAAGTGAAATAGGTGTAACTCATGTCGAAACCGGCCTTGCCCAGAGTTTGCATAACCTCGGGGCGGGAGAAGGCCTCCGCGAAGAAAAGCACCTCGGGATGGTCCACCTTCACCTCGGAGATGAGCCAGGCCCAGAAATTGAGGGGTTTGGTGTGCGGATTGTCCACCCTGAAGATCGTCACACCATGGTCGATCCAGAAATTCACTACGCGCAGCGCCTCCGCGTAGATTGTGGCCGGTGCGTTGTCGAAGTTGATCGGGTAGATGTCCTGGTACTTCTTCGGTGGGTTCTCGGCATAGGCGATGGTGCCGTCGAGGCGGGTTGTGAAGAACTCGGGGTGGTCGGTGACCCAAGGGTGGTCCGGGGAAGCCTGGAGAGCGAAATCCAGCGCCACCTCAAGACCCAGGGAATTTGCTTTGGCAACGAACTCATCGAAGTCCTCAATGGTTCCTAGATCGGGGTGAATGGCATCGTGGCCACCCTCGATGTTGCCGATCGCCCACGGGGAGCCCGGGTCGGTGTCGGTGGACTCCAATGAATTGTTGCGACCCTTGCGGAATTGGGTTCCGATGGGATGGACCGGCGGGAGATAGACCACGTCGAAGCCCAAGGACGCGACATGTTCGAGAATCGGGCCGCACTGGGCGAAGGTGCCCGATGTCCACTGCCCGGTCTCCGGATCGAGACTGGCACCTTGGGAACGAGGGAAGAACTCGTACCAGGAACCGAACAGGGCCCGCTTGCGATCTACTCGGATCGGGTAGTCGACGGTGGGGGTGGTCAAGGGGCGACGGGCGTGGGCCACCATTGCCGCATCAAGCTGCGGGTCGGTGGCGACGGCGATCAGTTCCTCGGCGGATGCGGTAGGCACCAAGGCCTCGTGCGCCGCGGCGATGATCGCTGCAGCATGGGCGTCATCGGCGTTTTGCGCATTGGTGAGGGCGCTTGCGGTGAGATCCTGGCCTTCCAAGCAGACCAGTTCGACGTCGATTCCGGCATCCAGCTTCACCTCGGCGTTGTGTACCCAGGTGTGCCAGTCGTCGGACCAGGCCTCAATGTGGAACTGCCAGTCACCCAGTTGCTCTAGCCGCACCCAGGCTTGCCAGATGTCCAGGCCTTGGGGCCAGATCTGAACCATGTCGACGTGGTGGGTGGTTCCCTGCGGATCCGTCAGCACGACCGTCGCCCCGACTCGGTCATGCCCTTCGCGGTAGATCCGTGCGGAGACTGGGAACGATTCCCCCTCGACTGCTTTTGCCGCATAGGCGCCATGCTCAATGACCGGGGAAACCTTGCCGATAGGGAATCGGCCGAACTGGAACTGGCTGTAGCGTCCGCTCACGCTGGTGGTGGTGTCAGTCACGGTTCCAACGCTACCGGGAACCGTGCCCAGATACACCCAGGATCGTAGGATGAGCGGGTATATCGCCACGGTTTTTGCGTAGGGCCGGAGGCAGGCGCTTCAGCCCGGAGGCATGGGTGATCACCTCGACCCCCATGACGGTCAGCGACTGATGGGGCAGGCTCAGCGTTTCCTCGGGACACAGTCTGGTCCGGGGGAGTTCACCCGGCTCCGCGGTGGTAGCGATCACCTCGTAGTGGGACCCCCAGGGAGCCGGAGGCATGGTGACCTGCACCGACTGGTGCCCGGCGTGGAACCACACCAGCAGAGCACGGTAACGGTCCGACAGGTACATACCGATCAGCCGCCGGCTGGGATCGGTCCAGTCGGCATCAGTCATCTCCCCGGAACCACCGTTCATCCAAGCGAGGTTGTAGCGTCCCAGGAAACGACCGCGCTCATCGGTGACCTCCACCCGGTATAGGTAGTCGTCGTGGGTGAACAACGGATTGTCGGTGCGCAGTTGGGTCAGCGAGTGCACCAATTCTTGAACATCCTGCCAGGACTCCCCACCGATCCAGTCCACCCAGGAACTCTGGTTGTCTTGGCAATAGGCATTGTTGTTGCCCAGCTGGGTGCGTCCCAGCTCATCGCCGCCCAACAGCATCGGCACACCGCGCGAGACCAACAAGGTGCCCAGCAGGTTGCGGACTTGCCGGTGGCGCAACGCGTTGATTGAGGGATCATCGGTGTCACCCTCAACCCCGCAGTTCGTTGAGCGGTTATCGTCGCTGCCGTCGCGGTTCAGTTCGCCATTCGCCCAGTTGTGCTTGTACTCGTGGCTCACCAGGTCGCGGACGGTAAACCCGTCATGCGCGGTGACGAAATTGATCGATGCCGACGGTGGGCGATCCGAGTGGCCGAAGACATCCGCAGAGGCAGTAAGCCTAGTCGCCAGTTCCTGGATGCCCCCGGTGCCAAGCCAGAAGTCACGCACCAAGTTGCGGTACTTGTCGTTCCACTCGCTCCAGCCCCGCCCGAAGCCACCGAGCTGATACCCGTCGATGCCGATGTCCCAGGGCTCGGCGATCATCTTCACCCGGGACAGGATGGGATCGGTGGCGATAGCTTCGAAGAAATAATGGTTTCGGTCGACGCCGTGGTGTTCGTTGCGGATCAGCGCGGTGGCCAGGTCGAAGCGGAACCCGTCCACCCCCATCTCCTGCACCCAGTACCGCAGAGAATCCAGGATGAAGTTGAGTGTTGCCGGATTGGAAGTGTCGACGGAGTTTCCGCACCCAGTGACATCAACATCATGATGGGCATCACCGTCTAACCGGTAGAACCCCGCCTGGTCTATGCCGCGGAAGCTTAGCGTGGGCCCATGATGGGATGATTCTGCGGTGTGGTTATAGACCACATCACAGATGACTTCGATGTCTGCGGCATGCAGCGCCGAGACCATGGCCTTGAATTCCTCTACCTGGGCCCCGGTGGTGCCGGTTGCCGAGTAGGCGCCGTGCGGGGCGAAAAAACCGATTGGGTTGTATCCCCAGTAGTTGGACAAGCCCTTCGCTGCGATGAACTGCTCAGACAAGAACTCCTGTACTGGAAGCAGTTCGACAGCGGTCACCCCCATCCGTTTCAGGTGCTCGATGACTGGTTTGCAGGCCAGGCCCAGATAGCTGCCGCGCAGGTGGACCGGAACCTTGGGGTGCTGCTGGGTAAATCCCTTCACATGCAGTTCGTAGATCACCGACTGATTCATCGGGCGTCGCCGGGCAATCGGACGTGGTGGCGGGGAATCGGCGACGACTACCGACCAGGGAACATGACCGACCGAGTCGCGGGTGTCCGCCCAGGCCGGGAGGTTCGAACCATGGTCGCGGATCGGGCCATCATGGTGCACCCCTCCGGTGATCGCCCGCGCATACGGATCCAACAGGAGCTTCGCCGGATTAGCCCGCAGGCCGCGGGACGGATCCCACTCGCCATGCACCCGGAACCCGTAATATCGCCCCGCCCCGACCCCGGGAACGAACAGCCGCCAGTGTTCACCCGAACGGACCATGTCGGTGGCCAATTGGGTGCCTACCGAATCCAACAAGGTCAGCTGCACCCGGCTCGCAGCCGGGGCCCACAACTGGAAACGGCATCCGTCCTGGTCGATCGTCGCCCCGTTGCGCCATCCGGGCGTTGCGGCCATCTCGGTGGGCATGGGTCTCCTTGCTGTGCAATAGCCTTGAACGATGGATAAAAGCCTAGATCAAGTCCCGCCGGTCTACATGGATCATGCCGCCAGCACTCCGTTGCGCCCCCGTACCTGGGAGGTAATGGGTCAGGCCCGCGAACTGGCTGGCAACCCATCGGCCCAGCATGGCGCCGGACGGGCAGCCCGGGCGGTCATTGAGGATGCCAGGGAACATCTCGCGGCTTTGGCTGGGGCCGAACCCGACGAGGTCTGGTTCACCTCGGGCGGTTCCGAAGCCAACTCGATCGCCCTGCTCGCCTCGGCCGCGCATCGTGCTCCCGAGCGATCCCGGGTGGTCATCTCGGGGATTGAGCATCCGTCGGTGTCCACCGTCACCGAGGCACTCGGCGAGCGGGTTCGGGTTGCCGGGGTCGAGCCGAGCGGCCACATCGACCCGCAACGCTGGGCAGGACAACTGGACGAGACCGTCGCGATCTCCTCCCTGATATGGGTGAACAACGAGATCGGTACCATCCAACCGATTGATCGGGCAGCCGAGGCAGCACACCGGGTGGGGGCATGGTTCCACACCGATGCGGTTCAGGCCTTCGGGTCGATCCCGGTGAATTTCTCCGGTAGCGGTGCTGACCTGATGTCAGTGTCTTCTCACAAGCTAGGTGGGCCGGTGGGTATCGGAGCGCTGATTGTGCGTCGCGGGATCGATCTCAGCCCATGGGGGCTGGGCGGGCGTCAGGAGGGCGGTGTGCGCTCCGGTACACCGTCAGTGATGCTGGCCGCCGGGTTCGCATCGGCGGCCTCGATCGCGACCATCGAGTTCGAGACTCGTTCGAAGCGGCTGCTCGCCTTCCGCCATGTCATTACTGCGGCGGCGAGTGCTTGTGGCGGTCGAGTCATCGGTGCGTTCCCAGTCTCACCAGGCATCATCTCTTTGGTCTTCGACGGGGTCGTCGGCTCCGATGTGACCTTCGTGCTCGATCAGATGGGAATCCAGGTTTCCACCGGATCGGCGTGCCGGGCCGGTGTTACTGGACCCTCCGAGGTGTTGCTAGCTATTGGGCAGGACGAGGCTGCGGCATCCGCTGTGGTGCGCATCTCCCTTGGCTGGAGCACTCGGCGTGAGGACGTGGACCGATTGATCGCCGCGCTGCCGACCGCGGTGGAGCGGGCTCGCGCCGTGCCGCGGAACTGAGTGGATTGATCCGATCCGTAGACTGACCGGCGTGCGAGTTCTGTCAGCAATGTCGGGGGGAGTGGACTCTTCGGTGGCCACTGCCCGGTTGATTGATGCCGGGTATGAGGTCACCGGTGTTCATCTAGCGTTGTCACGCACGCCGCTGGCACAGCAAACCGGGTCCCGGGGTTGCTGTTCGCTGGCCGATGCCCACGATGCCCGCAGGGTGGCAGACAAACTGGGTATCGACTTCTACGTCTGGGATTTCTCGCAGCGATTCGCCGACGAGGTGATCGGGGACTTTCTCGACGAGTATGCCGCAGGACGTACCCCCAACCCCTGCCTGCGGTGTAACGAGCGCATCAAATTCGCAGCCCTCCTGGAAAAGGGAATGGCTTTGGGCTACGACGCGGTCGCGACGGGCCACTATGCACGACTTGTGCAAGGCGATGGGGTCATCGAACTGCACCGGGCGGTCGATGCGGCCAAGGATCAGTCCTATGTGCTGGGGGTCCTGGACCAGAGTCAACTGGTCCATTCGCTGTTCCCGCTGGGTGATTCGACCAAGGCCGAGGTGCGCGCCGAGGCAGCCCAGCTGGGTCTGCTCGTTGCGGACAAGCCCGATTCCGTCGATATCTGTTTCATTCCCGAGGGGGACACCGCGGGATTCCTCACTGACAAGCTCGGTGCGGCACCGGGGCCGATCGTCGACATGGCGGGAAACCGGCTAGGTGATCACGCAGGAATCTTCCGTTACACGATCGGTCAGCGTAAGGGACTCAATTTGGGAATCCCCTCGGTCAGCGGCCGACCGCGTTACGTGGTGGGCATTGACCCGGCATCGGCCACCGTGACCGTGGGGGACGCCGAGCATCTGGAGGTCAACCTGCTCACTGGGATCCGCGCCACATGGACCCAGGCTCCGGTGCTGGGGTCATGGAGTGGACAGGTGCAGGTGCGCGCCCATGCGGCACCCGTGGCTGCGACGATCACCGCGCACGGCGAGGGCCTGGAAATCGCCACTGAGCAGCCGCTCAGGGGGGTTGCGCCCGGGCAGTACGCGGTGTGCTACGACGATGACCGGGTGGTCGGGTCCTGCGTCATCGCGACGACCGCCCGGCGTGGGGTGGGTGTGTCATGAGAACCACCGGCGTGGGCTCCATGCCCGGCACTAGTTTCGCCGAGGCTACCCGGATCGTGGCTACCACCCAATCGGTGGTGGCCTTTCCGGAACTGCCTGCCCGGCCGGATTCTGACATGATCTCGCGGGCTCTGGGGCTCAGTGAGCTTCCGGTGGAACGTTGCCTCGATGGGTGGCGTTTATCCCGGAAACAAGACGGCGCCCACCGCAGGGCTGCGCGGTGGTGGCGCAACGATTTCGATGATTTTGAGGAATTCACCCAGGGCGAATTCACCCAGGGCATGGAATCACCGGTGAAGATTGCGATCACCGGCCCGTGGACTCTCGCGACATGTCTGCGATTGCCCCACCCCACCATGGACCATGTGCTTGCCGATCCGATCGCAGTACTCGATGTTGCCCAAGGGATGGGGGAGGCAGTCGGGGAGCTGGTGGCACGGTTCGCCAGCAGATTCCCCAACGAATTGATCATTCAGATCGACGAGCCAGCTCTTGCGGGGGTCCTCGGCGGAGCCCTGCCTACCACCTCCGGGATGCATCGTTACCGGAGACCGGATCGTGGGGAGATCATCCGGGTGTTGCGTGAAGTGTGCGTGCCCGGTGCCTGGTTGCACAGTTGCGGGGGAGCGGTTCCGCTTGACCTGCTGAAGCAAAGTGGTTTCCACGGTATTTCCTGTCCGTTGCCCGGCGAGCCACAACAGATCGAGGTATTGGAGGAATGGATCGGGACCGGAGGCGCTCTCGCCGCAGGAGTTGTCGATACCCGCGTACCCCGGTGCCCGGGGCACGATGAGATCGCGGCAAGAGTTCTCACATCATTGCGTCATTTTGCGATGGATCCCGGGCACATTGATGATTCGGTACTGCTCACTCCGGAGTGCGGGCTGGCCTCCTGGGCCTTGGGAGATGCGGGACGATGCTTCGAGACGCTGGACCGGGCGGCTGGAATCGTATCGGCCGAGCTTGCGTAGCATGGTCGCCATGCGTCATTTCTTCTCCGACCTCAATATCAACGGTGACCTCCCAGTGCGCGTTCAGCCGGGTTTGGGGGAATGGGGCACCAGCAGGGTGCCCACCACAAGGGAGAAGAACCGCGCCCGCTGGCAGGTGGCAGGAGCGGGCCTTGGCATCACCGTCGCCTTGTGCTGGCTGGGTTGGACCTTCTACACCATTCTTATGGGAGGCTGACCCCGAACTACTCGACCATCCCTGTGGCCACCCACCCGATGACGACGAAGCGGATCATGCAACTCGTTGCCAACTAGATGGCGAAGATGATTTACCGGGCTTTCATCGTGGCCGCCACAATTGCGTGGTCATGGGCGGCCGGAAGGATCGGTCCCGGCCCCTGGGTGCCTAGTACCGGGGCCGGTCACGGATTCGGCGAGAATCACTGGATCGGTGTGTCGACAGGAGACAACGTCTCGCATGGGACAAGTCTGGTATGGCCACCGATAGGATTGGCTCTGGCCAGGCGCCTCACGAGAGCGTCGGCCGGTGGCGACCTGGACGATGCCAGTGTCGCTGGCCGTGCCACCACCTGGGTGGTCACGGATGCGGAAGGAGAACCCGTGGCACTCAGTGTGCAGGACGTCGCTCGGCTGGCCGATCTGGCCAGGATCGAGATGTCGCAGGACCAACTGGCCGCCTTAGCCCCTCAACTCGACGTAATCCTTGAATCGGTCGCTGTCGTAGGGCAGGTGGCTGAACAGGACATCCCGCCAACCTCCCATGCCATCGCGATGACCAATGTCTTCCGCGACGACGTCGTCACCCCGTCCTGGCCCGCGGAGGCGATGCTGGTCGGCGCGCCCGCTGTCGAAGACTCCCAGTTCCGTGCTCCCCGGATCCTCGACGAGGAGGCCTGATGAACGACACCCTCAACGCCACGGCAGCCGAACTCGCTCGTCGCGTGGCGACCGGGGAACAATCTGCCGAGGAAATCACCCGGATCCACCTGGAACGGATCGAGGCAACCAATCCTGTGGTGAACTCCTTCCTTGCCGTGGGCACCGAACGAGCTCTAGAAACTGCCCGGGGAGTGGATGCCAAGCGGGCTTCCGGTCAGGAACTGTCGGCGCTGGCTGGGGTGCCGATCGCGGTCAAAGACCTCTTCTGCTACCAAGGGCTGCCCACCACAGCCTCCTCCAGGATGCTGGAAGGCTGGATTCCGCCTTATAACTCCACCGTCGTCGACCGGCTCATTGCAGCTGACATGGTGATTTTAGGCAAAACCAATCTCGACGAATTCGCGATGGGATCGTCGACCGAGACCTCTGCTTTCGGTCCGACCCGCAATCCGTGGGATCTTGATCGGATCCCTGGTGGTTCCGGGGGCGGGTCGTCGGCGGCCTTGGCTGCCTTCCAGGCACCGTTGGCCACCGGAACCGATACCGGCGGATCGATCCGGCAGCCGGCCGCGGTGACCGGGACCGTCGGCGTGAAACCCACCTATGGCGGGGTATCCAGATACGGGGTCATCGCGATGGCCTCCTCCTTGGACCAGCCCGGTCCCTGTGCCCGTAACGTCTTAGACACCGCTTTGCTGCATCAGGTGATGGCAGGTCATGATCCGATGGATTCCACATCTATCAAGGCTCCAGTGCCTGATGTGGTGGCAGCTGCCCAGCGCCGCGATGTGAGGGGCATGCGCATCGGTGTGGTCACCGAACTCGGGGGCGAGGGATATGCCCCGGGGGTGGAGGCTCGGTTCGCCGAGGCGGTCGAATTGCTCCGGGAACTGGGTGCCAAGATCGTCGAGGTTTCCTGTCCCTATTTCGAATACGCCCTGGCCACTTACTATCTGATCATGCCTGCGGAGGTCTCCTCGAACCTCGCAAGGTATGACGGCATGCGCTACGGGTTACGGGTCGGTGACGACGGGATCACCTCGGCCGAGCAGGTCATGCGATTGTCTCGGGCCGCCGGCTTCGGTGACGAGGTGAAGCGCCGGATCATTCTGGGTACCTACGCGTTGTCAGCCGGGTACTATGACGCCTACTACGGCTCGGCGCAGAAGATGCGGACTCTGATCTCTCGGGATTTTGACCAAGCCTTCACCCAGTGTGATGTGCTCGTCTCGCCATCCACCCCGACCACAGCCTTCCGCTTCGGGGAGAAGAGTGACGATCTGCTGGCCATGTACAAATCGGATCTGTGCACCATTCCCTCGAATCTGGCAGGTAATGCCGCGGGCTCTTTCCCGATCGGGCTGGCGGACGAGGACGATATGCCCGTCGGTTTGCAGGTGATGGCCCCGGTGATGGCTGATGACCGCTGCTACCGTGTGGGCGGCGCTTTGGAGGAAGCCCTGGCCGATCGCTGGGGAGGCCCGCTGTTGGAACGTATCCCCTCCCTTGACTCCTTGGAGGTGACTCGATGACCGACGAGTTGATGGACTACGACGAGGTCATGGCCCGCTACGATGTGGTCATCGGTCTGGAGGTGCATGTCGAACTCGACACCGCATCGAAGATGTGGTGTGGGTGCACCACCGCCTTCGGGGGGGACCCAAACAGCCACACCTGCCCGGTATGTCTCGGACTGCCAGGCTCCCTGCCTGTGGTCAACGGGGAAGCTGTCGCTTCGGCCATCCGCATCGGGTTGTCCCTGGGGTGTGAGGTCGCCGAGTGGTGTCGCTTCGCCAGGAAGAATTACTTCTATCCGGATATGCCCAAGGACTATCAGCTGTCCCAGTACGACGAACCCATCTGCTTCGAAGGTGGAGTCGATGTGGAGGTGGACGGGCAGAGCTATCACATCCCGGTGGAGCGGGTGCACATGGAGGAGGATGCCGGCAAGAACACCCACGTGGGTGGGCTCGGTCGCATCCAGGGCGCCGACCACTCCTTGGTGGACTATAACCGTGCCGGTGTCCCGCTGATGGAGATCGTTACGCATCCCATTTGGGGAACCGGGGGGAAGGCCCCGCAGGTTGCCCGGGCCTATATGTCGTTCCTGCGCGACATGATGCGTGCCCTGAAAGTCTCTCAGGCCCGGATGGAGCGGGGCAACATGAGATGTGATGCCAATGTCTCGCTGATGCCTAAGGGATCCAGCGAACTCGGTACTCGCACAGAGACGAAGAATGTCAACTCGCTGCGCTCGGTGGAGGCCGCTCTCACCTACGAAATCCGTCGCCAAGGGGCCATCCTCGGCGCTGGAGGGAGGGTCAGGCAGGAGACCCGGATGTGGAACGAGGCCGGTTACACCACCGCAGGGCGTTCCAAGGAGCAGGCCGAGGACTACCGCTACTTCCCGGAACCCGATCTGGTTCCCGTCGCGCCCTCCCGGGAATGGGTTGCCGAACTGCGGGCCAGCCTTCCCGAAGAACCGGGACGCCGCCGTGCCAGGTTGCAAGGTGAATGGGGATTTACCGATCTGGAGATGCGTGATGTGAATGGCACCGAGGGCGCGATCGATCTGATCGAGGCGACCGTCGCCGCCGGTGCTACCTCCGGTGCTGCTCGCAAGTGGTGGTGCGGGGAACTGGCCCGGCGTGCCAATGAGGCGGAGATTCCACTCGAAGAGCTCGCCATCACCGCGCACCAAGTGGCCGAGCTCCAGGCGCTCGTCGATGGAGGCACCCTCACCGACAAGCTGGCACGCCAGGTGATCGACGGCGTACTCGCCAAGGAGGGAACTCCGGGTGAGGTCGTCGAGGCACGCGGGCTTGCGGTAGTCTCCGACGATGGTGCGCTGGGTGCCGCCGTCGACCAGGTGATTGCTGCCAACCCGGATGTCGCTCAGAAGATCCGTGACGGAAAGGTGCAGGCAGCCGGTGCCCTCATCGGGCAGGTGATGAAGGCGATGAAGGGCCAGGCCGACGCCGCCAAGGTGCGTGAGATCATCATGGGAAAATTGTCTTGATGAATCTGGACCCCACAGTTGCAGCCCGGTTGAAGCGTGACCCCAACGGTTTGGTGCCGGCGGTTGTCCAAGACGCCGGTTCCGGACGGGTGTTGATGGTCGCCTGGATGAGTGACGAGTCCCTCGCCCTCACCTTGGCTACCCGCCAAGCCACCTATTGGTCGCGTTCCCGGCAAGAACTGTGGCGCAAGGGAGCGATTTCCGGGCATACCCAGTACGTTCGGACAATCGAGATTGATTGCGATGGGGACACTCTGCTGTTGCACGTCGACCAGACCGGTGGCGCCTGCCACACCGGCGAGAACTCCTGTTTCGATACCGGTGGGGAGATTCTCGCGTCACCTGTCACGAAGGAACGGAGCACCAATGATTGACCCGGGCATCGTCATACCCACTCGTGAGGATTTCGCCGCGCAGGTAGTGGACCGTGCCGTGGTTCCGGTGCGGTGCCGACTGATGGCCGACGACCTGACCCCGGTAGCCCTCTACGAACAATTGTGTGGCGGGCGTTCGGGAACCTTCCTCTTCGAATCCGCCGAGCAGGGGGTGTGGTCACGCTGGAGTTTCGTCGGGGTGAATGCAGCGGCCACCTTGATCGGGCACGGTGATCGGTGCCAGTGGATCGGTACCCCCCCGCCCGGTCTGCCCACCGGCGGTCGTCCCCTGGATGTGCTGAGTGCCACGTTGGAGCACCTGCACACAGAACGTGACTCCGATCTGCCGGGATTCACCGCAGGAATGGTTGGTTACCTCGGCTACGACATGGTGCGCCAGCTGGAGTCCATCGGCGATGCGAACCCGGACGATCTGAACCTGCCAGATATGGTGATGATGCTGGCCTCGGACATGGCGGTGCTTGATCACCGCACCGGTGAGCTGTGGCTGGTGGCCAACACCCACTGTGTGTCGCCCTCCCAGGCCAGCGAGGCGTGGGAAGATGCCGTCGCCAGGCTGGAACGGATGGCCCGGGTGCTGGCCGGGCCGCGTCGTTCATTGATCGCCACTCGTACAGCGGGGCCTGCCCCGAGTGTTCGTCGTCAACGTAGCCAGGAGGAGTTCGAAGGAGTCGTCGAAACTGCCAAGGAATACATCCGGGCCGGTGACATCTTCCAGGTAGTGCCTTCGCAACGTTTCGAGGTGGACACCGATGCCGATGCCTTGGCGATTTACCGCGAGCTGCGGCTGACCAACCCGAGTCCTTACCTCTACTTGCTGCGGCTGAGCGATGGCGAACAGGAGTTCGCGATTGTCGGTTCTTCCCCGGAGGCGCTGGTGAGCGTGTCGGATCGCCAAGCCACCACGCGCCCAATCGCCGGAACCCGTCCCCGTGGCACCGATCCGGCATCCGATCTGGGGATGGAAACCGAGCTGTTGGCCGACGAGAAAGAACGAGCCGAGCACCTGATGCTCGTTGACCTGGGCCGCAACGACCTGGGCAGGGTGTGCCAGCCGGGGACCGTCCAAGTGACCGAATTCATGTCGGTGCACCGTTACTCGCACGTCATGCATCTGGAGGCTTCGGTTACCGGGAGATTGCGCGATGAATGCAGTGCGCTGGACGCCACGATGGCCTGTTTCCCGGCGGGGACTCTCTCGGGGGCGCCGAAGGTGCGCGCGATGCAGATCATTGACGAGTTGGAGACCTCGCGCCGGGGTCCCTACGGTGGAGTGGTGGGTTATTTCAACGTCGACGGTGATTCTGATGCGGCCATCGCGATTCGTACTGCGGTGATCGTCGACGGGGTTGCCTATGTACAAGCCGGGGCCGGTGTGGTGGCCGATTCGGTGCCCGCAGCCGAGGATCTCGAATCCCGCAACAAGGCGGAGGCAGTCTTGGGGGCGGTGGTTCGTGCGGGCCAGATCCGCAACCTGGCCATCGGCGAGGAGGAGTGACGCATGGGCACTGTTCTCGACGAAATCATCACTGGGGTCCGCCAGGATCTGGCCCGGCGCATGCTCACCTGCACGATGACCGATCTGGAGGCCGCTGTCGCGGCGGCCCCAGCTCCGCGCGATGCAATGCGACGATTCCGCAACGACCAGCTCTCGGTCATCGCAGAGGTGAAGCGTGCCTCGCCATCGAAGGGAGCACTGGCATCCATCAATGATCCAGCCCAGTTAGCCGCTGCTTATGAGGCCGGTGGTGCAGCCGCCGTGTCGGTGCTCACCGAGAGGCGGCGGTTCAACGGAAGTCTGGCCGATCTGGACGCGGTGCGCGAACGGGTCGGGTTGCCTGTGCTGCGCAAAGACTTCATCGTCACTGACTATCAGTTGTGGGAGGCCCGTGTCCATGGTGCGGATCTCGCCTTGCTGATCGTCGCTGCCCTGGATGATGCGGAACTTGACCGGTTGCACCGGTTGGCCCTTGATCTGGGCATGGTTCCCCTGGTGGAGGTGCACGACGAGGCCGAGGCCCGGCGGGCAGTGCACGCCGGGGCTGAGTTGGTCGGCGTCAACAACCGTAACCTGAAGACCCTTGAGGTGGATGTGGCGAATTTCGAACGGATCGTCAGCCATCTGCCTGATGAGGTGGTCAAAGTCGCCGAATCCGGCATCCTCACGGGGGCGGATGCCGCCAGGGTGCGCTCGGCAGGAGCCGACGTCATCTTGGTCGGCGAGGCCTTGGTCACCCATGCACACCCCGCACAGGCCATCAGCGAGCTGGTGGCAGCCGCAGATCGCGAGGAATCCAGATGACCCACACGATGCCCGATTCCCGGGGACATTTCGAACAGTTCGGGGGAATTTTTGTCCCCGAGGCCCTCCAGGCAGCAATCCACGAACTTGCCGAAGTTTTTGAGGCGGCCATCCATGACGAGGTGTTTCTCGCCGAGCTTCGTGACCTTCAACTGCACTACGCAGGCCGGCCGTCCCTGCTCACTTTCGCCGAACGCTTTTCTGAACATTGCGGGAGGGCGAGGATCCTGCTGAAACGCGAGGACCTGAACCACACCGGCTCCCACAAGATAAACAATGTGCTCGGTCAGGCCCTGCTGACTAAGCGGATGGGCAAGACCAGGATCATTGCCGAGACTGGGGCGGGCCAGCACGGAGTGGCGACGGCCACCGTCGCAGCCTTGATGGGACTGGAATGCCGGGTGTACATGGGCAGGATGGACACCGAGCGGCAGGCGCTTAACGTAGCCCGGATGCAACTTCTCGGCGCCGAGGTGGTGGCCGTCGAGGCCGGTTCGGCCACTCTCAAGGACGCAATGAATGAGGCGATGCGTGACTGGGTGACCAATGTTGCCGATACCCATTACATGATCGGCACCGCTTCCGGACCGCACCCCTTCCCAAAGATGGTCCGGGAATTCCAGCGAGTTCTTTCCACCGAGACCAGGGCCCAGTGCTTGGAACAGTACGGGCGGCTGCCCGACGCGGTCTGCGCCTGCGTGGGGGGCGGCTCGAACGCCATCGGGATGTTCGCTGATTTCATTGATAGCCCGGAAGTTGCCCTCCACGGGTTCGAGGCTGCGGGTGATGGGCTGCAGACCGGACGCCACGCCGCATCCATCACCGGCGGTTCCCAGGGGGTGCTGCACGGCACCCGGACCTTCATCCTCCAAGACGACGACGGACAGACCGTGGAATCCCATTCGATTTCCGCAGGTCTCGACTACCCGGGGGTCGGGCCCGAGCATGCCCTACTCGCAGTCAAGGGACGGGCCATCTACGAACCGGTCACCGATGCCGAGGCGATGGACGCCTTCAAACTGCTGTGCCGCACCGAGGGCATCATGCCCGCCATCGAATCTGCTCATGCGCTGGCCGGGGCGCGCAGGCTGGCGCTGCGACTGGCCGCCACATCCCCACAGCTGTCCCCACTGCTCGTCGTCTGCCTGTCCGGGCGGGGGGATAAGGATGTCGACACGGCCATGAAGTGGTTCGGGATCGACGGCGTGGCCGACGCGACGACGGGAGCATTTGCATGAACATCGATCCTCGGCTGGGAATTACCGGGCACGTTCTGACCCGGGCGAAGCAGCAGAACCGTTCAGCGCTCATCGGTTTCCTACCCGTCGGCTACCCAACGGTGTCCGGTTCACTTGATGCGATGAAGGCCCTTGTCGAAGGCGAGGGGATTGGCGTGGACATTGTCGAGATCGGAATGCCCTATTCCGATCCGATGATGGACGGGCTCGCCATCCAGCACGCCACCACCAGAGCCCTACAGCGTGGGGTGCGCATCGCAGATGTGTTTACCGCCGTTGAGACGGTGGCTGCTGCGGGAGCCGTACCGATGGTGATGATTTATTGGAATCTGGTGGAACGGCATGGGGTGGAGGCATTTGCACGGGACCTGGCCAATGCTGGTGGGGCCGGGCTGATCACCCCGGATCTCATCCCCGAGGAGGCAGAGCAGTGGGTGGGCGTCTCCGACGTCCATGGTTTGGACCGGGTCTTTCTCATTGCGCCGTCGTCCACCGATGAACGCATCGCGATGACCATGGCTGCTTGCCGAGGCTGGGTGTATGCCACCTCGGTGATGGGGGTCACCGGTGCCCGGGCAACGACCTCTGCGGCGGCACCGGTCATCGTCGAGCGGGCTCGTGCCATTGATCCGTCGATTCCGGTGGGTGTCGGTCTCGGGGTTTCCGATGGCGACCAGGCCGCCGAGGTCGGTTCTTTCGCCGATGCGGTTATCGTAGGTTCGGCCCTGGTGAAGTGCTTGATTGAAGCAGAGCGCCGGGGAAGTAATGACATGGGAGGGTTGCGGCGCTTGGTCTCCGATCTTGCGGCAGGGGTCCGGAGGACAAACTGATGAATCTGCTCCAGATCCCATCACCAGATTCGGTCGGTTTCTCTATCGGACCATTCGAGATCCGCTGGTATGCCGTCTGCATTCTCATCGGCATTTTCGTTGCGGCCCGGCTGTGTCGTCGCAGGTTTGCAGCCCGGGGAGGCAAACCGGAGGATTTCGACTCCCTGGTGCTGGTGATGGTGCTTTCTGGGGTCTTGGGTGCCAGGGCCTACCATGTCATCACCGACAGCCAGCTCTACTTCGCTCCTGGACGTAATCCCTGGCAGGCCCTTAACATCCGCAACGGCGGTTTGGGTATCTGGGGTGGGGTAATAGTTGGCGGGTTGGCCACGTGGATCATGTGCCGACGTCGTGGGCTGGCCTTCGGTGAGATGGCCGATGTCATCGCCCCAGGGCTGCTGTTCGCCCAGGGCATCGGGAGGCTGGGTAACTGGTTCAACCAAGAACTCTTCGGACGACCGACCGACTTGCCCTGGGGACTAGCGATCGATCCCGCGTACCGGCCGACAGGCTACGAATCCTACGCCACCTATCATCCGGCCTTCCTCTACGAGCTGGTCTGGAATTTCACTGGTGGGCTAGCGCTGTTGTGGGTGGAGAAACGGTTCCGTTGTGGACGAGGCAAGCTCTTCCTCGCCTACATCGTGTGGTACACCTTCGGCAGGTTCTTCATCGAGGCCCTACGCATTGACACCGTCAACCACATCGGTGCTTTCCGGGTGAACTCGTGGGTCTCCGCGGTGATCTTCCTCGGTGGACTAACCAGCCTGGTTTTCGCATGGCGTAGGAAACCGGGAATGCGCTTATGGCCCTTCGGTTTTCCTGGTGCATCGGGTATCAGCCCGGCCAGGCCACTACCCGGATAGGGGATTTCGGTGCGGCATAGGTGATGGGTCCTCTCCATAAAAGAAAAAGACCCTTGTGGAGTGCATGTGCGAGCCCATCATGCACGTCTTTGGGAAGTTCAGTTGCAGCCGCAGCGCTACCGTCTTTTCTGCTATCGCGTTCGTGCTGACCCCTGCGCAGGTTAGCCTGCTAGTGCATGTGACGTGAAAGGAAGCATATGACTGGAGACATCGCTTACGATACCGCAGGATTGGACGCTGTGGGGAACACATACGCCACATTGGCGAAAGACTCTCACAAGGTATCCGACTACTGGCAACGTGAAGCCGTCGATAAAAGGGCATTTCAAGCCAGTACCGGTTTACCGGGCATGATGCTGCCCACCATCGGCGAGATGACACCCAACGTCTCTGCGCAGTGTCAGAAGCTGGACGCTCACATCACCAAGATCTCCGAGGCCCTGCACGAGAGTGCCGCCATGTATCGCAAGACCGAGGAGGGCAACGTCGATCAGGTACGGAATATCTTCTCAGGCGTCGAGCAGGGTGACGACGACAGCGGTATGTCGTCTGGTGGGATGCCTCACGGTCCGGGGTCTGAGGATAAACTTCCTTCTGACATGTGTCTCACCGATGGCCCCAAGGCGAGTGGCCCTTTCCTGTACGGGCCGGTCATCGACATCCTCACCATGGCCCAGGAGCTCAAGGGCGAGGTCGCTTTGGTCAATGCACTGGATGAGCTGCTGGGCTGGATCTTCGGTGAGAAACCCACTGATTACTTGGAAAAATGGTTCACAGTTGCTGGTGACTGGAAGGCTTTAGGAGAAATCGCTGACATCTTCCAGAAGTTTGCCGACCACACAGGGTGGATGCAGAGATTCATGTGTCACAATGCGAAGGAGTTCTCCACGAAAGCCAAGTGGGAAGGGGAAAGTGCAGACACCGCGAGGGATAGGATTTTTGGTGCTGCCGACAAACTGGATGGGCTTCAAGAAATCTGGGAGAAGGCTCATGAAAGCTACGATGCTTGGCAAATGGCTTCCTACGTGTTGCTCAAGGACATCGAGACGTTGACGGGTGAGGTCTTGGGATTTCTTGCCGAAGCGAAGACCATCCTGAACAAGTTCGGAGATGCCATCGCTGTGGGCTTGGACATGGTCACTGGGATCTTCACTGGTGAGAACCACGTGTGGGAGGCCCTAAAGAAGCTGTTCGGCTTGGCCATCGCCATCATCAAGGCGATCAGCAAGACATTCAGCAAAGCACTACTGATTTTACAGGGATTCGTCACTTTCTGTGCACTGGCTGGCGCACTCTTAACATCGGGTCCGGATCTGGGAGCAGACTGGTGAAACCGCATGAAAGACGTCGCTTGGAAAAGATGCGACAACGCAATGATCCGGAGGGCAGGGAGACCCGACTGTGGTTAGAGGAACTCATTGCCGGGGATGATCCGAGGATGGCCGCATCGGCTCGTGCCGCACAGACCGGGGACAAGGCGGTATGGCAGGTGGTTGACGAATTCTTGGAGGCCGACAGGCCGCTATCTGGTGCTGAAGCCTTGCATGATGCGGTCGAGGCTGCTGGCCATGAGCAGGTTCTCGATACCCTGAGGACTCAGGCAGGACTCTCCGAGGAATGGCGTGCCGATATGGTGGCTGAAATGCGGAGTGAACTGGAAAAGGAATCGAAAAAGATTGCCGAAGACATGGGATTAAATTCTCTGCTGTCTTGGAAAGAAATCCGTGCGATAACCGGGTTCGATGTCGAGGAAATCTTTGAATCGATGGCAGGCGAACCACAAGAGAAATCTGGAGAACAAGCAGACTCCTGACATCTAGTAGTTGTCCTGGTCTTATGACCCGTTGAATCCAGGTGATGTGCTGGGTTGTGGGGTGATGGTCCAGTCGATGGGTAGGCGTCCGGTGGTGAGTCGGGTGATGGTTTCTCCGGTGGTGAGTTCGTGTCGGTGTTCTGGGTGGGTGCGGTAGTAATTAATGAGAGCAGCCATGATCCGAGGGTCGGTCGCCTCAGAGCCGGTTGCCACACAGATTTCCTTGTCATCAATCAAAAGAGCAAGGATTTGTGGATAGATCATGTATGGCTCCGGGCAATCATCCCACAAGATGACCGTATCGCTCCGAAAAAGCACATGTATTCTGATACCGTAATTAGAAAGAACCGTATAGAAGCACGCTCCTGCGATTGCTGATATAGTTATAAATAGACTCCAACCAATGCTTGTGATTCCCATCACAATTATCCATGGCAAAGATATTGCGCTGACGTTTTCCGGATTGAGAATTAGAAGTGTACCGACGAGGGATGCTGTGGCTGAAAGCGAAAATGTTTCGATTCTGTTTTGGGATTGAACCCCGTTTGATGCTTGACGAAATTCGAATCGAAAGTTTCTTTTGAAATAAAAGAAAAGACCGACAATAAGCATGGATAAAAAAGTGCATGCCATAAATCCTCCGAAGCGGAGGAAGCCGGGATTGTTGGATTTTTCGTACTCCAGATATCCCGGTAATAGCGGTGCTGCGCTGAAGGCAAATAATGCGAGTAAGTATTTGAGTGGAAATTTTGGTAGTTTTTTGGTTCCTGGTGGTGGTTTTATGGTGAGTGTGATTTTTTATGTCATCGGTGGTGGCGGCTTTCTGGGGTGTCGCTGACGATGATGGTCTCGGGTGGGTCGGAACTGGCGATGGTATCCCATGCGTCTTTCATGCCTTCATCGATGGGTTTGCGTATCTGTGGAGTAATGCTCGTGTAAGTAGGCTGAGGACCGGGTATTGAGGTTCGGGGTGTTTACCGGTGATGTGGGTGTGGTTCATGTATTCTTCTGGTTTTGTGGTTGTGGGGTGATGGTCCAGTCGATAGGCAGGCGTCCGGTGGCGAGTCGGGTAATGGTTTCTCCGGTGGTGAGCTCGTGTCGGTGCTCTGGGTGGGTGCGATAGTAATTAATGAGAGCAACCATAATCCGAGGATCAATCCCTTCAGCGGCGGCTGATACGTAAATCTCCTTGTCATCGACTAAAAGAGCAAGGATTTGTGGATAGATCATGTATGGCTCCGGGCAATCATCCCACAAGATAACCCTGTCACTCCGAAAAAGAACATGTATTTCGATACCTTGATGAGAAAAAATAATATCTGACTGTCGTCCTATAATTGTTAACAAAATTAAATATCCGCTCAAAATAATATTTACGCATCCTATTAATACAATCCATGAGATATGAATAATTTTGATGTTCTCGGGGTTGAAGATCAGCGCTGCTCCGGTAGCGGATGTCGTGGCAGCGAGAAAGGTTGCTCCAATTCTTTTCTGGAAGTGAATTCCTGCCGCATCTTGCCGAGCTTTGAATCTATAGTCGTTCCTGAATTGAAAAGTTGCAGCAGAAGAAACCATGGACAAAAAGGTGCATGCCATGGATCCTCCCATGCGAAGGAAGCTGAAGTCATCAGATTTTTGGTATCCCAGAAGTCCGAATATTAACGATGCCGCGATGAGGGTAAGCGCTGAGAGTAGCGTTTTTGCTGGAACTTTTGGTAGTTTTTTGGTGCCGGGTGGTGGTTTTATGGTGAGTGTGATTTTTTGTGTCATCGGTAGTGGCGGCTTTCTGGGGTGTCGCTGACGATGATGGTCTCTCGTGGGTCGGAGTTGGTGATGGTGCCCCATGCGTTCTTCACGCTCTCATCGATGGGTTCGTCTATCGATGGAATAACGTTCGTGTGGTTGAGAGTCAGGTATTGAGTTTTTGGGTGTTCTTGCCGGAGGTTTGGGTGTGGGTTCATGTGTTCTTCTGGTTTTGTGGTTGTGGGGTGATGGTCCAGTCGATGGGTAGGCGTCCGGTGGTGAGTCGGGTGATGGTTTCTCCGGTGGTGAGTTCGTGTCGGTGTTCTGGGTGGGTGCGATAGTAGTTGATAAGAGCAGCCATAATCCGCGGATCCGTCGCCTCAAAACCGGTTAATACATAAATTACCTTGCCGCCGACCAAAAGAGCAAGGATTTGTGGATAGATCATGTACGGTTCCGGGCAATCATCCCACAAGATGACCCTGTCACTCCGAAAAAGCACATGTATTCTGATACCGCGATCAGAAAGAACCGTGCAAAAACGCGCTCCCGAAATTACTGCTAAAGCTATAAATAGACTCCAACCAATGCTTGTGATCCCCATCATGATCCACCATAGTAAAGATACTGCACTGGCATTTTTTGGGTTGAGAATCAAAAATGTGCTGACGAGGGATATTGTGGCAGAGGATAAAAGTATTTTGATTCTGTTTTGGGATTGAAGCTCGTTTGCGGTTCGGCAGATTTCCAATCGACAATCTTTTTTGAGCCACAAGGACAAGCCAACAATGAACATGGACAATAAGGTGCATGCCATGGATCCTGCGAAACGAAGGGAACCAAAGTTGTTGGATCTTCCGTAATCCCAAAATCCTAATGCTAGCGATGCTGTGCTGAAAGAGAATGCTATCACTAAGTATTTAAGTGGAGGCTTTGGTAGTTTTTTGGTGCCGGGTGGTGGTTTTATGGTGAGTGTGATTTTTTGTGTCATCGATAGTGGCGGCTTTCTGGGGTGTCGCTGACGATGATGGTCTCGGGTGGGTCGGAGCTGGTGATGGTGCCCCATGCGTCTTTCATGCCCTCATCGATGAGTTCGCGCACTTGCTGCGGAATAACACTCGTATAAGCAGACCGCGCAGCCCAAGAGCAGAACATCGAACCAATAACCGTTCCCGCCACCCCGCCGACCATGGCCCCGGCAGCGGCGCCGGGGCCATGACCTGTCACTGCGCCGATAAGACCGACTGCGGAAGTTCCGAGAGCTTGTCCGACAGGCATCCCTACGGTGCCTCCGATGATACCTCCGGCGACACCGACAAGCACACCAGATGGCGATGCTCCTTGGGAGATCTCCAGTCCAGCGGTTGCGATGGTCAGCGCGGTACCGATGCGGCCAAATCTCTTGGCCATGTCGGTGGCCCTGCCCGCGCGGACTGCGTTCGGATGAGCCTCGGCCCGTTTCTGCACCGAGGCAGGATTCGGGTCATACTGCCCAGATCTCACTGCCGGGTTACCGGAGGCCCGGCGGGCGGCCTCGGTGGCTCTCTTCGTGGCCTTGTCTCGTAGATCGACCGCCCGGGAGCTGAAAGAGCTTTTTCCTGCGGAAACGGCAAGCCCGAGACGCGACAGGGCGGTTCCCATGATCGTGGCAAGGCTGTCCGCGTTGAGTTCTTCGACTGCCCCGGCCAGATTGATCTCGATCCAATCCTCCAGCCGCCTGAAGGTCTTCGCGGTCTTCTCCTCAAGCTCTAAGAACAGATCCAACTGCTCGCAGTACCGCTCGTAGGCTCGCATCACATCGCCGTACTGCGCGCGCCGCTCGGCAGACGCCTTCGGGTCAGGGGGCCGGGCAGGGCACACCACCGGTTCGGGAGCGTTGATCCAGGTGCCGTCGACCACCAGATCTCCCTGTATCGCCTTGTCGCGATGCTCCTGCATTTCTTCTTGCCGCCAGGCCAGCTGCTGGGCGTAGGAGAAGAAGAGATCCTCGGCCCTCGCGGAACGATCCTTCATCTCATCAAGTGCTTTGGTGAGATCCTTGTTGAAGTCCCGGTAGGCGTCCCCGGCTCGGCCGGTCCAAACATAGTTCGATTTCGAGCGCACGCTGTGGGTGTCATCGGCGGCCTCAGCGTAGGCGGCTCGCAGCGATTTGAGCCACTGCCCGGCATCGTCGATTGCTGCACGCTCACCGGCGATGTAGGTGTCGAATGCCCCGCCGCCCATCAGATCTGATCTCCCAGATCCCTGAACACCTGCTCGGCCTCCTCCTCGACCCCTCGATACAGGTCAACGGTGACCGCCATCTGGTGCGCGGCAGTATTCAGAATGTCAACCAGGGCTCCGGTGTCCCGGTTGATTCCGGCAAGCATGGACAGCAGGTAGGCGGTTCCATCACCACCATCGACATCGGTAGGTGCGCTCGCACCGAAGGCATCCAGGGCATCACGGCTCTCGGCATGCTGGGCGCTCATCGCCATCGCCGCGTCGAACTCGACCGCGTAGTCGCTCATAACAGGTCCTCCAGGTCGTACCTGAGCTCCTCGGGTATCTCCACATCCGTGAGGATCTTGTCGAAGGGCAGTCTGCGATGCAGTTCTTTCAGATTCCCGGCCGGAACCATCGCCCACCGCTGGAAATCGCCACAGCAACGGTGCAGCCTATCCCTGGCGGTGTAGACCATCAGGGCGATCTCGTTGTCATCGACATGCCGGAGTTCGATCTCCGGTCCGTCTGGTCCGTTCAGCCGGGCTGTCGGCACATAAAACACCGGGGGCAGGTACATCAAGGCGGCTTGTCGTTCGGCATCTGTGACGGGAAACATCGGGGCTCCTTATGTGGGTTGGCAAAATCACCGTAACACCGTGTCCACCGCGAGACAGCACAATAGAGCGGATACACTTCTGTATCGAAAAGCGGTGTCTTTTCTTCGGCGGGTACTTTGGCCTCCTGACATGGCAGGAAGGTTCCCAGACAGCACCCGGACGCATCACCAGTCGCAGCAGATACTTGCCCGGGTGCTTCGGTCATGCACCGGCGGGGCATTAGGCTGAGTTCACGATTTCACGACAGGATGTGAGGAAGTATGCGCTCTGCGATCTTTGACCAGGTGCACCAGGAACAGCAGACCACTCAACGCTGGACCCTTCAATCCCACAAGATGCTCAGGGTAGTGCTGGGCCCCGAGGTGTTGGCCGCACAAGGAGCCATGGTGGCCTACCAGGGCAATGTCGATTTCCACTACCAAGGTTCCGGTTCGGTGACCGGTTTCCTGAAGAAAGCCGTTACTGGCGAGGGCGGGAACCTCATGCGGGCCACGGGCCAGGGAGAGGTGTTCTTCGCCCGGGCAGCTCACGACATCTTCCTGTTGGAACTCGAAGGAGATGCCATCACCATCAATACCCGATCCCTGCTGGCCTTCGATGCGAGTCTCTCCTACGAGATCCGCTCCATGGGAGGGGCTGGGATCTTGGCTGGTGGCCTGTTCAACCTGCTGGTGCAAGGGCAGGGGACCGCAGCGATCTCCTCCGACGGCCCGCCGATGCTGCTCGACTGCTCGCAACAGCCCACCTTCGTCGATCCGCAGGCGGCCATCTGTTGGTCTGCGAATCTGCAGCCCCAGATCAAATCGACCTTCAAGATGGGCTCGCTCATCGGCCGGGGATCAGGCGAATCCTTCCAACTGGGCTTCCAGGGCCCGGGATTCGTGGTGGTTCAGCCCAGCGAGGGTGAACCCATCGTTGCTGCCAGTTGAGTGTGCCGTGCGGCCCCGTCTATTGTCGGCCGGGGTCGTACGGTCACGTGAGCACTCGGTTGGTGTGACTAGTCGGCCAATGTGCGATGATTAACACGAGCAGTGGAGAAATCCGGTGTCACCCACCGGCCCCCGTGGTCCGCCGCCATGACCGAACCACGCCACGTGTGATGGCATGAGGGGAGAAAACAATGGTAAAGGCCATCGTCATCCGGGCACTCGCGGTGCTCATTGGTTTATCCGGGGCACATTTCATCGGGCTAGCCTGGAAGGGCTCTGGCCCCACGGTGCTGGCACCCATCGAGTACTACCGCCCAACCCAAGCACACCTGGACCGGTTGACCGAACAACTGGAGGTCGTGCGGCACTCCCACCCGGAGGTGTCCGGGGAATCACAGATCATCCGGTGGATCAACCCCGAGGATTTCGAGCAGGTGCATGCCACCTGCCTGCAAGAACATGGGGTGGCTGCGCCCGGTGAAGTGAATCCGGCAACCCTGACCGCCGAACAGGCCCGCGATGCGGATCAGGCTTCCTTCGAGTGCACCGGAGCCTACCCGGTGCGCGGGGACATGGGCGACCAGCTCAGCGCCACGGAAAAGTGGTACGAGTACACCCTCATCGACGCCCAGTTCGCTCCCTGCATGCAAGACCGCGGCTACGTGGTGGATCTCCCGTCGCGGATGTCCTTCGTCTTCGGCGCACCATGGGATCCGATGCTCGCCTTGCGGGAATCCAATCCAGATACCGAAACACAATCCCTGAACACCGACTTGGGGGAGTGCTGGAACCAGATGCCGCCACTGCGCAAGCACGCCTGACCTGCATGGGGTCAATGTGTCCGGTGCCCGATCGCACGCACCGACGAACTGCGGGTGCCCAGCCAGGACAGAGCCGACCCCAGGGCCACGAAGCCCACTGCCCACCAGAAGGAACCGGGTAGATCGGCGCGCAATACCACCGCCGAGAACATCGCAGACAGCACTGGGGTTGCATAGGAACCGACCGCCAGCGCGGTGACGTTGCCATGCAGGATACCGATGTTCCAGCAGGCATAGCCGCTGGCCATAACCGACCCTGCGGCGATGAGCACCAAGATCTGCCCTGCGGTGACGGTCACCTGCTGGTGGATACCATGCACCAGATGGATACCCCAGTAGCTGAGGGCCACACCCGTGAAGAACAGAGTGATCCCGTCATGGCCGGCCGCCATGCGCGGAGTGTGGACGCTGTATATGCCCCAGACGACGGCCCCGGTGAAGGCGAGCAGATAGGGGACCGGATTATCTGAGACATGGCTCGCCACAGCCCCGGGATCAAGAATCTTCCCGCCGCTCACCGCCCAGGTGACTCCGATCGTCGCGATGAGCACTCCAGGCACCACCAGCCAGTTCGCGTCTCGGCCACGGTTCGCATGCAGCGAAAACAACACCACCGAGGTTGGCCACAAATAGTTGACCACCGACACCTCGATGGCCTGGGTGGCGTCGCTGGCCAGGCCAACAGCCAAGGTCAGACAGATCTCATAGGAGATGAACAGCAACCCACCGATGAGCAGGTAACGCACCGGGAACCGGCGTAACCCGCGGGGGCGGCGGATGATCCACAGACCTGCCGCCGCGATGGTGTAAATCAATGCTGCGGCCTGGGTCGGACCGAAAGCTTCCGTCGTCGAGCGGACCAAGGCCACCATTGAGGACCACAGGATGATGGCGACCATCCCGACCAGGGTCGCATTGCGAATGGAAAAACTCACGAGTCGCATCATGTCACCGGCCGGGAACCATCGGCGAACCGGTGACCGCGGTGCGCACACCGCGGATGCCAGGGCGGGAGGGTAGTGTGATGCGGGCAGTTGACGGAAGGCGGAGGCAATGGGCAAGGGGTTCGTGCATCTGCACAACCACACCGACTACTCGATGCTCGACGGGGCCGCACGGGTTGACGACCTCGTTCAGGCGGCGAAGAAGATGGGAATGCCTGCTTTGGGCATCACCGATCACGGCAACATGTTCGGTGCCTACGACTTCTACACCTCGGCGATGAAGCACGAGGTCAAGCCGATCATCGGGCTCGAGGCCTATCTCACCCCAGGCACCCCGCGCTGGGAACGCAAGCGGGTGCGCTTTGGAGACGGTACCGGCGACGATGTCGCAGCCAAGGGCGCCTACACCCACATGACCATCTGGTCGGAAACCCGCGAGGGCATGCACCAACTGTTCAAATTGGCCTCCCGCTCCTCCTTGGAAGGCCACTTCTACAAGCCCCGGGCCGATCGCGAACTGCTCGAGGAATACCACGAGGGGCTCATCGCCACCACCGGATGCCCTTCGGGGGAAGTACAGACCTATCTGCGGCTCGGCATGTTCGACAAGGCCGTCGAATCGGCGGCGGAGTTCCAGTCGATCTTCGGCAAGCAGAACTTTTTCGTCGAGTTGATGGACCACGGCCTGCGGATTGAGACCGATGTCCGCTCCGACCTGCTGCGACTGGCCAAGAAGCTGGGCGCACCCCTGGTGGCCACCAACGATCTGCATTACGTCCACGCAGAGGACGCCCGTGCCCAGGACATCCTGCTGTGCGTGTCCTCCGGGTCCCGGTTTTCGGATGCGAACCGATTCAAATTTGACGGCACCGGCTACTACCTCAAGTCCCCGGAGGAGATGCGTACCCTCTTCTCCAACTACGAGGAGGCCTGCGACAACACCCTGATGATCGCGGAACGGTGCGAGACCACCTTCGAGCCTGGGAATGGTACCTTCATGCCGATCTTCCCGGTTCCCGAAGGACACACCGAGGAATCCTGGTTCCGCCACGAGGCCGAGGAGGGCCTGATCCGTCGTTTTGGCAGTCCGCTGCCGCGAGAGGTGCGCGAACGTGCCGATTTCGAGATGGACATCATCTTGGGTAAGGGCTACCCGGGGTATTTCCTCATCGTCTCGGACTACATCATGTGGGCCAAACGTAACGGTATCCGGGTGGGGCCGGGCCGCGGCTCGGGTGCGGGCTCGATCATTGCCTACGCGATGGGCATTACCGATCTTGATCCGCTGCCTTACGGGCTGCTGTTCGAGCGATTCCTGAATCCGGAACGCCCATCTCTGCCCGACTTCGACGTCGATTTCGACGAATCTCGTCGCGGCGAAGTTCTCGACTACGTCACCGAGCGCTACGGCAAGGACCACGTCGCCCAGATCGTTACCTTCGGCACTATCAAGGCCAAGCAGGCGGTGAAGGACTCTGCCCGGGTACTCGACAAGCCCTTCGCGGTCGGCGAGAAGATCACCAAGGCGATGCCCCCGGCCATCATGGGCAAAGACGTGCCGCTCTCCCAGCTGTTCAATCCGGACCACGCACGCTACGACGAGGGCAAGGAATTCCGGGAGCTGTACGAGGCCGACTCTGAGGTGGCCCAGGTGGTCGACACCGCCAAGGGCATCGAGGGCCTGAAGCGGCAGTGGGGCGTGCATGCCTGCGGGGTCATCGTCTCGAAGGTGCCGCTCACCGATGTCATCCCGATCATGAAAAGGGAACAGGACGGGGCGATCATCACCCAGTTCGAATACCCGAAGGCCGAGGCTCTCGGCCTGGTCAAGATGGACTTCCTGGGGCTGCGCAATCTCACCGTCATCGACGATGCGTTGAAGAACATCAAACGCAATACCGGCGTCGACGTGGACATCGATGCCATCCCCCTGGATGATCCGGCTACCTTCCAGTTGATGCAGCGGGGTGACACTCTGGGAGTTTTCCAGCTTGACGGCGGGCCGATGCGGGCCCTGTTGCGCTCCATGCAACCAGATAAATTCGAAGATATTTCTGCGGTCTCGGCTCTCTACCGCCCCGGACCGATGGGTGCTGATTCCCACAACAAATACGCCCGCCGCAAGACCGGGAGGGAGAAGATTGAACCGATCCATCCCGAATTGGCCGAGCCGCTGGCTGACATCCTCGACGAGACTTACGGCCTAATCGTCTACCAGGAACAGGTCATGACGATCGCCCAGAAGCTGGCCGGGTATACCCTGGGCGCAGCAGATCTGCTGCGCCGGGTGATGGGCAAGAAGAAAAAGAAGGAACTCGATGCCCAATACGAGGTCTTCCGCGACGGAATGCTCAGGCGAGGCTACTCTCAAGAGGCCTTCCAGACAGTGTGGGACATCCTGGTTCCCTTCTCCGACTACGCCTTCAACAAATCCCATTCGGCCGCTTATGGACTGGTCAGCTACCAGACCGCATGGCTGAAGGCCAATCATCCGGTTGAGTACATGGCGGCCTTGCTCCAATCGGTACGCAACGAGAAGGACAAGTCTGCGGTCTACCTGTCCGAGTGTCGTCGCATGGGAATCCGGGTACTCGCTCCCGACGTCAATGAGTCTTTGGCCAAGTACTCCGCCGTCGGCGACGCTATCCGTTTCGGGCTGGGGGCTGTGCGCAACGTCGGGGAGAACATCGTGGAGGCCCTGATTGCCGCACGTGAGGAGCATGGGCACTTCAGCGACTTCCATGACTTCTTGGCGAATGTGCCGCTGGTGGTCTGCAACAAGCGAGTCATCGAATCGCTGGTGAAGGCCGGGGCCTTCGACTCCATGGGCCACCCGCGTCGTGGCCTGGTGGAGATCCACGAGAACGCTATCGACCAGGTCGTCGAGGTCAAACGCAATGCCGAGCATGGGCAAGATTCGCTGCTCGGCGGATTCGGGGCCGATCCCGAATCAGCTCAGACTACCGCCGAGGCGCTTCCCACACTCGATGAATGGGATAAACACACTCGGCTGGGTTTTGAGCGCGAGATGCTGGGACTCTACGTCTCCGATCACCCGCTGAACGGATTGGAACATGTGCTGTCTGCCGAACGCACCACGACCATTGCCGGGTTGCTGGAGCGGGGGGAGAGTTCCAACGGGTCCACCCAACAGCTGTGCGGGTTGATCACCCAAGTGAACCGGCGGGCAACAAAGAAAGGTGATTTCTGGGCCTCGCTGGTGGTGGAGGACCTCGACGCTTCCATCCAAGTCTCCGTTTTTCCGAAGGTCTACGAGCGGATCTCCACCGAACTCACCCCGGACTCCGTGGTGCGGATCAAGGGGCGGGTCAACGTCCGGGAAGACAGCGTCGAACTTCATGCCGACCAAGTGGACGCCCTTGATGTATCAGCCGACCACACCCGGCTGGTGACCATTCAGCTCAAATCGATGCGTTGCACCCCGGTGATCGTCGAGCGTCTCAAGCAAGTGCTGCAGGCTCATCCCGGGCTCACCATGGTGCACCTCAGATTGCTTGATGAATCACGTGTCACCACCTTCGAATTGGACGAAAAACTGCGGGTCGCTGTATCCCAGCCCTTCATCGCGGATCTCAAGGCCTTATTGGGGCCGAGCTGCCTGGCGGTCTAGGCTCGTTGTGATGACCAGACAACCACCATTGCCCATCCCACGCACACTGCTGTTCGCCCTCGCGGTGGTGGGCATCGGAGTGCTCGCAGGAATCTTGTGGCATCTGGTCGTCACCTTGCCCACCTTCCTGACCGCCGACGACTCTTCCTTGCAGATGACCGAGCGGGCCCAAGGGCAGGTTTTCGCCATTGACGCTGTCTACTCATTGATTGGGGTGTTGCTTGGGGCACTACTGGGGATTCTCGCCTGGAAGCTGTGGAGTGAAGTGGGCTGGCAGAAGGTGCTGATCGGAGCCGTCGGTGCGCTGGCCGCTGCGCTGCTGTGCTGGGCAATAGGGGTCATTATGGGCCCCGGCGACTTCGCTGCCCGGGCGGTTGCCGCGCAGCCGGGGGACCGGGTACCGGTCGATTTTGCCCTGCGTGCCCGTTCCGCGGTTCTCACGTGGTGCATCGGCGCCCTCGCTGCGACCACCTGTTACACGCTGTTGTCGCGGGAATTGCTCGGTAGGTGGCTACCGAGGCGTTCCCGGGCGGCCAAGCCTGGCAAAGGAAGCGCCCAGGATTCTGGCCAGTTCCGTCGGGGACATCTCGATCGATAGACCCCGCCTGCCTCCTGATACCAGGATGGCCGACCACTGTTGCGCGGAGGTGTCGATGCAGACCGGCATCGGTTTCTTCTGGCCCAGAGGCGATATACCACCCACCACGTAGCCGGTGAGTCGTTGTGCGACCACCGGGTCGATCATGGCCGCCTTCTTCGCACCGGTGGCCGAGGCCAAGGCCTTCAGATCCAGCTGCCCGGACACCGGCACCACCGCGCAGGCCGTCGCGGATGTCGCGCCGACCAATTCGGCGATCAGGGTTTTGAAGATGCGTTCTGCGGCGATGCCGAGCGTCGCCGCAGTCTCCTCCCCGAAATGCCGGTTCGAGGGATCGTGCTCATAGATGTGCACCCGGTAGGGCACCTTCGCCTTATCGAGCACTCTCAGGGCTGGTGTTCCGGCCATCTGGGCTCCTCTTGTTCACCTGGGCCAACGGTAGCCCGGTTGTTGTGCCGGATGCACAGCATCGACGGTCTGATTCTGGTTTCCTGACCGATGACTGGTCATGGGTCCCCGTCACGAGTACTTCCCGCCTAGACTCCAGATGTGTTGCGCGAAATCGACCTGACAACCGACCGGCCATCCGACCTGACTTCCGTGCTTCCGCGCGGAACGTTTGACGTGGACCACGCGGTCGAGGTGGTGGCTTGCGTGTGCGATGCCGTCCGCGACGAGGGGATTGCTGCCCTGGAACGCTTCTCCGAACAGTTCGACGGGGTGGTGCCTGAGCACTTCAGGGTGCCTAGACAAGCAATGGCCGATGCATTGGCCAGCTTGGACCCGACCGTTCAGGCCGCCCTTGAGGTGGCCATTGAGCGGCGACGTCGCGTCGCCGAGACCGTTGAGGTGGAGCAGGCTTGGCGTCTTGTGGAGTTGGCCCCTGGTGCGACGGTTGGCAATTCGATCATTCCGGTCAGCCGGGTTGGACTCTACGTGCCCGGTGGTCTGGCCCCGCTGGCCTCCTCGGTCATCATGAACGTCATCCCTGCCCAGGTCGCCGGCGTCGATTCCTTGGCCGTGGCCACCCCACCCCAGGCCGAATCAGGTGGCCTGCCCCACCCGGTCATCCTGGCGGTCTGCGAACTGCTGGGTGTCAAGGAGGTATTTGCAGTGGGTGGCGCTCAAGCGGTAGCCATGTTCGCCCACGGTATTCCCGGGCTGTGTCCCCGGGTGGATCTGGTGACCGGCCCCGGCAACATCTACGTCGTTGCCGCCAAGCGCTACCTCAGGGGCGTTGTCGGCATTGATTCGGAGGCAGGTCCCACAGAGATCGCCATCCTCGCGGACGACACGGCCGATCCCGCTTTCATCGCAGCCGACCTCATCTCCCAAGCCGAACATGACCCGATGGCCGGTTCCGTACTGATCACCACCTCTGCGCAGCTTGCTGCCGATGTCCGGGCTCAGGTAACCGAGCAACTTCCGGCGCTGGCCACCGCCGATCGGCTGCGCATCTCGCTGGGCGGGGAGCAGTCGGCGATCGTGCTGGTACCCGACCTGGAGACCGGAATCGAGGTTGCCAACGCCTACGCGGCCGAACACCTAGAGATCCACACCGCCGATGCCCTCGGGGTAGCCAGACGCATCCGCAATGCGGGAGCTATCTTCGTCGGGCCGTATTCCCCAGTACCGCTGGGGGATTACTCGGCCGGTTCCACTCACGTACTGCCCACCTCCGGTGCGGCCCGGTATTCCTCGGGGCTGACCGTTCGTTCCTTCATGAAATCGGTCCACATCATCCAGTACGATGCTCAGGGCCTTGCCGAGATCGGTGACCGGGTGATGGCCTTTGCCGATGCCGAGAATCTGCCTGGTCACGCCAACGCCATCCGGGTCCGTCTCAAGGAGAACCGATGATCCCCGGTGCCGATGTGAGTCTTGCCGATCTGCCGCTGCGCCCCGAACTGGTGGGGGAGGAGCCCTATGGTGCCCCCCAACTGGATGTCGCGGTGGCGTTGAATGTCAACGAGAACCCCTACCCTCCCTCGGCGAGGGTGAAGGCCGACATTGTCAAGGCGATCAACCAAGCGGGTGACGAACTTAATCGCTACCCGGATCGGGAAGCCTGGCAATTGCGCCAAGACCTGGCCCGCTACTTGGGGTTCAACCTGGCAGCGGAGAACATCTGGGTAGCCAACGGCTCAAACGAGGTGATGATCCACCTGTTGCAGGCCTTCGGTGGCCCGGGCCGGAAACTACTGTGCTTTCCTCCGACCTATTCGATGTATCCCGAATACGCCCGTAACACCCACACCGGTTACGTCACCGCACCCCGCAGGCCCGACTACGGCTTGGACGTGGAGACGATCTGTGCCGCGATTGAGGAACACGATCCCGATGTGGTGCTGATCTGCACCCCGAACAACCCGACCGGCACCAGCACCCCAGTATCGGTGATCGCCGAGACGCTGGAGCGCACCCGGGCAATCGTCGTCGTCGACGAGGCATACCAAGAGTTCACTGAGGTGCCGGAGGATTCCGCCCTGGCCCTGCTGCCGCGCAATCCCCGGCTGGTGGTGTCGCGGACGATGTCCAAGGCCTTCGCGCTGGCCGGTGCCCGGGTTGGTTATCTGGCTGCAGCCCCGGCTGTCGTTGATGCCTGCCGCATCGTGCGGTTGCCCTACCACCTGTCGGCCCAGACCCAGGCGATCGCCAGGATTGCCCTGGCGCATGCCCCCGAGATGCTCGCCCGGGTCGAGGAACTGCGTGAGCAGAACCAGGCAATCCAATCCTGGCTACGTTCCAAGGGTCTCGATGTGGTCCCGTCACAGTCGAATTTCACTCTCTTCGGCACCTTCGAGAACCGGCACGGGATCTGGCAAGGTCTCCTGGACCGGGGAGTGCTCATCCGCGAGACGGGCCCTCAGGGCTTCCTGCGGGTCTCGGCAGGCACCCCACAACAGATGGACAGTTTTCGCCAGGCACTCACCGAAGTGCTGATCCAGAACCGAGAGAACGGAGAATCCCGGTGACCCGCACTGCACACATCCACCGCACGACTTCCGAATCCGATGTCGAGGTGCGCATCGACATTGATGGAACCGGGGCGTCCACGATCTCCACCGGCATTGGCTTCTATGACCACATGCTCACTGCGCTGGCCAAGCATTCTCTGATTGATCTTGGAATCACCACCACCGGCGACGTACACGTCGACGGTCACCATTCGATCGAGGACACTGCCATCGCATTAGGGCAGGCCATCGCCCAAGCGCTGGGCGACAAGCGAGGTATCCGCCGCTTCGGCGATGCCACGATTCCTCTCGACGAGGCCTTGGCCCGCTGCGTGGTCGATCTCGCTGGGCGCCCCTATGCAGTGGTCAGCGGGGAACCAGCGGGAATGGAGTATGCCCGCATTGGTGGGCTCGAACCGCTTTATGCGGCCTCCATGACTGCCCACGTGCTGGAATCTCTGGCCTTCAACGCTGGGATATGCCTGCATATGACGGTTCTCGCCGGGCGCGAACCTCACCACATCGTCGAGGCCCAATTCAAGGCCCTTGCGCGTGCCTTGCGGGCCGCCGTCGAGTTTGATCCTCGGGTTGAGGGCATTCCTTCCACTAAGGGAGCTCTGTGAACCAGCGATCCTCTCGGCCGGTCATCGGCCTGCTCGACTACGGTTCGGGCAATTTGCACTCAGTTGCCCGAGCCCTGACTGTCAACGGCGCCGAGGTAGTATTGGGCGCCGGTCTCACCGATTTCGCCGACGCGGCTGGACTCGTGGTTCCGGGGGTGGGGGCCTTCGCGGCATGTATGGGCCAGCTGGAGGCCATTGGCGCCGGCGAGCTGCTGGAGAACTGGATCGACTCGGGACGGCGGCTTCTGGGCATCTGCGTGGGCCACCAGGTGCTCTTTGCGGCCGGGGTGGAGCATGGCTTCAGGCGTGCTGGCTTCGGTGTTTTTCCCGGGGTGGTCGAATCGCTGGATGCGCGGCGGCTCCCCCACATGGGCTGGAATACGGTACAGGTTCCCGAGGGCTTCGGTCTGCTGGAAAATGATCAGCGGTACTACTTCGTGCACTCCTACGCGGTGCATGAGGCGACTGCGCAGGAAGGCCCCTCGGTTCCCGAGGATGCTCTGGTTGCTTGGACAGTCCATGAACAGGACCGGTTCGTGGCCGCAGTGCGTTGGCGCAATGTGACCACAACTCAGTTCCATCCCGAGAAATCAGGCAATGCCGGGGCACGATTCCTGTGCCGGTGGATCGAGGGCGAGTAGGGTCATGGGCGTGTCGATGAATACTGCAATCGCAGACCGGCTGGTGCTTCTGCCGGCAGTTGATGTCCAAGACGGTAAGGCCGTCCAACTGGTCCAGGGCGTTGTCGGTTCCCAGCGGGAGTTCGGGGATCCGCTGGAGGCCGCCCTGCGCTGGCAAGAACAAGGAGCACAATGGCTTCATCTGGTGGATCTCGACGCAGCATTCGGGCGTGGCTCCAATGCCGGGATCCTTGCAGAGGTGATTGATCGGGTGGATATGGATGTCGAGTTGTCCGGCGGCATTCGCGACGCCGTTTCTCTGGAACGTGCCTTGGCCACCGGTGCCACGCGGGTGAACATCGGTACCGCGGCCCTGGAGAGCCCCGAGTGGTGCGAAGAGATTCTCGCCGAGTACGGGGAACGGGTGGCTATCGGGCTCGATGTCCGCGACGGTCAGCTTGCTGCCCGTGGCTGGACCATCAGCGGCGGGGATGTTTTCGGGACCGTCGAGCGGATGACCGCTGCGGGATGCACCCGGTTCGTGGTCACCGATGTCGCATCTGACGGCATGCTGACCGGTCCCAATCTCGAACTGCTCGGTGCGGTCTGTGCTCGAACCGACGCGAAGGTGGTGGCATCCGGGGGGATCTCCAGTCTGGAGGATTTGCGGCTGCTGGTGGGGCTCGTCCCGATCGGTGTCGAGGGAGCCATCATTGGAACCGCCCTCTACCTGGGTAATTTCACGCTTGCCGAGGCGCTGGAAATCAGCCGCGGTCCCGGTACCGATACTTGAGGAATGACTCGTGGACCAATTGCAGCCCGCCTGGGGTGAAGCGATCGTCGAAGGCTCCCTCGAATGGTCGTTCATCCATCGCACCGATCTCGTGGAACTCGCCGAGCTACGTGCCGCCATCGAGTACTTCGATGCCCCGGTGGTCACCCGGAGCCTCGACGACCTCGTCGCCGACTTCGACCAACCTCATGCTCATCCCACCCACCATGCGGTGGTTGGCCGGGACAAGGGCGGCACCATCGTCGCCTATGCCTGGAACCACATCACTCCGCCTACTCAGCACCGGCCACATGTATGGATGGAGATGGGGGTGCACCCAGCATGGCGGCACCATCACATCGGGCTCAGCTTGGTGGATTGGTCGGTGGAGCGGGCTCGGCGCTGGTACCGCCACATTGCCGCCGACCACGATGTCGCCCCGATGTGGGTGGGGTGTGCCGTTGATGAGGGATCAAGGGTGGCCGATGACATCATCGAAGCCGGATTGCTTGATGCTCAGCGGTGGTTCTTTGACGGACGCCGTGGGCTGGAGGACGATCTTCCGTTGGTCATCCCGCCCGTCGGCATCGAATTGCGACCGTATGCTTCCGAGATGTGCGAGGAGGTGCGCAGGGCCCACAATCTGGCCTTCTCCACCAGGATTGGGGCCCACGACGTGGATGCCGAATCCTGGCAGGCCTCAATCACCCGGGCCGACTGTAGACCCGAGTGGTCATGGATTGCGGTGCGGCTAGGAGAGGAGAACCGGGTTATTGGCTATGCGATCAACTCCGAGATCATGGAACCTGATACAGGGGAACGAATCGGTTGGACGGAAAGATTCGGTGTGGTTTCTGGTGCCCGGGGTCTGGGTCTGGGTCATGCCCTGCTGGCCGCCTCAATGAATTCTTTCCAGGAAGCGGGGTGCAGCGGGGCCGGGATCGGGGTGGACACTGACCGGGTGAACCAGGCAGAACGGCTCTTCGGTGATCTCGGCTACGAATTCGATGCACGAATGGTGTTGTTCGGGCGCAGCTTCGAGGACTGAAGTCCTCTGGACTATGCTGAAGCGCTGGCGCCGAGACGGGAAGTGAGGATCGACATGTCAGGACACTCCAAGTGGGCAACTACGAAGCACAAGAAGGCGGCCATTGATGCCAAGCGTGGCAAGCTGTTCGCCAAGCTGATCAAGAATATTGAGGTGGCCGCCCGAGTGGGCGGTGGCGATCCGTCCGGCAATCCGACGCTTTACGACGCCATTCAGAAGGCCAAGAAGAACTCCGTTCCCAACGACAACATAGACCGCGCAGTCAAGCGCGGTTCTGGTGAGGGCTCCGACGGGGTCAACTACGAATCCATCATGTATGAGGCCTACGGGCCAGCCGGAGTGGCGATCCTCATCGAATCGCTAACCGACAATCGCAATCGCGCGATCAGCGAAGTGCGGGTGGCTGTCACTCGCAACGGCGGCACCATTGCCGACGGCGGTTCGGTGCAGCGGCTGTTCGAACGCAAGGGTATTGTCACCGTTGGCCGCACACAGGAGGTCGACACCGGCGCTCGCAAGACCTCGACTCGGGAGATCACCGAGGATGAACTGCTCGAAGCAACTATTGAGGCCAATGTCGAGGATATCTCCGACGAGGGCGAGACCTTCGAGTTGACCTGTGATCCGAATGACCTAGTCGCGGTGCGCACCGCAATCCAAGCTGCGGGCATCGATTATGACTCCGCCGAGGTCGCCTTCGTTGCTACCTTCGACCAGATCATCTCCTCGGTTGAGGAAGCCGAGAAGCTGGATCGTATCGTGGATGCGCTTGAGGACTCTGACGATGTCCAAGCGGTCTACACCAATGCCGACCTGGCCCCTGAAGTGCGTGAGGCCCTCGAATCCGAGTGAGCTCTACCACCGCAAAACCACGGCGCGTCTGGTGCGGGATACAATGCCGCGCGCCTAGAATCCGAACATCTGTTCGTTTTTCAGGTGGGTGGTGTGGTGCGCGTTCTCGGGATTGATCCCGGCTTGACCCGGTGCGGGGTGGGTGTTGTCGAAGGTGCCATCGGACGGCGTCCTGGCATGGTCGACGCCGGTGTGGTGCGCACATCCTCGGATATGGCCCATGAACTGCGGTTGCTGCGCATTGAGCAGGGCCTCGTCGAATGGATCGAACGCATCCGTCCTGACGCGATTGCCGTGGAGCGGGTCTTTGCCCAGCACAACTTGGCCACCATCACGGGTACATCCCAGGCCGCAGGCATCGCGATGCTCATCGCAGCCAGGTCGGCCATCCCGGTTACCTTGCACACCCCTTCCGAGGTGAAGGCCGCGATCACCGGGTTCGGACGTGCCGATAAGGCCCAGGTGGGGGAGTTAGTGACCCGGGTGCTGGGGCTTCGCGAGACCCCGAAACCGGCGGATGCGGCTGACGCTCTCGCCCTGGCCATCTGTCACTTGTGGCGAGGTCAGGCGACGAACAGGTTGAGTGCAGCCGTCGCTGCACATAGCCGCGGCGGTAACCGGATTGCTGCTGTCAGGATGGCTGAGGCCATCGCCAAGTCGAAGGAGTCTTCTGCATGATCGCCCTGCTGCGTGGCGTCGTCGTCGGGGCGGGTGCCAACTGGTGTGTGCTTGATGTCGCTGGTGTGGGATACCGCATCCAGATGACCGGGAACACCACCGCTGGGTTGCGGATCGGGGAGGAAACCCTGCTGCACACCACTTTGGTGGTGCGGGAAGACTCAATGACCCTGTTCGGTTTTACATCCGAAGGTGAACGGGATGCTTTCGAGCTAGTCCAGTCAGCCAGCGGCGTGGGCCCGAAACTGGCCCTGGCCATTGTCTCGGTACTCACCCCCACCCAACTTGTGCAGGCCGTCCGGAGCAACGATCAGGCCGTTTTGACCAAAGTTCCGGGCATTGGGAAAAAAGGGGCCGAGAAGATCATCATCGAATTGCGCGACCGAGTGGCGGGCCTTGATGTGGGACCCGGCACTGATCCCGCGGCCGGGCGCACCGCGGAACCCTCGGCCTGGCGCGACCATGTCAGTCAAGGGTTGCAATCCCTGGGATGGTCAGCGAAGGATGCCGAAACTGCCTGCGAGAAGGTGGCGGAACTGGCGGAGGCTGACCCCGGGATCTCGCTGGGTAAGCTCATGAAGGCCGCCCTGCAATCACTCGCACGATCCTGAGGAGCACAGTGAGCGCACCCGCAACCGATCCCTGGTCCTCGCCCGACGAGCAGAGCTGGCAGTCGGCGCTTCGTCCCGTCCGGCTCGACGAATTCGAGGGTCAGCCCCGCGTCGTCGACCAGCTCGGCTTGGTACTGGAAGCCGCCAGATATCGCGGTTTCGCGCCCGACCACGTCCTGCTGTCCGGGCCCCCGGGGTTAGGCAAAACCACCCTGGCGATGATCATCGCCACCGAACTGGCCGTGCCGTTGCGGGTCACCTCCGGTCCCGCGATCCAACACGCTGGGGATCTGGCCGCGATCCTGTCGGGGCTGAGCGAAGGGGAGGTGCTCTTCCTCGACGAAATTCACCGGATGTCCCGGCCCGCCGAAGAAATGCTCTACCTGGCAATGGAGGACTTCCGGGTCGATGTCGTGGTGGGCAAGGGGCCCGGAGCCACCGCGATCCCCATCGAGATCCCACCATTTACCCTCGTCGGGGCCACCACCCGTGCCGGACTGCTGCCCGGGCCGCTGCGGGACCGATTCGGGTTCACCGCCCAACTCGATTACTACGACGCCGGTGATCTGGAGAAGATCGTGTTGCGCTCGGCCCGTAAACTCGGCCTGGAGATTGATCTCGCATCCGCAGCCGAGATCGCCCGGCGATCCAGGGGAACCCCCCGGATCGCCAATCGTCTACTGCGCAGGGTCCGTGACTACGCTGTTGTGCACAACGAGGGAACGGTCGATCTGGCCACGAGCCATCGTGCCCTGGACCTCTACGAGGTCGACACGCTGGGACTCGACCGTCTAGACCGCAATGTCCTAGATGCAATCTGCACGAAATTTGGCGGAGGTCCGGTTGGACTGTCCACCCTGGCCATCGCCGTCGCAGAAGAACCCCAGACCGTTGAGGAGATTGCTGAACCTTTCTTGGTGCGGTTGGGATTTCTGATGCGTACCTCTCGGGGGCGGGTGGCAACCGCGGCTGGCTGGCGCCACATCGGTCTTGCACCGCCACCCGGTGTGGAATTCGGACAACCCTTGTTCGGCGCGGATGATGAATAGTGGCGATCGCCATTCCACTGGGTAGTATCGGGACGGTGTGCCCCGACCGGTGCACACCTGAGGCGAGGGAAGTGCTATGGAATTTGTCGTGATGATGGTCGTGCTCGGCCTTCTCATGTATCTGATGATGATCCGACCGCAGCAGAAGCGGATGAACGAGCAGCGTTCGATGCTCAGCCAGCTGGCTCCCGGTACCAGGGTCCTGCTCATCTCTCGGGTCTTCGGCACGATCCGGGCCACCGGTGACACCCAGGTGGTTGTGGAACTGGCCCCAGGTGTCGAGGTCACCTGCATGAAAGAAGCAATCATGCGTGTGGCCACCGAAGCCGACGAGGAATTCGAGTACACCGATGCCGAAGCCGTTGAGGTCGAGCAGGTGAGTGATGCCGACCTCGCCGATGACGAGCAGATCGCTGCTGTATCAGAGCCCGCTGTATCGGATGATTCTGCCGAGACGCCAGGTCAGGAGGTCGCCGAGGAATTGATCGGTTCCGGTTACGACCTACCCAAGGGCACCAACAAGCCCGCCGACTCCGACACCGAGCGCGCCTGAGGAGAAACGTGCCTTCGAACACCAACGCCGCCGACTACCGTCCGGGACGAGTCCTTCTCGGTTTCGGCGCGGTTCTTGCTTTGCTGGTCGTGTTGATGGCCGTCGCTGGAACCTGGACGCCGCGTCTGGGCCTCGACCTGCGGGGCGGTACCACCATCACCCTCACTGCAGTCACCAGCGACGGCAGCGATGTGCCTGCCGAGAACTTGGAGACGGCCCGCACCATCATCCAGAACCGTGTCGACTCCCTCGGGGTGGGCGAGGCCTCGGTGACTATCCAAGGAAACGACCAGATAGAGGTCGCCGTTCCCAATGTGAATTCCGACGAACTTGTCGCTTTGGTGGGCACCACGGCACGTCTCAATTTCCGCCCAGTGATCAACGTCAACCAGGGTGTTCCGGCTAGCAGCCAACCCTCCACTTCGCCGAGTGCCCAGTCCAGCCCGTCTGCCGAACCGACCTCGGCTCCCTCCCAGACCCAGGAGCCCAGTGCCGAGCCAACCGATCCGGCGTCGACCGCCCAGCGTGGCCCGGCTCCCCAGCTGCCAACGGCACCTCCCTCATCGTGGACCCCGCGTCCGACGGGCTCCGATGTCAAGGAGGTCGATCCGGCCACCGCGATCGAGTACCAGGCCAGCGAGCAGGATCTCGCTGATTTCGGAAGCTATGTCTGTAAGGATGACTTCCCAGATGCCGCCGATCAGCCGCTGATTGCCTGCGACCAGGAGCAAGAGATCAAATACCTGCTCGGTCCGGTTGTGCTGTCGGGGGAGCACGTCTCGGATGCCCAGGCGGGTATTCCCCAGGGTTCGTTGAACTGGTCGGTGCAGTTGTCCCTTGATGACGCTGGCGCCCAGATCTTCTCGGATGCCACCAATCTGCTCGCTGCCAAGCAACGACCTCAGAACCAGTTCGCCATCGTCTTGGACGGTGAGGTCATTTCGGCGCCGCGTGTCGAGGAACGGATTTCCGGAGGGCAGGCCTCCATCTCGGGCGAAGGTATCAACGAGCAGACGGCCCGCTCCCTGGCGTCTACCCTGCGTTACGGTGCACTGCCGATCGACTTAGAGGTCTCCTCTGTGGACACGGTGTCCGCCACCCTGGGCGGAAACCAGCTGTCCGCCGGTATGGCTGCCGGTTTGATCGGTCTGGGCTTGGTCATCGTCTACTCGGTCATCTACTACCGAGGCCTGACCGTGGTGGTCGTCGGTTCGCTGCTCGCAGCGGCTGCGGTGACCTATACCGTCATGGTCTTGTTGGGCACCGTCGTCGGTTTCGCCCTGAACCTTCCAGGCATCGCCGGTGCCATCGTGGCGATCGGTGTGACCGCCGACTCGTTCATCGTTTACTTCGAAAGAATCCGCGACGAGATTCGCGAAGGTCATTCGCTGCGCCACTCGATCGAATCCGGTTGGCGTAAGGCTCGTAACACGGTACTCATCGCCGACGGTGTCCAGTTGCTTGCTGCCCTGGTGCTCTACTTCTTGGCGATGGGTTCGGTGAAAGGCTTCGCCTTCACCCTCGGTGTCACCACCGCCATCGACCTGTTTTTGGTGGTCTTCTTCACCCATCCGTTGATGTCGTTGCTGGGACGCACGAAATTCTTTGGTGAAGGTCACAAGTGGTCCGGCTTCTCCGCAGAGCACATCGGAGTGTCCCGGACATCGTTGCTGGGACGCCGGGGAGGAACCCGGCGCCAGAAGGGTCAATCACCGATCACCGTTGGGCAGGAGGGCTGAGATGGCCACCACGACTTCGTCATTCACCCATCGGCTCTATACCGGTGAGTTTGCCTTCGATTTCATCGGAAACAAGAAGCGCTGGTTCACCATCACGGTGATCGCCCTGCTCATCGCCGTCGCATCGATCACGCTGCGAGGTTTGAACCTGGGCATCGATTTCGTTGGTGGATCGGTCTTCCAGGCGCCGGTGCAGGTGACCGAATCGACGGTGAATGACTACGCATCCGTTGTAGGGGGCACCGGGGTTTCCGAGCTCGATGCCCAGGTTTCGACCATCGGCGACTCCGCAGTGCGGGTGCAGACCCGCTCCCTAAACAATGACGAGGTGAACACCGTGCGCTCGGCCATCGCCGAGAAGGCTGGCATCAGCTCGGAGGATGTTGCTTATTCACTGATCGGCCCATCTTGGGGCAAGCAGATCACCAAACAGGCGGTCATAGCCTTGGTGGTATTCATGGTGCTGGTCGGGCTGCTCATCTGGGCTTATTTCCGTGAATGGAAAATGTCGGTGGTGGCTCTGCTGGCCTTGTTCCACGACATGATCATCACCGTCGGGGTGTACTCGCTGATCGGTTTCACGGTCTCCCCGGCGACGGTCATCGCCGTGCTAACGGTGATGGGCTATTCGCTCTACGACACCGTCGTGGTCTTCGACATCCTTCGCGAGCAGACGGTGAACCTCAACAAGCAGACCCGCACCTATTCCCAGGCTGCGAATGCGGCGATCAATCAAGTGCTGGTTCGCTCCATCAATACCACTCTCATCGCGGTGCTGCCGGTCGCTGCCATCTTGGTCGCAGGCCTTGTGGTGCTCGGCGGGGAGGGTCCGCTGGCGAATCTGGGGCTCGCCATGCTGGTCGGCATGACTGCTGGCGCCTACTCGTCGATTATCATTGCTACTCCGCTGCTGGCGGTGTTGCGGGAACGTGAGCCTGCCATGATCGCCCATCGGGAGCGGCTGAACCGTACTAGGCGCAAGGGTAGGGCGAAGGTGAGTGCGGTCGCCGTGGCATCCTCCTCGGCATCCCCGTCAGATGTCCCGTTGTCGGTCAGCCCCACCGAGGGCGTGACCGAATTCGCATCCGAGGAGATGGACATCGACGTTTCTGATGAGCAGAACCTTCCGGCGCCCGGCAGCGGTGCCCGCCATCAGCCCTCGAAGGGTTCGCGCGCGTCGAGGAAGAAATGACCGTGGATCCCAGAACCTCCCTCATCGCCTCGAAAATCCGAAACGTTCCGGATTTTCCGAAGCCAGGCGTCCAGTTCAAGGACATCACGCCACTGGTGGGTGATGTTGAGGCACTACGTACTGCGGTAGAACTGCTGGCGGAACAGGCTCCCGCCGTCGACGCGGTTGTCGGGATCGAATCGCGTGGATTCCTTTTCGGTGCGCCGCTGGCCATGGCCTTGGGTGTAGGTTTCGTCCCGGTGCGCAAACCCGGCAAACTGCCCGGAGCAGTGATTGAGGAGGCCTTCGACCTCGAATACGGTTCCTCGGTGCTCGCTATGCATACCGACGCCCTGGGCCAAGGGCATCGGGTGTTGCTGGTCGACGATCTGCTTGCCACCGGGGGGACGCTGATCGCTGGGGCGAAACTTGTTACCAGATTAGGTGCCGAAATCGCAGGGGTGCAGGTCGTCGTCGAATTGGCGGATCTTCTGGGACGGGAGAACTTGGCCACAGCCGGACTGCGGAACCTGGTCTCCTTGGTGACGACTACGGACTAGTCTGGGCATTTCGTAGCCGGACACGAGGGGAGGGAACCGTCGATGAGCGATGACAGTGTCTACGGGCCCTACGGTCCCGTTCGCCCCCGGTCCCAGATATCATCGGCTCCGCCAGCGACCTTGGACCGCATCGGTTCGGGCCCCGAGCAACCCAGGCTGCGGATGCGTCAGCGCTTCGCTTGGTTCGGGGCAGCCAACCGGTCTCCGCAATCTGCCGTCCTTGACCCGCTGTTCGCCGTAGTCCGGGCTAATCACCCGAAGTCTGATCTCACCCAATTGGAGCGCGCATACCACACCGCAGAGCATTACCACCGTGGCCAGAAGCGTAAATCGGGGGAGCCTTACATCACCCATCCGCTGGCGGTTGCAACGATTCTCGCCGAACTGGGCATGACCTCCTCGACCCTGTGCGCGGCCCTGCTCCACGACACAGTGGAGGACACTTCCTACACCTTGGAACAGTTGCAGACCGATTTCGGTGAGGAAATCGCGCTGCTCGTCGATGGGGTAACAAAACTCGACAAACTCCAGTACGGGGAATCCGCCAAGGCTGAGACAATCCGCAAACTAGTCGTAGCTACTGCTCGCGACGTACGGGTGCTGGTGGTCAAGCTCGCCGATCGGTTGCACAACATGCGAACCCTCACCTATTTGCGACCCGACAAGCAGGAACGAATCGCCCGCGACACCCTCGACATCTTCGCACCGCTGGCCCACCGGCTGGGTATGAACACCATCAAGTGGGAATTGGAAGACCTCTCTTTCGCTACCTTGCAACCCAAGGTCTACGAAGAAATCGTCCACCTCGTCGCGGATGCAGCCCCCCAGCGGGAACGCCAGCTGCGTGAGGTGATCGACCAAGCGAAGAAGGACCTGGCCAGTGCCGGGATTAAGGCCACCGTCTACGGACGGCCCAAGCACTACTACTCCATCTACCAGAAAATGGTGGTGCGTGGCCGGGACTTCTCCGACATCTACGACCTCGTGGGTCTACGCGTTCTGGTCGATTCGATCCGGGACTGCTACGGTGCGCTTGGCGCGCTGCATACCCGGTGGAATCCGTTGCCTGGCCGGTTCAAGGACTACATCGCGCTGCCGAAATACAACATGTACCAGTCGTTGCACACTACCGTGCTCGGGCCTGGCAACCGACCAGTCGAGTTCCAGATCCGTACCCACGACATGCACCAGCGGGCCGAGTATGGTGTCGCGGCCCACTGGAAGTACAAGGAGAACCCGAGTGCCACCACTGGCGACGGGACAAACAATCTGACGTGGGTGTACCAGCTCAACCAATGGCAGCGGGAAACTAATGATCCCGGTGAGTTCCTGGACACTCTGCGTTTCGAGTTGAACACCTCCGAGGTGTATGTCTACACCCCCAAGGGTGATGTGCTGGCCCTGCCGACTGGTGCCACCCCGGTCGATCTTGCCTATGCTATCCACACCCAAGTGGGGGACAGGTGCGTTGGTGCCCGGGTAAATGGCAGGCTCGTCCCGTTGGACACCAAGCTCAACAACGGCGACATGTGCGAGATCCTGGTCTCCCGTGCCGAGGATGCCGGGCCCTCGCGTGACTGGCTCGGTTTCGTTGCGTCGCCTCGGGCCCGTTCCAAGATCAAGGCTCATTTCTCCCGGGAACGCCGGGAGGAGGCGATCGAGGAGGGCAAGGATTCCCTGGCCCGCCAGTTGCGTCGTTCCGGACTTCCGCTGCAGCGGATGCTTACCGTCGAATATCTAACCTCCGTCGCCAATTCCTTTCGTCTGCCCGATGTCAATGCTCTCTACGCGGCAGTGGGGGAGAACCACGTCTCGGCGCAGGCCATCGTCCAGAAACTTATCGAGGTCACCGGCGGGGTGGAAGAGGCCGCGTCCGAGGGCTTGGAAGACGAACGGATCAATCGTCGCCCGAGACGGCGTTCTGCGGCCTCCAAGGACGTCGGTGTTGTGGTGGACGGCGATTCCGATATGTGGATCAAACTCGCCAAGTGCTGCACTCCCTTGCCAGGTGATCCCATCATGGGATTCATCACCCGGGAGAACGGGGTCTCGGTGCACCGTAAAGACTGCCCAAATGTCGCCAATTTGTTGACTACTCAACCGGAACGCGTCGTCGGGGTGGACTGGGATTCCTCCACCGGGGTGGGTTACCTGGTCTCGGTGCAGGTCGAGGCGCTGGATCGCACGGGGTTATTGTCTGAACTCACCAAGGCTCTGTCGGAGATGGGGGTCTCGATCACCGCGGCATCGGTGTCGACGGCCAAGGATCGCACTGGGCGGATCCGGCTCACCTTCGAGTGCTCCGATCCCAAACACCTCAAAGAGGTGCTGTCCCAGGTGCGACGCATTCCCGGAGTCTACGACGTCTACCGCATCGCTCAGTGACACTGACGCACCGCACCTGGTGACCGTGTATGCCCTGACTGCCCGGCCCCTGCAGGAGAGACCAGGCAGTCAGAGCGCGGGAAGATTCAATCGGTGAACTCGTCGAGCGCCTTGCGGGCTTGCTCCATCCACGTGGTGTAAGTGGCGATGGATTCCTTGGCCTTGGTGGCCTTACGGGTGTCACCGGTCTTCTCGGCCGCCTCCACCTGGGCGGTCAGCTTCGCGATCTGCGCCTCGAACATCTCCACTGTGTCCTGAGCACGTTTACGGGCTTCGGGATCAGTGCGTTTCCACTCGGCCTCCTCGGCCGCCTTGATGGCATTCTCCAGGGCTCGCACCCGGTTCTCCAGGGAACGGATCTGGTCCCGGGGCACCCGCCCGTGCTCGTTGTACCTGGCCAGGAAGTCCCGGTAGGCGGCACGGGAGGCTTTGATGTCGGTGACTGGGACGATGGTTTTCTCGGCCTCGTCCAGCAGGGCCTGTTTAGCGGTCAGGTTTTCCCGATAGCTCGACTCCTCGGCGTTGAAGGCTGCGGAGCGGGCATCGAAGAATTGGTCTTGGAGGCCCCGGAACTCCTTCCAGAGTTTGTCTTCCACATCACGCGGAGCCCCACCAGCTGCCTTCCACTCGGCCATGAGTTCCCGGAACTCGGCTGCGGTGGCAGTCCAGTCCTGGGAGGATGCGATCTCCCGGGCCCGGGAGATGATCTCCTCCTTCACCCTGCGAGCCTGCTCGCGGCGCGCATTGTCGGCAGCGAACTGGGACTTGCGGTTGCGCGTGTAAGTGGTGCGAGCCGCGGAGAAGCGGTGCCACAGTTCGTCATCGGTGGCTTTGTCGATGCGGGGGAATTTCTTCCACTCCTCAAGCAGCGCGCGGAAACGGTTCACTCCGCCGCGCCAGTCACGACCAGCTGCGATGCGTTCTGCCTCAGCAACCATCTGCTCTTTGGCGGCTTTGGTCGCCTCGTTTTGTGCGATCCGTTCGGCCCTGCGGGCCTCCTGGGCGGCCTGAAGCTCGGGAGTGAGTGCCTCAAGTCTGGTGATGAGCCCTGCCAGATCGCCGACGGCATTGGCCTCGGTGATCGAGGTCTTGAGATGGTCGATCGATTTGGCGGCCTCCTGCGGTGACAGGGAGCCATTGCCGATGCGTTGGGTGAGCAGGTTCACCTCCGTCTCAAGCGTCTGGAAGCGTCGCACGAAGAACGCCATCGCATCGGAGGGATCGACGTCGGGTACTTGTCCGACCCTGCGTTCGCCGTCGGGGGTGAAGACGTAGACGGTGCCATCGTCGGTGACGCGACCGAATTCAGTGGGCCCTGCACTTTCGCTCATGGTCCTATCTTGCCCGATAGGCTGGTTGTTGTGTTCATCGCATCATTCCCCACCGGACCGTGGCAGGCAAATTGCCACATTCTTGCCAACGCCACAGGCGACGATGCTCCTGCCGTGGTGATCGACTGTGGTGTCGCCGCGGCGGGTGCCGTCACCTCCGTGCTGCAGGAGCATGGCTTGCGTTTGGCCGCAGTGGTAGCCACCCACGGTCACTTGGATCACATTGGTGATTCGGCTGCACTCGCGAATTTGCATCGGGTGCCGATGTATTTGCACCCCGACGACATGTTCATGCTCACCGCACCTGCCGCGGGTCTCGGACCGGGGAGCGAGCCCCTCGTCGCGCAGGTGATGGGGAGCCTTACCCTGCCCGCTCCCGATGACCTGCGTCACCTCGTCGATGGCCGGGGTTTCACCGAGGCCGGTATCGATTTCGAGGTTTTCCACCTGCCTGGCCACTCGCCGGGATGCGTGAACCTGCGCATCATGGTTGATGGAACCCCGATCGTGTTCACCGGTGACGTGCTATTCGCCGGATCGATGGGCCGCGTCGACCTACCGGGTGGAGATCTAGCGACGATGCGTGGTTCACTGCGGCGCATCGTGGAGACCTATTCCCCGCAGACGAGTATCCTTCCGGGGCATGGGCCAGCCACGACGATGGCCCATGAGTTGGCCACGAATCCGTATCTCGACAAGGAGGCGCTCGCCTGATGGCCCGTCCCAAGCCCCTATCCGGCTTCCCCGAGTTCCTTCCTGCTCAGCGCATCGTCGAGCAGCGGGTGACCGATATCGTGCGCAGTACCTTCGAACTCCACGGATTCGCCAGCATCGAGACCCGTGCCGTGGAATCCATGGATTCGCTGACCCGCAAGGGTGAGATCACCAAAGAGGTTTATGTCGTCCGGCGACTGCACGCCGTCGAGAATGAGCACGGGGATGATCTGGGGTTGCATTTTGACCTTACCGTTCCGCTGGCCCGCTACGTGTTGGAGAACTCGGCGCGGCTCGCATTCCCCTTCCGGCGTCATCAAATCCAGAAGGTGTGGCGTGGGGAACGCCCGCAGGAGGGGCGCTACCGGGAATTCACCCAAGCCGATATCGACATCATTGGCGAGAACACCTTGGCAGCCCACCACGATGTCGAGGCGCCGCTGGTGATGTTGGATGCTTTGGAGGCCATGCACACCGAACTCGGATTGCCCCCGGCACGGATGCACGTCAACAACCGTAAGCTATCAGAAGGCTTCTATCGCGGGCTCGGCATTACCGACACCGCTGAGGTGCTGCAGCGCGTCGACAAATTCGACAAGATTGGGCCTACCGCGGTGGCTGAGTTGCTGACCTCCGAACTGGGACTCAGCGATGAGGTGGCGGGCAAGTGTGTTGAACTAGCCACTATCTGCACCCCCGACGATTCATTCGTCGCGGCGGTGCGGAAGCTGGGGGTGCACTCGGAGATGCTCGACGAGGGGCTCGATGAACTCGCCGAGGTGCTCAATGAAGCACGTCGCCAGGTACCGGGACGGATGGTTGCGGATCTCAAGATCGCCCGTGGGCTGGACTACTACACCGGCACCGTCTACGAGACTGAACTGGTGGGGCACGAATCCCTCGGATCGATTTCCTCGGGCGGGCGCTACGACTCTTTGGCCAGTGACGGTAGGCGCACCTATCCGGGGGTCGGCATCTCCTTGGGCCTCACCCGTTTGCTGGCTCCGCTCATCCAGCGCGGTGAAATCGTCGCCACCAGGCCGGTGCCCTCGGCGGTGTTGGTGGCTGTTGACGCCCCGACGGCCCGCGGTGATGCGATGGCCGTCGCCAAAGCTCTGCGAGCCAGAGGAATTTCCTGCGAGGTGTCCCCGGATGCTGCGAAATACGGAAAGCAAATCAAACACGCCGACCGACGGGGGATTCCCTTCGTGTGGTTCGGTGGAATTACTGGCCAAGTCAAAGACATTCGCTCCGGGGAACAGATCGACGCCAGCGCCGACTCGTGGAACCCGCCGACCGGTGACCTGCGCCCACAGGTACATGCCTCCGGAAAGTGAGTTCACGCTTTCCCGGTTCGCGCAGCATAGCGCGTGAGCGCTGCACGCCCTTGGTCGATGACATTTGGGCGGGCACGTCGGTGTTCCGATTGGGTGGCCGTGACGAGGACGCCTAGACTCTCGGGTGCATCGGCACTGTCCATGCCGGGCATGTTGAAAGGAAGATCGTGATTCGCAACCACCTAGCCGGGGCCCTTGACTCATCCACTATCGGTACCGAGGTCGAGCTGGCGGGGTGGGTGGATGCCCGCAGAGATCACGGTGGGGTGGTCTTCATTGATCTGCGTGACAGGGCCGGTGTGGTGCAGTGCGTTATCCGTGAAGAATTGGTCGACGACCTTGGCGCCCACAAGCTACGCAATGAATTTTGCCTGGCGGTGCGCGGGAAGGTGGAGGCTCGTTCTGCCGACACCGTGAACCCGAATATGGCCACCGGCGAGGTGGAGGTCGCGGTCACCGAGATCGAAGTGCTCAACCCCTCGGCGCCCCTGCCCTTCCCAATCGACGAGCGGGTCAATGTCGGTGAGGACGCGCGGCTGAAGTACCGCTACCTTGATCTTCGCCGTCCGAGGCAGGCCCAGGCAATGCGCCTGCGGTCCAGGATCACCCACACCATCCGCCGGGTGCTGGATGAGTACGATTTCGTCGACATTGAGACCCCGACCCTCACTCGCTCCACTCCGGAGGGAGCCCGCGACTTCCTAGTTCCGGCCCGGCTGCACCCGGGCTCTTGGTATGCCCTTCCGCAGTCACCCCAGCTGTTCAAGCAGCTGCTCATGGTCGCCGGAATGGAACGTTATTACCAGATCGCCCGCTGCTACCGTGACGAGGACTTCCGTGCCGATCGCCAGCCCGAGTTCACCCAGCTCGACATCGAGATGAGCTTCGTCGACCAGAACGATGTGATCGCCTTGTCGGAGGCCGTCATGCGTGAGGTGTGGAGGATCATCGACGTCGAACTGCCTGATCCGATGCCGCGGATCACCTGGCACGAGGCGATGGACAAGTATGGCTCCGACAAGCCTGATCTTCGGTTCGGCAATGAGTTGCACGATCTCACCGAGTTCTTTGCGAACACTCCCTTCCGGGTCTTCCAGGCTGACTACGTGGGCTGTGTCGTGATGCCCGGTGGGGCTTCGCAGCCGCGTCGCCAGTTCGATGCCTGGCAGGAATGGGCGAAACAGCGTGGAGCCAGGGGACTGGCCTACATCACCGTCGGTGAGGATGGCATCTTGGGTGGGCCGGTGGCTAAGAACATATCGGATGAAGAGAAGGCGGGCATTGCTACAGCAGCCGGAGCCGAGAAAGGCGACGCGATTTTCTTTGCGGCAGGCGAGCAGCGCAGCGCCCAGGAGTTGTTGGGGGCTGCCCGGCTGGAGATCGCCCGACGCTGCGAGATGATCCCAGCCGATGCATGGGCCTTTTGCTGGGTGATGGATGCCCCGATGTTCAAGTCGGCGGCTGCCGCCACTGCCGACGGCGACGTGGCCCTGGGGCATTCCCGCTGGACCGCGGTGCATCACGCCTTCACCTCACCCAAGCCGGAATCGATGGATACCTTCGATACCGATCCCGGATCGGCCCTCAGCTACGGCTACGACTTTGTCTGCAATGGCGTGGAGGTCGGCGGCGGATCGATCCGTATCCACCGCCGCGACGTCCAGGAGCGGGTGTTCGGTGTGATGGGGCTCTCCGAACAGGAAGCCCAGGAGAAATTTGGCTTCCTGCTGGAGGCCTTCGCCTTCGGGGCTCCGCCGCACGGTGGTGTCGCTTTCGGCCTGGACCGGCTGGTGTCACTCATTGGCGGGTTTGAGACCATCCGCGACGTGATCGCCTTCCCGAAGTCTGGTGGTGGTTTCGATCCGCTCACTGAGGCCCCAGCCCCGATCACTGCTCAGCAACGTAAGGAAGCTGGCGTGGATGCCACCTCGGACAAATCTTCGGATGCGCAGAACGCCGCAGAGTCTACGAAGGCCTGACAATACCGAGATCTCATTCCAGCTCCATATCCGGTGAGTGATCCCGGGCGGGGCTGCCATCTGAGCACTGGGACACTGGATACGGCCCCGGCTATCTAATAGCTTCTTGCCAGCGGCGTCGCCCACGACGGAGCGGGGATGCTGCTCTAACCCCGGCAAGGAGGTCTTGATGACCGAGTTCAATCCCGCCATGTGGAAGGAAGCTGGTGCGGCAATCGAGAAAGTTGCAGATGCTCTCTATCGCAGTGCTGAGGGAATCGCTCTCGCAGAACCGCTCGTGTACTTGGACGGCGCGTCACCGATTGATGCAGCGATCATTGCTAGAGACGGCAAGTGCTGTCTTCCTTGGCATAATTTGGTTGGCGCCGCGAACGATGGGTTGACATCGTTGGGGTCAAAAATGACTGCTACTGGTAATGATTATGAAGCCACTGAAGAAGGAAATATTGCGGCCGCAAAACGCTTTTGGGAAGTTGATTCAGAAGAGGTTTCTCGAAGAAATAGTGCACTGGAAAAACTTGAAGAAAGCTAGGATTTTTTATGTATGAAAAGATAAACATGGTGATTCCTGATCCTGATGTGGACAGGCTGGAGACTCTCGGAGATACCTTCACGAGTTATGCCGAAGCGTTGATTTCTGCAGAGGGAAAAATATCTCAAGTAATTGCTAGCATTCTTGAATATAATTCTGGTCCTGCTGCGCACCAGTTTCAACTCTCCGAAACGTCAGTAACGTCAATTCATTCACATGTTCAGTCATTGATACCGGCCGGGAGGAATACTGCACGAGCCTACTTGGAGTCTGCAGCTGCAGCCAAGTATGCAGTGACAACTTTGGATGGTCTCAATCAACGTTATGATGAGTCATATAATCAGGCTGTAAGAGGTGGTATCGGCAAAGAGGATGAAGCTTTCATAACCCTACTTGTTGAAGAAGCGAGCAAAACTATGAAGGCGATCGAATCATGGGCAACAAATAAAATTAACTCGCTTTTCGAAGATGTTGTATTGCCGGATCCTTTTCTCGAACTAATGAGTCGGGAAGATATTTATAAGCACGTAGATCAAAGGATTGCCGAAGAGTTCAACGAGATTGCTAGAAACGATCCGGAACGAGCTAAGCGTATCCTGCAAAAAGTGGCCGACGACTTTGCGGATTCTCACGGTTTAGAACGTATTCCTCTGTCGTTTGATGAAGCAGACTTCAGTAATGATAAAGTTAAGAATTCTGGAGGTTATTGTCAAGTGGACGATAACGGTAGAAGAATCAAGATTGCCTTAAATCCTAAAACTCTTGGTAGTGCTGTTGATAAAACTCCCAGAGATGCTGGTCCTGTCGAAAATTGGGCTCCTTATGAATTATTAGGTGCAGTGGAGCATGAAATGGAGCATCTTTATCAGAACAGTGGTAAGTATGACAATATTCCTTCCAGCATGGAAGCAGAAGAGAAGGCTCGATGGAAACGTCTTTTTCAGGATCATCTGAACGATAAAGGGTATGCGCCGAAACCTGTTGAAGTGGATGCGAGAGAGAAGGGGAGAAATTTTGCGAATCAGATGTCCTACAAAGATTTTGAGGAACTGTGCAACCAGGTTCCTTGATAATCGGAAGCGATGATGCATGAGCGTCAAGGAAAATTTCGGGCGGTGGGTTAACACTCGCAGTTCAGTGGATCGCCGGGCGCTGCAGAAGAGCATTGTGCGTGATCCCAGGTTCACCAGAGAGTTGGCATGGCAGTCGCGGGCCGAGCAGCTGCTGGCCGACGATCGGTGGGATGAGGTGATCCGCTTGGTGGAATTCCACATGCCCGGCGCCTTCCTGTCGCCCGTTGCCCACCGGCTGCTCGCCATAGCTCGGGAAGAGATCTATGACTCCAAGGGGGCTAGAGCCGAATGGGATCTGGTTCACTTATCATTGATCGCCATCGATGAATCTGGGAATGGGAATTATGCGAAGCCATGGCAAGTGTTTCATGTCGCCGACGAGTATGCCTTGCTCAGCTGGAAAGAACTGACCCCTGAGGCCCAGCGCTGTATCCTGACGAAAGATGGAATCGTCGATGTGATCACCTGCACCGACGGCTCCGAGAGGTGGTTCCGGCTCATATGAATCTTTCCAAGGTGATCACCGATCTGGAAAGCACCGAGATCCAGGGGTTCTTCGCCCGGATGTGTGCGAGACGGCTGGAGGTACTCCACCTGCCCAGAGATCTATCGCACCAGGACCCCGACGCATTCCAGAAAACCTTGCGCACTCTGCTATCGCGATTACTTGCTCGGCATTCCGCCGATCTAATGGCAAACATGCATGATGAGCTTCTCAAGGACGAGCCCAAGGAGATTACTGATTTCCTGGAGGCCCAACTGGCCAAGTGCAATCCCGATGCTGTCGTTCACCGAGAGGATTGGCGATTCCCCGACAGGGCAGACGGACGCGACCAGACTCGACTGGTACACGTCGCGCTGCGCAACAAAACCGTGGAGACAGTTGAGGTAGCCGGCTGCTTCGACAGGGGAGGCCGCTGGGTGGGCAATGCCATTATGCAAGCCCTCAACCAAGCACTGGAACGTCGGGAGAGCGACGTCAAGCACCTGTTTGAACGCTATCCGGTGGCTCCGGTTACCCCCGCCGATCGAGAAGAACTCCTTGAACGCATCCGAGCACTTCGCTGAGGTAGTCCGGGGAACCTGATCGAACGACGGAAAGCATTGAGAACACAGCGGTCGTCTGCGCGGTCGTGGTTCTCCCCCGGTAACACCTTCGGTCCAAGATCTTTGCCGCACCTCGGTTAAAATTGTGGAGTGAGCGATCTGTTCGGAAACCCCGACAACACCGACGTCCAGCCCGACGGGGTGCTGAGCGGGTCGGAGCACGCCAATGTTCCTCTGGCTGTGCGGATGCGCCCCCGCACGATCGACGAGATCGTCGGCCAACACCATCTGCTAGCCGCGGGATCCCCCCTGCGTCGGCTCGCCGAGGGAACCGCGGCCATGTCGGTTTTCCTCTGGGGCCCACCTGGGGTGGGCAAGACAACCATCGCGGCAGTGGTCTCACGCCAGACCAACCGGCGATTCGTCGAGATCTCCGCAGTCACCTCCGGGGTCAAGGAGGTACGCACCCAACTCGAGACCGCCAAGAGGGAACTAGCTCGAGGAACCTACACGGTGCTGTTCGTCGACGAGGTACACCGGTTCAACAAGGCCCAACAAGACGTGCTGCTGCCCGCCGTGGAGAACCGGCTGGTGACCCTCATCGCGGCCACCACCGAGAACCCGTCCTTCTCGGTCATCTCCCCGCTGCTGTCCAGATCGCTGCTGCTCACCCTGAAACCACTCACTGACGATGACCTGTCGTTGCTGGTGGACCGTGCCCTGGACGAGGAACGTGGCCTGGGAGGGCGGTTCAGTCTCGCCCCCGAGGCCCGGGCGGGAATGCTAGCCATGGCCCAGGGCGATGCCCGTCGCGTGCTCACCTACCTTGAGGAAGCCGCCAGGGGAGCCGAGGCCCGTGGGATACAACTCATCGACCTGGCCATCCTGGAACAATCCGTTGACCGGGCAGCGGTGCGCTATGACGCGGACGGCGACCAGCACTACGACGTCATCTCCGCCTTCATCAAATCCATCCGCGGCTCCGACGTCGACGCGGCCCTGCACTGGTTGGCCCGGATGATCGAAGCGGGGGAGGACCCTCGGTTCATCGCTCGACGGTTGGTGATCTCCGCATCCGAGGACATTGGAATGGCCGCCCCCACCGTGTTGCAGACCTGCGTGGCCGCGGCCCAGGCCGTCCAACTGATCGGGATGCCGGAAGCCGTACTCAATCTCGCACATGCCACCATCGCGGCAGCCACCGCACCGAAATCCAACGCGGTGACCATGGCAATCAGTGCTGCCAGGAGCGATGTGGTGAACGGGCACATCGGGAACGTCCCGCTCCACCTGCGCGATGGGCACTACGCTATGGCGAAGGACCTGGGCCACGCGGTCGATTACAAATACCCACACGACTTCGAGCACAGCATCGTCGCCCAGCAGTACCTGCCCGACGAACTGCGCGGACGCCAGTACTACCGCCCGACACACAACGGTAATGAGGCCCAGATCGCCGAACGCGTGGCGGCAGTGCGCCAGATCCTGGGCGATCTCTCGGCATCCTCACAGCAGTAGAGGAAAGGGCCCGTTCGAGTCACTCCTTCGGTGCCAGTGCCCCCAGATCCGCAGCGAGTTTGTTGTCCTTGCGCATCCCAGCGACGATTCCCTTCATCGCACGCGGGGCAACCACCGCCCCGCGCCGGGCCTTCACTTCACCCCTGGCGATCTGTCGCAACCGCAACCGCTGGGCATCGAGATACACCCCCAACAGCATCGCGATGTTGACCAACCAGATGAGCCACAAGGCGATGATGATCCCACCGAGGGTGCCATAGGTGGCATCATAAGAGCCGAAACCCGAGGCGTAGAAACCAAAGCCTGAGGCCGCTGCAAGCGCAACCAGGACAGCGAGCACCGAACCTGGTGTGATGAACCGGAACTTGCCCAGTTCGGCGTTAGGGCAGAAGTGGTAAAGCATTGCCACCATCCCCATGACGATCACCATTACCACCGGCCATTTCACGATGCTCCAGACCGTCAGCGCGGTGTTCCCGGCGCCCAGGCGTGCACCGAGCCAGTGCAGCACCTCCCCGGAAAGCGTGACTAGGCCCACGAGAATCGCGAAGCCGACCAGAACCACCGCGGTGAGTCCGAACTGTGTTGCCTTCAGCCGGACGGTGCCCCGGCCCTCCTCGACGTCGTAGACTCGGTTGGCGGCTCGGCTGAACGCCGCCACATAGCCGGAGGCTGACCACATAGCTACCAGTAGGCCGACCACCAGGCCAAGGCCGGCACCGGTTGAGTCGAAAAAGGTCGTGACCATGTTTGTCACCACACGGGCCGTGCCGGGATCGGTGATGGATTGTTGCAGCAGTTGCGACAGCTCGGGCACCAGGGTTCTGCCGAGCCTGGAAAGTTTGAGAAGCGACACAACGCACAACAATGCTGGGAACACCGCGAGTACCGAGTAATAGGTGAGACCTGCCGCGATATCTGTTGCCTGGTTGGCATTGAACCGGTTGAGTGTAGATCGAGCCAAGAGGATGGCCCGGTGGCGCCGGGAGCCACAGCGAGGAACGTTCACCGCATCCACGCTACAGGACGAGGTAGTATCCGCTGGGTGACTGACATGCTGAAGGCTGCTGAGATCGGGCGTCGTTTCATCGACTTCTTCGCCGCCCATGATCACACCGTCGTGCCGAGCGCATCCCTGCTCCTCAACGACCCCACCCTACTGTTCGTGAATGCCGGCATGGTTCCCTTCAAGAACGATTTCCTCGACGTGGCGGCATCCCCCTACAAGAGGGCGGTGTCGCTGCAGAAATGTGTGCGAACCCTCGACATCGACGATGTTGGCAAGACCACCCGGCACGGCACCTTCTTTCAGATGCTCGGCAATTTCGCCTTCGGCGACTACTTCAAAAAGGAAGCCATCGAATGGGCTTGGCAACTGGTTACTAACTCCCAGGTCGATGGTGGCTTCGGGTTCGACCCAGCAAAGATATGGGTCACTATCCTGGGACCCGGGCTGCACCCCGACCTGCCCGATGGCGACGTCGAGGCGCGTAGGCACTGGCTGTCGGTTGGTGTCCCCGCGGATCACATCCAGCCCCGCGGCCTGAAAGATAACTACTGGTCGATGGGAGTGCCCGGCCCCGGCGGGCCCTGCTCGGAGATATACATCGACCGCGGACCGGAATTTGGTCCCGACGGTGGCCCCGACGTCGATGAGGACCGCTTCCTGGAGATCTGGAACCTCGTGTTCCAGCAGGAGGATCTTTCCGCGGTGCGGGCCAAAGACGATTTCGATGTCGCCGGGGCGTTGCCCACCAAGAACATCGACACCGGTGCAGGTCTTGAACGCATCGCCTACCTGCTGCAGGGTGTAGCGAACATGTATGAGATCGACGATGTCTTCCCGGTGATCGCTCACGCGGCCGAACTCACCGGCAAGCGTTACGGCGCCGATCCCAGCGATGACATCCGTTTCCGGGTCGTCGCGGATCACGTCCGTTCCGGCCTGATGCTGATGAACGACGGGATCACCCCCGGTAATGAGGCCCGCGGCTATGTGTTGCGTCGGTTGCTGCGCCGCGCGGTGCGCTCCATGCGTTTGCTCGGTCATGATGCAGCCTCCTTGGTGGAATTGCTGGATGTGTCGCGTCAGGTGATGTCGGTCTCCTACCCGGAGATAGACGAGCAGTGGCCACGGATCGCAGACGTCGCAGCCGCCGAGGAACAGTCGTTTACCCGGACCCTGTCTCAGGGCACATCGCTATTCGATACCGCGGCCCGGCAGACCAAAACCTCGGGCTCTAGGGTGCTTAGCGGCGAGAAGGCCTTCCAACTGCATGACACCTACGGTTTCCCGATCGACCTAACCCTGGAGATGGCCGCTGATCAAGGTCTCGAGGTTGATCTGGAGGCCTTCCGGAGTTTGATGGCCGAGCAACGCCAGCGGGCCAAGGCTGATGCCCAGGCCAGGAAGGGTGGGCTGATCGATCTGGAGCCTTATCACGTGCTCAGGTCGGCGGGGGAGACCCCCTTCGTCGGTTTCGACGACCTGGAACTGGAGACCAGGGTCATCGGTCTGGTGGTCGACGGTCAATCGGTCAGTGTTGCCCATGACCGGCAGAGCGCCGAGATTGTCCTGGCCGCTACACCTTTCTACGCTGAGATGGGTGGACAGGCTGCTGATAAGGGAGTCCTGGTGAGTCCGGCAGCCGAGTTGAAGGTTCTCGACGTGCAACGACCGGTACCTGGCCTCATCGTGCACAAGGTAACGCTCACCGGTGAACTTGCCATTGGCGATCCGATCATCGCCCGGGTCGATGCCGCCAACCGTCTAGGAGCCGCCCAGGCCCACACCGCGACCCACATCATCCACGCAGCGCTTCGCGAACTGGTCGGTCGCAACGCAACCCAGGCCGGTTCCTTCAACCGGCCCGGGTACCTACGGTTTGACTTCGCGTCGACCAAAGCCCTGAGCGGTGAACTGAAGATTGAGATCGAACAGCGCGCCAACCAGGCCATCCGCGACGATTTAGTGGTGACCGACACCCAGATGCCTCTGGAAGAAGCCAAGGCCATCGGAGCGATGGCCATGTTCGGTGAGAAATACCCACCGATCGTCCGCATGGTGGAGCTCGGCGGGCCTTGGAGCCGTGAACTGTGTGGTGGCACCCACGTCGCCAGCACCGCCCGGATCGGGATGCTCACCCTCCTGGGTGAACAATCCATTGGTTCGGGCACCCGACGTATTGAGGCCCTGGTATCGAGCGATGCGTTCAACCACATGGCTGCTGAACGGGCACTTGTCTCCCAACTCACCGGGTTGCTCAAGGTGAGTCCCGAACAACTTCCAGAAAGGGTGTCCTCGCTGGTCAACGACCTGAAAATGGCCAGCCGCACAATCGAGGAGATGCGTCTGGACGGTTTTCGCTCCGCCTTGGCTACCACTACCTGGCGAGAGGTCAACGGGGTAAGACTGCTGGCCAGGGTCTTGGACGGGGCTCAAGCCTCTGATCTGCGCAGCTTGGCCACCGACGCCCGCCAGAGCTGCGGTAACCAACCAGGTGTGGTCGTTCTCATCGCCAAAGGCGATAAACCCTCAGTCATCGTGACCACCAACCAACAGGCCCGCGACCGCGGTATTCGCGCGGGCGAGATCGTCGGCGTGGCGGCCGGTGTGCTCGGTGGCAGGGGCGGCGGCAAAGATGACATGGCCCAGGGTGGCGGAACCGATCCGACGCTGGCCGCTGCTGCACTTGAGGCAGCGCTACAGGCTGTGGAGAGTCGCATTGAATGAGTTCCAGCCCGGGGTGCGTATAGCGATTGACTGGGGAAAGACCAGGATCGGGGTGGCGGCTTGCGACAGTGAGGGACTGCTGGCTCGTCCGGTAGAGACCATTATCAACGGCCCAGCTGCCGTCGGCAGGATTGCCAAACTCGTCCGGGAGTTGGATGCGGTTGAGGTGATCCTCGGTATGCCGATTGACCTGGCGGGACGACAGGGGATCGCTGCCGATGCAATGATGAAGGTGGCTGATCGGATTGGCTGTCGCATCAAGGTACCGTTGCGGCTGCTTGATGAGAGGCTGACAACTGCAACGGCCCATCGGCAACTGGCAGCGGCTGGGCTTTCGGGCGTTGACCGGCGCGCCGTAATCGACCAGGCAGCTGCTGTTGCCATTCTTGAACAGGCCCTCGACATTGAGCGCGGCACAGGCGCTCCGGCGGGGGTCGGGTGGACACGGTCCCGAACCGTTGAGGAAGGATGACGCGATGTCGCGGTTCCTTGAAGAACCAACTCCGGAGGAACCGGAGATCGTTGAGGAGGAGTTCCTCCTCGACCGGGTCGCCAATGCTCCACGTCGGCATAAGCCCTCGTGGGGCAAGTCGCTGCTAGCTGTCCTGCTGTCTTTGGTGGTCGTGGTCGGCGGGGGATACCTCGTTTACTCCAAGGTGCACGGGTTCAAGTTCAGCTCAACTGCGGACTACCCGGGCCCCGGCGAACAGGACGTGACCGTCACGATTATCGCGGGCTCCACCATCTCACAGATCGCCGATACCTTGGTGGAAGCCGATGTTGTAGCCTCCTCTAAGGGCTTCGTACGGGTGGCCGAAGACAATCCGGCAGCAGCCTCCATCCAGGCCGGCAGCTACGTGATGAAGACGAAGATGAAGTCCACCGATGCCTTGGGGCTGCTCGTCAGCCGCACGACGATGGTCTCCCACAACATCACCCTGCGAGAAGGGCTTCGCAACAGCGAGGTAGTGGCATCCTTAGCCGAGCAGAGCAGTTTAACTGCCGAGCAACTCAATGCTTCCCTGGCCGATCCCGCCGCGCTCGGCATCCCGGAGTGGGGCAAGGGCAATCCCGAGGGATTCCTGTTTCCCGAGACCTACACCTACGACAACAACACCACTTCCACCCAAATGCTGGCCAAGATGACTGCCCAGTTCGACAAGATCTCCACCTCGGTGGACTTCGTCAACCAGGCCAAGGCGCGTGGCATCGACCCCTACGATGCGTTGATCGTCGCGTCCATCATCGAAAAAGAAGTCAACAACCAAGTTTATGCCAACGATGTCGCCCAGGTGCTGTACAACCGGCTGGCCAAGGGAATGAAGCTGCAACTCGACTCAACGGTGATCTACGCGGTCAACTCGCCCGGAACCATCACCACCACCGACGAGGAACGGGCGAACGACTCTCCGTACAACACCTATGTGCACGAAGGGCTGCCTCCCGGACCGATATCGAATCCGGGCCAGTGGGCCCTGGCCGCTGCGGTCAATCCGACAAGTGGCGACTACCTCTACTTCGTTGCGGTGAATCCAGACACCGGGGAGACCAAATTCGCCAATGACTGGGCCGGGCACGAAGCCAATGTTGCGCTGTTCCAGCAGTGGTGCCAGTCCAACCCAGATCGTTGTTCCTGAACTCTGCTGACACCTGCACAGCCGCGATGATGAGGTCCTGACCATCAGGTGTACTTGAGCGCACCGCATGGGTGGTTCTGGGACAATGGTCAGCATGCTGCGTTACCTCACAGCCGGTGAATCCCATGGAAGAGCCTTAGTTGCCACTATCGAGGGCATCCCCGCCCATGTGAAGATCTCGGCCTCGGACATCGCCGATGAACTGGCCCGGCGCCGCTTGGGGGCTGGGAGGGGTTCCCGGATGAAATTCGAGGCTGACGAGGTTACGGTGCTCACCGGGATACGACATGGCTCTACCCTCGGCTCACCGGTCGCCGTCATGATCGGCAACACGGAATGGCCCAAATGGGAACAAGTGATGTCGCCCGACGAGGTCGCCCCTCAAACGCTGGGCTCCCTGGCCCGCAACGAACCACTCACTCGGCCGCGGCCTGGACATGCCGACTTGGCCGGGATGCAGAAATACGATTTTGACGAGGCCCGCCCGATCCTGGAGCGTGCTTCCGCCAGAGAGACCGCTGCCCGAGTCGCCTTGGGAACTGTGGCGAAGAATTTTCTTGCCCAGGGCCTGGGAATCACCGTGCTGTCGCACGTGGTCCAACTCGGTGGCGTTGTGGCGAACCCGCACGGTTTCCCAACGATGGCCGACTTACCATTGATTGATGCTGATCCGGTGCGCTGCTTCGAGTCCGCAGCCTCTGAACGGATGCAGCAGGAGGTTGCCGACTGCCATGCCGCGGGGGATACCTTGGGTGGGGTTATCGAGGTGATCGCCTGGGGGTGCCCCCCGGGGCTCGGCTCACACACCCAGTGGGATCGCCGATTGGATGCCAAGCTCGCTGCCGCGTTGATGAGTATCCAGGCGATCAAGGGTGTGGAGGTTGGTGACGGCTTCGGTTTGGCCGGAGTCCGGGGATCTGCGGCCCATGACGAGATCATTCCCGGCCGCAACGGCATCGAACGTCTCACTCAGCATTGCGGAGGGACCGAAGGCGGCATGTCCACTGGTGAGGTCCTTCGGTTGCGTGCGGCGATGAAACCGATCGCGACGGTTCCCCGCGCTTTGCGCACCCTCGACACCACCACCGGTGAGCAGGCTGCGGCTCACCACCAGCGTTCCGATGTCTGCGCGGTCCCGGCAGCCGGGGTGGTTGCCGAGGCGATGGTCGCGTTGGTGCTCGCCGAAGCGACCCTCGAGAAATTTGGTGGGGATTCGCTGAACGAGGTTCGTCGCAACCATGCTGCCTACCTTTCGCGTGTCGCAGAGCGGGGGTTGTCGATCCATGACTGAATCTGCCGTGGTGCTGGTCGGTCCGATGGGGGCCGGCAAGTCCACTGTCGGTGCCCTCGTTGCCAGGCGGCTCGGCCGGGATTTCATTGACGTCGACGCCCGGATTGTCGAGCAACAGGGCCGGGAGATCTCCGAGATCTTCGCCACCGACGGGGAGCAGGAATTCCGGCGTCTGGAGTTGGAAGCCACCGGCCAGGCTCTGGCCGACTGTGGGGTTGTCGCCCTGGGCGGAGGCGCAGTGGTGACTCCACAGGTGCGTGAGGCACTCGGCGGACACCACGTCTTCTGGCTCACCACCTCGGTGGGCGAGGCCACCGCGAGGATGGGGCGGGATAGCGGCCGTCCACTGCTCGCCGGGAATGTGGCAGCAAACTGGACGCGTATCGCAACTCTGCGTGAGCCCCTGTACGCCGAGGTCGCCGACCACCGGATAAGCACTAGTGGACAGCACCCCGATCAAGTGGCGCGCACGATTTGTCAACTTCTGGAGGACATGTGAGCATCGTCGACGTACGCACCGAACGCCCTTACCGAGTGCGCATTGAGCACGGGGCGCTGGCGCATCTGCCCTCGCTGGTCCCCGATGCAGCCCGCGTCGGGTTGGTGCACAGTGAGCAACTAGCCGATGCCGCCGAGAAAATGGCCAACCACATGCCCGGTCGCATCATCCCGGTCCCAGTCCCCGACGGAGAGGCTGCAAAGAATCCCCAGGTGCTCGCATCCTGCTGGTCGCGACTGGCTGATGCCGGGTTGACCCGCTGTGATGTGGTGATCGGCCTGGGCGGGGGAGCAACCACCGATCTGGCGGGTTTCGTCGCAGCGAGTTGGCTGCGCGGTGTGGGATGCATCTTGCTGCCCACCACGGTGTTGGCGATGGTGGATGCCACCGTGGGTGGCAAGACCGGCATCAACCTGCCGCAGGGCAAGAATCTGGTCGGGGCCTTCCACGAACCGCTCGGTGTCCTCGCCGACCTTGACTTCCTGGCGACGCTGTCACAACGAGACATCAGTTCCGGACTCGCTGAGACGATCAAGGCAGGTTTTATCCGCGATCGACGCATCCTTGAATCCATCCAGGAAGATCCCGCCGATGCCTGCGATGCGGCATCGGATCGGCTGGCTGAACTGATCACCCGCGGGGTTGTATTCAAGGCAGAGGTAGTTGGTGAGGACCTGCGGGAAGCCACTTCAGTGGAGGCAGACATCGGTAGGGAACTGCTCAACTATGGCCACACTCTTGGCCATGCCATTGAGATCCATGAGCATTTCCGGCTGCGTCATGGGGAGGCGGTGAGCATCGGCATGGTCTTTGCGGCCCTGCTATCCCACCGGCTGATCGGGCTGCCGGAAGAAGCGGTGGAGACCCACATCTCCTGTCTGCGGATGCTTGGCCTGCCGGTGTCTTACGCCGATGCGCAGTGGGAAGATCTGAGAGAGTTGATGGCCCATGACAAGAAATCCCGCGGTACCACCCTGCGGTTCGTCGGGCTGCGGGAACTCGGTGTTCCCGAGATGATCACGTCCCCTGATGAGCAGGTGCTCGCCGAATGCTATGCCCAGCTGGGAAGGATCTGAGATGTATGTGGCCGAGCAGTATGCGATGACCCCACAACAAGCATGGGCTCACGTCGAGGATACCGGTGCGGGTGATTTGGTGACTCACTCTGAGCGCGGAATCGATGTGACCTTCTTGCCCTTCGTCGTAGTGCGCGACCAAGAACGAACCAGCCTCATCACCCATTTGGCCCGTACCAATCTGCAATGGCAAGACGAAGGGGAAGCCACCTGGGTGGTGCACGGCCCTGACGCCTACATCTCGCCTACCCTGTGCGATCCGCAGGCCCCAGACGCCCGAGTAGCCACAGTGCCAACCTGGGACTACGTTACCGTGCACATCACCGGGCGGCTGGTGGCCCACCATGACGAGGAATGGAAGTTCGAATCACTGCGTCAGATGGTCGACCGTTTCGAGGAGCGGTGGACCCTGGAGGCCGGAGGTATCAACCTGGTGCGCCAGATGCTTCCAGCCATAGTCGGGGTGGAGTTGGTGGTGACCGGAATCGTTGGGAAGGCGAAGCTATCGCAGAACAAATCGACCTCGGAGGTCACCCGCATTGCCGATCACCTGGCCACCACCGGACATTGCCCACACATCGCCGAAATCATGCGGCAACTCGCTGTGCCCTATACGGTGGCGCGGGAACAACGCGTGGCATGGGCAAAGGGATTGCGGCTGGAGAATAGGCGCGGTTCGGCAGCCACATGAGACTGGGTGCTCTCGCTCGGTTCAGCTAGAGTTGTCATTTGCGGGTTGACCGTCATGAAGCGATCGAAAGGGTAGTCGTGGCAAGCACGAACGACATCAAGAACGGAACCGTCCTCGACCTCGATGGCCAGCTGTGGCAGGTCCTGTGGTTCCAGCACCACAAACCGGGCAAGGGCAACACCGTGGTCCGGACCAAGATCCGCAACATCGTAAACGGCAAGACCGTCGACCGTACCTTTCCCGCTGATACCAAGATTGACATGGCCCAGGTGGACCGTTCCGATATGCAGTACCTCTACGAGGACGCCACCGGTTTCGTAGTCATGGACAACAACACCTACGAGCAAATGACGATCCCGGCCGAGACCTTTGGCAATGCGAAGGACTACCTGCTTGAAGGAGCGACGATCACGGTCGCCACCAACGAGGGAAACCCCTTGTACATCGAGCTTCCCGCTTCGGTTGAGTTGGAAATCACTTATACCGAGCCGGGCCTGCAGGGTGATCGGTCCACCGGTGGCACCAAGCCCGCCACCTTGGAGACCGGTAAGCAGATTCAGGTACCGCTTTTCATCGCCACCGGTGAGCGCGTCAAAGTCTCTACTGAGTCGGGCGAATATCTCGGTCGTGTTAACAACTGATGAGCCATTCCGACGACGAGCAGGTTCTACCGCTGGCTGCCGGAGAACACTCCCCGGTACCCGGAGCGGTAAAGATCGCATCCCAGGACATGGCTGGGCGTTCGCACACCACGCGGACCAAGGCCAGATTAGCCGCGCTTGACATCCTCTTCGAGGCCGATCTGCTCGAGTCGGATCTCCTCGACTCCCTGACCCGGCGGATGGACGATCCCGAGATCACGGTCCGTGAGTTCACCCAACAGATCGTCGCGGGGGTGCGGGATTACCAACGCGACATTGATGCGCGGATCAATTCCGCTTCGGCCCGAGACTGGCCGATTGAACGGATGCCGCGCATTGATCGCAACATCGCCCGTATTGCGGTGTGGGAACTCGACCATACCGACACGGATCTGAAGGTCATCATCTCCGAGGCGCTGGAGATGGCAGCGGAACTGTCCACCGACGACTCCGAGAAATTCCTAAACGGGCTGCTGGCTTCTGCAGCAGCAGACCACAGGAACGCTAGACCTCCCGAGGAAGAGGACCAGGATGAGTACTAACAAGGCAATACTTGTTCTGGAGGATGGAACAGTCTTCCGAGGCCGAAGCTACGGCGCCATCGGTGAGACCTTCGGCGAGGCGGTTTTTTCCACGGGCATGTCGGGATACCAGGAGACCCTCACCGACCCCTCCTACGTCGGTCAGGTGGTCATTGCGACTGCCCCACACATTGGCAACACCGGGTGGAATGACGAGGACGACGAATCCCAGCGCATTTGGGTCTCTGGTTATGTCGTGCGTGACCCTGCCCGGCGCGCATCCAGCTGGCGATCCACCATCTCATTGGACGAACAACTCGTGGCTCAGGGGATCGTCGGCATCAGTGACATCGACACCCGGGCCCTCACCATCCACCTGCGCGACGCCGGTGCCATGCGGGTGGGCATCTCCTCGCTGGGCGAGGATGCTGCAGATCTTCTGGACAAAGTGCGTCGTTCTCCTCGAATGGAAGGTGCCGACCATGTCGCGACGGTGACCACCAACGAGCCTTATGTAGTGCAAGCCGTGGGACCCAAGCGGTTCACGGTTGCTGCGATCGATCTGGGAATCAAGTCGAATACCCCGCGCCAGATGGTCGAACGCGGTATCGAGGTGATTGTGGTGCCTGCATCGATCACCGCTGAGGAACTACTCGAGATGAACACTGATGGGGTCTTCTTATCTAACGGCCCAGGCGATCCTGCGACCGCAGATCATGCCGTGGGACTGACCCGGGCGGTGTTGGGCGCCAGACGCCCGATGTTCGGCATCTGCTTCGGCAACCAGATCTTCGGAAGGGCCTTAGGATTCGACACTTACAAGCTCAAATACGGGCACCGAGGAATCAACCAACCTGTCAGAGACCGCACCACTGGCCGCATCGACATCACCGCCCACAACCATGGCTTCGCGGTGGATGCGCCACTCGACAAATCGGTCGAGACCGAATTTGGCACGGTGAACGTCTCCCATGTGTGTCTCAACGACGATGTTGTGGAAGGTCTGGAATTGCGCCGGGATGGTCAGTTGCGGGCCTTCTCCGTCCAGTACCACCCGGAGGCGGCCGCAGGGCCTCATGATGCGGAGCACCTCTTCGATCGTTTTGTGGCCCTGATGCAAGCCACCAAGTGAATCCCCTCCAGTGCCCAAGGAGAACCTCTGATGCCACGGCGTAACGATATTTCTTCGATCATGGTCATCGGCTCCGGGCCGATTGTCATCGGACAGGCCGCCGAGTTCGACTACTCGGGCACCCAAGCCTGTCGCGTGCTGCGCGAGGATGGGTACCGGGTCATCCTGGTCAACTCGAACCCGGCGACGATCATGACCGACCCGGAGTTCGCCGACGCTACCTATCTGGAACCGATTGAGCCCAGTTTTGTAGAAAAGATCATCGCTAAGGAGCGCCCTGATGCTCTGCTGGCCACCCTCGGCGGCCAGACCGCTCTCAACACTGCAGTCGCCCTGCATGACTCCGGGGTGCTGGCCAAATACGGTGTGGAACTGATAGGGGCCTCGGTTGATGCGATCAAGCGCGGTGAAAATCGTGAGGAGTTCAAGAGGGTCGTCGATTCACTGCCCGAATTCACCCTGGGAAGCGCAGAATCAGCCAGATCGGTCATCTGTCACTCCATTGAGGAGATTCACGAAGCATCCACCGAACTTGGCCTACCCGTCGTGCTACGCCCATCTTATACCATGGGTGGGGTGGGTTCGGGTTTTGCCCATGATCTCGAAGAACTGGACAGAATTGGCCGGATCGGTCTGGACGCATCCCCGGTCACCGAGGTCCTCGTCGAGGAATCCATCCTCGGCTGGAAGGAATTCGAGCTGGAAGTCATGCGCGACAAGGCTGACAATGTCGTCGTGGTGTGTTCCATCGAGAATTTCGACCCGATGGGAGTGCACACCGGTGACTCGATTACCGTGGCTCCGGCGATGACCCTCACTGACCGCGAGTACCAGCATATGCGCGATGTCGGCATCGCGATCATCCGCGCGGTGGGAGTGGACACCGGCGGGTGCAACATTCAGTTCGCCATTCACCCCGAGACCGGTCGGATGATTGTCATCGAGATGAATCCGCGCGTTTCGCGCTCCTCGGCGCTGGCCTCCAAAGCAACCGGCTTCCCGATCGCCAAAATTGCCGCCAAGGTGGCCGTCGGCTACACCTTAGACGAGATTCCCAACGACATCACCGAGCAGACCCCAGCCTCTTTCGAACCCACTTTGGATTACGTGGTTGTGAAGGTGCCCCGGTTTGCCTTCGAGAAATTCCCGAATGCCGACCCGACGCTGACCACTCACATGAAGTCGGTGGGTGAAGCGATGGCCATCGGGCGCTGCTTCACCGAGGCTCTGGGCAAGGCCTTGCGCTCCTTGGAAAACCCGGATGCACCTTTCGACTTCGCCCGGCCTGTGGGCGATCGTGACGAGCTCCTGGAAGCCATCGCGACCCCGCATGACGGGCGTATCCAACTGATGATGCAGGCCCTGCGCACCGGAGCAACCGTCGAACAAGTGCAACAGGCCACCGGGGTTGATCCTTGGTTTATCGACCAGCTGTTGATGATCAAGGAGCTCGCCGATGAGATCAAGGCCGCGGACGGGCTGAGTCCCGAACTGCTGCGCACGGCGAAGCGTCATGGTTTCTCCGACAGGCAGATCGCCGATCTGCATCACACCACCCCAGATCTCATCCGCCAACTGAGGTGGGCGCTTGGGGTTCGTCCGGTGTACAAGACAGTGGATACCTGCGCAGCCGAGTTCGCAGCACGCACCCCGTATCACTACTCGAGTTACGATGAATACAGCGAACTCACTCGGCGTGAGCGCCCTGCGGTAATCATCCTCGGTTCGGGCCCCAACCGCATCGGGCAGGGCATTGAGTTCGATTACTCCTGCGTGCACGCCTCCATGGTGCTGTCAGAGAACGGCTACGACTCCATCATGGTCAACTGCAACCCGGAGACGGTGTCGACCGACTACGACACCTCCGACCGCCTGTACTTCGAGCCTCTTACCCTTGAGGACGTCTTGGAGATCTATCACGCAGAATCCCAGATGGGGGAGATCGCCGGTGTCATCGTTCAACTCGGGGGCCAGACCCCATTGAAGTTGGCTACGGCGCTCAAGGATGCCGGGGTGAAGATCGTTGGTACCTCACCGGAGGCCATCGATTTGGCTGAAGAGCGTGGCGCTTTCAGCCGTGTGTTGGAGACTGCCGGGTTAGTCTCGCCTAAACATGGCATGGCAGAGTCCTACGAGCAAGCCTCGAATGTTGCCAAGGAGATCGGATATCCCGTGCTGGTCCGCCCGTCTTATGTGCTGGGTGGACGCGGCATGGAAATCGTCTACAACGACGCAGCCTTGCGCACCTACATCGACAATTCCACGCTGATCTCCCCGGAAACCCCTGTTCTGGTGGACCGTTTCTTGGATGACGCCATCGAGATCGATGTGGACGCCCTCTACGATGGCAACGAGCTATACCTGGGTGGCATCATGGAGCACATTGAGGAAGCCGGTATCCATTCCGGCGACTCGGCCTGCTCACTACCCTCAGCTACCCTGAGCCGGGCGGCACTCAAAGAGATCCGAACATCCACCGAGGCCATTGCCAAGGGTGTTGGCGTGCACGGGTTGATCAACATCCAGTACGCGCTAGCGGGGGAAACCCTTTACGTGCTGGAGGCCAATCCACGAGCCTCACGCACGATCCCGTTCGTCTCTAAGGCAACCAATACCCAGCTAGCCAAGGCCGCCACCATGGTCATGATGGGCAGCACAATCGCCGAATTGCGGCAGCGCGGGATGCTTCGAACCCGCACCGATGGTGCTTCGATCTGGCCTGGAATGCCGATCGCCATGAAGGAGGTCATGTTCCCCTTCAACCGGTTCCATACCATTGAGGGAACCTCTGTCGACTCGGTGCTGGGTCCGGAAATGCGCTCCACCGGCGAGGTCATGGGTCTGGCTCGCAACTTCGGGCTTTCCTTCGCCAAGGGACAGGTCGCCGCTTATGTCAAGGTCCCGACCGGGGGAACAGTTTTCGTCTCCGTCGCGGACAAGGACAAGCGCAATATCGTCTTTCCGGTGAAGGCACTCATCGAACTTGGTTTCAAGGTGCTGGCCACCGACGGGACAGCCTCGGTGCTCGCCCAGCGCGGGATCGATGCAACCCCGGTGCGTAAGTTCTCCGAGAAGACCGGCCCCAACGGAGAACCGACCATCGTGGAGCTCATCGCACGTGGTGAGATCGATTTGATCTTCAACACTCCCTCGGGTGGTGCGAGCGGTGGGTCGCAACGTGCTGACGGGTACGAAATCCGCACGGCAGCGGTTCTCTACGATGTTCCGTCGATCACCACGGTGTCCGGTTTAGAGGCTGCGGTACTCGGCATTGAGGCCCTCCAAACCGGTGATGTTGATGTCGTTTCCTTGCAGGAGTGGGGCGAGGAGATCGACACAGCTTGTCGGTGAATGCCACGAAGTGACCCTTTGCGAGGCATGATGGTGAACCATGGTCACCGTTGATGAGTTGCTGATCCGAACTCTGCGTGCCGGATACGCCGGGTGCGTGCGTCCCGTGCTGTTCCGGCTCAATGGGGGAGACCCCGAGGAGATCCATCATCAGATGGTCGGTGTGCTGGGTGAACTGCCCGCCTCGGTACTCGACGTGATGGCCCAGTTCCTGGCTTCGTCAATGGATCCTGTTACCGTTGCCGGTATCGATTTCCCAGGCCGGGTCGGGGTGGCTGCGGGCTTGGACAAGGATGGCATGGCGGCTCGGGCCTGGGCGGCTATGGGCTATGGTTTCGCGGAACTGGGTACGGTCACCGCGAAGGCTCAGCCGGGCAATAAAGCACCACGTCTGTTCAGGTTGCCGCACTCTCAGGCCATCATCAATCGGATGGGCTTCAACAACTCCGGGGTTGAGGCCATGGCGGCCCGCCTCGACCAGTGGGGTGTCTACCGTGGCAACGGTGTGCTGGGGCACCCGATCGGGGTGTCAATCGGCAAAACGAAGACCACTGCGCTGGATGCAGCGAACGAAGACTACCTGCACTCACTGCGCACGATCGCCCCCCATGCCGACTACGTGGCCATCAATGTCTCCTCACCGAATACCGAGGGGTTGCGTTCTCTCCAGTCACGGCGCGCGGTCGAGTCCCTCACCTCGGCCTTGGTTGAGGAAACGGTGAAACTCGATTCCGTCGATCCGATTCCGCTGTTCGTCAAACTGGCCCCGGATCTGGTGGAGGCCGATCTTACCGAGGTACTTGCGGTTTGCGCGGCGACCGGGGTATCGGGCATCATCGCCACCAACACCACCATCACCCGTGACGGACTGCATGCATCCGAACGCCACCTGGCCTCTCAGGCAGGCGGACTTTCGGGGGCTCCATTGACTGCCAAGGCGCTGGCTTTCGTTGAATCGATCGCATCACGTACCGAACTCCCCATCATGGGTTCGGGTGGAATCATGACCCCGCGCGATGCCCAGCGTCTCTTTGACGCAGGTTCTCAACTGGTTCAAGTGTACACCGGGTTCATCTACTCCGGTCCGGCCCTGGTGATGGGAATCAATCGCCTCTGCGTACCGGGAAGAACTCGATGAGCACGTTCTGCGAGCGACTAGACGCGGTTACCGCTGTACGAGGACGACTGTGCGTGGGTATCGACCCACACGAGAAGTTGATTCGTGGGTGGGGATACGACTACGACCTGAACGGTTTGGAGCGGCTCTCCCGCACGATGGTGGAGGCCCTCGGTGATATCGTCCCGGTGTTCAAGCCCCAGTCGGCTTTCTTCGAGGCCTTTGGGGCGCCCGGGATGAGGGTCTTGGCCCAGGTGCTGGCAGACATAGCGGATGTCGGTGCTCTGTCCATCCTGGATGTTAAACGCGGCGACATCGGTTCGACGATGGCTGCCTATGCCCATGCATATCTGTCGGGGAGAACCGACCTCAGCGCTGATGCCATCACGGTATCGCCATTCCTGGGATTCGATTCACTCGCCCCCGCCCTGGAACTCGCGGTCGCCAACGACCGTGGCCTGTACGTCTTGGCCCGTACCTCCAACCCGGAGGGCTTTGCGGTCCAGACGGCCTTGCGCGATGGTGTTTCCGTTGCACAGGAAATCGTCAACCGGGCGATGCAGGCAAATTCCGAAGCCGGTACCGACTTTGTCGGGCTGGTCATCGGGGCCACCCACCAACACCTGGACGTGGACCTGACCGGTTTCGGCGGGTCGATCCTGGCCCCGGGAATCGGTGTCCAAGGTGGCACCGTGGATACCCTGCGGAAGCTTTTCGGTGAGGTGGCTGGCAACACCTTGCCAAGTGTTTCACGCCAGGTGATATCTGCAGGTCCATTAGGTGAGTCACTACGAAATGCGGTGGCTGCCCTGATGGTCTGAACTGAATCTGAACACACAAATGTGGTCAATGTGACCCACCTGGCTTGGCACCATGGTACCAAGTCAACCGATAGCAAGAATGGAGCGCATTGTGGCAATTCCGAAGTTGACCCCCGAGCAGTTGCAGGCGGCACGTGCGGCTGCAACCGAGTCGCGTCGTGTCCGCGCCGCACTCAAGGACAGTGTCCGCGACGGGTCGAAGAGCCTTTCCCAGGCTCTCGATGAGTGCGCAAAGAACGACGTGCTAGCCCACATCCGGGTGATTGATCTGCTGAAGGCAGTGCCACGCATTGGCGATAAGCGTGCGGCAGAGATCATGACCAAATACGACATCGCCGATAATCGCCGGGTCCGTGGCCTGGGCCGTCACCAGGTGACCGGCCTGAAGGCAGAATTCAACTGAGCCCAGGGTGATCTCGGGATGGGTGTTCTCGTCGTGTCCGGGCCGACCGCAGTCGGCAAGGGAACTGTTGTGTCCGCACTGCGTGCCGCTCATCCCGAGGTCGCCGTCTCCGTATCAGCCACCACCCGGGCACCTCGCCCGGGGGAGGTGAACGGACAGCACTACTTCTTCGTGACCGATGAACAGTTCGACCAATTGGTCGCCGATGATGGTCTTCTCGAATGGGCACTCGTCCATGGCACCCACCGTTACGGCACCCCCCGTCAGCCGGTGGTTGATGCACTCGCCCGACAACACCCAGTCGTCCTGGAAATCGACTTGCAAGGTGCCCGGCAGGTCCGTGAGACCATGCCAGATGCCCAGCAGGTGTTCTTGGCTCCACCATCGTGGGATGAACTCGTCTCCCGATTGCGTGGCAGGGGCACCGAGACCGAGGAGCAGATGGCCCGTAGGCTCCGCACGGCTCGTCAGGAACTCGCGGCTCAATCGGAGTTCGACGTCACCGTGGTCAATGACACGGTGGAGCACAGCGTGGAACAGCTGGTACACTTGCTTGGTCTGTGACATCCGCAATTCTTCGCGAGGACGTACCGTGAGCAACAACATCCCTGAAGGCATCACCCATCCGCCGGTGGACGATCTGCTGGAGCAGGTTGATTCCAAGTACCGGCTGGTGCTGTTCGCAGCCAAGAGGGCGCGCCAGATCAACGCCTACTACGCCCAGCTTGGCGAGGGACTGCTTGATTCCGTTGGTCCACTGGTGGAAACAGCTCCTCAGGAAAAACCGCTGTCTATTGCGCTGCGCGAGATGCAGGCGGGCCAGCTCCAGTACACCGAGATCGACCCGATCGCTGAGGCTGCTGCCCGTGCCGAGGCATTCTCCGATCCCGACTTTGATCTCACTGATCCGCTGGGCGACGACCTGAGCGATCCGCTCGGTGATCTTGGGGCATCCTGATGCGCAAGTTCACGTCGGAGTCAGTAACCGAGGGTCATCCTGATAAGGTTGCTGATGCGATCTCTGATGCTGTTCTGGATGCCATGTTGGCTGGTGATGCCAATTCTCATACTGCTATTGAGACTTTGGTGGCCAATGGTGTGGTTGTTGTGGCGGGTGAGGCATCCACTGAGGCTTATGCTGATATTCAGGCTTTGGCTCGTCAGCGTCTGCTTGATATCGGTTTTGATTCGGCCGACAAGGGCATTGATGGCGCTTCATGTGGTGTGATGGTTGCTCTCAATAGCCAGTCTGCGGACATTGCCCAGGGCGTACGAGGGTCTTGGGAGTCGCGCAATGGTGCCATGGTCGATGAGTTTGATCTGCAGGGTGCCGGTGATCAGGGGTTGATGTTTGGTTACGCGACCGATGAGACTCCCGAGTTGATGCCTTTGCCGATCCGGATGGCGCATCGTATGTCTGAACGGCTGACCGCAGTCCGTAAACAGGGTGTGCTCGGTTATTTGCGTCCCGACGGCAAGACTCAGGTGACCATCGACTATAACGACAGTGGTTGCCCAGTGGGGGTGGACACCGTCGTTGTTTCTGCGCAGCACCGGGCCGATATTGACGTCGAGGCCACCTTGGTGCCAGATATTCGCAGCCAGGTGATTCAGCCGATCCTGGCCGAGTATGGTTTCGAGGGATCCGATCCCCGGTTGTTGGTGAACCCGACTGGTCGTTTCGTGACCGGGGGACCGGCGGGTGATGCGGGTCTTACGGGTCGCAAGATTATTGTCGATACCTATGGTGGCATGGCTCGTCATGGTGGCGGTGCGTTCTCGGGCAAGGATCCTTCGAAGGTTGATCGTTCTGCTGCTTACGCGACTCGTTGGGTGGCCAAGAATGTTGTGGCATCTGGACTTGCCAGGCGCTGTGAGGTGCAGGTGTCCTATGCCATTGGTACGGCCAATCCGACGTCTTTGTATGTCGATACCTTCGGTACCGGGATGGTTCCTGACGAGCAGATTTCCGATGCGGTACGGCGGGTCTTCGACCTGCGTCCTGCGGCGATCGTTGCCCGGTTGGGGCTGAAGGCGCCGATCTATTCGCAGTTCACATCCTACGGTCACTTCGGTCGGGAACTTGATGTGATGACCTGGGAATCAGTGGAGATGGCAGACGAACTGGCTCGTATGGTGCGAGGCTGATACCTATGGAAATGCCCGCTGGTCCACTGACCGGCGGTATCACGGTCGCACGGGTCGCGGTCGATGTCGTCCTGCCACATTTGGACAGGTTCTTTGACTATTTGGTGCCACCCCTCCAAGTGGATGAGGTGGTTGTCGGCTCGCGTGTCAGGGTGCGTTTCGCCGGAAGGATGCGTGACGGTTTCGTCGTCGAGATCACCGACCACAGCGAGGTCACTGGGACACTGCTGCCGCTGTCGAAGGTCGTTTCCAGCGAACCCGTGTTGTCGCTGGCCCAGATCGAGTTGATCCGCCGGGTAGCCGATCATTACGCGGGTTGCTTCGCCGATGTGGTACGTCTGGCCGTGCCGCCGCGTCATGCCACCACGGAAAAGGCACCGCAACGCGAATGGCCCGAGCCGCTCATTGAGCATCTGCCCGCTGGTGGGCTGCTCCACGAGGTGGGTGGACAGCATTTCCTCGACTCACTCTCCCGCGGGGAACCCATCAGAGTGCACTGGCAGGTCAGGCCACGACATCGACGGGATGAGTCCGGTCTCGATGACTGGACCAGGGGCGTGGTCCAGTCGAGCATCGCCACATTGCGGGCGCGGCGTGGGGTCATCATCGTGGTGCCCGATTATCGAGACTTGGGCCATGTGCGCAGCGCGCTGGGTGAGGCGATCGGGCCAGGTGCTGTCGCGGAGTTGCATTCCGACCTGGGCCCTGCCGCCCGTTACCGCAACTATTTGGCCGTCTCCCGGGGTCAGGCTCAGGTGGTCGTCGGCACCCGTGGGGTGGTCCACGCCCCCGTTCACCGCCTCGGTCTGATCGTGGTGTGGGATGACGGCGATGATCTGCACTCGGAAACCCGCGCCCCGTATCCGCATGCCAGGGATGTGGCCGCCCTGCGTGCTTCATCGCAGCGCTGTGGATTGTTGCTCGCATCTCATGGACGCAGCTGCGAGGTTCAGGCGTGGATCGATCGGGGATGGTGCGTAGCCGTGGGCGCTGACTCGGTCATGATGAGATCGGATGCTCCGGTGGTGCGAGCAGCAGTCGATTCCCGATTTGCCCTCGACCGAGATCCGCGGGCTCAATTCGACCGTTTGCCACGTGCCGTTTTTGAAACAATACGCAGGGGTCTAGCATCCGGCCCAGTACTGGTCCAAGTGCCTCGCGCCGGTTACCTCCCGGCGGTATCTTGTGCAACCTGCCACGTACCGGTCAGATGTTCTGTCTGTCATGGTCCGGTGCGGTTGAACCGACCTGATGGCCCTCGGCGCCTGGATTGCGCGTGGTGTGGGCGGATCATCACCACCTGGCGCTGCGAGGTGTGCCACGGTGATCAGCTGCGGGCCCCGGTCGTCGGAGCCGGGCGCACCGTCGAGGAACTCGGCAGGGCCTTCCCGGGTACCAGAGTGATCGAATCCTCCGGGGAACGACTCGTCGAGCAAACCGGAACTCACCCCTGCTTGGTGGTTGCTACCCCTGGTGCCGAGCCCCCCGCGGTGGACGGCTATTCCGCGGCCGTGTTGTTGGATGCTGCTCGTCTGCTGGATCGCGTCGACCTGCGAGCGGCAGAGGAGGCCTTGCGCCGCTGGCTTAATGCGGTGGCCTTGGTACGCCCGGCTGAGCGGGATGGGACGGTGGTGGTCGTCGGACCAGCCGGGGCACGACCCATCCAGGCCTTGGTCCGTCTTGACCCGGGGGCCAGTGCCACCGCGGAACTTGTTGAGCGGATCGAGGCCGGTTTCCCGCCGGCCGTGCGATTCGTCACGGTCACCGGGGGATCTCAGGCACTGCACGAATTCATCGGATTGCTGGGCGCCGACCACGGTGCCGAACTACTTGGCCCAGTGGAACTCGACGAGCCGCTGGCGGTGGGGCAGACCGAACCAAACTGGCAGTTGAGCCTGCGATGCCCTATCACCGGAGCACGTCGACTCCTTGATGCGGTCAAATCGGCGCTTGCCGGGCGTTCGGCGCGGAAGATGACCGGCTCCCTGCGGGTGCGGGTGGATCCGGTGGCGCTGTGAGGTGGCCCGAGTTGGCTAGGGTTAACTTGTGAGAGTCATCTTTGCCGGAACCCCCGAGGCCGCCTGCTGGAGCCTACGAGCCATCGTGGCGGCAGGCATTGAGGTAGCTGCCGTCATTACCCGTCCGGATGCTCCTGCAGGCCGGGGTAGGAAACTCAGGCCTTCACCGGTTGCGCTGCTTGCTGAGGAGCTCGGATCACCGGTCTGGAAACCGGAACGCTGCGATGCGGAACTGGTTGCCCGGGTCCGTGAGCTGCAGGTCGACGCTGCGGCCGTGGTTGCCTTCGGGATGCTGCTCACCCAGCCGTTGATCGACGTAGTTCCCGGCGGGTGGATCAATTTGCATTTCTCTTTGCTGCCCAGATGGCGGGGTGCGGCTCCGGTGCAGCGAGCCATTCTTGCCGGGGACACAGTCACCGGGGCGACCACCTTCTCCATCGTGCGTGCCCTCGATGCCGGGCCTGTTTACCGCAGTCTGCAGGTCGAAATCGACGATCAGACGAGTTCCGGTGATCTGCTCGATCAACTAGCTCAGATCGGCGCGCCGCTGCTGGTCGGCACCCTGCGTGACGTGGCATCCGGCCTTACCCCCGTCCCTCAGGCAGAGGAAGGAATCACCTTGGCAGCGAAGCTGCGGCCCGACGATGTTCGCATCGACTGGTCGGCGCCACGAACCGACATCGTCCGGCTCGTCCGGGCGGCCAATCCAGCCCCGATGGCCTGGACAATGCTGGAGGGACAAAGATTCCAGGTGCTGCGCGTTGCACCGGACAGCCTCAGGCAGGCAGAGCCTTTGGCAGCGGGGCAGCTGACCGCAGATCGCAAACATCTTTGGGTGGGCACCGGTGACGGTGACATGGAACTGCTGGAGGTGAAGGCAGCCGGACGCAAACCGATGAAGGCCGTGGACTGGGCGCGGGGGCGTCACGAGTTTGCAGAGGCCGGGCTGTACTTCGATGTCTGAACATCGCAGATCGTCACGCGGCAGAAAAAGATCGGTCGATGCGCCCCGTCGGATCGCATTCGATGCGTTGCGCAGAATCAATTCCCAAGGGGCTTATGCCAATTTGGTGACCACATCGGCCACCGCGCGGATGATACCCCGTGACGCCGGATTCGTTATCGAACTGGTCCACGGCACCTGCCGTATGCAGGGAACCTGGGATGCGATCATTGAGGCCGCAGCTGGGCGAGGTCTGGGATCAATGCAGCCCGCTGTGGTCGATGTCTTGCGATTGGGCGCCCAGCAATTGTTCGCCACGCAGGTGGCGACCCACGCCGCCGTGGCCACCAGTGTGGATCTTGCGGGGACAGCCATCGGGGAGCGGGTCACTGGTCTAGTCAACGCAGTGGTGCGCAAGATGTCCACCAGAGACCTTGATTCTTGGCTCGCAGAACTGGCACCCGGCGACGACCATACATCACTAGGGCTGCGCTATGCCCATCCCACCTGGGTGGTCGATGAATTGGCCCGGGCGCTGGGCGCGGATGGTGATCTGGTCGCCCTCCTGTCCGCGGATAATCTCGCCCCGGTCCCGATGCTCGTGGCCAGACCGGGGCTGGCCACCGTCGACGAATTGGTGGCTGCTGGGGCGGAGCCGGCTACATGGTCGCCCTGGGGCGCCGCACGGCCCGGAAACCCTAGAGAGGTGCCAGCGATCGGGGAAGGCCGAGCCGGTGTACAGGATGAGGGCTCCCAGCTGGCGATCCTCGCAGCCACCTCGGCGGACCTTCCCGATGGGCCGTGGCTCGACCTGTGTGCGGGCCCGGGCGGCAAGTCGGCCCTGCTGCGTGGGTTGAGCCCTACATTCCTGCTCGCGTCTGAAGCCCAGCATCAGCGGGCAGGTCTGGTCACCCAGAATCTGGCCAACTATCCGCCCGGGGCTCATCAAGTGATTACCTGTGACGGCACCGCGCCCGCATGGGGGCCACGCTTCGCCTTGACAGTCGCGGATGTGCCGTGCAGTGGCTTGGGAGCTCTGCGACGCAGGCCAGAATCGCGATGGCGTCGCACTCCCGGGACAGTCGCCGGACTGGTTCCGCTGCAGCATGCCTTGCTGAGAACAGCGATCAATTCCACTCTTCCAGGCGGGGTGATCGCTTACATCGCTTGCTCCCCTCATCTCGACGAAACCATCGGTGTCGTCGAACAGGCCGAGCAGGTGGAGATCATCGACGCCCCTGCGCTCATCGCTCAAGTACCCGGCGCAGCACATCACCTCGATGGGCGGTTCATCCAACTGTGGCCCCATCTGCACGGCAGCGATGCCATGTTCTGCGCTCTGCTGCGTCGTCGCTGACGACTGAGGGGCGGGTCGTCCCCAGTTAGACTGCCCACGTGCACCAGATAACTCCCAGCATCCTCAATGCCGACCTAGCCAACTTGGCCGTCGAGGTCGCCCGGGTGCCCAGCTCGGACATGCTTCACTTCGACGTCATGGACAATCATTTCGTGCCGAACCTTACCTTGGGGTTGCCGGTGGTCCAGTCCCTCCAAGCACACACCGATCTTCCACTGGACATACATCTGATGATCGAGGACGCTGACATCTGGGCGCCCCAGTATGCCGATGCCGGATGCTTCTCGGTGACCTTCCACGTCGAGGCTTCCAAGGCCCCAATCCGGCTGGCCAGAGAGATCCGCAGGCTCGGGTCTCGTGCCTCAATGGCTCTTAAACCAGCCACTCCCATTGAGCCCCATGCTGACATGCTCGAAGAGCTCGACATGGTTCTGCTGATGACCGTTGAACCTGGTTTCGGGGGGCAGAAATTTCTTGATCTGGTGCTTCCGAAGATTGAGCGGACTCGCAAACTCATTGAGGGCACCGGAAAACAGATCTGGTTGCAGGTCGACGGGGGAGTGTCGGTCGATACGATCGGTCGGGCTGCCGAGGCCGGTGCCGATGTCTTCGTCGCGGGAACGGCCGTCTATGGGGCCGATAACCCCGACGCCATGGTCAACCGGCTACGTGAGATGGCCGTCGCCGCTTGCAAGCACTGAGGTACTGGCCTGGTGGATGAGAGAGGTGCGCGAGTTCAGCGTTCCCGATTACGACGCCGCAAGTAACGTTCCAGCTCCGCGGCAATAGCCTCCCCGCTGGCGTGTGGCATCTCGTCGTTGTCTGAAGCATCCTCCAGGCCTGCGATGTATTCCCTGATGTCCGGGTCGTCACCGGCGAGCTCATCCACTCCACGCTGCCAGGTCCGGGCTTCCTCAGGTAGATCGCCGAGATCGAAGGCGATGTCGAGGAGATCCTCAATACGTGATAGCAAGGCCAGCGTTGCCTTCGGGTTCGGTGGCGAGGCGACATAGTGGGGTACCGATGCCCACAAAGACACCTCAAGCACCCCGGCAGCATGACATGCATCGGCGAGCACGCCGGTGATGCCCGTCGGCCCCTCGTAGCTGGTGGGCTGCGCTCCCAGGCGTTCTGCTGCATCGGGGTCGAGGCAAGTGGCCGACACCGGCACGGGGCGCGAATGGGGGGTGTCGGTGAGCATGGCTCCCAACAGCACTACCATTTGGGGGTTGATGCTGCGCAGCAGCGAGACAATCTCTGCGACCAGTCGCCGCCAGTTCAGATTTGGCTCTGGCCCGGACACCAGCAGGAGATCTCTGGTGGCCAGGTGGGTGATGTGCACCAAGACCTGCGGCCAATCGGTGCGGCGGTTGCGGCCAGTACCCACTACCCGGGGCCGCACGATCTGGTAGTCGTAGTATTCGTCACCCTCAATTTTGGTGAGTAGGTCGGTTGGATACCGGTTCATCACATGCGATAAAGCTGCCGATGCTGCCCCGGCAGCATCGTTCCAGCCCTCGAAGGCGACCACGACTGCCGGGTTTCTGAGCTGGGTGAACATGCCTCAACCCTAACTGGTGGCTGATCCAGGGCATGCGCAGGTATCTCGATTGTTCATGGGTTGTCATCGTCGGGCGAGGGTCGGAATCGCTGGTTATCCTTGTGGCCATGCCCTCACTTCGTGATCATCTGCTTGACACCGTCCTGCTCGCCGATGGGGCGATGGGTACGATGCTGCAGACGGTGGAGTTGACCTTGGATGATTTCGAAGGCTTCGAGGGCTGCAACGAGATTCTCAACCGCACCCGCCCCGATGTGGTGGCCGGGGTACACCGTGCTTATTTCGAAGCTGGTTCCGACATGGTCACCACCAATACCTTCGGGGCGAATCTGGCCGCCCTGGGTGAGTACGGCATTCCCGACCAGATCGAAGATCTGGCCTTTCGGGGAGCCCAGATCGCCCGCGAGGTGGCCGACGAGTACAGCACGCCGCAGTGGCCCTGCTTTGTGCTGGGTAGTGTGGGTCCGGGTACCAAACTGCCGACTCTCGGTCACATCGAGGCGACTGAACTGCGTGATGCCTACCAGCGGCAGGTGGCCGCGATGATCCGTGGCGGAATTGATGCCGTCCAGATTGAGACCTGTCAGGATCTCCAGCAGGCCAAGGCTGCGGTGATCGGTGCCAAGCGAGCCCGGAGAGCAGTCGGCGTCGACCTGCCCATCCTCGTCTCGGTCACCGTCGAGACGACCGGAGTGATGCTGCTGGGCTCCGAGATCGGTGCCGCGCTCACCACTCTCGCCCCGTTGGGGGTGGACATGATCGGATTGAACTGTGCCACCGGGCCTGCCGAGATGGGGGAGCATCTGCGTTACCTCGCACGCAATGCCCGCATCGGGATTTCCGTCATGCCGAATGCAGGTCTACCCGAATTAGGCCCCAACGGGGCCGTGTACCCGCTCACACCGCAGGAACTGGCTGACGCTCTTGATGAGTTCGCCACTGTCCACGGTGTGAGTCTGGTGGGTGGATGCTGTGGCACAACCCCGGACCATATTCGTGCGGTTCGCGAGATGCTAGGTCGTGACCGGGCCGTTGTTGCCCGCGAGGCTGATCCGGGTAATGCCTTGGCCTCTCTGTATGCCGAGGTGCCCTTCGCTCAGGATGCCTCCTACCTGGCGATCGGGGAACGCACCAACGCAAATGGTTCCAAGGCCTTTCGGGAGGCAATGCTCGCGGGCAGCCTCGACGAATGTGTCGACATCGCACGTGCCCAGTCCTCTTCCGGGGCACATGTCCTCGATCTGTGCGTCGACTACGTGGGACGTGACGGAACAGTGGACATGACCGCCCTGAGTAAACTGTTCGCTACCTCGGTGACGCTGCCGGTCATGATCGATTCAACCGAGCCAGAGGTCATCGAGGCGGGTCTTAACCATCTGCCGGGACGATCAATCATCAATTCGGTCAACTTTGAAGACGGTGACGGACCCGATTCACGGTTCCAGCGAGTGATGCCGATCGTTCGGGAGCATGGTGCGGCCGTCGTTGCGTTGACCATTGACGAGGAAGGGCAGGCGCGCACCGCCGAGTGGAAGGTGCGGGTCGCTGAACGTCTCATCCAGGCCCTGACGGGGCAGTGGGGTATGGACGAGGGCGACATCATGGTTGACTGTCTCACCTTCCCCATCGCTACTGGCGCGGAGGAGACTCGGCGTGACGGTGTGGCGACGATTGATGCGATCCGCGCCCTCAAGGCCGCTCACCCCAGGGTACTGACCACCTTGGGGGTGTCGAATGTTTCTTTCGGGCTGAACCCCGCCGCACGCATCGTGTTGAACTCGGTCTTCCTTGATGAGTGCATCAAGGCCGGGCTTGACTCGGCGATCGTGTCGGTGGCCAGAATCATGCCGGTGTCGCGAATCCCGGAGGAGCAGTACCGGGTTGCTCTGGATCTGATCTATGACCATCGCAGGGATGGCTATGACCCTCTTCAGGTCTTTCTGTCAATGTTCGAGGGGATTTCGACCGCATCCCTGAAACAGCAGCGAGAGGCTGAGATGGCGGCTCTGCCCGTTGCTGAGCGGCTGGCCAGAAGAATCATCGACGGCAACGATAAGGCTCTGGCCGATGACCTGGATGAGGCACTCGCATCAAAGAGCGCTCTGGAGATCATCAACGATGACCTGCTGTCGGGGATGAAGACGGTCGGCGAGTTGTTCGGTTCTGGGAAGATGCAGCTTCCCTTCGTGTTGCAGTCGGCCGAGGTGATGAAGAAGGCGGTCGCCCACCTTGAACCCCATATGGATTCCTCACTTGCCGGAGCAGGCAAGGGAACCCTGGTGCTGGCCACGGTCAAAGGCGATGTCCACGATATCGGCAAGAATCTTGTCGACATCATCGTGTCTAACAACGGCTATTCGGTGGTCAACATCGGCATCAAGCAACCGATCACAGCCATCGTCGAGGCGGCCGAGCAGCACGACGCGGATGCGATCGGGATGAGCGGGCTGCTGGTGAAGTCCACCGTGGTGATGAAGGACAACCTAGTGGAGCTCAACGAGCGGGGACTCGCCGGAAAATACCCGGTCATGCTCGGAGGAGCGGCTCTCACTAGGCCATATGTCGACAATGATCTCGCCGAGTTGTACGACGGGGAGGTCCGCTATGCCAAGGATGCTTTCGAGGGACTGGCGTTGATGGATGCCATCATGGCCGTCAAGCAGGGCGTACCCGGGGCACGACTACCAGCACGTCGACAGCGTCGCGTCGCCCCGCGTACCCGCGATCTGCCCGACCTCGCTGATACCTCGGTCCGCTCCCAGGTGGATCGTGGTGTGCCGGTTCCCGTCCCGCCGTTCTGGGGCACCCGGGTTTCCAAGGGCATCGGGTTGGCCGAGGTGCTGTCCTGGCTCGACCGTAAGGCTTTGTTCAAGGGACGTTGGGGTTTGCGTGCAATTCCCGATGGACCCAGCTATGAAGAGATCGTCGCGACCGAGGCCGAACCGAGGCTGCGGGGGCTGCTGGACAGAATCCAGTCTGAGGGATTGGGTGAATTCGCCGCTGTGCATGGCTATTTCCCGTGTTTTTCTCGGGGAAACACCCTGGTGGTTCTTGATCCTGAGGATCACACCAGTGTGCGGGCCTGCTTTGACTTCCCTCGGCAGCCCTCCGGCAAGCGGCTATGTCTGGCCGATTATTTTCGCGACGAGCAAGAGACAGCGGATCTTGGCCCGGATGTGCTGGGCATGCAACTTGTCACCATGGGGTCCAAGGTCTCCCAGACCACAGCCGAGCTTTATGCCTTGAACTCCTACCGGGAGTATCTCGAACTGCACGGGTTGTCGGTACAGCTGGCCGAGGCCACGGCGGAACTCATCCACCACCGGATCCGGGCTGAACTAGGTTTCGCCGACCAGGACGGGCCCGTCGCTGAGCAGCTGGAGCATCAGGCATACCGGGGCTCTCGCTACTCCTTCGGGTACCCGGCCTGCCCTGACCTGGAGATGCGCGCCCCATTGTGCGAGTTGCTGGCCCCGGCACGTATCGGTGTGCACCTGTCTGAGGAGTTTCAGTTGGATCCGGAGCAATCCACCGATGCCATCGTGATCCACCACCCCCAAGCCAAGTATTTCTCCACGCGCTGATCCGGCACAGCCCAAAAGATACGAGGGGGACAACGGCACACAACGGCACCATCGCGTGTCGCTGTGCTCTTGGCAGATCTGCAGCGAGTGTCGGTCAGCTCCCGCACACGGTGGCCGGGTTGCCGACGAAGACTGTCGGACGTGGCGAACCTGAGCACAGCTCCGAGGTGGGAACCTGACCGTCTTTGGTACTCAGCGGAATGTTGTGTCCGTACACCCGCTGCTCTGCCCCCAGCAGGGAGGCCAGACCATTAGGCATCGCATTGGTGACTACCTTCGTCTTCTCGGGGTCGGCATTGTTGAGTTCGGCGGCCCGGCGGAAGGCATCGGGGCGGGCAGCCATCGAATCAGCCAATCCCTTGTCGATGGCGGTCTGGGCATCGAACATGAATGCCCCCAGGTCGTTACGGATGGTATCGGCCTCAATGCCACGGTGTCTGGCGACGAAATCAACGAAGGCGGTGTACTCGGCATCAAGTCCGGCTTGGTAGTTGGTTCGCTCCTGCTCGGTCATCTCCCGGTAGGGATTCCCGAAGTCCTTGCCGGTGCCTGCGGTGAGGTATTCCGAGGTGATCCCGCCAGAAGTGGTGACACCCGACTGGAGAAGTGTCCCGGTGGTTCCGGTCACATCTTTGTAATGCTGGAAAGGACCCATGATCACCCCGATGGAACCGATGAGGGTGCCGTGGTCCGTGATGATCTCATCGGCAGGTGCCATGGCGAACATCCCGCCAGAAGCCGACATCGTCTGCACATAGGCGACGACTTTGTGCCCGGTGCGCTCCTGGTAACGGATGATGGCCTCGGCGATTGCTCGAGCTCCGCTGATGGTGCCGCCAGGGGTGCCCATCAGCAGCACCACACCTGCGTAGTCGTTGGTCTTCAGATCATCCAATTGCTTGGCCACTTCGTAGCCATAGGTGGAGGATCCGAAAGAGGTGGTTCCAGTGGTCTCGATCGTTCCTTCGATTTTTATCGCCAGCAGCTGGTTCTTCGCATTGGCCGGGCCCCACAATGTTGACTTGGAATTGGTCTGTTGGGCAGAACCGCCCATGGCTCCCATCACCATCACGCTGATGAGGCTGATGATAGTCAATGCCGCGACAACCGCACCGATACCTGCCATGAAACCGAATCCGGTACCGAATCCGCGGGAGAAGGCCTGCTTCGCGGTCCCGTTGAGTATCTGCGGTGTGATGAGAGTGCCCCGCTGTGTCGGTGATGGGGTCCGGATGGAGGTGGCTGTTTCCTTCGTAGGGGTCGGCTTACCAGATGCTGGGGTGGTGTTCTGCTGCTCATCGGTCATGCCGCTATCCTCGCAAATGGCACAATGGAATGGTGGGCAACATTCCAGAGGCAGTGCTGTGGGATTTCGACGGAACTTTGGTGAACTCCGAAGTGGTGTGGGTGGATGCGGAGATCGAGTTGTTCTCATCCTTCGGAATCACCTGGACCCGGGAACAAGGCGTTGAGTACTGCGGTTCCTCGCGTGAGGTCTCAACAGCAGCCTTCTTGGCCTGGGCTGAATCCCAAGGTCGGCCGTTGCCCATCTCCGGTGAGGAGTTCTACGAGCGAATGCACCGGATGGTGCGTGATCATTTGAGCACCGTCGCCTCACTGCCGTGGCTGCCCGGCGCGGAACAATTGGTGTTGGATCTGCTGGACAATGGGATTCCCCAGGCGATCGTTTCTGCCTCGCCCCTGGATCTGATCATGGCCGGTGTTGATCGGATGCCGTCCGGGGCCTTCTCATTGGTGGTTCCCGGCTCCGAGATACCTCGCGGGAAACCTGAGCCCGATGGCTACCTGTTGGCGGCTGAGCGTTTGGGAGTCGATCCCGGCAGGTGTGTGGTCATTGAGGATTCGGCCTACGGGACCCAAGCCGGTATCAATGCTGGCGCCGCCGTCATCGCGGTGCCCTGCATGAAGCCACTGCCGCACCGGGAATACCAGCTCAATCTGCCATCGTTGACCGGTCTGGACACTGCGAGTCTGGGCAGGATCTGGAAACAGCTTCGAGGAGACAAGTGAACGAGGAAGACCCGAACCGCTGGTCAGGGGTACGTACCGGGATGCTGTGCGCCGGAGAGTGGGTCACCATCACCGATACCAAAGGCCACCGTAAGTCGATCAAACTCGTTGCGGGCAAGGTGCATCACACCACCAAGGGGGGTCTGGCCCACGATGACATCATCGGACAGCCCGAGGGAATTGTCGTCACCACTGTGGGCGGGCTGCAATTCTTGGTGTTCCGGCCGTTGCTCAACGAGTACATGGTCACCATGCCCAGGCAGGCGGCGGTGATCTACCCCAAGGATGCCGCGCAGATCATCATGCGCGCCGACATTTTCCCCGGTGCTCGGGTGCTGGAGGCCGGGGTCGGCTCGGGGGCATTGTCCCTGGCGATGCTGCGCACGATTGGACCCAGTGGACTTCTGCACTCGGTGGAGCGTCGCGCCGAATTCGCCGAGGTTGCCCGTCGCAATGTCGAGCAGTTCTGCGGGGGAACACACCCGGGATGGGAGCTGAGCATTGGAGATCTTGCCGAGATCACTCTTGAGGACCAGTACGACAGGGCGGTACTGGACATGCTCGCCCCCTGGGACTGTTTGGAGAAGGTTTCCCAAGCGCTGGTGGCCGGTGGTCTGTTGTGTTGCTATGTGGCCACCACCACCCAGATGGGCCGGGTGATGGACAGCATGCGGGCCATGGGTTGTTTCACTGAACCGATGGCATTGGAGGTGTCGGTGCGCGACTGGCATGCTGAGGGGCTAGCGATCCGCCCGGGCCACGCCACCAGCGCACACACTGGTTTCCTCGTGATCACCCGTCGCATGGCTCCGGGGGTAGATGCACCGATGCGCAAACGTCGCCCGGCTCCCGGCGCTTATGGCCCGGACTATACCGGTCCGGTTCCCCGCAATGTTGCAGCCGAGCACATGGAGGCGAATCGACGACGTGCCCGGGAAATGGGCTGAGGTCTAGGCTGGATCATCATGATGCATGAGCTGACCTCCTTCTTTGATCTGGTCCGGTCGGTTGATCCGGCGGTGTTGCCGCGTACCGACGGCGCGGAGTTGTCCCCGCACGGTACGACGATCGTTGCGGCCGACTTCGCAGGTGGGGTGGTGATGGCCGGGGACCGCCGGGCCACCATGGGCACTATCATCGCCCAGCGTGACATAGAGAAGGTCTTCGGCGCCGACGAGGTCTCGGTCATCGGGATCGCGGGGGCCGCGGGGCTGGCGGTCGAACTGGTGCGGCTCTTCCAGACTGAGCTTTTGCACTACGAGAAAGTGGAACAGATCGCGCTGAGTCTTGATGGGAAGGCGAACCGGTTGGGATCGCTGGTGCGCGCCAATCTGTCGATGGCGATGCAGGGAATGGCTGTCGTGCCGATCTTTGCGGGATGGGACGACACCTGTGATGTGGGCCGGATCTTCTCCTACGATGCGACCGGGGGACACTATGAGGAGAGCGGGTTCCATGCGATCGGTTCTGGGGCGGCTTTCGCCCGTGGATCGTTGAAAAAGACTCATCATCCAGGCATGACCGCCGAGGCTGCTGTCGCCTCAGCCATCCGTGCTCTCTACGACGCCGCCGATGACGATGCCGCGACTGGGGGGCCTGATCTGGCTCGCCAGATCTTTCCGGTGGTGCTCACCGCTTCTGTCGATGGGGTGCGCCAATTGCCCACCGATGAGGTGGCCCGGATTACCGAACAAGTGCTGGAGGCGATGTGAGCCTGTATGTGTCTCCCGACCAGTTGATGAGCGACCGGGCAGAGTTCGCCCGCAAGGGCATCGCCAAAGGCCGTTCGGTGGTGGTGGCCTCCTGCGCCGAGGGGGTGGTCTTCATCGCGGAAAATCCTAGCCCGCTACTGCACAAGGTCTCGGAAATCTATGACCGGATCGGTTTCGCGGCAGTGGGTCGGTATGCGGAGTTCGAGAGTTTGCGGATCTCTGGAATTCAGTACGCCGACCTGCGCGGGTACACCTATGACCGTCGCGACGTGACTGCGCGTGGCTTAGCTAATCAGTATGCCAGGACGCTGTCGGCAGCCTTTGCTGCCTCAAGTGACAAACCCTTTGAGGTCGAACTGGCGGTGGCCGGTCTAGGGTTTGAGCCCGAGACAGATGAGCTGTTTACCATCAGTTTCGATGGTACGGTCAGCGACCACCGGACGGCGTGTGTCTTGGGGGCCAGGACCGAATCGATCAGTACGGGGTTGACCGGTCTTCAGGTGGACATGGATCTGCGCACCACCATTGCCTCGATCCGGTCTTTGTTGGATTCCGGCACCCCAGTCGAGGTGGCCCTGCTCGACCGACACAGCGCTCGCACCAGGTGCTTTCGTCGTCTCGATCTTAGTGCGATGGGCGAAGGGGAGTCATGACTGGCAAGCTTTCCCCGTGCGTCGTGATCGGTACCGGTCTGCTCGGGGCCTCGATAGGTTGTGCTCTCACAAGTGCCGGGGTCCGGGTCCACTTGGTGGACAAAGATCCTTCCCATGCCGTGGTCGCGGCGTCCCGTGGGGCGGGAACACTGGATGATCCGGTACCCGAGAAGGTCCAACTGGTGATCGTCGCCACTCCGCCGTTGACGATCCCGATTGTGGTGACCTCGGCACTGGCGAACTACCCCTATGCAGTGGTGACCGACACCGGGTCGGTCAAGCAACGCATTGCCCGGGAACTGGAGACCGGTGGGGTTGATGTCTCCCGTTATGTTGGCGGGCACCCGATGGCTGGGTCCCACCATGCCGGCCCGCTTACTGCTGCGGGCGATATGTTCCGGGATCGCACGTGGGTGATCACTCCCACCGAGACCAATCCAGACTGGGTTGTTGAGCGGGTACGGGAGCTTGCGGCCACATGCCGGGCGCGGATCGTCGAGATGGATGCTGGCGACCACGACCGGGCTGTCGCCGAGGTCTCTCATTTCCCTCAGTTGGTATCCACTCTGACCGCGGCACGGCTCGCTCAGGTCCCATCGGCCGATCTGCGGCTGGCCGGGCAGGGCGTGCGCGACGTGACCCGAATTGCCGCATCCGATGTGGAGATGTGGCGACAGATCGTGTTGGCCAATACCGACAATATCCGTGCCCAGCTGATGGGGCTGCGCGAGGATCTGGATGAACTATTGGTACAGATCACTGACTCTGATGTCGTGGCCCGTTTCCTGGTTCGCGGCAACCGGGGAGTGGAGGCATTGCCTGAGAAATCCGGCAAGCGTCGCACCGAACTGGTCGCCGTCACCGTCGAGATCCCCGATGAGCCTGGCGCCTTGGCCCGGATGATGACCGATGTGACGGCCATGGGGGTCAACATTGAGGATCTGTCCATCGAGCACGATCCCGACCGGGATGCCGGCTACCTGTCCATCAAGGTCTCGACAGTTGAGTCGGACAGACTGCGGAAGATGCTGCGGGACAACGGTGCGGTACTGACCGGGGAGAAGGAATGACGAGTGAACCACGACTGGTGATCGCCATCGATGGGCCGAGCGGGGTGGGCAAGTCATCAACCTCCCATCTGGTGGCCCAGCAACTGGAATGCGACTACCTCGATTCCGGGTCAATGTACCGGGCACTGGCTGTGTGGTGCCACCACAAGCACATAGACCCCGCCGATGCAGGGACGGTCGCCCGGACCGCGAGCTATGTGGATCTGGAGATAGTCACCAATCCCATCGATTTCCGCATCGCGATCTCCGGTGTCGACCTCACCGACGATCTGCATCGTCCAGAGGTATCGGCCATCGTGTCAGGTTATGCCTCCAACCAACGGGTACGGGAAATCCTCAACAAGCAAATGCGCGCCATCATCGCCGACCGGGGCCGCATCGTGGTGGAGGGACGGGATATCACCACAGTTGTCGCCCCGGATGCTGATGTCCGAATCCTGCTGCAGGCCGACCCAAGGCGCCGGATCGCCCGTAGGCAGGCCCAACTGGGGGGAGCCCTGGATCCGGCCACGGTGAGCGAACAGGTGATCGGACGGGATACCGCGGATTCGGCCAATGCGCAGTTCAAGACTCCTGCACCAGGGGTGGAGCTCATCGACTCGACCATGATGAGCCTTGACCAGGTGGTAGCGGAAGTCATCGCCTTGGTACCGGAGGAAAAACGTTTCCCACGAGGATGAATACGGTCGCACTGGGTGATTCGGATAGATTTGCAGGGTGAATGAACCAGTCCACCTCAACTCCGTCGAACTCTCGCAGGCCCCTCGTCCTGTCGTTGCAGTGGTTGGGCGTCCCAATGTCGGAAAGTCGGCCTTAGTGAACCGGATCCTTGGCAGGCGCGAAGCCGTCGTCCAGGACACTCCGGGGGTAACTCGCGATCGGGTTAGTTACGACGCCGAATGGGCGGGCCGTGATTTCATCCTGGTCGACACCGGTGGTTGGGTCTCCGATGCGAGCGGCATGGCTGCTCAGATTGCCGAGCAGGCCGAGATCGCGATTGAACTGGCCGATGCGGTGATTTTCGTCGTTGATTCGACTGTTGGCACTACCGATGAGGACCAAGCCGTGGTCAAGGTGCTGCGTCGTTCGAAGAAGCCTGTGGTGCTCGCGGCAAACAAGGTGGATGACATGCGTGGGGAGGCCGACGCAGCCACCATGTGGAACCTGGGCTTGGGGCAGCCTTGGCCGGTCTCGGCATTGCACGGGCGTGGTTCCGGGGACCTGCTGGATGCCCTGCTGGAAGTGCTGCCCGGCTCGGATGAGATACGGGCGGAACCCGTAGGGGGACCCCGGCGTGTGGCGATCGTCGGGAAACCGAATGTCGGCAAGTCTTCCCTGTTGAACAAGCTGGCTGGGCAGACCCGCTCGGTGGTCTCGAATGTGTCCGGGACCACCGTTGATCCCGTCGACGAGACGGTGTTCATTGGTGGTGAGGAGTACCGGCTGATCGACACCGCAGGTATTCGCAAGCGAGTGAAGGAGGCTTCTGGGTCGGAGTACTACGCGTGGTTGCGTACCCAGGCAGCTATCGAACGAGCTGAGGTGTGCATTGTGGTCATCGATGCTTGTGAACCGATCTCTGAGCAGGACCTGAAGATCCTCGCCCATGTGGAGGAGGCTGGGAAGGCTTTGGTCATCGCTTACAACAAGTGGGATCTCATCGACGAGGAACGCCGTCGTTACCTAGAACGGGAGATCGAACGCGACCTGGTGGCCTGGGTTTGGGCTCCGCGGGTCAATATCTCCGCGCTGACCGGTCGCAATGTCGACAAGCTGCGCAAGGCAATCGACCTGTCCTTAGCGGGTTGGGAGACCCGGATCTCCACCGGGCAGCTGAACTCTTTCCTAGGCAAGGTGGCTGCGGCCCATCCGCATCCGGTGCGCGGCGGCAAGCAGCCGCGGATCCTATTCGTCACCCAGGCGCACACCGCACCACCCACTTTTATCCTGTTCACCTCCGGGATCTTCGATGCCCAATACGTGCGTTTTGTGGAGCGCCGCCTGCGTGAGGACTTCGGCTTCGAGGGTTCCCCGGTGCACATCGAGGTACGCGCCAGGGCCAAACGAAAGTCCCACTGACAACACGGGTCAGGGTAAGTCGTGTGGAATCTCACCGACCATGCCCAACCACGGCTCCAATCCGTCGGTCATGACTTCCCATGCTCTTCCCCGGGTACACATTTCCTCGTCGGAGACCAGCGCCGAGCGAAAGGCCTGGGTTAGGGCTGTCCGGGGGTCGCCGTGTTCGAGCAGGCCGGTCATCACGAGCCGTGAGCAGGGGGATTCTCCGTTGCCCCAGCACCGGGCGGTCCCGATGGATAGCTGTCCGCCGGCTCCGTCCCACTGGCATACCGATTGTGGGCGGGTCGGTAGCCAGAAGGCACCACGGGTCCGAAATTTACCAGCACCCAGCACCCCGATCTGTTCCTGGAGTCTGACGGGATGCATCGGATGGCTGGAATCCAGCATTAGTCGCCACACCCCATCGGGCACCTCCGGGTGGAAGGTGACCGGGACATCGGCGATCCAGGATTCGACGGCATCGTGGTCATGCACTCCGCAGCGGATAGTCATCGAGTCGAAGTCACTCCACTCCTCGACGAGTAGCGCGTCCGGGCGGGCAATCGTGCGTACTAGCCCGGCGTGGGCAGGTTCCGGTGATCGGTCGATGACGGCGATCACATCGGCGTGCTCCACCAGTCCACCGAGCACTTCCGCGACGCCGCGGTGGTCGTCCTCGTGGAGTCCCATTCCCCGTTCGCACAGCAGATCGGGGCCGGTCAGGTCATCGGCGAGTTGTTTGCCATCAAGGGCTGCGAGTACCGCCGAGATCTCCACTCCGGGCAGATGGCCCGGGCTTTGGGCCACGATGCGGCAGATCTGCATCGCGTTGGCCCCGGCGGGCAGACAGGCGATGATCGTCTTCCATCGGTCGGCTGTGACGAGCCGCTGCAGGGTTCGTAACGTATCCTCACGGATAGTGCAGGACACACACCCATGGTCGAGACCAACGTTCTTGCGTTCGATGATCCCCGACATATCGCAGATGGTGCGCATGAGTTCCTGGGGCTCGACATCGACGGCATAGGAAACCACCACGGGGGAGGGCTGGTCGAGCAGCAGCCCCAGCGTGGTGGAGAGCATCGCGGCTTCATCCAAGCCGGTGACTAAAAAGATGGCCGGGGTCACTTGATGCCCCTTTGGTAACGGCGACGGAAGCGCTCAATGCGGCCCTCGGTATCGATCTCCCGTGACCTGCCGGTCCAGTAGGGATGGGAGGCTGAGGAGATATCCATGCGGATGAGCGGGTAACTCACGCCGTTCAACTCCGCGGTTTCCTCTGAGGTAAGTGTGGATCGGGTAAGGAACTGGTCGCCGGTAGCGTTATCGCGGAAGATGACAGGACCGTACCGCGGATGTGTGTTGCGCTTCATGGGTTCCTTCCAGTTTGGCAGGCATCTCTCTAGTGAGAATCGTTCTCATTTAAGCAGGAGTGTTCGTGCCACGCAAATACCAAGTGACTAAAGCGCGACCAGGCTCCGGCACTCCATATCTCACTCCCACCGACGATGCACAAGCACCGCTGGGACGTCAGCGTCCAGCACAAACGCAACTGGATTTGCGTCTGGGCGGGTCGGTGTACCAGATATTCCAGATATTCAGGGATGTCTCACCGGTCAGGTTGCGCAAGCGCCTGCCCGGGGCGACCAAGCCGAACTGGTGAGCGAAGTTGCGTGAACCTGCTTGCGCGCGCGATCCAAACTTGGTTACCGGTGGTTGGATCGGGTAAGGTTTCACCCCGGGTCGAGGCAACGAGGCCCATCTGGATCAAGGCTTCCGAGTTGGCGACGATACCGAAGGCCGGATCCTTCGGGACGTGGCGCAGCTTGGTAGCGCACTTGACTGGGGGTCAAGGGGTCGCAGGTTCAAATCCTGTCGTCCCGACGGTTGTGGTATCCCAAGTCATCATCAACGGATGCTCCGAGACACCGTCGTTCACGGTTTCGGGACTCTGCGATCATCGACGCAGGTAAGTGAGGACGGCCTGAACGCGTTTGTGAGTGGTGATGTCTGCGCCGAGGCCGAGTTTGGCGAAGATACGGTTGATGTGCTTGCTGACGGCGGCATCTGTGATGACGAGTTCTGCGGCAATCGCCGCGTTGGTTCTCCCCTCGGCCATCAGGGCGAGAACTTCCAATTCACGTGAAGTGAGCTCATCCAAGCCTGATCGGCGGCGGAGCAACTTGCGGACGACTTCGGGATCAATGACTTCGCCCCCAGTCGCGACTGTCTCAAGCGTCCCGAGGAATTCATCGACTTCACCAACACGATCCTTCAGTAGGTAACCAATGCCACCCTTGCCGGTGGTGATCAGATCAGCTGCGGCGCGACCGGAGACGATCTGGGAGAGCACCAGGATCGGCTCTGCGGGGTTGCGACGGCGCAGTTGTTGAGCAGCCCTGATGCCTTCATCGGTATGGGTCGGTGGCATGCGCACATCGACAATGCTGAGATCTGGCTGATGGCAGCAGACCGCCTCCACCAGCGCGTCGCCGTTGTCGACGGCTGCGACCACATCGTGACCGGCGGTGATGAGAAGACGTACCAGCCCCTCTCTCAACAGCGTGGCATCCTCGGCTATGACGATGCGCATGGAACCTCCAAGATGATGCGGGTCGGGCCACCAGCGGGACTACTAATCCTGACCCGGCCGCCGAGGGTCTCGATGCGGTCGACGACACCGATCAGGCCGCTTCCTCTCGGCTGCGCACCTCCGCGGCCATTATCACTGACAGTGACGACGATGGTCATGTCAGGATCATGACGCACCGTCAACGATGCCGAGGCTGCCCCGGCGTGCTTGATGATGTTGGTGAACAACTCGCTGACGGCGAAGTAGAGCCCGACTTCTGTGTCGGCTGGGAGGTCTTGGGCAACGTCAATGTCCGACGTCACTGTCAGGCCGGTGGCGCGTGCCCGGCAGACGAGATCATCAAGTGCATCGGGGAGGTCATGCTCCCGTAACGCAGATGGGTAGATGCCGTGCACGATCTCGCGGAGTTCGTCAACGGCGTCCTGTGCGTCATTACGGGCCTGGTCGATGATGGGCACGATATCTTCGCCGTGTTCGTGCTGGTATTTCAGGACACCAAGAGTCATAACGAGTGATGTCAGTCGTTGTTGTACACCGTCGTGTAGGTCCCTTTCGATTCGGCGTCGCTCGGCATCAAACGCGGTGGTGACCCGTTCTCGGGAGCGGGCCAGCCCATCAACCTGTTCGACGAGTCCCGATTCGGGTACGCAGATCAGGAAGCGGGCCAGCTGTCGATGCGCCTCGGCGGTGAGCGTGACGATATACATGCCTGCGGTGAGCAGAACCAGACCGAGAGCCAGAAGGCAGATCTGGGCGATCATGTCATATTGCAGTGGCCCCGAGGTCTGGTCCACGACGGATGGCTCCACGCCTAATGCCAGGAGGGCAATGTTGAGCCCGGCTGCGGTCGCGAGGATTGTGGGCAGGAGTAGCGCAAGAACCAGGACGGCCCATTCGAGCACCGACATCAGGATGAGCAGTAGCCCGTACAGTAATTCGGTCCAAGTGATCTGTTCGTGCAATCGGTGCCGAACCCATTCGTGGATTCCCCCGGTAGCGGGTTCGGTGTGTGGGTCTGGAGCAGCGTGCCGGTCAACCAGCCTCAACCGCCACCGCTCCACCCGACCGAGTGGCCGGACAGCGAGGGGAAACAGGATCCAGCAGGTGAGTAGCCACACAACTGCAACGACCGGTGTGGTGAGCAGGTGGGCCAGACAACGCCACGGCCAGGAAGTGGCCAACAATGACAATGGGCGATGGCGCAGCGCAAGACCGGGATTGTCGATCTCGACCAGTGTGCTTCGCATGTCATTCATTGTCACGCGTGTTGCCGTGCCTTCGCGCGACCATCAGCTCATCGCCTCCAGCGGGTCTGCCCTCATCGCCGTACGGGAAGGTGCGAGAGTACCGACCGCACCTGCAAGGAAGGCACAGCCGATGATCGTCCAGAACTTCGGGGCGACGAATGGTAGCCACACCGTGTCCGTGAGTAGGTATCCGTAGCCGATCATCGTCACGCTCTCGATCATCGTTCCCAGAGCCCCTGCGACCAGTGTGATCGTGAGCGATTCGATCATTAGCGATCCGATGATTTGACTGCGTCGCGATCCGGCCAGGCGCAGCAGAGCGAACTCCCGGCGTCGTGCCATAGTTGACCCGACCAGTACATTGATGGCTGAGATACCGGCATAGCCACCCAGGATGACGACAACCATCAGAACAATCCAGTCGTCGCCGCTTGTCTCATCGGCTACCTGCTTTAGGTGCGTGTCGCGATCAAGGGCGCGTGCTCCCGGCGCGAATTGCTGCACGACTGCATCAACCGCCTTCCTGGTGGCGACGGCATCGGCGTCGTCATCAAATTTGACGTAGATGGCTGGTGCCAGTGGTTCTAGCAGATGAGGAGAAAGCACGGATACTGGTAGCACCATGTCGGCCAATCCCGTCGGGTCATCGAATACGAGCCCTACCACGGCAGAGCCAGATGATCCATCCGGATGGAGGAAATCCACCGATTGCCCGATACGCCACCCCTTGTTCTCGGCGATAGCGTTGGAAATGCCGATGCTGTTGGAACCAAATTGTTCCCAGGAACCCTCGGTGATCGCGAGTTTTATGAGTCGATCCACATCATCGGGTTGGAAACCGATGACGGTTCCGCTCACCGAGCTCGTGGTGGGCTGGTCGATGACCAGCTGGGATGTTACTCGCGGACTAACCGCAGCCACACCGGGAAGATTGCGGACTTCGTCTGCGACTGTAAGAGGGATGCCGACGTGGGCAGTGTCGCCGATCACGAGGTCGACGGTCAGTTGCTGGGCATAGCTCTTGGCCTGAGCTTGTGCATTTGCGCTGTCCTGGAACAGGAGTACGCAGCTGACCGCGACGAGCAGGGTGATGGGGACAGCCACTCCTGCGGCCCGACGCGGGTCGGATCCAATCGATCGCAACGCAATGAACCCACCGAACCAGCGCTCGAGAAGCGGGCGAAGAAGGAAAGGTATCTGGTTCAGCAGAGTTTCTCCTAACAACCACACGGCGGAGATCAGCAGGGGGAATGACATCATCAGCAGTAATATCGCGATCGTCCCACGGGTCGTGGTCACCGGACCGCCCAAGGCGAACACCGCCACGAGTAATACCGCCGCTCCCACCGCACAGATCCAGCCCCAGACCATACGACCATGGTTGGGGGAGGTCGCGGGGAGCTCGGCGTTGCGCAGTGCATCAAGAGGGGCGATCCTCGTGGCGCGGCGTGCAGGGAGCACGGCTGCCACCAGGGCAGCGAGCAGAACAGAACCAACACCGAGTAAAAGCGCAGGCAAATCAACCGAGACCGTGATACCTCGAGCCATCAGATTCTGTGACACGAAGAAGTCCTGCGCGGCGGCCGCAAGCCAGATTCCGACCATTGCCCCGATGATCCCGCCGCATATCCCGATCAAAATGGCCTCCCAGATGATCATGCGGCGGATCAGATTCGACCGGGAGCCGACCACACGAAGCATCGCCAATTCGCGGCGTCGTTGGGTGATCGAGACGCTCAAGGTACTGGATGTGACGAAGACCGCGATCAACAGCGCAAGGGATGCCACCAGCATGAGGAAATTTCCTCCGCTGCCGACGAGCTCGGCCTGTCGAGGATCTAACTGGAGGCTCTGGGCCCGGGCATCACCGACGGCGACGACCATGTCTGGCAGAGCAGCCTTCAGGGCATCGGCATCCGAGGTGGACACCAACGCCGCGACTGGGGCAGCCAGTTGAGTTGCGGTGTCATTGCCGAAGAACAGGGCATGTTCGAACTGGGAGCCGGGGCGTGATGTGATACCGGTTACCGTGAACACCTGCGTTCCGTCGGCGAGTCTCACTCGTATGTGGTCACCAACGCTGATTCTCCCGGCCTGGGCAATGCTGTCCTCAATGACGACATCGCTGGGTTCCACCGGCTCGCTGCCCTCGGTCAGTTCTGCACCGTCGGCGATCGCGGTGGTCCACGGATGCCCCCAGGAGCGGGTGATCTGATTACCCAGGATCTGATCGTCATCGGTGACGGCATACGCCGGAAAGGGACGCTCTAGCGACACCGAGGAGACTCCTGGTGCTGTGCTGATCGCCTGGACCTGCTCTTCGGTGAGCCTGGGCATGGTGGGTAGGTCCTGTTGCATGCCGTTCGCCAGCACCACCTGTGCCGACGGCTTGACTACTGCATCGACCGCAGAGAACTGCCAGTTGGTGACATGTGCAGAATCGTGGTTGTGTTGCGCGGCATTGATCATTGCGGTGGCAGTCACCAGAGCTGCGCCAAACACAACTGTGAGCAATGCAGCGATAACCGATGATTTCCGCGCGAGAAGACTGCGTCGTGCCAGTGTGATCATACTGCCATCCTTCGGGCGGTGATGTGGGCGAGGATGTCCTGAGCAGTGGGGTTTTGTGCCTCGTCAACCACCTGTCCGTCGTACAGGAACACGACGCGGTGAGTGTGCGTGGCAGCCAACGGATCGTGGGTCACCATGATGACGGTCTGCCCCATGTGCTCAACGGCCAGACGCAGGAAGTCAAGAACCTCGCCGCCGGTGTGCGAGTCCAGATTTCCGGTTGGTTCATCGGCGAAAACGATTATTGGCCGATGGGCGAGCGCCCTCGCAATCGCCACACGCTGCTGCTGCCCACCCGACATTTCAGCCGGGTAATACTCCAACCGCTGGTCCAGACCGAGGACACTCACCAGGTGATCCACCCACTCACGATCGATTCGCGGACCGCCGATCCGTTCGCTGAGTGTGATGTTCTCGGCTGCAGTGAGTGTGGGAATCAGGTTGAACGATTGGAACACGAACCCGAGCCGGTCCCGTCGCAGCATGGTCAACTGGTCCGCGGACATCCGCGTCAGTTCGGCTCCGGCGGTAACGACTGATCCCGAGTCTGGCCGCTCCAGTCCAGCGAGGCAATGCAACAACGTCGACTTTCCAGATCCTGAGGGACCCATGATGGCTGCGAACTGACCAGCGGTGAATGACACCGAAACACGGTCGAGGGCGGTGACTGTGGGGCCTCGTGTACCGAATGTCTTGCAAAGATCGGTGGCCTGGACCACGATTTTCGGGACTGTCGGTGAGGTTGGGGAGATCTGGGATGACATGGCCTCATCCCACAGGAATGAATCCGCGCAGTCGATGATGCTGGCCACCCACTTCGCGGTAAGCCTAGCATGACCGCCGAACGGAATCCCTAGCCGCAGTGGTCGTTTCGAACCTCAAGGGGCTTCGGCGCCTGCCCGACAGCGCTTGCATTGAATCGGGGAATGGTACATTTTATCAAGGCGAACGGCGCGGTGGTCGCCAATTCCTTGCCCGTCGAATTGTCGAACAGCAATCTGTCACCATCAAGGGCGTGCAGGACGGGCACCGCCTATGGCTGACCGTCGTCGATCACACTAGACAGCACCCCGGTCTGCACATCCCGCAGCAGTGTGTCAAGCAGCTATCTGTCTCGGCTGGAACGTTGGGGACTACGAGCCATCAGGGCATCGGTGACGAGAACAGCGCCAGCGGCCCCGGTAGACTGAGGCACCTCGCGACATCGCCTGAACCCACGAAAGAAAGCAGGTCGAATAGATGCTCGAAGCCTTTTCCGGCCCGAAGAGGACATCGTGGGGGGATCGGTTGTCCAGGCCGATGCGCATCGTCGTCGGGGTCTCGGGATCCATTGCTGCCTACAAGACCCCCATGATCATCCGACTGTTACGTGCTGCGGGCCATGAGGTGAAAGTCGTCGCCACACAGGCAGCGCTACAGTTCATTGGTGCTCCAACCCTTGCTGCGGTGTCGGGTTACCCGGTGTCCACCGGGGTCTTCGATGATCCGGCCGCTATCGAACATGTCGCCGTGGGGGAGTGGGCCGATCTCGTGCTCATTGCCCCGGCATCGGCTGACCTGCTGGCCCGCATCGCCGCCGGGCGTGCCGATGATCTGTTAACGGCCACGGTCCTGACGACGTCAGCCCCCGTGGTCGTGGCCCCTGCAATGCACACCCAGATGTGGCTCAACCCTGCCACCGTGGAGAACGTGGATACACTACGTCGACGCGGGCTGGTCGTCATCACCCCTGATTCCGGGCCACTGACCAGCTCCGATCATGGAGTCGGACGGCTGCCGGAGCCAGACAGGATCGTGCACGAGGCGCTTGCCACGGTGACCGGGCAGGAGGAGACGGCTGCCCGTCTCGCTGATCTGCCTCTAAAGGGGCGACGTGTCGTGGTCTCTGCAGGAGGAACCCGTGAGCCGATCGACCCGGTGCGTTACATCGGCAATCGTTCCTCCGGTAGACAGGGGGTGGCGCTGGCCGTCGCAGCCCATCGCCTAGGTGCTGATGTCACCTTGGTGAGCGCCAATATTGGCGCGGAAGTACTTGCCCTGCTGCCCGCAGCGGTCGAAATTGTTCCGGTTGGTACCAGCAGGGAACTGGAGGATGCCGTGCGCAGCGCTACGGCAAAGGCGGATGTTGTGGTCATGGCTGCCGCTGTCGCGGACTTCCGCCCAGTGAAGCAGGCTGATTCCAAGATCAAGAAGCATCGCCTCGGCGGCTCGGATTCCCCTGGCGGCATGCGTATTGAGCTGATAGAAAACCCTGACATCCTGGCCGGGCTCATTGCCCGTCCTCCCCGCACCGACGGCACCAGGACATTTGTCGTCGGTTTTGCTGCCGAAACCGGTGATGAGAACGGTGATGTGCTGGCTCATGGAACCGCCAAGGCGCGACGCAAGGGAGCCGATCTGCTTGCGGTTAATGCCGTGGGCAAGCAACTGGGGTTCGGCGACGTGCCCAACGCGCTGGTCATCCTCGATTCCCAGGGCGAGGAGGTCGCCAAAGCATCGGGGACCAAGGATGAAGTGGCTGATGCTCTCATGGAACTCGTCGCCGAACGCTTGGCGGCCCGCTGAGAGGTATCAGCTATCCGGACCGCTGGCCCCGGGTCGCCGAGCGATCACAGCACACCCGGCGTGACGTCGCTTGGCGGGTACCTGGCACGACCTAGCAATCGGAGACCTTCTGGGCGAGATCTAGGTTTTCGGCGCTGAGACATGTGCCCCTGCCCGGCGTTGATGTGTAGGAACTGGTCGGTCTCCAACCCGATCGACTCACTCACCGGGACCGGCATGAGGGTTATCTGCAGGTAGCGGCTGCTTGCGGTAGCTGGCGTCTTGGATCGTTGCAGCCTTGATGCCGAAGGCGTTCGGGTTCGGGCCGCTGCCGATGATGTTCATGCTGTAATGAGCCCATCGCGTTCTAGTGTGGTTGCTGGGAGGTGACAATGTACGTAGGAAGCCAGGTGGTCCGTCTTTTGGGCACCATCTTCATGTTCATTGGCGGCACGACAGTCCTCGTGATGTTCATGGTGCTATTTGTCATGATGGCGACCGGACAGACCCTTAGCCCCGCGTTGATCGGCTTCGCTGCCCCCGCAGTCGTTTTCCTCGTGCTCGGCGGGGTATTCCTGGAATGGGGCCGACGGACCCATCGGCGACTGACCTGGCTACGTAACAATGGGGTCCCTGCACAGGGACGAATCATTGACAAGTCAACCTCGTCAATCCGTGTCAACAATTTTTACTACCAGATTGCTCACGTGCAGTTGCCCGACGGCCGTCGGTTTAGCTCCGAGCCCTTTGATGACCGCAAGTGGCAGTGGGAGATTGGTGATCTGATCACCGTTTTCGTTCACCCCACCGATCCCACCCAAGGTCTCGTCGACCTCAGCCCGGTGATTATGGACCGCTGGAGTAACGGCTGAATCACAGCTGCTTGATTACTTTTGCTGGAACCCCGCCCACCATGGTCTGGGATGGAACATCGGAGGTGACCACAGCCCCAGCGGCCACGACAGCGCCAATCCCGACAGATACCCCAGGTAAGATCGTAGCGCTGGCCCCAATCCAGACGTCCCTGCCAATGTGCACCTGCGCGGGGTGGAGCGCGGCACGCCTGGTGGGGTCCTGATCGTGGTTTAGCGTGGCAATTACCACATTGTGGCCGATGAAGACACCATCGGCAATGTGGATACCGCCTTGGTCCTGGAATTTGCAGCCGGCATTGATGAACACATTGCGTCCGACATGGATGTTTTTCCCACAATCGGTGTTGAAAGGTGGGAAGACCACAAACGAGGAGTCGAGTTCTGTGCCGAAAAGTTCTTCGAATAGCCGGTGCCGCATTCGCGGGTCTGGCTCCGAGTTGATCCGCATACATAAGGCGATGGCTTCGGTGGCCAGGGTATGCATGATCTCCGCAGATTCGGTGCCCGGCACTACCGTCTCACCGGCCTCCCAGCTACGACGGGCGAATTCGATACGCCGGGGATCCATTATCAAGAAACCTCCATTGCTCGAGAGAATAGAGCAATCGACTATATGTCGGTAAGTCGATGCCCGTCTGCCGTCCACTGCCCGGAACAACCTCTGCGGTGGGAGCCCAGCAGGTGAGTGTCGATCACCCCGATTGCCTCCATGAGCGCGAACATTGTCGTGGGGCCTACAAAGCTAAACTCACGTCGCTTCAGTTCCCGGGATAGCGCGATCGACTCGGAAGAAGTCGTGGGCACATCGGACTGGGAGATTGGTAGGGGAGTGGTCCTCGGTTGGAAGGACCAAACCAGGTTGTGTAGACCGCCTGATTCGCGCAGCGCAAGGGTAGCGCGTGCATTGGTGATTGCTGCCATGATCTTGGCGCGGTTTCGGACAATGCCGACATCATTGAGAAGCCGAGAAATGTCGGCCTCATTAAAATCTGCGACTTGGTCGGGAACGAAATCGGCAAAAGCAGTGCGGAATGCGGGACGCTTGCGTAGAATTGTCGCCCAGGACAACCCCGATTGGAACCCCTCCAGCACCAAACGTTCGTACACCCCGCGTTCATCACGTACTGGTACGCCCCACTCGGTGTCGTAGTAGATACGCATCAACTCACTCGACTCGGCCCAGATAGGTCTACTCAACCCGTCTGCCCCGATCACCAGATCCGGCATGGGCACCTCCGCTACCATCATGCATGCAAGAGGTTCTACGCACCAGTCTGCTCGACGCTGTGCAAAGAGCACGGCGGATGCACGAATGCACAGGAGGATCAATGAGGATCGGCGTCACCGGAGCAACAGGATTCATCGGGCGCGGCGTCGCACGAGGGCTTGCAGCCAAGCATAAGGATCTGCGTCTCATCGTCCGCGATGCACGCAAGGCACCAGCCGGCAACTGGGGCGTGCGGAGCACCGGTGGGTACTTCGATAAGATCGGTAATGTCTCGGCTCTGCGCGGCGTCGACGTGCTGTTCATGGTCTCGGCGGCCGAATCCGCCGACCGGGTCACTCACCAGAAGGCGTTCATTGAGGCCGCCGAGAAGGCAGGGGTGAAGCATATCGTCTACACCTCTTTCATTGGCGCGGCTCCGGATGCCACCTTCACTCTGGCTCGCGACCACTGGGCGACAGAGGAAGCGGTCCGCTGCTCCGGGATGGCCCACACCTTCCTGCGCAACTCCTTCTACATGGACTTCTTCCCCAAGGCAGTAGTGGACGGTGTGATCGCCGGGCCTGCAGGAAAGGGAAGAACCGGTGCAGTCGCCAGGGCCGATGTGGTGGATGCGGTCGTTGGAGTGCTGGATGATCCCGATGCCCACACCGGAAAAACTTACGAACTCACTGGCCCCGAGACAATCGACCTTGAGCAGATCGCCGCGATCATCACGGAACTTGCGAACCGACCTACCAGCTACGTGAACCAGGACCTCGCCGAGGCTTACGAGACCCGGCACAAGTACAACGTTCCCGAATGGCAGATCGAAGCTTGGGTGAGCACCTACACAGCGATCGCATCAGGGGTCATGGATGTGGTCACCGGCGATGTTCGAACTCTCAGCGGGCACGACCCGATGAGTTTCGCGGAATTCATCGCCCTGGACAACCCTTCGACGGAGCATATGCCGGTCTATTGAGAGCACACGAGGATAGCGTTGGCAACAGTTTCATCACCATGTGGCGCCATACCATGTGGTGGGCTGGTCCGTTCCGGAGTCCCAACCTAGAATCCACCGGGTGAACAAAGTAGCAAGACGGCGTCGGCTGGTGGTCATCGGGGTGATCAGCGGGGTCGTTGCGTGCCTCGGGCTGGCAACCGCTTCCTATGGGGCGTACTTCTCCGATCGTGCCCTACCGGGTGTATCGGTGCTGGGGGAGTCAGTCACCGGGAAAACAGCGCAGGAAATCGCCACGATGATCACCGAGCGTTCCTCCCAGGTGGCTATTGATGTCACGGTTGATGGCCGGACCACCGCCTACGGTCTCGGCGAATTGGGCGCAACCGTTGATGTCGACGCGACCATCGCCCAAGTGTTCGCCGAGAACCAGACCCTAGGTTCTCGGTTGACCGGAGCTCTTGGCAAGAAGCAGGTGCCACTGGTCGTCTCAGTCGACAAGAACATCACCGACAGTGCGGTGCAAAAGCTCACAGCGGCCAACCATATTCCCTCCGTTGATGCGAAGGTGGCCTTCGACGAGAACACCGGAAGCTTCGCATCGGCGCCCGGTCTGGTGGGTTCGGCCGTCGATCCTCTACCGCTGGTGCAGGCAGTCAATACGGCAGCCTCCACCCTGCAGTCAACTTCGCTGACCCTGGCGGAACACCAGGTCGCACCAAAAATCTCCGACGCCGATGCCGAGCGCATCGCTGCTGAGGCGAATAAGATCGTTGATCTTGATGTCATCGTCGCTGGCAAGGACACAGTAGCCTTCTCACCGACACGGGCCGACAAGGCCTCCTGGGTTACGATTCCGGGCCCAGATTCTGCCGAGTTCGTTGCCACCGTTGATTCCGCCAAGGTCACCGAGTGGGTCGACAAGACCACCGCGTCGGCCAATGTTGAAGCGGTGAACGGTGTGCGCAGTATCGACGAGAACGGAAAGCTCGTCAAGGTCTCCACTGAGGCGGTCGATGGGTGGGCGGTGAACAACCACGACAAGGTTGCTGAGGCGATCACCGCCGCAGTGTCCAACGGACAAAACTTCACCGGTGAGTTCACCTTCGATCAGATCAAGGCGACTTGGCGTGAGAAGAAGGTCGCCGCAGGTTCCGAGAATCTCATCTATCAGCCGGCTCCTGGTGAGAAGTGGGTTGATCTGAATCTCGGCAACAACACAGTGACCGCTTATGAGGGCAGCAAAGTGGTGCTCGGGCCTGTTGGAATTGTGCCGGGTCGGCCTGGCATGGAAACCCCCACCGGTACCTACAGCGTCTATCTCAAGTACGAATCGCAGACTATGCGTGGTACCAACGAGGACGGCACCACCTATGAGGCCGAAGGGGTCGAATGGGTTTCCTATTTCACCGGCTCCATCGCTTTCCACGCAGCCCCTTGGCAGCCTTCCTTCGGCTGGAGCGGTGCGGGAGGATCGCATGGTTGCGTCAACATGTCCACCGCCGATGCCCGTTTCATCCACCAGTGGTCGAGTATCGGTACCGTTGTTGTCTCCCACTACTGAGCCCTGATTCCCGGACGGTGGCCGGGTGTCGGCTTGGGTCCTTCACACACCGCCGATAAGTTGTCCGACGTGAGTCAAGCCCCAGATGCGTCGACCCCCGAGAGCGAACGACACCTGCGACTGCGGTGGGTGGGCTTGGCGGTGCTGTCCTTGAGCCTGTTCATGGCTTCCTTGGACAATACGATCCTCAACGTGGCGCTTCCCACGCTGTCCCGTGAGCTTGGCGCAACCATGGACCAGTTGCAGTGGACAGTGGATTCCTACCAGGTGACCTACGCAGGCCTGCTGCTGGTTGCTGGGGCACTGGCTGACAGGTGGGGGCGGTCAAAGACCTTCCTAGCCGGGGCTCTCGTCTTCGGCCTGGCATCCATGGGGGCGGCCCTGTCAACGACGACCACCATGCTCATCTGGGCCCGGGCTGTCATGGGCATAGGGGCAGCTCTGCTGGCCCCATCTACTCTCGCTTTAGTCTCGGCATTGTTCACCACCCCGAAGGAACGCACCCTGGCCTTTGCCCTGTGGTCGGGGGCCAATGGCGCCGGCGGGGCCGCCGGTCCGGTGCTGTCGGGAATCCTGCTGGAGCATTTCAACTGGTCATCAATCTTCTGGCTGAATGTGCCTGTTGCAGTGGCGGTGGTGGGTGTCGGGGCTTGGGTGTTACCGAAACGTACGACACCGGGCAGCGGGGAACCGGTCGACTTCCTCGGGGGTGTGGGATCCATGGTGTGCCTAGCCATGGTGTGCTGGGCAGTGATCTCTGCTCCTGGCCTGGGCATCAACTCGCCCTTGGTTATCGGAGTGCTCATGGCCGGGTTGGGGCTCGCCGCGTTGTTCGTGTGGCACGAATCCCGTGTCGTAGCGCCACTGATGCGTCTTGACCTGTTCACCATCCGACAGTTCTCTGTCGCCGTGGGGGTGGCCGGTCTGGTCACTGCTGGTGGCGCAGGAGCCCTTTTCGTCCTTACCCAGCACTTACAACTGATCCTCGGTTTCACCCCACTGGAAACCGGGTTGCGCGTGTTGCCCATCGCTGCAGCGGTGCTGATCGGTTCGGTGATGGCTCCCCACACCATCCAGCGCCGGGGTCTGAAGATCACCGTCATGGTGGGGCTGGGCTTCGTGACCGGTGGCTTCACCTGGATGGCCACGACTGGGATCGAGGATGGCTTCGGGTACCTGTTGATCGGGGCACTTGGCTTTGGGCTGGGGGCCGGGCTGCTGGTCCCGGCCGCCACCCAAGCCGTAATGGATTCACTGCCCAGCGACGTGACCGGGGTCGGTTCGGCCACCAATACCGCCTTGATGCAGGTGGGTAGTGCACTGGGGGTGGCCGTCGTCGGCTCAATCCTGGCATCCCGCTACCGGGGGGCGGTCACCTCCGCAGATACTTGGGCGAATCTGGATCTTTCCCAGCAGAATGCCGCATCGACGTCTCTGCAATCCGCCATTGAGGTGGCATCTGCTCTTCCTGGACAGCAGGCCGAACAGTTGGTTGCCGCGGCACGCGAGGCTTTTGTCCTGGGCATGCAGCTGGGGCTCGGTGTCTGCGCGGCTTGCGTGGGTGTCTCGTTGATCTCTGTATGGGCTCTGTACCCATCCGACAGGTTCCAGCGGCTATAGTGAACTCCGCAAGAATCAATGTGCCCGGGGTCGGTGAAAGTCCGAACCGGCGGTGATAGTCCGCGACCCACGATCCACACGGTGAGTGGTTGAACCGGTGGAATTCCGGTACCGACGGTGAGAGTCCGGATGGGAGAGCACGTCATGTCGGATGCTTCACGTGTCCGTTTCTGTGTCGCCCCGGTCCAAGCCGGAGGTGTACGTGACCAAGGACAACTCGCCACTGGGACTGCGGATCGTAGCTCCAGTGGTTGCAGCATCTCTTGTGTTGTTGGTCTGGTTTGCTGTCGCCGCCGCGCACAGCATTCCGACAACCCTGCTGCCCGATCCGGGTGATGTGCTGCAACGCCTTGGCCGGGATCTGACCTCGGGACGCTTGTGGCTTCCGCTGTGGGTCACCACCCTTGAGGCTTTGGCTGGATGCGCACTGTCTGCCCTGACAGCGATGCCGATCGCCTATCTGATAGCTCACTCCAAGCTTGCCGATGCGGCGCTTTCGCCCTATCTGGCAGCCTCTCAGGCGATCCCGGCGGTGGCCGTCGCCCCACTGATGGTCATCTGGGTTGGCTACGGGATGCTTCCGGTGGTGCTGCTGTGCTCGGTCATGGTCTTCTTCCCGATGGTGCTGTCCACGGTGCTGGGGTTGCGCTCGATTGACAAGGAACTGCTGGACGCGGCGCGCGTCGACGGTGCGACCGCCTGGCAGTTGGCGTGCTGGATGGAGTGGCCACTGGCTTTGCCCGCCACCCTAACCGGATTGCGTAACGGCTTCACCCTGTCGATCACCGGTGCGGTCGTCGGCGAGCTGGTCATGGGTGGATCGGGACTCGGTCAGCGTCTTGCCGTCCAGTCTCAGTCCGTCGACACCATCGGACTGTTTTCCACCCTCATCGTGCTCAGCGTGCTCGCTGTGACGATCTTCTTGTCCATGCGGCTGGTCGAATGGCTAGCCAATCCATTTGCGAGTCGAAGGAGACTAAAATGAATACCACCCGACGGACCCTGCTCACCGGGTTCGGAGCAGCTCTCGCCGCCGCAGCATTGCCGTCCTGCGGTGGCTCCGGTCCTTCGTCCAAGGAACAGTCCGATGCCTTGGTAATCGGGTTGACCTATGTACCGGACATCCAATTCGCCCCGATCTATGTCGCTGATCACTTTGGATGGTTCACCGAGCAGGGGTTGGAGATCACCATCCGTCACCACGGAGCCCAGGAATCCCTGTTCGGGGCGCTACAGTCCGGTGATGAGCACATCGTTTACGCGGGTGGTGATGAGATGCTACAGGCCCGTTCCCAAGGGGTCGGTATACGGAACTTTGCCACCACCTACCAGACCTACCCGTCGTCACTAATCGTGGCTGCCGATTCCCCGGTGAACACAGTGGCGGATCTGGCGGGACGCACCATTGGGCTGCCGGGGGAATACGGAGAGAACTGGTTCTTCCTACTCGCTGCACTCGAGTCCGCGGGGCTGTCCCGCGCTCAGGTGAACATCACCTCTATCGGCTACACCCAGTTTTCTGCACTGACCGAGGGACATGTGGACGCCGTGGTCGGCTTCGCGAACTCCGATCTGGTGCGCCTGCGGACCTCCGGATTTGCCGCTAAAGTGCTGGAGGTGGAGGATCTCCCGCTTGTGGCCCTGGGTTTTGGAGCAGCGGATGAGATCGTTACCGACCGGGCCGACCAACTGAACAAATTCATGACGGCGGTGCACAAGGCAGTCACCTACTGCACCGAGAATCCAGATGACACCGTCGAACTGTGCACCAACTACGTCGAAACTTTGTCATCCGACGAGCAGAAGACTTATGCTCTGGCGGTGCTTCAGGCGACCAATGCCTTGTATGGAACCGAGTTCGGAATCCAGAACCCGCAAACCTGGGCGGCCATGGGCGAGTTCATGGCTACGCACGGGCTGCTCGGTAACCAGGTGGTGGTCAGCGAAGCGTTCACCGACGCGATCGGTTGATCGACGCTGGTAGCCTGTGGGGGTCCGAGGAGGATCCCATGAGTGAGTTCGGTGATGGCGTGGGGGTGACGAACACCCAATTCGTCACCCTCTTCGATGCCCGGAACCCACTCCACTTGGTCAACGGTGAGCGCTTGGACGAGGTCATCGTTTCCTACGAGACTTATGGCACTCTCAATGATGACCGGTCGAATGCCGTGTTCATCTGCCATGCCCTCACCGGCGATGCCCACGCTGCGGGATGGCATGAGGGCGACAAACACCCCGGTTGGTGGGACGTCATGATTGGTCCGGGTAAACCCATCGATACAAACCGGTTTTTCGTCATCGCCGACAATCTGCTGGGAGGCTGTCAAGGGACCACCGGCCCATCCTCGATCAATCCGGCCACCGGTGAGCCGTGGGGCCTCGACTTCCCATTGCTTGACATGCGTGATTTCAACGTCGTTCACCGGGCGCTGCTCGATCATCTGGGAATTAACCACTTGCATGCCTTGGTAGGCGGTTCCATGGGAGGCATGCAGGTGCTGCAGTGGAGCATGGATCACCCCGAACAGGTGCACAAAGCAGTGATCGTCGCATCCTCGGCCCGTCTCACCGCACAGAACATCGCCTTCTCAGCGGTGGGCCGTCAGGCCATCATGCGTGATGGGCATTTCCACGGTGGCTATTTCCAGAAATATGACACCAGTCCGGACACCGGGTTGGCCATCGCCAGGATGATGGCACACATCACTTACACCTCGGAGGAGGGCTTCGAGTCCAAATTCGGGCGCAATCCGCAACGCGACGAGTGGTCCCACGGTTTCGGTGTCGATTTTGCGGTGGAAGGCTACCTGGAACATCAGGGCGAAGTCTTCCTCGGACGTTTCGACGCCTTGTCCTATCTCTACCTGACCAGAGTGATGGACTATTTCAACCCATTTGCCGAGCCTGGCTGCCTGGACCGGCTGCTCGACGATCCAGTTCGTTTCCTGGTGGTGAGTTTCGACACCGACTGGCGGTTCTCCACTGAGGCATCGCGTCACATCGTCCGCCAACTGACCAGGGCTGATCAGCCGGTCACCTTCCGTGACATTCGCTCGCCATGGGGTCACGATTCATTCCTGCTGACCATCGATGACTACCTTGCCACCGTGGCCGCCTTCATGAAATCGGACACCACTTACCGCGGAACGAGTTGGGAACGATGAGTGCCAAACCCTGGCGCATCCGCCCCGATCTGCACGTTATCTCCCAGCACATACAGCCCGGGTCCCGGGTGCTCGACATCGGTTGTGGTGATGGAGAACTGCTGTACCACCTGATCAGTTGCTTGCAGTGCACCGGAACTGGGGTGGAAAAAGATCCGGAATCCCTGTTGACCGCCGTCGCCAGGGGAGTGCCGCTGCTAGATCTGGATGTCGATACCGAACTGAACATTTTTGCTCCCGATTCCTACGACGTTGTCGTACTGTCGCGTACGTTGCCCGCCCTGACCAGGCCCGACAAGGTGCTGGCCCAGCTGCGGCCGATCGCCCCGAGGATGATTCTCACCATGCCCAATTTCGGGCTGTGGCGGCACCGGCTGCGCCTGCTGAGTGGTCATATGCCCGAATCCCGGGATTTGCCCTATTCCTGGTACTCAACCCCGAACCTGCATCACGCGACCCTTGTCGACTTGGAACCGCTGCTTACCGACATCGGACTAGAAGTTGACAAACGCATCCCGCTTTCCCCAAGTGGGCGTCCGCGGCGGTTGGGCCAGTTTGGCGCCAATCTCATGGCGTCGTCGGCCATCTACATGCTGCGTCGCACCAGTTGAAGTTTCTGTCAAAAACTGAGACGTGAGGGATGATGTCTTACCTCGGTGTCAGGATGGAGTCATGGAGGACACCGATCGGCGCATTCTCGAGTTGCTGGCTACGGATGGCCGCATCTCATTCACCGAACTGGGGCGCAAGGTGGGATTGTCTACCTCTGCAACCCAGCAGCGGGTCCGTCGCTTGGAGCAACGCGGCATCATCACCGGTTACCGGGCCGACATTGACCCCACCATGGTTGGACGAGGGCTGACAGCCATCATCGAGATCTCGCCGATGGCAGCCGACCAGGAAGAACCCATCCCCAGTTTCCTTGCCGATATCCCGGAGATCATATCTTGTTATTCGGTGTCCGGGCATGCTTCCTACATGTGCGTCGTCCAAGTGGCCTCGACGGAAGCTCTCGACCAATTGCTCACTGACATTCGCGTCGGAGTGTCGGTCAACACTCAGACCACCATCGTTCTACGTACCACGTTCAGTAACCGACCACTGGTTGGTTAGACTCGATACATGGCTGATGGCAACGATGCGCGGGTCCTGGTGATCACGCCGACCTACAACGAGGCAGAGAACATCGAATCGATTGTGGCGCGTTTGCGCGCCGCAGTTCCTTCGGCACATTCCTTGATCATGGATGACAACTCACCTGACGGAACCGGTGAGATCGCCGATCGGATGGCCGCCGAGGATGATCACATCCATGTCGTGCACCGTCCCGGCAAGCAAGGCCTTGCTGCCGCCTATCTGGCTGGTTTCACCTGGGGACTAGAGCGCGGCTATGACGTGCTGGTCGAGATGGATGCCGATGGCTCTCATCAGCCCGAGTTGCTGCCCGATGTCCTCGCAGCTCTCGAACATGCCGACATGGTGAAAGGTTCGCGATGGATCAGGGGCGGGGCCACTGATCAGAGCCCTGTCCGGGAACTGTTGTCACGAGCAGCGAATATCTGGGTGCAGGCTGCCATGGATCTCCCGGTACACGATGTCACCGGCGGATTCAACGCATTCCGTGCTCAGATCCTGCGAGCTATCGATTTCGACGCGATCGCATCGAAGGGCTACACCTTCCAAGTGGACATGACGAGACAGGTCATCGAGGCTGGAGGCACCGTAGCAGAGGTACCGATCTACTTCCCCGACCGCACCTTCGGAGAATCGAAGATGAGCGGCTCAATCATCAAGGAAGCTCTCGGACGTACCGCGGTGTGGGGTGCTCAGCGACGCTGGAACCAATTCCGGAGGCTGTTCGACAAGCTCTCCTGAGCGTAAAAGCCACCGTGTGCAACGAGTGGTTTGCTCAGTAGATGCGTTCGGTCCGAACTTCTTCGAGGCGTTCGGCGAGCAGCACTTCGAGTTCGTCGACGGAACGACGCTCCAACAGCATGTCCCAGTGGGTGCGCGGAGGTTTGACGTCCTTCTCCTCGGGCTGGGTTCCGTCCGACCGTTTAGACAGGGAACCACACTTGGGGCATTCCCATTCGGCGGGAAGGTCCGCCTCGACGGAGAAGGTCATGTCAAAGTGATGGCCTTTTTCGCAGTCAAAACCCAATGTCTGGCGTGCGGCGAACTCGATGCCTTCCTCGTCCTCGAAACTCTTGGCGCCCAGTCCGACGCCGCGCAATGCGCGATCAGCCATGGGGGTTCCTCCTTTCATCCATGGACCGGCCTGACGTCCCGTCCAACACCAGCCCATCACAGATTCTTCCACCCTGCCGCGCAATCCGGCAGAAAGTGGGGAGGTCTCCGAGTGTGTCAGTGCCACACTCCGTGGGCCAGAGCGACTGATTTCAGCACGTCGATCCGGTCACTGATCACCCCGTCGACGCCCATCTCGATGAGTTCAGTCATCGTCTCGGCGTCATTGATCGTCCAGACGTGCACCTTCATCCCGTGTCGATGGGCAGTGTCGAGCAGACGTGGAGTCAGCACCTGCACCGGGATACCCTTGATGCGTTGGCTCACCGGCAACTGGATCGCCTGGCCTCGCATCGGCAGACGAGCCGGAAGCCAGGGTATCTTCGAGGCCCACGCCACGCCCGGCAACGCGGTTCCGGTGGCTACCCGGCCCGCGGACAGGCGGCGGAAGTGATCGAGCCGCCGCGCACTGAACGAGGAGACGCACACCCGGTCTTCGGCGGCATGTCGGCGTAGGGCTCTGGCCAGCAAGGTGACGGCCCTAGGGGCCTTGATGTCGATGTTGAACCGGATGCTGGGGAAGGTTTCCAGCACCTCATCGAGGGTGGGGATCTCATCGATCCCAGCAATCTTCGCCCGGGCGATTTCGCACCAAGGCATCGATGCGATGATCCCCGTCGAATCGGTGACCCGGTCAAGAACCGAATCGTGGAAGGCGATGAGCTCCCCGTCACGGGTCGCATGAACGTCAGTCTCCAGATAGCGGTAACCGAGTTTCACAGCTCTGGTGAAGGCATGGAGGGTATTCTCCCTGGACTCATCCTGCCCGCTGATCCAACCACCCCGGTGGGCCATCGGGGCGAAAGGCACGTCGAAGTACGGGTGGGATTCGGGATGTGCGCTCACGCATCAAGTTTAGGACGGCCGGGACGTATCCACCCCAGGCAGCATCCGCAACAGATCGGCGACCTGTCGGGGTACCCATGACGGCACTCCAGTGATCACCAGGGAAACGTACCAGAAGATCCAGATGACCGCGAAGAAGCAGACCCAGAACAGGTATCGCTTACGTTTTGGCCAAGTCAGGTAGAGGTGCACCCCGTGCACGCAGTGACGCCTCAGCCTGGCGGCCCAGCCAAATTCGGTACCGAGAACCGCCATGCCGAGCAGGAACAGTGGGATGCCGCCCGGCCCGGGAAGCCAGCCGAGCAGGGGAGCCGCGATGATCATCGCGGTCCCAAGCAACCCGACGAAAAGTCGCAGCCAGAAGCGGCCCACGGGATGGGCGCGCAACTTGGCCCGCCAACCCCGCACCGGAGCACGCTGAGGCAAGGGAGTGGCCCCGGTACGGATCACGACAGGCTCGTGGACAGGGGTCTCAGCAAGGGCCATACCCTCTACTGTGCCATGTGGAACCTAGGCATACACTTTCGCCATGGTTCAGATCCTGTCGATTCAATCGTCCGTGTCCTACGGATTCGCCGGAAATTCCGTGGTCGTGTTCGCTCTGCGTCGGCTGGGCGTTGACGTGTGGCCGGTGTTCACTGTGAACTTTTCCAACCACACCGGCTACGGAGCTTGGCGTGGGGATGTTATGACCCCGGGCCAGGTTGCGGAGATCGTGCAGGGCATTGATGAGCGTGGCCACCTTGCAGACATCGACGTCGTCATGTCTGGCTACCAAGGCGCTCCCACCATGGGACGGGCCATCCTTGATGCTCTCGAGCTTACCCGGGAACGTAACGCTGCCGCCCAGTACTTCTGCGATCCGGTGATGGGTGACGTCGACCGTGGCTTCTACGCGGTGGAGGGCATCCCGGAGTTCATGCGTGCGGAGGTGGTTCCGCGGGCCGACGTCGTCACGCCTAACCTCTTCGAGCTGGAATACCTCACCGGAACCAAACCCGGCTCACTGACCGAGGTGGTGTCGGCTGTCGAGACACTGCGCTCAATGGGACCCACCACGGTGCTGGTCACCTCGGTGGTCGGGGAAAGATTCGGCGCGGACTGCATGCGCATGATCACTCAGGATGACCACGGCACCTGGGTGGTGGAGACCCCGATGATCGACCGCAAATTCACTGGTTCAGGGGATCTCACCTCAGCCTGTTTCCTGGCTGCGATGCAGGCCCATCCTGGCGATCTCGGTGCCGCGCTGTCCGATACGGCGGCTGCCGTGCATGCTGTACTGGAAACTACCGCGGAACTCGATTTCCCGGAGTTGGCCTTGGTCCAGGGCCAGAACCTGATGGCAGACCCGGTGGATCGCTTCGACGTCCATCCCTTGTGACGCCGCATGTAACGACGTAATTGTGGCGCCGCGACCCCCACGGCGCCACAATCGGGTTGTTAGCCAGGCCGTTCGTTCCCGGGTATCGTTATTCAGCGAAGGTGGTGATCTTGGCTCCCAATTTGTTGAGTCGGGTGGCAAGATCCTCATAGCCCCGGTTGATGACGTAGGTGTCGCGTAACATCGAATCGCCTCGGGCAGCTAGCATCGCCAGCATGATGCACACCGCAGGACGCAGCGCGGGCGGTGAGAATAGTTCGCGGGCGCGCCATCTTGTCGGCCCAGTCACATTGAGCCGATGCGGATCGAGCAGTTGGACATTGGCACCCAGTTTGCTGAGTTCTAGCAGATGAATGGCCCGGTTCTCGTAGACCCAGTCGTGGATCATCGTCCGCCCGTTCGCACACGCCGCGATGAGGGCGAAAAATGGGAGGTTGTCGATGTTGAGCCCAGGGAAGGGTAGTGGGTGGATCTTGTCCTGATGAGCGTGCAGGTCTGAAGGATGCACTGTGATGTTGACCAAGCGGGTGAAGTCATTGCCGGAGGCATACTCCCCACCGACGGTGAATTTGAGCCCCATCTCGGCCAGCAGTGCTAGCTCGATCTCAAGGAATTCGATGGGTGCCCGGGTAATGGTCAGCTCGGAATGGGTGACTACTGCGGCGGTGATTAGACTCATTGCCTCGATCGGATCTTCCGAGATGGTGTAGGTGACATCGGCGCTGATCTCGTGACGACCATGAACGACCAAGGTTGTGGAACCAACGCCGTCGATCTGCACACCGCACATCTGCAGGTACACGCACAGGTCCTGCACCATGTAATTCGGGGAAGCATTGCGGATCGTGGTGACTCCTTGGGTCATTGCGGCCGCCATTAGGGCATTTTCCGTGACGGTGTCGCCGCGTTCGGTCAGCACGATGGTGCGCTGCTGGTCGCCAACATCGCAGGTGTGGGCTCGGTAGAACCCGTCGGTGGCTTCCACCTCAAGTCCGAAGCGGCGCAGCGCCTGCAAGTGTGGCTCCACGGTGCGAGCCCCTAGATCACAGCCTCCCGCGTAGGGGAGCCTGAAGGTATCCTGCAGGTGCATCAGCGGGCCGAGAAACATGATCACTGAGCGGGTACGACGAGCTGCAGCGATATTCATGTCGTCGAGTAGCAGGTGCTGCGGGCGCTGCAGGGTGAGGTCACGGCCGTCCTCGGACCAGGACACCTCGACCCCGATTGATTCCAGCACTTCGAGCAGACGGTTAACTTCCTCGATGTGGGCAATGCCGCGCAGCACCGTGCGACCGCGGTTGAGTAGCGAGGCGCACAGCAGCGCGACGGCAGCGTTTTTCGACGAGCGAGTCTCGATCGACCCTGACAGGGAGGTTTCGCCCTCAATCAGCAGATTGGGGGTTACGGGACGATCGCCAGGTGCGATCAGTCGTGATTCCAGTACCTCAGCTATGCGGGAGATCATCTCCAAGGAGAGATTCTGGTTGCCGGCCTCGATTCTGGTGATTGCAGACTGTGAGGTGTTGAGCAGCGACGCCAGTTCGTTCTGGGTGAGGCCGCGGTGCTTTCGGGCATCCCGGATGAGACGCCCCACGCTCTGCGGAGTAGGAGTATCGGTCACCCGTCGAGGATAACTCACATATGAGTTCACTTCCAAGACTCAGAGACACCCAGTTCAGGAGATTGCGTTCCGGTCCTTCAAACCGTCCCGATCGTCCTAGACTCGTTGGTATGAGCGCAGATTTCGACGTAGTTGTCCTTGGGGCTGGTCCCGGTGGTTATGTCGCCGCCATCCGAGCCGCCCAGCTTGGCCTGAAGACGGCAATCATCGAGAAGCAGTGGTGGGGAGGCGTGTGCCTGAACGTGGGATGCATTCCCACTAAGTCCCTGTTGCGCAACGCCGAGATCGCCCACATCGTGACCAAGGAGGCCGATCTGTTCGGCATCAATGGTGAGGTCACCTTGGATTACTCGAAGGCCTTCTCCCGATCTCGTGCGGTGTCCGACCGGATGGTCAAGGGCATTCACTTCCTGATGAAGAAGAACAAGATCACCGAGTTCAACGGCTGGGGCACCTTCGTAGATGCCCACACCTTGGATGTGACCACAGACGATGGTGGTACTCAGAAAGTATCCTTCGCTAACTGCATCATCGCCACCGGAGCCACCGCGAAGCTGCTGCCTGGAACACAGAAGTCGGCGAATGTGTACACCTACGAAGAGATGATCCTTGCCGAGCAGTTGCCGTCGTCGATCATTATCGGCGGCTCCGGAGCGATCGGCACCGAATTCGCCTATGTGCTGGTCAACTACGGGGTTGATGTGACCATCGTTGAGTATGCCGATCGCATGGTCCCGACCGAGGACCGGGAAATCTCAGCTGAGTTGCTCAAGGCCTACAAGAAGATCGGTATCAAGGTGCTGACCGCGACCGCGGTGAAGTCCGTCGAGGACACCGGCTCAGGGGTTCGGGTTACTGTGGAACCCGCAGCGGGCGGTGAACAGGAGGTACTTGAGGCCGACAAGATGCTCCAGGCTATGGGATTCGCTCCCAGAGTGGACGGCTACGGGTTGGAAAACACTGGTGTGGCGATCACCGAGCGCGGCGCGATCGACATTGACGACTTCTGCCGGACCAATGTCCCGGGCATCTACGCGATCGGTGACGTCACTGCGAAGATGATGCTCGCCCACACCGCCGAGGCCCAGGGCGTCGTCGCTGCCGAGACCATCGCAGGGGCCGAGACCATGCCGGTGAACTATGCGATGATCCCGCGAGCCACCTACTGCCAGCCACAGATCGGTACCTTCGGGTTGTCCGAGCAGCAGGCCAAGGATGCCGGGTTCAACGTCAAGGTCTCCAAGTTCCCCTTCGCAGCAAACGGCAAGGCTTGGGGTCTGGGCGATGGTATTGGTTTCGTCAAACTGATCGCCGATGCGACCCACAACGAGATTCTCGGTCTGACGATGATTGGCCCCGATGTCTCTGAGCTGTTGCCTGAGTACCAGTTGGCTCAACAATACGATCTCACCGCCGACGAGGTCGGTCGTGTGGTGCACGCCCATCCGTCGCTGTCTGAGGCATTGAAGGAGGTCGCCGAGGGCATTGGCGGCCACATGATTAACTTCTGATCGTCGATCCCTTCCTTCACCAGCCCCCGCACCAGATTCGATGCGGGGGTTGGCTCAAGGGACCTGAGATCAGCTGCCGGTGCTGTTCAGCCGACGTCAACCCAGGCTGATTCTCCCGGTTCGCCGTTTATTTGACCATTGGTGAGTTCTGCGATGAGGACGGCATGGGCATCCAACGCCGCCGCATCGTCATCGACCCAGGTGTGCAGCTTGGCTTGGGCGCCGTAGTCGATCCCGGATACGTGGATACTCTGAGCACGCAGTATGTTCTCGATGCGTCCCACTTGGTCGTAGGCGAGATTCAAGGTGACTTTGCGCATCATCCTCCGGGTTAGGTAGTCGCCCGCATCAAGAGTTTCGGTGGCTGCTTGTGAGTAGGCCTGTACCAGCCCGCCTGTGCCGAGTTTCACACCTCCGAAGTAGCGGACAACTCCTACCACGACATCGGACAGTTCGGTGTGCCCGGGCGAGGTTTGGCGGGCGGTGATTGCGGTGCGAATGGGGGCACCGGCCGTGCCACTAGGTTCACCGTCGTCGCTGAAGCGTTGGGTTCGACGGTGTGCCCCGAGCACGAAGGCATGGCACACATGCCGGGCTTCCCGGTTGGCGGCTCGCAGTTCGTCGAGAAAGCAGCGGGCTTGTTCCTCAGTCTCCACTCGTCGAGCGTGACCGATGAACCTGGATCGTTTGATCTCGATCTCGCAGGTGAAATGTTGGTCTGGAACCAGTACAACGTAACTCATGGACGGAAGAAGACCGGTATCTCGGGGGTCGATGCGTTCTTGTCATAGCTGTAGCCATCAATGGCGAAATCCTTCAGAGCATCAAGGTCATCAATGCGGTTGCGGATGATCCAGCCGGCCATCAGCCCACGGGCCCGTTTGGCATAGAGGCTGATGAGCTTGCGTTCTCCCGTGGCAGAGACGTCTTCGAAACGTGGGGAAACGACCGTTCTGAAACGAGCGAGATCGACTGCGGAGGAGTACTCGGTGGAGGCAAGGTTAACCACGCAACATTGCCCCGGTGACACTGCCAGATCCTGGGCCATCAGGTCGGTGATGAGATCACCCCAGAACTGGTGCAGATTCTTGCCTCGCCGGGTGGGCACCTTGATGTGCATCTCAAGCCGGTAAGGCTGGATGAGATCCAAGGGACGCAACAACCCGTAGAGCCCGGACAGGATCCGCAGCACCTGCTGTGCGCGGTCGTAGTCCTCGGTGGTGAAAGTGGCGGGGGCGTCCAGACCGCGGTAGACATCGCCGTTGAAGGTGCTGATGGCCGGCCGGGCAGTGTCCGGGGTGAACGGGGTCTGGAAGTTACGGTAGCGCTCAATGGTCAGCACCGCGGTTTTCTCGGAGACTCTCATCATCTCCCGGATCGAGGCCACCGACTGTTTCGACATCACCTTGATCAATTGCTCTGATTGATCGAGCAGTCGCGGAGTCGTATGAACAGTGGGCACGACGGGAGTGGTCACATCGAAGGTCTTGGCAGGGGAGAGCAACACGATCACTGTTCAACCGTACCGTTTCCGCACTGCTTACTGGCCTGACGAGGTCCGGGACGTTGATGCGCCACCAATCGTTTTCTCAGTGGCGTAGTGGTAGACATGGTTGGTTAGTCTTACGGCGTGAATGATTCGGCTGGTCGTGACCTCATCCGAGTGCGCGGTGCACGGGTGAACAATCTGCGCGGGGTTGATGTCGATATACCCAAACGCAGGCTGACGGTGTTCACTGGAGTGTCCGGGTCTGGTAAGTCGTCGCTGGTCTTCGACACGATCGCCGCGGAATCCCAGCGGATGATCAATGAGACCTATTCGGCCTTCCTGCAGGGCTACATGCCGACGATCGACCGCCCCGACGTGGATCGTCTCGAAGGCTTGACCCCAGCGATCGCACATCCGTGCCTTCGTGGAGCGAGTGGTTACCTTCCAGACTTGTCCTGAGTGCGATGGCACCAGGCTCGCTGAGGGCGCCCGTACTTCATTCATCGACGGGGTTTCAATCGCCGATGCTTGTCAGATGCAGATCACCGATTTGGTGAATTGGGTGCGCGGGCTGAGTCTTCCCCCCGCCAAGCTGCTGATTGATGGCTTGGCTGGGCTGCTGGAAGGATTCGTGGCCATCGGACTGGGATACCTGAACTTGGCACGGGCCTCGGGAACGCTGAGCGGCGGGGAAGCACAGCGCGTCAAGATGATCCGCCATCTCGGTTCGGCACTCACCGACGTCACCTATGTTTTCGACGAACCTTCTGCCGGGCTACATCCTCATGACATCGGTCGGTTGAACAATCTGCTGCTGGCCCTGCGGGACAAGGGGAACACGGTTCTCGTCGTGGAACACAAACCGGAAGTGGTGCGAATCGCCGATCATGTCGTTGATCTCGGTCCATCCGCGGGTTCCGGTGGCGGGCAGATCATCTACGAGGGCGATCCGAAAGGGTTGCGTGGTTCGGACACGCTCACCGGTAAGCATCTGTTTGAGCGAGTGTCGCTGCGCTCTGAAGTACGTCAGCCCACCGGGATAATTGAACTGCGTGGAGTGAGCGCCAACAACCTGCACGAGGTCGACGTGGACATCCCGTGCGGAGTACTAACAGTTGTCACCGGAGTTGCCGGTTCGGGCAAGTCAACCTTGATGGATGCCCTGCTTAACCACCACGATGACGTGATGCTGCTGGACCATGATCAGATCAAGGGATCGCGGCGCTCGACCCCGGCAACCTTCACGGGCCTTCTGGAGCCAGTGCGCAAGGCCTTCGCCAAGGTCAACGGTGTGAAACGGCCCTGTTCTCCGCGAATTCCGAAGGAGCATGCCCCGCCTGCAACGGGAACGGCATCATCTTCACACAACTTGGTTTCATGGACGCGGTGCAGTCGACGTGCGAGGCGTGCGGCGGGCTACGGTTCCGCCCCGAAGTGCTGGAGCACCAGCTTGGTGGACGCAACATTGCGCAGGTCCTCACGATGTCGGTGGCCGAGGGACTGGCGTTTTTCTCTGCCACCGAATCGAAGGTGGCAGCCGCAACCCGGATTCTGCAGCGGCTCGTTGATGTAGGTCTGGGATATCTGACCCTCGGACAACCATTGACCACCTTGTCAGGAGGGGAAAGGCAACGTTTGAAACTGGCCGACCGGATGGCCAGCGATGCATCGGTACTGGTGCTGGACGAGCCGACCAGCGGATTGCACATGGCCGATATCCATCACCTGCTTACCTTGTTGGACAAGCTGGTCGGCTCGGGCCATTCGGTGATCGTCGTGGAGCACCACCTAGCGGTGATTGCCTGTGCCGATTGGATCATCGACATGGGTCCCGGTGCCGGAACCGATGGGGGTCAGGTCGTGTTCACCGGTACCCCGGGTGACCTAATCACCGAACCCACCACGTTAACCGGTCAGCACTTGGCTCGTTACCTTTCCTGAGCCAGCGACGCGATTATCCGGAATACCGCCTGCGGAAGCGGGTGACCAGCAGGCCGCTAGGGTGTTTTGAGTCCGGTGTGCACTTTTTCCTCGGGATAGCCACAATCTATGATGTGCCCGAGATCGTTACGTCCTCACAACAGTTCTGGGCCGCTCATGCCCGCGGCGAGTTGATTGGGCTGTGCACTTCCGGGACCTCCACTGGTACAGGTCGGGTAATCGTGCGCACCACGTCGTCTTGGGTGGATTCCTTCGATCTATTGGCCTCGCAATGGAATCTGGGCTCAGGCCATCGCTGGTGGATACCAGGCCCGATGACGTCGACGATGAATCTGTTTGCCGCGGTGATGGCCGAGTATCTGGGTAGCGAGTGGGGTCAGGGGCCCGGTGGGGCGACTATTGGCCAGTTCACTCCGGCGACGCTGCATAGATTCCTCGACCGCAATCCGGGAACGCTGAGCCATGCGATCGTTGCCGGAGCAGGGCTGGATGCCGGGCTGCGTGATCGTGCCCGGGAGGCTGGTCTACAGGTGCACCACTACTACGGGGCCGCGGAGCTCTCGCTAGTCGCGGTAGGCTCGGCGAGTGATGATCTCGTGGCGTTTGATGAGGTCGAGATGGAGGTGCGTGACGGGGTGCTGTGGGTGAGATCCCCATGGTTGAGCTGCGGTTACATGGAACCCAATGAGGATGCGTCGATGATGTGCGACGAGATGGGTTTCATGACCGTGGGGGACAGGGGCCGGATGGAGGATGGCCGCTTGATCATTGAGGGACGACCCGGTGCGGTGACGACAGCTGGGCAGACGGTCAGCTTGGCCCCCCTGGAGAATCGTCTGCGGGCCCAGGCCATCGGTGAGGTTATTCTTGTCGGGGCGCCCAATCCCTTGGTGGGTGAGGTGTTGACTGCAGTGGTCAGCGATGGCAGGGATCTGCCGCGGCTGCGGTCTTGGGCGCGGGAGAACCTATCCGGTGCCGACCGTCCACGTCGATGGATCCACTTATCGACTTTTCCGCTTACCGCATCCGGGAAGATTGATCTCAAGGCGATCAAGATGGCGGTGAGGAAGAGCCATGACTGACAATCCGGTGATCGTCGCGGTTCGACGGACCCCGATCGGCACGACGGGTGGTGTGTTCCGAAACCTCGGCGTGGCGGATCTAGCCGCGCCGGTTCTGCGGGTATTGGCTGAGGCGGTGTCGGATGTTGTGGTCGGTGAGATTGTGCTCGGCAATATCCGCGGCCCCGGCGGAAACCCAGCTCGACTCGCTGGTCTGGCTGCCGGGGTCGGTGTTGAGGTGCCCGCTGTGAGTGTTGATCGACAGTGTGGTTCGGGCATGGCAGCGCTGGAATACGCTTTCCATAAATGTCGCAGTGTGCCCGGACTGGTGTTGGCCGGGGGAGTTCAGGCTGCCTCCACCCAGCCGGTCACTATCTGGCCTGAGGGTCACCCGCGTGCGGGGGAATCTTTCACTAAGGCGCCGTTTGCGCCGACAGGATTCGAGGATCCAGAGTTGGGTATTGCGGCTGATGTGCTCGCCGAGCGCTGCGGGATCACCCGGGAACGTCAAGATCGCTACGCGATTCGTTCGCACCTCAGGGCTGTTACTGCGCAGCGTGCTGGTGTTTTCGACGAGGAGATCGTCGAGGTCGCGGGACAGAGCCGTGACCAGCGACCGCGGGAGGGCTTCACTATTGAGCGGCTCGCCAGGTTCCGTCCGGTTTTTCGTGCGGGCGGGACGGTGACCGCAGCGAATTCCTGTGGGGTGAACGATGGTGCGGCAGCTGTCGCTATGGTCGACCATGCCACCTGGAGGTCTCTCGGGATCCCGGGTGCAGAGGTGCTGTCATTATGCTCGGTGGGCTGTGTCCCGGCATGGCCCGGCTGGGGAATTGTCCCTGCGGTGGAGCGTGCCCTGGAATTGGCGGGCATCGACATTGGTCAAGTCGATGTTGTCGAGTTCAATGAGGCTTTCGCCGCGCAGGTATTGGCCTGCGCCGATGGGCTTGGCATCGACGAAACCCGGATCTGCATTGAGGGCGGAGCGATTGCTCTAGGGCATCCATGGGCAGCATCGGGGGCCGTCATCGCCACGAGACTGTTCTCCCAGATCATGCGACGTGGCTCCGGTATTGGCCTAGGCGCCATCGCGATCGGTGGCGGGCAAGGGACCGCGATGGTCGTGCGCCACCTCGATCATTAGTCCGATAATGGACATTATGTCATAATATCGGGCTGAGAACATGCCTAGCATCCCTTTCCGTCATGTCCGGCCTCAGTCGATCTGCAACTCCCCCATTAGATCCCAGTCATCGCCCTCAATGCTGCGGGAGATGATCCGCGGGGTCTCGGCGAGCAGTGGGCGCATAGTCTCCAGCCCTTTAGCGAAATGTGGTGCCTCCACATGCGGTTTGGCGCCTTCGGGGGTGAATCCCTCAACCAGCACGTACTGGTTTGGATCCTCAACGCTGCGGCTCCACTCGAACCACTTGTTGCCCGGTTCGGCGCGAACCGCCTGGGTAAACTCGGCGACCCGCTCCATCCATGAATCGGCATACTCTGGCTTGACCTGATACTTGACGACGATGAAAATCATGTCCCTTATCCTCGCACAAACGACCATCACACCGGTATGAGGTCGCTCATCTCGCGCTTTACCTTGCGGTTGAGCACCAAAACCATGGTCCACGAGATGGCCCAGCCGAGCGCTTGGGTACTCATCGCGATCCGCCACCCGGCGAAGGTGGCGCCGAGTATCTGGGTGAGCACACCGATGATGGCGACCAGCATCATGGCCATCATGAACCCGCCCATAACCACCATGCCAGAGCCCTTCCCGGTGTCCTGCACTGGCACATAGGTGCGGTTGATGTCGAAGGAGATGTTCGAGGCTGGGAAGGCCGAACCCATGATGATCATCAGCAGGGTCAGCAACCACAAGGGAGCCTGTCCTGGCAGCGCCAGGATTACCAGCCACACCGCGGCCAAACCCATCGAGAATCCGAGGGCCAGGTGCACTCGTTTGGTGGGCATCCTGTGCGACAGCAAGCCCATCAGCGGGGCCCACAAAACGGCGGAGAAGACATAAACCAGAAACAGGTTCCCTGCGATGTCTTTGCTCAGCCCCTGTCCTTGCTGCAAGTAGGAGTATCCCCACATCACGGTGAAGACCAGTGGCACGAAGGCGGTGGCCATGTGCATGAAATAACCAAGTTGGGCTCCGGGATTATGCAGTACATCGCTGAAGCCTGAACCGCTACCCCGTCTCTTGGGCGCTCTCCGAAGGCTGCGGATTCCCGGTGCATCCCAGACCAGGAGAAGGTCGAGAACGACCACCACCGCGCAGGTAGTAGCGATGATGATGTGGGCAGTACTCCAGCCGAAGCCTTCCAGAAGCCGGATGAGGGGTACTGCCGAGGCCCACTGCCCGGCCTGCCCCAACACATAGGTCACTTGTGTAAGCACTGGTGCACGCCGGGCCGGGAACCACTCGGGGATCCCGCGGATGGCCGACATCCAGATGAGTGAATCCCCCATTCCGATGACGGCTCGCTCGGCGATGCCCAGCACCAGGTTGTCGGTGACTGCGAGTCCCAGCTGTCCGATCAGGATGATCGAGAATCCGATCGCCAGGGAAGTCCGTCCACCCATCCGGTCCAGAGCGGCACCGGCGGGCATCTGCATCAATGCGTAGACGACCATTTGCACGACGATAAAGATCGACAACAGCCCAGAGCCGATGCCGAAACGTTCTGCAGCGTGGGTACCCAGGGCTCCGAAGGAGGTGCGAGAGAACAGGGTGACCGCGAAGGCAAGGGCTCCGATCCCCCAGATGATCCATGGACGAATTAGGCTAGTGGTCGCGGTCTCGGGCATGAGGTCCTCGCAGGGTCTCGGCAGGAAGGCCCGATCAGGCTACACGCTACACCTGTCGCCAGTCCGGATGACCTTCCAATATCAGTACCTATATCCCAGTACCTGCGATGGATTATCGCCGTGAGTCAACGGTCCGCTCAGCGCTTGCGGTACAGAGATTTGGTGGCGAAGACCGGTTCAGAGGTCACCTGGATCCCCAGGTTACGGAAAATGCCCTCGTCAACCGATCCAAGGATCGTCGTGGTATGCACATCGCAGCCCTTGAGTTTGGCCAACTGGTCAAGTGCCTTGCGGGCATTCTCGTCATGGTTCGCCGATACTGACAAGGCGATGAGCACCTCGTCAGTGTGCAGCCGGGGGTTTTTTGAGCCCAAGTGCTCGGTTTTCAACCGCTGGATCGGCTCAATGGACTCGGTGGCGAGCAGCTTCACGTTGTCATCGATTCCGGCTAAGGCCTTCAACGAGTCGAGCAGCATCGCCGAGCAGGCACCCAGCAACGGCGAGGTCTTGCCGGTGATGATTTCCCCGTTGGGAAGCTGGATCGCAGCGGCGGGGGCCCTGGTCTTCTTAGCCACCTCAAGGGCCGGAGCCACCACGGCACGATCGGTGCATTCCAGACCCATCGAACCCATGATCAGGGCGATGCGTTCGGACTGGATGGGTTCGGCCTCGGTTCGTTGCTCCTCCACCAAAGCCTTATAGTATCGGCGGATGATTTCCTGCCGTGATGCCTCCCGGCACGCTTCGTCGTCGCTGATCGACAACCCAGCCATGTTGACGCCCATGTCGGTTGGTGATTTGTACGGGGACGAACCGAGGATCTGCTCGAAGAGTTTGTTCAGCACCGGGAAGATCTCCACATCCCGGTTGTAGTTGACCACCTGTTCCCCGTAGGCCGCCAAGTGGAAGGGGTCGATCATGTTGACGTCGTCCAGATCGGCGGTGGCTGCCTCGTAAGCCAGGTTCACTGGATGATCGAGTGGAAGATTCCAGATTGGGAAGGTCTCAAATTTTGCATAACCTGAGGTCAATCCGCGCTTATGGTCGTGGTACAACTGGGAAAGACAGGTGGCCATCTTACCCGATCCGGGTCCGGGGGCGGTGACGATCACCAGATCGCGCGAGGTTTCCACGTATTCATTGCGACCGTATCCCTCATCGGAGACGATGATCGGGACATTTGAGGGGTAGCCCTTGATCATGTAGTGGCGGAAGACCTTGAGACCCAGGCGCTCCAAGCGACGCCTAAAGGCCCGGGCCGCCTTGTTGTCCTCGGTTATCTGGGAGATGACCACAGAGCTGGCCATCAGGCCGTAGTTGCGGAAGGCGTCGACCAGCCGCAGGACATCCTCCTCGTAGGTGATTCCCAGATCGGCACGTACCTTGTTGTTCGTCAGGTCCTTGGCAGAAATGACGATGACGATCTCGGCTTCGTCCTTGAGCCCTTCGAGCATGGTGATCTTGTTATCCGGAGTGAAACCGGGCAGCACACGGGATGCATGCATGTCATCGAAGAGTTTGCCGCCGAACTCCAAATAGAGCTTGCCCCCGAATTGTGCCCGTCGCTCCCGGATGTGTTCGCTCTGCAAGGTGATGTACTTGGCGCGATCGAATCCGATGGTGGACATGGCCCTCCTATGGTGTCTTTTCGCCCCCGAAGCCTACCCCGGCCTGTGTTCGGTAGCGTGCACCGCATGCACATGGAACCGATCGCCCATATAGCGACACCGTTCGCCACCAAGTTCGGCGTACCTCGTCAGGCGGGTCTTGCTCCCAGTACTCCCGGTCGGGTGGTTCTCGCCCACGGATTCCGCGACCCGGACATTGTGCGTGGCTTGGAGGGATTTAGCCACATCTGGTTGATCTGGTATTTCTCGGCCAACTCTCATGGTTCCTGGCACCCGACGGTACGGCCTCCGCGCCTTGGTGGTAACCAGCGTCTCGGGGTGTTCGCTACCCGGTCCCCCTTCCGGCCCAATCCGATCGGTTTGTCTTGCGTGCGGTTGCTCTCGGTAGATATTGATCCCGATCTGGGTCCGGTGCTCGATGTCAGTGGCGCCGATCTGGTCGACGGTACCCCGATCCTGGACATTAAGCCCTATGTGGCCCCCGACGTGCATCCCGAGGCGAATTTCGGTTTTACCGATGAACATCAGCCTCGGCAGTTGGCGGTGGTGGTTCCCGATGAGTTAGCTGCTGTGGTGGGCCCTGAGTTGTTGCCCGCTTTGGTGCAGGTGCTGGGTCTTGATCCACGACCTGCCTACCAGCATGATCCGGAGCGCAGCTATGGGGTCGTATTCGCCGGAATGGACGTCCGCTTCCGGGTGAACGATGCAACACTCACCGTCACCGAGGTCCTGTTGCCGTGATGGAGACAACACACATTCGGAACTACTTGTTTGATCTGAAAAAATAGTCCCGTGTCGACCATCATCTTCTTCCATGCCCATCCCGACGACGAGGCATCCTCGACCTCAGGAACCATGATGAAAGCCGTAGCTGCTGGTCATCGGGTGGTTGTGGTCTACGCCACCGACGGTGCCCACGGCAATGTGCCGACTGATCTGGGTGAGATCGAGACCGTCGAGCAGCGTCGTCAGACCGAGGCGCTGGCCGCGGCCGAGGTGGTGGGCACCACTCGGGTGGTTTTCCTGGGTTTTCGTGATTCCGGGATGACCGGCTGGTCGCAGAACGAGGATCCGGACTCCTTCCATCTGGCCGAAGTGGACGAGGCGGCTCGCCGACTGGCCGTGCTCCTCGACGATGAGCAGGCCGATGTACTCGTTGGCTACGACTGGCATGGTTCCTACGGACACCCCGACCACGTCAAGGTGCATGCCGTCACCTACCGGGCCGCAGAGCTGGCCCGGCGCACTCCGCGGGTGCTGGAGTCGACGCACAACACCGACGCCATCGCATCAGATTTGATCAATGAGTTGATGGATGTGCCCGAGGGCGAGCAGTGGCTGGGCGACGACGGGCTGCCGGTCGGCACGCCGGAAGCAGAGATCACCTGGCAGGTGGATGTGCGTGACCTCACCGACCGCAAGCGTCAGGCGTTGCGGGCCCACGCATCACAGAACGACGCATCCATGCTGGCCTCCCTGCCGTCCCCGGCATTTGAGGCCCTGCTGGGTTTCGAGTACTACATTGAGCGTGGCGTCGACGGGCCGATGCGCTGTGCCTGGCCCTTCTGAGGCTGAGGCTGCGCATCGACAAAAATTGAGCATGACGACAGCTCAGCCCAGCACCACCCATACCTGGCGGTATCCGCCGACCGGTGAGATCTCCCGTTCCCCAGTCATCTTTGGGGCAATGGACAGTGTGGATCTGTCATTCATCAGGGCTTTCACGACGGCCCTCAGCTCCATGGTGGACAGCAGCCGTCCCGGGCAAGCGTGACGACCGATGCCGTAGACCAGATTGTGCGGGCGGTTCTTCTCGGGATCGAAAGCAGCCGGATCACCGAAACGCTGTTCGTCCCGGTTCGCCGAGGTCCAGTTGAGTCGCACGATCTCCCCGGTCCCAATCTCGATGCCGTCGAGGTTCACCGGGCAGGTGGTTCGTCTGCGGTTGGTGACGAACGGATCGTCGATGCGCAAGATTTCATCAATGATGGCGTCGATCTCCTCGTCGCTCGCATCTTTGGAGCGCAGGCGCTCTTGGATGTGCGGGGCACGGGCCAGGAAATCGACGACGCACCCCACGCACAACGCCATTGAACTGAGATCTCCCCCGGTCCAGTTGCGCAGGATTGACACGAGCTCAGTCTCGCTAAGTTCCCTACCCAGGCTGCGATCGGCGACGAGTTGTGCGGTGACATCGTTGTGGCCGGAGCCGGTCATCCTGGGCTCCAGTACCTCACGGATCATCGCATCAAAGTCGGCGGCCACCTGAGCCGTGCGTTTCCGGTCGCCGGAACGGGTGGCGTCGTTGTTCTCCTGCACCCAGTCGAGCAGGCGTGGCTCCATTTCCTGTGGCCAACCCAGCCACGCGGTCATTGCCCGCACTGCGAAATGCGCTCCTAGCTCATTCACCGCATCAAAAGGTTCGCCCTTCGGCAGTGAGGCCACCATGTCGTGGGCGATCTTCTCGAAGGACGCTGCATGCGGTGCTAGGGCATCCGCGGACAGGTAGGCGTCGATCAACGCACGGGCGGCAGTGTGCTTCTCCCCATCAAGACCGTTGGGAATCTGCTGGTGGGCGGACACCGCGCTGGAGAAGGTGATGTCATCGGTTGCTGCTGCGACTACGTCTCGGTGGCGCAGAAGTATCCACTCCCCCTTGGAATTGCGGACCACAGCGTTGTCGGGGCGCAGAGCGTCGGTAAGTGCTCTCTCATCGGCGCCACTGAAATCGATGATTGGAAGAGTGTCGGTCATCGTGTCTCCTTCATGGTTTCTCCTTGAATTCCCGTGGCCGCGGTTGTGGGCTCAGCAGATCGACAGCAACCGGTGCAGTACTCGAGTACCGAACTCCACTGCGGTGACCGGCACCCGTTCGTCGATGCCGTGGAAGAGCTCGGCGAAGGCGAGGTCTGGGGGCAGCTGTAATGGGGCGAATCCGTAGCCGGCGATTCCGAGCCGAGCCAGGTGTTTGTTGTCGGTGGAGGCTGACAGGCAGTACGGCAATAGTTCGGCGCCCGGGTCCTCGGCTGCGATGGCCTCGGCCATCGCAGCCACCAGCGGAACTTGTCGGGGTGAGTCGAGGGGATCGACTTGCTGGTCCACGATCACCTCGACGTGTTCTCCGGCCAGTTCCCGCACAGTGCGCATCATCGCATCCCGGTGCCCAGGCAGGAATCGGCAGTCGATGTGGGCCATAGCTTCGGCGGGCACCACATTGTTCTTGAATCCAGCATCAAGTCTTGTCAGGTTGACGGTGTCGCGAAGTGAACCCTCGACGAAGCTCCGAGCGCCGGGCATCATATCGAGCACGGTGGGCAGGTCGGTGTGGGCATCGATTCCGGTGATCCGATGGATGCCGCTGAACAAGGCATCCACGCTGGCGACGAATTCCCGGTCCCATTCGTGATCGTTGATCCGGGTGATCGCCTCGGCCAGCCGCACGATCGCATTGGCGTTGTTGGGCAGGGAACCGTGCCCGGGACGTCCCGTGGCCCGCAGTCGGGCCCAGGCGAAACCACGTTCGGCGGTTTGCAGTAAGTAAGCACGTCGGCTGCCGTTTCCGTCCCGGGTGGGCAGGGTAATCGAGTAGCCACCGACTTCGGAGATCGCCTCGGTGCATCCGGCAAACAGTTCCGGATGGTTCTCCACGCACCACGCTGCTCCCCAGGTGCCACCCTGTTCCTCGTCGGCGAAGAAGGCGAAGACAATGTCGCGGGGTGGGACGATCTTCTCCCGGGCGATGTGCAGCAGATTGGCCAGGATCATGGCGTCCATGGATTTCATGTCCACCGCTCCCCTGCCCCAGATCTGTCCGTCGTGGATCTCACCACTGAATGGGTCATGGGTCCATTCCTGGGCGACAGCCGGAACGACGTCCAAGTGGCCGTGCAGTACCAGGCCATCACGCTGGTGGTCCGCTCCGGAAATGCGTACGATGACCGAGACCCTGCCGGGGTCCGGTTCGAAGACCTGAGGCTCGAGGCCCACCCCGCGCAGCAGATCAATGACGTAACCGGCGGCCTGGGTGTCCTGGCCAGGGTGGTCGTGTCCGTGGTTCGAGGTGTCGAAGCGGATCAACTCTCGGGTAATCCGGACAGCTTCGGCTGCGATCGATTCGACATCCACAACGCTCCTCATTCCTGTTGGCAGCCTGGCGCGGGTGGGTCGGTTCATCTCGATCCTGCTACTCACCAGTCGAGATATCGAACCGGATCGCCCACACACGGAATAATAGACAACGGATCCCCGTTGAGCGGGTGAAACCATCCGGAGGTGATGACAGTGTTCGATTCCGACTCCCTTTTCAAACCGACGCAGTACCCGGGCAACAGTGACGAGGACCCACAGGACGAGAAACCAACCTTGGTGATCACCATGGCCGGATACGGTGATGCCGGTCAAGCGCAACAGCTGATCAACAAGCGGCTGCTGGAGGGTTTCACCAATCACCGGATCGGCAGTTTCGACGTCGATCAACTGGTCGACTACGCGGGCAGCCGTCCCCCGGTGATCTTCGACCACGACCATTTCCGCCAGTACGAGCCGCCGGAGATGACCTTGCACGAAGTACGGGATTCCGACGGACGACGCTTCGTCCTGTTGAGCGGGCCAGAGCCGGCGTACCAGTGGGAGCGCCTGGCGCGGACCATCGACAAGGTGATGAACGATCTGGGCGCCAACCGGGCCGTGTTCTTGCAATCAATGCCTGCCCCGGCGCCGCACACCCGCCCGGTTTTCGTTTCTGGCTATGCATCTGACCCGAGCCTGTTGACCGAGGTGGACGGTATTCCCGGAGCGTTCAAGATGGGTTCCACCTTCACAGCCATGCTATCGATCCGGCTCACCGAGCGCGGTAAGGATGTCATCGGACTGGTTGCGCATGTGCCGCATTACCTGTCGGAGAGCCCCTACCCGCAGGCGGCAATGGCCTTGTTGGAGAAGATCCGCCCGGTGAGCGGCTTGAATCTTCCCGCAGGGGATGCGTTGATGCAGCAGTCCCGGCAGATCCATGAGTTGACCGAGGCCCAGGTGCGCGATTCCGAGGACGTCAAAGCCGTAGTCACCCAGCTGGAACAACAGTACGACCACTGGATGTCGGAGCGGGCCATCAATCCGCGACCCGCGATCCCCAGTCCCGAAGAGATTGGTGCCGAAGTCGAGGAGTTTCTCAAAGGACTCGACCGTGATGATCCGGGCAACCCCTGATGACTACCCGCCAGTGTGACCGCTGGGGTCCATACATGGGTAATCCGGTCACGTTGTTCATTGATACGCGGACCCAGCCCAATTGGAAACTTCGTTGGCCTCAGATACGCGCCAATCACAGACTCTGGTAGTCGGCAATGTCGAGGCCTTACGGGCAAAGATCGTAGTGGTAGCCGCTCAACAGCTCGGCGGTCTATCGGCTCGTCTAGGCCATGTCAAAGACCTGTCCGTGGTGCCTGCTGGTGCCCAGATAAGCGATGGAATCCTCGGGCGACGATCGCCTCTGCCTTGAAGGCCACAGCCGGGGCCGCGTTCCACACACAGACTCGCAGGATCTCGGTGAGGCAGTGCACATCAGGTTGATTCTGACAGTTGGTTCTCATCTGCTTCCAAATGAAGGCGACGTCATCCCAACCGAAGCACCTCGACTTCCTCGTTGGTCAACCAGCACAGCAGGTCGACAGATTCGATGAGTACGTCGGAATTTGACCAGTCTAAATCCCAATGGGAGTCGTTGAAGATCATCCACACCAAGCCTGAGCCGGATCGTTTTTTAGGGGCAAAATCTGGGAAGATCTCCCAGGCTCTGTTACTAATGATGTGGCGTGGTGTGTTCATCGAACGTCCAGACGTAGTCATGGTATTTCTACTCCCCCGCCCCGGTCTCACCGACCAGTCCTGTCCTGCAGCTGCGTGGTTCGGCACAAGATCCATCTCCTTGTGGCGCGTAGCGACCCAGCGCAACTCCAGTGTTTCTTCTGGGATCATCGGTTGCTCTCCTTACGCATCGCACCATCCGGTCCGGGCACATCGCCAAGCCACCGGTGACAGGCTATCGTCACGCACACAACGATCCGACTGTGGTCACGGTCCGAGCCCGAAGCAGACGGATTCGGCCTCCACGTCTGGTGGGTGAGCCTGTCCATGATGGTTACACCTGGTTTTCCCGCTACGCTGGCCCTGCGTCCATCGCCGGGCGCAGCAACGTGACATGGAGATGTTGATGAAGGTTCTGGTTCTCGGTGGCGACGGTTTCTGCGGCTGGCCGGCGTCGCTGCACTTGTCGGATCGGGGCGATGCGGTGACGATCGTCGACAATTTCTCGCGTCGACGCATTGACGAGGAACTGGGAGCGCAGTCGTTGACCCCGATCCGTTCCATGGTCGAACGTCGTGCTGCCTGGAAGGAGCTCTCCGGCAAGCAAATTGATGTCGTCGAACTTGACGTCGCTCAAGACTACCAAGGGCTGAAGGAACTGCTCGACGAGGTACGCCCCGATGCCATCGTCCACTACGCCGAACAGCGAGCCGCTCCCTATTCGATGAAATCGGCGAAGCACAAGCGTTACACCATCGACAACAACGTTAACGCCACTCATAACGTACTGTGTGCCATCGTGGACTCAGGCCAGGACATCCACTTAGTGCATCTTGGCACCATGGGGGTCTATGGTTATGGAACAGCCGGAATGGCGATCCCCGAGGGTTATCTTGAAGTGCGGATCCCTGTTACCACCGATGCGGTGGTCGAGACCGAGATCCTCTACCCCACCAATCCGGGGTCGATTTACCACATGACCAAAGTTTTGGATCAGTCAATGTTCGCTTATTATGCCAAAAACGACGAACTGCGCATCACTGACCTGCACCAGGGAATCGTTTGGGGCACTAATACGATCCAGACCAATCTCGACGAGCGGCTGATCAACCGCTTCGACTATGACGGTGACTACGGCACGGTGCTCAACCGCTTTCTGATGCAAGCCGCAGTGGGATACCCGCTGACCGTGCATGGTACCGGCGGACAGACCCGGGCCTTCATACACATCCAGGACATGGTGCGTTGCGTGGCGATTGCTCTGGACAACCCGCCGCAGGTCGGGGAACGGGTGAAGATCTTCAACCAGATGACCGAGACTCACCGGGTGCGGGATCTGGCGAATCTGGTGGCCTCAATCACCGGGGCGAGCGTCGAAATGGTTCCCGATCCGCGTAAGGAAGCCCAGGAGAACGAACTGCTTGTGAACAACGACAACTTCCTGGGTTTGGGCTTGGAACCGATCACCCTCAATGAGGGGCTGCTCCGGGAAATCAACGAGACCGCGGCCAAATACGCCGACCGGGCTGATCACTCCCGGATTCCAGCACGTTCGGTGTGGACGGCTGCCCAACAGGCGGGGGTTCCGGCATCGGTGGAGGACCATTGATACCGTGCGCATCGCACTGTTCACAGAGGTCTTCACCCCGAAGATCGACGGAGTGGTTACCCGGCTGTTGCGCACCCTCGATGCGCTAGCCGGGCTCGGTCACGAGGCACTGGTGTTCGCTCCTGGGAAGCCACCATGCGAGTACGCAGGCTTTGAGGTAGTCGCGGTCCGTGGAGTCAGTTTTCGACCTTGGTACCCAGAAATCACCGTTGCCCTGCCCACTCCCGCGATCGGTCGGCGTTTGGAACACTTCCGACCCGACGTGGTGCACGCATTGAATCCCGCTTGGTTGACCGGATACGGCGTGCTTGCCGCACACAGGCGTCGACTGCCCCTGCTGGCTAGTCTGCACACCCAGCTTGCCGCCTACACCGCGGACCTACATTTGTCAGCACTCACCCCGATTGCCGACAGATGGGTCACTACCTTGCACAATATGGCGCAGGTGAACCTGTGCACCTCCCCGCAGATGGTGGAGCGGGCTCACTCGATGGGCATCCAACGAGTTAGCCTGTGGCCCAAAGCCGTTGATACCCATGCCTTCCGACCCGATGCCTATACCACCCGGATGCGCACATTACTCACCAACGGCCATCCTGAGGCTCCGCTGGCGGTCTACGTCGGGCGGCTGTCGCCCGAGAAGAATCTGGACGATCTGTTGGAGGCCGCGCGTACTCTGCCCGGGGTGCGGTTCGCCTTCGTCGGTTCCGGGCCTGCAGCCGAGCATCTGGCCTCGCTGTATGCAGGTACCAATACCGTGTTCACCGGCTACCTGCACGGCGAGGAATTGGCCGCAGCCTATGCTGCGGCCGACATCTTCTGTTTCCCATCCACGACCGAGACCCTAGGCCTAGCAGGGTTGGAGGCAATGGCCTCCGGGACGCCAGTCGTCGGTGCCGATGCAGGTGGTATCCCCCACTTGTTCCACGACGGGATCGAAGGCTTTCTCGTCACCCCGCATGATCGTGGTGGCTTCTCCCGCAGGATCGCTGAACTCGCTGATGACCCTGGGCTACGTTCCCGCATGGGGCAAGCCGCCCGCGCAGAGGCTGAGAAGCATTCATGGATCTCTGCCACCTGCCGCCTCGTCGAGTTCTACGAGCAAGCTGTGGCAACCATGGGGACCTCAGGCACTCGATGAGGTACCACTTTTGGACCACATTGTGAACCATTACCTCCCGCAGGTCCTGATTGCTAGGGTCGAACTCACTCTCCTTCAGGGGCCCTGACGATTTCCATAGCAAGTAAAACCTTCCACCGTTACAGCGAGGTGACAATGACTGGCACCGTGACGCCAGAGCAATCGTCGATTGACAACCTGGCAAAGCTGCGCGAGATGCGGGACAAGGCCCTCCAAGGAGGAGGCACGGCACGAATCGACGCCCAGCATGCCAAGGGGAAGATGACGGCACGAGAACGGTTGTCAATTCTTCTCGACGAGGGTTCCTTCCAGGAACTCGGCGCCTTGGCAACCCATCAGGTGACTGACTTCGGCATGGGCCGCAAACGCTATCCAGGTGACGGGGTGATCACCGGATTCGGGAGGATCAACGGGCGCCGGGTGGCCGTGTATGCCCAAGATTTCACCGTCTTGGGTGGCTCCTTCTCGCAGGTGCAGGCTCAGAAGATCAACAAACTCCAGGATCTCGCCCTAGAATCGGGCATCCCGATCATCGGCCTCAACGATTCCGGCGGTGCCCGTGTCCAGGAGGGCGTGCGATCGCTTGCCGCCTACGGGGAGGTCTTCCAACGCAATGTGGAGGCATCAGGGGTCATACCTCAAGTCTCACTCATCATGGGGCCCTGTGCTGGTGGGGCGGTCTATTCTCCGGCACTGACCGATTTCACGATCATGGTCGACCAGACTTCGAACATGTTCCTCACCGGGCCCGAGATCGTGGAATCGGTCACTGGTGAGCAGGTCACCGCCGAGGAACTTGGCGGAGCCGCGGTGCACACCGGTCGTTCCGGGGTAGCCCAGTTCGAGGCGAAAACCGAGATTCAGGCCCTGGAAATGACCAAGCTGCTGCTCAGCTACTTGCCCGCGAACACCTCTGAGGATGCCCCGATCCTGGTGTCTGACGACTCTCCTGATCGCATGGCCGATGAATTGAACACGGTGGTTCCAACCGACGACCGGATTGCCTATGACATGCACCGGGTTTTGGAGGACATTTTCGACACAGATTCGATCATGGAGGTCCATGCCGCATTCGCGCCCAATGTCATCTGTGCCTTCGCTCGGTTGGACGGGCGTCCGGTGGGTGTGGTGGCGAACCAGCCGACCGTCATGTCCGGTGTGTTGGACATCGACTCTTCCGACAAAATCTCGCGGTTCATCCGCATCTGTGATGTCTATTCCCTACCAGTGCTCACCTTCGTCGACTGCCCCGGGTATCTGCCCGGTGTGGAGCAGGAGTACAACGGGGTCATCCGTCATGGCGCGAAGATCATCTACGCCTACTGCCAGTCGACGGTGCCGAAGATAACCGTCGTTACCCGCAAGGCGATTGGCGGTTCCTATGTGGCGCTGGGGTCGAGACAGATGGGCGCCGACATCGCCTTTGCCTGGCCCTCGGCGCAGATTGCCGTCATGGGCCCCGACGGTGCCGCGAAACTGCTGCACGGCAAGGCAATCAAGGCATCCAATGATCCGCAGGCCGCTGAAGCCGAGTTCGTCGCTGAGTACCGGGAGAGGTTCTTCAATCCCTACCGAGCAGCCGATCTTGGCCAGATCGACGAGGTGATCGAGCCCAGGGAGACTCGTCCTCGGCTCATCCGCGCTCTTGAGGTGCTCCAGACCAAGGTCGTCAATACTGTGCCCAAGAAGCACGGATTATTCCCGGTGTGATCGGCATGAACAATCTTGGATGGGGTCTGGAGATGCTTGCCCTCGGCATGGGGACGGTCTTTGTGCTGCTGTTCGTGCTGATGGTCGTGCTCATGGCCATGGGATTGCTGGATCGACCGAGCAGGGCCAGGTTAATCAGGCCCAGAGCCGCCGAAACCATTGAGGCCGGTGAGACCGAATCTGGTTCGTCCGACACTGCGTGGATGACCATCGCCGATGCGAGTGGGCTGACACCCGAACAGATCGCGGCGATCTCGGTGGCGGTCGCGATGCACGCCGATGTGCGCCGCAAACAAGGTGCGGCGGTCAACCGCGTCCACTCCCCCGGATCGCGCCTGTGGGCGTCACGCTGGGTGTCCATGGGTCGTGGGGCCCAGATGCAAAACTCAAGGAGATGACATGCGCCGTTATCAGCTCTCCGTCAACGACAACCCCTACGAGATCGACATTGAGGAGATCTCAGCAAACGATTTCCAGGTGCAGATCGACGGAAAACTCGTCGAGGTAACCCTCCACGAACAATGCGACGCTGCTGACGCACAGATCACCCCGCAGATGAGCGCTGGGCGCACAGCTTCTGTCACCGCGCCGGTGGCTGCCAGGGCCCCACGGGTTCCCCAGGAGCTGAAATCCACACCACGCACTCCCTCACCAGCGGTGACCGGCGGTACCGATCTTGCTTATTCGATGACTGCCCCGATGCCCGGGGTGATCCTCGATATCAATGTCACCCCTGGTGACCAGGTCACCAAAGGCGATGTCGTCATGGTGCTGGAGGCCATGAAGATGAAGAACGAACTGCATGCATCACAGACCGGCATGGTGGCCTCGGTGAATGTTTCCTCTGGCGACCAGGTCAAGTACGGCCAACTGTTGCTGCGCTTCGAGAAGGCATGAGATGGACGCCGAAACCCTGAATAACCTGTTCGCCGGGGTCCTGAACCTTTCCTGGCAAGGCTTGGTGATGATGCTGGTGGGTTGCCTGCTGATCTGGCTGGCTATCGCCAAGGAATACGAACCACTGCTGCTGTTGCCCATCGGCGCTGGATGCATCCTGGCGAACATGCCGCTGTCCACCATGATGGTTAGCGACGGGAACCCGGGCATGCTTCAAGTGCTCTACGACATGGGTGTTGGCAACGAACTGTTCCCACTGCTCATCTTCATCGGCATCGGCGCAATGACTGATTTCGGACCTTTGCTGGAGAACCCGAGGATGGTGCTGCTGGGTGCCGCTGGTCAATTTGGCATCTTCCTCACCCTGATTCTGGCCCTGCTGCTCGGTTTCGCACCCAACGAGGCCGCATCGATCGGTGTCATAGGCGCCATCGACGGCCCAACTTCGATCTTCGTGTCCGGAAAGCTAGCCCCGGAGATGGTGGGCCCGATCACCGTCGCAGCCTATTCCTACATGTCGCTGGTGCCGATCATCATGCCGCCAATCATGCGAATACTCACCACTCACAAGGAGCGGGCCATCAAGATGCCCTATTCTTCCAGGGAGATCTCGCAGAAGACCAGGATCATCTTCCCGATCGCCGTCACCGTGGTAGTGGGGGTGTTGGTTCCTTTCGCCCTACCGCTGATCGGCACCCTGATGCTCGGCAACCTGATGCGCGAATCAAAGGTGGTGGAGCGACTCACCGGGGCCGCCCAGAACGAGTTGAACAACATCGTCACCCTCTTTCTAGGTTTGGCAATCGGATCGACCATGGTTGGCGACAAATTCATCCAGGTGCAGACGCTATTCATCTTGCTGCTCGGGTTGCTGGCGTTCTGCCTCGACACCGTCTGCGGTGTGCTTTTTGGCAAGCTGATGAATCTGCTGTCTGGCGGGAAATTCAATCCGCTGATCGGAGCAGCTGGTATCTCGGCCTTCCCAATGGCCGCCCGGGTGGTGCAGCAGGAGGCTTCGAAGGCCGACAACTCCAACTTCGTCCTGATGCACGCCATGGGCGCCAACGCTGCGGGACAGGTGGCCTCGGCGATGGCCGGTGGTGTGCTGCTCGCCCTGACCTCGAACATGGTGATCGCCTGAGCGCTCGTGTGGGGACGGGGACCTCAAGCTTGCCAGCCAACTGGGTTGCGCGCTATGGCGCCGTTCCCGGCATGCTCAGAAACACCCACTGATGATCCAATGCAATACCCTCTGATGCAATGTGGACCTCCACGCCATCGGGCGGTGCGCCAACTAGGCTGGCCGCCATGCATCTGGGCATGGATTTCGGCACAACCCGCACGGTCGTCGCCCACGCCGACCGCGGCAACTACCCCGTGGTGGCCTTCACCGACGACGACGGCGACTTTCACGAGTATTTCCCCTCGCTGATCGCCGATGTCGGCGGGCAACTGCGCAGTGGCTTTGCGGCCATCACAGCCAGGGCGAAGGGATACCCCGCACTGCGCTCGGTCAAGCGGGCACTAGCCGATTCGGTCGCAGCGGAATCCACCACAGTGCGCATCGGGGAACGAGACATCGCGTTGTCCGAGGTGCTGATCGTCTTCCTCAAGGATCTATACACCGCCCTGCATACCACCTCCACCATTGCCGAGGCCTTGGCCCGGGATCCGATCGAATCGGTGGTCGTGGCCGTACCTGCTCATGCGAACAGCGCTCAACGCTTCTGGACCTTGGAGTCCTTCTCTCGCGCCGGTTTCCCAGTCACCGGTATGCTCAACGAGCCCTCGGCTGCTGGTTTCGAGTACACCCACCGGCTGACCTCCAGTCCCTCTGCCAAGCGGAGTCGGCTACTGGTCTACGACTTGGGGGGTGGTACCTTCGACGCATCCTTGGTCTCCATCATCGACACTTCTCACCAAGTGCTGGGCTCGGTCGGGTTAAACCACCTAGGCGGGGACGATTTCGATATTGTGCTCGCCGATCTGGCCTGCGAAACTGCAGGCATCGTTCCCGATGAGCTAGGAGTGGACGGCTATTTCGACCTACTGACCCAAGCCCAGGCCGCCAAGGAACAATTGCAGCCCCAGTCGCGACGAATTCTTCTGGAGGTCGGTGATCATTCGGTGACTGTCCCGGTGGCAGATTTCTATGCTCGCTCGGCTCCATTGGTTGCCCAGACTCTGTCGGCCATGGGTGATCTAGTCGATGGTCTTGACCAAGGCGAACCAGACTTGTCTGAGATCGCTGGATTTTATCTTGTCGGCGGTGCCTCGGTATTGCCCCTGGTGCCGCGGACTCTGCGCGAGCACTTCGGTCGCCGGGTCTACCGTTCCCCCTATCCGGCTGCTTCCACCGCGATCGGGCTGGCTATCGCTGCCGACCCAGCCTCCGAGTTCACCTTATCGGACCGGCTGTCGCGGGGCTTCGGGGTATTTCGTGAAGTGGCCGGAGGCCAAGGGCAGAGCTTCGACTCGATCTTCGATCGATCCCAAGTGCTCAGTTCCACCATGGAGGTTAGGGTGCAACGCCAGTACCGGGCAGCCCACAACTTGGGTTGGTACCGCTTCGTCGAGTACACCGAGCTGGCCAACGGTCGCCCGTCGGGGAATGTTGTCCCAATGAACGATGTGCGATTCGGCTTCGAGGAGCGTCTCCAGTCCCTTGACCTTGACCTGTCTGGGATCGAGGTGGTGCGCACCGAGGAGGGGCACTTGATTGAAGAATCCTATGTTATCGACCCGCATGGCATCGTGCAGGTGACGATCACCGACACCGAGACCGGTCACTCTAGTACTCACCAGCTGGGCATCGGCTGAGTTGGTGAGTGCGGCGGGTAAGCCAACGCTGCACCACGGAAAATCCTAAATCGGCCAGTATGGTCAACACGACCACCACCAAGCTGGCACCCATCATCATGGCGTAGTTCTTGGTCTTGAGTCCGGAGAAGAGATAACGTCCCAACCCGACATCTGCGGTGTAGGCGGCGAGCGTGGTGGTGGAAATCACCTGCAGCATGGCTGTCCGCACTCCCCCAACGATCACTGGGGCCGCCAACGGGATCTCGACCTCCCAGACCAACTGATGTGTGCTCATCCCGATGGAACGGGCTGCGTCAATCACCGTGCGATCAACGGCACTTACCCCGGCGTGCGCCCCGGCCAGCAGGGATGGTATTGCCAGGATGACCAATGCCACCACTGGTGCCCCCAGCCCAATACCCAGCAGCAGACCGAACAGCGTCAGCAACCCCAGGGTCGGCAGGGCTCGGGCAGCCCCGGTGAGCGCTCCGACGATACCTGCCCCGCGACCTGTGTGACCGATCCACACCCCGAGTGGCCAAGCGATCACCGCAGCCAACAGCACGGTGAGCGCCGAGACTCCCAGATGTTCCCCGATCCGGGCCCACAGGCCTTCTACACCGCCCCACACTTGAGGATCGGACAACCACTGCAATGCCTGACCGAGGATCTTCATCGCGCCACGTCCTTCAGGGTCCAAGGCATGAGCAGTCTCCCGATCGCCAACAGCAGACCGTCGATCACCACCGCCACCACGACCGTAGCGGCGATCCCGGTGAGCACCTCGGCAAGGATGCCGCGTTGGAAACCATCGGTGAGCAGGGTGCCCAGCCCGGAGACCCCGATCAGAGCCCCAATGGTCACCAAGGAGACCGTGGACACCGCCACCACGCGCAATCCGGCCAGCAATACCGGTCCGGCCAGCGGCAGGTCTACCGCCCAGAACAGGGCCGTTCTTGAGTATCCCACAGCCACCGCGGCCTGTCTGATCATTGGGTCGACCGAGGAGAAGGCATCTGCGGTGCTGCCGACCATCAGTGCCACCCCGTAGATGCTCAGCGCGGTGATCACTGTCGCGGTAGAGCGCAACGGGAAACCGAAGAGCAGCGGAATCGCAATGAGTAGCGGGAGTGCGGGAACCGCATACAGGGTGCTGCTGGCGGTGCGTACGAATCGTCCAATCCCGGGCCTGCGTGCCGTCAGTACGCCGATCGGTAGGGCAGCCAGCAAGGAGACGACGATCGGCGGGAGGCAGAGCAGCAGATGGGCGGCTAATAGCGTCCTGATCTGGTCAAGATTATTGAGAACCCACGTCATCTCAGCACCCCGAGTGGTTTACCGTCCGCATCGACGATGACTGTACGGTCGGATTCGGTGATGGCGTGCAGCCGCCGCCCGCCAAGGTCTGCGCCGACAAAATCCGACACGAAGGAATCGGCCGGAGCCGAGGTAATTTCTTCCGGGGTGCCTTGTTGGGCGATGTGGCCTCCGCTACGCAGCACCACCACTTGGTCGCCAAGTCGGAAAGCCTCGTCGATGTCGTGGGTGACAAAGACAATTGTCTTTCCTAATTCGGTCTGCAGCCGCGTCAACTCCGTCTGGAGTTCTCGGCGGATGATCGGGTCGACTGCCCCGAAGGGTTCGTCCATCAACAGGATGTTCGGATCGGCCGCCAGAGCTCGGGCAACCCCCACCCGCTGCTGTTGCCCACCCGACAGCTGGGCTGGGTAGCGGGTGGCGATGGCAGGATCGAGTCCCACCAGTTCGAGCAGTTCCAAACCATGTGCCCTGGTCGCCGAGCCCTTCCGTCCTTTCAGCACCGGGACTGTGATCACATTGTCCAAGATGGTGCGGTGTGGTAGTAGCCCACCGCTTTGCAGGACATAACCGATGGAGCGTCGCAATTCGACGGCATCGGCAGCGGCGATGTCCTCGCTGTCGATCAACACCCGGCCGCTGCTGGGGGTAACCATCCGGTTCACCATGCGCAGCAGAGTGGTCTTGCCGCACCCTGAGGAACCCACCAAGGTGCACACCGAGTGGGATGGGATCAACAACGAGAACTCCTCAACCGCGATCGCCCCCGAGGGATAGATCTTGGACACCGACTCGAACTCGATCATTTCCCCAGACTATGTCGTGCAGGTTCAACTTCCCCGGGGCGCGCGGGCAGGTAGCGGGTTGCCCGCAAGCCCTGCCGAGTCCGGCCAACGAACATAGAATCCTTGTCATGAGTGTTGCAGGATCCGATGAGGAACGGAATTGGCCCGATTTCGTTCCGCCGGATCTGCGCGACTCCATCGACGATGCTCCCAAGGAACCCGACGTTGGCAGCCGGAGCATCCCGCCGAGCGCGTCGAACCGTCCAGTTGGGTGGCATGCCTCGGGAAATCCTCGCTGGGGATCGCAGCCTTCGCGGCTTCCGCCAAGTCCACGTGACTGGCAGCCTGCCCCTCACTCTGGCTCTCGATCCAGCGGATCCGATTCTGAACGATGGTTCGCTCAGCCTTCAGAATCTTTAGCGACCGGATTTCTGCAGACCTCCAACTGTCCGGTGACCTTTACCCTGATGGGGATTTGCGTTGTCGTGTGGTTGTTGCAGACCTTCGTGTCGGCTATCACCTCCTGGGTGGTCATGACCCCCGCCGTGGCAGGCATTCAGCCGTGGCGATTCTTCACCGCTCCCTTCGCCCACGTCCCAGGATCGCTGAGCCATATCGGATTCAACATGCTCACTCTGTGGCTGATGGGCCGCTACTTAGAACCCATCCTCCACGCGCGGCGGTTTCTTCTCGTCTACCTGCTGTCCGGGCTGGGGGGCTCCATCTTCCAGGTACTACTCGCCGATCAAGAGGGCTGGTATGGGTCTTCCTTGGGTGCATCGGGGGCGATCTTCGGACTGTTCGGGGCATACATGGTGCTTGCCTGGCTAACCGGCAGATCACTGACCTCAATGTGGGTGCTGCTGGGACTCAACGTGGCGATAGCGGTGCTGTTCCCATCCATATCCTGGCGGGGGCACCTCGGCGGTCTGCTGGTCGGTGCAACGACAACCTTGGCTATCACTTGGCCGTTGTTGCGTGGGCGCTCTGAACATCCACAACGGTGGATCACCCTTGGTGTGGTGGGCCTTGCAGTAGCCTTAATGCTTGCCGTCTTCTTGCGCTATACGGTGTGATCGCGCGAAACTCTCAAGTACCGATTGGTACCGCTTGCCCTTGACGGGCTCCTACGGACTAGGGTGGACGAGTGGCTCAATCCGTGAACCTCTCGCTCAACGCCGCCGGGTACTCGGTGGTCGGGCCCCGTCGCCGTGACAACCAGGATTCCGGTCACATGTCTTCCCAACTTGTCGTCGTAGCCGACGGCGTCGGGGGAAGCCCTTGCGGGGACATCGCATCAATGACCGCAGTCACCGCGTTAGCCGATGCGCTGCACGGTCTGCACTCGTTGACCCGCGAAGTGCTGACCGACAGGGTCCAGTGGGTAAACCAGCAGCTCGCGGAACGCATGGTCAAGGATCCCTGCTGCAAGGGAATGGCTACCACGATGACTGGGCTCATCGTCGACGGCGATCAGGGATGGCTGGTACACGTTGGGGATTCCCGCGCGTACCGGATGCATGACGGTGCCCTCGAACAGATCTCGGTCGACCAGTCCTGGGTACAGATGATGCTGGAGCGCAACGAAATTTCCCCCGAGGAATTGCGCAACCATCCCATGCGCAACATGCTCATGCACTGCCTCACCGGATCCAGGCGCGATCTTGAAGCGATCCGAATTCTCCCGGTTGAGATGATTCCCGGGGATCGCTGGTTGCTGTGTTCCGACGGGTTGTCGAGCTATCTTCCCGCCCCCAGGCTTGAGACCCTGTGCACCAGCGAATTGCCTGTGGCGGAACTGGCCGAAGCCTTGCACGACGAGGTGCTTCCCTGCACCAAAGACAATGTGACGGTGGTCGTCGCGGAAGTTGGACAGATCGGCACTCCGACCGCTTTCATCGGTGCTGCCGCCCCGCAGGATAGCCGCGCGATGGTCGGCTGAGGATCATTCCTCGAACAGGGTCGGATCCCCGCCTCCGAGCCTGACGATCTCTGGCTTCACACCCGTCAGATCGACGACCGTCGTCGGTGTTGAGCCGCTATCGCCCGAATCGAGAACCGCGTCGAGCAGATGCCCAAGCTCCTCGTTGACCGCCCATCCGTCGGTCATCGGCTCCTGATTGCCTGGCAGGATGAGAGTCGAGGAGACCAGCGGCTCTCCCAAGGTATCCAGCAGGGCCAAGGTTGTGACGTGCTCGGGTACCCGTACACCGATGGTTTTTTTCTTCGGATGTTGCATCGCCCGCGGTACTTCGCGGGTAGCCGGGAGAATGAAGGTGTATGCACCGGGGGTGGCAGCCTTCACTGCGCGGAAAACCCGATTATCCATGTGAACGTACTGGCCGAGTTGGGCAAATTCGGAGACCACGACCGTCATGTGGTGCCGCTCGTCGAGATTACGGATGGCGCGGATCCGATCGGCTCCGCTGTGGTTACCGAACAGTGACCCCAACGCGTAACCAGAGTCGGTCGGGTAGGCGATCACTCCCCCATCGCGCAGGATCTTCGCGGCACGGTCGAGGCTGCGCTGTTGGGGATTAACCGGGTGCAGTTCCATGAAGGTGACCATTGCCCAAGACTATGCCCTGATGGGATCAAAACGGGATCACCGCTTGCGCAAGGACACCTCGGCATGACCTTTCCCGCTCACCTCGACGATACCGATCAGGGACATGAATACCGTCGGCGTGCTGATCCGGGTGTCGACCAACAAGACATCGTTGCCGCTTACCCTGGCGGAGCCTTCTATACCTGCGGCACGAAGGTTCTCCTCGGCTGCCCTGACCGCGATCTGCGAGGCCTCCTGGCGCGAGGCGATGCGCTCCGCGGATGCGGCATCCACACCACTACGGGCGGCGCTCGCTGCCATCCCCTCTGCCCGGCGAGCGGCTGCCACCTTCGCAGCGCCGTCAACGCCCAAGCCGACGCACAATAGCAACGCGGGAATGAGCACGGCAAACAGCACCGAGAGACTGGCTCCGCGGGAACGATGCATGGGGTCTCCATCAATGGTGTCGCATACTAGTGTGTCACGTGTCGCGGTATGGTGCGGCTAGGCTGTGGATAATTGCCACACAGGAAGGATCCACGCATGGTCAAAAAGGTCGGATTGCTCACTGCCGGAGGTTTTGCTCCTTGTCTGTCCTCTGCCGTGGCCGGTCTCATCCAGCGTTACACCGAGATCGCGCCTCAGATCGAGATCATCGCTTACCGTCATGGTTATGAAGGTCTGCTAACCGGTGATTCCATCGCCGTCACCGGTAACGTCCGAGCTCACGCTGACCGCCTCTACGCCTTCGGCGGCTCCCCGATCGGGAACTCTCGGGTCAAGCTCACTAATGTTGCTGACTGTGTTAAGCGAGGCCTAGTCGCCGAGGGGCGAGATCCCCTCGAAGTGGCTGCCAAGCAGTTGGTTGCTGACGGCGTCGACGTACTACACACCATCGGTGGCGATGACACCAACACGACCGCGGCCGATTTGGCTGCCTATCTGGCCAACAATGGCTTCAATCTCACCGTCGTCGGGCTGCCCAAGACCATCGACAACGACATCGTGCCGATTCGTCAGTCGCTCGGCGCCTGGACGGCCGCCGACCATGCAGCCAATTTTGCTAAGAATGTTATCGCCGAGCACAATTCCGTTCCCCGCGAGCTGATCATCCACGAGATTATGGGTCGCAACTGCGGATACCTAGCGGCCGAGAGTACTCGCCGCTACCGTGCCTGGCTGGCCGAGCAGGCCTGGTTGCCGGAGATTGGACTGTCCCGGGAGGCTTGGGACGTACACGCCGTTTATCTGCCGGAGGTTCAGGTCGACATCGAGGCCGAGGCCGAGCGGTTGTCGAAGGTGATGGATCAGGTCGGCAATGTCAACATTTTCCTGTCCGAGGGCGCCGGAGTCGCGGAGATCGTTGAGCAGATGGAGAAGGCCGGGGAGGAGATCCCGCGGGATGCCTTCGGACACGTCCAGATCGACAAGATCAACCCGGGTGCCTGGTTCGGCAAGCAGTTCTCTGCACGCATTGGTGCGGCGAAAACCATGGTGCAGAAATCGGGCTACTATTCCAGGGCAGCGGCCTCCAACGCCGAGGATTTGGATTTGATCGGTCGTACCTGCCTGATGGCTGTTGATGCTGCTTTGGCCGGGACTCCCGGTGTGGTCGGCATGGACGAGGAGAACGGCGACAAATTGTCGGTCATTGCCTTTCCGCGGATTGCCGGACATAAACCCTTCGACATCACCCAGCCATGGTTCGTGGAACTATCGGAAGAGATCGGCATGCCTGCGCCGGTGGCCGCAACTCGGCACTAAATCGGTCCTATCAGGTGGCTCGTTCTCTTCTGGGAACGGGCCACCTTTGCCTGCTGCGCCTCATGTCAAAAGTATCGGCAAGGTGTTGTTAGTAAGTTTCCATCCCAGTCTCCTATTTTTAACCTATCTGACGATGATTTTGGCGACAGATGCGCTGTGGCCACCGAAGCAACTGCCGTGGTGAAGCTAACTTGTTCACTCATGTGCTCCATCGATTGTGTGCTGGGCCGGGAGATGGTTAGGAAGATGACAGGAGCAGTTGGTGCTCAAATAAATTCTTGGTGATTAAAAGCGGGCGGGTTGAAGATATTAGTACCTCCCTTTGTATTCTTCTTTGGCTATGTCTGTGTACATTTTAATAAAGCTACTCTTCGCGTTAGTATACCCGTCTCTATCGTGTTCAAATTTATTCCAAAGATGCAACTTTAATTCCTCGTATTTTTCGGCAATGACAATATTGTCGATTAAGTAGTCTCTAAAGTAAAGTTCATCATTATCTCCTGTGATTCTGATATGGAGATGAAATACTCTATCCGCAAAACCTTGTTTCGTGTACCCTTTGTTTAGCGAAATTCGTTCTAAACTCTGACTCATGCGTAGCCAGCTGTCTCTGATTAGAAAATCCTTCACTTGTTCCAAGTCTTCTGGCTCAGGAACTTCAAGCAGTATGTCTACTATGTCTTTTGCCCATATATATGGAACGGCAGTACTTCCAATGTGGGATACTCTTGTTATATATCTTTCTGGTATTAACGACAAAATGGCTTTTTCCTCTTCTAAGTACCAGGTTGCCCATTCCTTATTATGCTCCACAAGGAATATAGGGAACAGTTGCCACAATTCCTTCAAACTCATCTGCTCTAATTCTTTGTCCACTTCGCTCCTAGCAAAAGTATGGTTTGTGTAAATTGCACTGCAAGTATAACGCAGCTCACTTTGGCTGTCAGTAAATCGACGAGATTCATGCACACTTCTCCGCGTGGGTAAGGGTGGTCCGTCATACGTTTTTTCCGGGAACAAGGTGAAGGTTACGATGGGGTGTGGAGGTAGAAGACAAGCTGTCACATGATGCGGTCACTCTGATGGTGAAGCTGATCGTTGTTGACTGCCCCTCAATCACCAGGGGCGCCGACATGGTTGAAGTGACGTGGAACACTATAAGCGAAGTTGTCCTTGAGCAACCCCACCGAAAACATCAACGGCCTCCTCGAAAACCTGCCGAGGAACACCGATGGATTCCGCAACCTAACCCTAATGCCTACAGCTTCCTTGATGTGGGTGGGTTCTAGACCTCTTACCCATTTCGGTGGTTGTGGTTTTATCCGGTGACGATGGCTTGGAATTCTGCGATGTCGATGGTGGTTGTTGAGGTGGAGGTGAGGGGGAGGGTGCCGGTTTGTCCCATGGTTGTCCAGGTGACTGTCCAGGCGGATGTGGTGGTGACGGTGTAGGTGGCGGGTTGTGTCCAGGTGTGGCCGCACCAGGGGGATTGGGTGCCCATTTTGGTGGTGCGGGGCATGGGGCCCCATCGGGTGCAGGTGGAGGTGGTGGCGTCTCCCCAGTCGATGTGGATTTCTGATTGGGTGGCGGCCATGTCGATGGTGATTCCGCTGGCTGTTGTGGTGGTAGTGATGGGGTTAGTGGTAGGAAAGTCGACCCAGATGGGTAGTGCGATGGCCCAGGCGTTCCATTCGTTGTTGGCTGGGTCGGGTGACCATGTCAGCTGTGGGGCGGGGACTGAGAGTTGGGCGAGGGCAAAGGCTGCTGCTGTGTGGGGTGAAAGACCTGTTGTGGGTGGGGTGGGTGTGTCGGTAGTTGGGGTGGTGAGAGTGGTGGGTTCGTAGCAGACGGTGATGGATTTTTGGTCGTTGGAGAAGTCGATTTCTCCTGCATGCACGAGTCGGCAGATCTGGGTGGGTACTGCCGGAGCGTTCTCGCCGACCGGCCCATCAGGATAACTAACGTATTCCCCGTTAGCGGCAGGCACCACCCCACCACCAGTAGAACCACCAACCGAAGCACCCACCCGAGCAGAACCACCAGAAGAGGACGTGGTGATGTTACCGCGTCCGTAGCCGAGACCTCTGTCCCAGTCTGTATCGGCTTTCGCAGGCAGAACTGCTGCCCCGAAGAGCATGGCTGCTGCCATCGTGATGGTCAGGTTCAGTCGAGTAGTGCGCATGATTCGACCTCCCGGTATTGCTCGACGGAGATTTTCAGTAGCTTGTCTGTGTCATAGCTGAAGTAGAACCGTGACTCTAAGATCCGCCCTGGCGAGGCCACGTTTCCCTGTTGGTCGTACAGCGGTGCTTGTCGTGAGTCTGTACACACGTGCAGGGCGATCACCGACCCATGGACCGCCAATGCCGGTGCGGGTTCACTTTTGATAATGGGGTGCTCATCCGGTTTCCCGACCCACTGCTTCTCGGCGCTGAACTCGTAGGCAGCTCGAGCATTCTCCAGGTATTCGCCCATGGCGACTTCGTTCATTTCGGTGGGGAAACCGGAGAAATCACCTTGGCCTTCGAACCTATCCAAGATCTCCACTGCGCGTCTGAACACACGTTCTGCTTCAGCAAACAGTTCGTCTTGACTAGGCGACGACTGCGTTGCCGCAGGAGCAGTAGCCATCGAGGGCAGGGGAGTCGGTGACCATGGCGGAGGACCATCATCCTTCTTCGAGCTGCATCCAGCGACCAGCACCAACAAAACCAACAACACCACAGCGGTCATGAATCTCATGAACACTCTCCAAAAGGGGGCGGCGACACCATCGTCACCACCATCATCCCAACCCACACCCCACCTGACAACCCCCCACCAACTGCTGTGGAAAACCCATCAGGCAGTCCGCAGTACAGCACCGCGACGGCGCCTAGGACAGCAGGAGCGGCTCTCTGCGCCGCTCACCCCTCATTCGCTGTCGCGCAACAGGATGGAATCCCCCGGGCTGAGGAAACCTGACAGGGCGGGTTGATCCCAGGTGGCGATCCAGGCTGCCCAGAACAGTGCGACGGCCGCGAAAAGGTCGAGAAACAGCATGGCTACGATGATCGGTCCGAACACCTGAACGGCTCGCCCGAGACTGAACAATCCGGTGACCGCCGATGCCCCGGTCTGCAGCAGGACGAAGCAGATCGCAGCTCCCAGTGACCCACGCCGCAACGGGACATGTTCCGGCTTTTCCACCGGGAAAAAGCGGTACATCAGCCAGAACAACATGGTAGAAGTGGCCAATGCCAGCCCGAATGAGGCCGCCCCGACGAGTACCGCGAAGATCTCCGGGTTCTGCACTCCCATCAGGCGCACGATCGTCCCGGACAGCCAGGTACCGGTGACATTGGCAGCGAAGGTGACCAGCATCAGCACCACCATCACCAACAACAGGCCAAAATTGATGATCTGCTCTACCACCGGGTGATGCTTGAGATGAACCTCATCAAAATCAGGGCGGACCATCCCCCGGATCACTCCCTTGAGATTGGCCACCCACGTGGACCCAATGGCCAGCCCGGCGATAGCGGCAACCGTACCAAGACGACGCCAGTCGAACAGATAGGCCGACAGCAGAATGAGCACTTGGTCTTGGAGCGGGCCCGCGGACAGATTGTCCACGACAAAGATCTGCACCTCACCCAGCAGGTCGGGACGGATCACGGTAAGGGCGAAGCCTACTCCGGCAAAGACGAACATCAGCACCGGAACCATAGCCAGGATGGAGAAAAAGGCCATCGCTGCAGCCATCTGATTGCCCAGCCTGCTCCAGTACCGTTGGAAGGCCCTCAGCAGGTGTGACAGTACCGGTGATGACTGGACCCTGTTACCTACAGGCCGTCGCGCGCCCACTGCCTCATCATTCCAATCGGCAAGGCAACTCACCGGGATTCCACCCGGTGAGTTGCCCGGATACCCGATAGCTCACTATGCGCAGTCCTCCACCGGAGGGCAGGAGCAGATCAAGTGCCGGTCACCGTGGGCGGCATTGACCCGAGCGCAGCCGGGCCAGTACTTCCCGTGCTCTCCGGCGTCCAGCAGCCCGCCGCGTAGGGTTTCGGCGACTTGATCCGGGAAAGCCGCAACTCGGCGGGTGTAGGGGTGTGACCATTCATCATCAATGATCATCGCCTGGGTGTGCGGGGCATTCACCAGCGGGTTGTCGTCGGCCGGGTATCTACCATCGATTACCATGTCGATCTCCTTGCGGATGGCGATCATGGCATCGCAGAATCTGTCGAGCTCATGTTTATTCTCGGATTCGGTGGGCTCAACCATGAGGGTGGATGCGACCGGGAAACTCACCGTCGGTGCGTGGAAACCGTGATCAATGAGCCGCTTCGCGATGTCATCAATGCTCAAGCCTGCTGTGGCCAGCAAGGCCCTGGTGTCCAGTATGCATTCGTGGGCGACTCGCCCCGACGCACCGGTGTAGAGGATTGGGTAGTGCTCGGCAAGCCGAGATGCGATGTAGTTGGCGTTGAGGATAGCCGTTTTGGAGGCCTCACGCAGTCCGTCAGCGCCCATCATGGCGATGAAGGCATAGGAGATCGGCAGAATTCCGGGAGAGCCGAAGCGTGCGGCGTTCACCGCAGTTGTGGCTCCCCCGGCAGCTGGATCACCGGGAAGGTATTCGGCCAAGTGTTTCCGCACTACGATCGGGCCGACCCCCGGCCCGCCTCCGCCATGGGGACTGGCGAAGGTCTTATGCAGGTTCAGATGGGAGGCATCTGCTCCGAAACGTCCCGGGCGTGCCAGTCCCATGAGCGCATTCAGATTTGCACCATCCACGTACACCTGTCCTCCTGCCTCGTGTACGAGTTCACAGGCGGTGGTCACAGTGTCCTCGAAGACACCATGAGTCGATGGATAGGTGATCATTATCGCGGCCAGTTCGTCGCGGTGGGTCTGCACCTTGGCTCGCAGGTCGTCCAAATCGATCGAACCGTCGCACTGGGATGCGACCACTACGATCTTCATCCCGGCCATCACCGCTGAAGCAGCATTCGTACCGTGGGCAGAAGCGGGAATCAAACAGATCGTGCGCTGCGAATGCCCATTCGCCAGGTGATAGGCCCGGATGGCCGACAGACCAGCAAATTCTCCCTGGGCACCGGAATTGGGCTGCAGCGAGCAGGCATCGTAGCCAGTGATCTCACCGAGCCATCCCGATAACTCGGTGATCATCTCCAAGGTTCCCTCGGCATCCTGGGCCGGCACCAAGGGATGGAGGTTCGCGAATCCGGGAAGGGTGATGGGCTCCAACGATGCCGCCGAGTTCAGCTTCATCGTGCACGAGCCGAGCGGGATCATTCCCCGGTCCAGGGCGAAGTCTCGATCGGCGAGGGAGGCCAGGTAGCGCATCAGGGAGGTTTCGGAATGGTGGGCATGGAATACCGGGGTTGTGAGGAAGGTATCGCTCCGGGCATCCGCGCCCATTTCACCCCAGCTCTCCTCGGTGATCACAGCTCCGAAGAGCCGCGCCACCGCGGCCAGTTCCTCTTCGGTCAGGTCCTCGCCCACCGATATTCCTACGTGGGTGTCGTCGGCCAGTCTCAGATGGAAGCCTTGCTGCCGTGCGGCACCGACAATCCCGGCCGCAGAGGGAACTTCGACCAGAAGGGTATCAAAGAAGCTGTCGTGGACGACACCGAAACCTGCGGTAGTGATTGCTGCGGCCAGGCGTGCTGTGCGATTGTGGATCGTGGCGGCTATCCGCTTCAATCCTTCGGGTCCGTGGTGGATGGCATAACCAACCGCCATATTGGCGAGCAGTACTTGGGCGGTGCAGATGTTCGAGGTGGCCTTCTCACGCCGGATGTGCTGTTCGCGCGTCTGCAGGGCCAGCCGCAACGCAGGTGCCCCGCTGGCATCCAGCGACACACCGACTAACCGCCCAGGCAGACTGCGCTGGGTTCCTTCCTTGGCTGCGATGTAGGCGGCATGGGGGCCACCGAAGAACAGAGGCACACCGAATCGTTGGGTGGTACCCACAGCGATATCGGCGCCCCACTGCCCTGGTGGAGTGACCAAGACAAGAGCGAGCAGATCAGCGGCTGTTACGACGAGTGCCCCGGCATCGTGGGCGGCTTGAGCCAATGCGGTAAGTTCTGCGGTGGATTGCATCCGTCCGTCGAGGGCCGGGGTCTGAACGACGACAGCGAAGGCGCTAGCCAGTCGCGGATCCGTAGCAGCCGATTCGCAAACGACCACCTCAATGCCGATGGTATTCATCCGGGTGCGCAGCACTGCCAGCGAGGAGGGCAGGATTCCTTCCTCCACCAAAACCAACTCCCCCTTGCGGTTCAACCGTCTGGCCATCGATACCCCTTCGGCGAGAGCTGTGGCCTCGTCGAGTAGAGAAGCGCCGGCAACCGGGAGCCCCGTTAGATCGGCGATCATCGTCTGGAAATTGAGCAGCATCTCCAGGCGCCCCTGGGAAATCTCTGGTTGATAAGGGGTATAGGCGGTGTACCAGGCTGGATTCTCCAAAATATTGCGTCGCAGCACCGCCGGGGTGATCGTTCCATGAAAACCCATGCCGATGAGACTGCGTCCCGGGTTGTTGCGCAGTGACAACTCCAGCAACCGTTGCTGCACTGTTGCCTCGTCCCGTGCTGGGGGCAGACTCAACTGCTCATCCCTGATCGTCAGGGGTACCACCTCGTCGATGAGGGCATCAAGCGATGCGACCTGGATGGTCTCGCACATGGCGTGCTGTTGTTCGGCATTGGGGCCGATGTGACGGGAGATAAAAGACGACACCGTTGACACTCCAACCTCTCGTGGTTTGTTGAATCAATCGTAGAGGTTGGGACCGGTTACGACCGGCGGCAGCACTAATGCGTGGAGACAGGTTTCTCAGGCCCTGATCCGGCGGGCCCGGCGCATCGCAAGCTCGTCGGTTGCGTCAGTGGAGGCCGCAACATGATCCTCGGAGGATAGAGTCACCAAAGTACTTTCCAGGTCACGCCACACCCCGCCCAGAGCGATCGCGAACATGCCTTGGCCACCGCGCAACAGATCGACGACCTCGTCGTCCGAAGTGCACTCGTAGACCGACACGCCGTCGCTCATTAGCGTCACCTGAGACAGGTCCTGCACTCCCCGGGAACGCAGGTGATCGACGGCGATCCGGATCTGCTGCAGTGAGATACCTGCGTCGAGGAGCTTCTTGACGACTTTCAACATGAGGATGTCGCGGAAAGAGTAGAGCCGCTGGGTGCCGGACCCATCCGCACTACGAATCCCGGGGCACACCAACCCCGTACGTGCCCAGTAATCGAGCTGTCGGTAAGTGATTCCGGCGAGGTGGCAGGTGAGCGGACCACGGAAGCCGAGGTCATCGGGAAGGGGGCCAAAATCACCATCGAACAGGACGTCCTGTGCCCCGGGAACCACCACCGCTCGCTCGGCGTTGCGCACAGCCATTTCCACCTCGATCATCCGTTGCTGACGTGACCCGACGCTACGTGTCCCGATCCGAAGCAGCAAACATCGGTTCTATCAGCGTGTCTTGGCGAAGCACTGCCCATACCTCTCAGTCAATTCTGGTTTTCCAGTACTTGACCAGCAGATTTACTGCTCGAAGTCATCCGGTGAGACCGTGTCTAGGAAGCTGCGGAAACGCTTTACCTCGTCCTCGTTCTGCTCGAACATCTCAACCCCTACTTGAGCCATCAGTTCCCCGGAGCAGGTCACCTTGAAACCACAGCGCAGAGAGAGGGCCACCACATCGGAGGGTCTGGCCTCAATGGTTTGCCCATCGACGGTGAGTTCGGCGTGGAACACCCCGTCCAATGTGGAGGTGATGTGCCCAGACAGTTCCGTGTGCCCCAGGGTGGACAACAACTCGGCCATCAGATCATGAGTGAGTGGCCGGGATGGGATCACGCCCTCCAAGGCATTGACGATGGCTGACGCTTCCGCGGCACCGATCCATATGGGCAGACACCGTCCGGTATCCGGATCTCTTAGCAGGAGCATGGGGGTGTTGGTGTTCTTCTCAATTCGCACTCCCACAACGTCGAGTTCGATCATCACCCCTCCAACAGGGTGTACATCATCGCTGCATGGGCGTGCACCACCAGCCTGGAGAGCTCATGAATTGCCCGTCCGGGGTTCTCGGCGGCCCGCAGTGCAGGACGGATGGTCTGTTCCACCAAGCCCGCCTCGCGTTCGGCGGCCTGTTTGATCACCCTCATGTGGCGGCTGTCCAGCCCGAAGGCTTGCAGCTTGCGGGCAACGACGCACACGGTCAGGGCCTCCCGGCCATAGTAGATGGAGCCCTTGCGGGGTGCAATCATCTTTTGGCGTTCCAACTCAATGAGGGTGGCCTCCGACAACCCACTGGTCTGGAGCAATTGGCGGCGACTGAGCTTGAGCGGCTTCTTGTTTCCCCCGATCGGATCGGCGGTTCCGGTCGCATTCGCAGCGGCAATCGCTGCTTGAGACTGGGCCGGAACTGGAACCGGAATCTCGGTGGGCGGCTGCTCCCCACGGTCCATCATCTCCAGATTGTCGCGAATTACCTTGAGAGGAAGGTATTGGTCGCGCTTGACGCGGGCAATGTACCGCAGCCTTTCAATGTCGGAATCGGAGTAACGCCGATATCTGGATGCCTCACGCTCCGGAGAGACCAGACCCTGTTCCTCCCAGAACCTGATCGTGGAGATGGACATGTCCGGAAACTCGCCCTTGAGGACGTTGAGGACCTGACCGATCGTGAGTTTGCCAGCCTGTGGCATCACTTCATCCCATGCTCGCTGACGAAGAAGAGCATCCGAAACTTGCCGATTTGCACCTCATCACCAGGTCGCAGGACGGCCGAGTTGTCAACGAGGGTCCGGTTGACATAAGAACCATTGAGGCTTCCTTTGTCAACCAAGGAGATCACCCCGTCGGACAGGGAGAACTCAGCGTGGTGACGCGAGACCGTGATGTCGTCGAGGAAGATGTCTGACCGGGTTGACCGCCCAACGGTGACGACTGGTTTCTCAAGCAGGTAACGTGCGCCAACGTCCGGGCCTCGGGTGACGATCAGCATCGCATGCCCGGCCGGCAGTTTGGACAAGACATCGGCGTCCTCAGCGCTGATCTCCAGGGTGCGCGCATCCTCCTCAGGAATCAGCAACACTCGTGTCGTGTCGTTGACTGCCTGGGCAGACGACAGCGCATTGCCGCACTTCGAGCAGAAATTGCTGCCCACGGCATTGGAACTGCCGCATTTGCTGCATTCGAGCATTCGATCGACGCCTTCTTGGTCCGGAACGGTCACCACACGGCTGACCTTTGCTGAACAATTCTAGTGGATGCGAACGCTCAGGCATCCCACCACGCCGTCGGGCGCGGAATGATCAACCCTGTTGTTCGACGTGCGCCGCGTAGCCAGATGCGTTGAGCAGAGTATCAACTTGGGATGGGTCGGATAGTTCGACGTCGAAGAGCCATCCCTCGCCATAGGGATCGGTTCCGATGGATTCGGGGTTTTCGATCACCGCGTTGTTCACGGAAGTGACCACCCCGGACACCGGGGCGAACAGGTCGGACACCGATTTGGTGGATTCCAGCTCACCGCAAGCATCCTGGGCAACAACCGAGGAGCCGACGGTGGGCAGAGAGACGTAGACGATGTCGCCGAGAGCGCTGGTGGCATAGGCTGTCACCCCGATTCGGGCAACAGATCCGTCGATGCGGACCCATTCGTGTTCAATGCTGTAACGCAACTCCGCGGGAATGTCCATGTCTAGCTCCTTGCCGACGGTGATGGTATGTGATGATCCCATGCTAGGGCCGGGATCCACACCGCAGGTGATCTTCGGTAAATGTTCTTCCACTCATGCGGGTCTTGCGTGCTCTGGGGCGTGTAGGGAGTGAATCGATGTGACCTCGATAGAGTCGGGGGTCTGAATTTCTACTGACCCTCCCACCTTGCTGGACTCCACTTGGGAAACCAGCCCACCACGGAAGCGAGCCCCCTCGGCCAGCGAATGGGGATCCCCGATGGCATCAATGACTATGGGCAGCTGCACCTTCTGTCCATCGATCACCAAGCCATCTTCGTCGGTGATCCATGATTGGGCGACGAGTCGAACACTGTCGTTGATCTCGATCACTTCGGCACCGGCATCACGCAGTTCCTGGACCGCGTCAAGGAGCAAATCGGCAGATACCGTTGCCGAGGGAGCCGAGATGGTGATACGAACTCCGGGCCCGGAAGCACCCCTGGTGCCGGCCAAAATGGCCAGCTCGTCGGCCCTGGCTTGGGCCTCATGGGCTGCCACTTGGTTGGCGTCGGCACCTGATTCAAGCTGGTCACGGGTGGCTTCCAGCTCCGAAACCTCTCGATTCAACTGCTCGGTTTCGGCATTGAGGGTGTCAAGCAACTGCACCAGATCATCACGGCGCATCCCTGAATACTGGTTGCCGTGGCCACCGTTTCTCATCTGCAACACCAGCGACATGCCGAGCAGACACATCACCACGGCCAGCAAGACCTGTTTGCGGGAAGGGCGCAGGGCGCCCCGGAGCCACTCAAGCATGGAGCACCTGCCTGCGGATGGATGCAGCATTGGTGAAGATCCGGATACCCAGCACCACCAGAACTGCGGTTGATAGTTGCGAGCCGACTCCGATGAGATCACCAATCCACACGATGATCGCGGCTATCACCACGTTCGATACGAAGGACACCGCAAATACCCTGTCGGAGAAGGTGTGCTCCAAACTGGAACGCCATGCTCCGATGAGGGCATCCAATGCAGCCACGATCATGATCGGTAGGTAGGGCTGGAGCCACGGTGGGAGATCCGGCTGCCACATCAATGCGATGACGATACCGATGATCAGCCCGATTACTGCAAGCACTGTGTCCTCCTCATCGTGGCCTCGCCACCTGAAGGCCGAGACCGGGATCGGCCCCCAAATGGAGGCCATTCACTCGTTCAATGTCCCACGACACGCGGTAGTTGCGTCGCAGAAAGTTCAGCCAGGCTCCCCCGGTGCCTGTTTCAAAGCGTTTCTCCAGGTCACTGGGATCACCGATCGCCTCGATTCGGTAGGGAGTAGTCATGGAACGATAATCGATGGTGATTGCGTTACCTGCCTGACGGATGGCGGTGCGGCTCGACAGCCGGTGCCCGTTCACTGCGACAGCCTCTGCTCCGGCCGCCCAAAGGGCATTGACCACCTGCCGCATATCCTGGTCGACGATGATCCCGTCCGCATCGTCGGGGCTGTCGTCGACTTCGACGCGCACGCCTGGCCCGTTCACAGCCAGGGAGCCCGCCCAGATGGCAATTGTGGTGTCCTGGGAATCCGGATCGCCGTTTGCCTCGAGTTCACCAATCCTGGCGCTGGCAGCCTCGGCGCGGGCCCGGAGGTCCATGTTCCGTTGCCTCGCATCCTCGACCTGCCTGATTAACTCGGTGCGCTCGGCTGATTCGAGCGAGGTGCCCCCGATGTGCAGGGCCGATGTGGCAAGCATCAGACCGGCAAGCGCAGTAGTAGCGGCAGCCAAGAAACGATCATGCCATCTGCGGGCATGTCCGGCGGTTTGCACATAATCCGGGTCAATCGTTTCCCTCAGAATGGAGTTCAGCAGCTCCATCGAAGCATCCGGCCTGTAGGTTTGTTCGCTCATCGGTTCTCCGCCCCGGCCCGCACTAGCTCGATCGCCTGGCGCACATACATGCCACCCGCCCACCAGTACAGTGCAGTCCCCCACACCGCGAAAGCCCAGCCGATGATCGTGAATACTGGGGCTAGTGCCCATTCCCCAGCCCCGACAAGCACCAGCGGAAGGGCGTAGAGCAAGCAGAAGGTGGCAGCCTTGCCAATGAAATTGACCGGCAGCGAGGAGTACCCACGAGAGCGCAACGCTGGGACCAATGCAGCTAGCATCATGTCGCGGCCCACCAGCAGAGCGACGAGCCACCAAGGGATGATCCCACGGGCCGCCAGCCCGAGTACCGTCGCGAAGATGTAGAGTCGGTCGGCGGCCGGATCAAGCACCTGGCCGAGCCGGGAGATTTGGTTGAACCGCCGGGCGATGCGCCCGTCGATCAGATCGGAGAAGGAAGCAACGGCTAGCAAGACGATCGCCGCGATGTCATGGTGCGCCCAGATCATCCAGAAGAAGAAGGGCACGCCGATCAGTCGTGCGAAGGAGATGACATTCGGGATCGTCCAGACACGGTTGGACACGGTCGCGGGGGATGCGACGGCATGTTCAAGGACACCGGGTTTCTGGTCGGTCACGACCCCTAGCCTATGCGATCCATCGGCGTGACCTTCCCAGTGCGCCATCGACCTCGGTGAACCGGCGCTCGGCTGCCAACTGATACATTGCCACCACCTGCGGGCCGATCCTGTCCCACGTGAAGCAGGCTGCGCGTTCCCGGCCACGGTGTAGTCTCAAGTCCCGGGGCTCGGCCAAGGATTCAATGACTGCATTGGCCAGTTCCTGGGCTTCTCCCCTTGAGAAGAGGTGCCCGATTGGCGCCTGCTCATCGCTAAGCACCTCGGCGAAGGCATCAAGATCGGATGCGACGACCGGGGCACCGCAGGCCATCGCCTCCAGCAAGACGATGCCGAAACTCTCCCTGCCGGTCTGCGGGGCGACGTAGACGTCAGCTTTCCCCAGCCACCGGTTCCGTTCGGTATCGTCAACCCCTCCGACGAAGGTGACACCCGGGATGCTGAGTTCTTCACCCCGACCGATGACCACCACCTCCAGGTCAGGATGTACCCGGCGAATCAGCGGCAGAGCCGCGGTCAGCACGTGGAAACCTTTACGTGGTTCATCGTAACGTCCCAAGAAAACCAGCCTGGGGTGGTCTCCCCCACGCCAAGTTGTGGCGCACGGGGCGAACGGGTAATCAGTAATCTCGATGCCATTGCCGATAACCACCGGATGGACCCCGAAATGACTCTTAGCGAGTTTCGCAGCAGCCCGTGATACGGCGATTGTCGCATCCAGCCTGTTAACCGCCCCGGGTAACAACCGATTGAGCAATACCAGTGACCTGACCACCTTGGAATTAGCATGGAAGGTGGCAGTCACCGGACGATCGGTCAACCACAGGGTGCTGATGGCTACTGATGGGGTGATTGGTTCGTGCAGGTGCACTGCATCGAAATCCCCCTCATCCAGCCACTGCTTGGCCCGGGAACTTACCCAAGGACCGAAATTGAGCCGGGCAACCGATCCGTTGGCGCGAATCGGCACCGCCCTCCCGGCTGTGGTGAACTGCGCATCGGTCAGGCCGTGGGCCGCCAGTGCCCCGGGGGCAGGATGGCCGGGTGCGAGAATTTCAACGTGGTGACCATTGCGGTGCAGCCACCCCGCCAGCCCTAGCACGTGGTTCTGCACCCCACCGGGAGCGACGAAGGAATAGGGGCAGACGATTCCGGCTCTCATGCAACTATCCCCGGGAAGAAGCGCTGCATCAGATGCCAGTCGTGCACGTGGGCGCGCACCTGGGTGGCAAAGAAATTGGTCAGTTGCTGGGCGCTGTCGGCCATGTCTCCTGCGATCTCCTCACTAAGCTCGATCCTGAGCCGGTCGCCGTGGTAGTGGGTTGCCGCGCCGACCAGTGCGGCACCAGTCTGGCGGGCAATGAGGTGTGGTCCTGCCGGAACGGTGAGTTCCCGGGGACCCTTCGGGGTCGGCCACTTGACCGGTATCCCCCGTCGTCCGAAGTCCCGATCCGCGATCAGGCAGACAACTTGGCCGCATCGCAGATCGGTGCACAAGGTGGGCACCAGATTGCCTGCGTCGTGAGGGTGGATCCGAAAGCCCAGTTGTTCGCGTACCCATCGGAAGTACTCGAACTGGTCACGGGGCAGGCGCTCGGCCACCGAAGTGACTGGCAACCCAACTTGGCAGGCGTAGGCGCCGGCGAGGTCCCAGGAACCCTGGTGCGGCAAGGCCAACACCAGCCCCCGGGTTGCATGGAGTTCACGCAACCAGTCCATCAGCGTCTCGTCGGCCTCGACCAACGACACCAGGCTTTCGCGATCAAGGCTGCCAAGTTGCAGCGATCCGACGGTATTGCGGATCCATGAGAACTGGGCAGCTACCAGGTCATCAGGACCAGGTGTCACGCCGGTGACGACCTCGGCGTTGAGTGCCCACTGCCGCAGTGGAATCGGAGGACGACGTCCCAACCATGCGGCGGCCCACTTCGCGGCAGGCCACCAGAGCCATCGGGGTACGCGTGCCGCGGCTCGGAAACCCAGCAACTGGATATCCATTACTGCCCACCGAGTGCCCGGTGAACGATGGCCATCCGTTGGGCGACGGTGACCGCCCCTGTCAGGCACAACAAGGACATGGCGATTGGCAGGGCCAAGTTGATGCCCAAGCCGGTCAGCAGGGCCCCGGCCAGGACGATTACCAGTCGGTCGGCCCGACCTGCGATGCCACCGTTCACCTGCACGCCAATGGCCTCACCACGGGCCTTCGAATAGGAAGTCACTTGCCCGAATACCAGGGCAACCAGTGAGACCGCTGCCCCCAGCTGGGAATCAGTATTGTAGAAGTACAGGGTTAGTCCCCCAAAGATCGCGCCGTCGGCAATCCGGTCGAGGGTCGAGTCGAGGAAGGCTCCCCACCGGGTCGTTTGTCCCGTTGCGCGAGCCATAGTGCCATCCAAGGAGTCCGAGAAGATGAAGGCGAGAAGGATGACCACCCCTTGCCACAGCCATCCTTGGGGAAAACAGATAATCGCCACCAGACAGGTTGCGGCGGTGCCGAACCAGGTCACCATGTTGGGGCTAAGACCAATCTTCACTAACCCGAGGGCCACCGGTTCGATGAACTTTGTCCACCGGGATTTGATCCTCTCCAGCATCTCAGGCCTCGTCCCATGCCCCGGCGAATATCTCCCGAGTCTGTCCAAGCAAGAATGGGACGGCCTTTGTCTGTCCGATGATCGGCAAGAAATTCGAGTCCCCCGCCCATCTGGGCACCACATGCTGGTGGAGGTGTGCGGCGATCCCGGCGCCCGCGATCGATCCCTGATTCATGCCGAGATTGAAACCAGCTGGTTGTGACACCGCCGAGATCATCCGGATGGCCTTGCGGGTGAATGCGGTCATCTCGGCCGCCTCCTCCTCGGTGGCATCGATGTAGGCGGCAACATGGCGGTATGGGCAGATCAGCAGATGGCCCGGGTTGTAGGGGTAGAGGTTGAGCACGGCAAAGACGTGTTCGCCGCGGGCCACGATCAATGCTTCGGCATCGTCATGAGTCGGCGACACACAGAACGGACACCGGACATCGTTGTGTTCCGTGGGCCGGTTCTCCCCGGAGATATAGGCAAGCCTGTGGGGGGTCCATAGCCGCTGCAATCCGTCGGGGATCCCGGGATGGTCCTCGAACTCGTCGACCGGAATAAAATCGGCCATCAGGCCTCGGCCTCCGCTTTCGGGTCGTCGTTGCGGCGCGAGCCCACCCACTCGCAGATGAACTCGATGGCTTTGTCGATGGGTACCCCGTTGCGCTGGGATCCATCCCGGAAACGGAAGGAAACGGTGTCTGCCCCGGCATCGGTTTCACCGGCGATCAGCATGAAGGGAATCTTCTGCCTCTGCGCGTTGCGGATCTTCTTTTGCATCCGGTCGTCGGAAGCATCCAGCTCAGTACGCACGCCCCGCGCCCGTAACCGATCCAATATCGAGGCCAGGTAGTCGTCGAAGGCGGAGGCCACCGGAATACCGACCACTTGGACCGGGGACAGCCATACCGGGAAGGCCCCGGCGTAATGCTCGGTGAGCACGCCGATGAACCGTTCCACCGAACCCAACTTGGCTGAATGGATCATTACCGGCCTCTGGTGGGTGCCGTCGGATGCGACGTATTCCAGCCCGAAGCGCTCCGGCTGGTTGAAGTCGTACTGGATCGTCGACATCTGCCAGGTGCGCCCGATGGCGTCGGTGACCTGTACCGAGACCTTCGGGCCGTAGAAGGCAGCACCGCCCGGATCGGGTACCAAGTCGAGCCCTGTTGAGTGGCAGACCTCCTCCAAGATACGCGTGGCGGTCTGCCAGTCCTCATCGGAGCCGATGAACTTGCCCTTCCTGGCCCCGTCTTCATCCCGGGTAGACAGCTCCAAGTAAAAATCGTCGAGACCAAAGCCCGCAAGGATCGATAGAAAGAAGTTGATCTGCTTGTGGATCTCCTCGGCGGCCTGCTCCGGGGTGCAGTAGGTGTGTGAGTCGTCCTGGGTGAAGCCGCGCATGCGGGTGAGACCGTGCACCACTCCGGATTTCTCGTAGCGGTAGTCGTGCCCGAGTTCGTAGAACCGCAACGGCAGCTCCCGGTAGGAACGACCGCGCGACCTGAAGATCAGGTTATGCATCGGGCAGTTCATGGCCTTGAGGTAGTATTCTTGGCCCACCTTGGTGATATTGCCCTCGGTGTCCCGCTCCTCATCGGCGAGCATCGGGGGAAACATCGTGTCGGCGTAGTAGGGCAGGTGGCCTGACGTATGGAATAAACCACCCTTGGAAATCTCGGGGGTGTGCACGAAGTCGAAACCGAACTCGATGTGGCGCTGGGTCACATAGCTCTCGATCTCATGGCGCAGGATGCCACCCTTGGGATGAAAGACCACCAGACCTGGGCCGATCTCCTCTGGGAAGGAGAAGAGGTCAAGTTCGGTGCCCAGCCTGCGATGATCGCGTTTAGCGGCCTCCGCCATACGGGTCTGGTAGGCCTTGAGGTCTTCCTTGGTGGCCCATGCGGTTCCGTAGACTCGTTGCAGGCCTTGATTCGCTTGGTTACCGCGCCAATAGGCGGCTGAGGTTTTGGTCAGGGCGACCGCCTTGATGTAGCCGGTGTGCGGAACGTGGGGGCCGCGGCACAGGTCATACCAAGCAACCTCCCCGTTGCGCCGAACGTTGTCATAGATGGTGAGTTCCTGCCCACCAACCTCGACCGAGGATCCGTCATCGTGAGATCCACCCTTGTCGGAGATGAGTTCGAGCTTGAAAGGCTCATTGGTCTCGGCAGCCAGGGCCTCTGACTCGCTAACCACCCGACGGACGAAGCGCTGCCTCTCCCTGATTATTGCCTGCATCTTCTTCTCGATGGCCTTCAGATCCTCAGGAGTCAACGGATCGACCATGAAGTCGTAGTAGAAACCGTCGGTGATCGGCGGCCCGATGCCCAGCTTGGCATCAGCGAACAGGGATTGCAGGGCTTGGGCTGTGACATGGGCCGCAGAGTGCCTGATGATGGTCAGGCCCTCCTCGGAGGTGCTGAGAATACGTGCCACCTGATCGCCGTCGTGCAATTCGGTGGCTAGATCGACGGTGATCCCGTTCACTTGCATGGCGACGACGGTCAGATCGTCGCCGAACAGGTCGAGGCCCGTGGCCCCCTTGTCCACCTCCTTCGAGACCTGCGAACCATTGGCGAGGAGGACTACGGACACTGACACGTCAATTCCTTTCGGCGGCATACCTGGCCGCACGCATCGTCGTTCCCGTCATCCGACGGGAACAGTTCGACGGGCGAACACCCACCATTGTGCCTCAGATCCACCCCAGTGGCGCATTCTTACCAGCCCTCGTGGTGCGCAACTCCAATCCTCTGCCAAGGAACCAGGACGACGATCACCAGCAGACCGTTGCATTCCCACGAAGGACGAATTCCTGGAGCCCACTACCACGATCGAGCCTGGCCGTCGCAGGATGCGCGAACTGGGTTCCCGACGGATGCTAGACATGATGCATGAAGCGACTCATCCTGATGGCAGCCGGTCTCACCGTCGTCTCGGTGCTGGCAGCGTGTTCTCCCGTCAACAACGGCGACTCCACCCCCAGTCCGACCCCCGAGGAGCAGTCCTTCTCCCAGCTGTGGGATGAGTTGGTATCACAAGCCCAGCTCACCCAGATCTCCGGCTATGAGATTGCCATGCAAGACGGCACTCGTGTGGTGTCCGCCACGGTCATGGAGGGAACTACGCTCACCACCCACCGTTTGGTCGCTGGCAACAAGGTGAGTTCTGCGGTCAATCAGGGGCCGGCGACGGCCGTCGGCCCCACCTGGGCAGCCGATCAGGTGGACGTCCTCGTAGAGGAGTCCCGGCTGGCCATCAACGGCTGCCAGAACCCCGCGGTGCGATTCACTACCACGATCCTCGGCAGTGCAGTCTCCTACCAGAGTTGCGACATGAAGCCAGTACCCAATTCAATGCAGGTCAACGGGCAGCAGATACCGGCCAGCTTCGATCCCACGGTCCGGGAATCCTGGGATGACCTGGTTGCTTATCTAGCTGTGTTGGCACCGCAACAGTTGAAGATCGGGCATGCCAGCGGCGTGCTGACCAGCATCGGCGTTCCCACTGCCCAGCTCGCGGACGGCAGTTCCTGCAATGCGGTGCTGAGCGTTGGGGTTCCCGGCTCAGATCTGGCCCCCTATTCGGTCTCCTGCGCTCAGGACACCCCGAGCGGTGCCGGACAGCCATTCTCCCTTGCCGGATACGATCTTGACGCCATTTATGGAATGGTGGCTAAGGCGACGAACAATGAGCCGGGAGCCTTGGCGACGGTCACGATCACATCGGGCGATGGGACGAAGATCACCGTGTCCATGACCTCCAACAATGGAACCGATCCAGTGACCCAGACTTTCGACCCGAAATGACCCTTACCGGGGGATGCGAACGTTTATCCCGGGTGTGCTGACCACTCGGGACAAACGTTCGTCGCGGCGTTGAATAACCTAGTGAAGCGAAGAAACTGACCGTGCTAGCCGGTGGATGGTGGGCGATACTGGGTTCGAACCAGTGACCTCTTCCGTGTCAGGGAAGCGCGCTACCACTGCGCCAATCGCCCGAGGTGGGTACCGGATTTGAACCGGTGTAGACGGATTTGCAGTCCGTTGCCTCGCCTCTCGGCCAACCCACCACACGGAGAATTCTGCGTGTGAGCCGCGGCCTTACGCAAGACCCTCTCCGAGCGGACGACGGGATTCGAACCCGCGACCCTCACCTTGGCAAGGTGATGCTCTACCAGCTGAGCCACGTCCGCATTGCACCTACCGAAGCTTTGCTCCGTTGTAACGCAAGGAAGAACTTAGCGGGGGTCGTCGCTTCTTGCAAATCGGCATCACAGCGATCCGTGACGGAAGCTGGAGTTGTCGCCTACTCGAACCATCCGCTATGTTTGTCCCTCGCAGGGGCGATTGGCGCAGTGGTAGCGCGCTTCGTTCACACCGAAGAGGTCACTGGTTCGAACCCAGTATCGCCCACTCTGGTTACTTTCAGCCTCTCCCATCCACGTCGAGTATCGTCTTGCCTCCAGCATCCCTCGGAAATCAGGCTATGTGCGATGTTTCCCCATCCATCGATGCATCCGACCAGATATAGATTCCCGACACTGTGGCTTGATCCACCCAGGCAGCATCCCAGCCAGACCATCACTACATCCACGATTCGGACTAGTGTCCACGCATCGATCACGGGATGACACAACTTTCCGCACCTTGACCTCTTCTTTGCCTCTTCTTGCCACAATTACACGCTGACTGGCCGCCTGTTGCAAGAAAACATGGCGAGATCTTGTCTCACTATACGGTCATTCGGCTTGCACTGGCCAGCGGATCGACGGAGGATTGAGCAGCAACGCGGCAAAGGCGCCGAGCTTCTGCACACGACGATGGAAGAAGGTGGGCGCACGATGACTGCACCGGCGATGATTTTGTTCGCGGAGGGCTCTGAGGACCCGAAGGTTGCCTCCGTCTTTCATACCCTGCGCCGCGAGATGCAGTCGGCGCATCCCCACTTGGAGATCCAGCTCGCCTTTCTCGGGGGAAATCACCCCACCGCCCAGCAGGTCGTCTCAACCCTTGCCCACCGCGGCGCCCAAGAGGTCGTATTAGCCCCTATGGATGTCGCCAGGGTATGCGAGGCCTCCGAAGCCATGCAGGCCACCTACCAGCAGCTCTGCACTCTTTACCCCAAACTCAGGTTCGCCATGGCCCGGCCAATCGGGCCTGTCAGTGAATTACTGAATGTCGTCGATGCTCGCCTGCGGAGCGCCCTGAATTCCATCCGTGCCACTGAACTCGACGCCTTGGTCCTGTGCGCCCCGAGCGCAGGTGATACAAGAGGAAATGCACTCATCGCCCGTCGCGCCCGGCAGTGGTCTTCCCACCACAAACTGCCCACGCTCGTCGCCCACGCCGACGGACGAGGAGCTGACGTGGCCGCGGCCATTGCATCCCTGCGATCGACCGGCCGCCGATCAATCGCGGTCGGTTCTCTGCACATCGCAGCCGACCAGTCCTACCGGGCGCAGGCTGAGATCGCCTTGGCCAGCGGGGCAATCGCCGTCAGCGCCCCGTTGGGTGCCGACGTGCGCATCGCAGAATTGGCCATGGCCCGCTACGCCTTCGCATCCATGGATATGGTCGCAGCTCTCATCGGTGAGGATCTTGATACGGCCGAGGTCATCTGAGTCCTGTCACCGGGTACGGATTCGGTCGGGTAAGTTCTCGGGCAGTGCCGAGACCCGGTGTCTCTCGGTCTCCACATCGAAACTCGGCGCGGGCCAGCCGAGATCCAATGAGCCGAGTGCTTCGACCAAGAGCTTGGCGACCACCCAGCTTCGGTACCACTTCCGGTGGGAGGGAACCACGTACCACGGCGATGTCTTTGTGTTGCATCTGGTCAAAGCGATGTTATAGGCGGCGACGTAGTCGTCGAAACGCTTCGCGACATCGACATCCTCCGGGTTGTACTTGTAGTACTTTTCGGGATGAGCCAACCGCTGGGCAAGACGCTGGTTTCTGCTCCGCCCGCGAGACATGGAGATAGCACTTGATGATGCGAGTTCTGGGCGCCGTAACCATCGACTCGAATTCGTTGATAACATCATAATGTCGCTCGATTTCTTCCGGAGGCGCCATTTGTTCAACCCGCTGGATGAGGACGTCCTCGTAGCGCGATCTGTCGAAGACGCCGATCATGCCCGGGCCGGTAGTTTCGGTTCGATGCGCCACAGGAAGTCGCGTGCGCGTTCCTCGGCAGTGGGTACTTTGAATGATGCGATGTGCATCTCCTGAGGGTCGACCTGCCCGACTACATGGCGGATCACTCCTCTTTTACCCGAGGTGTCCAGTCCTGCAGGATGAGCAGCACCGACGGGGCCTGATATCTCATGGAGAGCCCACTCGCATGTGGAGATTGCTGAGCATTATGCCAAGATCTTCCAGCATCTTGGGGGTCCTTCTTGCTCGTATCCTTGGGTAGTCCGGGAATGGCCTCAGATCAATGGCCTGTATCGACGGGAGCGACCGGGCAACGCAGCAGGGACGAGATGTTGTTCTTCATGACTCAAGTATCAGTGATCCAGCGGTGATCTATCAGTAATCCGGGCTCCGATGTGGCACATAGACTGGCCGGAGAAAGGAGCACACATGACGAAACTTTTTCCCGGGAATGGGCGTTTCTTCTTGTCAGACGAGCAATGGCGGGAGTACCTGTCGCCCGAGGAGTTCCACATCCTGCGTGAGGCCGGGACGGAGGCTCCCTTCACCGGTGAGTACACCGATACCACCACCGACGGGGTCTATTCCTGCCGGGCCTGTGGGCATGAGCTATTCCGTTCCGAGACGAAATTTGCCTCCCACTGCGGGTGGCCCTCGTTCTTCGCTCCCGTGGCAGAGGAACAGGTCAGGTATCTGGATGATGACTCGATCCCCGGGCGCCCGAGGGTTGAGGTGCGCTGCGCCAATTGTGATTCTCACCTTGGGCACGTCTTCAAGGGTGAGGGTTATGACACCCCGACGGGTCTGCGGTACTGCATGAACTCGGTCTCTCTCACACTGACACCTGACGAAGACTGATTCCGACCGGCGCGCCACTGCGGATTCCTCGCTCGGAGGCCATATGCTCAAAGTGTGGTTTCTGAGCTGGGAAGTCTTGTGGGACGAGGTCGTTTCGACGATCTCGTGTCCGTCGTCGAGAACTTCGGCTGGCGCAAGGAACTGTCGGTGGAGAGGATTCCCGCACCCCAGAGGATCGCCCCCCATTCCGTGGCCATCGAGGCAGATGTCATCATCAACAAGAACCAGGAACTGGGCACCGGTCGGTTGATCATCCTGCATGATCCCGCAGGCAATTCTTCGTGGAGTGGCACCCACCGATGTGTCTCCTTCGCCAGGGCGGATGTGGAGGTGGAAATGGTCACCGATCCTCTGCTTGCCGAAGTGGGGTGGACATGGTTGATCGGCTCTCTCGAGCACGCGGGAGCTGATCACCACGACGTATCGGGGACGGTCACCGCCGTGTCGTCTCGATGTTTCGGTGACTTGTCCGGGGAACCCGACCGGGCCGAGGTCGAGATCCGCGCATCCTGGACACCGGAGGTCACCGAACCCGAGGACATCGCATCCCATCTGCGAGCTTGGCAGAACCTGCTGTGCACCACCACCGGCCTGCCTCAGCTTCCCGAGGGCGTTGTTCCTCTGACTAGCAGAATTGCTCGCTGAATGACGGTCGACGCGGCCTCTGGACTGCCGACGCTGACCAAACCGGCCGACGGCGTTCCCGATGTCACCGATAATCCACACACTTGGCGGGTAACCCTCAACGAATTAGCGAATGGGTCGGGCCCGATCGCGATTGATGTCGAACGTGCTCAGGGATACCGGTACTTGAGCAAGGCCTATCTGCTCCAGTTGAAGCGTCACGGTGCGGGAATCCACCTCGTTGATCCAGTGGCCTTAGAGGGTCCCGGTGAAGCGGTGGCCGATCTCACTGAGCTACAGGAGATCATCGGTGACCAGGAATGGATCCTCCACGCTGCCACCCAAGACTTGCCGAATCTGGTCGAGCTCGGGTTGCGGCCTAGCAAACTCTTCGACACCGAGTTGGCCGGTCGCCTGCTGGGGCTGGAACGAGTCGGTTTGGGCTCCATGGTGGAGGCCTATTGTGGGGTTCATTTGCTGAAGGAGCATTCGGCTGTTGATTGGTCGAGGCGTCCGATGCCCGAGGATTGGTTGGCCTATGCCGCTCTCGACGTCGAGTTGCTTCATGAACTGCGTGATCACCTGCTCACTGAACTCATTAATACGGGCAAACAGCGTTGGGCACGCGAAGAGTTCGACCATCTGTGCCGTTGTGCGCTCACCGAACGTCCGGCGCGGCCTGATCCATGGCGCAAGACCTCGGGATGTCACCAGGTGAGGTCCCGACGCGGATTGGCCTTGGTGAAGCAGCTGTGGACGGTGCGGGAACGGATAGCCGAACGAACCGACACCGCTCACGGAAAAATCCTGCACGACAAGGCCATCACCGAACTTGCGTCCATGATCACCCGTTCCCATCCGGAAGTTCCCGGTGTCGCCGCCCTGCGGCGCATTGATGGGTTCAAGCGGCGCCGAGCCAGAGCCAATGAACAGGCGTGGCTTGAGGCCATGGACGAAGTGGCAGATATGCCGGAGGCCGATCTGCCACCGATGAAGCGACCTTCCGAGGGCGTTCCGATGCCGCGCAACTGGGAGCGATTACGTCCCGAGGCCCATCAACGCTGGGAGGCGGTGCGTCCCGCGATTGTCACCCTGGCCGAGGAACTGCGCCTGCCCGTGGAGAACCTGATCTCCCCGGATTCGCTGCGCCAAGTGCTATGGGCCCCGGAGAGTACCGAGGATGCAGGGATTGCGACTCAACTCGAGGGTCTTGATGTGCGCGCCTGGCAGCGGGAACTGGTGGTTCCGATCATCCTGGCCGGCATCTCCTGAAGTGGTGTGAGTGGTATCTGTGCCCTTCGATGCTAGCCGAGTTCTCTCGCACTCGCTGTGGTGAGGATCTGCTCCGCGATAGTTCTGGCATCCAGGCCGATTTCGGCGAGCACTTCGGCGCGGGTGGCAGCTGGCAGATACCGCGAAGGAATGCCAAATTGTCTGGTAGGCGTGTTGATTCCGGCTTCGTCCATCGCGATCCGCAGCTGGGACCCCAGCCCACCGACCACGAGATTGTCCTCAATGCTAACCACCAGTCGTGGGCCGCTAGTCATGGAAACCAGCGCAGGATTGACCGGCAACCCCCACACCGGGTCAACCACCATCGTCGGGATATCACGCCCTTCCAAGATCTGGGCAACTGAAAGAGCCGTCGAGCACATCGCGCCCCAGGCTACGACCAACACCTGTGGATCTGTTGCATCCCAGATTATTTCGTTGCCTCCCTCGGTGCGGATCTCAGGGATCGGTGCAGGCAGCGGATCCTTCGAATAACGAATGACGGTGGGGGCATCATTGATGCTCACCGCATTTTCCAACGCCTCGGCTAGCCGCTGCTCGTCGCGTGGGCTGGCCAAGTGAATACCTGGCACGATTCCGATCAACGAAACGTCCCAAACACCGTTGTGGGAGGGACCGTCAGGACCGGTAACCCCGGCCCGATCAAGGACGAAGCTCACCCCAAGCTGGTGCATTCCGACATCCAGCAGTAGCTGATCGAAGGCTCGATTGAGGAACGTCGAGTAGACCGCGACTATCGGGTGCAGACCTGCCGCGGCCATTCCGGCAGCCGATGCGACGGCGTGCTGTTCGGCGATGCCGACGTCGAAAACCCGCTCGGGATATCTGTGGGCAAACTCCCCCAAGCCCACCGGATGCAGCATGGCTGCAGTGATCGCGACGACCTCGGGATGTGCTTCCGCTATGTCCACCAAGTGCCGGGAGAAGGCCTTGGTCCAAGTAGTGGCGGTGGAATTTGATAAAGGTCGTCCGGTGCGGGCATCGATCCGCCCGACAGCATGGAAATGATCCGCCTGGTCGGCTTCGGCGGCCTCGTAGCCATGGCCCTTCCGAGTGACGGCGTGCACGATAACCGGGCCACCGTATTTCTTTGCTTGCCCCAATGCCTCGACCATCATCTGCACGTCATGCCCGTCGACTGGGCCGAGGTACTTGATGCCCAAATCACCGAAAAGTTCCTGGCGGGCGAGAACATCTTTGATTCCGACTTTCATACCGTGCAGCAGATCATAGGCCTGCTGGCCGAAGGGAGCCCGCTTGACTTGATGCTTGAGATTGTCCAAGGCGAGTTCGTAGCGGGGATCGGAGCGGATGGCAGATAGCCTGCGCGACAGCCCGCCCACCGTGTGCGCATAGGAACGACCGTTGTCATTGACCAGGATAACGATCGGCAGGTCGTCATCGACAGCGATATTGTTGAGTGATTCCCAGGCCATCCCCCCGGTGAGAGCTCCGTCACCGATGACCGCGATGACCACCCGGTCGTTCTCTCCACGTAACCGGAACCCACGGGCTATTCCCTCGGCCCAGGACAGCGAGGTCGTAGCGTGCGAGTTCTCCATCCAATCATGCTCGGATTCGGCCCTGGACGGGTAACCTGATAGGCCATCTTTCTGGCGCAGAGTATCGAAGCGATTGGCGCGGCCGGTCAGGATCTTGTGCACGTAGGACTGGTGCCCGGTATCGAAGATGATCGGATCGTGTGGGGAATCGAAGACCATGTGCAGGGCCATGGTGAGTTCCACCACACCAAGATTAGGTCCCAGATGCCCGCCAGTGTTGCTGACGTTGTCAACCAGGAATGCCCTGATCTCGGCTGCCAACTCGGGTAGCAGTTCGCGATCCACCTTCCGCAGATCGGCTGGTTGGTTGATCGTCTCCAGCAAGGACATGCCCACAAGCCTATCTGGTATCGCGGGTGCTGGCAGCACCGATATACCCGGTCGGGGATGGTGGCCAGCCAGATCAGGCTCACGAGTGCAATCCCCAGCGTCGGTCCACGCATCCCGTGTCGTGCGTTGATTCTTGCAGCCGAGCACCAGCTCTGCTGTCGTTGCACGACACCAACAGATCACTGACTGTTGAAACGCTTGCGGAGTGCGTATGGTGGACTTGTCCATGGACGCGAGGTGGTCAGGGGATCTGATGAGCGATGTCTTCAGCATCTTCATGCCGGGTGCTGCGCACTGGGAAAAGGTGAAACAGGTCGAGAAAATGCTCCTCATCGACGCTGAGCAGGGTGGCGAGGGGCCGAAGCCCGTAGATCTGGATAACGGGTTCTTCGTACTCACCGACCGCACCGGAACCGCGACGCAGACCTCCACCGATATCGGCAATCCGAACCGGGTGCGCTCGACCACCGAGGTGGAAACCGATTCGCACACCGCTGCCGACGACCTGGGAGCCCTGCCGATCATCGACCAGCAGTAAGCCAACAGGACGACGGAGGCAGATGGGCTTCAGCTTGCCAGTTCCGTCATTAAATGCCAGTCAGGCGTTTTTCAGGCTGCGCAGCACGTACTGCATAATGCCGCCGTTGAGGTAGTAGCTGCGCTCTCCAGGAGTGTCGATGCGGACGATGGCCTCGAAGGTGGTCACCTTTCCCTCAGGAGATGTCGCGATGACGCTCAACGTCTTGGGTGTCACCTCCTGGTTGAGCCGGGTGATCCCGACGATGTCGAAGATCTCCTCACCGCTCAGTCCCAGGGTGTCGGCGTCTTGGCCTTGCGGGAACTGCAGGGGCAGCACGCCCATGCCGATCAGATTCGATCGGTGGATGCGCTCGTAGGATGCGGCGATGACTGCCTTGACCCCCAACAACATGGTGCCCTTGGCGGCCCAGTCACGCGAGGAACCCGAGCCATACTCCCTGCCTGCCAGGATCACCAGCGGTACCCCGGCCTCCCGGTACTTCTCGGACGCCTCATAAACGGTGGTCACCGGCCCGCCATCGGTGGTGAAATCCCTGGTGAAACCACCCTCGGTTCCGGGCGCGATCTGATTGCGCAGGCGGATATTCGCGAAGGTCCCCCGGATCATCACCTCATGGTTACCGCGGCGGGAGCCGTAGGAGTTGAAATCCTTGCGATCTACCCCGTGCTCGGTCAGGTAGCGGCCTGCTGGCGAATCTTCCTTGATCACCCCAGCCGGGGAGATGTGGTCGGTGGTCACCGAATTCCCCAGTTTGAGCAGCACCCGGGCGCCCGTGATGTTGGTGACTGGTGCGGGGCGCTGGGGCATCGCATCAAAATAGGGCACCTTGCGCACATAGGTGGAATCTTCGTCCCATTCAAAGATGTTGCCCGCCGGGGTGGGCAGGCTACGCCATCGCTCGTCACCGGTGAACACGTCAGCATAGGAATCCGCGTACATCCTCGCATTGATGGCCGATCCGATAACCTCCTCGATCTCGGTGGGGGTGGGCCAGATATCGGCCAAGAAAACCTCTTCTCCCCCGGCACCGGTGCCAATTGGGTCGGTGGTGATATCGATGTCCATGGTTCCTGCGATGGCATAAGCAACAACCAGCGGCGGTGATGCCAAGTAATTCATCTTCACATCGGGGTTGATTCGCCCCTCGAAGTTGCGATTGCCTGACAGCACCGAAGTGACGACGATCCCGTTGGTGTTGGCAGCGGTGGACACCTCGGGAATCAGCGGACCAGAATTTCCGATGCAGGTGGTGCATCCGTAGCCGACGGTATCGAAGTCCAACTCTTCGAGGTACTTGTTGAGGCCCGATTCGCGTAGATAGGAGGTAACTACCTGGGAGCCCGGAGCCAGTGTGGTCTTCACCCACGGCGCCCGCTTGAGACCCTTCTCAACGGCCTTCTTGGCCACCAGTCCGGCGGCCACCATGACCGAGGGATTGGATGTGTTGGTGCATGAAGTGATCGCGGCCACACCCACCAGACCATCGGCCAGTTCGACCGATTGCCCATCGATGGTGGTCAGAACCGAAGCGCCGGGTGCGGCCGACTGGACGGGTAACGCTTCAGCGAAGGCCTGCTTGGCTGCGGACAGCGCGATTCGGTCCTGGGGACGTTTCGGTCCAGCGATTGATGGGACTACCTCGCCAAGATCCAGTTCTAGATATTCCGAGTACTCGGGGGTGGCGGAAGGATCGAACCAAAGTGCCTGAGCCTTGGCATAGGCCTCGACGAGTGCCACTTGGGTTTCGTCACGCCCGGTCAGTCTCAGATAGTCGAGGGTCTGGTCATCGATCGGGAAGACTGCAATGGTGGAGCCATACTCCGGGCTCATATTTCCGATAGTTGCCCGATTGGCCAGCGGGATCGCTGATACACCGGGCCCGTGAAATTCAACGAATTTTCCGACGACGCCGTGGGCACGCAGCCTGTCAGTGATGGTGAGTACCAAGTCGGTGGCTGTCGCCCCCTGGGGCAGTTGCCCGGTAAGTTTAAAACCGACGACTCGCGGGATGAGCATAGAAACGGGCTGGCCCAGCATGGATGCCTCCGCCTCAATACCACCCACTCCCCAGCCGACCACGCCCAGACCGTTGACCATAGTGGTGTGTGAGTCGGTACCAACACAGGTATCTGGGTATGCAGTCAGTTCACCGTCGTCAGTCATGCGCGAGAAGACGACCCGTGCTAAGTGTTCGATGTTGACCTGGTGAACTATACCGGTGCCCGGGGGAACCACCTTGAAGTCGTTGAAAGTATTCTGGCCCCATCGCAGGAACTGGTAGCGCTCGCGGTTGCGTTCGTACTCGATGTCTGTATTGGTACGAAGTGCTGCCGGGGTACCGAAGGCCTCTGCGATCACTGAATGATCGATGACCATTTCCGCAGGCGATAGCGGATTGATTCGCGCGGGGTCTCCCCCGAGTTCGGCCATTGCCTCACGCATGGTGGCCAAGTCGACGATACAGGGCACACCGGTGAAATCCTGCATGATCACCCGCGCTGGGGTGAACTGAATCTCATGATCGGGCTCGGCATCGGCTACCCAGTTGCCCAGGAAGGTGATGTCCTCATGGGTGATGTTGGCTCCGTCCTCGGTGCGCAGGAGGTTCTCCAGGAGAACCTTCAGCGAGTACGGCAGGCGCTCATGCCCAGGCACCGCATCGATTCGATAGTAGGTGTAGAAGGTCCCGTTGACCTCGAGAACGTCCTTTGCCCCAAAACTGTCGATACTCACTCAGACTCCCGTCGATATTGTCTTGACATCAAACTATCATTGGTTCGGCCTGTACCCCATTACTTCGGGAGAAGGTGTGCCTGAGTGCATCGCACTCATACCAAGGTCTCGGCCTGGCGGAGTACGGGCAGCGTAAGACATATCGATAGATAGCACATCCCTGAGAAGCCCGGGAAAGCCGAAGACTTCGTGGTGTGTGTTACTTCGGAACGCCAATCGGCAAGATGTTGTACCGCATCACAGCAGACCAGCCGCTGCTGACACAGGCGTCCACCTCAACGGGACCCAAGATCTGTGGCCGCAGAAACTGCTGCGCATCAAGATCGTGGATGCTGCAAGCTCCTGCGCCCCTCCCGATGTTCCCTGATCCCTGCCCCCGGTTCACCCCGGATCTGGGGTGTATATCGGTTGGTCGTCCTTCTGATCCCGGATAACGTCAGTACATGGTCAACGACAGCTTTCAATCCGACAGTGGCGAATACCGCTCCCCTAAAGGTGGCCAGAACTTCAACTCGGCGATGAAACAGTTCTTGGTGACGGGCAAGACCAACAAGCAGATGGTTCTGCGGGACAACAACGGCAAGGAACTGTTCGACATCCCCATCACGTGGGGCGTCGCAGCGGGTGTTGTGGGGTTCATCGTAGCCCCTGCCATCACCTGTCTCGCCGTCGTGGCGGGTTACCTCATGAAGTGGCGTATCACGACCTATGACAAGAACTACAAGAACTAATCTACGGCTTCTTGTCGTTCCTTTCGTGCCGGTTACGGGTGCGCTTCAACTGCTCGGCATACAGTTCGCGTAGTTCGGGGTCATCCATCACCAGGTAGACCAGCCCGCAGTTGTGCGGGCCGTCGGCTCCGGGCTGGCACAGCGAACAAGGGTCGCCCGGACGCAGCGGACAGCGAGCAGCAGACGGCTTCTTGTGCTTCATGATGCGTCGAACAATACGCCCACATGCGTGACGAGGACACTGGTTCACCCACCGACGGTCCTCGTCACATCATTTGGTCCCCATCAACAGCCCCGATCCGCTCAGCAGCAGTGTGTGCGCCTCACATCGGCTCATGAACGTCCCATCAGTGGTGTCGGTGAACTTCACCTGTGCACAGCCTGCCTTCCTCAGCCTGTCCACCAGCACATCAGGGTCTCCGTACTTGGATACCGAGAAGATGTCATGGATCACGAAGGTCCCGCCTTTTCGCAGCACCCGCAGGGTTTCCAGGATGATTATCAGCCGGTCATTGGCGGGGATGTTGTGGTAGCAATAGTTGCTTGTCACCGCGTCGAATGATTCATCGTCAAAGGGCAGTTTCCGGGCGTCTCCCCGCAGGAAACTAGTTCGCGCTGAGACCCCCTCAGCCTGGGCGTTATGCTCACACAGCGCTTGACTGAAGGATGCGTACTCGGCGCCCCATCTGTCTATCCCCATCACTTGGGCCCCGGGGTTGCGCTTGGCACAGGCGATGGACAGCGCGCCACTACCACAACCGACATCAAGGATCTTACCGCCAGCACCGGTCTCCACTCGAGCCGACACCCCTTCGATGATCCGCTTGGCCAGTTGCCATTTCCCGGTCCAAGAAAAGGCATTGTACATTCGCACCAGAACCACCACTGCAAACAGAAGAACTACTAGCAGCAGGATCAACGAACCGAACAGGATCTTCCCCACCGCGCCGGTCGCGACACCGGCTGCCGATACACCCACCAGCAGCACAGTAATGGCTAAAGCTCCGGTACCCACGCCGATGATCATTCCCGTAGGAACCCAGTTCTTGTATTCAGCCTCCATGGCTCATCTCCACTCAGATCTTCAGCCGACAATGGTGAAACGGTCATCAGTCATTCTGTGAACCAGGCGGTTCCTGACCCATCCTGCTCGGTTGGCGCCTGCTCGTCTAGGGTCCTCGGGATGAGTCCTCAGATCTGCTGGTTCACCAGTAGTGCCACGCATTCCACATGATGGGTCATCGGAAACAGGTCGAGGGCGCGCAGGTCGGCAAGTCGGTAGCCGTGATCGGCGAAGGTAGCCAAGTCCCTAGCAAGGGCTGCCGGGTCACAGGCGACATAAGCTATCGCGCGGGCTCCCAGATGGGACAGGTGACGTACCACCTTGGCACCGGCACCGGAACGAGGTGGGTCCAGCACAATGAGATCAACATATCGGGGCAGGGTAGACAGCAGACGTTCGGTCGGTCCCACCCGGAATCTTGCCTGCGGCACGTTGTAGCGCGCCATGGCGATGGTTGCGCGACTAATCTCGACCCCAATCACCTGGCATCCCTCGTCGACGAGACGACCAGCGAATAGACCGACCCCGCAGTACAGATCGAGGGCAAGCTCGCCCGGAGATGGTTCCAGCATATCGACGACGGCATCAGTGAGCGCTTGTGCAGCGCTCGGGTGAACTTGCCAGAATCCGTCGGCGCGTACCCGGTATCTCCTGCCCGATACCGTTTGGGTTACCTCTGGTGCTCCGCTGAGGCAGTAGCCGGAGCCATCGATGACGCTGATCCCGGAGTCTGCGACGATGACCTGGATCTCCCGGTTACGTTGAGCATGGTGAGCGGCGGCCCATCTGCCGTTGGGATGGGCAATCGCGCAGCCAACATCGCTCAGGTCAACCATCTGATCGGACCGCCAAGCACGCAGACCGAACCGGCCCTCATCGGTCAGATAGCGCATCCGGGTGCGCCACCCCAGACCGTCGGATTCTCCGGGAGCAGCCTCCACCTGTACATTGCGGTCGATACCTGCCAACCGGTGCAATTGCTCGGCGACGACTTGTGCCTTGAGGTCGCGTTGACGGTCGAGGGCGATGTGTTGGAAAGCGCATCCGCCGCACACTCCAGCCACCGGACACGGTGAGGCCAGTCTATCCGAGGATGCCTCAATGACCTCTGCCACCTCACCCCACCAGAAACGGGGTTTCGAGTCGTCGGTGATCCGCACTCGGACTATCTCCCCTGGTATTCCGTGGCGCACGAACACGACTCGCCCGTCAATGTGCGCGACACAGTGCCCGCCATGGGCGATCGGGCCCAGAACAAGAGGACCGATGTCGGTCACCGGAAGGTCAGCCCTTGGCCGTGGTGGCTGCGGCCTCTAGGGCTGTGGGAAGAGTCATCGGGATCAGATCGCCGGGGACCTTGGGTGAGGAATCCCGGCGTACGACAGTGTTGGCGAAGAATTCGTAAAGCATCTCGGTGGGCCCATCGATTCCTGAGACCTGCCCAGCTTCGCCCATGACGACCCCACGTAGCAACCAGCGTGGCCCCTGGGCGAACCAGGTGCGTGACACGTGGACCGCATCGTTTCCCTTGGAATCCTTCAGCGGAACTGCGCGTCGCACCTCGGTGCCGAAGGGGCCTTCCGCCAGGGCGACCCGACCCCCGTGGGACTGGGTAGTTGTCACCATTTCGTCACGTACATCGCCGACCATGGAGGTATGCGCTGGGGCTGCGAACAGGGCAATTTCGATGGCAGAGTTCTCGTACATGACCAAGGCGGCCTGAACCTGCTGGGTCTTCTGGTCCACTTGGAGCTGTAACTGCATCCCATCAAAGGGGGTCAGAACCACGCAGCCGAAGTCAAGTCGCTCGATCTCATCGGCATCCAAGTCGACCTCCTCGATATCGAAGGGGCCCTCCGAGCGCCAGTCCCGGCTCACATCAAGGGCCGCCCACTTGTCGGTGGGTTCGTCGAGTTCTGCCTCACCGGCCTCTACCTCGTCCTCGTCCAGTTCGTCGAGCGTCTCGGGATCCGGTTCCACGACGGATTCCTTAGCGCGCTTGCGACGGCCAAACATCACGTTGTCTTCCCTTCTTCGGTATCTACAGCCTATCCTCCAGCGTTCGCTGCCCCACAACTCAGCACCAACTGGCGACCCCACCGCTGGAACCGTAGCCACCGGTCCCGCGCTGGGTATCGTCGAGGACGTCAACCTCAATGAAGTTCACGGTCTCTACTCGCTGGATGACCAACTGGGCAATCCGGTCACCACGCCGCAGTTCAATGGCAGCTTTCGTGTCGGTGTTGATCAGGCAGACCTTTAGTTCACCACGGTAGCCAGCATCGATGGTACCCGGGGTGTTGACAATGGTCAGACCGTTTCTGGCTGCGAGTCCCGATCGGGGAAGGACGAAACCCGCATAGCCGGTGGGCAGGGAAATGGCTATGCCGGTGGGTACCAACTGCCGCCGACCAGGAGCCAGGACGATATCAACGGTGGTGAATAGATCGACCCCGGCGTCCAGGGCATGGGCGTAACTGGGCAGTGGCAGGTCCTTGTCGAGCCGCAAGATCCGAACAGTGATGTCATTCACCCGCCCAAGACTAGGTCAGCCGGTCGTCCCATGATCCCTCACAGTGACAAGCCCTCTACGACCAGGGATGGCCCAGACCAACCGGCCACAATGATCTCGTGCCCGTGGATGATTCATATCGCCTCCCAGTCACCGCAGCTACCCAACTGATCTAGGATGACATCGTGAGCAAAGACCAGATCCAAGCATCGTCGCTGGGAAACAAGATCGCGGCTGGCGTCCTGGGCGCGGTGACCACGATGATCGTCCAGAAACTCATCCACGCCTCGTGGAAGACCATCACTGGCACTGAGCCGCCAGACCCCGAGGACATGGAGGTATCGACCGCTTCCGTGGTGACCTGGACCGCTGCCTCTGCCCTCGGCGTTGCTGTTGCCCAAGTCATCATCCGTAGGTTCACTCTGGGAAAGTGCGCAGAACTCATCAAGAAACGAATCGACACTCTCTGATTGCGACACACGCATGACGAATGGGGGCTCCCACTGGTCGGTGAGAGCCCCTATTCGTGTTTCTTGCGCGGAGGTTTCAGACGCAGTCGACGCAGTACCCGATCCCGTCACGGGTCTCCGCCAACTGGCTGGAGTGCTTGACCAAGAAGCACGACCCACAGGTGAACTCGTCTGACTGCTTGGGAAGGACCCGAACCGTCAACTCCTCGTGCGAGAGATCGGCCCCGGGAAGCTCGAATGCCTCCGCGGCCTCTACCTCGTCCTCGTCCACCTGGCCCGATGCCTTGTCATTGCGACGATTCTTGAGCTCCTCGAGGGAATCCTCGCTGGCATCTTCCTCATTCTTGCGAGGGGCGTCGTAATCAGTAGCCATTTCGCCCTTTCATCACGTCTCGATGACTTGGCCGCACCAGATCCTGCCGTTCGATGCGACGAAGCTTGTTGTACCATACCGGCACAAGGCTCGCCGCCCCAGTCTGCACGATTCCCTCGGACTCGGTGAGTCCGAGGTCACATCTTTGTGACACAGCGGTACGGTACGTGGCAGGACGCACGTCACGTGGCAGGACTCCGTGGGATTCGCCAAGGTTCGGTCGCAGCTCGTACAGTTCAGGAGATCGGTTGATGGAAAGCGCACTCACTCCGCGCGACATTCAGGCCCGGATTCGCGGGGGCGAGTCCCTCGAATCGGTGGCTGCTGTCGCAGGTGTCCCTGTTGCCAGCATCGCCGACTATGCCACCCCTATCCTCCGCGAACTCGACTACTTGGTGCACCTTGCCCGTAAGTCCCAGGTGCGGCGGCGGGGTGAGGCCAGTGCCCAGAGACTCCTCGGCGACGTGGTGGACACCATGATGACCAAGCAGGAGATCGATCCCGAGACGGTGAACTGGACTGCACGCCGGGACGAAAACCGTCGCTGGACGGTACGGGTGACCTGGCAGCAGGATGACCAACCTCAAGAGGCAAATTTCAACTACGACCAGCGGGGACGCTTCGCCACTGCGGCAGACGAGGGAGCTCGCGGTCTCATCGGTGATACCCCCAAGCCGAGTACCGTCACGGTAGTTAACCAGGACGAGGAACCCACTGTCGACCTCAATGACGAGTTGGCGATCGTGCGGGCCGTCCAAGATGAGGTGCCGGTCACCGTGTTGCCAGACGTGCCTTCGTCGCGCATCGTCAAACTGCCCGAAACCTTCGAGCCCGCCGACTACGCCGAGGCGGAACTCGCCGAGGTAGACGGTATCTACGACATCGTTCCTAACCCTGACTCGGACATGGACGTGCTGTATGACATGCTCGCCGGGTTCAACGAGGACTCGGTGCGGATCTACTCCGGGCTCACCCAGCCCGTCGCCCCGCAGCTTCCTGCCGAGCCAGCGGTCGAGGAGATGACCGTCGAGGTAACCCGCACCGTGCATATCGAGGCCACCACCGAACCCGGAAAAAATCTCTCTCCCAGCATCCAACAGGAACCCGACGACGCATCCGGTCCGGCCTCGGAGGAAACACTCGAGCCCGCTCCCTCAGCGCCGGAACTGGCCAAGGCGGGGCAGGATCCCAAGGTTTCGGATTTGGTCGAGGAAACGACCACCGACCAAGATGCCTTGGCCACCGCCGAACCCAAGGTCGCTTCGAAATCTCGCAAGAGCAGCAGCAAAAAACGCAAGCGGGCTTCTGTTCCCAGCTGGGACGAGATCATGTTCGGCGGGCCTTCGAGGTCCTGAACCCAACCACATGACACCGACATGGATGATTTGGTCACTCTTCTCACCACCACGAATCTCTACCGTTTCGTCGACGTCGTGGGTGTTGTCGCCAATGGGCTGCTGGGCGGCATCGTTGCTCGGCAGATGCGTTTCGACATTATCGGGTTCATGGCGATCTCAATGATCTCTGGGTTGGGCGGCGGAGTGTTGCGTGACTTGATGCTCACCACCCGCCCCGTGATGCTCACCGATCCCGCCTATCTGGTGGGTGTTCTCATCTCGGCAGCCGTGGCCTTCCTCATCACCCTCCATGACAGGTGGCTGAGACGCCTGCTGATCCTCGCGGATTCCTTGGCGATGGGGTGCTGGGCAGCCACCGGAGCCGTCAAGGGGTTGGCCTTCGGATTGTCGCCTTTGCCTGCAATCCTCATGGGGGTGATCACCGCGGTGGGTGGAGGCATGATGCGTGATGTGCTCACCGGTCGGGTTCCGAGTATCTTCGGCGGCAACACTCTGTACGCCTTGCCTGCTTTCATCGGTGCCGTCGAGGCCTTGGTCTTCGTCCGGTTGGGTATGTCGGATCTGGGCATGGGCTTGGCTATCCTCACCTGTTCGTGCTTGGGACTGGCCGCCAAGTGGTTCAAGTGGAGCCTGCCCGAGGCACGCGATTGGACTTTGCCCCGCAAGAACCCCAAGGCGCCACGACGCCCACACAAGGGGCCTCGGGATCCTCAGTGATCACCCGCGTCAATGAGTAGGGGAACGCTCATCTCGACGCTGGTTAGTGAGGCATGCTGACCGACTAAGTTCAGTTCCTTGGGCTTGGACAGGGTCATCACTGCCCAATCCTCCTGCACCGCGACGAGGACATCGCCGATCCGGTCATGGGCAAGTTCGCCGACGTGACCGAACCAGCCCCGTTCGATGGCCTCTGCTCGGGTGCACACCACTGCCCGTTCCCCCATGACCTTCGCCCACCGCTGGGCAACAGCCCTGGGAGTTGTTGTGTAAAGCTGGCGCAGCCGCCCCTCTCCCCCGATCAGGTCAAGGTCACCGGCCAACTGTGGGTCATCCTCAATGACGATCTGGTGCTTCTTCGGTACGTCAACCATCCCGTGGTCGCCGGTGATCAGTAGCACCGTGCTGGGATCTAAGGATGCCCGCAGCTGCTCAATCCAGTTGTCGATCTGGTGGAGGACCGAGGCCCATTCGTGAGAGGCAACCCCACGCCCGTGCCCGACGTGGTCCAAACGACGTTCGTAGGTATAGACAAAAGATGATTCCTTGGCACGGGAGGACTCCACCACTGCAGTGATCCGATCGGTGGAGTCCTCCTCATCGGTGAACCCCCGGAAGGTGGAGCAGCCACGCAGTCCCGCGCGGGTTAGTCCAGATCTCTCGAAGTCGGCGATTGACACCGTGCTCGTCATGATCCCGGCCGCAGTCATCCGCTCGAACCAGGTCTGGTGCGGCTGGAAGGTCAGCGGATCCAACCGCTCATCCCAAGCCAAGGCATTGATGATGGAACCCAGGGCGCGGAACGAGTACCCAACCATTCCGTGGATCCCGGGGACTAGCCCGGTGCCCAGGGTTGTCAGGGAAGTTGCGGTGGTCGAGGGCACAGCACTGGTCAGCGACCGGGCACCATTAAGGAGTCCGGCCAGGTAAGGGGCACACCTCCGATTGGTGCGCAACAGTTCATGACCCAGACCGTCGACCATGACTAGGACGTAGCGGCGCGCAATCGGCAAGTCAAGTGCATTGCCCTCGGGAGTGAAGGTTTGCGGGTCAATAGCCGAAGCGATCGATCCTAAGACCTCGGCCAAGGTGGAGTGTCCGTAGTCGGGCACCAAAATGTCGGTCATCAGCGAACCCTTCGGGTGAGTTGGGTGGCGAAAGCAACCAACTGGGCCACCGAATCGTTACCGTCGCCGGTGGCGGAGATGCGGATCACCAGATCCTCGGCAACCCCGGCGCCGGCATATCCGTGGTCGGCGTCACAATTCGGATCCCCGCACGAAGCTGGTTCGAGATCAATCTTGTTCAGATTTCCCCAGACCACCGACAACCATGTCTCGGTGACCTCGCATCCGCTGGTACCGAAGGCCTCCGGTGCGGAGACCGCCCGGGTCAGGGCGACGCTGCGGATCGAGTCCAGGGAGACGGTCTCCGAAGAAGAGATGGCAGCCGATTTTCCCTGATCATCGGTGCGGTCATCGGTGTGCACGACAACAAGTCTGGTCGGGGTGAGCACCAACACCGATATGTGCCGACCCAAGGCGTCGTGGGCGAAAGTCGCCTCGTGATGGACGAGAAAACCCTCAACTGGCTCCCCGCCCAAGGCGAGGGCAGCCGAATCTGCGACCAGCCCCGGGTAGAAGCCGGCGTCGATGATCGCCTTGTCCAAGGCTGCAGCGGAAGGTCCGGAGAACACGGGTGGATTCACGGGCCAATCTTGCCACCTTCGTCGTCTTCATGCAGGCTGCGGGAGGGTGAGCCCCACTTCGCAGCTAGGCTGACGACCATGAAGTCACGCCAATTTCTCGGGGCCAGAATCGACGACCTGCTCACCGTCGCGCTGGCCAAGACCCTCGGTCGACGAGGCTGGCGACTCACGATCATTCCGTTTACCGGTTACGGAACCCCGGAACACGTCCGGGTCCTGGGGCGGTTGGTGCTGCAACCGGCGAAACCACGAACCTTCTTGGGCATGTATGCCGAGAACATGTTGAACCAGCGGGGATGGCGCAACTTTTTCTCCGTGGCAGTACCCCGCCACCAGGTGACAGTGAAGGTGAGTGACAAGGAGATAGACCTGCTCACCGACCGAGGCGGGTATTTCGACATCGCAGTACGCACTGAAGGTATGACCCCAGGCTGGGGATCGGTGGAGGTACGCAGCAAGGGCGCCGACACGGTCGCGGCACCGGTGCATGTCATCGCATCAGACGTACGTTTTGGGTTGATCTCCGACATTGATGACACGATCCTGTCGACCTTCCTTCCCCGATTGTTCCTGGCCGCCTGGAACTCCTTCGTACGCACCGAGGGCAACCGGCAGGCGGTGCCGGGGATGGCCAGGCTGTACCAGCAGTTGCTGGCCGAACATCCTGGGGCTCCGCTGGTCTACGTCTCCACCGGAGCCTGGAACACCTTACCTTTCCTACGCCGGTTCATGAAACGTCACGGCTTTCCACAAGGACCAATGCTGATGACCGATATCGGCCCCACCCAAAACTCGTGGATGCGCAGTGGTCGGGAGCACAAAAGACGTGCCCTGGCCGAGTTGGCGCGGGACTTTCCCGGAATCTCCTGGGTGCTGATCGGCGATGATGGCCAGCACGATCCAGTGATCTACCGTGAGTTCGCCGAGCTACGCCCCGGCAGGGTACGGGCCATCGCGATCCGCGAGTTGTCCGCCTCCGAGCAGATATTGGCCCACGGTACGGTCACCGTGCTGCGGGATTCGGCAGACCTGAGCTGGTCACCACCGGTGGTGCCGGAGGTAACTGGCGAGACCGGGGACGAGCTAGCTCCGAAACTGTGCTCGGTACTCAATGCGCAACCTGAGTAACCCATCTCGGACACGGTGTGCTCCCGTACCGAGGGTCGCACCACCACAAACCGTGATTCGCAGGGCACAATGCAATCCGTCGACCAACCACTAGGAGATCATGCGGCATGGCCAAGCAGGAAGCCCCCGAACTCGATGACTTCGACGAGCGGATCATCGACGTCGACGTGTCCTCGGAAATGGAGACCAGCTTCCTCGAGTACGCGTATTCGGTGATCTACTCCCGGGCATTGCCCGACGCACGCGATGGGCTCAAACCCGTCCAGCGCAGGATCTTGTACACCATGCACGACATGGGGTTGCGCCACGACAAGGCCCACGTCAAATGTGCCCGTGTCGTGGGACAGGTGATGGGTCAGCTGCATCCCCACGGTGACACCGCCATCTACGACGCCTTGGTCCGATTAGGACAGGGCTGGTCGATGCGGTTGCCCACCATCGACGGACACGGAAATTTCGGTTCCCTGGATGCCGGCCCGGCCGCATACCGCTACACCGAATGCCGACTGGCACCGGCGGCCTCGGCAATGGTGGACGGGCTGGACGAGGACACCGTCGACTTCCGACCCAACTACGACGGCAAGGAAACCGAACCCGGGGTCCTGCCCGCAGCCTTCCCGAATCTCCTGGTCAACGGTGCCACCGGTATCGCTGTTGGCATGGCGACAAACATAGCCCCGCATAATCTTGGTGAACTGGTCGGTGCCCTCAAGCACATGCTGGCTGATCCCGATGCAGATCTGGATGCCATCATGCGGTTCGTTCCCGGCCCCGACTTCCCTACCGGCGGGACGATCATCGGTCTCGATGGGATCAGAGACGCCTATGAATCCGGTCGTGGCTCCTTTAAGCTGCGCGCAGCCTCCCGTATCGAGCAGACCTCCCCTAGACGACGGGGTATCGTCATCACCGAGCTTCCCTATGGCGTGGGTCCGGAGAAGATCATCGAACAGATCAAGGATCTGATCGCCAAGAAAAAGATCACCGGCATCGCCGACGTCAAGGACCTCACCGACCTGACCAATGGCACCCGGCTGGTCATTGAGGCGAAGAACGGGATCAATCCCGAGGCTCTGCTTGCTCAGCTGCACAAACTGACCAAGCTGGAGGACAATTTCTCGATAAACGCTGTTGCCCTGGTCGATGGGCAGCCCCGCACCATGGGGTTGCTCGAAATGCTGCAGGTCTATCTGGATCACCGCTTGGAGGTGACCACCCGACGCACCCGCTTCCAGCTGAGCAAGTCTTCCGAGCGGCTCCATCTGGTCGAAGGGCTGCTGCTGGCCATGGTGGACATCGACGATGTCATAGCGATCATCCGGACCTCCGACGATGTCGCTCAGGCCCGATCCCGGTTGATGGAGACCTTCGAGCTGTCTGAAATACAGGCCAACTACATTCTAGATCTCCAGCTGCGTCGGCTCACCCGCTTGTCACGGCTGGAATTGGAGACCGAACGTAATGACCTGATCACCCGGATTACCGAGTTGCGCGAGATTCTCAACAACCCCGAGGTGTTGCACGCCTTGGTGGCTCGAGAACTGGATGAAGTGGCGCGCACCCACGGTTCACCACGCCGCACGGTCCTGCTGAACGGCTCCGGTGTCACCTCGGCCTCGGCTGCGACTCCCCTGGAGATCCCCAACGCTCCCTGCTGGGTGATGCTGTCTTCGACTGGGCTGATCGCCCGGATGGACACGACCGAGGTCCCGAGAGCCGATGAGGGGCGCGCCAACCACGATGCGGTGACCGCTGCGATCTACACCACCGCCCATGCCGATTACGGGGTGCTGACCTCCTCGGGACGGCTCATCAAGGCAAAAGCGATTGAGCTGCCCGCCTTGCCAGTGACCGCCACAGCCCCCAACCTGCAGGGAGGAGTACGCCTCGATCAGCTGGTGAAGTTGGAGAAAAAGGAACGGATCATCGGTATCACCTCTTTGCGTCTCGATTCGCCCGGGCTCGCCGTGGGAACCGCCAAGGGTGTGATCAAGCGGGTCAATCCGGAAGTGCTGAGTTCCAAGGAATCCTGGGAGTTCATCAACCTGGCACCCGGTGACGAGGTGGTTGGTGCAGTCGAGCTGGCCAACGAGGATCTCCACCTGGTGTTCATCACCGATGACGCTCAACTGCTCCATTACCCCGCTTCTGCGGTGCGCCCACAGGGTAGGGCAGGCTCCGGAGTGGCAGGAATCAAATGCTCTGGCCAAGCGCGAGTGATCTGGTTCGGGGCCGTAGACCCGGAAGATGATGCCGTGGTAGTCACCGTTTCGGGCGGGGTGGACTCGCTGCTGAGCTCGGAAACAGGATCTGTGAAGGTGAGCCGGTTCTCCGAGTTCCCAGCAAAGGGGCGGGCCACCGGCGGAGTGCGATGTCATCGTTTCCTCAAGGGGGAAGGTGCCCTGATGCTCGGTTGGGCCGGGGCATATCCGGCAATCGCCGCGACCGATTCGGGCGCCCCGATCGATCTGCCGGCACCCACCGGCAAACGCGATGGTTCCGGTGCTCCCGCTCCCCAGCCGATCGTCGCCGTGGCATCTCGCCATCTGGCTCACACCGGGCTAGGTGGCGAGGCCCCGTCGGCAGCGGCCTCGACCGATCTGCTATCAGGTGGGGTATCTGATGATCAAGAGAGTCTGGGACAACCGGAATTGCTCTGATCCAAAGACGCCTACCTGCGCAACAGCACTACACTGCTAGCCATGGGTTTTGATGACCTGCTGGCGGCGAATGCCGAATACGCGAAGACCTTCCACGACCACGAATTCGATGGGAAGGCCCGCCGTGGGGTGCTCGTGCTCACCTGCATGGATTCACGGATCGAGCCGCTTGCGATGATGGGGCTGGGCATTGGCGATGCCAAGATCCTGCGGACTCCCGGCGGGTTCCTCACCTCGGAATCACTGGTCGGTTGCATCGTAGGCATCCACAAACTGGGGGTGAACCGGATCATGGTCATCCAGCACACCCGCTGTGCCATGGCATCCAGCACTGATGATGCGATCCGCAAGATCATCGCATCATCAGCTGGCAGGCCCGCCGATGATCTCGTGCTAGGAGCCGACACTAACCAACGGGGTCACCTAGCCAGCGATATCGCCACCCTGCGGGACAACGAGTTCATCGCTGGTCACGCAGAGGTCGGTGGTTTCATATACGACGTCGACTGGGGTCATCTGACACAAGTCCTGTGAGTCGGCGCTCCGGCTCAGGCAGCCACGAAGCAGTTCCATGCGGACCGATTGTCTACCATGGGCCACGCCCGAAAACATCGCATACGAGGACAGCAATGATTGAATCGACACCGAACCCCACCCTCACCACGACCTCCTACTTGGACGAGCCTGAATCCATCGGGGCATGGTTCATCCGCCTGCTCAAAGGCATCCTCGTGGGCATTGGCTTCATCCTGCCTGGCTTGTCCGGTGGAGTGCTTGCGGTGATCTTCCGCATCTACGACCCGATCATCCGTTTCCTTGCCAAGCCCTTCCATCGCTTCGGGCGCAATGTCATGTACTTCATCCCGATCGCCATCGGAATGGGGATCGGCGTGTTGTTGTTTTCCATTGTTGTCGAGGCAGCCTTCGGGCGTTTTTCAGCGCAGTTCATCTGCCTGTTTATCGGCTTCGTGGTGGGCACCTTTCCATCCCTGTTCCGTCAGGCCGGGAAGCAGGGTCGCACCATCGTGCATTGGATCTTGATGGGCATCGCTGCCGTGGTCATCTTCATCATTATGGTTGCCGGGAACTCTCTCGCACTGAACGTCAGCCCGAATATCCTGGTTTGGGTCATGTCCGGAGCCCTGATCGGTTTGGGTGTCATCGTTCCGGGGATGTCTCCGTCGAATTTCCTCATCTACTTCGGCCTTTACGACAAGATGGCCTCCGGGATCGCAGCCCTCGACCTGACAGTAATCATTCCCCTGGTCATTGGCCTATTCGCCTGCGTACTGCTGCTGGCCAAGGGGGCCGCCTGGGCCTTTGACAACTACTACGGGGGCATGTATCACTTCATCCTGGGCATGGTCGTGGGTTCATCGCTGGCGATCTTCCCTGCGGTCGTCTTCCCCAGCTTCAACACCGAGGGCCTGGCCGCCCAAGGGCTGTCCATGGGACCGGCCGTAGCCTTTGCAATCGCTTTGTTCGTGGTGGGAACGCTGGCTTCCTGGGCCTTTTCAAGGCTTGAGGACAGAGTCTCGGTGCAACGCGAGGCCCTGGAGGCATCAGTGCATTCGTGATCCGCCGATGCCTTTCTACATAAACCGCTGGCCCGGCGCGTCCTAACCCGGGCCAGTACCATCTTTCCTCGCGGATGGGGAAATGCTTTTGCAAGTGGATATGAGTTTGGCCGGATACCGGGCTCTTACCCAGCCGAATGATGACGCCCTACTCTGCGTATATCCGCGGCGTCAGGGCCGCACTTTCGTAAGATGTGCACCGTGACTGGTACCGGACCGGATGACAGCTGTGCCAGGTGTGCCGTGCTCTGGTCACCTTCGCCTCTGTCACCTACGCGCCCATGGCTTTGTCAGTCGTTGACGCTCCTCCTGCGTGGTCATGGCCTGGGGATTGTAGGGCATCACTTGCTCACACAAGGGCTGAAGCAGAGGCTGTTCCCCCTCGATGAATGATCATTCCAGTGTTGACCAGGGCGGCATTCCTTGTGCTTAGCCTTTGCGTCGAGCACCCGGATAGGGCGTTGCTCGGCTTATGGCTCTTCGCGATGATGGTTCTGATGAGATGGATCACGGCTAGCAAGCCCCATCGTTACTCTGACTGAGGATTAGGTTCCAACGGGACTTCCCGCAGCCCGGTCGTATAAACCTCGCCCAGCGTCCTGTCGCGATGCGCCACATGGCTCACTTGACGTTGGTGATCTTCTCGACCAGCTGCGGAGCCCAATCGGGATTGTCCGCCAATAGCTTGTTGGTGACTGGCTGAGTCATCTCCACGAGCTTCGACCTGTCCTGCTCACTGGGAGCCGTGACCGTGAGGCCCTCACTCTGCAAAAAGGCCCGGTCCTCATCGATCGATGCGATGTACTTGTCCCAGGCAACCACCGAGGTTTCCTTGGCTGCATCCCGCACGATCGTCTGCTGCTCGGGAGTCAGCTTCTCCATCCACTCGCTGTTGGCAATGATCTCCATCGTGGCAATAATGTGGTTGGTCTCGTAGACGTACTTCTGCACCTCATAGAGACCTTCCGAGCGCACCGTCACCATGCCGTTGTCCTGACCATCGACGATTCCGGTCTCCAACGCGCTGAACAGCTCACCGAGCGGAATGACTTGAGAGGAAGCGCCCAGGTTCTCCGCCAGTCCGACGTGGACCGGGTTTGAGGGCATCCGGAATTTCTGCCCGGCGAAATCCGAGGGCGAACTCAGTTGCCTGTTCGAGGTGAAGGTACGGGCCGAGTTGGGACCCCAGGCCAGCATCTCAACGGCTGGGAATTTCTCGTTGAAGGAAGCCGAGACCTCCTCGGAGATCTCGCCGGTCCACACCATTTTGGCGTGCTCGGCGTCGCGGTACAGCCATGGCCAGTCGGAGATCAGCATGGTCGGGTATTCCTGGTTCATCACTGAACCGATCACCACGACCTCGATAGTTCCTTCACGCACACTCGACCACAGATCTGCCTCGTTGCCTCGGTCATCGTCCTGGTGGGCCTCGACCATGATGGCACCGTTGGTCTTCTCCTCAATCTGTTTCTTGAACACCTCGTTGACAGCTTGGGTCATCGGGTGGCTAGCGGCCCAGATGTTGCCCACCTTGATCGTGGTAGAACCGGCGCTGCCCGTGGTGACGGGGCCGAGGTTGCACCCTGCCACCGACAGCGCCATGGCAACTGCTCCGGCTGCGATGATTGTCTTCTTCATCGAGTCCTCCTCATCAAGAGCACGTGCAACGTCGCCCATTGCGGACGGCGAAGATCCGGCCCGCCACCTCCGGTCACGCACCGGGTTGATAACGCACCGAGGCTACCGGACTCCATGATCGTGCTGCATCCGGTAGCAGGATTGCAGCAGGAACGATACGAAACTGACGTCACTTAGCGGCCGATTTTGTCATCAGCACACGATGGAAGCCGACTGTTTTCCCTCACCCGAATCATGGCGAGCAGGCCAATGAGAAGCACCACGACAATCCCCAGGATTCCCCAGTACTGGGTGTTCTCCTCTCCGGTCATCCAGCCACCGATGGTGATGAACACGCCGAAGAGCAGCGGCGACAGGAAGGAGGCCACTCGTCCGGTGGTGGCGTAGAGACCGAAGACTTCACCGGATTTGCCTAGTGGAATCATCCTGGCGAGGAAGGAACGTGAGGCCGACTGGGCTGGTCCGACGAACAGACACATGCCCAGACCAGCCACCCAGAACAGGCCCGGTCCGATCGCGTGGAAGACGAAGATCCCGGTGCCAAAAACGATCAAGGCGATCAACGACAAAATGATCACCTTCTTGGGGCCGATCCGATCATCCAGCAGCCCGAAGATGATCGTCGAGACACCGGCGACGATATTGGCAGCAGCCCCAAAGATGACCACTTGCCCCGAGGAAAATCCGAAGGTGCCCGATGCGATCACCGCGCCGAAGGCGAATACCCCGGCCAACCCGTCGCGGAACAAAGCAGAGGCGATGAGGAACCACACCGTGGAACGTGACGTAGCCCAGAGCCGACGCACCGTGTCGATCAGCCCGGCATACGCCCCCAGCACCGGAGCCAGCATCAGCCAGATGAGCTCCGGCCTGCGTCCAGCCCACCGCTCGGCCCCGGGTACAGGCACCGACTCGGTTCTGGGGGGATCTTTCAGCTTGACGAAGGTGGGGATGGTGAACACCAAGGTCCACAAACCACAGACAACCATCGAAACCCGCACGTCCATGCCGTTGTCATCGCTCACCCCGAACAGCCCGACCTCGGGCGAGATAAAACCGAAGAACAGCAGCACCAGCACGACGATGCCGCCCAGATATCCCATTCCCCAGCCGAAACCCGAAACCAAGCCCACGTCCTTGTCCGAGGCGACCTGCTCAATCAGTGAGTTGTAGCTGGCCCCGGCGATCTCGGAGATCACTGAACCGACAGCCAACGCCCCGAGCCCGAACCAGAGGAAATCAGGTTGTGGAGCTACTAGGAACAAGCTCATTGAAATCAAGGACAGGCTCCAAGTGAGTCCCCGCAACACCGTCACACACCGTCCCGAGCGATCGGTCATCTGCCCCAGCACCGGAGCCAGCAGGGCCACCACCAGCCCACCGATCGTCGTCGAGACGGCCAGTGCCCGCGAGGTGTGATTGACCTCCCCAAAAGCCGCAGATGTGATGTAAACCGAGAAGACGAAGGTGGTGATCACCGTGTTGAAGGGCTGGGTACCCCAGTCCCACATCGCCCAGGCAAGCACCTTAGAGCGTGAGGTCTGCTTGGAAGCAGTCAGGGCGGTGTCTAGGAGAGTCTCACTCACAACGGGCACTGTAGTCGCATTCAAGCATCTCGTGAGGAAGGTCCAGCCCCCACACTGACATGCCTCAGGTATCAATGCGCTTCTCATCGAGCTGATAGGCACCCTCGACGATGAACTCTTTGCGTGGAGCCACCTCATTGCCCATGAGCATCTCGAAGGTACGTTCGGCCACCACGGCATCGTCAACGGTCAGTCGCCGCAGCATCCGGTGCCGCGGGTTCATCGTCGTGTCCGCAAGTTGGTCGGCATCCATCTCTCCTAGGCCCTTGTAACGCTGCGGTTCTTTGAAACCGATCCGCTTCTTAGTCAGTTCGGCAAGTTTGCGCCGGTACTCGGGATCCGAATAGGTGTAGATGTAACGTTCCTGCCCTTTACGCGGGTTGGTGAGTTCAAAGCGGTGAAGCGGAGGAACCGCGGAGTAGACCTTCCCGGCCTCGACCATCGGACGCATGTAGCGGAAGAAGAGGGTCGACAGCAAACAACGGATGTGGGCTCCATCTGAATCCGCGTCGGCCATGAAGATGACCTTCTCGTAGCGGGCCGCGTCGATATCGAAGCTGGGTCCGGATCCAGCACCAACGACCTGGATGATCGCCGCGCATTCCTGGTTCTTGAGCATGTCGGCCACGGTGGCCTTCTGCACATTGAGAATTTTGCCTCGGATGGGGAGCAGGGCCTGGAACTCCGAGTTCCGGGCGAGATTGGCTGTACCCAAGGCCGAGTCACCCTCGACGATGAACAACTCGGCACGCTCCGTCGAGGAGATGCGGCAGTCCTTCAACTTGGGCGGCATTGATGCCGATTCAAGGGCTGTCTTGCGACGCTGGGTCTCTTTATGCATGCGGGCAGCGATCCTGGTGCGGGAGGCATTGACGACCTTCTCCATCACCGTGCGCGCTTGGGGGCGTTCGGTGGTCTTGTTCGAGCAGAGAAACTCCCCCAACTCGCGTTCGACCACCCCGGTCACCAACCGGGACACTGGCGGGGTGCCAAGCACCTCCTTGGTCTGGCCCTCGAACTGAGGTTCCGGAAGACGCACGGTGACGACCGCGGTCATTCCTTCCAGGACGTCGTCCTTGACAATCTCGTCGCTGGCCTTGAGCAGCCTGGTGCCTTCCAGCCCAGTCTGGAAGGCACGCAACAATCCCCGTTCGAAACCGGCGATATGGGTTCCGCCCTTAGGAGTAGCGACTATGTTGACAAAGGATCGTTCAACAGTGTCGTAGCCGTTGCCCCAACGCACCGCGATATCGATGTCCAGGTCACGGTCCACGTCGGTGGGGGTCATGGCACCATTACTGTCGAGCATTGGCACCGTTTCAGTGAAAGATTCCCTGCCTCGGATGCGCAGCACATCGGTGATCGGCTCGTCGGTGGCCAAGTAGTCGACGAATTCGGAGATACCTCCGTTGAAGCGGAAGGTCTCAGTGACGGGCTCGCCGCTACGACGATCATGGACCACCAGCTCCAGACCTGGCACCAAGAAGGCGGTCTGCCGAGCACGATCGAGCAGATGGGAGACAGACAGTTCGGCACCGGCGAGAAAGATCTGACGGTCCGGCCAGTAATGGACTCTGGTCCCGGTACGGTCCTTGCTCACCTTCCCGACCTTGCGCAGCCCGTGCTCGGGGGTGAAGGGGGCGTCGGGGCCCGGGCCATCGAAGATCCCGGGCATCCCCCGACGAAAACTCATCGCCCACGTGACGCCGTTGCGGTCGACCTCGACATCCAACCGGGACGACAGCGCGTTGACCACCGAGGCCCCCACTCCGTGCAGGCCGCCGGTGGCGTTGTAGTTCCCGGTGCCGAATTTTCCGCCGGCATGCAGCTTGGTGTACACCACCTCGACCCCGACCAACCCGGTGCGCGGTTCCACATCAACAGGTACCCCGCGTCCCCGGTCGGCAACAGAAATTGAGCCGTCGGATTCCAGGGCCACTTCGATGTGTGAGCCGAAGCCTGCCAGCGCCTCATCCACCGCATTGTCGATGATCTCCCACAGGCAGTGCATCAATCCGCGGGTATCGGTGGAACCGATATACATGGCAGGACGTTTGCGCACCGCATCCAGGCCCTCAAGGACCAAGAGATTCTTCGCCTCGTAGTTCCTTGCAGAGCCCTGCTGGCTGTTCGACTTGGTCACTGGCACGGCGGGCATCATAATCAACCGGGTACAGCTTTGTCCGAGAACCACGCCACCAGCACCAGTTGGTTGGCAATGTTGCCCCGAGCTGTGATCTGTGCTCCGAAGTGGTTCGTTCGCGAGGTAGTCTCAATGCAGGGAAGCAGCCGAGCGGGAATGTTCTCCGCACGGTCAGCATTCCAACAGTGGATGACAGGGCGTCACCGCTACAGGAGGAACCATGGACGCAATGACTCTGGACCGACAGCTCACGGCCGAAGATCGCTGTGACCGTTGCAGTGCCCAAGCATACATGCGGGTCACCCTGCCCTCCGGTGGAGAGTTGTTGTTCTGTGCCCACCACGGGAAGGTCCATCATGAGAAGCTGAACCAGGTCGCCCTACACATCCAGGATGAGACCCAGCAGCTCAGATGACGCGCGCTTGATCGGCGGGCTCGTCCTTTTTGGGCGGGCCCGCCGTTGCATTTCCCATTACACCGATGGTGTCGAGGACCCGGTCGGCGGCACGTCGCCCATCCGCCACGCAGTCAGGTACCCCGACCCCGTGTAACGCTGATCCGGCAACCACCACTTGAGGACAGAGCCGTTCCAGTTCCCCGTCGATCCTGGCCACCCGCTCCAGGTGCCCGACGGTGTATTTCGGCATCACCTTCTGCCATCTGTCGATCCTGGTGATCAACGGATTTCCTTGCACCCCCAAGTATTTGGTGAGGTGTGCGGTGACTTCGCGCAGCACCACCTCGTCGGGGGCATCGACCAATGGTCCCCGCTTTGCCGGAATGAACACTCTCACCAAGAAGTGGCCCGCGGGAGCACGATCATCGAATTTGGCTGAGGACAAGGTCACCCCGCTGATCGGCCCCCGGTCACAGACCAGCCACCCCTGTGCGTTCACCGGATGCTCCATTGCCGAGGTCGGGTAACCGAGGGTGACCACCGTTGTGGATCCCAGCGGAATCTCATCCAGCACAGCTGCCAGATCCGGCATCCCGGGTTGCAGCAGCCGGGCCGTGGCACCGGGATCACAGGCCAGCACGATGGCATCAGCCTCGATCCGCTCTCCCGCCGCCTCGATCCAGCAGGAACCGATCCGATCCACTGGAGTCCCGAGTCGCATCTCGACACCGGCTTGTTCCAGCTGGGCCGTTAGCTCATCAATCAGGGAGCCCAGTCCCCTCGCCAAGGAATGGAAGGGGGGACCTGCCGGGGATGTGCGTCGTGCTGCGGCACGTCCGGCACTCAGTGAGGCCAGCAACAGCGAGCGATACTCCTCCTCGTTGCGACGCAAAGATGGCAGGACCGCGTCCAGACTCAACTCATCAACCCCGGCGCCATAGATTCCCCCGACCATCACCTCCGCATAGCCATCAACTATCCCGTCGCCGAGACGGCGACGCAGGAAGACACCGATGGATTCGTCGCGACCGGGAATGAGCATTCTGGGGACCACCAGATCGCAGGCAGCCCTGAGCTTCTGTCGCCAAGTGAGGATTCTGGTGGTCATGAAGGGACCGATTCTGGTGGGCAATACCATCCCCATGCCTGCCGGCATATCCTGCATCCGACCTCGTGACAGCAGATTCACCCGGCGCCCGGTCTGGACAGCGATCACCTGGTCGGCCATACCCAACTCAGTGGCCAACTCAATCAGGGCCGGATTGCGGTCAATAAAAGAATCCGGGCCTGTCTCAATGAGGAAGCCGTGATCGGTGACGGTGTGGATCTTGCCACCAAACCGGTCATCTCGTTCCAGCAGGCATACCCGCGCTCCCCGGCGAGTGCACTGCCAGGCGGCCGACAACCCGGTGATGCCGCCGCCCACCACGATGACCCGAGCGGGTTGCGAGGAGATCACACGCCCGCCTCATGGATCAGATCAACAATGTGGGTGAGTACCCCTGGATCGGTCTGTTTGGGCACGCCGTGTCCGAGATTGAAGATGTGTCCTGCGGCTACCTGTCCCTGGGCCAGCACCTCAGCCACGGCCTGTTCGATGCACTCCATCGGAGCCGACAACATCCCGGGATCGAGATTTCCCTGAACGGGCACCGAGGCTCCCACATTCTGCGACGCAGCCGACAAAGTGATGTCAGAGCCCACCCCGATGACATTGGCCCCGGCTTCGACCATCGCGGGAAGCAGGTGGGCGGTGCGTACCCCAAAATGGATCCGAGGCGTCCCGAACCCTCGCATTGCATTCAGCATCCGGCTAGCAGTAGGCATCACCCAACTGCGGTACTCTTGCTCGGTTAATTCTCCCACCCAGGAATCGAAGACCTGCACCGCGCTTGCCCCGGCAAGCACTTGGGCCGTGAGAAAGATCTCATTGAGCCGGGCAACCCAGTCGATCAGCCGGGTGAAGGAATCGAGATCGGTATGCATCATCGCCCGGATCCCAGAGTGGGACGCCGAGGGACGACCCTCAACTAGGTAGGAGGCTACCGTATAAGGCCCTCCACAGAATCCGATCAGTGGGGTGCCATTGAGCTCAGCAGTGAGCAATCGCACAGTCTCAATGATCGCTGACATGTCCGCGGAACCTACATCGGGTAACTCCGCAACATCGGCCGGGGTGCGGATTGGATCATCAATCACCGGGCCTGTTCCGGGCTCGATCCGCACATCCATTCCCGCCAGCTTCAGCGGCACCATGATGTCCGAGAACAGGATCGCCGCGTCGACATGGTGACGGCGTACCGGTTGCAGCGTGATCTCCGTTGCCATCTCAGGGTTCAGGCAGGATTCCAGCATCGCGGTTCCACGTCGTATCGCCCGGTACTCGGGCAGGGATCTACCTGCTTGGCGCATAAACCATACCGGGGTCGGTGCCCCACGCCGCCCACGGCAGGCACGCATGAAAGGGGAATTCAAGGTCCGCTCGTCGCGCAGTGCATGGTCGGCGGGCAACTGATCCCCCGGTGATCCGGTATCCGAAGTGGAGGTGGTCTTTGTCATCGTGGACATGCTTTGGTCGTTCTCCTGCTCTCTGCGCCCAGCAGCACCAATCTGGCAGTCAGCCAGGATGTGAGCAACATTCCGCTGCATCGACCATCTCGAGTCGGATAAGGTTATCCTTGGTTAGCACACGACGGCGCAACGAAACCGGTCCGTTCCCATACCCAGGGCGTACTTGCGTCCACGTTTAATCGTGATTTCCCATATAGATTGGATCCGCCGACACGATGAGTGGGTCGTCTGGTGCAATCGGTGTCGGTGCCTACATCCAGTCGGAGAGCGAAGATGTGAGTAGCCACGTCAAGGATCACAGCCACCACGGTCCGCATGCGACGATTTCATTCTGCAACTTCGAGACATGGTTGGCCCAGATCACCATTTCGACGGTGCGGAAAGCCGACAACGTGATGAGCACCCTTCGACAGCGTGGCCCTCCGAGCAATGCCTCCGTGATCGGATCTTGGCCTGAGGTTCCCGATGTCCCTCGGCATCGTCATTCCTAGTCAGTGCTTTACTCGGCTCCGCGACCTCCTGGTGACCGACCGTGTCCGATCACTCGAGATAGTCGCGCAGAATTTGCGAACGCGAGGGGTGACGCAGCTTCGACATGGTCTTGGATTCGATCTGGCGGATCCGCTCACGGGTGACACCGTAGACCTTGCCGATCTCGTCCAAGGTTTTGGGTTGACCGTCGGTGAGCCCAAAACGCATCGACACGACACCGGCCTCGCGCTCCGACAAGGTGTCAAGGACATCGTGGAGTTGTTCTTGAAGCAAAGTGAAATTCACCGCATCGGCCGGAACGATCGCTTCGGAATCCTCGATCAGGTCACCAAATTCGGAGTCCCCATCCTCACCCAGCGGGGTGTGCAAGGAAATCGGCTCACGACCGTACTTCTGGACCTCAACGACCTTCTCCGGAGTCATGTCCAACTCGGCGGCCAATTCCTCAGGCAGCGGCTCACGCCCCAGGTCTTGGAGCATCTGACGCTGTACTCGGGCCAGTTTGTTGATGACCTCAACCATGTGCACCGGTATCCGGATGGTACGTGCTTGGTCGGCCATCGCCCGGGTAATCGCCTGCTTGATCCACCAAGTGGCGTAGGTAGAGAATTTGTAACCTTTGGTGTAGTCGAATTTCTCGACGGCGCGGATCAAGCCCAGATTGCCCTCCTGGATGAGGTCCAGGAAGAGCATACCCCGGCCTGTGTAGCGCTTGGCCAAGGAGACCACCAATCGCAAGTTAGCCTCGAGCAAGTGGTTCTTTGCTCGGTGACCATCCTCGGTGATCCACTCATAGTCATCGAGATCGGTGTCGGCGACGTTGTTCAGAGTCATCTGTTCCTCGGCGAACAGTCCGGCTTCAATGCGCTTGGCGAGGCTCACCTCTTGCTCGGCGTTCAGCAGGGCGACCTTACCGATCTGCTTGAGATAATCCTTGACCGGGTCGGCTGTGGCGCCAGCGGAAACCACCTGCTGTTCCGGCTCGTCGGAGTCATCTGAATCGGAGACATCGAATGCCTGCTCCTCGGCGTTGATCTCGGCCTCATCCTTGGCGGCCTCCACTGAGTCGAAGTTTGAGTCATCGACATCGTCCAAATTGCGCTTCTTACCGCCTACAGTGAGCACGACATCGTCGCCGTCACGCTTCACCTCGACCTCAACGACCTGCTGGACGGCATCAGCGACGGTGGGTTGCTGCATGGCTGACTTCTTTTTCGAAGCGGTGGTGGACTTTTTCGCGGCGGTGGTGCGGCGGGTCGTCCTACGAGCGGTGGTCGACTCCTGTTCCTCTTCCGTCCCGGATGCCTTTGCCTTGGTGGCCTTAGACTTGGGTGCAGCCTTCTTGGTGGTGCTGGTCGTCACGGGGGGCCTTTCGGAGAACCGATGATTCTGGGCACGCCGGACGTCGAAGGCGTCAAGCGCTTCGTCAATAGTGCCACGCACCACCTACCAAAACCCAACTGGGTCACCCGATCGGTGTGCCAATCGGCCTGTGCACCCTTAGGACCGAACTAACCGCCACAGTCTACGACCATGGTCCCATCGCAGCCCCTACGGTGGCCCGTTGTCATGGCCACCGTGATGAAACAGAAACAAATCGGGCACCTCGGTGCGTTACACCGGATGCACGAAGGAAAGGCGGAAGCATGGATTCGAAGAGCAGAATTCGTACTAACGAGGGCATCGACGGCAAGGATTCCGTCGGTCTGTACCTGGAGTCCATCGCCAGAACTCCCCTGTTGAGTGCTGCCGAGGAGGTCTCACTCGCCAGGCGCATTGAGGTCGGCCTGTTCGCGCAGGCAGCACTGGAGGGCCGAGTGGCCACCTCGAACAAGGCTTCACGCGAGGAACTCGAGTTCTTGGTAACCGACGGTGAGGAGGCCATGCAGCATTTCGTCCGCGCGAATCTGCGGCTAGTGGTATCGGTTGCCCGTAAGTACGGGCGCTCCCAGATGCCACTGCTGGATTTGGTTCAGGAAGGCAACACCGGGTTGATTCGCGCCGTCGAGAAGTTCGACTACGCCAAAGGGTACAAATTTTCTACCTACGCCACTTGGTGGGTGCGTCAGGCGATCAGCCGGGGCATCGCCCAGCAGGGCCGGGTAGTGCGCCTCCCGGTGCACGTCGCCGAGCAGGTCAACCAGATCTCCGCGGTGCGCCGCAATCTGGAGCGCACACTTGGACGGGAGCCAGAGATCGGCGAGATCGCTGCCGAACTGGATCTGCCAGAAGACAAGGTCGTGGACCTCATCCGTTACTCCCGAGAACATGTCTCCCTGGATGCTCCCGTTGAGGAGGATGGTGATACCTCCTTGGGAGATCTGATCGCTAAGGAGACCGCACCCGGACCCGACGAGGTCGTACTGTCTCAAGAAGACCGGGATCGTCTCGACGCGATGCTTGAGGGCCTCGACGAACGCTCGGCAGATGTCGTACGACGTCGTTACGGGCTCGTCGATGGCAGACAGGCCAAGCTGGCCGACATTGGTCAGATCTGGGGAATCACTGCGGAGCGGGTACGCCAGATTGAGCGGGCTGCCCTGGTGGTGCTGCGGCAGACCGGAGCAGTTCCCGCGACCCGCTGACGAAAATTGACTTCATACGTAAGTTGGGTGGTGCTGCACATTGCAACACCACCCAACTTGGTTGTTCCCTAGGTCTACATTGCCTCAACTGAGCACAGCACGGTCTTCGACCGGACGGATGAGTCCCTCTTGGGCAGTGGCAGACACCAACAGTTTGTTCTGGAAGATGCGTCCCGACCCGTGTCCCAGCCCGCCGGAGGCCGACTGGGAGTACATGTCGTAGAGCAACCACTCATCGGCCCGGAAATCGCGGTGAAACCACATGGCGTGGTCCAGTGAGGCAGTCTGCAACTGCTTCGAGATGAATGCAACGGGATGCGGTACCGCCGAGACCGACAGCAGCGTCAGATCCGACATGTAGGCCAGCATCGCCCGGTGGATCCGCGAATCAGTGGGCAGCATGTCCCGGGTGCGCATCCAGATTCTCATCGAGGCCACATGTCGCCCCGGTTTGATGACTCCACCCGGTGCCGAATCCCCCGCGAAACGTACGTCGAGGGCATCCCACTCCCGCCACAGCGGTGAGGGTCCGATGGTGGCATCCATGTACTCAACGAAAGTCGGGCAGTCCTCGGGGCCGGGAACATCGGAGGGCATCGGATCGGCGTGGTCCAAGCCGGGCTCAGTGATGTGGAAGGAGGCCGTCATCCGGAAAATTTCTTTGTCCTGGTCAGTGACCAGTTGCCGCCCGATCACCTGGCGGGTGCTGAACGAGCCACCATCCCGGATGTTCTCGGTGGCGAAGCAGATGTCGGCATCCGGGGCCCCCGGGCGGACAAAGCAAGCGTGCAGGGAATGCACCTGACGGTCATCAGGAACGGTTCGGTGAGCAGCCATCAGTGCTTGGGCGAGAACCTGCCCACCGTAGGTGCGTTGCATGAGAGTTCGCGGATGGGCCCCGACGCAATGATCACGGTCCGGGCCGGTGAGGGTGAGCAGGTCGACGACCGCCTGTGTTGTTGCTGGCACATCAACACTGTGCCACAACTCACACAAAGGGCCGGGCACGCTCGGTACCCGGCCCTGGTTCGGTGTCTTCAGGACTGCTCGTCACGCTTGCCGAGGGAACCCTTGAACTCGTTGAACTTGGCGGTTACCTCGCCCTTGAAATTCTCGAACTTGTCATCCAGGTCTGAATCGTCGTACTTGGCTTTCACATCATCGGCGATCGACCGGTACTTGTCAGCCACGGTGGCGGTGAATCCCAAGAACTTCTCGTCTAGGTCGGTATCGTCCAGCTTGTCCTTCACCGTCCCCGAGAAACTCTCGTAGTGGGCTGCAACATCGGTACGGAAGGACTCCCACTTCTCGTCCAGATCGGAGTCCTCATACTTCTGCTTCACCTGGTCGGTGAACTCGTTGAGCTTCTCCTGGGTGGTGCGGGCGAATTCGGCGAATTTCTCGCTGAGGTCCATGTGGTATCTCCTCAATCGTGGTCCTGTCCTTGACGGTAGCGGTCCCCAGGGTCGTAAGCCAAGGGGTGTTGATGATTTTCCCAAGTGCGCCCCTGTCAGCAACAGACGCCGATGCCCGGTGCCACCTGCGGCAGGTAGTTTTGGAGATACACAGATCTTCTCGGAGGCCCGATGACAAACGTTCCCATCAAGGCACCCATCTCTCACGATATCGCCCACCTCCCCTCGGCGGGACGACACATACCGACGACAACCTATCGCCTACAGCTGGGCCCAGAGCTGGACTTCGACGCGGCCACCGCAGCCCTGGACTACCTCCAGGACCTAGGGGTAAGTGATGTCTACTGCTCTCCTATCCTGCAGGCAGCCCCAGGATCCACCCATGGCTACGACGTTGTCGACCCGACCCGGATCTCTGCCGAGCTCGGTGGGCGGGAGGGGTTCGAGAGATTCGCGTCCGCCGCTCATGGCCGTGGGATGGGTGTGGTGGTGGACGTCGTCCCGAATCACATGGGGGTTCCTACCCCGCTGTATCACAACCGTGCCTTGTGGTCGGTACTGCGCTACGGACCGTCTTCACAGCATGCCAAGTGGTTCGATGGCACTGGCGAGGGTGAAGGAATCCTAATGCCCTTCCTGGGATCACGGATCGGAACAGCACTGGCCAATGGCGAGATCACTCGCCGCAACCTGGTGGTTCCCGGACTGGAACACGAAGGACCGCAGCCGGTACTTGTCCATCACGATCAGGTGTATCCGGTACGTGCCGGAACCGAGAACCTGCCGTTGGACGTCTGCGTCGCTGAGCAATATTACCGGCTCGCCTACTGGAAAGTGGCAGCCGAGGAACTGAACTTCCGGCGGTTCTTCGATGTTGACACCTTGGTGGCGGTGCGTGTGGAGGATCCGGAGGTCTTCGACGCCACCCATGCATTGCTGCTTGAACTGTATGAGGCAGGTCACATTGACGGCTTCCGCATCGATCACCCCGATGGTCTGGCGAATCCTCGTGACTACATGCGTCGTCTCTCCACTGCCACCAAAGGAGCCTGGATTGCGGCAGAGAAAATCCTGGAGGCCGAGGAAACGTTGCCCGATGACTGGATGGTCTGCGGGACGACGGGCTACGACGCGACCTGGCGCATCGGGGCTTTGCTATGCGACCCAAACGGTTACGGGGAACTAGCGTCAGTGAGCCACATGGTAGCTGGGGATATTCCTGGGACCCTCCCGCAGGTTGTGGAACAGGCCAAGTCCGAGGTGATGAATTCATCGTTGATGGCCGAGGTACACCGCATCGCTTCCTTGGCCTATGAGATCTGCTCAGCCGACATCATGTTACGCGATCACACCCAAGGATGGATAGCCAGTTGTCTGGGGGCAATGGTGGTGGCCATCGACCGCTACCGGGCCTATATAGTGCCCGGGGAACCCGCTCCCGAGAAATCCACCGAAGTATTGGAGACCGCAGCCGCCAAGGCCAAGAACATGTTGGACGAAGACCTCCACGACACATTGGAGGTGGTGCTCGACCTGGTGAGTGGGCACGACGTGGGATCGGGTGACCACCGGTTACAGCCGCTACGCGACGAACTGGTCATTCGCTTCCAGCAGGTATGTGGCGCTGTGCAGGCGAAAGGTCTGGAGGACACCGCATTTTACCGATGGACCCATCTCGTGGCACTGAACGAGGTGGGTGGATCCCCGCAGACCTGGGGGTTGAGTCCCGACGACTTCCACCACTGGTGCGCCACCACGGCGAGCAACTGGCCTGCGACCATGACCGCAGGAAGCACCCACGACACGAAACGCAGCGAGGATGTCCGAGCGCGACAGCTGGTTATTTCCCAATATGCCTCGGAATGGCGGGAGATGATTACCTCCCTGCACCTGCTCGCCGAGGACATTGAGGGCCACGCGGAAAATCTCTTGTGGCAGACGATCGCAGGTACATGGACCGATAGCGGGCCGATCGAGGTGGGGCGGCTGGTGGAGTACATGATCAAGGTCGTACGAGAACAGAAGATCTGGACATCGTGGACCTCCCCGGATCTCGAGGCTGAGGATCGGATGACCACCCGGATCAAGGCACTGTGCGCGAACGAGGATGTAATGGGCACCTTCGCCGACTGGTATGCACTGACCGAGGATGCGGCCCGCGACACGGTCCTGTCTATGAAGGCTATCCAGCTGACCTGTGTCGGAGTAGCCGACAACTATCAGGGCACCGAGACTCTGCAGAACACCCTGGTGGACCCGGACAACCGCCGCCCAGTTGACTTCAGGGCAATCTATCGGACGGTGAAGGACCTCGCAGGACGCGATCCGGTCACGCTGGCCGAGGAGAAACTCCACCTGACCAGGTCGATCATGAGACTGCGCAGGCGACGCCCGGAAGCCTTCGTCGGCAAGCAGGCAACCTACTGCGCGGTTCCGACCTCTTCAGGGCATGTCGTGGCCTATTCCCGGGGCGAGGATGCCCGGGTGATCGTGGTAGCCACCCGGCTGCCGCGCCCGGTGCTGGAACGCGATGCCCTAGTGGGTGCCTCGGTGGTACTGCCCGAAGGTAGCTGGCACGACGTGGTGAGCGGTCACGACTGGAATGGCGGAAATATCGATTTGGCGGAACTGCTTGCCCATTTCCCGTGCGCGGTGCTAGAAGAGGTCTCCTCGGCAGAACGGACCTCATCCTTCCGAGCCATCACAGCTCCCCCACACCGTCAAGGGCTACCGTCAACCAATGATGGGCAGGGAATCCTTGGGTGGCTCACCAGACGACTGAACAGGACTGAGGGCAACGATCGGGAAGGACTGGAAGGATGACCGGAATCAGGGTGTGGGCCCCCTTCGCCTCACATGTGGATGCGATCATCGGCGAGCGGACAGAACCGATGACCCCCGACGGTCGAGAGTACTGGCGCATTGATCTCGCCCACGGAACCGACTACCTGATCAGCGTCGATGGTGGGGTTCCTCGGCCCGATCCGCGTAGTGCCCATCAGCCACACGGGGTTCACGGACCCTCCCGGGTGTTCGATACTTCACAGTTCAGCTGGACCGACGCATCGTGGAACGGAATCGAGGTGTTGGGCGGAGTCATTCAGGAGGTCCACGTCGGCACATGGACGCCTGAGGGTACTCTCGACGCGGCAATCACCCGGCTTGATCATTTGGTCGATCTGGGAGTGGACACCGTCGAATTGATGCCCTTGGCCTCCTTTGCCGGGGACCATGGATGGGGTTACGACGGAGTCTTCTGGTACGCGGTGCACGAGGCCTACGGCGGGCCGGCCGCACTGCAGCGGTTCGTGGATGCTGCCCACGCTCACGGAATCGCGGTTTGCCTGGATGTGGTCTACAACCACTTCGGACCTGCCGGAAACTACACCAGCACCTTCGGGCCCTACACCACCGACCGATACACCACCCCGTGGGGCGATGCAATCAACCTCGACGGGCAACATTCCCGCGGGGTCCGGAATTTCATCTGCGACAATGCCCTGCGCTGGTTCACTGAGTTTCACATTGATGCCTTGCGGCTGGATGCGGTGCAGACCCTGCACGACTCTTCCACCGAACACATCTTGGCCGAGTTGTCCCGCAGGGTCGAGGCAGCTCGGCACAGCCTGCCCCAGCAGGTGGTGTTGATCGCCGAATCGGATCTGAACCAGGTGCGCATGGTGACCCCACGGTCAGATGGTGGGCTCGGCATCGATGCGCAGTGGAATGACGATGTACATCATGCCATCCACGCCTACCTCACCGACGAAAGCTTCGGCTACTACGTGGATTTCGGATCACCTGAAGTACTGTCCAAGGCTCTGGAGAAGGTCTTCGTGTACGACGGTGGGTATTCAACCTTCCGGGGCACCAACTGGGGGGCTCCGGTGGACACCACCGTGGACCGTAGGCGATTCGTCGTATTCACCCAGGACCACGACCAGATCGGGAACCGGGGAATGGGTGATCGCCCTGATGAGGCCATCCCCCCCGGGGCCGTTGCTGGCGGGATCGCCTTGGTGATGTTGTCCTCCTACACTCCTATGCTATTCCAGGGCCAGGAATGGGGAACCAGGACACCCTTCCGCTTCTTCACCGACCACGACCCAGAACTAGGGGCGCTTGTTACCCAGGGTCGTCTGAGGGAATTCGCTACCCATGACTGGGCCTCGGTCTATGGTACCGAGGCACTGTTCCCCGACCCCCAGGATCCGGAGACCTTCCGGGGCTCTCACATCGACTGGAACGAGCTCGATGAGCCGTACCATGCCGAGATGTACGCTTGGTACAAGCAATTGATCGCTCTGCGCCGGGCCTATCTGCGGGGAATCGGCACGCCGGTGGTCACCGACCACGGTCACGGCTGGTTCCGCATGGTCAATGGGCCGTTGACTGTCATCGTGAATCCTGGCCAGCACCCCTGTTCACCCGCCGAATCCCGGGGTAGGCTCCTCGCGTCATGGGGTGAGGTGACGGTGGGAGACCAGAGTGTGTCGATGGGAACCCACAGTGTCGCAGTTCTGGGGGAATGAGAGTTCATCCGATCAGCAGCACTCCGGTCAATGACACCGCCCGCATCAGCAGGTGCCTCGATACGAACCCGATATCCCCTGTCCTAAGGAGTGAGCATCGGATGGAGGCTGATACACGATGGCAGCGATGGCGGTGGCAAGCTCCCATTCTTTGGTTCACCCGGCATCATCGGGTCAACGTGGCTTAGCTGTCCGCCTTGGTTTGGTGGGGACCAATGCGAGCGAACCCCCAGTTGTTGCATCGCCGAGTGCACGGCAGGGCTCTACCGGGTTCCTCACGATCACGGTGCTCAAGTGACCTGCAGTTGGGCCATTGCCTTGCGAATCCGTTTGGGTGACACAGTGATTGAGGTGCCCAGCGTCTGGGCGAAGATCTGCACCCGCAGTTCCTCGATCATGAATCCGATGTCATCGACAGCATCAGGCAGTCGGCCGGTGGGTTGCACAGCACACAACGTATCGTATTCGTCGAGGAGCCCGTCAATCGGGGCGACCAAGCGTTCGTCACGGGCCGGGTCGATGCGTGCGGCCAAAGCACGCCGGGTGATCGCATCCACGTAGCGGGGCAAATGGTCATACCACGGTTCCCTGATCCAGGAGATGAATCCCTCGAAGAGCAAGTTGTCCAATTGCTCTGTGAGTTCGGCTGCGATGGGTGAGGCATTGATCGCATCGCGGGCCTCCCGGGCTGCATCGCAGACCTTGGCTGCTACTGCCACGACATGGCGCATCTGGTCGGCCTGCACCTGACGCACCTTGACTGCCAAGGCGTCGAAAACCGCCCGATCACGCACCTCGACGGGATCGACAAACCGTAGCATCGCCTGTTCAACGGCCTTCAACCGAGCATCGGCGAGCAGCTGCGGAACCGAAGAGTAAGGACTCGCTGGTAAGGCTAGCTTCTCGGCTGCGGTGAGATGGGAAACCGCCCAGCGGGTGGGATCGGGGTTGGTGAGTACCAACAACCGACGCAGCCCCAGGCGCTGGGAACTGGCCGCGGCAAGCTGGGTTCCGGCCAGCACGACCCCCACCCGGTCACCGCGGTCCACCAGGGCAGGGTACCCGATCGCGGTGATCCCCGAACTGCGCGATGTGGTCTGGACGTCGAGGGTTCCAAACTCCCAGTTTGTGGCATCACGGATCTTCGGCGCGGCTCTGGTGATGGTTCGGGTGACATGGTCGGACAGGTCAGTTCGTTGTTTTCCCAGATCCCGGGAGTAACGCGCGGGCTTTCCCGGAGAAGTGATCTCAAAACCAACCTGCAGGTGAGTGGGCACGGCCTGCGGATTCCACTGGGCAGGTTCCACCACCACTCCGGTGAGGGCTGTCAGGGCACGGCCCAGCTCGTCACAGAATCGTTTGGATCTGTCGGGATCGTTGTGGGCCAGCCATGCCAGAGCGTCGCGGGCGTGGTCCGGGGCCGGGATGAAATTGGTACGCAGAGATTTGGGCAAGTGGCGGATGAGCTCCACCGCAAGTTCCTGGCGTAGTCCCGGTACCTGCCAGCTGAAGGGCTCAGGGCTGAGCTGGTTCAGCTGAGCCATCGGGATCCGAATGCTGACCCCGTCACGACCGTGACCTGGTTCAAAGACATAGCTGACCGGCAGATTGAGCTCACCGATGACCCAGCGGTCCGGGAAGCTGGATCTTGCCTCGGCCACCTCACCGAGGTCGGCCACCATGCCCACGTCGAATTCCAAGAAGGTCTTATCCGGGTATTCCCGCCACCAGGCGTCGAAACTTGCCTGAGAACAGACCTGGGCAGGAATGCGTATGTCATAGAACTCGAAGATGTCCTGATCATTGATCCGCACTGAGCGAGATCGCACCCGGTCGGCCAACTCGCCTACCTCGGCCAATACCCGGTCGTTGTGTTTCAGGAAGTGGTAATCGACTGGGCCGCGGTCAGGCCGCCACTGCCCCTCGACCAATCCGGTTCTGATAAAGATTTCGCGAGCCTCGGCCAGGTTAACCCGGGCATAATCGACGAGCCGGTCGACGATGATCGGTACTCCCAGCAGGGTGACCTTCTCGTAACAGAGCACCGATGCCGAGTTCGTTGACCAGTGAGGTGCCGAGTACTGGCGACGCACCAGGTGGAGACCCACCTGTTCCACCCATTCGGGTCGGATCCCGGCTACGGTGCGGGCCCACAATCGGCTAGTCTCCACCAGCTCGACCGCCATCACCAGTTCGGGTTGCCGACGTGACAGCGACGACCCTGGTTGAATGGCGAAACGAGCTCCCCTGGTGCCCAAGTATTCGGTTTGCGAGCGTCGGCGTTGTGCCGGATCCTTCTTCAGATGCGGAAGTCTGAGCCCCACATGGGACAACAACCCGGACAACACCGAGACCAGAATCTGGTCGACCGCCCCCGGCCCACGGTTGCGCCGCATACCGAGGTCCTTGCAAGCGCTTTTCAGCTGGGTATGCAGGTCCTGCCACTCCCTGATTCGCAGATGATTGAGGTACTCGTCATGGCACAGCCTGCGGAACTGGTTCCCGGACAGGGCCTTGCGCTGGTCCTGCAGGTAACCCCACAGCCGCACCACCGCCATGATGTCGCCACCGGCATCTGCCGCAGGATTCAGCCCGACGGATGTGCCGCGGGATGCGAAGCGAACCGACTTCGAGGTGTGCGGGGTGTGCCTGGCAGGTGCCCCGGTCGTTCGCTGCAGACTGAATTGCACTGAGGTGCCCGCAGTCCGCAGCCCTCGGGCGGATCCTGAACCGGTCTGCTGAGCCTGAGCCAAGGCTTCGTCACTGAAGAACCGCGCATGAAGTTGGTCGGCTGCCTCGCGATGCTTGGCAGGTCGTTCCCTGACATCCTGGATCGCCAGGAAGGATGTGATGACCAGCACCTCACGCAGCACGTCGCGATGATGGGCCTCTATGAGCATCCGGGCAAGCCGAGGGTCGATCGGTAGCTGCGCCAGTCCTCGTCCGATCCGTGATAGACGCACTGGTTTCGTAGCACTGAGCGCACCGAGTTCAGTGAGCAGCCGAAGTCCGTCGCCGATCTGTGCCGAGTCGGGAGCCTCCACGAAGGGGAAGTCGACGATCTCTCCCAGCCCTGCCCGAGCCATTTGTAAGATGACCGAGGCCAGATTGGTACGCAGGATCTCGGGAGTGGTGAACGCGGGTCGTGACTCGTAGTCCTCTTGGGAGTAGAGACGGATTGCTACCCCCGGGCCTACCCGGCCGCAACGCCCGGAACGTTGGTCGGCTGAGGCTCGTGAGATTGGCTCAATGGGCAGCCGCTGTACCTTGGTGCGATTCGAATAGCGGGAGATGCGCGCGGTTCCGGCATCCACCACATAGCGCACTCCCGGAACGGTCAACGAAGTTTCGGCGATATTGGTGGACACCACGATGCGACGATCCGGGTGCGATGCGAAGATGCGGTGCTGTTCGCTGGCTGACAGCCTCGAATGCAGGGGTAGAATCTCAGTCGCCGACAGCCGTGCGTCGCCCAGGGCGTCGATGACATCCCTGATTTCCCGCTCCCCGGAACAGAAAACCAAAATGTCCCCCGGTGCTTCGGCACTCAACTCCCGAACAGCCGCAACGATCGCATCAGGTTGATTGATCAGTTCCCCGTTCGCGTCGACGGGTTCCCGGTACCTGATCTCGACCGGGAAGGTACGTCCTGATACCTCGACCACAGGCGCGTTGTCGAAATGGGTCGAGAAGCGCTGAGTATCGATGGTTGCTGAAGTGATAATTACCCGCAGGTCCGCACGTCGCGAGATCAGCTGTTTCAGGTAGCCGAGCAGGAAATCAATGTTGAGTGACCGTTCATGGGCCTCGTCGATGATCACCGTGTCGTAGCGTTTCAGATCACGGTCATGGGCGATCTCGTTGAGCAGGATGCCGTCGGTCATCACCTTGAGCCGGGTGGCCTTCGAGGCCTGTCGGGTGAACCGCACTTGGTAGCCGACGATCTCGCCCAGGTCGGTGCCCGTCTCAGATGCGATGCGCTCGGCCACAGAACGGGCTGCGATGCGTCGCGGCTGAGTGTGTCCGATCGACTGGCGCCCGGCAAGCATCGCAATTTTGGGCAATTGGGTTGTCTTGCCCGATCCGGTCTCCCCCGCGATGACTACGACCGGATGAGCGCGAATCAGTGCGGCGATTTCGTCGACGTGGGCACTGATCGGCAATAACGGGTCGAAATCGAGGCGAACACTGTCATCGGTCATAGCCCATCAATCCTAGCCTGGCTACCTTTCATGATACCTGCACCCGACAGCGGCCGGGCGTTGCCTCAAATGCCCTGGAAGCACCGTGAAGCCACAGCCCTGTTGTCGTCACCGTTCCTGGCCGCTACCGCCCTGCTCACGGATGTTACTCCGACGAAAGCCGTACAGTGTTCAGGGGAGTGCCAATCCGGTGGACGCCACCGATCACAGGGAGACGACCCACACCATGGCGGTCACCGAAACGATTGAGACCACCGAAGTGATAAAGATCACATCGCGCGCCAACGTGACGGATTCATCGGCCCATGTCGCGAAGACGAAGACATTCTGAGCGGTAGGTAGCCCCGCCATGACCACCACCGCCAAGGTGGTGGTTGCATCCAGGCGCAGCAATTCGGCGAGCAGCAGGGCGATCAGCGGCTGGACGATGGCCTTTAGCCCTATGACCGTGAGGGTTTCGGGCATGTTGCTCTTCCCGGGCAACGGCCCAAGACGCAGGGAGATACCGAAACCGAGCAGCATCGCGGGCACCGCGATGCCACCCATCAGCTCACTAGTCTCCAACAACAACCTGGGTACCGGGAGCCCTACGAGATTACTGGCCAACCCGCCGAATACGCCCAGGGTCATCGGATTGCGCAACGGCAGGCTGATGCTCCACCACAGCGATGACCGATGTCCCTCACGAGCTGCCCGGGAGGCATCAAGTACGGCAAGGCCGACTGGCTGCAGGAAAGCTACCTGCATGAGCAGCACTGGAGCCACCCAGGAAGTGTCGTGCAGGACATGGGCGGCGACCGGAAGCCCCATGTTATTGGCATTCACATAACAGCTCGTGTACCCCCCGATGATCTTGTGGGGCAGCGATCTGTGCCACAAGAAGGTGGCTAGCAGAAGGTAGATACCGAGGGTTGTCGCGACAGCTCCAGCGGAGACGATGACGTTGCTGGAGAAGATCCGCCCCAAATCTGCTGACTGCAATGAGTGGAAGAGAATAGCCGGGAGCCCCACGTAGTAGGCGACCCGGGTCAGCACACGCTGCGCGGAATCATCCATGACCTTCAGGTGCCCTACGAACCAACCGACACCGATGATCAACCAGATCATCGCGAATCCGTGCAGCACCTGTCCCACGCCCCAACCCTAGGACTGATTCGTGCTCCGCACCCAGGCTGTTCTCTAGAATCCCCTGACCACGAGGACTTCTGAGACCGGTGGGCAATGGGACGACAGCGTCCAAATCTCCTTCGGCGTCTTAGTCGTTACTGCCGCATTAGCTCGCTGACAAGAACAGATGCTCAGCGCCTTTATGGTCACCGATAGGTCATAATTCACCTTCGTCGGCGCCTAGGCGGGTGAATCGCTGGGGATTCTCGGTGTACTGGCTGCGCTTATCGTGACGAACAACATGTGCGCACAACAGGAGTTTTCATTGGAAGCCCGGGTCATCTCCTTGATGGCAGCCAATGCCTTACTGCGACTTCGGGTCCCATTTCTCGTAGTCGTGCTCATCGGAGTCATCTGTGCGGTGGGAGCATGGTAGCCGAATATCGGATGATGTCGGCACTTGCTGCGACCTTGTCCCCTGTTAGCCCTAGGCTTGTGGATGGGCCGAGTGCATCAGCCCGGCCACAGTCGATAGGAAGGAGGGCCTCATGGGAGCCTTCGACGAGATCAAAAACGCCGTGAACGATCATGGGGACCAGGTCAAGGACGCCATCGACAAGGTTGGCGATGTCATTGATGACAAGACCGATGGCAAATTTGCTGACAAGGTCGATCAGGCTCAAGACTTCCTCAAGGACCAGGTTGATAAGGCCTGACAACGGTGTGATCGGGGTCATATCACCCTGAACGTCGAAGCAATGTGGGACGGACCTAATGGTCCGTCCCACATCCGTCTTCGCGTACACCACCGATTTGCCCGGCGGCTACCGGTGACTCACAGTACCTTGCCAAAGAATTCAACGGCCCTGGGGTGCGTGGGATTCTCGATAGTCTCGGCCGCGGAACCGTCCGCGATCACCACTCCCCCATCCATGAACACGACATGGTCGGCAACCTCCTTGGCGAAACCAACCTCATGAGTAACCACGATCATCGTCATACCCGATGCCGCAAGCTCCCGCATAACGCCCAGCACCTCCCCGACGAGTTCGGGATCTAGCGCGGAGGTGGGTTCGTCAAAGAGCATCAACTCGGGAGTCATCGCCAACGCCCGGGCGATGGCCACCCGCTGCTGTTGGCCGCCAGACAGCTGGGCTGGATAGTGATCGGCGCGATCACTCAACCCGACGCGTTCAAGCTGGGTCATGGCCATCTCGCGCGCCTGGGGTTTAGGCATCTTCTTGACCTGAACAGGGGCCTCCATGACATTTTCCACAGCGGTGAGGTGCGGGAAAAGGTTGAACCGTTGGAAGACCATGCCAATCCGGGAACGCTGAGCGGCAATCTCTGAATCCTTCAACCTGTACAGCACTGACCTGCCGTCCTTGACGACCTCCCGTAGTCCCATCAGCATGCCATCGACGTATACCCGCCCTGCGCTGATTTGCTCCATCTCATTGATGCATCGCAGCAAGGTCGACTTACCCGAGCCTGATGGGCCCATCAGCACGCAGACCTCGCCCGGAGCGACCTGCAGGTCGATGCCCGCGAGTACGTGCAAGTCACCGAAGAATTTGTGGACTCCACGAATATCCACCATTGGTTGCTGGGTCATGGGGTCACTTCCAGATTCGTCACGTCGTTGACCGTTCCCGATGCGCCAATCGCCTGCTGCCGTGCAGCGCGCTTGTTCTGGGGCCTGCCTGAGGGCTGTCCCTCGAATCCACGCCCGTAATACCTTTCCAGATGGGTCTGCCCTACCATGAGCACCGAGGTGATCACCAAGTAGTGGATAACCGCCACCAACAGCAACGGCACTGGCAGGAAGTTCTTGTTGCCGATCGCGTTGGTGACAAAGGTCAACTCGTAGGTGAACGGCACCGCCAGCACCAGCGAGGTGGTTTTCAGCATCGAGATGGTCTCGTTGCCTGTTGGGGGGACGATGACCCGCATGGCCTGGGGAATGATAATCCGACGCAGTACCGTGCCGTGTCTCATGCCCAGCGCGGTGGCCGCCTCCCATTGTCCTTTGTCCACCGAGTTCAACCCGGACCGAACAATCTCCGACAGATAAGCACCCTCGTTGAGTCCCAATCCGAGGATCGCAGCAACCGCAGCGTTGATCACCTCCTGGGTAGTGAATACGAAGAACTCAGGGCCGAAGGGGACGCCCAGCGAGAGTTTGGGATACAGCACCGGGAGCAGCCCCCAGAACACCAACTGGGTGTAGATCGGGGTTCCGCGGAAGAACCAGATGTAGGCCCAGGCAACCCCGCGAAGCACTGGATTGGTCCCCATCCTCATCACCGCTGTGGTCACAGCGAGTACGATGCCGATTGCCATCGCCGCTAGGGTCAGCAGCAGCGTCCATCCCACGCCTTTTATGACTCTGGCGTCAAACAGGAACTGGGCGACCACATCCCAGCGAAAATTGGGGTTGGTGAACAGGGCATGGACGAGCATTGCGCCGAGAACCAGCACAATGCCCGCCCAAATCCACAGATCAAGGCGGAACACCGGCTTTGGCTTGATCAACTCCGGTTTGCCGGTCGGGGTCGGCACGTCGGTCATGCTTGCGGGTTCAGTTCGGCCGTGCTGAGCCCGGCCTCGGTGGATATTCCCCAGGACTCAAGGATCTTTGACCACGTGCCGTCATCCATCAGCTTCTGCATCGCAGCCTGGATCGCCGCGGTCAGTTGCGGATCGTTCTTGGAGACGACGATTCCCTGCGAAGCGGCCTCGCGCACTCCGCCAACCACTTCAAGCTGGCCGCTCGTCAAGACGGTAGCGTAGTCGGATACGGTCGAGTCGGCGTACAGTGCATCCAGCTTGCCACCCACCAGATTGGTGGTCACATCGGATTGGAGCGGGTAGGACAGCACCTCGACGGGCTGTTTGCCTGCACTGGAGCATTCGGCGGTCAGCGTTTCAAGCTGCTCGACCTGGTACGTGCCGGTCTGGACACCAATGGTGGCGCCACACACGTCGTCGGGGTTGAAGCCTTTGGGGTTACCCTTCTGGACAGCGAAGGAGGAGCCCACGGTGATGTAGGCGATCATGTCGTAGGCCGCGGTACGTTCCGAGGTCACCGTGAACGAGGAGATCCCGATGTCGTACTTGGTTCCTATGCCCGGCAGCAGAGATGCAAATTCACCGTGCTCCACGCTCGACTCCAGCCCAAGGGTCCGACCGATTGCCTTGCCCAGATCGACGTCATAGCCGATGGGGGTACGCAGGTCCTCGCCACGGAACTCAGCCGGAGCGTAGTCGGTTGCCGCACCGATGACCAAGGTGCCCTTGGAGGTCACCCCAGCCGGAAGCATAGCTGCGATGTTGTCGTCCTTGACGATCCCCGAGACGTCGTAGGAACGATCGGCAGTACCTGGAGTTCCACCCGAGGGTGTCTCGGAAGTGGTTGCAGAACCGCCTCCGCAGGCGGTGAGGGAAAGGGCGGCCAGAAGGCCCACAGCCATGATGCAACGCATTGTCATTCCTCCTACGCGGTCAGTGTCATGTGATGATAATGCAGACCGGAAAGGTTGTTGTGTATGCGCCACCTATTGGTCATCATGTAAGAAAAATTTGGGCTGATCGCCACTGACGACGAAAAAAACTCGGGGCGGGTCGGTGACCCACCCCGAGCAGTGATCGATCAGGAGCAGCCCGAGGTGGATCCGCAGCCCTCACAGACATAACAAGATCCCGACGGGCGCATCTTCGTACCACAGGTCATGCACAACGGAGCATCAACCGCCATCCCAGTGATGGACTCCATCAATTCCGAAGTGGTGTGCGGTTTCGCATCGATGAGCGAGGGCTGGATGGGACCGGCTTCGTCCACCTGAAGGTTGTCGGCCGCGTCATTCTTCAGCTGTTCGTATTCGGGTAGTTGGGCCTCGTCCTCCTCGGACAGGTAGGAGCCGGTCTCCACATAGCGGGCCCGCTCGGCTGAGGTGAAGATGCCCAACTCAGCCCGCTCATCGAAGGACAGGTAGTCCAGAGCGAGGCGACGGAAGATGTAGTCCATGATCGACTGGGCGATGCGGATATCCGGGTCATCAGTCATGCCCGCCGGCTCAAATTTCAGGTTGGTGAACTTCTGTACGAAGCTCTCCAGCGGTACCCCATACTGCAGGCCGATGGATACCGCGATAGAGAAGGCATCCATCACACCCGACAGGGTGGAACCCTGTTTGCCTAGTTTCAGGAAAACCTCACCGAGCCGACCATCATCATAGGCGCCCGAGGTCATGTATCCTCCGGCCCCGGAGACAGCAAAGGATGTGGTGCGACCGCTACGGGACTTCGGAAGGCGCTTACGTCTAGGCCGGTACTCGATCCGGACCTCGGGAGCAGCGGTCTGAGTCGCCGACTTCGCCTTGGCGTCGGACAGCGGCTGACCGACCTTACAGTTGTCTCGATAGACGGCGATAGCCTTCAGCCCCAGGCGCCACCCTTCCATGTAGACGTCGGCAATTTCTTCGACGGTGGCCGATTCGGGGAGGTTGACGGTCTTGGAGATGGCCCCAGACAAGAAGGGCTGCACCGCAGCCATCATCCGAACGTGCCCCATCGGCTTGATGGAGCGCACTCCCATGGCAGTATCGAAAACTTCGTAGTGGTCCTTTGACAGGTGTGGTGCGCCCACGACGTTGCCGTGTTCTTGGATGTATGCCACGATCTCGGTGCTCTGATCCTGGTTGTAGCCCAGGTTGGCAAGCGCCTTGGAGACTGTGAGGTTGACGATCTGCATCGACGATCCACCAACCAGCTTCTTGAACTTCACCAAGGAGAAGTCCGGCTCAACGCCGGTGGTGTCGCAGTCCATCATGAAGCCGATGGTGCCAGTGGGCGCGAGCACAGAGGCCTGGGCGTTGCGGAAGCCCTGGATCTCTCCCAGTTCGACCACCCGGCTCCACTGCTCTCCAGCTGCATCACGTACTTCAGAGTCAATTCTGTTGAAGGTGCGCAGGTCATCGTTAGCCGCCTTGTGTTTGCGCATCACTCGGTTGTGCGGGGCGGCATTGATCGTGTATCCCTCATAAGGACCCACGATTCCGGCGAGTTCTGCGGATCGCCGGTAGGCGGTGCCGGTCATTAAAGATGTGATGGCAGCTGCCAAGGCACGTCCGCCCTCGGAGTCATAACCCTTGCCGAGAGCCATAAGCAAGGCTCCCAAGTTGGCATAGCCGATGCCCAGCTGACGGAACTTCCGGGTGGTGTCACCGATCGGTTCGGTCGGGAAATCGGCGAAGGTAATGGAGATGTCCATCGCGGTGATGATCAGTTCAACGGCCCGGGCGAATTTCTCGACGTCGAAGGTGTCATCCGTGCGTAGGAACTTCATCAGGTTCAGCGAGGCGAGATTGCACGAGGAGTTGTCCAAGCTCATGTATTCAGAGCAGGGATTGGATGCGTTGATCCGTCCGGTGTTGGGGTTCGTGTGCCAGTCGTTGATGGTGCCGTCGTACTGCACGCCGGGATCGGCGCACTCCCAGGCAGCCCTGGCGATCTTGGTGAACAGTTCCTTGGCGTCCACCTCCTCAATCACCTCGCCGGTGGTGCGAGAGCGAAGACCGAACTTTTCGCCATCGATCACGGCGCGCATGAACTCATCGGAGACCCGCACCGAGTTGTTGGCGTTCTGGTACTGAACCGAGGTGATGTCTTGCCCACCGAGATCCATGTCGAAACCTGCATCACGCAAGGCGCGGATCTTGTCCTCTTCGCGCGCCTTTGTGTCGATGAACTCCTCGATGTCGGGATGATCGATGTCCAGTACGACCATCTTGGCAGCCCGGCGGGTGGCCCCACCCGATTTGATCGTTCCGGCCGAGGCATCGGCCCCACGCATGAAAGAAACCGGGCCCGAAGCGGTGCCACCAGAGGAGCGCAGCAGTTCCTTGGAAGAACGGATCCGCGACAGGTTGAGTCCAGCACCAGAACCGCCCTTGAAGATCATTCCTTCCTCGCGGTACCAATTCAGGATCGATTCCATCGAGTCATCTACCGACAGGATGAAACAGGCAGAGACCTGTTGGGGCGCTGATGTGCCGACGTTGAACCACACCGGCGAATTGAAGGAAAAATATTGGTTGAGCAGCAGCCAGGTCAGTTCTTCCCCGAACACCTGAGCATCCTTCTGGGAGGCGAAGTAGCCGGCCTCGAGACCAGCAGAACGGTACTTGTTCACCACTCGGTCGATGAGGGTGCGCAGGCTCGCCTCTCGAGCGGTGCTACCCTGGGCCCCGCGGAAATACTTGGTGGTCACGATGGTCGACGCGTTGGCCGACCAGAAATCAGGGAACTCAACTCCCCGCTGTTCGAAGACAGTCTCCCCTGTCTTCCAGTTGGTCTGCACGACATCGCGTTTCCCCCAAGTCACCTCGTCATAGGGATGAACGCCCTCGGTGGTGAAGACACGGTCGACGACGAGTCCCCTAGACTTCGGCGTCCGGGATGATCCCGTCTTGCTGCTTTTCTCGGTCACACTCATCTCCTGGGTGGTTGCATACCTGTTTCTGGTTCTTAGACGGCCGGGGCCAGGACATCACCGTGCCGCAAGCCACCGGCATTCCGATCAGTCGGTGACTGACCCTTCGGTTTCCATTCGTTCGATTTCATCAACGAAGTCCTGGGCCGACTCGTAGTGCTTGTATATAGATGCGAAGCGCAGATAGGCCACCGGATCAAGTTCCGACAGCGGCCCAAGGATTGCCACTCCCACGTCTTGGGTGGGAACTTCAGCCTGACCCGAGGCCCGGAGACTCTCCTCGACCTTCTGCCCCAGCCTGGCAAGTTCTGCCTCAGTGACCGGACGGCCCTTGCAGGCCTTGCGCACCCCGTCGATGACCTTCTGTCGGTTGAAGGCTTCGGTGACCCCGGAACGCTTCATTACCACCAGCTGTGTCTGCTCAATGGTGGTGAATCGCCGACCACACTGCGCACACTGCCGCCGACGACGGATCGAGCACCCGTCCTCGGTGGCACGGGAGTCGAGTACACGGGTGTCCGTGTTCCGGCAAAACGGGCAGTACATGCATCTCCTATGGGTCAGCGAAAGCGGTTCACAGAGCACCCTAAAAACACAACTTGTTGATGAAAGGCATCCATAAAACTACTAGATGTAGTTACCGTACACCCGAACCGCCCCCTGTCGGGGATATCGCGGGCGTGTTGTGTCGATCTCATCGGCGATGCACCACACGCGATCACACAGCACCATCGGTAGGGCTGCGCAAGGGGCTCACACGAGATTCCTGACGACCATGAAGATTAGGCCCGTGACACCCAACCACCGGTAGACCCGGTTCTGGGTAACTGGTCCGACCCACAGTGGCGGACGCAGCCGTGGCCCACCCATTGCCTCGACGATCCAGGCCAGCACGCAGACCCCTAGCACGATACCCAGGCAAGTCGTCCAGGCATTCAGCGACCAAGCGCCCGCAAGGTCGCCATTGAGCACGGCACTGGCTGCTCTGGTCGTGCCACACAGCGGACATTGGATTCCGGTAAGGGTGAACAGCGGGCAGGGTAACCCAACCCCTAAAAAGGCGTGGACGGCCAAGATTGCAGCCCCGGCGCAGGTAAGACCGCCGACACCTGCCAGGGCTCTTCGTGCGTCGAAGGGGGTTCTGGGATCGGACCTAGATGTATGCAACACGCAACCATTGTGCCGCGGACACCAGTTCGCTCTGGCCTCAAGAACACCTAGGATGATTGCGTAAGTACCGAAATCTGAACGGAGAATCCCTTGAGCGGTGAATACTGGGGTCGTCCCGACGGCCAGCAGCCCAGCGGCCAGAATCCGGCCGGCAACACCAACTACCCCACTCCTCAACCGCAGGAGTCGGCCAACACCGACCAGCCCGGGAGTGAGGCCTCCGCCCAGGGGTGGACCACCCCAGGCTACGGAACCCCAGCGCAGCCGGAGCAACCCGCACAACCATCCACCCCCAGCTACGGGGTACCTGCTCAGGGTATGCCCACATACGGCACCGGCTACGGATCGACCGACAACGGCCAGCCCGCTCCGAGCGCCTCGTCAGGCTACGGAACCGATCCATCCACCCCCAGCTCGGGTTACGGCTCTTCTTCCAGTTACGGAACCCCACAGCCATCCGGATACGGAACCGACGCCTCCACCGGCTATGGCTCCACCTCCGATTATGGAAGCAGCACTTCTGCTTCGCAGGTCGGCTACGGAACCTCCACCCCGGAGTCATCTGGGTATGGGACCACTGACTATGGCACTAGCGAGACGGGATCGACCGGATCCCCATTGGATCTCGGTGCTCAGAGTTCCTACCCCTCGACCGCTCCCCAAACGCAGAGCTACGGGACTCCCCAGTCGGGCTACACCCAGCCCGCCGATGGCCCTTATTCGAGCGGAGGTTATGACTCCCCGACCCCGGGCTATGGCGCCACCACCGACTACGGCAGCGCATCCCAGGGCTACAACAGCTATGCCCAGACCCCGCAGGACCAGTACGCATCGGCCGGGAACTACGGCTACACCACGCCGAACTACGGGACAGCACTCACCGGTCCGGTAGCCCCCAATGGCCAGCCCCTCGCTTCCTTCGGCAAGCGAGTGCTGTCCTACTTGGTCGATTTCGCAGCTCCCGGCATTGTTGCGTACACACTCGCAGGAATCGGTACAGCTACCGGCTCAGAGACCCTGGCCGGCGTCCTGACCCTCATTGGGTATGGTGCTTACTTCGCTTGGTTCCTGTACAACACCGTGTACTTGGGCGGCACCACCGGCCAGAGCTGGGGCCGCAAGGTCGCCAAGACTCGTCTGCTCAGCGAGGCCACCGGCCAGCCGCTGGGCATGGGCATGGCCTTCCTACGCCAGTTGGCTCACGCGGTTGACGGCATCATCTGCGATATTGGCTACTTGTTCCCACTGTGGGATGCCAAGAGGCAGACTATTGCCGACAAGATCGTCGGCTCCTTGGTGGTGGATGAATCATCCATGGGAACGACTGGCTACGACATGCCTCAGCAGCCCACTACGCCGCCTCAGCAGCCCTATTCTTACTGATCCGACGGGGTTACACACAGCGCTCCGATCATCGGCCAACACGTGATGAAGGGGTGGTCCCGCGCAATAATGCGGGACCACCCCTTCAATGTCATCGGACGTGCCAGACCATGCCTGACCGTTGGAGCATTCTCAAGCGAGAGGGGCACCCAACGCAATGAACTGGGTGATGATGAAGACCACTGCGGCACCAAAGATGACGGCAACGATTCCCATGATGAGCGCCAAGCCACGATCGGTGAACTGCCACCGCTGCGCTGGGGTTGCCGGTCGAACGATCGTTCCGGCCTGCAGTAGGGACAGCGGTCGATTGCCGTCGCGCATGGGCAACGAGGGCTGGGCGGGACGCCGACCAGGAAGAACAGGTTGGTTAGCACGGGTGATGGGTCCGCGTCGAATGGTCGGCACAGTGATGCTGCGAACACCGCGTCCTCGGTGCTGGTGCAATCGGCGGGTACCGGTAAGCATGCTATCTTCCTCCATCCATCGGACAGCCGTCCATGAACGAACAGATGTTCGTCGAACTTTTGTTCGATCAATACCCTAATCGCTCAACACGGATCGTTCAAGTGTTCGATTGCGGGTTTTGGGCGTCGCCGATCCCAATCACCAGGCATCGGCAGTTCCCACAAGACCGGACATTCTCGAACATGTGTTTGATTCAGTTGCGACATTCCCCTAGCGTGATTCCATGGTCACCGTTCGGCGCATCACAGCACAGAACTCCAGAGGAGCTGATCGTCCCAGTCGGGTAGGCATCGCGAACCACGTTACCGATGCGTCATCCGACTTTCCTTCGGCCCAGGTCACCGGACTGCCGGACAGCCCAAGCGATACCGATGGCCTGAGTCCGCGTCAGCGTCGCATCCTCAAGGTACTGCGAGAGACCGTCGCGACACGTGGTTATCCGCCCTCCATCCGGGAACTGGGCGAGGCTGTAGGACTGGCCTCACCTTCCTCGGTTTCCCACCAGTTGAAGGTGCTGGAGGCCAAAGGTTTCCTACGCCGCGATCCGAACCGTCCCCGTGCCTTGGAGGTCATCCACCCTGTCGACCCTGCGGTTAGCCAGGCTACTGATCCCACAGGGGTCGGCGACGAGTTCCCGGCCGCGATCCATGTACCAGTGCTTGGGCGCATCGCTGCAGGGACGCCGATCCTCGCTGAAGAACAGATCGAACAAGTGCTGCCGTTACCCAAACAGCTCGTCGGCCCCGGACAGTTGTTTTCCTTAGAAGTACACGGCGATTCGATGGTCGATGCCGCGATCTGTGACGGCGACTACGTAGTTGTTCGCCAGCAATCCACTGCGGACAACGGGGAAATCGTCGCCGCGATGATCGACGGGGAAGCCACGGTCAAGACCCTGCACCGCACCCCGGGGCAAGTGTGGCTGATGCCGCACAATCCCGCATACCGGCCGATCGACGGGAATGCGGCGACCATTCTCGGCAAGGTCGTCGCCGTTTTGCGCAGCCTTTGATCAGGACCCACCACGCAGCCGCTGCAACGCCCGGATTGCCACTTCATGGTTCGTCGTTGTCCAGAACGGTGGTAGTGAGGACAACAGGAAACCGCCGTAACGTGCGGTAACCAGCCGTGGATCCAAAATCGCAACGACACCACGGTCCGTATCGCGACGGATCAACCGCCCCGCCCCCTGAGCGAGTAACAGAGCCGCCTGAGTGGCCGCCACCTGCATGAACCCGTTGCCTCCCGCCCGGGCGACGGCCTGCTGACGGGCCTGCATCAACGGATCGTCGGGGCGCGGGAAGGGGATCTTGTCGATGACCACCAGCTGACAGGTGTCGCCAGGGACATCAACCCCCTGCCACAGACTCATCGTGCCGACCAGCACCGAGCTCTCATCCTCAACGAAATGCCTAGTCAACTCTGCGAGGTGATCCTGTCCCTGGCACATCACCTCAAGAGTGGGGAAAGCTGTCCGTAGATATTCCGCTGCAACCTCGGCCGAACGCTGGGATGCGAACAATCCCAAGGTGCGGCCTCCTGCAGCCCATACGAGTCCGGCGAGTTGCTCTAGGGCATCGGCTGATATTCCCTCAGGTCTCGGATTGCCCAGCCCCGCCGCCACATAGAGGATTCCCTGCCGGGCATAGTCGAAGGGAGATCCAACGTCGAGACCCCGCCAGGAACTCTCGTCGACCACCTCATCATCCAAGGCGATCCGGTCATTTTTACACAACCCGACCGACCCAGCAATTGCGTCGAATCTTCCGCCCAGGGTCAGGGTCGCTGAGGTGAGGATGGTGGTGTGCTGGGACAACACCGCTTGGTTCATTAATCCTGCCACCGACAGCGGGGCGACGCTGAGCCCATCACCGAGACGCTCCGACCTGGTGGTCCAGACCACATCCAACTCGCTGAGCTTCGCCATCCGTTCGCTGGTCTCGAAGAGGTCCTTCATTACCCCGGCCACCAGACCCCGTCCCGGATCATCCGGCTGATCCTTGTCTAAGGAAGCTGACACCTGGGAGACGGCCCTGCGACTGGCCTCACGCAAACGTTCAAGCACCCCGCCCAGTGCTTCCTCCGGGGCCTCCACACGTCCCGGATCGCGAGCGGCCAAGGCACCCCGGAGTTCATCGGCGAGACCAAGCAGATCCACACCAAGGTCATCATCCAGCCACGGCAGACATCGTTGGGTGGTACGTTCGACAAGTCCAGGATTCAGTTCCGCGGTCGCGGCATTAGTGACCCGGGCGACGAGCTCGTGGGCCTCGTCGATGATGACCGCATCGTGTTCGGGCAGGATACTGCTGTTCGTCATGGCTTCGATGGCCAGCAGGGCGTGGTTCGTCACCACCAGATCTGCCCGCCGGGCCCGCGCCCTGGCCTCCTCCACAAAACATTCTGCGCCATAAGGGCATTTACTTGCGCCGATACACTCCCGGCTGGACACCGAGACCTGCGCCCAAGCCCGCGCCGAATGGGATGGCGCGTCGTCGCGATCCCCCAGTTCTGCGGATCCGGCCTGAAGCTCCGCCCACTCCCGAAGAGTGAGCACCTCCGCGCCCAGCACCGAGGCGTCGTCGCTGCCTGCCGCACGGGTGGCATCAAGGAGATCCGTCCCACCCAGCAACGAGTCCTGGGTAGCACCAGGTTGGTCACGCACCTTGAGCAGGCACACATGGTTGGATCTTCCCTTGAGGATCTCGGTGCGCGGGGTACGACCCACGACAGCGGCCACCGCCCGGGCAGCCACCGGGATGTCCTTGTGGACGAGCTGATTCTGCAGGGCCAGTGTCGCCGTCGCCACGACCACGGTCCGGTCATGAAGTACCGTCCAGCTCAGCGCCGGGACGAGATACCCCAAGGATTTGCCGGTACCGGTACCAGCCTGGATGAGCAGATGACCACCGTCATCAAGGGATTTGCTGATGGCATGCGCCATCTGCTGCTGACCGATGCGGGATGTGCCTGCGACTCCGCGAACGGCCTCGGCTAAGACGTCGTCGAGTTGCGGATCACTCACTCGCATTCTCCAGGGCACTGGCCAGGTCCGGATACACCCAGGCATGGATGTAGGTTCCATTCTCCCGGTGCTCCACGAGGATCAACTCGCCTTCCTTGTGCACCCGGTTAATCAACTCGCCGTGGGTCCAAGGAATGACGAATTCCACCTCGACGCCGGGCACCGGTAGGCCGGATTCCACGGCCCGGCGCACCGCGTCGATTCCCTCCCCAGTCCGGGCTGAGCAAAACACCGCATCGGGATTATGGGATGCGAGGATCATTAGGGTATCGGGATTGGCGGCATCGATCTTGTTGATCACAAGTTGTTCCGGGCGATTCCGGGCACCAATCTCGCCCAAAACCCGGTGGACCGCCTCGATCTGTCCTAGCGGGTCCGGATCGGAGCCATCCACCACGTGCACCAACAGGTCAGCATCAAGGGTTTCCTCTAATGTGGAACGGAAGGCCTCGACCAAGTCGGTGGGCAGGTGCCGGACAAATCCGACGGTATCGGTGAGCGTAAACACCCGGCCCGTGGCGGTTGTCGAGCGGCGGGTGGTCGGATCCAAGGTGGCAAACAACGCGTCTTCGACAAGAACCCCGGCGCCGGTGAGCCGGTTGAGCAGGGAAGACTTGCCGGCGTTGGTATAGCCGATGATGGCCACTGATGCCATCTTGCGGCGCAACCTGTCAGACCGCTTGATCGCCCTGGTCGAATCCATATCGCGCAGCCGTGATCGCAACACCGAGATGCGATGGCTGATCCGGCGGCGATCCGCTTCAATCTTGGTCTCACCCGGGCCCCTACCGCCGATACCAACGCCACCGGAGGCACGGCCACCCACCTGACGTGACAGATTGCCGCCCCAGCCACGCAGCCGCTGCTTGAGATAGTTAAGCTGCGCCAGCTCCACTTGGGTACGGCCTTCCACCGATTTCGCGTGCTGGGCGAAGATATCGAGAATCAGCGCGGTCCGATCTATGACCTTGACGCCCAGCCGGTCCTCAAGAGTGCGCAGCTGAGCCGGGGAAAGCTCCCCGTCGCAGATGACAGTATCGGCCCCGTGTACTCGTATCTCATCGGCGATCTCCGCCACCTTCCCAGATCCGACATAGGTGGCTGGATCGGGGTACTGGCGTCGCTGCACCAAACCCGCCAGTACCTGGGAACCCGCGGTCTCGGCGAGGGCCTTCAACTCAAACATCGCATTGTCTGCATCGGCCTGGGAACCTACGGTCCACACAGAGACGAGCACCACTCGCTCCAAGCGCAAACGTCGGTACTCAACCTCGGAAACATCCTCCAGTTCGGTGGACATTCCCTGGACGCGACGCAGGGACCTCCGGTCGGCCAAATCAAGTTCTCCGATGTCGGCCGACTCATCGGTCTTCCGGCTCATCGCGCCCCCTGCTCGGGAACCTGCACGGTGCCATGGGCGACGACAACGGCCGGTCCGCTCAGCCAGATCTCCTCTCCCAGGGAGACACTGAGACTCCCACCTGGCACACTAACCCGTATTTCATCTGGTGATTCGAAGGTGCTGCGGGCGTGGGCGACAGCGGTGGCGACGACCCCGGTACCGCATGACATAGTCTCCCCGACCCCGCGCTCGAAGACCCTCATGTGGAGTCCTTGCGGGGTAACGACAGCGAATTCCACGTTGACTCCCGCCGGAAAAATAACCGGATCGAAGCCGGGTGCTTGCTCCAAGTTGAGTTGACGCAACTGATTCAAGGTATCAAGAAAGACGACAGCGTGAGGGTTGCCGACGTCCACAACGGTCGCTGACCACTGCCTACCGTCGTGGGTGACCCAGGTCGGTTCCTCATGAAGGGTCACCGCCCCCATGGAAATCCGCACCACTCCGTCGGGCAGCACCTGTCCGGTGCGGACCCCTGCCCTGGTGGCAACCGGAACCGGAACACCGGTGGTGATGAGACCCTGCTCGTCGAGGTGGCGGACGAAGACCCTCAACCCGTTGCCGCACATCTCAGCAATGGACCCATCGGCATTGCGGTAATCCATGAACCATAGATCCGGATCACCCTGCCATTCGGGAACCAGCCCGGCACGAACCGCCCGCAGCAGCCCGTCGCCCCCGATACCGCCACGGCGATCGCACAGCCAAGCGACGGTGGGGACATCAAGCCTGATCAAGTCGTCGTAATCGGTGAGAATCACGAAATCATTGTGGGTGCCGTGGCCCTTGGCGAAGTTGAGAGTCTGCACTCCGTAATTGTCCCACCGGTGGTCAACCACGGCGAAGTCGCACCGCCACAACCGGGTTCCTTCATAGCACCCGGGTACCGTGCAATGATCCGACTGGCTTGTCTCCTGATCCGGGTCACAGGTCGGCGATGAAACCCGCGTTGTTCTCGTCATCAGCCGACAGCCATGTGATCCGGTGATCGCGTTTGAACCAACCAAGTTGTTTGCGCGCGAGACGCCGGGTCCCGTCTGCAGTCAAGGTACGCGCCACTTCTTGGTCATACTCCCCCGCCAAGTGGCCCAGCACCTGGTGATAGCCCAATCCTCTGGAGGCCGTGAGACCTTGCCGAAGACCTTTGTCAACGAGGCCCCGCACCTCAGCAACCAGCCCTTGGCGCCACATAGCCCCAACCCGGGCATCGATTCTCCGGTCCATCTCCGCACGTTCCAAACGCAGTCCGAATTGGTGCACGTGCGCCAAGGCATATCGAGGCTGTGGGAGCCGGGGTTGGAAGGTTCCGGTGAGTTCGATGACCTCCAAGGCCCTGACTACCCTGCGTGCGTTGCCAGGTAGGATCGCGTCGGCCGCATCGGGGTTGATCTCGCGGAGTCTGGCATGCAGGGCCACCGACCCGATCCTGTCGCATTCTTCCTGCCAACGCTGACGCACCACCGGTTCGGTTCCGGGAAAGTCGAAGTCGTCGATGATGGCCCTGATGTACAGACTCGACCCGCCTACCAGAATGGGCACCACCTGCCGGGAACGCAGAGCGTCGATGATCTGGCGCGCCATTGCCTGGAAGTCGGCCACGGTGGCGGTCTGGGTGACCTCCATGATGTCCACTAGGTGATGCGGTATCTCCTGCAGTTCGGCACGGCTTGGTTTGGCAGTGCCGATGTCCATTCCCCGGTAAACCAGCATGGAATCTGCGTTGACGATCTCGGCCTTGCACCCGTCGGCAATCAATCGTCGAGCGACCTCGATGGCTAAGGAGGATTTGCCGCTGGCGGTCGGGCCGACGATCACCAGCAGAGGAAGGGATTCGGCCTCAACCACCTCAGCTTCTCCCGAGGCTCGGTATCCCCAAGGCGACGCCGCGAGGACGTTCACCTGGTTGATTTGCGGCCTCCCAGGCGTCTCCTCCGCGGGTTCTGCGCAGGTCGGTGATCGGGGCATCGGCCACCAGATGGTGCGGAGCAGCCCGGGTGATCACCGTCCGTGCGATATCTCCTGGCCGGGGGCATGCGGCGGGGTCCTCGGGTGCAGCCACGTGCACGAGTCTGTTGTCCCGGCTGCGACCGGTGATCCGTTCGGTGGCAGCATCCTTGCGTCCCTCACCAATGGCAAACAGTACTTCGACAGGGGTACCGACGAGGGCCTTGTTCTCCTGCCAGGCGATATCGTCGACCAACTCGACCAAACGCTGGTAGCGCTCGGCGACGACCGGTGCGGGCACCTGATCGGGCATGGTCGCAGCCGGAGTACCAGGGCGGATGGAGTACTGAAAGGTATAGGCGGCGGAGAACCGCGCGGCCTCGACCACCTCCATTGTTGCTCGGAAGTCATCCTCCGTCTCACCCGGGAAACCAACGATGATGTCGGTGGTAATCGCGGCATCCGGCATGGCTGCACGTACCTGGTCGAGAATGCCCAGGAACCTGTCGCGCCGGTAGGAGCGGCGCATGGCCCGCAGCACGGCATCCGAACCCGACTGCAACGGCATGTGCAGGCAGTGCATCACATTGGGGGTCTCGGCCATGGCCTTGATGACGTCGTCGGTGAAGGACGCCGGGTGTGGTGAGGTGAATCGGACACGTTCCAAGCCCGCGATCTCCCCGCAGGCCTGCAGCAATTTCGCGAAGGCTCCACGGTCACCAAATTCCACCCCGTAGGTGTTGACGTTTTGCCCCAGCAAGGTGATCTCCTGGACGCCTTGGTCAACCAACATCCGAATCTCAGCAAGAATGTCGCCCGGGCGGCGATCAGATTCCCTACCGCGAAGCGAGGGCACGATGCAGAAGGTACAGGTGTTGTTACAGCCCACTGACACCGATACCCAGGCCGCATAGGCCGAGTCACGTTTGGCCGGCAGATTGGATGGGAAGGTCTGTAAGGCCTCGACGATCTCAACCTGGGATTCCTGCTCGATGCGTGCTCGTTCCAGCAGCACCGGCAGGGAACCAATGTTGTTGGTTCCGAAGACGACATCGACCCACGGCGCCCTGCGAGTGATCTCCTCGCGATCCTTCTGAGCCATGCATCCACCCACCGCGATCTGCATCCCGGGATGCTCACGCTTGATCCGCGCCATGTGACCCAGATTCCCGTACAGGCGGTTGTCCGCATTCTCCCGCACAGCGCAGGTATTGAAGACGACCACGTCGGCATCCGCCAGTTCCTGGTTATTCGACGGTGCCGGGACCAGACCGGCCTGCTCCAGCAGGCCGGAGATCCGCTCGGAATCATGCGCGTTCATCTGGCACCCGTGGGTGATCACCTGATAGGTGCGGGGCGATGCGAGGTCAGGCTGTGTGGTAATCATGGCCCGACCACTGTAGTCGGACCGCTCAGCTGATGCGAAGTATGCAGCGGGTAGCGGTGGAAGGCCGTGTCCGTCTCGACGAACCAGGCAGGATCACGATCCACGAAATCCTCCTTCAATCCCGATCGAAGTGTTAAACCACCGGTATGGTATTCACCTTGCTGCCGCACATCGATGACTCTGGTTTCTGGGTCGCATCACGGTTCCTCAGGCTGGATGTGGCAGGAGATTTGCGGACTTGGGCGGTGCTGTGGGCTGGGTTCCTCGGCATAACGATCATCTTTGGCTGACCGCCTGAGCATCTTGGTGGGTGAGGGATTCTCGTCCTTAATACCCACCACCGCAACGATCACCCAATCCGAGTAGCGGGGAGAGCACCCGGATCAGTCGTCACCATTCAGGGCACGCCGCGCGCACTCCCAGGAGATCTCCGGGGAGAAACCTCTGCGTCCGAGCACGGAGACCAGTCGTCTCAGCGCCTTATCGTGGTCCAGTTTGGCCATCGTGCTGGCTTTTGTCCGAGCAATTTGGAGGGCAGCTTGGTACTCTGCGCCGTGATCCACCACCGAGATAGCTTCATCAATGGTCTCGGGGGCAATGCCTTTTCGCCGCAGTTCCATCGCCAGCCTGCCTGCCGGAAGACCGCGGGCCCGGTGCCGTGATTCCACCCACTGTCTGGCGAATTCGAGATCGTCGACCAGGCCCAGTTCCTCCAACCGGTCCAGAACCCGCCCAGCGATCTGCTCGTCGGCTCCCTTACGGATCAGCAAGGAAGTGAGCTCGGCACGCGAGTAGGCCCGGCGGTCCAGTGCTCGAAGCGCCATCTCACGGGTAAATATCCAAGGATCTGCCGACTGATCAGGCCCGGTCGGCTCCGGGACTTCTCGCCGACTCAGAAGTCCTCCTCAATAACTTCACCGGTCGTTGGGTCAATTCCCTCGGGTACTTCTCCCATTCCCAGGGCATCACGGATCTTGCGGTCGATCTCGTCGGCAATTTCGGGATGGGCGATCAAATGGTTGCGAACATTCTCCTTGCCCTGCCCAAGCTGGTCGTCGCCATAGGTGAACCAAGAACCGGCCTTGCGAATCACGTTGGCCTCCACGCCCATGTCGATCAGCGAACCCTCGCGCGAGATGCCCCGTCCGTACATGATGTCGAACTCAGCTTGCTTGAACGGCGGGGCCACCTTGTTCTTGACAACCTTCACGCGAGTACGGTTGCCGACCATCTCACTGCCATCCTTGAGGGACTCGATGCGCCGCACATCAAGGCGCACCGAGGAGTAGAACTTGAGCGCCCGGCCGCCGGTGGTGGTCTCGGGGCTACCAAACATGACGCCGATCTTCTCCCGTAGCTGGTTGATGAAGATGGCAGTGGTGTTGGCCGACTTCAGGGCACCAGTGATCTTACGCAGCGCCTGACTCATCAACCTAGCCTGCAGGCCCACGTGCGAATCACCCATCTCTCCCTCGATCTCTGCCCGTGGAGTGAGGGCAGCCACGGAGTCGACAACGATGAGGGCCAATGCCCCCGACCTGATAAGCATGTCGGCAATTTCTAGGGCCTGCTCACCGTTGTCTGGCTGGGAGACCAGAAGAGCATCGGTGTCCACGCCAAGAGCCGCGGCATAGGTTGGGTCCAAGGCGTGCTCGGCATCGACGAAGGCGCAGATGCCGCCCTCGGCCTGCGCATTCGCTATGGCATGCAGGGCTACTGTCGTCTTTCCGGAGGATTCCGGGCCATAGATTTCGACAATTCGACCGCGGGGTAGCCCACCGATGCCGAGAGCGACGTCGAGGGCGATCGACCCGGTCGGGATTACCTCAATGGCAGCATGGGTCTGGTCTCCCAGACGCATGACCGATCCCTTGCCGTGTTGCTTCTCGATCTGGGCGAGAGCGGCTTCCAGCGCCTTGGTGCGATCCGTTGCAGCCATCTTCGAGTCCTTCCTGTGGTCAGCAGTGCTGAGGAAATCGTGGTAATCCGACACCGAGAAGATAGGCGGCGGGACTGACAAATGCTCATCCTGCGCCAAACCTGTGGACAACCCGGTGGGTCAACACATGGAACAGTATACGAACATTTGTTCGAAAAAAAGTTGCGAACGAGCGTGTTCTAGTTCAACGTTCCCGGGCAGGCAGCTCGAGGTGCGCCCACACTGCACGCCAGATGGTCTTGCACCCCACCCCATCATGCAATGCCTCGCACACCGTGCGCCCCTGCAGATCGGCGAGCACCACCTGCTCGGCCCACACTAAGGCATAGCCGGAGCCGAGATGGGATTCCAGTCTGCTCCACAGCTCTGCCTCACGCATGGTCACCACCATACTGGGCGACTCACGCCACATCGCATCGCAGAATGTCACAGCAAAGCGTCACAATGAAGCCATGACGGATCGCCGAGACCCATTGCAAGGTTTCTCGACACCCACCAAATCGTGGTTTACCTCCCGCTTCCCCGCACCCACCCCGGCCCAGTGCGGCGCCTGGCAGGCGATCGCTGGTGGGGACGATGTATTGGTCATCTCCCCCACCGGATCGGGCAAGACCCTCGCGGCCTTCCTCACTGCTATCGACCGCATCACCGGAACCTGGGATAACCCGACCACCAGCGTGGTTTACATCTCTCCGCTCAAGGCCTTGGCCGCCGACGTGGAAAAAAACCTCGCCATTCCCCTGCGCGGAATCGAGGAGGCGTCCCGACAACTGGGTGCCCCCAGACCACCGGTACGGGTCGGTATGCGCACCGGCGACACCGACGCGGCCCAGCGCCGACGACTAGTCACCCATCCCCCCGATATCTTGGTCACCACTCCCGAATCCCTATTCCTCATGTTGTCCAGCGCCGCACGCCGCACCTTGGGGTCGGTGTCGACGGTCATCGTCGACGAGGTGCATACCCTGGTCGGCACCAAGCGAGGCGCCCACTTGGCGCTGAGCTTGGAAAGACTCGCCGAAATGCACCCTCACCAACGTATCGGGCTGTCCGCGACGGTGTCGCCACCGCAGGCCGCAGCAAGGTTCCTGTCAGGTGAGCGCCTCTGCACGGTGGTAAGTCCACCGATTCGTCATGACTGGGACGTGCAGATACGCAGTGCCGTTCCCGACATGACCGACCTCGGCGTCAACCTCACCACCCGCCGCTCGAACTCGATCCACCCACTCATCGCCGAGCAGATCCTCGATCTTTGCGAGACACACACCTCCACCCTGTGTTTCGTCAATTCTCGGCGCCACGCAGAACGCCTCACGGCGAAGATCAACGAACTCCATCTAGAGCGTCAAGGACAACGACTGCCCGACGAGTTGCCCTCCAGCTTCGTAGGTGTCGATGCCACCTGTCGGGGTGGGGACATCGAAGTAATGGCGATGGCGCACCATGGTTCAGTGAGCAAGGAACACCGCGCTTGGATCGAGAATCAGCTCAAGCAAGGCCAGCTCAAATGTGTCGTGGCCACTTCCTCCCTAGAACTGGGCATCGACATGGGCACCATCGACCTGGTCATTCAGGTGGGGGCACCCATTTCGGTCTCTTCTGCACTGCAACGGGTCGGCCGTGCCGGGCACCAGGTCGGTGCAACATCGCGATGCGTGTGGTTTCCCATCACCCGTGATGACCTGCTCACCTCCACTGCAGTACTGCAACTGATGACCGTTAACGCGGTGGAGCCGATGCACGAGCTCAGCAATCCGCTGGACGTGCTTACCCAGCAGCTCGTCTCCATGTGTCTCGACAGATCCTGGGATCCTGGCGAGTTGTATGTCTTGGTGAAACGCGCACACCCGTTCTCTACGCTGCCGCGATCCCTTTTCGATGCAGTCGTCGACATGCTGTGCGGCGCCTACCCATCAGAGGAGTTCAGTGCCCTGCGTGCCCGACTGGTCCGGGATCCCTCAGACCGGTTGAGGGCCCGCACCGGGATGCGGTCAGTAGTCACGCGCAATGCCGGGACTATCCCCGACCGTGGCCTCTACCCCGTTCTGTTATCAGGTGACGGAACCGATTTACGGCATCCCACCCAACGCATCGGGGAACTTGATGAGGAGATGGTCCACGAATCACGGGTGGGTGATCTCATCACTTTGGGAACCAGCAGTTGGCTCGTCGATGCGATCACCGCCAATCATGTCGTTGTCTCCCCGGCATCCGGTCGGGTGGGTCGGCTGCCTTTCTGGCGCTCGGACGCCCATTCGCGCCCTTTAGCCATAGGCGGCACCCGAACACAGATTGCCGATCAGCTACTCACCGATCCGAAATCAACCCGGTCCCGGCTGGCAAAGCTCGGTCTCGACGAATGGGCAATAAACAATCTGACTGCACACGTCTCGCAGCAGGTAGAGGTTACCGGGGTGCTGCCCGGTGAGAATCTCATCCTCATCGAACGGTTCCGCGATGAGTTGGGCGACTGGCAGGTATGCATCCATTGTGGTCTTGGTACCGCGATCACCACCGGACTCGGGATGGTCATGGAGTCAGTGCTCGGTAACCGTGCGGGGCCCCCGGTCCAGGTGACGGCCATCGACGATGGCCTTGTGCTGCGCATCCCAGATTCCGATTCCGTGGCACCGGGCACAGAACTGCTCATGGATCTGCCCACCGAGATCGAGACAGTACTCACTTCTCGGGTGGCCTGCTCTGCGCTGTTCGCCGGACGTTTCCGGGAATGCGCAGCTCGAGCCCTCATGATTCCGCGTTCCTTCAAGGGCGGCAGGTCACCCTTGTGGCAGCAGCGGCTGCGGGCATCACAGTTATTAGATGTAGCCCGGCACCATCCTGATTTCCCAATCACCTTGGAGACGATGCGTGAGTGCCTGGAGGACGTCCTCGACCTGGACGCACTCAGAGATTTGCTCATCGGTATCCGGGAGGGAACTGTCCGAGTGGTCGACGTGTACACCGAAACCGCATCCCCGATGGCCCGGGGCATGATGTTCAACCTGCTCGCTGGGCTGGGGGCGATCTACGACACCGACCAGCAGCTGACCCCCGAGGGGGGAGCTGTCCTCGACTTGTCCCCGCAGGCCCTCGACGATTTGCTGGGGCGCCCGGCCACCACTGATCTATTGGATCCGGAGGTGGCCGATGAACTCACTGCACAGATGCAGAACTTGGCCCCAGGATGGATCTGCGATGATGTAGAGGCCGTGTGGGACATGCTCGCCCGGATCGGCCCGCTGACCCCTGACGAGGTGGAACATCGCTGCGATCCCCCACAGCAGCAGTCCGCCGGGGGGTGGTTGACCGAACTACGAAATGATGCCCGCGTCATGGTGTGGGGCCGGTGGCTAATGACCACCCAGGATTTCTCCTGGCTACCCAATGCCTTGGACGGTGACCGCAAAGGGTTGGAGCGGCTGATCGCCAGATGGGCCCGGAATCACATCATGATCCGGGCCACCGACATTGCGGAACGTTTCGAACTACCCATGGATTTGGTGGCCGAAGCGGTGGCCACTGTGGCCGCAGAGCAATCATGGAATGTGATAGGCAATGCCCACATCACATCAGCCAACTTGGCCAAAGTCCGTTCCCGTACAGTGGCCCGGAGGCGTGCCACAGTGCGCCCCGTCACCGCCGACGACGTCGGACGTTTTCTCACCCGCTGGCACGGGCTTGACGAACCGTCCAGCGGGGCCGCCGCCCTAAGTGAGGTGGTCAGCCAGCTCAGTGGGGTGCGCCTGCCGTTGTCCCAGCTGGATCTCGTGTTGTCCGGGCGTATCGCCGACTACGACCCAGCCGCGCTTGATGCCTTACTGTCCTCTGGGATGCTTCGTTGGAGAGGGGCAGGCGCGATTGGTGCCACCGATGGGTGGATCGAATTGTGGGCAGTCGGCATACCGGCCCACGAGTGCTGTTCAGAATTGTCGCCAGAAGCCACCACAATCCTTGAACGGCTGCAGGGTGGTGGGTCGTGGACCATTGCAGAACTCTTCGCTGATGCTCGGGACCATATTTCGACCCGGGCTGTGGTACAGGAACTCGTCTGGTCTGGAAGCATCACCTCGGCCTCCTTGTCCACACTACGGCAACTGTGTGGGACCTCTGCTGCCCAAGTACGGGTCCGTGATCCGCGCCCGGGGGCGAGAAGATCCCGGCGCTTATTGCGTATTCCACCAACCGATCCCATACTGGCAACCACCTGGCGGGCCTGGTCGGATGACAAATCCGATCCAGCCACTCTCGCTCTACGCGATCTCGATCTGCTTATCGACCGTCAAGGGATCATTTGCCGTCCGGGTTTCGAGACCCACCACCTGCCAACCACTTTCTCCGATGTACGTCGGTTGGCGACTCGCCTGGAGGAGCGCGGCGAATTGCAGCGAGGTTGGTATTGCCCCAAACTAGGCGGGGTCCAGTTCACCACCGGTCAAGTGGCAGCCGGGCTACGCAATCAGGATCCCACCGGGATGGTCGTGTTGGCTGCTAGCGACCCAGCAAATCCCTACGGTTCGGTGCTGGCATGGCCGACAGATCCTGACTGCCATCCCACCCGTTCGGCGGGTAGCGTGGTGGTGATCAACGATGGGCATTTGGTCGCCCATCTGGAGCGTGGGCACAAAACGATGCTAGTGCTCACTGATGACGAGGAAGGCGCTTCGGCACTGCGCAGGTTGTGCGCCGAATTGGGTGACCTGACGATCACAAAGGTGAATGGAACCCCGGCCCTATCCACGCGTCGTGGGCTCTTCGAGGCCGCAGGAGCGGTGATGGTTCCCCAAGGGTGGCGATTGCGTCGCGGCTCGCTGAGCGACTAAACCCTGCTAACGCTCTCGTCTTCCTGCCTCAAGCAGCGATTGGTTCCGGGACTCGCTCGGTGACCGCGAACAGCCGCGCCACCTCACCGTAGATGGCCGATAGCGGTACACCGAGAGCATCGCTGATTGCGTGGAGCAGTTCTGAGGACGCCTCCTTGTGGCCACGCTCGATCTCTGAGAGATATCCCAGACTCACCCTGGCTGCGAGAGAGACCTCCCTGAGAGTGCGGCCCTGGCGCATTCTCTCGGCGCGCAGAACCTCTCCGAGCAGTTCTCGTGTCAGTGCCATGTCAGCGCCTCCGATCAGGTCGTGTACAACATTCAACAACTGCTCGGAGCAGGATTATTCCCGGCAATCATGAGAAATTTTCCTTCAGGCATACGAGCAGCCAGGACAAGGCTCCATGAATGGTTTGTTCCCGGATCTCGGCACGATCCCCGGCAAAACGGAATTCCCGGGCGCGCACCCTGTCCGACCAGCGGGCAGGCAGTGCAAGCCCCACCCACACAGTTCCGGGTTCCTCCCCATCCTGGGAATCCGGACCGGCAACCCCCGTAGTGGCCAAGCCGATGTCGCTGCGACAGGTCCAGGCTGCACCGACGGCCATCTGCCGAGCAGTAGGCTCGTTGATCACCCCTTTGGTGACCACCGTGTGTGCATCCACCCCGGCAAGGGAGACCTTCAGATCGCTGGCATAGGTAATCAGTCCGCCCCGGAAGATCGCTGAGGCTCCAGGAATCGATGTGAGTATCGCTCCAAGTCCGCCGCCGGTCAGTGACTCGCAGGTGGAGACGCTAAGCCGTGCGGCCCGCAGTTCCCAGATGACCTGGGCCGCCAACAAGTGAGTCGTTTCAGACATCTTCGGCAGCGGCTGGGATATCACCAGCCTGTTCGGAGAGCCAGCGTTGCCGCAGCTTGTGGGCCTCCCACAGGTAGTCGATTCCGGTGAACACGGTCAGCAGGAAGGCAGCCCACATTAGGGTCCATTTGGTCACCTCGAAGAAAGTTCCCAGCGATGGCGCCCACGCCAGGAAGGCGATGAGTGCGAAGGACTGGATCAGTGTCTTGAGCTTGCCACCCTTGTTGGCCGCCATGACCCCATATTTCAGAATGGCGAAGCGCATGGCGGTAATACCCCATTCCCTCCCCAAGATGATGATCGTCATCCACCAGGGCAGCTCGCCGATAATGGACAGCACAATGAAAGCAACCCCGGTCAGCGCCTTGTCGGCGATGGAATCCCAGATTTTCCCGAAATTGGTCACCATGTTGTATTTGCGGGCAATCTTTCCGTCCGCCATATCAGTGAGGATCGCCAAGGTGAATACAAGAGTGGACCACAGACGTTGCGACTGTTCATGGGGAGCAGCCAGAAAGACGACCACAAAAACCGGCACCATCACCATTCGTGCGATGGTCAGGATGTTGGGCAGGTTCCAGGCAAAGGTGAGCTGATTGTCTCCCGGGACATCCTGGGACATGTGGCCTCCATCGTTGTGGTGCCTTGAACTCTACGTCAGTCCACGGTGCGGGCGAGCAGATCCACCCCAATCGAGTCCACGACGAGCGCATCGACGAACTGGCCGACCGCTGCGGTGGAGTTGAGCAAGGTAGTGGTTCCGTCTACCTCGGGACCTTGGTGCGCTGCCCGGCCCACCACGCCTTGGTCATCTAAGCTTTCCGCCAGCACAGTAACGCGCTCACCTACACGCTCAGCGGCGCGCTGGTCGCAGACCTCATCAATCAACTGGGCGATCCTGGCATGACGTTGCGCTATCTCCTCCACCTCGACGTGACCGTCGAGGGATGCCCCCTCAGTGTGCTCCTCGTCGGAGTAGGCGAAGACCCCTGCCGCGTCGAATGCGGCATTACAGATGAAATCGGCGAGGATCTCCACGTCCTCCGGTTCTTCCCCCGGGAAGCCAACGATGAAATTCGATCTGACCCCGGCATTCGGTGCGGCTTCCCGGATACCCCCCAACAACTTGATGAAAGATTCCGGGTCGCCGAATCGTCTCATCCTGCGTAGTACGCGCTGGGATGCATGCTGGAAAGAGATGTCGAAATAGGGCACGACCTTCTCGGTCGATGTGATGGCGGTCAGCATGTCGGGGGTGATCTCCGCGGGCTGCACGTAGGAGACTCGGATCCACTCCAGCCCTTCTATGCCTGATAGTCGTTCCAGGAGGGTGGGCAGTGGATGGCGGATGCCGAGATCTTTCCCGTAGGAGGATGTGTTCTCACTGACCAACATCACCTCACGAACTCCTTGAGAGGCCAGCCACCGGGCTTCGGTGACGATTTCATCAATGGGCCGGGAGAGGTAGGAGCCCCGGAAGGATGGGATGGCGCAGAAGGCACAGCGCCGATCGCAACCGGATGCGATCTTCAGTGGGGCGAATGGCCCGGTGTGCAGTCGTCGGCGCAACACCCTAGGCCCGGAGGCCGGGGCCAGCCCAGTCGGTAGGTTTGCAATGCCAGAATGGCCAGGCACGATTGCAGAGACCAAATCCTGACGCGCATTAGGCGCAGCGGGCAGTAGAGTCCGACGGTCAACGGGAGTGTGGGAACCCAGACGGTTCCCGTCGAGCAGAGACTTCAGCTTTCCGGCGATCTTCGGGTAAGCATCGAAACCGAGAACCGCATCCGCCTCGGGTAATGCCTCGGCCAGTTCGGTTCCGTAACGCTCGGCCATGCATCCAACAGCCACTACTGCCTTGGCCCGCCCGCTGGACTTGTGATCGGAGGCAGCAAGCAAGGTGTCGATCGAGTCTTTCTTCGCCTGTTCGATGAACCCGCAGGTATTCACCATGATGACCTCAGCCGCATCCGGGTCATCGACCAGGCAGAAGCCGTCCTGGTCGAGCCTGGCTGCCAATTCCTCGGAATCGACGTCGTTGCGAGCACATCCGAGGCTGATCAGGTGGACCGATGTGTTCACTGCTCTCCTGCGAGGTTAGCCAAGACCTCGTCGAGGTCATCGGGTTTGACCAGCACCTCTCGTGGTTTCGATCCCTCGGATGGGCCGACGACCCCCCGGTTCTCAAGAATGTCCATGATGCGACCGGCCTTGGCGAAACCGATGCGCAGCTTGCGCTGCAGCATCGAGGTGGACCCCAATTGGAGTTCGACTACATTGCGTGCTGCATCCAACACCAGTTCCAGATCATCGCCAATGTCCTCGGCAACCTTGGGAGCCGAGGAAGCCGCGTCGTCGATGTCGGAACGGTACTGTGGGCTCACCTGTGCCTTCAGGAATTCTGCCACCTCGTGGATCTCTGAATCCGCGACCCAGGCGCCTTGGACACGCATCGGCTTAGCTGCACCCATCGGCAGGAACAAACCGTCGCCCTGACCGACGAGTTTCTCCGCACCTGGCTGGTCGAGGATGACCCGTGAGTCGGTCATTGAGGAAGTCGCAAAGGACAGACGTGACGGGACATTCGCCTTGATCAGACCAGTGACCACGTCGATGGAGGGCCGCTGAGTGGCCAGCACCAGGTGGATGCCCGCAGCACGGGCCAGCTGGGTGATGCGCACGACGGAGTCTTCGACGTCGCGCGGGGCAACCATCATGAGATCGGCCAGCTCATCAACGACCACCATGAGATAGGGATAGGTGATCAGTTCTCGTCCGGAGCCCGGCAGGGGCTGGATTTCCCCGGCCCGCACTGCAGCGTTGAAATCGTCGATATGCCGGAACCCGAAATTGGCTAGGTCGTCGTAGCGCTGATCCATCTCCCGGACAACCCATTGAAGGGCTTCGGCTGCTTTCTTAGCCGAGGTGATGATCGGTGTCACCAGGTGAGGGATACCGGCATACTGGGTGAGTTCCACCCGTTTCGGGTCGATCAACAGCATCCGTACCTCGTCGGGGGTGGCCCTCATCATCACCGAGGTGATCAACGAGTTGATGAACGAAGACTTGCCCGATCCGGTGGCTCCAGCCACCAACAGGTGGGGCATCTTGGCTACATTAGCCAGCACATATCCGCCCTCGACATCCTTGCCCAGCCCAACGGTGAGCGGATGATGATCGTTGCGTGCCTTCTGGGAACGCAGAACATCACCCAAAGAGACGATCTCCTTGTCGCGGTTGGGGATCTCAATGCCGATAGCAGAACGACCGGGGATGGGTGACAAGATCCGCACATCGGCCGAGCCGACTGCATAGGCAATGTTTTTGGTGAGACCGATCACCTTCTCGACCTTGACACCGCTGCCCACCTCAATCGAGTACCGAGTGACAGTCGGGCCACGGGTGTAGCCGGTTACATTGGCGTCAATGTCGAATTCTTCGAAGACTTCCTGGAGCTTCCCGACAACCGCATCCGAGGCCTCAGTCCGCGCCTTGGGAATGGTCCCCGCCTTGAGCAGGGCGGAATCCGGAAGAGTGTAAACCACATCACCCGACAGCATCAGTTGCTCGCTGCGTGCCGGGTGCTCAGTGTGAGCCGGTGGTTGAAGTTCGGCCGGTTCGGCGACCTTGACCTGGGACAGACCGGCGGTAACCGGGGCTCGGCCTATCGACAGCGAATCTTGGGCCGGAGCCGACTGGCTAGAAGCCTCGTCGGGGTCATCAATGGGATCGGCGTCGATGTCATAGAACTCACCGTTGGATGTGACCGGCGAGATCTGGGGAACCGAGGGCTCATCGGATCCAGCGACGATCGGCGACTCATAAGGTTCGTCGTGGAATTCCTGCCGGGCAGCCATAGCCTCGCGCTGTTCGGCAACCTTGCCGCCGATCCATTCCTGGATGTCACGGAACATCTCAGCCCATTCGGACAGAGGTTTACCAATCACCACGAGCATCCCGAATAAGCAGACCATGGACAGCACGAAGGCCCCCAACCAGGTCGGCACCAACTCAAGCATGAAGGAAGAAGAGATGTAGCCGACGACGCCCCCATGGGCACTCATTGCTGCGACGTCCGAAGGCCCGGGCAGCGGTTCGGCCGCTAAGTTCACCACCCCGAGCCCGCCCATCCCTAGGCCGACCCAACCGACTACCTGGCGTCCTGCTGGGCCATTGTTAAGCGGGTTGCGCAGGGTGCGCCATGCCATCACCAACATGAGTATCGGGGCAACCCAGGCACCAAGACCCGCCAGCCAAGTGGCACCTCCACGGATCCACTCCCCCACCAATCCAGGCATCCGGAACCAAACAGAGGCCGCGAGTAACAGGGCGAGGATCGTAAGAAACAACCCCACACCGTCCCTGCGGATCCCGGGGTCCAGGGCCTGCGGGTCGCCACCGAAGGAACGCGTGAGCCCGCCCAGCCCTGACGCGCCGGCCCGCCACATGCCTGCTGCGGTACGCAGCACCACATTGGGCTGGTTGTCACCAGCACTCGTCGCGGACGAGGATCTCTTGGAACTTCCTGACGCGCGCGGACTCGACGACTTGGATCCGCCCTTCTTCCGGGAGGCCATGCCGCGAGACCGGGCGGGGGAAGACGCACGGGTCGCCATGATCTCGACCATAACGCACTCACCGGGTCGCTTCCGGCTACCACGCCGAGCTGGTCATCGCCGGAAGTGGGTCCACCCATCCAAATCATCCAGTGAGCGCCCATGGACACTCACCGCTGGACCCTCCTCGGGATCGGGGGCTACCACCTGCCCGATGACCCGCCAGAACTCCGGCACTATTCCGACCGGGAAAGTAGCCACCAAGGCGTAGTCCTCTCCCCCAGCCAGCACGTGACGCAGCGGATCCGAGTTCGTGGCCCGCGCAACGGTGGCGACGGGCTCGTCAACGACCAGCAAGTTCGGGTCGATCTGGATTCCCACGCCGCTGGCCTTGGCCACATGGCCCAGATCGGCGATCAATCCGTCGGAGATATCGATCATGGCAGTGGCCCCAGCCAAGGACGCGATTCTCCCCTGGCCGTGAGGAATTAGCGGACGCCGGTGCGCATCGACGGCCGCTCGCGGGGATCGGAAACCGCGTCCCAAGGCCTCCAATCCCGCAGATGCCCAGCCAAGTCGCCCGCACAGGCAGACCTGGTCCCCAATCCGCGCGGTGCTACGCAGTACCGGGGACCGACCGTCAAGTCCCCCGAAGACCGTGACGGTCACGGTGATGTCGCGAGCGGAACTCAGGTCCCCACCCAGCAGAGCCACCCCCGCAGCTTCTGCCTCCTCGTTGACGCCTGTCATGAAACCACGCACCCAACTCACTGGCAGATCAGCGGGGGCCCCGAAGGCGATCACCATGCCGACCGGTGTTGCCCCCATAGCCTCCAAATCGGAGAGATTGATGGCGACGGCCTTGTGCCCGACATCCTGGGGGCTCGACCAATCACGTCGGAAGTCGACTCCCTCGACCATCATGTCGACGCTGGTCACCACCGATCCATTGGTGAGAAAAACCGCGGCGTCGTCGCCTGGACCAACAGACACCTGGGGAGGCAGTGGTACACGGTGCGCGATCTGACCGATGAGTTCGAACTCACCGATCTCGGCGATAGTCTGCTCGGTCATCTGTCCTCGACTCAGCGAACGGCGGTGTTGGGGCGGGACAAACCTTGGGTGATCAGGTCTGTGATGAGATCACGGTAGTCCATTCCGGCTGCCTGCCACAGGCTGGGGTACATGGACAACTCGGTGAATCCGGGCATGGTGTTGACTTCGTTGACAAAGACCTCTCCCGAAGCAGTGACGAAGGTGTCAACCCGGGCAAGTCCCTCACAGCCCAGTACATCGAAGCTACGTGCCGCAAGTTGCCGCACGGTATCCGAAACCGAGTCAGGAATCCGGGCCGGGACCTGGAGATCCACTTGATTGGCCGCGGGACGGTACTTGGCGTCGAAGTCGTAAAATCCGTCCTGACTGTTGACGACGATCTCTCCACAGGGGGAAGTCCGGGGTGTGATTGTTCCGGGCAGGGGGCCCAGTACTGCACATTCGATCTCACGAGCACCGACGAATCCTTGTTCCACCAAGACCTTCGGATCGTGAACACGTGCTTTCTCAATGGCCCGCGGCAGTTGGTCTGCTGCCACAACCTTGGAGATACCGAGCGAGGACCCGCCGCGGGCAGGTTTCACAAACAGCGGGAATTCCAAGGCCACGACGATCCGTTCGCAGCAGCCCTCGGAATCGGATACCCAGTCAAGATCACGGATCACCTCATGAGGGCCCACGGGCAACCCACTCGCCTCCAGGACAACCTTCATCAGATGTTTGTCCATACCAACAGCGCTTGCCGCTACTCCCGAGCCGACATAGGGGATGCCGAGCATCTCGAACTGGCCCTGTACGGTACCGTCCTCTCCGTATGGACCATGCAGCATCGTCATGGCAACGTCGATATCGACCTCATCGGTAAGATGTCCACCGACCAGCCCGGCAAGTACCACGCGGTCGCCCTTGCTGATCAGAACCACGGGTTCGGCGTCGGCCGGAACGGTGGGGAGTTCGCGGCCACGGGCCCTGAGCTGCTGCAATTGGGCGAGGGAGATCCGGTGCCAGGTTCCATCGCGAGAGATCCCCACTGGATGCACCTCGAAGGCATCGGTGTCGATCGTCCTCGCGACACCGGATGCAGTCAGGCAAGAGATCTCATGCTCAGAGCTGCGGCCGCCGAAGACCAGTACCACTGAGGCTCGCGATGTCATATTGTTCACCTTTCTCCGGTGGCTCCAGCCTAATCCTCTCGATCCGACTGGCCTTCTGGGATCACTGCAGGGCTTGGTCGCGGGGCACTCTGCAATGCAATTTCGGGTGCCACAGTTCCTGGGGGGCCGACTCGTTACGAGCTACCTCGACCAAGCGGATCACCTCGTCAAGAATGCGGGTGCTAGCTGCATTCACTGCGCCCCGGTCCCGGGGATCGGTGCCATATTCGGACAGGTCGATCCGTGCCCCGGCTACGATGGTCACCGGCCAGCGGCGTAGGCGGAACCGATGGATTCCGCGTGGGGGAAGAGCGTGGTTGGCTCCCCACTGCCCCACTGGTATAACCGGGACTTGGGTTGCGATGGCTAACCGGGCGGCACCCGAGTGCACTGCCATCGGCCATTCATCGGGATCAAGGGTGATCGTACCCTCCGGGTACATGACCACCGTCCGTCCCTGCTCCAAGGCCCGCTGCGCAGCAACCAGGGAATCCTTCGCGCGCACCGACCCGCGCTCGACAGGGATCTGCCTCGCGATTTTGAGCAACGGGCCAAGCAGCTTGGAGTCAAAAAGATTCGCCCGAGCCAGGAAATGTGGCCAACGACCGTTGTAGGCCAGAAAGATCCCGATGAGTACCGGATCTAAGGAAGAGATGTGGTTGGCCACCACGATCATGGGCCCCTGAGCAACCAACTGATTGGCGCCTGACCAACTGGTTCTGGTCCACAGCCTGGTGATTCCGCACAGCATGGGCCCGAAGCATTTGAGAACCCACGTGGTGGATTCCCGGTTAACCCTCGACAGTCGATCGAAACGGGCCCGAGTGGGGGCAAGCGGATGCGACGATGGGGTCCCCGGAGAATCCATGGATCCATCATGACCCATACGGGTGGTCAGTCGGACACGAGGACCGGAATCGTCTTCGGTTTGAATGAGGGACGACGCGACTCATAAGCCTCGATCTGGTCGGCATGCTGCAAGGTCATCGCGATGTCATCCAGACCGTTGAGCAATCGGTGGGCGGTGTAGTCATCAATCTCGAAGTGATGACTACGGTCTCCTGCGGTGATGGCGCGGGAGGGCAGGTCGACCGACAACTTGGTACCCGGATTTGCCTCGATGAACTCCCACAACTCTTCGACGACCTCCTGGGCAACTGTGGCAACCAGCAGCCCTGCCTTCCCGGAGTTGTTGCGGAATATCTCGCCGAACCGTGACCCGATGACAACCTTGAAACCGTAGTTCTGCAGAGCCCACACCGCGTGTTCTCGAGAGGATCCGGTTCCGAAGTCGGGTCCGGGTACCAGAATCGTTCCGCTGGAGTAGACCTGTTGGTTGAGCACGAAGCCGGGATCCTTGCGCCAGGATGCGAACAGGCCATCCTCGAAGCCAGTGCGGGTGATCCGTTTCAGGTAGACGGCTGGAATGATCTGATCGGTGTCAACATTGCTGCGACGCAGCGGAACCGCAACCCCAGTGTGCTGAGTGAATTTGTCCATTGCTTCAGTCCCTTCTCACAGATCCGCTGGGGCGGCCAGATGCCCCGCGACAGCGGTGGCGGCTGCGACGGCCGGGCTCACCAAATGAGTGCGCCCACCCTTACCCTGCCGTCCTTCAAAGTTTCGGTTCGAGGTGGATGCGGAGCGTTCCCCGGGTGCCAACTGATCTGGATTCATGCCCAGACACATCGAGCATCCCGCGAAGCGCCATTCGGCACCGGCATCGGTGAAAATCCTGTCCAGCCCCTCGTCCATCGCCTGCTGGCGTACCCGCGCGGAGCCAGGAACCACCAGCATGCGCAGACCATCGGCAACCCGGCGCCCCCTGAGCACCTCTGCGGCCTGTCGTAAATCCTCAATGCGCCCGTTGGTACAGGATCCCAGGAAGACGGTGTCGATGGCGATCTCACGCATCGGGGTGCCGGCACGCAGATCCATGTACTCCAAGGCTCGTTGGGCCGCATTGCGAGCCACCTCATCGTTGAACGATTCGGGAGCCGGAACCTTGTCCCCCAGCCCCACACCCTGCCCGGGATTGGTTCCCCAGGTGACGAAGGGAGTCAGCAGGGTAGCGTCGATGAACACCTCACGGTCGAAGACCGCGTCGTCATCTGTGCACAAGGTGCGCCAGTATTCCAAGGCCGCATCCCATTCGGCTCCCTGCGGGGCATTGGGGCGCCCCTCAAGGTAAGCGAAGGTCGTCTCATCAGGGGCAATCATCCCGGCTTTGGCGCCCCACTCGATGGACATGTTGCAGATGGTCATCCTCGCTTCCATCGACATCGCATCAATGGTCGATCCGCGGTATTCAGCGACATATCCGGCACCACCACCGGTCCCCACCATGGAGATCAGCTTCAGTACCAGATCCTTGGAGGTGACCCCGGCGGGCAGCACACCGTCGATGGTGACCGCCATCGTCTTCAGCCTCGCCTGCTGGAGGGTCTGAGTGGCCAGCACGTGCTCAACCTCAGAGGTGCCGATGCCAAAGGCCAAGGCCCCAAAAGCACCGTGGGTCGAGGTATGGGAATCACCGCAGACGATGGTCATGCCGGGTTGGGTCAGCCCAAGCTGGGGACCGATGATGTGTACCACTCCTTGGTCTTTATCACCCAAGGAGTGGATGGGGACCCCGAAATCCGCAGTGTTGCGCCGTAGCGCCTCGATCTGTTTGCGGCTGGTCGGCTCAGCGATCGGCTTGTCGATGTCCCAAGTGGGAGTGTTGTGATCCTCAGTGGCCAAAGTAAGATCGGGGCGACGAACCACCCGATCGGCCAATCGGAGTCCTTCGTATGCCTGCGGACTCGTCACCTCATGGCACAGGTGGAGGTCGATATAGAGCAGATCGGGTTCGCCATCAGCCGATCGCACCACGTGGTCTGCCCAGACCTTCTCACTAAGAGTTCTTCCCATGGTGGCATCATGTCATTGCCGACCAAATCGTGAGATGCTAATCTCATTTTATGGACAGTTCTTCGGGAGTTGGCGTGCTGGACAAGGCAGCCATGGTACTCACCGCCCTAGAACAAGGGCCGATGACCCTTGCTGGGTTGGTTGCAGCCACTGGTCTGGCCCGGCCCACGGCCCATCGCCTCGCAGTCGCCTTGGAACACCACCGTCTGGTGGGCCGGGATCTGCAAGGACGTTTCGTCCTAGGGCCCCGGCTCGCAGAACTCGCCATGTCGGCCGGGGAAGATCGCCTCCTGGCCGTCGCCGGGCCCATCCTCAACCGGCTGCGTGACATCACCGGGGAGTCTGCCCAACTGTTCCGCCGCCAGGCCGACGCCAGGGTGTGCGTCGCATCCGCCGACCGTCCGACCGGTCTTCGTGACTCGATACCAGTCGGCTCAGTGCTGCCGATGAATGCCGGTTCCGCCGCCCAAGCATTGCTGGCCTGGGAGGAACCTGACAAGTTACATGCCGGATTGCTGACGTCCAATTTCTCGGCGGTCGCCCTCACCCAAGTACGACGGCGGGGCTGGGCCCAGTCGGTAGCCGAGCGAGAACAGGGAGTGGCCTCAGTATCAGCCCCCGTTCGCTCCCCCGGTGGCAAGGTAATTGCGGCAGTCTCGGTCTCGGGACCCGTCGAACGTCTCACCCGTCAGCCCGGACGCCTGCATGCTCCCGCAGTGATGGCAGCAGCAGACCGGCTCTCTGAGGTACTCCGCAAAAATGCCGATGAGGACTGAACAGCATTCGAAACCGATCAGGCTTGGTTCTCCTCGATGAATTTCTGCACGATCGCGGTGTCCTGTTCACCCCATCCGGCATCGACGACACCTTGGAAGGCATCAAGCAGCCGGTCACCCTGAACAGTGACGGTACCTGTGACCTTTGCCTCCTCCAAGTAGGCCCTGAGATCCTTGATCCAGAAGGCCGCAGCACCCGAGACTGTGTAGTCCTTGTTGATGTAACGCGGGGCCTTGTCGATCATGATCCTGGAGGAGGCATAGCCACCGGACATCAGATCAAAGAGCTTGGCAACATCGAGCCCGGCACGCTCCGCGACGACGGCGGCCTCGGCATTAGCGACAATGCTGGCTGCGCAGATGAGTTGATTGCAAGCCTTGGCGACCTCACCAGCACCTGTGGGGCCGAGATGGACGGGATTACCCGCCAAGCCCAAGTAGGGCATTGCTCGTTCGACGAATTTCTCCGGACCGCCAACCATGATCGACAAAGTTCCGGCCTCGGCTCCAACCTGCCCGCCGGAGACTGGTGCGTCGATGACATGGGCCAGCCCATTGCTTGCCTCGGCCACCTCGGCGTCCAAGGTGCGGATAGCATCTGGAGCGACGGTGGAGCACACCACAATCAGGGTCTCAGATTCAATGCCCGCCAGCAGGCCGTCGGCACCATCAAGAGAAGCCTTGATCTGTGGGATGTCGGGAACCATGAAGAACACGATCTCGGCCTTCGCCGCCAGTTCCCGCGGGGTGGCGCACCACACGGCTCCACCGGCCAGCAGGTCAGTAACCTTCGCATCCGACAGGTCATGGAGCACCATCGTGTCATCGGGAGGCAACGAGTCAAACATGTGACGAGCCATGGGCGAACCCATGGTGCCCAAACCAACGAAACCGACAGTGGTCATATCTTCCTCCTTGACCAAGACCCATTTCCCGCAACTCTAGAGGGAAGCAGCCGAACCGCGTCGATCAAATCGGCCGCTGGATCGGGAAATCGTACCGACGAAAATGCCCGGCCTGAGCCGAGCATTTCATCTGGTAGCCCCGAGCGGATTCGAACCGCCGTTACAGCCTTGAGAGGGCCGCGTGCTAGGCCACTACACTACGGGGCCAGATGTGTTCAGTTGCTGACTGCTGTTCGCAGCGTTGGGAAGCCTAGCGGTCCGGCGAAGGTTCTCCAAACCGGAAGCAGGCCTGCCTGCGTTGGGGTACCAGGACTCGAACCTGGACTGACGGAACCAGAATCCGGCGGGCTGCCAATTACCCCATACCCCAGTCCATCACGCTTGGTGGCGCAACGAGAACCAAAGATAGCGTCCCGGTGGGGTCATGACAAATCGGGGGTCACCGTAGCGACGTTCATGCGGCGCCCAATAATCCAGCACAGCAGAACGACAAGGAAATATGCCGTGAGATTCCATGCCGTCGTAGACCACTGCGAACCAGAGATCGTCCGCAACTGCTCCACCCGGTTCCCAGCCACGGCATAGCCGAAGGCGAAAACATTGTTCACCGCATGGACGGCGACCGCAGCCTCCAGACCGCCGGTAAGCACCACCAAGGTGCCAATCAACAGCCCGAAACCTAGCCGATCGACGAAGAGCGGGACGTCCTGGGTTCCATGCAACCCGGCAAAGATGAGGGCGGAGACCACCACTGCGACCCAATTAGCCCGCCCCAAGATGCCCGAGGCCTGCAGTAGGTATCCCCGGAAGAAGAACTCCTCCCCGGCCGCTTGCAGGGGGGCCGTGAGGACGATTGCCAGCATCCACCATCCCCATCCCGCGCCCGGGTTCCAGGTCGGAGGATCATCCCATCGCGACAGCCAGTGGACACTGTTAAGCATCACAACAGCCACCAGCAGCGTAGCCAAGGCGTAGCGCCATCTGAAACCGGGCTGCACCGAACACGCCCATTTCGGGGCGAGATGGTGGACCCGCGCGACCACCACCAGGACAAGCAGGACCAGAGCCCCGATCGCCAAGTGAGTGGCAACCATTCCGGATAGATGCTGGAAACCTATCGCTTGTTCCCGGTAGACCCCAAAATGCCCAGGGGTTCCGTTCAACACCCAAGCACAGGCCACGAGCAGCCACGCAAGCCCGGGGACGATGACCACATAACCGGCCAGGATCGCCAAGACTCCGCCCAACGAAGTCGCGGCCGAGGTAGACAAAGGTTCGCGGCGCAGTACCGCCGGATATGACAGCCCCGGACTAGGATCGGCGATGCGGGTGCCGAACAACCATCCGAATCTGTTCACTCCTGGAACCCCACGATGTCATCGACCACTGGATTGGACAATTCGCCGATTCCTTCGATGTTCACGCTGACCGTCTGCCCAGCAACCATCGGCCCCACTCCCATGGGGGTCCCGGTGAGCAGGACATCACCGGGCAGCAGGGTAGCAAAGGCCGAGACATGGGCAATCAGTTCGGCGATCGAGAAGACCATGTCTTTGGTGCACCCATTCTGCTTCACCTGCCCATCCAAGTTGGTGACCACCGACAAATCACCGGCTTCCTCGAGGCCGAAGTGAGTGACAATCCACGGCCCCAGCGGGCAGAAGGTATCGAATCCCTTGGCGCGGGTCCACTGTCCATCAGTACCTTGTAGATCCCTGGCAGTGACGTCGTTGGCACACGTATAGCCGAAGATGACTTCTGCGGCACGTTCCACCGGCACTTGGCGGCAGATTCTGCCAATGACCACCGCAAGTTCGCCCTCGTAGTGGGTATCCCGGGATAGGGTCGGCCGGACGATGGGCTCTTCGGGGCCGATGACCGAGGTGTTCGGTTTCATGAAAATCAGTGGTTCCGGGGGAACTTCATTACCCAGTTCCGCAGCATGGGCTGCATAGTTACGGCCCACGGCCAGGATCTTGGAGCGAGGGATGACCGGTGCCAGCAACCGCACATCGGCGAGATCCAGTCGCTCCCCCGTCCAGTTGACCGGTGCGGCCAACGGATCGCCGTCAATGACGGCCACCGTTTCCGGGTATTGCCCCTGGTCCGCTGCGAGTTCAACGATCCCGAAGCGCGGGTCGGCGCCCACGGATGCGAAACGAGCTATACGCATGCCCTGATTCTAGGCAATCGCATTCAGTTCCCACCCAGACGGTCAGCCCACCACCGCCGGTACACGTACCAAGCCGTAGAGATAGGCATCGGAAAGCGCTTCCCAAGATGCCTCGATCACATTTGTCCCCACTCCTACCGTGGTCCACCCGTGTTCCCCGTCGCTGGTATCGATGAGGACCCGCACGATGGCGTCGGTGCCCCGGCCCTCGTCTAGGATTCGCACCCGGTAGTCAGTGAGCTGGTAGTCGGCTACTTGCGGGTAGACCGGAGTCAAGGCACGGACCAAGGCATCACCCAAGGCGTTGACCGGACCGTTGCCCTCGCCGATGACTCCATAACGTTCACCCCCGGCCATCAGCTTGAGGGTGGCCTCTGAATTGTCGGTCTCCCCCACTGTCGGCCCGTTACTAGTATGCACCCGCCAATTGATCAGCTTGAAGGGCAAAGTGAGAGCGCCGGTCATGGATCGCACCAGCAACTCGAAGGAGGCATCCGCTGCCTCGTAAGAATACCCTTGGGCCTCTCTGTCCTTGATCGTACGGGTAATCTCGGATGCAAGTTCCTGGTCATCAAGGTTCAAACCGAACTGGGCGGCCTTCATCTGCACCGACGCCCGTCCGGACATGTTCGAGATCAGCATCCGCATGTCATTGCCGACCAGTTCCGGGGCGATGTGCTGGTAGAGATCCGCATTGACCTGGATCGCGCTGGCATGCAGCCCGGCCTTGTGGGCGAAGGAGGAAGCGCCTACATAGGGCTGCCGGGGAAGGTGTGGCTGATTGGCTATCTCAGCGATGGCATGGGAACCATGAGTCAGCCCGGCGAGTTGTCGAGCGGTGACCACCGGCCAGTCGTATTTCATCTGCAGATTCGCGATCAGCGTTGTCAAATCCATGTTCCCGGTGCGTTCGCCGTATCCGTTCACTGTTCCCTGGACGTGCATCACCCCAGCGTCAATCGCAGCCAAGGTGTTGGCCACGGCGCAACCAGTGTCGTTGTGGCAATGCACCCCCAGATCAGCTCCGATCTGTGCGGCCGCGGAGACGATGTCAGCCATCCTAGACGGCAGCATCCCACCATTGGTGTCGCACAGCACAACGACCTCGGCGCCTGCCTCGGCAGCCACCCGGACAACTTCCAATGCGTAGCCGGGATCAGAATCAAAACCGTCGAAGAAGTGTTCACAGTCCACGAACACCCGACGTCTCCTGCTCACCAAGTAGGCAACGGTGTCGGAGACCATTGCCAAGTTTTCCTCCAAGGTTGTGCGCAACGCCTCCAAGACGTGTGCATCATGGGATTTCGCCACCAAACAGATGTGGCGAGTACCGGCATCAAGCAGAGCCTGCACCTGAGGATCCTCGGCGGCACCGATCCCAGCCTTGCGCGTCGCTCCAAAGGCGACAAGTTCGGCATTGCACAAATTCAATTCGGTTCTGGCCCGGGTAAAAAACTCGGTATCCGAGGGGTTGGCGCCAGGCCAACCGCCCTCAATAAAATTCACCCCCAGCCGATCAAGGTAGCCCGCGATGCGCAGCTTGTCTTCAACGGTCAGGGTGATCCCCTCCTGCTGAGCCCCATCACGCAGGGTGGTGTCGTAGAGGTGGAAGACCTCAGGCATTACCGGCATCGGGCTCATCGGACGCGCACCATCCAGTTCCGCTCGTCGGCGCGGCGCCCGTACTGGATATCCAGCAGATAGTTACGCAATGCCATGGTGACTGAATCCTCGCGGACCTCCAGCTGATGAGTCCCGTCGACATCCTTCAGCGAGCCGATGGGGGTTATCACAGCCGCGGTGCCGCAGGCGAAGAGTTCCGTCACCGAGCCATCCGCGATACCAGTCGTCACCTCGGCTAGCTCGACAGGGCGCTCCACCGGGGTAAGGCCTAGCTCAGGCGCGATGGTCAGGATTGAATCCCGGGTAACCCCCGGCAGGATGTTTCCGTTCAGATTGGGGGTAACCAACTGACCAGATGCGGTGACCATGAAAAAATTCATGCCACCCAGTTCCTCCACCCAGCGCTTTTGGGCGTTGTCCACAAACAATACTTGGGAACAGCCTTGCTCGTAGGCCAGTTCCTGGGGAAGCAGCGAGGCTGCGTAGTTTCCGCCGCATTTCGCATGACCGGTACCGCCATTGGCTACCCGGGAATACTCCCGGGAAACCCAGATGTCCACCGGGGCCACGCCTCCGGTGAAATAGCTGCCCACTGGTGAGGCGATGAGAATGTAGGAGACATCCTGAGCCGGACGCACGCCGAGGAAATCCTCCTTGGCGACAATGAAGGGACGCAGATACAGGGACTGTTCGTGGCCTGCAGGAACCCAGCGTTCGTCGAGGGTGACCAAGTTCCGCACGGATGTGAGAAAGTCCTTAACCGGCAGCTGCGGCAGGGCCAAGCGGCGTGCCGAATTGGCCAACCGCTCACCGTTCTTCTCTGGGCGGAACAACCAGACCGAGCCATCGGCATGCCGGTAGGCCTTCAGCCCCTCGAAGACCTCCTGGGCGTAGTGGAAGACCGCCGAACCGGGACCCAACCCCAAAGGCTGGTTGATCACGATCCTGTCGTTTCCCCAACCCGTCGTTATGCTCCAGTCGGCTACGGCCATGTGGTCGGTGAAGTGTACTCCGAAACCGGGTTCGGCGAAGACCTCGTCGATCCTCGCTTGTTCCGTGAAAGTGGCGTCGCCAGGAAGCTCGAATGACAGCATGAGCGCAACTCTAGACTGGCGCGCGCCACATGAATTTCCCGTTACACATCGTGAACCCACGATGTGCTCTCGTCCCCACATGTGGAATCAGCGGCGCCCCTCAACGAGCGCTGATTAGGCTTCGACGCATGAATACTTCCCAGACCACCATCGCAGTCATCCCCGGGGATGGTATCGGCCCCGAAGTGGTGGCTGAGGCCCTCAAGGTGCTCACGGCCACCGTTGGTGAGGATGCCTTCGCATTCCGCCACTACAGTCTGGGGGCCCAGCACTGGTTGGAAACCGGGGAGGTCCTGAACGACGACACCCTGGCTGGACTCGCCACCGCGGACGCCATCGTCCTAGGAGCCGTCGGAGCCGCCCCGGGCTCCACCCAAATACCTTCCGGACTCCTGGAACGGGGGCTGCTACTCAAGTTGCGTTTCGCCTTCGATCAGGACGTGAACCTCCGCCCTTCGAAAACCTACGCCGGGGTCGGTTCGCCGCTCACCGAGCAGATCACAGCCAAGGGTCCTATCGACTTCGTCGTCGTGCGTGAGGGCACTGAAGGCCTGTACGCAGGCAACGGCGGGACCCTTCGCCGAGGTACCGATGACGAGGTGGCCACGGAGGTCTCGGTGAACACTGCCATGGGGGTTCGTCGCGTGGTGCGCTATGCCTTCGAGTTGGCCATGCGGCGTGGCAAGCACCTGACCCTGCTCCACAAACACAATGTCCTAGTCAATGCCGGGGGGCTGTGGACCCGTATCTTCACCGAAACTGCAGGACAGTTCCCCGATGTGCGCACCGACTACCTACACATCGATGCAGCAACCATCAAGCTGATCACCGATCCCGGGAGTTTCGACGTGATCGTCACTGACAATCTGTTCGGCGACATCATCACCGACGAGGCCGCGGCCATTACTGGAGGCATCGGTCTCGCCCCCTCGGCGAATATCAACACCGCCCGTACCTTCCCATCCATGTTCGAGCCCGTGCACGGTTCAGCTCCCGACATCGCCGGGCAGGGCATCGCTAATCCAACCGCGGCCATCGCATCGATGGCCCTCATGCTTGATCATCTCGGCCATCACGAGGATGCCCGGCGCATCGAGCAGGCTGTGGCTGCCGACATGGCGGATAACATATCGACGGCGACGCGCTCCACTTCACAAATCGGCGACGCAATCGCTGCTGCGGTGCGAAGTTGATGACAGCCAGAGCAGATGGAGTCCCGGAGAACTTGTCCGCGGCATCATCCAATCCCAGTCTCCCCGGTCACCGCAGGCCAGGCATTCGGTGCGCAGGAATCGAGCTTGAGGGATTGCTGCTGCATGACCGGTGAAGGGCCGCCGTTCACCGGGCAACCGACATGCCCCAGCCCCAGGTAGTGCCCCACCTCATGATTAACCAAGTAACCGCGGTACTCCTCGACCGGCTGAGAAGCCCAAGTCGGGGTGCCGAAGGCCCATCGGTCGACGTTCAGATACACGGTGTTGCCCACGCGGCAAGACAAGATCTGAGAGGTTCCTAGCTCTCCGCAGCCCACATCGGTCGTACGGCCCGTAGCGAGTTGGATGGTGAGATCTGCCCGCGCCGGTTCGTTGATTAGGGAGAAAGCGATCCGCCCGTCCCATCGCCAGGAACGCTCGTCGTCCAGGATGGTCTGGATCCGGGCCGCGATCTCATCGACCGGCAACGGAATCGCGTCCTCCATCTGCAGCACCCAAGCACGCACATCCGGGTTAGTCGCGGTGGTCGGCACTGTAACGGTGTTGTACACGAAGGTTCCGCTGGAAGGCAGATCTGAGTGGGCGTAACCCAAGCCGTCGACCCAGGCGGCTTCCAAGGCCCCCGCAGACGGGGGCGGAGCAGACGTTGCGGGCATTGAATTCACGTCGGTTCCCGGGGATGTCGAGGCAGACGGCTCAGTGCTCGGCAGGTCATTGGACCGGGCATGACCACATCCCGCCAGGGCCACCCCGACCCCGGCCATCACAACAGCGCGTCTGGACATCACCCAGATGACAATAGTTCCCCGCTCAACCCCACCGTCCCCGGGGTCAGTCGAGGACCACTTACCGAGGCATCCAGCAGCAAAGCTGACCTAGCCGATAGCTACCGCCAGCCAGCCGCATTGAACTCCCAGATTCCGGGGTTCTACATGCCCACAGATACGACAGACCGTTGTGGACTGCACCAGGGACTGGGACCGCGAACACTGATGTGGCCAAGCAGTTGCACAGTCACATCAGCAGCACCTACCAACGCGCCTTGCGCTTCCAGTCCAAGGTCACCGTCCAGGTATCCCAACCATCGAACCACGGTTACTACCTCGACATGACGGTTTGACCCTGATCATCTCCCGACCTTGAGGGTCCGCTCACCCGTGGTCCCATATGCTCGGTGACAGACACATCATCACGAAAGGTGCCGCCCATGGGTCTTATGGACAAACTGCGTGGAGAACTCGTTGACATCATTGAGTGGCTGGAGGATTCCCGGACGCTGCTGGCCTGGCGTTTTCCGCGCTACCAGAACGAGATCAAGCAGGGCGCACAGTTGATCGTGCGCGAGGGCCAGATGGCCATCTTCGTGTACCAGGGTCAGCTTGCCGACACTTTTGGGCCCGGCACTTACACCCTGAATACCCAGAACCTGCCGATCATGTCGACCCTCCAAGGCTGGCAGTACGGCTTCAACTCGCCATTCCGTTCTGAGGTCTACTTCGTCAACACCCGTCCTGTCACCGATCTGCGGTGGGGCACCCCGAATCCCATCACCCTGCGTGACCCGGACTTCGGGATGGTGCAGATCAGGGCCAATGGATTGTGCATCATCAGGGTCATAGATCCGGTCATCTTCCTGCGTCAGGTCATCGGCACCGATTCCCAGGTGGGTATCGACGAGATCACCGAGTTACTGCGCAGGGAGATCTCCCAGGGCTTCTCCGACATGATCATGTCGACTGGTCTGGGTGCTATCGACTTGCAGGGCAGGCAGGCCGAGCTCTCGGCCAAACTCGCCGAGATCGTGCGCACCCGCGTCGACGACGAATTCGGGCTGGGCATTGATTCCATCACGATGAACGTCTCCCTACCCGAGGAGATCACCCAGGCGATGACCCGCGGCGTAGCCAAGGGCGTCGAGGAGCAGGGCTGGATCAACCAGATCAAGGATATGAACCGCTACCAGCAGGCCAAGCAGGCCGACGCCATGACTACCGCGGCAGGCAATCCCGGTGGCGGCATGGGAGAGGCAATGGGAGCCGGGATCGGTTTCGGGATCGCCCAGCAGATGGCCAGCCAGACAACCGCCACACCGGCTCCCCCACCGCTGAACCCTTCTGGGCAGTCCTTCCATGTGGAATTGAACGGACAGGCAGCCGGTCCCTATACCATGGAGCAGTTGTCCTCCATGGCTTCCGCTGGACAGATCAATCCCAATTCCCAGGTTTGGGCCCCTGGCATGGCTGGTTGGCTACCCGCATCACAGGTGGGCCCCTTGTCCCAGCTCTTCCAGACTCCACCCCCACTTCCTGGTGAAGGAGCGCAAGCCCGATGAGCACAGGACAACCCTCGATCCCTGCCAGGACGGGGATCGAGGGGCTCGTCGAGCACACCCGGGAGCGGACCAGTGACCGGGCAGTTCTCCACCTGACTGAGGCAACCCGCACCTACCCTTGCCCAAACTGCGGTGCCAACCTCGCGTGGAATCCAACCTCACAGGATCTGGGGTGTGGTGCCTGCGGCACCCATCTGCCACTCACCCCAGACGTCGCGGAGCCCACGCAGGTCATCAAACGCGATCTAGATTCCACAATGGAGGCTTTCACGGCCCAGAACCAGACTGCCCAATTCCAGGCTGACAAGGAGATTGTTTGCCAAAACTGTGGTGGGCACACGCTGTTCACCGGCACCTTGACCACGGTACGCTGCCCTTACTGCAACACTCCGATTCAACGCGATGACGTGCAGGATTCTCCACTCAGGTTGCCGATTGATGCGGTGCTTCCGCTCAGCATCGACTTGGACACCGCAACCCAGGCCATCGAGAAATGGATCAACACCCGTCGGCTGGCACCTAGTGCCTTCAAGAAATATCGACAGCTAGGTTCCTTCACCTCGGTCTATCTACCTTATTTCAGCTACGATGCGGCCACCACGACTCGCTACGACGGGGCCCGTGGAGTTACCCGGGTCGAGGTCTACACCGATTCCGAAGGCAACACCCATACCCGCACTCATGTCGACTGGTATCCGGTCGCGGGTGTGGTCAAAAATGCCTTCGCCGATGTCACTGGTCATGCCACCGCGGGGCTGCAGGACGAGAAGGTTACCGAGCTCGAACCGTGGCCGATGGAGGCAGCCCATCCCTATTCGCCGCAGTTCGTCGCCGGTCATCTAGCGCGCACCTATGACGCCGATCCTCGTCAGGTGTTCGACCGTTTGGTGGAGCCACGCATGGAATCGGTCATTGAGCAGACCATCTGCAGCGACATCGGTGGTGATTTTCAGCGGATCCACTCGATGCGGGTGCTGTGGCACATGCTGCGTTTCGCCCAACTCGCCCTGCCGGTCTGGATGCTCACCGTCACCTTCAAAGGTCAGCCCTTCCAAGTGATGGTCAACGGAGTCACCGGAGAGGTCCAGGGGCAGCGCCCGTGGAGTGCGGTGAAGATCACCCTGCTGGTGCTGTTGGGCGTGGCCATTGTGATTGCGCTGCTCCTGCTGTACCAGTACTACGAACAAACGCCACACTAAGCAGGGAAAGCTGCGCCGACGAAGGTGAAAGGGCGGTCCGTCTCGCGATGGTGCGACGGACCGCCCTTCGTCATTCGGTCACTGCTGCGGGGCGGATTCCACCTCCGGTGCACGTTCTGCTCCCAGCTTGGTGGCCGCAACCTGCCCCAGGTCGATTCCGGTGGTGTCTTTGAGTAACTGGATGGTCTGCGTCACACCGTCGGTGACTCTCCTGGGCAGTTCCCCGGCGCCGTCGCTGGAGATCACGGTCATCCGGTCAATGCCGGACATCGGAGCCGCGACCTGCTCGGCGACCTTCGGCAGGGCCTGGACGAGCATCTCAATGATGGCTGCGTCGTTGTACCGCGCATAGGCATCGGCTTTCTTGTTCATCGCCTCTGCCTCGGCCTCGCCAGTGGCCAGGATGGCTGCGGCAGACGCCTCGCCCTCGGCCCGGGTTGCCTCAGCCTCGGCGATACGCCGTGCCTTCTCCGATTCACCGCGCTTGGCGCCCTCAATCGCTTCGGCCTCCGCGAGGGCGGTACGTCGTGACTTCTCACCCACGCCGATTAGTCGGGCCTGCTCAGCATCAGCTTCTGCCTTGGCGATGGCCGCGGCCTTGTCCGCTTCAGCCTGGAAGATGGAGGCATTGCGACGTGCCTCGGCCTCGGTCTCCAGACGGTACCGCTCGGCATCCGCAGGCTTGCGCACCTCAGTGTCGAGCTGCCGTTCCTTGAGTGCCGCCTGCCGGACGGCAACCTTCTCCTGTTCGGTGAGAATGGCTTGATCCCGATCGGCCTGAGCCAGCGGTCCGGCGGCAGCAGCCTGGGCGTTCGCAGCATCGGTCTCGGACTTGATCTCGGCCTGTTTCAGCATCAGCTCCCGCTCACGGATGGCGATCTGCTGCTGGGCGTCGATACGGGCCTGCTCGGCTTCCTGACGGGCTGCTGCCTCGGCGACCGCTGCATGCTGCTGTACCCGGGCAGCTTCGGGGCGACCGAGGTCGTTTAGGTAGGTGCCGTCGTCGGTGATGTCTTGGATCTGGAAGGTGTCGAGCACCAGACCTTGCCCGGTGAGTGAGGCCTCCGATTCATCGGCCACTCGCTGGGCAAAGGCTGCCCGGTCCCTAATGATCTGTTCGACGCTCAGCGAACCGACAATGGAACGCAGTGAGCCAGCTAGGGTCTCCTGGGTGAAGGTTTCAACCTCCTCCTGCTGGGTAAGGAAACGCTGGGCGGCTGCACGGATCGAGTCCTCATTACCCCCGACCTTGACGATGGCCACACCATCAAGATTCAGCTTGATGCCCTGACCTGAGACCGCGCCGCGGATCTGCACCGAGATGCGCCGCGAGGAGAGATCCATGATAAACAGTCGCTGAATGAAGGGGATGATGAACACCCCGCCACCCATCACGACCTTCTGGCCGGACAGGTCCGCGGACACCTCGCCAGTCTCCGGGTTGCGTACTTCCTTGCCCTTACGCCCGGTGACGATGAAAGCCTCGTTCGGACCGGCCACCTTGTAGCGGTTGGCGATCAGCAGGCCGATCAGTACCACCAGGGCGACCAAACCGATGATCCCGAGAGCGACCGGCGATATGCCGTCAAACATGCTTGCTCCTTAAATTCTTGACTTGTGAGGATCACCTTAGCGAGATCGCTGGTTCAGGTGACCCTGTCCTTGCCCTGATCTATCACCACTACCACCTCATCGAATGAACTATTGGCGGTTCACCAGGCGCACCCCAACGGCGACGACTGAAGGATCAAAGATATCCGCAGCTTCTCCGATCCCCAGCAAAGCTGAAAAATAAGCAACACTCTCGAGATTTCAGCTCCAATCGAGGCATCCGCAGACCTTCATAAATCAAAAAATCAATCTTACAAAGATCAATGAAACCTCTACCAACAGATCTTTTGTTCGGCAATAGGCGTCATCATCTGCAGAAATCCTCACCGTGCTGAAGAAGTAGAAGTACGTCGAGACGACCGATGTCTCCCGCGAAGTTTTCGTCGACTGGAGCTGCTTCCCATCACGTGCACGGGGCCCACTGAGTTGTAGAATGCCGAGAGCCCAAATCCTTCCTCACAAGGCTCAGAACAAGAGATAATTCCTGTCGGTCAGCACTCTGTGACCGGGCGTACCTCGACGGCGGTAGCCGATAGAACCCCTGATACCCAGATCCGGGATCCGCTGTTCAGTTCGATAGGGCATCTGGCGTTGAGCACATGCTGACTCCCGGCTGAAGAGATACGAACCTGCCCATAGCCTTCGCTGGGTATGTCGGTGATGACTTGTCCCTCGGCCCCGATGAGGGACTCGGTGGAATGGGTCACCTCGTTGGCCTGAGAGCGCAGCAGTCGGGTCAGGCGCCCCGCCCCCCAGGCAAGCAGCGCGCCGACGAGCACACCGACCACGACGCCCACACCCACCGAATCGCTCAACGAGGTCGCGACGGCCCCAGCGAAACCGAAACCGCCCATCAGCCCCGCCACCCCGGCAGTCGATACCACATCGGAATCGAGGATGTTGAATGAGTCGAGTCCCAGCATCCCGTCAAGCACCTCACCGACCGTGAGGGCCAGAATCAGCAGGACGATACCGATTCCACCCAATATCCAAAAGACCGTCATGACTGCTCCTTCGCCTGATCATCCAATCCTAGGGGACCCAGCACACGATGATGGCCCGGAGAAATCCCCGGGCCATCGAGTTGTCTACGGATCAGCGAGCCGCCGAACCCTCGACATAGTCGGTATCGGTGCCCTCCTTGAGCCAGGAGAACATCTTGCGTAGTTCCTTACCGGTGGCCTCAATCGGGTGCCCGGCCTCTTCGGCGCGCAGCGCCAAGAACTCGGGGGCCCCATTATCCTGATCGGCGATGAACCGCTCGGCGAAGGCACCCGAGCGGATGTCCTCTAGCACGGCCTTCATGTTGGCCTTGACGTGGGCATCCACGACGCGGCGCCCGGAGACATAGTCACCGTACTCGGCGGTGTCGGAGATCGACCACCGCTGCTTGGAGATACCGCCCTCAATCATCAGGTCAACGATCATCTTCAACTCATGGAGACACTCGAAGTAGGCCATCTCCGGCTGGTAGCCGGCCTCGGTCAGAGTCTCGAAACCAGCCATGACCAAGTGCGACATACCGCCGCACAAAACGGCCTGCTCACCAAACAGATCGGTCTCGGTCTCCTCGGTGAAGGTGGTGCGAATACCGCCAGCACGCAGCCCGCCGATGGCCTTGGCATAGGACTTGGCCAGTTCCCAGGCCAAGCCAGTCTCATCGCGCTCGACGCACACTAGCACTGGGACCCCGCGCCCATCGGCGTATTCACGACGCACGATATGGCCGGGTCCTTTGGGCGCAACCATGCATACATCAACTCCGGCGGGGGCCTCAATGTAGCCGTAACGGATGTTGAAGCCATGGGCAAAGAACAAGGCATTGCCGTCGGCCAGATTGGGGGCGATCTCCTCGGCATAGACCTTGCGCTGGACCTGGTCCGGCACGAGGATCATGATCACCTCGGCCTCCTTGGTTGCCTCGGCCACGCTGAGTACCCGCAACCCCTCGGCCTCGGCCTTCGCCCGGGACTTCGATCCCTCAGCAAGCCCGACTCGGACATCTACCCCTGAATCGCGCAGGTTGAGCGCGTGGGCATGGCCCTGGGAACCGTAACCGATGATTGCAACCGCGCGGTTCTGGATGACCGAGAGGTCCGCGTCGTCGTCGTAGAAGATTTCTGCCATGTTCACATTCTCCTGATCTTTTTCAGATTCTCAGTGCGCCGTTCGCAGAGCGGACTTGGTTTTCTCATTAATGGATTTGTTGCCCCGGCCCAGGGCAACCTGCCCGGACTTCACCAGTTCAATGATGCCGTAAGGCTCGAGCATGGTCAGTAGGGCTGCGAGCTTGTCGGTTGAGCCTGTGGCCTCGATGGTCACGGATTCCGGGCCAACGTCGACTGCCCTTCCCCGGAATAGGGAGACCACATCGATGACAGCAGCCCGGTTGGTGGTGTCGCACCGCACCTTGACGAGGATCAGCTCCCGCTGCACCGAGTTGGGTTCAAGTTCGATGACTTTGAACACCTCAACCAACTTGTTCAGCTGCTTGACCAGTTGTTCGACCACAGCGGTGTCCTCGACCTCGGTCACCAAGGTGATGCGCGAAACATCGGGGTTCTCGGTCGGCCCCACGGCCAAGGATTCGATGTTGAACCCACGTCGCGAGAACAACGCCGAGACGCGAACCAGCACGCCGGGCTTATTGTCGACCAAGACTGACAGAGTGTGGCTGCTCATTACCAGTTCTCCTCTTCCCATTCCGGAGCCATATCCCGGGCGATCTTTATCTCATCATTGCTCGTGCCTGCGGCTACCATCGGCCACACCATGGCGTCGGAACTGCAGATGAACTCAACCACAACAGGGCGATCGTTGATCTCCATCGCCCGTTGGATGGCATCATCGACTTCCTCAGCAGTGGTGACTCGGATCCCGACGGCCCCCATTGCCTCGACCAGTGCAGGAAAGTTAGGAACAATGTCGCTGTCCAGGACAGTGTTCGAGTACCGCTTCTCGTAGAACAGGGTCTGCCATTGCCTAACCATGCCCAGGACGTTGTTGTTGATCAGGGCAATCTTGATCGGGATGCTGTTGAGCGCACAGGTGACCAGTTCCTGGTTCGTCATCTGGAAACAGCCGTCCCCATCAATGCCCCACACCACCTTGTCCGGCGCGCCAACCTTGGCCCCCATGGCTGCGGGGATGCAGTAACCCATGGTGCCCAGCCCACCTGAGGTGGCCCAATGAGCCGGACGTTCGAACGGTAGGAAATGGGAGGCCCACATCTGATGCTGACCAACACCGGTCACGTAGATCGCATCGGGACCAGCGATCTCTCCCAGCCGCTTGATCACCGCTTGGGGGGACAGCTTGCCATCACCCGGTTCGCTCCACCCCAACGGGTAACGCTGCTTGGTGTTGGTGAGATAGGTGGTCCATCGGCTCCAGTCCGGGATCTTCTCCGAGCGCATGTCTTCCAGCAGTCCACCGAGGAAGGCCTTGGCATCGCCGACGATGGGAACGTCCACAGGCTTGATCTTCCCGATCTCGGCGGGGTCAATGTCGGCATGAATAATCTTGGCTTCGGGAGCGAAGGAATCGACCTTGCCGGTGACCCGGTCGTCGAACCTGGTCCCGACCGCGATCAGCAGATCCGCCTTCTGCAATGCCCCGACCGCGGCAACCGTACCATGCATACCCGGCATACCCATGTGCATCGGATGCGAATCGGGCAACGCGCCGCGAGCATTGAGCGTGGTCACCACCGGAATTCCAGCGAGATCTGCCAAGTCCTTCAGCTCTTGGAAGGCCCTCGCACGCACCACACCACCACCGATGTACAACACCGGGCGCGAGGAAGAGACGATCATCTTCGCTGCGGCTTTGATCTGTCTGTTGTGCGGGGTGACCGTCGGCTTGTAGCCGGGCAGCTTGATCGTGTCCGAGAAATCGAAGGGCGCAGTTCCGGCCTGCGCATCCTTGCTGATATCAACCAGCACCGGTCCGGGACGCCCGGTCGATGCGATGTGGAAGGCAGCCTTGATCGATTCGGGAATATTCTCGGTCCTAGTCACCAAGAAAGAGTGCTTGGTGATCGGCATAGTCACCCCGCGAATATCGGCCTCCTGGAAGGCATCGGTGCCAATGGCGGTGCTGTTCACCTGTCCGGTGATAGCCACCATCGGCACCGAATCCATGTAGGCATCAGCCAGCGGGGTGACCAAGTTGGTAGCGCCGGGTCCGGAAGTGGCCACGCAGACCCCGACCCGCCCGGTGGCCAGCGCATACCCCTCTGCTGCGTGACCGGCACCTTGCTCATGACGAACCAATATGTGGCGGATGGAGGAGTCATGGAATTCGTCGTACATCGGCAGGGCGGCACCTCCGGGAAGCCCGAACATCACCTCCACGCCGCACTTCTCCAGGGAAGCGACGACGGCCTGCGCGCCGGTCATCATGGGCAGGTCCTTCTTGCTGGGGGCCATTGACCTCATCCTTTCCGGATCCTCATGGTTCTCGACAACAAAAAACCCCCGATGCCTGCGGCATACGAGGGAGCGCTTCGTCAGAACTTCCGAAGCGCTATGTCAGTACGAGAATCATCTGGTTCATCACGAACCAATCATGACATCGCCGACACATGGCGGACAGACGCATACCATCATACGGACAAAATCACATTCGCACCGGGACCTCCAAGGCATCGGCAAGGGCATCTTTTACCTCGGCGATGGTGAGTACCCCGAAGTGAAACACCGAAGCGGCCAGGACCGCATCCGCACCAGCACGAACCGCTTCGACGAAGTGCTGCACTTGCCCGGCACCACCGGATGCGACCAGCGGGACATCCACCTGTTCCCTGACCGCGCTGATCATCTCAATGTCGAATCCGTCGGTGGTGCCGTCGACGTCCATGGAGTTGAGCAGGATCTCCCCAACTCCCCGCTCCACCGCTTCCCTGATCCAAGCCAATGCGTCCAGACCTGCAGAACGAGTCCCACCGTGGGTGGTGACCTCGAAGCCGGATGGCATTGCTCCGGCCCTGCGAGCATCGACGGACAGGACCAGCACCTGGTTGCCGAAACGACGAGTGATCGCGTCAATGACCCCGGGATCGGCGATCGCACCGGTATTGATGCCCACCTTGTCAGCCCCGCTACGCAGCAGCCGGTCGACATCCTCGGGAGTTCGTACTCCCCCGCCCACGGTCAACGGAATAAACACCTGTCCGGCACAACGACGAACCATATCGCTAGTGGTTTCCCGCCCACGTGAAGAAGCCGATATGTCCAGGAAGATCACCTCGTCGGCACCCTGCTCGTTGTACTGGGCAGCCAACTCGACGGGATCCCCCGCGTCGCGAAGATTGGTGAAATTGACCCCCTTCACGACCCTCCCATCGGTCACGTCGAGACAGGGGATGACCCGGATGGCAACGCTCATGATCACAGCCTATCGGCCGCTGCCGGAGCAACCATGAGGATCTACCTCTTACCCAGTGTTTACCCAGTGTCCAGATCGACAATGTCCCTGCGCATCGCGTTGATTACCCCGCGGCAGGTCTCGGCAGCTGTCCCTGCTCCGGGAGCATTGGAAATTTGGCTCGCCAAGTCGATTACCTGCCGGACCCATCTCACGAAATCTCCCGCAGGCATCCGGGTCTCCTCCAGTACTTGGGCAAGTGTTGCGCCCCCTGCCCAGGCATAGGCTGCAGAGGCAAAACCGATGTCGGGCGCTGGTCCGCGTTCCACCCGGTTGTCGCGTTCGATCCTTCCCAGTTCGATCCACAGACGACGCAGCTGGGACTGAGCTGCCTCCGATCCAGCATCGGGCATCCGATGCGCCGGCTCGCCATCTATCCGCGATTCATACACCAGCGATGACAGGACCGCCGCCAACTGAGGTATGTCAAGGCCATCAAACAACCCAGCACGTACCGCCTCGGCCACCAGCAGGTCGAGCTCGTTGTAGATCCGCGATAGCAATCGACCGACCTGGGTGATCCGATCTCCTTCCAGGTAGCCGAGCCCGTCCAGCACTCCGCAGATCCGATCAAAGCGAGTGGCGATGGAATTGGCCCGGGCCTGCTGTTTGATCCGCGTGCGGCTGAACTCCCGATCAGCTCGCACGGCTTCTTCGGCGAACCGGGTATGGATCTCCCGGTCCGGGCAGCGGTGACAAGGGTGCGCCTTCATTTCGGCACGCAACTCGGCGATGGCCTCCATCATCCGGGCATCGGCACCAAGCTTGGGGGACGCGGGATGGGTATCTCCGAGTGAGGAGATGCGTCCGTCCAATGAATTCGCCAGTCGGCGACGATCGGCAGCAGAGTGCACGTCCATCCGTTTGGGAATCCGGATCCGGCTAACCGTCCGCACCACAGCATTGAGGTCATCCACGGAGACGATCACCAACTGATGAGTCGCAGTCATCACCAATGGGCCCCGAGTCCCATTCCCCGGACGCACCACCACCGCCCACCCCAGGTGCTTTCCCGCAGGAATCCAGAAGACGTCGCCAGCCTCCAGTCCGGTCAACGATTCCGCGATCTCAGTGGCCCGGTCCAGTCGCCGCAACCGTGAGGCCTCGTTCTCCATCTCCCGGATTTGCTCGCGCAGCATCGCGTACTCCCGGAAATCACCAAGGCTGCAGGCGGCCCGCTGCCACAGTCCCGCGGTCTGTTCCTCGAAACGTGCCGCCTGACGAGCCCAGGTGACGACCTTGCGGTCAGTCTGGAACTGGGCGAAGGACTGCTCCAGCATGGCTCGCGCATGTACCCTGCCCACCGATGCGACGAGGTTCACGGCCATGTTGTAGTTGGGAGTGAAGGAAGACCGCAGCGGGTAGGTACGCCGAGACGCCAGTCCTGCTACCTGGCGGGGATCCATGCCTGGTTGCCAGAAGACCACTGCATGTCCTTCGACGTCGATGCCGCGACGTCCTGCACGCCCGGTCAGCTGGGTGTATTCACCAGGGGTAATCTCGACATGGGTCTCCCCGTTGTACTTGACCAATTTCTCGATGACGACCGTACGGGCCGGCATATTGATGCCCAGGGCGAGAGTCTCAGTGGCGAAGACCACTTTGATCAGGCCACGAGCGAAACCCTCCTCGACGATGGCCTTGAATACCGGGAGCAGCCCGGCATGATGTGCCGCAATCCCGCGAATCAGCGCGCTACAGAAGCCATCCCAGCCCAGAACCCGGCGGTCAGCGTTGCCGAGAACCGCACCGTGGCGTTCGGCGATCTCGGTCAGTTGTCTCGCCTCGTCCTGGGTGGTCAGCACGATTCCCGATCCCATGATCTGGCCCACCGCCTGGTCGCAACCTTGGCGTGAGAAGACGAAGAAGATAGCAGGCAGCAGTTTCCGGTCATGCAGCGCCTCCACGGCGCCGTCGCGCCGGGGCGGGCGTAACCTTGTTGTCGGTAGGTCACGGCCCCGTCCCGAGTTGCGGGCCGCGATACGTCCGCGCGTGTGCCGGGACCGGGATGCCCGGGAATCATCGCGCAGGAACCTCGCCTCCTGTTTGGCGAGCGAGATCAGTTCGGGATTCACCTTCGTCGAGGCTGTCCCGGCGATGGCATCACCTACGAACAAGTTGTTGAGTCGACGCCCCACCAGGACGTGCTGGAACAACGGAACTGGTCGCTTTTCCGAGACAACCAGGTCGACCTCGCCGCGCACTTCATTGAGCCATTCGCCGAACTCTTCGGCATTCGACACCGTCGCTGACAGAGCCACCAGGCAGACACTGGGCGCGAGCCCCAAGATCACTTCTTCCCAGACCGCCCCACGGAACCGGTCGGCGAGGTAGTGAACCTCATCCATCACCACATGCCCTAGGCCGGTCAGAGCCGTGGATCCCGCATAGATCATGTTGCGCAGCACCTCGGTGGTCATCACGACCACCGGCGCATTCGAGTTCACCGACTGGTCACCGGTGAGCAGACCCACCGCATCCGAACCGTATCGAGCCGCCAGATCGTGGTACTTCTGGTTACTGAGGGCCTTGATCGGTGTGGTGTAGAAGCACTTCTTGCCAGTTGACAGCCCAAGATGGGCAGCAAACTCGCCAACGACCGTCTTTCCGGCTCCGGTCGGCGCTGCAACCAGCACGCTGTGTCCTGCCGCCAGACAATGACATGCCTTGATCTGGAAATCATCCAACGCAAAATCAAATCCCGCGCGGAAATCCTCGAAGTGATCGTTCGCAGTCATCCCACAATCACCTGCAGACAATTCGGTTCACAACTCAGCCGCAATGGTGCCTTCCCCAATTCCTCACCATCAGCCATGGGGATCAGTCCTTTTCCGTCCAGAAGAACTTCCCTGGCCCGCATGTGGTGTACGGCAGGATGCGAAACGAAGTCTCCCCCGAACAGCTTGGGGAACAGCCGCACCAAAGTGCCGCGGGAGACCGGATCGATGATCGTCACATCGAGAATCCCGTCCGCAGGATCTGCCTGTGGGCACAGGTGGACCCCACCACCAACCCAACCTGCATTGCCCACTGCCACCAGCAGTGCGGACCTTTCCATCAGTTCGCCGTCCACCACAAGGCGGTAGTCGACAGGCCCCAGCCCGGCCAGTTCGGTGAGTATGGCTGCCCCGTAGGAGAAGATACCCATGTTAAAGCGCGAATTGTTCACGCGGCGGTTCACCCGCGCATCGTAGCCTGAGGAGACGACGCTGCCGATGTAGCGACGATCCGCCCCGTCAGACATGATTCCTTGGGCAAGAGTCAGGTCGATGGTGCGGCGTCGCCCAGCGATGATGGCTTCCACGGCATCGCGCATATGACGCGGAATACCAACCCCCCGCGCGAAGTCGTCACCCGTCCCGGCCGGGATGATACCCAAGCACACGTCGGTGTCAGCACAGGCGTTGGCTCCCAGGCTCGCCATGCCATCGCCGCCCATCACGAGTAGAACATCCTCAGTTCGCCGCTCCAACACCGAGGAAGCGACGGCGCGGAAGGCCTGAACTCGCGCCGATTCGTAGTCGGTAGTGCGGATGACCTTGATCGCGCTTCCCGGCATCCCCGAGCGCAGGCACGCGAGAACCCTCGGCAGGGCGCGAGCAGCTCGACCATTGCCGGATCGGGGATTGACCACCAACGTGACCATGCGATCCATGATCGGGACTCTACCTGCGCATGTCCGCCGACGGTGATTCTTGGCCCGGTACCGTTGTGTCTGTGCCGAGACGTGAACCAGTGAACGTGTGTGACCTCGAAGTCCTGACCGTGACGCCAACATCGGCGACGATCACTTGGACGACCCGCTCCACTTGGTGTGGGCCGGTGCCCTATCCCCTCGAGACAGACACACAGTTGTGGTGTTCTGCTTCCGGTGCCCCGTTACGGCTGGTCCACGACGATCCGACCCCGACCGCCCATCACCGAGTCCATCTGACGGGACTCGAGCCGGGATGCAGCTATCGCTTCCGGGCCGTTTCTGCGGGCGTCGAAGCCCGCCCCAGCCTGCGTCCCACGCGTTCGCCGACCGCACCAGAAGCCAGATCACAGTTCACCACCTTGGTCCCTCCGCCCGGACGGCTGCTAACCACCATCGCGGTGACCAACGACATCCACATCGGGGAGCACCGCCAAGGCATCGTGCTCGGCCCGCTACCCACTTCAGTGGCTCCGACCGCGCAGCAGTGTGACTACCCACAGATGATGGTCGGGGCCACGCTCCAGGAACTGCATGCCGCTGGCCACCCGGTGCTGGTAGTCAACGGGGACATTACCTACGGCAACCGCCCCGAAGAGGTGGCAACCGCGAAGCAGTTACTGGATTCCTATGGTGTTGCCGGGACCGATTGGCTCGCAACCCGGGGCAACCACGATCATCCGGGCCGGACCGATCCCTTCGGCGAGACCTTTTGTCCCTACCAGAGTCTCCAGAGTTTGCAGGATTCCAGCGGGTTGCGGATCTTGGGCATCGATTCCACAAAGGGTTCGGGAGGTGGGTGGATCCGCGATGATCAATACGAGCAGATCCGCTCGGTACTTCTCGCAGATCCAGATCGCCCGACCTTGGTGACCAGCCATCATCCGGCAACCAATCACGCAGCCTGGTCTTCACCGTCGGGCCCGGGGTTCATGCTGCGCAGCCGGGATCGTATCCGTCTGCAGTCCCTGGAACATTCCGCGCAGGGCGTCTTTGCCCATGTCACAGGGCATACACATCGGATGAAAGTGAACCGCCGAGATATCGGTGACCGGGTGCATCATTGGGAGAACGCGGCCTGCGCGGCCTATCCCGGCGGGTACACCCTGGTCCAAGTGCACGAGGGCGGTTTCATGGTCAATTTCCATCGTCCCGACGATGACCGGGTACGCGAGTGGATGTTCCGTTCCCGTTGGCAATCGCTGTCAGTCGGAGCGCATATTATGCTGGGCAGTGTGCATGATCGCAACCACGTCGTATTGGCCGACATGTCCGGTCTGCACCCTGCTGGATCTGCCTGAGCGGGCATTGAAGCTGACAGCGACCAGAATTTCGCTTACACTTCTATAAATTCTTCCAATGCCGCATCTGGTTCATTAGCAATCGCCAATCATGCATTTCGCATCCTGCCCCAGCAGTTCAAGACACACACTTTGTCCTCCACAGCCACCGCAGAAATGATCTCAAGGTATACCCCTCATAGAAGATGTTCATCCTGGTTGTTACCATGATGCTGGGTATCCTGAGTATCACACCGAAACAGAACAAGAAGCGCAGTCGAGCATATCTTGACGGGGTTCAGTTCATTCGGGTCTCACAAGCCCTTCTGGGACCTCTCGCACCAAGCACATCGGGGCTTCCGGATCAGAATCGAATTTTTTCCGATGCGCGCCGATGACCGAGGCCACCGGTACTCGCCATCAGGACGACGGCTCCCCGATCTGCTGGGCAGCGAGTAGTTTCAGCTGGGCCAGGGCGACCATACCCGCCGAGGAGGTCCGCAGCACCCCATTGCCAAGCCTGATGATGTGTGCCCCGGCATCGATAAATCGCTCGATCTCCACGAGGCTGATACCACCCTCGAGGCCAACAACCACGGCGATGCGCCCTGATTTCGGAAGCTCCAGACCGGCCAGGGTCTTTACCGCATCCTGATGGGCCACGAGAATCATGTCGTGGTCGTGGAGCACCTCGATGATGTCGGTAGATGCGAACCTGATTCTGGGAACAGTGAACCTCCGGGATTGTTTAGTGGATTCCCTGGCGGTTGCGCTCCACTTGGCAATGCCCCTGGCTACCTTGCCGTCCCATCGAGACACTGAACGTTCCGCCTGCCAAGCGATGATCTCGTCGGCGCCGAGCTCGGTCAGCGCCTCAACAGCGACATCAGCACGCTCCCCCTTCGCCAGCCCCTGCACCGCGGTCCAGTGATGAGGACCGTTGCTGGCTGCGAGCAGCTTCTTGCCCCGCACCCGCGACCCGTGATCTGTCCACCTCAATGGCCTCGCCGCGGATCGCGTGACCTTGGCCATCCATCGGCCACCATGAGTCGCTCCCCGGGGCTGGTCCATTTGACCGTCGCCGCATGCCTGCCCTCATCCCCGGTGATCTCCACCACGGCACCATCGAGCCTGGCAAGGTAGAGAGCATCGGTCATCAGCTAAAGGCTTCCTTCAACCGGTCGAAAAATCCTTTGCTCTCCGAACGATTGGCAATTTCGGGGCCAGCCTCACCGCGCATCTGCGCGAACTGGGAAAGCAACTCACGTTGGCTCTGATCGAGTTTCGTCGGGGTTTCCACAACGAGGGTAACTCCCAGATCGCCCCGCGCGGTTTCTCCACGATGATTGGGACGCAGCGAGGGAACACCGTGGCCGGGCACGACCAGCCTGGTGCCGGACTGGGTTCCGGAAGGCACCTGGAGATGCACGGTCTGCCGATCGGGTGGGCACCCTTCCACCTCAGATTCCAAGGTTGGAATGTCCACCTCAGTACCCAAGGCTGCAAGAGCCATCGGCAGCCGCACGACCATCTCCAGATTTGCCCGGTCCCGGGTGTACACGTCGTGGGGCTTCACCTGGATCTCCACATACAAGTCGCCAGCCGGTCCACCACCGGGCCCGACCTCGGCTTGGGACTGTAGATGGACTCGGTTCCCGGTGTCTACCCCGCCGGGTATCTGCACGTTAATGGTCCGCCGCTTGGACACCCTGCCCTGACCCGAGCAGTCGATGCACGGTTCGGCGATGACATTCCCGAAGCCTTGGCATGCTGGGCAGGCCTGCACTGTGCGAATATCCCCCAGGATAGAGCGCTGGGTGGTGGTGACCTCACCGCGCCCTTGGCACTGGGTGCAGGGCACCGGCTCCGCGCCGTTGGCTGCCCCCTTTCCCTGGCAACCCGAGCACACCACGTGGGTGTCGAATTCGACCAGTTTGGTTACCCCGAAGACGGCTTCCGAGAGACTCAACCTGGTACGGATCAACTGATCCTGTCCACGACGTACCCGGGACTTCGGTCCCCGGGTTCCTCCGGCCCCACCGAACATCGCGCCAAACAGGTCACCAAGGTCAAAACCTTGCTGAGCGAAGCTCCCGAAACCGCCCATGCCACCGAAGGGGTCGCTGCCGCCGGGGCCCATCGGATCTCCACCGCGGTCGAAAACGGCCCGCTTGTTAGGATCGGACAGCACCTCGTAGGCCTCGTTGACCGCCTTGAACTTTTCCTCGGCCTTCGGGTCATTGGAGACATCGGGGTGCACTGTACGTGCCGCCTTGCGATACGCCTTCTTGATCTGTTCGGCATCCGCATCCCGGGGAACCCCCAGGATCTCGTAGTAATCATCAGCCATGTGGTGTTCAGCTCATCCTTCTGCCAGATACTTCCCGACGTAGCGGGCCACGGCGCGTACCGCCGCGATGGTGGAGGGGTAGTCCATGTGGGTTGGCCCGACGACGCCCATGGAGGCCCATCTCTCGTCAGGGCCATAGCTGGATGCAACCAAGGAGGTCGTGTGTAGCGGTTGGTAGGGATTCTCCACGCCGATGCGCACAGAGACATCGCCAGGTTGATCAGTTGCGGCCTCACCAAGCAGTTTCAGCAACACGACCTGCTCCTCAAGAGCTTCTAGGACCGAGCGGATAGCGGTCTCGTATGCGGCCCCATAGCGGATCAGGTTGGGCACCCCCGCGACGACTACTTCGGTCGAGGGATCAGTAATGAGCATGGCCGAGACGACCTCAAGAATGTGACGGCCGCGTAATGGATCCCTCATGGAGTTCGGATCGACAGTACCGAGGGTAGCCAACCCCAATTCAGGGGTCATTCCGACGATCTCCGCGTTAAGCCTGTCCCGCCACCAAGTCAGTTCCTCGTCATCATGGGCCTCCAGAATGAACTGACGCTGATCGACCCGGCCCATAGAATCGATCACGATGACCATCACCCGGTCGACCGACAATGAAACCAGTTCGATGTGCCGGATGGTGGCCGAACGGGTCACCGGGTACTGGACGATGGCCACCTGGCGGGTCAACTGGGCCAGCATCCGCACCGTGCGGTGGATGATGTCGTCCAGATCATCAGCATCGGTGAGGAATGTCGAGATCGCCTTCTTCTCTGCTCCGGATAATGGCTTGATAGCCGTGAGACGGTCAACGAACAGGCGGTACCCCTTGTCGGTCGGGATTCTCCCGGCCGATGTGTGGGGTTGGACCAAGTATCCTTCCTCCTCCAGCACTGCCATGTCGTTGCGAATAGTGGCCGGGGAGACATCAAGGCCATGACGTTCGACTAAGGCTTTGGAGCCCACGGGCTCCCTGGTGGCAACGTAATCGGTGACGATGGCCTTGAGGACCTCCAGCTTCCGGTTGTCCACGGCATCCTCCTCACCCAGCTGGCACTCATGATCAACGAGTGCCAATGCTAGCGCGGATGATGAAACGCATGCATATCCGCAGAGCCGATCAGTCGAGGCGATCAGGCAAAGCTATCCGGGTCAGGTCGTATTTCACGACCAGCGATCGTGCAAGTTCCTCCGTGACTGCACCGACGATGGGAGTCCGGACATCGGTAGCTGGACGATAGAGTCTGCCGTTCACCTCGTACATCGCCCCGCCGATCTCCTGCAACATCAACGAACCAGGCAGATGGTCCCACGGCATGGGTCGCAGATAGGTGAGGGCATCGAATTCCCCGTTGATCACTGACCAGTAGTCGAAACCAGCACAGGAATTGGTGCGCACGGGATGAATCCCCTCCCCTAGATCGAAATCGCTCCAGGAGCGCCGGGACCCCGCAGCAAAGGCCGGGTACCCGGGCAGCCGACCACTCATGCGCTGACCGTTAACCCATAGACCCTGGCCACGCTCGGCAACCAAGGCACGGCTAGAACGAGGTTGCCATATCCATGAGCGGATCACCGATCCATCCCTGGTCTCTGCGACCATCACGGCGTGGCGGTCATCGCCCCTCACAAAATTCGATGTGCCATCGATGGGATCGATCGTGAAACCGTGGTCAGCTTGCTGGAAATGAGCGATGATGCCCGGGTCGCTGTAGGCAGCTTCTTCCCCCACGATCACCGCATCTGGATAGGCAGCCGAGATGACTTCGGTGATCATCGCCTCCGCCTCGCGGTCAGCGACAGTCACGTAATCTCCCGGGTGTTTCTCATCCACCTGGTCGTCAACGAGTGTGCGGAACCGCGGGTTGATGACGCATTCGGCGACCCGCTGCAACAGTTCGAGCATCTCGTCGGTGGTCATGACCCCAATTGTTCCAGTTCCGGGGGTTATTCACTCCACTGGCCAATGGCTGAACAACGGCGAGGTCGACGATGCAGCCGCCAGAACGACGATGGACCAGGGTTCCACCGAGTACTGACCGGTGATCACGTTGCTATCGGCAGGGTTCCAGCAGTTGTTGTGGCACTCGGCCCAGCCAGCAGTGTCGACCAGCCGGTGCCAGGAGAGCTCCGACCCGGCCTCGTGGTCCGGCCCGGGCACCTTGAAGGTGAGCGGTGACACATCCATGTTGATGAACATGAGGTAATCGGTTCCCCCAACGCCTGCACCATTGAGCAGCACGGTGAGACAACGGTCCGTGGGCCCGGGCATGCCGTTGAGATCAGGCCGATAGTAGAAGAAAGTCACGTTGTCGGAGCCGAGTTTCTCATCCCCCCATGATTTCTGCCGCAAAGTGGGGTCGAGTTCGCGCAGCTGGGTGATGTAGCGCGCGAACCGGAACATCGGGCTGACCCCGCTCGGGGCATCCATCTGCCCGACGACGTCGTAGTAGGCAGCATCTTCGGGACGCCAAGGATCCACTGGAAGACGCGTTGGAGCATTCGAGGCGGCCTGCGCCCAGTTGTTCCAGATACCCACCGTGTTGAGATTCCATGGGTTGTTATTCCCATTCTGGGTGCGCCCATACTCGTCACCGCTCACGATCATCGGTACTCCACGCGACATCATCGTGACCAAGTAGTTGTTGCGCCACCTCGTCCGGCGCAGGCCATGATCGCCACCGGAATCCCACGAGGTGTTCTGGTCGGCCCCGCCGTCGGAAGGTCCGAAGGGGAAGGGTTGAGAGTTCTCCTTGAAATTGAAGGAGACAAGGTCGAACATGGTGAACCCGTCGTGGGCTGTCATGAAATTGATCGACTTCTGCGGGCCGCCGTTGTCATTGAAATGCAACCAGTCACCATTGAACAGGTCCATGAAGGCGCGGGTGTTGCCATCACCCTTGAGGAAGTGGCGCATGGCATCGCGGAACCGTCCGTTCCATTCCCCCCAGCCGGAGGGGAAATTGCCTACCTCGTAGCCCCACAGGTCCCAGGCCTCCGCGATGACCTCGATGTTGCGGTCCTTGGCCAGGTCGGCCACCTCGCGCAGCAGCGGATGGGCATTGAAAAAGCGACGGCGGCCGCCCCAGTCATCCTTGTCAGAGGCTGCCGGGAAACGACCCAGGACGGTCGCCAAGTCGAATCGGAACCCATCCACCCCCATCACGTCGTGCCAGTACATGAGCGAGTCCATGACCAAATCGCAGGTGACCCTTTGGGAAAAATTCGTCTGGTTTGTCGATCCTGTCGCCCCGTCAATGATTCTTCCATCCGGGGACAGATCGTAGTAGTGGGTAGTAGCAAATCCACCGAAGGAGACGAAGGCCACAGTGTCGGGGTCACCGTCCCAGTTGCCGCCCTCAGCCGTGTGGTTGTAGACGACATCAAGATAGACCTCGATCCCGTGCTCGTGGAAGGTACGGACCATCTGCTTGAACTCGCGGGTGGGACCCCCAGGCGACTTGTCATAGGCATAGTCCCGGTTGGGTGCGAAGAAACCAATGGTCTGGTAACCCCAGTTGTTCGTCGTCCCGTTGTGGTCGCCCACCTGGTCGGAGTCGGTCTCGTGGACGGGCAGCAATTCCAGCGCGGTGAATCCCATCCCCTTCAGATAAGGCGCCAAGTAGGCGGCACCGGCATAGGTGCCGCGCAGATGCATGGGAACGTTTTCGACCTTGTCGTAGAACTTCTCATCAGCCAAGATGTCCCCCAACCGCGAGGCGCTCGGGTGCATGGTGAGGTTCTTGAGATGCCCCTCGTAGATGATGCTGTCTTTCGCCGCGCGCTCCGGGTTTTCACCGGTGTCGGTGGTGTCGCAAACTATGACACCCTTGGGCGCGAAACGGCCGGAATCGACGCTGCGCCGTGGTAGGCCCTGGTAATCCCCGCCACCGGTCGCGAAAACACCCCGATCTGCGCCGACGGCCGTGATGCGCGGTGACAGTGGGACGTGGGAAACTTCCCGGGCATAGGGGTCGAGCAATACCTTGTTTGGGTTGAAGAAATTGCCCTCGGTGTCCCGGTCAGTCAGGAAGCCCTCAAGGGAACCCGGCACCCAGTCTTCGTCTATCTCCCAGTTGCTGCCCCAACAGCGGTAGCCGTAGAAGGCCCCCGGCTTCAGACCGGACAACTGGGCCCGCCAACTCCCGTCCTGGGATTTGACGGTGTCGAAACGATGCGAGGCATCGGCACCGATATCGGCGGGATAGATCTCTAGCACGACTCGCGTCGCCGCCGGCGCATAGACGGCGAAGGAGGTGAGTCCGCTGTCCGGGTCATGGGTTGCTCCGAGCCCCCAGCCTCCGACGGCCCATACCTCCGGTGCGTAGGCCTTGACCGGGCCGTCACCGTCATTGATCACTGCCGCGGGATGCACGGACATGATGGTCTTCTCCTTCTCACGTGGCGGTCAGGACTCCAGGTCCGGGTCGATGTCTGCCCAGTGGTCCTGGGTCACGAAATCGATCAACTTCTCCACTTCGCGGGTGAAGTCTGGATCAAGGTCCTTGAAAGTGTTGACTTTGGACAGGAAATACCGCCAAGCACGCGCGATGTCGGCTCGGTCACTGTGGGGCATACCCAGCGCGGCCAGAGTGCCCTTCTTGAAGTCAATTTCCCGAGGGACTGCGGGCCAGGCCCTGATGCCGATGCTCTCTGGACGAATGGCCTGCCAGATGTCGACGAACCGGTGACCGGAGATCTGCACCATCTCCCCATAACCACCCTTGGCCACCTCACCAGCGATGTACTGTTCCTTCGAGCCGGAGATGAGATGGTCGACGAGCACACCGAGTCGCCGCCCACGCTCCGGGCGGAACTCCGCGACGATTCCAACGAGATCATCAATGCCACCGAGGTATTCGACGACGACCCCGACATGCCTGAGATCCGAACCCCACACCTTCTCGACGAGTTCCGCGTCGTGTCGTCCCTCGACGTAGATCCGCGACGGCAGTGCGGTCCTGGCCCGAGTCCGCCCGGTGTCCCTAGCACCGGAAGGGGTGCGCTGGGTGGTGACCGCACCGCGTCCTGCGGTGGTGGCCCCGGTACGTGGGGGCACGCACAATTTGACCGGTTTCCCGTCGAGCCACCAACCCGGGCCTACCGGGAAGGAGCGGCGATGTCCGCCCCGGTCCTCCATGATGACCAGCCCGTTCTCCCATCCCATGATTTCCCCCACGTATCCCGTGGTGGGATCCTCCACAACCATGCCGATCTCCATAGGCACGTCGGTGGTGCGGGGCCGCTGATTGCATTGCGCCCCCGGATCGAGGACGTCGTGGCCATATCTGTCGCTCATCATTGCGAGGTTACCCCAGCAAGGGCCGCAATGCTCCTGCCACTCCATCAGTCGAGGAGATCGCGAACGACAGCATCGGCCAACAGTCGTCCGGCAAGGGTAAGCACCACACGCTGGTCGTCGGCAACAATGAGGCCACGAGCAACAAGATCGTCTAACCGCGCCCATTCGGAGGCCGTCAGCATCTCCGGGGTCAGCCCGTCAATGGTTCTGATCCCGAGGAACAGGTGCTCGAGTCTCCGTTCTTGCGCAGAGAGTGTTTCCCTTGCCTCGGCGGGCGCCTTTCCCGCATTCAAGAGAGCCGCGTATCGCGCCGGATGCCTCACATTCCACCACCGCACCCCACCGATATGAGAGTGGGCGCCCGGCCCGGCCCCCCACCAGTTGTAGCCGCGCCAGTAGCCGAGATTGTGCCGGGAGACCGACGACTGCCCCAGCGCCCAGTTGGATATCTCATAGTTAAGGTATCCGCTAGCCACCAACCGTTCCTCAGCCATCAGGTAGCGGTCGGCCTGCACATCCGGGTCCACGTCGGGAAGCTCTCCGGACGCGACCCGGCGTCCCATCGCGGTACCGGGTTCCACCGTGAGGGCATAGGCGGACACATGAGCCGGGTGCATCGCAACGACCGCTTCCAGGGAGGCCATCCAATCTTCGTCCGACTCCCCCGGCGTGCCGTACATGAGGTCCAGGCTGATCTGGTCGAAACCGGCACGACGCGCCCAGTCGACGACCTCTTCCACCCGCCCCGGGGTGTGCATCCGGTCGAGCACAGCTAGGACTTGCTCATCAGCCGACTGCATGCCGACCGACAACCGGTTGATTCCCCCTGCCCGTAGTGCCTCGAGTTCCGCCATCCCGATGGTTTCGGGATTCGCCTCGGTGGTGACCTCTGCATCAGGGAGCAGGCCGAATGTCTCACACAGATGCCCAATGATCCCGGTCAGGACCCGAGGCGGTACCAGGGTCGGAGTTCCCCCACCGAAGAAGACAGTCGACACCGGAACATCGCGATCACCCAGAACCTTTCGGGCAAGGTCGATCTCCCGGTGGATAGCGATCTCCCAGGCATCCGGTTGCCCCGCCGCAGGCATAGCCGACGCCAGATAGGTATTGAAGTCGCAGTAGCCACAGCGCACTCGGCAGTAGGGAACGTGGATGTACCACCCGAACGGCTGGGCGGGCAGTTCCTCAAGGGCCGATGCCGGCAACGCACCATCGGCTGGAGCAGGTTCTGCATCAGGTTGTCTAGCCATGGCCGGAACTTACGTCATTTTTTCCTAGGTCAAACATGTGAAAAATCTTCCGTAAACCTTTCCCTTTGATTAGCCTGTCCTCATGAGCAAGCACACTGTTCAAGAAAGCGTCGTCTCCCTCGGCCTCAATGAGGAACTGCCCATTGTGGAGGGTTCCACAACCTCCCGCACCCTGCTCGACAACCCGCTGCTGCGCGTAGTGATGTTCACTTTCGACACCGGACAGCTCCTCACCACCCACTCCTCACCACGAGCAGTCGTGGTGACCATACTGGAGGGCCAGATGGAATTCGTCCTCGACGGCGAACCGCACCTCATGGATGCCGGAGATGTCCTCTACATGGCCCCCGATGCCCCGCATGCCTTGACAGCCAAAAGCCCCTGCCGCATGCAATTGGTCATGGTGGATCCCCAGCAATGATTGCTCTCCCCATGCACCCGGCGGCCACCGAGATCGACACCTCGCAGCCGTGCAAACCGTCACTGCGTCTGAGTGGGCTACACCTAGAACGGCGCGGTATCACCCTGCTGCGTGACCTGGACCTTGAGTTGCGTCCGGGCGAGATCCTGGTGGTCACGGGCGCTTCGGGAACCGGCAAAACCACCTTGTTGAAGGCGATCGCGGGAATTGCTCCCGTGAGCGCTGGAAAGATCGACCACGATCCTCGAATCGGCTACGTCTTCCAGGAACCACGACTGCTGCCTTGGTACACCGCTCACCGCAATGTGGCGCTGATGGCCGCCGACGAGGTGACTGGATGGTTCGATGCCGATGAGTGGTTGGATCGGGTGGGACTGGCAGACGCTAAGAACTTGTACCCAGCTCAGCTGTCGGGTGGTATGCGGCAGCGGGTCTCAATGGCCCGGGCCATGGTCACCCATCCTCGGCTCTTACTGGTCGATGAGCCCTTCGCATCCCTCGACCGGGCGCTGGCTGACGAGTTACGCACCCACCTGCTCGCGTTGGTGCACGCCGGATCCATCGCGACGGCGTGGGTTACCCACGATTCGCGTGATGCAGCCATCGGCGACCACTGCCTGCATCTCCTTGGTCACGACGGCGCCTGGACACTGGGCTAAGGCACCATGATCCGAACAACCCGCCGGGCTTCAACGCCCGTCCGCTTGATCGTGATGATCCTCGGGCTGCTGACTGCGATTACGGCTTGGTGGTGGGTGGCATCATCCCAACCCGCGTATGTTCTGCCCGGCCCCGCCGATACCTGGTCGGCCGTGGTAAGTCAGGCCCGCGAAGGTCATCTGTGGGGGCCGCTCGCGACCACGCTGTTACGCACCGTGATAGGCATGGCCATTGCCATTGTGGTCGGGCTGGCGTGGGGCGCGGTCTGCGCAGTCGAGCGATGGGTCGATCTATTCACCAAATCGTGGCTGTCTCTCCTGATGGCCGTTCCGCCGATTGTCATCGTGGTCATCGGCATGTTGGGCTTTGGCCCTGATGCCAAGGTCGTGGTCCTGGTCATCGTCTTGGTCACGATTCCCCTGCTCACCACCACGTGCCGCGATGCGATCGCCGGGGTGGATCTGGACCTGCTGGAAATGGCCCATGTCTTCGGCCGGTCCTCAATGTGGCGGTGGTGTCACGTGATCGTTCCCTCGGTCGCACCACCAGTGCTGTCGGCTGTCACAGTGGCGGCCGGACAGTCGATACGCATCGCAGTCATGGCTGAGCTTCTCGTCACATCCACCGGGCTCGGCGCCCAGATGCAGCGAGCCAGAGTCAATCTGGACACCGCCGATGTCTTCGCCCAGGCCGTCGTCCTGGCATTGGTGGCTCTGGGGATCGATGCCATCGTGCTTACCCCGCTGCGCAATCGAATGGCCCGTATGGGCTCCAACTCCTCAACAACGAAAGGCATGCAATGACCGAAGAGGAAAACACTGCAACAGGCCCCCGCACCGCGGAAGAACACCGGGCTCCTGGCCACTGGTTGCTGGCTCGGATGGGAAAGAAGGTGCTGCGTCCCGGTGGCATTGAACTGACCCGCCGCATGTTGTCGCGGCTAGCCCCGCAGAGCCAGGACAGAATCGTCGAGCTGGGACCCGGTATCGGACGCACCGCCCAGATCCTGGTTTCCGGACCCCACGCCAGTTACACCGGGATTGAACCCAATCCCGAGGCACGGGAACAGATCAGGAGCATTCTGGCCGGGCATCATAATGCGATCGTCGTGGAGGGTGACGCCCAAACCACCGGGCAACCCGATGACTCAGCTACGGTTCTCGTGTCCGAGGCTATGCTCACCATGCAGTCCGAGCAGGACAAGGCAGCGATCGCCGCGGAGGTGTTCCGGGTACTGGCCCCCGGCGGACGATGGGGCATCCATGAGATGTCCCTTCGCCCCGACGACGTCGACCCAAAGGTGGCGACCGATGTCAGCAAGGCATTGTCGCGAACCATCAAGGTGGGGGCCCGCCCGCTGACGACGGCAGGATGGACGAAAGTGTTCACCGATGCTGGTTTCGAGATCGACTGGGTAGACCACAATGACATGCGGTTAGTCGAGCCAAGTCGGATCATCGCCGACGAGGGCCTGATCGGGGCCTTGAAGTTCTTCAACAATGTGCGCCGCAATCCTGCAGCCAGGGAACGGATCCTCGCCATGCGCAAGGTCTTCCGAACCCATCAGGACCATATCGCAGCCGTGGCGATGGTGCTGCGCAAGCCCAATAGCATCCAGGAGGACAAGTGAAACTCTCCCGCCGCCATCTACTCACCCTGGCCAGCTTGGCAACCGCATCCGGAATGGTCGCATGCTCTGCTTCCGGCTCCGGTAAGGGCTCCTCCGCGCCTGGATCCGATCGTGGCACGCCCAGCCCGATGGAGGTCTTGCGCACCTGGATTCCCAGTACTCTGGCCTTCGCTGCTCCGATGGTGGGCTTTGGCAGGCAGTTGGAGGCCAACGGCATGGTTGGCAAGGTTGACGTGCAGACATGGGCCTCTGTGGACGTGTTAACCTCCCTGCTGGTCAACGGCGAGGCTGACGTGGCCGCCACGCCCTCTTATGTCTCGGCAAATCTGTACAACAAGGGTGCCGATCTCAGGCTGGCCGCGATCACAGTGTGGGGCATGCTGTATCTGCTCGGTCCATCAGAGGTGACGGAGACTGACGATCTGGGTGTCCTCAGAGGAAAGCGTGTCGGTGTACCGATGCCGAACAACATGCCGGATCTGGTGTTCCGCTACCTTCTCAAGGAACAATCTGTGCCGACCGATGAACTCGAGATCGTTCCATTCACCGAGCCCCAAGAATTACTCAACGCCTTCGTCCAGGGCGGAATCGAGTTTGCTGTTCTCTTGGAGCATCCGGCCACCGTGGCGATTGCCAAGGCGACCCAGGCGGGACGTCAAGTCACCCGAGTGGCAAATCTGCAGAAGGTATGGGCGAAGGTTACCGGGGGCGAAGCCCGCTTCCCGATGGCAGGCATTGCTGTATCTCAGCGGATCGCAACCGACACTTCCCTGCTTGGTGCCATCCTGGATGACCTGGGCTCGGCCGTCGCCCAAGTGAACGCCGCCGAGGATGCGACAGTCACCAAAATCGCGGAAACCACACAAGTGGACGCGGGGATCGTCAAACAGGTGATCCCTCGTCTGCAACTCGAGATGGTTCCCGCCAACGATGCGAAGCAGGAACTCACTAACTTCTTCACTCGGTTGTCAACCCTTTCCCCAGACATCATCGGCGGCAAGTTGCCTGACGAAGAATTTTTCCTCGTTGACCCCCGCTGATCACTTCGCACAGGAGCACACCATGGAACCCACCTCATCCCATGAGAGTCTCGTCATCTCCGGTCTCGCCGCGAAGCTACCCACGGTCAAAGACTCCACCCTGTCCCGGCTGGTCGTGGAGAATCCGACTGCCCGGGTAGTTGTGTTCAGCTTCGATCAGGGACAGGAGCTGACCGATCATGCCGAACCGACCCCAGAGATCTGGACCGTTCTCGATGGTCAGGTCAGTTTCACCGTTGATGGCCGTCGAACCGAGTTGGTAGCAGGTGACGTGGTTTATCTCGCCCCCGGTGCCCGTCGAACGGTGGTGGCGACGACTTCAGCCAGGGTCCAGCACGTGGTGCTTCCCGGCTAACCGGACCGATCGACCTCGGTGGGTGGGCTGAATCGGCCACCCACCGAGGTCAGCGGTTCAGTTTCTTTTCCTCGGCCCTTCACCTGTGGACAGGGCAGCGACAAAGGCCTCTTGGGGAACTTCGACGCGCCCGACCATCTTCATCCGCTTCTTGCCTTCCTTCTGTTTTTCCAGAAGCTTGCGCTTACGGGTGATGTCACCGCCGTAGCACTTGGCCAGGACATCCTTGCGAATGGCCCTGATCGTCTCCCGTGCGATGACCCGAGAACCAACCGCAGCCTGAACCGGCACCTCGAACTGTTGACGGGGAATGAGTTCCTTGAGCTTGGCGGTCATCGCCACCCCGTATTGGTAGGCCTTGTCTTTGTGGACGATAGCGCTGAAAGCATCGACCGGTTCCCCGTTCAGCAGGATGTCCACCTTGACCAGATCCGCCGACTGCGCACCCGCCTCGTCATAGTCGAGGGATGCGTATCCCTTGGTGCGTGATTTGAGGGCGTCGAAGAAGTCGAAGACGATCTCAGCGAGAGGAAGCTCGTAGCGCATCTCCACACGATCCTCGGAAAGGTAGTCCATCCCCTTCTGGATTCCCCTGCGATTCTGACACAGTTCCATCACCACCCCGATGAACTCGGCCGGGGTGAGAATCGTGCCCTTGACCATCGGCTCGTACACCTCGGCCACCTTGCCATCGGGGAACTCGGAGGGGTTCGTCACATGGTGCTCGCTACCATCCTCCATGACGATGGTGTAGTTGACATTGGGTGCGGTGGAGATCAGATCCAAGTTGAACTCCCGTTCAAGGCGTTCTCGGACGATCTCCATGTGCAGCAGTCCGAGGAAGCCGACCCGGAAACCGAAACCGAGGGCCGCGGAGGTCTCCGGTTCAAAGGTGAGCGCCGCATCGTTGAGTTGTAGCTTTTCCAAGGCCTCCCGCAGCGCGGGGAAATCATTACCGTCGATCGGGAAAACCCCGGCGAAGACCATGGGGTTGGGGTTACGGTATCCGGCAAGCATCTGTTCGGCAGGAAGCCGGGAAAGGGTCACGGTGTCGCCCACTCGAGACTGGCGGACATCCTTTACACCAGTAATCAGGTAGCCAACCTCACCGACGCCCAGGCCCGCCGATTTCACTGGTTCGGGCGAGATCACGCCAACCTCAAGGGCCTCGTGCGTGGCATTGGTGGACATCATGGTGATCCGGTCACGGTGGCTGATTCTCCCGTCAACCACCCGGATATAGGTGACGACGCCCCGGAAGACGTCATAGACCGAGTCAAAGATTAATGCTCGCGTGGGCGCGTCGGTCTCTCCCACGGGTGGCGGCATCTGAGTGACGATCTCGTCAAGCAGACCGTTCACCCCTTCCCCTGTCTTGGCACTCACCCGCAGTACCTCGCCGGGATTACAACCGATGATCGAGGCAAGTTCTTTGGCAAATTTGTCGGGCTGGGCGCCAGGAAGGTCGATCTTGTTGAGTACTGGGATGATCGTCAGATCGGCTTCCAACGCAAGGTAGAGATTCGCCAGGGTCTGGGCTTCGATGCCCTGGGCCGCATCGACGAGGAGCAGCGCGCCCTCACAGGCTTCCAGGGAGCGACTCACCTCGTAGGTGAAGTCTACGTGTCCCGGCGTGTCGATCATGTTGAGTACGTACTGCTTGCCCGCATGACTCCACGGCATGCGGACTGCTTGGGACTTGATGGTGATGCCCCGCTCTCGTTCGATGTCCATCCGGTCCAAGTACTGGGCCCGCATGGCACGCTCATCGACGACGCCGGTGAGTTGAAGCATCCGGTCGGCCAAGGTCGATTTGCCATGGTCGATGTGGGCGATGATGCTGAAATTTCGGATCAGCGCCGGATCGGTCCGGCCGGGTTGTGGAGCGGTCATCAACACTTTCCAAGTTCGGGTGGCCAGCGGACATCGAAACATTCGTCAACCGCTGGGTTCAGTCACTCAATCATCCCATGAACCGCGCCATGACCGCGAAGTGCTCACCCGCCCAATCAGTCACGCCGACCCAACCAGCTACCGCCGAACAGGGCCGCGCCGAGCCCGATCAACCCGCAGCCGGCCCATTTGGCGATCTGCCCCAGCAGCCACCATCCGTAGGCGTTGAGCAGCATGCCCCGAATCGAGTTGCCCATGAAAAAATTCTCGGCACGCAGCTCGTGGAGGGATTTGATCCGTCTGGCCAGTGAGTAGTCCGATTCTGGATCATTGATTTCGGCCCTTGCTAAGGCATTGACCTCCCCGGGGCCAAGCTCCGGGTTGTCCCGACGTACCTCGTCGCGCAGTTCGAGGGTCAATTCCTGAGCGAAATCCCCTACCCCGGCATAGGTGGCCTTGTCCCTGGGCACGCCGGCCTTTTCAGCCGCGAAGATCATGTGCGACAGCACGTAGTGGTCTGCGTAAATCCTCGCCTGGTCGCCGCTGGACAGGGTCATCCCAGCATGGGGCCTGAGACGGGTGGCATCCTGTTCACTGACCAGTCCGATGCCCACTTCACGCTCAATGTCCTCTGCACCGGGCATGGTGATCTCCTCGGAGCGCAGTTGTCCGGCGACGAAATGCTCCGCGAATTTGCCACCAACAATGGCAGCTGCACCGACTATGGGGAACACGACACCGAACACCCGAGCCATTGCTCGATACCCCTGCTGCACCATGGTCCTCCGTCCGCCGGAATGCGTGATGCTCAGTCTACGGTCGACATCCTGACACAGAACGCGCGCCTCACATTATCCGAGTATCTGTGCTTGCTGACGAGCCGGAACGCGTCCGGAGACATCGGCACATGAAGGTTAACCGATCCCTGTAATGACTGGGCCTAGACCCTGACCGATTCACTGAGGATGGGGAGGCCTATGGCAGGCCCGGTGACGGTCTAGTCCGGAGTTCCGAGCGATCCATATGACGCTCGGTCGCCCACGACCGGAGCCCGCCGCCCATGGACTAGATTCGGGACATGGCATCCACAATCACCGCAATCGTGATCACCGTCTCGGATCGTTGCGCCGTCGGGCGGAGAACCGATGAGTCGGGGCCCCTGGCCGCACGCCTGTTGAGGGCCGCAGGTGTGGACGTCGTTGCTGTGGAGATAGTGCCCGATGACGTGGGCCTGATCCGTGGCTGCATCACCGGTGCCTCGGACCGGGTTGATCTGGTGTTCACCACGGGGGGAACTGGTGTCGGCCCCCGCGATGTGACCCCGGAGGCGACCGCACCTCTTCTGACCTGCGAGATTCCTGGGGTTGCCGATGCGATCCGCAGGGCCGGACTGCCCGGTGTCCCGGGAGCGATGCTTGGTCGCGGACTCGTCGGACTCACCAGCCGCGAGCCCGATGCCAGCCTGGTGGTGAACGCGCCCGGTTCGGTCGGGGGTGTAAAGGATGCAATCGCGACGCTGGTTCCGGTCCTCGGCCACATCCTCGAACAGCGCCGTGGCAGCGACCACTGAAACTTTCAATCCTCGTGCGGCCTGACCCAGTCCCCAGACCGTCCACCGGACTTCGCGACGATCTTCGCCTCACGGATCACCAGAGTCCGGTCGATCGACTTGAGCATGTCCACCAGGGTGAGGGCAGCCACCGTAACCGCGGTGAGGGCTTCCATCTCAACCCCTGTTCGATCCGCTGTGCGCACCGTGGACTGGACCCTGATTCCGTTCCCGAGCAGTTCCAGATCCACCTCGCATCCGTGAACCCCGATCACATGGGCCAATGGAATCAGTTCGGAAGCCCGTTTGGCTCCTTGGATCCCGGCGATGCGCGCCACCGCCATCACATCTCCCTTAGGAACCTCCCCTTGGCGCAAGACATCCAGCGTTGACTCGGCGCACCTTACCTCCGCCACTGCCGAAGCGCTGCGCACTGTTGGTTGCTTGCCCGTCACATCAACCATGTGAGCGCTGCCGTCACCTCTGATATGGGTCAACTCACCAACCACGGTTTCCTCCCCTCGTCCGGATGAATTCCAGTGCGTCTCCGATTCGCACACACTCGGTTCCTATCGGCACCATCACCAGCCCATCGGCACGGGGCAGGGACGCCACCAGGTGCGATTTTGAACCCAGACGATGAATGAGATGGACCACGGCACCGATCCGACGGACCGGGCACAGCTGCACCTTCCCGGACGGGGAACTCCATTCTTCCCCTGCCTCCACGGTCAGTGTCGCAGGGCTGCTGTGATCCTGCCTACCAGCCAGCATGGCGATCAATCCCGCAACGTACAGGTGAAAACTGGCGAAGACCCCGACCGGGTTCCCCGGCAGGCACACGACGGGCACGTCGATACCGCTCAGCCGCACCATACCGCCCCCCTGGGGCCCGCCCGGCTGCTGGGCGACGTGGTGGAACCTCACATCCTCGGACTCCAGGCCCTGCCGCACCACCTCGAAGGCACCCGCCGATATTCCCCCTGCGGTGATGACCAGATCCACCTGCGGCCACGCCGCTAGGGTGGATCTCAGGTGTCCAGGATTGTCGCCGACGCGCTCTGTCACCACCACCTCCGCCCCGGCAGCCATGGCCAGCCCCGCGAGCAAGACGGAATTTGAATCGGGTATCTGACCCGCTACAGGGGTCTCCCCCGGGATGACCAGTTCCCGTCCGGTGGTCAGGATCCCGATCCGTGGCCTGCGGTGGACCGGTACCCGTGGAACGCCCACCGACACCAGGGCGGACACCGCCGCGGGCTCCAGGATTGTTCCGGAGGCAAGGACGAGGGATCCGACAGCGTGATCCTCACCTCGTTGACGAACGTTGGAGCCGATCACGGGGAACGGGGCTCGGATCGTAACCCAGCGAGGCGCCTCCGGAGCCCCGGGCAGGTGGTCGGTGTCCTCGACACGCACCACGGTGTCCGCACCCCTGGGGAGCAGGGCCCCGGTCATGATACGCAGTGCTCTACCAGGTTCTAGTCGGTGACTAGCGCAGTCTCCGGCCGGCACGTCGCCGCTAACCTCCAGTTGCACCGAGCAGCCGGGAGCCGACGACAGGTCGGCATGTCGGACGGCAAAGCCGTCCATCGCCGAATTCGTGAATGGTGGAGTGTCGAACCTAGCCTGGATATCCGCGGCAAGCACACAACCCCAGCTCTCGGGATCCGACACGTCGACCTCTATGGTCGAGGTCACCCGGATCAGTGATTCGAGGAATTCTCGATGTGTCTTTACCTGCCAACTGCTGGACATCACGAACCGCCCATGAAGGTCAGCGTCTCGTAGCGGTTGCGTCGAGCGTCACCGTAAAGGAGTTGCCCGATGAGTGGGGTACCGACACCGGTGATCAGCTTCACTACCTCGGTCGCCATAGTGCATCCCGCCTGACCCACCACCGGTCCGAGCACTCCGACCTCGGTGCTCGTAGGAGTCTCACGAGGTGCTGGCTGTCTCGCATGGAGACCTCGTAAGCTTGTCACCGGCCATCCCTGTGGAGGATCGGACCAGAAGTCCGACACCTGCCAGACCATGTCCACCACGGTGCCCCACACCAGCGGTTTGCCGGTGCGTTCGCACCAGTCACCGACCAAGTACTTGGTCGGGAAATTGTCGGAGCACTCAACGATCAGGTCCCATTCGTTCCGCTGCCCGTCCAGGAGTTCGGAGGTGACCCTCCCGAGCTCAGTTACCCGCAGGTCAGGATCAAGTCGGAGCAAGTGTCGCCGTGCCGAGGCTGATTTCGCATCACCAACGTCACCATGACCGTGGAGCACCTGTCGGGCGAGATTGTTCACCTCCACCAAGTCGAAATCGGCGATCCCCAGTCGTCCGATCCCCGCCGCAGCCAGATAGAGCAGGACCGGAGAGCCCAAACCTCCCGCACCGACCACCAGTACCCTGGCAGCGTGCAACCTGGCCTGCCCCTCCACGCCAATGCCCGATACGAGCCAGTTGCGACGATGCCGTTGCCACGCGGTCTCAGCATCTGGACGAAGACCGACCGGTGTCCCCAGAGGAATCCTTGCTCCCGTCACAACCCAGACCACCTGCGGCTGTCATCGGATAAAATTTGGCATTTCCACACCGGAACCGATGTCTTGACCTCATCGACCAGGGACTGCACGGCCGCGAAGGCTTGCGCTCTGTGCTCGGCAGCCGCGGCCACGACCATGGCCACCTCACCGACCGTTAGCCGACCGACCCGGTGCCATGCCTCGATCGCATGCACCCCGTGGTCTTGCACGACCCGGTCGGCAATGTCCTTCATGATGGGACCCGCACTGGGATGAGCAGAGTAGTCGATGGCGATGACGTCGAGACCGGCGTCATGGTTGCGCACTACCCCGCAGAAGGTGACGACCGCCCCGCATCGGGGATTCTCGATGTTCGCGGTGATGGCAGCAGCGTCAAGTGGTGTCTCGACCACTGCGGTGCGCACGTGATTCGTCAATGCCGTCCTTTCTAGGCTGTCAGGGTGTGGCGAGTCGATGGTGATGACTCATCAGCCACCGGCGAAGGGGGGCAGCACCTCTACCGTCGAATCCGGCCCAAGTTCCCGGTCGCGTTCCGCCGGACGCTGGCCCACCAAGAAGGTGCTCACCGCGATAATCGGCTCCAGCGCAGGGTGCCGTTCCACCGCATCGGCAAGAACCTCGCCCAGACGATGACGGAACTCCGTCCGTTCGCTGGAGCAGCCTGCCGCATCGGCAGAGCCCCCGAAATATTTGATCGTGATCATAGTTTCCTCGTCTGCATCGACAGTTTTGGTCGACAGCAGGACCGTGCATCGCCGGGAATCTTTCTCGTCGGGTTCAAACCGTGTCTCCACCATGCCGCAGGCGGTGAGCTCGATCGCTTTCTCAACGAACCCCCGTCGCAGCGTGAGGGCCACGGAGCTCGGCACCTCACTGTCATCAAAGGGACAGGCGTTGAGCACGAATGCAGTGGTCACGCTGGGATGCGGAGATGCCCCCATGCCAAAAGTGGTGAAGAACATCCGGATCTTGTTCATGTGAGCATCAAGGTCGAACCCCAGTGCCGGGGCATGATGAATCGGCACGTGCATCAATCCCAGTGCCCGGATGGCCATCAAAGCACCGATCTGCTCGGCAGCCTCCGATCGATTGATCCCGGTCACGTGCAACCACTCGAAATAGCAGTCGGTCAGCATACGGATCATGCTGGTCGGCGAGAGAACCTGAGGTTCGGTGTTCGCCGCGTATCCCAGCGCAGGGCGCCCTCTGCCCTGGGATGGGAGCTTGACGCTCCTCACCAGGCCCATCTCGACCAAGGCGTCCAAGACTTCCCGGACACTGGAGGTGTGCAGCTCAGCCTCGCCCGCCAAGCCCGCCACCGTCACAGGCTCGGCATGACTCGCGATACGACGCAACAGGGAACTCTGGGAAGGAGTCAGCTGAGCCAGACGGTCAAACAGGGTGTCTAGATCCGGAGTACTCGGCATCGGGGGCGTATCTCCTTCCTGATCTGCCGTATCTTCCTCACCAGCCGCGTGGAACCGGCTGGGTCGCATCCGCCGGTCTGCGCGAGCGGTAGACGACATAGGGCCGGGTGAAGTATCCCACAGGAGCAGACACCACATGGACCAGTCTGGTGAACGGCCAGATGCAGAACAGCAGCATGCCCGCGATGATGTGCAGTTGGAAAACTAACGGCACACCTACCATCAACTCCGGTCTCGGGCTGAGCACCGGGATGGAACGGAACCAGACAGATATCGTCTCACGGTAGTTGTACCCTCCATCAGGCCCGAACACCTGCGTGGAGAAGGTCGCCACAGCACCCAGCAGGATCGGAATGGCGAGCAGGATGTAGGCGATGACGTCCATGCGCGTCGTCGCGAGTCTGATCGACTTGACGAAGATCCGCCGGTACAGCAGCCCCAGCAGGCCAATGATGGTGACCACCCCAGCGATGGAACCTGGGACGGTGGCGATCAGATGGTAGGCGTGGTGGGACACTCCCAGAGCATCAGTCATCGACTGCGGTACCGCCAGACCCAGGACATGCCCCATGGCCACGAACAGCACACCGAAGTGGAACATCGGGGAGGACCACCTCAAGATGGCGGACTCCCTCCACTGCGAGGATCGGCTCGTCCACCCGTACTGATCGGTGCGGAATCGCCAGACCAATCCGACCACGAGCATGACGATCGACACATAAGGCAGCACCGCCCACGCAAGAATCAAGCCCACCGACATGGCATTCACCTTTCTTTGAAGCCGACAGGGACTGGCTGGACGTTCAGCGGATCGGGAACCGGGGCTCCGACCCCCGGCATTCCGAGTCCGACGAGTTCGGTCGGTGGGCCCTGGGAAATCAGACGGCGTACTGTCGCGACTGTGTCCCGGGACGGTGACGGAAGGATCATCAACAACGCATCAAGCAGCCTCGCGTAGTGTGACCCGCTGTCGGTGAGAGCGGAGCGGACCACCTCCAGGCCTTCGCGGTGTGATGCGACAAGTTCCTCCCCGGTGCCGCTGTCATCCAGAGCGGCGAACTCAAGGCAGACCGGCACGTAATCCGGCAGTTCGTTGCCCACCTGTTCAAACCCGGCCCGCTGCATGATCTCCCGAAAGGCCAGGATCGCCTGTCCCCGACCACGGGTGTCCCCCTCCACGAAGTAGCTGAGATACAGTGCGCAGCGACGCTGGTGGTCGAAGGTACGCACATAGTGTTCCTGACTCGCCCGTACCCCCATAGACTCAGCGGCAGCACAGAACTCCTCAATGGACGCCGCAACCGCCCTCGGCAACGATCCCAATTCGGCACGCACCTGGGCGACCTCTTCCGTCATGTCCTCTTCTGGATAGTCCAGAAGCAGGGAACAGGCCATTTCCACGATCTGACGACCTGGCCGATCCAACGAGACGTGGACGGCCCCGGCTAGCCTAGAACTGCCCTGAGGATGGTGGAACCGATCGAGTGTACGGCTCATCTGATCACCTCTAGGGGTAGCAGCCTCGCCCCGCGTCCAGTTGCCTGGCCGACGCCAAGAGCGAGGGCACCGGGGTCGTAGAAGACTTCTGCGTCGTAGCTGACCGGGCATCCTTCCAGTTCGGCGATCCCCCGTGGCGTCTCAGGGTGGGTCGTGGGGATGACGTAGCGGTCGTCGTATTTGGCGATGGACAGCAATCGATACATCTTCTCGATCTGGCTCCCCGTCATCCCGACCGCAGCAGCGACGGACTCGTCCCCGGGCCTGCCGTTGAAGACATCTCTCATGTACGACCGCATGGCTCCCAGACGCCGCAGGGAGCGTTCCACGGGTGCGGTGTCTCCCGCGGTAAACAGGCCTGCAAGGTATTCTAGAGGGATTCGCATCTGTGACAGCGCGCTGAGCATCACCTTGTGGTTCTCCGCGTCGTTACCGCTGGCGGTGACCGCATCAATGACGGGCGACAACGGTGGCACGTACCAGACCATCGGAAGGGTGCGGTACTCGGGGTGCAACGGCAGGGCGACCTGGAAGTCGGTGATCAACTGCCGGATCGGAGATTGCTGGGCTGCCTCGATCCAGGAGTGCGGCACCCCGTTCATCTTCGCCTGCCTCACCACTTGGGGATCGAAGGGGTCGAGCAGAATCTCACGCTGGGCGGCGTACAGTTCAGTCTCGTCGGGACGTGAGGCTGCCCACTCAACCCGATCCGCGTCGTACAGCAGGACGCCGAGGTAGCGCAACCGTCCCACACAGGTCTCGGAGCACACGGTGGGTTGGCCTATCTCCAGACGGGGATAGCACAAGGTACATTTCTCCGCCTTGCCAGACGAGTGGTTGAAGTAGACCTTCTTATAGGGGCAGCCGGAGACGCACATCCGCCAGCCACGGCACCTATCCTGGTCCACCAGTACGACCCCATCTTCCGCACGCTTGTACATGGCACCGGAGGGACAAACCGAGACGCAAGTTGGATTCAGACAATGCTCGCAGATCCTGGGCAGGTAGAACATAAACGAGTCCTCAATGGTCTTCTTGACCTCGAGATTCATTCTGGTGAGCACGGGATCAGTGTCCAAAGTCTCCAAAGACCCACCCAGGTCGTCATCCCAGTTCGGTCCCCACTTGATGGTGTCCATGTACTCACCGGTGATCCGGGACTTCGCGCGGGCGACCGGGATGTTCTTCGAATTAGCAGGAGCCGAGAGCAGCTTGTCGTACTCGTAGGTCCAAGGTTCGTAGTAGTCGTCCATCACCGGCAACCGGGGATTGGAGAAGATTCGGGCCAGGGTCGACAGACGCCCACCAAGCCGCGGGACGAGCTTGCCAGAACTGGTCCGCCGCCATCCGCCGTGCCAATCGTCTTGGTCCTCCCACCGACGTGGATACCCAACGCCGGGCTTCGTCTCCACGTTGTTGAACCAGACATACTCGGTTCCTTCGCGGTTGGTCCATGCTTGCTTGCAGGTGACCGAACAGGTGTGGCAACCGATGCACTTGTCGAGATTCATCACCATCGCGATCTGGGCCATGACCTTCATCAGAACTGTACCTCCTGGTCACGACGGCGGATCAGGGTAACCTCGTCACGCTGGTTGCCGGTGGGACCGTAGTAGTTGAAAGCGTAGGAGAACTGGGCATAACCGCCGATCAGGTGGCTTGGTTTGAGCAGGATCCGGGTCAAGGAGTTGTGAATACCCCCGCGCCGTCCCGAACGTTCGGTCAGCGGAGTGTTCGCCACGCGCTCCTGGGCGTGGTACATGTACACCGTTCCCTCGGGAATCCGGTGGGAGACGATCGCCCTGGCCGAGACGATGCCGTTGCGATTGTAGGCCTCTATCCACTCGTTGTCGCTCACCCCGATCTTCGTCGCATCGGCTGGACTCATCCAGACGGTCTGCCCACCACGCCCGAGCGTCAGCATGTGCGGGTTGTCGTAGTACTGGGAATGGATGGCCCATTTGTTGTGAATCGTCAGGTAGCGGACGGCGACCTCGGCCACGTCCTCCTGTGCAGTTCCCACGTAACCGACCGGGTGCTCGCCGTATAGATGGGGCAGGGACACCGGCGGACGGAACACCGGCATCGCCTCACCCATATCAATCATCCAGTCGTGATCCATGTAGAACTGCGGGCGCCCGGTTAGGGTATGCCAGGGGCGGTGACGTTCCAGGTTCTGGACGAAGGCCGAATACCGGCGACCGCCGTGCTCAGAACCGGACCACTCGGGAGAGGTGATCACCGAACGGGGCTGGATGACCACGTCATCGAAGCTGATCCTCTTCTCCTCGTCGCCCTCGGACAGGTCGTGGAGTCTTGTGCCAGTACGCTGTTCCAAGGTCTTGAAGCCCTCGGTCGCGAGCCTCCCGTTGGTGGTCCCGGACAGTCGCAGGACGGAGTTGATGGCCTTCACATCGGTATCCAGCAGGGGTCGCCCCGCCCCGGCGCCGTCGGTCGCCACCCCGTTCATCTGACCGAGTTCGGTCACCTCCCGGTCAGGGCGAAAAACGATCCCCTTGGTCACCATGCCCAACTCGTCTGCCAGCGGGCCCAGCGTGTCGAATTTCTCCCCGATCCGGGTATAGTCCCGCTCCACCGCGACGATCTTCGGCATCGTGACACCGGGGGTCCACTCCCCCAGATCGGGAACGACTCCTCCAGGAGTGGTCAGTTCGTCCGGGGTGTCGTGGTTGAGCGGCGCGGCCACGGCGTCGACATGACTCCCGAGATGCTTGACCGCCATCATGGAGATCAGCCTCGCCAGTGTCTGGTAGGTCTCGAAATCGGATCGTGCCTCCCACGGTGGCTCAATGGCAACTGTGAACGGATGGACGAACGGGTGCATGTCGGTCGAGGAGAGGTCGTTCTTCTCATACCAAGTCGCCGCAGGCAGCACGATGTCCGAGTGGAGGGTCGTCGAGGTGTTGCGGAAGTCCGCAGTCCACATCAGGTCGAGTTTGCCTCTGGGGGTCTCGTCACGCCAGACCATCGTCGACGGGCGTCGCCCCTCGGCCAGTTCCTCGGCATTGACATCATTGTTGGCCCCCAGCATGTGCCGCAGGAAGAATTCGGTGCCCTTGGCGGAGGAACCGAGCAGGTTTGTCCGCCAGTTCGCCAGGATGCGGGGTATGTTCCCCTCGGCGTCAGGATCCTCCGCGGCGAAGTGTAACCTCCCCGCAGTCAGTTCCTCCGCCACGTATTCCGCCGGGGTCTTGCCCGCGGCCCTGGCCTCGTCACCCAGCACGAGCGGAGATCTGTCAAAGGTCGGATAGGACGGCATCCAGCCGCGCTTGGCAGATTCCACGAGCGTGTCAGCCGTGGTCTTGCCCGCGAGTTTTCCCGCACCCAGCGGCGACGCGAGTTGGTCGGCACGGGCTCCGTCATAGCGCCACTGATCGGTGGTCAGGTAGTACCACCCGGTGGCGATCATCTGCCGGGCAGGGCGGTGCCAGTCGAGGGCGAAGGCGTAGGAGGCCCATCCGGTGATCGGCCGTACTTTCTCCTGACCGACGTAGTGGGCCCATCCTCCACCATTGACCCCCTGAGTAGCGCACATGGTGGTCAGGGCGAGGAAGGTGCGGTAGATCGTGTCCGAGTGCAGGTAGTGGTTAGTACCCGCACCCATCAGGATCATTGAGCGGCCGTTGGATTCAAGGGCGTTAAGAGCGAACTCACGACCAATTCTCTCCGCGGCACCCGCGGCCACTCCGGTGAACTCCTCCTGCCAGGCAGGGGTGCCCGGGGCTGAGGCATCATCATAGCCGGTCGGCCACTCGCCCGGCAGTCCCTCACGGGCGACTGCGTAATTGGCCAGCAGCAGGTCGAAGACCGTGGTCACCAACCGTCCGCCGATCCGGCGTGCGGGCACGCCTCGCCGCAATATTCCACCGCCGATGGAATCTTCCCCTGCCGACGGCGGCAGATCGAATCTGGGCAGCAACACCTCGACCGGCTCCCAATCGTCAGTGTCCATCAGCGACATCACCGGGTCGACCCCGTCGAGATCCAGGTTCCAGTGACCAGCTCCCTGCTCGCCGAAGTGATCGGCGAGGGTCCCACCTGGGTCCTTGACCCGGCCGTCGACGTCGAGCACTAATGGACGGAAGGCTGCGTTCTCGGTGCGCGCGGTAGTCCCGATCGGCATCTTCTCCGCGGTCAGGAATTTGCCGGGCACGAATGGCTTGGAGCCGGACGCCTCGTGTCGACTGTGGGAGTCCAGTTCGATCAGGAAGGGCGCGTCGGAATACCGCTTCATGTAGTCGAGAAACATCGACTCCCGGCGTCGGACGTGGAATTCGTTGAGAATCACGTGTCCCATGGCGATCGCCAGCGCCGCATCGGTGCCCGGTTGTACCCTCAGCCAGTCATCGGCGAATTTCGTGTTGTCCGCAAAGTCGGGGCTAACCACGACGACTTTCTGCCCATGGTACCTGGCCTCCGCCATGAAATGGGCATCCGGGGTTCGGGTGACCGGAACATTCGAACCCCACATGATGAGGAACTGTGAGTTGAACCAGTCCCCGGACTCCGGGACGTCGGTCTGGTCCCCGAAGACCTGCGGTGATGCGGGGGGAAGGTCGGCGTACCAATCGTAGAAGGACAGCATGGCCCCACCGAGCAGTTCATGGAACCTGGAGCCCGCCCCGTAGGAGATCATCGACATGGCAGGGATAACGCTAAAGCCAGCAATTCTATCGGGACCGAAGGTCTTGATCGTGTAGGTGTAGGCAGCAGCGATGATCTCGGTGGCCTCCTCCCAGCTCACCCGGACCATCCCACCGGTGCCACGTGCCGACTTGTAGGCTCGGGAACGCACCGGGTCGGAGACGATCTCCCCCCAGGCGTCTACAGGGTCCCCGAGCCGGGCGCGAGCCTCACGAAAAGAGTCAAGCAGGACCGAACGGACGTAAGGGAACCTGATCCGAGTCGGAGAGTACTCGTACCAGGAGAATGCTGCCCCCCTGGGGCATCCGCGGGGTTCGTATTCCGGCATATCAGGCCCGGTGGTGGGGTAGTCAGTCTGCTGGGATTCCCAGGTGATGATTCCATCCTTGACGTAGATCTTCCACGAACATGATCCAGTGCAGTTCACCCCATGGGTTGACCGCGCCACCTTGTCGTGACTCCAGCGTTGCCGGTAGAAGGCGTCGGCCTGACGGCCACCTTCCAGGAAGATCTGGCGGGTGTCCTCGCTGGCCCTGCCGCGACGCAGCCAGGATCCCATACGGAGCAGAGGTGATCCTCCAGTGGAAGTCGATGTCTCGGTCATGTCTCTCCTTGTTGAACTCAGATCGGCCAATGGCGAACTCAACCTGGGAAGGGGGCCTTAGGGCGGGCGTACTGGAACCAGCAGACACCCGAGCACACGGCGGCGTAGATGGCACAGATCCAGAACCACGTGGCGGCCTGCATCTGGGATAGGGCGATACCGACGAAGAACGGACCGAAGGAAGCGACTGCCGCGGTGAAGCCGATCGCTCCCCCAGCCTGAAGCCTCGGCATAACCATTGGCATCTGCTTGAAGGTGCCTGCGTTGCCGATACCGCTGAAGAAGAAGAAGGCGAGCATCGCCCACAGGAAACCCGGGAACTGGTCCAGACTCGTGGGGTTCAGGAACAGTGCCGCCCAGATCAGAGTTCCGGTGACGCCCACGCCCGAGACAAAGGTCCAGATCGCTCCCCCAAACTTGTCACACAACGGCCCCCATGCGGCCCTGACGAGAGATGCAATGAGCGGCCCAAGAAAAGCGTAGGTAGCGCCCAGGGGGATCCCGTCCTGTTCCGCGAAAGCAGACTCTCTACCGTAAGTGTTGTTAATCAACAGACCGAATTGGGCGCTGAAACCGGAGAACAGCCCGAAGGTCATGACGTAGAGCAGCGTCATCAACCACGTGTTTGGGTTTCCGAAGATGTCGATCTGTTGACGGAAGTTGGCCTTCACAGGGACGTCCCGGAGCAGGGTGAAGGCGAGAACCGCAGCAAGAACCGCCCAGGGAACGAAGAAGATTGCGGCATTGTGGACCCAGATCGAGCCGCCATCGGCATTGTGCTGTGGGGCGACCCAGGTGATACCAAACAGCGAGAACCCCATCAGCACCGGGCCCACCAGTTGGATGAGGGACATACCCAGATTGCCGATTCCCGCCTGCAGGCCCAAGGCCGTACCCGACAGACGTTTGGGGAAGAAGTAACCAGTGGAGGGCATGTATCCCGAGAAGGTACCACCACCGATGCCGCACAAGATTGCGAGCCCCATCAACACCCCGAAGGAGGTGTCGGTGTTCTGCACCGCGAAGAACCACCCCATCATCGGGATGACGTACAGCAGGGAACTAATGCCGACGAGTTTGCGCGTACCGATGATTGGTGGCAGGAACATGTAGAGCAGCCGGATCAGGCCACCCGACAGTCCCGGCATCGCAGTGAGCCAGTACAGCTGTTGCTTGGTGAGATCAAAACCGATCTGGGTCAATTTGGGCGCGATGGCCGAGACCAGGAACCACACGCAGAAGGCCAGCACCAGCGAGTAGGTAGAGATGATCAGTGTCTTCCAAGCCAACCTCGAGTCCCAGGACTGCGCGTCCTCGGCATCCCATTCCGTAAGCACAAACCGTGTCGAGTTCATCGCACTCCTCAGGCCAAGCGAGCGGGAGTTTCCGTCTCTCATTTAGGAGGGACATTACCAAGAATAAATCGGGAGCGTCGATGAGCAGCCTCATCATCACTTAGGTTAGGGGCACCTAAGAGGTGGATATGCTCATCCTCCGATCCGACTCATCGTACGTGATGGCGTCGCAAAATTGACCTCGTCCAAGCCGTGCGCGGAAGGCTTCAGCCACATCGCATCCGCCCAAGCCCTTGCCACCTCCACGTCGGAGCCACCGCCGCGCAGGATCCCTCGCAAGTCGAATTCCCTGGTGGCGAACAGGCAACTGCGAATCTGCCCATCGCTCGTCAGTCGGGTCCTGTCACAGTCCGCGCAGAAGGGCTCAGACACCGAGGCGATGATCCCCACCCGATTCTCCGGATCGTCGTCGACGAGCCACAGCCGTGCGGGGGCCGACCTCTCGCAGCGTTCCACGGGTGTAAGCCGGTGGTCCCGCCCGAGCAAGGCCAGGATGTCGTCCCGTGTCACGAGCCTGGAGCGATCCCAAGCCTGACGGGGACCAATCGGCATCTGCTCAATAAACCTCAATTCGATGCCACGGTTCAGGCAAAATTCCAGCAGTGCCCCGGCACCTTCATCGTTGATTCCCTTGAGGAGCACGGCATTGACCTTGATAGGCGATAGCCCGGCATCACCGGCCGCAGCGATACCTGCCAGCACATCGGGTAGGCGGTCACGCCTGGTGATCTGTCTGAAATGATCCGCATCGATGGTGTCCAAGGAGATATTCACCCGCACCATCCCTGCTCCGGCGAGCCTGTGGGCACGGTGTGCAAGTCCCAAACCGTTGGTCGTCATAGAGATGTCGGGAACCATGCCCTCATCGGTGCGCAGTTGGGATACCTCCTGCACAATTGCCTCCAAACCCGGACGCAACAGAGGCTCACCGCCGGTGAACCGGATTGCTCGAATTCCCAGTATCTCCACCCCGATGCGGCACAAACGGACGACTTCGTCATCGGTCAGGGTGCACTCGTCGGGCAGCCATTCCAAGCCCTCAGGTGGCATGCAGTAGCTGCACCGTAGATTGCACCGATCGGTGAGGGAGACTCGAAGGTCTCGTGCGACGCGATCGAACTTGTCGCGCAGCAGAAGGGTATCTGTCCTCCCGGATCGGTCTGTTGCGGACATGGGTGCGACGATACCGTATGGGGACGAGTACTCCACACGTTCAGATTCCTTGAGGTACACGTTCACGATGCTCTGTCCATCCCAGCCTTCCTTCAGGACGACCGTTCATGCCGTTATCCTCGCCGGCGGACGCGGGAAGAGACTGGGCGGTGTTTCCAAGGCAGACATCATGCTGTCAGGACGCCGAGTACTGGACATCGTCCTTGAGGCCGCGGCCGCCGTGGCGGATGGGCGGATGATCGTGGTGGCCCCGGACTCCGTGGTCGTCCCCGATACGGTGACACGCACCCTGGAAGATCCTCCGGCGGGTGGTCCCGTAGCGGGTATCGGTGCAGGAATCGCGGAGCTTGAGGACGCTCCGCCCTGCGACCTCGTGCTGATCCTGGCTGTTGACACCCCGGGGGCAGTCTGTTTTGTCAGTGATCTCGTCGAGGCCACCAGCAGATCGGGGCTGGACGGTGCCGTGGTGGTCGGAGGTGCTCCTGAACCATTCATCCAACGTCTCCAAGCCTGCTATCGTCTCGGAGCGCTGCGTCGAGCCCTGGCCTTGGTTCCTCCCCATGGTTGCAGCGTTCATCGGGCTTTGGGCGTGCTCAAGGTCGCAGCCGTACACACAGCACCGGAGTTCAGCCAGGACATCGACACGTGGCAGGACGTTGTCGACTGGCACGGCCGGGTACAACCCTGAACCAAGCTCAGCGTTCCTCCTCGAGCTGCGCAAACACGGCCCCGAGAAGGGGTATCACCACATCAAGAGTATCTTTCGCACCGCCGACGGAACCGGGGGAAGCAACGATCAGGGCTCCTCGTTCCCGGGATGTGACACCGGCCACCGACCGGGACAGCCCCGACAGTGAGGTACTGTCTAGGCCGTGGGCCCGGATTTGTTCGGCGATGCCCGGGATCTCCACCTCGATAAGACCGCGAACCGCCTCAGGCGCCTCGTTGTCCCGTCCGAAACCTGTGCCTCCCAGCACGAGGATGAATCGGGACCCTGCTCCCAGTGCCCGCCGCACTGCGGTGGCCACCGGCTCCAATCCCTCGGCCACGACAACGGTGTCGACCCGCCCGATGCCTGCGGCCTCCAGATGGGCAGTTGCCTGTGGCCCCGCCCTGTCTGGACGTTCCCCCCGCAGAACCCGATCGCTGCTGACCACGATGGTCGTCGACACCGTACTGAGGTCGAAGTCACGTCCGGTCATGGTATCCTCCTTCATCCCATCTCGATCAACGGAATCACAGAACGGGGTAAGCCCAGCACGGCGCATGCCTTCATCGCAAGGCATCAGGGCGCGAAACGATCATCCTTCCCACTCACGATCCGACAGCAGACCGGGGATGCCCTATACACGACAAGCTCATTGCAAGCCCAAGGTGGGAGCCGGAAAATCGACGATCGTCACGGAACCGGTGCGAATGCACAATCGATTCCGTTTCCGAGGGAGGATCCCCGAAAAAATGGAGTATACTTTCACCACTGCGTGCACGCGAGAGGTCTTCGTCAGCGACCGTCGGTGAGCACTGCCTCTTCAGGCATACAATCCGGAGATGATCGGAGTCCAACCATGACAGGCATTCTGACCAAGTGGCATCTCATGGCGGTAGTCCTGATCGGTGGTCTGCTCGCCTGTGGTTCATCATCGTCGGTCTCCTCTTCCGAGCCCTCAGGGGACGAGCAGGTCACGATCACGGTGTTTGCCGCAGCTTCACTCGAGAAGTCATTCACCGCGATCAGCCACGATGTGGAGGCCACCACCCCAGGATTGACCGTCAATCTCAATCTCGCCGGTTCCCAGTCCTTGGTCGACCAGCTGATCAACGGTGCGAGGGCAGATATCCTGGCGACTGCCAACCAGTCGACGATGGACAAGGCTGTTCAGGCGAACCTCGTCACCGCTCCCAGAACCTTCACCACCAATGTGCTGACCCTAGTCACGCCCGCCGGGAATCCTGCAGGCATCACTGGCTTGGACTCCTCTATGAACGGCAAGAATTTGGTCGTCTGCGCACCCCAGGTACCGTGCGGATCGGCAACCGTCGAACTCACCGCGCTGCTCGGCGTCTCCTTGGCCCCGGTGTCCGAGGAGCAGTCGGTCACCGATGTCATGAACAAGGTCAGGTCGGGCGAAGCAGACGCCGGCATCGTCTACCGGACCGACGCGATCTCTGCAGGCGATGAGGTGGAAGTGATAGAGATTAACCGGGCGAATGATGTGGTGAACACGTATCCAATCGCTTTGGTGGCCGACTCCTCCCACTCCGACACGGCTCAGATCTTCATTGATGCGGTGTTGTCCCCCGAAGGTCAGCAGAGACTGGCGGAATACGGCTTCGGCGCCCAACCGTGATCCGACGAAGGGCTTCTCCGCGAGGCTCCGACCGAGTCGATGGCATGTGTCCTGATCCTGCGAAGGCGCCCACCCGAATATGGCACAGGTCTTGCCCCCGCGCATCCTCGGCGCCACTGTGGCTAACGGTATTAGCGTGTATCGGCATCGTCTACCTAGTGCTGCCCCTCATCCTGATGAGTGGCCGCATCCCGTGGAGCAACATTTTGGCAACGCTGAGCCACCGGTCATCGGTCGACGCGCTGTGGCTGAGTCTGCGCACCTGCCTTGTAGCCCTGCTCGTCGACCTCACGCTGGGCATCCCGCTGGCCGTGGTCTTGTCCCGGCCCTGGCCAGGGGTCCGCGTCGCCCGGGTGCTGGTTGCCCTGCCCCTCAGTCTGCCTCCAGTGGTCGCAGGCCTAGCACTGCTGACAGTGTTCGGGCGACGTGGGGTCATTGGGCCATGGCTGGAATCGGTGGGGTGGCAGGTCGCCTTCTCCACCACTGCCGTCGTCTTGGCCCAGGTGTTCGTCTCCCTGCCCTTCCTGGTGGTGACACTCGAGGCCGCGCTCAGAGTCAGACCGCGCGAATTGGAGAAGACTGCAGCGGGACTCGGAGCAAGCCCGACCCGGGTACTCATGACCATCACCCTGCCCCTAGTGGTACCCGGGCTCGTTCGTGGCGCATCTCTCGCGCTGGCCCGTTGCCTTGGCGAATTCGGTGCCACCCTCACCTTCGCAGGCTCTCTGCAGGGAACGACCCGCACGCTGCCACTCCAGATCTATCTGGCCCGTGAGTCCGATCCCGGTGAAGCACTCGTCCTAGGCATGCTCCTGGTCGTCGTGGCCGCCATCATCGTGGCAACCACCGAATGGCGAAGGATCCCTGACACCGTAGACACGGTGTTCGATGATTCCGACGACGACACCCCGGGAGAGAGCCAGCACCAGGTGACTTCCTCTCCTCCTGCAGCTTCCGTCCTCGTCGACGGAGGAATCCTGAAACGGGACTGGCAGGTGAAGCTGGATATTCCACCAGGTCAGGTGGTCGCGATCATGGGTCACAACGGTGCGGGTAAGTCAACCCTGGCGGACGTCCTGGCAGGGAGACTGGCGCTCGACTCGGGATCGGTGATGATCGCTGACAGGAAGTTGGACGGTCCTGGAGTCTTCGTCCCTGCGAGGGACAGGCGGGTAGCGGCACTCGGGCAGCAACCGAATGTATTCGGACACATGTCCGTGCTGGCGAACGTCGCCTATCCCCTGCGATCAAGGGGAATTCCGCGCTCTGCCGCCGAGACCCGGGCGATGGAACAGTTACAACTCTTCGGCGCCTCCCATCTGGCTGGTCGACGGGGAACCCAGCTCTCGGGTGGGCAGGCTGCCAGGATCGCGCTGGCGAGGGCGCTGGTGTTCGAACCCGATCTGCTCGTGTTGGACGAGCCGACGGCCGCACTGGACGTCCAGGCGACAGACCGCGTGAGCCGGGTGCTGCGTCACCGGCTGTGCACCCTCTCGACGACCACGATCCTCATCACTCATGATCCCATGGAGGCCTTGGAATTGGCGGACCAGCTGGTGATCATGGACGCCGGGCGAGTGGTTGAATCAGGTCCACCCTCGCAGTTGCTTCGATCACCCACGAGCCGATTCACGGCTCGGTTGGCCGGCCTAAACATCGTCTCAGGACCTGTGGTACCCAGAGCGGACGGTCTGTTGTCGATCGGCATCGGCCAACAGGAACTGGTCTCTGCCTGGTTCCCCACAGAAGGTGAGAGTCGGCCCGAGCGCGCGACGATGGTCTTCCCACCAGAGGCCGTATCGCTCCACCCTCACCTGGTCACGGGTTCTCCACGGACGATGCTGTCTGCCAAGGTTCTGTCCGCAACGCAAGCTTCGGGACTGGTCACCGTCCGCGTAGAGCTCTCCGATGGTTCTCCACTGAACGTACGAGTCACCACCGCCGCATGGGCAGAGCTGACCGGACAGATTTCCGGGAGTCTCTGGTGCTCAATCAAGGCGACCCAGGTGCGGGTGATTGATGCGGCAGGCACCTGATCAGCTTTCACAAACAAACCTGTCCAGATATCGAGTGTCATCGAAACGACCCAGATGGATGGCAGGTGCAGTCCTCTACCTCGCGGGCGAGTGCGAATGGGAAAAAGCCTCGACGGACATGCACGAACCGTAAGCATGCCGAGACGCATCGTGATACTGTGCGTTGACAGTGCATCGGGGCATTAGTAAAGACGGGGTTTTCATGATGCGAAGGTCAGGATCTACGGCGCAATGGGGGCCGGAGGAACAGCCGTTGCTCGAGGCGCACGACAGGGGGCGAGGAACCAGACGCCATCACCACCGCGTGGTGAGTCATTCGCTGGTGGCTGGTGCCGCTGCAGTGTCGGGATTCATCCTCGGCGTAGAGATCCAGGAGAGCACAGCACCGACATCAGCCACTTCTCCCGTCGCTGTCACTGCGACCACGACCATGACCGCGATTTCCACCATCATGACGCCCGGTCCGACGGTTACCATGACCATTGAACCGACAGCAGAAGTCGCATCCGTGGAGCAGCAGCCACCTGAACCGCAGAATCAGGCCAAGCCCGTGCAGCCTCCTGTCCCAGCGACGCAACCTGCACAGGTTTACTACAAGAACTGCGCCGAGGTCAGGGCCGCCGGGATGGCCCCCATCCTTGCGGGTCAGCCCGGGTATCGTTCCGCGCTCGACCGAGACGGGGACGGAGTGGCCTGCGAATAGTCGTGGTGCTGAGGCGGGTGCACCCACCCGGAAGGACAGCCAAATAGGCGCGCCCAGCCAGCTCATCTGCGAAATCCGCACCGGTGTTGCGTGTGATTCGGTGGTCCCCAGGGTGGGTGAGGTGTTGGGTTGGGGTGTGGTGATATACACAAAAGAAAATAAGCAGTGTTCCTCTACACACGTGTGTAGAGGAACACTGCTTAAAAGTCCGGCAGCGTCCTAGTCTCCCACAGAGTCCCCCCTGCAGTACAATCGGCGCTGAAAGGCTTAACTACCAGGTTCGGAATGGAACTGGGTGTTTCCCTCTCGCTATGGCCACCGAAACACTCTTCAGAATATCACCACAGATACCCTCAAAATCATACAGTGAACGCGTAACATCTTTGTAGGACAAGCCCTCGGCCTATTAGTATCGGTCAGCTCCATACATTACTGCACTTCCACATCCGACCTATCAACCCGGTGGTCTACCGGGGGCCTTACCACACAACGTGAGGGAACCCTCATCTTGAAGCGTGCTTCCCACTTAGATGCTTTCAGCGGTTATCACTTCCCAACGTAGCCAACCAGCCGTGCTCTTGGCAGAACAACTGGCACACCAGAGGTTAGTCCGTCCCGGTCCTCTCGTACTAAGGACAGCCCTTCTCAAGATTCCTACGCGCGCAGTGGATAGGGACCGAACTGTCTCACGACGTTCTGAACCCAGCTCGCGTGCCGCTTTAATGGGCGAACAGCCCAACCCTTGGGACCGACTCCAGCCCCAGGATGCGACGAGCCGACATCGAGGTGCCAAACCATGCCGTCGCTATGAGCGCTCGGGCAAGATCAGCCTGTTATCCCCGGGGTACCTTTTATCCGTTGAGTTCTGGCGCTTCCACACGCCACCAGAAGATCACTAATCCCGACTTTCGTCCCTGCTCGACATGTCTGTCTCACAGTCAAGCTCCCTTGTGCATTTACACTCAACACCTGATTACCAACCAGGCTGAGGGAACCTTTGGGCGCCTCCGTTACCTTTTAGGAGGCGACCGCCCCAGTCAAACTACCCATCAGGCACTGTCCCTGATCCAGATAATGGACCCAAGTTAGATAACCAGAACGACCAGAGTGGTATTTCAACGACGACTCCACAACCACTAGCGTGACTGCTTCACAGTCTCCCACCTATCCTACACAAATCGTCCCGATCACCAATACCAAACTATAGTAAAGGTCCCGGGGTCTTTCCGTCCTACTGCGCGTAACGAGCATCTTTACTCGTAATGCAATTTCACCGAGTCCGTGGTGGAGACAGTGCCCAAATCGTTACTCCATTCGTGCAGGTCGGAACTTACCCGACAAGGAATTTCGCTACCTTAGGATGGTTATAGTTACCACCGCCGTTTACTGGGGCTTAAGTTCACTGCTTCGCAAAAGCTAACAGTTCCCCTTAACCTTCCAGCACCGGGCAGGAGTCAGTCCGTATACATCGTCTTACAACTTCGCACGGACCTGTGTTTTTGGTAAACAGTCGCTTGGGCGTGGTCTCTGCGACCCTCAAGGCTCTTCACCCCTCAGGTCCCCCTTATCCCGAAGTTACGGGGGTATTTTGCCGAGTTCCTTCACCACGATTCTCTCGATCGCCTCAGTATTCTCTACTCATCCACCTGTGTCGGTTTAGGGTACGGGCGGCTCACAACTCGCTCACGAAGCTTTTCTTGGCACCATAGGATCACTGAATTCAACACAACATGTCTATGCATCACGCTTCACGCACACGCCAGGCGGATTTACCTACCCAACACGCCACACGCTTACCCCCGGAAACCATCACCGGGTACAGCTACCTTCATGCGTCCCTCCGCAGCTTGCCTACTACAAAATCGGTTCACACACTCACCAGAAACCAAACCCCGAAAGGAAAGGAAACCAACTCACATGCTTAGCATCATCTGATTCAACACGGACGTCGTTTCGCCGGTACGGGAATATCAACCCGTTGTCCATCGACTACGCCTGTCGGCCTCGCCTTAGGTCCCGACTTACCCAGGGCAGATTAACTTGACCCTGGAACCCTTGGATATTCGGCGGACGGGTTTCTCACCCATCATTCGCTACTCATGCCTGCATTCTCACTCGAATGCACTCCACAACCAGTCACCCAGCTGCTTCACCACACACTCGACGCTCCCCTACCCATCCAACAAAACATTGAATGCCACAGCTTCGGCGGATAACTTAAGCCCCGCTAAATTGTCGGCGCAGAATCACTTGACCAGTGAGCTATTACGCACTCTTTCAAGGATGGCTGCTTCCAAGCCAACCTCCTGGTTGTCACCGCAACTCCACATCCTTTTCCACTTAGTCACCACTTAGGGGCCTTAGCTGATGATCTGGGCTGTTTCCCTCTCGACTACGAACCTTATCGCCCGCAGTCTCACTGCCACGCTCTCACTTACCGGCATTCGGAGTTTGGCTGATTTCGGTAAGCTTGTAGGCCCCCTAGACCATCCAGTGCTCTACCTCCGGCAAGAAACACGCAACGCTGCACCTAAATGCATTTCGGGGAGAACCAGCTATCACGGTGTTTGATTGGCCTTTCACCCCTATCCACAACTCATCCGCCAGGTTTTCAACCCTGGTCGGTTCGGGCCTCCACGACGTCTTACCGTCGCTTCACCCTGGCCATGGATAGATCACACCGCTTCGGGTCTAGAGCATGCGACTCAACCGCCCTCTTCGGACTCGCTTTCGCTACGGCTACCCCACACGGGTTAACCTCGCCACACACCACTAACTCGCAGGCTCATTCTTCAAAAGGCACGCCGTCACCCCACAAAAAGGCTCCGACGGATTGTATGCGACCGGTTTCAGGTACTATTTCACTCCCCTCCCGGGGTACTTTTCACCATTCCCTCACGGTACTTATCCGCTATCGGTCACCAAGTAGTATTTAGGCTTAGCGGGTGGTCCCGCCAGATTCATGCGAAATTCCAGGAGTTCCGCATTACTTGGGAAAACACACAACGAGTGCGCAGCTTACGTCTACAGGGGTCTCACCCTCTACGCCGTACCTTCCCAGATACTTCAACTTCACCACACATTTCCACTCGCCGGCCAGTCAACAGCCCGACCACGATGCTCCCACAACCCCGCACATGCAACACCTGCCAGTTATCACACACACACGGTTTGGCCTCATCCGCTTTCGCTCGCCACTACTCACGGAATCACTATTGTTTTCTCTTCCTATGGGTACTGAGATGTTTCACTTCCCCACGTTCCCTCCAACTACCCTATACATTCAGGTAGAGGTCGCCGGACATAACTCCGGTAACTTCAAGGTTTCCCTATTCGGACATCCCCGGATCACAGCTCGTTTACCAACTCCCCAGGGCTTATCGCAGGTTACAACGTCCTTCATCGGCTCTTGGTGCCAAGGCATCCACCGATCGCACTTAGTAGCTTGTCGCCTACAAAGATGCTCGCGTCCACTGTACAATTCTCAACATACCCACAACCAAAACCCCCCAGGACACAACCATCCCAGAAAATCAAGGCCACAAGAACCCAAACCACACGGCCTGAACCCTCAAAACCCAACAGTGCGCCCCACAGCCTTCCACAAAACAAACACCACAAAACCACCACAACACGCAGCAGTCAATGGTCCTTAGAAAGGAGGTGATCCAGCCGCACCTTCCGGTACGGCTACCTTGTTACGACTTAGTCCTAATTACCAGTCCCACCTTCGACGGCTCCCCCCACAAAGGTTAGGCCACCGGCTTCGGGTGTTACCGACTTTCATGACTTGACGGGCGGTGTGTACAAGCCCCGGGAACGTATTCACCGCAGCGTTGCTGATCTGCGATTACTAGCGACTCCGACTTCATGGGGTCGAGTTGCAGACCCCAATCCGAACTGAGACCGGCTTTATGAGATTCGCTCACCCTCACAGGCTCGCAACTCTTTGTACCGGCCATTGTAGCATGCGTGAAGCCCTGGACATAAGGGGCATGATGACTTGACGTCATCCCCACCTTCCTCCGAGTTGACCCCGGCGGTCTCCAATGAGTCCCCACCATAACGCGCTGGCAACATTGGACGAGGGTTGCGCTCGTTGCGGGACTTAACCCAACATCTCACGACACGAGCTGACGACAGCCATGCACCACCTGTAAACCGACCAAAAAGGCACACACATCTCTGCATGCTTCCGGCATATGTCAAACCCAGGTAAGGTTCTTCGCGTTGCATCGAATTAATCCGCATGCTCCGCCGCTTGTGCGGGGCCCCGTCAATTCCTTTGAGTTTTAGCCTTGCGGCCGTACTCCCCAGGCGGGGTACTTAATGCGTTAGCTACGGCACAGACCACGTGGAATGTGACCCACACCTAGTACCCACCGTTTACAGCGTGGACTACCAGGGTATCTAAGCCTGTTTGCTCCCCACGCTTTCGCTTCTCAGCGTCAGGAAATGTCCAGAGAACCGCCTTCGCCACTGGTGTTCCTCCCGATATCTGCGCATTCCACCGCTCCACCGGGAATTCCATTCTCCCCTACATCCCTCAAGTCAACCCGTATCGAAAGCAGGCTCAGAGTTAAGCCCTGAGTTTGCACTTTCGACGCAATCAACCGCCTACAAGCTCTTTACGCCCAATAAATCCGGACAACGCTCGCACCCTACGTATCACCGCGGCTGCTGGCACGTAGTTAGCCGGTGCTTCTTCTACCACTACCGTCACTCACGCTTCGTCATGGCTGAAAGCGGTTTACAACCCGAAGGCCGTCATCCCGCACGCGGCGTTGCTGCATCAGACTTCCGTCCATTGTGCAATATTCCCCACTGCTGCCTCCCGCAGGAGTCTGGGCCGTATCTCAGTCCCAATGTGGCCGGTCGCCCTCTCAGGCCGGCTACCCGTCGACGCCTTGGTAGGCCACTACCCCACCAACAAGCTGATAGGACGCGAGCCCATCCCCAACCGAAAAAACTTTCCAACCCAAAAGATGCCTCAAGAGCTGAATATCCGGTATTAGCAAACGTTTCCATCCGTTATCCCAAAGTCAGGGGCAGGTTACTCACGCGTTACTCACCCGTTCGCCACTCGTGTACCCCCGAAAGGGCCTTACCGTTCGACTTGCATGTGTTAAGCACGCCGCCAGCGTTCGTCCTGAGCCAGGATCAAACTCTCCATCGAAAAAACAGAGAACCGAATCACTGACCAATCCAATCCGAAAACTGGACAATCAATCACTCAAAGAAACCCAAACGAAAGAAGAAAAACCTTCCTCCGACAAGGCCAAAAAAATGACTGTAAAGCACACTGTTGAGTTCTCAAAATTCACACCCACCAACCCCAGAACCACAAAAGACCCCAGAACCAGCGACCAAACCAACA
>NZ_KE340298.1 GCF_000413315.1 Propionibacterium sp. oral taxon 192 str. F0372
GGTGTTGGGTTGGGGTGTGGTGATATACACAAAAGAAAATAAGCAGTGTTCCTCTACACACGTGTGTAGAGGAACACTGCTTAAAAGTCCGGCAGCGTCCTAGTCTCCCACAGAGTCCCCCCTGCAGTACAATCGGCGCTGAAAGGCTTAACTACCAGGTTCGGAATGGAACTGGGTGTTTCCCTCTCGCTATGGCCACCGAAACACTCTTCAGAATATCACCACAGATACCCTCAAAATCATACAGTGAACGCGTAACATCTTTGTAGGACAAGCCCTCGGCCTATTAGTATCGGTCAGCTCCATACATTACTGCACTTCCACATCCGACCTATCAACCCGGTGGTCTACCGGGGGCCTTACCACACAACGTGAGGGAACCCTCATCTTGAAGCGTGCTTCCCACTTAGATGCTTTCAGCGGTTATCACTTCCCAACGTAGCCAACCAGCCGTGCTCTTGGCAGAACAACTGGCACACCAGAGGTTAGTCCGTCCCGGTCCTCTCGTACTAAGGACAGCCCTTCTCAAGATTCCTACGCGCGCAGTGGATAGGGACCGAACTGTCTCACGACGTTCTGAACCCAGCTCGCGTGCCGCTTTAATGGGCGAACAGCCCAACCCTTGGGACCGACTCCAGCCCCAGGATGCGACGAGCCGACATCGAGGTGCCAAACCATGCCGTCGCTATGAGCGCTCGGGCAAGATCAGCCTGTTATCCCCGGGGTACCTTTTATCCGTTGAGTTCTGGCGCTTCCACACGCCACCAGAAGATCACTAATCCCGACTTTCGTCCCTGCTCGACATGTCTGTCTCACAGTCAAGCTCCCTTGTGCATTTACACTCAACACCTGATTACCAACCAGGCTGAGGGAACCTTTGGGCGCCTCCGTTACCTTTTAGGAGGCGACCGCCCCAGTCAAACTACCCATCAGGCACTGTCCCTGATCCAGATAATGGACCCAAGTTAGATAACCAGAACGACCAGAGTGGTATTTCAACGACGACTCCACAACCACTAGCGTGACTGCTTCACAGTCTCCCACCTATCCTACACAAATCGTCCCGATCACCAATACCAAACTATAGTAAAGGTCCCGGGGTCTTTCCGTCCTACTGCGCGTAACGAGCATCTTTACTCGTAATGCAATTTCACCGAGTCCGTGGTGGAGACAGTGCCCAAATCGTTACTCCATTCGTGCAGGTCGGAACTTACCCGACAAGGAATTTCGCTACCTTAGGATGGTTATAGTTACCACCGCCGTTTACTGGGGCTTAAGTTCACTGCTTCGCAAAAGCTAACAGTTCCCCTTAACCTTCCAGCACCGGGCAGGAGTCAGTCCGTATACATCGTCTTACAACTTCGCACGGACCTGTGTTTTTGGTAAACAGTCGCTTGGGCGTGGTCTCTGCGACCCTCAAGGCTCTTCACCCCTCAGGTCCCCCTTATCCCGAAGTTACGGGGGTATTTTGCCGAGTTCCTTCACCACGATTCTCTCGATCGCCTCAGTATTCTCTACTCATCCACCTGTGTCGGTTTAGGGTACGGGCGGCTCACAACTCGCTCACGAAGCTTTTCTTGGCACCATAGGATCACTGAATTCAACACAACATGTCTATGCATCACGCTTCACGCACACGCCAGGCGGATTTACCTACCCAACACGCCACACGCTTACCCCCGGAAACCATCACCGGGTACAGCTACCTTCATGCGTCCCTCCGCAGCTTGCCTACTACAAAATCGGTTCACACACTCACCAGAAACCAAACCCCGAAAGGAAAGGAAACCAACTCACATGCTTAGCATCATCTGATTCAACACGGACGTCGTTTCGCCGGTACGGGAATATCAACCCGTTGTCCATCGACTACGCCTGTCGGCCTCGCCTTAGGTCCCGACTTACCCAGGGCAGATTAACTTGACCCTGGAACCCTTGGATATTCGGCGGACGGGTTTCTCACCCATCATTCGCTACTCATGCCTGCATTCTCACTCGAATGCACTCCACAACCAGTCACCCAGCTGCTTCACCACACACTCGACGCTCCCCTACCCATCCAACAAAACATTGAATGCCACAGCTTCGGCGGATAACTTAAGCCCCGCTAAATTGTCGGCGCAGAATCACTTGACCAGTGAGCTATTACGCACTCTTTCAAGGATGGCTGCTTCCAAGCCAACCTCCTGGTTGTCACCGCAACTCCACATCCTTTTCCACTTAGTCACCACTTAGGGGCCTTAGCTGATGATCTGGGCTGTTTCCCTCTCGACTACGAACCTTATCGCCCGCAGTCTCACTGCCACGCTCTCACTTACCGGCATTCGGAGTTTGGCTGATTTCGGTAAGCTTGTAGGCCCCCTAGACCATCCAGTGCTCTACCTCCGGCAAGAAACACGCAACGCTGCACCTAAATGCATTTCGGGGAGAACCAGCTATCACGGTGTTTGATTGGCCTTTCACCCCTATCCACAACTCATCCGCCAGGTTTTCAACCCTGGTCGGTTCGGGCCTCCACGACGTCTTACCGTCGCTTCACCCTGGCCATGGATAGATCACACCGCTTCGGGTCTAGAGCATGCGACTCAACCGCCCTCTTCGGACTCGCTTTCGCTACGGCTACCCCACACGGGTTAACCTCGCCACACACCACTAACTCGCAGGCTCATTCTTCAAAAGGCACGCCGTCACCCCACAAAAAGGCTCCGACGGATTGTATGCGACCGGTTTCAGGTACTATTTCACTCCCCTCCCGGGGTACTTTTCACCATTCCCTCACGGTACTTATCCGCTATCGGTCACCAAGTAGTATTTAGGCTTAGCGGGTGGTCCCGCCAGATTCATGCGAAATTCCAGGAGTTCCGCATTACTTGGGAAAACACACAACGAGTGCGCAGCTTACGTCTACAGGGGTCTCACCCTCTACGCCGTACCTTCCCAGATACTTCAACTTCACCACACATTTCCACTCGCCGGCCAGTCAACAGCCCGACCACGATGCTCCCACAACCCCGCACATGCAACACCTGCCAGTTATCACACACACACGGTTTGGCCTCATCCGCTTTCGCTCGCCACTACTCACGGAATCACTATTGTTTTCTCTTCCTATGGGTACTGAGATGTTTCACTTCCCCACGTTCCCTCCAACTACCCTATACATTCAGGTAGAGGTCGCCGGACATAACTCCGGTAACTTCAAGGTTTCCCTATTCGGACATCCCCGGATCACAGCTCGTTTACCAACTCCCCAGGGCTTATCGCAGGTTACAACGTCCTTCATCGGCTCTTGGTGCCAAGGCATCCACCGATCGCACTTAGTAGCTTGTCGCCTACAAAGATGCTCGCGTCCACTGTACAATTCTCAACATACCCACAACCAAAACCCCCCAGGACACAACCATCCCAGAAAATCAAGGCCACAAGAACCCAAACCACACGGCCTGAACCCTCAAAACCCAACAGTGCGCCCCACAGCCTTCCACAAAACAAACACCACAAAACCACCACAACACGCAGCAGTCAATGGTCCTTAGAAAGGAGGTGATCCAGCCGCACCTTCCGGTACGGCTACCTTGTTACGACTTAGTCCTAATTACCAGTCCCACCTTCGACGGCTCCCCCCACAAAGGTTAGGCCACCGGCTTCGGGTGTTACCGACTTTCATGACTTGACGGGCGGTGTGTACAAGCCCCGGGAACGTATTCACCGCAGCGTTGCTGATCTGCGATTACTAGCGACTCCGACTTCATGGGGTCGAGTTGCAGACCCCAATCCGAACTGAGACCGGCTTTATGAGATTCGCTCACCCTCACAGGCTCGCAACTCTTTGTACCGGCCATTGTAGCATGCGTGAAGCCCTGGACATAAGGGGCATGATGACTTGACGTCATCCCCACCTTCCTCCGAGTTGACCCCGGCGGTCTCCAATGAGTCCCCACCATAACGCGCTGGCAACATTGGACGAGGGTTGCGCTCGTTGCGGGACTTAACCCAACATCTCACGACACGAGCTGACGACAGCCATGCACCACCTGTAAACCGACCAAAAAGGCACACACATCTCTGCATGCTTCCGGCATATGTCAAACCCAGGTAAGGTTCTTCGCGTTGCATCGAATTAATCCGCATGCTCCGCCGCTTGTGCGGGGCCCCGTCAATTCCTTTGAGTTTTAGCCTTGCGGCCGTACTCCCCAGGCGGGGTACTTAATGCGTTAGCTACGGCACAGACCACGTGGAATGTGACCCACACCTAGTACCCACCGTTTACAGCGTGGACTACCAGGGTATCTAAGCCTGTTTGCTCCCCACGCTTTCGCTTCTCAGCGTCAGGAAATGTCCAGAGAACCGCCTTCGCCACTGGTGTTCCTCCCGATATCTGCGCATTCCACCGCTCCACCGGGAATTCCATTCTCCCCTACATCCCTCAAGTCAACCCGTATCGAAAGCAGGCTCAGAGTTAAGCCCTGAGTTTGCACTTTCGACGCAATCAACCGCCTACAAGCTCTTTACGCCCAATAAATCCGGACAACGCTCGCACCCTACGTATCACCGCGGCTGCTGGCACGTAGTTAGCCGGTGCTTCTTCTACCACTACCGTCACTCACGCTTCGTCATGGCTGAAAGCGGTTTACAACCCGAAGGCCGTCATCCCGCACGCGGCGTTGCTGCATCAGACTTCCGTCCATTGTGCAATATTCCCCACTGCTGCCTCCCGCAGGAGTCTGGGCCGTATCTCAGTCCCAATGTGGCCGGTCGCCCTCTCAGGCCGGCTACCCGTCGACGCCTTGGTAGGCCACTACCCCACCAACAAGCTGATAGGACGCGAGCCCATCCCCAACCGAAAAAACTTTCCAACCCAAAAGATGCCTCAAGAGCTGAATATCCGGTATTAGCAAACGTTTCCATCCGTTATCCCAAAGTCAGGGGCAGGTTACTCACGCGTTACTCACCCGTTCGCCACTCGTGTACCCCCGAAAGGGCCTTACCGTTCGACTTGCATGTGTTAAGCACGCCGCCAGCGTTCGTCCTGAGCCAGGATCAAACTCTCCATCGAAAAAACAGAGAACCGAATCACTGACCAATCCAATCCGAAAACTGGACAATCAATCACTCAAAGAAACCCAAACGAAAGAAGAAAAACCTTCCTCCGACAAGGCCAAAAAAATGACTGTAAAGCACACTGTTGAGTTCTCAAAATTCACACCCACCAACCCCAGAACCACAAAAGACCCCAGAACCAGCGACCAAACCAACATTACTCGGCTTCCAACCCTTGTGTCAAGTTCAAAGAATCGGAACCCTCGTAGCTGATCAAGCTTGCCGATCTACTCTAGCAGACTTAGGCCCGCTTGGCAAATCAACGTTTTGTTCCTCATCCTCCCGCCGAACCCGCACAGGCGGAGCGGAAGTAGTTGGAACCGATCACTTCTGATCACACCTCAGAAAACCGCGGAACCCCTTGTCAGCAGCCTGAAATCAATCAGTACCGCCAAGATCCGGATTCCCGTTCAGCCCTCGAAGGCCTGGCCAACGTTACACAGACGAGCAACGGGTCACCAAATCGGGGCTCGGCAACCTGTTGTTGTCGCTGGTCAATCCACGATCACACCGCCGACGGTCTTTTTGCCCCGCCGCAGCACCAAGTACCGTCCAGCCAGCAGATCCGTCTCCTGGACACGGGCCTCGGCGTCAGTAGCCTTTTGGTTATTCAGATAGGCACCGCCCTCTTGGATCGCCCGGCGAGCCGCCGATTTCGAGGAGACTACGCCACTTGCTGCCAGCGCATCAGTGACCAGGGGTAGTTCTCCCTCTCTCCGAGGTAGCAAAGCCGCACCAAGCTCGTCCATCACCGCAGCCAATGTGACACCGGGCAACTCGCTGAGATCCCCACGTCCGAAGATTGCGGCAGCTGCAGCCTCAGCGGATTGGCGCTCCGCGATCCCGTGGACGAGGTCGGTGACGTCGTCGGCAAGGGCCCTTTGGGCTGCTCGCTTGAAAGGTTCCTCCACGGTCTGTCGCTCCAGTTCCTCAATCTCTTTACGAGATCGCCAGGAGAAAATCTTCAGGTAGTCGATAACCTTGCTGTCTTCGGCATTCAGCCAGAACTGATGAAAGGCAAACGGTGAGGTGAGCTGCGGATCGATCCACACAGCCCCGGACTCGGTCTTGCCAAATTTCGTGCCGTCGGACTTAGTCAGCAACGGGGTGACCAAGCCATGGACCGTTGTCCCCTCGGTGCGTCTGATGTAGTCCGCACCAGCAGTGACGTTGCCCCACTGGTCCTGCGCCCCGGTCTGCAGGGTGGCTCCGTAGCGCCGGTGAAGTTCCCGGAAGTCCATTGACTGAAGCAGAACGTAGGAGAACTCGGTGTAAGAAATTCCCGCTTCGAGTCGTCGAGCTACGACATCGCGAGCCAGCATCCGATTCACCGAGAAGTGCTTCCCGACCTCGCGCAGAAAATCCAAGACATTCATCCGGGAGATCCAGTCGTAGTTGTTGACCAGGATCGCGGCATTGTCGCCCTCGAAGGAAACGTACTTGGAGACCTGCTCGCGCAACCCTTCAACCCAGCCCCGGACGACCTCGGCATCGTTCATCACCCGCTCGCCAGTCATCTTCGGATCCCCGATGAGGCCGGTCCCACCGCCAACAAGCAGGATCGGCCGGTGCCCGGCCTCCTGGATACGCCGGGCCAACAGCAATTGGACGAGATGACCAATGTGCAGGCTTGCTGCCGTGGGGTCGAAACCGACGTAGAAGGTCACCGGCCCAGCGTCCAGATGGGCGCCGAGGGCATCAAGATCGGTGGACTGAGCGATGAAACCTCGCCAGGACAGTTCGTCGAGCAGTGCGTTCACGGTCCGCAGCCTAGCAATGGGCGAAGCTGCCGGTATCGGAACTGGCGCTACCAGCAGCAGTCTTCCTGACCGGAATACAGCTATACCGTCGCCCAGCGTAGGACGGCCGGAGCAGTCCCGAACCACCAGCTCTCAGGCCCAATGATGAGATTCATACGCCTTTCCGGGACCAGCTGAGGAAACCCTGCAGCGCCCCGTCGAGCTCGTCAAGCTGTTCGGCGACGCGCTCAGGAGCAGTACCTCCTCGCCCGTTACGGGAGGAGACCGAGCCTTCAATGGTGAGCACGTCCAGCACCTCAGGGGTCAATTCCCCAGCGATGGCGCCCAGGTCATCGGCTGGGATCTGGTCCAATTCGATGTCTCGCTCCTCACAGAACTGTACGGCCATGCCTGCGATGTCATGGGCCCGCGCAAAAGGAACACCCTGGCACACCAACCAGTCGGCCATGTCAGTAGCTAAGGAGAAACCTCGCGGCGCAGCCGCGGCCATGCGCTCGGCATCGAACTGCAGCGTCGCGATCATTCCGGCCACTGCTGGCAGATAGAGATGCAGTTGGTCCACCGAGTCAAACAGGGGCTCCTTGTCCTCTTGAAGATCTCGGTTGTATGCCAATGGCATGCCCTTCAAAGTGGACAACAAGCCACTTAGATTACCGATCAACCGTCCCGCCTTGCCACGAGCAAGTTCAGCCACGTCGGGGTTTTTCTTCTGTGGCATGATCGAGGATCCCGTGGACCATGCGTCATCCAGCTTGGCAAAACCGAACTCGGGAGTAACCCACAAGATCATGTCCTCAGACAGCCGGGACACATCGACGGCTACCTGGGCCATCACATAACTGGCCTCAGCAAGGAGGTCACGGGCCGCGGTGCCGTCGATCGAGTTCGGCACCGAGGACGTGAATCCCAGATCGTGGGCCACGGCCTGCGGATCAAGGCCCAGCGAAGTACCGGCCAGGGCTGCCGATCCGTAGGGGCTCACCGCGGCGCGATCATCGAGATCCACCAGACGATCGATATCGCGCAGCAGAGGCCACGCGTGAGCAAGCAGTTGGTGGGAAAGCAGCACCGGTTGGGCGGTCTGCAGATGGGTACGTCCCGGCATGATGGTCCCGAGATTCCTGTGGGCCTGGTCGCTCAGCGCCTGTACGACCTCGGCGATGTCGGCGGCAAGCAGCCGGATCTCCCGACGCAGCCAGCGGCGGATCAGGGTTGCTATCTGGTCGTTGCGGGAGCGGCCGGCCCGCAACCTTCCTCCCAGCTGTTGACCGACCCGCTCAATGAGCAGGCGTTCGAGTGCACCATGCACGTCCTCATCGGTCGGCGCGGGTCCTACCGCGCCACGAGCCACATCGGCACGCAGTCCCAAAAGCGCCTCGGCCATCGTCTTGTGGTCCTCGGGGCTCAGTAAGCCCGCATCTCGCAGTGCCTTGGCGTGAGCAATCGAGCCGTCCAGATCATCAAGTGCCAATCGCCAGTCGAAGTGGGTAGACACCGACAGCGCGAACATGGCCTCGGCCGGAGTACCGGTGAACCGGCCTCCCCACAAGAGACCGTCAGCATGCTGGGACGTGGATTCAGTCATGAAGTCATTCTCCCATTCCGTGGCAGCATCCATGCCGCCGCTTGTCCGATGTGTGGGTATTCCGGCCCGATGTGATCACAGCGAGATGAGTCCACTAACGGCCGACCGCCGGGATGGCCAATGAGTGGACCCGATAATTCAGTGCGTCTCGCCGTTGGCCAAAGCATTAAACATTCCTGCGAGTTCCTGTCCGCCACCGGGATCCCTGGAGATCACCACAATCGAGTCATCACCAGCTATGGTTCCCAGGATCATCGGGTTGGACACCCGGTCAATCACCGAGGCGAAGTATTGGGCCGCCCCTGGCGGAGTCTTGAGCACGACGAGATTGCCTGAGGCGATGGCCGACACCAGCAGCTCCGTACACACCCGGGCAAGTCGAGCCTCATGAACCGCATGCTCCGAGGCCATCTCCACCCCCGCGGGGGCGTAGACCAGTGCCCCAGATGCGGACCGCACCCGGACCGCACCAAGTTCCATCAAATCCTTCGACAGAGTTCCCTGGGAAACCGCCAGTCCCTCGGCAGCCAGAAATTCAGCAAGTTCTGCTTGGGAACCAATCTGATGTTCCGTGATCAATTCGATAATCCGTCCCCTGCGGGCCACGCGCGAGGCACTGCGAGCAGCATCATCGGTCATTGTTCCTCACCCTTCTCACCATGTCATCGAGGACCTCGACGAATTCCGCAACCGTCTTGGCATCCACAATGAGAGGCGGTGCAAGTCGCAGCACGTCGGGGCGGGGGGCCTGGATGATCCAGCCCGCATCAAGCATCGCATCAACGATCCGTGATCCAGTCTGGTCGCTCAGTCCCACTCCCAACAGCAACCCTCGCCCCCGCACCTCCCGGATCCCAGGGTTGCCCAGCCCAAGCAAGGATTCTTTGATAAGCCGACCCATCGCATGAGCGTTGTCTAGTAACCCCTCGGTAGCAATCGTGTCGAGCACGGCCAGTCCGGCTGCCGCGGCGATCGGGTTGCCTGCGAAGGTGGATCCATGGCTGCCCGGGGTGAACAGTTCACCTGCCGGGCCCGTCGCTAGGCAGGCACCCATCGGGATGCCGTTGCCCAGCCCCTTGGCGACGGTGATCAGATCAGCTTCCACTCCATCCGCAACGCTGGTGAGCCATTCACCGCAGCGACCGATCCCGGTCTGTACCTCATCCACCCACAGCAGTGCTCCATGCACCCTGGTGATCTCCCGGGCAGCAGTCAAAAACTCAGAATTGGCCGGTATCACACCAGATTCACCCTGGATGGTCTCCAAAATCACGGCCGCCGTCGTGTCATCGACCACCGAGGCTAACGCATCCACATCGTTGAACGGGCTGAAGACCACCTCACCGGGCAACGGCTCAAAGGGGGTGCGGTACTTGGCGGTCGAGGTCAGCGCCAGAGCCCCCATCGTGCGTCCATGGAAGGAACCGGTCATGGCGACGATTTTCGTGCGCCCGGTCAGCCTGGTCACTTTGAGGGCCGCCTCGTTCGCCTCCGTGCCAGAATTCGCGAAATAGACCCGGGATGGTTCACCGGTCAACGACACCAGCCGCTCGGCGAGTGCGATCTGGGGTGGGGAAGCATACAGGTTGGAAATATGCCCCAGAGTGCGCATCTGGGAGGCCACCGCCTCAGTGACAGCCGGATGGCCGTGACCAAGTCCGCCCACAGCGATTCCCGAGAACATGTCGGTGAACCGTTTGCCATCAGCATCCCACAGGTGGATTCCTTCCCCCTTGACGAAGACTCGCTTGGGAACACCGAAGTTGCGCATCAACGCAGACTGGTAACGTTCCAGCCATTGTGACTGTGACATGGTTCAATCCTCCTGCGGATCGTGGACCATGGTGCCGATGCCCTCATCGGTGAAGATCTCCAAAAGCAGGCAGTGCGTGATCCGCCCATCAATGATCGTTGCCCTGGAGACTCCTTGGGTGACCGCATGGAGGCAGGCCTCCATCTTGGGACGCATTCCCGACACCAGGGTGGGCATCATCTCGCGCAATTCGGCAACAGCGATCTGCGTGATGACATTGGTCGAGTTCGGCCAGTCGGCGTACAGTCCGGGGACATCAGTAAGCATGACCAATCTTTCGGCTCCAAGGGCCACCGAAAGTGCCGCAGCAGCGGTGTCGGCGTTGACGTTATATACCAACCCATCGGGTCCTGGTGCGACCGATGCAACCACCGGTACCCGGCCAGCATCAATAATGTCCAGCACCGCTTCGGGATTTACTGAAGCGACATCACCTACTTGGCCCAGATCGATCGCTTCGCCATCCAGGTCAATCGTCTTCGGCTCCGCAATGAGTAATCCTCCGTCCTCCCCCGACATGCCGACCGCGAAGGGAGCATGACGGTTAATCAGATTAACCAGTTCCCGGCCCACCTGGCCCACCAACACCATGCGGACCACGTCCATCGCATCCTTCGAGGTAACGCGAAGCCCGCCACGGAACTCGGACTTCACCTCAAGGCGTTCCAGCATGGAGCTGATCTGCGGGCCTCCTCCATGGACGACCACGGCACGAACCCCGCAACGACGAAGGAAGACGATGTCCTGAGCGAAGGCTTTCTTCAGGTGTTCGTCAACCATCGCATTGCCGCCATACTTGATGACGATGGTCTTTCCCGCATACTCCATCAACCAGGGCAGAGCCTCAATCAGCACGCTTGCCTTCTCGATCAGTGGTTCAGCATCTTGGCTGTGTGTGATTACCATCAAGACGAGTACTCCGCATTCTCCTTGACGTATCCGTACGTCAGGTCGTTGGTCCAGATCGTTGCCTCGCGCTGCCCGGCATGCAGATCCACGAGAATTTCGCACTCCCGGGGTGTGAGATCGACAAGTGAGCGGTCCTCCCCCACCCCTGAGGCCCGGCACACTTGGATCCCGTTGATAGACACATCCAGTTCGTCAACCCGGAACGCAGCCTTGGTCACTCCGATGGCACTCAGCACACGGCCCCAGTTCGGGTCGTTGCCGAAGATCGCGCATTTGACCAGATTGGAGCGGCCGATCTCCCGGGCAACCTCCAAAGCATCGGCTTCGCTCGCTGCACCGACCACTCGGATGGCAATGTCATGGCTCGCGCCCTCGGCATCGGCAATGAGCTGCCGGGCCAAAGCGCAGCACACCTTGGTGAGAGCTTGGGTGAACTGCTCGGAATCAACTCTCATCTCGGAAGCACCACTGCTCATGGCGATGACCGTGTCATTGGTGGACATGCATCCGTCGGAGTCAATGCGGTCGAAAGACTGTGCGGCTGCTCTCCCGAGAGCTGTCCGAAGAACCTGGTGGCTGATCACGGCATCGGTGGTGAGCACAACCAGCATCGTCGCCAGGCCCGGAGCCAGCATCCCAGCTCCCTTGGCCATGCCACCGATCGACCAGCCCTGGCCCAGATACTTTGCCTGCTTTGGATGGGTGTCGGTGGTCATGATGGCCTCCGCCGCGGCTGCTCCCCCCTGGATGCTCAATTGTTGGTGGGCGCTACGCACCCCGGCGAGTAGGGCATCCAGGGGTAGTCTGACCCCGATGAGGCCAGTGGAACAGACCGCAACATCAGCCGATTCACAATCGATCAGCTGAGCTGCCTCAAGGGCGGTGGCATAGGCATCTTCGTAACCCGGACGCCCGGTACAGGCATTGGCGCCACCGGAGTTGAGCACCACTGCCTGGAGATTGCCGTCCGCGACCGCGTCCCGTGACCATGCGACCGGGGCCGCGAACACCCTGTTGGTTGTGAACACGGCAGCCGCCGCAGAACTCGGGCCATGATTCACGACCAAAGCAAGATCCTTGCGACCGTTGGACTTAATGCCTGCTGCGACTCCAGCAGCGAGGAATCCCGAGGGGGTGGTAACGCTCACGGGGTGACTCCGCTTCTGTTCAAGCCGGTGGTTTCCGGCAGTCCGAGTGCAATATTCATCGATTGAATCGCCCCACCAGCGGTTCCCTTGGTGAGGTTGTCAATAACCCCGACCGCCACCATGCGACCAGCTTGCTTGTCAGCAATGACCTGTACCTGGAAGGCATTGGAGCCCAGCACCGATTTGGATACCGGCCATGCTCCCGCGGGGAGAACATGGCAGAAAGGTTCATCAGCATAGACATCGGCATAAATTTGTTGGACAGTGTCCGTGTCGTGCTCCTGCAAGGGCGCCGTCACTACGGCGATGATCCCACGCGAGATCGGTGCCAACATGGGGGTGAAGGACACCGTCGGAGCATCGGCACCAAGGTGCCGCATGTTCTGCAGTATCTCCGGAACGTGACGGTGCACTCCGCCGACACCATAAGCGCTCATTGAGTTGAACAGTTCGGATCCCAGCAGGTTTACTTTCGCAGCCTTCCCCGCTCCGGAAGTCCCTGACGCGGCTGCGACGGTCACGTCATGACCGTCTATCAGTCCGGAAACCAGGGCCGGCAGTAGACTGAGGGTGATAGCCGTCGGATAGCACCCGGGGACCGCAACTCGTTTGGTGGCGGCCAGCACATGCCGCTGACCGGGTAGTTCAGGCAACCCGTAGGGCCACCATCCGGGGTAGTCGGTGCCATAGAAGGCGTCCCAGTCTGATTTTTCGGTCAGCCGGAAATCGGGGCCACAGTCGATCACCAGCACATCTGGGCTCAGCTGCGCGACCACCGCAGCCGATGCGCCGTGTGGCAGTGCCAAGAAGACAACATCGTGACCTGAAAGATTATCGATCGTGGTCTCCACCAGCTCCCGATCGGCCAGGTCAGGCAAGGATGGGAGATGCTCCCCCAGCCGGTGCCCGGCATTCGAGTGGGCACACAGTGCACCAATCTCCAGTTGCGGGTGGGTGCTCGCCAGACGCAGGATTTCCCCGCCGACGTAGCCGGTCGCGCCAGCAATGGCCATCGAGTAAAGCATGGCATAATTATGCCTTTACTTAAATAAGTATGCAATAAGGTTCAACTGGGGAGACCAGCCATACCGCCGCGCAGCAGGCCGACTCCGGCTTCGAAGGCAGCATCGTCACGTCCGTCACCGTCACCTACGACAACCCCCAGGCTGATCATGGTGGCTCGCGTCTGCTCCTGCATGACATGGCCCAACACGAAATGGGTCCAAGCACGAGCCAGCGCACGGCTCTTACTCCGGGGCCAGGCAGGATCCAAGTGCTCGGCGATGATGTGGTCAGGGCGCACGCTGCCCAGATCACTGGACAGGGTCGAGGCAACGAGTTCGGCAGCATCGCGGTGCGCCAGCAGCGCATCGCGCAGGGATCGCGCCCATTGCATCATCATGTCGGGAAGCGGGACATCCTCGGCGATACCATGACTGACCGGGGCGAGGATCTCATCGGCCACGGCGGCCAGCAGCGCTTGCTTGTTCGTATAGTGCCAGTAGATCGAAGCGGCCTGCACCCCCAGACCGTCGGCAATCCTGCGCATCGAGAGATCCGCCAAACCCCACGTATCCAGGATCTCAAGAGCACTGGCGACGATACGCTCCTTGGTCACGGCCATGGGCACACCATATCGCTGGTAACCGTCGAATGGATCCGCCCCAGTATCGTGACGTCTCGGTGACCAAAGGTGGACCCGGACGGACGCAGTAGTCCGCAAAGACCGAAATCGATCACAGTGACCGGTCTAGGCTTGCTGCAAAGCAGCTCTTAGGCCCGTAGCACTGCTCCACATCGCTCGGCAGCCATGGCCACCGCGGCATCTCTGGCCGCTGAAGCCTCAGCAGCCTTAAGGGTACGATCCGGTGCCCGGAATCCCAGAGCGAAAGCCAGCGATTTCCTACCCTGCTCGACCTGGTCACCGATATAGACATCGAAGAGCCTGATCGATTCCAGGAGTTCGCCAGCGCCATCCACCAATGCCTGCTGCACGCTGCTAGCGGTGACGTCCTGATCGACCACCACGGCGACATCCTCCTTGGTCATCGGGAATGGAGAAATGGACGAGACCTGACCACCACGCGGAGCCAGGGCGATCAGGGCATCAAGGTTTATCTCCGTCGCACAAGCGCGTGCAGGCAAGCCAAAAGCCTTCGCGACCTTGGGGTGGAGTTCCCCGGCATGACCGACGACAACATCGCCTTCTCTGGTCGTGACGAACAATTCGGCGCATCGCCCCGGATGCCACGGGGCACGCTGTGCGTTGCGACGCCCGAGTTCCACACCAAGTGCGTCCGCTGCGACCAAAACCAAGTGAACGGCATGTCGCCAATCCGCCCGCTGGGCGGGACCCTGCCAACCCGCTGGGAGCCATTCCCCGGCCATCACCCCGGCAAGCATCCGGGGCTGGTCAGGCAGGTTCCCGGTGACCGCCGCAATCTCGTCGGGTCTGGGACGTCGGGAGACGTCCGGCATCAGAGAACCCGGTTTGTCATTGGCCAAGAACACCGACCCGCACTCGAAGACGAAGACATCATCGTTGGAGCGCGAGGTGTTGCGGGCCAATGCCACGAAAAGCCCAGGCAGCAGGGTCGTGCGCATGAACGGCTGCGTGTCGGCCAAGGGATTGGCCAGTCGCACCACGGCCCTGCGCGGATCGTTAGCCTCGCACCCCAGCTTGTCCAGTTCCTCGCCGGAGATGAACGGCAGGGTGATCAATTCGACGAACCCTGCACCGGCGACGGCGTCAAGTACCGCTGCCCGGGAGGATTGCTCGAAGGTGTACCCGCGCCCCATCAGAGGACGAGGTAGCTCGGGACGGACCACGCCGAGCCCGATCTTGCGACCGACCTCCTCCACATAGTCATAGGGGTCGACAAGATCGCTGCGCCAAGTTGGCGGCCTCAATGAAAGCCATTCGCCGGTGACCTCATCCTTGTCACCAGACACCTTGATCCCAGAGGCCCGGAACACCTCGATAACCTGTTCCTCCGAGATCGGGGCACCCAGGATCCTAGCGGGCAGATCGGCTCGGATACGGCAACCGGGCATAGCGGGGATGGAACCGACCATCGTGATTTCCTCGCGGATCTCCGCTCCCCCGAGTTCGTCCATCAGCCGTGCCGCCATGCGTGCCGCGGCCAGCGGAACGGCCGGATCGACGCCCCGCGCAAAACGCATTGAGGCCTCTGAGAGCAGCTTATGCCTGCGGAAGGATCGACCGATGGTGACCGGATCGAAATGGGCAGCTTCGAGCACGATGTCGGTAGTACCGTCAGAGAGTTCGGTGGTGGCCCCACCCATGACCCCGGCAAGACCGATCGGCCCGGAATCGTCAGTGATCAGCAGGTCCTCGGGATCGAGGTCCCTGGTGACACCATCCAAGGTCTCCAGTTTTTCCCCAGGTTCGGCAGTGCGCACCACGATAGGCCCGGACAATTTGCCCGCGTCGTAGGCATGCAACGGCTGCCCAGATTCGAGCATGACGTAATTGGTGATGTCGACTCCCAGACTGATCGGACGCATCCCCGCTGCGGAAAGCCGCGAACTCATCCACAGCGGTGAAGAAGCCTTGGAATCAAGACCGGTGAGAGAGATCGCAACGAAGTTGACACACTTGTCCGAGTCGATCCGCACGGGGTACCCCTCCACTCCCCAAGCGGGAGCGTTCGGCAGATAAGGATCGACGAAGTCAACACCGAGCCCTTGGGCAAGTTCCCGGGCCACACCGCGCATGGAAAGCGCATACCCGATATCGGGGGTAACATCGACCTCCAGCACCTCGTCCCGGACCATCAGAACATCCATCGCATCGGCGCCCAATGCGGGAGGCTCACCGCCAATTGTCTCCGGAAGGATGAGAATTCCGGAATGGTCCTTGCCGATCCCCAATTCGTCGACGGCACAGATCATGCCGTCCGAAACGTGACCGTAGGTCTTGCGAGCCGAGATCTCGAAGCCGCCGGGCAGCACCGCGCCGGGGAGTGCCACCACGACATAGTCGCCGGGGGCAAAATTGTCCGCCCCGCAGACAATCCCACGTGGATCCTGCTCCCCGACATCGACGTGACACCAGCGGATCGTCTTCCCGTTCTTATGGGATTCGGCGGCGAATTCGAGCACCTTGCCGACGACGACCGGCCCGGATACCTCCCCACCGATGTTCTCAATGCGTTCGACCTGGAGACCAGCGCGGGTCAGGGTTTCTGCAACTTGAGCGGTGGTTGTCGACGGGGGCAGCGTGACCAATTCGCGCAGCCAACTCATGGGAACCCTCATCGGGCACCTCCTCGCAAGGAACGTGAGAAACGGACGTCACCTTCGACGAAATCGCGGAGGTCGGGGGCATTGTTGCGGAACATGACGGTGCGATCCACACCCATGCCGAAGGCAAAACCCGAGTAGACCTCGGTGTCGATACCGGCCACGGCCAGCACGCGGGGGTTGACGACTCCACAGCCTCCCCACTCGATCCATCCCTCCGATTTGCAGGTGCGGCAAGGGCACTCTGGGTTGCCCACCGATTCGCCATGGCAGACGAAACATTCCAGATCCATCTCAGCACTGGGCTCGGTGAATGGGAAGTAATGGGGACGCAGCCGGGTGCGCACCTGACCGAAAATAGCCTTGGCCAGATGGTCAAGGGTTCCCTTCAGGTGCCCCATGGTGATCCCCTGGTCGATAGCGAGACCTTCGATCTGATGGAACATTGGCAGATGGGTGGCGTCGTATTCGTCGGCGCGAAAGACCTTGCCGGGGGAGACGACGTAGATCGGCAGTTCCCGTGAGAGCATCGTGCGCATCTGCACCGGCGAGGTTTGGGTGCGTAGCAGCTTGTGATCGGTTATTGGATCAACGAATAGAGTGTCGGTGAGCCCGCGCGCGGGATGGTCGGGGCTGATGTTGAGGGCATCAAAGTTCAGCCACTCGGCCTCGAGCTCCGGACCCTCGACGACCTCCCAGCCCATGGAAACGAAGACATCGGACATGCGCCGCAGCAATGCGGTCACCGGGTGCAGGGCTCCGCGCGGATGCAGGTCGGTCGGAAGGGTCACGTCGACGCGCTCGGCCAGCAAGGAGGCCTCCAGTTCGGCAGCCTCAAGATCCTTCTGTCGGAAAGCCATCGCGGAGTTCACCCGCCCCCTGGCCTGGCCGATGATTTGTCCAGCGGTCTTGCGCTGACCGGGTTCCAAGGAGCCGATCGCACGATTAGCCAAACCCAGCGGTGACCTGTCACCGGTATAGTCGTTGCGCACCTGACGCAGTTGTTCGGTGGTGGCCGCGGCATCGATCGCGGCGAGAGCCGCATCGGCGGCGGACATCACCTCGTCCGGATCCAGCGGATTGGGTGGTGTCGGATCAGCGGTGGCCATGGGCTCCCCTCGAAACGGTGTGTCAGCGTTCCCTCGCGGGTTTCCTCAACCGTCCCTTTTCCGGGACGACGCCCACGACGGCGATCAGCCGCAATCCTACGCCGGGTAATGTGCCCGGTTTACGCCTGCGGTTATCGTGGAATGATTCAGTTAACGACGCGTTGAGCAGTTGACGAAGCATACAGACAGACCGCGGCTGCAGTAGACAGATTGAGCGATTCGGCTTCGCCTGGCATAGGGATGGACACAACCCGCTCCACCCGGGTCAGGAGTTCCGCAGGCAGCCCCCACGCCTCGTTGCCCATGACCCAGGCCGTCGGCGCGCCAAGCACCCCAGCACGATCGAGCCAGTCCAAGTCTTCTCCCCTGGTATCGGCTGCAAACAACTGCATGCCGCGTCCTGTAGCCCAGTCCATTGCCTCGGCAATGCTGACATCTGACACGATTGGCAGGTGGAAGACCGACCCCACCGAAGAACGGATGGTCTTCGGATTGGTCACCTCGACCGAACCGGCGGTAAACAGCACCGCATCTGCACCGAAGGCGTCGGCACAGCGGATGACGGTTCCCGCGTTCCCTGGATCACGGACCTGCACGCAGATCATCACCAATCTCGCCTGCTCCAGCGTGGGCAACTGGACGCAGGGGTTCCGTGCCACCGCGAATATCCCCTGCGGGGTGACGGTATCGGTCAGGTGGCGGGCGTCGTCGCGGGTTATCCGTAGGATCGGTAGATCCGCATCGGCCATCGCCACCAACTCGCGATGAGCGGACAGGTCATCGACAAGCAACGCCAGCACACGCCGTGGTACCCGCAGTGCCTCCCGAACGGCCTGGGCGCCCTCCACCAGGAACTCACCACGCGCCACCCGGTGCTTGCGGGACAGTAACTGACGGGCCGAACGAAGTTGCGCCCTTGAAATGAGGGGAACCTCGTTCAGCCCGTCAAAGACCTTGGCCACGGATCAAGCCGCGGTGGGCTGGTTTGCCTTGGCGACCTCGACCAGCGCTGCGAAGGCAGCCCGGTCAGAGACTGCGAGCTCGGCAAGAATCTTGCGGTCAACCTCGACGCCAGCATTATGCAGACCGTTAATGAACCGGTTGTAGGTCATCCCCTCAGCGCGGGCAGCGGCATTGATTCGCTGGATCCACAGACTGCGGAAGTCGCCCTTCCTGGCGCGACGATCACGATAGGCATAGGTGGCCGAGTGCAGGATTTGCTCTTTGGCCTTGCGGTATAGGCGGGAACGCTGACCACGGTAACCCGAAGCCTGCTCCAGCACCTCACGACGCTTCTTCTGCGCATTGACTCCGCGCTTGACACGTGCCATCTTGTGCTCCTTGTTCGATTCGGGTGACTCAGCCGCGCTGCGACTTGGGCTTGTAGGAGCCCACCAGCTTCTTCATCTTCTTAGCGTCGGCGCCCTCGAGGACTCCGTCAACGCTCAAACGACGAGTGCGCCTAGTCGGTTTGTGCTCGTTCAGGTGCGCCTTGCCTGCGCGGGCATGCTTCAGCTTCCCGCTGCCGGTCAGCTTGAACCGCTTCTTGGCACCGGAGTGAGACTTCATCTTCGGCATGGTGCCTCTCCTTTTGGTTGAATCGTCCCGAACGACTGTCAGCCGTCGGGCTTGGGCTGCACCCGTGAGGTGACAACCCGAGGTCTATAGGTCAATGTCCGAGGTCTATAGGTCAATGTCCGGGTCGAGGTTGTCGGCTGGCCCCTTCTTCTTCTTTGGTTGAGATGCCCCGCGAGCACGCAATTCGGCCTCCACCCGCTTCTCCTCGTCAGCAGCTGCCTGACGAGCTGCGGCGCGCTGCTCACGCTGAGCGGCCTCAGCGGCACGCGCCTCGGATTTCTTTCGGGTGGGAGCAAGCACCATGTGCATGTTGCGGCCCTCTTGACGTGGAGCCTGCTCGACGGTGCCATCCTCGATCACATCCTCCGCAAGCTGACGCAGCAGATTCGTACCCAGTTCGGGACGCGACTGCTCACGACCACGGAACATGATGGTGATCTTCACCTTGTCGCCGCCTCGCAGGAACCGAACGACATGACCCTTCTTGGTCTCGTAGTCGTGGTCGTCGATCTTGGGACGAAGTTTCATCTCCTTGAGCACGGTATTCGCCTGGTTACGACGCGATTCACGTGCCTTTTGGGCGTTCTCGTACTTGAATTTGCCGTAGTCCATGAGCTTGCACACCGGAGGACGTGCGTCCGGCGCCACCTCCACCAAGTCGAGATCGTGCTCGCGGGCAAGCTGCAATGCCTGTTCCACCTTGACGATGCCCACCTGCTCACCCTGCGGCCCGACCAGGCGCACTTCCGGCACCCGGATCCGCTCGTTGATGCGGAATTCGTTGCTGATGATCCACTCCTTGTTCGCCATCTTCATCAACCGGTGCCACATGCAGAAGGCCCCCGCAAAAGCGAGAGCCTGATCACGTGGTCAACGACGCATGAAAGCGCTTCGGCGCCAGGTACCGGTGCCGGACCAATTAACCCGGAACCTGCCCGAGAGCGGCGACGGGTGGAGGATCAGCTCCTCGCTTCACGAGAACGGTACAGCGACCGATCAACACAAGGATTCTAACCCACCACCATTCCGGCACAAAACCTCGGTGCCACCACCTGGCAAGCGTTCACAGCCGACAGGCCGACAATCCAGTGACCAGGATCCCCCTGGCTCCGAGATCATGCAGATTATCCATCAGTCTCTGATGTCCCCTGACTGGCACCAAGGAACGCACCGCTACCCACCCCGGCTTCGCCAAGGGGGATACCGTTGGCGCCTCCAGCCCGGGAGTGAGCGCCGATGCCTGCTCCAACAGGTTCTCAGGGATGTCGTAATCGAGCAGGACATAGGTTCGGGCCACCTGAACCCCAGACAACCGCTGGAGCAGGTGGTCCAGGCCGACCGCGTCGATCTCGTGGTTCCCGATAGTGCGTTGGATGAGGATTCCCTCCGAGGTCAAGATCGGGTCACCAAATAGTTCCAGTCCGGCCTTGCGCAACGTGGTGCCAGTCTCCACGACGTCGGCTATCACATCTGCGACACCCAACCGGATGGAGACCTCCACAGCACCGTCCAGCGGGATCAACCGGGCGGTTATTCCCCTGTCCGCTAAGTATGCGCTGAGCAGACCTGGGTAGGAGGTCGCGATACGGCACCCATCCAGGTCGGCGAGGCTCATCGACGAACCCCCGGGAGCCGCAAAACGAAAATTAGAGCGCCCGAATCCCAATGCCATGATCTCGGTGGCAGCAGCGCACGAGTCGCGCAACATGTCGCGCCCAGTGATACCCAGGTCGAGGGTTCCCTCTCCCACGTAGATAGCAATGTCCCGGGGACGCAGATAGTAAAATTCGACGTTGTTGTCCTCATCAACGAGGACGAGTTCCTTCTGCTCGCAGCGCTGCCGGTATCCGGCCTCGCGCAACAAGGTGGTGGCGGCCTCGGACAGGGCACCTTTGTTGGGGACGGCAATCTTCAGCATGTGGCTCCGCTCAAAGGTATTGGTAGATATCCGCGGGGCTGAGCCCGAGACTCACCATCATCGTGGTGACGTGGTAAATGAGCTGGCTCATCTCCTCGGCGGCCTCCTCGCGGGACTGGTACTCGGAGGCCATCCACACCTCGGCGGCCTCCTCGACGATCTTCTTGCCGATGGCATGCGGCCCGGCATCCAACCTCTCAAGAGTTCCCGAACCCTCGGGCCGCTCCTGGGCGATCCTGACCAACTGGGCGTGAAGTTCGTCGAATGTCTTGCTCACAACTCAACCCTAGTGCAGGTGGTCGTGGCCACGGTTCCCGCGCATCAATCACGGACGGAACGCACCGCCTGCTTGATCTCGGCGACCATTCCGGGGCGAACGCTGAGCTGGGTAATCCCCCTGGCGACCAGTTGAGCCGTAGCCGCTGGGTCGCTGGCCAGGTCTCCACACACACCAACCGGGATCCGGGATAAAGCTCGGGTCGTCGCCGCAACAAGTTCGAGCACGGCCGGAGCATCCTGGCGAGCGAGGTCACGCACCTTGGCATTGTTACGATCAGCTGCCTGGGTGTACTGGGACAGATCATTGGTACCGATGGTGGCGAAGTCCAGCAGATGGGCGAATGAACCGGCCATGATGGCTGCAGCCGGAACCTCCACCATCACCCCGAGGTCAACCGGAATGACCCCTTCCTCCCGGGACACCTGGAACAGCACCTGCCGAGCCCAACGAACCTCGGCCACCGTGGTGATCATCGGCAGCAACACGCGCAGGTGTACCTGTTTGGATGCTATGGCAATAGCCCGTAGTTGATCAGCGAAAACCTCGGGATGATGCTTCATCACCCTCATGCCTCGTTCCCCGAGAGCCGGATTCGCTTCCTTGGCGCTGCCGAAGAAACCCACCGGCTTATCAGTCGAAGGATCCCAAACCCGAATGGTCACGGGACGGTTGCCCATCGTCCGACCGATCGCCACATAGGTGTCCACCTGATCGGTCACGGTGGGAGGATCGGTGCGGGTGGCGTAAAGGACCTCGGTGCGCACCATGCCCACGATGTCGGCACCTTCTCGGGCAGCCAGATCCGCGTCCTCCATGGAGCCCACGTTGCTTCCCACGATGATGCGCTGCCCGCTGAAGGTCACCGCAGCCTCCCCAGCCATCGAGCGAGCCAGTTCCGCAGCCCGGTCGCGGCGAGAGTTACGACGCGCCATCTCGCCCCGGACCGATTCATCGGGTTCGATCCACAACTCATCAGTAACCGGGTCGAAGGCAACTACCGTACCTTCAGCGATATTCTCGACCTCCGGATGACCGGTGAGCACAGGGATTCCCCTAGCCAGAGCCATCAACACTCCATGCCCACTGGCCCCGCCGAAGGTCGTGATCACTCCCAGACAGGAGTCGGCATCCAGTTGCATCGCACCAGCCACGTCCAACTCGTCCAGCAGCCACACACCGGGAGTCGCGAAACTGTGGTCACCGAGTGGACGCTCCCGGAGGGCGAGCCCGAGCAGCCGACGCAGCGACCGCAGATCCTGTCCCCGGGCACGCAGGTATTCGTCATCGAGCAGATCAAACTCCGCTGCAAGGGAACCAATGGTGGTCTCCACCGCATCCATAGCACTGAAACCGGCAGTGATACGGGCGACGATGTCATGCTGCATTTCACGGTCCGCCAGCAGGAGCCGTTGGGCCTCCAGGATCTCCACCTCCGCGCAGTGGGTTGTGCCCAGTCCTGCGAGGAAGTCGTCGACACTGCCCACCGCGGCAGTGAGCCGGTCAAGTTCTGCCTTGGGTTCTTGAGGAACATATCCGTTCTCTGCACCAGTGAGACGACGTTCCACCGGGCCTAGGACACATCGGCGTTCGGCACCCTCAACCCGTGAGCTGCGCGCCACCGGCACCGACGCCGAACTGCGAAGTGCCATGGTACGCCGGACCCGGTCAATGTCTTCCCCAAAATCGTGGGTGGCTAACTCGGCGAGCACGCCTCGGGCCGCTTCGGCCTGAGGCCCGGAGATCCGCGCCTCGAGAATCTGTCCCTCCCGCACCTCGAGAGCAGAAATCCGGCTCAGCGAATCGGCGCACACCGGCCCCTTGCCGGTGCTGGCATTGGCCAACGTCACCTCGGCATCCACGTCGCGCAGAGCCGTAACGATATTCGCGGCCGGCCGCACATGGATGCCGTGCGGGTTGCGCACCGTGACCCGCCATACCAGGCGACGCGGGCGTGGGCGAGCGGCCGGGGTGTGCGGAAGATCCAGCAGCCGCGGGGCATCCTGGTCATGGGCCAGATGAGCCGCTTTGCCAGCCAGCGCAGTATCAGCCTCTCCGGCCACAACAGTCAGTTCAGCCCCACCGGCCGCCGCCACGACCGCCGTCAGTAAGCCCTCCACGAGCGGGGCCGCAGAGACGAGGACCCGCTCCGCCAATGAGGGGTTGAGGAACTCGACGGCCAGCTCGGAGCTGAGAATCGCACTGCCGATGTCGAGCACCACCAGTACCCCATCACCGGAGTCAACCTCCTCAATGGCTTTCGAAATGGCTCCGGCGTCCGTGCCAAATCCACCGTCGGCAGTACCTGCGGCCGTCATGAGACGCGGCCCACCCTCGGAGACCATCTGTTCGGCGAGTTCGACGGCTGCTTCCGCGAGAGCATGTGAATGGGAGACAACCACGATACCGATCATGAGCTAGGCATCACCTCCGCCCCGGCAGCCATGAGCCAGCTCGCACTGGTGGCTCCGGGGTCCACTACACCAAGACTACGAGTGCCCAGGAACGCCGCCCTACCTTTCGATGCGATCATGTCGGCTGTTTGCAGGCGCGAGCTATCGGCTCGCCGGGCTGCCGCACCCCATGGATCAACGAAGTCAGCAGCAAAGGCATCCACCGCGGGAGCCAGCACATCGAAAAGGGTCTTGTCGCCGAGCATGCAACGTCCCCGTTCGGCGACACCTTCTACCCCGGCCTGAAGTGCAGCGCACCACACGGCATGACTGGGCTCCGGCAAAATGGCCAACACCCCGCAGGCCCGCAGGAAGAATGTTCCGTAGAGCGGACCGGCTGCTCCCCCAACATCGCGAATGAGAGTCATAGCGACCTGACGCAGGTATCCGGAAATACCTTGGTCAGGCTCAGGGACCAAGGCAACGACGGCGCTCATACCCCGGACCATATTTGTTCCGTGATCGCCGTCACCAATGAACCTGTCCAATTCGTTGAGCAGTCCCCTACCTGTCTCCACCCGCTCAGCAAAACAAGCCAACCACTCGTGCACCATCTCCGCACTCACCATGACAGCACCGCCGTGTCCACCGCAGCGTCCCAGGCATCCAGTAGATGCTCATCCAGCCCGGCCAGCGTGCAGGTCACCCCATCGGCATCAAGACAGGTGATAAGTTCGCCCACCAAGTGACGCACGACATTAATGTTCCGTTTCGCGAGGAAGTCCATCGCCTTCGCGTGAAAGTGGCTGACCTCAATCAGCGGTGTTCCACCCAGACCGCTGGTAATCAACAGATACGCGTCGGCAGCGGGCAGGGCCTCGACCATCGGGAAGAGCAGCTTCTCGACCGGGTTCGTCTGCGCGATGCGGCATAGCTCGGTTCCGGGTTCACCGTGGATCCCCACACCCAATTCAAATTCGTCATCCTTGGTCGTGAAGGAGGGCCCATTGTCCCCTGTCGACGGCCCGGTCACAGCCATGCCGTGAGAGACACATACAGCTGCGGCGTGCCGAGCCGCCCGGGCCACCTCCTCAAGACCTGCCCCATCGCGGGCCATAGCACCAGCAACCTTCTCCACCAGGATCGTTCCCCCAAGCCCTCTTCGCTGATCCGGGGCCAGGAAGTTCCTGCCCGCGAGGTCATCCGCGATGATGACCAAACTCACCTCATGGCCCTCGGTGGCGGCCAACTCCGCAGCCATCTCGAAGTTCATCACATCGCCCACGTAGTTCTTGACGATGAGTACGACCCCCGCACCCCCATCGGTAGCGGAGATTGCGGCAAGAATCTGTTCCGGGTTGGGTGAAGTGAAGATTTCCCCGACCGCAGCCGCGTCCAGCATGCCGGGACCGACGAATCCGGCGTGTAACGGTTCGTGTCCGGCTCCTCCCCCGGAGACGACGCCCACCCGGCCGCGCTGCCCAGCCGTCGCGGACAGCACCACACGATGGTCCTTGTCGAACACCACACGCCCTCCACCTGCGTGCACCACGCCAGCCAGGCTGTCACGAACCACGTCGTCCGGAGCCATGATCAGCTTCCTCATGAGAAAGATTCAACCACTCCACACCCCGGGCACCAACCGACACCTTCCCGAGTCGCATAGTAACCGCCGATGCATTCAGTCATGCAGGAACGCTGGTGTGGGTGTCTACGATTGACGCGTTCGCACAGGAGGTCCCATGTCCCAGTCACATCCGGCGCAGAATAAAGACGCGACCGAGCACACGAGCGGTGCTCGTCGTCCCAACCGTTCGGATGCACCGTCACGCAGACCGCCGCTGGATGCACCCCGTCCTTGGAAGACCGAGGGACTGCCCACAGATAAGTCTTCCAAGTCCGACAAGGACAAGCAGCATCGCTCGCCCCGGCGATGGATCTTCTGGGTGGTGTCGCTGTTTGCCCTATTCGCCGTGTGGGGTTTCCTCTCCTGGCAGGATGCCCGTTCCGCGCCCCCGGCCATCTCCTATTCAGAGTTCACAGCCCAGGTGAAGGCCGGCAATGTGAAGGAAATCTACTCCCGCGGTGACACCATTGAGGGCAAGCTACGCGCCGAGGCATCGCTTCCCGATGACGGGAACGAGAAAACCGCCAAGCAAGGCAACTACACCCAGTTCACCACCGAGCGCCCGACCTTCGCCCAGGACGATCTGCTCAGCAACTTGGCCCAGCACGACGCCACAGTCTCGGCGACTCCTGTGGTGGACCAGCGCGGCCCGGTGTTCAATCTCATTTTCTCACTGGTGGTGTGGGGGTTGCTGATCGGTGCGCTCGTGTGGATGCTCCGCCGAATCTCGAAGACAACCGGCGGGTTGGGTGGTTTCGGCATGCAGCGCCAAGTGAAACCGGTGGAGAAGACCAAGGTACGAGTCAATTTCGCCGACGTGGCAGGGATCGATGAAGTAAAGGACCAGGTCGACGAGATCGTTGATTTCCTCCGCAACCCCGACAAGTACCGCCGGGTAGGCGCCCGGGCACCCAGGGGAATTTTGCTCGAAGGCCAGCCCGGCACCGGCAAGACCCTACTCGCCAGGGCCACTGCCGGCGAGGCCGAGGTGCCGTTCTTCTCGGCTTCCGCATCAGAATTCATCGAAATGATCGTCGGTGTCGGTGCCCAGCGCGTGCGTCAGCTCTTCGATGAGGCGCAGAAAGTGGCTCCCGCGATCGTTTTCATCGACGAGATTGATGCCATCGGACGTGCCCGCGGTTCATCGAGGGCCTCAGGTTCCAATGATGAGCGTGAGCAGACCCTCAACCAGATCCTGACCGAAATGGACGGTTTCGACGGCACCGAGGGTGTGGTGGTCATGGCGGCCACCAACCGTTCCGATGTCCTCGACCCTGCACTGACTAGGCCCGGACGGTTCGACCGGGTGATCACCGTTAGCGCCCCCGACCAAAAGGGCCGAGAGAAAATCCTTGAGGTGCACACCCGCGAGATCCCGATGGATGCATCGGTGTCGCTGACTTCCATCGCCAAGTCCACGCCAGGGGCGACCGGAGCCGACCTGGCGAATCTCGCCAACGAAGCCGCGCTGCGTGCCGCGCGCCGGGGTGACTCTCAGGTCAACCACTCCGATTTCACCGACGCCCTGGAGACTATCCAGCTTGGCGTGGCCCGATCGGTACTCATCCCCGATGAGGAGAAGCGCCGCACTGCCTACCACGAAGGAGGCCATGCCTTGCTCGGCATGTTGCAAAAGGGGGCCGACCCGGTGCGCAAGGTCTCGATCATCCCGCGTGGCCAGGCCCTCGGCGTCACCCTGTCCACTCCGGATACCGATCGTTACGGCTACGATGAGCAATACCTGCGCGGTCGGATCGTCGGCGCGCTGGGTGGGATGGCTGCCGAGGCAGCCGTCTACGGCGTGGTCACCACGGGGGCCGAGTCCGATCTGCGACAGGCAACGGCGATCGCCCGGCAGATGGTCGGCAAATGGGGCATGTCACAGGCCGTCGGCCCGATCACCGTGCTGTTCGACGATATGGATCCCCACCAAGTTGGCGTCTCGGACGCCACACTAGCGGTGGTCGACACCGAGGTCCGCAAAATCATCTCCGAATGCCATGATCGTGCAGTGGCGATGCTTACTGAGCATCGCCCGAAACTTGATGCGATCGCCGATGCGCTGATGGAGCACGAAACCCTGGATGAGGAGCAAGTCTACCGGGTGGCGGGTATAGAACGCCACGATCCATCTTCATCCACCGGACTGAATACTCCGGTGCCCCATCAGCCAGTCCTCTGATCCAAACACGCAGTGGTGGGGTCACCCTTCGCAGTGGTAATCCCCCCACGTCAATCGAGTCAGGATGGTCAGTCGAAACTGATCCCCAGCAGGGCGTCGACAGCCGCGGCCACCTGCGCGGGTGCGGATACGTCATCGCCGTCACCGGCCAGCACTGCCGAGACCCATTCGTCGACGATGGTCAGAGCCTTCGGGGAGTCGAGATCGGTGCGCATCGCCCGGCGAAGACCGGCGATCATCGGAGCAGCCTGGGTTCCACGCGAAGCCCGGAAGGCCGCCTCCCAGGCGTCGGCCCGGCGTTGAGCAGTGCCGATGTCGGTGGCAAACCATTCCCAGTCGTGACGATAGTGGTGAGCAAGCAGGGCGAGCCTGATGACCGGGGCCGCGACGCCCTTGGCGCGCAGCCGGGACACCAGCTCCAGATTGCCCAACGACTTGGACATCTTCTGACCTTCCAGACCCACCATGCCTACATGGACATAGGCCTCAGCGAAGGGGTTACCGTCATTGGCAGCCCGCCCGATGGATGCGCACATCTCGTGGTGGGGAAAGGCAAGGTCTGCGCCACCACCCTGCACACTGACAGTTCCTGCCAAGTAGTGCTGGGCGATCGCGGTGCACTCCACGTGCCAGCCGGGTCGGCCCTGTCCGAATCTGGACGCCCAGCTAGGTTCGCCGGGACGTTCTAAGCGCCACATCAGGGCATCCAGTCGTTCTTTCTTGCCTTCCCTGTCGGGATCACCGCCCTTGGCCGCAAATTGAGCCAATTGTTCGGCATAGTCCAGATGGGAGACTGCACCGAAGTATGCATCGTGGGCAGTGCGGAAGTACCAGTCCCGGAAGCCGGGATCCTCGACCCGGTAGAGCAGACCGGACTTCTGCAAGCGGACGAGCACCGATTCGACCAGTTCCATCGCATCAGTGGCAGCCACATAGTGCTGCGGCGGCAGTACGCGCAGCGCAGTCATATCCTCACGGAAAAGGTCAATCTGAGAGGCCGCCAGCTCCCGCCAATCGACCCCGGTTCCATCGGCCCGTTCCAGCAGGGGGTCATCGATATCGGTGATGTTCTGCGCGTAGCGCACGGTCAATCCGGTATCGATCCAGACCCGCTGCAGCAGATCGAAGGTCAAATAGGTGAAGGCATGACCCAGATGGGTGGCGTCGTAGGGAGTGATGCCACACACATACAAGGTGGCCTCACCGCTGCGGGGGCCGACCCGACGCAGGGTCTGGGTCTTGGTGTCCCAGACCTGTACCTGGTCGGGAACGTCCCGGCTGGGAGGCAGGGCAGGAACCGCTACAGGCGTCCAGGCTCGCATGGTGCAAATCTAACCTCCCCGGTGATGATCGCCCGCATCGGGACGCGACAACAAATTCACTGCCCCGCCTGCCGACCCCCTGCAGACGGATACTTGCCCTTGCGCCCGGCTGCGTCCAGCAGCAGGGCGAGATAAGCTGACCGACGGATCTTGGAGGGAGAACATCTTGAACTGGGTAGAGGCCATCATTCTGGGCATTGTGCAAGGGCTCACGGAGTTCCTACCGATCTCATCAAGCGCTCACCAGTTGATCGTTGGACAGTTGTTCTTCGACGGCGCCGACCCCGGATCCGCCTTCACCGCAGTCACCCAGTTAGGCACCGAGACCGCGGTCATCATCTACTTCTGGCGCGACATCATGCGCATCATCAAAGCTTGGTGCCTCTCCTTGGTGGGAAAGGTCGATCGCCGGGATCCTGATGCCCGGATGGGCTGGTACGTGATCGTCGGTTCATTGCCCATCGGAGTGCTGGGACTGATGTTCCAAGACGCCATAGACTCCCAGTTGCGTAATCTGTGGATCACCGTGGCGATGCTTGGTGGGGTCGGCCTGCTGCTAGGAGCGGCTGATCGTTACGCAGCTTCCCGCACCGCTGCCAAATCCCTCGACCAGCTAAACTGGCGCGACGGCATCATCTACGGCCTAGCACAGGCAGCCGCCCTCATCCCAGGCGTTTCCCGCTCCGGCGGGACCATCTCTGCGGGCCTGTTCCTCGGCTATCAGCGCCCCGCAGCCACTCGTTATGCCTTCCTGCTCGCCATTCCCGCGGTTTTCGCATCGGGCCTGTACAAATTGAAAGACATCGGTGAGGACACCTGCGTGCAGTGGGGTCCAACCATCGCCGCCACGCTCATCGCAGGAGTGGTCGGCTACGCGGTGATCGCTTGGCTGCTGCGCTACATCCAGACTCATTCTTTCACCCCCTTCGTCATCTACCGGGTGGTCATCGCCTTGGTCATTGCCGGGCTCCTGCTCACCGGAACCATTTCTCCCGACACAGCGCTGGTCAATACCTGCGGAGCATGAGGTGAAACGTCGGCGGGTCGGGGGCTCCGGACTCAGCGTCGGGCGTCTGGGCTTAGGCACCATGACCTGGGGCAGTGATGTCGACGTCGAGACCGCCCGTGGTTTGCTACGTGTTCTTGTCGATGCAGGCGGGGACCTAGTGGACACTGCCCCGGCCTACGGCGGAGGACGGGCTGAGGAACTCATCGGCCGACATATGCGCTCGGACCTGCGCAGAGATGATCTGGTGATCGCCACCAAGGCCGGGTTCGGGGTACGCGGCGGGCAACAGGGAATCGACACCTCACGCCGAGCGATGCTAGACGACCTGGTCGGTTCCTTGCGCCGACTACGCACCGACCATGTCGATATCTGGCAAGTACACGCCTGGGGCCGAGCTCCCTTGGAGGAGACCCTCGCAGCTCTGGACCAAGCGGTCAATTCCGGAATGGCTCTGTACGTCGGAGTGTGCAACCACATCGGTTGGCAGATCGGCACCGCAGCAACCTGGCAGGAAGCGGTTCCGGGGCGGGCCAATCTGATTTCCGCCCAGATCGAGTACTCTCTGCTGGCCCGGCGTGCCGAGGTCGAGGTACTGCCTGCACTCGCCCACCACCGTATGGGTCTGTTTCCCTGGTCCCCGCTGGGCAGGGGTGTGCTGACCGGAAAGTACCGTTCTGGGATCCCCCGTGATTCCCGAGGCGGGCGGGACAACCTGGCCTGGTTTGTCGAGCCATATCTCGATGCCCGCTCCTCAGCAGTGGTGGATGCGGTGATGCGGGCCGCCGATGGGCTGGGCATGACGCCCGCGGAGGTCGCCCTGCTGTGGGTGCGCGACGCTCCCGGGGTCACCGCTCCCCTGCTCGGCACTCGTACCACGGAACAACTGGAGGCCTTGCTCGCCGCCGACGATAAGTCCCTTCCTCCGCCAATCACCTCGGCCCTAGACGACATCACCGGGGGCCCGCACCAGCAGCGTAGGCGCACCACCGAGTGAGTTCACCATCCCGCTATGGGGCTCGCTGTCCCACCGCCAACAGGTTCTTGATCATCTTTCGCCTTGATCGTGCTTCGCGAAACCGATCCGGTTATGAGAGCCGGTCGAACAAGTCACGAAACAGACTCACCCATTCCATCCCATACTTGAGCCTGAGACCGTCTCACGACGCAAACCAAGAGGTGATGTGACTTGTCATGGACTCGCGCATCGACTCTGCGCCCACTTAAGCCGGGAGTGGGCATTGGCTGCCCATCGACGACCACTCCAGTTTCCCAAATCTGCGGGGCAGTGCTATGTTTTTCTGGCGCTCGGGGTTCCGGGCGGTCACCGGTCCGGGTGGCGGAATAGGTAGACGCGCTAGCTTGAGGTGCTAGTGCCCGTTATAGGGCGTGGAGGTTCAAGTCCTCTCTCGGACACTTACAAAGATCAGCCTGACTAGGTAAGTCACAATTTTTCTTCCCCTTGAGGATGCTGACCAAACATATCTTGCGTATGGCTTCCTGCCTTTGAGCGCGCTTTAGCCCGTCCTCCCGGCGGAGCAGGCACCGATGCGCTGCGCAATCTCGTATACCGCCACAATGAGGCAGCGACACGGGATATCCCAGGACAGCCGAGACTTGGCCGTGAGCCCCAGACGCTGCGTTGCTACAAACGCGTTAGCTTGTTCCGAGTACCCCGCGAGCATGCCGACACGGGCGTTATGACGCCATCGAATCACTATCCCACGCAGCCTTCTACTGCTGTTTTCCCCTAGGCACTCAACATAACCTTCGTGACCCGAGAAGGCTTCCGGGCTCACGGCAGTAACGAGTCGACTGAGGCGGAGGAACCCGAACGCTGTCCCTTGAGTGCCGAGCTCGGACAGCTGACACATCTCAAGATCTGTGAGACTGTCCGGCCAGAGTTCGTCCGCGGGAACGGGAAACCGGCACCGCTTCGGGTGCTTGTGGCTTCCAGCTTCTCGGGATCAACCCCTTGCGCACGGCGCCCCAAGGATATGGTTCCTCCCTGCCGCTGGATGGTTTCCCACACTTCCTGGGCCCCGTGAGTCTCGACGAGATGGGCGAGCCTAGGATCAGCGGCAACCTGAAGTGCACAAGGGCCATTCGGGCCCTGCGTTTCGCAATATCTATCACGCAGCCCCTCCTGGACGCCCTGCCTCAGCTGCATGGCCACGCGCAGGGAGGCCGCCGATATCCGGTCCTCCCCGGCCAGGTCGGCAACGGTCCACGCCAATCGCAGCACCTTGTCCACGCCACGGGCACTCAGCAGGCCACGGTTCAACGCCCATTCCAGGGGCGACGGATCCTTCCGGTAGGGCAACTGCGAACGCAGCCACGGACCGGACACCTCACCGTTCGTCCGCCAAAGCGCGTTCCGAAGCCGCCCTGCCTGCCTTTCCCGCGCTTCCAGAACACGCGCGGCGATCACCGTGCTGGACTCGGGTTGTTCTAGGGCTCCGCACAAGAAAGGAACGATGCTGCGGCAACATGTGACCGGATGTCGATTCGGTCCACGATCGGCCCCGACAACCGTTCCTGGTATCTCCGCACCGCCATGGGGGAACAACGGCATTCGCGGCCCGTCACCCCGTGTAAACCGCAAGGGCACGGGTTCGCCGCCAGCACCAGTTGGAATCGTGCCGGATAGCGCACCATCAGAGGACGAGGGGTTGGGGTGAGGTCAATCGGTCAGGCTGACTGCGGTGCAAATGGCGTCGGCGAGCTCTTGTGGGCGACTCCACATGGGCCAGTGCCCGGTCGGCAGGTCGACCACGTCCATCTGAGTGAGCTGGGCCACGGCGCTGAACATGGGGTGGCCTTGCGCAGCCAGTTCGAGGACCTGGGCACTAGGCAGGGAGCAACAGATGAGGGTAGTGGCCACGGCGTGGCGTGCAGCGTTGGTCAACTCGACGGACGCGCGAGCGACTCCGGCGGGTTCGGGCACGGCCTTGGAGTAGAATCAGGCGAGGTGCTGGTCGTTGAGACCTTGTTGTAGTCGATGCTGGTGGCGTAGATGTCGGTAACCTTCTGGTAGAAACGACGCTCAAACAGGCGGATCTCACGGATCTCATCGAGCAGGCGGTGAAGTAGTCCTCACCGAGGAAGGTGCCGTTCTCCATACGTTGGCGGTCGATGACGTAGCCGCGGATGGCGAAATCGCGCAGCACGCTGGTGGCCCACTGACAGAACTGGGTGGCGCGCACCGAGTTAACGCGGTAGCTCGGAGCTTGTCAATTGTGTCTGCGTAAACGATGATCATTTGAATGTTTGATTACAGGTGGGGGTTGAAGCACTCGGGAAAGACCATCGCAATCTCGGCGAGAGCGGCTTCCCACCCGGTCACTGTTTGACCTTCGACGAGTTTGCCGGATGCGATACGGGACCGACCACACTCATCTTGTTCGAACACGCTCCCTCGGAGCTCCGCTCCGGGGCATTTTGCTGATGCCACCGGGACGTGAGGGAAGTTCTCTGCTCCAGTGGCCGTCTCGATGGTCGCAGTGGGGTCAGCTTGGTTTATCACCTCGCCACCGCTTCAGCTGATCCATGTCAGTGCGTGGCCTCTTTGGCCCGCCGCTGCCGATGAACCGGCGCATGTTTCCCACACCTGGACAGCTTGATGTTGCGTACCAGTGCTTTCCATCGACCTCTGAGCAATTCAAGAACAGTGGAACCGGGGACACTTCCACACCTACGACATCGCACGGTCACAAGGGACCCCGCTGCACCACCAAGATCACCCTCTTGACATTCGTTGCCACGGACTCATGAGACCACGCCCCGCGACGCGGACCAGATGCCCCCTCCCCGTGATGTACTTGGCCTTAGCCGCGATGGAGTAGCGGCCTTGCGGTCGGGGTGGGGGTAACAGAAATCGGAGGGAAGCAACATCAAGGAGCATGATGACTCACACATCTAATAAGTGGAAGGTGGCAGCAACAGCCGCGGTCACTGCCGCCCTGTCTCTCGGGCTCGTCTGTGGTACGGCTCAGGCGCGCGCCGACACCGGTTGGCAGACGCTGACAACCACAGAAGCCCGCACAGACAACCCACTGAAAGGCTTCACACCATTCAATGAGAATCTCGACAACAACGCATCCTCCTTTCCGCACACCATGGAGTGGTTCTACATGCCACTCAACGCTGTGGTGAAGGGAGAACGCAGCTACGACTGGGCAGAGTTCGAGAAGCAGCTCTCCTCTATCAAGAGCCGCGGACATCAGGCCGCACTCCGCTTCTATCTCGACTACCCAACCAAGCCCACCGGGGTTCCCGATTACCTCTTGGGACCCGGCGGCGTAGACCAGTCACGAAAATACAATTTCTACGACAACAATGGAACCAGCTTCTCCCCCGACTACAACGACCCCAGAATCCAGTCCCTGATCAAGGACTTCGTAGCTGAGTTCGGCAAGAACTATGACGGAGATCCCCGGATCGGCTACATCACCACCGGCCTCATCGGATTCTGGGGCGAGCAGCACACGTACCCGATGGACGGCAAGTCACACACAGACAATCCCAACAGCGCACAGTGGATGCCGACCCGTGAGGTGGAACTCTCCTATTACCGGGCGTGGGACGCAGCTTTCAACACCACGAAACTCCTGAACAGGAACCCCGGACAGGGCCTGGAGAACATCAAGATTGGCTTCCACGACGATTCTTTCGCAGAATCAACGCTCCCCACCATTGACTGGCACTTCATGGCCCGGATGGAGGCATACCAGTTGACCGAACGCTGGCAGACCGAGGCAATCGGAGGTGAGGTATATCCGCAAGTCCAACTCTGCGTGTTCAACGAGCCAACAGACTGCGATCATGCCGAAGACTTCAGTGAAGCCACCAAACAGACTCACGCCACATGGCTCGTGAATCACAAGGCTTTCTCGGAAGGCTACAGCGGAGCAGCACTCGAGAAAGCAACAAAGGCCCATGCCGCACTGGGATACGACCTCGCGGTCACACAAACCCGCACCGTCGCGACAGACGGAAAAACCCAGGTCAGCATCCGCCTCACCAACCGAGGCGTCGCCCCCTTCTACTACAACTGGCCACTGGAATTTTCCCTCATCAACCCCCAAGAATCCACCCCTGAATCCGCGAAAATAGTGACCTCAACCCAAGCCGACGCCAACCTTCCCTCGCTCCTTCCCGGCCAAACCACGGAAGTAACAGCCACTCTCGAAGGAAACAACGGCCTAGCAGCTCTCCGTATCCCAAACCCCATGGAAGGCGGCGCTCCCCTAAAGTTCGCAAATGCAGAACAGGACACCAAATTCTCAGGGTACCTGATACTGGGCTCCGTGTCGGCGTAGGCAAGGTGAACTGTCATCCCGGTGGCGGCTGTCAGCTTCAGCAACCCCTGACGTCCCAGCCACCGGAATTGCCTCCCTGACTGATCTGAGTAGGGTCGGGAGAGAATCGATTGGCCGGTCCTCACCCCGCAACGGGAACTCCTCCTGAACTCTCAAAAGGGACAACAGGGCCGTCACATCAGCGGCTGACGTGACGAGCATGGCCACCACTTCTCCCGCTACGTGCAGGCAACTGGTGGCCGTTCGCGTCCCGAGAACCGCGACTGCTCGCGGCATCGCCAGCACCGTGGGGCCCCAGCAACCCACAGCCCCAGCGGCCGACCTCCTTGTTCCCCCCTGAAAGGAAACCCAAGATGACAATGTGACCGTGCACCACGATGGGTAGCGCCCAGTCACACAGGCAGATTCGACTCAACGATGGATTCAGCCGAGGACACCGCTGTAGGCAGTCAAATCGAGCACCCCGTTGCCCGATAGCCCAATGACGATAACCTCACCGCCCCGAGCATCGGTTGTCGCGTAACGAAGGGCACCGGCGATGGCATGGGTCGATTCAGGTGCCGGGATGATGCCCTCGGCACGGGCGAAGGTGATGCCGGCACGAAAACAGTCCTTCTGCTCGATTGCGGTGGCACCGATTAGCCCCATGTGGACGGCATGGCTGAGCATTGGCGACATGCCGTGATAGCGCAGCCCGCTAGCATGGATGGCGGGCGGCACAAAATCGGCACCCAGCGTGTACATCTTCAGCTTGGGGGTCAGGCCGGCAACATCACCGAAGTCGTAGCGGTATTCGCCCTTGGTGATTGATGGACAGGCCGCAGGTTCGCAGGCCACGAAACGGGTTGTGGTCCCCTCGCGCAGATTCTGACCCAGCAGCGGGAACATCAGCCCTGCAGCATTCGAGCCGCCGCCCGCGCAACCGAAGACCACATCAGCCTGCTCCTCACCGGCTTGTGTCAACTGGGCGAGCACTTCCTGGCCGATGACGCTCTGGTGCAGCATGACGTGGTTGAGCACCGACCCGAGAGCGTAGTTCGTCTTTGGGTCGCGCATAGCCACTTCGACCGCCTCCGAGATGGCCATGCCAAGGGAACCGGTGGTGTCCGGAAACTCAGCGCGCATGCGCCGTCCGGCCTCAGTCAATTCGGAGGGAGAGGCATGACAGCTCGATCCGTAGACCTCCATCTGCATGTGCCGGTAGGGCTTCTGCTCGTAAGAGGATCTCACCTGCCAAGTCTCAGACTCCAACCCGAACAGTGCGCAGGCGAAGGCCAAGGAGGCTCCCCATTGCCCGGCACCGGTCTCAGTGGTGAGCCGTTCGATGCCCTCCAGCTTGTTGAAATAGGCTTGTGGCACGGCCGAGTTTGGTTTGTGCGAACCCGTGGGCGACACGCCCTCATACTTGTAGTAGATCTTTGCCTTGGTACCGATGGCCCGCTCCAAGCGCTTGGCTCTGTGCAGTGGCGAGGGGCGCCACAGCGAGTAAACCTCACGCACTGCCTGCGGAATCTCGATGAATCGCTCGGTGGAGATCTCTTGGGTGATCAGCGACATCGGGAACAACGCGGCCAAGTCCTCTGGGATCAACGGTTCATCGGTGGCCGGGTTGAGTGCCGGTGGCGTGGGTTCGGGAAAATCAGCATTCAGGTTGTACCAGTGGGTCGCGACCTGAGAGGAGACCTCAATGTCGATGGGCACAATGCCTGTTGTTGACTCGGTCACTTCGACTCCTTCTGGTGAATGGGTGGGTTTCCCGGGTAACCGAGCGTCGCCGCACCGGCCGCCGTCAGTCTAGCGAGGACCCTACCCGTCGAGGAGCGTATCAAAGCCGACGACAGGCAGCATCGCATTGATTCTCACGAGAACCACTCAGCGCTGGATCTGCCAGGATCCATCGAGACGACGCCTCACCAGGCCACGGGCTTCCAACTCGGCCAATCCGGCCATCACCTCCTGGATACCCATGCATCGAATGACAGCCAGTTCCGCCGAGGTGACTCCCCCGCGGGCAGGCATCGCCTCACGAATGCCCGTCAACCGGGCATCCAACCCGTCAAGGGCTCTGGCGACTCCCCTGATCTCCAGCATAGGCGCGCGCCCCATCGGGGCAAGAACGGCCGCCACGTCCCGCGCATCGGTCACCAGCACCGCTTTGCCGTCCCTGATCATCTGATGGCATCCGGTCGAAGAGCTGGAATGCACCGAACCTGGAACCGCCATGACCGGTCGGGACAACTCGATGGCCCAGCTCGTGGTGTTCCTGGCCCCTGATCGCATCGCTGCCTCCACCACGACGACACCTTGGCCCAATGCCGCGATGAGCCTGTTGCGGGCCAGGAAATCCATGCGATGGCATCTCACCCCCGGCGCTGCCTCGGAGATCGCCACGTGTTCGGCGCGAATCGCCTCGAACAAGTTGTGGTTGCCCCGCGGATAGGGTTCGTCCAGCCCACCTGCGTAGACACCGACGGTCGTTCCTCCGGCCGCTATCGCCCCGCGGTGGGCGGCCGCATCAATTCCGTAGGCACCTCCGGAGATAATGACATGCGCCCCGAACTCCTGACATGCTAGGCGATACGTCATGTCGGTGGCTATCGCCTCGCCATAGCGAGTCGCAGCACGAGCGCCAACGACAGCCACCCTAGGCCGACTGTCGATGAGCAGGTAAGGATCGCCTGCAACCCACAGCCCCAGTGGCGCCCCGCCCATGTCGTTCACCTGACCACAGTTGTCTAGGTCGGACAGGACTGACGGGAAGCATTCGTCGCCGGGAATCAGGAACTCCAGGCCACAATTTTCGGCGCGCTGCGCAAGATCTTCTTCGTCGGTCTCAATAGCCCGCGCCGACCACGGTGTTCTTCCCCCGCCGTGTCTCAGAGCAGCCACCGCTTCGGGAGCCGGGTGTTCCTGGAGCAGCCCGACGATGCGACGGTCTCCCGGTGTACAGGCCGCCGACAGCACCGCCCGTGCCCGGTGTTCCTCATCCCAGACCGTCATGCTGCAGCCCTCCATTCATCTTGGCGCAGGCTGAGGGCACCGGCAAGATCTTCACGATCGGGGACCTGTCTGCCCGCAAGATCGGCCAGCGTCCACGCGAGCCTGACCACTTTGTCGTATCCCCGGGCACTCAGTCTGCCCTGCCTCATCGCATCGTCAAGAAGTTCAGTTCCTTGTGGTCGAGGCATACGACGCAGTACCGAACCTGGTACCTCCGCATTGGTGCGACATTTCACCGGGGTGAGTCTGACCGACATTCGTTCTCGGGCCTCGGCCACTCGCTGTGCAACGACGGCCGTCGGGTCTCCGGACAGTGAGTCGACCAGACCCGCCAGATTGGGCATCAGCCGCAGATGGATGTCGATCCGGTCGAGGATCGGGCCGCTGAGCCGGTCGTTGTAGCGGCGAATGCTCATCGGCGCACAGGTGCATCGCCCACCTGGGACACCGCTCATCCCGCATGGACAGGGATTGGCCGCAAGAACTAGCTGAAACCGAGCCGGGTAGCGAACTTGAGCATTAGCCCGTGCGATCGTGACCTCACCGGTCTCCAGGGGCGTTCGCAACGCTTCCAGTACTCGGGGGCTGAACTCTGGCGCCTCGTCCAGAAAGAGCACTCCTCGATGGGCCAGGGAAATCGCCCCCGGAGATGCGACCCGGGAGCCGCCGCCGACCATGGCAGCCATCGATGCATTGTGGTGCGGGTTCGAGAAGGGCGGGGTGCGCACCAACCCACCGCCCACCTCAATGCCTGCCAAGGACCGGACCGCTGAGACCTCGAGAGCCGATTCATCGTCCAACGCTGGCAGCAAACCAGGAAGACGCTGGGCCAACATCGATTTGCCCACACCTGGTGCCCCATGCAAGAACACGTGATGACCGCCAGCCGCAGCAACCTCCAGCGCCCAGCAGGCTTCTGGTTGCCCCTTCACTTCGCACAGGTCACCAACCAGACGCTGTGCCGGAACATCGACCGTATCCTGCGGCATGGACCTTGCCAGGACGGGACGACCATGCAGCACCTCAACCAGATCGGCGAGATCGGCCACCGGCCACACGGTCACTCCCTCCACGAGACTGGCCTCGCGGTACTGCACTGCCGGTACCACGGCGGTGTCAAAACCCACCCGCCGAGCAGCAAGAACTCCCGGCAAGATTCCCCGCACCGGTCTGGTGCATCCGTCAAGACCCAGTTCTCCCATGAACACACACCGCCGACCCACATCGCCAGGAGCCTTCTCGTCGGCCATAAGCACCGCAGCAACGATCGCCAAATCATAATGTGAACCAGATTTCGGCAGCCAAGCCGGAGTGAGGTTGATGGTGAGTAGCTGGGAAGGCCAGCCGAGACCTGCCCCGGCAAATGCGGCACGACATCTGTCACGGGCCTCGTAGAGGGCGGTATCGGGAAGCCCAACCATCACTACCCGCGGCAAGCCACTGGTGATGGAGGCCTCGACCTCCACCGGGCGAGCATCCATCCCGAGCAGGGCAACAGACCAAGCCGATGATGTGGTCATGCGACACCGGCCAGATGGGTCATGTTGGCAGCCAGACCAGGGCGCTTGAGTATCCCGATGGCGTCCACCCGCAGGTCGGATAGTTCCAGCCCGCATTCCGAACGCCACCGGCAAGCCAGACGTCGCAGCCGCGCAATCTTCGCCGAGGTAATGGCCTCCAGGGGATCTCCGTATCCGACACCGTGGCGGGTCTTGACCTCAATGATGACCCCGATGGGTGGCGATCCGTGCACCGGCTCAAGGGCCACCAGATCAATCTCCCCCGCACTACAACGCCAGTTGCGCTCCACAATTTGCCAGCCGAGCCGCTCAAGGTACTCTGCGGCGAGATCTTCTCCCCATGTTCCGAACGACTTGCCCATCTCGTCGACCTCCTTCGTCGAGGAGATATATGGGCGGTATGGGTGAAAACGTTCAGGTTATCCACAACAGGTCATCTCGGGACCGGATGAATCACTCCCGGTCCGGGACCTCCAATTCGCGGTGCTGGATTTCCTCAATGGACACATCCCGGAAGGTCAGTACCTTGGCCGACTTCACGAAACGAGCGGGACGGTACATGTCCCATACCCAAGCATCCCCCATGGACACTTCGTAGTAGACGTCCCCGCCCTCGGTGCGCACCTTGAGATCGACCGCATTACAGAGGTAGAAGCGTCGTTCCGTCTCCACTGCGTAGGTGAAGATATCGACGACGTCCTTGTACTCGCGGTACAGGTCGAGTTCAAGCCTGGCCTCGTAGGCCTCGAGATCATCGGCGCTCATGATGGCTCAACTCTAGCCGCTCGGCGCACGTTGTCGTACGACATGCGGTGGATCGGGGTGGGGCCCAGGGATTCAAGGGCCTTCTGGTGGGCCGCGGTGGCATACCCTTTGTGCACGGCAAAACCGTAACCAGGCCACTGCCGGTCCTGGTCAATCATCCAGCGGTCCCTGGTCACCTTCGCAAGGATCGATGCCGCGCTGACGCAGGCTGCGACTTGGTCACCCTTCCAGATCGCGAGCCCAGGGACATCAAGTCCGGTGACAGGAAAACCATCGGTGATAACGAAAGAGGGTCTAGGTTCTAGCCTGAGCAGGACCCTGCGCAACCCCTGCACATCGGCTTCCTGCATCCCTAGCTCATCGCATTCCTGGTTGGTGATGAACACCACCGACCAAGCGATCGCCGATTCAATGATCCGGTCATGAAGTCGTTCACGGGTTGCGACACTCAGCTTCTTCGAATCGTCCAGTCCCTCAATAGGATGTTCTGGGTCCAAAATCACTGCCGCCGCGACGAGCGGGCCTGCACAGGCACCCCGCCCCGCCTCATCGGCGCCGGCCACCAGGGAAAAACCCGCCTGAACAAGGGCACGTTCGTATCCGTGAGCTCCTGGGCCGGGTCTAATGCTCATCGCGAGCAGGTTCCCTCCCCGAGGACGGGAGCGGCCGGGGCCTCTCCTGCGTCGGGGACCCCGGCGAAGCCGGATGGGGTCTTCAAAGTCGTCATCCTGTCAAATGGCAGGATGATTGCCTTGACCGGGCCAACGACGTTGTCGGTCGGCACAAAGCCCATCGAACCTGGTGGGCTGCCGCTGACCGGCGTCTGACACAAGTGAAGCCGAGAATCCCCGGAACGGTCTCGATGGTCCCCCATGACGAATAAGGAATTGACTGGGACGATGACATCGAAGGGCGTGTCCGAGGGATCGACCATTGTTCCGGTGGAATCGGTATAGAGATATTCCTCGACGAGTTCAACGTCGTTGACGGTGATGTTCCCATTCTGATTGCAGCACACGACATGATCACCAGGCAGCCCGATGATGCGCTTCACCAAGTATCCCTTCGAGGAATCCGGCAACAGGCCGATCCTTTCCAAGGCACCACGCACGGCATTGGTCTGAGTCGGTTGGGGACCCATCCACTGGCCGTTCGGATCCTCGAAGACGATAACGTCGCCACGTTGGTGGTCAACCATCCGCATTGCGGTGATCCGGTCACCCTGTTTGAGAGTGTTCTCCATGGACCCACTGGGCACCTCGAAGATCTGGAAGACGAAAATCCGTAACAGAGCAGTCAGGACCAAGGCTATGACCCCCGCGATGGCAACCTCACCGACGAACCCCAATCCACTACGCAGCGGACCTCTCTTACGGGAGCTGGGGGTTGTCATCTCCTGGTCTTCGCTCATCCGTCCTCCTTCGCGCCCGGCCAATCTTACGTCTTGGTCCACACATAAACCGGGCCCCGGCGCCGTGATGGCAACCGGAGCCCGACCCTGCGTGCGGCGATCAGCGACGCTCCTTGATCTTGGCGGCCTTTCCGTGCAGCCCGCGCAGGTAGTACAGCTTGGCGCGACGCACATCACCACGACGCTCGACTTCGATCTTCTCGATGATCGGCGAGTGCAGCGGGAAAGTACGCTCCACCCCGGTGCCGTAGGACACCTTGCGGACGGTGAAGGCCTCGGAGACACCGGACCCGTTGCGGGCGATCACCACACCGGCAAATACCTGGATACGGGACTTGTTGCCCTCGACAACGCGTACGTGCACCCGCACGGAATCGCCAGGACGGAACTCCGGAACCTCGGCACGGTAGGAGGCCTTGCCGAGTTCGGCGATAACAGGATTCATGTCAGTTCCTCGTCAGTGCCACAGGTCACCTCGGGTCGGTGTCGGTCAAATGGCCCAGCCCCGGACGATCCCCCTGTGGCAGGAACCGGAACAGAGCAACTTGGCAAGTATGCCATACGATGCCCGGCCAAGTCGATTCCGGAATTGCCAAGCACAGCAATGGGGCGGCAGCTCACGTGCCACCGCCCCATTGGCTCTCGATCGATCAACCGAAGAAACCATCCTTGCGGAACAGCGACGAGACGAGGTCGCGGTTCAACTGCGAGATCGAGGCCAGCGGAATGCCCTTGGGGCAGACCGCTGCACACTCACCGATATTGGTGCAACCACCGAAACCTTCGGCGTCGTGCTGCCCAATCATCGTCTCAACACGGCGGTATCGTTCAGGCTGGCCCTGCGGAAGGTTGCCCAAGTGGGAGATCTTCGCAGAGGTAAACAGCATCGCCGACCCATTCGGGCAGGCAGCCACGCATGCACCACAGCCAATGCAGGTCGCGTTATCGAAGGCGGTGTCGGCCTTCAACTTCGGCGCCGGCACGGAGTGGGCATCGGGGGCTGCACCGGTGTTCACCGAGATGAAACCACCGGATGCGATTACGCGGTCCAGAGCAGTACGGTCAACCACAAGGTCCTTGATCACCGGGAAGGCCTTCGCCTTCCATGGTTCGATAACGATGGTGTCGCCATCGTTGAAGGACCGCATGTGCAACTGGCAGGTGGTCGTGGGCACCGGCGAGTTGCCGCGACCGTGCGGGGTACCGTTGATCACGACACCGCATGTGCCACAGATACCCTCACGACAGTCGGAGTCAAAGGCCACCGGCTCAATGCCGGCGACGGTCAGCTCCTCGTTCAGCTGGTCCAGCATCTCCAAGAAACTCATGTCCTCAGCGATGTTGTCGATCTGGTAGTCGACCAGCTTGCCATTCGAAGCGCCAGCGTCCTGACGCCAAACCCTCAATGTCAGTTTCACTTGTAACTCCGTTGCTTGAGCTCGATGGCCTTGTAGACGAGTGGTTCCTTGTGCAGCACGGGTTTGGAATCCTCACCGGTCCACTCCCAGGCCGCGACATAGGCGAACTGGTCATCGTGACGCAGGGCCTCGCCCTCCTCGGTCTGGTGCTCTGTACGGAAATGACCGCCACAGGACTCGCGACGATGCAGGGCATCAATGCACATCAATTCGCCCAGCTCGAAGAAGTCGATCAGCCGACCGGCACGCTCCAAGGTCTGGTTGAAGTCCTCGGCTTCGCCGGTGACCTTCACGTCACGCCAGAACTCGGCCTTCAACTCGCGGATGAGGCCAATGGCTTTCTTCAAACCGGCCTCGGTGCGAGCCATGCCGCAATATTCCCACATGATGTGACCGAGCTCCTTGTGGAAAGAGTCGACGGTGCGCTCGCCCTTAACCGCCAAGAGCTTCTCGATACGAGCCTTCACATCATTCACTGCTTCGACGACAGCGGGATCATTGTCGGGGAGCTTGCCATCATGGTGCGAGGCAAGATAATCGTTGATCGTGTTCGGCAGCACGAAGTAGCCGTCGGCCAGACCCTGCATCAGAGCCGAAGCCCCCAAACGGTTCGCGCCATGATCGGAGAAGTTCGCCTCACCGGCCACGTACAGGCCTGGAATCGTGGTCTCCAAGTCGTAGTCGACCCACACGCCACCCATGGTGTAGTGCACCGCTGGGTAGATACGCATCGGAACCTCGTAGGGATCCTCCGCGGTGATCTGCTTGTACATGTCGAAGAGGTTGCCGTACTTGGCCTCGACCCCCTTCTTGCCCAGACGATTGATCGCATCCGAGAAATCGAGATAAACACCACGACGCACCTTGCGGTCGTTGCCATTCTCGTCCTTCTCAATGACGACCGGGCCGACGCCGCGTCCCTCGTCGCACATATTCTTCGCCTGACGTGATGCGATGTCGCGAGGAACCAGGTTGCCGAAGGCTGGGTAGATCCGCTCCAAGTAGTAGTCACGATCCTCCTCGGGAATGTCCCGGGGATCTTTGTCGCAATCTTCAGCCTTCTTAGGCACCCAAATCCGGCCGTCATTGCGCAACGACTCCGACATCAGAGTCAGCTTCGACTGGTTCGTCCCATGTTGCGGGATACAGGTCGGATGGATCTGCGTAAAGCACGGGTTGGCGAAGTAGGCACCCTTGCGGTGAGCCCGCCAAGTGGCGGTCACATTGCAGCCCATGGCATTGGTCGACAGGAAGAAGACGTTGCCGTATCCGCCAGTGGCCAGAATCACCGCATCGGCGGTGTAAGCCTCGACCTTACCGGTCACCATGTCACGAGCGACGATGCCACGTGCCCGACCGTCCTTGGTGATGACCTCCATCATCTCGTGACGGGCGAACATCTGGACGGTTCCCGCGCCAACCTGGCGTTCCAAAGCCTGGTAGGCACCGATCAACAGTTGTTGACCAGTCTGACCACGTGCATAGAAGGTGCGTTGCACCTGCACGCCACCGAAGGAACGGGTATCCAAGAGGCCGCCGTACTCACGGGCGAAGGGAACTCCCTGGGCCACACACTGGTCGATGATCCCCGCGGAGACCTCGGCCAGACGGTGGACGTTGGTCTCCCGGGCGCGGTAGTCGCCACCCTTCACAGTGTCATAGAACAGCCGGTAGACCGAGTCGTTGTCGTTCTTGTAGTTCTTCGCCGCATTGATGCCGCCCTGGGCCGCGATCGAGTGGGCACGGCGGGGCGAATCCTGATAGCAGAAGTTGAGAACGTTGTAGCCCGCTTCACCCAGTGATGCGGCAGCCGCGCCACCCGCCAAGCCGGTACCGACGACGATAATGGTGATCTTGCGCCGGTTGGCAGGGTTCACCAGGCTGGCCCGGAATTGACGGTCAGGCCACACCTTGTCAATGGGCAGCGAGGTGTCAGCCTTGGTATCACGGATCTCCGTGCCGACCGAGTAGAACTCGGCATCCCCAGCAGGAGCGTTGTTGGTCAGGGTCTCAGTCATCAGAGCGTCACCAATCCGATCGCGATGGACAGCGGGGCAGCCATGAAGCCGAAGAAGACCAGGAAGGCCACTATCACGGAACAGACCTTGATGAGCTTCTCTGAGTAAGCTCCGGTCCGGGCTCCGATGGTGCACAGTGCCGAGTAGAAGCCGTGGTACACGTGGATGCACACGGCGAGCATCCACACCGCATAGGCAGCCACGACGACCGGGGTCTGGAAGGCGAGGACCACGCGCTCGTGGGGAGCGACAGTGGTGACTCCTTCCGGGTAGCTCACCCGAATGATCTCGCAGGTGAACTGCAGCAGGTGGGCAATCACACCGAAGACGATGATGATGCCCGACCAGATCATGGTGCGCGCCGCAAAGGAGCCGGCCAGGTAGCGCTGCTTGAGGTAGCGAGCGCCGGAGACGCCCGACCCCTTGTTCCGGAAGGTCAACTTGATCGCTGCCTCAATGTGGATGAAGGCCGCAGCCAGCATAAACAAGCGAAACAGCGTCAGAAAGAATTTCTCGGGAAGGATCGGATACAGGAAGGTACGCAGCGAGTGCGAGTATTCATCAAACTCCTCGAACCCAACATTAGGAATCAGGAGCTTGGCATTGCCGAACAGGTGCATCATCAAGAACAGCACGATGATCAGACCACTGATCGACATGAGCACCTTGCGTGCCACCGTCGAACGCGCTGCCCGTTGGTGCGGGGTCCGGCTCGGATCACGAGTTGTCAGTTGGGTTGCCACGACCAGCACTCTATCGCCGGTGGTCATACCAACGTCGTACACCCCACCCTTAATTCAAGGTAGGTATCCCTAAGTGAGCAAGTCAGGTCGTCTTACCCTGGTCAGATGCTGGCTCTGCTGCCGTCGCCACCCGGCAATTCTGGTGTGGTGACCGCTGAGTAGGACTTCCGGCACTTCCAGGCCTCGCCACACGGCAGGCTTGGTGTAGACAGGAGCCTCCAGGAGATGACCGGTTCCTGCTGCATGGGATTCTTCGACCAATGAGTCCGGGTTGCCGATGACGCCCGGGACTAGCCTGGCAACTGCCTCAATGATCGCCATGGCAGCCACTTCCCCACCATTGAGCACGTAGTCTCCCAGGGAGATCTCACGCACCTCGTAGTCGGCGGCGGCCCATTCGGCAACGCGATGATCAATTCCCTCGTAACGCCCGCAGGCGAAGACGAGATCGCTGCATGCGGAGAGTTCCTGGGCCGTCTGTTGAGTGAAACTGTGTCCCGAAGGAGTGGGTATCACCAGCACCGGGCGGTCTGGCACTGGTTGCTGTTCGCGTGCGGCCCGAATGCTTGCGGTCATTGCATCCAAGGCCTCACCCCAGGGTTCCGGCTTCATCACCATTCCCGCTCCCCCACCGTAGGGGGTGTCGTCGACGGTGCGATGCCGGTCGTGTGTCCAGTCCCGTAGATCGTGGGCATCTATGGTCAGCAACCCGTCGGTGACCGCCTTGCCGATGAGGGACAGACGAAGAGCCTCGAAGTAGTCCGGGAAGATCGATACGATGTTGATCCGCATCACTGCGTCATCTCCTCTAGCAACCCACCGACATCGGCTAGTTGCAGCCACCCGCCCGTCAGGTTGATCACCGGAACCAACGCCGAGACGAAGGGCACGAGTCGTGGAGTTCCCTCAACATCGACCACCAGAAGGTCCTGGGCCGCCCCGTGGATCACCTCGCTCACCACCCCACCCAAACTGCCGTCAGCACGCAGCACTCGCAGCCCGATCAGCTGCCTGTCGTAGTATTCCTCATCCCCCTCGGGGCTCTCGTCGGCAGGGACATTGGCGAACAGCTCGACACCAGTGAGCGTCTGGGCCTCGGTGCGGTCGTCCACCGAGACGAAATGCACCTGCCAGCGACCGGAGACATTGCGCGCAGCAGCGATCTCTAGGACCCGGCCAGTAGAGGTGCGCACCTGCTGGCCGGGTACGAAACGCCGTTCGGGTTCGTCGGTGCGGATAGTGAGGGTCACATCCCCTCGCACCCCATGGGCACGTCCGACGACGGCCACCAGCACCTCAACGGTTGATGACATCATTCCTCCAGGGGTGACAAACACCGAGCGCCCCACCTCAATGGTGGGGCGCTCGGTTGACGGATCAGTGGCGAGACCGTGACGGACGATCGACATCGACGAAGTCGACTCGGACCCGCTCGTTCCCCGCCAGCGCGCCGATGACGGTGCGCAGTGCAGTTGCGGTGCGCCCCTTGCGACCAATTACCTTGCCGACATCCGAGGGATCCGTGCGGACCTCCAGGACCCGACCGCTGCGCAACTGCTTGTCACGAACCTGGACCTCGTCGGGGTTCGAGACAAGTCCCTGCACTAGGTGTTCGAGTGCCTCAGAGAGCATCAGGCCTCCTCAGCCTCATGAGCCCCGGTCTCATCAACCGGAGTCTCCTCCGGCGCCTCGGTCTTTTCAGCCTCGAGTTGCTTGCGCTTGCGCGAGGAAATGGCCTCGCTCCTTGGCTCACCGTCAGCCTCGGCCAGTGCCGCGTTGAAGCGGGCGAGTTTGTCGATGGGCTCGGGCTGCGGATCGATACCCGAAGGGGAGTCGATGCCGGTGAACTTCTGCCAGTCACCAGTACGCTTCAACAGGGCGACGACCGCCTCGGTCGGCTGGGCGCCGACACCGAGCCAGTACTGCACGCGCTCGGAGTCGATGCGGATGACCGAGGGGTCATTCTTCGGATGGTAGATACCGATCTCCTCGATGGCCTGGCCATCGCGCTTAGCGCGAGAATCGATAACAACCACGCGGTAGTGCGGGGAGCGGATCTTGCCGAGACGCTTCAGACGAATCTTGGTTGCCACTTGAGTGGTTTCTCCTGTACGAGTTCCGGGATGATCCCGGTTAGTTCGGGGCCCATCCTCGACGTGTGGGGCACGCCAACTATTGGCCATGGACAGCGTCGCCAGTGATGAGAGGGCACCTGGACGCCAGACGCCCCATCATTGTGCCAGATCACCACCGCGTTACGAAACCGGGACACGTGCTCATCCGTGGATCTGAATACCATCGGTAGAGATAGTGAACCTGCTCCCGGTGGTCTTCGACCGGCAGGTGATCCCCTCCGGGGCGGATGCACAGACACCGTCCCAGGCCGCCAGCTCACTGCCGTAGTCCAGGACCATTCCTGGCTGTTCGGTGACGTAGTTGCCCTGGGTAGTACATTCCGCGCTGATCGGCGTCTGGGGCGACCACGCGACCCAGGCGGCTCGGACCCTAGGGTTTGTGCCGCACTGTTCCATACCGGCCACCGGGACCTTCGACTGACAGCCCACGGAGCCCTCAGTGATCCCGCACAGGAAATTGCCAGAGGGCGAGACGAAATAGTAACCCTGCCCAGCACCTCCCGTGTTCCAGTAGGCCTTCTCGTTGTAGACCCTGGTGGGAGCGGAAGCCGGATCGGTGTGATCAGAGTCAGCGCTGGGGCCACTCGACGGGGATTCCGGAGTACTCGCCGTGGTGTCCGCCGGTATCGGCTCAGTGATGGACTCGGAGGGTTGGGCCGAGAGTGACGAGGTCGGTGAATTGGAGGTGACCGAGGGGATGGAGGTTTGAGCGGTACCGGAATTGTGGGGATCGACTGCTCGGATCGGACCCTTCTCCCGGGTCATCAGCGCGACACCCATGCCAATGACCAGCAGGGACAGGATGACAACGACGATGATCAGGGGGCGTCGGGGGTTATCGGATGGGGTATTCATGATCGTCTCCTCGATGAGCTCGGGATCGTATGCGGGAGCCGGAACACGCGACAGCAGATCGGCCAGATCCTTCTCGAAGTCATCCATGACCTGCTCCTTCGTGTACCTTCCTCAATCTCGCGACGGCTCGGGAGGCCGTCGATTTGATGGTTCCCGCTGGCAGCGACAACGACGCCGCGACTTCATCGTTTGTCAATCCCCAGTAGTAGCGGGCGACGATCACCTGTCGTTCGCGCTCCGACAACATCGATAGGTGTTGCAGGATCTCGTTGCGGTCATCAACCTGCCCGGTGGGATCACCGGACGAGGTCTTGACATCCAGGTAGACCGAGTCGGTTGGGACCGGCGTGCGTCCGGCCTTGCGCCATTGGTCGTTGCGGGCATTCACCATCACGGTGCGGGCATATCCGAGTGCCGTTTCCGGTCTGATCCTGTCCCACGAACGCCACAGACGTTCAAAGGTCTCCTGGATCAGATCGTCGACATCCGATGGATTTCCGCTGAGCAGGACGGCAGAACGCGCCAGGTCGCCCCAATGGATCTGGGCGAACCTCCTGAACTCGTCTGCACTCCTGCTGTTCACACCCATCAATACGTTTCTCGGTCATGAATGGTTGCATCCATGACCGAGAAACTATCCGCGGATGGGGTCGAGTTGCCCGGACAGCCCAGCTCACCGGTGAGGTAGTGCTGGACCACGGGTGCCACGAGAGCGGCCACATCCTCCCCCTAGGAAGGCCCAGGCGACAATGCACATGACCACCGATTGCCCCGCGGCCGCGCAGGCAAACCCTGCGGCATAGCCGCACAGCAGGTCGGCGCGATGCAAGCGAGTGGTCCACAACCTCTCAAGTGCCCCGTTCATCCGTTCCCGCTGCATCGAGATCGAGGTGACCAGGAACATCACCATCATCGGCAGTACCCCGAGAAGGGTCAACGCAATGTGGGGAATACTCCGTCGCCACTAGGCGGGGTCGGAACATCCACGTACACGAAGTACAGCAGCACGAGCAGCACCGCAGGAACCGCCAGCATCAGCATTATCGTGCGGCAATCGGCCACCATCTGCCGCAGGACTCGCACGGTGGTCGCCCACCAGGTCAGCAGATTCACCGCGACGCCTCCTCATCGGCCCGAACCAGGGTCAGATGGGCCCGGTCCGGGTTGTGTTCCCCGGTATTGGCGAGCAAGTCCTCGGGAGTAGTCACCATCAAGATCCTTCCCTGACGCATCAACACCAACCGATCACAGCGCAGAGCCTCATCCATCACGTGGCTGGAGACCATCAGCGTGCTGCCAGAATCGGCGAGCCGACGGAAGGCAGACCACAGCTGTTCCCTGGTCAGCGGGTCCAGCCCAACGGTCGGCTCGTCGAGAACGAGCAGTTCCGGATCTCCCACCAAGGCACAGGCCAGTGAGGCCCGCCCCGCCTGGCCACCAGACATGGCGCTCACCCGGCGCTCCAGCAGATCACCCAGTCCCACTCGTTCGGCAATCTCTCCCACCGAGCGCGGATCGGCTCGCATCAAGCGGCAGTAGTACTCCAGATTCGCCCGTAGGCTCAGGTCCACGTAGACAGAGGGCTGTTGTGTCACATAGCCGACCCGGCCTCTCAGCCGCGCATCTCCGGCCACGTGTCCCAGGACGTGCACTTCGCTGTACCCCGACGATGGCCCGCATCAAGGTCGTCTTTCCACACCCCGAGGGCCCGAGCAGTCTTACGATCTGCCCGGCAGGGATGTCCATGTTGATGCCACAGAGCACCCGGTTGCCGCCGCGGACCACCTCGAGTCCGCGGACACTCACCACGATGTCCTGTTCATCGCATGATGAATTGATCATTCGATGGACATCAGACAGCACACATCCGCCGCACAAGGATGCCAAATCACGAGCCGATGACATCGCACTACTTGCCAGGGCCGTATACGTGAAAACGGGCACGACGGTGCCACCCGAGGCGATGGGTCTCAGCGGGAGACAGGCTCCCCGCGCAGCACCACTAGAGCCGGATCATGCAGGGTGGACAGTTCCTGCCGGGGGTCAACGAACCAGCAGACCAGGTCGGCAGGTGCCCCCTCGACGAGATTCTGGGCGCCGAGCCAGGTGCGAGCATCCCAGCCGATCGCCCCCAGGGCGAAGTCGTTGCCACCAAGTTCGGCCAGCATCTGGGCCTCCTGGGCCACCCGCCCGTGTCCCAGGGTGCCCCCGGCATCGGTGCCGCAGTAGATCTGTACCCCGGCCTCGCGTGCCCTGCCCAGGGTGTCCAGACGACGAGCGTGCAGGTCACGCATATGCGCAGCATAGGTGGGGAATCTCTCGGCTCCTGCAGCTGCGAATTTCGGGAAATTCACCAAATTGGTCATGGTGGGGACCAAGGCAACATCATTGGCGGCCATCATTTCGATGACCTCGTCGCTCATGCCAGTGCCGTGCTCAATGCAGTCGATTCCCGCCGCAACCAACTCGGCTACGGACTGCTCAGCGAAACAGTGGGCAGTAACCCGGGCACCGACGGCATGGACGGCATCGATCGCCTGCTTGGCGATCTCAGCAGGCCACAGGGGGGCGAGATCACCCACCTCACGATCGATCCAGTCACCAACCAGCTTGACCCAGCCATCGCCGCTATGGGCCTGGCGGGAGACCTCCTCTACCATCTCACTGGGGTCGATCTCGATTGCGAAATTGCGGATATAGCGCTTGGGGCGGGCGATGTGACGCCCAGCTCGGATGATCCGCGGCAGATCGGCACGCTCGTCGATCCAGTGGGTATCGGCGGGAGCACCTGCGTCGCGCACCAGCAGCACCCCGGAGTTGCGGTCGATGATCGCCTGAGCCTCGGCCGTTGCATGATCCACTGCCCCGCTGGCCCCCAGGCCGATATGACAGTGGGCATCGACGAGCCCAGGGGTGATCCACACGCCGGTGGTGAGAGTCTGCGCCCCGGCCACGGGCTCGAAGGTGATCACTCCGTCGTGGATCCACAGATCCCGCCGCTCGCCATCGGGCAAGACAACACCGTTGAGATGCCAGGTACCCATCGCGCCTCCGTCTCAGAACCCTCGGGGTCCACGATTCTGCTGATCGAGCATGGCCTGCAGGTTGCCGGGTAGCTCGAAATTTTCCATTGCCGCCGCCAACTCGGTCGGATCGGTGGGTAGCGGGTGGCCTTCGACCTGCTTGGACTGGCTCTGGGCCGCGAGTTGGGCCGCACGCTTGGCAGGGTTACCCGAGACCTTGCGCCCGCCCTTGCCCTTCTTGGCATTCTGCTTGGCCTGCTTCTTTCCGCCGCCGAATCCAGGAGCACCCGGCATCCTGCCGTGGCCCATCATCTGACCCATCGATTCCATCATCTTGCGAGCCTCGACGAAACGGTTCACCAGATCGTTAACCTCATGCACCTCGACACCGGCGCCCTTGGCGATTCGGGCCCGGCGCGAACCATTGAGGATCGACACATCCGCCCGTTCCGCGGGAGTCATCGAATAAATGATCGCCTCAATGTGGTCGACCTGCTTCTCGTCGATGTCGCCGATCGCCCCCATCTGGGATGCCCCGGGCAACATGCCGAAAACCTTGGACAGCGGCCCCATACGGCGCAACTGCTTCATCTGGGCAAGGAAATCGTCGAGACCGAATTGGTTGCGCCCGGCAAGTAATTTCTCGCTGGCCGCACGGGTCATCTCCTGGTCGAAGGTCTTCTCGGCCTGCTCAATGAGGGTAAGCATGTCGCCCATGCCCAAGATCCGCGATGCCATCCGATCAGGATGGAAAACATCGAAATCGGAGATCTTCTCGCCATTGGATGCGAACATGATCGGCTTGCCGATGACATTGGCGATAGACAGCGCCGCACCACCACGGGCGTCACCGTCAAGTTTGGTGAGCACCACCCCGTCAATGCCGACTCCTTGTTCGAAGGCCAAGGCGGTGTTCACCGCGTCCTGACCGATCATCGCGTCGACGACAAATAGAGTCTCGTCGGGAGAGGTGAGCTGCTTGATCCGGGAGGCTTGGGCCATCATCTCCTCATCAACGCCCAAGCGACCCGCGGTGTCAATGACCACGACGTCGAAGAGATGGCGTCTGGCATGGTCGAGGGAATCCTTGGCCACTTGGATCGGATCGCCCACTCCGTTGCCAGGCTGGGGGGCAAAAATGCCGACCCTGGCCCGTTCGGCCATCACGGTCAGTTGCTGGACGGCATTGGGGCGCTGCAGGTCGGCGGCGACGAGCAGCGGGGAATGGCCCTGTTCCTTCAGCCATGCACCGAGCTTGCCCGCCAAGGTGGTCTTGCCTGCGCCCTGTAGACCGGCAAGCATGATCACGGTCGGGGGCTGCTTGGCGAACCGGATGTGGCGGGCCTCACCGCCCAGAATGGCGATGAGTTCCTCGTTGACGATCTTGATGACCTGCTGGGAGGGGTTGAGGGCCTTCGATACCTCGGTGCCGCGCGCCTTGGTCTTGATCGCAGCAACAAACTGCTTGACCACAGCCAGGTTCACATCTGCCTCGAGCAGCGCGATGCGGATCTCGCGGGCAGTCGCGTCGATGTCCGCCTCGGTGAGGCGTCCCTTCGAACGCAGGGACTTGAAGGTCGCGGACAGGCGGTCTTGCAGGGTGTCGAACACAGGGATCCTTCAACGATGGGTCGATGGTCTGTGTCAACGATACCGCGTGGTCATCACACCCACCCCATCAGCACAAACCACCGCGAACGACGACACCTGCCGCCATCGGGCACCAGATGTCACCCAGCCGGGAATTCAGTCGCCAAGCAGGCCATCGACGAAGTTCTCCACGTCGAAGGGGGCAAGGTCGTCGGCACCCTCCCCCAGTCCGATGAATTTGACCGGAACACCCAGTTCCCGCTGCACTTGGACGACGATGCCGCCCTTGGCTGATCCATCGAGTTTGGTGAGCACAATGCCGGACACGTCGACTACCTCCGCGAAGATGCGAGCCTGAGCTAGCCCGTTCTGTCCGGTGGTTGCATCGAGCACCAGCAGTACCTCGGAAACCGGGGCCTGCTTCTCGATCACCCGCTTCACCTTGCCCAGTTCATCCATCAGACCGACCTTGTTGTGCAGTCGTCCAGCAGTGTCGACAAGCACCACATCAACACTCTCGGCGACACCGGCCTCGACGGCGGAGAAAGCCACCGATGCGGGATCGGCACCTTCCTGGGCCGAGACGGTGCGTACCCCGACCCGTTCGCCCCAAGTAGTCAGCTGCTCGGCGGCAGCGGCACGGAAGGTATCGGCAGCACCGAAAATGACCGACTTCCCATCGGAAACCAACACTCTTCCGAGTTTGCCGACGGTGGTCGTCTTGCCGGTGCCGTTAACCCCAACCATCATCACCACAGCAGGCTTGCCCTCGGGATGGTCCAAATTCAGCGAGCGATCAAGTTCCGGGTCGACCAAGCGCACCAGTTCGACGCGCAGCCGAGCCTTCACCTGCTCGGGATCATCAACCCCATCGATGGCCATCTGCTTGCGCAGAGCGGTGACCAGTTCGGTCGTCGGCCCCACCCCCAGATCGGAGGTGATGAGGGTCATCTCAAAATCATCCCAAGTCTCCTCATCGATCCTGTCGCTGGACAGCAGGTCAGCCAATGCCCTGGCCAAAGCGTTATTGGAGGAGGCAAGACGTTGACGCAGACGAACAAAACGTGACTCTGCTGCCTCAGGGCTCTCCAGCTCCGCGCCCTGTGGCTCACCCACCTCATCAGCCGTAATCTCCTCGTGGGTCTCGGCCTCCTCTTGGACAGTGGGGCTGGGTTCCGAGTCGGGAGCAGGGAGGATTTCATCGGTGGGGGCCGCGGGTACCTCGGGAGTCCGCACCGCAGTGACTTGCTTGCGGCGTGATCCGATGACGATCGATCCGACGGCCACACCCATGACCAGGACAATGCCGATGATGACTATCCAGAAAGTCCATTCCACGCCGCCATCCTACGTGGCGACACCGCCAAGTGAACGGATCTCAGTTGGACGTACGCTGAGAGATCACCCGGGAGACCCCGTCACCACGCATGGTCACCCCGTAGAGGGCATCAGCGACCTCCATGGTTCGTTTGTGGTGGGTGATGATCAACAGCTGGGAAGAGCGCCGCAGGTCCTTGTAGATCCCGAGCAAACGTCCCAAGTTGACATCATCGAGAGCCGCCTCCACCTCGTCCAGGATGTAGAAAGGCGAGGGACGTGCGATAAACAGGGAAATGAGGAAGGCGACCGCTACCAGCGAGCGCTCCCCCCCGGACAGCAGGGAAAGCCGCTTCACCTTCTTACCCGCGGGTCTCGCCTCAACATCAATGCCGGTAGTCAGCAGATCATCGGGGTCGGTGAGTACCAGGCGTCCCTCGCCTCCGGGAAAAAGTCTGGCGAAAACCTCCCCGAAGGCCTGCTCAACATCGAGATAAGCTGCGGCGAAGACTTCCTGTACCCTCTCGTCCACCTCATCGATGATGTCTAGCAGATCCTTGCGAGTGGTGCGGAGATCTTCCAATTGGGTGGACAAGAAATCGTGGCGCTCGGTCATCGCCTCGAACTCCTCCAGAGCCAAAGGATTCACCTTGCCCAACGCATCCAGATTGCGGGTGGCAGCGCGCAACCGCTTCTCCTGTTCAGTACGCACGAAGGGAATCGGTTCCGGCACTTGGTCGTCCGAGGGACCGATCGCGCTCCCGTCCGGATGGGCCAGCACCGGGATAGGCACCTCGGGGCCGTAGTCGGCGACCAAGGTGTCGGCATCCATCGCCATCTCCTCCATCGCCCGGGTACGCAGCGCATCCAACTTCATGGTCAGTTCCAAGCGATTCAACTGATCTTGGTGTTCTCCCGACAAGATCTGCTCCAGCATCGCCGATTTTTCCCTGACAGCAGCCCGGTGATGACCGAGTTCAGCCTCCATCCGGGAACGCTGTTCCTCCAAACTGCTCCGATGTTCGTCAGCCCGGGCGCGAGCAATCGCGACCTGATCGGCGAGCCAGCGGGCACCGGTGTTGACCGCCCGGGCGATGCGGGCCTCGCGACGCATCCGTTCCGCGTGCGCGGCTGCCCGAGCCCGGGTAGCCCGTTCGTTGGCTGCGGCACGACGCAGAGAATCAGCCCGCCCGGCCAAGGAGCGCTGACGTTCCTGGGCGGTACGCAGGGCCAGTCGAGATTCCATTTCCGTGGCTCGGGCGGCCCGGGCGATGACCACTGCCCGGTCTCGTTCGCCGGGATCCGGATCGGCGATGCCGGTATCCCGTTCTGCGGCGGCCAGCCGCTCGAGCAGTCCAGCGAGCACCGTCTCGTTCTCGGCGATACCCTTCTCGGCGGCTGCTATGGCCTGCTCCGCACGTCGCGCCTCATCACGGGCGGCGGTGCCGACCTGGCCGAGCCCGCCAAGCTCATCTGCCAGAGCGCTCATCCGCGCATCGGATGCGTGGAGCGCTTCAAGGGATTCATCAAGACGCTGGGCAGCCCCTGCGACGCGATTCTCCAGTTCATTGGCCTTGGATTCCAGAAGCTGGATTCGGTGCTCGGCAGCCTCCAGTTCCGAGCGTGCGGTTTCGATCGTGGCGCCAATCTCGATCGTGGAGGGCTGCTGGGCCGATCCTCCCTGCACCTTCCAAGAGGAGACGACAACTCCATCAGAATCGACCAGTGTCATCCGGGGATGTGCCCTGGCCAGATCGAGGTGCTCGCGGGTGTCCTCGCAGAACACGACCCCGTCGAGCAGCCCAGTCAGTGCCCCACCCCATTGCGCGTCCACCTCGACCACATCAAGGGCGTGGTGGACACCTTCGGGCAACTCACAATTCGCGGCCCGGACGACTGGCGCATCAGCGAGCAACAGTGCAGCGGTACCGAGGTCCTCGGCCCTCAGCATGTCGAGAAGATCCAAACCTGTGGTCATTTCCGTCACAACCAGGGCATCGGCCATCGCCCCCAATACGGCCGAGACCGCCACCCGCCACTGTTGTGGCACTTTGATCCACTCCGATAGCGCTCCTTCGAGACCGTTCCCACCGATGGCCAACAGCACTCCAGATGCGTCGCGGCGTTGCATGCCCAGTTCCAAGGCCTCGATTCGCGCCTTCAGAGTGGCTGCCGTTGAGAGAGCCTCATGGAGTGCCTGCTGGTGCTCCTCCTGCGCCTTGGCTGCCAGGGCAAGCTCGTCGGTGGCAGCCACGTGGGCAGCATCCAGATCTGATTCTCCACCCGAGATTTTGCCAAGCATCACCTCCAAGGCGGAGAACCGATGATCTGCCTCCTCAGCCCTAACCAAGGCATCATCCCTGCGTTGACGCAACCTGGCGATCTCCTCGGTACCCGCATCAATGCGTGAATGCAGAGATGCAATACGCCCGTTGAGTTTAGCGAGTCCTTCTCTGCGGTCGGCGGCCGCACGCAGGGCTGCCGCATGGGCGAGGGAGGCCTCCTCCTCAGCACGCTCGGCCTCGTCACGCTCGGCAAGGGATTCGGCCAGCCGTTGCTCGGCAGCAGCCACCTCGGCTACAAGTTCCTTCTCCTGCTCGGCAACCTTGGCGGCCTCAGTATCTAAAGCCTCCGGATCACGGCCCTGAGCTTGAAGCGGTACTTCGGCAGAGATTCTCATCCGCTCGGCCGAGATCGACACCGTGGTGTTGACCCGTTCAGCCAGCGAGGCCAGCCCATACCAGGTTTCCTGAGCCGTGGTGATCGCCGGGCGCAGTTGCTCAAGGGCGATCTCCACCTCGGCGAGCCCTCGGCGGGCAAGGGCAAGATCGGCTTCGGCCCGCGTCCGCCGTTCCGCGAGGGCCGCCGCATTGGCCTTGTCCGATTCCACCGCAAGCATCGCTTGGGTCAGGTCATCAGCGAGCAGCCTGGCCCGCGCATCGCGTACCTCGGCCTGGATGGTGGCGGCCCGGCGGGCTACCTCAGCCTGACGCCCCAAGGGCTTGAGCTGCCTGCGTACCTCCGCGGTAAGATCAGTGAGCCGGGCCAAATTGGCGGCTGTCGATTCAAGCTTGCGCACTGCCTTTTCGCGGCGACGGCGATGCTTGAGTACCCCCGCGGCTTCCTCGACGAATCCCCGGCGTACCTCAGGAGTCGCCTGGAGTATCTGGTCGAGTTGCCCTTGACTGACAATGACATGCATCTCCCGACCCATACCGGTGTCCGACAGCAATTCCTGGACATCGAGTAGCCGCACAGGCTCGCCATTGATGGCATACTCAGATCCGCCGGTGCGGAACAGAGTCCGCGAGATGGTCACCTCGGTGAAATCAATCGGCAGGGTGCCGTCGGTGTTGTCAATAGTCAGCTTCACCTCGGCACGCCCCAGTGCCGGGCGCCCGGAAGTTCCAGCAAAGATGACGTCGGTCATCTTGCCGCCACGCAGAGATTTCGCACCCTGTTCACCCATCACCCAAGCCAGCGCGTCGACCACATTCGACTTCCCTGACCCGTTAGGGCCGACGATGGCAGTGATCCCGGGCTCGAAGTCGAAGAGCGTCGCCGATGCGAAAGACTTGAACCCCTTGATGGTCAGGTGCTTGAGATACATTTCAGGCCTTCTCGCCGGGTGATTCCCCGGCCTTCTTCCCAGTTACGGAACGGAAGGTCCATACCTTATTGACCACATAGTTAATCGGCATGGTCACCACAATGGTGATCAGCTGTGCCCAATAGGCCCGGGCACGAACCCCCTCATGGTTGTTGAACAGTGGAGAGGGCAGGTACAGCGGGGAGCCCGGATTGGTGAGCAGTAGCTTGATGACCGCACCGATGGCGGCCGCCACCGAGCCGACCACCAGGAAGGGCCAGAATTCGGCCCACCAGTTACGACGCACCGAACGCCGGAAGGTCCAGTACCGGTTCAATTCGAAATTCCATAGGTTGGCCACCAGGAAGGCAATGATCCACACCACAATGGTAAAACGCAGGGCATAGTCACCCCACAGGTTAACGACTACTCGGTTATCATTGGCCACTCCCCCATTGATCTGGGTCATGATGTAAGTGACCACGAGGTTCACCAGCACTCCGGAACCACCAACGATTCCGAAACGAAGAAACTCGGCGATCAGTTTTCGTTTTGACTGGAGTTCATCGGGCACGTGGCGCTCCTCTTGGGTTGGGCTGGCAATCGGGGCAGCGGAAGGACGAACGGTTCATGAACGGTTCCCGCACGATCGTCGATCCACACCGGTCGCACGGCTGGTCCTGACGTCCGTAGACCGACAGGCTGCGTCCGAAATAGCCAGAGGACCCATTCACGTTAACGTACAGAGAATCAAAGCTGGTGCCACCCTCGGCGAGGGCTTCACTCATCACAGTGCGGGCATGTCCCAGCAGTTCGGTGACTCGTTTGCGGGCAATGGAATCGGTGGGATGGGCGTGGTTGATCCGGGCACGCCATAGGGATTCATCAGCGTAGATGTTGCCTATTCCCGAGACGACGCGCTGATCGAGCAAGGCACGTTTGATCGTGGTGCGCTTGGCGGTAATCCGTCGGGCCACTGCCTCGGCATCAAAGTCCTCGTCAAAAGGGTCGCGGGCGATGTGGGCGATCTGCTGGGGCAGTTCTGCTCCTTGTTCACTGAGCTGCAAGCCACCAAACATACGTTGGTCGACGAACCGCACCTGGTCACCGACATCGTCGAAATCGATCAGCACGCGAGTGTGCGCCAGCAACTCAGCACCGGGATCATCGACACGGAATTGCCCGGACATTCCTAGGTGCACCAGCAGCGCATCATCATCGGTGAAGGACCACCACAAGTACTTGCCCCGGCGCCGAACTGCGGTGATCGTGCGACCCACAAGTTCCGCCGCAAATCCCTGTGCCCCGCCCGGATGGAAACGGACCAGGCGAGGATGTGCCACCTCGACGCGGGAGATCGTCCTACCCTCAAGATGTGGGGCAAGACCTCTGCGGATGATCTCGACCTCCGGAAGTTCAGGCATCCGTTGTTTCTGGGGAAGGCCGACTCGCCCTCTGCTCGGCATCCAATGCCTTGAAAGCCAATTCTGCAGCCTGTTGCTCAGCATGTTTCTTGTTGTGCCCACGGCACGGTCCGTAACGACGATCGGCGATGACCGCCCAAGCATCGAAGACCTTGCGATGGTCAGGCCCAGAATCGATGATCTCATAGTGGACCGAACCAAGCCCCATCGCCGCTGCTGTCTCCTGCAACGAGGTCTTCCAATCGAGCCCGGCCCCCAAGGTATCGGCATACATGACCAACGGATCGAACAGGTGGTGCACGTAGCGTTCCGCCTCAATGCGGCCACAGGACATGTAGATGGCCCCGATGAGGGCTTCCATCGTGTCTGCCAAGATCGAGTCCTTCTCCCAACCCTGGGTGGCGATCTCTCCTTTACCCAGCCGGATTAGCTGCCCGACGCCGAGTTCCCTGCCCACCTTGGCCAAGGAAACGGCCGACACGACATTGGCACGCAGTTTCGCGAGTTGACCCTCAGAATGACCGGGAAATGTGCGGTATAGGAAATCCGTGACGATCACCCCAAGCACCGCATCCCCGAGAAACTCGAGGCGCTCATTGTGCGGAATACCACCGTTCTCGTAGGCATAGGAACGGTGAGTCGTCGCCAACTCGAAAAGCTCGGCGTCCAAATGGATGCCGAGCTCATCGATCAACGTGTTGAATACCGGTTCACCGGCCGTGTCGTCCACGCGACCCCGGTCGCCCATGAACTTCTCCCGCGCGGGGCTCAGACGTCGAGAACCTGACGACGCTCGCCACGGGGACCATACTGGCCGCAGGCAGGGCAAGCGGTGTGAGGCAAGTGCTTAGCGCGACAGGCCGGATTCGCGCAAACGACGGTCTGCACCGCGGTTGCCTTCCACTGGGCGCGGCGGGAGCGGGTATTGCTACGAGACATCTTCCGCTTGGGAACAGCCACGATCGTTCTCCTTATTCCTGGACCCACCAGCGGTGGGGCAGCCCACGGATGGGCTGAAGCTTTCGATCCCTCGAGGGCATGACCCCGGGACGCACGCCTACCAACTTTACCTGCCGAGCATCGCCGAGGCAAAACGCGACGATTCAGTTGTCCGGGTCTCCACCAGCCAGATCAATTCCTTCGGCAAGCTTCGCCCAACGGGGATCAATTGCCTGCCCATGGTCGTGGTCCGGGTCATCGTTCAGGTCAGCACCACAGGACGGGCACAGTCCCAAACAGTCTTCCCGACACAGTGGGCTGAAGGGGAGATCGACGATGATGGCATCGCGCACCGGTCGGGTCAGATCGATATGGTCGTCGACGATGAGCAGATCCTCCTCGTCACCGGCCCCCCGTCCGGGGTGAAAGTAGAGTTCCTGGATATCGCTAACCACCCGGTCAGTGATATATGCCAGACACCGGGAGCACTGCCCCACCAACTCGGCGCTCACCGTACCCGAGGCCAGGATCCCCTCGGATACCGATTCCAGGCGGATCCTGAGATCGACCGGGGCCTCCTCTGGTACCCCCAGCACCGGACTTCCCAGACCCTCCGGGGCTGGCAGGCTCTCGGTAAGGGCAACCTGTTCACCCGACCCATGCAGCAATCTGTGGACGGAGACGACCCACGGGTCACGGAGGTCAAGATTCCTTGCGTTCACGCCATCCAGCCTAATCGGTGACGGAAGCCTCAGTTCTCGGCGATCTTCGCCAGCACCGCGGCATTGACCTTCGCAGTGACGAAGGCAGAGATATCGGCTCCGTTGTGGGCGACCTCGCGCAGCATCGAGGAAGAAATGGTCCCGTATTCGCGTCCCGCCGGAAGCAGAACCGTCTCGATACCCGACAGTTGTCGGTTGAGCTGGGACATCTGCAATTCGTAGTCGAAATCGGAACCGAAGCGCACTCCCTTCACGATGACCCGGGCATCGTGTTGTCGGCAGAAATCGACCAACAATCCTCGGATCGGCTCAACCCGCACGTTCTCGAGATTGGCGATGGCGTCGCGGGCCAGCTCGACGCGCTCGCCAAAGTCGAACAAGTAGTTCTTGGTGGTGTTGTGTCCCACCGCCACGACGACCTCGGAGAAGACCTCAGCGGCACGCGAGATGATGTCCAGATGTCCCCGGGTGATCGGGTCGAAGGAGCCCGGACACACGGCCCGCACGGGCATCATGGTTCTATTCACTGTTCCTCCTGATTTCTGGCCGGGCGTCCGAAGCAGCAGACAGTTTCACCGTAGCGGCGTTGCCAGGTGTCGGCGAATCCTCTGGGCCAGGTGATGGATTCATCGCGACACGAGCGCTCGACGATGATGATGCCGTCATCTGCCAACCACTTGGCAGCGACTTCGGCGATGATCCGGTTCACCTCCTGGGTCCCCATCACATAGGGGGGATCGGCCCACACGACATCGAAACTTGTCGCAGGCCCCGACAGGTAGGCGTTGACCGTAGAGGTGACCAGTTGTGCCCGGCCTGCGGTACTGGTCGCTGCGAGGTTCGCCCGGATCACCTCGGCAGCTCCCCGGTCCGATTCAACGAGGACCACTTGACGAGCGCCGCGCGACAACGCCTCGATGGCGATCGCACCGCTTCCGGCGAACAAGTCGAGTACCCGCAGACCGGCAAGTTGAGCATCTTGGGGGGCATCTAAATTACCGGTCCACGAGGTGAGGAAGGAGAAGATAGCCTCCCTCACTCGGTCGGTGGTGGGCCGGGTGCGATCCCCTGGTGGGACTCGCAGTGTCTGGCCTCGTGCCAATCCGGCAATAATCCTCACGCTCCTAGTTTATTGCTCGCGTCATCAGCTACACCACGGATTCCATCCGCTTCCATCCGCGTGGCGGACAGCAGGCAGGAGACAGAAGGCCTGGATTGCGGTTGAATGGACCCATGGCAGACAACAACGTCCCGATGAACGTCATCCCCGAAGACTCCTGCTGGGGCTACCTCGCATCCCAGGAGGTCGGTCGCCTCGGTGTGGTCTCCGAGGACCTTCCGGAGATCTTCCCGATTAACTACTATGTCGACGGTGAGTCCCTCATCTTTCGCTCTGCAGAGGGCTCGAAAATGGAGACCTTGGCCACCAACAACAACGTTGTCTTCGAGGTCGACAACTGGACCGACGAGGGCGGCTGGTCGATCATGATCAAGGGCACCGCCGAACGGATCACCGATGCCGATGAACTCGCCCGTGCGAAGAAGGCCCCGCTGCTCCCGTGGACCCCCACAGTGAAGGAAATCTTCGTGCGTATTCTCCCGACCACCCAGATCTCGGGTCGCACCTTCACCTTTGGCACCGCCCAACAAGACTGAAGTCCACATGGTGCGCATCGCGGTGGCCGGGCTGGGTGCCCAAGGGAGGCTGTATGCCCAGTTGATTACCGGACAGATCCCAGACCTTGAACTCGCCGCCCTATGCGCCACAAATCCGCGCTCCACCCGGGTGGAGTCACACCGGGAATTCGCCGCCACCCACGGAGTCCCACTGTTCACTAGTTTCACCGAGATGCTGGACAGCGGGACCGTGGACGCGGTGGTGATCACCACCCCCCATTGGTCCCATCCCGGTCTTGCCACCGATGCGATCACCAGGGGTATCCATGTGCTGCTGGAGAAACCTGCCGGGGTCACCTCTCAGTCGGTAGTGCGCCTGGCCGCGACAGCCGCCGCGCATCCACAGGCGAGCATCGCAATGATGTTCAACCAGCGCGCTAATCCCCTGTACCGAGATCTTCACGGGCTGATCAGTTCCGGTGCTCTAGGGCGGCTGCGGCACACGAACTGGATGATCACCCACTGGTGGCGCCCCGACGCCTACTACAACTCTTCGTCGTGGCGGGCTTCTTGGGCCGGGGAAGGCGGTGGAATACTCGTCAACCAAGCTCCCCACCAGCTCGATCTGTGGCAGTGGCTGTGCGGCAATGTTCAGCGTTGCTTCTCCCGGGCCCGCTTCGGCTTTCGACGTGACATTGAGGTCGAGGACGAGGTTAGCGCCTTGGTAGAGTTCCCCGATGGGGCCACCGGTACTCTGACCACCTGCACCAACGATCTGGTAGGCACCGACCGGTTGGAGCTTTTGTTCGATGAGGGCAAGGTCATCGTCGACGACTCGGCCGACGTTACCGTGTGGCGATACGTTGATGACGAACGCGCCATCGCCCGTAGTATTTCGCCCGCCGACGCGGCACTCGTGCCCTCGGGAGTCTTCGATCGTTCAAGCTTCCATTCGGCCACGACCACCCACTATGAATCCCCATGGGGTGTGCAGCACGCCCTAGCCCTGCAGAACTTTGCTGAGCACATCGCCGACGGCACCCCGTTATTCGCTGGACTCGCCGAGGGTCTGGCCCAAGTACGGTTGGCCAATGCCATGCACCTGTCGGCATGGACAGGCGCCGATATTGATCTCGTAAATTTCGATGACGATGCCTACGCGCAAGCTCTTGCCGAGAAGATCACTGCCGCAGGAAACCACTCACATCGTTGAGTGGACCGATCAGCCTCGTTCCATCCACTCCGCGTCGGCCATACGCAGCGTCCGGGTGACCATGTCATCGCACCAGGCACGCACATCGGGGTCGGTGTCATCGACGATCCGTTCCGCAATCTGTCTCGCCATCGCGATGAGATTGGCGTCGTCAGTAACCCTCAGCAATCTGAGCGTGGAGCGGCCTCCGGCTTGGGAGGAACCCAGGACATCGCCTTCGCGGCGTTGGGCCAGGTCGAGTTCGGCGAGGGCAAAACCATCCCGGGTAGCGGCTACCGCAGAGAGTCGTCCGGCCGCAACCGAACCAGGTTCCACGGCCGTGACCAGCAAGCACACCCCGGGGTACTGACCCCGGCCGATACGTCCCCGCAGCTGGTGAAGTTGAGAAATGCCGAATCTGTCGGCATCCATGATGACCATCATCGTGGCATTCGGAACATCCACCCCCACCTCAATGACGGTGGTGGACACCAGGACATCGAGATACCCGGCCACGAAAGCGGCCATCGTCGCATCCTTCTCCTCGACTGGCAGCCGACCGTGCAGCAGCCCGGTACGCAGCCCTCGTAGCGGGCCCTGGGACAACCGGGTGTGCAGTTCCACCACCGAAGCCAGCCCAGCACCGTCGTCATCCGCGTCGATCCGCGGAGCAACGATGAAAACCTGGTGGCCAGCGGCAACCTCCTCACGGATCCGTTGCCAGGCCCGCTCCAGCCAGCCCGGGTGAGTGCCGGTGTGTACAACACTGGTCTGCACCTCCTGGCGTCCCGCCGGGAGCTGGTCGAGAATGGAGACCTCAAGATCGCCGAAGACCGTCATGGCGATAGACCGCGGGATGGGGGTGGCCGTCAGCACCAACTGGTGCGGGGCCAGGGTGTGGCGGTCGGTGAGGATGGCTCGCTGCTCAACCCCGAAGCGGTGTTGTTCGTCGACAACAACCAACCCCAGCGATGCGAAATGCACCGTACTCCCCAGCACGGCATGGGTTCCCACGATGATTCCTGCCTCGCCGCTGGCCACTTTGGCCAGCCGTTCCCGGCGCTGGGTAGCGGTCATCGAGCCGGTGAGCAGCACGACCTCGGTCGCACTTTCCGGTGCGCCAAGTACTCTTCCCTGCCCCAGATCGCCAAGCATTTCGATAATCGAGGAGTGGTGCTGGGTGGCCAGAACTTCCGTGGGAGCCAACAGCACCGCTTGGTGCCCAGAATCGACCGCAGTGAGCATCGCACGCAGGGCCACAATCGTTTTCCCAGAGCCAACCTCCCCCTGCAGCAGCCGCTGCATGGGGGTCTCACATCTCAAGTCGGCATTAATCTCGGCCCCAACTCGTTGCTGGGAATCGGTGAGTTGGTAGGGAAGGCGCGTGTCAAAGGCTGCGAGTAGGCCGTCGGCGCGACTCGCCAGCACTGGGGCGACACGGGTGATCGCTTCGCGCCGCCGACGGGCCATGGTGACCTGAAGAGCCAAGACCTCGTCGAGTTTGAGACGCTCCATCCCCAGGTCAGGATCCCGCGCGTCGACGGGGCGATGGATTTGTTGGTAAGCGGTGGACAGTTCCGGAAGTTCCAGTTCCAAACGCAGAGCTTCGGGCATCGGATCGGGCATCCCAGCCAGGCCATCAAGAACGAAATTGGCGTACTCTCCCACCGACCAGGTAGGAATTCGCGAGGTCGCCGGGTAGATGCCGACTAACCCGGAGCGGTTCACATGGGTGACCATAGAGGCCTTCTTCTCATCTGCCGCCCCGACGATATTCCCGTCGCCGTCCAGCATGACGAAATTCGGGTGGGTCATCTGGAGTTGGCCGTTGAACTCCCCTACCTTGCCAACAAAGATGCCCTTGACTCCCATGGACAATTGCCTGGCCCAGTAATCGGCCAGGTGCGCCCGACGTGCGAAGAAGGTGACATTCAGCCTGCCGTTCCCGTCAGTGAGCAGCACCTCAAGCCGCTTGGAATGCCCGTCACGGTTGGTGCGGATTTCCTGGCGAGCAACCCGGGCCACGACTGCGACGTCCTCCCCGGGCACTACCTCAGCTAGATTCGTCGTCTGGGTGCCCAAGAAATAGCGTCTGGGTTGAAAGGTCATCAGATCGCCGACGGTGTGCAGCCTCAGGGAGCCAAGCGCCTTAGCCGTCTGAGCACCCAGAACCATCCCCAGTGGCTGGGCCAGGGCTTGAAATGCGGGTGTACGCCATGGGCTCGGTTGGGCGCTGGCCTGCTTCTTCCCATTGCGCTGTGCGGTCACGATTCCACCCTATCGTCGAGCACCGGCGTCTAAACCACAAACGTCCGCCACCACAAGGGTGACGGACGTCACTGTTCCAAGTCTGTGCGAGTTCAGCGCTCGACGCGACCAGCCTTGAGACAGCCGGTGCACACGTTCAGGCGTTTGTGAGCGCCATTGACGACCGCACGCACACGCTGGATGTTCGGATCCCAGCGGCGGTTGGTCTTCTTCTTCGACCAAGGGACATTGTGTCCGAAACCGGGACCCTTACCGCAAACGTCACACACGGCAGCCATCGAGCACTCCTGTTTGTCATGTACAGTCAAGGGGTTGAGCCTCCTTTCAGAGGCAACCTGTGAATAGTAGCCAGAAACCGCGGGCCGACTCAAATCGTGACGACAACCGGAATGATCATCGGGCGCGAACGGTAGGTGCGCGACACCCACCTGCCCACAACCCTGCGGATCACCTGCTGCAGTTTCTGGGAGTCGGTGTTCCCCTCCGCGAGAGACTCGATCAACGCCTTGCGAACATCTTCGGTGACCGAGTCGAAGACATTCGGATCCTCCAGGAAACCGCGAGCGTCGAGGGTAGGACCTGAGATGATGGCCTTGTCCGAGAGCCGCACGGCGGCAACGATCGAGATAAACCCTTCCTCGCCCAGGATCCGGCGATCGGATAGGGAGGTCTCGGTGACATCACCGACCGTCGAACCGTCGACGAAGATGTAGGGCATTTCAACCTGACCCACCCGTTGGGCCACTCCGTCGTGCAGGTCTACAACTGCCCCGTCACGGGCAACGATGACCCGCTCGGCAGGGATTCCGGTGGCCTCAGCGAGTTTCCCGTTGGCCACCAAGTGACGGATCTCACCGTGGATAGGCATCGCATTGCGCGGCTGAACCACGTTGTAGGTGTACAGCAGTTCCCCGGCCGACGCGTGTCCGGACACATGTACGAAGGCATTGCCTTTGTGCACCACGTTGACCCCGAGGCCAACCAGCCCGTTGATCACTCCGAACACGGAGTTCTCATTGCCAGGTATAAGGGAGGAAGCGAGCAGCACCGTGTCGCCGTCTCCGACCTGGATGGCAGGGTGCTCCTGGCGGGCGATACGAGCCAGTGCGGACAATGGTTCCCCCTGAGACCCGGTGGAGATGATCACCACCCGATCGTCGGGGTACTTGTCGATGTCTTCTAACTTGATGAGGATACCCGGGGGTACACCAAGGAAACCCAGTTGGTGAGCAATACCCATGTTCTTGACCATGGATCGTCCGATGTAGGCGACCTTGCGGTCATAAGCATCGGCCAAGTCCATGATCTGCTGCACGCGATGCACGTGGGATGCGAAACAGGCCACCACGAGTTTCTTCCCTGCAGTGGCGAAGACTCTCTCTAGAGCTGGTTCGATGTTCTTTTCCGGGGCGGTGAACCCGGGCACCTCTGCATTGGTGGAATCGGCCATCAGCAGGTCAACGCCCTCCAAGGAGAACCGTGCAAAACCCCGCAAATCGGTGATCCGCCGGTCCAACGGGAGTTGGTCCATCTTGTAGTCGCCAGTGTGCAGTACGGTGCCGCCCGCGGTACGCATTCCGATCGCCAGGGCATCAGGAATCGAGTGGTTGACGGCAAAGAACTCGAGCTCGAACTCGTCGAGTGAGATCCGGTCCCCCTCGGTGACGGTGTGCAGCATCGCATCCCGAGCCAAGCGGTGTTCCTTGAGCTTCCCTTCGACAAAAGCCAGAGTGAGCCGCGAGCCGTAGACTGGGATGTCGCAGCGGCACCGTAGTAGATAGGGCACCGCCCCGATGTGGTCCTCATGCCCATGGGTCAAGGCCAGGGCGACGATGTCGTCGAGGCGCTCGGACAGGAAATCGAGACCGGGAAGAATGAGGTCCACCCCGGGCTGGGCCTCCTCGGGGAACAACACACCACAGTCTACGAGCAGGATCTTGCCGTTGATCTCGAAGGCGGTCATGTTGCGACCGACGTCTCCGAGGCCACCGAGAGGAACGATTCTCAAAGTGTCGCGCGCCAGCTTCGGCGGAGTCTGCAGCTCAGTCATATCGTTTCGAAGTCTAAACCTTCCGCACCCACTGAAGCGGCATCACGAAGGTACAACCCAGGATTGAACCTAGGATTGGGTCATGCATCCAGCCTCCGTGAGACTTCCCCTGCCTGCTGAAGCTGCCGTCATCACCCGGGTGCAGCGCGCCGCTTGGGCAGTACGCCCCGCGATGGCGGAGATGCTCACCGAGGTGGATCCCGAGGAGATGACCATCGCTTGGACCGCAGCCATCCTGAGTCCACCCCTGGCGACCTACCGGCTGCTGGTCGCTACCGATACCAACGGCCAGATTGTCGGTTTCACCGCTGTAGGGCCCTGTGAAGATGAGGACGCGGAACCTACCACGGGCGCGATCACCGAGTTCTGTGTGCTCCCCGATCACTGGGGAGCGGGCCACGAAGATCGGCTGATGCACGCCGCCGTCGATACCCTGCGCGCCGATGGTTTCGAACGCGCGACATGGTGGGTGATCAGTAACGACGACATCACTCGGACTCTGCTCAATGAATCCGGTTGGGAACCCGACGGGGCTCACCAGGAGATTGGCGATGAGACCGGTAAACACCGGGTCAAGATGGTGCGCCTGCACACGGTCATCGACTGACCACCGCAGTAGTAACTCCAACAAGCTCCGGTCGCGGCGACGCACAGCTCCAGGTGCACCGGGTGATCCCACTCAGATGCCTAGGATCTCTTCGATACCCAAGGTCAATCCCGGACGTTCCATGACAGCACGTATACCGGCGAGGATGCCAGGCATGTAGGCCGAACGCTGGAAGCCATCATCACGGATGGTGAGCATTTCACCAGGATTACCCAGCACCACCTCTTGGTGGGCGAACAGTCCAGTGAGCCGCACCGAATGGACGTGCACGCCAGCTACGTCAGCACCGCGAGCGCCGTCGGTCTCGTGAGTGGTGGCATCCGGCATCACCGGGCATCCTGCCTGGCTGCGAGCCTCGGCCATCATCCGTGCGGTATTCGCCGCTGTCCCGGAGGGAGCATCAGCCTTACCGGGATGGTGCAGTTCGATGATCTCCGCAGACTCAAAGAAAGGGGCAGCCTTGGCCGCAAAAGCCATCATCAACACGGCGGCGATCGAAAAGTTTGAGGCGATCAGTGCATTCACCCCGGGATGAGCCACCAACCAGGACCGCACAGTGGCGATCCGCTCCTCACTCATTCCAGTGGTGCCCACCACGACATGCATGCCGTGCGACAGGCACCAAGATATGTTGTCCATCACAACATCGGGGTGGGTGAAATCGATGGCTACATCAGCGCCAAGCGCCGCCTCCCGGTCATCGCCCGCATCAAGGGCCGCAACGAGTTCCATGTCCGCTGCCGCGTCGATGGCCAAGCAGATCTCCTGTCCCATGCGTCCCTTGGCGCCGAATACCGCAATCTTCATCTGCTTCCCCTTCCGTTGCACCTAAGCCTAATTTCCGATCTGGCCCAACTCGAGTCCACGACCTCACCTACAGCCAAGGGGCATTGGCCGGTTCGAGGTCCCTGATGTCAGTGGCTTAAATATTGCACCAATCCCCATCCCAATCGGCTGGGTCATCACGATCGCGAGCCTCAAGGCAGCATCCCTTGGTCTGACCAGCTACACAACACGCTGCACGTCCTCGGGGACACAACTGCCCGACCGAGGAGAGCCACCCGGCATCCACAGATGCCTCCCTGTGAACTCATGAGTAGTCAGCAACAAGACACCGACGCTCCCCATCCACGGTCATCATTCCTCCATGAGGAATGATCCACTGTGGACGGGTGTGCCCAAAAGGAACACCCGCCACAACCACTGCCTGTGGGTTGTAGCGCTCGACCATGGTGAAGGCCATCTCATATTGCTCGTCGCGATGAGCCTTGCGCTGCTGATCCGATGGTCTGCACACGAAGTTCGAAGCAGGTGGGCGAGCGATGATCACGGCACCGACTGCGGCAATCAGTCCACGTTCTCCGAGTGCCCGCAGCATGAAGCCGAATTCACGTGCTGAGATCAACTCCTCGGAAGCCTCCAAAAGCAAAATCCCTCCCTCCATCACCGCTACATCCGCAGGGAACCTGCCTGCGGCGAGAATCCATTGCAATACTTCAATGCATCCTCCCCAGGTACGACCGCTGACCGAACGGGCAGGTCCAGCCCAGACCCATGGCTCGGTTGCCTCCCGCTTGCCGAAACTGGTCAAGGCACGTGGGTCGGTCCAGTCGAAACCGAAGTCCTCCGACTCCCCGGGGTCGGTGATCTCCAAAGGCTCCGAGCCCAGCAGTGCAGCCCGTAGGGATCTCGCATGAATCTGGTCGACATCGGGACCCGGACCGAGATGCACCTGGGTGGATCCGCCATAGAACCCCGGAATGCCGTTGGTCCACAACCAGTTCAGCAGATTGGTATTGTCGCTGTAGCCAAGCACCGGCTTGGGATCATTGCGGGCCAGCCGGACATCCAGGTGGGGAACGACGGTGATCTGGTCTTCCCCGCCGATGGTCGCGATGACGGCTCGGATCCCAGGATCAGCAAAAGCCGCATTGAGGTCATCAGCCCGGTCCTTCGCCGAAGCTCCCAGCTTCCGGGTCGTGGGGTATTCCACTGGAATGAGTCCGGTCACGGCTTCAAGACGGCTGAGCGCCTGCTCGTGAACCTCCGGTCCAATGGCGGGGGCCGCGAGTGACGGGGAAAGAACCGCAATCCGGTCACCCGAGGTGGCCTTAGGGACGGACATGAACTCCATGCATCAAGTCAACCACAGTCCTCACAACGTGAGGGGCCCCAGCCAGCGACCGGAGCCCCTCATCAGGCGACCATTACTCGGACTTGGCGTCCGTGGAATTCTCACCTTCAATGACCGGAACCAGCGACAGCTTGCCGCGATCGTCGATGTCGGAGATCTCCACCTGCATCTTCTGGCCGACCGAGACGATGTCCTCGACAGACTCGACCCGATGGCCACCGTTCAGCTGGCGCATCTTCGAGATGTGCAGCAAACCGTCCTTTCCGGGCAACAGGGAGACGAAGGCGCCAAAGGTCGTCAGCTTCACCACGGTGCCAAGGTACCGCTCGCCCTTCTCCGGCGTGGTCGGGTTCGCGATGGCATTGATCATGGTACGGGCCGATTCGGCGGACTCCCCGTTGGCGGCACCGATGTAAATAGTCCCGTCATCCTCGATGGAAATGTTGGCACCGGTGTCATCCTGGATCTGATTAATTACCTTGCCCTTGGGGCCGATCACCTCGCCGATCTTGTCGACCGGAATGTGCACGGTGATGATCCGCGGCGCGAATTCACTCATCTCATCGGGAGTGTCGATGGCCTCGTTCATCACGGCCAGGATGGTATGCCGGGCATCGCGGGCCTGGAGCAGGGCACTGGCCAGTACATCGGCAGGGATGCCGTTGAGCTTGGTGTCGAGTTGCAGGGCGGTGACGAAATCCTTGGTACCAGCCACCTTGAAGTCCATGTCACCTAGGGCGTCTTCGGCACCCAAGATATCGGTCAGGGCGAGGTAACGAGTCTGTCCGTCGATTTCTTCACTCATCAGGCCCATTGCGATACCGGCGACGGGAGCCTTCAGTGGTACACCGGCATTCATCATGGCCAACGACGAAGCACAGACCGAACCCATTGAGGTGGATCCGTTGGAGCCGATTGCCTCAGAGACCTCACGGATGGCGTAGGGGAATTCGTCGCGGGACGGTAGCACCGGCACCAGGGCACGCTCGGCAAGTCGACCGTGACCGACTTCACGGCGCTTTGGCGAACCGACCCGGCCGGTCTCACCGGTGGAATAAGGCGGCATGTTGTAGTTGTGCATGTACCGCTTGTTGGTCACCGGTGACAGGGTGTCTAGCTTCTGCTCCATATCGAGCATGTTCAAGGTGGTAATGCCCATCACCTGAGTTTCACCGCGCTGGAACAAGGCCGAACCGTGCACCCGCGGGATGATACCGACCTGGGCTGACAGCGGACGGATGTCCTTGGGACCGCGCCCGTCGATGCGCAGACCATCGGTGAGCACCCTACGGCGGACGATCTTCTTGGTGAGGGCCTTGAAGGCAGCCGACACCTCGAGTTCACGCTCGGCGAATTCAGGTCGGGTGATGAGTTCCTCGGTGATGCGCTGACGCAGCGCATGGGTGGCGTCGTCACGCTCCTGCTTGCCGACGATGGTCATCGCCTCGGCGAGTTCGGTGGCAGCCAGCTCGGTGACGGCCTCCAGCATGTCCTCCTCGTATTCCTTGAATACTGGGAAGTCGTAAGTTTCCTTGTTAACCTGGGCGGCCAACTCGAGCTGAGCGTCGCACAGTACCCTGATGAAAGGCTTGGCGGCCTCCAGACCACCCGCAACGATCTCTTCAGTGGGGGCCGTGCGTCCCGAAGCCACCAGATTCCAAGTGGATTCAGTGGACTCGGCCTCGACCATCATGATCGCCACATCACCGTCGGCGAGCACCCGCCCTGCGACCACCATGGAGAAGGTGGCGCGGGAATCCTGATCATGGGTTGGGAAGCACACCCACTGGTTGTCGATGAGGGCAACCCGAACCCCACCGATCGGCCCGGAGAAGGGCAGACCGGCGATCTGGGTGGACATCGATGCGGCATTGATGGCTACGACGTCGTACATGACCGCAGGGTTGAGAGCCAGTATGGTCACGACGACCTGGACCTCGTTGCGCAGGCCCTTAACGAAAGAGGGGCGTAGCGGGCGGTCGATCAGCCGACAGGCCAAGATGGCCTCCTCCGAGGGACGTCCCTCGCGACGGAAGAAAGAGCCGGGGATACGCCCGGCGGCGTACATCTTTTCCTCGACGTCAACGGTTAGCGGGAAGAAGTCGATCGACTCGCGTGGGGTCTTCTGCGCGGTAGTCGCCGACAGCAGCATGGTGTCGCCGTCCAAGTAGACGGCTGCGGCGCCATCGGCCTGCTGAGCCAACACACCAGTCTCGAAGCGCATAACATGTCGGCCAAATTTGCCGTTGTCGATGATGGCTTCAGAATATTTGAGGTTCTCACCCTCCATGGAATTGTCCTTTCTCGCCGGTCACCCGGCTCGGCTGGCCGGTCTCCCGGCACATGGTGCCCTCGGATCCCGCGGAAGTGACCCGATTTGCACCTCTCGAGGGGCACGGTGCCTGCCTCGAGGGAGTCAGGCCCGACAGGTTGCCGGACCGTGGCGGCACGCACCCGACGTCCAGCGCCGGTCTTCGATCGAGGCCAGCGGGGTATCGTCCTGCGATGACCCGCTTGCCACTACCGAGGACCAACCTGTCGTTCGGGAGCACGTCGGCGACGCATCCGCACCGGTGGCGGCGAGGATAAAGTCACCCGCGGCCAATCATGCCCGTTGAACCCGGTGTTTGCACGTCGCAGCGCCGGGTGCGGCAACCGGACACGCGAAAAAGGAGCCGCCCGTGGACGACTCCCTCTCGGCTGAAAACTGGTTCAACGACGCAAGCCGAGGCGTGCGATCAGCTCACGATAATGGTTGATGTCCTCCTTGGCCACATAGTTGAGCAGCCGACGACGCTGCCCGACCATCAGCATCAGACCACGACGGGAATGGTGATCACCCTTATGCTGCTTGAGGTGCTCGGTCAGGTGCGAGATGCGCTTCGACAGCAGCGCGATCTGTACGTCGGGCGAGCCGGTGTCACCAGGATGAGTGGCGTATTCCTCAATGATCTTCTTCTTGGTCTCTGCATCCATTGGGTCAACCTTTCTCTCGCTGCGCGGCGCCTCCGTGCTGGTTGCGGTGGAGGCTCTTGGACATCCGCGGCCGATCTGACGGCAACTAGGAAAACTAGCACGAGCAGCGGATAACTGACGAATCGCCGGTTCAACCGATCCGCAACATCTCGCGGGTCCCGGCAACATCGTCGCTCATCTGGGCGATCAACGCTTCGATGGAGTCGAAGCGCACCATGCCGCGCAGCCGTGCGACGAAGTCGACGGTGATTTCTACCCCGTACAGGTCGAGATCGGTGCGATCCAGCACATACGATTCGATGCGTCGTTCCATCCCGTCAAAGGTCGGATTAATGCCGACGGATATCGCAGCAGGCATCGGATTGCCGGGATCGTCCACCCTAGTCAACCAACCTGCGTAGACACCATCAGCCGGGACAGCCATGTCATCGACGGCCACCAGATTCGCCGTGGGAAAACCGAGATCGCGACCACGCTGGTCGCCCATGACAACCACTCCCCTGGCTCGGAACCAACGCCCGAGCAGTTCAGCTGCCTGCTCGACGTCTCCTTCTACAAGGTAATGGCGGACCAGAGTCGAGGAGATGTCGGCATTCCCACAGCGATGCAGGTCGATGATCTCCACCTGGAAACGTTCTTCCCCCAGCCGGGCCAGGGTCCCGGCGGTGCCCGAGGCTCCGGCGCCGAAGGTGAAATTCCTGCCCACCATGACCAGCTTCGGGGCCAGCGGTACGAGAACCGCGTTCACGAAACGTTCCGGGGCCCAAGTCATCAGATCCGAGGTGAACTGTACGACCCTCACCTGATCGGCTCCGGCAACCTTGAGCGCCTCGATCCGGTCAGCCAGCGACATGAGCAACTGCGGGGCACGGTCAGGTAGGATTACCTTCATCGGGTGCGGCCAGAACGTCACAACGATCAGTTGCGGTGCGGTGAGGGGGCTGATCTCGGCGGCGCGGTCGCGGGCCCTAGCAAGAAGATCCTGATGCCCACGATGGACACCGTCGAAATTCCCGATGATCACTACACTGTCCCTGCTCAACCCATCACTCCTGCACACGCTCACGATTCTGGCCCGATCAGCCTAACCGGAGGCTCTCGACAACCGGAACGAATGTTGCCACCCAAGGACAGGCAAGCAATAAAAGCCGTGCAATGAGCGATAAACCGGGGCAAGGAAGAGCAGTAACACACAAAATTCACGGCCACAACAATTCTTTCCAGAAAATTGTGCACCGTAGGCGGTGAATCTATGCTGGCCTCGTGGAACTCGTCATCTCGTCGGCCGTCATCTTCACGATGGTCATGGACCCCTTGGGCAATGTGCCCCTCTTCCTGACTGCCCTGCGTAACACCGCCGAGGACCGCAAGAAGAGGGTTTTGGTCCGCGAATTGCTTATCGCCTTGGTACTCATGCTGCTGTTCTTGGTGGGTGGCCGGGGTTTCATGCGTCTGTTCCACGTCGAGGCACCCTCGTTGACGGTGGCCGGCGGCGTGGTGCTGCTGCTCATCGCCCTGCGGATGATCTTCCCCACCCCAGAACGCAGTCTCCGGGAGCGGATCGACGACGAGCCATTTATCGTACCCTTGGCGGTACCCTACGTGGCCGGTCCCTCCCTACTGGCCATGGAGGTGGTCCTCGTCTCTGGGAACCCTGGGGCTATCGGCCAATACCTGATCGCTCTATTACTGTCATGGGCGGTCTCAGCGGTGGTGTTGTTCTTCTCTGCATCGCTGCACAAGGTCATCGGCGAGAAAGCACTCACCGCAGTGGAACGCCTGATGGGTCTGGTGCTGGTGATCATCTCCATCCAGATGATGCTCAGCGGAGTGGCAGAATATTTCTCGCTGCGCTGAACCCGGCCCACGAAGCCACCATCGGGCATCATCGCGTCCTCAGCCGACCAGGACACTCACCGCTTTGGAGGTCCCGTTGTCGGGCCGGTACAGTCCCAACAACTCACCGTCAGCGGACAGGACGCCAGTCGGATCAGCCACCACCTCGAAACTCAGGCGCCGCCCGTGCCGAACATGATCGGCATCGACATCATTCACCACGCACACCGGGAATGACGCCCTGGCCACCTGGTCCATGGTCATCGGTGTCGTGGTGGCCTCAATCGCATCCAACGCGATGGCCTCATCAACTGGGTACCCCCCGATACGAGTGCGACGCAGACTAGTGAGATGCCCCCCAACCCCCAATTGCTCTCCCAGATCACGGGCGAGGGCTCGCACATAGGTTCCCGAGGAGCATTCCACCTCGACATCGAGATCGAGGAAACCAGCATCGGTTCGCGAAGAGGTCACCTCGAATCGTGACACCATGACCGGGCGCGGCGGTAGTTGCACCTGCTCCCCGGCCCGCACCAAGGCATGGGCCCGTTTTCCGTTCACCTTTATCGCTGACACCGAACTGGGCCGTTGCTCGATCGCGCCCCGCAGCCCGGCCATCACTTGTTCGACAGCATCGTGATCCAGCCCATCGGCGACACGTGTCTCAAGGATCTCCCCCTCGGCATCGTCGGTGGTGGTCGTGGCACCGAGCCTGATCGTCGCTGTATAGGCCTTGTCATATAGAGCCAAGTACCCCAGCAGCCTGGTGGCCCGACCGATGCCCACGATTAGCACTCCGGTCGCCATCGGGTCCAGAGTTCCAGCGTGACCAACCTTCCGAGTCCCAAAAATCTTGCGAATCCGCCCCACCACTTGATGAGAGGTCACTCCTTGGGGCTTGTCGACGACCAGCACTCCCACCGGAGTCACTTCTGGTCGTCCTCGTCATCGCGACGGTAGGGATCCGCATCCCCCGCATAACTGGCACCTTGGCGACGGACCGCAAGTTCTGCATCGGCCGCCTGCACTTGAGCCAGCAGGTCTTCCATCGCCCGGCCAGTTTCCTCCGAAGCATCAAGCACGAAGCTCAACGCCGGGGTAAAACGCAGCCCAAGCTGCTGACCGATGGCGCTTCGCAGCATTCCCCTCGCCGATTCAAGGGCCGCCGCCGTATTGGTCACGTGCCCGGGTGCATCGGTCTCCCGACCGTCCAGGGAACGCCCCAAGTCGGTGTAGAAGACGGTGGCCTCCCGACCGTCGCCGGTCAGTCGCACGCCGGTGATGGTGACGAAGCCCAGACGCGGGTCTTTGATCCGTCGTTCCAACATCCGGGCGATAATCTTAGCGATCTGTTCCTCGGTACGTGCGATGCGTGGATTGGTCATTGTTCCTCCCGGAAACGACGGTGGGCGGGGTCGCAAGGCCCCGCCCACCGGTTATTCGGTCATCAGTCGCGCGGCTTCTCGACCATCTCATAGGTCTCAATCACGTCGCCGACCTGGATGTCATTGAAATTGGCGAGTGTCATACCGCACTCGTAACCTTCGCGAACATCGGTCACATCGTCCTTCTCACGCCGTAGCGAAGCAATCGAGGACTCATTGACGACCACGCCGTCGCGCACCAGGCGTGCCTTGGCGTTGCGCTTGATGTGCCCGTCGGTAACCAGACATCCAGCGATGTTGCCAAACTTGGAGGAGCGGAAGATCTCCCGGATCTCGGCAGAACCCTGACTCTTCTCCTCGTAGACCGGCTTGAGCATGCCCTTGAGGGCTGCCTCGATCTCGTCGATCGCATCGTAGATGACGGTGTAGTACCGGATGTCGACGTTCTCCTGATCGGCCAAGCGTGCAGCTTGCACGGTAGGGCGAACGTTGAAGCCGATGATCACCGCGTGCGGCATGGAAGCCGCTGCCAGCGAGACATTGGTCTCGGTGATGGCACCCACGCCACGGTCGATGACTCGCAGCGACACCTCATCGGATACCTCGACCTTTGACAGCGCGTCTTCCAAGGCCTCCACCGAACCTGCGCCATCGCCTTTGAGGATGAGGGTGAGTTCGGAAGCCTCGCCTTTCTCCAGCTGTTCGAACAGTTCCTCAAGTGTCTTCCGACGCGAAGACTGGGCCTGCAGCGCAGCGCGACGGTTCGCATCCCGCTTCGCGGCGATCTGACGGGCGACCCGGTCATCCTCGACGACCATGAAAGAGTCACCGGCCCCGGGCACCGATGTGAGACCCAGAACCTGGACGGGCATCGACGGCGGAGCTTCCTCCACCTGGTCACCCAGATCATTGATCATTGCCCGGACACGACCGTGGGCCGACCCTGCGACGATTGAGTCGCCTTTACGAAGCGTACCGCGCTGGATGAGCACGGTCGCCACCGGTCCACGACCTTGATCGAGATGGGCTTCGATGGCCACGCCCTGGGCATCCATCGTCGGGTTTGCCCGCAAATCCAGGGCCGCATCGGCGGTGAGCACGATCGCCTCCAGCAGCTGATCCAAGCCCTTTCCGGTGATGGCCGAGACATCAACGAACATGGTATCGCCGCCATACTCCTCGGGGATAAGCCCGAATTCCATCAGTTGACCACGAACCTTATTCGGGTCAGCACCCTCTTTATCGATCTTGTTGACCGCCGCGACGATTGGCACGTCGGCTGCCTTCGCGTGGTTGAGAGCTTCGATGGTCTGCGGCATCACGCCGTCATCGGCCGCCACTACGAGAACCGCGATGTCAGTTGATTTCGCACCACGGGCACGCATGGCAGTAAAAGCCTCATGGCCAGGGGTATCGATGAAAGTGATAGGCCGTTGCTGATCATCCACTGCAGTGGTGATCTGATAAGCGCCGATGGACTGGGTAATACCACCGGCCTCCTTGGCCTGCACATTGGTGTGGCGCAGGGCGTCCAACAGCTTGGTCTTGCCATGGTCGACGTGACCCATGATGGTGACCACCGGCGGACGATCCGCCAAATCCTCATCGCCACCGATGTCCTCACCGTACTCAAGGTCGAAGCTCTCTAGCAGTTCCCGGTCCTCGTCCTCCGGAGAGACGACTTGGATCTTGTAGTTGAGCTCGGCACCGAGGATCTCAAGAGTCTCATCTGGGACTGACTGAGTAGCAGTGATCATCTCGCCCATGTTGAACAGAACCTGCACCAGCTGGGCTGCATCGACGTTGATCTTCTCGGCCAGATCGGTCAGCGAGGATCCGCGACGCAGCCGGATAGCCTGCCCGTCGCCCTGACGGATGCGCACGCCGCCGATCGTCGGCGCCTGCATGTCGTCGAATTCCTGCCTGCGTTGCCTGCGTGACTTGCGCCCACGACGCCCGCCGCCTCCACTGCGTCCGAAGGCACCCTGGGTTCCGCCGCGGCCACCACGACCACCGCGCCCAGCCGGTGCACCCGCGCCGCCACCGGGATGGCCACCGGGGCTACCGCCAAACCCGCCACGACCACGATTACCGCCACTGGAACCACGGCTACGGCCCGCGGGTGCGGGATTGGCACCAAGATTAGGATTGGCATGCTTGGGCATCATCGCCGGGTTAGGACGGGGCATTCCACTGGTGCCACCGGGACGCGGCATCCCTGCGGGACGTGCACCACTGCGGTTTGCTTCACCGGAACGGGCTCCCTCACGTCCCTGCTGTTGACGCCCGGTACCGCCCCCCCGGCGTTGTTGCCCCATGCCCTGGGAAGACGCGAATGGATTGTTGCCTGGACGCGGGGCACCGGGACGACGAACACTGCCCGGAGTGGGGCGTGCTCCACCCGAAGAACGAGGCCCGGGAATAGGAGCCGAAGGACGCGGCCCCGGAGCCGGGGCACCCGGCCGCGGAGTCTGACCCTGGGTACTTCCCGGACGAGGCCCGGGAGTAGGAGCCGAAGGACGCGGCCCCGGAGCCGGGGCACCCGGCTTGTCAGAAGCGGGTTTCGTCACTAAGGGCTTCTCGGCGGCCTGGGCACGCGGAGCACTCGGCCGCGAAGCACCCGGTTTGGGTACAACAGGATTCGACTTCGGAGCTGCAGGACGCGGTGCCGGTCCAGGACGCGGGGTCGGTGTGGGACCGACCTGGACCCTGGAGGATTCGGTCTTCTCCTGCGACGGTGCCGCGGCAGACTTAGCAGCCGTCTTCGATGTCGGGGCCTTGTCGGCCGCCTTCTTGGGGGTGGACTCGCCTGCCCCCTTCAACTTCTCCTGCATGCGGCGCACAACGGGCGCCTCGATCGTCGAGGATGCCGAGCGAACAAATTCGCCCTCCTCCTTGAGGATCTTGAGCAGTTCCTTGCTTTCCAGCCCGAGCTCCTTCGCGAGCTCGTAGACACGGACCTTGGCCACTGATCTCCTTCAGGTCCAGGCCCGGGGCCGGGACCACTAGTTGTGCATGATGCTCATTGGCGCGTACTCATCGAGTGGTCATGAGCGTTTGCCCACCTTCTGTTGAGCGTGATCACGGCGATCCCCCATAACCGACCTGCGAGCTCACCGGGAGCCCGCCACGATGTAACGGCCGCACGGTATGCAGCCGACCCGGGACGGATTGAGGTTCTTCGGGATCCTCCCGAAGACACGCAGATGACACTTTATAGCTGATTCACGCCCAAGCCCAATTGGACACGTGAAACACTGCGAACAATCGGACCATTCCACTGCGGCCGGATTCTGCCTCGCATCCGAGCGGAAGAATCTGGTCAAGACCGGTCAAGACCTTCCATCTCAAGCCAATCGACCAAGCCACAGACTTCGACGCTGGTGCGTAAGGAACGGGAAAAACCAGCCCGGGCACCGATCAAGCACTGCGGGTCGGCATGCAACCAAGCTCCGCGACCGGGCAAGCGCCGAGCGGGATCGGGGGTGAGTACTCCATCGAGAAGCACAAATCTGTGCAATTCATCGATGTCAGCCACCTTCCGACACCCTACGCAGGTGCGCCGCGGCCTCACTGCGAAGCTGCGGTCTCGGCGTCGGAACGAATGTCGATGCGCCAACCAGTAAGCCGGGCCGCGAGCCTAGCATTTTGCCCCTCACGGCCGATGGCCAAGGACAGCTGGTAGTCGGGAACAACAACCCGGGCGGTGCGTGCGGAAGCATCGATCACGGTCACCGAAGACACCTTCGCCGGAGACAAGGCGTTAGCCACGAAGGCCGCGGGATCCTCGTCCCAGTCGACGATGTCGATTTTCTCCTCGTTCAGCTCGTGCATCACCGCACGTACCCGCTGACCCATAGGCCCGATGCAGGCACCTTTGGCGTTGATCTCCGGATTGCGGGAACGAACCGCGATCTTCGAGCGGTGGCCTGCCTCGCGGGCGATCTCCTTGATCTCCACTTGACCCTGCTCGATCTCCGGGACCTCCAGGGCGAACAGCTTCTTCACCAAATTCGGGTGAGTGCGTGAGACTACCACCTGCGGTCCGCGCAATTCGCGACGTACTTGAACGACATAGACACGTAGCCGCTTGCCGTGGGGATATTGTTCCCCCGGCACCTGTTCGGCCAGCGGGAGGATAGCCTCGGTGTCACCCAGATCCACGCGCACCGCTTGGGTGTTGCGATCTTGCCGGATGACCCCGGCGAGAATGTCCCCCTCCGATGCCAAGAACCGACCGTACTTTTGTTCATCCTCGTGTTCACGTAGTCGCTGCACGATCACTTGGCGAGCCGTCGAAGCTGCCACCCGGCCAAAATCGGAGGGGGTGTCGTCGGCATAGCCAATGATCTCACCCTCCTCGTTGCGTTCAGGGACCATCACGGCGACCCGTCCTGCCTTGGTGTCGATTTCGAGGCTGGCCCCGGAATGGGCCCCCTCTGTCTTGAGGTAGGCGTTGAGCAGGGCGTCTTGGAGAGCCTTGAGCAGGTAGTCGAAGGGGATGCCCTTCTCACGCTCAATGAGCCTCAGCGGTGAAAGATCGATCTCCATCACTCATCCCTTTCTTCGATGTCGTCGTCGATGTGGCGGTTCATCTCGACCTGGACGATCGCCTCGGCGATTTCGGTGAAATCCAGGACGACAGGGAGTTGGTTGACCTCGATAGTCACGGATGTCTCATCAGCCGATGAGACTCGACCTGTAGTGATCACGCCCTCGGTCGTGGTGATGCGCACCAATCGTCCAATGCGACGCGCGTAATGGGCTGGGCGCGACAGCGGGGTCGTCACGCCACGGGTACCGACTTCGAGAGTGTAGGGGCTCTCGCCCATGGCACCGGCATCGTCGAGGACCTTGGAGACTGCCCGAGTCGCCTGGGCCACTTGGTCCATGTCGGGACCCGCATGATTGGGGCCGTCTCCATCAATGGTCACCCTGACCACACGCCGTTTCCCGGCCTTCGTGATCTCCAAGCGATCCAACTCGAGATCCAAGGCTTTGAGGACTCCCGTCAACAGTTCTGCGATGTCGTCGTGCGTCATGTCAGATCCTCTTGTCGTGTCGAGTTGCCGTCGGCCGCCCCGGAGGAAGACCGATCCCCTAGTGTACTTCACGTGATCCGTCCGTCCCGCCGCGCGCTGCTGGTCGGCGCCTGTACCATGCTTGCTTCGACGGTCGTCAGTTGCGTGCCCGATCCCCGGATCCGACGCTATTCAGGGCAGCGCTCCACCGCGATCCCCGGCGAATTACCCGAACTGGTGAGCCGATTGCATCTCGTCGCGGCCAGATCCACCGTCGTGGACCATCCGTGGGCAAGTGAATTGGCCACCCTGTTCACCATCCATGCAACGGTGATCGCCCGCAGCAACCCCTTGGGTGGGGTTCAGGCAGATCCCACTCCGCGCCCCGGACTCGACCGCGTGGCGACACCAGATGAGGAGACCTCGGCCACCTGGGATCAAGTCGTCTCCGACTGTACCGAGATCGTTCCCCTTACCCGTTTCCTTGCCCGCGACGCGGGCACCAGCATGGGGCTGCTTTACGGTTCGACAGGGCTCGTGGCGCAGGTGGTGTCCGGCAACGACCTCACCGCGCTACCACCACCGGTGGTCGGCAACACGGTTCCCATCACGCTGAGTGGGGATCTGGCAACCGACAGTGCCGGGATTTTACTCGCCCGTCAGGACGAACTGATCTTCGTCCTCGAAGCCGTTCTTGGCCATCTAACCGATCCTGCCAGGCGGGACTTGGTGGCGGGCTGGCTCGGGCAGGCGCACAAGGACCGGGATGAGATGATCGTGGATCTCAGCACCACCGGGATCACCCTGTCGGCCAGTGCCCCGGATCAAGAACTGGCCTTCGATCCCTCCGCCGCCAGCACCCACGACCAACAGATCGGCGCCCGCGAAGCAGCGATTATGGCTGCTTGGCTACGTTTCCATGCCGCGAACCCCAGTCTGCTGCCGGAGCATCATCATCTGGCAGGAGTCCACGCCGTACGTGCCATGGAACGTGGGATTCCGCTGACCACTTGGCCCGGTTGGGTGTGAACCGGTGGAACAGAGACGAACAATGGATTTTTTGGCTGAGCTCTGGAACCAAGTGGGCATCACCCTCCCCCAGCTCGTCGCTACCGGCATCGCATCGGTGGTTTGTTACTTGGTGCTAACGGCTGTTCTGCGCACGGTTGGCCAGCGTTTGTATGCGAATCGGTCCGGAACTGGGCTAGCCGTGGTCCTGGTGCTCGGCGCGGTCACCGGAAGGGCAATGCTTGGGCCACGCCCCACGCTGATGGTGGGGCTGGCCGCGCTGGGATCGCTGGTGGTGATGGAGCGGTTCTTCGGCACTGCAAGACGCTCTGGACTCATTGGCCACCGACGAGCGGTGGTCCTGTTCGCCCAGGGATCACTCGTGCACGATCAGATGCACCGCTACCACGTCACCGAAAGCATGTTGAGGCAGCGGCTGCGCACCGCTGGGGTCGGTTCCTTGGACGATATCCGGGGCATCGTGCTGGAGACCGACGGAACCATGTCGGTCATCCAACAGGGCAAGGAATTCGATCCACGGCTGCTCACCGGTGTCCGTGGCGCGGAACTACTCCTCGACGACTGACTTTTCTTCCCACCCGAGGGGATACCCGGGGTTATCAGCCGCGGCCGATCTCGGTGAGTATTTCACTCACTGCGATGTTCGCTGCCACCCGGCGCGCTCGTCCGGAGGCCCGGTCCCGTATCTCAATCTCACCATCGGCGAGGGCCCGTCCGACGACAACGCAGGTCGGCATGCCGAGCAGCTCGCTATCAGTGAACTTCACCCCGGGGGTGGCCTTACGGTCATCCAGCAATACCCGGACACCCCTGGCATCCAGATCAGCCGCGAGTTTCTCCGCGGTCCCGGCCAGTTCCTCCCCCTTGCCCGCGATAATGATCATTACATCGAAGGGCGCGAGCGCGCGTGGCCAGCACAGGCCCTTGTCGTCGCAGTTCTCCTCTGCGATCACGGCCACGGCACGGGAGACGCCGATGCCGTAGGAGCCCATCATGACGATGTTGAGTTTCCCATCGTCGTCAAGCACCTTCAGCCCCAAAGCTTCGGCGTATTTGGTTCCGAGCTGGAAAATATGGCCCATCTCAATGCCACGAGCCAGCCGCAGCGGCCCCGACCCATCGGGGGCCATGTCCCCTTCGCGGATCTCGGCGACATCGATGTGCCCATCAGGGGTGAAATCGCGGCCCATTGTCAACCAGGCCACATGCTTGTCATATTCGTCGGCACCGGTCAGCCAACTGGTACCGTTCACCACATCCGGATCGACCAAGTAGCGCACCGCATTGGCCGGGGTCTCGACTCCCTCATGCAACGAACCAATGCCCAGTGCACCCGGACCGATGTATCCCTTGACCAATTGCGGGTGGGCAGCAAAGTCATCCTCGGTGAAGGCCTCGGCCACCGCCGGGGCAACAGCCACCTCTAGACGCTTCTCGTCGACCTGTCGATCGCCGGGCAAGCCAATGGCCAACGCCTCGGTCCGACCGTCGGGATGGGTTAGCTTAAACACGACATTCTTCAGGGTGTCGCTGGCCCGCCACCCACGGTCGGAACGGGGGAACAGCTGGTTTGCCTGGTCGACCAAGGTCTCGATGGTGGCAGCTCCGGGGGTGGGATGAAACACTGGCAACGGCACTCTGGAAGCATCGACCTCCGGAGCCAGCGGCCGGTTGACCGCCTCGACATTTGCCTCATAACCGCCGGGCGAACGAACGAAGGTGTCTTCACCGTTGTCGGAGACGGCCAGGAATTCCTCAGACGCCGACCCACCCATGGCCCCGGCATTCGCCTGGACGATGACGTAGTCGATACCCAGACGGTCGAAGATCCGGATGTAGGCCTCCCTGTGAGCGAGATAAGATGCATCGAGACCCGCCTTGTCGAGATCGAAGGAATAGGAATCCTTCATGACAAATTCGCGACCGCGAAGCAGCCCAGCCCGAGGCCTGACCTCGTCACGGTATTTGGTTTGGATCTGGTAGAGGGACAATGGCAGGTCCTTGTAGGATTTCACCTGATCCTTCACCACCAAGGTGAATATCTCCTCATGGGTAGGCCCGAGTAACATATCGGCGCCCTTGCGGTCAACCAGACGGAAGAGGTTGTCGCCGTATTCGCTCCACCGGTTGGTAGTTTCGTAGGGCTCACGGGGAAGCAACGCGGGAAGCAGCACCTCCTGGGCGCCGATCGCATTCATTTCCTCGCGGATGATGGCCGATACCTTGTGGAACACGGCCAAACCAAGAGGCAACCATGAGTAGACGCCCGGAGCAGCACGACGGATGTAGCCTGCTCGTACCAGCCAGCGATGGCTGGGCAACTCGGCATCGGCGGGATCCTCGCGCAGAGTATGCACGAACAGCTTGCTCATTCGGGTGATCATGTGGTTCTCCTCGCAAAGGCGTGCCCGTCCAAGGGTAGCCGATCAAACCTACTGCGCTCAGCACGGAGAAGCACGGACAAAAAGAATTAGGAAGGACGGCTCAATGATTCCCGGCAGGCATCGCGAACGACGACCCGAGCAACGGGCCGCGACGCGAGTCGTGCAGGTCCAAGTTACCGCCCGGTTGCTGACGACCTTCGGACTTGCTGTCACCATGGTGGGCCTCGGACGGCTCATCACGGCCACGATCACCCAACAGCAGGTGACACAGCCAGTGGCGATGTCACTAACAGGAGTTGGGTTGGCTATGGTCACCACTTGGTTCTCCTCCTGGGTAACCGGACGAGCAGTGGCAAACCATCAGGCGAGCATCCGTCAACTTGCCCTGATCAAGCTTTTCGATCTGGGACCTGTCGGCTCGCTTGATGACGAGCCGGACGGGTCGGGAGCGATGGTTTCGCTGCTGACCGATGGCATCGAGCGGTTGTCTAAGTGGGAACAGGGTTTCCGGGGTCCGATGCTGGGGGCGATGGTTTCACCGATTGTGGTCCTTGGAGTCCTCGCCGTTGCCATTGATCCGCTCTCGGCACTGGTACTCGCCTGCTGTGTCCCCTTCATCCCTTTAACGGTCGGTGGTTTCCAGCGTGCCTTCCGCAAGGTTTCTGGTGAGTCCCGCCGCGCCAAGGCCCACCTCGCATCCCGCTTCATGGAGGCCATCCAAGGTCTGGTCACGCTCACCGTACTGGGGGCCACCGCCGTCATGGGCCAACGTCTGGCCGAGGCCGGTGAGCGCAACCGCCGACACACGATGTCGCTGCTGGCCCGCAACCAGCTTGTCCTACTGGTAGCCGATCTAGCTTTCTCCTTGTTCATGGTCAGTGCCAGCGGCGCGATCGCCTGGTGGCGGTTGTTGACCGGGCAGATCGATGCCGGCGGGGCTCTGGGCATCGTGTTGCTTGGCGTACTGTTGTGTGCGCCGATGGAAATGATCGGCGGATTCTTCTACATCGGCATGTCCGGACGTGCTGCTTCCCGTCGAATCGATGCACTGCTGGATATCCCCAGTACCTCGGGTACCACCGCCATCGGAGAATCCACCGGGTTGGCAGATCAGAGCATGATCGCGATCCGCGGCCTCAACTTCGCATATCCCGGACGTTCCCCGGTGCTCATCGATCTTGACCTCGATGTGCCCCGGGGACACCGAATCACGATTCTCGGAGCTTCAGGTTCCGGCAAGTCAACCTTGTTATCCCTTCTGGCTGGCGACTTGGTGCCGGACGACGCGTCGCTGAAAATCAACGGAGTGCTCTTGGCCCCCAAAACCCGGGACCTGATTCGATCAACCAGCGCCCTGGTCAACCAGCACACCTGGTTGTTTCGGACCTGTTTAGCAGAGAATCTGCGGGTCGGCGCCCCAAAGGCTGATGACCGGGAACTGTGGGATGCATTGGATGCAGTCGGATTGGCCGACTGGGCCCGTCGGCTCCCCGCCGGTCTAGACACCCAGGTCGGAGAACAAGGGGTTGCAGTCTCCGGGGGCCAGGCCCAACGACTCTCGCTGGCCCGGGCCATCGTCTCGGGTCGGCAATTGCTGTTGCTAGACGAACCGACCTCTCAGGTGGATCTGGAATCGGAGCGGGTGATCATGGAAGCCATCAACTCCCTGACCGATCGAACCATCGTCATGACCACCCATCGGGCAACCGCCATCCGCCCGGCCGACCGGCTGCTAACCATGGTCGACGGCCACCTTGAGGAGACCCATCAATGAAAGACCCCGTCGTCACCTGGTTACTGCGTGTGTCTCGGCCAGTGTTGCGCCCGTTGGGTGCTGCCGTCCTTTTCCGGCACCTCGACCAGATCTGTGCGGTTGCCCTGTTGTCAATCTGCGCCGCGGCGGTGACGGGGATCGCCGCTCGCTTCGCGGGCGCAACGGTCTCCCATCTGCTGGTTACCAGCATGACCGAGTTGGTGGTGGTTCTGGTCATCCTTTCGGCAGCCAAGGGGCTGTTTCGTTACTTGGAACAGTTCTGCGGGCATCTCGTCGCCTTCAAGGCCCTGGAACTATTACGCATTGAGCTCTACCAGACCCTGGTGCCGCAGGCGACAGTCATCCGGCGTCAACGGGGTTCGGGCGATGTCCTGGTCCGAGCCACCAAGGACATCGACCGGATCGAAGTGTTCTTTGCCCATACCTTCCCGCCAGCGACCACGGCGGTAACCATTCCGATCGCTGGTGTCGGGGCTATCGCTGCGGCGGGCGACTGGAGGATCGCCGCATTCGTCGCCATGATGCTACTTCTCAGCGGGATGTTGATTCCCCGCATCGGCGGTAGACGGCAACGCATCACCGCGGAGCAGATTGCCCGGGTCCGCGGCCGCTTGGCCCAGCACGTCACAGATTCGGTGCAGGGAATAACGGAGGTGACCGGCTACGGGCACGTCCCCGACAGGCTCGCCGCCATGGAGCACATCGACGAACAAATCATCTCCCTCAGCACCTCCGGTGTCGCAGCATGGCGGGACTCACTGAGGCTCGGAATCCAGCAACTGACGCTCATCATGACGGCATGGTTGGGGACCACCAGTCATCTCGATCCGGTTCTTGTGGCTGTGATCACGGCAATTTCCTGGCGATGCTTCGATGCGACGGCGCCGCTGGTCGGCTTTGCCGACGAATTGCCCACGACGATGGCCGCTGCTGCACGAGTTCACGCCTTGGCGACGGCCCCGGCCCATCCGCCCGCTGTCGCTGACCCGCTGCCTCTGCCGCTGGGCGCCTTATCGGTGCATTGGCAACAACTGAGCCACACCCATTCCAGCCGCACCGTGACCCGGGAACCAGCACTGGTCGATGTGGACATCGAAATTCCCGGGGGTGAGCACGCATGTCTGGTCGGGACATCGGGCTCCGGTAAATCAACCCTGCTGGAGCTGGCCTTGCGGTTCGACGACCCGAGTAACGGCCAGGTCATTGTCGGTGGGGTTGACCTGCGCAGGACAAACCCAGCAGATCTGCACACCCGAGCACAACTGGTCTCCCAATCCAGTTTCCTGTTCAATACCGGCATCCGCGACAACCTCACCCTGGGGCTCGGTTATGTGCCAGATTCCCGGTTGTGGGAGGTCCTCGAAATCGCGAGCATCGCTGATGAGGTCCGAGAGCTGCCCCACGGCCTGGACACCCGGATCGGAGAACACGCGACCACGTTGTCGGGTGGTCAGCGCCAGCGGATCGCCTTGGCCAGAGCCCTATTACATTCCCCCGACCTGCTGCTGCTCGACGAATTCACGGCCCACCTGGATCCAGATCTCGCAGACCGGGTGCGAAACAATCTGCGGTGCGCACTTCCGGACACGACCATCATTGAAGCCACACATACCATGCGAGGGCTGGCCGATGCCGACCGGGTTATCGTGTTGGAACGTGGTCACGTACGCCCTGATCTGGTCGAAGACTTCTTGCGCCGCGCCGAACAGTGATCACTCCGAGGGAACCTGCTCACGCACGTATGCATCAAAAGCGGCCGGATTGCGGGACTGAAGGTAGACCCGTCCCGGGCCTAAGAAATCGAAAACATACCCCTCACCGGATTTAAGTGAGTTCCACAAACCACTCGCCGAAGCTTTCCGCAGTTGGAACCTCATGCCGAGGTCATAGGCGACCACATGACCAGAATCGATCACCACCTGCTCCCCAGGAGCGAGATCACACACGTCCAGGGCACCATAGACCGAGAGGAGCACTTCTCCCTGTCCCCAGGCACGCAGCCCAAAACCTCCCTCGCCACCAAGCAAATTGGCGATCCCGCCCCAGTGGGTGTCCGTGACAACCCCGTGGGAATTCCCAAGCCAAGCACCCCGGGTGAGGAAGAAGGCACGGTCCGGGCTGATCGGGAGGGACAGCACGTCCCCGGGCAGCACGCTGGTCAGATCCACCCAACCACCTTGAGGCGGGGCGGTCATCGTCGTGGTGAATGTGGAAGCTCCTGCGAAAATTTCACGTGACAGGCCGCTCAACAGCCCACCTTCGGCGCGAGCATCAATGCTCATGCCCGGACTATGGGCCATCATCGCTCCTGACAGGATGTGCACCGGCTCGGTGGGGGCCAGCAGCACCCGTGCGACGGCGAAGGATGGGTTGTGCCTGATGTGGACTTGCATGCCCCCAGTGTGCGGCACCAAGGAAGGTTCAGTACAAGATGGTGGCGAATTCCCCCACCTGCCGGAATCCCAGGGCCGTGTAAAGGGCGCGCGCCGGGGCGTTGAAATCGTTGACGTACAGGGAGACAATCGGATGCATCCGGCGGGCGATGCGCACCGCTTGGGACATGGCTGCCTCCGACAGGCCACGCCCCCGCAGTTGCGGGTGCAGCCACACTCCCTGGATCTGGCAGTGGCTGCCACAGGCGGCCCCAACATCGGATTTAAACCACACCCGGTTGCCATGCACTGCACCCATCGCCCTCCCGGTATGGATCAGATTGCGCACGTAGTGCCGGTAGGTACTGCCAATGCCCATCGGGGAGATTCCGACCTCCTCGGTGTACATGGCAACGGCGGCGTCCAGATAGGGACCGTAGTTCTGTTCGGTGATGGTGTGCACCCGCGGGTCCCCGGGAACCACCGGGTCCTCATCAATGACCAGGAGCGGCTGGTGAGCGCGGATCTCACGGACCTGTCCCCAAGCTCGTCCCCAGTGCTCCACCAGACTCGCGTGCAACCCCATTACCTGGGTGGCATCCCCCATGATGGAGGCAGTTGCCCGGCGGGATCCGATGATCCTGGCGAAAGTATCCAAATCGCCGGGGCCGATATTGATCGGTACCAGGTTCGCTCCCGCGTGGCAGGCACTAATCAGCTTGCCCTCATCGAAGCGTCCGTAGATCGCGCAGCCCAGTACCGCGGGATCCAGACCCACATTGCGGATGCGTGAGGCAACGAACAGGTTGCGGACCGGATCAGTGGCGAGCAGCGCATCCAGTTCCGGGACGTCGCGGTTGCCGAGAACCCTAATGGTTTCGGTCAACTGATGACCACATCGGGGGTGCCGGAGGAAGTGAAGGAATCGGCGATTTTGTTCGCCTCGGTGATAAGGGTCTCCACGATCTGGTTTTCCGGCACCGTGGCGATGACCTCGCCCTTCACGAAGATCTGACCGCGCCCGTTACCTGAAGCCACCCCGAGATCCGCCTCGCGAGCCTCACCAGGGCCATTCACCACACACCCCATCACCGCGACCCGGATCGGTACCGCGAAATGTTTCAGTGCTTCGTTGACATCGGCGGCCAAGGTGTAAACGTCGACCTGAGCCCGGCCACAAGAGGGGCAGGAGACAATCTCAAACTGGCGCGGACGCAAGTTGAGTGACTCGAGAATCTTGATGCCAACCTTGACCTCTTCCACCGGCGGTGCAGACAGGGAAACCCGGATGGTGTCTCCGATCCCCTCGGCGAGCAAGGCGCCGAAAGCCACCGAGGATTTGATGGTTCCCTGGAAGGCGGGCCCGGCCTCGGTGACTCCCAAGTGCAATGGATAGTCACATGCCGAGGAAAGCCTGCGATAAGCCTCCACCATGATCACCGGATCGTGATGCTTGACCGAGATCACGAAATCGTGGAAATCAACTTCCTCGAAGAGCTTCGCCTCGTTGAGAGCCGATTGCACCAAGGCCCCAGCCGGGTCCGATTTGTACATGACCATGAGTCGCTTGTCCAAGGATCCAGCGTTGATCCCGATGCGCAGCCCGGTACCATTCTGGCGCGCAGCGATGGCGATGTCAGCGATCTTGTCGTCGAAGGCCTTGATGTTACCCGGGTTGACCCGGACCCCAGCGCATCCTGCATCAATAGCTGCAAAGACATAGCGGGGCTGGAAGTGAATATCTGCAACGACGGGGATCTTCGATTTCGCAGCGATCGCAGGAAGAGCATCCGCGTCATCCTGGGAGGGAACCGCGACTCGCACGATGTCGCAACCAGCAGCGGTGAGTTCCGCGATCTGTTGCAGAGTGGCATTGATGTCCGAGGTGAGTGTGGTGGTCATCGACTGCACCGAGACCGGCGCATCACCACCAACCCAGCGGTCGCCGACCCGGACCTTTCGGGTGACCCTGCGCGTGGCTAGTACTCGCGGGCTCTCCACGGCCGGGGTTCCCAGATTGATGCTCATCGACTTCACTTCCTCAGATCAATTGCATGTCCAGACTAGCCGGGTCGACGGCTGTACACCCAGAACTGTGACCAGCCTCAGCAAACCCGATAGCTCAGGCCACTAGGTCCACACCGGGGTCACCGGTTGCCAAGATCAATCCGTCGATCTCCAGGGGCTGCCAAGCGACGATACGGCCGACACCGGTCCAGTTGAGCCGACTGGGATCACTGATGAGTTTCGCATCGCAAATGATCACGACGTCACAGCCGATGTCCACGACACCCTGGACGGCATCGCTGCCGGTACGGACCTCGACCTCGGGAAGTTCCCAATCAAGGATGCCTGCATCAGTGGCCATCTCCCGATGCCGGGAGCGATAGAGAAGCTCCGCGTACTCGTCAGTGATCCCCAAGCGCAGCGGAGTGAAATCCATGACGAGTTCAGCGAGCCGATCGGGGTCTGCGCCGTCATCGACCAGCCCATCAATCATGAAATCACCACGGTGGGCGCCAATGTGGGCAAGGATCTCGACGCCCCGGATGGAGCGAGGACCGATGACGATGACACTGATCACCCGCTCAGTCTTGCACCAATGCCGGAACCCGCCAACCGGTAGGGTTGGTTCAACCCCGACGAGGAGAACGATGAACACCAGCCACATGCCCACCTTGGAGATCGAGTCCTTGGAGCAGTGGGACATCCACGTCAGCGGCGTCGGGGCAATCACTGGTTGGGTGGTGCAGTCCGTGGACCTCACCGAACGCTCCGCCGACCTGACCCGGCTCGATCCGCACGCGGCGATTTTCCTGGGCTGTCGATTCGCCGATGGCGTTATCGAGGACCTCCAGGAGCGGGGAGCCCTGATCTTCCCTACCCTGCCCGATCTTCCCTTCGACCCCTACCGGGCGCGACTGTGGTCGGCCACCGGCCTGTACGGAGAGCTGAGCACTGGTGCTGTCTACGCCAATACCACCGATGCCCAGATCTACGCCTGGTATACCTCCCGCCCTAAGCCCACCCCGCTGGAGGACACCCTGGCGATGAGCCTGCATGACCACGCCATCACCGATGCACTGCTGGAGTACTTGGCCGATATCGCTCCCGGCGACACAGTGGGGATCATGGGCGGTCATGCCCTGCAACGCGACTCCGACGGTTATCTCGGCGCTGCCCGGCTGGCTTCCCGGTTGTCCCGGGCCGGGTGCACAATCCTCACCGGGGGTGGGCCAGGAGCCATGGAGGCAGCCAATCTCGGCGCCCACCTCGCGGGACAACCAGCGGTCCTACGCCAGGCCATCAACCATTTAATGACCTTCCCTGATTTCATCGCCGACCCGACGATGTGGGTGGCCTCCGCCCTGGAAGTGCTCGCATCTACCCATCCCACGGGACGCTCAGTAGGCATCCCGACGTGGTTCTATGGCCACGAACCGACCAATGTCTTCGCATCGGTGATCGCCAAGTATTTCTCCAACGCCCTGCGTGAAGACATCCTGTTGGCCCAGTGCCGTGGCGGCATCGTCTACCTTCCCGGAGCCGCAGGTACCGTCCAGGAAGTCTTCCAAGCCGCCACCGCCAATTACTACGCTGCCGATCCCTCGGGGGTGGTGCCCATGGTCTTCGTCGGCGTCGAGTACTGGACCGAGACACTGCCGGTGTGGCCGCTCATCTCCCTGCTGGGGCGCGAGCGCACCCTGGGCGAACGGATCAAACTAGTCGGCGAAGTCGACGAGGCCGCCGATCATCTACTCGAGCTGCGGACCGACCGCGGCATCGACGTGACCCGCTCGTCCTAACCACGATCACTGTCCGGTTGAATGCCATCCATAACTGAGAAACCACACCGTGGGATGCATGACGCATCAACGCCCTCAGACAAACTCGGCTTCTGCACTATCTAGGTTCGCAGCCAACTGCCCACAGGCACCGTCGATGTCCGAGCCGCGGGTATCGCGTACCGTCACTGGAACCCCGGCGCATTCAAGGTGGGCGACAAATGCTTTCTCGTCCTCGCGTCGTGAGGCAGTCCACCTGGATCCCGGCGTGGGGTTGAGCGGAATCAGGTTCACGTGGAACCAGCCGAAGTCACCACGGGATTTTAGGCGTTTGGCCAGCAGATCCGCCCGCCATGATTGGTCGTTGATATCCTTGATCAGGATGTATTCGATGGACACCCTGCGACGGGTCACCCGGGCATGGTTCCATGCCGCGTCGAGCACAGCGTCGACATTGAAATGCTTGTTCAACGGCACGATTTCATCACGCAGTTCGTCGTCGGGTGCGTGTAGTGAAACGGCAAGGGTCACTGGAAGCCCCTCGGTGGCCAGTTGCTCCATCCGTGGAACCATGCCGACGGTAGACACAGTGATGCCGCGTGCCGAGATTCCCAGCCCGTCGGGAACCGGGGCGTGAATAGTTCGGATCGCGTTAACCACCGCCCGGTAGTTGGCCATCGGCTCGCCCATACCCATGAAGACGACGTTGTTGATCCGACCTGGCCCCCCGGGTAACTCGCCTGCCCCCAGTCGTCGGGCCGCATCGTGCACCTGCCATATGATCTCTGCAGTGGTCAGATTACGTTGCAGCCCACCTTGACCTGTGGCACAGAACGGGCAGGCCATCCCGCACCCTGCCTCGGAGGAGATGCAGATCGTGGTGCGTCCCGGATAGCGCATGAGAACCGATTCGATGAGGGCTCCATCAAAGGCCCGCCATCCCGTCTTGACGGTCATACCCTCATCCGCAATGAGGTCCCTGAGGTTAGTCAGCAGGGTCGGGAACCACTTCTCAGCAACTTGGTCCCGGACCTCTCGTGGCAGATCGGTCCAACTCGACGGGTCATTCGACGAACGAGCGAACCAATTGGTGGAAATCTGCCTTGCCCGGAACTTGGGCAGGCCGGCCCCGACGACTGCCTCGACACGCTCATCGACCCCCATGTCCATCCAGTGTCCGGGGGGCTTGGGACGCCTGGGATTGAATTTTCCGGTGAAGTCGATCGGTTCCGTCACGATCATCCAACCAACAACAACATCGACAACCAAGCAAGCGGGGCGGCAATCAGCAGGGAATCCAGCCGGTCCATCGCTCCCCCGTGCCCGGGGATCACCCGGCCCATGTCCTTGATACCTGCCTGACGCTTGAGCATCGACTCGATCAAGTCACCGACGGTCGCCGCAATAGATAGCAGCACGCCGATGATGATCCCGGCCCACCAGCTGGCACCAATCATCAGCGGGGCGATGATGGCACCCACCAGACCGGTGATGGCGACAGCTCCCAGGGTTCCCTCCCAAGTCTTACTCGGGGAGATGTGGGGCACCATCCTGCGGCGCCCCGCCAAGGAACCTACCGCATAGGCGGCAGTGTCGGAGCCGGGCACCAGCAGGAAGTAGAGGATCAACCGTAAATGGCCCTCGGGTTGAACCAACAACAGCATCAGCGTGGATAACAGCATCGGCAAATAACCAATGATGAACAGTGAGGCCGATGCGTCGCGCATGAATCCTTCCACCGGCCCCCGCAGCCTCACGACGAGACATGCGATGACCATCAAGGTGAGCGCGGCGAGCACCGTCCCGAATCCGGCAGTCATTCCCCATCGCAAAGCAACGATGTAGCCGATGGCTAGGGTCAGCGGCGAACCGATAGCAATCGGCGTGAAAGCGGCATGCATCCGGCGCCTGCTAAAGGCTCGGGTCAGTTCAAATCCACCGGCCAGGGCACAGGCGATCAGGAAGGCGATGAACCCCCAGTGCCATAGCAGCAGGGACCCTAGGATCCACGCGTACAAGATGATGGCCGAGGCGATCGCCACCGGCAGATTCCTGCCGGTGGTGCGTCGCCTTGGTTCGGCGGGAACACTGACCACCATTGCCTCCGGTAGGGTGGACGCGGGACGGGCTGGCATCCCTCTGGCTGGACCTCCGGTGGGTTCCCCGCGTCTGGCGGGCCCCCGTTCGTCCGACATCTCAGACCGCCATCAGCTCGGCCTCTTTGGCCTTCAGTAACTTGTCGATCTCCTCGGTGGCCTTCTTGGTCTCATCATCGAGGCGCCTCTCGGCCTTCTTGGCCTCGTCCTCGCCGACCTCCTTGTCCTTCTCAGCCTTCTTGATCTGGTCGATGGCGTTGCGTCGCACACCGCGGATGGAAATCTTGGCATCTTCGGCCTTAGCCTTGACGATCTTGATGTACTCTTTGCGGCGCTCCTCAGTGAGCTCGGGCAACACAACGCGGATGGACTTCCCGTCGGAGGCCGGATTCACTCCTAAATCGGAATCCCGGATGGCCTTCTCGATGGCATTTAGCGCAGATGCATCGAAGGGGTTGATCAACATTACGCGTGGCTCCGGCGACTGGAAGGTAGCCAGTTGCTGCAGCGGCGTGGGAATGCCGTAGTATTCGGCCTGGATCTTGTCGAACATGGCGGGAGTGGCGCGCCCGGTGCGCACCGTGGCGAAGTCCGAACGAGCGAAGTCGATGGCACTGCTCATCTTCTTCACTGCTTGGTTGAGAATATCGTCGATCACGTGTTTGCCTTCCGGAATAGTGATGGTGATTCTGGCTGGTCAGGGGTGGACCCAAGTGCCGATGCGCTCGCCGGCCACTGCCCGACCAATGTTCGACTCATCGTCGAGACCGAAGAAGAGCATGTCCAGGTGGTTGTCACGAGCCAGGGAGATGGCCGTGGCATCTGCGACCTTGAGCCCAGCGGTGAGGAATTCATCGTAGGTGAGCTCCTCGAAACGTTTCGCATCCGGGTTCGTCTTGGGATCGGAATCGTAGACCGCATCCACGCCATTCTTGCCCATCAACAGGATCTCAGCCGCGATCTCCAAGGCCCGCTGCGCTGCGACCGTGTCGGTGGAAAAATAAGGCATCCCCGAGCCTGCACCAAAGATGACCACGCGCCCCTTTTCCAAATGGCGTTCGGCACGGCGCGGGATGTAAGGCTCGGCGACCTGCCCCATCGTGATAGCCGACTGCACCCGGGTGGGTGCTCCTTCCTTTTCCAGGAAGTCTTGCAGGGCCAGCGAGTTCATTACGGTTCCCAGCATGCCGATGTAGTCGGCACGATCTCGGTCCATGCCACCACGTTGCAGTTCGGCCCCACGAAAGTAGTTGCCGCCACCGACGACGACAGCCACTTGGGTGCCATTGGCGATTAGGCTGGCGATCTGTTTGGCGACCGATCGCACGACAAGAGGATCGACGCCGAGCCGTCCCCCACCGAAGGCCTCCCCGGAGAGCTTGAGCAGTACACGCTTGTAGGGTTCGGTCATCGACAAACCTCCGAGGCTCGAAGTGGTTGGCGACCACTCTAGCGACGTACGAGCCTCCAAGACCATTTGGTACCTCCTTACGCCCGGGCAAGAGGAAGGGGCGGTCCTGCAGGACCGCCCCTCACCAAATGCCAGTAATCAGGCGCCGACAACGAAACGCACGAAGCGTTTGATGGTCACACCCGCATCCGCGGCAAGCTTGCCAACGGTCTTCTTGTCGTCGGAGATCGACTGCTGTTCGAGCAGGACGGTCTCTTTGTAGAAGCCATTCACGCGGCCCTCGACGATCCTCGGGATGATCTTCTCGGGCTTGCCCTCCTCAAGGGCGGTCTCCTCGGCAATCCGCTGCTCGCGCCCGACAACCTCGGCCGGAACATCTTCACGAGAAACGTAATCGGGACGCATTGAGGCGATCTGCAGGGCGACACCGTGGACGAACTCGGCGTTGTCGCCCTCGTACTCGACCAGGACACCAACCTGCGGAGGCAGATCCTGGGCACGACGGTGCAGGTAGGTGTGGACGTTGCCGTCGAAACGGGCGACGTTCGCCAGCACCAGCTTCTCGCCGATCTTGGCCTCAAGGGCCGCCACGGCGTCGGCGATGGTGGTGTCACCCAACGGCAGAGCCAGGGCGGAATCGGCATCGGAGACCTTCGCGTCCTCCACGGCGGTAACGATCGCATCGGCTAGGTCGACGAACTCCTGGTTCTTGGCGACGAAATCGGTCTCGGAGGAGAACTGGATCAACGACGAGCCCTTGGCTGCGACCAGACCATTGTTCGCCGAGCGGTCCGAACGCTTGGCGGCCTTGGCTGCACCCGACACACGGAGCAACTCGACGGCGCGCTCAAAGTCGCCCTCGGCCTCGGTGAGAGCCTTCTTTGCGTCCATCATGCCGGCGCCAGTCATGTCGCGCAGTTTTTTCACATCAGCGGCGGTGATAGCCATTGCTGTTTCCTGTCTTGTGGGAAGTGGTGTCGGGTCAGTTGGTCTCGCTGGAGGAGGAATCGACATCCTCAATGGCCTCGGCTTGCTCAGAAGCTCCGAGGAGTTCGCGCTCCCAGTCTGGCATGGGCTCGGCGGCCGGCTGATCCGGGGAAGTGACGCCACCGGTGGAGCGGGCAACCAGACCGTCGGCGACGGCGTCGGCGATGATACGGGTCAGCAGGGACACCGAACGGATGGCGTCGTCATTACCTGGTATTGGGTGATCGACCTCGTCGGGATCGCAGTTGGTGTCCAAAATGGCGACGACCGGGATGTGCAACTTGCGGGCCTCGTCAATGGCCAAATGTTCCTTCTTGGTGTCGACTACCCACACAGCCTGGGGAAGCCCAACCATGTCACGGATGCCACCGAGGGACTTCTCCAACTTGTCCTTCTCGCGGCGCAGACCGAGCAGTTCCTTTTTAGTGAGCCCCCCCGGAACGACGTTCTCCAAGTCCATCGACTCAAGTTCCTTGAGACGAGCGGTGCGCTTGGAGATGGTCTGATGGTTAGTCAGCATGCCGCCCAACCAACGCTGGTTCACGTAGGGCATACCGACCCGAGTGGCTTGCTCGGCAATAGACTCCTGGGCCTGCTTCTTGGTACCGACGAACAGTATCTGCCCGCCACGGGCAACCAAGGAAGAGACGTAGGCATAAGCGCGATCAATGTAGGTCAGCGACTTGCGGACGTCGATGATGTAGATGCCGTTTCGCTCGTTGAAAATGAAACGCTTCATCTTCGGGTTCCAACGACGAGTCTGGTGTCCGAAGTGGACACCGCTCTCCAAGAGCTGGCGCGTGGTCACGACGGCCATGGTGGTCCTTTCCTACCGGACTTCCGAGCATTCGTGCCCGGGGAATCCGGCCATTCGGGTGGGCATCAGCCCACGTGGTTCGACGAATCCCAGGCTCTCCCGGGTTTCCCTGATGCATCAGAACCAAGCGCCGACATGTGTGGTGACACATGTGCGGACCGTGCCCAGTTCCCCGGATGTGACATCCGAAAATATGCATGCGACGTCAACTCGCCGAAACGAGCTGCCCGGTCATCATATGCCCCGGCTGACGATCCGGCAATCCGGTGCAGTCCGAGCTCATGGTTGTGCACAGACCCTCGGTGATCTGAACATCCGGGAACCTCGACGACGATCCTCAGGGCATGAGAAAACTGCTGCTCATCATCGTGCTGGCAGGCCTGCTGTGCACATCTGACATTTCCGAGGCTCACGGTAATCCCGCATCGCCGGGACGGGTGATTCCTGTTGCGGGCAAGATACTGCGTCGTTTCCAGATGGGCGAGTCCGACTGGTCCCCCGGTCATCGGGGAGTGGATCTCGCCGGTATCGAAGGGCAGCAGGTGGTCTCCCCCGAATCTGGGGTGGTCTCATGGGTCGGACGGATCAACGGGGTGCCGATGATGTCGATCCAGCACCCCGACGGCACGCGTTCTACCTTCCAGCCGGTCACCACCTCACTCGCCACCGGTGCGGTAGTCTTCGCCGGCCAACCGGTAGCCATTCTCGTCACCGGCCACTGCGACGGTAGTGATGTCTGCCTTCACTGGGGAGTCCGCCGCGGGGAAACCTATCTGGACCCCCTCGTCTGGCTGGGTGGGGACACACCCCGGGTACGTTTGCTGAGCGCCGACGCCACTCCACGCGTCACCCCGCCGTTTGGTGGCACCGGCATCATGCCGACCGGTGATCTCCCGGTGCCGGGCCCGATCACCTCAGGATTCGGGCCACGGACCAATCCGATCAGTGGCCGTCAGGAGTTCCACGACGGTGTCGACATCGGGGCGAACTGCGGTACCCCGGTAGCCACCTTGTGGGCTGGGATTGTGCGACGGGCGACCACGGTGGGCGGTTTCGGGTTGCGGGTGGAGGTGGACCACGGCAATGGTCTATCCACGTCCTATTCCCACTTAGAACGAATCGATGTGTCAGGTGGGCAGCAACTCACTGCGGGCAGCATCGTAGGTGCAGTCGGCACGACCGGATACTCAACCGGCTGCCATCTGCACTACTCAATGGTGCGCAACGACATCACCGTCGATCCCCTGGGGGTGCACTGAATACCGTCATGTTGCAAGGCAGCAAGCCCAGGACCCCGGCTATGGATTAACCCGGTGGATCGGATGGTCAAGCACGAGGATGGGCCTGGTCGAAGACCTGACGCAGCCGCTGGGAAGTGACGTGGGTATAGATCTGAGTGGTTGCCAGGGATGCATGTCCAAGCATTTCCTGGACGCTACGCAGATCCGCACCGCCCTCCAGCAGATGGGTCGCCATTGCATGCCGCAACCCATGAGGCCCGGTATCTGGAGCATCGGGTATCGCGCGCATCGCCTCGTGCACCACCCGACGCACCACCCGCGGATCGATTCGTGCTCCCCGGCGCCCGAGAAACAGTGCGGCCCCGGAACTGGGAGTCACCCACTCCCCTCGTCGGGTACACCAGGCATCGACTGCGTCGAGAGCTGGGGCACCCACCGGGACCGCGCGTTGTTTGTTGCCCTTGCCCACAACGCTCACCAAGTTTCGTTCCCGATCCAGATCGCCCAAGTTGAGCCCGCACAACTCCGACACACGCAATCCGGAGCTATAGAGCAGCTCGAGGATTGCCACATTACGTGCCCCTGCGGGAGTCTCGTCGATGCTCGCCGCGTCGAGAACTGCGACCATTAGTTCGGCGGTGTCGTTGCGGGTGAGGGTGCGCGGGAGTCTGCGCGGTATTTTCGGTGATTTGAGCCCCGCTGCCGGGTCGATCGTCACGAGTTGGTTACGTCGGGCCCAGTCAAAAAAGGTCCTGATCGCCGATGCTCGGCGTTGCATCGAGGTGGAGGCCGAACCGTTGCGTCGTTGGGCAGCAAGCCAGGTCCGCAGATCAACGAGGGCGATCCGGTCAATGCGAGTGATGCCCCGGGCAACCATCGCCTGAAGCATGGCGATCAGATCGCTGCGATAGGCCCGAACGGTGTGGGCCGATCTATCCCGTTCCAAGCTGAGGTGTCGGCAGAACTCGTCGATCACCTGGGTCGCCCATACGGGCAATTCTTCCATCTCATCGTCCTGCACCACTCCATTGTGCCGCCACCACCACCCAAGTTCCCACGTACCCCGAGCAGACCTCGGGTTATGGCGGCACAGGGGTGGATATAGATTTAGGCCACCAACACATCGCGTGTCGGCGAGGAAGGATGGTGGAACATGGCGACCCCGCAAGAGTGGGCGGCCAAAGGGCGGATTCTACGGATCACCCGGTGGGACGAACCCGTGATGCATACCCCCACCCGACCCGTCACCGATTTCGGTCCGGAATTGCATCAGCTGGTGGCTGACATGTTCGCGACAATGATCGCCGCCGACGGGGTCGGGCTGGCCGGACCCCAGGTCGATGCTGACCTGGCGGTATTCACCTTCTGCTGCCCCGACGGTAACGACCGGATCCGCCACGGAGTGATGTGCAATCCGATGGTCACCCTGCCGGAGGGCCGGGATCGTCATCTAGATGCCACCGAGGAAGGATGCCTGTCGTGGCCGGGGTCCTATCAACCGCTAGCCCGCCCGGACAAGGCGGTGTGCGAAGGGGTTGATGAGAACGGCAATCCGGTACGCATCGAGGCCACCGGGTTATTGGCCCGCTGTGTGCAACACGAGACCGACCACCTCAACGGCACTGTTTTCGGCGACAGGCTGTCCAAACGTTCACGCAAGTTGCTCGACGAACAGAAACAAGCGCATGCCCACCTCTACCCCGACGACTGGCCGATTACCCCGAAAGGCTGAGCCCATCCACTCCATAGGATCGATCCTCCGGGTTCCTTGCCCGCACCACAGCCCCGCAACCGATACAATGCTGCGATCGGTGCCGGGTGGAGAAGTTCACGATACTTCTGGAACGTTGGCTCAGCTCGCGCACCCACAAGGCGTGCGGTCCTGTTCAGTCATCCCGGGCAACGGTGATGCGCCAGATGATAGCCAGCCAATAGGCTATGGCTGTGCCCAAAGATTACGATCTCATTCGTCGCGACGGGCGGGACATCGCCCGCATCGCAGCCCGCGGTCGCGCCGTTCTGGCCAACCCGCTGATCAATTTCGGCACTGCCTTCACCGCCGAGCAGCGCCGCGATCTCGGACTATCCGGTCTGTTGCCTGATGCGATCATATCCGCTGACGCCCAGATGCGGCGGGTCTACAAGCAGTATGCACGCGAGCCGACGGATCTAGCCAAGTACATCTACCTCACCTCCATGCAGGATCGGAACGAGATCCTCTTTTACCGGTTGCTCACCGAGAACATTGAGGAGATGCTGCCGATCGTCTACACCCCGACCATCGGCAAGGCCATCCAGGAGTACTCCCACTGGTTCCACAAACCACGCGGTCTCTACCTCAACATCGACAATCCCGACGGAATCGCCATCGCCCTCGCTGCCTCCGGGAAAGGCCCCGAGGAGGTGGACCTGGTCGTCGTCACCGACTCCGAGGGCATCCTGGGCATCGGTGACCAGGGCGTGGGCGGGGTCGCCATCGCCGTGGGCAAGCTATCGGTCTACGTAGCAGCAGCCGGAATCCACCCCAACCGTGTTCTTCCGGTGGTGCTAGACACCGGGACCGACAACCTCGACCTGCTCAATGACCCAGCTTATCTGGGTGTACGCCATTCCCGGGTGCGCGGAGAGGCATATGACTCCTTTATCGATCGGTTTGTCACAGAGATCACGGCCGCCTTCCCCAATGCCATGATCCACTGGGAAGACTTCGCCGCGGCAAACGCCCACCGAATCCTGAACCGCTACCGTGACGAGGTATGTTCCTTCAACGACGATATCCAGGGCACGGCGGCAGTCGTCGTCGCGGCGGTGCTGTCCGGGATCCGGGCCAATCATTCGAGCCTCGCCGAGCAACGAATCGTCATTCACGGCGCTGGTTCGGCGGGCATCGGCATCGCAAACCTGTTGGTGGATCTCATGGTGGCCGAGGGAATGGATCCGGAAAAGGCCAAATCCAGGTTCTGGGGGCTCTCCTCCCGGGGTCTGTGCCTGCGTGGCGGCCAGTTGCGAGACTTCCAGGAGCCCTACGCACGTGACCCCGCCGAACTCACCGACTGGGTACTTGATATCCCAGGCCGTCATGAACTGGCCGATGTGGTGCGCAATGTGCACCCCACGATCCTGATCGGCGCATCTGCCCAGCCGGGAGCCTTCACCGAGCAAGTCATCAAGGAGATGGCCGCGCACTGCGAGTGGCCGGTCATCATGCCGTTGTCCAATCCCACATCACGGGCGGAGGCCACCCCTGTGGATCTGCTCGAATGGACCAGGGGAAGGGCGCTCATTGCCACAGGCTCCCCTTTCACTCCGGTGCAACACGACGATCAGATGCACACCATCGCCCAGGCGAACAATGCCCTGATCTTTCCGGGTATCGGTCTGGGTGTGGTGACCTGCAAAGCTGAACAGATTTCCGACTCGATGCTGGCGGCAGCCGCCCGGGCAGTCGCGGATGCGGTCACCGACCGGCGCAGGGGAGCCTCCCTATTACCGGCAATGCACCAACTGCGCGCGATCTCAGCGCGTGTCGCTGTGGCAGTGGCCCAGCAAGCGAACAAGGAGGGACTGGCCCGGCGCCCACTGGACAATCCGATCCAACAGGTCTATGACGCGATGTGGCGGCCAGACTATCCCGAGATTGAGGTGGTCTCCCCCGAGGAACTTGATGCCGGGGGTGCAAGTTCATAGCAGGCGACGGCTGCGGCCGTGGCGACGTTGAGGGAATCGATACCAGCGGCCATCGGAATCCGGACCGCCAGATCCGCCCGGGCAAGCCATTCGCGTGAGATTCCCGCCCCCTCGGTGCCTAGCACCAACGCGATCCGCCGGTCCAACGAACGCACCTGGGCTGCGTAATCGCCCAAGTCCACTGCGTCATCGCCCAGTGCCATGGCTACTGTCTCGAAACCGGCCCTGTGCAGCACCGACAGGTCGTGGCTGGCCAGGCGTGTCCAAGGTAGGGAGAAGACCGCTCCCATGGAGGTCTTGATCGCCCGGCGGTACAACGGATCGGCACACCTGGGAGCAAGAATCGCACCCTGCCACCCGAGAGCCGCTGCGCAGCGGATGATCGCCCCCACATTGGTGTGATCGACGATGTCTTCCAACACGACGACCCTGTCCATCACCAAGATCTGCTCCAAGGTCCACGCTTCGCGCCGATACATTGCACCCAATGCGCCACGGTGCACATGGAAGCCAGTCACCTGCTCGGCGAGTTCCTCGCTGACTAGATAGACCGGAGCATCCATCCCGATCAATAGGTCGCTCAACCCGGCCAGCCATCGCTCGGCAAGCATCAGTGATTTCGGGACATGCCCAGTCTCAACTGCGCGACGAATTACCTTGGCTCCTTCAGCGATAAATATACCCCGACCCGCCTCAAGTCGGCGGCGCAGCGACGACTCCCGAAGGTGCACGTAGTCGGCGAGTCGTTCATCGCCGGGATTGGTGATCTCGATGGTGTGCACGAGGCCCCATGCTACGTGAATCGTCCGTATTGTGTGGTCCATGGCTTCAGGCAGACACTTCAAGGTCGACTGGTTCCTGACAGCGATTGTCGTCTCCGCGGTGGTCGCGTCCTTCCTCCCTGCCCGCGGGATAGGCGTTCCAGTCATGGACTGGACCACCAAGGTGCTGATCTTCATATTGTTTTTCCTCTATGGGGTGCGCCTCAAACCCTCGGAGACTTTGGCTGGCTTGAAGCATTGGAAGCTGCACGCGGTGATCCTGTCATTCACCTATGTGATCTTCCCCATACTGGGCATCCTGCTCGGATTGATGGAGCCCTGGCTTATCTCCGGTGATGTGCACCGCGGTTTTCTGTTTCTGTGTCTGGTGCCCTCGACGGTGCAGTCCTCGATTAACTTCACCTCGATCGCCCGGGGCAATGTCGCTGGAGCCATCGTCTCGGCCTCGGTGTCGAATCTGCTGGGGGTATTCGTCACCCCCCTGTTGGCACTGTGGCTGATGACCACTACCGGTCTGACCCTCGATCCTTCCTCGGTGGTGGATATCGCCTGCCAGATCCTGCTGCCCTTCATGCTCGGGCAGTTCTCCCGGCGGGTAACGGCCGATTTCGTCGCCCGTCACCCGCAGTTGAAGCTCGTCGACCAGGGATCCATCGTCCTGGTGGTCTACAAGGCATTCTCCCAAGGGGCCCGAGAAGGACTGTGGCAGCGCACCGGTATCGGTGATCTGGTGGCGATCGTGGTGATCACCGGGGTATTGCTGATGCTGATGCTGTGGCTCACTTGGCAGACACCGGCCTGGCTGGGATTCAATCGGCGCGACCAGATCACCATCCAGTTCTGCGGAACCAAGAAGTCGCTGGCAACGGGTGTACCGATGGCCTCGGTAATGTTCCCTGCAGCCAGTGTGGGAACCATCGTTCTTCCACTGGTGATCTTCCATATGGTCCAGTTGATGGTCTGCGGAGCCCTTTCAACTCGTTACGCAGCCCACGACGAGGACTGGCACGAAACGACAAACCGCTGACCACAGATATCCGGGCACGAGGCACCGAAAGTCACCAGCGTTCCGGGCGGGTACTACTGCTGGGCGCGACGAGCAGGGTGGAAGGCGCGGGCGCTCCACCTGTCGTCGGTCCTGGTCACCTCCAAGGGGATGCCGTAAGCACCCGAGACGTTCTCCGAAGTGATCACCTCGCGAACTGGACCTTGGGCATATACCTTGCCGTCGGTCAGCAGCAGAGCGTGAGTGATGCCTGAAGGGATCTCCTCCAAGTGATGGGTCACCAACACGACGGTGGGCGCATAGGGGTTGGCACAAAGCCGACCAAGAATCCCCACCAGTATCTCCCTGCCGCACAGGTCGAGCCCGGCACTCGGTTCGTCGAGCAACAACAACTCAGGATCGGTCATCAGTGCCCGGGCGATCTCTACCCGCTTGCGTTCTCCCTCGGACAGGGTGCCGTAGGTGCGATCGCCGAGTTCACCGACCTGCATCAGCCGCATGAGTTCCATAGCCCGGTTCTGGTCCATGGCCTCGTAGGATTCTCGCCAGCGTCCGAGCATCCCGTAGGAGGCCGACATAATGATGTCTCGAACCTTCTCCGACGCTGGGATGCGATGGGCCATGGCAGAGGAGGCCAGTCCTATCCTGGGTCGCAACTCGAAGACATCGACTGCCCCCAAGTACTCCCCCAGCAGGCTGACCACCCCTTGGGTGGGGTGCATTTGCGCGGCGAGTAGGGACAACATGGTCGTTTTCCCGGCACCATTGGGGCCGACGACGACCCATCGCTCAGATTCGGATACTTTGAAATCGACCTCGTCGAGTAGCAGTTTCGCGCCTCGGCGCACGCTCACCCGATCCAATTCCGCCACGGTCACCATATCTGAAACCTTATCTCCCAGCGACGCCGGTCGCAGGTACCGCACCAATCAGGCCCCGGTGGAATGCAGCCCCCCGTCAACGTGGAGCATCGTTCCGGTGGTCATCGGGAACCAGTCGCTGAGTAAGGCGACAACGGCCTTCCCGACCGCGGTGGCATCCTTCGGGTCCCATCCCAGCGGCGCTCGTTGTTCCCACACGGCATTGAAATCGGTCGATCCGGGAATCGCCTTCTTGGCGATGGTGTCAACCGGGCCGGCAGCCACCAGATTGCAGCGGATACCGTCCGGGCCAAGATAACGGGCCAGGTACCTGTTGGTCGATTCGAGGGCGGCCTTCGCCACGCCCATCCAGTCGTAGGTGGGCCAGGAGACCGTGGCATCGAAGGTGAGTCCAACGACGGACGATCCGGTGGACAGCAGATCACGCACCGCCATAGTCAGTGACTGGAGGGAGTAGGCAGAAGTGTGCACCGCAGTGGCAACATCCTCCCAGCCAGTGGTGAGGAAGGCTCCGCCCAAGGCGGTAGCAGGATTCGCATAGGCGACCGAGTGCACTACCCCGTCGAGGTGGTCGAAGCCATGCTCGCGCAGCACCCCGGGCAAATCGGCCAGTGCCTGGGGGTCGGTCACGTTCAAGTCCAGCACCGCGGGTACCGGATCCAGCTTCTTGACCACCCGGTTGGTCAGGGACATGCCCCGGCCGAAATTTGACACGATCACCTCCGCGCCCTGTTCCTGGGCGATACGCGCCACTGCATAGGCAATCGAGGTATTCATGGTCACACCAGTGACCATGATCTTCTTGCCGTCAAGGATTCCCATTGTTCAGTCACCCATTCCCATTCCACCGTCAACCGGGAGCACCGCCCCAGTAATGTATCCAGATTCGTCATCGACCAGGAAGGCGACCGCGCGTGCGATGTCGCCCACCTCACCCATGCGCCCTACAGGTACCTTCGCGAGGTACTCGGTCCGCATCTTTTCATCAAGTATCTCGGTCATGTCGGTGGCGATAAAGCCGGGCGCGATGACATTACAGGTTATGCCCCTCCCACCCAGTTCACGGGCCACCGAGCGAGCCATACCGATGAGTCCTGCCTTGGTTGACGCATAGTTGACTTGCCCTATGGATCCCATCGTTGCCACCACCGAGGAGATGACCACGATCCTGCCGAACCTGGCCTTGACCATTGGGCGGCTCGCGCGGCGGATGACATTGAAGGCACCGGTGAGGTTCACATCCAGCACCTGCGACCAATCCTCATCCCCCATCCTCATCAACAGGCAGTCACGGGTGATGCCGGCATTGGCGACCAAAACCTCTACTGGGCCGAGTTCCTTCTCAACTCGGGCGAATGCCGCGTCGACTGCGACCGGATCAGCGACATCACAGGCAAGCGCCATGACCCCGCCGGGCGCCTTGCCGGAAGAAGACAAACCGATGACGCGGTAGCCGCGTTCCACGAGGGTAGTCCCGATCGCTGCGCCGATGCCGCGTGAGGCCCCGGTGACCAGAGCGACGCGTCCGGAAGTGTTGGTGGCATTGTTCACCCCTCGAAGCTATCTTGAGGGCTGCGCTTATGCGCGGGACACGCGCACAAATTCCGTTACCCACCCTTGTCGGGTTCCCACCGCACCCGTTGGAGGTTTCGATGCCCGCCACCCAACCGATTGATGCTGGTTTGGATCTGCTGGCCTGCCCGGTATGCTCAGGGGCCTTGTCAAGGGATGATCGAGTGGTTCGTTGTCCACATGGTCACAGTTTTGACATCGCCAGGCAGGGTCAGCTGAACCTATTGGGCCGGAGTTCTCCGCCCAATGCCGACACAATGGAGATGGTGGCTGCGCGGGCCCGTTTCCTGGACAGCGGAGCCTATGGACCGATCATGGAGACACTGGTTACGGCCTGTGCGAATATCCCTGGACCAGTGGTCGAAGTCGGAGCGGGAACAGGGCACTACCTGCGTCGTCTGCTCTCCGGGCGCGAATACCCACACCTGGCGGTGGATGTCTCTGCGATGGCAACTCGCTGGGCGGCACGCCATGGCTTGGCTTCTGTGGTGGCTGACACATGGGCAGGGCTACCTCTTCGTGACGCCACCGTCGGGCTCTTGGCATGCATCTTCGCGCCACGCAATCCATCCGAGTTCGCCCGTATCCTGCGCCCCGGGGGCAGCCTGGTGGTGGTCACCCCCACCGTCGATCATTTGGTAGAGCTACGACGCTTGGGTGGGCTGCTTGAGATCACCGCGGACAAACTGGACCGCCTTGACGCAGCCCTGGGCATCGAAGGCATCAAACTTACACAACGGACCGGGGTACGTTTCCCCTTGCACCTAGGTTGCGACGAAGTGGCTGATCTGGTGGGAATGGGCCCCAACGCATTCCACACCGCCCGCACCGCTTGGCCTGCTCTCGACACGACGGCATCGGTCAGCATCTCGGTGTTTACCCGGCGCTGAGCCGGGCGATCAAGTTTCGGTAGCTGGACGATGCGCTCCTCCTCTACTGCGGAAAGACACCCCGGCCTCCTTGAGCATGCCCTGCACGAAGCCGTAGGAGCGCCCCGAGGACTCTGCCAACTGGCGGATGGTCTCACCCGCCCGGTACCGCTCGACGAACTCTGACATGAGCTGCTGGCGCTGCTCCCCGCTGATGCGTTGACCCTTGGTGATTCTGGCCATGACCACACCTCAATTCTGCCCACCGGTATGACATGAGAATACGTGAGTGAATCGGTTTTGGTCAGGGTTTCTGCCCCCTATATCAGAATCTGATAAATGATCATGGCGTCCATCAGGCAAAGCATCGAAAAATGTGCGGTTCAGGCCAGGGTGACCAATTCGGCGTAATCATCACTCCACAGGTCTTCCACACCGTCGGGCAGCACGATGACCCGGTCGGGTTGGAGCGCCTGGACCGCTCCTTCATCATGTGTCACCAACACCATCGCCCCTTGATAAGAGCGAATTGCGGACAGCACCTGTTCCCGGGAGATGGGGTCAAGGTTGTTGGTCGGTTCGTCGAGCAACAAGACATTGGCCGCTGAAACAACCAATGTGGCCAGGGCCAGCCGAGTCTTCTCTCCACCAGACAGCACCCCTGCAGGCTTGTGGTCGTCGTCGCCGGTGAACAGAAAACCACCAAGCACCGCCCGGGCTTGGGTCTCGTTGAGCCCGGGTGCTGCATCGGCCATATTCTCCAGCACGGTGCGCGATGGGTCAAGCAGGTCGTGCTCCTGGGCGAAGTAACCAAGTTTGAGTCCGTGTCCGGCCACAACTTCCCCAGTGTCCGGGGGCTCCACACCTGCCAGGATACGCAGCAAGGTCGTCTTCCCGGCACCATTGAGGCCGAGAATTACGACCCGCGAACCCTTATCGACAGCGAGATCGACGGCAGTGAACACTTCGAGTGAACCGTAAGTCTTGGACAACCTGGTGCCGGTCAACGGGGTTCGCCCACACGGTGCCGGAGTCGGGAATTTGATGTTGGCCACCTTGTCATGAACGCGTTCGGGCTCCACGTCGGCGAGCAGTTTCTCGGCACGGCGGGTCATATTCTGGGCTGCTGCGGCCTTGGTGGCCTTGGCCCCGAATTTTTCGGCCTGGGCGATCAGTTGGGCTGCCTTGCGTTCTGCATTCATCCGCTCGCGTTTGCGTCGCTTTTCATCGGCCTCGCGCTGCACCAAGTACTGCTTCCAGCCCATTGAGTAGAGGTCCATCGATGCCCGGTTGGCATCAAGGTGGAAGACCTTGGTGACTGTCTCGGAGAGCAGTTCGGTGTTGTGGGAGATCATGATGACCCCGCCGGGATAGGTCTTCAAGAAGTCGCGAAGCCACACCACCGAGTCAGCATCAAGGTGATTGGTTGGTTCGTCGAGCAGCAGAGTGTCGGCATTCGAGAACAGGATGCGGGCCACCTCGACGCGTCGGCGTTGCCCGCCCGAAAGTTCGCGCATCGGTTGACCGAGCACTCGGTCGGGCAGATTCAGGTTGGCGGCAATCCGTGCCGCTTCAGCCCTAGCACCGTATCCCCCGGCCGCGGTCAGTTGAGCCTCAGCCTTCGCATAGTCGGCCATGGCTTTCTCCAGGGCATCACCGCGGGCGATGGACATGGCGGTCTCCGCGAGGGCCAGTCGTTCTAGGATGCGTGGAAGGTTGCGCACCGACAGGATGCGCTCCATAGAGATCTGCTCAGGATCGTTCTCCCCCGGGTCCTGCGGCAGGTAGCCGATCTTGCCCGAGCGCGATACCTTCCCTGCTGCGGGGATCAGCTGCCCGGCCAGGATGCGCATAGTGGTGGTCTTCCCGGCACCGTTGCGGCCGACCAAGCCAATCTTGTCGCCGGGGTTGACGCGGAATGTCGTGGGTTCGAGCAGCAGCCGCGCCCCGGCGCGAACCTCGAGATCTGTGGCCTGCAACATGTCTGTATCATTGTCGCGGGCCACAACCGATCACCACAAAACTGTGAGGCAACCGCTGCTGTCGATGCTTTGGCTCAGCCACGCCATGGTGTCAGCAAAGTGAACAACTCTCAGCCCAAGGTGGATAAGCACAGGCTGGCCACAATGAAGACCACGACCATCGTCGCCGCGATGAGTCCGGTATGGGTATCAAGTACCACGCGCGACGATGACCCGACCGTGGTCCAGTGCGCACCCAGTGCCCACCAACCGATCGTCCATGCCAGGAAAGCTAGTGCTGCAACCCAGAACTGCCACGCACGGGTGGCGAAAGCATTGAGCACCGAAGTGCAGGTAAGCACCCCGCAGAGCACCGACACAACCTTCGTAAGCAGGACAACCATGACCCCACCGTACGCTACGTTCCTAGGCAACACATTTCACGGAATGACAGGTACATGAGCGACTTCTTACTCCAACCGACGAACATCCTAGATTCAGCCTCTACACGCATGGATGAACTCCGCGTCAGCGCCGGCAAGGCAGATGCTTACGTCGAGGCTGGGCCAGGCTCCTTGGGGCAATGGGATGGGAGGATGTTCGCCGTCGCCTTGCGCGACCACGATAGTGCGGTATCAACCGCACGTAGAAACATCCAACGTGGTGAGAAGCTGCTCAATGCGGTCGCGAAGAACTTGGCAGATGCTCAGGACCGTTACGACACGACTGAACAGGACAACACTGTGACGGTCAATGACATCTTCTCCCAGCTGGGCTCCTCAACCAGTAGTGGTGCATCGCTTGCGCAGGCGGGCAGCGGCAGCGAGTTCGGTTCCGCCCTGCCCGGCGACAGCATCCCGCCCGCCGAGGAGTTCTCTGGGATACCAGAGTGGGCGCAAATGGTCGTAGAGCTCGGTGGCTCCTTGGTCTCCCCGAGCTACTGGATGGGGAAGGTGCTCGAGTGGACCATCGGAGTCAATCCCATTGATTGGTTCGTCGAGCAGTTCACCGGGGATTGGAAGGGGGTGACCAAGGCCGGAGACGCTTTTTCGAAGGTATCGGAGTACTGGACCGCGATGGGTTCGGCAATCACCAATGACTGCGGCGTGCTGTTCCGCGGATGGCAAGGAGATGCGTCGGATTCGGCACAGTCCTACTTCCGCGAACTCATCGAAGCACACAACCAGCAGGCATCACCCTTGTCTAAGCTCGGGGCAGAGTACGAGAGCTGCGGGAAAGGCATGTATTTTGCAGCCAAGGGCATCGGAGCTCTGTTGGGGACCCTTCTCGACATGGTGGCTGGTGCAGCGATCCTAGCTTCAGCTATCGCAGTAGCGACAGCCTCGGGAATCGGCGCGCCCGCTGCTGCAGCTATGTCCACCGCCCTGCTCGCCTGGCTGGATGCAATACTTGGTGTATGGGCAACGGTTCTTACGATCCAAGGTGTCACCGTGGGTGCCGCCTATACATTTGTCGGGCTCGTTGGCGGTTACCTCGGAACGATCCACCCCGTTGAGCAAGTGGAGATGCCCAGTGAAGGATGATGAAAGCACTCGACCCGCCAAAGAGACGTGGGAGATGCAGAACCGGAACGCGCCAGGGGCTTTGGATGACGATCACCCGTTTGCGGCTCTGGTCGGTCATGACCCAACCTTGATGAAGGCAATGAATGATGCGCTACGAGTCCTCCAGGCCAACACCACCGACCAGCGGCTCAAAGATTCCATCGGAGAAGCCGCCTCCGGACGGTTCTCCTTCACCGAGCTGTTAGCTGATTCCAACTTCTCCGAAACTTACACCATCCCAGCAGATTCCTGTCGTGAAGCAATTGCAGAGCGTCGTGACAATATGTCTGAAGAAGAACAAGAATTGATGGCTGACGCCGTTCGCAACCACGTTGATCGTTTAGCTCGCGAGCATGAACTGGAACACGAGGTGCGTAAGGCGTTCGGGAATTTAGCGGACTGAACTGCGTCAGTCGAATTGTGCGATGCAGGTCAGCCCGTCTAAGTGAACTACCCGCTCAAGCTTCTTACTGCCGACTCAGATCATGAAACCCAGCGCTTGAAGTTGTTCGCGTCCATCATCGGTGATCATCTCGACCGACCACGGCGGCAGCCACACCCAGTTGACCGTCACCGAGGTGGCGAGTTGTCCCAGTACCGCTTGAGTTTCGTACTCGATCTGGTCGGTCAGCGGGCAAGCGGGCGAGGTTAGGGTCATGTCGAGGGTGACATTGGTCTCCTCGTCGATGTGGACGTCATAGACCAAACCCAGGTCCACGATATTGACCATCAACTCGGGGTCGTATACCTCCTTCAGCGCCTCCAGCAGGACGGCTTTTTTCTCCTCTGCTGAGGCTTCGGCCCAGGTGCCGACAGAATTCACCTCGGGAAGCTGGTCACGGACTAGATCAGAAGGGTTTGTCATCTCACTCCTCGTCATTGGGCGGTCGGGGAAAGCTCAGCACCGGCGCGCGCTAAGGCGTCGCGCAACGCGGACCAGCCGAGCATGGCACATTTCACACGCGCCGGGAATTGGGCGACCCCGACGAAAGCAATGCCGTCCTCCAGTCGGTCTTCATCGCCGGGGACCTTTCCTTGGCCCTCCATCATGGTGCGGAACTCCTCGAACAGCGCCATCGAGTCGGTGATGTCGCGACCGATCAGCAGGTCGGCCATCACTGAGACAGATGCTTGGGAGATTGAGCATCCTTCGGCCTCGTAGGAGATGTCGGTGATGGTGTCACCATCAATGGCAGCACGCAGGGTGATCTCATCGCCGCAGGAGGGATTCACGTGGTGTACTTCGGCTCCGTATGGCTCGCGCAGACCAGCGTGGTGCTTCTCATGGTAGTGATCCAAGATGATGTCCTGATACATCGCTTCGATGCTCATCACAGGCTCCTCAAACGGGTTCTTCCGGTGAAGAAATCATGAGCCCAGTCGAGAGTCTCGATCAAGGCATCGACGTCTTCTTTGGTGGTGTACAGGTAACCGGAGGCACGCGAACTGGACTGGATGCCCAGCCGACGATGCAGCGGAGCCGCGCAGTGATGCCCACCGCGCACCGCGACACCACGGGAGTCAAGCAGTTGCATCAGGTCATGGGGGTGCACCCCGTCAACGGTGAACGACACTGCCCCTCCTCGATCAGCCATCTCGGTGGGCCCCATGACGTGGATGAAGTCGAGGGACGCCATACCTTGAAGTATCCGGGCGGTGATCTCCTGCTCGTGGGCATGGACATCGGCCATACCGAGCCCGGCCAGGTAATCAACAGCTGCCCCAAGGCCAACAGCCTGGGCGATCGGTGGAGTACCTGCCTCGAAGCGGTGCGGTGGTGGCGCGTAAGTGGACCCTTCCATCCGCACGATCTCAATCATCTCTCCGCCGCCGAGGAAGGGCGGTAGCTCGGCGAGCAGGGCGCCCCGGCCCCACAGCACCCCGATTCCAGTGGGGCCACACATCTTGTGTCCGGTGAACACAAGAATATCGGCTCCCGATGCGCGGGCATCGCATGGCGCCTGCGGTACCCACTGGGAACCGTCGACCACCATCACTGCGCCAACAGCATGGGCTTGATCGGCAATCGACTGGATCGGATTGACGGTACCCAGCACATTGGAGGCCCAGGTTAACGAGACGATCTTTGTCCGCTCGCCGATCAGCCCCTCGGCATGGGCCTTGGCCAAGTCGAGACGTCCGTCCTCAGTGATGTCGAACCATCGCAGTCTTGCCCCAGTGCGCTGGCAGGCCAGCTGCCAGGGAACAAGATTCGAATGATGTTCCATCACCGACACCACGACCTCATCCCCGGGAGCAAGGCGTGCACCTAAGGTGTTGGCAGCCAGGTTGAGTGCCTCAGAAGCGTTCTTGGTGAACACGATCTCCTCGGCACCCGCGGCATTAATGAAGCCCGCGACCTTCCCTCGGGCTTCTTCGAAGGCCTCAGTGGCCTCGGCTCCCAAGGTATGCATGGCCCTGGCAACATTCGCATTGTGGTGAAGGTAGTGCTCCTCGACGGCGCCGACCACGCAACGGGGCTTCTGCGAGGTATTCGCCGAGTCGAGGTACACCAACCGGTGTCCACTGACTTCCCGGTCAAGGACCGGGAAGTCGGCACGCACCATGTTGACGTCATACATCAGGAACGCGCTGCCTTCAGGTACTTGTCGTAGCCATCGATCTCGAGTTCCTCGGAAAGTTCCTTGCCCCCGGAAGCAACCACATGTCCATCGACGAAGACGTGAACGTGGGTCGGCTCGGTGTAGCGCAGGATACGGGTGTAATGGGTGATCAGCAGCACACCGCGATCGCCTTGAGCCGCGTAGCGATTGATGCCCTCGGCAACCATCCGCACCGCGTCGATGTCGAGACCAGAATCGATCTCATCGAGGATCGCAACCTTCGGGTTCAGCACATCAAGCTGGACGATTTCACCACGCTTCTTCTCACCACCAGAAAAGCCCTCGTTGACCGAACGACCGGAGAAGCTGGGGTCGAGTTCCATCGTTTCCAAGGCCGAGGCGATCACCTTGGGCCAGGTGCGCACCTTGGGCGCCTCACCGTCCAGCGCGGTCTTGGCGGTGCGCAAGAAATTTGAGGTGGACACACCCGGCACCTCAACTGGATACTGCATAGCCAGGAATAGACCAGCTTTCGCTCGCTCGTCGACGCTCAACTCAGTGAGCTCCACGCCGTCGATCATCACTGAACCGGAGGTGATCATGTACTTGGGGTGCCCAGCAACGGCATAGGCCAGTGTCGACTTGCCCGACCCATTGGGGCCCATGATGGCATGGATCTCACCGGTCCTTATGGTGAGGTTGACACCCTTGAGAATCTCTTTGGGGCCGTGTTCGGTTTCGACATCGACGTGTAGGCCGGTGATGACGAGTTCTGCCATGGTGGTTCAGTTCTCCTGGTTGTTGATCGGGTTGTCGATGTCGACGAGGATTCGCTCGCCGTCGATGACTGTGGGATAAACGGGAACCGGCTCGGTGGCCGGGAGATTCAAGGCCTGACCGGTGCGTAGGTCGAAGCGGGATCCGTGCAGGTGACACTCGATGCGGCACTGTTCTACCTCGACGTCCCCCTCGGACAACCGCACCTTGCCGTGTGAGCACTCGTCGGTAATGGCGAAGACCTCCTCGCCGATGCGCACCAAAGCCACCTCAATTTCAGATCCGGGTATCTCGATACCCAACGCCTCGCCCTCGACCAGTTCGTCCAAGGTTGCGACCTCGACGGCTGTCATCAGGACTCCTCACTCAGCAGTGATTCGCGGGCCACGCCCTCAATGGATTCGAGCTGGTGGTTCAAGGCCTCGACGAGCCGGGCCTCAATCTCGGGGACTTGGATGCGTCCGATGATGTCGAGGAAGAATCCCTCGACGATCAACCGACGCGCCTGCTCCTCGGGCACCCCACGGGAACGCAGATAGAACAGCTGCTCGTCATCGAAACGCCCGGTTGACGAGGAGTGCCCTGCGCCGCGAATCTCCCCGGTCTCGATCTCCAGATTCGGCACCGAATCGGCTTGACAACCCTCGGTGAGTACCAAGTTCCGGTTGGTCTCATAGGTCTCGATGTCAAGGGCGGTCTTGCGGATCAGCACATCACCAATCCACACCGAGTGTGCTCCTTTGCCCTGCAGCGCACCCCGGTAGTCAACATGGGAGACAGTGTGCGGATCAACATGGTCGACGAACAGCCGGTGTTCGACGTGTTGGCCGGCACGCACGAAGTACATGCCCAGTTGGTTCAACTCGCCACCTGGCCCGTCATACTCGGCGCGCTCCACCAGACGTACATCGCCCTGGCCGACGGTGGCCTGGATGGTGCGCACTTGGGCATCCTTGCCGACCTTCACCGAAACCTGACCGCCATGCACGGACCCGGCATCCCAGTCCTGGACGCTGACCAGGTCGACTCGGCTGGCCTGGGCGGCAGCAAGTTCCACCTTTGTGGCGATCCGGCCCGAACCAGTGTGCCGCAGGATGATCTTGGCCACGGCCTGTTCCCCCACCGACACCAGCAAATGCCCGCGAGCCAGCGAACCGTCGCCGGTCATCTCAATGGTGATCGGCTCAATGAGCTCGGCTTTCCGGGGAACCTCAACAACCGTCACCGCCTCGGGCTCGAGTGCGGCCCACGCGGCAACTCGGTCCACCGGCGGGTCGAAGGCCAACTCGACGGCCTCGGCGGGATTCACCTGCCGCACCACCACCTCGGTGGGTGCGGTGACCCTCACAGGCAACGTAACCGCCCCGCCAGTGGTAATCAGGTCACGGAACCTCTTGACGGGACTGAACCGCCAAACCTCTTCGCGGCCGGTGGGCTCAGCGTGGTCGGCCAATTCCCAGGACGGCACCGGGTGCAAATGGGAGTTAAACTTCTGATCGTTGGTGCTCAACGTATCTCCTGAATTCTCGTTGGTGACAGGGGACGGTCGGGATCAGCCGACCGCGCCCTCCATCTGCAGTTCGATCAGTCGGTTGAGCTCCAAGGCATATTCCATTGGCAGCTCACGGGCGATTGGTTCAACGAATCCACGCACCACCATGGCAGCGGCCTCGTCCTCGGACAAGCCACGCTGCATGAGATAGAACAGCTGGTCCTCAGAGATCTTCGATACGGTGGCCTCATGGGCCATCGACACGTCCTCCTCCCTGACATCGACATAGGGGTATGTGTCGGTGCGGGAGATGTTGTCGACGAGCAGGGCGTCACACTTTACCGAGGAAGCCGAGTGGAAAGCTCCCGGCTGAACCTCGACCAAGCCACGGTAGGCTGAACGCCCACCCGAGCGCGACACCGACTTCGACACGATGGTTGAGGAAGTATGGGGAGCACAGTGCACCATCTTCGAGCCGGTGTCCTGGTGTTGTCCCTCACCAGCAAAGGCTACCGATAAGGTCTCCCCCTTGGCTCGCTCACCCATGAGCCATACCCCTGGGTATTTCATGGTGGCCTTGGCGCCGATGTTGCCGTCAACCCATTCCATGGTCCCCCCGGCCTCGACGATCGCCCGTTTGGTGACCAAGTTATACACATTGGTCGACCAGTTCTGGATAGTCGAGTAACGCACCCGGGCGTTCTTCTTCACCACGATCTCGACAACCGCAGCGTGCAGCGAATCTGATTTGTAAATCGGGGCAGTGCAGCCCTCGACGTAGTGGACGTAGGAACCCTCGTCGGCGATGATCAGCGTCCGCTCGAACTGGCCCATGTTCTCGGTATTGATCCGGAAGTAGGCTTGCAGCGGGATCGAAACCTGGGCGCCCTTGGGTACGTAGATGAACGACCCACCCGACCATACCGCCGAGTTCAGTGCGGCGAATTTGTTGTCCCCGGATGGGACGACGGTGCCGTAGTACTCGCGGAACAGCTCAGGGTACTGCTTTAACGCGGTGTCGGTGTCCAAGAAGATAACCCCTTGACGCTCCAACTCCTCGTTGATCTTGTGATAGACCACCTCAGACTCGTACTGGGCGGCAACCCCGGAAATCAGGCGGGCTTTCTCGGCCTCTGGGATGCCGAGCCGGTCGTAGGTGTCGCGGATCTCTTGCGGCACGTCGTCCCAATCGGCTGCGGGCTTGTCGGTGGGACGCACGTAGTACTTGATCTGATCGAAATCGATGTCAGACAGATCGGCACCCCACGTGGGCATCGGTTTGCGTTCGAAGAGTCCGAGGGCCTTGAGCCGGTGCTCCAGCATCCACTCGGGTTCATTCTTGATAGCGGAGATGTCGCGCACGACATCCTCGTCAAGGCCACGGCGGGCCGAGGCGCCTGCCACGTCCTCGTCATGCCACCCGTAGCGGTACTGAGACAAAGCTTCGATTTGCTCTTCCTGGGTGGGTTGGTTCTCGACCATCGAGGTCATGCGCTCACCTTTCGATCTGCGCCTACAGTTATCGGGTCGCCCACCACGGTGGTGCCACCCAGATGTACACGGCAGGCCACATCGCCCGAAGCGATGGTGGCCAACCGGGACACGTCGATGCCGAGAAGTCTGGAAAAAACATGAGTCTCGGCCTCGCACAGTTGAGGAAATTGCTCAGCGACATTGGCCACCGGGCAATGGTGCTGGCATAGCTCCCCACCCTCGTCGGTGGATGCGAAATAGCCAGCTGCGTTGAGGGCATCGGCCAGCAATTGGGCCGGGTCGGCGCCGGGGTCCTCGGCCCGACGACGCCGGAAGTCGGCTTCAAGAGCGGCGAACCGCTTGTTGGCCAGCCGATCAAGGGCTTCGGGCCCGGCGGCAGCGACGAGCTCAGAAATCGCGCTGAGGGCAAGGTCGTCATAGGCCTGACCAAAGGAACGGCGTCCCTCGCTGGTCAGCAGATAGTGTCGCGCGGGCCGCCCACGCCCACGAGGACCACCCTCCTCGCGGGAGGTGATCTGGTTCGATTCGTCAAGAATAGCGAGGTGACGACGCACCCCGGCTGTGGTAAGACCAAGTTCGGAAGCTAACTGGGCGGCCGTCATTGAGCCGTGCTCCAGCAACAGATCGAGAACCTTCTGCCGCGTGGAGGCATCGGTCGCGACGGCCTCGGCACCAGAGCTCCGCGCGTTCGAACGACCTGAAGAATTCACAACACCAATGTTGTCTAATTCTGTCGACGTTGCCAAGCGGCAAGCCCTGAGGAGACCCTAACAATGTGGCACCTCGGTGGTCTGACCATAGAGTACACGGGGACCGCCCCGTACCGGACATCAATCAGCATGGCCATCAATCAACCGCACACCATCTCACCACGGCGCACGAACCGAGCACGCCCCAGATCAGAAGCCGGAAGGACGATGACCGATAGGATCGGACCATGCCAACCGACTACGAGATTCCTGTTGGCCGGGCTCACACTCCCTTGGTGCTGGGTCTCGATGTGGGCTCCACGGCATCGCGCGGAATGCTGTTCGACATCACCGGTCACCCGCTTCGCCCCCGGATCAAGGTTCCGCATCGCTTCACCACTGCTCCCGATGGCACACGGTCATTGATCCCGACCAGATCGTCGCCGAACTGACCTCGATCATCGATCAACTGGTTACCATCGCCGGAGGCCTGGAAATCATCGGTGTAGCCATGGATACCTTCGCGTCATCGTTGGTGGGCGTCTCCGTGACCGGCCGTGCAATCACCACCTGCTACAACTACAATGACAACCGCTGCGTAGGTGAGGTGGCCGAACTACGGGCCACACACGACGAGGATGACATTCAAGATCGCACCGGATGCCGGTTCCACGCATCCTATCTGCCCGCCCGGCTGCGCTGGCTGGCCCGCACCGAACCGAAGACCTTCAGACAGGTTGCACGCTGGATGTCTCTCGGCGAGTACGTACACCTGCATTTGCTCGGCCATTCCTGTGTCGGCACATCCACTGCCGCCTGGTCAGGGCTGTTGAACCGCCGCCTCGGAGTCTGGGATGAGGTGGCGCTCGGACTCGCCGGGATCGATGACGACGTCCTTTCACCAATCGCTAGTCCGGGCGTTGCCTTGCACCCGCTGAAGAAGTCCCGGGCCCACCGAATGTTCCCAGCCCTGCGCAAGGCCCACTGGTTCGCCCCCATCGGTGACGGTTATGCAGCAACCCGGGGAATCGGAGAAGGCACGAATTCACTGGTGATCTCCTTGGCTACTTCCGGTGCGATGAGGCTGCTGGTCCCCGATCCGGTGGGAGCTGCTGCTGTCGACCTGCCCCGGGGGCTGTGGGCCTATCGGGTGGATGACAACTACAGCCTCGTCGGTGGCGCGGTCAATGACGTCGGACGGGCCACCGAGTGGATGAACCGGGAGCTCAGGCTGCCGGAGTCCAATGTCGTCGCGGCCACCTTGCTGGAACCACCCTCCATGATCACTCCCTTGGTGCTCCCGTTTTTCACCGGGGAGCGCTCGGTGGGTTGGCGCGGAGATTTACGCGCCACCCTGCACCACCTCGATTTCTCCACCTCCAGCATTGAGCTCTACCGCGGTGTGCTGGAGGGGATTGTATGGAGCTTCCAGCGCATCACCGACCAGATGTCCACCATCACCGAGGTCTCCTCGGCACGCGTCGGCGGACGGGTAATGGTCGAGGCCCCGGGCATCCTCACGGTGCTCGCCGACGGGCTGACCCTGGATGTCACCCCGGTGGACATCAAACGTTCCACCCTGCAAGGGCTGGCCTTCATCGCCTTGGACGTATTATCTCCCGGCACCGAGCGGGTCACCGTTCCCAGCGGCGAGATGCTGCACCATGACCCGCAGCGGGCAGCCTTCTACGATCAGCGTCAAATGCTGCTGGACGATCTGTATCGGCAAGTCGTCGGGTCTGGATAAAGTGGAGTGATCAGGATTCAACAACAGGAGCTTCCCGCCATGAACCCGAATCTGAAGGCACTTCACGACGCCAACGTGTCCATCTGGTTGGACGATCTATCGCGCGAACGCATCCGCAGCGGTGAGTTGGCGGAGTTCATCACCAAGAAGTCGGTCACCGGTGTCACCACCAACCCAACCATCTTCGCTGCCGCCTTCCAGGATCTATCTCAGTACGGCACTGAGCTCGCTGCGTTGAAGGGATCCTCGATCGAGACCGCAATTGCCAAGCTGATGAGCCACGACGTCGCGCAAGCCTGCCGCGTCCTCCGAGAGATCTATGACACCTCCAACGGCTACGACGGCCGAGTCTCGATCGAGGTCTCCCCCATGCTGGCCAATGAGACCCAAGCCACCATTGAGCAGGCGGCCCAACTGGTCACCCAAGTCAGTGAGCCCAATGTGCTCATCAAAATTCCGGCAACCAAGGCGGGTCTGCCCGCCATCACGGCAACCATCGGAGTCGGCATCTCGGTCAACGTGACCCTCATCTTCTCCGTCAAACGTTACCGGGAGGTGATGGATGCCTACCTGAGCGGTCTCGAACAGGCAGATGCCGCTGGAATCGATCTGTCCACCATCCATTCGGTCGCATCCTTCTTCGTCTCCCGGGTCGACTCCGAGATAGACTCCCGGCTCACCACGATCGGTACTCCCGAGGCGCTGAGGATGTGCGGGAAGGCTGCCGTCGCCAATGCACGGCTGGCATACGCGGCCTTTCGGGAAGTCTTCTCCTGCGAACGGTTCAAGACCTTGGAGGTCAAGGGCGCCAACCTGCAACGCCCGCTGTGGGCATCCACCGGGGTCAAGAATCCCAACTATTCCGACACCCTGTACGTCGCCGAGTTGATCGCCGACCACTGTGTCAACACGATGCCTGCCAAAACCCTTGATGCCTTTGCCGATCATGGCGTGGTGGATGGCGATACCATCACCGGCAATCTCGACGATGCACGCGCGGTGATCGCTGCCATTGAGGCCCAGGGAATAGCTCTAGAACCAGTGTACGAGAAGCTCGAGGCCGAGGGCGTCGACAAATTCATCGCATCGTGGGAGGAACTCGTCGCCGGGGTTACCTCCGCCCTGGCCAGAGCCTGACCACGAGATCCGGAAGGGTGAGTATCTCACAGTGAACGATGCCTCATGGAACAATCCACTGCGTGACGACGGTGATCGCCGATTGCCCCGGATCGCAGGCCCCAGCGTGCTGGTGCTCTTCGGAGTGACCGGCGACCTGTCGCGAAAGAAACTTCTGCCTGCCATCTATGACCTGGCCAACCATGGGGCTCTTCCCCCGGGATTCGGACTAATCGGTTTCGGTCGTCGTGACTGGTCCACCGAACAGTTCATCGCCGAGATCGCCCCCTCGATACGGGAGAACGCCCGGACCCCCTTCCGAGAAGAGGTCTGGAGACAGCTCACCAACGGGGTGCGTTTCGTCCAAGGCGCCTTCGACGACACCGATTCTTTCCGTCGGCTGCGGGAAACCCTTGATGACTTCGATGCCGAACACGGCATTGGGGGCAATCATGCCTTCTATCTGTCGATCCCGCCGAAGAATTTTGAGCAGGTCATCGGTCAACTCAACACACATGGGATGACTGACCAGTCCCGAGGATGGAAGCGGGCAATCATTGAGAAACCCTTCGGCCACGATCTTGCCTCTTCCCAAGTGCTCAACGACGTGGTTTCCGCTGCCTTCCCGGCAGAATCGGTGTTCCGCATCGACCATTATCTGGGCAAGGAGACCGTGCAGAACATGCTGGCCTTCCGATTCGCCAACATGATGTATGAGCCCATCTGGAACCGGAACTTCGTCTCCGATGTGCAGATCACTATGGCCGAGGACATCGGCATCGGTGGACGTGCCGGTTACTACGATGGTGTCGGCGCTGCGCGCGATGTCATCCAGAACCACTTATTCCAACTGATGGCCCTGGCCGCCATGGAAGAACCTAACTCCTTCTCTCCCACCGACCTGCGCCGGGAGAAGGAGAAGGTGCTCGAAGCCTCCGCGGTTGTCGGCGACCTACGGAGCCACTCCGCCAATGGTCAGTACGCCGCCGGGTACCAAGGCGGACGCGAAGTCATCGGTTTCCTCCAGGAGGAGGGCATCAATCCCACCTCGGTCACTGAGACTTATGCGGCCATCAGGGTGGATATCGATTCCCGGCGCTGGGCCGGAGTTCCGTTCTTCCTACGCACCGCGAAAAGGGCACCGCGCCGTATCACCGAGATCGCACTCAACTTCCACCGCACCCCGCACATGCCGTTCTCCCAGCCCGATATCGAGCAGCTCGGGGTCAACTCACTGGTGCTGCGCATCCAACCTAACGAGGGTATCCAGATGGTCTTCGGCGCCAAGGTGCCCGGAACCCAGATGGAAATCCGTCAGGTGGGGATGGACTTCTCCTACACTGGTTCTTTCACCGAATCCTCCCCGGAGGCCTACGAAAGACTCATCCTCGACGTCCTGCTGGGCGATCCTCCGTTGTTCCCCCAGCAGCGCGAGGTGGAATTATCCTGGCAGATCCTTGATCCGGTGCTCGATTTATGGGCCTGCTCTGGCACTCCAGAACAGTATCCTGCCGGCACTTGGGGTCCCGCCAACTCCGATGCCATGTTGGCTCGCGACGGATATGCCTGGCGTCGTCCCTGAGGAGTGTGCATGATGAGACTCGAAAACACCGATGCCCGGCAGATCAATCAGGCCCTCAACGAGATGCGTGACCAAGGACGCGGGGCAAGCGGCCAAGTGCTGACCCTAGTGATCAACATTGATGCCTATGACACCGATGAGGCAATGCATATGGCTGAACAGGCCGCCGAGCAGCATCCTTCGCGTATCCTCGTGGCCCGTCGTGGCGGAACCAATACCCATCCGCTGAACGCAGCCATCAAGGCGACCTCCTCCACTGAGGTGATCACCTTGGATTTCTCGGGACAAATGGACCGACACGTATCTTCAGTGTTGCTCCCGCTGCTGCTGCCCGAGCTACCCGTCGTCGTATGGTGGCCGACCAGAGCTCCCAACGAACTGTATGCCGACGAACTATGCACCCTGACCAACCGCCTGATCGTAGACTCGGCACGGGCAACCCATCCCACCACGATGCTGGCAAATTTGGCACGGGACCACCGACCGTGCACCACTGACCTCGCATGGGCTCGACTGACCCGGTGGCGTGCCTTGCTCGTCGCAGCACTCGATCAGGCCCGCTCGAAGGTCCTATCGGCCTCAGTGACGGCACCCGCCGATTCGACCCCCTCAGATCTAATGGCGGCCTGGTTAGAACTCAAACTAAGCATCGCCGTCGAACGTCCCGAGCCCGATTCAGGGTATCCCGGTCTGCAATCGGTAGAACTGCTAACCGAGGCCGGGCCCGTCGTGGTGCGCAGGATCTCACGCACCGATGCGGTACTGTCGTTGCCCGGGCAACCCGAGCGCGAAGTGGCGCTGGCCCGCCGCACAATGAAAGCGCTGATCACCGAGGAACTGACCCGGTTGTCTGGGGACACAGCCTTCGATGAGCTGATGGACCACATCGCCAAACGAGAAGGGTGAAACCATGGCCCTGCAACGGATCCACAGATACCGGGACCTCGGCGAGCTGGCCACCGGAATGGCCGGACGTCTCGCCCGCAGGATCGTCGAGTTGCAGGCGATCAAGGACCGGGTGCACATCGCCTTGCCCGGGGGAACCACAGCTCACGCCGTCTTCGAAGCCCTAGCCGGGCTGGCACCAGCCGTCCAACTCGATCCTTCCAAGCTGGAGCTCTGGTGGACCTCAGAACGCTACGTTCCGACCACCGATTTGAATCGCAATTCAACCCAAGCCCTGGCGATCCTGGCCAGAACAATCCAACTTGTCTCGGCCCAAGTACATCCGATGCCCTCCACCAAGGGAACCACCGATCCCAGCGAGGCAGCCTGGGCCTATGCCAAAGATCTCGGCGAGGTTGACTTCGACATCTGTTTGCTGGGGCTCGGCGTCGATGGCCACGTCGCATCTATCTATCCCGGCCATCCATCCATGCGTTCCCAAGCCGAGAAAGGGATGCGGGTCATCGGGGTGAGCGAGGCACCGCTACCACCTGCCGAACGGATCTCGGTCACCCTAAGTACAATCAACCGTTCGGACGAGGTCTGGCTGATGGCCGCAGGCCCTTCCAAGGCCGCCGCCGCAGCCCGAGGAATCAACCATGATGACCGAATCCCTGCAGGCTTGGTACACGGATTGAGCGCCACCTACTGGTTCCTGGACAGAGCCGCAGCGGCTGAGCTTCCTTATCACCACTGTGAATTCTGATTCGGGCCGACACATTCTGCCAAACGCATGAAGCGTCAGTAGATGACCTCTCCCGTCGCTCGCCTATGACGCAACTGGTTGAGTGCCTCGTCGAGGATGGCAACAGCTTCGTCGTCGCTACGGCGTTCCTTCACATAGGCCAAGTGGGTCTTGTACGGGATGTTCTTGGGAGGTGGCGGCGGATTGTGCTGATCGGTGTTGGCCGGAAGCCCGCACCTGGTGCATTCCCACTCCTCGGGAATATCAGCATCCGCTGCGAAGGCCGGACGCGTTTCGTGACCATTGGCGCACCAAAAACTAATGCGCAGACGAGGCGCGGAATCGCCACGCTCAGCCTCACCCATGGGGCCCGCACCGACGCGGCTACCCCTGATGGCATTGCCACCAACCATAGTCATGCTCTCTTCTCGACCAAACGATGAATCAGGCCTGGATCCGGAACAGGAACAGCAAACCGATGATGGTGGCCAACCACAGGACCCCGACCACGATGGTGATCCGGTCAAGATTCCGCTCAGCAACCGACGTACCGCTCATGCCCGTGGTCATGCCCCCACCGAAGAGATCAGACAGCCCACCGCCGCGTCCCTTGTGCAACAGGATGAACCCGATGAGGATCACATTGAGAAAGACCAAGATGACCGACAAGGTCATCGCGGGCCAGGCAAGCAGCGGTACGAAAGTCACGCCCCGAAGCATAACCCACGCACTCACCTGCCCAAAGATGAACAGTTCTGTTGCCGAAACGGTACTGACCGCTTCCCCAGGAACGCCGCGGAGGTGGTGTCCCGAGCGAGGAAACACCACCTCCGTGAGGAACCCAGCCAGCGGCTCGTTCCTGTGCAGGATGTCAGTTCTTGTAGAACAGGGCAATCCGTGCGAATTCCTCGGCTTTCAGCGAGGCTCCCCCAACCAAGGCACCGTCAACATCGGGCTGAGCCATGATGTCGGTGACATTGCCAGACTTCACTGAACCACCGTACTGGATGCGCACCACATCGGCGATCTTTTCATCGTACAGTTCAGCAACGGCAGCGCGGATGGCCCCACAAACTTCCTGAGCATCTGCCGGAGTAGCCACCTCACCGGTGCCGATTGCCCAGACCGGCTCGTAGGCGATGACCAAGGACGCCACCTGCTCGGCAGAAATCCCGGCCAGAGCACCACGGACTTGAGCTACGGTGAAAGCGACTTGCTCGCCAGCCTTGCGCACGTCGAGCCCCTCGCCCACGCAGATGATCGGGGTTAGCCCGGCTTCCAGAGCCTTTCTAGCCTTGGCATTGACGATCTCGTCCGTCTCACCGTGGTACTGGCGACGTTCGGAGTGGCCAACGACCACATAGCTAACGCCCAGCTTGATGAGCATCGCTGCGGAGATGTCACCGGTGAATGCCCCATTGCTGTGCTGGGAAAGATCCTGAGCACCGTAAGCGAGCTTGAGCCTGTCCCCCTCAATGAGGGTTTGCACCGAGCGCAGATCGGTGAAGGGAGGGATGACGACGACCTCGCAGGCCGATGCATCGTGCTTTTCATCGGTCAGGGTCCAAGCTAGCTTCTGGACCAGGCCGACTGCCTCAATGTGGTCCAGATTCATTTTCCAGTTACCAGCCATGATGGGAGTGCGTGCCATGATCAGTTCTCCTCTTCCAAGACGGCCAGACCCGGCAGTTGCTTGCCCTCCAGGTATTCCAGCGATGCGCCACCGCCGGTGGAGATCCAACCGAACTGGGAGTCTGCGTATCCCAAGTCCCGCACGACGGCAGCAGAGTCACCACCACCGATGACGGTCAGTCCGGGCACCTCGGTAAGTGCCTTAGCGACCGCGGCGGTCCCATTCGCGAAGGCCGGGATCTCGGCTACGCCCATCGGGCCGTTCCAGAAGACGGTCCGGGCGTTGCGAATAGTCTCGGCATAGAGCTTCTCGGTCTCAGGGCCGATATCCAGACCCTCTTTGTCAGCAGGGATGGCATCGGCCGCGACGGTCTCGACCTCCCCGACGACGGTGCGGGCCTCGAAATCCATGCCGGCCGCGATGCGAACATCGACCGGAAGCAGAATCTTCTTGCCGGCAGCCTCGGCGTCGGCAAGATATTTGGCGCACACATCCACTTGGGATGCATCGAGGATTGATTTGCCCACCCCGTAGCCCTTCGATTGCAGGAAGGTATAGGCCATTCCCCCACCGATGATCAGCGTGTCGGCCACCTTCAGTAGGTTGTCGATGACGGCCAGTTTGTCGGCTACCTTCGCTCCACCAAGGACCACGACGAAGGGACGCTCCGGATCAGTAGTGATCTTGGAGAGCACTTCGACTTCCTTGGCTACCAGCTCACCCGCGGCAGAGGGTAACTTCTGCGCAATATCGTAGACCGAGGCCTGCTTGCGGTGCACCACGCCGAACCCGTCGGAGACGTAGATATCACCGAGTTCGGCGTACTTGGCCGCAAGCGCCTCACGCTCGGCGGCATCCTTCGACTCCTCGGCAGGCTCATACCGCACGTTCTCCACCAAGGCGATCTGTCCGTCGGTCAGGGAACGAGAGACTTCGATGGCAGAAGGACCAACGACATCGGTGGCGAGCTTGACCTCGGTGCCGAGCAACTCGCCGAGCCGTTTGGCCACCGGAGCCAAAGAATACTTGGGGTTGACCTGGCCCTTGGGACGCCCGAGGTGAGCTAGCACGGTGATGCGGGCACCGGCCTCACGCAGCTTTCCCAAGGTGGGCAGGGCGGCCTTGATGCGGCCGTCGTCGGTGATGGTGTCGCCGTCGAGCGGGACATTGAAATCGCAGCGGATGACCACGCGCTTGCCGCGCAAGCTAATGAGGTCGTTCATGGAACGCACTGTTGTGCCTTTCTGGTTTCAGGGTACGGTGAAGGGCACGCCAGTCTCGACCGACGTGCCCTTTCGTACTGCATGTGTTGCCCGACAGATCAGAGCTTAGAGCCGACCATGCCAGCCAGGTCGACCAAGCGGTTGGAGTAGCCCCACTCGTTGTCATACCAAGACAGGATCTTGACCAAATTGCCGATGACCTTGGTGTAAGAGGCATCGAAGATTGAGGAGTGCGGATCGCCCTGGATGTCGGAGACGACAATCGGATCCTCGGTGTAGGCCAGAACACCCTTGAGCTCACCCTCGGCGGCCTCCTTGACGGCTGCATTGATCGCCTCAACGGTGACCTCCTTGGTGGCAACGAAGGAGAGGTCAGTGACCGAGCCGGTGGGAACCGGGACGCGCAACGCGAAACCGTCAAACTTTCCCTTCAACTCTGGCAAGACCAAGGCCACGGCTTGGGCAGCACCGGTCTTGGTCGGGATGATGTTGAGGGCCGCGGAACGTGCGCGACGCAGATCAGAGTGCGGACCATCCATCAGGTTCTGGTCTGCGGTGTAAGCATGAACGGTAGTCATCAGACCACGATCAATGCCGAAATTGTCTTGCAAGACCTTGGCCACCGGGGCCAGGCAGTTGGTGGTGCAGGAAGCATTGGAGATGATGTTGTGCTTGGCCGGATCGTAGTCACCCTCGTTGACGCCCATGACGACGGTGATGTCCTCGTTCTTGGCGGGAGCCGAGATGATGACCTTCTTGGCGCCGGCCTTGATGTGGGCAGAGGCCGCCTCGGCATTGGTGAAGCGACCGGTCGATTCGATGACGATGTCGACACCCAGCTCACCCCACGGCAAGGCTGCAGGATCGCGCTCGGCAAGAACCTTGATCTTGTGACCGTCGGCGGTGATCGACTCGTCGTCGTAGGTCACCTCACCCGGGAAACGACCCAGCACGGAGTCGTACTTCATCAGGGTGGCAAGGGTCTTGTTGTCGGTGAGGTCATTGGCGGCGACGATTTCAATGTCCGCGCCCTGCTCCTTGGCAGCGCGGAAGAAGTTGCGGCCGATACGGCCGAAACCGTTGATACCAACCTTGACGGTCATATGGTGTGCCTCCTTGGCGGACCCGCTGCGCTTCCGATAACGCAGCTCGTGACTTTCGGGCGCTAGTAATTCTACTAGGCTGCGGGACGCGGGTCCATGAATCGTCCGGTCGTGCTTCACCCAGGGCAACTGTTGCCGCAGCAGACGGGAAAGCGGTTACTCAGTCGAGCATGTCGGGGGTAAGCACCGATTCAGTGCCGTTAATTCCCCGCTCCGCAGCGACCTTATCGGCCATGGCCAGCAGGCGACGGATACGCCCGGCGATGGCGTCCTTGGTGAGCGGCGGGACATGAAGCTGGCCAAGTTCTTCCAAAGAGGCTTGCTTGTTCTCCAGGCGTAGTACCCCGGCCGAGCGCAAATGGTCAGGAACCTCCTCGCCGAGAATCTCCAGAGCTTTCTCCACCCGGGCTCCGGCCGCCACTGCAGCGCGCGCAGAGCGACGCAGATTCGCATCGTCGAAATTGGCCAGCCGGTTCGCCGATGCACGCACTTCACGGCGCATCCGGCGGTCTTCCCAGACCAGCACCGATTCGTGGGCACCCATCCGGGTCAGCATCGCGGAGATCGCATCGCCATCCCGCACGACCACACGATCGGCCTGCCGTACCTCACGCGCCTTTGCCTGCACATCAAGGCGACGGGCCGCGCCGACAAGAGCCAAGGCAGCTTCCGAAGATGGGCAGGTAACCTCCAAGGCCATCGAACGCCCGGGTTCGGTCAGCGAGCCACGAGCCAGGAAGGCCCCACGCCACACGGCCACCTGTTCAGCGGTCCCGGCCCCCACTACTTGAGGAGGAAGACCTCGCGCAGGGCGTCCGTGAGTGTCAATCAGCCCGGTGCGCCGGGCCAACGCCTGACCGTGCCGCACCATGCGTAGCAGGTAGGTCGTAGCACGCCGGATACCGGATCCGTTAACCACGATAAGTTCGGACTCGTAACCGTAGAGATCGGTGATTGTCTGACGCAGCCGACGTGCGGCTGCCCCAGTATCGAGTTCGGCTTCAATGACGATCTTCCCCCCGATGAGGTGAAGTCCCCCACAAAACTTCAGCATGGCGGCGATCTCCACTGCCCGGGTTTCCGGTTTCACAACCCGAACAGTGGCTAGCTCCGCCTTGACCTGTTGTGTCAGTGCCACCCAGGAATCATCGCACATCCCGCGGGGTGCTTCGCGAATCGTGGTCACGACACCTTGTCACAGCCAGGGTAGCTATTCACACCCCGGCATCATTCCACCTGATGGTCGCCGGATCGATTCACGCAGCTCCGACAATGAGGTCGTCGTAGACGGCTGCGAGTCGCAGGGGATCGTGGCGGGCACTACCATCCCTGTGGCGCACAGCGGTCACCAGCAGTTCGGCGCCCAGCATCTGGGCATAGCGCGCCAGGATCGGGTCGCCTGCAGCGAAGGATGCATCGGCGATGATCACATCCAGCCGCAAGCCGGGTGCATGGTCGGCGAGAATTTCCAGATGACGCGACGGCGACACACCGGCGGTCTCATGGGAGGCATCGACATTCATGGTGAGTACCCGGCGCCCGGGAGATGTGATGATCGCCTCGGCCAGTTCAGGAACCAGCAGGTGCGGCAGCACCGAGGTGAACCAGGACCCCGGCCCCAACACGATGTAGTCCGAGGTCATCACCGATTCAATGGCCTCGGCGCAGGCGATCGGGTGGGAGGGAACGAGCCTGATGCCGGTGACCAGGCCCTGCGACACGGCCACAGCATGCTGACCCGCGATGATGATCGACTCGTCCGGGGTTACCGGATCGACGCCCACGACATCGGCCTCGATGGTCAGCGGCACCAGCGACATCGGCAGCACCCGCCCCCTGGCATGGAGCAACTGGCCGACCATGTCCAGACCCGGGACCGTCCCGTGGGATTGCCAGACCCCTTCGATGAGCAGATTCCCTATGGCATGGCCGTCAAGCGGGCCGTTGGAGTCGAAGCGGGACTGCAGAATAGAGGCCCAGGTGCGTCCCGTGGTGTCGTCGCCGCAAAGTGCCGCCAAGGCCATCCGCAAATCACCGGGAGGGATCCCGCCGAGTTCCCTGCGCAGCCGCCCGGATGATCCCCCGTCATCAGCCACGGTGACGACTGCGGTCAGCCGGTCGGTGACCCTGCGCAGTGCCTGGAGGGAGGTGAACAATCCGTGTCCCCCACCCAAGGCAGTCACCGCGGGCAGCATCTCACTCACTCCTTGCCGAGATCCCGGTGCAATATGGACACTTGAAAACCGTTTTCCCTCAGGATGCGGGTCATGGCTTCGGTCATCGCCGTGGAACGGTGTTTGCCACCAGTGCACCCGATCGCGATGGTTGCATTGCGCTTGCCTTCCCGAGCGTAGCCGACTGCAACGACCTCAAGCAGGGATTCAAGCCCACTAAGGAATTCTGCCGCCCCCGGCTGGGATAGCACATAAGAGCTAACCGCCTCCGAGAGTCCTGTCTGAGGACGAAGTGCCGGAACCCAGTACGGGTTGGGCAGGAAGCGGACGTCGAAGACCATGTCAGCATCCAGCGGCACCCCGTTCTTGAAACCAAAACTCATCAGCTGGAAGCGGGTGGAAGTGAAATCACCGACCCCGTAGACATGATCAATGCGTGCCTTGAGTTGGTGCACATTGAGATTCGAGGTGTCGATCACCAGGTCAGCGTAGGCACGCAACACGCTCATCATACGCCGTTCCTTGTCGATCGCCTCGACGATGGACCCGTCCCCCTGCAGCGGCAAGGGGCGTCTGGTTGATTCCTGGCGACGGACGATGGCCTCGTCGGAGGCTTCGAGGAAACAGATTTCCCAGGCAATGCCGTGGGATTCCAGTTGCGCCTGGACCCGGGGCCACTGATCGAACATTTCCCGGGTGCGCACATCAAGGCCGACTGCCAGCAGGTACTGACCGTTTCTCCTGGTGGTCTCTACCAAATCCAGCAGCATCGACGGGGGTAGATTGTCGACGACAAACCACCCCAAATCCTCCATGGCATGCATTGCGGTCCGGCGCCCGGCACCAGACATGCCGGAAATGATCACCACACGCTCAGGGCGGGTTTGCGACGGAAGGTCAGTGTGTGTTGCAGGCACGCATCCATCATCACACGTCACCGCGCTGCCCATCGGAGGCGCGCGTTACAGTTCGGTGATCTCGCCGGTGGCCACATTGACCGCCACCTGGCCACTGTCGCTGGATAGTGCCCGCACCACAGCGGTGGCAGTCGTCGTCCCAAATCCGGGAAGTGCCGCGATCTCCTCGACTGTTGCGGCCCGCAATTTGCGCAACGAGCCAAAGGCCTTGACCAAGGTCTTACGCCGCACCTCACCTAGCCCGGGCACATCGTCGAGCACCGATTCGAGCATAGCCTTCGACCGCCGCGAGCGATGGTGGGTGATGGCGAAGCGATGCGACTCATCACGCACCCGCTGCAGCAGGTAGAGCCCCTCGGATGCGCGAGGCAGGATCACCGGGTAATCCTGATCGGGTATCCACAGCTCTTCCAGACGTTTGGCCAGCCCGACGAGGGTGATTTCAGAATCCAAACCCATCTCCACCAGCACCTGTTGGGCCGCGTTGACCTGGGGCAGCCCGCCGTCAACGACGATAAGCGCCGGCGCATAGGCGAACTTCCGGGGTGCTCCCGTGGTGGGGTCGATGAGCGGGGGCCCATCCTCCTCTTGTTCGGCATTCATCGATTCCCGGTCATCAACCAGTCGCCGAAGACGGCGACGCAGCACCTCGTCCATGGCTGCAGTATCGTTTGATCCTTCAAAGGATTTGATGACAAATTTCCGATACTCGGATTTGCGGGCCATCCCATCCTCGAAGACGACCATTGCTCCCACCACCTGGGTTCCTTGCAGGTGCGAGATGTCATATCCCTCAATGCGCAGCGGGGCGCTCGGCAGTTCGAGGGCTTCCTGTAGTTCTTCGAGAGCGCGGGAACGGGTGCCGAGATCAGCGGCCCGTTTCGTCTTGTGCAGAGCCAAGGACTGAGCCGCGTTAGCCGCGGCCGTGGCGAGCAAAGTATGTTTATCGCCTCGTTGGGGAACGTGAATGTTCACTCGTCCACCACGCTGCTCGGCCAGCAGTTGGGCCAAAGTATCCCCCGAAGCAGGCGCCACCTCGACGAGGATTTCGGGGGGAACGGTACTTCCCGCGTCCGTGGTAAAACCCAGTTCGTCGGAGTAGAGGGAGAACAGGAAATCCTCGATGAGTTCGCCGACCCCTGACTCGTCGGCCCGATCAGCGACCCATCCCCGCTCGCCGACGACACGCCCGCCCCGGACGTGGAATATCTGGAAGGCCACCTCTAGCGGATCAAGAGCCGCAGCCAGCACATCGGCGTCCACCCCACCGGACAGCACGACGGCATTCTTCTCGGTGGCTAGCTTCAAGGCTTCCAAGGAGTCCCGCAATACCGCAGCCTTCTCATAGTGCTGACCAGCAGCCGCGGCCAGCATCTGGTCGGTGAGTTTGCGTTCCAAGCCCTTGGTGCGTCCCGCCCAGAAGCTGACGAAGTCGTCCACGATCTCACGGTGTTCCGTGGCGCTGACCCATCCCACGCACGGAGCACTGCATTTGCCGATGTGACCCAGCAGACAGGGCCGTCCGGAAGATGTGGCGTTGCGGAAAACCCCGTCAGAGCAGGATCGCATGGGGAAGATTCTCAGCAGGGAATCGACCGATTCACGTACTGCCCACGCCTGACCGAAGGGTCCGAAATACTTGTTGTGCCTGTGCTTGCGCCCTCGCCCGACGAAGACCCGCGGGAACTCGTCGCCATACGTGATGCACAGCCACGGATAGGACTTGTCATCCCGGTATTTGATGTTGAACCGCGGATCGAATTGCTTGATCCATGTGTACTCGAGCTGCAGCGCCTCAGCCTCAGTGCGCACCACCGTCCACTCGACCTTCACCGCGGTGCGCAGCATCGTCTGGGTGCGAAAGTGCAGGGAGGAAGGATCAGCGAAATAGGAGTTCAGTCGGTTGCGCAGGTTCTTCGCCTTACCGACGTAAATGACGTGGCCGAACTGGTCGGAGTACCGGTAGACCCCCGGATTGGTGGGAACCGATCCGGGTGCGGGGCGGTATGAGGCGGGATCGGCCATGGCACCAAGACTATCGTGAGGATCCTCCAGCACCGCTGCACAGGTTGCCGTGATCCCCAACCCGGGCGCCATCCACCAGGAGTTCACCACGGCCTTGCTTGTCTATCCCAACGCCCACGACGTTCCATTCCTTGATCCAGTGCGGAAGGCGGAAAGAGACCCACTGAACGAGTCTTCAGAAGGTCCGTCCGAACTCTCCGGCTCAGTGGATCGGTGGCTCCAGCCCGTCCTCCATATGTTCCACGTCATCGAAGTGCATCTCAAGACCGCGGCGAGCGCCGAAGGCCTTCTCGACGATCCACAGCACGAAACCGATGCCAATGAGCACCAACGCGACGACAAACTGCTCCACATCGCGACCGGTCCACGGCCCCACCAGGTAACCGGTCAGTACAGCCGAAATGCACGGAAGGAAGCCGGGTGCCTTGAAGTGTTCGTGATTTACCTTGTCCTTGCGCAGCACGAGCACCGAGATGTTGACGACAGTGAACACGATGAGTAATAGCAGCGCGGTGGTACCACCCAGCGAAGAAACCTGACCGACGAAAGAGATGAGTATCCCAGCAAGGATCGTGGTGAGGATGATCGCGGTCCACGGGGTGCGACGCACCGGATGTACCTTGCCGAACCAGGCCGGAAGAACCTTCTCGCGGGCCATTCCATAGAGCAACCGGGATGCCATCATCATGTTCAGCAGGGCCGTGTTGGCCACCGCGAACATCGAGATGAACGGGAACACCACATCGAAAGGCAGATCAGGTGCGCCCACCTTGATCACTTGGAGTAGCGGAACTGCTCCTTGAGCGGCAAGTTCGCCCGGGGGCACCAGGGCCACGGCAGTGAGCGACACCAGCATGTAGATCAACCCCGCAATCCCCATGCCAGTCAGCATCATCTTCGGGAACACCCGAGTTGGATCGCGGGTTTCTTCGGCCATGTTCACCGAATCCTCGAAACCGACCATCGCAAAGAAGGCCACCGAAGTTGCCGCAGTCACCGCCAAGAAAACCGACTTGTCTCCCCCAGTCTCAAAAACCGTCACCCGGGAGAAATCCGCCAGTCCCTTGGTCATGGCGATCGCCCCAACCAAGATAACGATGAGCAGACCAGAGAGCTCGATGAGGGTGAGCACCACGTTGGTCTTCACACTGTGGCCCACACCCCACAGATTCACGATCATCACCAAAATGATGAAACCGATTGCCACCAACGTAGTGAGCAGCTCATTCGACTCGATGTGGAAACCCTTCATCAGGTTCGCCGCGAAGGCCCGCGAGGCCGTGGAAGCCGAGGTGATGCCCGATGCCATCACGATGAAGGTCACCATGAAGGTGAGCAGGTGAATGCCGAACCCCTTGTGCGTGTACAGTGCGGCGCCCGCGGCCCTCGGATATTTCGTCACCAACTCCAGATAGGAGAAAGCCGTCATGAAGGCCACGACGAAAGCAATGAGGAAGGGCAACCAGACCACCCCGCCTACCTGGCGGGCAATGGTGCCGGTGAGCGCATAGATGCCGGTGCCCAAGATGTCTCCCATAATGAACAACAGGAGCACACCGGGGCTCATGACCCTGGCAAGGGAAGACTCCGAAGTCTCGTGATCAGCAGTTTGACTCATTGACTCTCCTGGGGCAGATGGCATCAGCGTCTGGCTTGTTTTGACCTCGAGAATCATCACACACCCAAGGACGAGATCGGTCCGAGTCCATCCATTCGGTACCCCGGCCGATGGCACTCGGCGCGCCCCGAGGCACCACGAGCACCGCAAGGTTCATCTGAGTACCATTCCCCTCATGCCCTTCGATGACCAGGACGTCCACTACGAGGTCTTCGACCAACGTCTGCCCAACGGATTGCGCGTGGTAGTCAATCCCGACCCGATCGCGCCGGGAGTCGCGGTCAACTTATGGTATCGCGTAGGTTCCTCTGAAGAACCACTCGGCGCGACGGGGTTCGCTCACCTATTCGAACACCTGATGTTCGCCGGCTCCGCCAACGTTGCCTCCGGAGAGCACTTGGCAGCTATCCAGGCAGTCGGAGGATCAGCCAACGCCACCACATCCTTTGACCGGACCAACTACTTCGAAACCGTCGGCCCGCACGCTCTGGAACTGGCCCTATGGCTGGAGGCCGATAGGATGTCCACTTTAACCGTCGATGCCGCGAATTTGGAGACCCAGCGCGACGTAGTCAAAGAGGAAAAACGCCAGCGCTACGACAACATCCCCTATGGTGACCAATTCGAACTGCTGCTCGACCTCAACTTCGGCGCTGATCACCCCTACGGTCACCCGGCGATCGGGTCAATGACCGATCTGGATGCCGCCACCCTGAACGACGTGCAAAACTTCTACCGCCGCTGGTACCAGCCCTCGGGGGCAGTACTCACTCTGTCGGGGCCGATCACTATCAGCCAAGCCATGGAACTCGCCGAGCGCTACTTCGGTTCCCTACCCAATACGCCGGTGCCCGAGTCGGCCCAAGCCCCACCTCTGACCCCGCACACCGGCCATCCAGAGCTGGTGGTACACCGTGAGGTACCACGCCCGATGCTTCACCTGTGCTGGCGCACCCCAGCACTCACGCACCCCGACCGGCTGGCCGTCGATCTGTTGTTGTCGGTACTCGGCGAAGGGCAAGCCTCCCGGCTGCACCGCACGATGGTCCGTGACCAAGAACTCGCCGAAGGCCTCGGCACCTACGATCTGGGCCTGGCCAAACAGGCATCACTCGCGATGATCACATCCCGCCCCCGGGAGGACGTCAACCTCGACCAACTCATCCCACCGGTGTTCGAGACCCTCGCCGCGATCGCCGACGGCAACCTTGATGACCGGGAACTGGAACGCGCCAAGGCTGGTTACGAGCGGGAATGGCTGGCCGGGCTGGCCCCCGTCGAGGAACGAGCCGACCAACTTGGCTTCTACACCACCCATTTCGACGACCCCACACGGATCAACTCCGAATTTGCTGAGATCCAGGCGGTGACCGCCGACGACATCAGCGCTGTCGCCCGCCGCTGGTTCGACCCCGCAGCCGCCGCTACACTGCGCTACGAGATCCAGGAGTGACAATGGGAAACACACCCCGACCCGGAATCGGTACCCCGCATGGCTGGTTTTTCCCTGATGCCCACGAATTTCCGCTCGACAACGGTGCTCATGTATGGATCCATGATCTACCCGGCCAGCACGTAGTGTCGGTAGCGGTGGTTCTCGACTTGCCTGCCAGTTGCGAACCGTCACGAATGGAGGGGCTGGGCATGATCGTTGCCCGTACCTCTGATGAAGGAACCCTCCAGTATCCCGGGCATCAGCTGGCCGAAGCGGTCGAATCCTTGGGCGCAGTCTACGGAGCCAGCGCCCGGATGTCGTCCACCATCGTTCAGATGGAGGTGCCCTCGGCCAAGCTGGCACCAGCGCTGGATCTGCTCGCCGAGATCATCTGGAACCCCGCCCACGAAGCCTGCGACATCGAACGTCACCTGGCATTGCGGACAGCCGAAATCGACCAAGCCCGGATTCACCCCGGCTCACTGGTTCAGCTGGGATTACAGCGTGCGCTGCTCGCCTCGGCCACACGCATCGGTCGCCCCCTAGGCGGGCTGCCGGAAACCGTCAGGGCAATCACCCGCGAGGAGGTCATTCGTTACCACCAGCGATGGTGGCGACCAGATGGGGCGACGATCATCGTCGCAGGAAGCCTGCCACCCAACATCGACGACCTTGTGGCCGCATCCTTTGCTGGATGGGAACCGGGCGGACGGCGGGCGTTGCACCAGTTGACCCAGCCTGCCACGCCCCGACCCCACGCGATCGTCATTGACCGGCCAGAAGCCGTCCAAGCAGACATCCGCATCGGGGCTCCCGGGCCCGACCGTCACGACCCGGACTGGGCCGCCCTAGAAGTCGCGGCCTGTGCCATGGGCGGCTCCTTCTCCTCCCGGCTCAACACCGTACTGCGCGAGGAGAAGGGCTACACCTACGGCGCCCATGCCTCCTTTCACCCCTACCGGAACCGCGGCTCCTTCGTCATACAGACCTCCTGCCGCACTGAGGTCACCGCTGACGTCGTCACCGAGGCACTACGGATCGCCGATCTCACAGCGGCTCCACTCACCAGTACGGAGATCATCGACGCCCGTAACTATCTTTTGGGGATCGCCCCACTGCACTTCGCGACCGCAGGCGCTATCGCCGGTCAATCTGCAGACATGGCCTCGGCGGGCTTACCGACGCTGTGGCTCAACTCGCACCAGCAGCGGGTGGCCGCTGTGGATGCTGATGCGGCCACCGAGTCATTCACCAAGATAATCGACTCGGGCCAATTGACCACGGTGATCTGCGGGGACGCCGAGCAACTCGTACCCGCACTCACTGCCAAAGGGTTGGCTCCGGTGGTGTGGTCCTCGGAAAAGCTATTCGAGCTTCCCTGAACCCGGGTGTCTCTGCCGGAACCAAGCAAGCCAACCATGTCACCGAGCGCATCCGGGAATCAGCCGTTGCGCAGTGCCTTGTCCGCATCGTCCAGGTGATGACGTGCGGTTTCCACTTGAGCTTGATAGCCGGCCAGGTCACCATTACGCAGCGCTTCATCGGCGGCTCGAAAAGCATCTCCCGCCTTAGCCAAAGACAGTTTCGCGGCTTCCTCGCCGGTGGCTGGTGGAGCGTCGGGAGTTGTCGTACCGTCAATCTCCTGCTCGCCGGTTGTCGCCCCAGCATTGCCGCCGAAGACCATGTCCAGCGCCTCCTGCAGGGTCCCCCCGATGCCGATCTTGTCACCAAAGCGCACCACGATGAATCGCAACACCGGATAGGAGCCTTGGGTCTCGCCCTGAGTGTAGATGGGCTCCACATAAATCAGACCGCCACCCAACGGCAAAGTGAGCAGATTGCCATAGACCGGTTTCGCAGCCCCTTGGGAAGTGAACGGCAGTAGCGACTGCTGCACCAAGTTGTCGGTCTGGATTGCGTTGAAGGTCTGGTTTGGTCCTGGCACCTGGTGGGTGTCTGAGAGTCTCAGCACCCGGATCTTCCCGTAGTCTTCCGAGGATGCGTCGGCCACCACCGACATGTAGGCACCAAGATTCTCCCGCTCGTTCGGGACAAACACCGCAGTCTGGGAGAAGACCGGCTGCTCGTCACCAGGCCACTTGATCGACAGGTAATAGGCAGGTTCCTTGGTGGACTTGAAACGCGGGTCCATCGGAACGTTCCACAGATCCGACTGCTGGTACCAGGCGTCCGGGTTCGTCATGTGATAGCGCCCCAGGATCTGACGCTGCACCTTGAACAGATCTTGGGGATAGCGCAGATGCTGCATCAAATCTGCACTGATCTCGTCGACAGAATGCAGCATCCCCGGGTATACCTTCTGCCAAGTCTGCAGGATTGGGTCCTCGGTGTCCCACGCATACATGGTCACCGAACCATCGTAGGCATCAACTACCGCCTTCACCGAGTTGCGCATGTAGTTGACTTGAGAACTCTCCTGACCGACCTGTGTCCAAGTCGAGGTGGAGTCCCCGGTGGCCGAGGCCAGGTCAATGCGCTGCGAATTTGGGTAGGAGTTCGATGTGGTATAGCCGTCGATGATCCACACCACCCGGCCGTCGACGACCGCAGGATAAGGCTCCTTGTCGGTGGTCAGCCACGGGGCAACCTTGGCCACTCGATCCATCGGGGTGCGCTCGTAGAGAATGCGGGACTGAGAGTTCACCCGGTTCGACAAGAGCAGGTTCACGTCCCCGTAGCGGGCGGCGAACATGGCGCGAACCAATGGATTCGACACTGCAACCCCGCCATTGCCGGTATAGGTGGTGTAAGTTTCTCCCCCGCCATCCTCATTACCACCAGGGGTGTCCAATTCGATCGGGTTGGCCCCATCCTCGTTGCCGACGATGGCATAGTCCGAGGTTTTCTCCCCGAAATAGACCCGGGCCTCAGTCTGGTTGATCGCGCCACGCGGAGGAATATCTGAAACGATCCACTCCGGCTCTCCCGAACCCTGGCGACGGTTTCCATAGGCCCCAACCATCGCATAACCGTGGGTGTAGACGGTGTGTACGTTGTTCCAGGTCCGGTTCTCCTCGGGTAATCCCTCAGTGGCGATCTCACGGACCGCAACGATGGCGTCGGTCTCCTGACCCCCGATGGTGTATCGGTCGACATCAAGCACATCGGGGAAAGAATAATAGCCACGCACCTGCTGCAGTTGCTCAAAAGTTGGGGAGATTACCTGTGGATCCATCAACCGGATACCCGGCAACGCTTCGGCATCGGCAACCAACTGCCCGGAGGTAGCCGTCGTGGTCGCTTCATAGTCGGAGATTTCGACATTCTCCACATCGTAGGCTGCACGGGTGGCTGCGATCTGATTGCGGATGTACTCACGTTCCCGGTCCGGCTCGTTGGGACGTACGTCGAACTGCTGCACCACGCCCGGATAACCAACCTGGATAATGAGCGCGGTAGCCACAGCCAGCGCCACTGTGACGACCGGGATTCGCCACACCTGGATACGGGCATTGAGGAAGAAACCCAAGGCACACAGCAGGCAGACCACCGACATGATGATGCCCGCGGTGATTCTCGACCTGGCGTCGGTGTAGCCGATACCAGTGAACAGAGAGTCGTTGTCAGAGAACGAATAGGCGTAGCGGTTGAGCCACACATTTGCCGCGAGCACGAGGAGGATGAACCCGATCAGCACCGATATGTGAGCTTGGGCGCGCCGGGTGAAGGGATTAGACAGCTTAACCTCCGGAGCCTGCCCTTCACTTGTGGGTGTCACCTGCACCACCGAAGTCCGCATCGAGCCCATGATGAAGTGCACGGCAGCGGCGACGATCAAAGCCACCACCGAAATGAACTGCAGCAGGCCCGCCACCATCCGCCACCAAGGCAACTCGAAGACGAAGAAGGAGGCATCGAACCCGAACTGAGCATCACTGACACCGAAAGAAGTGGCATTCGACCAAGCTAAAAAGGTATCGACCGCAGGCAGGGCGTTGACTCCGCCAATCACCGCCAGCACCAATGTGGGGACAGCGATCGTCAACCGGGAACCGGAATCCATCACCTTGCGGTAACGATCCAAGGTGCTGGAGCCACTGCGGGTGATTCCCCTGGGCCGGGCCCGGAAAGCAAGCCACATATTCAGCCACACGACCACTCCAGTCAGCAGAGCCGCAGCGCAGAAAATGCCCACTTGGGCGGTGAGTCTGATGGTGAACACCTGCTGAGCCTCCACCGAGCGATACCACAGCAGATCTGTCCAGATCGCGGAAAAACCGAAGAAGGCGACAATCGCGACCGCAAGTACCGCGACCGTGGGCGCCAAGGCACCACGTCGACGTTGTGTGGTCGCAGAATCCGATGTACTCATCTGATCCTCCCGGTCAGCTTTGATCAATAGGATGCGGTGGCCAAGGTCTGGCTCAACACATGGGTGAGAGTCGGCACCATCTCGGCACCGACCAGCAAGTCGCTGGGCTCGGAACGCAGCCGGGCCACAGAATGAATCGTCGTCGTACCGTCGGCCAACCGCAGGCACCCGGCAACCACCCGGACATCCACCCGCTCGGGATGATGCGCCACGAAATCGGCTGCCTTGTCTGGGAAAGTGGGGATCTCCGATTCGAAACGCGGCGGCAGGAAGGATCTCTCGGTGACCAGCGCGCACCCCGGGACGCTCCACGGCCAGACGATGTGGTTGAGAGCGGTCAGCAGGTCAGTCCCTGGATGGAAATCCTCTTGCTCTACCGAGGATAACGCATCGGGAACGGTGATCGTCAGTTGCTCGGCCAAGGATGGCTCCGCGGCTATCAACTCTGCAGTCGGCACCAAACCGAATAGTCGCGCCGGTTGGTCCCATCCCGATCGGGAGACGAAACTCTCGATCTCCACAAGGGCTGCCAACAGCGCATCATTCCCGTCATGCTCATTGTCACTCAGCATCGCGGCACCTGGTCACTCGTCGGATCCTTGGCAATCAGAGCCATAACCTCAGTCGCCTCTGACACAGTGGACACCTTGACCACCGGAACCTTGACGTTCAGCCCTCCGAGATCGCCACAATTCCCGACAGGCACCAGCACCGCCTGAGCCCCGGCCCTAGCAGAGGCGACCACCACCTGTCGCACATTGGTCACCTGTCCCACCTCGCCGGATGGCTGTACGGTGCCGATGGCCGCAACCCGGCGGTCCCCAGCCAAGGTGCCGTCGGTCACCTTGTCGTAGACAGCGAGGGCTACCGGAAGCCCCGCCGAGGCCCCAGCAAGTGCCGGGTCCAGGTTGACCTCCACCTCCAGGTCATACTGGTAGGAATTGCCCACCTCGACGCCGAGCCTTGACTGGGCCGGGTCATCTTGGGCGGCGACCGTGACCACCTGTACCTCCAGGGGAACCCCCGCCCGGAGCAGGTTAATCCGCAGCGTGGTACCGGGGGACATCTGGGATATGATCGTCATGACGTCGTTGCGAGTGGCCACCACCGAGGAGTTGATCGCGGTGATCAGGTCTCCGGTCTGCAGTTTTCCGTAGGCCGGTCCAGAGCTTGCCACCGAGGTGACTGCGGGCAAAGGCCGCACATCACGACCCGCAGCCACCAGCCCGGCGACAATGGCATTGCCCTGAGCACCTTCCAGACCGGTAGTGATATTCGCTTGCTGGCCAGACGTGGGACGACTGAAGGCGTAGACCGATTCACGCACCACCACCGTCGAACTCGGATCGAGCAGCGCACCCAAGCCATGGAACAGGTTCACGTTCCTGTCCTGGGGGCTCACCTCGGCCAGCGGCAGGTCGATGCTGCCAGTGGTCGTGACCGCTGGCGCGCCGGTGATCCTAATCCTGGGGGTTGACTCTGAGTAGCCGAGCATGTCAACGGTTGACCCGGGCGAGATGGTCACATAGGGAACCGGCATCACGGCAAGACAGATCAGCCCAAACAGCAGCGCACCCGCTGAGACCACGAAGGAACGCATGGTTTGCGAGGCGGGTATGAGGTTTCGTGTCCGGGGGATGGTGGACCCCAATGACTGGCTGCCTGCCCGTAATCGCACAGACGAACGAGACCCCTGCCCCGCTTCGCTATGGGCGGCCGAGGGGTTGTTCGTTCCGACAGGTCTATCCATCGTCACCAACACTAGCGGCTACCCGGACTCGAACCGCCCGAGTTAGGTGGCGTCGTGCACGAAACTTGCATTGCTGGGCAACAATGGAAAGGCAACGATGGAATTGGTGGTGCGAGATGAACGATGAGCGGGACCCCAACGACCCGATGGCCCGTTGGTTCGCCCAGTTCGGGGGCGACGGTAAAAACTTCGACCTGCAGCAGATGCTGGACCAGTTACGCAGCGCCTTGGGGTCGGTTGGTGCCACACAACTGCCCACCGTCGACTGGTCCCAGACCACTTCTTTGGCTCACGCAGCCCTACTGGCCAAGGCATCCGACCCCGATCCAACGATTGCGGACGATCGCGCAGTGGCCGACGCACACCGTCTGGCCTCTGCATGGCTCGACGAATTCGTCGCCTTCGAACCGCTCTCCACCCCGCCTGCCGCTTGGTCTCGGTCGACATGGATAGAACAAACTTCCGCCGGGTGGCAGTCAATCGCCGAGCCCATCGTCAACCGTATCGCCGACGCCATGGCCGATTCCTTCGGCGCTCAGTTCCAGATGGGTGAAGGAACCCCGGTGGAATTCGAGCAGTTCGGTTCGATGCTCACCCCGATTCTCCGGGCCTCTGCCGCCCAGATGTACTCCGTTCAGGTGTCCAAGGCGATCAGCATCATCGCCACCCAATTGCTTTCCGGGGCTGAGTTAGGGCTGCAATTACTGTCGAAGCCTCAAGTCGTCATGCTGCCCGCTAACATTGCAGCCTTTGGCGAGGATCTCGGGGTCAGCGAGCAAGAGTTGCTGCTCTACCTGACCTTGCGTGAGGAAGCACGCCAGCGGCTCTTCGCTCAGGTGCCGTGGCTAGGCCCACAACTGATCTCCCTGCTGGCGCAGTACACCAGTCAGATCACCATCGATCTGTCAGACATCACCGATTCGGTGGATGTCGACGACCTCCAAGGCTTGGAGCCAGAGCAACTATCGGCTCTCAGCGAGGATCTCCAGGAGCAGCTCTTCGCTCCCGCATGCACCGCTCAACAGGCCGACGTTCTCATCCGGATGGAGACCCTTTTGGATCTCATTGAGGGCTGGGTAGATGCGACAGCAGGAGCCGCAGCCACCAAGTGGCTGCCCCATGTAGCGACCATGTTGGATGAGACGATCAGACGTCGCCGGGTCACCTCCTACCCGGCAGATGCTTTCCTGTCTGCCATGCTGGGCCTCGACATGCGCCCAGAACGTTTCCGTGAGGCGACAGCTCTGTGGCGCATGCTGGAGGCCGAACGAGGAATCGAGGCCCGCGATAAGTTGTGGTCACATCCGGATCTTCTTCCGGGCAGCGCAGAACTCGAGGATCCCAGTGAGTTACTGGGGACCGCCCCCGGGGGTGGCGTGGAACCTGACGAGATCGACATCGCATTGGAGAAGCTGCTCGCCGAAGAGGATCGTCACAACGAGGAGGGCCCTAAACCCGACTGAACGGATCAACCCATCCGATCGATCCACTGGTTGCCCGCCGACCATCCGGCAAGGTAGGCCTCTGCTCGTTGCCGGTTCGGATCCGCATCAAGCAGCCGCTGGAATTCTGGGCCGTGACAAGATTCGTGCAGGTGCACCAGTTCATGCAGTAGGACGTGGTCGACCACCCACGATGGCATCGACTGCAGTCGATGCGACAGCCTGATCTCCCCGGTGTCGGTGGAGCATGAGGCCCATCTGCGATTCATATTGGTTACCCAACGCACCGAAGTCGGACGAAGTCGGACGCAGTTGGGTTCCGGTGGCCCCGTCGAGATGGATGGCGGCCAGTTGCCCAGCACGTTCCAGTAGGTCAGGGGCGGATGCCCGAGTATTTTTACGAGCCAGTTTGCGCACCATCCGCTCCACCCAGTCGCGTTCCTCACGAACGTTTAGGCCAGCAGGAACAAACACGACGATGCGCCCCTGCTCGATCCGTGCCGAGACACTGCGCCGACGGCCTGTCGATCGTCGCACCTCAATTCCGTCCATCCCCGCGCGAAAATTGCCCGCCACGATGTTCTCGCTGGTCCGATGGCCATGACGACGCCCCGCCACGCCTGATCCACCTCCAATCCACACGAACCCTACCCGGCGGCCACGCCGGAATCCTTGACTCACCCGCAGGCGCAGAGCTAAGTTTCCTGGTGTCCCCCGGTCGAGGCAAGCACGCAGGGGAAGGCGTTGCCAGGCATCGACCGGGGGATTCCATGGGAGCAAACCCCACGGATGTCAACAAGAATGCGGGTCGAAAGGTCGGGCGTACACGTCTCGATCCGGGGTTTTTCGTCGCGACACGGGGAAATACATCGTCAACGTCACCGGATTTCTGGGTCCCGATGGGTAGAGTTCGACCGTGCTCGGTACCAACGCAGCGGTCCCGGCACAGACCCACTTGGTCTACGACAAGGAGAAGACTGTGGCTGAGGAAACCTATGAAGGTGAGTTCTACTGCGTGAAGTGCAAGGACAAGCGCTCCGCCAAGGGAAATATCGTCGTGAACGACCGCGGCACCAAGATGGCCAAAGCGAAGTGCCCCAAGTGCGGCACCAACCTGAACCGCATTCTCGGCAAGGCCTGATCTGGCCGGAGTCTCCACCAATGGTGGATGGGGTGACCAGTTCCTTGGTCACCCCATTGTGTTTTTCTAGTTCATCGGATCCTCTCCGGAGCAACCCACCCCGGGAGTCAATCTCATTGTTCGAAGAGCCGGGGAACCCGGGAACAAGCCTCATTCTTGTTCCGGCTCATTGTTCGATGCTGAGCAACCTCAACAGCTCATCTCCGTAACGTTCGAGTTTAGCCACCCCAATCCCAGGGACCTTGAGAAACTCTGCCCGGGATGCGGGTCGTTGTTCTGCGATGGCTCGCAGGGTTGAATCAGTGAATACCACGAAAGCAGGCATCGAAGCGGCCGCCGCCGTACGGGAACGCCAGGCACGCAATTGCTCGAAAAGCTGCTCATCAGCACTCACCTCACAACCCAAATGGCGCCCGAGTTTGATCTCCTCGGCCAGCGACAGATGCTCACCGCATACCCGGCAGCCGGGGCTCCTGCGCTTCGACGGGCGCATCGGGCGTTCTCGTCTGCTCTCTCCCCCGCATCCGACCCCAACCAGACCGGCCCGTCGCAGGTATCGCGACGGTGTCCTGTTCCCTCGCCCATGGGCCCCGCCTGTCGCCCAGGAGATCCTGAGCGTGGTTCTTGCCCTGGTGAGTGCCACATACAACAGACGTCGTTCCTCGGCCAGCTCGGCGGGAGTGGTAGCTGCCATGAAGGGCACTAGCCCCTCGCTCACCCCGATGACAGCCACCGCCTCCCACTCCAGGCCCTTGGCCGCATGCATGGTGGACAGCGTCACCCCGGTCTTCGCAAATCCCTGGTCTCCTAGCGAACGGGTCTGGTCAATCGCCGGAGCTCGTACCCGGTGAGGGATGTTCGTGGAATCCAAGGCTTCGATGATGGCTTCGGCCTGGGAGTTAATCCGGTAAAGGACACCTATCTGCTCCCAGTCGTACTCCTCGTGCGCCATCTTGAGCCAGCCCACTAGTTCTTTGATCTCAGCGGCCTCATCGATTGCTGGGACCACCGCGACCCGTGGGCCCTGTTCCCTGGTGGGCACCAAGGCCGAACGTGCTGGAACGAGCCCGTTAGCTACTGCCAGGATCTGCGGGGTCGAACGATAGTTGTGGTTCATGCGCAGGACGAGGGCACCGGGATGTTCCCGCTCGAAATCCAGCAGATAGGCAGGTTGGGCCCCAGCGAAAGTGTGGATCGCCTGGTTCACGTCACCGACCACGCAGACATCGCGGCAAGGCCCCATCCACAGCTCAAGCAGGCTGCGTTGCACCGGGGAGACATCCTGGTATTCGTCCACGGTGAAGTGCTGGTACTGACCGCGCACCTGAGACAACACATCGGGGTGGGCCCGCAACATGCCGATAGCGCACAGCAGGATATCGTCGAAGTCAATCACCCCACGACGCCGCTTTACCTGCTCGTAGCGGGCAAGTACCGGTGCCACGCTATCAAGCTCCAATCCGTTAACCTCCCGGTGGGCATCGGCGGCGACCTCCAGATAGTTCTCCGGGGAGACATTCGACACCTTCGCCCAGGAGATCTCCTGGGCCAGTTCACGCAACAAGGATGTGTCCAGCACCGGAACGACTCCGCGGGCGGCCTCGGCAATCATGGATAAATTGCCGCTGGCCACCTCGGGCAGTGGGCTGCCTTCAACCGTGGACCAGAAGTAGCGGAGCTGGCGCAGGGCTGCTGCATGGAAGGTACGCGCCTGCACCCCGGGAATACCGAGCCGACGCAGCCGATGAGCCAACTCAGTGGCCGCCTTGTTGGTGAAGGTCACCGCCAAGGTCTGGTTGGCTGCGATCTGCTTGGTCGCCACCCGGTAAGCGATACGGTGGGTGATCGCCCTGGTCTTGCCGGTGCCCGCACCGGCAAGCACGGCTAACGGCCCGCTCGGCGCCATAACAACGGCCCGCTGCTGATCGTCCAACCCGGCTAAGATTCGGTCCACATCACTCACGGCCATCACTGTAGGGGGCGGCCCCGACGGATCTCACACGGCCACGACGGGTAGCTGTGTCGGTCCCGCTCGATAAGGTGGTATCCACGAGTGAGGGAGGCTGCCGTGCGCGCGACAACGAGGACCACCTGCGTGGCGGTGCGTGCCTGTTCGTCGTGGTATTCACTCACCACCGGGGTTGCCGAGTTGCTCCATAGTAATCCCCCGCCAGTCTTCGAATCTGATTTGGTGATAGTGCCCTCCGGTGCCCATCAGCGACATCTCACCCAGTTTCTGGCCGCGGCCACAAACGGGCCGGGCATCTGCACCGGCGTCGATTTTTGCGTCTGGGCAGGGCTTCGAGCCCGGCTGCTGGATGCCTGCGGTCTCAGCGAACCATGGGCCGGTAAGGGGCTAGATGTCGCGATTCTTGAGGCCATCACCAGCAGCGACGACAAAACAACCGAGATCCTGCGTCGGCACTTGGGCCACAACCGTCCTGGAAGGGCCGGTCAACTCGGTCACCGCATCGCCCGGCTGTTCAATGACTACATCCGTCATGCCCCCGCAATGGTTGCTGCTTGGTCCAGAGGCGAGGAGACCGGACCCAAGAACACCGCGCTAGACAGCCGCGATCTGTGGCAACCGACCCTGTGGCGCCAACTCGTCGCCACGAGCGGAACAGACCTCGTGCAGTTGAACAACCATCTGCTGACTATGGTGTATGAAGGCCTAGCGACCGGGATTCCCGCCCGTGTGGTGGCGGTCGCCATCGACGATCCCCTGCCCAGCGACTTGGAACTGCTCGACGCCTTGGCCGCTCACCACGAGGTGCATCTGTTCGTCCACCGCCCCATCATGCACGGTTCTGGTTCTCACTTGGTCAACCAGCTGAATCACCGGACGCTGTCCTCAGATCCACTTGCCACGCCATTTCCCGAATCCTCCGGCACATGGTTGAACCGGGTACAGTCGGCAATCCGTGCCAACACCACGCCACTCCAGATCACACACGACACCACCATCCAGATCCACGCCTGCCACGGACCAAATCGCCAGGTCGAGGTACTGCGCGAGATCCTGTGTACCTTATTCAGTGATGATCCGAGTCTGCAGCCGCGTGACGTGGTCGTTCTGTGCCCAGATCCGGTGACCTTCGCCCCCTTAGTTGCGGCATGTTTCCAACTCGACTCCGACTCCGGTGCCATGCACCCGGCTGCCCGCTTGCGAGTACAGTTGTCCGCAGGATCACTGAGCCGATTTAACCCCGTTCTCGGATTACTCATCACGCTGTTCTCCCTGCTTGATGGGCGTGCCACCGCGGATGAATTGCTTGCCTTGTGCCAGTCAGCCCCAGTAGCCAAGGCATTCGGTTTCGGGGCCGAGGAGCTCGATTCGCTGTCCCATCTGATCGCAGATGCCCAGATCCGGTGGGGTGTAGACCCGGCCCACCGACACCGCAACGGAGTCGAGGTACTGTCATCGACATGGCTGGCCGGGGTAGAGCGGATGCTGGTGTCCATTGCCCTGGATCCGCTGCCACCGGTTTCCCTGCGCACCGTCACCCCACTAACTCATTTCGACGAACCCGATACCGCCTTGGTTGGGCGTCTCGCCGAATTGGTCTCCCGCATCCGCAAGATCCTGGGTGGATTCGCCATCCCCGCAACCGCCCCAGTATGGGCTGATCGGTTAGGCGAAGCGATCGACCTGCTCGCCGCTACCGACTTCGATGACCGCTGGCAAGTACAGGAAGTGCTAAATCATCTGGCGGATCTTCGCCATCAGACCCAGAACTCCTCCGCCATACTGACTGCCCGTGACGTCGTTGGTTGGTGCGAACAGTGGCAGGAATCTGGGCGGGGACGCCCCAACCATGCCAACGGTTCGCTGCTCGTCACTTCCCTAGACGATTTGGCCTGCGTGGAGCACCGAGTGGTGTGTGTTCTCGGCCTAGAAGACACCACCTTCCCTGGCAGCGACCCAGTGGATGGCGACGACCTGCTGGCTCGTGGGGCCGACCACCGTCACTGGACGAAAGTGACTCGTTCCCGCCACCAGCAACGATTGCTCGATGCCCTATTGGCGGCCCAGGATCGTTTCATTATCATCACCCAAGGTGCCGACGAGTTGACTGGTCGACGGCTGCCGATGCCCGTATGCCTGGCCGAGTTGCTGGACGCCATCTCCCCCGCAGTCAGCATCCGTTCATGGGAGCCCGCGGCCGATGAATTCGTTCGCTGGCACCCGCTGCACTCACATAACTGCAACAATTTCCTCATCGACTCCCCATTCAGCCACGATCTCCAGGCTCTCGACGGGGCCAAGGCATTACAGCTTCCCGCGGTGGCCGACGAACCCCGGTGGCGTCTGCTCCACTGCAGGGCAACCGAGGAAAGTACCTCTCGCCAGGTGACCCTTGATGAGCTAATCACTTTCTTCATCGACCCAGCGAGAGAACTACTGCGCACTGCTTGCGGCACCACTTGGTCGGGTTTCGACGACAGCCTTCCTGAGAACCTGCCAATTGCCTTGGATCAGCGGCAGGCTTGGTCTGTCGGGGAGGAGATCTTCCGCATGGTTCTCCAGGGAGCCGACCCCGCCTGCGCAGCCCAAGTGGCTTGGCTTAGTGGTCGAGTGCTTCCCGGGCCATTGGGTCAGCAAGTGGTCTCCGAGCAGTTGGAGGTCGCGACCCGGGTGGCTGCCACGGTGCGTGCCGGTCTGGGTGAGTTGACGATGATCGACTGCTCGCTGGATCTGGGCCAGGTCGTCCTGACCGGTTCGGTGCCTGTTCATGGAGGCCGGGTAGTCGTGTCGCGGTTCGGTCATCTCAAGCCAGATGACGCGCTACGGGCTTGGCTGAAGCTGTGTCTGGTGAATGCCTGTCACGGGGTGCAAACAATCGATGGCGCGCTATTGCTGGGCAAGCGCTCCAAGTCGTTGCGTTGTCCCGATCCGGACCAAGCCACAACGATCCTGCGCGGGCTGGTCCGGTTGCGCGCCGAGGGACTGACTCGGGTGCTACCCCTGCCACTGCGAACGGCCGCTGCCTACTGCAATGTGCTGACCTTCGAACGTGGCCAGCATAGTGATCGGGCCCGGGCAGCCTTCGCCAAGGAGAACGAGAACTGGGCATATTTCTTCTCCACCTACTCCGAATTGGTGGCATCACGCCCGGTGCCCCACGATCCGGCACCCCCAGGCGGGGCGCTGGGGTCTCGCTTCGAGACCTTGGCCGCTTGGCTGTTCGTCCCGATCAACATCAACCTCCGCGAGTGGAGGCCATGATGACCGGCATCTGGCATCGCGCATTGCCCGCCCCGGGTACCACAATGGTCCTTGAGGCCAGCGCGGGCACCGGGAAGTCATTCACCATCGCTGGCATGATCGCCCGCCACGTCGCGCAAGGTACGCCTATCGAATCGGTCTTAGCGGTCACCTTCTCGCGTCGGGCCACCGCAGAACTGCGGGAGTCGATCCGTCATCGCATCGTGGTGGTGCGCGATGCGCTTACCCTCGCCGCCTCCGGCCGACAGGTTCCCGATCCTGATGTCGTTACCTCTCTACTCATAACCGGCCCACCCCAAGATGTGGAACTGCGTAGGCAGCGTCTGGTCCAAGCGGTGAACCACATGGATTCCGCGGCGATGGTGACGATCCACACCTTCGCAGCCCGGATGCTCAACGAACTCGGTATTCTCGCCGATCATGATCCAGGGATCAGGCTGGCCACCGACACCGATACCTTCATCTCCCGAGTCGTCGCCGACACTTATCTAAGCGCACCACACTGGCAGGAACTCGACTGGCAACTGGCCAATGCTATAGGCACGAAAGCCTGCCTCAACCCCAGCGACCCGCTATTCACCGGAGTTAAAACCGGGACGCTGCGCGGTGGTTTCGCTGAAGCAGTTCGTGAGCGTTTCGAGGCTCGCAAGCGAAACTCCGGCCTGCTCACTTACGATGACCTGCTCCGCAGGTTGGCCGACGCCCTGGAAGATCCGGTGAGCGGCGCCACTGCCTGTGCGGTGCTTTCCTCCCGCTTTCCCGTGATTCTGGTCGACGAATTCCAAGACACCGACCCCCAGCAGTGGAGCATTCTGGAAACCGCATTTCGAGGTCGGTCGACGATGGTTCTCATCGGCGATCCGAAGCAGGCCATCTACCGCTTCCGGGGTGGGGACATCGAAACCTATGCCAAGGCGCTGGCCGCCACCGATGTTACCGAGACCCTCAGGGTGAATCACCGATCAGACCCCGGGGTAGTGCTGGGTATCGAGTCGCTTTTCGGCCAGGTCGACCTGGGCACTCCGCAGGCCCGAGCGGTGATTCACCCGGTGGAGATCAAGCGCACCGAGCCACGTATCCGAACAACAGGCCAACTGTCCCAGGTGCAGTTGCGTGCCCTAGCTCCGGATCGCCCAATGGCAGCTGCGGACGCACGCCTGGCCATCACCAATGACCTGCTGCAGGTGGTTGACGAATTGTTGGACGGCAGCCACGAGTTACTGGATCATGGCATCTGGCGTCCGCTCGAGGCCTCGGACATCACTGCTCTGGTCACCCGCAATGAGACCGGACGTCAACTGGCCGCAGATCTTACTGCCCACGGCCACCAGGCAGTCTTCATCGGCGAGACAAACGTGCACGACACCCGGGCGGCCCGACAATGGCTAATATGGCTGGAGGCCATGGAAACCCCGGACCGGTGGCATTTGCGTCGCGCGATGCTCACCGATTTGGTCGGCTGGACCAGCGCGGACATTGCCAGCGGCGATGAGGCGGCACTGGTCGAGATGACTGCCTTGCTCACCACCTGTGCCAGATTGATGACCCAGCAAGGGGTGGTAGCTGCCTACGAGCACCTCGCCGCGCACCGCAATCTCACCGCGCGACTGCTCGCCCGCCCCGATGGTGAGGAATTGCTCAGCGACATCCGGCAGCTGACAGAGTTGCTGAACACCGCCCAACGCACTGAACGATTGACCATCTCCGGGCTGGTTGCCCATCTGAGAGCACAGATAGAACAAGGCGGCGTCGCCAGCAGAGAGAAAACCAGGCGGCTGCCCACCGATCATTCCGCGATCAGCGTGATGACCGTCCACCAGGCCAAAGGGCTCCAATTTCCAGTTGTCCTGCTGCCCTCAGCATCCGACCGCTGGGTGGGTTCCCCGAATAGGGATGAACCGCTGATCGGACATGTGGATGGCAAGCGGGTACTCGATCTGGCATCCCCAACCGAACGTAAGCAGATACAAGAGACCCACCGCAAAGAGGAGGACGCAGAATCCCTCAGGCTGTTCTATGTGGCCTGCACCCGGGCCCAGTCACTGCTCATCGCCTGGTGGGCTCCGACGAAGGCGAACACATCAGCCTCCGCCCTGCACCGACTGCTGATGAATCAGCGCACCCCAGCCCGGGTTGTTACCACCCCGGCGCCCACCCATCCAGTCGTCGAGGCCCGCGACCTGCCGGCCCTCGACCATGTGACCACCACGCTGGTCCCTCCACGCTCTGCCGCCCCCCGGCACCGGATAACCAACGACACCCGGCAGCCACCACAGCCCTTGACTGCCCGGATCTTCCGGGATTCCATTAACCAGGATTGGGCCCGCACTTCCTATTCCTCATTGATCGCCGAATCCCATGCCCATTACCTGCTCAGTGACGCGGATGCCAGCGATGAACCAGATCTGGTCGGCGACCTGACCCCCGAGGAAACAGCCCTGGGCACCGATCTCGGTGCTTGCTCTGCGCTGGCGGAACTCCCCGGCGGAGTCGGTTTCGGTTCCCTGGTCCACTCGGTGCTCGAAGCCGTCGATCCCGCCTCGCCACAGTTGCACACGGATCTCGTCACGGTCGTGGCCGACCAGATGACCCGTTGGGCGGTGCATGACACCGATCCGGCTCTGGTTGTCGCCGGTTTAGAACAGACCGTGCACACCAGCTTGGGTGAACTCACCAGTTTTGCGAGCCTCGCCGATCTCGGCGCATCGAATAGGCTCACCGAATTGGAGTTCGAGATGCCACTCGGCGGCATTCACCGCAACCAGCTGGGGCAGCTGGCGGCCCTAATGGAGACCCATCTGAGTCCCGGCGATCCGCTGCATGCCTACCCGCGAGTGCTCGCGGATTCCCCAGCAGCCGACAAGATGCTTGAGGGTTTCCTCACTGGCTCCATCGATGCGATACTGCGCGTTCCCGGCCCCACACAGAGGTTCGTCGTCGTTGACTACAAGACGAACCGGGCCCTCACCCCACCTGGTGCCCCGCTAATGGCAGCAGCCTACAACCCCTCGACGATGGCCCGGATGATGATCAACGCCCACTACCCCTTGCAAGCTCTGCTCTACTGCGTGGCCCTGCACCGCTACCTGTCGTGGCGGCTGCCCAGCTACGATCCCACGCGTCACCTGGGTGGGGTCGGCTATCTTTTCATCAGAGGCATGACCGGCCCGGAGAACCAGATGATCGATTCCATGCCCACCGGGGTTTTCACCTGGTACCCTCCCGCCGGGCTAGTGGTCTCCGCATCCGGTCTTCTCGCCGGGGATATCGCATGATTATCTCAGCAACAGGCCTATTGGCGGACTTTTCCGAGGCCGGGATCATTGATGCAGCCGGGGTGCACTTGGGACGAACCTTGGCCAGACTCTGCGGGGAACGGCGCCCGGAAGCGATGCTCGCGGCAGCGCTGTGCGTCGCGGCCCAGCAATCCGGATCGGTGTGTTTATCGATCGACGAGCAGATACCCATCCATTTCCCGAGGCTCACCCCAGGCAGCCGGTTGAACTGGCCCAAAACCTCCACCTGGCTGGATATCCTATCCTCCTCGCCGATGGTGAGTGTTGGGGCCGATGATCTGGATGCAGCACGCCCGTTGCGTCTAGTTGGTCCCCTGCTCTACCTAGAACGGGCCTGGGTCGCGGAATCCATGATGACCAAAGTACTCACCGAACGCTGGAATTCGCCACGCACATCTCCACCGCCCACTGATCCAGTGATGCTCACCGAGCGGGTTGCCGACCGTTTCCTTCCCGGGCGTACCTCCCTCACCCAACGTCGAGCGGTGGTCACCGCTGTGTCGGCAGCCACCTCGGTAATCTCTGGGGGCCCGGGCACCGGCAAGACGACGACCATCGCTCTTTTGCTAAAGGTGCTCGATGAGCTGGGGCCCCACGACGTGCCGTTGACGGTTTCGCTGGCCTCGTTCACCGGCAAGGCCGCGGCCCGGATGCAAGAATCCCTCGACCAAGCCACCGCAGGATTCGGGGAACCGACATGGCGACGACTGCGGATCGGGCGTGCCACCACCCTGCACTCGCTGCTGGGTTCCCTCCCCCATCGCGGATTCCGGCACGGACCGGATAACCCGCTGTCTTGCGACCTGCTGGTCATCGACGAAACATCCATGGTCTCCCTACAGTTGATGACCACGGTACTCACATCCCTGTTACCAACCACCAGGTTGGTGATGGTTGGTGATGCTGGGCAGTTGTCCTCGGTGGATGCTGGAGCCGTACTGGCCGATCTGGTGAGCACCGGGATGAGCATTAGTGCCGTCGACGCCCGTCCCGCAGTCGTCGAGTTGACCGAATCCCACCGATTCACCGGTTCGATCGCCGATCTGGCGACCAGCGTCCGCAACGGCGACGTGGTCCAGACCCTGGATATCCTGGAATCCGAGGCCACCGGGGTCGAATGGCTGGAGATGGATCCGAATCCATCGGAGATCACCAGTTCCCTGCCCGGATTGCGTGACGAAATCCTCGACCAGGCATCCGAGGTACTCAATGCAGCACAACGGGGTGATGCCTCAGCCGGGATCACCGCACTCGATAGGCATCGGCTGCTGTGCGCCCACCGGCACGGACGCTACGGGGCGATGATGTGGTCAGCGGCAATTGAGGAGATGCTGCGCGTCAGTATGGATGATTATGCTCTAGGGGCCACCTGGTATCCCGGACGGCCGGTCCTGGTCACCAGGAATGTGCCCGAGCTGGGGATCGCCAACGGTGACACCGGGGTGGTAGTGCGGCAAGGCAGCAAATTGCAGGTGGGGTTGGCCGGCGGAGCTGGTGTCCAGTTGTTGTCACCGATGGTGCTGGAGGCGGTGGAGACCCTCCACGCGATGACCATCCACAAATCCCAGGGTTCGGAGTACGATGCAGTGTCGGTGATTCTTCCTTCAGCGGATTCCCCCATGCTGGTCAGGGAACTTATCTACACCGCGATCACCAGAGCACGTCACCAGGTGCGGATCATCGGTACCCGTGAGGCCATCACCAAGGCCGTGTCCACCCCGGCACGTCGCGCATCAGGACTCGCCGACCGACTACGACTTCGCCCAGAATCATCGGCCGGGTGAACGGGACCACTCAAAACCTCTCACCGGTGCGGACAACAAGTTCAGCATCGATATCGGCCCAGTAGTTCTCCTCCGGTACTGGGAGTCGGCCGATGCGCCAAGCATCGATGATCCGGGCAGCCACCGAGCCGATGCCGGGCAGGACGAGGGTGCCTTCGGCGGTTCGGGCCTCGACTTCTTCACGGGTGAACCAGCCACCCCACTGAAGTTCTGCGTGATCCACCTCATGGCCGCCGTAGCCGCGGGCAACGAAGGCAAGCATCAGCGATCTGGGGAAGGGCCACGGCTGGGACCCCAGGTAACGCACCGCGCTGAGACGCACCCCTGCCTCCTCACTGACCTCCCGGTGAAGAGCATTCTCGGCTGATTCCCCGGCCTCGACGAAACCTGCCAGCACCGAGGCACGCCACTGGGCCCAACTGGTTTGGTGAGCCAGGAAGAGCCGGTCGTCATCGTCAAGAACCCCGACGATCACGGCGGGATCGGTACGCGGGAAATGTTCCCTGTTGCACTCCCGGCAAAGTGCGGAGAATCCACCGGAGGCCAGCCGAACCGTCCCGCCACAGACCGGGCAGTGAGTCATCGACTCATGCCAGGCCAAGACCGCAAGGGCCGCCATTACCAGCTGTGTATTGGCGGCATCCGGGGGTTCGTCTCGAATCATGCGACCGGTGGGCAGCTCATCGACCCTGCGTGCAAACCAGCACGTGCCATCGACACGCCCCAAATAAGCGGTGTGCTCGTCGTATTCACCCTGGGTGGGAATCCCGAACGGAGCAATCCCGAATCGCGAGGAACGATCAACCAACAGCACCCGGGATCTTTCATCTCCCCAAGCCGCAGCGATCGATTCAGGGTCACGGTGTGCCCCATCGCGGTCAAGCAACGGGACTTGGTCCCAGGGGTGCATGTTGACGAACGGCGTGCCAGTCATGTCTCCACGCTAGTTACCCCAGAGACTTTGGCCCGCATCGTGGCCAACAAGGATGCCAGCTGCTCGACATCCAGCAAATTTCTGGGACGTTCATCGCGGTGGGATCGCACATGGTGGAAGACGGCATCCACCCTGGCGGGATCGATTCCCTTCGCTTGGGCCCAAGCCAGTCGATAGATGGACAGCTGAAGTGGATCGGAACGCGCCTCGGAGGTCTTCCAGTCAACAACCCGGTAGTCGTGCTCGGTCTCTTCCGAGGTAGCGAAGACGGCATCAATCCGGCCACGGATCTGCTGACCGGCGACCGACAGGATGAAAGGTTTCTCGATCTCCTCGGGAACCATCTCGGCATAAGGTCCGGTCTCGAAGCTCTCTTGGAGACGTCGCAACGCCATATCGGCAGGACCAGGAGGGTCTTGCTCCTCGGGTTCCTCAAAGTCGAGGTCCAGCAGAACGCTGCGACCAAAGCGTTTCTCTAGCCAAGCGTGGAACAGAGTTCCCACCGTGGCCGCATTGGAGAGCAGGCGTGGCATGGGGCGGACCAATTGGTTGCGAAGTTCTGCCGGATCCCGGTTTCCCAGCAGCACAGCCGATGCAGCGAGTGAACGAGGCACTTCGATGCCGGTGGTTTCCCAGCCCGTCAGACGATCTTCAACGAGCTGGTTGGCCAGGTGTTGCCACAGGGAGACTTGTTCGTTGATGTCGGGATCGGTGGAATCGATCTGCCCTTCAATGAGCAGTGACAAGGATCTTTGCATGCGGGTACGGCGTGTTTCGTCCATCACGACGGGCCATGCTGCGGTCGGGAGAAGGGCATCCATCGGGTTGTCCGCGGATGGTTCGGCGATCCTCTCGACAATGATTTGGCCGGTGGTCCGGGTGACCGTTCCATCCGGGGCGCACCATAAGTGGGGATCTGTGCTGTTCGCCGCCCGAAGCAGAGCATCGAAGTAGGCCGAAGCGTTGCGCCGAGTACTTCGGCCCGTAATCCAGTGGTGGTGGGTCAACACGAGTTCCTGGCGTGCTCTGGTAAGCGCCACATAGGCGAGCCGATCCTCTGCCTCGCGTGCTTTGGCGGCCAGCACCTGCGGATACTCGGTTTTCAGTTGCTTGGAACTCAGCTCACCTTCCAGTTGGGGGATCCATGCGGCGTCGCCACGTAGTTCTGCGGGGATGATCGCAGGGTCCTTGGTCCAGTTCTCCGGCGGACGCGTCGCGGGAAACACGCCGTCAGCCAGCCCGGGCAACAATACGACATCCCATTCCAGACCCTTGGCACGGTGTACGCTCATCACCTTCACCGTCTCGGAGGAGGCATCGACGGGTTGTTCCAGACCTTCCGCCCAGTCCCGCTCAGCATTGAGCCAAGCCACCAATCCGCTCAGCGAGCCGCCCCCGTCGATGTCCACGTAACCAGCTACGGCATTGATGAAGGCATCGATTTGCCGGGTCACGGAAACCGCATGGGCGCCCGGAGTGGACAGGAGCTCCAACCGCACCCCACTAACCCGCATGATCCGGGACACGAGTTCTGTCACAGGTTCATCGCGATGGCGACGCAGGACGGCCATCTCGTGGGCGAAGTCAGCGATCCGAGCTCGAGCCGCCTGGCTCAGCGGTGCCCGCCCGGGGTCGGCAACCGCTTCAAGCAAGCACGGGATATCCTCAGCGGTCGGCAGCATGTCCGCAGCCTCTGCCGGTTTTTTCCCTGCCTCTGCAGTGCCGGGCTGCCCCACCTGCTCGATCACGCCATTGTCAAGCCGATCGACCCGTTTGGCTTCGCAGTGAGCTGAACGTGCGATATCCCGGGCACGAGCACCCAACACCGCCAGGTCCCGCGGCGAGATTTTCCACCTGCGCCCGCTGAGTAATCGGACGACCTCCGGATTCGCGGTAACGTCATTCAGCAGCATCAGGGTGGAGACGACCTGGGCGATCTCCTCCACCTCCAGCAGCCCCCCGAGTCCAACGATCTCATAGGGAATCTCGCGGTCGTCGAGGGCCGCGCAGATCTTGCCCATCGGGGAATTGGTACGCGACAAGACAGCGATGCCGGACCATGCCACACCATCAGCATCGTGGGCGGTGAGTACCCGGTCAGCGATCCAGTTCACTTCCTCGTCCCAGGTATCGAAGGAGGCAAGGCGGATCGTCCCGTCGCGGTTCCCATCGGGGCTGCGCAGTTCCCGATCGCCCACCCTGCCACTCAACCCAGGATCGGTGAGCAACGGCACGGAGACCTGGTTGGCGGCATCAAGAACCAGCCCTCGACTACGTCGGTTTATGGTCAGTGATTGGACGATAGCCGGGCTTCCATCGCTGTTGGGGAAAGCTGTCGGGAACTCAAGGATGTTCGACGGTGCAGCCCCACGCCATCCATAGATGGCCTGGAAGGGGTCGCCAACCGCGGTGACCGGGTGTCCCCTGCCCTGCTGTGGGCCGGGACCGGAAAACAGGTCGGTAAGCAATTGGGCTTGGGCCGCGGAGGTGTCTTGGTATTCATCGAGCAAGACCACACGGTATCTATCGCGCATTTGGACGGAAATCTGTGGGAAAGATTCCGCCAACCGGGCGGCGTCGACCATCTGGTCGGCGAATTCAGTCAGGTGCAGGCGCTTCTTGAGGTTACGGTACTCATCCACCAGCTCGAGCAGTTCAGCGCGTTCAACGAGCGTAGCCCGTGCATCGGTGACAACCTTCGTCGGTTTGCCCCGCCACAGCGGAACCTCCTGGAGTGTCAGGTCAAAACTGCGGTCGACTTCACGCACTTGGTGCGGAGTAACCAGATGAGAGCCGAGTTGTGAGTCGAGGTTGAGCATCCGTTGGACGATGCTCGCCGGTTGCAGCCGGGACAGCACATCCAAAGGGCGCTCGGTCGTCTCCAGGACTCTCGCCCCCAACCGGAATCTAGTGGCGCCGGTGATCATCCGCTGATCGGGTTCCACACCGATGCGCAACCCGTGCTCGCTGACCATAGCTGTGGCGAAGGAGTCGTAGGTCTGCACGCAAAACTGGGCATCCGTGTCGATTCCAGCCCTGGTGAGCGCAACAAATACCCGGTTAGCGAGTTCCCCAGCCGCCTTGCGAGTAAAGGTGAGGCCGAGCACCTGTGCCGGGTGCACCTGCCCGGTTCCGACGAGCCAGGCAACCCGGGCGGCCATGACAGTGGTCTTCCCCGTGCCTGCCCCCGCAATGATCACTCCAGGGGCGAGCGGGGCGGTGATCGCTTCAAGTTGTTCGTCGCTGAACCGGATGTCCAGCAAATCGCAAAGTTCGCCGATGGTGGTGATCATCGTGACTCCGTCCACAATGGGCAGCCGATGCGGTGGACGCAGTTGCCGCAGCCAGAATTGGCCCGGGCCTCGAAGTTCTCGGTGCGCAGAATCCGGGCTGCTTCTCCTAGGTGCTCAACGACCCAGGTTTCCTCTTCCGCTAGCGGTTCTTGACGCCTAGTGAGCGGGCCATCGCCGCGAGGCAACCGCAGATGAACGATCTCGGCCCCAGCGCTGGTGCGCTGGGATGGTGCTTGTTGTTCGAAGGCCCCCTGCGCCACGGCGAATTGATAGATACCCAGCTGATCCATGGCATCGACATCAGCCTGCGTGGGGGCACTGCGTCCGGTCTTGAAGTCAACGACCCGCAGGGCCCCGTTCTCATCGGCCTCGAGCCTGTCGACCGTCCCGGTAATCCGCACCCATTCGGCGCCGACGATGGTGGTGAAGTTGAATGGAATCTCGACACCGATCACCCGGGAATGTTCTGGCATGGCGGCCCACACGTCGTAACGAGTCATGGCATCACGTAAGGCCTTCGCTTCCGCATCGCGCCGCCATGGTGGGCCATCGACCAAGTTCTCCAGCCAGTGAGGTTCCTCCTGCAGCAAGGTCTCGGCCGAGGTATGGCTGAGCGCCGAGCGTTCTACGAGCCGGTGTGCTGTGTTGCCGAAATTGATGGCCGCAGTTCCGGCCATGGCGCCGCCTGCTCTGCGGTCGCAGAACCATGCCCGGGGGCAGCGCAGCAGGCGACCCACCGCGCTGGGAGTGAGAGTAACCGGGTCGTCGTCAGCGACAATCGGTACCGGGTTGTCGGTGCTCTCCCGAACGTCCCACCAAGTGCGCGGATCGGCCCCGGGCACCAGTTGGTTTCCTTTGGCATCGGTGCAAGCGGCTAACCAAGCGAGTTGGTGACCCGCTGCGGCTCCCAGAACGGGCGATGATTCATCGACCAGTGCCCTGCGCAGCTGGGCCACCAACCCATCGAGATCCGCCGGGGTACTGATGGGGTGCACTGGCGTGGGTTCCACCGGCAGGTCCAGGACAAATCTGGATGGGCCACCGGTCTCGGCTCCTGCAGCGACGACAGGGATGATGAGTCGTCGGCGGGCTCGGGATATGGCCAGCAGAAAGGATCGGCGTTCTCTGGCCAGATGCGTCTGCATGATAGCGACCTGGTCGGTAATCAATTCGTTGCCGTCTCGGGCAGTCATCAGGTCGTCGATGCGCAGCAGCCCGGCTGGCGGAGAGGTCATCGGCCACTGCCCTTCCTGGGCTCCCAGGACAACGACCATTTCGAACTCAAGGCCCTTGGCCCGGTGAACGGTCATCACCTGCACGCCAAGACGCCGAGGGTCGTTCTCACGTGCGGTGTCCGCAGCTATCTGCTGTGATCCGAGGGCCATCACAAGCCGGTGAACCCCGGAAAGACCTTGCAGATCGGGTTGCTTCTGGGCGAGATCGAATAGAGCGATAACCGCGTCCAGATCTTGGCTGGCACGCACGGCATCTGGACCCGAGGCCATCGCCCGGCGCCGCAGATCATCCTTCCAATCGGTGGCGGACCACACCCGCCACATGAGGGTGGCCACATCCGTTTCTGCATCAATATCGGAACGCAACCGGGACAGGATCGAGGCCATAGTGTCAATTCGGCCCAGGCGTTCGCTGCCTTCCATGGCGCCTCGTGCGAGTTCCCTGGCCAACAACATTTTGCCAGGAAGATGTCCGAGTCCCTCGGTTGCTGCGCTCACCCGTAGTTCGCTGCACAACTTCCTGAGCTGCACCGCATCTAAGCCCCCTATCGGGCCCAACAGCAACGACTCGGCGATCGTTGGCTCAATCCCGTCACCCTCAGCGAGCCCTACCCCGGCTTGCAGCACAGCGATAATGTGCCGTACCGCAGGCTCATTGATGAGGGCCAGTTCATCACCACCCACTTGCACCGGAATCCCGGCTTCGCTGAGCCGCCGGGCGACGGCCGCCACATTGGCGTGCCCGGAGCGGGTGATGACCGCCATCTGCGACCAGTCGACACCTTCTTCGAGATGGGCCAGGTGCAGACTCCGTGCGGTCTGCTCGTGGACAGCCGATTCGTCGGTGCACAACGGCACCAAAACACCGGCGGTATCTCCGATGAGGGTAGACCCGCTCCGGGTTACCGGGCCTCGCACCGGCAGCCGGGTGGCGACGGCGTTCAGACAGCCAGCAATCGAGGGAGTGAATCGAAGATCGTCGGTCAGGCGGAAGATTTCGACGGATTCACCGGGGGTCTCGAAGCGAGTGGCGAATGAGGTTACCGCGGCTGGATCGGTACCGCGGAAGTCGAAAACTGCAGTGTCAGGATCGGCAGCAGCCAAGACCCGTAGCCCAGATCGATGGGCATCTGCAATCACATTGATCATCGAGGGGTCCATCTCGGCGAGTTCGTCGACCACCACAAGGTCGTACCGCTGACCCAACCGACCCCTCTGAGCGGGGTCGGTGAGCTCCAAGCGCGTACGGTGCACCAGTTCTGCGTAGTCGATGGCCTGTTCTGCGTCGAGAACATCCAGATAATCAGCCAGGAAACCTGCGGCCGACACCCATTCATCCACCCCATTGGTACGGCCAAGGTCGGCCAGTTCCTCGGGATCCATGCCTAACTGGCGTACCCGGGCCAAGAAGACCCGCAGCTGAGCGACGAAACCATCGGTTCCCAGTGCGCCCCGCAAGCATGACGGCCACAGTTCATCGACAGTGGCCGACAGCAGTTCGCGCAGCTGAGCATCCTGCTCAGGGGCGGTAAGCAGCCGGGGCATATTTTCTGGATTGACAAGGTCGGATAGCAGATGCTGACACCAGCCATGGACGGTGGTGATCGTCGTCGCCAAATGAGAGGTGCCGAGTTCGGCAATGATGGCCCGGCGCATGTCCTGGGCAGCGACACGGGATGCGGTCAGCACGACGATACGTTCCAGTGGGGTACCCGCCCGCACCGCACCCACCACCGCACGACGCAGACAGATCGTTTTACCAGTGCCCGGCCCACCGACCACCAGCGTCAGCGGCGACCCACCGACGACGGCATCCACCACCGCATCAAGCAGGGAGGACCTTGCGCTGGTCATCGGCCGGTTCATGCCATCATCAAAGCACCAGCCACTGACAAAACTCGATCTCGATGCCGTTGCTCGCCCATCGCTGTGCCAAAGTAAGAGGGTGCCATGCAAGGCCGGGCAGCGGCTCTTCCTGCCGTCGCGCCGCGTTCTTGCTCCAACCCTAAGGGCTGGAATGGCTGGGGTGGCGACTGCTTCCCCAACACATTTGCAATAGGAGAAGTTGATGGCGCAAGGCACCGTCAAATGGTTCAACGCGGAGAAGGGCTTCGGCTTCATTGCCGTGACCGGCTCGAATGAAGACATCTTCGTCCACTACAGCGCGATCGATTCCACTGGTTTTCGTTCCCTCGACGAGGGGCAGCAGGTGGAGTTCACCATCACCCAGGGTCCCAAAGGCCAGCAGGCTGATGGGGTTCGTGTGATCGGCTGACCGGACACAATCAAGCAGGAGGGCTGCGACCGTCTGGCCGCGGCCCTTTTGCCGTTAGAGACACAGGAACCAGGTGCCCGGCAGATCGGCACCACCCGTGTACCAGCCGGTCCACTCTTCCCGCGTCGGGTAGCTTAGGTCGGGTGGAAATCAAGATTGGCGTCCGCCACATCGGACGAGAACTGAATGTTGAGACCGAGGAATCGGCCGAGGAGATCGAAGGCTCCCTGCGCGATGCCTTATGCACCGAGGGAGGCATAGTGGTGATCAACGCCACGAAAGGACGCCGCATCCTGTTGCCCGCAGCACAGATCGCCTACTTGGAACTTGCCACCAAGCATCCCCGAACCGTTGGTTTCGGGTTCAGCGGCGGATCAGACTGACAGTCCCAAGGCACCGACCCGAGTGGCCACTGCGGCCAGCAAACCATCCACAACGACAGTGCTCACCTGAAGCTCCGGGTCCAGCCCGCCGGTCAACGCCAAGCGCATTCCCTCGCGTCGTACGACGATCCCCTGCACCAGCACGGCGGCCTCACCGATAACCCGGCGCGCGTAGAGCGAAAGGCTGTCACGTCGATCGGGGTTGGTCTTCAGTTCTTGGACGACTGCGCGCGACGACAGATCGACAATCCGCCATGCCGAGGTGGTGTCGGACGCTGCCTCCACTGTGGATGCGTCGAGACGAGGAGCCATCCGTTCCACGAGTTCCAGTTCCAAGGCTGCAGCCACAAGAATGCGCAGCCGTTGCTCGACGCGATCCTTGGGTCGGGTCATCGCCCAGAACTCGTCGATCGGGATGCGCAGGGTTTCCATCTCTGCCACCGCGCAAGCCTGCCCTCCGGCGAAACCGTCACACAGCTGGGAAACCCTCAGCAACAGACCAGCCACCAACCTAGAGACATCGACCCGCTCCCCCAACCCGATTGCCTCAAAGGTCGGGGCGAAACCGATCTCCGCCATCGTTAGGTCGAGATGAGCCATCATGGCCAAGGCGGTGTCGTCGGCAGGGCGTCGTTCCTCACTCACCTGATCAGATTATCCGCCCTGGATGCGCCTCGCCGGGTACCACGCCAACTGGGTCAACTCAGCAGCTGCGGCTAGGATGTCCGGGACACAACACATGTGGTGTGCCCTGTGCAGCGGTGGGAAAACCGCATACGCGGCGCGAATCGCGCTGGCCCACATGACGATCCGAGAGCAGACATGACACGATCCGACAACACCGCGAGCATCCAGGACTTCACCGGACTCGGCGTGATCGCCCCGATCACCCAGGCACTGGAGGCCGCCGGAATCACCCATCCGTTTCCTATCCAGGAGTTGGCCATCCCGATCGCGGTGAGCGGGGCCGACATGATCGGCCAAGCGCGCACGGGCACTGGCAAGACCTTGGCCTTCGGCGTTGCCGTGCTGCAACGCCTAGTGTTGCCTACCTCCAAGAATTTCAGCAGTTTCGACGGTTATGGCAAACCGCAAGCGTTGATCATGGCCCCCACCCGGGAACTGGCTCTCCAGGTCGGCTCGGATCTCGAGATCGCCTCCACCATGCTGAGCGCCCGGATCGTGACGATCTACGGCGGGGTCTCCTACGATGACCAGTTGGCCTCCCTAGACAAGGGTGTGGATGTCGTCGTCGGTACTCCCGGGCGGCTCCTCGACCTGGTGCAGCGCCGTTGCCTTGACTTGTCCCGCGTCGCGACCGTCGTACTGGACGAGGCCGACGAGATGCTCAACCTGGGTTTCCTGCCTGATGTGGAGAAGTTGATCTCCAAGACTCCCACCTCGCGACAGACCCTATTCTTCTCGGCAACAATGCCCGCCCAGATTGTCGCCTTGGCTCGCGGGCATCTGAATCAGCCGGTACACATCCGTGCCGAGGGACAGGATGCCCAAGCCACCGTCCCAGACACCACTCAGTTCGTCTACCAGGCACATGACTTGGACAAGCCCGAGATCATCGGCAAGATGCTCCAAGCCGAGGGTGTTGGCAAGATGATGATCTTCGCCCGCACCAAGCGGGCTGCCCAAAGGCTGGCCGATGAGCTCACCGACCGTGGTTTCGACGCCGGGTCGATCCATGGTGATCTCAACCAGCAGCAGCGTGAGCGTACCCTCAAGAAGTTCCGTGACGGACGAACCAGGGTACTGGTAGCCACCGACGTAGCCGCCCGTGGCCTTGACGTCGACGACGTCACCCATGTGGTGAATTTCGAGGTACCTGATGATCCGCAGCAGTACGTACACCGCATCGGGCGCACTGGCCGGGCCGGCAACAAGGGTGTGGCGGTGACCTTGGTCGACTGGGCCGACGTCACCCGCTGGAAGGTGATTAACAAGGCTCTGGACCTGCCATTCCACGAGCCGGCAGAATCCTATTCAACCACTCCCCAGCTTCTCGAAGATCTGCGGATTCCCGAGGGCACCAAGGGACGCATCGTTGATGCGAAGCTCAGGGAGGGCCGGAGAGAACACCGCTCCGGATCTCGTCACCGACGCGACCACGGGCATGGCGGTTCCCGCCCCGAAAATGCAAACGAGTTCAAGAACGAGAAGAAACATTCAGATCGTCCCAAGCGCAAACGAATCCGACGCCGCAACGGCAAGGTTGTCAGAGGTGGCGGGGACCCGTCACAGGTTTCGGAGAGCGAATGAGACTCGGTACAGCTAGAAGGTTGCCCGGCCGCTTTATCCTCGGTGATACTATGGAATTATACTAGGCTTTCTAGACCATGGTTCAGTCCTAGTCTTTTCGCAGTTCCTCCGAGAATTACCCGGTCTGCCTACCTCAAACATGCCAGATATGCCGAGGTCTCGGCGGCACTGTTGCTTCTTTTCATGCACTAACCGGCGATTCTGGTTTCGATCAATATCCTAGCCAGACGGCTTTTCCGCGAGCGTGCGTCGGGTTCGGTAAAAGGGAACAACCATAACAACCGCCATGAATTGGATCGAGGCATCCAAGGTGACCGATGTCACCAGAAAATTAACGCGACAGAATGTCAGCAGGATCAACGCAGTCCTGGCCATCCGGCCCATAGAGGAACAGAACACTCGTGCAGTCAATGCACCGTGAGATGGATCATGACCGCCCGGGAATCTGGGAGCACCTCAAATTGTGGGCGCAGGTAATCCGCTCACTTCCATTTTCATCCACCATTCTTCATGCACTCAATGATCAATGATGATCATGGCCCCAATACTCCATCTGCATGGCAGCGCGAACCTCAAGCAAGGTCTGATCAGCGACCTCATTGGCCTTCTCGCAACCGTCACGCAGGACCTGCCACAAGTGATCGGGAGAAGCCAGCAGATCAGCACGACGCGCCCGGATGGGCGCGAAGTACTCATTGAGGGATTCTGTGACCATCTTCTTGAGAGTCCCGGACCCACCATCGCCGATCTCCTCCGCAATATCCTGCGGGTTTCGTCCAGTGACCAAAGAAACGAGCATCACCAGATTGGACACCTCCGGCCGACTGACGGGGTCATAAGTGATATGTCGCTCGGAATCGGTTTTCGCCTTCTTGACCAGCTTGGCGGTCTCATCGGCACTCATGCCAATCTCGATGACATTCTGCCGTGATTTCGACATCTTCGTGCCGTCCAATCCAAGGATATGCGGAGCAGCCGATAGCAGGGCATCAGCCTGCGGAAAGACCGGCGTGGTCGCATCAGCCCGCCCGTAACGCTCGTCGAAACGACGCGCGATGAGCCTGGCGACCTCGATATGGGGCAGTTGGTCCTTGCCAACGGGCACCAAATTCGCCTTGCAGAACAAGATGTCAGCCGCCTGGTGCACCGGGAAGGTGAGCATCAACCCAGACATCGGCCGACCGGAATTGGCGAGTTCGTCCTTGACCGTCGGATTGCGACGCAACTCGGAATCGGTGACCAGCGACAAGAAGGGAAGTAGCAGCTGATTGAGGGCCGGGATCTGGGAATGAGCGAAGATCGTCGACTGGGCTGGATCAATACCACTGGCCAAATAATCGGCCACCTCGGACAGCACATTATCCCTGATCTCTCCTACCCCGTCGCGGTCATAGATGACCTGATAGTCCGCGATGAGCACCCATGTGTCCAGGCCCAGATTCTGTAGCCGAACCCGGTTGGCCAGCGACCCGAAGTAGTGACCGATGTGCAGCTTGCCGGTAGGCCGGTCACCGGTGAGCATCCGGTAACGTCCCGGATTGACGATGAGGTCCTTTTCGATGGCATCGCTGCGGGCCTGGCTGGCGCGTAGGGTTCCCTCGGCATTGGCGCTAAGTACCTCGGGGTCGGACATCTGTTCTCCTTGGCTCCCGGTCGCCGGGCGACGACCGCGGCCAAGTTTAGCCGTAGCTGCCGGGCAGCCGGACTCAGACGGCACCGCCACGTGCTGAGATGATCCTGAGCAATTCCCCGGTGACCCCATCCGGGGTGGTGACCGATCCCAATTCATGCCCGATCTTGCCCGTCCCGTGGCAGTCGCTGGAACCGGTCGCAATGACCCCCAGCAACTCGGCCAGAGCGTACAGCTGAGCACGAGTGGCAGCATCGTGCATCGGATGGCCGGCCTCAATGCCATCAAGACCATGCTCGGTGACCAGGTCGGCCAGCACCTCGTCGGTGAGCACCTTGGCGGCCCCACGGATACGGGGGTGAGCAATCACCACGGCTGCCCCAGCCTGGTGCAGCAGATCGATCCCCTGTACGAGGTCCACCGTCGGTTTGGGCACATAGGCAGGACGGCCAGCGGCCAGCCAGCGAGCGAAGGCTTCGTCGCGGTGAGCAACAATCCCCTTGGCAACCAGGGCATCAGCGACGTGCGGGCGGCCCACCGAGCCGCCACTGACCTGGGCCATGACCTCCTCCAAGGTGAGGGGTACCCCTAATTCGTCCATCTGCTGAATCATCCGGGGGATCCGGTCCAGCCGCCCACGACGCAAACCAGCGAGCACCTTGTCCAGTTCCGGGGTCGGATTTATACCGTAGCCCAACACGTGGATATCAACCCCGGCATATTTCGCGGACAGCTCAATGCCCGCGATCACCCGTACTCCCAGCCGCTCACCCGCATTCCGGGCCTCGGTGATACCGTCGAGGATGTCGTGGTCACACAGAGCGAAACCGGTCAGCCCCAGCTCGGCAGCCTGTTCGGCAAGTTCGGTGGGGGTGTCAGTTCCATCGGAAACCACCGAATGGGTGTGCAGGTCGTACATCTCATCCCTCCAGTTCGAGCCAAACCGCTGCCACCTCCATCCGGTCGGCGCCGAGACGGTCGGCGATGTGCACAATAGGCAACACCAGTTGGGTGTAGGAGGCAGAAGCGAGCTTCACCGCGACCTGCTCATCGACACCGGCCGCTACCAAGTGCTGCAATTGCTCCCGGTGTTCGGTCCCCTGCTGGGCGGGAAGCACCTCCGGCAATTCCCCGATGGCCGCCATGAGACCGGGCTTGAGGTGATCGACAATAGCTGTCACGTCGATCCTGGGCTGAGTGCGCAACAGCCACCGGGCAATCTGGTGCACCATTGAGCGTACCTGCACCCGCAGGCGTACCTGCTCGGCCTTGGGTAAATCGGAACGCGACAACCGGATCTCCAACAAACCGGCGTCAAGCAGATTACGAGCGGCTAACTGGGCGCGGAATACCTCAGGCAATCCACGTCCGGTCTCATCCATCAGCTGGTTGGCTACCCCGATCCCTTGAGAGTCCACAAAACGATTCGCGGCGACGGTTGAGATGATTTCCCGGGCCAGCGGATGCGCGGCCAACTCATCGGCGAAGCGTTGTTGGAGCACTGCAGGGAAGTAGCTCACCAGCCGATGGACCAAGTAGGGATCATCAGGAAGGCCGGTAGCCAACAGTTCCTCGGCCAGGTGGTTCTTCTCCAAGGCCATGAGCATGCCGAGCTCCGGGCACACGAGCCCTTCCCCGTTCGCCTCCATCGCCTGCAACTCTTGATCGCTGGGGATGTCGTCCTCACCACGGTGCAGCACCCCATCGGCTTCCAGACGGGTGATCAACTCCCGGTGGACGGCTATCTGGGCGGGAGCGTCATGGCAGGCATCCGCCAGGCCCTGGTTCTGAGTCCGGCTGATGTCCAGGACGAGTTCAGCCACCTCCTCACTCACCGAAGCGAGCAGTTCGTTGCGGGCATCTACATCAAGTTGCCCGCGGCGCACGATGCGATCGAGCAGAATCTTGATGTTCACCTCCCGGTCTGAGGTGGCGACCCCCGCCAGATTGTCGAGGAAATCGGAATTGATGAGTCCACCTGCGCGGGCGTATTCGATCCTGGCGGCCTGGGTCCATCCCAAGTTGCCGCCCTCTCCCACAACTCGGGCCCGGATCTGGTTCGCGTCAACGCGCACGGCATCGTTTGCCCGATCCCCGGCAGCAGAATGGTTCTGCCAAGATGCCTTCACCCAAGTTCCGATGCCGCCGTTCCACAATAGGTCCACCGGGGCAGTGAGAATGGCACGGATCAGATCATTGGGGGGCATAGTGCAGGCCCCATTCCCGATGCCAAGCACCTCGGCGACTTCGGATGAAACCGGTATCGACTTGGCCCGCCTGTCATAGACTCCCCCACCAGCCGAGATCAGGGTTGGGTCATAGTCGCTCCAATTCGAGCCGGGGGTCTCGAAGAGGCGGCGGCGCTCGGCGAGACTGCGTACCGGATCGGGATACGGATCGAGGAAGATGTGCTTGTGGTTGAATGCCGCCACGAGCAGGGTATGGCCGCTGAGTAGCATCCCGTTTCCGAACACGTCACCAGACATGTCACCGATACCCACACAGGTGAAGTCCTGGACACGCGGATCGATCCCAAGCCTTGCCAAATGGTGTTCCACCGATACCCAAGCACCCCGGGCGGTGATTCCCATCGCTTTGTGGTCGAATCCCCGGGAACCTCCGGATGCGAAGGCATCCCCCAGCCAGAATCCTCGCTCGCAGGAGATCTCATTGGCGATGTCAGAGAACCGGGCGGTTCCCTTGTCGGCTGCGACCACCAGGTATGGGTCCGGCTCGTCCCAGGCCACCACGTCCTCGGGGCCGACAACCTGCCCATTGGTCCAGTTATCGGTAAGCGATAGCAAGGCGGTGACGAAGCGTCGGTAGGCCCGTTTACCGGCCTCGGTTCTTTCCACCGGGTCCAACCCGTCGAGGTTCTTGGCCAGGAAGCCTCCTTTCGCTCCCATCGGAACGATAACCGAATTCTTGACCGTCTGGGCCTTGACCAGGCCCATCACCTCGGTACGATAGTCCTCCGCGCGATCCGACCAGCGCAACCCGCCTCGGGCCACCTTCCCGAAACGCAGGTGGACTCCTTCGACGTCGGGGGCGAAGACGAAGATCTCGGACAACGGCTGAGTACCGTTGAGGAAATCGAGTTCGCGCGGGCAGATCTTGAAGGCAAGAGCCCCACGGTTTGCCTGCTGTGCCCGTTCGTCGAGTTCGGAGGTGAAGTGGTTAGTGCGTACCATCGCCTTCATCACCGCTAGGTACTGACGCAGGATGCGATCCTCGTCGAGGGTGGAGACCTCATCGATCCAAGCGAGGATACGCTGGGCGATCTCTTCACATTTAGCCCGGCGATCCCCCGGCTCATCAGCCAGCGGATCAAATTTCGCCTCGAAATACCTGATGAGGTCGACGGCAATGTGCCGGTGCCGGGTGAGAGTGGCTGCGAAATAGGAGATGGAAAAGGTAGTGCCGAGTTGGCGCAGGTATCTGGCGATGGCGCGCAGCACAGCAACCTGCCGCCAACTGAGAATAGTCTCGGTGACCAACCGGTTGAAGCCGTCAGCCATTGTCTGCCTGGTATATGAGGCGGCCACCGCGTCTGTGAACCGGTCGCGGGCGGCCTGTGACCAGCCTTCTAGGCGTTCCACTCCACCAGGCAGCCGCAGGCCGAAATCGTAGACATGAGCCTTGACCCCGCGCAGGTCGAGATCGTGGGGACGTTCGTCGATGACGTCGACCCCGAGACTGGCCAAGTGCGGCATAACCTGAGACAACACCATCTCGGAGCCGACCCGCATCATCTTCAGCCGGAAGTCCACGCCATTTTCTGGTGGGGTAGGGATGTACATGATCTGCGCCATGTCGCCGACGCCCCGGATCTGGTTGAGTGCCACCAGGTCATCAACGGCCTGCAACGGAGTGTAGGCCTCCTTGTAGGGTTCGGAGAACTCAACCCCGCGTTGGGAGGAATCGAGCCGGTCAGCGAGTTCGAGGAAGCGGTCATTCCATCCCCGTGACACCTCGCTGATCGCCTGGCGCAATTTACCGACGTCGACGTGCGGTAGCAGGTGGCCATCAGGCATCTTGGCGACCACGTGCAGCCTGGCCATCGGTGACTCTGCGATCTGTACATTCCATTGAGTGGATTCGGCGCCGGTGACCTCTGAGACCAGCGCCTCCACGCGTTGACGCACGGTGGTGTTATAGCGCTCGCGGGGCATGTAGACCAGCGCCGACAGGAACCGCCCCCACGTACCCTCCCTGATGAAGGAGACTGTCTGGCGGGTCTCCCCCAGATTGGCCACCCGGGAGATAATCGGTGTCAGGTCCTCGACGCGTGAGGAGAACAATTCATCACGTGGGTAGCCCTCGAGCGCCGCATCGACCGCGCGGCCACCGTAGGAGTCGGGAGCATACCCGATCGCGGCAGCAACTTGGACAGCCTTGTCGTGCAGCAAAGGAATGCGGTGCACCGATTCGGTGAAGACTTGAGCGGTGAACAATCCCAAGAAACGTCTTTCGACGTGGCGCCCGCCGATCTGCAGATGGACACCGATGTAATCCAGCCAGCGACTGCGCCGCACCAAGGAACGCTGGGAATCCTTGGTAACCACAAGCAGCACATCATCACGCGGATTCGCGTTGAAGCCACGCTGCGCTCGCTCGTCGGAGCGCAGGATGCCCAGACCACCGGCCAGCGGGGTGAATACTCCCTCGTCGGCCCCACCACTGATCTCGAAGTCCCGGCAGCCGAGCATGACAAAGCGGTCATCGGCCAGCCACCGCAGCATCGCGGCAGCAGTCGAAGCATCGGGCCGGTCAAGCACCGCGATCTCGTTCACGGTAGCCAGCAGCCGCTGCTCAATGGCCTCGTTGTCGCCCACCGCGGCATCGAGTTCTGCCATGGACCTCTTGAGGGAGGTCAACAGATCTGGTGATGCCTCCGCGGCTGAGGCACCCAGGGGTGGGTAGAGCTCGACCCATACCCAGGATTCCGGATTTGTCTGCTTGTCCTCCCAGTGATGGGCCATGTCCAGCAGATTGCCCTGCGCATCGCGAATGACCCGGAACTGGGGATGAATCAGGTCACGCACCGACCAACCGAGTTGGTCAAGCACCAGAGAAATCGTGTCGACCAGCCATGGTTTATCGTCGGTCACGATGGCCAACACGCTGTGCCCATCGGCCTCCCAGCCATCGGTGGCCAGTTCCGGGGTGACCAACTCCATGTGTGAGACACCAAGCCGCCGGTTCATCGCCAGGGATGCATGGCGCTGCAGAGAAGCCGCCACCTGCGCAGGTGGGCGCGATAGCAGCAGAGCCCGGGGGTCGTGCAGGAAATAGTGCTGCAGGAACTCGACCAGCCTGTCCGGCGGTGCCAACTCTGCCAGATCAGCCGCCGCGATGGCAGCGACCTCGGCGAACAAAGACTCCTGATCGATGCGTCCGCAGCGACGCGCGACCTGCTCCATCTCGTCATTCTCTTCTCGTGTCCATTGAAGGGGCTGGCCCCAGCCTAGTGGTGCCAGCCCCTTCAATGCAGGACAATTAGGGCTATGCAAATCACGACACGACATGAATATCAGGCGACACCTCAGCAGGTCATCGCCATGATGGCCGACGAACGATGGTTGGAGGAGGTCGCCCGCCGGGCGAATGCCCAGACGTGGGAGGTCGCGGTCAACGGTGCCACCTCTCACGTGACCGCCGAGCTGGCTGCCCCGGAGAAGGTGCGTCGTTTCGTGGGCTCGGCACTGCGCATCGAACTGGACATCACCTGGGGGGCGGCCGATGCCGCTGGCAAGCATGATGGCGACATCAAGGTTGAGATTCCTGGTATGCCTGCGAAAATGTCAGGGGCCGGGACGATGATGCCGACCGCCCTTGACGGTGCCGAAGGCACCGTCGTGGAGTACACCGCCGAGTTCACGATCTCGATCCCGCTGGTCGGCAAATCGCTGGAGCAGGCTGCGGCCCCCTATGTGACGCGGGTCATCGACATGCAGCAGGAAGTCGGCAACGACTACTTGGCAGGCAAGCTGTCCTGAGACCAGCCCAGGGTGGGAAGCTCGTCGAGGGTGTACCACAGTAGCTCATGATTGATGAGCAAGTGTTGCACCTCGGCGAGCTCCCAGATTTCGTCGAGGGCGCTGTGCCCTAGTCCGCGTGAAGCGATGAGCCGCACCTGGTCGTTAGCCTGGGGTTCATCGGTAAATAGCGCCTCCACGTTAGGGCGCTTCAATGTCTCCAAGTAGGCCCCACCGTTGTGGGTTTCCTCCCCATCGCCGAGCAGTTCCGGATCGACCATGGCGGTGAGCACGATCCGACGGCCATAGCGGGTGAGCGCCCACAAGCTGGCCAGCAGCATCGCTGCCCGATCGGCTTCCTCATCCTCGCAATGAGCCAACCCGAATGCATCCCGGAGCTGATCCTCGACGCGGAATACCTGAAGATCATGCTCATCGTGACCCGACGCCAACCGTTGAGCCTGGTTAAAGCTGACCGGCACGCATACGAATTCCTTATCCATGACCCTCCTTGGATCTGTTTTCACCGAAGTTTTCCACAGATTTCGGATCGACCATGGTCAACCACCCCGGTCGGAGCCATGCTCACATCATGAAAAGATCCCCAGTCACCATTCCCTGCCCATCGACTTCGTCCGATCCTTTGGCCAATGGTTGGGCCGATCCAAGTGTCGGCTTGGGGCCAGGAATCCGGCACGAGATCACCGAACCGATGGCCAGGGCCGCACACCGGGTGAGCACTGTGCTCACCGAGATCCTCGTCGGGTCCCGCCCACCGGTCCAGTGCACTCGCTGGTTCCATCCCGACGAATACATCGCCTTCTCTCAGTGGCTCACGGCTCATCCACGGCTGCGGGTGTTCTCTCGGCGTACCCGAATTCACTGCCCGGACCCAGCCTGCCCGATCGTGACCGTGCACTGGCACACCACCGCCGGACAAGTGACGGCAACGGCCCAGATCACGATTGATACCAGGTCTGCGAACTGCCGACGGGTCACCATGCTGGTCGATACGAGCAACTGAACTTCCGGTCATGATGCACGTCAGACGGCCCAGAAGCTCAGTGAGCCAATCAGTTCTTAGCGGGCATTGGGATTGCGTCCGTGACAGACCTTGAACTTCTTGCCCGACCCGCATGGGCAGGGAGCGTTGCGCCCCACACCGGCGTACGGATCCTTCTCCTCGGCCCCGGACTTGGTCGCCTCACCTTGTTCGTCGGGAGAGGAGTAAGATAACTTGCTCGCGTCGACGGAATTTCCGGCTCCCTTGATTCGTACGGCACGCTTCGGTTTGGGCTCCTCCTCGGTCGGTCCCCCTTCGTCATCGTTGCTGGCCATGGCAAGGGATGCCGCCACTGCTGCCGCACTGTTCACGTCGATGCTCGGGGCGGCCGGCTCGACCTGGACGTCGATGTTGAACAGATAGCCGACAACTTCCTCGGCGAAACCGTCCTGCATGGCATCAAACATCTGGGCACCTTCGCGCTGGTACTCAACCAACGGATCGCGTTGTGCCATTGCCCGCAGGCCGATGCCCTCACGTAGATAGTCCATCTCATAGAGGTGTTCTCGCCATTTGCGGTCGAGCACGGTCAGCCACACCTGACGTTCCAGCTCGCGCATGTTCTCCTCACCCAAGGATTCCTCGCGTGCGTCGTATGCCGCAGCCGCGTCCTCGGCGAAGGCATCGGCGAGCGCTGCAGCGTCATCATTGGATTCCCACTCATCTTGGTCGAGGCTGACCGGGTAGAGCTTGCGCATCTCAGTCCATAATCCGTCGAGATCCCAGTCGTCGACCAAGCCGACAGTGTACTGAGCGACCCCTGCCCGCACGACCTTCTCGACGGTATCCCGCAGCTGTTCGTCAACCTGGGTGCCGTTAAGCACCTTCATCCGGTCACTGTAGATGGCGTGACGCTGACGGTTCATCACATCGTCATACTTGAGGACGTTCTTGCGCATTTCGAAGTTCTGAGCCTCGACCTGCTTCTGGGCTGATTCGAGGGACCGGGTGACCACCCTCATCTCGATCGGCTCGTCATCAGGCAAGTTGAGGGAGTTCATTGCCCGCTCAATCGTCTCGCCCTGGAACAGCCTCAGCAGGTCGTCCTGCACCGATAGATAGAAGCGAGATTCCCCTGGGTCTCCCTGCCGTCCGGAACGTCCACGCAACTGATTGTCGATGCGACGGGATTCGTGACGCTCGGAACCGATGACGTACAGGCCGCCGAGATCTACGACCTCGTCGTGTTCATCAGCGGTCTGTGCCTCCAGCTCAGCCAGGGTCTGCTTGTACTGGGTGTCGTAGGTCTCCGGATCCTCGACTGGGTCAATGCCCTGCTCACGAAGCATCTGGTCGGCGAGGAATTCCGGGTTGCCGCCGAGCATGATGTCGGTGCCGCGGCCGGCCATATTAGTTGCCACAGTCACCGCACCCTTGCGCCCCGCCATGGCGACGATCGCCGCTTCCTTGGCATGCTGCTTGGCGTTCAGCACCTCGTGGGGTACCCCAGCCTTGCGCAGCCTGCGGGACAGTTCCTCAGACCTGTTCACCGAAGCAGTACCGATAAGGATCGGCTGTCCCTCCTCGTGGCGAGCCACCACGTCGGCGACGATCGCATCGAATTTTGCATCCTCAGTGCGGTAGATGACATCGGTGTTGTCGGTGCGACACATCGGCTTGTTGGTGGGGATCTCAATGACTCCCAGACCGTAGATCTTCTGGAACTCGGACTCCTCGGTCTTAGCCGTACCAGTCATCCCGGCTAGCTTGTCGTACATGCGGAAGTAGTTTTGCAGGGTAATCGTCGCCAAGGTCTGGTACTCATCCTTGATCGTCACCTGCTCCTTGGCCTCGAGAGCCTGGTGCAAGCCCTCGTTGTAGCGTCGACCTACCAAGGTGCGTCCGGTGTGCTCGTCGACGATCATCACCTCACCGTCGGTGACGACGTAATCCTTGTCCCGCTTAAACAATTCCTTGGCGCGGATCGCATTGTTGAGATAACCGATTAACGGGGTGTTGGCAGATTCGTAGAGATTCTCAACCCCCAAGGTGTCCTCGGTGACCTCAATGCCGTGGGCCAGCACCGAGACCGTGCGCTTCTTCTCGTCCACCTCGTAGTCGACGTCGCGCACCAGGCGAGTGGCGAGCCGGGAGAAGACCGGGTACCACTGCTTGTTTTCCGCGGCCGGGCCGGAGATAATCAGCGGGGTCCTGGCCTCATCAATGAGGATAGAGTCCACCTCGTCAACAATGGCGTAGTGATGCCCGCGTTGAACGAGGTCCTCGGGGCGTAGAGCCATGTTGTCGCGCAGGTAGTCGAAACCGAATTCGTTGTTAGTGCCGTAGGTGATGTCGGCGTTGTAGGCCACCTTGCGCTGGGCCGGATTCATCTGGGACAAGATGACCGCGACCTCGAGCCCCAGGAACTGGTGCACGCGGCCCATCTGCTCCGATTGGAACTTGGCCAAGTAATCATTCACCGTAACGACGTGCACACCCTCGCCGCTCAGCGCGTTCAGATAGGAGGGAGCCAATGCGACGATGGTCTTACCTTCACCGGTCTTCATCTCGGCGATGTTGCACTCGTGGAGGGCCGCCCCACCCACCATTTGCACGTCGAATGGGCGTTTGCCCAACACTCGCCGAGATGCTTCGCGCATGGTGGCGAAAGCCTCGGGCAGCAACTCGTCCAAGGACTCCCCGTTATCTAGCCGCTGCTTGAAGTCGGCAGTCTGACCACGCAATTCGTCGTCACCCATCGCCAAGTAGTCGTCCTCGATCAAGTTGATCTGGCCGGCGATCTTCTGCAGCCGCTTGAGAGTTCGGCCCTCGCCGATGCTCAGCAGACGGTCCATGAAACCCACGAGACATTCCTTCGTCGAATCCGTGCTGCCCGTCGATGCCCGAGCAGCAGGAACCGACGGCACCCGCCAACAGGGTGGGTGAACCCACTCCGGGCAGCGTGACCCATCCTACGGCGCACCTGGGAATGCTCCTACTTCACTGCGGTATGTTCCATCGTTTCAGAGTCACCCTGTAAGCCAATGTATCCCGAGGAACACCAAGGCCATACGGGACATGACGGACCTACATGGCACGAGGAACCGGCCCGGGCTCAATGCCGTAACCGGTTCCTCAAGGTCCTGGATGTGCATATCCCCGGGATCTACTCACCATTGCGTGGGATCATGGTCATGTAGGACGCTGGCGGGGTTGCTGGGTGCCGTCAGTCGGCGATTTCCAAGTGGATCACGCCGTAGTCATAGGCCTTGCGGCGGTAGGCAACCGAAGGCAACCGAGTCTCTGCATCGACGTAAAGGAAAAAATCGTGGCCGACCAGTTCCATCTCATCAAGTGCTTGGGCCAAGGTGAGCGGAGTACCGGTGAAGTGCTTCTCCCGGACGACCAAAGGCCCATCACCGGTGATCTCTAGATCATGGATCTTCCGGGTGACCGGGGCCTTCGTCTCCTTGGAGGCCTTGATGTTCAACGCCGCTAGGTCAAGTTCGGCGAATTCACGATCGGCACGCAACCCGCGACGCTTCTTGCGTCGGTCGGCGGCTCTGCGCAGTTGGGTGATCAGTTTCTCCTCGGCCAGCCCGTAGGCGAGCAACTTGTCGGAAGAATGTGCCGAGGCCCTGACCACCGGCCCCTTTGCCCGCAAGGTGATCTCACAACGGATTTCTCCTTCAGGGTCGCCTTTAAATTCGGCAGCAGTGAACTCCACCTCGACCCGGATAACCCGGTCGGACAGTTTCGCGATGTTCGCATTCAGTCGTTCGCTGACCTGCTCACGCACTGCGTCGGAGACGGTCAGATGTCTTCCGGTGATGCTGATATCCATCATCGTTCCTTCCCTGAAGGGTCGTCACCCGTTGACGACCACGGTGTCGTCGTGTGGTTGATCCACGACACGATGAGGAAGATCCCTGATGGCAGACGGCCGGAGCACAACAACACGTGGCCTGTCGCCGTTGACCAGCCATTGGGAGCTTCCATGACCCAACGTTACCCGCACCCATGATCGAATTCACGGAAGTCGGAAGGTCCGGATCAATGCAATCTGGGTCCTGTCAGGCCACGGTCTCAGGCCCGGGAGTGTCGCACACCACCACGGCACCAGCAACCTGCTCACCAATGACGTCCAGGGCACGAATCGCCTCGGCCAGGGTCGCCCCGGTGGTGACGACATCGTCAACTAGAACGATCCGCTGCCCCACCCTGCGTGCTGCCATGGACATGTGCTGGGCTCCCAGCCTTCCACGCCGGTTACGCCCAACCTGGTCGCCAGTGGGTCTGGTCCTGCGCAGCCCACGGGTCCAGCCCAGATGACGACGGAAGGCAAGGGTTCTGGCGAGGACAGCGGTGTGATCAAATCCCCTGCCGCGCACCGATGCGGGTGACGATGGCACCGGCACCAGCACCGGATGACCCCACCCGCCCGATTCTAGGCAACCGCACAACTGGTTTGCCAGAACCCCATTCAATCCCCATGCAGATCTGTCTTTGAAGGCGATGACCAGATGGGACAGGGGTGGACGGTACCATCCGGCAGCCCACACCGGGATACCCAATCCGAGCCGCATCACCCGGTGGGGCCTGATGAAAAGTTGCACCCGGCATTCCAAGCACAATCGGATGCCCGGAGCACCGCATCCCGGACACCGGGAACCCAACAGCAGATCGGCAGCAGCATCAACGGCGTCGAGAACCTCCACGCCTAGAGGATGGGCGAGATGCGCAGATTGTTCAGCCGACGAGATCTGGTGTGGACAACCTCCCGGTCTCTCCACCGGCAATGTTGATCGCAGACGGTCTCGGGTAACCTGACCGGAACGGACTCAGCTCGGGTAAGCGATCTCAGTGACCTTGTCAAGCACCGTCGGCCAGCGATATTGGGCTTCATACCGCATGACCACGCCTTCGCTGGTCAACACCGCGGTGTAGGGGGCCAAAGGCGAAGCCAGGGTCGCCATGGCGGTGACCTCCACATCCGAGACCGGACCCTGGAAACCAACCTCGGCGGCATCAAGATCGAAGGAATGGACGGCAATCTGCGGATCCTTCGCATTTGCAGCCACCAACAACACCTTGTCACTTCCGGAGAAGGAAACGTCCCGCATGGTGGTGAGCAGCCCATTGCGGGAATTAACCGGAATGGGACGCCAGCCATCGATGGTCAGACGGTCCACCCCTATGCGCATCATCCCGAACTCCTGGGCTCCTTGGGTTTCGACGACCAAAGCCAATCGGGTCAGATCAGGGCTGATCCGATAGGCAATGACCTTCCTGCCCGCGAGTTCGGTGAGCGGTACGGAGAAGCTCTGACCTCCGATGATCCGCGCCATGACAGGCCCGGAGGCCGTATTGTCGAGGGTCCACAGACCACCCGCCACGTCGTACTGAGGGCGCAGCATGGAGGTTCCCTCATGGATAAGGGTGGGTGACCCGCCCCCGGTATTCACCACGTGAAGTTTCGTCCCGTTGTCGGTGGTGATGGCCAAGGTCTCTCCCGCCCAATCGACTCCTAACCGTTCAGGGCGGCTGACCCATCCCTGCCCGATCTCCCCCGGCAGCTGATCCGCGATCTGGGGACCGGATTGTGAGACCCGCAGAACCCTTCCCTCGGCAACCGCAAAAAGGTCCTTCGACAGTGGATCCCTAGCCTTTCGAAGATCCATGATGGCCGAGGAGCGAACAACATTCTGTGAGTCCGCGATGTCGACCGACAGTTCCCTTCCATTGGCGGTGATTGTCAGTCCGCGGACACTGACCAGATAGGACAAGGTGGCCAGCAGTTGCGTCGCTGCCATGTCTCGCTGCTCAGCGCTGAGAGCCTCGACGGATCCACCGAGATTCACGTGGGCGATCCCGTCCTCGTCGATCCGTGTTCCGTTCGAGGTGATTTCCGCGGGCAGAGCATCCATGACTGCTGACCGCAGCCAGGCGCGGGGACCCCGGATCAGGGCTCGCACGAGTACCTCGGCCGCGCCTGCATCAATATCGGCTAGGTGCACGTAGACGGGTTGAGCGACAAGTCTGGTCCCGGTGGCGTCGAAAAAATAAGTGGGCACCGCAGTAAATGCACGATGGAAACGCTGGGATCCCATCAGTACGCCCGCCGGTGGATTGGAGATTCGCCACTGTCCGTCCTCCCGCACCAGCTTGAAGTCGTGGGTAAAGGCCTCGTCGTGCACCGCGGTGTAGACCCCATCGGCATCCACCTGACCGATCAGGGTCGCCTGAAGAACTGCTCCCCCATCTGCACCGATGACCAACGTCTGGGCATTCGAGTCGTAGACCGTTGCCTCAGTTTCCGGCTTCCACTTGGCAGCCGCCTGGGTAGTGAGGAATTGACGTGCGACATGGTAGCCGTCGGCATAGGATTCCTGGGCCGCGAAGAAACCTTCGATGATGCCCTGCGGGGATGCCCCATCGACGGGTGATTGGGCTGCTACCTCAATGCCGTCATGGTTGCGTTCCGGATCGATGCTGGCCTCGATCCGCTCGACCGGGCTGGTGACTGGGAACGAATAGCAGCCACCGCACAACACCACCAGTAGGACAGTAAGTATTCCCCGAATTCTCATCGGTCTCCTGGTTCTAGGTCCAAGACGGCATGATCAACCATCATGCATCCCTTGCGGGGAAGGGTGAGCCGGAACTGGGCTCCTTCGCCTTCCTGTCCCCAGGCTTCCAGCCATCCCTTGTGCAGGCGGGCGTCCTCAAGGGCGATGGCCAGCCCCAGCCCAGTTCCGCCAAGCACCCGCTGGCGGGATTCGTCGGCTCGCCAAAAGCGCCGGAAAACCAATTCTGCAGCCTCAGGGGCGAATCCCACGCCATGGTCACGCACCGTCAGACAGGCAACCTGCGCGTCCCCCGCGATGGTGATCGTCACCCCCGACTCATCACCATGGGACAGCGCATTGGACAACAGGTTGCGGATGATCCTGGTGACCCGTCGAGCGTCCACCTCAACCACCACGGGCTCGGTGGCCCGGACCTCGACGGGGATCCCGACCTTCTCGGCCACCCCCTGCTGAGCCACCACCTCGGCATTCACCAAATCAACCAGATCTACCGCATCCACAGACAGTACCGCGGCACCCGCATCGAAACGGGATATCTCTAACAGGTCGGCGAGCATTTCTTCGAATCTCTCCTCCTGATCGTGCAGCAGCTCAACTGACCTAGCCAGATGGGGATCAAAATCCTCGCGGGCCTCGTGGAGCACCTCCGTGGCCATCCGCATGGTTGTCATGGGTGTGCGCAGTTCATGGGAGACATCGGAGACGAACTGCCGCTGCACGGCAGACAGATTCTCTAGGGCTCGGATCTGGCGTTCCAGTTCCCCAGCCATATTGTTCATCGAAGAACCCAATGAAGCCATCTCATCATGGCGTCGCACCGCCATCCGCTGGTCCAAATCACCGGATGCGATGCGGGCAGCAACCTCGGCTGCCTGCCTCACCGGGACGGTGACCTGGTGCGCAATCCAGAAAGTCGCCATCCCCAGCGCGACCACCAGGAAACTGGCGGTCACCCACAGGGCCCGATGCAACACGGTGAGGGTCTGAATCTCGCTGGTGGCCGGGAAGACGAAGTAGGTAGGGAACTCCTGCTGGTTGGGAGCCACCAAGTGCCCGGCAACGACCACCCCCGGCACGCTCCGGCCATCGACGTAGAGTACCTGAGTCGCAGTGACAAACAGCGCGGTCGAACCGTCATCCGATGCCTTGAGGAGTTCAAGGGGCACCGACTCACGAAGCATTCCCCGGGAGATATAGGAGGAGGTGGGAGTCTCGATAAACAGCGAGTACTGGGTGCCTTGCCCGCCGACCTCGTCGGCAAGCTGACCAAGACGCTCCAGCACCGATTCGGTACGCATGTCAGTGTCGTTAAGTTGGGTCTGCATCCGCTGCAGGGCGACCGATGCCTCGGTGGCCGCGAACTGCTTCTTCGCCTCCACTATGCCGTCACCGGCCCTTGTCAGGAGAAGCTGTCCACCCAGCAAAACCACCAGGATGGTCGCAGTCAAGGTCAATGCCACCAGTCGGAACCGGATGGAAGAATCCCAAGCGCTGCGCACCGGAGCAGTAATCCGCATCACCATCCGGTGCAACCCCCGGCCCGATGCACGACGCTCAGGCATCACCATGAGATGGGGCCCCGGCACGGTAGCCAACACCACGCACGGTCACGATGATCTCGGGATTCTCCGGATCTTTCTCGACCTTGGCGCGCAGCCGTTGCACGTGCACGTTCACTAAACGGGTATCCGCCGCGTGCCGATAACCCCATACGTCGCTGAGCAGTTGCTCACGAGTCATCACTTGTCCGGGAGTCTTAGCCAAGGCGACGAGCAGATCGAACTCGAGGGGAGTGAGGTTGATCGATTCCTCACCGCGAGTAACGGTGTGCGCACGGGTCGAGATGACCAGATCACCAATGGACAACACGTCGGATTCCGTCGGCGGACCAGGAGTTCGCAGTCTGGCCCTCATTCGGGCCACCAATTCCTTGGTCTTGAACGGCTTGGCGACGTAATCGTCTGCCCCCTCCTCAAGTCCTCGCACGACATCGGTGGTGTCGGAGCGGGCAGTGAGCATGATGATCGGCACTCCTGAAACACGCCGGATCGCCCGACAGACCCGGATACCATCCATGCCAGGCAACATGACGTCGAGCAACACCAATGATGGCTCGAAGGCCTCGAAAGCCTCGAAGGCCCGGTCTCCCGTGGCGCACCACGAGGTGTCGAAACCCTCCTGCCGCAGCATGATCTGCAACATCTCGGCCAGCGCCGTGTCATCATCAACGACCAGAATGCGTTCTCGCTGAGCTTCTCCCATGTTCCCCCTTGCCTCTTTGACCCAAATCGTAGTGCCACAGCCTTTACCGTCGGCACTCCGCCCTCATCGGGGCACACCAGCAATCGGTGTCAGGATCGCGCGGGGACGGTCACCATCTTGTCAGGATCCTGCTCGGCATCGCTATGTTCCGACCTTGATGGCCAACCGTTAGACAAAGTGTCTACCGATTTGACCGAGGCCTCCATGGCGAAGGTGATCTGGGTACCAATGATGGGCCATGCTCCGAGTCCGTGGGAGGTGAGGTACATGTACAAGCCATTGAGCTCTTCGATCATGACCGCGACTCCCGCGAAGAAGTTGCCAGCCTTCGCCGAGGCCTCACTGTTACTGGTCTGCATCTTCGCTTTCATCTTGCACTGATTGATCCGATTCCAGATCATTTCGAAGATTTGTCTTTGGGCGTTGACGACATGGCAACAGCTCGATGCGTGGTTCGTGGCAGCCTTCGCCAACTCACCCAGGGCTGACAGCTGGGTGTTCACGGCCTCGGTGTAGTTGCCCGAGGAGGCCTGGGAAACCCAAGCGGGATCAAGCCCACGGCTCCTGATGTCGTCCCGAAGCGCATCGGTTTGCTCGGCCATCTCGGCCCAGCGCTTGGAAAGATCGTCAAAGATGGACGGGGTCGGAGCGGCTGGGGCTGCGTTTTCATCCAGCCAGGCATCATTCTTGTGGATGAGCCGCCTCAGCTCATCAATCTTCTTTTCACCGGCCGCCATGGCAGCACCCCGGCCGCTCAGCGCACCAGCGACCGCATCCATAGCTCCAGAGAACTTCTGGGTTGCGGCATCCAGCGCAGCACCAGCGGCGCCGCCGACGAGGAGCATCCCGGCCCGGGCAACATTGGCTGCATCCGAGAGCATCTTGACTCTACGGTTCAGTTCATTTGTGGCAGCGCGTTGCTCAGCGACGATCAACTCCTCAATCGCTGCTTTGGTCTCGTTCCAGCACAAATCCACTTCCTGATAGGTGGGGTGGCTCATTCGTGGTCCTCCTGTCCGGCTTCCATTTGTCGTGCTCTGTCACGTACTTCATCGGTGATCGGGCCTAGCAGATCCAGCCCGCGTGCGAATGCTCTTTCTCGGCGCACCATCAGCGCCTCGAACTTGGCGAGAACAAGATCATAGGGACCAGGTTCATAAACCGGCGCGACGTAACGGGACCTGGCATCCCCCCAAGCCTGAGTCACGGCCCGGATCACCTGGGAAGCTGAGGCATTGGCCAGCCACTGGTCGTCAAAGCTCACTGCTTGGGGGCAGCCCCGCATGTCCAGACATACCTGAACACGCCCCTGTTCTGCTGTTCCTTCGGCCGGTTCATGAATCCAATGACCCTGCCCACCACCAGCGGATATGACCGCGTCGAGAGCCTTGGAGAGTTCCTCATACTCGGCATCGAGAACCGCATCAAGTTCGGGACCAGAAAGCTCATTGCTGTCGGGCAGATCAATCTCCATGGGAGGAGGAACCAATGGCTCACCGCAGTGTAGGGAGATCTGCAGCATCGGCTCGGCGAAGAGCACAGACAGCGGCACTTTGGCCATCTGGTTACGCCAGTACCTAGATAACCAGATCCGTTCCGGTTCCCCTTGCGGGCCGACCCAGATACGGACCGTGCCGGTACCGTCGACGAAACCGTCGGCAGGTACCCATTCGTCCTGCTCGTCGGCGACCGTCTCGCCGTCGAACGATGCAACCATCTCCACCTGTTCGACGTCGTGATAGTCGGGGGCAGCTGTCGGATCCAAGTTTTCGGCCTCTTCAGTCATGGGATACGCTTCCTAATCCACTTTACTGTGACACGGCCGGGGGTCATACCGTGCTCAGTTCCACCCCGGATCGCTCACCCAACCGGACAGTAGAGAGGCCTCGCCACCCATGCGACGCAGCACATCGCGCCACAGGGTTTCAGGTTCGGTGGTAAACACGTCGTCGGAGGTCGACGACCACCTATACCACATGCCCATCGCCAGTTCGTTGCCGAGTTGGCCAGGGGCCCAGCCCGAGTAACCAGCAAAGACTCGCATCTGACGGCACGCTCCACGGATCAATTCCACCGGGGTATCCAGGTGAAGCAATCCGAGATCCCCCACCAAGCGCCGGAATCCGGGTGGGTCGTCGGGAAGATTCGTGCTTGCCACACAGATCGCTCCGTCAGTGGATACCGGTCCACCCTGGAAGAGTCGTTGGGGTTCGCAGACCATGTCGACCCAGTCCGGCAGCACCGCGGAAAGCGGCGGGGCCGCGACACGGTTGAGTACCACACCCAAGGTTCCGTCGAGGTCATGATCCAAGATGAGCACAACGGTGCGAGTGAAGAAGCCAACGCCATCACAACTCGTCGATACCAGCAGTTCACCAACCTGGATGGGCGGGGTGTCCATGCAGCGATTCTCCCACTCCTGAGCTCACGGCGCATCACCGCCACCCACGATCTGCCCCTTGGGATATGGAATTTCGGCGCTCACGTGGTTACTCCCCCTTGGAGCGTCGATTCACCGTGTTGGGTCACCCACACGCGAGCGACTCCCACGCACAGACCCGAAAATGACACGCACAGACAACAAAACCTGCTGGCGCGTGAAACATATCAACGTCAGCAGGTTCTCAGTGGAGGTGGCGGGAATTGAACCCGCGTCCTGAAAAGGCGAACCAAGCATTCTCCGGGCGCAGCCGCCATGACGTCCTGCTCGGCCCCTGCACTCAAGTCGGCATGTTGCAGACAGGCCCAGTCCGGTTTGAGTCCCGCACACCCACCCGGACAGCAGGTATGCAGCAAGCCTTCTAGATGAGGCCAGGATCTGGACGGAAGGCTACGCCCAGGCTGACCCTTCGATCACCGATCAGGCGGCGAGAGCGAAGTCAGTGCGCGAATTGTTGGCACTTATTGGTTCCCAAGGGACATTTACGAGTTGACCTTGGATTCTCGGCCCGCTTCTCCCGGAACTACCGTTCCCAGTCGAAACCAGTCACCCCCCTGTTAAGTTGTCAATAGGTCAATTTTAGCACGACCTGCACCATTCCCAGCATTCAGCGGCCCCGCCGGCGGCGATCAGCCAACTCCCGTTCGACATCCCGGCGCATGTCCCGTTCGGCAATGGCCTGACGCTTGTCCCAGGCCCGCTTGCCGGTGGCCACCGCGATCTCACATTTCGCGTAGCCGTCTTCAAAATAGATGGCCAACGGCACCAAGGTACGACCGGAATCGGCGATGGCCTTGGCCAACTTGTCGATCTCGCGACGATGCAGCAGCAACTTACGCTTACGCTTCGCCGCATGGTTGTGGAAGGTGCCGTAGAGATATTCCGGAATGTTGGCCTGGTGTAGCCACACCTCTCCCCTATCCACCGTGGCGAAGGCGTCGGTGAGAGTGGCCCGGCCTGCGCGCAGCGACTTCACCTCTGTGCCGGTGAGCACCATGCCGGCCTCGATCCGGTCGCCGATCGTGTAGTCATGGAATGCCTTCTTGTTCTGTGTCACCACTCTACGGCCCTTCTCACGGGGCATGATCATCACCTCCTGGAAACAGATGCGCGGGCATCCCGCCGGGCAAGCCTAGCAAGATGCCCTATGGGATGCCCGCGATGTTGATCACAGGTGCGTGGCTGCTCAGAGATAGGCAGCCGGATCGGTGTGGTTGCCGTTCACCCACACGTGGAAGTGCAGGTGGCAGCCAGTGGACAAGCCGGTGGTGCCGACGTAGCCGATCAGTTGGCCACGCTCCACATGCTGGCCCGGGGAGACGATGAACGACTCGGCGTGATTATAACCAGTATCGATCGACTGACCACCGATGATGCCATGCTCGATGGTTGCCCGGTTTCCCCACCCGGAGATCCAACCGACGAAGGTCACCGTCCCAGACTCCGCAGCGTACAAGCCAGTGCCACAGCCGGCACCAATGTCCAACCCATCGTGCAACTCGGAGTAGCCGAGCACCGGATTGACGCGATAACCGTAGGGTGAGGTAAAAGGGCCATTGGCTGGCATAGCCAGCAGCGAACCGCTGGAGACCGGCGCGGTGCCCTGGGCGATAGCAGCGGCCTCGGAAGCAGCAGCTTGAGCAGAGGCTCGGTCGGCCTCGGCTGCTGCTGCGGCCGCAGCAGCAGCCTCAGCCGCACGACGCTCGTTGCGGGCCCGGATCTGGGAGGCCACATCGTCAGATGCGGCCTGCATCTCAGCGTTAGCCGCCTGTTCGTTGGCAACCGCCTTGGCGGCAGCAGCCTCAGCGGCCTCGTTCGCGGCATTGGCCTGGTTGACCGTGGCTTCGGCAGCTGCTGCGGCTGCCTGAGCGTCCTGGGATGCGCTTAGCGAGGCAGCCGCAGCTTCCCGCGCAGTCCTCGCTCGATCCTCCAGGCTCGCTAGATTGGTCTGCGCGTTCTGTAACTGGAGCTGCACGCTGGTCAGCCTGTTGAGCTCGGCATTGTTCGAGTTGTAGAGGGTCGAAGCCCACTGGATCCGTGACGACACATCCGAGGAATTGGTGTCGTTGGCAAAGAACATCCCAACTGACATGAGGGTGGTGTTCTGCTGGGCAGCGGTACGCATGTCATTTAACGCCTTGCCGCGCTGCTGCTCAACAGCCTGCTGTCCCTCGGCCACCGCCTGCTGGGCGTTCTTGAGGTTCTGCTCCGCGGTCGCTAGCTCGGAGGCCTTCTGGGCGTCAACGGCAGCCGCGGCCTCCACATCCGAGGTGGCTTTGGCGAGCGTTGCCCTAGCATCGGCCAGTTGCTGACGCGAGGCGACGACATTCGCGGTGGCTGCATCGAGTTCTGCGGAATAACCGGTCAGGGCCTGATTGGACGCAGCAATCTGCGCCTCCAGGCTGGCCTGCTGGTCATCAAGCTCGTCAGCATGGGCGGGCAACGCCAACCCGAACGCTGACAGAGCGAGAACAGATGCAATGGAACGCGTCGCGAAACGCAGGTGCTTGCTCGAAGGACCGAAAATGGTCCGGGGAAGATCTCGAGTCACGCGAATACCAATCTGTCAGACGCGCAGATACCTGCGCGTGGTGATCAACGTCGGCACGATAGACAGAACGATGCCGACCAATGCAACCCCGGCTACGGAAGTCCAGGCATCACCCCACGTGATCCAGGCTAAAGACTGGATCGAGAGTTTAGCGTTGCGGACCACGATGAACTCATACATGCTGAGCAGCGCTGAGCCGGAGATAACGATCGCCACGAGAGCGGCGAAGAGGGCTTCCAGCAGGAACGGAAGCATGATGTAGGTGTTGGAGGCACCCACAAGGCGCATGATGCCGATCTCACGACGGCGCGTGAAGGCTGACATCCTGATCGTATTGCCGATCTGCAGCATGGCTGCCAGCAGCAGCAGACCGGCCATCCCCATGGTCCCCCACTTCAGGCCGTTGAGAACCGAGAATATGGGGTCTAGGACCTGGTGCAGGTCGAGGACCTTCTGCACTCCCGGCAACGAGGAGGCTTCCGCGACCACTCCCTGGTAGTTCTGCGGGTCCACCAGCTTCACCCGGAAGGAGTCCTGCATCTGGTCGACGGTCAGCGAATCGAGCAGCGGAGAGTCCGCATAGGTTTCCCGATACGCATCATAGGCATCCTGCTTAGATTCGTAGTAGACGGTCTCCACATCGGGGTTGGATTCCAACCGCTTCTTGATGTTCTCCCGCTGTACCTCGCTGGTCTCCTGACCGGGTTCGCAATTGCCTGAATCTGACGTTCCGGCCGAATCGGCCGTGCAGAGGAAGACTGATATCTCGATCTTGTCGTACCAGCGCCCCTTCACCTGGTCGACCTCGGCGAAGGTCATCAATGACAAACCGAACAAGGTGAGCGAGACCGTCATGGTGACGATGACCGCGATGGTCATTGACACGTTGCGCTTGAGACCAGACAGTGTCTCTCGGAAAGTGTGCCGCATTGATTGTCTCCTTGTGCGTCTAGGCTGTGCCGTAGACGCCCTTCACCTGGTCACGAATGAGATTGCCCTGGTCGAGTTCGATCACCCGTCGCCTCATCTGGTCGACGATCGTCTGGTCATGGGTCGCCATGATGACGGTGGTGTCCCGCTTGTTGATCCGATCAAGCAACTTCATGATTCCGACCGAGGTCTGTGGGTCAAGATTCCCGGTGGGCTCGTCGGCAATGAGAATCTGTGGCCGGTTGACGATCGCACGAGCGATCGCCACCCGCTGCTGCTCGCCACCGGAGAGTTCCTCAGGCTGCCTGTCCTCCTTGCCTGCCAGACCGACCAGTTCGATGGTTTCGGGAACCATCGTCTTGATTTGCGAGATTGGACGCCCGAGCACCTGCAGAGCGAAGGCAACGTTCTCGTAGACCGTCTTGCCAGGCAGCAGCCGGAAATCCTGGAAGACGTTGCCGATCTGGCGGCGCAGGGCCGGGACCTTCCATTGGTGTAGCCGAGAAAGTTCCTTGCCGAGCACGTAGATCTTGCCGGAGGTCGGCCGGTACTCCCGCAGGATCATGCGTAGGAAGGTCGACTTCCCGGATCCCGAGGTGCCGACCAGGAAAACAAACTCACCCTTGTCGATCTGCAGGTTGATGTGCCGGAGGGCAGGCTTCGCCTGGCGTGGGTAGATCTTCGACACGTCCTCGAATGTGATCACTTGACCGTCCTCGTAGGCAGGACCACCCCACACAAGGCACACCATGACGGTGCTGGACGACGCGACGGTCGAACCGGTCGAGGTGACTCGTGGACACCACGCCTGCTGGGGAAGTCAATCTGAGAAAATCTCAGATCGCGTGCCAGTTTAGCCAAGTGAACCTGAACCGTCGCGACGCCACGCGGATGAAAAACAACAGTTTTCGCACAAAATCGTCGCGTCGCAGTCCACAGTGATCCCCGATGGGGCAAACTCTATCAGTTGATGACTTCGGCTTGTGTCTGCCGACGCCAACGGATCCCGGCGTCAATGAAGGCATCAATGTCGCCATCGAAGACTCCATCAGTGTTGCCGGTCTCGTAGTTAGTCCGCAGATCCTTGACCATCTGGTAAGGGTGCAGCACATAGGAGCGCATCTGGGAGCCCCAGGAGTTCCCGTCGGATTTCAGGGCATTCATCTCCGCTTCCCTGTCCTTGCGGGCCTTCTCCAGCAAACGGGCCTGCAGGACGCGCAAAGCTGCGGCCTTGTTCTGGATTTGGGACTTCTCGTTCTGGCAGGACACCACCAACCCCGTGGGAAGGTGGGTGATGCGAACGGCTGAGTCCGTGGTGTTCACCGACTGCCCACCGGGCCCGGAGGAACGGAAGACATCCACCCGGATGTCCTGTTCGGGAATCTCGATGTGGTCGGTCTCCTCCACCACCGGCAGCACCTCGACTCCGGCGAAGGAGGTCTGTCGGCGTCCTTGGTTGTCGAAGGGCGAGATCCGTACCAACCGGTGCACCCCCTGTTCCACCGACAAGGTGCCATAGGCATAGGGGGATTTAACCGTAAAGGTAGCTGACTTGATACCAGCCTCCTCGGCATAGGAGACGTCGTAAACCTCAATGGAAAACTCATGACGCTCGGCCCAGCGCTGATACATGCGAAGCAGCATCGCCGCGAAATCGGCTGCATCCACTCCCCCAGCCTCCGAACGGATCGTCACCAAAGCATCACGTTCATCGTATTCCCCCGACAGCAGGGTGCGCACCTCAAGAGCGGAGATCGCCTCGGTCAACCCCTCGATCTCGCGGGATGCCTCAGCGATCTCCTCCGAGTCGGATTCCTCGGTCGCCAATTCCAGCAGCACCCCGACGTCCTCCAGCCGACGGCGCAGCCCCTCAACCCGCTCGACCTCGGCCTGCAGCCGGGACAACCGGGAGGTTACCCACTGTGCATTGGCCTGGTCATCCCACAGACCGGGGGCGGCAGCCTGCTGCTCGAGTGCCGTGATCTCCTGCTTCTTGGCCACAGGGTCAACGACGGCCTCAATCGAGACCAAGGAACGATTGAGGTCGGAGATCTGCTGTTGTAGGTCTGCTGGCGTCACGTGCCATGATTCTACCGCCTGTGACGGGCACCATCAGCACCACGCGCGATGCAGGAGCACATATAGACCCGCGTGACACAATGGCCGGGTCCCACGAGTGCACAGGAGAAGACAATGGCACGGATCAAGGAGCAGCTGCGCGCAGACCTCACCACTGCGATGAAAACCAGGGACGAGGTGGCAAAGTCGGTCATCCGCATGGCTCTGGCCGCAATCCAGTACAAGGAGGTCTCCTTCGATGAGGCACGGCAACTCACCGATGAGGAAGAGTTGGCGGTCATCACCAAGGAGCAACGCAACCGGTTGGAATCAGCCAAAACCTATGCCGATGCCGGTCGGGATGAACTCGCAGCCAAAGAGTCCGCGGAGGCTGAGGTACTGGCTCGCTATCTGCCCGCTCCTCTAACTACCGGCGAAGTCATCGAAATCGTTGAGGCCCAGATCGCCGCCACCGCTGCGGAACTTGGAGAGGCCCCCAGCATGAAACAGATGGGGGCGATCGTGAAGGCCGTCAATCAGCAGGTTGCCGGGCGGGCCGAAGGAAAACTGATCGCATCACTAGTGAAGGACCGACTGAGCTAAGCATTAGCGACAAGGACCGGGTGCGGTTCCGCCACCCCCTGGCAGAACCGCACCCGGCATCCGTCGGCCCCCAGACCTAACCGGCCACTATGAGATCGACGTGCTCCCGGGCGATTGACACCCAGGTGAGGCTCTCGGGATGGGCATCGTCGTAAACCGCCAGCGCCCCCACGCCGGTGGCCAGAAACGACATTATGCACACCGCCACGAACAACCCCCTGTCGAGCCGTGTGCAAAAGATACCCGTGCTTGTCCCCCTTACCTCACCCACATAGACGAGGTCGGATGGTCATCGCGTTACAAATGGATCAAAAATTTTGAACCTTGTCATCAGGAGTTTCCGGAGGAACCCGTCGGCCAGTAATGGTCATCGGGGGTAGAACGCTCACCGAAGATCGCCTGCCCGACCCGCACGACTGTCGCCCCCTCCTCAATGGCGATCTCGTAGTCACCTGACATACCCATGGACAGGCCACCATCGCCGATCAGATCGGGAGCAGTCTCACGTACGGTATCCCGGAGCCGACGCAGCAGACGGAAACACTCACGTACCCGCTCAACATCGGCGGTGAATAGAGCGAGGGTCATCAACCCTTTAACCCGCAGAGAGGAGAATGCGGTGAGCTGGGTGAGGAAACCGGGCAACTCTTCCTGCGATAGACCGTACTTGGATTGCTCGCCTGAGGTGTTGACCTGGACGTAGACATCCAGCCCTCGCCCAGCAACCTGCAGCCTGCGATCAAGGGCCTCAGCCAGCCTCAGCGAGTCCAAGGCGTGGAACTCATCGGCGAAGGAAACGACGTCGCGAGCCTTGTTCGTCTGCAGATGCCCGATGATCGACCAACGCACATCCTCGTCGGCGAGTGCCCGGTACTTGCGGAGCGCCTCCTGAACCTTGTTCTCCCCCAGTTGGTGGCAGCCAGCCCCAATGGCGACCCTGAGCCGTTGCTCCGGGACGGTCTTCGACACCGGCAGCAGCCGGATCTCACTACCCTCACGCCCCACCTTGCGAGCCGCCTCATCAATACGAGAGCGCACCCGGGTCAGATTACTTGCGAAGTCCTGTGCGGTGAATGCTGTTTGGTACTGCATGATCCTCCCTTGGTCGGTTCCTCAGCTTGCCGTGGCCGGAAAACGCTGCGGCACCTTCGCCGTTCAATTGCCATATGGCCCGGTCCACCGGACACGGTACCGCGACGACCGGTGGGCGCAACAGGACTCGAACCTGTGACCTGCTGCTTGTAAGGCAGCTGCTCTAACCAACTGAGCTATGCGCCCGGACGCGCTGATGCGCTCGAGCAATTGTGTCAGCTCAACCCATCCCGCACCAAGTTCTCCGCCCACGATGGCCGAGGATTCAGCGACGGGAGATCCGGGGTCGCACCACTTTGCAAGCCTGCCAGTCGGGACTCACCTCGACCGCCGAGGTGAGAGTCATGCCCGCAGTCCGGGCGCCCTCGCTCAACTCCGCTTGATCGACGTACCCGGGGCGGCCGATCTTCGGGGTGAGCAGCCAGATCCAGCCCCCATCCGAAAGATCCCGCAACGCATCGACCAAGTCGTCTGTGACATCGGTATCGTCACGATGCCACAGAAGCACCATGTCAACCGCCTCAACCGCATCCTCAATCATCTCGCCGTCGATGAGATCCATCACCTCATCGCGCAGGTCCTGGTCGACGTCCTCATCCCAACCAAGTTCCTGAACGATCATTCCCTCCACGAGTCCCAACGGATTGCCCCCGGAGCCACCAACCGAAACCTCCATGGGGACAACTCCATCACATGCCGGTCACCCGCCACGACCGTTGTCACGAGATTGCCAGATGAATGAATGGCGTGACCGTCCGGTCACGCCATTCATCACCGTGATCAATATCAGTCGGGGTCGACCTCTCCAGGCACCGCGGCGCTCACGTCGTGCAGACGATACTTCTCGATCGCCTGGGCAACGACCTCACGAGGCATCTCGCCGCGATCGGCTAGTGCCTGAAGAGCACGGGTGGCAATCGACTCGGCGTCGACGTGCAGGTGCCGACGGGCCGCAGCACGGGTGTCGGAGAAACCAAATCCGTCGCCACCCAAGGTGTAGTAGTCGCTGGGCACGAATTCGCGGACCTGATCCTGGACCGCCCGCATGAAGTCGGATACTCCGACTACCGGGCCGGGACGTCCCTGGAGCTTCTGGGTGAGATAGGGAACCTTGGGCTCCTGCTCCGGGTGCAGGAAATTGTGTTCGGTGACCAGCCGACCGTCGCGAGCCAGCTCATTCCAAGAGGTCACCGACCATACATCGGCCACCACACCGAAGTCACGCTTGAGCAGTTCCTGAGCTCGCATTGCCCAAGTGACACCGATGCCCGAGGCAAGCAGCTGCACCCGGCGGGCATCGTGGCCAAGGCCGTCGCTGTTACCCTCACAGACCAAATGGATGCCACGAACGATGCCCTCAACGTCCACATCCTCCGGCACCGCGGGCTGGAGAATCGGCTCGTTGTAAACCGTTAAGTAGAAGGAAACATCCTCAGGCTGGTCGCCGTACATACGACGCAAGCCTTCCTCCACGATGTAGGAGATCTCGTAGCCGTAGGCCGGGTCATAGGAGATCAGCCCCTCGTTGGTCAGCGACAGCAGGGGTGAATGGCCGTCCATGTGCTGGGTACCCTCACCGGTCAAAGTGGTCTTTCCCGCGGTGGCACCAATGTAGAAGCCTCTAGCCAGTTGATCGGCCGCCGCCCAGGCTGCGTCACCGGTGCGCTGAAAACCGAACATCGAGTAGTAGATGTAGATTGGGATCATTGGCTGACCATGGGTGGCATAGGAGGTGCCGACTGCGGTGAAGGCCGCAGCAGACCCCGCCTCATTGATGCCAGTGTGCAGAATCTGCCCATTGGTCGCCTCGCGGTAGGACAGCATCAGGTCGTGATCTACCGGAACATATTGCTGGCCGTTCGGGTTGTAGATCTTGATGGTCGGGAACATCGCATCCATGCCGAAAGTCCGAGCTTCGTCCGGGATGATTGGCACAATGAACGGGGCCAGATTGCGGTCGCGCAACAGATCCTTGACCAGCCGGACGAAGGCCATCGTGGTGGCGACCTTCTGGTTTCCAGAACCCTTGCGGGCCCCCTTGTAAACCTTGGCATCCGGCAGGACGAGCTTCTTGCCGTGGTCGCCACGCCGCTCGGGTACATAACCACCCAACTGACGACGACGTTCCTGGAGATATTTGATCGCCGGCGAATCGGCACCTGGGGTGTAGTACGGCGGCAGGTAGGGATCGGCCTCAAGTACCTCGTCAGAGACCGGGATGTCACAACGGTCGCGCAGACCCTTGAGATCATCGATAGCCATCTTCTTCATCTGATGGGTCGCATTGCGCCCGGCAAAGTGCTGGCCCAAGAAGTAGCCCTTGATGGTGTGCGCCAGGATGACCGTGGGAGCCCCGCTGAACTTCTCCGCAGACAAGTAAGCGTTGTAGATCTTCTGGTAGTCCAGACCACCACGACGCAGTGCCCAGATCTGATCGTCGCTCCACTCGGCCACCATCTCGGCGGTACGCGGATCACGACCAAAGAAATGTTCCCGCACATAGGCGCCATCATTGGCCTTGAAGGTCTGGTAGTCACCGTCGCGAGTGGTGTTCATCACATTGACCAAGGCACCCTCGTGGTCGGCCGCCAACAGCGGGTCCCAGTTCGCGCCCCAGATCAACTTGATCACATTCCAGCCTGCGCCACGGAAATAGGACTCCAACTCCTGGATGATCTTCCCGTTGCCGCGGACCGGGCCATCGAGGCGCTGGAGATTACAGTTGACAACGAAAGTCAGGTTATCCAGCTCCTCATTCGCGGCCAGCTGAAGAGCACCACGCGACTCCACCTCGTCCATCTCACCGTCGCCGAGGAAGGCCCACACCCGCTGCTTGGATGTGTCCTTGATACCCCGGTTCTCAAGATACTTGTTGAAGGAAGCTTGCCAGATGGCGTTGATCGGACCCAAGCCCATCGATACCGTCGGGAACTCCCAGAAATCGGCCATCCGCCGCGGGTGAGGGTAGGAGGGCAGACCACGCCCGCCCATCGGGCGCGAGTACTCCTGACGGAAGCCGTCGAGGTCTTGCTCGCTAAGACGTCCCTCCAAAAAACCGCGGGCGTACATGCCGGGTGATGAGTGGCCCTGGAAGAAGACCTGGTCGCCACCGTCGGGGTGGTCCTTGCCCTTCCAGAAGTGCATCAGACCAACCTCGTAGAGGGTTGCCATGGAGGCATAAGAGGAAATGTGACCACCGACGCCGACTCCTGGACGCTGCTGACGGTGCACCTGGACGGCAGCATTCCAGCGCAGCAGGTGACGGATCTGCTGCTCCAGTTCGGGGTCACCGGGGTAGGCGACTTCATCGGCGGCTGGGATGGTGTTCACGAAGTCGGTGGACACCAGCGAAGGCATCCCAATGTGCTTGTTGCGGGCTTCCTCGTTGAGCTTCAGCATCACGTACCGCGCCCGATTACTGCCCCCGTTGGCGATCAACGCGTCCAAGGAGTCGACCCACTCCTGGGTCTCCTCCGGATCCGTGTCAGGCAGGTTCGTCGGCAGACCGTTGAGAAGCGGACCGGGCTGTTCGTGCGGAATCACGCTATGTCCTTTCAGCAGAAGGCGATGACGGCTACGACGTCAGGATGGATTCATCTTCCCCCGAAAGCAGGAATTTCGCCACCGGGAGCAGAATCGTGCCCTTGTTGCCGTCCGATGCACTCCGTGGCAACAACTACCGGCCCCCTATTCCGTTTGGCATAGGCTCACGCCAATGGTTGGTGTCAAGGAGCAACAACCACTCTGAAGCGAAAGGCACATACATGAAGCTGCGCGAAGACGCGAAGTGGTCACTGGTCATCCCGACCTCGATGGGCATCCGGATCTGCCCTCCGCAAGGTGAGCCCGTGCAGACTGCCCGAACCTTCCAGATGCAAGTCACCTCTGCCGAGTCCAACGTCGGCTGTGTCGCATCCTACCTTGGCCAGCCGGTGAAGATCCTCACCAACTTCATCAAGGGCTCTCCCATTTCCACGATGATCAAGGCGGATCTGCGGTCACGTTTCATGGACTACGAGGGACCAGAGCTCGAGCAGGGCGGTGCTTGGGGGTACCGCCACCAGTTCAATATCGCCGACATGGGCTACGGCAACCGTGGTGCCCGGGTCTGGAATGACCGCGCGGGTGAGGTCGGTCTCGCCCTGAACGCAGCCGATTTCGATCTTGATCGTATCCTCGGTGAGGAGGGCGCCAAGATCGTCCACATGTCCGGCTTGGTCGCGGCCCTGTCTCCCGCTACTTTACAGTTCTGCCTCGACGTAGCCCACAAGGCCACCGAGCACGGCGCCAAGGTCTCCTTCGATCTCAACTACCGCGCATCCTTCTGGAAGGGCCGCGAGGAAGAACTGCGCGCCGGTTTCACCGAGATCGCCAGCAACTGCTCGATCCTCATCGGCAATGAGGAAGATTTCCAGCTGGCCCTCGGCCTGGAAGGCCCCGAAGCGGGCGGCAAGGATTTGGGCTCCAAAATCAACGGCTTCAAGGCGATGATCAACACCGCTCACGAGACCTTCCCGAAGGTAGAGGTTTTCGCCACCACCCTGCGCGAGGTCGTCAATGCCAACCACCACATCTGGGGCGCAATCTTGTGGGCCGACGGCACTTTCCACGTCGCCGAACCCCGCGACATCGGGGTCATTGACCGCATCGGCGGCGGTGACTCCACCGTCGCAGGCATCCTCTACGGCATCATCAAGGGTTGGGAGGCCGAGAGGTGTCTGCAGTTCGGCTGGGCGTCTGGCGCATTTACCACTTCCCTGCTGACTGACTACGCGACCCCTGCTGATGAAGAGCAAATCTGGTCGGTCTGGGAGGGCAACGCCCGCATCAAACGCTGACGATTTGCCGATCACCCGTCGGGTGGGGCGGTCCGGAGCCCATCCGGTCCGCCCCGTCGTCATATCCCGCGGACATCCGTCGCGATAATGTAATGGGCTGCACTTCGCACCAGGAGATGGCATGGCAACGACTCACGTTCCCGGCACCGGCCGATCGCTGGTGCCCTCCGCCCGGACCAGGGCAGCCATGGCCCGACGACTGACCAACCAATCCGGCAAAATGGCTACTGCGGTGATGACCGAGATGGAAAGACGTCATCCTTGGTATGTCGGCCTTGATGCCGAGGCTCGCTCTTGGGTGGGGGTGGTGGCCACCTCGGGGATCAGGGGGTTCATCGACTGGTTCAGCGACATCAACACCTCACCGGCCGATCCGGCCCGGGTGTTCGACGTAGCTCCTCGGTCCTTGACCCGTACCATCTCCCTGGGGCAGGCAGTCGATCTGATCCGCACCACCATCGATGTCGTTGAGGAGCAGATCGGGTTGCTGATGCCCCGTTCTGATCGGCAAGTGCTTCAGACCGCGATATTGCACTATTCCCGAGAGATCGCCTTCGCATCAGCCGGAGTCTACGCCCGGGCTGCCGAGGCCAAGGTGACGTGGGATGACCGGACCGAGGCGATGATCGTCGACGCGGTGGTGCGCTCCGAGTCCAACGAGGGACTGCTCTCCAGGGCATCAACACTGGGGTGGAACTCCGAGGCTCCGGTTGTGGTCGCCGTGGGCTCAATGCCGCAGGGCTCCGATTGGGCCGGAGTGCGGCACCACGCCGAGTCCCTGGGATTGAGTGCCATGGCTGCAGTCCACGGTGAGCGGCTGGTCGTCTTGCTATCCCCCAATGATCCCGAGGCCGACACCGACGAGGAATCCACCATCCGGTGGGGCGAAGGAATCCGGGAGTATTTCGGTCCGGGTCCAGTGGTTCTGGGGCCGACGGTCACCGGATTGGGCAGGGCTCACGTCTCCGCCGCAGCTGCGGTCTCCGGGGCCAGGTGTGCGGCAGCCTGGCCGGAGAGCCCACGCATTCTCTCTGCACGTCAACTACTCCCGGAACGCGCGCTGGCTGGTAATGAGCAGGCCCGGCGACACCTCGTGGAGAATGTCCATCGCCCCTTGGCAGAAGCCGGAGGTGATCTGCTGGAGACCGCAACCACCTTCCTAGACAACGGTGGGTCAGTAGAGGCCAGCGGACGAGCTCTGTTCGTCCATCCCAACACGGTTCGCTATCGGTTGAAGCGCATTACCGAAGTGACCGGGCATTCCCCTGCCAATCCTCGGGATGCCTACGTGCTCCGGCTGGCTATCACCCTCGGACGCCTGCAATTCAGCTGACCAGAAGCAGATTTCCGCGATCAGTTGTGGGGTACCAACAATGTTGGTTGGAGATTTTCGTGCCCACCGCCCCGGGGTGGGTCGCCTCCGCGGTGCACGATAGTCAGGTGCTTGTGATCGTTGCCCCGGGCCAAGGGGCCCAAACTCCTGGTTTTCTGACTAAGTGGCTGGAACTTGACTCCTTCGCATCGCGATTTGAGTTGCTGTCCCAGGCCAGCGGGGTGGACTTGGTAGCCCATGGCACCATCTCGGATCAGGAGACCATCACCGACACCTCGATTGCCCAGCCACTACTGGTTGCCTCGGCCATCGCCGTCGGCCGGGAACTGCTCGGTGATTTACTCCCCGACATGCTTGCAGGCCATTCGGTCGGGGAGATCGGGGCGGCTGCCCTGGCCAGGGTGCTCGACGATACCCAAGCCATGGCCTTGGTTGCTGCGCGCGGTACTCGGATGGCCGAGGCCGCTGCACTCACTCGCACCGGCATGTCTGCCGTCGTCGCCGGGGATCCCCCAGATGTGCTCTCGGCCATCGAGGCCACCGGATGCACCGCAGCAAATAACAACGGCAAGGGTCAGATCGTCGCAGCAGGCACCCTGGAGCAGTTGGAAGTCCTGGCTGCCAATCCGCCGAAACGCGCCCGTGTTATTCCGCTCAAGGTGGCTGGCGCCTTCCACACCGTCCACATGGCCCCGGCGATCCCCCATCTGGAAACCGTCGCTGCGTCGATGACGACCGCTGCCCCCCACACATTGCTGGTGTCGAACCGAGATGGTCAGATCGTCAATAACGGAGCCGAGTACTTGGCACGTCTGATCTCACAGATCACCAGTCCGGTACGCTGGGACCAGTGCATGGCGACTATGGCTGCAGCCGGAGTCTCCGGAATCCTTGAGCTGGCACCCGCAGGAACGCTCACCGGCATTGCCAAGCGGAATCTGCCGGGTGTCGAGTTGTTCAACCTCAATACCCCTGACCAACTTGGTGATGCCCGCGCCTTCGTCACCACGCATTCTTCCCGGGAGTCCAAGTGAGCGCACCGATTACCATCGCGCAGGGCCCCCAATACTCGCGCATCCTCGGTGTCGGCTCCGAGCGCGGCAACCGCATAGTCGACAATGCGGAGATGTGCACGTGGATCGAATCCTCTGACGAGTGGATCCAGCAGCGTACCGGCATCGTAGAGCGTCGCTGGGTGGACGAGAGCCAGACGGCGCTGTCCATGGCACTCAACGCGGCCCGCAGGGCTATGGACAGCGCCGGTCTGCGGCCCGGCGATGTCGACGCGATAATCGTCTCTACGGTTTCGGTCTTCCGCCAATTCCCATCATTGGCGGTTGAGATAGCTTCCGAGCTCGGTCTCGATCACCCGGCAGCCTTCGACATCTCCGCGGCTTGCGCAGGCTTCTGTTACGGGGTCGGCATGGCAGATTCGATGGTGCGTGCCGGAACCGCCCACAATGTCCTAGTCGTGGGGGTCGAGGTGTTGTCCGAACAGACTGATCTCACCGACCGCAGCACCGCTTTCTTGTTCGCTGACGGTGCAGGTGCCGTCGTCGTGGGACCCTCGCAGACCCCGGGCATCGGCCCCACGGTGTGGGGATCCGATGGTGATCAGGCTGGGGTGATCTGGACTGAGAACTGGCGTGATGCCATGGAGTCCGGCATTGATCCGGTTATCCACATGGAAGGCAATAAGGTCTTCCGGTGGGCGGCCACACACATCGCTAACAAGGCGCAGGAGGCCTTGGAGGTTGCTGGCCTCACCGCCGATCAGCTCGATGCCTTCATTCCCCACCAGGCAAACAACAGAATCACCGATTCGATGCTGCGCAGGATGAAACTGCCGGAATCGGTCGTGGTGAGCCGGGACATCCATCTAATGGGCAATGCCTCGGCCGCTTCCGTCCCAATCGCCATGGATGCCCTGCTCGCCTCGGGCGATGCGAAGTCAGGGGACAATGCCCTCATCATTGGCTTCGGCGCAGGGCTGGTTTTTGCCGGTCAAGTCGTCGTATTGCCATAACCCAATCATCTGTCAGGATCAACGAAATTAATCAACAGTAAGGAAAAACGAAATGGCCAGCACCGAAGAAATCCGCACATCCCTCGCCGAGATCGTCAACGACGTCGCCGGAGTCGATGTCGACAAGGTCCAGCTCGAGAAGTCTTTCGTGGACGATCTTGATGTCGATTCCCTGTCAATGGTCGAGATCATCTACGCCTGCGAGGAGACCTTCAATGTCTCCATCCCCGATGAGGACGCCAAGTCGTTGAAGACCGTCGGCGATGCCGTCGCCTATATCGAGAAGGCCCAGGCCTGACCCCCATGTCGCGGTGGCCCGTCGGTACCCGCCGACGGGCCATTCTCATTCCAGGAGGCACACATGACTGAAGTCGTCATCACCGGTTTCGGTGTCATCTCACCACTCGGCAACGATGCGGCAACCACGTGGTCCCGGATGCTCACCGGTGCCAGTGGTGTGCGCCGGATCGAGGGAGACTGGGTGTCAGAACTCCCGGTCCAGATCGCCGGCAGCGTCGACGTCGACATCAACGGGATCATGCCGCGTGTCGAGGCCCGTCGCATGGATCGCGTCTCCCAACTCGCTGTCGGAGCAGGCGTCCAGGCATGGTCTGACGCAGGATTCGGATTTGACGCCGACAACGGCATCGAACCTGAGCGTCTGGCCGTATCCGTCGGCACCGGCATCGGTGGACTGGTCACTACCCTTGAGGCCTGGGATACCCAACGCGAGAAGGGGACCCGCCGGGTCTCCCCATTCACCGTCCCGATGCTGATGGCCAATGCTCCGGCGGCGCAGGTCGGGCTGCGAGTCGGCGCCAAGGCCGGGGTACATGCTCCCGTCTCAGCCTGCGCATCCTCCAATGAGGCAATCGCGCTGGGGGTGAACATGTTGCGTCTCGGTGAGGCAGATACTGCCGTAGTAGGCGGCTCGGAGGCTGTCATCCATGCAATGCCCATCGCGGCCTTCGCTCAGATGCAGGCACTGTCGCGCCGCAATGATGAGCCGCAGAAGGCTTCCCGCCCCTGGGACAAGAGCCGCGACGGTTTCGTCATCGGCGAGGGGGCCACGATGATGGTCATCGAGACCCTGGAGCATGCCAAGTCCCGCGGTGCCAAAATTTATGGAACCATCGCCGGATCCGGTATCTCCGCGGACTCCCACGATCTGGTCCAACCGGATCCCTCGGGAGCCGGGCAGATCTCAGCCATGGTCAAGGCACTACGTCATTCTGGTGTGACACCGAGCGACATTGCCCACGTCAATGCCCACGGCACCTCAACCCTACAAGGAGACGTCACTGAGGCTCACTCGGTACGGTCCGCCCTGGGGTCGGCCACCGATCAAGTGGTGGTGACCTCCACGAAATCGATGACTGGGCACCTGCTGGGTGCTGCAGGAGCCTTGGAAACCTTCGCCACCGTGATGGCCCTGCGGGAGCGGATCGCCCCCCCGACCATCAACCTTGAAGATCCCGAGGACGGTCTCGAGATCACCATTGCGGCCAATGTCAAGCAGCCGCTGCGCGACGGCGACCTAGCAGCGCTGAACAATTCCTTCGGGTTCGGTGGTCACAACGTCACCCTGGTTTTGACGAATGCAAATGTGACCGACTGAGTCACGTGTTGAAGGGGTGGGCCCGGTGGCAACCGTGCCCACCCCTTCGCTGTGTCCGTCCCGTGACGCCCTCATCGGCGGAGCGGGAGAACGGCCCGATGCCAAGGGTGATTGGCCCGGGCATGACACATCAATGGATCACCCGACCTTGCCCAGCCAGCGCACCGGTGCATCGGCGCCCGCGTAGCGGAAAACTTCAAGTTCATCGTCCCAGGCATCGCCCAGCAGGTCGGCCAAGGCCATCTTCAGTGGCACTCCCCCGGCTGCGGCATCCGACATGGCCTTGCGAATCCGGTTCTCGGGGATCTGGATGTCGCCGTTGGCGGAGGTCTGGGCACAGAAGAGCCCCAAGGAAGGTGTCCACGCATACCGGTGTCCCAGGTCCGTGTCGTTGTCCTCGGTCACCTCGAAACGTATCCGTTCGCAGGCGCGCAGCGCTGATGCGAGACGAGCTCCGGTTCCGATCGGTCCTCGCCAGCACAGCTCGGCCCTGACGGTTCCCTGCTGGGCGGGCTGGTTGGCCCATTCGAGGCGAACCGGGGTTCCGATGACATTCGCGATCGCCCATTCCACATGAGGGCGCAACACAGCAGGCGTCGAGTGGATATACACGACACCGGTCGCAGTGTTCGGCATTGTCGACTCCCTTCGATCTGGTGTGCCTTCCCCAGCAACCGTTCTCCGGGAGTCGTCCCAGATGATTCAACACCATATGCGGTCAAGATCCAACCACACGAACGATAGGCTCAGGCAATGACCGCTTCACAAGTGGCCCGCTACGGGACCTGGACCTCTCCATTGACTGCGGCGTCCGTTGTCGCAGCATCCGGGACGATGAGTTGTCTGATCGGTGACCAAACGGGAGTCTGGTGGCTGGAATCCACACCGCAGCGCAAGGGCTACAGCGCGGTCATGAGGTTCGCCGACGGGATTGTGACCCAAATGACCGGGGACGAGGTTTCGGTGCGTTCACGGGTGAACGAGTACGGCGGTGGGGCCTTCGATGCCTGCGACGGATACTTGGTCCACTGCGATGACGCCACCTCACGGCTGCTGGTAAGAGAACCGGATGGAACCATTCGTCCCTTGACCTCCGCTGACCCCCTCGTTCACTACGGCGATCTGCGTATCCACCCCGACCGGGGTCTGGTCCTCGCCGTACGGGAAGATCATCATGTCGCTGGTCAGGCAGAGACCACCCTGGTCGCCATCGACTTGGTCGACAGTACCCAGCACATCCTCGCCCAGGGAGCAGATTTCTACGCTAACCCCGCACTGTCCCCGGATGGCCTCCTTGCATGGCTGGAGTGGAACCAGCCCGTCATGCCATGGCATTCGACTCTGCTGTACTGCGGTCAGTTGACCCCCGAAGGAGTGGTTGATGTCGAGTTGGTGGCGGGGATTCCGCAGGCGGTATTCGACGGCATTGGAGTCCATCACCCACGGTGGGTAGAGGTGGCCGGTCGTCACCTGTTGATGTATACCAGCGACGCCTCGGGGTATTTCACCCTCATGCTGCACGACGGTGAAGTTGCCCGCCCGCTGGGAAACCCAGGAGGTGACGTCGATAAACCGATGTTTGTCATCGGTAACCACGCCCACGCTCAATTGGCCGACGGTAGCGTGCTCGGTCAGCTCGTGGTCGAAGGACAGCATTTCCTGCAACTCACCAGGATGGACGGTACCGTGCGACGACTCGGTGGAGTGGCTGGAGTCGATTCGGTGGCAGCGCACGCCGGGGTCGGTTATGCCTTGATCGACCGTCCGGCCTGCCCCCGCTCGCTCGTGCGTCTCAACCCGGATGGCTCGCTGACCGAGCTGCGATCCCTCGGCGCTCCTCCCGATCCTGGGATGACCTCGGTGGCGCGTTCCATCGTCATGGATGGACACCTCGGCTCGGTACAGATGTGGTATTACCCACCCACCAACGACGCCCACCGGGCGCCGGAGGGCACTCGCCCCCCGGCGCTGGTCAGAGTGCATGGTGGCCCAACCGCGATGGCAACGAACGCATACGACCCGGTGGTCCAGTTCTGGACATCGCGTGGGATCGCGGTTGCCGATGTCAATTATTCGGGCTCGGTTGGATTCGGCAAGGCCTACCGGGATCGCCTTGATGGGCTGTGGGGCATTGCTGACGTGACGGACTGCACCAATGCTGCAGAGGCCCTCGTCGATGCGGGGCTGGCGGATCCTGCAAGGATTATAATTTCCGGCGGCAGTGCCGGAGGATTCACCGCTCTTCGTGCCCTGATGCTCACCGATGTCTTCGCTGCGGGCATCACCCGCTACGGGGTAACCGATCTGGCGGCGCTGGTCGGCGGGCACAAATTCGAGGCACGCTACCTAGATTCGCTGGTGGGCCCGTGGCCCGCTGAGCGTGCTCTCTACGAAGATCGCTCCCCAATCAACGGGCTGGACCACCTCAACCGGCCGATACTGGTATTGCAGGGGGATGAGGATCCCGTCGTTCCCCTTGCGCAGGCCACCACGCTTGCTGAAGCGGTGCGTCGCCGGGGATTGCCCATGGCGATGATCGTCTTCGCCGGGGAAGGGCACGGATTCCGTTCCCCCGCAGTCCGTCAGCAGGCTCTGGAGGCCGAGTTCAGTTTCTGCGATCAGCTGTTCGGCCTCAACAGCAACGAAGTGCCTCGGCTAAAGATTGAAAATCTCGGCTAAATACGGATCGCCCGACGGCGGTCATGCCGATTCTCTGACGATAAGTTCTGGGCGGAACACCACGTGCTGGGTTACTCCACGCAGCAACACTTCCATGGCTGCCCATCCCATCCGATAGCTGGGCTGCCTGATCGTGGTGAGAGGTGTCATGAGCTCGGATGCGAATGCCAGATCGTCATAACCGATGACGGCCACGTCATCGGGAACCTTCCGCCCCTCGGCACGTAGTACCTTGAGCGCAATCAGCGCCGTCATATCATTGAGGCAGAAGATGCCATCAATCTCGGGGGTGCGGTGTAGTTCCGCCGTGATCAAGGATGCCGTGTCTGCCCTGCCTGCTGTGTTCCAGAGGGCGCTGACCAGGACACCATCGTGACCATTCGCTGCCTGCTGAGCCCCAGCCCATCTGGTCTCGCAGTGCCGCATACCCTGCATGCCGTTGATCATCAGGATCCTTTTGCATCCGCGTGAGATGAGCCGTTCGACGGCGAGTCGACCGCCCACTGTGTCGTCCAACCCCACCGTCGAGCAACCGGCCTCGTCCCATTCATCGGTCATCAGGATCACGGGAAAGTCCTCATTTGAAACGAGCTGCAAGTTCTTGGCCGTACCAGGTCCCGGCGTGACAATCAGTCCCTTGATTGATTGGGAAACCAATCGCGAGATCAGGGAGACCTCCTTGCTATCCTGTCCATCGGTGCTCCCCAGGATCATCGTTCCACCGTGTTCAGCGAGACAGTCCTCGGCTCCTCGGGCTAGTTTCATGAAGTACGGGTTGGAGATGTCGAGAACCAAGATCCCCACCGCATCACCGGTACCGGTACGTAGCAACCGAGCAGCCGCATTGCGCACATAGCCGAGTTCCTCAATCGCCGAGCGCACCCGCTGTCTCGTCTGCTCACTCACTGCACGGGTCCCGTTGATCACGTGGGAAACAGTGGCCACGGAGCATCCGGCTCTTCTCGCCACGTCGGCCATCCCGACTCGACGCCGACCCTCACCCAGGCTGTTCACACATTCTCCTCGGAAACGGTTGAATTCCGATCGTTATCAAACCTACACGAGCAAATCACTCCCCTTCCGCTCCCAACACGGCTACCATTCAAGTCGAAGTTAAACGTTTACGTGTTGCAGCGTCGCAGCATCATCGGCCCACACGCACGGCCTTCCCGATACGGAGACAAAGTCATGACGATCCGCACCATCACCCCCGACATCCTCCCCGTACCGGTGGACTCCGTCCTCGGCGAATCACCGTGGTGGGACGGCACCCATCTGTCGTGGGTCGATATCCACAAGGGCGTGATCCACCGATGTGCGCTAGACGGATCAGATTTCACATCCATCTGCACCCCGGGAACACCAGGTTTCGCCATCCCCACGACGACGGGTTCGTGGGCCGTGGGACTGCAAGATGGGCTGTGGGAGGCCACATCCGATGGTTCCACGTGGAAGCAACTGTGGGCCGCCCCGCACGACGCCCGTTCCCACCGGATGAATGACGCAAAGACGGATTCCCGTGGGCGGCTGTGGATGGGATCCATGACCTACGAGGAAAAAGACCCGGTGTCAACTCTCTATCGCTGGACGGTTGAAGGGGCAGACCCGGTGGTACCGGAAATCATCACCTCGAACGGACTGGGATGGTCACCGGACGACCGGACTCTCTATCACACCGACTCGATCACCCGAACGATCTGGGCGTTCGACTACGACATCGACAACGGACAACTTTCCAACCGTCAAGTGTTCACCGTAGATCCCGACGACTGCGTACCCGACGGCATGGCCGTCGATGCCGAGGGATTCATCTGGTCTTGTAAATGGAACGGGTACCGGATCGTACGCTATGCCCCGGACGGAGGGGTCGACATGGTGCTCGAACTGCCCGTGGCGCGGCCCACCAGCATTGACTTCGTGGGACCCGACCGCTCGGTCATGGCAGTGACCTCTGCGCGTCCCGGGGACTTCAGCACCCATGGGCCACTCGACGGCCAAGTACTGCTGATTCCCACGAAAACGCACGCGCGGTTGCTGCACCCTGTCCGGCTGTGGTGAGGAGACCACCGCTCAACGAGAACAAATATAAGGAGAACACATATGTTCACGCTCAGTAGACGCGGCCTGCTGGCCGCAGCCACCATCGCAGTCCCGGTGTCAGCCCTGGCAGGCTGCTCCTCAGCAGCCAAAACACCGGGCGGCACCAGTTCCGACACATCGGCATCGAAGTACATGGTTGCCCCAAAGGAGGGAAAGCTGCGCGTGGGATTCTCGAACTCCTTCGCGGGTAATGCTTTCCGCACCCAGATGATCCTGGAGCTCCAGGAACAGGCGGCCAAGATGCCCGAGGACATCGAATCCCTTGACATCACCGATGCCAACAATTCGGTCGAGAAACAGCTCGCCGACATCAACGATCTGCTGACCAAAGGCATCGACATCCTGCTCATTGATGCCGCTTCTGCTACCGCACTGAACACCGCCGTCCAGCGCGCCCAGCAGCAGGGAGTCTTGGTGGTGTCCTTCGACAATGCCGTGGAATCCGAGTACGGCATCGTGGTCAACATCGATCAGAAGGAATTCGGCCGAGTGGGCGGCGAATGGCTGGCCACCCAACTCGAATCTGGATCAGAGATCCTGACCTTGGACGGAGCATCGGGTTCCCCGGTGAATGATGACCGTTTGGAAGGCGCCAAGGCAGAACTTGATAAGGCCGGTATCCAGACGGTGGCCAGTGCGGTAACGGACTGGGACCAGGCGATGGGACAGTCAGCCGCATCCGACTTGTTGGCTGCCCATCCCGATGTGAAAGGTATCTACTCCCAGGGGGGAGCCCCCACCTTGGGAGCGATCACCGTCATGGAACAACGCGCAATGGCGGTAGTTCCGATCTCGGGCGAGGGCTACAACGGTTTCCTCAAGAAGTGGAAGCAGCTCAAAGACTCGACCGGTTTCACATCCATCGCCCCGTGTAACCCACCATCCCTGTCAGCCGATGCCCTGGTGATCGCGGTCAAAGCCCTACGCGGCGAAGATCCAGGCCCAGCACCGGCGATCGAACTCCCGGTGATTACCCAGGAAACTCTGGAGCAGTACGTGCGACCGGACCTTCCGGATGCATTCTTCCTGCCGACCAAGCTGTCAGAGGAGACCATCAAGAAGAACTACGTCTGAGATGAGTCAAACCATGTCATCCACGTCATCCGCTCCACTCGTGGAACTTACCGGGGTGTCGAAGCACTTCGGTGGCGTCCAAGCGCTCAAGAATGTCGATCTGAGCGTCAGAAACGGAACGGTCATCGGTATCGCGGGCGAAAACGGTGCCGGGAAATCAACCTTGCTCAAAGTCCTGACCGGTGTGCACACCCCCTCCGCAGGAGAAGTCCGCTACCACGGAGTGACCCAGCGAGGGTTGTCCCCCGCAGTCGCGAAGAGCGCTGGAGTGGCCCACGTCGCCCAGGAACTGTCGGTATTCGAGCATCTCTCGGTTCTGGACAACATCATCTTGGGAAATGCGCCCCTGCGCCTCGGCATGATAGATCGTCGCCGGGCCGCGATGATGGCCGAGGAAGCGCTGGCCGTGGTCGGTGCGCAAGTACACGTGGATGACATGGTCCGCGATCTGGGTTTCGCAGATCGCCAACTGGTCGAAATCGCCAAAGCACTGGTCGGCGATCCTGAACTGCTCGTCTTGGACGAACCGACCTCGGGTCTGCGGGAAGGTGAGGTAGCCCATCTGATCGAACTGATGAACAGCTTCCGTGACCGGGGGAAGTCCGTGTTATTCATCACCCACCGCATGGAGGAATTCTTCGCTGCGACCGATCAGATGTTCATCATGCGTGACGGCCGCTCCGTGGCACTGCTGCGTACCGAAGAGACCAGTTCCGACGAGATCGTATCCCTGATGATCGGGGGACGCATGGCCTCGTTGTTCCCTGATCCGCCACCCCGGGATGAGCAGGCCCCACGTGGTCCGCTTCTCAAAGTAACCGACTATTCGGTGACTGGGACCAATATCCGCGGTATTTCCTTGCACGTCGACCACGGTGAGATCCTCGGCATCGCGGGTTTAGCGGGAAACGGCCAGACAGAACTTCTCCAAGGGCTCGGCGGGGTACGTGGATCGCATGGCCACTACACGGTCGACGGCATCAGTGGCCCCTTCCGCACAGTGCGCCGGGCAATGGACGCCGGTGTCGTCCTGGTCCCCGAGGACCGCAAAAGACATGGCCTGGTGCTGCCGATGCGGGTATCGGCCAACATGACTCTGCCCCATCTGAGAAAACTGTCCACGTGGGGATTCGTGCGTCGCTCCGAGGAGCACCAGCTCGTCGACTCGATGATGTCCACGATGCAGGTACGGCCTGACGATCCTTCCCTGCCTGCTGAAGCCCTGTCCGGTGGCAACCAGCAGAAGGTGGTCATCGGTGCAGCGCTGCTCACCGATCCCGCGGTTTGTCTGTTCAGCGACCCAACCCGGGGAATCGACGTCAGGACGAAATTCGAGATCTATTCCCTGATGCAGCGACTCGCCGCCCGGGGAAAAGCGGTGGTCCTGGTTTCCACCGACCTGGCAGAGATCACCAATCTCTGTAATCGGGTTCTGGTCATGTCCCATGGCCGTATCGTCGCAGAACTGTCCGGATCCGATGTCACCGAACATCGGATCACTCAAGCCTCCTTCCAGGCGGTGTCCCAATGAATCCCGTATTTGTCACCCTGCGCAGAGAACCAGCTGTTGGCGTTGCATCCGCGGCTCTTGTGCTGCTCTTCTCCATCTGGATCCTCACCACACCCAACCTGACGGTCCTGTCCTTCACCATCACCATGGCGCAGAAGGTACCTCTGACGCTGGTGGCCGCGGGGCAGGCCATCGCCATCATGAGCAAGGGCATCGACTTGTCGGTAGGTGCGGTGCTCACAATGTCCAATGTGGTCATCGCTGCAGGGACAGCGGTCACCGAGCACAGCACCATCTTGTGGATTGCAGCCGCTCTCGGGGTGGGTCTGCTTGCTGGTGCCGTCAACGGACTGTGTGTCGCGCTGCTCGAGTTGCCTCCCCTGATCGTGACCCTCGCCACGCAGTCAATCCTCTTCGGCGCCGCACTGTATATCCTTCCGCGGCCGGGTGGAGTCGTGGAGACCTGGATGGTGGACGCTCCTCTGCTGCTGATCGGTCCGGTTCCGCTGGTACTCATCGTGATGGTCCTGGTCCCCGCCATGTTGTGGTACCCGTTGCGTCGCGGACGCTTCGGGTTGGCGCTGTTGAGTTCCGGGGCCGATCCGGGAGCCGCGTTCGCCTCCGGGGTCCGGGTGAAGCCGACCATCGTCATGGCCTACATGCTCTCCTCCCTGTTCTCGGCCATTGCGGGCATCCTTGTCACGATGAACTCGGGTTCCGGGGACGCAACAATCGGCACCTCCTACACGATGAATGCCATTGCGGCCTGTGTTGTCGGTGGTGTGGCACTGCAGGGTGGACGGGGAACGGTGAGTGGGGCGATTGCTGGCGCCCTGCTGATCAGTTTCATCACGAACCTGCTGTTCAGCATGGGGGTTAATGCCTACTGGCAGTACGTCATCACCGGAATCATCCTGGTGCTGGCCATTTCGGTGCCGCTCATCGGGAAACTGATACGCCGCGGAGGTGAGAAGTCATGACCACGAACGCACCTGCACCAATCGTCACCCGGCAATCTCTCGCCGACCGGACAAGACAACTCATTCCGCTGATCACCCTCGTCCTGATGTACGTGGCGACGGTGGCCATCGCACCAGGCTACTTCGAACCCCAGCAGATCGGATCGCTTCTGCAGCTCAGCTCGATCCTCGGTGTGGCAGCCATCGGACAGACCCTAGTCATCCTGGTCGGCGGAATCGATTTATCCGTCGGAGCAGTCATGACCCTGTCCAATCTCATCGCAGCGACCATCATGGCAGGGAGGGATTCATCACTGGCAGCCGCTGTCGTGACAGTGCTTCTCATCGGGGCAGTGATCGGTCTGGTCAACGGATTGATCATACGTTGTCTGGGAGTGCCCGATCTGGTCGCCACTTTGGCAACCATGACCGCGACGATGGGCATTGGACTGCTCTACACCAAGGGATCACCCAAGGGCAGTTCTGCACCTGCACTGGTTTCACTGGTCACGACGCGATTTGCCGGCGTGTTCACCGGGTCAGTCATCGTCTGGCTCTTCCTGGCCATCATCACCATTGTTCTTCTCAAACGCACACGGTATGGACGCTTCATCTACGCCGTCGGGCTAAATCGTGAGGCCAGTCGCTATTCAGCTGTACCGGTCAACGCGACGATCATGAGCCTCTACCTGACCTCTGGTGTGACGGCAGCCCTGGGTGGATTGCTGCTCACCGGTTACACCGGCTCCTCCTACCTGGGATCAGGGGATTCTTACCAGATGCAGACAATCGCTGCGGTGATCCTCGGAGGCACTTCGATGTTCGGGGGTCGCGGAGGCTACGGAGGAACGATGATCGGTTGCGTGATCACGGTCCTGCTCGTAAGCGTGCTGCGTGTGGTCGGCATTCTCGATGCCGGGCAGAGCATCGCCTACGGCGCGATCATCCTGCTGATGCTGATCCTCTTCACCAAATCCTCCAAAGGAAAACAGCCCTGAATGATTCGTCACTGAATCCCACCCCGGCAAGCATTCTATGAACCGTCTCACACGGCCATGGGCGCAGGCCGCGACCCGAAGATCGCGGTCCCGACCCGGATGCAGGTGGAGCCATGAGCGATCGCCAGTTCGAAGTCGTTGGACATTCCCATAGATAGCTCATCCCAACTCGAGGAAGCCACGGCCTCGGCACGCAACCTGTTTCTCAGTTCGGCCAACTGGTCGAAGCAAGCACCCACTACCTCCTCATCAGTTGAGGGCATAGCGATGGTCATCAGACCGATGGGATTGAGACTATCGAAATCTTTTAGCTGCCCACAGAACTCCATCACCTGTTCGGGCGCAAGACCGAACTTCGAATCTTCCCCCGATGTGTTCACCTCCACCAGAACGTCCAGTGACCGCCCCAGCGTCTGGAGTTTGCGGTCGAGGGCTGCAGCCACCCGCAGCGAATCGAGGGCTTGGAACTCCACCGCCAACTCGGCCGCCTTCGCGGCCTTGTTGGTCTGCAGGTGGCCGATCAGGGCAAACTCAGCCTCGGGTAGATAAGCCTGTTTCGCGACGATCTCCTGGACACGATTCTCTCCAAAACGCCTGAACCCGCATTCCATCGCCTCGGCTAGGGCCGAACCCGGCTTGGTCTTGGAGACCGGCAGCAGCCGCACCTGGTCACGAGGTCTACCTGCCCGCCGACACGCAGCCACAATCCGTTCCTCAAGCGCGGACACCCGGTCCTGTATCGCCTGTTCGATCATCACGGCCACCTCGCCGCCAGGGAAACGACGCCCAACCCTGCGACGAGGGTGAACAACAGGGCGTAGAAGGCATAGCGGTCAGTCACCTCTACCTCTTGTTCCTGGTATCCAATGTCCCTTGCCAGGGATTCGTAGATGGAGCGCAGATCACCCACTGACTCGGCGGCATATTTCGTCCCACCGGAGATCCGTGCCACGTCAGCCAATTCCTTGTGATTGACCGGCACATTGACCTTGTGCCCGTCCTCGTAGACATAGCCGTACTCGGTTCCGTAGGCGATCGTGTAGATTGGAACGCCACGGTCTTTGGCAGTCTGGGCTGCCTCGGCCGAGTCGCGTCCGATATTGGTATATCCGTCGGACAGCAGCACGATGGCACCCGGTGCAGGATCGTCTGGATGATCCGGATCTTGGGGAGCCAGGGTCAGCGCATCAAGGGATGTATGAATGCCCTCACCGATCGCGGTGGCGGGGATCAGTTCAATGGATTCGATGGCTTTCTTCACCGCGCCCCGATCAAGGGTAGGCGGGGACACGATGGAGGCTGTGCCACCGAAAGTAACCAAGGCGATGTTGAAGGTGGAAGGCAGTAGATCGACAAACTCGGTCGCTGCCGCCTGGGCTGCAGACAACCGGTTTGGCTCGACATCCTCGGCTCTCATCGACTTAGAAATGTCAATGGTCAGCACGATGGTGGCCCGTTCCCGCGGAACCTGCACCACCCCGGTCGGTTGAGCCCAGGCGATCACCAGCGCCACGACGGCCGCAAAGGACGCGATTACCGACAGGTGACGCTTCAGCGCAGAATCGCGCGGCAACACCAGATCCAGCCGAGTACGACCGCCCGTGCGACGCGTTCCCTGCCGACGACTCGACAGTATCAGGTAACCGATCGCCAGCAGCACGACGATGACCAAGGCCCACAACCGACCCGGGTGCATGAACTGGATCATGGGGATCATGGCCACCTCGCTGCCATTGAAACGGCTCCCATCGAAGCCACCAAGGCGAAGGCCAGGGCGTACAAGGCCCAGCGCGCGGTGACCTCCTTCTTCACATCCTCGTAGCCGACCTCGGAGCGAAGGTTGTCGTAGACATTATCGAGTTGGCTGGCGCTCGCGGCGTCAGCGGCTTGCCCTCCGGTGATGGAAGCTATCTCACCGAGTCCTGCGGCATCGGGAGCCACATTCTCCCGGTGACCGTCCACATCGACGTAGCCATTCTGGGTACCGAAGGCGATGGTGTGGATCGCCACATTCTGTGCCTTGGCATCCATCGCCGCCGTCTGCGGCGACACCGATCCTCCGGTGTTCTGTCCATCCGATAGCAGGACCATCATCGCGGGGGCCGGACCTTTCTCATCATCTCCCGGCGCCATCGCGACGGCACCGAGACCCGCTCGAATTGCATCGCCGATGGCTGTTCCTTCCTGCATCTCCATGGTATCGATGACTCGTTCGACCGTCAGACGGTCGGTGGTGGGCGGAACCAGAACCGAGGAAGAACCCGACAGCCCAACAACAGCGACGTTGTACTCGGTCGGCAGATGCGCGATGAACTGTTTGGCTGCTTCCTTCGAGGCAGCCATCCGGTTCGGGGCGACGTCGGTGGCCTGCATTGACAACGAGCGATCAAGCACCACGATGACCGTCGCCCGTTCGCGTTTCACCTTCTCGGTGCCCGCGGGACGAGCCCAAGCTCCAACGATGGCGGTGATCGAGCACAGGGCCATGGCAACCGCGACGTGTCTGCGCCACTGGGACTGACGTGGCAGGACAGCACCCACAATCCCGGTCTGGGTGTAGCGGATGCCCCGGTTACGCTTGAGTCTCAGCAAGATCGCGTAGAACAGCACCAGCACGGGGATACACACGACAGCCCACAATCTGTTGGGGTTGAAGAATTCCCACCAGCCCACCGGAGTTGCGATGTCGTTCACTTGCTCACCCCCTGGGGAGGAGTGTGGAGCACAGATGCGGTACGCCGGTAGGTGAGCACGAAGCGGGCGATGTCGGCTACCCAGTCCCTGTCGGTGCTCAGCCGGATGTGACCGACCCCACATCTGCGCAGCACAGTCGCCACGCGTTCCCGCTGGGCCTTAGAAGCCTTGTCAATCATCGCGCGCGCTCTTGGGTCCGAGGTATTGACATATCTCGCGAAATCGGTTTCAGGGTCTTTGATGAGGATCTCCCCCACATCGGGGAACTCTGTCTCACCAGCATCGACGACCTCGACACAGAGCACTTGGTTGCGCACGGCCAAGCGTCGCAGGGGCCGCTCCCAGGCGGGAGCAATGTCCGGGTCAAGTTCCTGCTCGCCTGGGGTGATGAAATCAGAGACCACGATACGCATGCCTCTGCGCCGCTGCGAACGGATCATCGTCTCGATCCCATCGGCCAACTCCAAGGAACCGGTAGTGGTGTCGGGCTCGATCGGATCAGTGAGCAACCGCTTGAGCAACCCATACAAAGCTTGTCTGCCTGATCGAGCAGGGAACCTGGTCACCTGATCGGAGTGCAACACCATGCCCCCAAAACGGTCGCCGACGGTCTGGGAGACATATCCGAGGGCAGCAATCGCAGCGATGCCCAGGTCTCTCTTGGTGACTCCGGCGGTTCCCCAGTTCATTGAGGGGGTCGCATCTAGCAGGGCCCAGATCTCCAGTTCTCGGTCGGCCACGGTGTCGCGAACGTGCGGGGTGGATGTGCGTGCCGTGACGGCCCAGTCCATGCGACGCACATCGTCCTCACCCGGAACGTATTCACGAGCATCATTCAAATCTGATCCCGGACCAGGCAGCAGCCCGAGATGATCGCCTTGGAGGAAACCTTCCAGGCGACGAACCACGGTCAGTTCCAGCCGTCTCAGGGCTGCTTCCGGGGCCAGCGCCTTGAGTTCGATCGTGGGTCCGCTGGGCGGACGGAGGATTGACTCGGCGGCGCCGACGTCATGACGGCCACTCGCCAAAGTGGTGCCAGACGGGGGCAACGCAAAATCAGGTCGTGCCATGGGTCAGCTCCGGAATTGCCCCTGCCCGGGCTGAGCGCCTGGGGGCATCGGTGTCCGGGGCGGAGCCGGGAGCGGTTGGTTAACCGGAACAGGGGCAGCCTGCGGCCGAGGGACACGAGCCTGCTGCTGGGGGCCCTTCTGCGGAGCACCACCCTGCGTCTTGTTCCACACCGGCGTTGGAGCGGGCACCTTGGCCAGAATCCGGTCAACCACTTGCAGCGGGGAGATGTTGTCGGCGATCGCATCGAAGGACAGCACTAGACGGTGCGCCATAACGTCCCGAGCGATGGCTTGCACGTCGGAGGGAAGAACGTAATCACGACCGTTGATCAAAGCGACGGCCCGGGAGGCCGCGGTAAGACCGAGGGTGGCACGCGAGGAGTTGCCGATCTGGATGATCTTGGCCAAATCGGGCAAGTCGAACTCCAGCGGGTTCCTGGTGGCCAGCACGAGGCGAACGATGTACTCGGCCACCAAGTTATGCACGAAAATATTCGAAGTCATGTCCTGCAACTGCACGGTCAGTTCCGGATTGAGGACGGCACTCGGGGTCGGCGGGGTAACCGACATGCGGCGCAGGATCTCGAACTCCTCATTGCCCTGGGGGTAGGGCACATCCACCTTGAGCAAGAAACGGTCACGCTGAGCCTCGGGCAACGGGTAGACGCCCTCCGATTCCACCGGGTTCTGGGTCGCGATGACGATGAAAGGCTTGGCCATGGGGTAGGTCTGCCCCGCGATGGAGACCTGCTTTTCCGCCATGAGCTCGAGCATTGCGGACTGCACCTTCGCAGGAGCGCGGTTGATCTCGTCAGCAAGCACGAAATTGGTGAACACCGGCCCTAGTTCGATATCGAAGGTCTCCTTGGAGGCCTGGTAAACGCGGGTGCCGACGATGTCGGAGGGCACCAGGTCAGGGGTGAACTGCACTCGTGCGAAAGATCCGCCGACCACCGTGGAGAAAGTTCGTACGGCCAAGGTCTTCGCGGTTCCGGGCACGCCTTCCAGAAGAATGTGCCCCTTGGCGAGGAGGCCCACCATGAGCTGCTCCACCATGTGCTGCTGACCGACGATGACCCTCTGCACTTGGGAAATTGCCTCTCCGACGATTTCCGCTGCCTTCTTGATCGACAGGGACTGTCCTTCTGGGCTGCTGCTCACTCATCGCTCCTGGGCATCGGGCTCCAACCCGGATGGTCGGAGCCTTGGGGCCGACGGTTTCCCGCCGACGCAGTTCACTGCGCATGCCACGATACCCTGCCACCAAGACACCTCGGAGTCTTCAAGGCGCAGAGTTGCAGTGCGGCCGCTTCGGTTGGGCACTGTGATGTGGTGAGATTAAGACGATGACAGATTCAGCCCACGGAACGGGGCCACGACCGGGCCACGTGGAACCGTACCCATTGCAGGTCGAAGATCCTCCCCGTATCGGGGATTTCTGGCTGGATGCCCGGCTGGTAGAGCACGACTCAGGCGTCGTTTTCGTCGCCCATGCCCAAGACAAGCCTTCGGTTATGTTGCTGGTGCTCTCACAAGGGGCAGCGGCCGATGCCGCGGCCCGGGACCGGCTGGCCGGCGAAGTGAACAAGCTCCACGCCGATATCGTGATCGCCCGCGGCGGTCATGGCCAGGATGGCGGCAGGCTGGCTGCCAAGTATCGTTCGGAGGCCGACGACCCGGTCCATGAGAGCATGGCTCCGGTCGCGCCATGGGTGGCCTTGGCATACGACGGCAGCTCGGATGCCCATGCCGAGGCTGAACGCCTGCTGCGCTCGGTCGACCTGTCCTCCACCCCGTCCTTGGGAACCAGCGCAGGTCCCGATTTCGACATTGCCTGGCATGAGGAATCTAGGCTGGGCACTTGGCGGATCTGGCCGCTGCCCGGACCAGGACGCCATGACCGGGCAGGCGCGATGCCGCTGATCGCATCGTGGCTGCTGACCATCATCCTGGGCACCCTCGCCCTGCTCATCGCGGTGTTGCTGTTCCAGAACTCACCCCAGCAGACCACTCAGCCACCGGTAGACCCAAGTTCTGCATCGTCTGATCAATCACAGTCGTCCGATCAGTCTCAGTCCTCTGATCAATCGCAATCGCCAAGCCAATCCGATTCTCAGTCCGCCGATCCCTCAGAATCCTCCTCTGATCAGTCGGCCTCACCAACCCCGACCGATGGGGAACCGCAGGATCACTCGGATAATCCCTCGATGGGGGTTTCCGGGTCCAACAGCGCCACTAACACCCAACCACCCACCTCACAGAATACGAAACTGTGATCATGGTCGGGTTCGATGTGATCGCCACGGACCTCGACGGCACTTTCTTATCCTCGGATCGCCGGATTCCGGAACTCAATGCCCAAGCTCTGCAGCAGGCCCACGCCGCAGGGATCAAGGTGATCTACGCCACGGGCCGCCCGAGACGCTGGCTGCCGGTGATTACCGGGCTCACCGATGTACCGAGCTGGGCAGTAACGGCCAATGGAGCGGTGACCATTGATATGAGCGACGGATCAGTGGTGTTCAGCCACACGGCGGATCCCACGACGCTACGCTCGGTATGCCAGCAGGTCCGTGAGGCCTGCCCAGAAGCTCGTTTCGTCGTGGAGTACTTGGATGGCTGGAGTGCCGAGCCTCAAATCAGCGTTGGCGAGAGCTGGACTCCCCCGGATAATACCGCCGACATCGATATCCTGCTGACGCGTGAGGGGATCGTAAAACTGCTCGTACAGGATCCCTCCCACCCCACTAAACAGTTATTCGGTCTACTGTCGCCGATCATTGGCGATCGGTTGGAGGTGACTTACTCCCACGACGGCCCTACCGGATTGCTGGAGATGACTGCTCCGGGCGTGTCGAAGGCCGGAGCATTGCTTGATCTGCTCGGCGAGTTGGGCACCGCACCCGAACGAATGGTCGCTTTCGGGGACATGCCCAATGACTTGGCTATGCTCCGACTAGCAGGTCGGGGATTCGCGATGGCGGGCGCAGATCCGGTACTTGTCGAGGCAGGCATTCCGGTGATCGGGTCCAATGACGATGCAGCAGTCGGTGCGAAGATTCTCGAGTTGCTCGCAGAATGATCGCACCACTCCACCGCTAGAGTGGTGCGTTGCATGGGGCGTTAGCTCAGCCGGTCAGAGCAGGGGACTCATAATCCCTGGGTCGCGGGTTCGAGCCCCGCACGCCCTACGCACAGCAGCCGTGGCGGAACTTTCCGTCACGGCTGCTGTGGTTCCCACGCGTCGACTCACTAAGCGCTGATAGTCTGCCGGACAGGTCAGCCGTGAGGAAGGTCGGTGTCCATCATGAGCAGAAACCAGAAACTATTGGTCATCGCCGGTAGCATCGTGGCGGTTCTGGCCGTCGTCGGCGTGGCGTTATCCGTGATTCTCCCCTTTCTTAAGCAGTTGCGCACTGCCGATCCCGGGACGGCGGGCCCCGAGTCCTACGTCGTCGAGCAGGTCCCGGGCATCACACCGGTCAGCTCCGAACTCTCCTCCCCCACCATGTCCGCCCCCATTGAGGGCCGGGTCTTGTCATTGGCCCACGATGGTCTTCACGGCCTGTTCCTGGTGACCTCCTCACATTCCGAGCAACCCACTGAAGTTCGCTGGGTCGACGTGACCGCACCCGGGCAGCACACCGTGGTCGCCGACAGCAAGCAGTACCCGAACCTCACCTGCGACGTCTTCTCGGGGCTGTCCGAGAACGGCATGACCGAGGACCCCAGCCATGCCGTGTGCTTCACCATGGGCACTGACGGCCGGGTGACGATACTCGCCTTCAACCGCGACGACCCGGCCAAGGTCACCTCGATTCCGCTTGATGTCCAGAACAAGGAAGGATTCAACACCATCGATGTCCTAGGAGTGGATTCGCAAGGTACCACGGTCATGAAGCTGGCGAATCTGCCGCTCGCCGGCGGTGACCGTACAGTTCTCCTCGCTGCTGACACGAAAACAGGAACTCTTGCCTGGACTACCGCCGTCGAGCCCTACAGCGCCACCGAGTGCTTCGTTCGTCAGACCACCTTGGTCTGTTCCGAAACCCCGGATGACCAGCAGAATGGTCAGAATCGGATCATCTTCATCGACACCACAAACGGCACGACGAAAAACACCATCACCTCCGCTTCTGCCGACCAACTGCTGTGGATCGACGTCATTGCCTGCGACGGGATCGTGATACGTGCTGACGGGGCAATCAACTCTACCGACTCCAAGGATTCCAGCTACGAGGGCGGGCCGTTCCTCTACAACTTGGACGGGGAGAGGACCTCCGACCAGGAGATCAACACCCGGGTCAGCGTCACCGGCGGGTGTGTTCGCTCCGATGCCCTTTCCTCTGCGATTGCCAACGACACTTTGGCGCCCAATGGTGATTTCATCATGACCTTGGAAGGTGGCGAAACCGTGATGAAGCCCTCCGGCACTAAGCGCGAGAGCGGCAGTGTTCCGCAATGCGCATCCGATACCTCAGGCGATGTCTTAGTCTGCGAAAAAAATTTTGGGGCAAGTTTCGACATGATGAGCCGAGACAGCGGACAGTACCTCGATGCGATTGAATCCTCGCTCGCCGAGCGTGGGAACTCTTACAGCATTAGCCAAGTCATGATCTCGGCCGGGCGCTTGGCCGTCATCTACTCCTCGGCCAGCAGCACAGATCTGGTGACGACGGTGGCTGTTCCAGCCTGAGCAACCCGCCTGATTGTCCGGGTCGACCATGCAGGCTGACCCGGTCCACCGTGAACACACCGCGACACGGCCCGGAACCGTGCCGGACACGGCTTCAATCACAGTTCTTGGGAAAGCACCGAAGGCATCGTGGACGTCGATGAAGGTGTCAGGCCCGGCCCTGACGGGCCGGGCCTGACGGTGGTGGTGTGAGGGATGTGGCTCCCCGACCTGGACTCGAACCAGGAACCCTCTGATTAACAGTCAGATGCTCTGCCAATTGAGCTATCAGGGACCGCCCCGCGCTTACCGGTGCACGAAGAGATGCTAGCAGCCCCTCGGCGCACCATGCAACTTTCCAAGTTGGCAGGACATCGGACCCGAATGCCACCACCCTGCCACCGTCACCATCACCGACCAGCCCGCCTCTGTCATCTGGTCTTGTCAACAGCGGGAGTGATGATTCTCGGCTAGGTAACGTACCACGAACGCTTGAATTGAATCTTGGCAGCGTCAGACCTGCGGTTTAGAGTGACCGGGGCTTTACTTGGTTTTTGAAGCATGTGTTCTGAGACCATGATGTTTAGGAGAGAGGTTTATGCTGTCTATTGAATTTGGTTGGGGGTGTTGTTGATCGGTCGTTATCGGGAAAGTGGCCGCAAAGGTCGTTGGTGATCTGGGGATCAGTAGTCATGTCTCCGATGGTGGATGAGTCAAGATGATGTTGATGCTGATCACGTCAGGGCTTGACCAGCGCGGAAAAATCCAGAGTTGGTCAAGGTGCGTTGCCATAACTGGGTGCAGGAGACCGAGGTAGAGATCCTCAAGCACCCCAGCCCTGGCTTCACCAGTCTGACTAGTAGTGCCCATCTTTGCAACATCTACCGGCATACTCGCTAGCATACGAATGGAGATGCCTGATAGAAGAGTGGCGGGGGTGTGAAGCATTTTTGAACAGGCCATCACAAAGACTCTCGCCTGTTTATTACTCGCGATTATCGTGCATTGACCCGGAAAATCGCGTGTCGCCGGGGCGAGGCCTCCCAAGTGTGCGTGAGCAACCGACTCCGCCGATGTTCGATCGTAGATCAGCCCGGTCTCACGGCTGGTGCACTGACAGCACCCTGAGCGACACGGAATCCCAGATCATCAAACGAGGCGGTCGGGTTAGTCTTGCGTCGGACGCCTGATCGGCAGCTCCACTGGGGATCGCTCCATCCCCCACCGCGAATGATACGGTACGAGCCGTAGCTCTCCGGGTCGTACAGGTCCCAGCACCATTCCCACACGCCACCGAGTAGGTCAAACAAACCCCACGCATTTGGCTCTTTCGAGCGCACCGGATGAACTGTCCCGCCAGAATTCTCGACGTACCAGGCGATATCGTCTAGACGTCCGTACCGGGCACCCGATGTCCCCGCGCGGCAGGCCACCTGCCACTCGGCATCTGTGGGTAGGCGGTAGCCGTCTGCGCCGTGGTCCCAAGCCACAATCCAGTCATCGAGTTCAGGCTCGCTGTGGGGTCGCCACCGGGTCGGCGCCGGCTGAGGAACATCGCGCTGCGAGATCTGGTACACCGGCTCCAGGCCTTCTCGCTCTGAGAGCGCGTTGCAGAACCTGATTGCGTCTCGCCAGCTCAAGTCGGTCTTTGGAAAGTTGGACATCTCGGGATCGCCCGCAACACCATGCACGTCGTCCCACAGTCCACGCGTCACCACCGTCTCCGCCAACGCAAACGGTTCGACACGTACGGTCCACGAACTGCCCGTGGGGCAATCCACCATGACTTCCTCGACGGTGCCGATCAGGGGTACGGCGACCATGCGGATCCTCATGGTGTCATTCTTGGCCACGATGGCTGCGGGGCGGAGGAATCTCACCGCTTGGCCTCAGAGTTCCCATGAACACTTTTTTGCCGCACCGAGGGGGTTCTGTCATTCAGTTTGGCGGTTGTCACGAGAACGCCCTTGAATCAATGCTGCTGTAAACAAGGATGTGGGTGACCAGTCGGATCGGATGACGCAGGCGACGCGTGACGCCCATATCCAAGACAGTACGGTGCACGCCACCGAGCTGGATAAAAGCGAAGCGAATCCGCTTCTTTTGGACGGCGGCACATCACTGACGGCCTGCCAGAAGCCTGATGCCCGCACCGAACTGCAACAGATTCTGGACCATACCAGAACCATAGTTTACACCAGTGAAGTCAGCTCCGGAAAAACGGCGACTCGATCCCTTTAAAAGTGTTGTCCATGAGAAACCGAGCACATCAGAAATCGATGATGGCAAGTTTTATTTCAATCTATAGGGAGAAGAAATCCGATCCCGTAGCGAGGGATATAAGGGTAGCTTGGTAAAAGTTGATCAGATGTCAGTTGATGAGGATCTAGGTAGTTTAGAATAATTCAAAACCAAGGAAACCTGCCACTGGTCAGATGTGTCTGCTATCACCAACCTGGCCGGAAAATCCGTCTTGTGATACAACTGCGAGAACAACACCGCGATGGAACCTAGCTACCGATTCTCATGGATGCGATACGCCGACAACAACCTGGGGCCTACTTTTGATCTGAACGACCACTAAGGCCCCGAGATCATCAGCAACACCCTTTAACCAGGCCATAACCAGAAGCCTGAAACCGGACACTTCCACATCTACCACTAAAAACCACCTTTTCCGGGAAACAGTAGCCACGACAACTTCGACTTCTACCGAAACATCACCGCCTACAAAGGAATCATCCCCCACACCACCACACAACAACATCTCGGCCCAACTTTTTCAAAAAACAACTGGCCGAAGAAATCCTGGACTGTATCCGCACTATTTGGCATGGATTCCGGTATTTCCCGGCCTGTCACGCACACCTCGGCTACTCGAACTCGGCCCGCATCCGTGCGACGAGCTCAAGCACTTGGGACTGAACTGCGGAATCTGACAGGTTGCAGCGCCCCAAGGCCTCGGTTTGCCACGAAACGGCGCCGTCACCGGTCGGGCTGCGGCGGCCACTGATCATCACAGATCCGAGCCCGCCGGTCAGTTCCATCCTCCGGGAGACGATGATCGAGGAACGGATCAATTCCTGGAAAGCCCGGGGAACAATGGCGACATCATCGATGATGGCTGTCCTCTTCGTACCGTCGGTCAGTTCCCAGGAGAGTTCACCCGCATCGGAAAATCCTCCCCGCTGGATGTCCTGCCAGGCGACCATCTCCCAGCCTCGTGGGCGACGAATCACCATGCGGTCCGGGAGCAGGATCACCACGTCGTCGGCTCCACGGGCAACGGCGAGAATCTGTGGGTGTCGCAGCTGCGTGACGCGGGACAACTCCGAAGTTTCCTCGCGGGTCAGCCTGCGCGCTGGTGGTCGTGCCATTGCCCCATCCTCTCACTCGGGCTGGACGGATACAGAATCACACGTCTGGCCATCGAGAGCGCACGTAGTTCCTCCCGTCTAACCGTGGACACGGAGGCGCCCAGCCGTTCGGCAAGAGTCCGTCGGCTTACCGGCGGCTGCCCCAATCCGAACCGGGCCGACAAAATCATCTGTTCGTATTCACCCAGCCGGTCGAACCAGGCCATGTCCGATCCAGGCAGGCATTCCGTGAGCTCTGCCGAATCGGGGAGATCCTCATCAAGTACACTGACCGGGGTCATCCCGATCTCCAAGGTGGCCCGCACAACCGAACGCTTCACTCCCAGATGATCGGCAATTTCCTCGGGGCGTGGTTGGCGGGCAAGCCGCTGAGCAAGTTCCTCCCCAGCCCGCTGGTATCTGAGCACCGAGCGCACCCGGTGCCTGGTGAACTCAATCGTCCCGCATCTGGTCTGTGCATGCTGCGCGATTCGCCCATCCACCAACGGATGGGCAAATGTCGAGAAACGGTGCCCGAGGCTGTGGTCGAATCTGGCAATAGCTTCCCCCAATCCGACGCAGCCCTCCTGGAAAAGTTCCTGGAAGGAAACCGACAGACGTTTCGCCCAGTAACCGGCTCGTTGCCGGACCAGAGCAAGGTTGGCCAGATAAAGTCTACGTCGCGCGGCTTCTCCGCGCTCTGCGAGGAACTGGAGCTCTCCGTTGCTGGCTTCACAAGGGTTCTCACCGTTCGCGAGAGCATGGGCCGCGAGAAGGCCGGCTTCGATATCGACGGCCAGAGCGATCTCCTCGTCATGGGTCAGCAGTTCTGGTTCATAATCGGTGGACATGACCTCAGCGTGCTGTGTTCCCGGCATGAATGGCGGCTGTCAACAGGCAAGAAAACGGACAACACTAATTTCGCCGATTTATCCACAGCCAGCCGATGCTTCAACAACCACATCCAGCGTTCAGGTCCGGCGGCTGGGCCACAGACCTACAGGGGTCACTGGGCCCCGCGACTCAGTGCCTCCAAGTCCCGGCGCCGGGTCTCCAGAGCAATCAGCTGGCTGAAAGCCCGCTTATGCTCGACGGGATGTTCCACCGGGTTGATCCGTTGCAGCCTGGAACGCAGGTCGGTGAGTTCCCGCATCGTCGACAGCAGTTGCAGCCGTGCGGTGTGAGCGGAAGCATAGGCCTCGTCAGGTTCGAGGAGGACCGGTTCCACCAGCAGCGCCACCTCAAGTTGCTGAACCACGGGATCGGAATTGGCACCGTGCACACGCTCGGCCCACTGGCTCGTCGAATAGGGAGTGTCGAGAATCGCCTGATATACCGCCCGGTAGGTGGGGTGGGTGAAGTCATCGGCTATCACTCCGTTCCATTCGGTGTCGAACAGGGTGGGAAACTGCAGCATCAACTTGAGGGTCGCCCGTTCGACTGCCAAATTCCGGTCCCGGGGGTCCGGCCAGTCCATGCCGAGGCCTTCCAGCACCGAACCTTCCCTGGTGGTATTGCGATGACCAGGCCGGACGGTATCGAGGGGTGTTTCACGACGGTTGGTTCGTGATACCACCTGGCGGACCTCCTCAATGTCCATCCCAACGAGTTGAGCCAGATCACGCAGGTAACCACGGACCAAGGATGCATCGCGCACGCTGGACAGCAGCGGTGCCGCAGCCCGGACCGCCTGCAACCGGCCATCGACCCGATCAAGATCGAACTGGGCGACGGTGCGTCCCATGACGAAGCGATACAACGGAATACGCCGTCCGACCAGTTCCCGGACCGCCGGTTCCCCGGACCGCAGCCGCAAATCACAGGGATCGAGACCACCGGGCTCCACGGCAACGTAAGTCTGAGCGACGAAGTTCTGGTCGAGTTTGAAAACCTTTTCCGCTGCTGCTTGGCCTGCGGCGTCTCCGTCAAAGGTGAATACCACTTCCCCGTTGAAGACGTCATTGTTGCCCATCAGTCGCTGCACGATCCGCGCATGATCGGCACCGAAGGCAGTTCCGCAGGATGCGACGGCGGTGTCTATACCGGACACGTGGCAGGCCATCACATCGGTGTAGCCCTCGACGACCACCACTTGAGATTTCTTGCCAATCGCCTGCCGAGCCAAATCCAATCCGTAGAGGACATGGGACTTCTTGTAAACCGGAGTTTCCGGGGTATTGAGGTATTTCGCCGGCATCCGGTCGTCGTCGAACACCCGACGCGCCCCGAAGCCCAGGACCGAACGTCCGGAATCGCGGATCGGCCACAGCACACGTCCCTGGAAGTAGTCCCATCCGGCCTCACGGATGAGCCCCGCGGCCACCAGTTCCTCATGGGTGAAGCCTCTTGCAGTGAGGTGACGTGCCAATACCTTGCCGTCCTTGGGAGCGTATCCCATCCCGAAATGCTCGGCGGTGGCTCTGTCGAATCCCCGGCCATCGACGAATTGACGGAAGATGACTGCCTCTGGGGAAGTGATCTGTTCCTGGTAGAACTCCGCAGCAGCCTGGTTTGCGGCCATGATGCGCTGGCGCAACCCGGGGGCCGTGGTCGGTTGACCGTCGTCGGAGATCCGCAACTGGACCCCGTACCGGTCGGCCAGAATCTGCACCGCCTCGGTGAAGGTGAGATTCTCGATCTTCTCGAGGAAAGTGATGACGTCCCCACCCTCCCCGCACCCAAAGCAATAGAACAGCCCACGAGAAGGGGTGACCTGAAAGGAAGGAGTCTTCTCATCATGAAAGGGGCACAGTCCCTTCAGCGATCCCCCACCGGCATTGCGCAACTGCACGTGGGCACCGACGATGTCGTCGATACGGGCCCGCTCGCGGACCAGGGCGATGTCCTCGTCGTTGATGCGTGCAACCATGCCGACATCCTATTGCTCCGACGGCTGTGGTCCTGCACAACGCTGCCTGCAGGCCATGGGATGATCTGATGGGAGGCATCATGACCGTTGATCCCAGCTGGAATTTGCTGGTCGCAACCATCACATTGATGTGCATTGGCGTCGCGGTGGCAATGATCAACCGGTTCAGCATCCACCGCTCAATGGTTGTCGCCGTCGCGCGGGCTGCCCTCCAGTTGCTCCTGGTGTCCTCGGTGGTAGTCGCCGCGATCGGTCAGGTGTGGACCTCCTTGTTGTTCATCGCCGTCATGTTCACCATCGCCGTGTGGACGACCACCGGGCGGGTCGGGACACGCTCCACGTGGTGGTGGTCTGCGCTGAGCCTCGCGGCAGGTGTATTGCCCACGTTGCTGGTCGTTTTCGCCTCCCGCACGGCGCCTTTCAATGGCATGGCGATGATCCCGATCGGCTCGATCATCATCGGTAACACCATGGCAGCCCACACCCTCGCCGGACGCAGATTTTTTCCCGAGTTGCGTTTCCAGGCCGGGGTCTATGAAGCAGGGCTTGCCCTGGGCATGAACCGGGTGATGGCCACCCGCATGGTGCTGGGACCAATCGTCTCCGAACCGCTGGTTCCCTCCCTGGATTCCACGCGGACCGTCGGTCTGGTCACCCTCCCCGGCGCCTACGTCGGGGTGCTTATGGGAGGTGGTACAGCCTTGCAGGCAGGAGCTGCCCAGTTGTTGGTCCTAGTGGGCATCGTGGTCTCTCAGACGGTGACGGTGGCCGTAATGACCCGTCTGATCACTTCGGGACGACTGCTACCCGACGATTTGATCACGATGCTGCACCCCTGATGTTGTAACGGTGGCCGATTCCCGGTGGGAAGGTCTCGGGATCCCAACCAAGCAGCCGTTCCCCTTGAGTCAAGGCGAATCTGTCAGTCATGCCCGCCACATAGGTGACTGCCGCGACGGTGAGATCATCACCCACGTGTGGTGTAGGCATGCTCTCGGGATGATCGACGTAGTAATGAACCAGTTGTTGAAGCAGCCGGATCATGACATGGGATTGCTCGAGGGATTCTGGACGGGTGTAGATGTGCTCATAGTTGAACCGGCGCAGCTGAGACAGGGCGTGGGCGGTGCGGGAATCCATGCCGACCATTCCGTGCTCGACGACGGTTGCGGATACCGCACGAATGAGCACGCCAAGTTGGGTACGTCGTTCGGCCCCGAGCACCTCCACCACATCGGTCGGCAGATCGCCGACACCAACGATGCCGGCGTGGATGGCGTCCTCAAGATCGTGGGCGCAATAAGCGATTCGATCAGCCCAGCTGACGATTTCTCCCTCAATGGTCACCGGAGCTGGCGATGACCAAGAGTGGTTGCGTATGCCATCCAAGGTTTCGGCACACAGATTGAGATCGTGCAAGGCGATGTCGGCGCCCCATGGACCATGGTCGAAACCATCGGGAAGAAAGGCATCGAAGGCCTCCTCAGCTGCATGCCCACCCGGGCCATGACCGCAGTCGTGGCCAAGGGCCATGGCATCACACAAGGTGACGTTGGCACCGACCGCCCGTGCGATGGAGGTGGCGACCTGGGCCACCTCAATAGCATGGGTGAGCCTGGTGCGCTGATGGTCGGTGGGATGGACGACAACCTGGGTCTTGCCGGCCAGGCGTCGGAAGGCTGCCGAGTGCACGATGCGGTCACGGTCGCGTTCAAAGCAAGTGCGTTCGGGATCCGGCTCCTCCTCAACAGCCCGATGGCCCGCACCATGAGCCAAAGTGGCGCCGGGACGCAAGGTGGCGGCCTCCCGTTCCTCACGCGCTGTCCGGTCGACGAGAGGATCAGCGCTCATGGTGACCCGGGTATCACGATGGGCGGTGATGAATTGATCGCCACCGTGGCCGGTCATCGTCCGCGCCCAAGACTGTGCCCGGGGGTTCACCGGCAATGGTTGGGAGCTCATGATGCGATTCTTCCAGCACTCACCGACAAAACATGACTGGACAACGAATTCTCCTGTTTCGCGAACCGGCAGCGCCTGAACCGGGACGCTGGTAGCGTCGTCGGCACGGCGTGTAGCTCAGTAGTCAGAGCGGCGGGCTAAGGACCCGCAGGGAGCAGGGGCGGTACCTGCCACGCCGGCGAGACCGGAGGAGAAGCGTGTCTGGCTATGCGTATCACCAGCTCGCCAAGGCGGTTCAGGCCGTACTGGCCGCCGAGAATACGCAGGCTAGGCGTGACGCCAATGCCCGCATGGAAGCTTGGGTTCGGGTACTTGATGGGATGGCCGATACCTCGGTGAGGATCGGAGCACGCAAGCCGACAAAACTACCTGAATGGGTAACACTGGAGGTCATGCGCGGCGGTTTCACAACGGGACGCGCAAAAGCGGATTCGCCGCTACGGCCCGACGAGATCGAGCGGGCAACCCGGCTGGGCATCGAACCCACACTGGCAAATATCTTTTTCTCTTGGCTGACGCCCGAAGGCTTAGCTGAACTCGACCGGATGCTCGCCGATGGTGCGTATGCCGTGTTTTTACCCGAGGACGGCGCGTTGCTCGCCGTGGCAGCACTCATCCGGCTCGGCGATGAGGCTGCCGCACGCCAGCTGCTGGCCAAGTTGGAACCATTCGCCAACCAACTGCACTTCACGCCGATCCCAGCCGAACCACTGCCAGACCGCGGCTCGAAGGTATTCCGGATGACTGCCGGAGAGGTCGCAGATGCCTTGGCGAAGCGCCAATCGCGTGATGCTCTCCTCGCACAGAAGGAGGCCATTGAGGTCTGGCTGCCGCTGCCCAGCTCGTCTCCGCCTACGACATCGCCATCGCAACCGCCAGGCGGTGCGGCAAGTACCGCAACCCGAAAGAGAACTTACCGATCCTCGTTGGGGAGCTGCGACGGGTTATCGAGGGCACCCTGACCGAGCAGTCGCCCAGGGTACGACACGTATTAGCGTCAATCGCGGCAAAGCGGGGGCTGCCATCCTCGGCGAAGTGCGAAGGAATCCGAGCACGCCAGCGGGAGTTCGTGGCGCAGCCGCTGCACGCGGAGCTGGCGCATACCGTCGCTAGACGAATGCGGGAACTGAGGCCAGACGACGGGATTGAGCGCCTGGCTGTAGTGACTGCAGGGCTGGATCTGCCGCCGTCGGTGGCCCGGGTGACCGGGCGTGCGCGGATCGCAGAGATCGAAGATCTTGCCGAGGATGGAACGCTGCCCTCTGCTGAGATCCTCGCACTGTTGGTACCGCAACTGAGCGCGCCGAGCATGGGCCAAGGCATTCCCGACCCAGCCGTCCGGCATTTGGTTGCCGAGATCTATAAGGCGTTCCGACGTCGGAGATCGTTGCTGCTATGGAACCTGCAGTCGCAGGTAAAGCTCAAAGAACTGCCATGGGCAGCGGCATTGCTGGCGCACGGCAACGAAGTAGAGTCCGAGGCATCGACGGCCAGCGCACAGCGGCTGGGCACGTTGTACCTTGATTACTTCCCCGGCACAGTGGTGCCAAACAACTTGGTGGAGGAGTTCCAGGCGCTGACGGCAGAGGCGAAACTGCCATGGGTGAAGGAACTGGCAGCGGACATCTTCGAGGGCCGCTTTGGGCCCGCGTACGTGGCTGCAGGGCGGCTCGCGGCGCGGCATCTAAAGGGATCGCTGTACGAGAGGTACCACGGCATCGACTACGCCGCGGTGTTTACCTCGCGCGATGAACAGCCAGACAAGAATGGATACCCGGAACTGACGGACTTCGACCGGATGTGCGGCTGCCACGAAAGCGGCGACGAATGCTGGTCGGTGGCCCGGAACGGCAAGATCATCGAACGGCAGCAGATCATCACCACCCATAACATCATCACCCTGGTGGAGTTGGGCTGCCAACCGTCGCGCGGCTGGGCTCACGCAGCGACGCAAGCGGCGCGCGACACGTTCCGGCTACTCGGGCTGGCCACCCAACAGGGGCACCCGCTGGCGGCCATAAAAAACGCAGCCTACGCTTGGCGTCAAGCGGTGCTGTACTGGTCATTGGGCGACCAGAATCCGGATGTTGGCTCACTGAAAGACTTGCCGGGAGCCAATGGCGAGCAGGCCGGAGAAGTCATTGCGGGGTTGGCCCATTGCCTGGCAGGAAAAGACTTCCGGCCATTCACCGGTTGGATCTCCTGACATCAGGAGATTCTGTCGCACTGCACCACACGCTTAGCCCCGAAGGCGACGACTCAGGATCTCATTGAGGTTTCCGGCTCAGCCACCAGAGACATCCATCTCGGCTTCGGACAGATCAAGTTCCAAACCGCTCCGGTCCATCAGCCAGCCGTGTGGCATGGTCACCTTCGACCGTGGCGATCCCTGACGACCCCGGGGGCGGCCCAGTTCACTGGCCGGAAAGACGATGTCGTCGGGCAGCAGATCCAGCAGGTCATTGAGGCAAGCCATTGAATCGACCTTACCCAGGGCGTGACGCAATTCCCCGCCGACCGGGAAACCCTTGAAATACCAAGCCACGTGTTTGCGGAGATCTTTCATCCCGTGGTTCTCGCCCCACAGGCGGCCCAGCAGTTCGGCATGTCGGCGCACGATCTGTTTCACCTCACCGAGAGTGGGCAGAGTGGTCACCTGTTGCCCATGAAAGGCTGCAGCCAGATCCCGGAACAGCCAAGGTCTTCCCAGGCAGCCGCGCCCGATCTCGACTCCGGCACACCCGGTCTGTTGCACCATCTCCAGTGCATCACCAGCTTCCCAGATATCTCCGTTGCCCAGCACCGGAATGTCCAAGGCATCAGCGAGTTGTTTGATCGGTTCCCAGTGAGCCCGACCGGAATAGGCTTCGGCGACGGTCCTGCCGTGTAGGCAGACTGCGGCCACCCCGCAGTCCTCGGCCAGCCGACCTACGTCCATGAAGGTGATGTGTTCGTCGTCGATACCGATACGGGTCTTCACGCTCACCGGCACCCCATGACGGTCAGCAGCAGTGACGGCTGCAGACATGATCTTCTTAATCAAGTCAAGTTTCCACGGAAGCACTCCCCCACCTCCTTTACGAGTCACCTTGGGCACCGGGCAGCCGAAGTTGAGATCGATGTGGTCCGCAGCGAAGGATGTGCACAAAATATCGACGGCTATTTCAAGGGAAACGGGATCCACCCCGTAGGTCTGAATAGAACGGGTCTCCCCATCCCAGAAGGTGAGCATCTCCGCGGTCTTCGAATCCCCCACGACAAGCCCCCGCGAAGTGATCATCTCGCAGACGTACAGCCCCGCTCCCTGTTCCCGGCACAGCTGCCGGAATGCGGCATTGGTGACCCCAGCCATAGGTGCGAGCACCACCGGAGTGCCGATCACCAGGGCATCCGGATTGGATGGTGAGTTCAACCGCAAGGGCGGCAGAACCGGGGTATCTGGTGCGGGCATCGCACAAGGCTAAGCGGTGAGTGCCTCCGGCACCAAGTGCCAGGCTCACTCGATCATCTCCAGATGCCGACGCTCCGGCAGAAGCAGCGCCGATACTGCGGCGATCAGGAAGGACACCGCGAAGACAGCGAACACCAAGGGGTTACCGCCCACCAGCAGCACTGGTACCAGCAGCGGGGCTACGATGGCCGCCACCCGACCGACGGCCGAGGCCGCACCGGTGCCTGCTCCACGCAGCGCGGTCGGATAGATCTCCGGACCGATTGCGTACAAGGCTCCCCAAGCGCCCAAGTTGAAGAACGACAGCAGACATCCGAACGCAATGATTCCCGTTGTCGAATCCTGCATCCCGAAGAACAGGGCGCTGACTCCTGAACCGGTCAGGAAACATGCGAGGGTCGCACGTCGGCCCCAGACTTCGATAAGCCAAGCCGCCACGGCATATCCGGGCAGTTGGGCAACAGTGATGACCAAGGTGTACCCGAAGGAGCGCACCAGGTCGTGGCCTTGACGCAGCAGCAGGGTCGGCATCCAGGTGAAAGCACCGTAGTAGGACAGGTTGACGAAGAACCACACGAGCCACAGTCCCACCGTCGAGCGACGATGTTCAGGCCCGAGCAATGATGTCGTCCTCACCGACCCGTTGCTGTCCTCCACCGAGGTGGGAGTTTCAGCAACGGCGACATCAAGATCATAAGACGGCTCGACCCCTGAACCGCGTTCGAACCGCCGCACAGCGAGCTCTGCCTGGCGTTGACGGCCTTTCGATTCCAGGAACCTCACCGACTCCGGAAGCCCATGGCGCACCACCGCCGCATAGAAGGCTGGGACGACCCCCACGAGCAACGCCCATCGCCATCCTGACCACCCACCAGCAGTTTTCGGAACCAGGAAGTAACCGAGTGCTGCGGCAAGGATCCACCCCAGAGCCCAGAAACTCTCCAGCCACACGACCACCCGGCCACGAATCCTGGACGGCGCGTACTCGGAGACCAGGGTGGCTGCTACAGGCAGTTCGGCTCCGAGACCCAGCCCGACGACACCCCGCAACACGAGAAGCATCGTCACACCTGTGGAGAAGGCCGCGAGACCAGTCGCCAGACCATAGACGAGGAGGGTGAGAGCGAAGACGGCGCGTCGCCCGATCCGGTCAGCGGCCAGACCACCGGCACTTGCACCAACCATCATGCCGACGAAACCGACTGAGCCGATCATCCCCAGTTCAGCGTTGTCCAACTGCCATTCGACAGATAGAGCGGTCATCACATATGAAATGAGCCCCACATCCATAGCGTCAAGAGCCCACCCGACCCCGGAGCCGATCAGCAACCGAGAATGTTCTCGTCCGAATCTCAAGCGATCCAGGCGTTGGGCCCGAGTGGACAGAACGTGAGTCATTCCGCCTCCAATACGCATCAGGTTGTCGTAAGAACGCTACCCCATCCCAGTCCGAACCTGACGACCGGTACCATGATGGTGACAAGAAGAGCGACCGCGAAAATGCCCCGATCCCTGGGCGTCCAGACGAGCCGGGACATGACGGTCATCCGGCGGGAGGCTCCATGCCCTCTCATGCTCAGGGCTATCGCCATGTCCTGTGCCGTCGCCATGCACGTGACGATCAGCGGCACCATGAGCGCCACCGCACTGCGCCAGGCGCTGACCGTGCCCCGCCCCTGGATTCCCCTGGCAGTCTGGGCCTCGGCAATCTGTTCCCTGCGGGCGAGCAGCCGCGGAACCGTCGCCACGGAACAGGTGATCACCGTGGTCACCGAGGGTGGGAGTCTCCAATGGTTGGCGAGTTCGATCACCTCGTCCACCTCGGCATCAGCCAGGACTATCCATGTCGCTAAAAGCATCGCCACCATGCGAAGGACAAACATCCCACCAGCCGCCACACCTGCCCAGGTGGCCGTCGCCGGTCCCAAGGTGAACAGCACCTGCCCCAGCACCGGATCATTCAGAAATCGCAGAGGTGGGACAAAGACTGTGACGCACCACACCACCGCCATGATCACCAGCATCGGCCGAAGCATCTTCCCTGCCCCTGTCAGCTGCACTCCGAGCACGGCCATCGACACCAGTTCGCAGCCGACCACACCGAGTAGCCAGCCGGGATGGGAGAAGCATATGACGGCGACTGTGACACAGACCAGAAGCATCGAACGGGCCCGCAGATCGATCCTCACCTGTTACCCCCCGCCATTTTGGCGAGGGCGGCGGCGGTCGCGGCCGTGTCGGATGCCGGGGCCGCGCCCGGGAACAAGCTTCGCCAGACCCGGACCGCTTGGGTGTCGAGCACATGTCCGGGGGCACCATCAGCGACCACCCGGCCTTCCTTGAGCCTGACGACCCGGTCGGCATGCCAACCGAGCAGTTCTTCATCATGACTGATCATGATCACCGCAACTCCCCGGTCTCGTTCAGCCTCCAGCAGTTCCATGATCCGGCGGGTGCCGGGCCAGTCCTGGGTGGCGGTGGGTTCGTCCACGACGAGCAATATCGGTTCATGCACGAGGGCCGAGGCCAGAGCAACAAGCTGCTGTTGTGCTGCATCGAGAATCAGCGGGTTGCACCCGGCGAGTTCGACAATACCCAGGCGTTCCATTACCTCACCCACGCGTCGGCGCACCTCCTTCCGCGGCACGCCCTGGTGGCGCAGAGCACAGCCGATCTCCCTGTCCACCCGAGGGTTAAAGAGCTGACGCGAAGGAATCTGGAAGCAGAACCCGACCTGTCGGGCCAATTCACCGGCGTCGATGCGGGCCACATCGGTCCCTTTGAGCAGGACCCTCCCACTGGTGGACCTCAGTAGCCCGTTAAGCATCTTGACCAGGGTCGACTTGCCCGAGCCGTTGGGGCCGACCAAACCAAGCAGTTGGCCAGCCCTAATCTCCAGATCAAGCCCACACAGCACAGGACGGGTCCCGTCATAGGAGAAACTCACGTCCTCGAAGACCGCGACCACCTCACCGCCCCTGGGCAATCGGGTCACGTCCGCCGGACACCCGTCAGCCAGTCCGGCAGCCCACGTCACGACCCCGGTCACGTCCATCAGTGGTGGGGGCTGCGACGCATCAATGCATCGAGCCCTGACCTCGGTCATCAACTGGGCGACAGGCAACGGGCGAATTCCTCTCGCCGCGCAGGTATCCGCGTCACCGAGCATCTCCAATGGAGGGACTATTTCGACTCTTCCACCACTCATCACCCACAGCTCGTCAGCCCGAGCTGCGACCGCGGGGTCACCATCCACGGACACAACACAGCATCCGGCCCCGACCAGATCCGTGCACACCCGTTCGACGGCTGCAGCCCCCACAGAGTCGAGCCTGGCCGTCGCCTGGTCGAGGCACAGAACCTCGGGATCCATGGCGAGGACCCCGGCAATGGCCAAACGTTGGGCCTCGCCACCGGACAACTCGCAGGTGGCACGGCCTTCGGACCCGCTCAATCCGACGGCTGCCAGCCCCGCCCGTACCCGAGCCAGCACTTCACCAACCGCCAAGCCACGGTTGCGTGGCCCCAGGGCAACGTCCTCGGCCACCGTCCTGGACAGCAACTGAGACTCCGGATCCTGCAGAACCAGCGCGATGTACTCCGAGATGGTGGACACCGGATGGTCAGCGAGATCGGCCCGCCCGTAGCGGACCTCACCAGTCATGGATCCGCCTGTCAGCGACGGCACGACCCCGCACATGGCCTGTACCAAAGTGGATCGCCCAGAGCCGAGGTTCCCCATGATGGATATTCTCCGCCGGGGCCTTGCCACGACCTCGACCTCGACGAGAGCATCCCTACTGGCTCCCGGATATCTGAAACTGACCCCCGACAGCCGCAGCTGTTCGGGCATCAATGGATCCGGGACCTGCGCAACGCCAGGTGAGCGATCATCGCCAAGGCCAAGTTGACGACCGTACCAATCAGCAGGAAGACAGTCATACCCTTGTACATCGCGACGCCGCCGACCGGCAGCACGATGAGGCTCAGGACGACAGAGTTGAGCAAAGCGGCAAGAACGAAACCAATCACCATGCCCACATTGCCCCGACGGGCAAAAAGCCCGAAGGCCCAGGCGCATATCCCCATGCCGAGGGCGATGACGATGTGTATCGGCAATGACAATGGGAATCCGGTCATCGCAGCGGTGATAAGGTGACCAAGACAGGCGACGACGGCCCCGGGCAGACCACCGAAGGCAGCAGCTACGAAGTATCCGGGCGCGGAATCGAATGCTACGGTTCCCAAGGGCGACGGGATCTTCACCAGCGAGCCCACTGCGGACAATGCGGTGAACACGGCAATGACGGCCAGGATGCGGACGGTGGCATTCGCCTTGGGGGCCTCAGTGCGCTGGGCCAGATCTGGTTTGTTAGTGGGCATCCCGGTGTCAACTCCTGGTGATGATTGTTGGTCGATATCTTTCGGTGCAGACGAGGATTCGTCCGGTCTCCACGACTTGGTCCCTACTCTTGGCGATCCGGTCGATCTGAAGAAGCACTTGCCCCACCCCGACACCCAACAGGTCCGCGTGCTCTTCATCTGCAGTGGCAATGCCGTAGTGATCGATCACCTCGGTGATGGACATACCAAAGGATGCAAAGGTCTCATAGAGGGATGCCGCCTGGCTCAGCACGTCAAGGGGAACACCGGCAAATTGACCGGCATCCAGCCAAGAATCACTCACCGAGATCGGCTCCTCGTCGGCGGTGTGAACCCGTTGCAGATGGATCATCCGGACGCCGCCTTCACTGGTTGTCACATCCGCGACGGCGCCACGTAACCCAGGTGTCATCCCCTGTTCGGCGATTGCGGATACGAAGCTGAACACTTGGACCCCAGCGCCGCTACTCTCCGGGCTGCTGACCCGGGTACCGTTGCCACGCTCAATGACCAGTAGCCCGGAACTCACCAAGTTTTGAACGGCCCTGCGCACGGTGGTGCGGGATACCCGGTACCGTTTCTGGAGCTCGGTCTCCGAAGGTAGGAATTCCCCGGGGCCCCACTTCCCCGCCCGGATGCAAGATGCGAGGTCACGCTCAACACGCAGGTAACGTGGTTCGCCGCTCATCGCCTTCCTCGAAGATTAAGACATCGTGACGTCTCAATGTCTAGCAGAGTAGCGGCGGGCCCGACAAGGGGCCCGGACCATTGCGCCCCGAGCCCCTGTCTTGCGAAGCCACTCTCAGCAGCCGATGAGCCGCTGGGCGAGATAGTCCTTGACCTGGGAGATCGCTACCCTTTCCTGGGTCATGTCATCCCTGGACCGGATGGTCACCGCGTGGTCGGTGAGGGAGTCAAAATCGACGGTGATGCAGTATGGGGTTCCGATCTCATCCTGGCGACGGTACCGCTTGCCAATCGCTTGAGCATCGTCGAAGTCGACATTCCAGAACTGACGCAGTTCAACGGCCAGATCCCTGGCCCGGGGTGACAGTGCCTCGTTGCGGCTGAGCGGCAGCACTGCTGCTTTCACCGGAGCCAAGCGATGGTCGAGCTTGAGCACGACGCGGGTATCCACTCCACCCTTGGCATTCGGCGCCTGGTCCTCAGCATAGGAGTCGACGAGGAAAGCCATCAGGGAGCGAGTCAACCCGGCGGCCGGTTCGATCACGTACGGGGTGAAGTGCCTGCCCTTGGCCTGATCGAAGAACTCCAGATTGGTTCCCGAGTGCTTCGAATGCGTACCCAAGTCGAAGTCGGTGCGATTCGCGATTCCTTCAAGTTCGCCCCAGTCCGAACCAGCGAAACCGAATCGGTACTCAATGTCGACCGTCTGCTTGGAGTAGTGGGACAGTTTCTCTTGGGGGTGCTCGTAGAGCCGCAGATTGGCTTCGTCGATACCTAGCTCGACGTACCAAGCCTTGCGCTCATCGATCCAGTACTGGTGCCACCGCTCGTCACTGCCGGGTTCGACGAAGAATTCCATCTCCATCTGTTCGAACTCGCGGGTGCGGAAGATGAAATTTCCCGGGGTGATCTCATTACGGAAGGACTTCCCGACCTGGGCGATCCCGAAAGGTGGCTTCTGCCTAGTGGCGTTCAGCACGTTCTTGAAGTTCACGAAGATACCCTGAGCGGTTTCCGGACGCAGGTAGTGCAGCCCCGACTCGTCCTCAATCGGGCCGAGATAAGTCTTGAGCATCATGTTGAAGTCGCGTGGCTCGGTGTACTGCCCACGGTTGCCACAATTGGGGCACGGAACATCCGCCAGCGCAACGGCTTCTTCGGCAAGGGCCTTGCGATGGGCGAACTCCTCCACCACCTGGTCAGCACGAAAACGCTTGTGGCAGCTCAGGCATTCGATTAACGGGTCGGTAAACACCCCCACATGCCCGGAGGCCACCCACACCTCGCGGGGCAAGATGATTGAGGAGTCCAGCCCAACGACGTTGTCGCGGGCGGTGACCATGTAGCGCCACCACTGCTTCTTGATGTTCTCCTTGAGTTCAACGCCCAGCGGACCGTAGTCCCACGCGGCCCGGGTACCGCCATAGATCTCACCGCACGGGAAGACAAACCCGCGTCGCTTGCAAAGAGAAATGACTTTGTCGAGAGTGCTTTCAGCCATGTACATGTCCAAGTCCTCAGGCCCCGTGGGGCGACGCCCGATACCTGGCTGGCATCGGGGTGACGCCAACCTGCCAGGTGGCGTCTGACCAAGATTATCGTGACGAATCCCGGAACGTTCCGCCCCGGTTTCACCAATCCTGGCACCGGGTGGATAATGATTCTCATGTTTAGACATGACGCACTGAAGCTCTCTGCCCCCATTGTCGCCGGATTGCTGGGACTGTCGGCCTGTTCAGGTTCAGCAGCCTCCAAAGCATCTGGCAGCACCGATGACAACAAACCCAGCATCGTCGTGGGCGCCTACCCCTTCGCCTATGTAGCGAGTCAGGTTGCTGGGGACATGGCCGAGGTGACCAACCTGCTGGCACCTGGAGCTGATGGACACGATCTTGAGCTGACCGCCAAACAGGTCGCCCAGGTCGGCGAGGCCGATCTCGTGGTCTACCAGGAGCACTACCAGGAAGCCATGGACGAGGCGGTCGAGCAGCAGTCCCCCGGCAAAGTGCTGGAAACTGGCTCCTTCCTGGAATTGTTACCCCGGTCCGGAGCCGGAACGCACGAATCGGAAGACGACCACGATCATGAATCCTCCAGCGCCGAAGCCTCCGAGGACGACCACCACCACAAGGATCACGACCACGGCGCCTACGACCCCCACGTCTGGCTGGCTCCGACCAACGTTGCCACGATCGGTGATCACGTCGCCAAAGCATTAGGCGAGATAGATCCCGGCAACGCGGATGCCTATAAGGCCAATGCAGCAGCCCTCACCGAAAAAATGAACGCCCTTGACGGGTCCTACGAGACTGGCCTGGCGACCTGCGAGGTAACCACCTTCATCACCAACCACGCGGCCTTCGGCTACCTTGCCAACCGCTACCACCTGACCCAGGTGGGTATCTCCGGCATCTCCACCGAGGAGGAGCCCAGCCCGGCTCGCATCCAGGAGATCCACGAGATCGCCAAGGCCAACAACGTGACGACCATCTTCACCGAGACAGCTGTCTCGCCCAAGGTCGCCGAAGCCATTGCCGGGGATCTGGGCATCCAAACCGCGGTTCTCGACCCGTTGGAAACCTTGTCAGACCAGTCGGCAGGTTCGGACTACGCTGAAGTAATGAGTTCCAACCTCGAATCGCTCCGGAGCGCCAACAAATGTCAGTGAGCCCGGTACTCCGGGCGGAAGCAGTCGGCACTTGGCTGGGTGGCTCCCAGATTCTCCACGGCATCGATCTCGCGGTTCAACCCGGAGAGGTCGTCGCCTTGTTGGGTGGCAACGGCTCTGGCAAGACAACTCTGCTGCGCACGCTGCTTGGCCTGATTCCTCACCAGACCGGCAGCGTTGCGCTGTTCGGGGTTCCACTGACTCACTTCCATGACTGGCCACGTATCGGATACGTTCCCCAGCACGCTCGCCTGCAGGTACCCGGTGCCACCGCCCGGGAAATCGTCCTACTAGGCAGGCTGTCGCGCCGCTCTCTATTCCGCCCAGCATCCGGTGAGGATCGAAGGGCAGTAGACGAGGCCCTGGAGAGAGTCGGCATGCAGGCCATGGGCTCGCGTCCAATGGTCCAGTTGTCCGGAGGACAACAGCAGCGGGTGCTGATTGCCAGGGCGCTGGTGGGCCGCACGGATCTGTTGGTCCTCGATGAGCCCTTGGCAGCCCTCGACCTGCGTACCCAGACCAGTCTCGCCAGGTTGATGGCAGGACTCCACGAACAGGGGATGACCATCCTCACCGTGCTGCACGAACTGGGCGCCATGGAACCCCTGTTGACCAGGGGCGTGGTGTTGCGGAATGGACACATCATCCACGATGGGCCGCTGTCGGCAGGTCCTGGCCTGGACGACTGTCTTCCCTCCGGTGAACACCCACAGCTGCGCGTCGTGGGAACCGGCCGCGACGGATTGCTGAGCAGCTGATGAATATCTTCACCTTGGATTTCATGATCCGGGCCCTCGTCGCCGGGGCATTCACCGGAATCATGGCCCCTGCCGTCGGCACCTACATTGTCCAGCGCAGACTGGGCCTGCTGGGCGACGGCCTGGGACACGTCGCCATCGCCGGTGTCGGCTTGGCTTTGTTGACCGGTTCCCAGCCGGTTCCCATTGCCATCGCGGTGTGCGTGCTGGGCGCGATCGGTATCGAATGGCTGCGCCAGTCCGGACGGGCATCAGGAGATGTCGGCCTGGCGATCCTATTTTACGGTGGATTGTCGGCGGGCGTCCTGATGGCCGGGATCGCGGGGCGCGGTGGTGGCTCCCTGTCCCAGTACCTTTTCGGGTCGCTGACCTCGGTAAATGATGGGGATGTCATCGCAGTCGGGATCGTGGGGGTCCTGGTCAGTGCCGTGGCCATCGGATGTTGCCCCCAACTCTTCGCCGTCTGCGCCGACGAAGATTTCGCCCGCACCCAGGGTCTAAGAACCTCGGCGTACAACATGGCCATCGTCGTCCTTGCCGCGATCACGGTCGCGGTATCCATGCGCACTGTGGGCCTGATGCTGGTCAGTGCGCTGATGGTCATCCCGGTGGCGACCTCGCAGAACATGGTGAGCGGTTTTCGCCGCGGTCTGCTGGTGGCGATGACGATCGGGCTGGTCGAAGCACTCAGCGGGATCATCATCTCTTACCACTTGGACTCGGCCTCGGGAGCGACCATCGTCGTGCTGGCGATCCTCGTCTTCGCAGCCACACTCCCGGTCTCTGCTTGGCTGCAGCATCGGCGCCGGGGCCTGGTCGAGGATTCGGAGGAAGCCGGACTGTTCCCCCGCGTCGGCGATCATCCGCCTTACCATGGACATCAACCGGACCACCCAGCAATTCTGCACGGTGATCACGTCGACTACCTGCATGACGGTCACCGGCACGCACCACATGGAGACCACTTCGATGAGCACTGACCAAACCGGCAAGCATCTCAGGCTGACCCGTCAACGCCAGGTGATCCTCGACCACATGAATGACACCAACGAATTCGTCTCGGCTCAAAAAGCGCATGCCCAACTGAAGATGGCCGGCGAATCGGTGGGTTTGGCCACTGTGTACCGGGGCCTGCAGTGGCTTGCCGGAGAGGGGCTGGTCGACGCCATCCGCATGGTTGATGGGGAGATCGGTTACCGGCGTTGCTCCACCGAGCATCATCACCACCTGATCTGCCGCACCTGCGGACGAGCCGTCGAGATTCTGCCTGAAGCCCTGGAGCGCTGGGCAATCCAGGTGGCGACGGAGCATGGCTTCCACGAACCAGAACACCACGTGGAGGTGTATGGCGTCTGTGATGCGTGCTGGTCTGCCATGACCGACTGATACCCAGCTACCCACAACCACGGTCTGATCGGAAACCCATCTCGTCTCAGGATCGTCTGGGGGTCACCACCGGTTGAATTCCCTGTCCAGCTGGGAAACTGTGATCTCACAGCTTCCGCACAGGTTCGAGGCGTTGCATCGTGGTCGTCGTAAAGATTGCATCGTGGTCATCGAAAGGAATCATCATGTCGAACGCTGACGCTCAGCCCACAGGTCCCGCATTCGCCCCACCGACCACGCCCAGTGGCCCAGTGAATGGACACGTCGGAGCCGCTCAGTTCATCGGCAACTCTTTCTCTTCCCCAGGCTCTGCGCCGTCCTCCGCCGCATCAGCCTCCTTGACCAAAACCCTGTCCAAGCGATCAAATCTGCGGGGTCGTACCGCGGGGTTGCTGGCCGCCGCGGTTCTGTCCGGTGCCCTGGGTGGTGGAGCCTCGGTATGGGGATACTCACAACTAACCGGAGCTTCATCGACGAGCACCACAACCCGCACGGAAATCGTGCAGGCATCGGGCACCACCACCGACTGGGCTACGGTGGCGAAGACCGCCACTCAAGCGGTTGTCTCCATCAATGTCTCGGGTAGCGATGGATCGAGTTCTCGGGGCTCGGGGGTGGTTATCGACTCGGCGGGGCATGTGGTGACCAACAACCACGTGATCTCTTCCTCAGGCACCGGCGCGGAGATTTCAGTGACCCTCGGCAATTCCTCCTACCGGGCAACGGTGGTGGGCACCGATCCCACGACGGATCTGGCGGTAATCAAGCTGGTTGATCCTCCGGCACAACTCCAAGTGATGGGATTCGCCGATTCCGACTCCTTGGTCGTCGGTCAGGAGGTGATGGCTATCGGCAATCCTCTGGGACTGGATGACACGGTGACCACAGGCATCATCTCGGCATTGAATCGCCCGGTGACCACCGAGGCGGTATCTCCCGGTCAGGGCAGCTCCCGTTATCAGCAGCCCACCGCAACCTCCCAGGCCGTGGTGACCGCCGCGATCCAGACAAATGCCGCGATCAATCCAGGCAACTCAGGCGGTGCCCTGGTGGATTCCTCCGGTCAGCTGGTAGGCATCACCTCTTCCATCGCGTCCCTATCGGATTCCTCGTCAAGTTCCGGCAACATCGGTCTGGGCTTCGCGATCCCGGCGAAGCAAGTGAAATACGTTACCGATCAGCTGATCGCCTCAGGCACCGTACAGCACGCGCAAATCGGGATCTCGGCACAAGACCAGAAGAGCACCGGTGCACTGGGAGCCGAGGTTACTCAGGTGACTTCCGGTTCTCCCGCCGAAAAAGCTGGGGTGCAAGTCGGCGACCTGGTCACCGCGGTGGACGGGAACGCGACCCCTTCCACCGAGTCCTTGGTAGCAATGGTGCGGGCCGGCGAAGTCGGCAAACCGATTACCCTGACCGTTCTGCGCAACGGCAAAGAGATCTCCATCGATGTGACCCCGGAGCAAGCCAGTCGCTGATTCTTCAATTCTCCACGAGATCCAAGGACCGCAAACCATGGTCCAGGTGCCAAGAGGCAAATGCGGCCACTAGGCCGCTGACTTCACGCGCCGTCGCCTCAGGCACCGTGGTGGCTGCCCAGTCCCCCGAGATGAGTGCCGACAACAGTGCCCACCCACGGGGGCTGGGCAACACCGTGCGTGGCGGGCAGCATCCGGAACAGACCATGCCGCCCGCCTCGGGAGCGAAGCCGACATGCGGGCCGGGCACCCCGCACCGAGCACAGGATTCCAGTGCCGGGGCGTAACCGGCGATCGCCATGGCGCGCAGCAGATAGGAGTCAAGGATCATCCGAGCTGGCCTGGGGCCTTCAGGTGTCCCCTCGCCCAGGGTGCGTAGCGCCCCCAACAACAACCGGTACTGGGATGGCGCGGGTTCCCTCTCCTCGCAGACAAGCCGGTCGGCGGTCTCCACCATCACTTCCCCCGCAGTGAAACACGCGTAGTCGACCCGCAGCGGCGCATCGTAAGCATGCAAGGTTTCAGCTTGGTTGACGTAGTCGAGGGTTCGTCCAGTGGCAAACTGTGCATCGACGTGGGAGAAAGGCTCCAATCTGCCCCCGAACCGCGAGGATGTGCGTCGTATCCCGCGTGCAACGGCACGGACCTTGCCATGGTTACGGGTGAGCAGCGTGATGATCCGATCGGCCTCACCAAGCTTGTGGGTACGAAGCACCACTGCTTGGTCTCGGTAGGTCGGCACCAAGCCATTGTCTCGCGTTCCCCGGCAGGTATGGGAGCAGACGGACAGCGTGTTGTACTGCCGTTAGTGAACGAATCTGCCGATACGCTCGTGGCATGGATCCGCATCCCGTCAAACGCCTACCCACGCCGCATCCCAGTGGCGCCCGTCCGCCCAGGATTCCCACCGGGGAACTACCCAAGCATGTAGCCATCGTGATGGATGGTAACGGACGATGGGCCAAACAACGCGGACTCCCCCGTACGAAGGGCCACGAGGCCGGAGAGGCCGTGCTCTTTGAGGTGATCGAAGGGGCCATCGAGATAGGCATCAAATATCTGTCCGTCTATGCCTTCTCCACCGAGAACTGGAAGCGTGATCCCACCGAGGTGAAATTCCTCATGGGATTTAACCGCGATGTCATCCACCGGCGACGCGACGACCTGGATACCCTCGGGGTAAAGGTCCGCTGGGCGGGGCGTCGTCCCAGGCTGTGGGGCTCGGTGATCAGCGAATTAGAGACGGCCGAACGGCAAACTGCAGACAACGATGTCTTGACCATGCAGTTCTGCGTCAACTACGGAGGGCGAGCAGAGATCGTCGACGCAGTACGCGCGATCGCCACCGACGCCAAGCGCGGACGGATCAACCCCGAGAAGATCACCGAGGAGTCCTTCCGCAGATACCTGGACGAGCCCAGCATCCCGGATGTCGATCTGTTTGTGCGTTCCTCCGGGGAACAGCGCACCTCGAACTTTCTCATCTGGCAGTCGGCCTACGCGGAGTATGTCTTTCTGGACAAGCTCTGGCCGGACTGGGACCGGCGAGACCTGTGGTCTGCGGTGGAGCGATACGTGAATCGTGACCGGCGTTTCGGCGGCGCGATTCCCAACCACATCCCGCCCATGTGATCAGGGACTGCCTTGAACCGACCCTTACCAAGGAGGATCTCAGCTAGCCAGGATGACCCCAGTGGCTCTAGGCTCAAAGCATGGCCCGCCAAATGTCCACTCCCGTGATCCCGTTCCACCCGATCGGCCTGTCGGAGGTCTTCACGTCTTCCTTCGAGATCTATCGCCGTCGTCCCAAAACATTCATCGGCCTAGCCGTGCTACCCGCAATCTTCTTCGCCGTAGTCTTCACGGTCCTGTTCGCCTTTGGCCTCGTCATGTTCATTCCGCTGATTGCTTCGATCGGGGCGTACGATACTGCGCCGTCGGTCAACACACCACTCGTGATCAGTTTCCTAGTAGGTTCCTTCATCGGGATCAACCTGTGCTGGGTGGTGAGCATCTGGTCGGTCCTGCTGCTCAGCGTCGCCACTGTCCAAGTCGATCGCGGCGGGGCTCCGACAATGGGGTCAGTGATGCGGGATGCCAAGGGAAGCTTCGCCCGCAGCGCAGGAGCGGTCGGCCTGATCATGATTATGGCCATCATCGGGTACGCGATCCTTGGGGCCATCGTGGCGCTGTCGATCTACCTTGAGAGCGGGTGGCCCATGGCCATCGCCGTTCTTCTCGTACTTGCCCTGTTTGGGCTGCAGTTCGTCTTCATCGCCCGTTTCGGATTGGTTGCCCAGGTGATGGCGATCGAATCATTGGGGCCGGTCAGCGCTCTGCAACGCAGTTGGCAGATCACTCGTGGACAGGGGCTTCGTGTCTTGGGCTATACCATAGCGGTGAGTCTGATCATTTCCGCAGCGAGCAGCATTATCCAATTGCTCACCAACTTTATGACGAGCATTTCTTCAAACTTGGCGACCATCCAGACCCCGCCGTCGGCGACGGCGACACTGCAAAGTCAAATCGATCTCGCGGCAATCATACCGCTGATCGGGATCGTCGGCCTTGCAGTATTCATCAACTGCGCTTTCCAAGTGCTCATCATTCCGTTCCAGACCATCTTTACCACGACCTTGTACACCGACGTCCGCCGTCGCTATGAAGGGATGAACGGAACCCCGAGCTTCTGATCCTCATGGGAAAGATGCGCGAGACACCATCGTGGCCGCGACTCTCAGACCGATTGCCGGTCTGCAGCGGTCATTGCCCGGCGCGGTCCTGGGGCGGCTGGATCCACGTGGTACGAGTACCGGTCTCGGAGTCGTATGAGTCGGTCTCCTCGGCGGTTCCCGGGGTGATCTGCCGATTCGCCGGTAGCGCTGCGACCTGGGCATCCACCCAGGAATAGAAGTTCTCATCCACAACCGTGCCGAAGGAATCGGTTGCCTTGCCGACAGCCTTCCAGACCTTCTCCGCATGCTTGGATTCCATCGCGGACTCTAAGGCAAGCTGAGCTTCCTGTGCTTTGTCAGGGCGAACAAGAATGGTTCTCTCCCTCGGGCTACGGGTAGACAGGAATTTCTGGCGGCCCTCGCTCATGGCCAGAAAAGCGAAATAGAGAACGAACCATGTCCAACTCCCGCCCGAGAGTACCACGAAGACGAATAAAGGCAGCAGCATGCTGAGCCCCACGTTGAGTGGATTGCTGACCGCAGCAGCCAGTCCACGGTTGGGACGACGAAAGGTGATGGGGACCAAACTCTGCTTCGGGATATCGCTGCTCATGTCCAAAGCTTCTCCTCGACCTGATCGATCAGCTCCGTTGGGCACTTCATGTTGGTGCCCAGTATGGTCAAATCTTAGGCGATTCGATACCCGCCGACACCGTGATCCCCACCCGTCCTCCTGTCACGCATCCGGGCTGCGATGAGATGGGGGAAGACATCAGACCGCGTCCAGTCTGCATGGTCAGAGCACGAACTCGGAGGGCCCACGATTCCCACTGCCATTAGAGTTGACGATGACTCGACCAGACGAGGAGATCCATGAGCATGTCCAATACCCCGCAGTCCTCCCAGCCGACAGGACAAGCGGTTCCACTGCAGGCCCCGGACTTCAGGCCCCAGGGCAGCACTCCGCAGTGGGGACAACCCATACCGGGCCAGGCAACCCAGCAAGTCAACGGCTCCTGGGGGTACCAGCCCGAGGCGAGAAAGCCGAGCAAGAAACCACTGTTCATCATCGGCGGTGTCGTTCTGGTCCTCATCATCGCCGCCATCGCGAGCATTCTCGTCGTCACCAGCGCTAAGAAGTCGAAGGCGCAGGCTGCAGCCGATGCGGTGAAGGAATACCTGACTGCGGTCTCCGAGGGCAGGGCGAATGATGCCACCTCAAAGCTCAATCTAAGTGGCGCGGATACCTCGCTGCTAACCGATGAAGTCCTGAATCGCTCCAAGCAATTGGCACCGATCACTGACATAGTCACCACCGTGCCCGAACTGGAGAACGAGTACACCGTCGATGTCCCGGTCAGCTACAAGATCGGGGGCACCATGGTGAGCACGGAGTTGAGCGTGGATATCTCGGAAGGTGCGAAGATCGCCTCGAGCCTCGGTGAGATCAATCTCAAAGCCGTGTCGGCTCTGCAGCCCACCTTGAACGGAGCCACCCCGGCCACCGAGGAGCCTCTCCTGTTCCCCGGCACCTACGAGGTCGCTCTCAATTCCCCATACTTGCAAACGGCCCAACCGACTCTCACAGTCGAGGACTCCACTACCTACCTCGGGGAGAGTGATCTGGACCTCCGGCCGACCGAAGAGGCTGTGAGAACCTTCCGTGACAAGGTGAAGGGCGACATCGAAGCCTGCGTGGCCTCCAAGGCCATCGACCCAGGATGTGGGGCGGCACTGCCAAATAATCTCGACAATGGTGAGGCACTCATTGACGGGTCGATCATACGGAAACTCTCCGCCGAAGCCCACGCGAAACTGGACGTTCTCGCCCCGACGCCAGACCTGTCAAACCCCACTACCCTGAGCGTGTTGAGCAGTGAACTCGGCACAATGGAACTCGAAGCGAACATCCAGACTTCCAGTGGCGTCCAGCACGGAACCCTCGTCGGCAACGGTCGCGGCTTCAATTTCGGCAGACCAGTTCTCAATCTGCTGGATCCCGAGCTCAAGGTCACCTGGAAATGAGGCTATCCCAAGCACCAGCAACACCACATTACCGTATCCTGGTTTCCCGACCACTGCGTTTCGCTGCCGACGGAACTTCTTTTTCTCTCCGAGAGACAGCACTGGATTCACGACTGCTGATAGTTCAATGAAAATTTCAATCTTTAACACGCAAAGCACGTGATCCCACCTCGGCCACCATCGTCCACGCTGATGGCATCGTCACCACCCGTTGCTCGCAAGGTGCTCACCACCGCACGGATCCTCATGGACCTCTACTTAGCTCTGAGCATTCATCGACGAGGTTTTCAGTCTCAAATCCGCTATCTCGGCGCAGATGCTTGGACTCGCAGCAGCAAGTCTGCCCGAGTTTCCTGGGTACCGTCCAGGGCCCGTTCGCGGGTCTGCTCAGGTTCTTCGCCAATCCAGTGAGCAACGTATTGCTCATGCTGACGATATTGGTCATAGATGGCAACAGGCTGCCCTGCGGACGCTGGTCGGTACTAGGGTTCAGATGCCGTCGGTCACCCGACCGCGCATGGTGTGTCACCAGGACCCCAACCCAGTTCGGCTGGGCACCTACGTCAACGCAGGAGACAGAGATGTCAGGTCCCATCGAGGCTTCCTCGGCCCTCGAACAACGAGGAATCGACCTCGTACCCCCGTCTCAACGCTACGGATCACCCTCCGGATTGTTCTTCTTGTGGGCAGGCACGACGACGAACATCTTCACGGTTTCCTATGGCGCCTTACTAGTACTCACCTTCGGGCTGTCCTTTGGGCAGGCGATAGCTGCGATCGTGGTAGGCAACCTCATCGCCTATCCCCTGCTGGGGCTCACTTCCGTGCAGGGCCCGACCACGGGAACCACCACCATCACGATCTCCCGGTCGGCCTTCGGCCCGAATGGGGCGCGTATGAACGGCGTCTTGTCCTGGCTCATGTGTCTCGGTTTCGAAGCCGGTGGCCTAGTATTGGTCTACTACGCTGTTGAATCTTTGTTCGCCCTGGCCGGGGTGGACTTGTCGGGAGTCACCCGAATCGTGACCATTCTCCTACTCGGCTTGGTACAAATGGTCCTTCCGCTGGTCGGTCACGCCTTCCTGATGCGCATCCAAACGGTACTGACCGTTATCTTCGCACTCGCCTTCGTGATGCTGGCAATCCTGGTGGTTCCCAAGACCCAGGTCACAGCATCTACCGCCCAGTCCGACGTGATGACCATGGTCTCGGCGATCTCCCTGGTGGTCGTGTCCGGAGGCTTGTCTTGGGCACCTTCGGGCGCAAATTTCTCCCGCTATCTGCCGTCTGATTCGAAGCCCGTCGCAGTCGGGTTCTGGGCCGGGGCAGGTGGCCTGGTTCCCTACCTGCTCCTGCAAACACTGGGAGCCGCAATGGCCACGGTGGTTGTGGGCGATGAGGTGGATCTGACCAATCCGTTGGCTGTGCCGGCCGTGCTGCCCTCAGCCTTCTCGCTCCCATTCCTGTTACTAGTGGCCCTCGGGCTGATGGCTCAGAACTCGACCAACCTGTACTCGTCGGGACTGAACCTGCAAACGGCCGGGGTCAATGCCCCACGAATCATGATCGTGGTCATCGACTCGATCCTGTGCGTGATCGTCACCATCGTCGCCGTATGGCAGTCCAGCTTCTACACCTTGCTGAATGCCTTCGTCGGGTCCATGTCAATCTGGCTCGCCCCATGGGTCACCGTCTACCTCATTGACTGGTGGCGTCGTCGCGGCAGGTACGACCTGGCCGGGCTCGCCAACGAGCATGGTGGACCGTACTGGGGGCGCAACGGTATCCATTGGCCGGGGATGGGCGCCTTTTTGGCCGGGGTGTTGGCAGCCGCCCTGTTCGCCAACACCGGCTACTTTGTCGGCCCTCTCACCGCATTGTTGTCTCCCGCAGAACCTGCGCACTCCCCCGATCTGGCCATCATCATGGGAATGGTCGTCGCCGGGGTGGTCTATCTCACATCCAGCCGCACCGGCACCGCAACGGTGCCCACTAACTGAGTCAGGAACGATCATGCCTAATCGCCATGTCCTGGACGTCGCCTACGGCCGCGCCCACGCAGATGTCATCATCGACAACGGTCAACTGGTCAACGTCATCACCGGAGAGGTCTACCCCGCTGCCATTGCCATCGCCGACGGGCTCATCGCCAAGGTCGGCGATGTGGAAGCCCAACGTGGCCCCGACACCAAGATCATCGACGCAGCAGGACGATTCATGACCCCCGGCCTCATCGACGGGCACCTGCATCTCGAGTGTTCGAAGCTATCGGTCACCATGTTCTCCGACCTTGTCTCGCGCTACGGCACCACATCGGTGGTCTCCTCTCTCGACCAGACCTTGGTCGTGGCTGGCATCGAAGGCGTCAAAGCAGCCCTCGCAGAGACCATCGACGGTCCGATGCGCATCTGGTGGGGAGCTCCCGCAAAGGCCCCCTACACCGTTCCCGAGACCAATGTCGGACATCGATTCGCCATCGCAGAACATCAGATCGCCCAGACCATGCCCGAATGCGTCGGCATCTGGGAAACAGTCCAGGAGATGATCGAGTACGGTGACGAGGAGGTCCTCGGGGCCCTCGACATGGCCAAACACAACCGTCACCAAGCCTTCGGTTGTGCCCCGTTGTCCGATGCCCGCCGCATCCCCGGGCAGGCCGTCGCCGGAATCATGCTGGACCATGAGTCGTACTCCCCCGAGGAGGAACTGGAGAAACTGCGCAACGGCATCAGCATCCTCATCCGGGAATCTGTCGGCGCCCCAATGCTGCGCGACAACATCAAACTGGTCACCGAGATGGGTGCTCCCACCCACCGCATCGGTTTCGTCACCGACGATGTCTCAGCCTCGGATGTGCTTGGGCGTGGTCACCTCGACTACGTGATCCGCCTAGCGGTCGAACAGGGGGTGCCTGCCATGGATGCCATCCAGATGGCCACTGTGAACACCGCCCGCATGTTCCGCCTCGATCACCTGATCGGTTGCATCGCACCTGGTCGGTACGCAGACATCATCTTCACCGACTCTTTGGAGAATTTCCGGGCACAGACCGTCATCACCGGCGGACGCGTGGTAGCCCACGACAACAAATCACTGGTTACCCCGGCTCCCCCACAGCGTCCGGCCATCATGTCGAATACCTTCGCTGGCCTTGCCAAGGTCGATCCCGAACGGATCAAGGTCACCGCCCAAGGCACTAAAGCCCTAGTCCAAACCATCGTCTTGTCCAAGGACGTCGTCTTCCACCGGCCCGGCGAGCAGGTCACCCTTGATGTCATTGACGGTATCGTCCAGCCCTCGATAGAAAAGGACACCATCATGGTGGCCGTCGCCGAGCGCTATGGAAAAACTGACCACCTGCCGGTGGCCTTCATCAAAGGGTTCGGGTTGAAGACCGGGGCCATCGCCACCTCAAATGCCCCCGATGACAACAACATCGTCGTAGCCGGCACCAATGCCACCGACATGGCAGCGGCCATCAACGCGGTCGCAGCCCAAGATGGTGGACTGGTGGTGGTCAAGGATGGCACGGTGATCGCATCCCTACCGCTACCGGTGTGCGGAATCGTCGCCGATCTGACAGCCGAACAGATGGAGGCTGCCGAAAAGGTCATGGACGAGGCTGCACGCACCGAGCTGGGATCCACCCTGGATTCCCCCTTTACCCAGCTGATGTTCCTGCTCATCACCTCCATACCAGAATGGGCGATCACCGACCTCGGTCTCATCGACTGCGTGAACTTCGTCGTCACCCCGCCCGTTATCTCCAGCACCATTGACTGACCGAATTCGATAGACCAAGGAGGAACCCATGGAGATCAGCACCTTCGTCAACGACCTTCCCAAGGTGGAACTGCACCTACACATTGAGGGCACCCTAGAGCCCGAACTGAAATTCGCTCTCGCCGAACGCAACAGCATCCAGCTCACCCACTCCACCGTCGAGGAGGTTCGGGCCTCCTACAACTTCAACGACCTGGCCTCCTTCCTGACCAGCTACTACGACGGCATGAACGTGCTGCGCACTGCCGAGGACTTCTATGACCTGGCGATGGCCTACCTGACCAAGGCCGCATCACAGAACGTCCGGTACGTGGAAATGTTCTTCGACCCGCAAGCACATACCTGCCGCGGCGTGAGCTTCGACACAGTGATTCACGGCCTGCGCCGCGCCCAGTTAGAGGCGGAGAAGAATCTGGGCATCCGATCGAACCTGATCATGTGCTTCCTTCGTGATTTCCAGGCCGAGTACGCCATGGCGACGCTGTTGGAATCCCTGCCCTACAAGGCATGGATCCTGGGCGTGGGTCTGGATTCAGATGAGACCGGCAACGCCCCGGCCAAATTCACCGAGGTCTTCGCCCGAGCCCGCCAGGAGGGCTACCTGCTGACCATGCACTGCGACGTAGACATCAAGGATTCCATTGAGCACATCCGACAGGTAATTGAGGACATCCAAGTCGCCAGAATCGACCACGGTACCAACGTGCTGGAAAATCCCGCGCTGGTCGAGGTGCTGGCCGACAAGGGCATCGGGCTGACATCCTGCCCGATCTCCAACACCTGGGTCTCCGATGGCTCCAAGATCGAGCTGGTGACCGAACTCGTCAGCAAGGGGGTCAAGGTGTGCATCAATTCCGATGACCCAGCCTATTTCGGTGGCTACATCGCCGAAAACTTCCAACTCGTTGCTGACGAAGGCAAGGTAGACAACGCTTTCTTGGCGCAGCTGTCACGCAACGCGGTAGATATCTCCTGGGCACCGCTGGATCTCAAAGCCGCAATCCGTGCCGAGATCGACGAGGTACTTTCCCGTAACTGACCAGTTGGATGGGACGGGAGCAACAGTGTCGAGCTCCCACCCTCCCCTTCCTAGACCCGGTGCGTCGGTTTGCTGCATAACGAAGCCACGCATAGTGGCCCACGGATCTCGCTACCGGAAGAGCCGGGGCCCAACTGTTCGGGATGTCTTGAGGCTCAGCCACGTTCGGTTGGTCTGCGAGGATCGGTGATCCACTCACTCCAGGAACCCATGTAGATCGCGGGGTCATCGCAGACCCCGCATATTTGGGCTGCCAATGCCACGTGGCAGGCCTGGATACCAGAGCCGCAGTAGATACCAACCTCGGTATCATCCTGGACACCGAGGGCTACGAACCGGGTGATGAGTTCCAATGCGGGCAAGAAGCGTCCCTGGGCATTCACCAGATCGAGTGCGGGCAAGGATACCGCTCCGGGGATATGCCCAGCGACGGGATCGATGGTCTCCCCCTGCCCCCGGAATCTGTCGGCAGGCCGGGCATCGATCAAGATTGCATGCTGTGCAAGCTGTGCCGCTCCATCAGCATCTATGAGGGTGCGCCCGCTGGGAGAGACCGTGAAATCACCGGGAGCCACCACCGTGTCTTCTTCGCTGATTGGGGCCCCAGATCCCACCCAGGCACGCCATCCGCCATCAAGGACCCGAACGTTCTTGTGCCCTGCCCAGCACAACATCCACCAGGCCCGGGCCGCAGCGATCGACTTCCAGTCGTCGTAGACCACGACCGGGCGAGAGGCACTGACCCCCACTGCCCGCATTCCTGCTTGGAAGGTCTCCGGTTCCGGGAAGGGATGGCGTCCCGTGACGCCCGGAACGCACCGACCAGAGAGCACCCCGTCGAAAGGCAGGAAGACCGCTGTGGGCACATGGCCCGCCACATACTGTGCGTGGCCATCTGCCTCGGACCCAGGTCCCGGATAGCGCACGTCGAGGATGACCGGTGGCCTCTGCTGCATCAGAAGATCAGCCAGTTCACTGGGAGTGACAAGGGGCGAAACGCTCTGTCCTGGAGTACTCACATCCGAGCTGACCATGGATCTCCTCCTGTTTGGACCCGCATTGACGGCTGTTGCCTGTCACCGCTCATTGTCGCTCCAGAACTCGTCCAAGGCGACACCCAATTCCTCCCGGGCCTCCATCGGCAGGGAGTGGGTGGTGCCGGGCCACAGTCGTGTCTGCGCCTGCGGCACGAGGGCCTTGATCCGATCGATGGCCCGTTGCCCTCCCGCGAGTTTCGAGTCCCCCGCGATGTCTAGCCGCATCGGGACCTGCAGATTTCTCCACTGTTCGTCGGTGAATCGCTGTGGAGTAGGCAATTCAGCAGAGTAACCCGCGCCGGCCGAACGGATTAGTCGTGCCATGGGCTCCTTCGCATCACTGCGGATCTCGGTGCCTGCGACCCGGCCCAAGGCATGATCCTTCCAAGACTGTGGGATGGGAAGCAACGTAAGGCTGGCCCAGAACATCATCGAGGCAGGTGGATTCTCGATGACGAAGACCGGCTCGATCAAACTCACCGATGCGACCAGATCTGGATGGTCCGCTGCGGCGATGGCCGCCACCGACCCCCCGAAGGAATGCCCAACTAGGTGCACGGGCCCCTTTCCTAGATTTTCGATCGTCTCGGCGACCCACTTCGCCTGATCGTGGACGGTGGCCAACGGAACCGACTGGGCCGAGAATCCGGCATCACCCATAGGATCCGGTGCGTAGACAGTACGCTTGCCTCTCCATTCACGGATGTTCTCCACCCACATGGCAGATCCGCTGCTGCGCCCCGGCAGCAGCATGACAGGAGCACCATCGCCTGTGGCATGCCACACATTGACATGGACGATTCCAAGCGAGGTGGCGATGTCGATCGTCTCGTCTGGCCCGCCAAGACTGGCGATGAGTTCCTGATAAGCGCTCTGATACTCGTTGCGATCGGTCTCGCTTCGCCAATGCCCCACCTGCGGCTGTTCGAAGAGCATGCCGATGACCAATGCCAGCAGTGCGCCACCAACAGCCCAGCGCATTTTTCGTCTCAGACCCATGCGTTTGCCGACGTGCTTGTGTTCGGCATACCCATTGGCTCCAATACGGTTGTATTGCATGCATGCGACAATACATTCGTATTGATATCGTGTCAATATGTTTCCTCACGATCCGAATGACAAGAAGACAGCGATCCTGGTCGGGGTATGGACCGTCATCGCGGAACGTGGCCTGCAGGGGGTCAGCATCCGAACGGTGGCCCAAGCCGCAGGAGTGTCCCCCGGTCGGATCCAGCACTACTTCAGTGACAAGAAAAAACTCATCCACGCCAGCGTCGTAGCTCTCGTGGAGGGTGCGCAAGCCGCGAATCCCGAGGCCTTGGGCGATCCCAGCGATCCCATCACGTTGTGGACCCTGCTGACCCACCAGCTAGCCCCGGCAGCACAATCCCGGTCCGGGATGTCGGTCCACTTCGCCTATCTGGCGGCCAGCGCCACTGACGAGTGGATCAGAGAATTTCTCGCGGATGCCCGTCGGGGTCTCCTCGCGAAAGTCACCCAGTGCCTGATTGCCCAAAGCCCTGAGTTGACCGATGCCCGGCAGCGTGCTGTCGAATTAGTCGCCCTCGCCGATGGTGCAGCGCAGGGAGTCTTCCTCGGCACGCTGACCACTACATCAGCCGAAACCATGCTGCACGAGGCCTTGGCCGACGTTCTGGACCACTGCGCCGGACACCTCCGCAATCACTCCCCTGGCTCATCGCCGACCGTGGCTCGGGAGTCAACGATCCGGCATCCGGTGACCAGATAGGACAGCCCCTCGCGACGCCAGATGACCGACAAGAAATCGGCGACCAGCCACACCATCACCACGGTACCGAAGAGCCAACCGGGCACCACCAGAACGAGAACCATGGCCCCTTGGACTGCCAAACGAGAAACAACGATGCGCCATCTGGATGCGGCCACGGGGCGCAACCAGACCACCCGCTGCCCCCAGGAGGCACCCGTAAAGGTGAATGCGGAACTACACACGAGCAGCGCTCCGACGACGGCCCCACTGACAGCGAAGATCCAAACCCACCATGAAGGGTCACCAATGAACTGGGTACCACCAAGTTGTGCCTGCACGCCAACAATGACCACACATGTCGCGTAGACGACACCCCACGCAAAGACCCAGAAGAACAGGTCCAGCCCCATCCCAGTCCATCGCCGCATCCGAGTGACCGGGGCAGCCCGATGGCGGCGCTTGCGCAGGTACTCCGGACGCGCGACGAAGCGGGGAATCATCAATGCCACCAGATAACCGATAACAGTCCCGGTGGTGTTGGTGATGAGGTCATTGACATCGGCAACCCGGTACGGGCAGTCTGCAAGCCCCCAGTTAGCGGTGTACTGAGTAAGCTCGACCAACAGCGAACTGGCCAGTCCTAGCGGAATCCCGAATCGTGCCTTGATCACCAGGAAGTCGGAGAAAATTACCCCGAGTGGGATGAACAGCGCCACGTTGAACATCATCTGGAGGACATCCCAGCTGAGCAGGATCTCCTTGAGACCCATCCCAGCCAGGTTCTCGGCCATCTCGATAAAATAGACTCTTGGATCAAGCACCACCGATGCCGGATGAGTGGCACAGTAGTCGCCACTCATGTCCGGCATCGGGAACAAGGTATAGGCAATCAAGGCCGTCACATAAACGAAGACGATCGCTGTCCACACCATACGACCGGGAGCCGGGCGCCCGTACCTGCGGTACTGCCAGATGAGCAGCGGCACAAAGGCCAGGGCCGAAATGATCCCGCCGACATATAGTGAGGTCACGGCCCGCTCAAGCACGCATTTCTCCTTCCCCAGTACCGTCGAACGACGGCACCACGACTCAGTGGTTGGTGCGGAACCGGTTGACCGCAGAGACGATTGCTCTCAGTGAAGCAGTGGTGATGTCCGGGTCGATGCCGACACCCCAGACGATCTGTGTCTCCCCGTTCTCCACCTCGCACTCGACATAGGCTGCGGCGCGTGAGTCACCACCGGTGGTCATCGCGTGTTCGGTGTAATCCAGAACACGCACCTGGACACCCACCGAACTCAACGCATCAATGAAGGCAGAGACGGGGCCATTGCCCTCTCCACTGATCGTACGGTCAACCTCTTCAAAGGTGATTTCGGCCTCAATCACCGAAGCACCGGCCTTATTTGAGCGCAGAGTGAACCCGTGTACGTCGATCGGGGTCTCCCGTTCCAAGTATTCGGTGGAGAAGATAGCCCACAACTGCTCGCTAGATACCTCACCGCCCTCGGTGTCCGAGTGCTGTTGGACTACCCTGGAGAACTCCATCTGCAACCGACGAGGCAGGTCGAGGGCATGGTCGGTCTTCATCAGGTAAGCCATGCCACCCTTTCCCGACTGGGAATTGACCCGGATCACGGCCTCATAGGTGCGCCCAACGTCATGCGGGTCCACTGGCAGGTAGGGGGCTTGCCAAGCAACCTCGTGCAGATCGAGTCGTTGTTTATCGGCCTTAGCCTGGAGATCCTCCAGACCTTTCTTGATCGCATCCTGATGGGATCCGGAGAAAGCCGTGTAGACGAGATCACCGGAATAGGGCTGACGGGCAGGCACCGGCATGCCGGTGCAGTACTCAACGGTCCGGCGCACCTCGTCGAGACGAGAAAAGTCGATACCGGGGTCGATCCCCTGGGTGTATAGGTTCATGCCCAAGGTGACCAAGTCAACATTGCCAGTCCGTTCGCCGTGCCCGAACAGACAACCTTCAACCCGGTCCGCTCCGGCCATCAGCCCCAGTTCAGTGGCAGCCACGCCCGTGCCGCGGTCGTTGTGGCAATGCAGGGAGACCGCCACGTGCTCCCGGCAGTTGATATTGCGGCAGAAATACTCGATCTGGTCAGCGTAGGTGTTCGGAGTGGACATCTCGACCGTGGCCGGGAGATTGAGGATGAGCTCCCGTTCGGCGTCGGGTTGCCAGACCTCGATCACCCCATTGCACACCTCGACCGCGAAATCGGTGGGGGTCTGGGTGAAGATCTCCGGAGAATATTCGTAGCCAAACTCCATGTCGGGCAGGTACTTCTCAGCAGCCTCGATGACCCACCGGGTACCGTCCTTGGCAAGTTGTCTGCATTCCTGCTCATCCATGCGAAACACAACACGGCGGAACAGTTCAGCAGTGGCGTTGTACAGATGGATGGTGCCGCGCTTGAGTCCGATGAGGGACTGGGCAGTGCGCTCGATCAAATCGGGACGAGCCTGGGTGAGTACCGAGACGGTCACGTCGCCGGGAATTGCCCCATCCTCGATGAGGGAACGCACAAAGTCGAAATCGGTCTGGGAAGCCGCCGGAAAACCGATCTCGATCTCCTTGTACCCCATCGCTACCAACAGATCGAAGAGCTTGCGCTTGCGGGAGGGGGTCATCGGGTCGATGAGGGCCTGATTGCCGTCGCGCAGGTCCGTGGACAGCCACCGCGGGGCTGCGGTAAGTCTTTTGTCAGGCCAAGTGCGATCAGGCAAGCTCACTGGAGCGAAGGGCGTATAGCGCCGAAATGGCATCGGTGAAGGCTGCTGGACAGGTCGCGGTTGGGCGATAGTTTTGGGCTTCGGATGATTGGACATGGTTGTTCCTCGGCATGGGATCGGATTGGCGGTGGCAGCCGAACAGGTCGAGGAGCCGCAGCGAGGAGACTGCCTCAAAGAGTCTCGCTGCGGCGACGAAGAAGCAGAGCCATCGGTCGAGCCACGACAACGATTCTACCCAAGCGCGTGGCACGGCCCGGGCTCTGTCCATTCCAGGAGGGTTTCTCGCACCTCGGGAACCGGTGAAACCTGATTGTGTGCGCCAAGTGATCCCGCAATGATTGGCCATAACGGTGTGCCTGACAGCACACACCGTGGTTCGACGAACAGGTCATCCGCGGACACGCAACAACCCGAACAGGTGAACTTTGATGCCGACGCTGAACTCGACGAATGCTCCCCGCGAACGCCAGATCGGCGCGTCCGCACCCGACCGCACCGGGATCGTGCACCTGGGGATCGGCCAGTTCCATCGGGCGCACGCGGCCGTGAACACCGCCCAAGCCATGGCCGCCGAGGATGGGGACTGGGGCATCGTTGGCGTGGCGAACCGCTCCCGGCGCATCATCGATTCGATGACCGCCCAGGACAACTGGTATTCAGTCCTCCAACTGTCACCCGAGGGAGCCGACGTCCAGTTGGTCGACGTCCACCGCAAATACTTGGTTGCCTCGGAGCAGCCCGGTGAGGTGATTGATGAAATCGCCGATCCCGCTCACCGGATCATTACCCTCACCATCACGGAGAAGGGCTACAACAAGGATTCGAACAGCGGCAAATTGGTTACCGGCTCACCGGAGATCGCCCCGGGCTTGACCGGACCTGAGGCAGCCACTGCGCCGCTGGCCCAACTCGCTTGGGGTCTTGCCAAGCGCGCCCGGGAATCAGCGGCCCCGCTCACCGTTCTGAGCTGCGACAACATGCAGTCCGCCGGGAGCACCACCCGCGACATGACTTTGCAGTTCCTCGTCGCAGCAGGCGCTGACAACAAGGTCCTCGACTATGTCGACACCCAGGTGAGCTTCCCGAATGCCATGGTCGACCGGATTGTCCCGGGCACCAATGACCAGACCAGGTCCCAGGTCGAGGAGATCCTGGGACTGCGCGACGAATCCCCGGTGCCTGCCGAGGCTTTCACCATGTGGGTGATTGAGGACCAATTCGCTGCCGGACGCCCCGCCTGGGAGCATGCCAACGGGGTCACCTTTTCCGATGAGGTGGAGGCCTACGAGCTCGTGAAGCTGCGCCTGCTCAATGGTTCTCATTCGCTGATCTCCTACCTCGGCGGGCTGTCGGGCTCTCCGACGATCCCCTCAGCGCATGACCGGCAGTGGATCGCCAACTGCGTGGACGCAGCGATCCACAACGAATACCTGCCCTCCATCGAGCTGCCTACCGGCTTCGACGCCGATGCCTACATCACCCAGTTGTCCCACCGTTGGCAGAACCACGCCCTGGGCGACAAAACCTTTCGCGTCGGCTCCGATGGTTCAGCCAAACTCGTCCAACGCATCCCCGAACCGGCTCTGCGCATGCTGAGGATGGGCCAGATGCCCCACCAGATGGCGTTGACGACCGCGTCATGGATCGCCTGCGTGGCAGCTCCCGAGGGCTTCGATCCTGGCGAGATCGCCGACGCGATGGACGAACCGCAGCGCAAGAACCTGGCGAAGTTGACCGCGGGTGCCAAGGATATTCACGAGCACGTCGAGCGCATCATGACCGGAGGTTTCTTCCCCGAAGAGTTGGGTGCGCACCAGGAGTTCACCGATCGGGTCGCCGAGTTCATCCGGATCATCACCACCGATGGGGTGGAAAAGGCAGCCGCAGAAGCCCTGTCGTGAACCTCTGCACGATCCTCGTCCACAGGGGGACTGGTCACGCGAAGTGTTGCATAGCCGGTTCCCTTTTCAACAACTCTGCAATCCGTTACGGGACCGTAACCTGATTCGCCCCTAAATCTCTTCTACTTGGGCTTGCAGAGGGCTACTCTTCCATACAGCAATGTATCGAACCACCTAGTGGGAGTGTTCTATGGGGAGAAGAAACGAAAACACGGGCGTTCTGACGCCGGTCAGGTCGCTCATGGCGACCCTGGTCGCGGCCTTGATGATGATGTTGGCCTTCGGTCAGCCCGCCCACGCCGACCTGCCGAAATTCCCGGATGGGTACCCACGGTCGGCTCCCTCCGGACAGGATGACAATGGCTACCGGTTGAACTTCGGCGGGCGGCACATCCGTGCTGATCTCTTCCGGATCCTGACCGGCCCCAACAGCCAGCCGATCCGGGCCTACTGCATTGAGTCCCGGGTCAGCCACCGCTACGACCACGGTATGAAGATGGTTGGCTGGGACGAGTTCCCGGGCGACAATGCCTTCAAGACCGACGCCAAGGTACGTGCCAAGGTCGCCTGGATCGCCAACAACACCTACCCCCAGATGAGCATCGAGAAGCTCCGCGCCACCTCTGGCATCGCGGGCCTGACCGAGAAGGAAGCCATCTCGGCCTCCCAAGCCGCCTTGTGGATGCTGACCGACGGGCTGTCGTATGACGGCGTCGTCGATCAGGTCTCGCCGGAGACCGCAAACCGGATCCAGCAGCTGGTCAACTACCTGAGCGGTCCAGCCAATACCGGTCTTGAGCAGACCGATGGCCCCACCGTCTCGGTCACCGGTCCGGATGATGTCGGTGTTGCTGGCAAGATGATCGGCCCGATCAGGGTTCAGTCGACGGCGTCCACTGTCAAGGTCGCAGCCTCCAACTACCCGTTGGTCGACGGCCAAGGCAAGGCGGTCGATCCGAATGCGGTCCCGACCCGTACCGATCTATTCGTCAAGGTTCCTGCCGGTACCCCAGCTGGCGAGGCAACCCTGTCCTTCGACGTGACTGGTGCGAAGTACGCAGGCAATCTGCTGGTCTCAAACTCGGGTCGCGCCCAGACGATCGTCATCGTCAGCAGCGAGGAGGCTCATGCCTCGGCCAATCTGTCCGTGAAGTGGAACGCTGCGCCGACGCCGACCCCGAGCGTGACACCCACGCCGACCCCGAGCGTGACACCCACGCCGACCCCGAGTGTGACACCCACGCCGACCCCGAGCGTGACACCCACGCCTGATCCAACAACCTCCCAGGCACAGAGCGGCCCTCGGAAGTTGCCGAAGACGGGTGCCTGATTCCGGAGAAGTCAGGGAGACAATGAAGTGGGTGGTGGGTTTTCCCACCACCCACTTGTCTTCCCCACCGATTTCCCGAACCAGCAATCTCGTCGGGGAACAGGATTAGAATCCCAGACGATTGAGTGCCTTCGGATCTCGCTGCCACTCGCGGATCACCTTCACCTTGAGATCCAAGTGCACCGGGGTGCCGAGCAGAGCAGAGACCTGGCGTCGAGCCTGCGTACCGACCTGTTTGATGTGTTCTCCCCCTCGACCGATCATGATCGGTTTCTGGGACTCACGTTCCACCACCAGCGATGCGTATATGTCGAGCAATGGACGGTCTTCTGGGCGGCCTTCACGCAGACCCATCTCATCAATCTCGACAGCTATAGAGTGCGGTAACTCGTCACGAACTCTCTCCAAAGCGGCTTCTCGAATGAGCTCGGCGACAAGGGTCTCGATCGGTTCATCAGTGACCTCACCGTCGGGGTACCAGGCAGGGCCCACATCGAGCATCGAGACCAAAGCGTCTGCCACCTCGTCGACCTGATCCATGTCCATTGAGGAGCAGGGCACCACGTGTTCCCACGTGATACCAAATTTATCTTCCAACTCAGCAATCTCGGTGAGCTGTTTGGCGATTCTGATCGGCGAGACCAAGTCCGTCTTCGAGGAGATCGCCATGAGCCGGGGTCGTTGCGGTAGCTCGGAGAGTTCCTTCACCAGATATTCATCACCTGGCCCGATATGCTGATTCGATGCGAAGACAACCCCGATCACATCGACCTCCGACCATGTGGCGTACACGAGATCGTTTAACCGCTCCTGAAGCAGCGACCTGGGTTTTGACAGCCCGGGGGTATCGATGAGCACGAGCTGGGCATCCGGACGCGATATGATGCCGCGCACCGCATGACGGGTAGTCTGCGGCTTCGAAGACGTGATCGCCACCTTCTGCCCCACCAGGGCATTGGTCAGGGTGGACTTGCCTGCATTGGGACGCCCCACGAAGCAGGCAAAACCGGAACGGAAGTCTTCATTCAGTTGACTGGTCATCGACTGCTCCTTCACCGGTGGTAGCGCGGCTCACCAGAACGGTGTCGATCTGGTGACGGCGGGCTGTGGTCTTCTCTGCCGTGATCTCCAAGCCGTTCCACGAGATATGCGCCCCGGGAATCGGGACACGATTGAGTTCCTTTGCCATCAGCCCGCCGATGGTCTCGACATCCTCATCGTCGAGGTCCAAGCCGAACAACGAACTCATGTCATCGATAGACATTCGCGCGGAAACCCGCCACTTCCCCGGTTCGATCTCCTCCACCAAGTCGGGCTCAGCATCGTACTCGTCGGTAATCTCACCGACGATTTCCTCGACCGTATCCTCAATGGACACCAATCCAGCAGTACCGCCAAATTCGTCGATGACGATGGACAGGTGATTGCGAGTGACCTGCATCTCTTTGAGCAGATCGTCGACGGGTTTGGAGTCCGGAGTGAAATGCGCGGGTCGCATCACCGATGCCACGGTCTCCCTGCGTTCTGCCTCCGGATGGTCGAAGATCCGTTTCATCAAATCCTTCAGGTAGACAATCCCGACGACATCGTCCAAATCCTCCCCTGCCACCGGGATCCGGGAGAAACCGGAGCGCAGTCCAAGTGACAGGCCTTGGCGCAAGGTCTTGTCCGCGGCGATCCAGACGATGTCGGTGCGAGGCACCATTACTTCGCGGGTGATGGTATCGCCCAACTCGAAAACCGAGTTGATCATCTCCCGTTCTCCTTCGGAAGCCTCGGCGATTTTCTCTGCCTCGGCGATGAACGGACCGTCGGTATAGCCACGCCCCGGGGTGATCGCATTGGCGATCCAGATGAGCAGCTGATTCATCGGCCACAGCACGGTGGCCACGACCGACAGCGGGCGAACGCACCAGCCGGCAACCCGTTCGGCGTGTTGTTGTCCCAAGGTGCGAGGAGCAACCCCCCAGGCGATGAAGGCGACCACCACCATAAGCAGGATAGATACCCAGATATCGGCCGCTCCCGCAGACAACGAATCGAAGATGACAGCCACCACGAGTACCGTCGCCGACACCTCACATAGACTGCGCAAAAAATGAGTGACGGTCATCTCCGGGGCTGGGTCTTCGACGAACTGCTGGATCGCCGCAGCCCCCGGAGCACCCTCTGCCACCATCCGTTCGGCTCGTTTCGGAGTCATCAGCATCAGAGCCGCCTCGGCGGCCGCCAACACCGCGGCAGCAATGGTCGCCACCACGGCGATGGCGACCATCAGCCAGTCGCCAGCAGTCATTTCCGGCGCCGCCAATCGGCAATGATCTGGTCGTTGAGTCCGAACATGACCGCCTTCTCCGCTGGCTCGGCATGGTCGTGACCGAGTAGGTGCAACAATCCATGGATGAGCAGGTATTCGATCTCCTCGTGCGGGTCTCGGCCGTTCTCGGGAGCTTGGGCGGAGGTGAACTGTGGACAGATAACGATGTCACCGAGCACTCCTCGAGGAGGCTCCTCTCCGTCCTCGGGAGCTCGCAGTTCATCCATCGGGAAACTCATCACATCGGTGGGCCCGGGAAGATCCATGAACCGCACGTGCAAATCAGTCATCGCATCCTCGTCGACGAACAAAATCGCGAGTTCTGCTGCAGAGTGGATGCGCAAGCTCTTCAAGGCGAACTCCGCCAGCTGTAAAACGCCGAGTTCATCCACCTCGACCCCGGATTCGTTGTTGATCTCGATCATCGATCGTTCTCCTGGTGCTGCAGCGAGGCGTGCCGGTCGTAGGCGGCAACGATGCGGCCCACCAACTGGTGGCGCACCACGTCGCGATTGGTGAGATTACAGAAGGCGATGTCGTCGACCCCGTCGAGGATGGTCCGTACGGCTCGTAGCCCGGAACGCTGCCCGCCGGGCAGGTCGACCTGGGTGATGTCGCCGGTGACGACGATCCGCGAGTTGAATCCCAGCCTGGTGAGGAACATCTTCATCTGTTCCGTCGAGGTGTTCTGCGCCTCATCGAGGATGATGAAGGCGTCGTTGAGAGTCCGTCCCCGCATATAGGCCAAGGGCGCCACCTCGATGACCCCACCGGTGAGCAGCCTGGGCAGCGATTCGGCATCAAGCATCTCGTGCAGAGCGTCATACAACGGGCGCAGATAGGGGTCGATTTTGTCGGTGAGGGTTCCGGGCAGAAAGCCCAGCTTCTCCCCCGCCTCTATGGCCGGACGGGTGAGGATGATGCGTGAGACCTTCTTGGCCTGCAAGGACTGGACTGCCTTGGCCATTGCCAAGTAGGTCTTGCCGGTGCCGGCCGGGCCGATCCCAAAGGTGATGGTGTGGGCGTCGATGGCATCCACGTACCGCTTCTGATTCATCGTCTTGGGCCGTATCGCCTTGCCCCTCGACGACAGGATGGTGTGGGTGAGTACTTGGGAAGCCGACTCATCATGATCAGCGGTTGTCATGGCGATCACCTTGGCGACGGACTCGACGTTGAGCCCCTGTCCTGTCCGGATGATCGTGATCATCTCGCCCAGCACCTCGACCGCACGAGCCACCTCATCGGCTTCTCCCGAGATGGTGATCTGATTTCCGCGCACCAGCAGATCTGCAGACAAGTCTCTTTCCAAGACCCTCAGGAACTCGTCGCCGGGCCCCACAACCCGCACCATGTTGATGGACCGCGGGACGACGACCGTACGTTCGGTTCTCGGGCCGCTCTCCGGTTCGGGCGCGACGGTGACTGCGCTGTGGCTGTTCGTACTCAGAACGGTCCTCCCTGATCAATGGGACGATCCTACCTGAGCAGATGCTCCAGTTCTCCCTTGGCGCGTGGAGTCTCAGTCATCCTCCCCCGTGCGGGCGAGGTCGTCCTCGTCGATGATGTGCATGGCGGCTTCCTCCGCACTGGCAGCTGCCCCGTCGATACCGACATCGGATGCAACGGCTTCGGCGCTGCCTCCGGTAGTGCCCACCAAACGACCGGCCCGCTTTGATCCCACCTGCCGTGGTTCGGCATTGGGATTCCACGGCCCCTTGTCCTTCGCAGGATCCGGCTCGGGGACCTCCTGCACCAGCCGCTGGTCGATGGTCTCCCCACGAGCCATCTCAGCAGCAGTATTGCCGTACCCCTGGGCAGGTGACCAGTGGTCCGGTGGGGTGTATCCCTCGTCAAGCACGTCATCGATCCCCCGGTCGATCAGCGAATCCGCTTGGGACAATTGGTCCAATTGCTCGGAGGAATCGACTGTCTCGTCATTGAATGCGGTGTGTTCACTCATGTCCAGATACTGCCACCATCCCCATCCCGGCACGGCCATTTCCAAGACCTCGGCGGGCCTGTTGCCTCAGCGGCGGGTGCCGGCGTAGAACCTTCCCAGGGTCTCGGTACGGCAGGCCTCGAAATCGCCGGCTTCCATGGCCTCCCGGATGGTGTCGACCAAATGCACGGTCCAGTACTCGTTGTGGATCGTGGCCAGGGTCGAGGCAAGCATCTCTTTGGCCTTGAACAAGTGGTGCAGGTAGGCACGAGTGTAGTGGGTGCAGGTATAGCAGGCGCAGCCTTCGGCCAGGGGACGGAAATTACGCCGATTGCGCGAGGTGTCCACGTTGTAGCGTCCCTCATCGGTGTAGATGGCCGCATTGCGGGCCACTCGTGAGGGGTTGACGCAGTCGAAGGTGTCGGCGCCGGCTGCGATCCCGGCGAACAGGTCATCCGGCTCCGAGATTCCCAGCAGATGCCGTGGCTTGTCCTCCGGAAGTTCCTCGGAACACCAGCCGACGATCTCTCCCAGGCGTTGTTTCTCGATGGCTCCGCCGATGCCGTAGCCATCGAAGCCCCACCCCTGGCAGGAAGTATCGAGCAGTCCACGGCATGCCCTACGACGCAGATCCTCGTACTGAGCGCCCTGCACCACCCCGAACAACGCCTGGTAGGGCCGGTGTCTGCGTGCTTGGGTCAGCGTGTGGTGCTCATTTAGACAGCGCTGAGCCCAAGCCTGGGTCCTGGCGACGGAGGTTTCCTGGTAAGTGCGGGTGTTCATCAAAGTGGTCAACTCGTCAAAGGCGAAGATGATATCGGCCCCAAGTTCATGCTGCACCCGCATCGATACCTCGGGGGTGAACCGGTGCCGGTCACCATTGACCGGGGATGTAAAAGTCACCCCGTCATCGTCGACATGCGCCTGTCTCTGTTTCCCGGCGGCGATCACCTCGTCGTTCTGCATGCCAGTGACGTCCATCGCCAGTACCTTCTTGAACCCGACGCCAAGACTCATCACCTGGAATCCACCAGAATCGGTGAAGGTCGGGCCGTCCCAGTTCATGAACCGCCCCAGTCCACCGGCCTCGTCGATGAGACCGGAACCAGGCTGCAGGTAAAGGTGAAAGGCATTGGCTAGCACAGCCTGGGCGCCGATTTCCTGGACCGCCTCTGGCAGCACAGCCTTCACCGTCGCCTTGGTGCCCACGACGATGAAGGCAGGGGTGCAGATCTCGCCATGCGGGGTCCGGATCACTCCAGTACGCCCCAATCCATTGTCGGCACGGCTGGTGATCTCAAAACCGAAGTCCTTGGGATCAGTCATCCACGTCCTCGGCATCGAGCTTCCCGTTGAGGGTCGCATAGGCCTGTTCAGGGGTAAGGAATCCCTCGCGAACCTGCTTTTTCAGCGCAGCCACATCCCGTCGGCGACAGATGAACTCCGCGACCAAGTACATGACCATCATCGGCAACGACAAGGCAAGCATGGAGAAAGGATCGCCGGATGGGGTGGCAACGGCTGCAAAGACGAAACAGCCGAAGATGGCCCCCACTCTTGCCTTGCGCAACTGGTAGGACTTGAGCAACCCGAGCATGTTGAGGAAGACGAGCAGCACCGGCAGCAGGAAAGAAACCCCGAAGACCAGCAGCATACGCATCTCCAAAGAAAGGAACTCGTTGAGATCCTGGAGATTCGCCACCCCCGCCTCGGCCACGGTGAAACCCAGCATGAACTCGAAGGCTTTTGGAAGGGTGATGTAGCCGACGGCCACACCGATCAGGAACAAGGGTATGGCCGACAGCAGGAATCGCAGGGCAATCTTGCGCTCATTCTTCAGCAGGCCTGGCACGATGAAAGCCCACAGTTGGTAAATCCACACTGGACAGGCTGCGATCACTGCTGCCAAACCGGCCGATTTGAGGGCCAACAACATCGGCGAAGCAACACCAGAGTTCACCACTTGGATCTCGGCATCGGGGTTGCTGGCCTGCACCGCTGCAGCAGCCACTTGATAAGGGTGCATGATCGCCTCGACGATGGGTTGGTAGAAGACGAAGGCGATGATGAACAAGACGACGATCGCAAGCACCGAGATCACCAGCCGGTAGCGGATCTCCCGCAGGTGATCCCAGATACTCATCGCCCCGTTCTCGTCGAATTCGGGGGGGCGCAACCACGCAAGACGCTCCCGCAACGATGTGCGGGAGCCCCTGGAGTCCCGTCGTCTACGACGGTCACGACCGGTTGACAGACTGTCCTCGACCGGTAAACCCACCTCAGCCATCCGGTAGGTCAGTTCTGGGGATGGTTCGGCTCGGCGATCTCGGCCTCGTGAACCTCACCGGTGGCCTGCTGCGCAGCCTCTGCGGTGGAGGTGGGAGTGATCTGGGGAGCAGCAGACGCCTCTTCTTCCTTGATCGCTTTGGTTTCCTCCTTGAACTCCCGGATAGCACGGCCCGAAGCCTTGCCGAGACCGGCGAGGCGGGTGGTGCCGAAGAGCAGCAGGGCGATGACGAGGATGATGATCAGTTCAGGCCATCCGACGCTGGGCATTATGTCTTCCTTCCGAATGCCGATGGTTCCGGCCTTTCCAATGGTATATGCGTGTCATGGCTGGTCACGAACAGCGGTTTCCCTTCGGGGAAATCGCTCAGCCGTAGTAGCCAAGGGCTTCCCGGGCCAATTCATTAGCCCTGGAGCGAGCACCAGATGGGGTGACCGCGAGTACCAGATCTCCCAGCCTCAACAGCAGCGCATCAAGCCATCCTGGATCTGCGACAGCCAGGCGCACGGTGAGCGATCCATCATCATAGGTACGGACCTCACGCACCGGATGGTACTCGGGGATCCACGATGCCTCGGGGGCAAGGTGCAGGAGCACTTCCTCGGGAATCTCGTCGAACCACCCGGTTCCCAGTGCAGGCAGCGATTCATAGGTCACCTGTTGGCTGAGAATTTCCACCTCAGCAATCCGATCGAGCCGGTAGATGCGCCAAGCCCTTCGCTCGTGGGACCAGCCATGCAAGTAAGCCACAGAATCCTTCAGCACCACCAATCCCGGATCCACCACCGGATGGGTGGTGGTCGAGCGGGCTGCTCCGTCGTAGGTGAGCCGAACCGCTTTCCCAGCATTGATCGCGGTCGTCAACCGGTCACGTACCTGCGGGTCTCCGCTGCGCACGGCAACTAGGACCGGGGCTTCGGCGCCGATGGCTCGCAACTTGTCGGCTGCACTTCGGGCAGCCTCGGCAAGCTCCCCACTGGCCGTCTCGGCGATGGTCTGCAGGGCAACCACCAGCGACATCGCCTCATCGCGCACGAAACGCAGGGGACGGGGCAGGTAGTCGGCATTGGCCAGGTGGATGACCCCATCACTTTTGACAGAATCCATGTCGATCTCGATCAGGTCATCGGGCAGGCCACCGGGGGTCCCACACATCCACAGCACTTGGAGATCCGCCAGAACCTGCTTGGCGGTGATCCCAAAGATCCGCGCAACCTCCTCGATACCGACTCCAGGATGAGCCTGAAGATAGGGCACCATGGCAAGCAGCCGGGAGACCTGTTGTTTCGAAGTGGTCATCACTCCTCCACGATCCGGCGGAAGTGGTCGATGATCCGAGCGCGAAGCTCGGGCGGGTCTACAACGATGAGGTCGGGGCCGTGAGCGATGAGCTCACCAAGGTCCCGTTCCGGGTTGATCTGGAGCCGGTAAGCGTCAAACCCTTCCGGCACCTGCGCATCGATAGGCTCCCCACGACGCCGCATCATGGGCGCACGCCCGACCCTGAGCGCCACCGTGACCTCGGCGGACCCAGTGTCGGTGTCAAGCAGGTCAACAACTCCCACCGCTGTTTCCGGGGCGTCGGGGATATCGAAAGCATCGCTTCTGCCAATCTCCTCCACCGCAGAAGTGATGCGGGCCAATTTGAACACCCGTGGCTGGGCACGATCCAGGTCGTGACCGATCAGGTACCAAGAATTGGAACGCCAGGCCAAACGCCACGGTTGCACGTTACGCAGGGTCTTGCCCCGGTATTCAAAGCGCACGACGCGCCGGTCGACGACAGCATGACGCAATGGCTCGAAGGCTTCCTCGGTGGCGGTGATCCTGGGGGCAAGAACCTGTTGCGGTTGTTCAGTGAAGTCCACTCCCCCGGCCCGCAATTTGGCAAGGGCGGTCATGGTGTCGTCGGCAGCCGTGGCCTGTTGCCACACGGTGGCTGCCAGCCCCAGGGCCGTGCATTCGGCAGGGGTGAACTCGACCGGTGGCAACTCAAAGACCTTGCGTTCGATGCGGTAACCGACCTCCTCGGATTCCGCATCCTCACCGACGGCAATCGGCACTCCTAGAGCCCGCAATTCATCCTTGTCACGCTCGAACATCCGCTCGAAGGTCTTGTCGCCTAGATTCCGGTAGCCCTCGATCACGTGTCTGATCCGTTCCCGGGAGATAAACCGCCGGGAGCCCAGGAGCAGGATGGTCAGATTGATCAGTCTCTCCGATTTCCGGGCAGCCATGGCGCCCATGCTAGCGACCGGTTGCGGCTACTGTGCCTGCATGACCGGTCGTTTTGCTCCTTCCCCGACCTCCCAACTGCATCTCGGCAATCTGCGCACCGCCCTGTTGGCCTGGCTGTTCGCCCGATGGGGTGGCGAGAACTTCTTGGTACGTATCGAGGACCTCGACCAGCAGCGGGTCCAGGCAGCAGCGGGTACCGCGCGCGACCAGTTGACCGATCTGGAGACCTTGGGCATTGACTGGGATCCGCCTGTGGTGCACCAATCCGAGAGGCTGGAGCTGTACCGGCATGCGGTTAAGGGATTGGACGTCTATCCATGTTTTTGCACCCGCAAGGAGATCGCGGCAGCCTCCCAGGCACCACACTCACAGCTGCGTCCCTATCCGGGAACCTGTGCCAATCTGTCAAGCATCCAACGCTCACGTCTCGCCGAGATGAGGCGCCCAGCAACCAGGGTACGCGCCGGGAATGCAATGGCTACCGTGCACGATCTGCATGCGGGCGAGGTGAGTGCCGTCGTGGATGACTTCGTCTTGTTCCGGGCCGACGGGACCCCCGCCTATAACTTGGCATGCGTAGTGGATGACGGTCTGCAGCGGGTTACCCAGGTCTGCCGCGGTGATGACCTGCTCGAATCAGCGCCGCGCCAGGGCTGGCTGGCCCATCGGTTGGGTTTCCCGGTACCCGGCTACGTTCATGTCTCGCTGGCGGTGAACTCCGACGGGGTACGACTAGCGAAACGCGACAAAGCAGTCACCCTCGCCGAGCTGACGGCTCTCGGCGCAAGCCCGGCCACAATCGTCGGGGTCTTGTGCGAATCGGCAGGGCTACCACGATGCAGCAGCCCCCAGGAGTTGCTGGAGGTCCTTCCCGGTTGCTGGTGGTCATCCCCACGGATGTGGCAACCATGGATCGTGCGGACCGATCAGCTCGCGGCTTGGACGTAGAGGATGTCGATGACGCAGGCCATTGCGCTGTTCGGCGCGATGGATGGATTCGGGTTCCCGGCAGGGAAGGCTTGGTCACCGGGTACAGTGACCAGCAGCCGTGACCCCACCTGCTGACCCTGCAAGGCCTGCCACAGCGCTGCATGGGTTCCCTTGCCATTGTCATCGGTGCCGCTGCTGGCGTAGTCGTTGTAGAACTCAGTGCCATCCCAGGTGACGCAGACTGCCTTCGAACGCACCGAGGCATTCTGGGGCACGACGGTACCGGATCCCTTGACCAGCGGCTGCACCACGACAGAGGTCGGCTCGGGAACCCCTGCGGTGGCGATGGTGGGTACCCCGTTATTCTCGGTGACCACTGGCAGACCTTCAGCAGGAGTGACGGTTTCACCGGAGGGACCAGACAGTTGGACATCCACGATGTCGATGGCGAACAGCAGCACGTCGGAGCCACCGATGCCCGCATTTGAATTGCCGTTGGGCCCGTAGCCATCGGCGGGGGTGATGGCGGTCACGATCCGAGATCCGACCTTCTGGCCCTTGATCGCCTTGGAGAAACCAGCAACCACGCCGTTCAGCGGGAAAGTGACGGGCTGACCGCCGCGCGCCCAAGAGGAGTCGAATTCCTCGCCGGTGGTCGCATTGATCCCCGCGTACTGGACCGAGACCAGCGTGTTGTCCCCGGTGACCTCGGCGCCACTGCCCTCCACAACAGTGCGCACCAAGGTCTCGGATACTGTAAACGGGTAGGGCGCATTGATCGTGGGAGCCGCCGCAGTGTCGGCGCTGACCTCAATCCCAGCCAAGTCGGCCAACGAAGCCGGGGATACCTCTGGGCTGGCCGTCGCAGAGGTATCCGTCGACGCCGCTGGCGATACGGACGGGGAGGAATCCCCACCCGATTCACCACCGCAGGCCCCCAACACCAAGGTCAAGGCCATCAGGCTGCCCAGGAAGGCCGCTTTCGTGACTGCAGGACGCGATTCACCGAAGATGTGCACCAGTGCAGACTACCCGAATCATCACCCTGCGCCTTCACCGGTGTGCGGGCCGTCGATTCAGGAATCGACGATGTCGAGTAGGGCTCCTAGCTCCTCACGAGTCAGTTCCCTGGTCTGCCCGACTTGCAGACGCCCGAGTCGCACCGGACCGACCGCGATCCGGGACAGCCTACGAACCGGGTGACCCACGGCATCGAACATCCGCCGCACGATCCTGTTGCGCCCCTCATGCAGGGTGACCCGGACCATGGAACGCGACTCCCCGCGAGTCATCAACTTCACCTTGTCCGGCTTGACCCATCCATCACTGAGATTGAGGCCTTTGGTGAGGCGTTTGAGAGTGTGGTTGTCGAGCAACCCTTCAACCTCAGCGATATAGGTTTTGGGAACCTCGCGGGAGGGGTGCATCAACTTGTTGGCCAGATCGCCATCGTTGGTCATCAGCAGCAACCCCTCAGTGTCGGTGTCCAATCGGCCGACGTGGTAAAGCCGCTGGTGGGCTGGCACGTATTCGTCTAGGGCGCGGCGTCCCTCAGGATCACTCATCGTCGACACCACTCCCTTGGGCTTGTTGAGCACCAGGTACAGATGCCGACGAGGTGCAGGGATGCGGGATCCATCGACCCGGATGGTGTCTCGTTGTGGATCGACCCGGGTACCCATCTCGACGACGACCTGGCCGTTCACCTCGACCCGCCCATCGGCAATCATCTCCTCCGCAGCCCGACGGCTCGCCACGCCGGCTTGGGCCAGTACCTTTTGCAGTCGGATTCCCTCGTTGTCACTCATTGGTGTCCTCCACTTCGTCCGGAATGATCGCCAGTTGGGCCAGTTCGGCCTCCAGATCACCCGCGTCGGGCAGCAACGGCGCGATCGGTGGCAGTTCATCCAAGCCTGCGATGCCCAAGGTTTCCATGAACAGATCAGTGGTTACCAGCAGTCCGGCACCAGTTGACTCCTCCGAGCCCGCCTCGGCGACCAACCCCCGTGACATCAGGGTACGCACCACTCCGTCGGCATTCACCCCGCGCACCGCCGACACCCGCGACCGGGCTACCGGTTGGAGATAGGCGATCACCGCTAAAGTCTCCATCCCCGCTTGGCTGAGTCGGTTCTGCTGGCCGGTCACCACCCAATCCGAGATGAGTTCGGCTTCATCAGGTCTGGTGGCGAATTGCCAGCCACCGGCCACCTCGCGTAGTTGGAAGCCCCGGTGCGTCGTCGTGTAGTGATCGGCAAGAGCATGTAGTTCACCGCTTACTTCCTGCACGGTCCGTCCCACGGCCCCGGCCAACGCAGCCACCGGGACCGGCTCGGTTGCCAGCAGCAGCAGCGCCTCCAAGTCGGGATGGACAGGGGTCTCAGCCATCGTCGGTCTCCTGTTGTTCATTTCCGTCGAATTCGTCCGAGATTTCCACCACCGCATCGCCCCCGGTCCAGATAACCTCCAGGGTGCCCAGTGGAGTTTCTTGCTCGAAACCCACTTGGTGGTTGCGGTACATCTCCAGCAGCGCCAAAAAGCGAGCAACCGTCGTGAGCCTGTCCACCCCCCGCACCAGTTCCACGAAAGTGGCCCGGCCCCGTACCCGTAGCACCGCTGCCACCCTCTGCGCCTGCTGGGCGACCGACACCTGCGGCAGGTGCAGTTGTTCCAAAGGCATGGTAGGGGGCTCGGCAACGGTGAAGACCTTGACCGCTATTTTGTGCAACCGTTGTGCCCCACCAGGAATCACCACCTTCGGCAACAGCCCCTTAAACTGAGGTTCGAGCCCTCCGGGGCGACCTCGCACGAGGCGAGCATCCTCCATTGCCGCGGCGAACCAGCCCGAAGCCTGCTTGAAGGCCCGGTACTGCATCAGCCGGGCGAACAACAGATCTCGGGCCTCCAGGACGGCCAAATCCTCCGGATCCTCAACATCGGTCCCAGGCAACAACCTGGCCGCCTTGAGATCCAGCAGGGTTGCTGCGACGAGTAGGAAACCGGATGTCTGGTCCAGGTCCCAGACCTGTCCACCGGCCTTCACGTGAGCGATGAATTCGTCGGTGACCTGCGACAACGCAACGTGGGTGATGTCCAGCTGACGCCTATTGATCAGTTGGAGGAGGAGGTCGAAGGGACCTTCGAAATTGTCGAGACGCAACACGAAACTGGCCGACGGGCCGATGGTGGGGCTGGTCACGACCCGAGGCGAGCAACGATCGAAGAACTGGGCCCTTTGGCGCGCAGATCGGCGAGCATCATGTCGATCGCCTCACGAACCAACCGCCCCCGGTCGGCAGACAGTCCCTGTGCACGAAGGGAAAGCCGGGCCTGCTCCAGTTCGAGCAGTTCCTGGGTGCTGACATAGACGGTAATCTTCTCGTCGTGACGCACCCGCCCGGTCGGGCCTGAAGACCTGTCGTCTTCTTCCGGCGGCGCGGCGCGGCGGGCCCGAAACAATTCGTCGGCGCCCGGCAGGTTCACACGGCGCGGCATCGGTTAACCACCTCCCTGGCCAGATCCCGGTAGGCCTGGGCTCCGGCAGAAGATGTTGCATAGGAGGTGATCGGTTCTCCTGCGACAGTGGTCTCTGGGAATTTAACCGTGCGGCGGATGACGGTGTGGAAGACCTTGTCTCCGAACGCCTCGACCACCCGATCGAGGACCTCCCGGGAGTGCAGAGTGCGGGAATCGAACATTGTGGCGAGGATGCCGATCATTTGCAGATCTGCGTTGAGTCGGTCGGTGACCTTGGCGATGGTGTCGGTCAGCAGAGCCACTCCCCGCAGCGCGAAGAACTCGCATTCCAAGGGTATGAGGACCCCATCGGCGGCGGTCAGCGCGTTGACTGTGAGCAACCCGAGAGATGGCGCGCAGTCGATAAGGATGTAATCGTAGCGGTCACGGACAGGTTCCAGCACCCGTTTGAGGGTGAGTTCGCGGGCGACCTCACTGACCAACTGAACCTCGGCCGCCGACAGGTCGATATTGGCGGGCAGCAGGTCCAGGCCGTCCACGACGGTGTCGAGGACCACATCGTCAAAGGTGTAATCCTTGGACAACAGCAGGTTGTAGATAGAGCGCTCCAGCGTGTGCGGGTTGACCCCCAACCCGACGGACAGCGATCCTTGCGGGTCGAAATCCACCAGCAACACCTTGCGGCCAGTCTCAACCAAGGCCGCACCCAGGTTGATGGTGGTGGTCGTTTTGCCGACCCCTCCCTTCTGGTTGGTCATCGCGACGATCTGTGCTCTCTTGGGACCCGGCGCAGGTGGAGTTACCTCCGGAATATGTGGCAAGGGTCGTCCGGTGGGGCCGATGCCGGGCGCTTCCAGGTCAAAAAGGCCCAACTCGGACTTCTCACGGGACTGGCTCATCGTCTGCTCCTCGGGTGGGGGTCGGTGGTGACCCGCTGTGGCAATGATAATAGTCGACAAATCACCATCCCATTCCGGAGGGTCAACTTCGTCGAGCCCGCGGATGGGAACTGACGTAGACCTCGCGTAGATGCTCGGCGGTGACCTGGGTATAGATCTGAGTGGTGGTCACCGATGCGTGCCCGAGTAGTTCTTGGACCACTCGCACGTCTGCTCCTCCGTCAAGCAGATGGGTGGCGAAGGAGTGTCGCAGGCTATGCGGAAAGATCTTCTGGGTGATTCCTGCCGAACGGGCCCGGTCACGCAGCACAGCCCACACCGATTGCCGGGAGAGCCGCATGCCCCTGCTGTTGATGAACAGGGCTACGCAGGAATGCTTGGCATTTGCCAGCATTGCTGGACGACCCCGCACCAACCAAGCATCGACGGCGGAGCGGGCAAAACTGCCTACTGGCACCACGCGTTCTTTGGATCCCTTGCCTAACAGGCGCAATCCCAGTTGCGGATCAGGCAGCACCCGGGTGAGGTCATCGACATCAAGCCCCACGATCTCCGAGACCCGGGCACCGGTTCCGTAGAGCAATTCCAGCAGGGCTCGGTCACGCAGCCCGATCGGCCCGCTGGTGTCGATCCCGTCGAGAAGTTGCTGAATATCCGCCACTGACAAGGCCTTCGGTAACCTCTTACCGGGTTTCGGCGGATGCACATCAGCCGCAACGTTTGTCATCACCACCCCTTCGGCCAGCGCAAATTCATGGAAGGAACGCACGGCGACGATGCTGCGGGCCACCGAGGCCACCGCCAGTCCCTCGGACATCAATTCGGCTTGGTGGGCCACGACATCGGAGGCTGTGATCTCGGCAAGATCTGTAATCTCAATGCGATCCAGGTATTCGACGTAGCGGCGTAGATCACGGCGGTAGGCGGCGATAGTATTGCCGGACAGCCCGCGTTCCACCCGTAGATGGTCCAGGTACTGGTTGATCAGTTCCCCGACGGGCACCGGGTTATACCTCCGTGTCCCGGTCCTGTTTTGCCCGGCGCGCATCCCACGGGGCATCCGCAGGGCGCAACGAATCAAGACGGCCGCTCACCATGGCGAGTTTGAGGGCCAATACCCCGTCAATCAGTGTCGGGGACTGAATCTGGCCCGCGTAGATCTTCTCGACGATCTCGTCAAGATCCATCCAGTACAGCCCCATGTCGATTTCCTCGTCAGCGATGGCGAATCCGTCGGGGCGTGGCACCGGATGCAGATCCCGTGCCAGGAAGATCCTGATGGATTCCTGCATGCCACCCGGGGATGTGAACACGTCGACCAGGGTTTCCCAACGATCGGCGGCAAGCTGCGCTTCCTCTGCCAGCTCCCGGCGAGCGGCCTCAATAGCCGGTTCGTCATCAACGTCGAGAATGCCCGCGGGCGGCTCGACGAGCCGGTACGCAACCGGGTGACGGTACTGGTGGACGACTGCGATGCGCCCCCGGTCATCCATGGCGATGACCGCGACCGCCCCGGTATGAGTCACCCATTGGCGGGTCATGGTGCCGCCGTCAGGTCGGGTGACCACATCCTCTACATAATTCTGAACCCGTCCAGTTGCCTTCACCCGTCGCGAGACGACGGACCAGGCTTCCCGGCGATCGACGAGATGGTCGTTCAATTGTCCTCCTGTCGTGTTGTGCTTAACGAATCGCCGCCCACCGGCATGAGCGACAGGTTCGGGTTCAACGCAGGGTTGCGTCCCAGGGCCGTTGTTTCATGCAGGCTTGGACCTGCCCGATGGAACAGCCCAGAGTGGTGAGGAAGATGGCCATGCGGATCATCAGCCCGTTGTCGGTCTGGTGGAAGATAGACAACCCGGGAAGGTCATCAACGTCGTCGGACAGATCGAAGGAGTTCTTGCGCGAATCCCTGGGCAAGGGATGCATGATGATGATCCCGGTGGCTCCTGCCCGGGCCAGGATCTCCTTATTAAGCAGGTTTCCTCTGACATTCGCGTTGGCCAAGACCTCTTCGGTGATGCGTTCCCGCTGGACACGGGTGGCATAGACCGCATCGGAACCGCTGACTGCCTCAATGACATCATTGACGACATGCACCGCATGACCGCGGGCCTGGGCGTAGTCGGCCACCTCGATAGGCAGTTCCAATGAGGGCGGGGAGTACACCTTGAAGGTGATCCCAGTAGCTGCCAGGGACAGCAACTTCATTAGGGAGTGCACAGTTCGGCCGTATTTCAGGTCACCAATGATGGCCACCGTGGAACCATCAACGGTGCGGCCCCGGGTGTCCAGCTCATGACGCAGCGTGTAGACGTCGAGGAGCGCTTGGGAGGGATGCTCTCCAGTGCCATCACCGGCATTGATCACGGGCACTAGCGATGCCGCGGCGAATTCGGAGACCGATCCCTCGTCGGGGTGGCGCATCACCAGCACATCGGAGTAGCCGGAGACCACCCTGGCTGTGTCGTGTAATGATTCCCCCTTGGCCATGGAGGAGAAGGAGAACCCGGTGGTGGAGGTCACCTCGCCACCCAACCGTAGGAAGGCCGATTCAAAGGATAGCCGGGTGCGTGTGGAGGGCTCGAAGAACAGAGAGCCGAGAATAGCCCCGTCTAGCACAGTGCAGATCGAGTGTCTCTCGGCGATGGGCCTGACTGCATCGGTGAGATCGAAGAACGACCTCAGGGACGAGGTATCGAACTGCTGGACACTCAGCAGATGACGTCCGGGACCGAAGGCTGGCAGATCACTCATCATTGCTCCTCACACCAACGTCGCGAGAGGAATCCTACTCCACTCAGCACGGGCGCCTGCCTCACCGATCCGCAGCTGCCATCGTGAGCAGGTCTCTGGCGTGCTGCAAGCCGGATGCACTGTCTACCAGCCCACCCATCATCCGGGCGAGTTCGGCTTCCCGGCCTGCCTCGTCTAGGCAACGCAAGTCAGAAGTGGTGACCTGGCCGGTGGACGACTTGGCAACCACCCAGTGAGTTCCGGCGAAGGCTGCGACCTGCGCCAAGTGAGTCACCACGATCACCTGCGAGTTGTGGGCCAAGGCGGCCAGTCGCCGTCCGATTTCCACCCCGACTTCGCCTCCGACCCCGGCATCCACCTCGTCAAAGACGAAGACGTGCCCGGGATCACCAGCGGCGAGGACCACCTCAAGGGCCAAGCGGACCCGAGACAGCTCACCGCCGGAAGCGACCTTCGCCAAGGGTTGCATCTGGGATCCGGGGTTGGCAGCGAATAAGAGGTGAACCTGCTCCATCCCCCATGCAGTTGGTTCTTCGGTGGGTTCGAGACTGAATTCGAGTCTGGCGTGGGGCATGGCAAGCGCGGCCAATTCCTCCTGAACCCGGGCGGTCAGCCGGTCGGCGGCTTGTTTGCGCAACCCAGTCAACTCTGCCCCCGCCGAGGCCAGTTGTTCCCCGAGCCTGCCAATCTGCTCGTCGATTTCAGCAAGACGAGCGTCGTCGTCGGTGAGGCCGTCGAGTTCTGTGCGTGCCTGCTCGGCCCAAGTGAGTACTTCGGCGATAGTCGCTCCGTATTTGCGAAACAAACCAGCCAACCGCGCCCGGCGCTCCATCACGGCCTCAAGGCGGATGGGATCTGCCTCCAATCCATCGCGATACTCGACGGCCCGCAGTGCGAGATCATTCACCTGTTGCAGAACGTCCTGGGCGAGAACCGCGAACTCCGGCTGCGTTTCGTCAAGGTGAGCGATCTGTTCGATGGCCTTGCGGGCCACACCTACCAAGCCCATCGCCCCGGGCTCATCAGGGTCACCGTCATCGGCCCCGGTGAGAGCCCGGGCTGCCTGCGAAGCGAGTAGCCGCAGTTCATCGACCTCTTGTAGCCGGGCAGCCTCTGCACCGAGGGCTTCGTCCTCACCGATCTGTGGGTCGATGGCTTCGATCTCGTCGAGCCCGAAACGCAGCATGTCGGCACGTTGTGCGCGGGCCCGGGCATTGTTCACCAAGTCATCACGCTGGGCGATGAGGCGGGCACGTCGCATGAAAAGACTGCGATGGGTTTCGAGCACGGTGGCGAGTTGCTCGCCTCCTGCGAGATCCAACACCTCCCGTTGACGTGCGGGAGAGCCGAGCCGGACTTGTTCAGACTGCCCATGAATCGTCACAAGTTCTCCGGTGACCTCGACCAGCCGCGCCAGCGGCGTCTGGGCTCCCCCGACGGCGGCCCGGGAGCGCCCCTTCGAGGAGATCTGGCGGGCCACGATCAGTTCGCCCTCGTCGATCTCTCCCCCGATCTCGGCGATGGTCTGCGCAATGCGGGCAGTACCGGTAAACCGGCCCTCCACCAAGGCCCGGTCGCAGCCACTGCGTACCACCGCTGCGTCGCCACGTTGTCCAAGCAACATGCCGATACCGGAAACAATCATCGTCTTACCCGCTCCGGTCTCTCCGGTGATGACGGTCATCCCGGGGTCTGGTTCGATCATTGCATCGGCGATGACGCCAAGATCACGGATGTGCAGTTCAGTGAGCATCTGAACGTGACACCCCACGGAACCCGTCGATGCGCAGATCGAATTTCTTGACCAACCGGGAAGTGAAGGGCTGTTCACCCAGCCGTGCCATGAGCAGCGAGCGTGGGCCGCGTTCAACGCGAATCCGGGATCCAGGCCCCAAGTCGACTGAACGGCGACCGTCGCACCAGGCTATCGCTTGAGCCGCCAGGTCATCGGTGATCGTGATGTCGACAACACATGTGGGGTTGACAACCATCGGGCGGGCGAACAGAGCATGGGCAGCCATGGGTACTACGAGCATCGCCTGCACGTCGGGCCAGATGACCGGACCACCGACGGAGAAGGCGTAGGCGGTGGATCCAGTAGGTGTGGCTACGATCATGCCGTCGCATCCCCACCGTGACACCGGTCGGCGGTCGAGCTCTACCAAGACGTCGAGCATCTTCTCCCGGGCCGCCTTCTCGATGGAGACTTCGTTGATCGCAAATGATTCCCACACAACCACACCGCTGGCATCATGCACCTGCACAGACGTGGTCAGCCGCTGCTCCACTTGGTAGGAACGACCGACCACCTCATCGACGAGCTTGTCGACATCATGGGACTCGAGTTCGGCGAGGAAACCAACATGGCCGAGGTTCACTCCGAGCAACGGGATACCGAACGGCAAAACCGCCTCCGCGGCGTACAGGATTGTTCCGTCGCCACCGAAGACGACAACGAGTTCGATGCCCAAGGTGGCGAGTTCGGTGGCATCGACCCGGCCGATTGATGTCTCCGGGCCCATGGCAGCAGACAACTCATCTGCCCGGTCACCGATCACATGGCATCCAATGCCGTTGGTAATCATCCCCCGCACGAACTGCACCGCCACGGTGAGAGCCTCAGCCCGTCCCGTGTGCAGCACGATGCCCACTTGTCGTTCATCGCTCACCCCGGAAAGCCTACTTGCTGGTTTGCGGGGCCCACATCTGGTCTCGACGCAAGCCGACGAAGTGCTCGACATTCCCCGATGGCCCGGGAAGAGTTGAATCCGCTTGCCAAAACGGCTCCCATCCCAAGCGCCGGGCTTCGGTCAGGACCCCAGCTACGGCATCAGCCCGGTCGGCTGGGTCGCGAACCACTCCCTGGGCGTCCAGGCGCTGCCGCCCAACCTCAAACTGGGGTTTGACCATGAGCAGGGCCACCCCCTCTGGTACCAGCACGGCCAGCATCGGGGCCAGCAAGATGCGCAGAGAGATGAAGGAGACATCAGCCACCACCATGTCCACGGCTTCATCTTCAAGCATCTCCAAGGTAAGGTCACGCAGGTTGAGCCCCTCCCGCACAACCACTCGCGGGTCCTCGCGCACCACCTGCGCCAGCTGGGCGTGCCCGACGTCGACCGCGTAGACCCGGTCGGCTCCGCGACTCAGCAACACCTGGGTGAATCCTCCAGTGGAGGCCCCCGCGTCGAGCGCCCGGGACCCCACCTTGATACCCGACTGGTCGAGTGCACCGATCAATTTGTGAGCGGCCCGCGACACCCAGGGATCCGTTTCGACCTCCATGACCGCCCCCGGCCTGCACCGGTGGGATCCGCGATTCACAACCCGTCCATCAAGGCTGACCTTCCCGGAATGAATCAACTCAGCAGCTTGGGATCTGGACCGGGCCAGCCCCACCTTGACAAGCACCGCGTCCAGCCGCCCGCCGGGGATGGGAACCTCCTCAGCCCTCATCGGCGGAGATGCCCGGGATCGGGGCCTGGACATCTTCGCGTGAGGTCTCCAAGACCTTCGCGAGTCGTTCGTGAACACCGGTCAGTCTGGTAAGCATTCCAGCAGGTCCTGCATCCGGCGCAACTGCTGCGGCCAAGGCTTCGTCGACTGCGGGGTTCCCGGTCACCGGGGGTGGGGCAAGCTGACCATCCATGAGGCTTTGTTTCTCCGTGACGTTTTGTTCAGTCACCGCAGTCTGTTCATCCGGGATATTCTGCTCGCTCACGGCACCATGTCCAGTTCCTCAAGGGCCGCACTCGGATCAAGCTCCGGGTGTGCCCAGCACAGATTGGCGAGAGCCCACAAGACATCCAACTGGGCATCTACGCCGTCTTCCACGCCAGATACCTCAATCTTTCCACCGACGATGCGGGCGATGGCCGCACCACAAGTCCAGCCCGTATCTGTCGTATTCGCCCTGCGGATGGGCTGGGACAGGGACATGAGATCAAAACCAATGGTTGTGGGACGCTGGTGCACCGGAGCAGACACCAGGTCGTACTTTCCGTGGGCCCCGGTAAATACCAGCATCGAGGCCATCGAAACGTTGTTAGCCCCCTCGATGTCGGTGTCGAGCCGATCACCAATGAAGATGGGTGCCTGACAGCCCACGCGCTCCACGGTGGCCTCCAGCAGCGGCGGGAAAGGTTTTCCGGCAATGACCGGTTTGGCATCGACTGCGGCTGCAACGACGGCCATCTGGGCACCGGCACCCGGCACCATGCCCAAATTGGTCGGTCGGTTGGGGTCGGTGTTCGACATGTACCAGACGGCTCCGCGTTGGATCGCGTGGGCCGCCTCGTCGAAACGCTGCCAGTTGATGCTGGGGCTGTAGCCCTGGACAACGGCAACGGGTTCATCAGTGAAGGATTCGACGATGGTGAACCCCACCTTGGTGGCCTCCTCGGCCAAGGCATCAGTTCCGCACACAAGCACCTTCGACCCCTTCGCAAGCTGCCTGGCCATCAGGGCCGTGATCGCCTGGGCGCTGGTGACAACGTCCATTTCCTGGCAGGTGATGCCTAGTGAGCGCAGATGGTCGGCAACCGCACTGGGGCGACGGGCCGCGTTATTCGTTACGAAAGCGATCTGAATTCCTTTGCGACGGGCTGCGTCCAGGGATTCGGGGGCGCCCCCGACTGCCTGCGGACCGAGGTAGACGACCCCGTCAAGGTCGAGGAGGACTGCATCGTGGAGGTCGATGATACGGTTATTCACCTTTCTCATCGCCCATCTCCGTCTCCGGATCTTCGGTGACTGAGTTCTCGTCGAGATCCTGCGCGCCATGGGTCGTGATGGCGTCCTCGGGCAGTAGATCGCCATCGGAGTCTTCACCGGGGTCCGGATGGTATTCCTCCACATCCATGATTTCGAACTCATCCGATTCGGGTTCGATCTCCTCCCCACGGAGCACTGCGATGAGAGCGTCGACCCCGAGGACATCATTCCGGTCGTGCTTCCTGGCCGACGCGAGCCATTCGAGGGCCTGCTCCACCTGACCATTGCTCGCCAGCAGATTCGCGTACGCCACCCGCAAGCGTGCCTGTTCTTGATGACCTCCCTGGTTGGCTCCAATGGCCTGCTTGAGCAGTCGTGCCGCCTCGGGACGCTGTCCCAGATCTTCACGAATCCCTGCTTCGACGAGGACCGCCTCGATCCGCTGGGCCGGACTCAGCCGGGCCTGCTGAGCATCGCGCAGGGTGCGCAGAGCATTCTGATGTTTGCCGACCGCCCGTTCACAGTCAGCGATCACCGGGAGATAATCGTCATTGCCGGTCATCCGGTGCAGTGCGCGGTATTCGGTGAGCGCGGTGCTGAAGGCTTCGACAGCGTAGGCGACCTCAGCCGCCATTTCGCGCACGACAGGCAGTCTGGAGCCTAGGCGGCGAGCGACCATCACATGCCGCAGTGCCAGATCCGGGTCAATATCGACAAGTTCCCCGGCGGCTTGCAGGTGCCCCCCTATGACAGTGGCCATCTGCTTGTTGACGCCCTTCAACTCGGCGCGTACACCCGGAGGAAGCTGAGATTCGTCGTACCCGACAGGAAGCTGGGGTTCGTTATCCGCGGGCTCCAACCCGGGAGGCAATGGACGTTCCGATTCGTCGACGCGACGGCCCCGATCGCGGTCGTAGCGGCCGTGATCGTCTTTGTCACCCCGGCGGTCATAGCGACGACGATTATCACGCCACTGACCCCGCCGATCGTCACGAGGGGCGGGGTCCCGCTCCTGTTCACTGCGTCTGTCTCGCCATCCACCACGGCGGTCATCACGATCGCGGTCAAGCTCACGATCATCCCGCCATATTTCGCGTCCCTGGTTGGGACGCGAAATGCCACGGCGATCACTGCGATGCCACTCGCCCCGATCGTTACTGCGGGTTTCACGGTCGCCTCGCCAACCGCCACGGCTGCCCCGGGAATCCCGCTGACCGCGACGGTCGTCACGATCCCGCACGTTGTTCCGGGCCCGGGCATCCCGCCCCCCGTCACGACGAACGGCCCGCTCTTGGTCATTTCCCCATTGACTCCGTCGACCGCCGTCATCTCTTCGGCGCCTGTCAAAGGAACCACCTCGGAAAGAGCCTCGACCGGCGCCACCTGCCTGAGCTCTATCACGACCACGCCATTCTCCACGGCGATCTGGCTCATCCCATCCATCCTGACGGGAGCCAAAGTAATCGCGGGTACGACCATCACTGTCCCGGCGCTGAGCATCGCGCTCTCGGTAGCTGTATCCACGGTGCTCCCCCGCATCACGGGCTGCCTCCCGGCCGGACCAGCGCCCACCTCTGCTATCCCAACGATCAGTTCCTCGACCCTCCTGACGACGCTGACCGCGGTCTTTGGTGCTTCTTGGCTGCCAAGAGGAGCCTCGAGAGGAATCGTCACGGTCCTCATTGCGACGTGAACGGTCAGGATTCCCGTCCCACCTGCGGCTGTTCGGCCCTTCACCCAATCTCCACCGGTCACTGTCACCGCGCCGGGAAGAACCCTGATTCCGCTGACCGGAGTTGTTTCGCCATTGGCCGCGGGAACCATCTCGCCGAGCCGGGCCGCGGCGATCGTCACGAGGAGCACGATCACGCCGCGGGCGGTCGTCTTCGTAAGAACTGCTCATGGGAATGCCAATCATCTTGTTGGCGAGAGGTCGCAGCCACTCACCGTGGTCGTTCCACCCGAGGGCCTCGAGCGAACAGCACCACCACGTGAGTCCGTGACAACGGACTGCGACCGCTATGGAGCTGTGCAGTCAGTCTACGTCAGACGTGAGAACGCAGCGAATCCGATGCAATACTGCCTTCCGTCTTCCGTGTTCGTGTTCCGTCAGGCCAGCGCATCACAACTTTCCCAAAGTTAGCGACAGAATCGTTACACGACTACCAATGCCAGTCGAGTTAACAACGAACTGTTCATCTTCCAGACATGTCCGCGATAGATCCATCATGGCTGTTACTGGCTCTGGGTGTTGGGTTGGGGTGTGGTGATATACACAAAAGAAAATAAGCAGTGTTCCTCTACACACGTGTGTAGAGGAACACTGCTTAAAAGTCCGGCAGCGTCCTAGTCTCCCACAGAGTCCCCCCTGCAGTACAATCGGCGCTGAAAGGCTTAACTACCAGGTTCGGAATGGAACTGGGTGTTTCCCTCTCGCTATGGCCACCGAAACACTCTTCAGAATATCACCACAGATACCCTCAAAATCATACAGTGAACGCGTAACATCTTTGTAGGACAAGCCCTCGGCCTATTAGTATCGGTCAGCTCCATACATTACTGCACTTCCACATCCGACCTATCAACCCGGTGGTCTACCGGGGGCCTTACCACACAACGTGAGGGAACCCTCATCTTGAAGCGTGCTTCCCACTTAGATGCTTTCAGCGGTTATCACTTCCCAACGTAGCCAACCAGCCGTGCTCTTGGCAGAACAACTGGCACACCAGAGGTTAGTCCGTCCCGGTCCTCTCGTACTAAGGACAGCCCTTCTCAAGATTCCTACGCGCGCAGTGGATAGGGACCGAACTGTCTCACGACGTTCTGAACCCAGCTCGCGTGCCGCTTTAATGGGCGAACAGCCCAACCCTTGGGACCGACTCCAGCCCCAGGATGCGACGAGCCGACATCGAGGTGCCAAACCATGCCGTCGCTATGAGCGCTCGGGCAAGATCAGCCTGTTATCCCCGGGGTACCTTTTATCCGTTGAGTTCTGGCGCTTCCACACGCCACCAGAAGATCACTAATCCCGACTTTCGTCCCTGCTCGACATGTCTGTCTCACAGTCAAGCTCCCTTGTGCATTTACACTCAACACCTGATTACCAACCAGGCTGAGGGAACCTTTGGGCGCCTCCGTTACCTTTTAGGAGGCGACCGCCCCAGTCAAACTACCCATCAGGCACTGTCCCTGATCCAGATAATGGACCCAAGTTAGATAACCAGAACGACCAGAGTGGTATTTCAACGACGACTCCACAACCACTAGCGTGACTGCTTCACAGTCTCCCACCTATCCTACACAAATCGTCCCGATCACCAATACCAAACTATAGTAAAGGTCCCGGGGTCTTTCCGTCCTACTGCGCGTAACGAGCATCTTTACTCGTAATGCAATTTCACCGAGTCCGTGGTGGAGACAGTGCCCAAATCGTTACTCCATTCGTGCAGGTCGGAACTTACCCGACAAGGAATTTCGCTACCTTAGGATGGTTATAGTTACCACCGCCGTTTACTGGGGCTTAAGTTCACTGCTTCGCAAAAGCTAACAGTTCCCCTTAACCTTCCAGCACCGGGCAGGAGTCAGTCCGTATACATCGTCTTACAACTTCGCACGGACCTGTGTTTTTGGTAAACAGTCGCTTGGGCGTGGTCTCTGCGACCCTCAAGGCTCTTCACCCCTCAGGTCCCCCTTATCCCGAAGTTACGGGGGTATTTTGCCGAGTTCCTTCACCACGATTCTCTCGATCGCCTCAGTATTCTCTACTCATCCACCTGTGTCGGTTTAGGGTACGGGCGGCTCACAACTCGCTCACGAAGCTTTTCTTGGCACCATAGGATCACTGAATTCAACACAACATGTCTATGCATCACGCTTCACGCACACGCCAGGCGGATTTACCTACCCAACACGCCACACGCTTACCCCCGGAAACCATCACCGGGTACAGCTACCTTCATGCGTCCCTCCGCAGCTTGCCTACTACAAAATCGGTTCACACACTCACCAGAAACCAAACCCCGAAAGGAAAGGAAACCAACTCACATGCTTAGCATCATCTGATTCAACACGGACGTCGTTTCGCCGGTACGGGAATATCAACCCGTTGTCCATCGACTACGCCTGTCGGCCTCGCCTTAGGTCCCGACTTACCCAGGGCAGATTAACTTGACCCTGGAACCCTTGGATATTCGGCGGACGGGTTTCTCACCCATCATTCGCTACTCATGCCTGCATTCTCACTCGAATGCACTCCACAACCAGTCACCCAGCTGCTTCACCACACACTCGACGCTCCCCTACCCATCCAACAAAACATTGAATGCCACAGCTTCGGCGGATAACTTAAGCCCCGCTAAATTGTCGGCGCAGAATCACTTGACCAGTGAGCTATTACGCACTCTTTCAAGGATGGCTGCTTCCAAGCCAACCTCCTGGTTGTCACCGCAACTCCACATCCTTTTCCACTTAGTCACCACTTAGGGGCCTTAGCTGATGATCTGGGCTGTTTCCCTCTCGACTACGAACCTTATCGCCCGCAGTCTCACTGCCACGCTCTCACTTACCGGCATTCGGAGTTTGGCTGATTTCGGTAAGCTTGTAGGCCCCCTAGACCATCCAGTGCTCTACCTCCGGCAAGAAACACGCAACGCTGCACCTAAATGCATTTCGGGGAGAACCAGCTATCACGGTGTTTGATTGGCCTTTCACCCCTATCCACAACTCATCCGCCAGGTTTTCAACCCTGGTCGGTTCGGGCCTCCACGACGTCTTACCGTCGCTTCACCCTGGCCATGGATAGATCACACCGCTTCGGGTCTAGAGCATGCGACTCAACCGCCCTCTTCGGACTCGCTTTCGCTACGGCTACCCCACACGGGTTAACCTCGCCACACACCACTAACTCGCAGGCTCATTCTTCAAAAGGCACGCCGTCACCCCACAAAAAGGCTCCGACGGATTGTATGCGACCGGTTTCAGGTACTATTTCACTCCCCTCCCGGGGTACTTTTCACCATTCCCTCACGGTACTTATCCGCTATCGGTCACCAAGTAGTATTTAGGCTTAGCGGGTGGTCCCGCCAGATTCATGCGAAATTCCAGGAGTTCCGCATTACTTGGGAAAACACACAACGAGTGCGCAGCTTACGTCTACAGGGGTCTCACCCTCTACGCCGTACCTTCCCAGATACTTCAACTTCACCACACATTTCCACTCGCCGGCCAGTCAACAGCCCGACCACGATGCTCCCACAACCCCGCACATGCAACACCTGCCAGTTATCACACACACACGGTTTGGCCTCATCCGCTTTCGCTCGCCACTACTCACGGAATCACTATTGTTTTCTCTTCCTATGGGTACTGAGATGTTTCACTTCCCCACGTTCCCTCCAACTACCCTATACATTCAGGTAGAGGTCGCCGGACATAACTCCGGTAACTTCAAGGTTTCCCTATTCGGACATCCCCGGATCACAGCTCGTTTACCAACTCCCCAGGGCTTATCGCAGGTTACAACGTCCTTCATCGGCTCTTGGTGCCAAGGCATCCACCGATCGCACTTAGTAGCTTGTCGCCTACAAAGATGCTCGCGTCCACTGTACAATTCTCAACATACCCACAACCAAAACCCCCCAGGACACAACCATCCCAGAAAATCAAGGCCACAAGAACCCAAACCACACGGCCTGAACCCTCAAAACCCAACAGTGCGCCCCACAGCCTTCCACAAAACAAACACCACAAAACCACCACAACACGCAGCAGTCAATGGTCCTTAGAAAGGAGGTGATCCAGCCGCACCTTCCGGTACGGCTACCTTGTTACGACTTAGTCCTAATTACCAGTCCCACCTTCGACGGCTCCCCCCACAAAGGTTAGGCCACCGGCTTCGGGTGTTACCGACTTTCATGACTTGACGGGCGGTGTGTACAAGCCCCGGGAACGTATTCACCGCAGCGTTGCTGATCTGCGATTACTAGCGACTCCGACTTCATGGGGTCGAGTTGCAGACCCCAATCCGAACTGAGACCGGCTTTATGAGATTCGCTCACCCTCACAGGCTCGCAACTCTTTGTACCGGCCATTGTAGCATGCGTGAAGCCCTGGACATAAGGGGCATGATGACTTGACGTCATCCCCACCTTCCTCCGAGTTGACCCCGGCGGTCTCCAATGAGTCCCCACCATAACGCGCTGGCAACATTGGACGAGGGTTGCGCTCGTTGCGGGACTTAACCCAACATCTCACGACACGAGCTGACGACAGCCATGCACCACCTGTAAACCGACCAAAAAGGCACACACATCTCTGCATGCTTCCGGCATATGTCAAACCCAGGTAAGGTTCTTCGCGTTGCATCGAATTAATCCGCATGCTCCGCCGCTTGTGCGGGGCCCCGTCAATTCCTTTGAGTTTTAGCCTTGCGGCCGTACTCCCCAGGCGGGGTACTTAATGCGTTAGCTACGGCACAGACCACGTGGAATGTGACCCACACCTAGTACCCACCGTTTACAGCGTGGACTACCAGGGTATCTAAGCCTGTTTGCTCCCCACGCTTTCGCTTCTCAGCGTCAGGAAATGTCCAGAGAACCGCCTTCGCCACTGGTGTTCCTCCCGATATCTGCGCATTCCACCGCTCCACCGGGAATTCCATTCTCCCCTACATCCCTCAAGTCAACCCGTATCGAAAGCAGGCTCAGAGTTAAGCCCTGAGTTTGCACTTTCGACGCAATCAACCGCCTACAAGCTCTTTACGCCCAATAAATCCGGACAACGCTCGCACCCTACGTATCACCGCGGCTGCTGGCACGTAGTTAGCCGGTGCTTCTTCTACCACTACCGTCACTCACGCTTCGTCATGGCTGAAAGCGGTTTACAACCCGAAGGCCGTCATCCCGCACGCGGCGTTGCTGCATCAGACTTCCGTCCATTGTGCAATATTCCCCACTGCTGCCTCCCGCAGGAGTCTGGGCCGTATCTCAGTCCCAATGTGGCCGGTCGCCCTCTCAGGCCGGCTACCCGTCGACGCCTTGGTAGGCCACTACCCCACCAACAAGCTGATAGGACGCGAGCCCATCCCCAACCGAAAAAACTTTCCAACCCAAAAGATGCCTCAAGAGCTGAATATCCGGTATTAGCAAACGTTTCCATCCGTTATCCCAAAGTCAGGGGCAGGTTACTCACGCGTTACTCACCCGTTCGCCACTCGTGTACCCCCGAAAGGGCCTTACCGTTCGACTTGCATGTGTTAAGCACGCCGCCAGCGTTCGTCCTGAGCCAGGATCAAACTCTCCATCGAAAAAACAGAGAACCGAATCACTGACCAATCCAATCCGAAAACTGGACAATCAATCACTCAAAGAAACCCAAACGAAAGAAGAAAAACCTTCCTCCGACAAGGCCAAAAAAATGACTGTAAAGCACACTGTTGAGTTCTCAAAATTCACACCCACCAACCCCAGAACCACAAAAGACCCCAGAACCAGCGACCAAACCAACA